>NZ_OZ257242.1:4800000-8083166 GCF_965279465.1 Reyranella sp.
TCTTCGGACCGCGCCACTCGCTGGATGTGAGCGACGCAGCAGGCCGGCTTGCCGTCTTCGGCGATGAAACCTCGATCGGACTCGCGCACGCGCTCCTGCACCAGGTTCGGGCGGGGCCAGTCGCGTGCCGCTTCGAGGTCGATGATGTCGAGGCCAGCCGCCGCGTCGCGACGCATCTCGGACTCGATGATGCGATTCTTTTCGGCAGGACAAAGAGCGACGCGCACCTCGAGGGGATGGAAGCGGCGCTCCCGGCCTCCGTGACGGCCGGCTCAACCTTCGTGCTGACCGGAAAAGCTTCCACTATTCAACGGCTCCAGCAGGGACTGAAACGCCGGGCCATCCCCGCGACGCGCATCGTCGCCAAGGCCTATTGGGCAACCGGCAAGGCCGGTCTCGATTGAGCCGTCGATGCCGGGCTAGTCGGCCTTGATGCTGTTGTCCTGGATGACCTTGAACCAGCGCTCCTGTTCGGCCTTCTGGAAGGAGGCGAACTCGGCCGGGGTGCTGGCCAGGATCTCCATGTCGATCTGCTCGCCGAACTTCTCGGCGACGTCGGGCGCGCGCACTGCCCTGGCAAGCTCGACGGTCATGCGCTCGACGATCGGCGCCGGCGTGCCGGCCGGGGCGTAGACACCCCACCAGGAATAGGTCGGATAGGTCTTGAGGCCCTGCTCGGCGAGGGTGGGCGTGTCGGGCAGGCTGGGGACGCGCTTGTCGCCGGTTGTGCCAAGCGGCCGCAACTTGCCGGCCCGGAAGTGGGGCTTCAGCGCGCCCAGTGTCGTCACGGTGAGATCGGTGACGCCGGCCAGCGCGTCCTGCACGGTCGGGCCGCCGCCCTTGTAGTAGATCTGGTTGAGCGCGAAGCCATTGGCCTTCTGCAGGTAGACGGTGAGCAGCAGCGCGCCGCTCGCCGAGAGCAGGCCGACGCTTATCTTGCCCGGCCGCTGCTTCGCGTCGGCCACGACGTCGGCCATGGTCTTGTAGGGCCGGTCGGGATGGCAGGCGACGGCGAGCGGCGCGCGGCCGACCAGCATGACGTTCAGGAGGTCGGAGTCCTTGTAGGTCAGATTGGGCGTGAAGGCCGGGCTGAGGATGTGGCTGTCGAAGGTCACCATCCAGGTCTGGCCGTCCGGCGCCGCCTTGGCCACGATCGCTGCACCGAGCGCGCCGGCAGCCCCGGGCTTGTTGTCGATCACGGCCTGCCAGCCGGTGTTTTCGCTCATCTTGGCGGCAAGGATGCGGGCGACCGGATCGGTCGTGCCGCCGGGCGGGAAGGGCACCACGATGCGCAGCGGACCTTTCGGCCAGTCGGACGTGCCTTGCGCGCGAACCATGGACGGAGCGGCCAGGGCGGCGGCGCTGCCCGCCAGCAGGGTGCGGCGGCGCATGATCAGTCTCCCTTGATGTCGTTATCCTTGATGACCTTGAACCAGCGCTCCTGCTCGCTCTTCTGATAGGCGGCGAACTCCTCGGGCGTGGTGGTCAGGATTTCCATGTTGAACACCTCGACGAACTTCTGCGTCACGTCGGGCGAGCGCACCGCCTTGGCAATCTCGGCGTGCATCCTGTCGATGATCGGCCGGGGCGTGCCGGCGGGCGCGTAGACCCCCCACCACGAATAGGACGGGAAGCCCTTCACGCCCTGCTCGATCAGGGTCGGGGTGTCGGGCAGGGCAGGGGTCCGCTTGGTGCCGGTCACGCCGATCGCGCGGACCTTCTTCGCAACGATGTGCGGGCTGGACGAGGTGAGGCTGCCGATCGCCACGTCGGTGACGCCCGCCAGGATGTCCTGGTTGAGCGGACCGCCGCCCTTGTAGGGGATCAGGTTGAGGTCGACGTCGTTCTCCTTCTTGATCAGCGTCATCAGCACGAGCGCCTGGCTGGCGCCGAGCACGCCGACATTGACCTTGCCGGGCCGCTTCTTCGCATCGGCAACGGCATCGGCGAAGGTCTTATAGGGCCGGTCGGGATGGGCCATGATCGCCTGCGGCGTCTGGCCGATCTCCATGACGTTCGTGAGATCGGAGTCCTTGTACGGCAGGTTCGGCGCGAACGCCGGATTGAGGATGTGGCTGTCGAAGGTGATCATCCAGGTCTGGCCGTCGGGCGCCGACTTCGCGGCGATTGCCGAGCCGACCGCGCCGGTGCCACCGGGCTTGTTGTCGATGATGATGTTCCAGCCGGTCAGCTCGATCAGCTTGGCCTGGATGATGCGTGCCACCGGATCGGTTGAGCCGCCGGGCGGGAAGGGCACGATGATCTTGATCTGCCCCTTCGGCCAGTCGGCGGCGCCCTGTGCGCGGGCGACGGCGGGCACGGCGGCGAGCCCGGCGATCAGGGAACGACGGTTGAGTACGAACATGCGGTAAGCCTCCCAGAACTCTTTTTGTTGGCTGAAGCCATTATCATAGCAATCATGGCAGAAAGAACGTCAGCGCGAGGCATCAAGCCCCATCATGGACACTGTCGTGGTCGATGGAAGTGCGCTTCGATCTGCCATTCCATAGAGCGACGGGCCCCTGCGCCCGTGACTCGGGGACATGCTTGCGGATCGCCTCGCGGACGATGTCCGAGACACTTCTGTCCGAGCGTGCGGCTGCGGCGTGCAGTGCCGCGAGCTGCCGCGCTGGAAAGTAGATCGCGATTTTTTGCATGCGCATCAGTCTAAACGGCGCGACGACACATATCAAAATCCACGGCCGACGCCGCGTCCGATCAGCTCCTGCCGCGCCGCCTCGATGTCCTCGGCCCAGAGCCGGTCTTGGGCGGCCGCCGGCCGACCGCCGAGGTCCGCCTCTGTCGTGCAGCAATTCCTGACGGTGTGGACGCCACCCCGGTAGGGGCGCTATCTAGCGGCCATGTCACTGATCAAAGGCGAAACCGGCGATTGGGAGGTCGTCCTCGGGCTGGAAGTCCATGCCCAGGTGATCTCCGATGCCAAGCTCTTCTCCGGCGCTCCGACAACGTTCGGCGCCGATCCCAATACCCAGGTGTCGCTGGTCGACGCCGCCATGCCCGGCATGCTGCCGGTGATCAACGCGCGCTGCGTCGAGCAGGCGGTGCGGACCGGGCTCGGGCTGAACGCCAAGATCAACCTGCGTTCGCTGTTCGACCGCAAGAACTACTTCTACGCCGATCTGCCGCAGGGCTACCAGATCTCCCAGTACAAGGACCCGATCGTGGGCGAGGGCGCGGTCGAGATCGACCTCGAAGGCGGCGCGACCAAGAAGATCGGCATCGAGCGGCTGCATCTCGAGCAGGACGCGGGCAAGAGCCTGCACGACCAGCATCCGTCGCAGACCTACGTCGACCTGAACCGCTCGGGCGTGGCGCTGATGGAGATCGTCAGCCGGCCCGACATGCGCAACGCTGACGAGGCGGCGGCCTACCTGACCAAGCTGCGCTCGATCGTGCGCTATCTCGGCACCTGCGACGGCAACATGGACGAGGGCTCGATGCGCTGCGACGTCAACGTCTCGGTGCGCAAGCCGGGTGGCGATCTGGGCACGCGCTGCGAGATCAAGAACGTGAACTCGATCCGCTTCGTGAAGCAGGCGATCGAGGTCGAGGCGCGTCGCCAGATCGAGGTGATCGAGGGCGGCGGGAAGATCACGCAGGAGACCCGGCTCTACGATCCGGGCCGCAACGAGACGCGCTCGCTGCGGTCCAAGGAGGATGCGCACGATTACCGCTACTTCCCCGATCCCGACCTGCTGCCGCTGGTGCTGACCCAGGCGTTCGTCGACGGCATCAAGGCCACCTTGCCGGAGCTGCCGGACGCCCGGAAAGCGCGATTCATCAAGGAGTATGGCCTCACGCCGTACGACGCGGGCGTGCTGGTGGCGGAGAAGGAGACGGCGGCGTTCTTCGACACGGTGGCCAAGGGCCGTGACGCGAAGGAAGCGGTGAAGCTCGTCACGGGCGATTTCTTCGCCATGCTGAACCGGCGCGGCGCCACGATCGCCGAATCGCCGATCAAGGCGGAGCATCTCGGCAAGCTGCTCGACCTGCAGGCCGACGGCACGCTTTCCGGCCGCATGGCCAAGGACCTGTTCGTCGCCATGGAGGAGACCGGCAAGGATCCGGCTGTACTGGTCGAGGAGCGCGGCCTGAAGCAGGTCACCGACACCGGCGCCATCGAGGCGGCGGCGAAGGCGGTGATCGAGGCCAACCCGGACAAGGTCGCCGCCTACAAGGCCAAGCCGACGATGTTCGGCTGGTTCGTCGGCCAGGTGATGAAGTCGACCGGCGGCAAGGCCAACCCAAAGGCCGTCAACGAGACCTTGAAGAAGCTACTGGACGCTTGATCCCGCCGGGCGAGGTTACCTTGTTGGCGTCGCCTTGGTGGGCGTCGACGACGCCGTCGGCTCGCTGCTCCTGAGGCTTGTCGATGCGCGTCAGGTTGAAGGCGGTGTTGATGAGCGCCACGTGGCTGAACGCCTGCGGGAAATTGCCCTGCTGGCGCCTCTGGCGCGGGTCGTATTCCTCGGCGAGGAGACCGAGGTCGTTCCGGATCGCAAGCAGGCGATTGAACAGCGCGCTCGCATCGTCGCGCCGTCCGATCGAGATATAGGCGTCGGCCAGCCAGAAGCTGCAGGCCAGGAACGCGCCCTCGCCCGGCGGCAATCCGTCATTTGTGGCGTGGGTATTGTAGCGCATCACGTATCCATCGAACATCAGCGACTTCTCGATGGCTTCGACCGTACCGATGAAGCGCGGATCGTCGGGCCTCACGAACCCGGTCTGCGCCAGCAGCAGCAGGCTGGCGTCGAGTTGCGTGGTGCCGTAAGCGGCGCGGAATGTATTGCCCTTGGGGTCGAAGCCCTTGTCGCAGACTTCAGCGTGGATCCTGTCACCGATCTTGCGCCATTTATCGCAGGGGCCATCGAGGCCGTGGATCTCTACGGCCTTGATGGCACGATCGAAGCATACCCATGCCATTACCTTAGAATAGACGAAGTGCTGCTTTGGCCCGCGCGTCTCCCATATGCCGTTGTCGGGCTGGTCCCAGACGCGGGCCACGTGTTCGACGAGGGCGCGCTGCATCTCCCAGCCAGGTTCGGTCGCGGACAGCCCGCCCTTGCGTGACTGCTCGAACGCGTCCATCACCTCGCCGTAGACGTCGAGCTGGAACTGTTCGTGTGCGGCGTTGCCAACCCGCACCGGCTTGGAATCGGCGTAGCCGGGCAGCCAGGCGACCTCCCATTCGGTGAGGCGCCGCTCGCCCAACAGCCCGTACATGATCTGCGTCTCGTCCGGCGAGCCGGCGACGGCGCGCTGCAGCCAGTCGCGCCACGCCGCAGCTTCATCGTAGACGCCGGCATCCATCAGCGCGAGCAGGGTGAGCGTCGCGTCGCGCAGCCAGCACAGGCGGTAATCCCAGTTGCGCTCGCCGCCGAATTGCTCGGGCAACGAGGTCGTCGGTGCTGCCACGATGCCGCCGCTGGGCAGGTAGGTGAGCCCCTTGAGCGTGATCAGCGAACGCTCGATCGCGTCGGAGTAGGGGCCGTCGGTATTGGTGTGCGTCGTCCAGTCGATCCAGAATGCCTCGCATTGCTCGAGTGCGTCCTGCGGATCGATTGGCGCGGGAACCTCGAGATACGACGGACCATAGCTCAGCACGAAGGGCATGGTCCGGCCCTCGGCCAGGGTGAACTGAGCCACCGTCTTGAAGTTCTCGCCGCGTATGGTTGCCGGAGTGCGCATCACGACCATGTCCGGCCCGGCAATCGCGCGCAGTGTGCCGTCCTTCATTCGCGTCACCCACGGCGTCGTGGTGCCATAGCCGAAGCGCAGCACCAGCTCCATGCACATCGCGACCTCGCCCGCATCGCAGCGCACGATGCGCAGAAGGTCGGAGGAGGCACCGCGCGGCAGCATGAAGTCGATGACGGTCGCCGTTCCCCCCTCGGTCTCGAACGTCGTCTCGAGGATCAGCGTGTCCTTGCGATAGCGGCGGCGTGTCGCCCTGATCTCTTCGTGCGGCGAGATCAACCAGAAGCCGTTGCTCTGGCCGCCGAGCAACTTGGCGAAGCAGGCATCGGAATCGAATCGCGGCCAGCACAGCCAGTCGATCGAGCCATCCTTGCCGACCAGGGCCGCCGTCTTGCAGTCGCCGATCATCCCGTAGTCCTCGATCGGCGTGATCACGTTGCCTCCTCGGAGAATTGCAGGATTACCTTGATGTCGTCGGGGCGATTCTCGAACGCCTCCTGCCAACGCGCCAGAGGCACGCGACGGCGGATCATCTTCGCCAGCCAGGTGCGATTGGCCTGCGCAAGAGCGGTGGCGCCCATCTCGTAGTGCGTCCTGTTGGCGTTGACTGTACCGAAAACGACGATGTTGCCCAGCACGACGTCGCGATTGAACTGGCCGAAGTCGAAGGGCAGGGGCGGGCGGCTGCCGGACACGCCGGTCAGGCAGACGATGCCGTCGATCGCCGCGCGCTTCAGGACATCGACGATCAGCGGCACGGCACCGGTGCATTCAAGTGCGATGTCCGGGCGCAGGCTGTCCGGCAGGTCATGGGCGTGATAGGTGCCGCCAAGTTCGCGCACCAGCTCCGGCTTCGGTCCCGTCTCGGCGCGGTCGAGCACATGGATCTCGTGGCCGCGCTGCCTTGCCATGAGCGCCGCCAGCAGGCCGACGGGCCCCGCGCCGGTAACCAGAACCGTGCGCGGCGACCAGCTTCTCGTACGATGGCCGATGCGGTCGATATGGTCCCATGCTTTCGCAACGATGGTCGCTGGCTCGAGCAGCACGCCGCAGAGCTCGAGCGCCGGATCGATCTTCACCGCGTATTCGGGCTCGAGGCGGAAACGCTCGGCGCCATAACCATCGTGGCCCTTAATGCCGCGTTCCGTGTAGAGGCCGTTGCGGCACATGTCCCACTCGCCGGCTGCACACGCCACGCAGGGGATCGGATCACGCCGCCTTACGATGCCGACAACCAGCTCGCCGGCAGACAAAGCGCATCCGGGCGGCGCATCCAGCACGCGGCCGAGCGATTCGTGACCGAGAATGAGCCGCTTGCCGCCCGGCGGCGCCCAGCCGTAGGCGCCCGCCACGATCTCGCGGTCGGTGCCGCAGACGCCCAGGGCGAGCGCTTGCACGAGCAGGGTACCCGAGTCCGGCGCAGGCTCGGGGCGGTCCTCGAGTCTCATCGAACCTCGGGTTCCCGGAATGACGGTGATTGCTTTCACGATCTGTCCAAACGTCGCCGGTCCTTGTACGGTTCCCGCATGACCGTGAAGCTCTACGCCATGACATGCGGCCGCCTGGTCGGCCGGCTCAAGGACATGATCGAGGGGGAAGACGGGCGGGTGGCGTTGCCCATTCCGTCTTACCTGATCGAGCATCCCAAGGGGCGGGCGGTGTTCGACACCGGCATCCATCCGCAATGCCGCACGGATGCCGCCGGCCGGCTCGGCGAGCGCGTCGCGCGCATCTTCGGCTTCGAGCAGTACGGCGCCGACGACGACGTGAAGTCGCGCCTGGAGTCGATCGACCGCGACCCTGGCAAGGTCGACTTCATCGTCAACTCGCACCTGCATTTCGACCACGCCGGCGGCAATGAGCTCGTGCCCAACGCCACGATGGTCGTGCAGAAGCGCGAGTGGGAGGCGGCGCAGGATCCCGAGACCGCCGCCAAGGTCGGCTTCTTCAAGGCCGACTTCGACCATGGCCATCCGGTCAAGCAGGTCGATGGCGAGCACGACCTGTTCGGCGACGGCAGTGTCGTCTGTATCCCGACCTGGGGCCACACGCCGGGCCACCAGTCGCTCAAGGTGCGCACTGCCAAGGGCGAGGTCGTGCTGACCGGCGACGCCTGCTATTTCTGCCGCACGCTGCGTGAGCGCCGGCTGCCGCGCTTCGTCTACGACCGCGAGCAGATGCTGGCTTCGCTCGATCGGCTGGAGGCGCTGGAGAAGGGCGGCGCGACGCTCTTCTTCGGCCACGATCCGGATTTCTGGAAGGGCGTGCCCCAAGCGCCGGTCCCGGCTTTCTGACTTCATCTTCTTCCCCGTGCTACGCGCAGGGAGGAACGAGCGTGGCGCGGAGTGATAGCCATGAGAATCTGCTTCGTGGGCGACAGCATGACCAACGGGACGGGAGACCCGCAGCACCTCGGCTGGGTCGGCAGGGTGCTGCAGGACGAGCGCAAGCGGCGCAGCGAGCTGACCGGCTACAATCTCGGCGTCCGCCGCGACCGTTCCGACCAGATCAGAGCGACGTGGCGAGCGGAGGTCGAACGTCGCCTGCCGGCGGAGTTCGAGGGCAGGGTGGTCTTTTCCTTCGGCGTGAACGATGCCGCGCAGGAGATCGTGCCCGAGGCGACGCTGGGCCACGCCGAAGCGATACTGTCCGAGGCGAGGGCGCGCTGGCCGATCTTCATGATCGGCACCGTGCCGATGCCCGACGAGGCAATCCGCAGCCGCAGCCGGGCGCTCGACCTGGCGTACCGGCCGCTCTGCGCGGGGCTCGGCGTGCCCTTCCTGTCGGTGTTCGACGGGCTTGTGGCAACGCCGACTTGGCTCGACGAGGCGCGAGCAGGCGACGGCGCGCATCCCGGCGCCGGCGGCTATCGCCGAATGGCTGATCTCGTTCTCGCCAGCGAGGCCTGGCGGGTGTGGATGGCCTGATCGAAGCTGTAACAATCGTGCTCCATAGTCGTGCGGGAACCGCGCAGGACAGGAGTGCACATGCGTTACGTCGACCGTCGCCGCTTCATCGCGGGAGCTGGCCTCGCCGCCGGCGGGCTTGTCTTGCCGCGCTTCGCCATTGCCCAGGCCGACAATCGGCCGACCATCACGATCGCGGTCCAGCAGGTGGCGACGAGCGCTTCCCTCGAGGTCGTGCGTGAGCGTTCGAATGTCGGTGAACGCGTGCAGCAGTCGATCTTCGAGACCCTGATCGACCGCAACCTCAAGTCCAGGCTCGAGCCGATTCCCGGCCTCGCCGAGAGCTGGAAGCGCATCGACGAGCGCACTGTCGAATTTTCCCTCCGCAAAGGGGTGAAATTCCACAACGGTGACGAGATGACGTCCGAGGACATCGTCTTCACCTTCGGCCCGGAGCGCATGTTCGGCTACGACTACGATGCGGCTGCGAACAAGACCCTGTTCACCACCGTGCTGGCGCGGGACAGCATCGAGGGCAAGAAGCTGCCGGCCGAGGTGGTCGGCATCGCCAAGCGTACCTTTCCGTCGCTCGAGAAGGTGGAGGCAGTCGACAAATACACTGTTCGTTTCGTCAACCGCGTGCCCGACGTCACGCTCGAAGCCCGTATCGGCAGCTCGGGCTGCTCGATCATCAACAAGCGCGGCTTCATGGAAGCCAAGACCTGGATCGACTGGGCGCGCAAGCCGATCTCCACCGGCCCTTACAAGATACGCGAGCTCAAGCCCGACGAGAGCCTGACCCTCGACGCCCACGACGAGTACTGGGGTGGCCGGCCGCCGATCAAGACGATCCGCTTCGTGGTCGTGCCGGAGGTGTCGAGCCGCATCAACGGGCTGCTCAGCGGGCAGTACGACTTCATCTGCGACGTGCCGCCGGACCAGATCGGCACCTTGGCACAGAACGCCAAGTTCGAGGTCCAGGGCGGGCTGATCACCAACCATCGCATCCTGGTATTCGACAAGAACCATCCGCGGCTCGCCGATCCGCGCATCCGCCAGGCGATCACTCATGCGATCGATCGCCAAGCAATCGTCGACAGCCTGTGGGCCGGCAAGACGCGCGTCCCGGCGGGCCTGCAATGGGAGTTCTACGGCCCGATGTTCGTCGAGGGCTGGACGGTGCCCGAGTACGACGTGAAGAAGACACAGGCACTGCTCAAGGCTGCCAACTACAAGGGCGAGCCGATCCCGTTCCGCGTGCTCAACAATTACTACACGAACCAGGTGGCCACGGCGCAGATCGAGGTCGAGATGTGGCGCGCCGCCGGTCTCAACGTGCAGATCGAGATGCGCGAGAACTGGCAGCAGATCTTCGAGAACGATGGCAAGCGCGCGATGCGCGACTGGTCGAACAGCGCGGGGTTCTCCGATCCGATGAGCTCGATCGTCGCCCAGCACGGTCCGCAGGGCCAGCAGCAGCAGGCCAAGGAGTGGACCAACGAGGAGATGAACAAGCTCTGCGGCACGCTCGAGACCGAGGTCGACATGGCCAAACGCAAGGCGATGTTCAAGCGCATGCTCGAGATCTGCGAGCGCGAGGACCCTGCCTACACGGTGCTGCACCAGAACGCGACCTTCACGGCCAAGCGCAAGGACATCCAGTGGCAGACCGCACCGGCCTTCGCGATGGACTTCCGCGCCGAGAACTTCCGCTGGGACCGCAAGAGTTGAGATTGGCCGAAGGCACCGACGCGCTTGTTTCCCTGCATGGCCTGACGGTCGACTTCGATACCGGAAAACGCATTGTCCGCGCCCTTCATGGCATCGACCTGGAGGTGCGCCGCGGCGAGGCGCTCGGGCTCGTCGGCGAATCGGGCTGCGGCAAGAGCATTACCTGGCTGGCGGCGCTCGGGCTGCTGGGCGGGCGGGCGCGGGTCGGCGGCGAGGTGCGGCTCGACGGCCGCAATCTCGTTGGCGCGCCAGTCGGGGAGCTGGAGAAAGTACGCGGTCGCCGCATCGCGATGATCTTTCAGGACCCGTCGAGCAGCCTCAATCCGGTGCACCGCATCGGCCGCCAGCTCGGCGAGGCGCTGCGGCTGCACCGCGGGCTGCAGGGCAGGGAGGCGGATGCCGAGGCGCGGCGGTTGCTCGACAGGGTCGGCATCGCGGACGCGAAGCGACGGCTCGGCGATTTTCCGCATGAGCTGTCCGGCGGCATGAACCAGCGGGTGATGATCGCGATGGCGCTGGCCGGGAAACCCGACCTGCTGGTCGCCGACGAACCGACGACCGCGCTAGACGCCACCATCCAGGCACAGATCCTCGAGCTGCTGGGCGAGATCCGGCGCGAAACCGGCATGGCGCTGGTGCTGATCAGCCATGATCTCGGCGTCGTTTCCGAGAACACCGACCGCGTCTGTGTGATGTATGCCGGCCGGATTGTCGAGGATGCACCGATCGACACGGTGTTCGACGCCCCGGCGCATCCCTATACGAAGGGTTTGCTGGCCGCATTGCCCGAGCTCGAAGGTCCACGGCGGGCGCTGGTGCCGATCGCCGGGGTCGTTCCCGAGCCCTCGAACCTGCCGCCGGGCTGCAGCTTCGCCCCGCGCTGCGGCCGTCGCATCGCCGCCTGCGAGACGGCGACCCCGCCGGGCATTCCGCTGGCCGCCGACCACCGCGTCGCCTGTATCCGCGCATGACGACTCTTCTCGAAGTCACCGGACTGTCGCGTACCTACGAGGTTCGTCGCGGAAGCTGGCCTTTCGGCAAGGTCGCCACCTTGCATGCCGTTGACGGCGTGTCGTTCGAGCTGCAGGCCGGGCGCACGCTGGGCCTGGTCGGCGAATCGGGTTGCGGCAAGACGACGACGGCCAAGCTGGTGCTGGGGCTGGTGCCGGTGACCGGCGGCAGCGTGCGCATCGCCGGCGAGACTCTTCCGGCGGCGGGAACGCTGGCATGGCGGGTGCTGCGGCGGCGGATGCAGATGGTCTATCAGGACCCGCTCGGCGCGCTCGACCGGCGGCTGAGCGTCGGCCGGCAGGTCATGGAGCCGCTGGCGATCCATGGGCTGGGCGGCAGCGAAGCTGAGCGGCGCGAGAAGGCGCTGGCTATGATGGACGGGGTCGGGCTCGCGGCGCATCATTTCGACCGCTTTCCGCACGAGCTGTCGGGCGGCCAGCGCCAGCGCATCGTGCTGGCGCGTGCGCTGATCCTCGATCCGCAGCTGCTGGTGTGCGACGAGCCGATCTCGGCGCTCGACGTCTCGATCCAGGCGCAGGTCGTGAACCTGCTGCTCGCCCTTCAGCAGCGGCTCGGCCTGGCCTATCTCTTCATCAGCCACGACCTGCGCATGATCCGGCAGGTGAGCCACGAGGTTGCGGTGATGTATCTCGGCCGCATCGTCGAACAGGGCGATCCCGACCAATTGTTTGCGACGCCGGCGCATCCCTATACGCAGGCGCTGGTCTCGGCGATCCCGACCCACGCGCGCCAGAAGAAGCGCCGGATGGTCCTGCCCGGCGAGCCGCCCAATCCGGTCGATCGGCCGGCGGGCTGTGCGTTTCATCCGCGTTGCCGCCACGCTGTCGCGCGTTGCCGGGTCGAGACGCCTCCGTTGCGCGCGCTGGCGGATGGGCGGCGGGCCGCCTGCCACCTTGCCGAACAGATCGGCGGGGGCGCCGCCTGATGCTGCGCTATCTCGCCGGGCGCCTGCTGCGCGCCGTCCTCACCATCCTGCTTGTCATCACCTTCGCCTTCTTCGTGCTGCATCTGTCGGGCGATCCGGCGATGATGATCCTGTCGGTCGACGCGCCGCCCGAATCGATCAAGGCATTCCGCGAAGCCTGGGGGCTCGACCGGCCGGTGTGGGTCCAGTTCCTCGCCTACATCGGCCATGCGCTGCAGGGCGACCTCGGCAACTCGATGCGCGATGGCCGGCCCGCGGCGCAGCTCGTGCTCGAGCGCGTCCCGGCGACGCTGGCCATCACTCTGCCGGCCTTTGCCCTGAAGCTCTTCATCGGCATCCCGGCAGGAATCTACGCGGCGCTCCATCGCAATTCGTGGGCAGACCGGCTGACCATGATGATCTCGGTCGCGGGCTTCACCGTGCCGAGCTTCGTGCTGGCGCTCGTGCTGGTGCTGGTCTTCTCCGTCCAGCTCGGCTGGCTGCCGTCGGCCGGAAGCGACAGGGCGACGAGCGCCATCCTGCCGATCGTGACTCTTGGTATCGCAGGCGCGGCAATCCTCGCGCGCTTCACGCGCTCCGCCATGCTCGAGGTGCTGGGCCAGCCCTATATCCGCGCCGCCTCCGCGAAGGGATTGCAGTGGCGCAAGGTCGTGGTCGAGCACGCGCTGCCCAACGCCGCGATCCCTACCACGACTATTGTCGGCTTCATGGTCGGCACCCTGATCGCCGGAGCCGTGGTAGTCGAAAGCGTCTTCGCCTGGCCGGGCATCGGGCGGCTCCTTGTGTCGGCGGTCTCCAATCGCGATCTCGCCGTGGTTCAGGCGATCCTGCTGCTGGTCGCGGCGACCATGGTGACCTCGAACATCATCGTCGACGCGATTTACGGCTGGCTCGATCCACGCCTGCGCCGGGGAGGGGCCCGTGCTCGCTGAACGGGCTGCCGACCGCGCGCCTCCGGGCAAGGTGGCGCGCTTCTTCGAGGCCTGGCCGCCGCTCACCCTGGTCGCGCTGGCCTGGATCGCGCTGATGGTGATCACCGCCTTCGGCGCCGACCTGCTGGCACCGTATTCCTTCACCGGGCTCGACCTGCGCGCTCGTCTGTCGCCGCCGGTCTTCATGGGCGGCAAGTGGGCCCATCCGCTGGGCAGCGACGAGCTCGGCCGCGATGTCCTTTCGCGCCTCATCATGTCGATCCGGCTCAGCCTGCTGATCGCCTTCTTCGGCACTCTGATCGCCGCTGCGTTCGGCACCGCCATGGGTTTCGTCGCCGCGCATTTCCGCGGCAAGGTCGAGGCAGTGATCTTGATGCTGATCGACTTTCAGGCGAGCGTGCCGTTCCTGATCGTGGCGCTCGCCGTACTCGCTTTCTTCGGTAACAGTCTCGTGCTGTTCGTGTTGCTGATGGGCCTGAATTCCTGGGAACGCTACGCCCGCATCGCGCGTGGCCTCACCCTGTCGGCCAACGAGCAGGGCTATGCCGCCGCCGTCCGCCAACTCGGTGCATCGAATGTCCGGGTCTACGGCCTGCATGTGCTGCCCAACATCGCCTCGACCCTGATCGTGTCGATGACCATCACCTTTCCCGAGACGATCCTTCTGGAAAGCGGCCTGTCCTTCCTCGGGCTGGGCATCCAGCCGCCGCTCACCTCGCTCGGAAACATGGTGGGCTACGGACGCGAATACTTGACGCGCGCGCCGTGGATCATGCTTTCTCCTGCTGCCGTGATCGTGCTCACGACCCTGTCGATCAGCATCGTCGGCGACTGGTTGCGCGACAGGCTCGACCCGACCCTGCGGTAGAGGACCTCATGACTGACATTGCTTCGCATCGCGGCGGCGCGCTGCTGTGGCCCGAGAACAGCCGGATCGCGTTCGAGAACACCACGAAGCTGGCGGTGGAGCAGGTCGAGTTCGACGTCCATCCGACCCGCGACGGCAAGCTGGTGGTGATCCACGACGACACGCTCGACCGCACGACCGACGGCAAGGGGCCGGTCGCGGCACAGGATTGGGCGGCGCTGTCGAAGCTCGTGCTCAAGGGCACGGGCGGGCAGCGCATGCTGCTGCTCGACGAGGTGATCGAGATCTTCCGGCCGACGCCGGTCGTGATGCGGCTCGAGATCAAGTGCGGCCCGGAGCGCGTGCCTTATCCGGGCCACGCCGCGCGCGTCGCCCAAGCGCTGGAGCAGGCGAGGGTGCTGGAGCGCTGCGTCCTCACCAGCTTCCAGCTCGCCACGGTCTGCGAGGCTGTCGCGGCGGCGCGGCCGATGAAGCACGTCTGGCTGGTCCTGCCGCAGGTTCAGATCGACATCGGCCTGGCCAACGTGATCGCCTCGACGAAGGGCGCGGACGTGCCAATGCTCGGCCTTCGCCAGAACATGCTCACCGCTGAGATCGTCGCGACGGTGCGCGCCGCCGGCCTGGGCATCGGCGGCTGGGCCTGCAACGACGCCGAGGCGATCGCGAAGCTGCTCGCGCTGAAAGTCGACGTCTTCACCACCGACCGGCCCGACCTGGCGATTGCGCAACGGAGGGATCGCACCGCATGACCCTCGATCGCCGTCATATGCTGACCGCCCTGGGAGCCGCCCTCATGACATCGACCGTCCATCGCCCCGGCGCTGCCGAGGGGGCATACGACCAGCGTCTCAGCGAGCTCGAGCGCGCCGGGCGCGTGTTCGGGTTGCACGCGCTGACGGTGAAGCGCGGCGGCCGGATGGTCTTCGAGCATTACGGCGTGGGCGTGGACGAGAGTTGGGGCCGGCCGCTCGGCGAGGTCACTTTCGACCGGACCGTGCTGCACGACCTGCGTTCGGTGTCCAAGAGCGTAGTGAGCTGGCTCTACGGCATTGCGCTGGCACAGGGCAAGGTGCCGGCACCGGAGACCGCGCTCGCGTCGCTGTTCCCCCGATACGCCGATCTCTGGCAGCAGCGGGGTCGCGACAGGCTGACCGTGGGGCATGTGCTGACCATGACCCTGGGCATGGACTGGGACGAGCTGACGATTCCCTACGGCGATCCACGCAACAGCGAGAACGCGATGGAGGCCGCACCCGATCGCATCCGCTATGTGCTCGAACGCCCGATCATCGGCCCGCCCGGCGAGACCTGGAGCTACAACGGCGGCGCGACGACGCTGCTCGGACGGCTGATCGCCCAGGGTACCGGCGAGACGCTGCATGCCTTTGCCCGGCGCGTACTGTTCGATCCGATGGATTTCGGTCCCAGCGAATGGTCGGTGAGCACGGACGGCTTCGAACGCGCCGCCTCGGGCCTGCGCCTGCTGCCGCGCGACATGTCGAAGATCGGTCAGCTGGTGCTGACCGGCGGTACGTGGCAGGGCAAGCAGGTCGTGCCGGCGGAGTGGGTCAAGACCGCCACGATGGCGACGGTCCACCTGCCCGACGGTCGCGGCTACGGCTATCACTGGTATACCGGCGCCTTCTCGGGCGGCAACCATCCGCCGCTGCCGTGGATCGCCGGCATCGGCTGGGGCGGTCAGCGGCTCTACATCGTGCCCAAGCTCGATCTCGTGGTTGGCATCAATTGCGGCAACTATCGCCGCCCGGGCAACGAACAAAGCGCGGTCGGCATCGCGATCGTCACCGAGGTGGTGCTGCCGGCTGTCGGGTAGAGTACGAACCGGGTCCGCTCGGATCAGTTCTGCGGCAGGAACTCGATCATCAGCCCGTCGACCTGCTCGGCCGGCACGACCACGCGGTCGCCTTCGGTCAGGGCGAAGGGCACGTTGTTGGCGCGCAGCAGCGCCTGCAAAGGCCGCGAGCGCTCGACCGCGACGGCGATGCCGACGATCATGGGTTTGTGCTCGGGCGCCATGGCCTCGACCGCCTTGTATTCCTCCTGGAAGGCCGATGCCGACCAGATCAGGATCTCGACGGCGCCGGTCTGGATCATCGTGCAGCCGTCGAACAGATCCTCGGTGATGGCGCCCCATTGCTCGCCCAGAGCTTTCGCCGTCCCCGGTGGATCGTCGGCTACGACATGCACGGCCAGCAGGCCCAGCGCGCCGTTGGGATGGACGATCCATTCCGGCTCCATGAACGCTTCGGGCATCTGGTGGCGCACCGGAAACCACGGCAGAGGTCCATCCATCTCGCCGACGATCACCTCGGCCTCGACCTCATAGCCGTCGTCCGTCTCCCAGCTATGCTCGCGCACCTCGCCTTCGAGCTCGGCGACGTTGACGGCGACGGCGACGCGAACATCCGCTTCGATCAGCTCGATGTAGTTCGGAATATCGTCCTCGGCCGGCTGGAAGCAGACGCAGCGCGGCTCGACACCCTCGGGCGTGAGGTTGAAGCCGATCTGCTGGAGCCTGATCGCGAGGGCCTCGGGATCCGGCGTGGCGATGCTGAGATGGTCGATGTCGCGGGCGGTGACTTTCATCGCCGCGTCATAGGGCTGGCCCTGGGCGGCGTCGAGTGTCTTCTTCATGAAGCCCCTAGCATGATCCATCGTGCCGCCGACCGCGGGAGCAAGCCTTGCGCCGGCAGCGCTCAGGCTGGCCGCAATGCGCGCCGCCGGCCCATGGGCGCAAACTTTGGCTTCGACCTCACCTTGAAAGTTTGTTCAGCTCTCGTCTGCAAGGCTGCACACCTACCTCACCCTGAGGAACGAAGCGAAGCGGAGTGTCTCGAAGGGTGGGCAACAGTCGCGGTGCCCGTGCACCTCATGATCGAGGCAGCCGCGCTCTTCGGGGCGCCGCCCTTCGAGACACTCCGCTTCGCTACGCTCCTCAGGACGAGGGTTATGTTGGTCTGCCGAGCAAGTAAGCGGCTATGGGCCGCTGGCCCGACTCCTCGCTCGAGCATCAGCGAACCAGAGGCTCGTGGCGGGGCAAGACTAGCCGTCGCGCCAGCTCGCCTCGACGGTCGTGCGGTCGAGGTCGCGGGCGATGAAGACGAGCCGCGAGCGGCGGTCGTCGTCGGGCCAGTGCGCGAGCAAGGTCGGCGGATGGAAGGTGCGGTGCACGCCGTGGATGACAAGCGGCTGGCTCTCGCCCGCAACGTTCAGCACGCCCTTCACCCGCAGCAGCCTGTCGCCCCACACGGCGCGCACGCTCATGAGCCACTGGTTGAAACGGTCCCAGTCGAGCGGGTCGTCGAAGGTCAGGCAGAACGAACCGATATGGGCATCGTGGCGCGAGCGGTCGTGATCGTGATGATGATCGTGCTGCTCGTGCGCGGCGGCGTTCAGCCACTGCCGGACCCTGTCGCCCTTGCCCGCCGGATCGAACGGCCCCGAATCGAAGAGCAGCGCCGGATCGATCTCGCCCTGCACTACCTCGTAGAGCTGCGCGCCGGGATTGAGCTCGCCGAGCCGCGCTCGCAGGTGCGCGCTGCTGGCGGCCTCGGCGAGATCGGTCTTGCTGATCAGGAGGCGGTCGGCGACGGCGGCCTGCTTTACGGCCTCGCCATGCTCGTCGAGCTGGCGCGCGCCGTTCACGGCATCGACGGTGGTCACCACACCATCGAGCCTGTAGTCGTGACTGATCAGGGGCGAGTTGAGCAGGAGCTGCAGGATCGGTGTCGGGTCGGCGAGGCCGGTCGTCTCGAGCAGCACGCGGTCGAACGGCGGCGTCTTGTTCTCCGCGCGCCGGCGCGCGATGTCGCGCAGGGTCCGGTCGAGGTCGCCCTGGATGGTGCAGCACACACAGCCCGATTGCAGGAGCACCATGTCTCCGTCGATCGACTCCATGAACAGGTGATCGAGCCCGACTTCGCCGAACTCGTTGACCAGCACCAGGCTGCGCGCCATCCGGCGGTCGGCCAGAACGCGGTTGAGCAAGGTGGTCTTGCCGCTGCCCAGGAAGCCCGTGATCAGGGCGACCGGCAGGCGCTCGGCGGATTTGTCCAGATCGAAGAAGCTCATGACAAGGCGGCTCGGGCTGGCAATGTAACAACGTAACGTTGCGATCTGTCTTGACGCTGCAACAGGACCGCAGGACGCTCCATCCGTCAATGAAGAACAAGGAGGAGAGTTCATGGATTCCCGTTATCTGACTGACAAGGAAGAGTTGAAGCCGGATGCCGACAAGGTCGACGGCGATCGCCGCGCGTTGTTGACAGGTGGTCTCGTCGGCGGTGCCGTCGCCGCCGCAGCCCTGTTGTCCTCTGCGGCGCACGCCCAAGCGCCGGCCGCGCCTGCGCTCGCCGACAAACCGTGGTGGCCGCATCCCAAGTGGGGCAAGGATGACATGGCGGGTGCTTCCAACTGGATCACCCCGGCGAAGGTCCTCGACACAGTCAAATGGATCAAGGACGGCAAGATCTACCGCATCGGGCGCGTCTACGAGTCGGCGATGCCGAAGTTCGGCGAGCGGGCCTTCACGCTGCGCATCCCCGGCGGGCCCACTGGCGGTCCGTTCGGCAGCAACCGGCTGATCTACAATGACGAGTTTCTGAGCACCGAGATCGGCCAGACCGGGACGCAGTTCGATGGCCTCGCCCATATCGGCATCCAGATGGGCAAAGACGGCGACAAGAACGAGATGCGCTACTACAACGGCGTCACCGAGCAGGAGATGGGCGGCGCCTACGGCATGAAGAAGAACGGCATCGAACATGTGAAGCCGTTCTTCACCCGCGGCCATCTGTTCGACCTCAAGGCGCACAAGGGTGCCATGATGGACGTCGGCCAGGAGATCACCGTGGCCGACCTGCGCGCCTGCCTGCAAAAGCAGAACATGCAGGAAGCCGATATCAAGGAAGGCGATGCGGTGTTCTTCAACACCGGCTTTGGCGAGCTTTGGATCAAGAACAACGACAAGTTCTCGAGCGGCGAGCCGGGCATCGGTATGGAAGTCGCCAAATGGTGCATCGACAAGGGCATCTGCCTGACCGGCGCCGATACCTGGGCGACCGAGGTGGTGCCTAATCCCGACAAGAACCTGGCGTTCCCGGTGCATGCCGAACTGCTCGCCAAGAACGGCATCTTCAACCACGAGAACATGGACTTCACGTCGGTGCTGGCCGACCGCAAGTACCAGTTCGTCTATATCTTCTCGCCGGCGCCGATCAAAGGCGCGACCGGCTCCAACGGTGGCCCGATCGCCGTGACCTGATCTGCTGCCACATAAATGCGGACGCCCTCGCGCAAGCGGGGGCGTTTTGCGTTAAACCTCCGGCCATGAAGAAAATACTCATCATCGGTATCGGCGCGGGTGATCCCGACTTCGTCACGATGCAGGCGGTGAAGGCGCTGAACACTGTCGATGTGTTCTTCATCCTCGAAAAGGGCGCGGCCAAGGATGGCATGATGGAACTTCGGCGCGAGATCTGTCGCCGCCATGCCAAGGATCGCGCCTATCGGATCGTCGAGTCACCGAGCCCGCCGCGCGACCCGCGGCCGGCGGACTACGCCGCGTGCGTCGACGATCTCAACCGGGCCAAGCAGGGCGCCTTCGAGAGGATGATCGCCGACGGGCTGGGCGAGGGGCAGACCGGGGCGATCCTGGCCTGGGGCGATCCCTCGCTCTACGACAGCACGATCCGCAACGTCGAAGCGATCGCGGCGTGCCAGGGGATCGAATACGAGGTCATTCCCGGCATCACCGCCGTGCAGGCCCTGGCGGCGCGCCATCGCATCACCCTCAACACGATCGGCCGCCCGGTCGAGATCACGACCGGCCGCCGGCTTGCCGAGGGCTGGCCTGCAGGCGTCGACAGCGTCGTCGTCATGCTCGACGGCGAGGAGACCTATCGCCGCTTCACCGACCAGGACATCGATATCTACTGGGGCGCCTACCTGGGCACGCCGGACGAAATCCTCATTGCCGGCCGGCTTGCGGAGGTGGCGGACGAAATCCATCGCGTCCGTACCGCCCAGCGGTCGGCGCATGGCTGGATCATGGACACTTATTTGATGCGCCGTCGCTGACCGTGCTTTGATGCTCCCCAATAGAAATTCGGGGAGGCAAGTTCATGCTGGTTCGGACGATCGCCGTTGTTGCGGCATTGGCTATCGCGATTCCAGCCGCGGCGCAGGGAATCCCCAAGGCGCAGTCGCCGGAAGAGGTCGGCTTCGTCTCCCAGCGCCTGAAGCGGCTCAGCGACCGGATCGAGGAGGGCGTGAAGAACAACGAGCTGCCCGGCGCGGTCGTGCTGATCGCGCGCAACGGCAAGATCGTCATGTTCGACGCCTACGGCTTCCGCGACAAGGAAGCCAAGGCGCCGATGAAGACCGATACGATCTTCCGCATCGCCTCGATGACCAAGCCGATCACGACAGTGGCGGCCATGATCCTGGTCGAGGAAGGAAAGCTCACACTGGCCGATCCGGTGTCCAAGTACATCCCGGCCTTCGCCGACACCAAGGTTTCGGTGTCGAAGAAGAACGCCGACGGCACCGTCGAGCTGTCGCTCGAGCCGCAGTTCCGGCCGATGACCGTGCAGGACCTGATGCGCCACACCTCGGGCCTGACCTACGGCGCGGCCGGCAGCAACCCTGTGAAGCAGTCCTATGTCGACATGAAGGCCATGGCGGCCGATCAGACCAACGCCCAAATGGCCGAGAAACTGTCCAAGCTGGCGCTGCTCTACCAGCCCGGTACCCACTGGGAATATTCGATGTCGACCGACGTGCTGGGCCGCGTGGTCGAGGTCGCCTCGGGCATGACCCTCGACAAGTTCATCGAGGATCGCATCACCAAGCCGCTCAAGATGGGCGACACCGCCTTCGAGGCCGCGCCGGACAAGAAGGATCGTGGCGCCAAGCCGCAGAAGGAGGGCCCGAAGAACGAGATGCCGGCGATTCCGGACATCACGCTCAAGACGACCTGGAAGTCGGGCGGCGGCGGCATGGTCTCGACGGCGGCCGACTACGCCCGCTTCCTGCAGATGTTCGCCAACGGCGGCCAGCTCGACGGCGCGCGTATCATCTCGCGCAAGACCATCGACCTGATGACGGCCGATCACCTGCCGCCGGACATCATCATGGGCGACGAGATGTGGCGCTTCGAGGCGCTGGAGCCCAGCAAGCGCATGGGGCAGGGCTTCGGCCTCGGCTTCGCGGTGCGCAACGACCAGGGCCGCAACCCGCTACCCGGCTCGCCCAACGACTACTATTGGGGCGGCGCCTACGGCACCTATTTCTGGCACGACCCGCGGGAGCGGATGTACGTCGTGTTCATGATGCAGTCGCAGACCGCGCGCCTGCCGTATCGCTACCTGATGCGCGATCTGGTCTATCAGGCCCTGATCGGCAATTGACCCGGATCCGGCGTGGAAACCGGAAGCGCGCACCCTATATAGGTCGCCATGAGTAACGGAGATCCCCGTAATTGGATGTGGTCGGAAGCGCTCCAGATGCTGGCGCGCGCCGAGCGGTTGCAGCGCGAGGTTTTCAGCTCGCCCGGGCCGTCGCGGCGCGGCGCCATCTCCTGGGAACCGCCCGTCGATGTCCTCGAGACCAACGATGCCGTGCTGGTTCTCGTCGCCCTGCCGGGCGTCGACGCCAAGCAGGTCCAGCTGGTCATCCATAATGGCGTTCTGCTGATCGCGGGCGAGCGTGTCCTGCCGCCCGAGCTCCGCACCGCCGTCATTCACCGCATCGAGCTGCCGCAAGGGCGCTTCGAGCGGCAGGTCCGCCTGCCCGCCGGCGTGTACGAGCAGCCGACCAGTGCCGTTGCCGACGGCTGCCTGATCGTCAGGCTGCCCAAGGCCCGCGGCCGAAAGGGGGCAACATGAGCCCGCCCGACATGAACGCCACCAGCCAGAATGCTGCGGTGCCGTTGCCGCCCGACACCATCATCGTCGTGCCGGTGCGCAACATGGTGCTGTTCCCCGAAGTCGTCTTGCCGCTTACGGTGGGACGGCCGTCGTCCGTCGCCGCTGTCCAGCAGGCCGTGCGCGAGCAGCGCCAGGTCGTGCTCGTGCTGCAGAAGGATCCGGAGAACGGCCAGCCCGGTCCGGACGATCTCTACCGCACCGGCACCGTGGCCAACATCCTGCGCTACGTCACGACGCCGGAAGGCGGCAACCACCTGATCTGCCAGGGCGTCCAGCGCTTCCAGGTCACCGAGTTCGTCGAGGGCCATCCCTTCCTGCTGGCGCGCGGCCTGCACGTGCCCGAGCCCGCCGCGGCTGGTCCGGAAGTCGAGGCCCGCTTCCTCGTCCTGCGGGGCCAGGTCAAGGAGGTGTTCGACCTCCTGCCGCAGGCGCCGCCCGAGCTGCGCCAGACGATAGAGGCAACCACGTCGCCCAGCCTGCTGGCCGACCTCGCCGCGACCTATCTCGATATCTCGGCCAAGGAGAAGCAGGAGCTTCTCGAGGCGACCGAGCTGCTGCAGCGCCTCGACAAGGTGTCGAAGCTGCTCGCCCATCGCCTCGAGGTGCTGAGGCTCTCGGCCGAGATCGGCAGCAAGACCAAGGCGTCGCTCGACACGCGCCAGCGCGAGATGCTGCTGCGCGAGCAGATGGCGTCGATCCAGCGCGAGCTGGGCGAGGAGGGCTCCAACAAGCAGGAGCTGGCCACGCTCGACAAGGCGATCACCGAGGCGAAGATGCCGCCCGAGGTCGAATCGGTTGCCCGCAAGGAGCTGAAGCGGCTGCAGCGCACGCCGGAGGCGGCGGGCGAATACAGCATGATCCGTACCTACCTCGACATATTGATCGAGCTGCCCTGGGCGCCGCCGGAGCCGAAGGGCATCGACATCGCCGAGGCGCGTCGTGTGCTCGATGCCGATCACTTCAGTCTCGACAAGATCAAGCGCCGGATCATCGAGTTCCTGGCGGTGCGTAAGCTTGCACCGGAAGGCAAGGCGCCGATCCTGTGCTTCGTCGGCCCGCCGGGCGTGGGCAAGACCTCGCTCGGCCAGTCGATCGCCAAGGCGATGGGGCGCAAGTTCGCCCGTGTCAGCCTGGGCGGCGTGCATGACGAGGCGGAGATCCGCGGCCATCGCCGGACCTACATCGGCGCCCTGCCGGGCAACATCATCCAGGCGATCCGCAAGATCGGCGCGCGCGACTGCGTGATGATGCTCGACGAGATCGACAAGATGGGCACGGGCGTCCATGGCGACCCGTCGGCGGCGATGCTCGAGGTGCTCGATCCGGAGCAGAATTCGACGTTCCGGGACAACTATCTCGACGTTCCGTTCGATCTCAGCCGCGTGGTGTTCATCACCACCGCCAACATGCTCGAGACCATTCCCGGTCCGTTGCGCGACCGCATGGAGATCATCCCGCTGTCGAGCTACACGGCCGGCGAGAAGATGCAGATCGCCAAGCGCTATCTCGTGCGCCGCCAGCTCGAGGCCAATGGCCTGAAGGCGGAGCAGGTCGAAATCGAGGATGCCGCGCTGCGCCGGATCATCGACGGCTACACGCGCGAGGCGGGCGTGCGCAGCCTCGAGCGCGAGATCGGCCGCGTGCTGCGGCACGTCGCGGTCGCGTTCGCCGAGGGCGCGACGGGCAAGAAGCTGATCGGCGTCGACCAGATCGAGGAGATCCTGGGACCGGTGCGCTTCGAGAACGAGGTGGCGATGCGCTCGGGCGTGCCGGGCGTGGCGACAGGCCTTGCCTGGACGCCGGTCGGCGGCGACATCCTGTTCATCGAGGCGACCAAGACGCCGGGCACCGGCCGGCTGCAGCTCACCGGCCAGCTGGGCGACGTGATGAAGGAGAGCGCCCAGGCGGCGTTCACCCTGGTCAAGAGCACGGCGGCCGCCCTCAAGATCGATCCGGCGGTGCTGGAGAAGAGCGACATCCATGTCCACGTCCCGGCCGGAGCGACTCCCAAGGATGGGCCGAGTGCCGGCGTGGCGATGTTCATGGCGCTTTCCTCGCTGCTGACCGGCCGGGTGATCCGCAGCGACACCGCGATGACGGGCGAGATCAGCCTGCGCGGGCTGGTGCTGCCGGTCGGCGGCATCAAGGAGAAGGTGGTCGCGGCCGCAGCTGCCGGCATCACGCGCGTGATGCTGCCGGCACGTAATCGGCGGGACTACGACGACATTCCCGAGGATGTCCGCAAGGCGCTCGAGTTCGTCTGGCTCGAGCGCGTCGAGGATGCGGCGAGCGCCGGACTGCAAAGCGAGGCGTCGTAGAAAACAACACTAGGCAATCCTGCTTCCTCCCGCCAAACTGCAGGCGACGGCGAAGATAATCGCTGCGTGTGGGAGGAAGACGATGTCATGGATGCCAGTGCCGATCTGCTGATCAACGCCATCGTTTCCGGGCTGTTGCTCGGCGGCTTTTACGCGGCGGTGTCGATCGGCGTGGCGATCGCCTTCGGCATGCTCGACATCGTGAACATCGCGCATCCGGCAGTGATCCTGCTCGGCTCGTATGTCGCCTACATCGGCAACACCGTGTTCGGCATCGACCCGATCCTGGCGGCCGTCATCCTGATGCCGGCCTTCTACGTTCTCGGGATGGCGGCCTATCAGATCTACTATGTCGCCTTCGAGCGACGGGACGACCAGTCGCTGCGCGGCCTGTCCTTCTTCTTCGGCATCCTGTTCATCGCCGAGGTGGGGCTGATCCTCGGGTTCGGCGTCGACTATCGCTCGGTGCAGGCCTGGTACACGCAGGGAAATCTCGATCTTTTCGTCATCGAGCTGCCGTGGCGGCTGCTCGTACCGTTCCTGCTCGGCCTCTTGATGGTGGCGGGCCTGCAGATCTTCCTGTCGCGCACTTTCATCGGCCGTGCCGTCCAGGCGGTAGCCCAGGACCAGGGGGCGCTCCGGCTGATGGCCGCCAATCCGGTCAAGATCAAACGCATCGCCTTCGGCCTCTCCTTCGCCACGGCCGCTGTTGCGGGCGCGGCGCTGATCATCATCCAGCCGGTCGAGCCGTCGATCGGCCGCGAATATATCGGCCGCATCTTCGCGATCTGTGTGCTGGGCGGGCTGGGCAGCTTTCCCGGCATGGTGATCGCGGCGGTGACGCTCGGCATCATCGAAAGCCTGACGGCGACCTTCTTCGGCCCGTCCTGGGCGCCGGCGGTGTCGTTCGGTGTGCTGCTCGTGACCCTGGCGGTGAGGCCCAATGGTATCCTTGGTCGCTAAAGCCACCGGAAGGGAGACCGCGCCGGGCCTCGGCAACGTCGCGTTCGTTGGCGTCCTGATCGTGGCGGCGGCCGCGATCTTTGGCATCACGCGCTGGTTCGGCAACGACTACGCCTTCTTCGCCGCCTACGTGGTCGTGCAGTACATGGTGCTCGGCACGGCCTGGAACATCCTGGGCGGCTATACCGGCTACGTTAATTTCGGCGTCACGGCCTTCTTCGCCATCGGCGCCTATTCGAGCGTCGTGCTCTACAAGCTGGTGCCCTGGCTGCCGCTGCCCGCGATGGTCGTGGTTGGCGGCGTGCTGGCTGCGCTGGTCGGGCTCGGGACCGGCTATCTCACCCTGCGGCTGCGCGGGGTGTTCTTCTCGATCGCTACGCTGGCACTGGCCGTCGTGGTGCAGACGTTGATTACCAACTGGGACTTCGTCGGCGGTGCGCGCGGGGCCTACGTCCTGCGGCCCAAGATGGCGCCGCTGATCGGTGGCGGTTATATCGAGTACCTGTTCCTGGTCATGCTCGGGCTCTGCGTCGTGGCCCTGGCGACGGCGCGAGCGATCGAGCGCTCCTCCCTGGGCTTCGGCTTCGCCGCGATCCGCGACGACGAGGCCGCGGCCGAGGCCTCGGGCGTGCCGACCCTCAAGCTGAAGCTGATCGCCACGGCCCTGAGCGGCGGTTTCATGGGCATGGCCGGCGCGCCCTTGCCCTATTACGTCACCTACCTCGATCCGACGTCTGGCTTCAGCCTGAACTATGCGGTCAATGCCATCGCCATGCCGCTGATCGGCGGCACGTCGAGCTGGCTTGGGCCGGTGATCGGCGCGGTGCTGGTCGGCGGCCTGCAGGAATATCTCCGGGTCACGATCTCCTCGGCGATCAACGTGCTGGTCGCGGGCGTGCTGATGGTCGTGTTCGTGATCGTGGCGCCGCAGGGCATCGTCGGCCTGTTCCAGAGGAAGAAGCGGTGAGCCCGCTGCTGCACGTCCAGAACCTCGGCAAGCGCTTCGGCGGCTTCACGGCGCTGCAGGAGATCGAGCTCGAGGTGCGGCCGGGCGAGCGGCTGGGCCTGATCGGTCCCAACGGCTCGGGCAAGTCGACATTGGTCAACTGCATCTGCGGCACGCTGCGCAACGAGCAGGGCAGCGTGAGCTTTGGCGGTGCCGGCATCGACAGCCTGACCGCCCACGAACGCACGCGGCTGGGCCTCGCGCGCAGCTTCCAGCTGCCGCGGCCATTCGGCAGCCTGTCGCTGGCCGAGAACCTTCGTATCCCGATCCTGTTCGCCGTCAATGCCCGGGGCGAGCGCAAGCTTTCCGGTGCCGCGATTGAGGCGCGCTGCATCGAACTGCTGGGCCAGGTGAACCTCGCCGACAAGGCGCATCGCCTGCCGCGCGACCTGACGCAGATCGAGATGCGCAAGCTCGAGCTGGCGCGCGCCATGGCCGCCGAGCCGAAGCTGCTGATCGCCGACGAATCGATGGCCGGCCTCAGCCACGCCGAGGTCGACGAGATCCTGGCGCTGCTGATCCAGCTGAACGGGCAGGGCGTCACCGTGATCATGATCGAGCACATCATGCGGGCGGTGATGGCATTCTCCCAACGGTTGGCCGTGCTGGTCGCCGGCCGCAAGATCGCCGACGGCGATCCCAAGGACGTCGTGCGCAACGCCGAAGTGGTGAGGGCATATCTTGGCGAGTAGCCTGACCATCTCCAACATCGACGCGGGCTACGGCGCCGTGAGCGTGCTGCACGACGTGTCGCTGAGCGTCGGCGCCGGCGAGACCGTGGCGCTGCTCGGCACCAACGGCAACGGCAAGTCGACGCTGATGAAGTCGATCATGGGCATGGTGCGTCCTTCCGCCGGCAAGATCACCGCGACGATCGAGGGCACCAGCCACGAGTTGATCGGCCGCTCGACCGAGGAGATCGTCGATCTCGGCATCGGCTTCGTGCCCGAGGGCCGGCGGCTGTTCCCGAAACTGACGGTGACGGAAAACCTTCTGCTCGGCGCCTTCCGGCCGACGGCGCGGTCGGCGATCGCACGCAACATGGACTTCTGCTTCGAGACCTTTCCGCGGCTGAAGGAGCGGGCCAAGCAGCTTGCCGGCAGCATGAGCGGCGGCGAGCAGCAGATGCTGGCATTGGCCCGCGCGCTGATGTCGGCGCCGCGCATCCTGCTGATCGACGAGCCGTCGGTCGGTCTGGCGCCGCTGCTGGTCAGCCGCACCATCGACAAGATCAAGGAGCTGAAGGAGGGCTTCGATCTGACGGTGCTGATGGCCGAGCAGAACTTCACCCAGGCGGTCCGCATCGCCGACCGCGGCTACGTCATCGTCCATGGCCGCATCGCGTTCACGGGCGAGTCGGCCGAGGCGTTGAACAATAACGACCTGATCCGAGAATTCTACCTCGGCGCCTGACCGAGCTTTAAGCTCCGTCGTCCTTGCGACGGATTCAACTGCTTCTCCTCCCCGTCAGACCGGGGAGGTGGTCCAACAGGCGATTACTGCAGGCCGAGCTTTGCGCATTCGCCGGCGCCGGTGGCATTCTCGCGCGCCGGTCCGCGCGCGATCTTGCCGCCCATCACGAGGCTTCTGCCCTCGCGTTCGACCACGGAGCGCAACGTCTCCGTGGTCGGATTGGCCGCGACGACAGCAGCGTAGACCGCCTTGCCATCGGGGTTCAGCTTGGCGGCGCAGGCATCCGCCGCCGCCTTGTCGGCACGCGCGCCGGCCGATGCGCCGACGGTGATCGCGGCTGCTGCCGCGATCGTCTTCCACGATGTCATGCTTGCTCCTACGCCGCGCCTGCCCGTGTCACTTCTTCGGATCATACGGATAGATGATGTTGCCGGTCTTGTACTTGGTGGGCCAGAGAATCACCTCGGTCTTGGGATCCTTGAACTGGTCGACGCCGTTGCCCTGGATCCCCTGGAACTGAACGGCCATGACCTGCGCCGTATCCCACTCGCCCTCGGCGTTGAACTTGATGTCGCCGACGACCGTCTTGAAGGTGGTCTTCCGGCAGAAGTCGGCAAGCTTGGCATCGTCGGCGCTGCCCGCCCCCTTCACTGCCTGCTCGATCACCTCCATGCGCGCGTAGGCGAACGGCGGAAGGTAGTAGCCGAGCAGATCGACGCCGGCAGCCGCCGAGCGGGTCTGGTACTTCTCCACGAACGCCCGGCCGGCGTCGGAGGCGAAGCCCGCCCATGGCAGCCAGAAATCGTAGACCACGATGCCGTTCAGGAGCGGTCCGAGCTGCGTCTTGATGGCGGTCGCCTGCAGGCCGACCATGCCGCCGCCATAGACCTTGGGCTTGAAGCCGACCTCGTGGCTGGCCCGGATGAGGCCGACCGAATCGGCCGGATAGGAGCAGGCGAGGAAGATGTCGGGGTTGGTCGCCGCGATTGCGCGCACCACCGGCGTGTAGTCGGACGTCGCGGGCGGATAGGTCTTGTCATAGACGATCTTGAGCCCGAGACGCTTGATGACGTTGCGCGCGCCGTCCATGGCGTTGCGGGGGAACTCGGCGTCCGCGCCGCACATGGCGACGGTCACGGGCTTCGGGGTCTGCGCTACGGCAACCTCGAAGAAGCCTTCGGCGAAAGACTCCTTGGGCCGCGGGCCGCCGGTCGGCGTCATCGAGAAGTAGCGCTTGTAATTGAACTCGGTGTTCACCGCGAGGCCGAGCAGGCCGAAGAACGTCCGGTCGTGCTGCATGACGATCGGCATCGCCGGGGCAACCATGTTGGTCGCGTAGCTGCTGGCGATGATGTCGACCTTGTCGACATCCATGAGCTTGGTATAGAGGCCCGGCACCGTCGAGGGATTGGACTGGTCGTCGTAGTAGACGAGCTTCACCGGCCGGCCGAGCAGCCCGCCCTTGGCGTTGATCTCCTCTTCCCAGATCTGCATGGCCAGCAGGGTCGCCTTGCCATTGGGCGCGAGCGGACCGGTGAGGTTCATGCTGAAGCCGATGGTGAACGGCTTGCCTTGGGCAATGGCCGGCGCGGCGACGCCTGCTGCTGCTGCGCCGACCGCAAGCTTGCCGAATGTACGTCGTTGGATACGCATGGATCGTTCCTCCCAATTTATGTCATTGGCTCGATCCTAGCCCGCCTTGCAGAGCCCCGCCAAGGTCTGATGATCGGTGAGCCACGCCCATTCGTCGTAGCGCTGCACGGCTTCCAGGCAATTCATGAACTCGATCGCACCGAAGGGCCGGCCGAAGACATGGGCGTGCACGGTGATGTCGAGGCAGCCTTGCGGCAGGCCGAGGCGCGGCCAGTTGCCGGCGATGCGCTCGAAGGTGCGGGTGAAGGCTTCCGGCTCCGCGCCGTAGCGCACGTAGAGCGGCATGTCGTTCACCTCCATGGTGAACGGCACGGCGGTGATCATGCCGTCGGGAGTGCTGTGCCGGCGGGGCAGGTCCTGGTCGAAGAAGTCGGCGTGCCAGTCGAAGCCGGATTTCGCCAGCAGCGCCGACGTGCGGTCGCTCGGCGTGCAGCGCGGGCTGAGCCAACCGGGCGGTGACCGTCCGGTGCTCTGCTCGATGGCCTTCACGCAGCGCTGGAGGTCGTGCGCTTCCTCTGCGGCGGTCTGGTAGGACGGGATGATGTTCTGGCCCCAGCCGTGCGCCGCGACCGCATGCCCGGCGCCGACGATGGCCTTCATCAGATCCGGGTAACGCTCGGCGAGGATGCCGCTGACATAGAAGACGCTGCGCACCTCGAGCTTGTGCAGGATGTCGAGCAGCCGCCACGCGCCGGCCTTTGGCCCGTACTCGGCCCAGGAGCGGGCCTGCAGGTCGAGCACGCCGGGTTTCAGCGGGTTGCCCATGGGGCCGATGCCGGGCGCCGAATCGTCGGTCCAGCCTTCGAGCATGACGCTGACCGAGATCGCCAGCGGCTTGGGGAGAGCCACGCTCATTCGGCGGCCGCGACGCGCGGGGTGCTGAAGCTCGGCATCACTTCGCGCGCGAAGGCCCGCAGGTTGGCCACGGAGGCGTTGGGATCGACCAGCAGGATGTTCGTGGCGCCGCCCGCCTCGAGTTCCTTGAGGCGCGCAATGACTTCGTCCGGTGTGCCGAGCAGCGGGGCGGTGTCGTCCTCGACGCGATCAGCGAGCTTGTCGCGAGCGAGATCGCCGATCACGCTCACGACGCGCTTGCGCGTTTCATAGGCTGCCGCGCGCTCGCTTTCATGGTGAAACATCTGCAGCGGTCGGGCCGTCGCCACCATCAGCGGATCGTAGGCGCGGCCGATCCGTCCGCATTCCTCGCGGAAGATCGCGATGCGCTCGATGATCTGGTGGGTCTGGGCGAGCTGGTCGAGCAGCAGGTTGTAACCCTCGCGTGCGGCGCGCCGGATGCTGTCGCGGCTGCCGGCCGCGAGCCAGAGCGGCGGGTGGGGGCGCTGCAGCGGCTCCGGCTCGACCACGATGTCGTCGTACTGCCAGTGCTTGCTGCGATGGCTGAAGCGGCCTTCGGTGGTCCAGGCCTTGCGGATGATCTCCATCGCCTCCTCGAAGCGCTCGCCGGCCTCGTCGATCGGGATTCGGAAGCCCTCGAACTCCGCCTTGCGATAACCCTTGCCGACGCCGAAATCGACCCGGCCGCCGGTCAGCAGGTCGAGCGTGGCGACCTGCTCGGCGATCAGCACTGGATTGTGCCACGGCAGCACGACCACCGCGGTCCCTAGCCGGATGTGCTGGGTGCGTGCGGCGAGATAGGCCAGCACCGTCATCGAGGCGGAGACCTGGCCCTGGCCGGTGAAGTGATGCTCGACCATGAAGAGTTGCTTGAAGCCGAGCCTGTCGGCTTCCGTCACATAGTCGATGAAGCTCTGATAGCCCTGGCTGTCCTCCAGGCCGATGCTGCGCTTGGTGCGCGCGCCTCCGAACAGGCCGAACTGCATGCGACTTCCCTTCGACGGATGATCGACAGGCCATGCTGCGCGCGGGTACGATCCGCGCGCAACCTTTTTTGGCGGTGACCCGTTTGCTCGCGTGGCCTACGTAGACTCCGTCCTGCAGCCCGGCGAGACCGTCAAAGTGATCGGCCGGCTGCATTGGACCATTTTCCTTCGGGCGTTCCTGCTCGCCGCCGTCTCTCTTGTGGTGATGTTGTACGGTGAAAAGAGCATCAGCCGGAGCATCGGGCGCACTTTCGTCTACCTCGGCTGGATCGGATTGGCGGTCGCCACCGTGCTGTTCCTGCATGCCGCCTTCAAGCGCTGGACCACCGAGCTCTCCGTTACCACGCATCGCGTGATCTACAAGCGCGGCTTCATCTGGCGCCACACGGTCGAGATGAACATGGACAAGGTCGAGACGGTCAACGTCGACCAGTCGATCCTGGGCCGCATTTTGGGGTACGGCACCATCCACGTCCTGGGGACAGGGCAGGGCGGCATCAATAGCCTGCACGGGATGGGCGCGCCGATTGCCGTACGCAACGCCATCACCGCCCGCTGATCTCTCGTGTGGCTGGGAGCGCGGCTCTCCAGAGCCGCTCATGGGATATGGCAATCCGAAGAAGAGCGGCTCTGGAGAGCCGCGCTCCCGGCAGGCTACTTCGCGAGCTTCATCCGGCCCATGTAGTCGCGCTTGCCGAGTGGCACGCCCTTGTGGCGCAGGATGTCGTAGGCCGTCGTCGCATGGAAATGGAAGTTGGGCAGCGAGAACGACTGCAGGAAGCCTTCCGCCTTGAAGGGCAGCTTCATGTCGCGGACGCTGAAGATCACGTCCTTGCCTTCCAATGCATTGACCTCGCCGGGCGTCAGCGCCTCCAACGATGTGCGGGCGTCCGTCACCAGCTTCTGCAGGCCGGCATAGTCCGCCGTGGACGAGCCCGGCGGCGAGAATTGCCCGGCCTTCGCGCCCTCTAGCGCGCCGGCCGAATGGTGTGCCACGGCCACGATCTGAAAACGAAAGGGCAGCATGTCCGCAAACAGGCGCGATTCGACAACCTCGCTGGGATCGATGCCCTTTTCCTGGCAATGCGCGAGGCCCTTGGCGAGGAAGCCTTCCACGGCGCCGAGGGTCTGCAGGAAGCAGCCGACGCTGAGATCATAGAGTGTGATGGCCATTGCGTTTCCCCCGAGATGGACAGGTTGCAGCAGTACAACGAAATCGATCTAGAGTCCCGTCAGCGGCAGCAGTCTGCGCACCTGCGCGTTGCGGAGATACAGCCCGCCCCAGGTCATGATGCCGAGTGCCAAGCACACGAGTTGCGGCGGCGAGCCGACCTCGCCGAGACGGAAGTGGGTGCAGATCGCGCCACCGAGGAAGCCCGTGATCAGGATGGCGCCCAGCGTCGCTGTACGCGGGACGGCATAAAGTACCGCGCAGACGATCACGATGATGCCGATAGGCCGCGCCGAATCGGCGGCAAAGCCGGTGGCGTCCATGTCGGCTTTCAGCATTGCGGGCGCGAACAGCGCGACGGCGCCGTCGGCGAGCAAGGCAAGCACGAGGAGCGCGCTGAAAAGGCGGCCCGCCCACACGGCAGCAACCGGATAGGATTCTGTCGGCATCTGTCTCTCCTTGCGCTGTCTTTAGCGCGCCGGAATCGAGAGTCCAGAGCAAGCATTGGCCATCGCGCGTTCGCGCCGACCGGCGGTTGCGCCATCGCGGTGGGCAGTCGGCACTTCTCAGTCTAGAGTCCCGTCAAACCTGACCTTCGGAGGGACTGTCCCGTGATCGACCTGCACTACTGGCCGACGCCCAACGGCTTCAAGATCACCATCATGCTCGAGGAGTGCGGCCTGCCGTACAAGATCATCCCCGTGAATATCGGCACGGGCGAGCAGTTCAAGCCGGACTTCCTCAAGATCAGCCCCAACAACCGCATGCCGGCGATCGTCGATCACGAGCCGCCAGGCGGTGGCGCGCCGGTCTCGGTGTTCGAGTCCGGCGCAATCCTGCAATACCTCGCCGAGAAGACGGGCAAGTTCCTGCCGACGGACCTGCGCGGCAAGTACGAGGTGCTGCAGTGGGTCAACTGGCAGATGGGCGGGCTGGGACCGATGGCGGGTCAAGCGAACCACTTCAACATGTATGCGCCGCAGTTCAATCCGGTCGAGGCGCTGACCTATGGGCAGCAACGCTACAGCAACGAGGTCAACCGTCTGTTCGGCGTGCTCAACAAGCGGTTGGCCGATCGCGAGTTCATTGCCGGCGGCTATTCGATCGCCGACATGGCGAGTTGGCCGTGGGTCGTGGGCTTCAAGAATTTTGGTCAGAAGCTCGACGACTTCCCCAACCTCAAGCGCTGGTTCGAAAAGTCCGTCGGCGAGCGGCCCGCGGTGGTGAAGGGCAAGGCCGTCGGCTTGGAATTGCGCCCGAAGCCCGGCATCAACACAGACGAGCAGCGCAAGATCCTGTTCGGCCAGACCGCTCAGGTCGTGCGGTAGGACGTCAGCTCGCGGTCACGAGGCGGGCCAAACCCAAGGCGAAGCCCCAGGAGGCAATGCCGAGCGAGCCGAGGACCAGCCACAAGCGCAGCAGCCGCCGTTCCGCGAAGGCCCAGATCAGCAAGGCCAGATAGATCGGGAATGCCAGCATCGAGGAGAGCACGACGGCTTCGCTGCGGACCATTGGCGTGACCGCCGGCAAGGTGAGGGCCAGCAACGCAGCCAAGCCGGCGGCGACGGCATAACCGCCGCCGATTGCCGCGATCAGGCGCAGGACGATCGGCAGGGCACTGAGGGGGGCGGAGACCGGCATGGGCTATGTCCCTCCGATCACGGCGGTGCGCCGCGGTGGCAGAGGCGGGTGAGCGGGCGCAACCAGTGTGGCCGCCAGGCGAGCGTGGCGACGACGGCGAATGCGCCCACGCTGATCATGGTCCCCCAGAGCAGCGAGCCGAAGCCTGCACCATCGCGTTGCAGCGCCAGGACGAGCGCGAGGAGAAGACACCCGAAACCTGCGGTACGCAGTGGAATGAGGAGACGTGGCGGACAGAGACGCGCCCCGTCGACCTGGTGCCAATGGCGATCCTGACTGAGCGCAAGCAGGGCGAACCCGAAGTAGCAGGCGGCCGCCGTGGCCGAGAGCAATACCGTCTCCATGGCGCTTCTCCTCCTGTAGGAGACGCTTCAGACGTCCGATTTTATCCTCCCGGAGCCGTGACCGTTTGGCGCATGCGCGGCGTGTCGAGCAGTCAGCCGTTGATCTTCGCCATGGTGCGGGCCGTGGCGGCGAGGCGGCGGCGCAGTTCCTTCGGCTTCAGCACCTCGGCCTCGGTGCCGAGATGGAGCAGGTCGATCGCGGCCTGCTCGATCGATTCGATCGGCAGGGTGATCTGCACCCAGCCGTCCTTGTCCGGCGGTTGGGCGGAGGCGCGGGCGGCATCGGCCACGGTGGCGCCGAGGCGCTCGAGCCGCCGCAGCCCACGCGGCGAGGCGCGCAGCACGGCTTCGTCGCGATAGAGCCCCACCTCGAAGGCGCGTGACGATTCAGTCCAGAAGCGCACGAGGTCGAAGTCCTTCGGCCGTGTGAAGCGCTCCTCCGTGCGAGCGAGCGCCTGGATGTTGGAAACGCGATACGTCCGCAACAGTCCGGCGCGCTCGGCCACGACGTACCAGATGCCGGCCTTGAGCACGAGGCCGAGCGGGCTGAGGCGCCGCGTCACCGTGCTTGCCGGGCGCCGATAGGTGATCTCGATGGTGGTCTCGGTCCACACCGCATCGGCCAATGCCGGCAGCAGGCGCGCCTGGTCGGGGCTCTTGAACCAGTCGACCGGATCGAGATGGAAGCGCTGCGCGATCTTCTGCGCGCCGAGACGGCTGCGCTCGGGCAGGGCGGCCGTGAGCTTGAGCTGGGCCGAAAGCAGCTGGTCGGCGAGGCCGAGCTGCGTCGCGGGGCCGGGCAGGCCGGACAGGAACAGTGTCTCGGCCTCGTGCTCGGTGAGGCCCGTGAGCTTGGTGCGAAAGCCGTCGAGCAGCTGGAAGCCGCCGCCGGGCCCGCGATCGGCATAGACCGGCACGCCGGCGGCGCTGAGTTGCTCGATGTCGCGATAGACGGTGCGCACGGACACTTCGAATGTCGCCGCCAGCTGATCGGCCGTCAGGCGGCCGCGGGTCTGCAGCATCAGCAGGATCGAAAGCAGGCGGCTCGCGCGCATGTCGCCATCCTAACGGGAAATCCTGACGAAAGATGTCAGGTTAGGCTCGGGCCCGCGGCAAGAGTAATGACCAGTCGAAAAATAACCTGACACAAATTGACAGGTACAGCCGCCTACAAGGAAGGCGCGAAAGGAACCTGCCATGCTCGAGACTCTGATCCGACCGCTGTTCAAGTCCGCGGCCGTGCCGTGTGACGATTTCGATTTCCTGATGGGCATCTGGCGGTGTCATCACCGCTACCGCCTACGGCGTCTCAGCGGGTGCAACGACTGGATCGAGTTCGACGGCACCTGCGCCGCACGAAAGTTCCTCGCCGGTTATGGCAATACCGACGAGAGCGACATCGGGATGCCGGGCGGCGGCTATACCGGCATCAGCTTGCGGCTGTGGGATCCCGACAGGGAACAGTGGACGATCCATTGGCTCGACAGCCGCAGGCCTGGCCAGATCGGGCCGCCCGTCCGCGGTGGTTTCAAGTTGCGGCCCGACGGTCCGTTCGGTGTCTTCTACGGTAACGACGCGCTCGATGGCCGCGCCATCCGCGTGCGCTCCATCTGGTCACACATCACGACCGATGCGCCGCGCTGGGAGCAGGCCTTCTCGCTCGACGAGGGCAATCACTGGGAAACCAACTGGACCATGGAGTTCACGCGAGTGTAACCGAAGGTTATCGCAAATGAGCCTTTCCTGGCTGCGGACCTCGACAGGACAAGCCCTTGACGCCTGAGGGCCGGGCAACCACGTTCACCCTGCCCTTTTCGGGGCGGGAGACACCATCATGCAACAGCAGGAACGCGACCTGATCGCCGATCTTTTCGGCCGTCTGCAGCAGTTCGAGAATCAGCCGCGCGATCCCGAGGCGGAACGCCTGATCGCAAATTATGTCAGCCGCCAGCCATCCGCCGTCTACCTCCTGACGCAAACCGTGATCGTGCAGGAAGAGGCAATGAAGCAGGCGAAGGCGCGCATCGCCGAGCTGGAGAGCAAGGCGAGCGAAACCAGCTTCCTCGGTTCGGCGCCGAAGATCGGTCCCTGGGGCTCCGCGCCGAGGGCGCCTCAGGCTCCCGCCGCGCCCGCTCCCTGGCAGGCTGCACCAGCCGCTCCGCAGGCTGCACCGTCCGGCCAGCAGGCGCCGATGGGCGCACCGGCGGGCGGCGGTGGCAGCTTCCTGCGCACGGCGCTCACGACGGCAGCTGGCGTGGCCGGCGGCGCATTGCTCTTCCAGGGCATCAGCAGCATGTTCGGCCACAGCACCAGCCAGGCGTTCGCCAATCCGGCGATGAACCCGTCGTCCCTGCTGCCGCCGGACCAGCTCTCCTCGCCCGACTACGGACAGGATGTGGCGGCTGCCGACACCTACGATTCGACATCCGACAACTCGGATTTCGACGACTCGGGCTTCGACAGCTCGGGCGACGACAACGACATCTAGCCAGGCAACGAGGGGGAGAAAATTGGCGACGATCGAACTTCATACCTGGGGAACGCCGAACGGCCGCAAGATCTCGATCATGCTCGAGGAATGCGGTCTGCCGTACAGTGTGCACAAGGTCGACATTTCCAAGGGCGAGCAGCACAAGCCCGAGTTCCTGCGCATCAGCCCGAACAACCGCATCCCCGCGATCCTCGATCCCGACGGTCCCGGAGGCAAGCCGATCAGCCTGTTCGAGTCGGGCGCGATCCTGATCTACCTGGCGGAGAAGACCGGCCAGTTCCTGCCCAAGGACCCTGTCGCGAAGTACAAGACGCTGGAATGGCTGATGTGGCAGATGGGCGGTGTCGGGCCGATGTTCGGCCAGGCGCACCATTTCCTGCGCGCCGCGCCGACCAAGATCGAGTACGGCATCAAGCGCTATGTCGACGAGGCCAAGCGTCTCTACGGCGTGCTCGACAAGCAGCTCGCGGGCAATGCGTTCTCGGCGGGCGCCGACTACACCATCGCCGACATGGCGATTTTCCCGTGGACGGCGCGGCACGAGTGGCACCAGGTCAACCTGGCCGACTACCCGAACGTGAAGCGCTGGTACGACATCATCAATGCGCGTCCGGCGGTAGTCAAAGGCATGGCCGTTCCGTACCTGAACTAGCGGATGAGGAAGACGGTCCTGGCGGCGGCGCTCCTCGCGCTGTCCGCTTGCACGCCGCCCGCACCGCAGACCATCGCGACGACCTGCACTGCGCCGCTCAAGCCGGCCCTGCAGATCGACCTCTATTTCGGTCTCGCGACCAAGGATCGCGAGATCGGCGACGTGGAGTGGGCGGCGTTCCTCAACGAGGAAGTGACACCGCGCTTTCCGGATGGCTTGAGCGTGCTCGATGTCGCCGGCCAGTACCGCATTCCTTCAGGCCGTATCACGCGCGAGCGCAGCAAGCTGCTGGTCATCATCGTGCCCGATGCGCCGTCGCATCTGCCGAAGGTGCAGGCGATCATCGACACCTACAAAAGGCAATTCAATCAGCTCAGCGTGCTGCGCGTCGAGCGCGCGATCTGCGCGGCGTTCTGATCAGCCGATTCCAGCCAGGTGAGCGCCGAGGCCGAGCGCGATCGCGGTACCCAACGCCCACAGCAGATTGTATTCGGTGAACGCCACGAACGCCGTCGCGGCGGCCGTGATGCCGAGGCTCATCGGGCTGAGATCCGAGGTGCTGGCCATGATCCAGCCGCTGGCCAGGATCATGCCGATGGCGAGCGGCACCAGCCCGTCTTTGACGATGGCGAGCCAGCGCGACTGGCCGGCGCGCTGCATCAGCCGGCTCATGCCGAAGGCGAGCAGGCAGGGCGGCCCGGTCATCGCGACCGTCGCGACCAGGAGGCCGGGGAAGCCGGCGACGTGCCAGCCGATCAGGCTGACCACCATCACGTTCGGACCGGGCGCAAGCTGGGCCAGCGCGAACAGGTTGACGAAGGTCTGCGCATCCATCCAATGCAGCACGTCGACGGCCTGGCGATGCATTTCCGGCACGACGGCATTGGTGCCGCCGAACTGCAGCAGCGACAGCCACGCGAAGGTCGTGCCGAGTTGATTCAGCAGCTCGCTCATTTGCCGCGCCGTTCCTGCCAGACAAGCGCGATGCTGATCGGTCCCAGCACGGCGATCGCCAGCGCCATCGGCACGTGCAGCAGGCCAACCGAGGCGAACGCCGCGAGCCCGACGGCGACCGCCGTGACATTGGGCTTGAGCCGCCGCGCCATCTTGATCGCCGTGCCGATCACCAGGCCGGCAGCAGCTGCGGCGCCTGCGCCGATCGCCGCGCCGACGCTCGGCAGGCCGGCGATACGGTCGTAGATCAGCGCGATCCCGATCAGCACGGCGATCGGCGTGCAGAGCAGGCCGAGCACGGCGGACAGCGCGCCCACCGTGCCTTGGAAGTGGTCGCCGATGATGATCGCGGAGTTGACTGTATTCGGGCCGGGCAGCACTTGGCCGACGCCGAGGATCGAGGCGTATTCGCGTTCGCTGAGCCAGCGCTTCTCGCCGACGATGACGTGGCGGGCCCACGGCGCCACGCCGCCGAATCCCAAGAGGCCGATCTTGGCGAAGCCCAGGAAAAGCGCGGTCCGGCTGACGTTCATTGCGGCGGATCGTAACGCGCGACGAGCGCGGTGGCATCCGGTTTGGAAGGCGGCTACTGTCCGCCGCGAGAGTTACCAAAGGAGTTTCGGCCCATGAGCGACAACGCCAAATCCCGTCAATCCGCCAACCTCGCAACACCCACCGATCTCGGTGCCAACGCGACCAGGGACATCTCGGGTGGCCTGAACATCCTGCTCGCCGACGTCTTCGCGCTCTACTTCAAGACCAAGAATTTCCACTGGCACATCTCGGGCCCGCATTTTCGCGACTATCACCTGATGCTCGACGAGCAGGCCGACCAGATCTATGCCATGGGCGATCCGATCGCCGAGCGCGTGCGCAAGCTCGGCGGCAATACCCTCCGCTCGATCGGCCAGATCAAGAAGCTGCAGAGGGTGCTCGACAACGACGCCGACTACGTCACGCCGCACGACATGCTGGCGGAACTGCGCGAGGACAACAAGCAGCTCGCGGTGCACATGCGGACACTCCACGAACTGTGCGACGAGCACAACGACATCGCCACCGCGAGCCTGATCGAGAACTGGGTCGACGAAACCGAACAGCGCGTCTGGTTCCTGTTCGAATCCGGCCGCCGCACGGAAGGCTAGACTTCATTGGACCGCGCGCATCCTGCGCGCTCATGATCCAGCGCATTCACATGCGCGATGAGCGCGCAGGGATGCGCGCGGTCCCTTTGAGCCCTTGTCCTTAGCGGCTCTCGGCCCACTTGATGACCTTCCCCACGAACGCGTCGCACGCGTCCATCTGCGAGCGCGCCACGAACTCGTCGGGTTGGTGGGCCTGCGCGATGTCGCCGGGACCGCAGATCACGGTCGATACGCCATGGCCGCGGAAGATGCCGGCCTCGGTGCCGTAGGGCACGGCATAGGTCCGGTTGCCGCCGGTCCATTCGAGGGCGAGCTTGGCGGCCTCGGCATTCTCGTCGGGATTGAGGGCGGGCAGGAACGAACGGCGCTTCATCTCGATGTTGGCGTCGGGATGCTTGGCCTTCATTTTCGGCAGCAGCAGCTCGGCGACATACTGCTCGGCCCGGCGCTGCACTTCCCAGGGATCGTCGCCGGGCAGGGTGCGATAGCCCCAGTTGAGCTTGCATTCCCGCGCCAGGATGTTGCCAGCGGTGCCGCCACCCACGATGCCGACGTTGATCGTGGTGTGGCCGGGCACGGTGTCGATGTCGGTGCGCTTGCGCTGGGACAGCTCGGCCTGCAGCTCGTTCAGCCAATGGATGAAGTCGCCGGCGAAGTGGATGGCGCTGACGCCGAGATGGGTCATCGAGGAATGGGCTTCGACGCCGGTGAAGGTGGTGACGATGCCGCCGCCGGCGTTCTGCGCATTGACCACGCCCATCATGGTCGGCTCGCCGACGATCACCGCCCGCGGCCGCGGCACGGCGCCCATCAGCTTCTCGACCAGGGCGGGCGCGCCGAGGCAGCCGATCTCCTCGTCGTAGCTGAAGGCGAAGTGCATCGGCACCTTGAGCCGGGCGCGCTGGAAGGCCGGGACGTGGCTCAGCACGACGGCGATGAAGCCCTTCATGTCGCAGGTGCCGCGGCCGTACAAGTTGCCGTCGGACTTCTCGGTCAGCGTCCAGGGATCGGTGGTCCAGGGCTGGCCGTCGACCGGCACGACATCGGTATGGCCCGACAGCACGATGCCGCCCTCGGTCTCGGGCCCGATGGTGGCGAACAGATTGGCCTTGGTGCCCTCGGCATTGGGCACCAGCGTGCTGGCCACGCCGAACTCCGACAGGTAGCCTTGGATGTCGCGGATCAGGTCGAGGTTGGAATTGCGCGACGTGGTGTCGAATGCCACGAGACGCTGCAGCATCTCGATCGAAGTCGGGGCCTGGGTACGCATCCCGGCACCGTGCCACGCCTCGGGCAGGGGGCCAAGAGCCTGATTCTGCAAGCAGAATCCCGAAGATGCCCCCAGCGTCGTTTGACACCGCCGACTCCGGCCGGTAGAACCGCCGCGCATCCGTCGTGGATATTTCGATCGCCGGGGTCTTAACGGGCTGCGGAGAGGTGGCCGAGCGGTCGAAGGCGGCGGTTTGCTAAACCGTTGTACGGGGTAAACCCGTACCGAGGGTTCGAATCCCTTCCTCTCCGCCATTACCGCCAATAAGTTACTGAAAATAAACGACTTTCTGAAATGCCGTGATCTCTGCGCACATATCTGGGCGCGCCGCAGGAGCAAGACCATTCGGCGAGCCATTGTAGCGCTAGCGCCTTTGTGTCTCGTCTGTCTTGGGTCGTGCAGGGCACATGCGTCACACTTATGGGTGACGGCAAGGTAGAGCGCTTCCCTCTTGTCTCTGGCGCGTGATATCATATGTAGTACCATGAAACGCAGTACACTGGATCGGCTTGCGCAGGAGATCGCCCACATGCGGCGATCTCCGCAGAAGGCGTCTGCGTTGGAAAGCATGGCCAAGAGGTTGGGGCGAAAGAGAGTAAAGAGAGGCAAAGAGCCGACCTGGGAACACACCGAACTGAGCGGGTTCCCATTGTCGATCCCTCATCACGGCAATCGCGATCTTCCTCCTGGGACCAGGAACAGCATTCTGAATGTCTTCGAGGACGATGTCGCGGCTTGGGAAGCGACGTTTCCAGACAATTTTGGTGGTGCGGAGGACGGAGATTAAGAATGACGCCGACTGATTATCTTAAAAGACCATACTCTCGCCTAGTCATCCGGGAAGAAGACGGAAGTTTTCGTGCTGAAATTCTTGAATTTCCTGGCTGCATCGCACTTGCCGATACCGACGTGGACGCCTTGAGGGCGCTTGAAGATGTGGCTTTGAGTTGGATAGCTGGAACCATTGAAAGTGGGAAGGAAGTCCCGGAGCCAATCGAAGTTACCGCATATAGCGGTAGATTTGTGACGCGACTTCCGAAGAGCCTTCACAGGAAAATTAGCTACGCCGCGCAACGTGAAGGTGTGAGTCTGAATACCTACATTGTGGCGGCGCTTGCGGCACACGTGTCGGCGCCGGACACACTTCGTCATCCCGTTCCCGTGGTTGGTATTTGGGGCTCCAGTCCAAAAGTGGCATTGACGCTGAGTAGTGTTCGACTGGACGTAGACACCGGCTATTCAACCTTCTTTGCGAGCAGTGCGCCTAGCGGCATCGAAATCTCTGGAGTGCGCCCGTTGGGCGTCCAGAGTTTGCCTGCGCCACACGTTATTGCTGCTGTTAACCCAAAGGTGGCCTAATGGCTGAAACCAACCAATACGCGCTCGCGCACACGGAGCTTGTGGAAGTCATTATCAAACAGTGTGGCGTCCACGAGGGAAGATGGAGTTTAATGCTGTCGCTGGCGATCGGTACCGGAAATTTCTCTCCGGCGCCCGAGCAAGCGGCGTCTCCTGGCGTCGTCATAACAATTCCTCAGGTTGGCATTCAGCGCGTAATCGAAGGCCAGCCAGTGGGGCCCGGTTCGATCATTGTAGACGCGGCTGAGGTAAATCCCCGAAAAGGCAAGGCGAGAAAGAAGGCCTAGAGAGTCTCTCAGCCACGCGGAAAGCGCCAAGGCCGGACCGGGTGCGGCATCCCGGATGGCCGCCCTTTAGTGGAGCTGCTCAGATCGAGCCAGGAACGGGCCTCTTGCCCGTGCGTGGGTCGAGGTAGTCGGCCGGCGGCTCGCCGTCCGTCATGTGTGGAACGTCGTCGGGAGCGAACCCGTGGTTGGACAGAGCCACGTAGTTGGCGGAGGGCGGATCGTCGTTCCACCAGTGCACGATGGCCCCTTCCGGGAGGAGCTGGTAGCCGTCGTAGTGCGGCTCGAGCAGGCGGACCCAGTCGCCCTTCTGCACGCCCGCGAGGACGGGGTTCCGTCGATCGTCGTTCAGCACCAGTCCGGGCATGGCCACTCCTTTGCGCGATTGTACTCCTGCGGGCTTGCTCTCGCTACAGACTTTGTAGTGATAGGCGCGTGAAGCGGCGGGCATATACCCAAGCGAGCCCACCTAATGTGTTGGATTTTCACCCTCCGAGTCACGGGTTTGGCGCCTAAACGCCGCCCGATGGCCCGAGCCTGTCGAGACAAACCGCTGATGCCCTCGCTGCCCATTGATGTCGTCGTATTGAAGATCGAACGTGACTGAATCGGGCGTTTTCGGGAAGTTCAGCTTGAATTTATCGGTTTGGCCGCGACTGAGCGCCGATATCACGACAAGCCCTTTGTCTCCGATGCTGGGAGGTTCGCTTTTGATGTGGAGATTGATAACGGTCTCGCCTTCGTTCGTGATTGAAAACGAAACCTGAGTTGATCCGCCGCTGATCGCTCCAGTCTGCAGCCAAGCGAACACGAAACGTGGTTGGGATGCTGCATCGTCAAGGGCGCGCTGCCTCGCGTGCTGTTCAGTTATGACGATAACCTGCTGCTTCGTAGCTTCCACTAGATCACGCTGTTGTTCCACCGACTGCCTCAACTCGGCTACTTGCAGCTCAAGTGCCCTGGTGTTCAGTTGCAGTTCACGACCCTGCTGTTTGTAGCCGATAATCAGCCAAAGGAAGGCGACGGGCGCAAATAGGCCAGCGAAGATGTCGCCCCACTCATTTGGCTTGGGTAGGTTGCTTCGATCAGAGGCGCACAGCATCAATAGAATTCCGACCGCGAGCCACACGATCGTCCCCACAATACCGACACGGAAAAGGTTGTCGGCCCTGGGCTTCAATTCGGCCATCCAATCGGGCGAATCGGTCAAGTTATTCAATGTCGCCTCCCCCCGGAAATTCGGCCGATACTACACGCGACGAGTCGCGGCGGTAGCGGGTGATCAATCTGCAAAGAAAGGCCTCGATGAGCGGGGCCTGTGGGATCGGGCTGAGGGCTGCCGGTGTCAGCAGTCGCGGTTCAGAACCTCCGTGCCCAGCACCGCCATGACCTTCGTCATCTCCTCCTGAGCCATCAGCTCAAGGTCTTCACATATGGAGCCGACATCGATGCCGTCGTCGGCGTTGCGGGCGATGGTTTGCATCCCGGTCAAGATTGACCTGACCCGGCCGATGCGGTGCTCGACGGTGAGCATGTCGGGGGTGCTCATTGTTCCTCCCTCCGCTGCGCACGTATGGCGCGGGCGATCCTGGCGGCGTCGATCAGACGGGCTCGCATGCGAATCTGCTCACCGATTTCGCCGTGCTGGCGCCAGAGCAGGTGAAAGTGAAGATTTTGGCTGACAAGGCGAGCCACAAGCCTGCGTTGAAACCTGCAGGCGAGAAGTGGGTGACGCAATTCGGGACGGTGAGGCCAATGGCCATTCGACTGGCCCCAGCAAAGGCCCTGCACGATCGGCTGATCTTGGTGGATGACCATGAGGCGTGGTCTGTTGGACAGTCCTTTAATGCGCTCGGCACGAGAGCGCACACGAGCTTGGTGCGTGCAGATCCTGAGACGGCAAAGCTCAAAGTTCTGGCTTACGAGTCGATGTGGTCGACCGCAGAAATGCTGATTGGTTAGGAGCAAGCCGGCAGATTTCCCGGTCCCCTCGCTCCAATGAGTGAACGCTCACCAATTCAGGAAGCTCATATCTGCCCGCTGAGCGCCATCGCCCGGTTGCGGCCAGGCTGGTAGCCCCAAGGCCGAGATCGAGTCCAGCGGGCAGGTTTCCGGCCTCTGCGCACGCCCTGCCACATCCTCTGAGGGCCGACTCTCCCTATTCAAACCCGGTGCATGGTTGTAACCCTGAAGGCAGGAGCGTGACCCGGCGCTTCGGTGTCATCGGGGGAGGATGCCATGTCGTTCGATTTTGAGGGGGAGGTGGTGATGGCCAGCCTCCCGGACAGCTCGCCGATATACGCCATAGTCGGCAGAATAGCCTCAAGGTGGGGAAAGCTGGAATGGGAGGTGGACCGCCTTAGCTGGTTACTCGCCGGGTTGAGGCGGGACGAGCCCGGCGCTTGCATGACTGCCCAGATACTGGGGATCCACAACAAGCTTCGCGCTCTGATCTCCCTCGCCCGCCTTAACGAGGCGCCCCAGTCGATCATTGATGACTTAAACAAGTTCAGCAATGAGGCCATCCCGATCACCATGAAGCGCAACAGAGCAGTCCATGATTCATGGTGGATGGGAGCAAAGACAAAGAAGGTAGGCCAATTGCGGCTCACCGCCGATAAAAGGCTAGACTATCGCTGGAAAGAGATCACCGAGGAGGAAATGATTGGAATCGAGAGCGACGTGAAGAAACTCGCGCAGAAGTTCTTCAAGATCGACATGGCGATCCACATATTTTGGAAGCAACGGAAGAGGGTGCGGCGCAAAGCATCGCCCAAAAGACCCGCGTGATGACCTCATCCCGGTACTGGCTGTCTGGAAAGCCTATTTCGCCGTCGCTGCGAGCAAGGACATCCCAGCCCGCCGCAATCATTTCCGGGGGAATCTCGATGTCCGGAGCGCCGGAGGGTGCGGCTGCCTTTGCTGGTTCGTCTGCATCATCGTAGGTCATGGAGCTCGTCCTTGAGGGGGCAACGATTCGACCGTCAGCCATTACCCAGGCGCGAAGGCAGCGACATAGCCGGCCGGCAGCAGCAGGATCAGGGCACCGCCATCGACGCGGAAGCCGACTGCGTCGTAGGTGCGCGCCTCGCCTTGCGGGAACGTCACGCGGTAGGACTTCGCCGGCACGGCTGGCCGCGGCAAGGGCAACTCGTCGCGGTCGGCCATCACGCCGAGAGAGCGCGGAAAATCGCGCTCGCCTGATTCGCCGGGAGGCCACGAAACCACGCTCCCGCCGTTTTGCGGTCGGCGTCGTTCGCCATTCGATCAAACCACCTGTCCATCCGCGCCTGAACGCGACCGAGGCGCACTGCCGCGATGGAGCCCCACTCGCGCGCCAGTTCGCGGCCACGCGGCGACGCGGCGAATCTCGCCAGGAACGCATCATCAGCGGGCGGGGCGAACTTCGGGCACGGGGCCGCCAACTCTTCGCGGCAGGCGTTGACCACGCCGACCGGCAACGAGTTGAAAGACGATTCCAGCGAGGCCCCGGCAGAGGGCGGGAGATTGGCCAGCACGCCGTTCGCGCCGCGACCCGCCGCCGCTTGCAACGAAGTCGCCGTGCCGGGAATGGTCAGTTGGACGGCCTCCCCGTCATCGGCCGGCGCTGCCGGCGCAACGCCTCGCGCCCGGTGCGCGGGCGAGCCATCGCTCGGCAGCAAGCCCAAGTGCCGGGCCTGCATGTCGCGGTTGCGCCAGTACTCTGCAGGGGCGTGGCGCAGGGTGTGTTGGATCTCGGCCAGCTCCGCGCCGCCCGCGGGCGATTGCTCGGTAACGGCAAGGTCGGTTCCGTCGCTCATGTGTCGCACTCGTGCGGCAGCGGCACCCAAGGTGCGCGGCGAAGGCAGGCATCAACCGATTTCGCGAAATCACCGATCGGTCCGCGTGCATGGGTGTCGCTGCTACGTCCGCGCACTCGCATCGTCATCAAGACGCCCGGATCGTAGTCCTGGGCCAGCAACGCAGATGCGCCGTCGCGCAACGGCTCGCGGGTGCCGGAGACCAGCAGTTCCTCGGTCCCCTCCAAGCGCACGGCGTACGTGCCTCCTGGCAGCATGTCGATCAGGAGGCGCTTCATGCGCGCACCGGATGCAGGCGGACGAGATCGCGCTCGGCGATCGGCGCGTTCGCGACGATGCCTGTGACCCGCTGGTTGTCTGCCTTGCGCTCGACGGCGAACCCGGTGCCAAACCACTTCACGCGATAGGTTTCGTCCTCGAACAATTTGTCGTAGCGCACCGGGATCGTGGTGAGCCTCGGCTTCGAGATCACGGCCGACACGGCATCGGCGCGGACGACAAGGGCCTCGGCGATCCAGCTTTCATCGAAAGCAACCAGGAGCAGCTTGTCGAACAGCTTGAGCGACTTGTCGGGATTGCCCTGGACGAGACGCCAGATGGCGGGCGAGTCGAGCGCCTGTGCGGGCATGCCCTCGGGCAGACGGATGAACAGGAGGCGAGTGGCGAAACCGTCCACGTCGATCGTAACGAGGTTGGCCGGGATGACGAATGCGGACTTCTCTTCGGTCTCGGGGTCGGTCTTTTTGGCAAGGGTGGCGGTGGTCATCACGATACTCCGGGAGTGGTCGCCGTTTCACCTGTCGGCGACATGCAGGGGGCCGGCTCCATCAGGAGATCGGCGAGGAATTCGAGCAGCCACGGCGACAGCTGTGTCAGCATGGCAGCGTAGGAGGGAGATACGGGCTCTCCCGCCTCGATGCGCTCCATGATCGTCACGACGAAGCTCAGGCGCCGCGCCAGATCGAACAGCTCGGCTCGGTCGAGGTCGCGTCCGTCATCCATTGCGGCGGGCCTCGACGTGCTGATCGACGAAGGCCAGGGCGTTGGCCTTGTCGATCGCCTTGAACACGGTGGCGCCCTCGTACTCGACAACAACGGCGTCGCGCTCATCGATCATGACGTAGCCCTCGGGCAGAGTAGGCGGCGGCGCGGGCGGCACCCGGAAGTGCGGCACGGGCGGCACCACAGCGAGGGCCGGCGGCCCGGTGTAGACCGGCGGCACCTCCCTGCGCCGTGCTCGTAGGGCCTCGCCCAGGCGCTCCAGTGCAGCGGCCTGTGCCACGGGGTCGACAGTCGAGTTCTGGATCGGGCCGCCGTCCTTGCCGGTGACCTCCACGGCCTTCACGTCCGGGACGACCTTCGCCAGCAGCGTCCGCGCGGCCTGCAGGCGCTCGCCCAAGGTCGGGTACACGAACTGCGGCTCACCGGGGCCAGCCTGTGGGCCAACACGGATCTTGAGCCCGCGAGCCACGTCGCACAGCAGCTCCATGGGCTTGCCGCGCTTCAGGATCGTCTCCTTGGCGTCGGCGGTGGTTTTGTTCGGCACGCCTTTCTTGCGCCCTCCGCTCTTGGGCAGGCCAAGCGGGCGACCACGCCGCGGCGCGATCGGTTGGTCGGTGACTTCATCGGTCATCGGCGGAGACCCCTCGGATTGTGCGTAGGAGCGTGAGTAGCAATCGAGGCCACCAAGGAGAGTCCAGGAAACATTGCGTTTTGCGCTCACGGACGGCGGATACTGTCTCCGCATGACACAAAACCGGATAGTTGCCAAGGGTACGGCTTTTCCAACCAATGGCACGCAATAGGCCGCTGTTGTGTGCTGATCGGCATGGCTGGCGCGGTGCAGACGGGCGCGAATGGCGCTGCAACGGCGGGCAATGGCACCGTGAAGATTTCTGTTTTTACGGGAGCGTGTGTAAAAGCCACGCCTCGCCGACGGCTCGGCCGTATCCCGGTCTTGAGGTCCGCGTCGGTGCCGCCGCCTTGGGCGGCCCATTTGCCGTGCCACTCCCGGAACTTGGCGGAGGCGGCCGCCCTGCGCTCGGGGGCTTTGTGGCACGACACCCAAAGAACGAGGGCGTCGGCCATCTGCTGGGCGGTGCCGGCGAGCGGCGGCGCCCACGCCGGTATGGCGGCGATGGTGGTGGGATGCTGGAGGAAGACGAGGGGCCAGGTCATGATGCTGCCAGTGCGAGAGTTGGGGCGCGCGTCGGTCAGCGGCCCGTGCGGCGGAACACGGACACCGGAACACCCGGAACACCCCTCTAAGGGGGGGGTGTGTTCCGTTCCGGTACCGGAACAAGTGGATTTTGATTTTTGTTCCGGCACAGATCGCTGGCCCGCTTGCGTTTCACGGCTACCGGAACAGGCGGAACAAGTGGATTTTCCGGGTTGTTCCGTTCCGTAGCGGAACAAGTGGATTTGTTCCGCTGTATCCCCCCTTTGTTCTGTTCTGGACCGGATCATCGCTTCCCCGGATACCAGAGCATCGGCTTGCCGGTGATCGTGCCGGACACTAGCAACTCGCGCTCGATGGCGGCTTTCATCTGGTCGCGGAAGACCTTGCGCTTGCTGTCCTGGTCGAGGTCGGCGCGCTTGTCGTAGTAGACCGTGCGCACAAGCTCGATACTCACCGCCTTCACCCTTGGCCCGTTGTCGGGCAGGTGCGCGTCGATGCCGGAACGATCCATCGCGATATTGACGCTCGTCATGAAGGCATTGAGGCTAGGCGTAGGCTTCTTCTTCGCTGGCGTGCCGTCCTCCGCCGCCGCCGAAAACTCGACGCTCTCGACCATCAGCGTGCTTTGCATCTGCCTGTCGCCCAGCTCGACCTTTTGCAGCGTCACGCGCAGCGTCTCGCCGCTCTCGCCGTCCTTGGCGTCCTGGATCGTCACGGTGCAGCCCAGCGCACCGCCGCCGTCTTTCTTGACGTGCCAGGTCGCCACCGAGGCGGCGTCTAGCGTCGTGCTGCCACGCATGCGGTCGGTCTCGCCCGCGCCCTCGTGGTGGACAGCCAGCACGAGGCAGCGGAAGTTGTCGGCGACATCCTCGGCGTTGTCGACGAAGTTTCTCATTCCTTCGCCGTTCTCGTCCTTGCCGGCCAGCGTGCGTGCCAGGGTGTCGATGATCACCAGCACCGGCACGTCATCGCCCACCGCCGCGCGGATGGCTTCGATCAATTCCCCCGCATCGCCGGCCCGCACGCCGAGCGAGGGGCGCGCCGCGATCACGTAGAAGTCGAGATCCTTCAGGCCGTGGATCTGCCGGTACGCCTCGATCCGCTTGCGCATGCCGCCGGCACCCTCGCAGCAGATGTAGACAACGACGCCCTGGCGCGTGGCGCGTCCTGCCCACAGCCGGCGGTCCCGCCGCGCAATGGCCGCCGCGAGGTCGAGCGCGAGGAAGCTCTTGAACGACTTCCATTTTCCGTAAATGACTGCGACGCCTTCTTTCGGCAGAAGGTCGTGAACCAGCCATTCCTCGCCCTCGGGCGCGAGCGTGTAGTCCTTCCACGGGATTAACTCGAAGCGTGGCTTCCGCTTCCGGGCGGCGCCGTCGTCTTCGTGTGTCTCACCGCCACCGCCCGGTGGCGGTGAGACACCCTCCTCGTTTTGCTTGGCGTCGGCGAGGATATCGTCCGGGAAGGCTGGCTCATTGCCGGCGAGGGTATCGGCCGTGGCGTCGAAATCAGCCCTGTTGGCCGCCCCGCCGGCCTTGAGCCACTCGGCCCATATCCTTCCCCGGAAGGCCTCCCCCGCGGCTCCAGTGGGCTTGGCAGGCCATCCATCCGCGTTGCGCACCTCCATCACCATGGCGGCGCGGATGAAGCTGGCGAGGCTGGGAGTCTTGTCGTTGGGCGTGCCGCCGCCATGGCCGTTGTAGCTGGCGCCCGGCCTCAATGCTGCCAGCGCCGCCGCACGGTCGCCGCCGTGATGGAAGAAGCAATGGATGTCGAAGGCATCGCCGCAGCGCGCATTGCCGCTCTTGCTTGCCATCCCGAGGCCGGCGGCTGCATCGCTGTCCGAGAGCGAGATCCAGCGCTCGCCATACGTCCGGGTCGCGTAACTGTCCGTGCCCTGCAGCGGTGAGCGGTAATGGTCAGTCGACCCCCTGCGCGTGTAGCCGCAGGCGACCAGCATCTCATCGAGCGGATGCTCGCGGTTGAAGCGGGCAATCGGACCGTCGTCGATATCGATCAGTGGCCGGCGCCGAAGTTCCCGGTGCGCCGCCTCGAACCGCGCTTCGTCCTTTGCCGCTCGTGCCTTCTCCTCGGCCCGCGCACGTTCGTAGGCGGGCGTCACGATGGCGTAGATCGCCTTCCCGTCGAGTGGCTCGCCTTCGACGATCTTCGCGTAGCACGGTGAGCCCTCGGCTCGGCGTGGCGTGTAGAGCGGGCCGTCGACCGTGCACTTGGACTCGTCGACCACGCCGCGCAGACCGAGATTCTCGGCAACATGGAGCGCCGCGAGCTTGTCGATGTCGCACTCCCTCTTGTGAGCGGCCTTGTCGCCCGTGGAGAAATGGATCTCCTCGCGCATCGGCATGACGACGCGATAGCGAATGTTGTCGCTGGCCTGGATCGTGTGTGTCGCGCCGCTCTTGTCCTTGAACGTGCCTTCGTGTCCGTTCATCCACGTCGTGTAGACGACACCGGCAAGGCGGCGGTCCCTGAGCCTGGCGACCACGGCCTGCGGTGGTGGTGGGATCTCGCCGGTTGCCTTGTTGTGCTCGATGTCGAGCGCGAACATGGCGCGTGTCGCGATCTCGTCGCCCTTGTGCCTCTTCCCGGTGAACGTGCCGGAAAAGAAGCACTCGCCTCCCTTCGGGCCGATCGTGTGGGTCGCGAACTCCAGCGCCAACTCGGGCCAGGTGAACGTGACCGGGGTCACCGGCTTGTCGACCCCCGTCGCGGCGGAGAGCCTCAGCCCATGCGGCGGCGCGGCGAACTCGTCGGCTGCTTGCGCACTGCTGGCGCCGGGATTAATCTGATCCATTCTTGATCCTGTCGAGGGTCAAATCCGGGTTGAAGTTGAGCGCGTACGCGGCGAGGTTGTGGTGGCCTCGCCGTTCGCGCTTCAAGATTCCTGCTCTTTCGCTTCGAGCCATGCTCTGATCGCCTCGCGGCGGTACAGGAACTGCCGGCCTACCTTCACCCGAGGCGGACCGCATTTCAGGGCGTGCCAGCGCAGCAGTGTCCGATGTCCGATGCGCAGCTCGCGCGCCGTCTCGACGGTCGTCATGTAGTCGGACAGCAGCCCGCCGTTTGAGGGCGCCGAGTCGTCGGGTGGGGGCTTGATCACTAGGCCGCAGCCTGATCGCGCTCAGCGATGCGCTCGGCCTTCCATGCCTCAATTGAATTTTCCAGCCACGCGACTCGGTTTGCTGAAAGTTTTACCGGCTTCGGGAAGGCGCCCTTAGCCATCTCGGCATAGATGGATGATGGCGGCAGGCCGGTTTCGTCTACTACAGCTTTGAGCCGCAGGAACCGGCCGAGAGACTTTGGGGTCGTGGTGTCCACGGTTTCCTCTTACGAGAGGTTGCGAGGACACCTATTGTATTCACGTGCGCGCCGTTGTCGCCTTACAACCTTGACCATCCCCGAAGATAAATTCGGCAGGCGATCGAACTCTACGCCTCCAGCCGAGCGCGACTGGCGATCTCTACGACATTGGCGCCAACAACCGGCGGTCGTGCGCAGTAGGCGGACCAGTCCCGCATTAGCTTTTGGCGCTTCTCCAACAGCTCGCCTCGCCGATATGCCGCCTCGACCTTGTCGCTGATCGTGTGGGCAAGCGCGGCCTCGCTGACGATGTTGGGGTAGTTGGTCGACTCGCTGGCCCAGTCCTTGAACACGCTGCGGAAACCGTGGACGGTCAAGCCCGGCCGCATGCCGCGCACCAATTCCAACATGGCCATGTTGGAGAGGGGTGACTTCTCCTTCCCCCCAGGGAACACATAGGGCGCGCCCTTCTCCCGTGGCAGGTCCCGCAGGATCTCGACAACGCGGTCGCTGAGGGGGACGCGGTGATCCTTACCCGCCTTCATCCGAGCGGCCGGCACCGTCCACACCTTGCCGTCGAGATCGATCTCGGGCCAGGTCGCGCCGATCGTCTCTCCGGTCCGGGCCGCACACAGGACAGTGAACTCCAGCGCCCGAGCCGAGATGCTGTCACGCTGGCGAAGCTCAGCCATGAAGGCGGGGATTTCCTGCCAGGGCAGCGCCGCATGATGCGCGACGCGCTTCGCCTTGGCCGTCGCAGGCAAGGGCATTCCGTCTTTCACCCACTGCACGACCCGCTCGACACGCTGGCGGACACGGCTTGCCGTTTCCGGTGTCTTGGCCCAAATCGGCGCCAGTGCAGCGTTGATCAGCGGGGCGTCTACGGCCTTGACGGGCCTCGTGCCCAGCGAGGGAAAGGCGTAGCTCGCCAAGGTCGAGCGCCATTGCGCCTTGTGCTTGTCGTTGCGCCAGCCGGCCTCATGCACCTCGAGGAACTTCTCGGCGGCAGCTTTGAAGGTGACGTTTTCCGCCGTCTCCTTCCGGGCAGCGTCGCGAGCGGCGAGGCGGGCCTCGATGGGGTCGACGCCATCGGCAAGCTTCTGGCGGATCTGTCGCGCCCGTTCGCGGGCTTCGGCCAGGCTGAAATCGTTGATGCTTCCGAGGCCCATCTTCCGGGCCCGGCCGTCAATCATGTACCGCAGCACCCAGGATTTCGTCGGGCCGGCGCCGTCGATGTCAGCGACCTGCAAGTAAAGGTTGCCACCATCGCCATATAGGCCCGGTTCCCGTGCCGCCGCGACGGCCTTGACCGACAGTTTGTTGATGCCCCGCGCCACTGCTGGCCTCCCGGTTCGATGCGTCTCTACGCACAAACGATAGCCGGAAGTTACTGGAGCGTTCTAGAACTGTCTAGAGCATAAACATTCGATTTTTCGGGGGTAAATGAGGCGTGCTGGAGCGTGCTAGAGCTTATTGGAAGCTATCCGGGCGGCCTTCCTCTCCGCCATTACTCCGGCGCCCAATGACCCCAAAACGGACCTGATGCGTCGTTGCAGGCCGTCGGACGAGTCGCGCGATCAAGCCGGAACGTACGTGAGCCTGGCCGTGCCCTCGCCAACGGAATCGGTGGAAACAAGGCGGAGCGGTGGCCGGGGGCCGGCAAAGAATGGCTTGCCGCGACCAAGCACGACGGGGTGGAAGTACAGCCGGTACTCATCGACAAGGCCCAGGTCGGTCAGGCTTCGTGCCAGGTCCGGCCCGGAAACCGCAATCTCTCCGACAAGGCGAGCCTTCAGGCCGCGGATAACCGCTTCGACGTCGTCGCCGACAAGAGTGGCGTTGGGGCCGACCGACTTCAACGAACGCGACACCACCCACTTCGGCTGGCGCCGCCACGCCGCCGCGAACTCGCGGTGCTCTGCACGCCACTCGGGACGGTCTTCGTCCCAATAGCGCATGGTTTCGTACATGCGGCGCCCGTACACGCTGGCGGCCAAGCCGCGCACATGCTCAATCCAGTGACGAAAGAGTACCGGACCGGTCTGCATTTCCAGGTGGTCGACGTAACCGTCCAAGGACTGATTCATTCCGAAGACGAGCTTCGCCACGCTGCTGGATCTCCATCCCAAGGTCTTCACGATAGTAGGAACGGAGTGATGTCGGAAAGCGGTGTTGGCCGCAAGCTGCGGGCCGTGCTGCCGGCCTGGCGAGTAGCCGGATGCCCTTCACCGAGGCATCCGCGGTCAAGTCGAGCCGGCCTCCCGCTCGCGCTCCTGGAGGTCGCGGTCGACCTGCTTCTTGAAGTGCAGCAACTCGTCGCCGCTCAATTGCTCGCGGCGCAGCGCCGGGCTGTTCATCGGGTTGGTCGGCTTGCCGTTGGTGAGGATCTCGAAATGAAGGTGAGGCCCGGTCGAGCGGCCTGTCGAGCCGACAAAGCCGATCACGTCGCCCTGCTTGACCTGCGCGCCCGGCACGATCCCCGGCGCGAAGGCGGAGAGATGGCCATACACCGTGGCGAGTTCGGGCGCCTTCGCGCCCGGCGCGTGCTCGATCTCGATCCAGTTGCCGTAGCCGCCTTTCGGCTCGGCGCCGCGCACAACCCCGTCGCCCGCGGCCCGGACCGGGGTGCCCATTTCGGCCACGAGGTCGACGCCCTCGTGCATCGCCATCGAAGTGCCCGAGGAGCTTCTGGCCCCCGGGGCCCGCGGCGCCAAGCCCATCTTCAGCCCGAGCGGCGTCGGCGTGCCGGAGAGGGTCGGCCGGAGGATGGGGCGTTTGGGCTGCGTTTGCGGCCCGCCGGCGGGCCCTGCGGTGGCCTGGGGCGCGGCAACCGGCGGCTTGGTGACGGCGCGCGGGTTGGGGATCGGGAAGGTCGCCGGCAGGCGGGGCGCGCCGCTGCTCGACGGCTGTTCGAACGGATCAACGCGCATGCCGAAGCCCGACGAGACCACGGCGTTCTCGAGCGGCAGGCGGATGCGGGGCGTTGCCGTGGTCGCGCCGGTCGACAGCCAGAAACGGTCGCTGGTCGACGGGCGCGGTCGATAACGGTGGATCGAGACCTTGCCTTTGGCCTGGGTATCGAGCTCGGCCCACAGCACGCGGCCGATCCCGATCGGGACGCCGGCTGCGGTGAAGCTGCGCTCGTAGCGTACGTAGAAGCGATCGCCGTCGCGCAACTCGCGCTCGAGGTCGATACCGGCAGCCAGCGCATCGAGTGCCTCCACCAGGGCGGCCGCCGGGACGCCGCCCTCGGTCGCCGCTGCGGCCAGCGAGCCGCGCACCACGCCAGTCGTCGAATAGCGCCTGGTGAACGGCAGGTCCTCGCGCAGGCCAGCGTCCTCGCAGCCGCAGCCCAGCAGGCGCTCCTCCTCGGGAGAGACCGCCCAGCCCGGCGATGCCTCGAAGCACCATAGCAGGGCGACCAGCGCCGCCATCGACGGTAACCCGTTCATCCACCCTCTCGAGAGATCGGTTCTCCGTTCTCATCGCAAGGTGGCCTCCTCGGAAAGGGAGGGTTCGGGGTACGCCCTCAGGGGCACGACATTCCGGCCGACCCGACGTGGGTATGTCGGGGAAGGGGCGGGCGCCGAACGACGCCCGCGCAGCATTCTACGACAGCAGTCTCCTCGACTGCACGCGCCAACTGCGGAGGACCGCTTGCGCCTTCACGCCTCTGCAGGAGGGCTGGGCGGCGCGACTTCTGGAGTGGTGCCGGCCCGGGAAAATTTCGACCGCCTGAACGCCTTTTGGGCGGCACGCAAGGAGAACGGCTTCGAAGAGCCATGATAGTAGGCAATTATGCGCCGCGACGTGGGCGAGATCGAGAATGGCTCCTGGACGATGTACGAGAAGGTCGCCGGCCGTCCCGTCCATTGCTCCAGCGACTTTTCGTCGAGCACGTTATGGATGTGGCTCCGGGTCGTGTTCTCAGGCCAGAGATACGGGATGGAGATCAAGACGTTGCGTGCAATCGCGAAGAGTTTCTGGGCGAAAGCGGACGGGTCCTCGACGTGCTCGAGCACCTGCAGGCACATGGCCAAATCGAAAGTCTGCTTGGGCGTGAAGCTTAGGAAATCCGCCTTCACTCCCTTCACGTTCTCGGATCGATAGGGTTGCCGAAGGTCGAGCGAAACCCGTTTCTTGAACCAGGTGAACTGCTCGAGAAGGGGAGCTTGATTCGAGCCGATATCGATGATGCTTCGTCCCTTCGGCGCGAACCCCGCAACGAACATCTCGACGCAACGGTAGTAGAGCAGGTCAGAGCGTCCTTCCCAATAGCTGGGCTGGGGTGCGCTGGATTCGACTGGTGTCATGTCGCTCTCTCTGTTCCGTTGCTCGAACCTATAAGAGAGACGGAAGCTGCGTCCAGAGCTTTTGGAATCAATCAATCTTACTGCTTCGTTCGCAATCGTGAAAAGCTCGCGAGCGAAAACGTGCGGGCGCCGAACAGGCTCAGGTGCCTGCAGGCACGATGACAAATCGTGCAGTCTTGAAAATGTGAATTGAAGGAAGTCCGCCTTTACGGTCTCGGAGAGGCGCGACGCTCGTCCAGAGCTCCCGGGCGATCCGCTCGAGCTCGTTTGCCGCGGATGTGGTGGGGGGATAGGCTTATGGCACCGCTGCGGAACATCCGTCGCCTTCGCTGCCCTGGCATGGATCGACAAATGACCTATGCGCTGAGAACGATGGTCGCACTGCTGAATGTTGCATTGGTGCTTGTTGCGCCAGTGGCGTGGGCCGCGGAACCCGTCGACATGCTGCTGGTGCTGGCAGCCGACGTTTCGCGCAGCGTGACCGAGCCCAAATTCAGGCTTCAGCGCGAGGGCGCCGCTGCCGCCATCACCCATCCGGACGTGGTGAAGGCCATCACCGCCGGCCCGAACAGGCGCATCGCGGTGTGCTTCGTCGAATGGGCGACGGCCGGCCAGCAGAGCGTCGTCGTCGACTGGACGGCGATCGAAAGCGCCGCCGCGGCGCGCGGCTTCGGCGACCGGCTGATCGAGGCGCCGCGATCGTTCGCGGGGAGCACGTCGATCAGCGGCGCCATCGACTTCTCGGTAACGCAGCTCGAGCGCGCGCCGTTCGCCTCCGAGCGGCGCGTCATCGACATTTCCGGCGACGGCAACAACAATTCCGGCCGCTCGGTCACAGACGCCCGCGATGCGGCCCTCGAGAAGGGCATCACCATCAATGCCCTGGTGATCCTGACACCGATCTCCGAATCATTCCGGCCCGAGCACACCAACCCCCCGGGCGGCCTCGAAAAGTACTTCCAGGACAACGTCATCGGCGGCTCCGGCGCGTTCACGGTCGTGGCCGAGGGGCATGAGGCGTTTGGCAGGGCCTTGACCAAGAAGCTGATCCAGGAGATCGCCGGCTCGCCGCGCCGTCGGTTCGCTGCAGCGGAATAGCGCGGCGTTTGCGCCATCGTCTGCGGCGCTCCTTTTGCTAGGGTGCTCCCGGATCAAGGAGAGCATTCGACATGGATACCGAAATCGACGCCAAGACCTTCTGGAAGGCGCTGGGATGCCGGGCGATCGGCGTGGCGATCGTTACCGCTCAGGGAACCGAGGGGCCGGCCGGCTTCCTTGCCTTGTCGGCGACGCATCTGTCGGCCAGCCCGCCCATGATGATGGTCTCGATCGGCCTCACCACCTCGGCGCTCGGCGCCGTGAGGCAGGGCAACCATTTCGCCATCAACTACGTGCCCAAGGGCAGCGACGCGCTGGTCAAGGAGTTCGGCGGCGGCGGCACGCTCAAGGGCGCCGACCGGTTCCTGCCGGGGGCGTGGACCACGCTGAAGAGCGGTGCGCCGGCCCTGGTCGATTCCGTCGGCGTCATCGACTGCCAGCTCGACGAGCTGATCGAACGCCATGGCGCCGTCATCGCGCTCGGCAAGGTTGTCGCCTATACGGCGTCGACGCGCGAGCCGATGATCAGCTTCCGCGGCGGCTACATCTGACACCGGGCGGCGGTCCCGGCCGAAGTGCGCTAAGCTGCTCCACTCGTGAACAAGGACGTGGAGGAAACCAAGCATGACGACCGCCGTCCTCGAAGGCAAGACTGCCGATTTCGACGTCGATGAGGTCGAGTACCTGCGCCACGGCGACAAGTCGCTGCTGGCGCGGATCTACAAGCCGCGTGGGGCGGGACCGTACCCCGCGATGGTCGAATGCCATGGCGGCGCTTGGTGCCAGAGCGACCGCTTCACCGAGCGGCTGCGCCATGAATACATGGCGTCGCACGGCATCGTGTCGATCGCGCTGGATTTCCGGTCGGGCAACGAGGATCCCTATCCCGCGTCGGTCCAGGACATCAACTATGCCGTCCGCTGGGCCAAGCTCAACGCCGGCGCGCTGAAGACCCGAGCCGATCTCATCGGCCTGTCGGGCCAGTCGAGCGGCGGCCATCTGGCGATGTTGGTCGCCATGCGGCCGCGCGACCCGCGCTACGCGGCCATCGCGTTGCCGGCCGGATCGCCCGGCCACGACGCAAGCGTGCGCTGCGTGGTCATGACCTGGCCGGTGATCAACCCGCTGAGCCGATACCGCCATGCCAGGCGCGCGCTCGCGGCCGCAAACCCGCCCGACTGGCCGAAGTCGATCATGGCGCGGCAGGATTCCTATTGGCTCTCGGAAGCGAACATGGAGGAGGGCAATCCCATGCTCGCGCTGGAGCGTGGCGAGCCGGTCCTCACGCCGCCGGCCGTCTGGTTCCAGGGACGCGACGACACCCTGCATGACTACAAGGACACCGAGTCGAGCTTCGACGGCAACGAGCCGCAGCGCTTCTGCGCCAACTACGCCAAGGCCGGCGGTTCGATCGCGCTCGAATACATCGGCATGAGCCGCGGGGTCGGCCACGCGCCGGATCTGTCGAAGACCGGCGACATGTTCGATCGGATGGTTGCTTTCATCGGAACTGCGTGAGCGACTGATCAGTCAAGCGTGCCCATGGATCGCTCTTTCAAGAAGCTCGCGATGCCGCGAGCGTGGCTTTCCGGAGCCGGCCATGCGATCTGGCGCCCCGGAAAGGACCAAGCGGCGCAGGCCGGGTGTTCGGTTCCTCTTGACGGTTTCCCCAGTTCCGTTGAAGGCCTCGGCCTCGCAAAACCATGTCCTTGCCGCCACGACCTACTCGAAATCCGTCTTGAGGGCGGTGGCGGGCCAACTCGCCGATACCTACGATGATGTGGACTTACTTTCCTTCCTACGAGCTGGTTGCCAGCCCGTGGTCGAAAGGTTTCTTCTTTGAAGACGGCTTGCGCGAAATCAATTCCGGGGGTGTATTCGCTGTGATGCGTGTGTTTTCGCAAGGGCGTCCTGCCGACGAAATTCCCTCCTCCAAGAGCGACAAGCGGAAGGGGCGGGAGAAAATCGTCTGCGAAGAAGAGCTTCTTGGAGCATTCGAGCCATGAAAGTTGCGTTCATCGGCAACTCTCACCTCGCTGCTCTAAAGCGAGCCGCATCGGTGACGGAGTTTCCCAGCAGCGTGGAAGTGACTTTTTTCGGGGCGTCAGCCAAGCACACTTCCAAGAACGGAGGCATGTTTCTCGAGCATGACGGTCGACACCTTGTTCCTCGCGTTGAAGAGATTCGCGAGACGTATCGGCTCACGGCCGGTGTCGACAGAATAGATACGCAGGGGTTCGACGCGTTCGTTCTGGTCGGCCTGACGTTCAGCTATCCGGACTTTTTGACTCTTTTCTTGAATCACGTGCGGTATCGGCATGCGTCATATGTGCCCCGCGCGCAGATCTTCTCGGAAGACACCTTGGAGGAGTGCGTCAAGAATCTGATAAAGGAAGATTCGGGATTGAGGCTAAGCCGACTATTCATTGAGGCTGACCGACCGGTATTCGCGATTCCGCGTCCATGTCCGTCTGAGGAGATCCTTAAGCGAAAGACATTCAAGCTTATCAGGCTTGCTACCGATGGACCCTATCTCGGACTTCTTTATGACGAGTTTTGCGCCCGCAACGAGCGCCTGATGAAGGAAAGAGAACTTCTTCTTCTGCCCTCGAACACCTCGATTCACCGGTATCCGGGTTTCAACAAAGCCGAATACAGTACCAACAGCAGGGTTGGCTGGACCGAGGGTTCTGTCGCCCCTCGGAAGCGAGGCGATGAATGGCACATGAATGAGCTCTATGGACAGGTCGTTCTCCAGGATTTCCTCGGCAGCGTAGTCCGCGTTCAATAGACGTCTTGTAGCGTGCGACGTTCTGACTCGAACAAGGCGCTTTGACGTGCGTCGTCGCCCTCATTGGATGTGTGCAAACGTTGAAGTGCGCACTGAAAGCGAATTGCGGCCTGGTTGTCGATCAAGCCAGACCTGCTAGCCGGCAGCCCGGCAATGGTTCCATCGCCCGCGGCACCTCATTGCCTGAATTGTGGTTGCTCTCTCCCGATCAGCGAGCGCACAAAGCACAACTTCATCAAGAGACGCATTTTTGGTCTGACGTTTCACGATAGGCGCGATCCTGCATCGAAGCTCTATTCGATTTGCACGTCGATCACCAGTAACTGGATCGTTTGCCACGCGGCATTCGAGAAGGCCGAACCATCGTTCGGCTCGTTGACGGGCCAATCCTGATCGCACACCATTGCCGGAACTGAGGGAGAAGACGATGAGCATCGTTCAACGAATGGATCATTTCACGATCGTCACGGACAAGCCGGACGAGACCAAGTCGTTCTATGCGCAGCTCGGGCTTCATCCGGGCGCGAGGCCGAACTTCGCAGTCAATGGATTCTGGCTCTACGCTTCCGAGGGCAAGCCCATCCTGCACGTCATCGAAGTGAAGACGATGCCGACGCCGCGGCGCGGCGCACTCGACCATATGGCCTTCCGCGGCGAGAACATGGCTTCGACCCTGGACTGGCTCAAGGGACAGAATATCCAGTACCGGCTGACCCGCGCGCCCGATCCATTCCGGACCTGGCAGCTCTTCTTTCCCGATCCCAACGGCGTCGAAGTCGAAATCGACTTCGATCCGTCGGAACCGCAGCCGGCTGACTGGAAGGGCAATGCGCCCATGACGCCGCGCAACTGAAGGGCATCCCCGGATGGGCGAGACTTTCGCGAAGAACAGCACGGGCAAGCCGGTCGCGGTGATCGTCGGCGCCACGTCGAAATGGCAGTCGGACGGCCGCAACACCCGGTTGGCCCATGGCAAGGCCATAGACGACAGCGACCTGCCCGTCGGCGTCCGCTGGGGCGTCGGCGGCGCGATTGCCCAGAAGTTCGCGCGCGAAGGGTTCTTCGTCGTGCTGACGACCCGCAGCGAGGGCAATGCGTCGGGGCTGGCGGCGGCGATCCGGGAGCAGGGCGGCGATTGCATGATCGTCGAGCTCGATCTTTCCCGGCAGGAGTCGATCGCCGCGGCCTTCGCGACGATCCGAGGCGAGGCGGGCGATCCGCACGTTCTGGTCTACAACGCGGGATACCTCGAAGGTCGCGATCTGCCGCCGGAGAAGGAGCTGCTCGAGCACATCCCGGTCGAGATGTTCGACACCGCCCAGCACATCGCCAGCCGCGGCCCGTTCCTGGTCGCCAAGGAAGTCCTGCCGGCGATGCGCAGGCGGGGCGAGGGCTCGTTCTTCTTTTCCAACAATTCGAGCTCGCTGCGCGGGCGCAAGCGCATGACCGGCCAGTCGCTCTATTATCCGAGGGTCATGATGCGCACCCTGGCGCAGGTGCTCACGGAGGAATATTCCGAGCATGGCGTGCATGTCGCCAACGTGGTGATCGACGGCCTGATCGACTCGCCCGGAACCCACGCCCTGCCCAGAGCCAAGCAGAACCCTGATCTGATCATCAATCCGGTCAAGATCGCCGAGGCGTTCTACTACCTGCACACGCAGGACCGCTCGTGCTGGACGCACGAGCTGCAACTGACGCCGTTTCCGGCCAAGCCGAGCTACTGAGAGAACTTCCTCCCCATAGGAATGAGGGGGAAAAGGCTACTCGGCCTTGGCGCCGGATTGCTTGATGATCGGCAACCAAATCGCCTGGTCGTCTTCGATTACCTTGCGGGCTGCTTGGGGCGAGGCGGGCGGCATCATCTCGAAGCCTTGGACCAGAAGCTTTTCCTTGACCTGGGGCAGCTGGCCGATGCGATTGATCTCGGTGTTGAGGCGGGAGACGATCGCATTCGGCGTCCCCGCCGGCAGCGCGAAGCCCAGCCAGGTGGCGACTTCGAAGTCGGGTACGCCGGCCTCGATCATCGTCGGCACGTCGGGCAGCATGGCCGAGCGCTCCCGAGTGGTGACGGCGAGCGCCCTGAGCTTGCCGGACTTGATCTGGCCCAGCACGGTCGGCGCGTTGAAGGATCCCCATGCGACCTCGCCGTTGACCACGGCCAGGACCGCGGCGGGCGCGCCGCGATAGGGCACGTGCTGCATGCTGACCCCGGTGCGCTGCTCCAGAATCACGCCCGACATGTGCATGCTGCTGCCGACACCGCTCGAGCCATAGGTGATCTCGCCCGGCCTGGCGCGCGCCTGGGCTACCAGTTCGGCAACGGTCCTGGCCGGGTTGGCGGTGGGGACGACCAGCACGTTGGTGAGGATGCCGGAGGCGGCGACCGGCACCAGGTCCTTGAGCGGATCGTAGCCAGGTGCCTTGTAGAGGCCGATGTTGAAGACTGTGATGCCCTGCGACGTGAGCAGCAGGGTGTAGCCGTCGGCCGGGGCGCGTGCGCCTTCCACGGTGCCTATGATGCCGCCCGCGCCGCCCTTGTTGTCGACGACGACCGGCTGGCCGAGCGCCTTGGCGAGCTCCTCGGCGAAAGTGCGTCCGACGATATCGGCACCGGCGCCCGGCGCGAACGGTATGATCATCCGGAGCGGGCGCTCCGGCCAGTCGGCCGCCCGCGCAGCCGCCGCTGGCACGAGCATCAGGGCACCGGCAAGTGCCTGCCGCCGGGTCAAAGCCTGCCGTGTCGAAACCTGTCGTGACGGGATCATGGCCGCCTTCCTCTCTCGAGCCTGGGTTCGCGCGTTACACAGCCTCGCGAAAGGACATGTCGCCGAGATCGTTCCTCTTTCCGATGCCGACACCATTGTGGCGTAGGTTTACCGGCGCCGTCACGGCGCGAAATCGAAAATGGGCGCAGAGAATCGGCGGACGACTCCGCACGCCATTCACGCTATGCTCAGCGATGCCCGATTCGCCCGAACTCATTGCGTTGCGCAGTTCCCTTGCCGAGACCGTCGAAGAGCTTGCCCCGGAAGCAGCGAAGCAAGTGGCCCAGGCTGTCATCCGCCAAATCCTCGATGCCATCGACAGCGGCGTCTGTCCGCTGGGCGATTGGGAGCGCCGGTGCCTTGCTGCCGCGATCACCAGCCTGCGCGGCGGCAGGTCCAACGAGGCGCGATCGCGGGCGCGCCGGGCGTTGTGGCCGGAAGAGAACAGGCGAAGTGCTGCGATCGCCAAGTTTCCTGTACGGCCCGGGATGCATACGGTCGATGAGCTCAGGCGCGAATTCGAGGCGGCGATGACGGCCGGACGGGCAAAGCGGTAGGAGCAGCGCGCTTCGACGAAAAAGCCGAGTCCGCCCTCGACGAATCCTCCCTACGGGTGACGCGCGCGGGTAAGCTGCGTGATCTCGTCCAGCATGTTCGCCGTGCTCTCGATGACGAAGCCCGCGTCGCGCAGCGTGCCCTCGACCAAACCGGGCGTCAGGCATTCTGCGTGCGGATTGTCCAGCATCGCCGCCAGCAGGTACCAGGCGGCAAAGGCGGGGCCTTCGTGCCGGTCGTCGACCATGAAGTCGTGCACCAGCACCAGCCCGCCGGGCTTCAGCGCCGCGAAGGCCCGCCGGGCGAGTGTCGGGATATCGTTGCCGCCGACCGCGCTCCAGACATAGGACATCAGCACGACGTCCTGGTCGCCCGGCCAGTCGGTGTTGATCGCGTTGCCCTGGATATGGGCAACGCGATCGCTCATGCCCGCTTCGGCCGCATAGTGGCGGGCGGTGTCAGTCGTCTCCGGAAAGTCGAGGATGGTTGCGGTGAGCTTCGGGTTCTGCTTCAGGAAGGCGAGCGTGTAGGCACCGCTGCCGCCTCCGACATCGAGGAACTTCGTGGCGCCGGCGAGGTCGACCCGCCGTGCCATGAGCCGGGCAGGGCCGAGTGACCCGGCATGCTGGGCGCTGCTGAAGGCCGGGCCGCCGACGCCGCCTTCGGAATAGACGATGCCCTCGTAGAAACCCTTGTCGGGGAAGATCCTCTCGCCGCGCATCGACTTCTCGAGATGGCGCAGGCCTTCGTAGAGGAAGCCGCCATTGACGATCCGGATGTAGTCGCGGAAGTCGCCCGGCGCGCCGGCGACGAGATAGGTCGCGACCGCCGGTGCATTGGCGAACGTCCCGTCGCTCTCGCTCACCAGGCCGACCGTCTTCAGCGTCGTGAGCAGGGTGCGCAGCCGGTTGGGCGCGGTGCCGGAGGCGGTCGCGAGGCCGGCGAGGGTGGTCGCCCCGCTGGCGATCTTGGTGAACAGGTCGAGGTCGAGCGCGGCGAACAGCGCCTTCGAAGCGATGAAGCCATAGGTGAGGGCCGAGATCTGGCGTACATCGTCGACCGGCTTCATGGCGATATCCATTCGTCGCTGTTGTGCCCGGCATAGTCGCTATGCTGCGAAGCACGGGCAAGCAGACTCTCCCGTCGTCCCGACCGAAGCCGAGCGTAGCGCGGCGCAGCGGAGGGACCTTGCCTCTACAAATTGCGGCTGCTTATTGAGATATGGTTTCTCCATTGCGCGCCTTCGGCGCTCCGGTCGAGACGACGGGTCAGATCCGCCGCCACATCCGCCACGTCGCCGCCAGGGCCAGCAGGCCGATGGCGCCGGTCACCGCCGTCGCGTTCGGAGCGCCGATACGGTCAGCGAGCCAGCCGAGCCAGACGAAGCCGATCGGGCCGGTGCCGATGCAGACCGACAGGACACCCAGGATGCGCGAGCGCATTTCGGCCGGGGCGGCGAGATAGACGAGCGTTGCCTGCAGCGTGGCGAACGCGGCGCCGCTCAGCCCGGTCGCCAGCATGGCGATGCCGGCCAGGACCGGCGTCGGGCCGACGGCGAAGGCGATCACCGCCAGCAGGTAGACCGCAACACCGCCGACATAAGCACGCGCGTGCCAGCCCGGCGTCAGCCAGAGCGCCAGCATCAGCGCTCCGGCAAAGGCGCCGACCCCGTCGACGCTGGTGAGGATGCCGACGCCTTCCGGGCCGAGCAGCAGGCGATCCCGCCCGACCACCGGGATCATGCTGGTGAACGGCCAGGCGAAGACGTTGTAGATGATCGTCACCATCATGATCGCCCTGAGCCGCTTGTCGACGGCGACGATGCACAGCGCTTCCCAGGTTCGCGCCAGCACCGCGCTTGAGTCCGGCGAGACGGCGAACCGGCTGCGCACCGCAAGCGTCGCGGTGATCGCAATGGCATAGAGCGCCGCGCCCAGCAGCAAGGCGCCCTCGATGCCGATACCGACCAGCAGCAGGCCGCCGACAGTCGGGCCAACCATGCGGGCGGCGTTCGAGGCACCGACATCGAAGGCCATCGCTGTGCCCATGCGGTCGCGGCCGACCGCCTCGCCCATCATCATGCGGCGCAGCGGATTGTCGGCGGTCCAGCCGAAGCCGTTGACGAAGCTGCCGACTGCAAGATGCCAGACCTGCAGCGTGCCGTTCCAGGCGATGAGGCCCAGCGTCGCCGAGGTCAGGCCCATCACGCCGAGCACGGCGGCGAGCGTAACGCGCCGGTCGAAGCGCTCGACGAATGCACCGAGGAAGGCGCCGAACAGGCCCATCGGCAGCAGGCGCAGCATGGTCATCATCGCGACCACGAAAGCCGAGCCGGTCTGCTGGTAGACGACCACGCCGACCGCAACGGTTTCGAGCCAGCGCACGGTCGACGCGATCATGCCGACGAACCACAGCCGCCAGAAATCGGCGGGCATCGCCTGCAGGACGGATCGGAACGGGGTGTCGGCCTTGTTGTTGTTTTCGCTCTTCATACCCAGCCGTCGATCTGCTCTGGCGCACGGGAGGGGATCGGTTACCTTGGTTCCACAAATGCGCGGCGGACAATAGACACACTTACGGCGGACGGCCATGACACAAGACAGCAGCACCTTCTGGAAGAAATCGCGGGTCGAATTGCGCGCCGCCGGTTTCGATCCCGACCGCGCGGCAAAGACCAGCGCCGTCGTCACGATCGCCGCCGCCCATACCAACGCCCATCGCTGCAACAACCGGGTGCGCGGCATCGCCGATCTGCTGGTCGAAATCCTGGCCGAGAAAGGCGGGCAGGGGCTGATCGTCGGCGCGCCGGCTGTCTCCGATGCGCTGACGCAAGGCACGCCCACGGCGGGCTACAGCCTGGTGTCGCGCGACATCGTCGCCGACTGCTTCGAGATCGGCCATTACGCCCATCACGGCGACGCGATGATCGTCATCTCCGGCTGCGACAAGACCGGGGCTGCCGCATTGATGCCTCTCGCGCGGACCAACGCGTTCGGGCTCGTGCTCTATCCCGGCACCAGTTCGCCGGGCCGGGTCGATTTCGGCGCCTGGGCCGCCAAGGGCAACAATCTCACGATCATGGACTACGCCGAGGGCCGCGCGGCCCAGGAGTCGGGCCGGATCTCGGCCAACGAGCTGCTCGAGCTCGAGCGCAACGTAATGCCGGGCAGCGGCACCTGCGGCGCGATGTTCACCGCCAACACGATGAGCACGGTCGCCGAGTCGATCGGCATGATGCTGCCGCACGGCGCGTCACATCCGGCCGACTACGATGCCAGGAGCGACATGCATGCCGATGTCCGGGCGCAGGCGCGCGCCTCGGTCGACGCGCTGTACCGGCTGATCGAGGCGGGCATCCGGCCGCGCGATATCATGACCGAGCGCGCCTTCGAGAACGCGATCACCACGGTCTATGCCATGGGCGGCTCGACCAACATGTACCTGCATCTGCTCGCCATCGCGCGGCAGGCCGAGGTGCCGATCACGATCGAACGCATGCAGGCGATCGGCGAGCGGGTGCCGCTGATCGGCAACCTGCAGCCGCACGGGCCCTACGCGATGGTGAGCCTGCACGAAGTAGGCGGCGTGCCGGTCGTGATGAAGGAGCTGCTGCGCGCCGGCCTCCTGCACGGCGACGTGATGACCGTCACCGGCCGGACGCTGGCGGAGAACCTCGCCGACGTTCCGACGCTCGACCAGATCCCGGCGCAGGACATCGTCCGGCCGGTCAGCCGACCGGTCGCGCCGCCGAACAATCACATCAGCGTGCTGAAGGGCAATCTCGCGCCGGAGAGCTGCGTGCTGAAGCTCTCGGGTAAGACGCTGGAGAAGGGCGAGTTCCGCGGCACGGCGCGGGTGTTCGAATCGGAGGCCGAGACGATGAAGGCGATTCGCGCCGGCGAGATCGTGCCCGGCACCGTGATCGTGGTCCGCAATGTCGGTCCGGTCGGCGGACCCGGCATGCCCGAAATGGTGATGCTCACCATCCAGCTCCAGGGACGCGGCCTGGCCGAGGGCGTCGCGCTGATCACCGACGGCCGCTTCTCCGGCGTGAGCCACGGCATCCTGATCGGCCACATCTCGCCGGAGGCGGCCCGCGGCGGTCCGATCGCGGCAGTGCGCGACGGCGACACGATCGTCATCGATCCCGGCGCGCGGACCCTCAACCTCGACGTGCCCGACGCGGAGATCGCCCGGCGCATGGCCGACTGGCGACCCCCGGCTGTGGCGGGCCGGGTGCGTCCCGGCTCGGTCCACGACAAGTACATCAAGCTGGTGTCGTCGGCTCACTACGGCTGCGTGGTGTAGGACGATGAAGTTGCTGGGAGCGCGGGTCTCCAGACCCGCTCATGATTCCGAGCGGGTCTGGAGACCCGCGCTCCCAGCAAGACCATGAGCATTTCAATCTCCCAATAGCCTCCCTCCATGTCTCCCGCCCTCCGGCGCCAAGGCCTCGTGATCGTGGCCACCCTGGCGACTGCCTATGTCGCCAGCCACTTCTTCCGGGCGGCGAACGTCACGATCGGGCTCGACCTGATGCGCGACCTGCAGATCGGGCCGGAGGCGCTGGGCGCGCTGACCGGCGCGTTCTTCCTCGGCTTCTCGGCCATGCAGATCCCGTGCGGTTTCTTCCTCGACCGCTTCGGCCCGCGCCGCACGATCTGCGGCATGCTGCTTGTGGCCGTCGTGGGGGCAACGGTCTTCACCCTCGCGCCCAGCTGGCTGGTGCTGCTCGGCGGCCGGACGCTGATGGGGGCAGGGTTCGGCGTCATGCTGATCGGCAGCATGGTTGTAATCTCACGCTGGTTCCCGCCCGACCGGTTCTCGACCATGGCGGCGATGGTCCTGTCGATCGGGTTGCTCGGCAACCTGGCGGCGACGACGCCGCTGGCCTGGGGCACCGAGCAGATCGGCTGGCGCGGCGTGTTCGGCCTGATGGTCGGCTTCACCGCGCTCGCGGTGATCACGGTCTGGCTGGTGGTGCGCGACGCGCCACCCGGCCATCCCTTTCTGGCGCGCAAGGCCGAAACGCCCGGCGAGATGCTGCGTGGCCTGATGGAGGTGCTGCGCAATCCCAGCCTGCCTTTCATCCTGGTCCTCAATTTCTGCAACTACGCCTGCACCTTCACGATCCAGGGCCTGTGGGGCGGGCCGTTCCTGCGCGAGGTCCACGGCCTCACCCGTATCGAATCGGGCAACGTGCTGCTCACGGCAGTGATCGCCTACCAGGTCGGCATGCTGACCTTCGGCCCCCTCGACCGGCTGCTCGACACCCGCAAGTGGATCGCCATCTTCGGCACGACGACCATCGCGCTCATCCTGGGAATCTTGGCGCTGGTGAGCGAGGCGCCAGCCTGGCTGGCGATCGCCGCGATCATCGGCATCGGCTTCCTGAGCGCCTCCAGCACCATGATCATGACGCACGGCCGCGGCACTTTTCCCGACCGGCTGATCGGGCGGGGAATCGCGACCATGAACACCTGCGTGATGCTGGGGGTGGCCTGCATGCAGACCCTGTCGGGCGTCATCCTGGGCGCCTTCGAGCCGATGGCCGATGGCGCCCGGTCGGAGCTGGCCTATCGCAGCCTGTTCGGCTTCATGTGCGCCGTACTTCTGGTGGCGGTGGCGATCTACAGCCGCGTGGCGGACGTCCGGCCGAGCGACGAGGTGCGCGCCCGGGCGGCGGAGGGGACGCGCCTGGGCTGATGCTTCGTTGAGCGATGGCAGGCAACGTGGAATCATGCTCCGAGCCCAGGGGAGGACTGCAATGGCGAAAGTGATGGTCATGTACAACAAGCCGGCCGATGCGGCGGCTTTCGACGCCTATTACTTCAAGAAGCACGTCCCGTTGGCCAAGACGATCCCGGGCCTTCGCTCCTACGAGGTCAACGCCGGACCGGTCGTCACGCCGCAGGGGCCATCGCCCTATCACCTGATTGCGACCCTCACATTCGAATCGATGGCGGCAATCGGTGCGGCTTTTGCTTCTAAGGAAGGCCAGGCCACGGTTGCCGATGTTGCCAACTTCGCGCAGGCCGGTGTGCAGACGGTGATATTCGATACGCGCGAGGTGTAGAGCAGCCAGTATGACGAAACCGGTAGTAGGCGTGATCGGAAACGCCCATGTGGTCAACGACCGGCACAACGTGCAGGTCGTCGGCCAGCGCAACATGCGCGCCGTGGCCGAGGTGGCGGAGGCGTTGCCGTTGATGTTCGCCGGGATTCCGGACATCACCGACATCGATGCGTTGCTGGGAGCGGTCGACGGCATCCTGCTGACCGGTGGCCGCGCCAATGTCCATCCGACCTATTTCGGGGTCGAACCCTGCGCGGCACACGAGCCTTACGACCAGGACCGCGACGCGATGGCGCTATCGCTGATCGAGGCCTGCGTCGAACGCGGTGTGCCGCTGTTCGGCATCTGCCGCGGATTGCAGGAGATGAACGTCGCGTTCGGCGGCTCGCTCCATCCCGAGATCCGCGAGCTGCCCGGTCGCATGAACCACCGCATGCCGCGGCTCGAGAACGGCGAGGTCCATCCCGATCCGGAAGTCGTGTTCGCCGACCGGCACGAGGTGCGGCTGCTGGCGGACGGCGCTTTCGCAAAGCTGCTCGGCTGCGAATCGATCCGTGTCAACTCGCTGCACGGACAGGGTATCCTGAATCCCGGCAAGCGCGTGGTGCTCGAAGGCATCGCCGAGGACGGTACGATCGAGGCAATCAGCATCGCCGACGCGCCGGCCTTCGCCCTGGGTGTCCAGTGGCACGCCGAGTACGACCCGCAGACCAACCCCATCAATCAGGCGCTGTTCAAGGCCTTCGGCGCCGCCCTGCGCGAACACCGCCACGCCGTAGGCCGCGACCCAGGCTGACATTCATTTCCTCTCGGGCGTCGCCAGGGAGAAACTGATGGGCTTAGGCGATCGCGCCTCGCCGTTGGGATTTACCACGACCTTGCGGTTGGTCGCGAAGGGCGCCTCGTCCGCCCAGGCGTGGCCGGTGCCGGCAAGGGCCGCGGCAGGGATGCCGAGCGTGGTTCGCAACACGGTTCGACGGGCCGGCACGGCGGTTTCCTCCGGGGATCATTTTCGCGATATTGGCCCCATGAAGCGGCAAATGCACCTCAACCTGTTCATCCAGAGTCGCGGACACCACGAGGCGTCCTGGCGGCACCCGGATGCCTCTCCACTGGCGTTGACCGATATCCGCTTCTACGAGGACATGGCGCAGCGCGCGGAAGCGGGCCTGTTCGATTCGATCTTCCTCGCCGACCAGCTCGCGCTCGACGCCGACGTGGGCCGCGCCGGCCGCACCTGGCTGGAGCCGATCACGGTGCTGGCGGCCTTGGCGCGGGCGACCAGCCGGATCGGCCTGATCGCCACCGCATCGACCACCTACACCGAGCCGTTCAACCTTGCGCGCCAGTACGCCTCGCTCGACCATATCAGCGGCGGCCGCGTCGGCTGGAACATCGTCACCTCTTGGCTCGCGACCGCGGCACGCAACTTTGGCGGCGAGGGACAGGTGAGTCACGCCGACCGCTACGCCCGCGGCGAGGAGTTCATGCAGGTCGTGAAGGCCCTGTGGGACAGCTGGGCCGACGATGCGGTGATCGATGATCGCGACGGCGGGCACTATGCCAGGGCCGATCGCATCCGCCCGATCGATCATGCGGGCGCGTTCTACAAGGTCGCCGGGCCGCTCAACATGCCGCGCAGCCCGCAGGGGCGGCCGGTGTTCGTGCAGGCCGGGTCCTCCGACACCGGTCGCCGCTTCGCCGCGCGCCATGCCGAGGCGGTGTTTACCGCGCAGATGGAGAAGGCGACGGCGCAGGCGTTCTATACCGACCTCAAGGCGCTGGTGAAGGCCGAGGGGCGGCCGGTCGACCAGGCGCAGATCCTGCCCGGCCTCAGCCCGCTGATCGCCTCGACCGAGGCCGAGGCACAGCGCCAGGTACGCGAACTGAACGATCTCACCGATCCAGAGGTCGGGCGCCGCCGCCTGTCGAGCCGGTTTGGCGGCCATGACTTCTCGCACCTGCCGCTCGACAAGCCTCTATCGGTCGGGGATTTCCCCGATCCCGGCACGGTCGAGGCGGCGCGCAGCCGAACGGAGGTGATCGTGGGCCTCGTCCGGCGCGAGAAGCCGACCTTGCGCCAGTTGCTGGCAAGCCTCGCCGGCGCACGCGGTCACTACACGGCGGCAGGCACGCCGGAGCAGATCGCCGACCTGATGCAGGGCTGGTTCGAGGAAGGTGCGGCGGACGGCTTCAACGTCATGCCGCCGGTGCTGCCGGCGATGCTCGACACCTTCGTCGCCGAGGTGATTCCCCTGCTGCAACGCCGCGGCCTGTTCCGCACGGCCTATGAAGGCGAGACGTTGCGCGAGCATTACGGCCTTGCACGGCCGGAGAGTGCATTTCACGGCGCTGGCTGAACGTGGCACGATGCCGGCTGGCATCGATCTCGGGGGAAACAATGGAACTGAAGGGCAAGGTCGCCGTCGTCACCGGCGGAAACGGCGGATTGGGCCAGCGCATCTGTCACGCGCTCGCGGCACAGGGCTGTCACATTGCGGTCGTCTATGCCCAGAGCAAGGACCAGGCGGACGGCGTGGTGCGCGATCTCGAGAAGCATCAGGTCGGCGGGGCGTCGTTCGCCTGCAACGTCACGCAGCGCGATCAGGTGCAGGCGATGGTCGACGACGTGGTCAAGCGCTTCGGCCGGCTCGACATCCTGATCAACGATGCGGCCTACAACAAATCCATCCCGTTCAAGGACCTCGACGGGCTGACCTACGAGGAATGGACCAAGATCATCGACATCAATCTCACCGGGCCGATGCTGACGACCAAGGCGGTAGGGCCGGTGATGAAGCGGCAGGGCAGCGGCCGGATCGTGAATATTTCGTCCGTTGCGGGGCTGGGGCCGACCGGCTCGTCGATCGCCTATGCCGTGTCCAAGGCGGGGCTGATCCATCTCACCAAGTGCATGGCCGTCGCCTTGGCGCCGGAGGTGCTGGTGAATTGCGTAGCGCCCGGCCTGCTCGAAGGAACGCGCGCAACGGCAAATCTTCGACCGGAGGCGGTCGAGATCAACAAGAAGGCCTCGCTACTGGGGGTTGCCGCGGACAAGGACGACTGCGCCGACCAGGTCGTCACCATGTGCCGGACCAACACCATGACCGGCCAGACGATCGTCATCGATTCCGGCCGCACGTTCCATTGATCCTTTGTCATCCCTGTCGCCCTAGATCCTTCGCTGCGCTCGGGATGATACCGATGATCTTGCATGCATACGCGGTACCGGGTGTTATCCCGAGCGCAGCGAGGGATCTAGGAGCGGCGATTGGATCGGGCATACTACGTCTATGTCCTGACTGGCGTGAACCCGAAGGTCGTGTATGTCGGCGTCACCAATAGCCTCGAGAATCGCGTGGCGGAGCATCGCAGCGGCGAGGGAAGTGCGTTTACGCAGCGCTACCGTGTCCACACGCTCATCCATGCCGAAGAGTACCGTTATATCGAGGACGCCATCGCCCGCGAGAAGGAGATCAAAGGCTGGCGCCGCTCGAAGAAGGACGCACTGGTAGAAGCGACGAATCCGGCTTGGGCTGATCTGCTCGAAATCCCCGTCACTCTAGATCCCTCGCTGCGCTCGGGATGACACGAGTGCTATTGCATGCATTGCGTCACTAATACCCATCGGTGTCATCCCGAGCGCAGCGAGGGATCTAGGGTATCTTCTTCGATACGAGGAGTAACTCCATGAGCAATCAATCCGGCCTGACTTTCACCCATTGCGCCGTCACGGCCGCTGCCGCCGGGCACGGGCACGATCACACTCATCCGCGGCGGCGAGAGGTCGTGGTCGCGGGCAAGCGGGTCAAGACCGTCGACATCCATGCCCATTGCTGCGTGCCGAAGGCGATGGCGGTGATCAACCATCCGCTCGAGGCGCCGGGCCTGCTGATGGAGGACACCAGCACACGCGTTGCGGCGATGGATGCGCAGGGCATCGACGTCGAATGCCTCAGCATCAATCCGTACTGGTATCGCGCCGGGAAGGACGAGAGCGCCGAGCTGATCCGCCTTCAGAACGAGGCGCTGGTCGAGTTCTGCGCCGCGCAGCCCGACCGCTTCGTCGCTTTTGCCACGGCGGCGCTGCAGCATCCGGAGCTGGCAGCGGAGCAGGTCGAGCACGCGGTGAAGAAGCTCGGCTTCCGCGGCGTCAGCGTGGGCGGCAGCGTCGCCGGCCTCGAGCTGGCCGATCCGAAGTTCAATCCGTTCTGGGCCAAGTGCGAGGAGCATGGCCTTCTGGTCTTCCTGCATCCGACCGGCACGCGCGAGCTGGAGCCGAGCGGTCGCCTGAACGGCAGCGGCCTGCTGAGCAACACGATCGGCAATCCGCTCGAGACGACGATCGCGCTGTCGCATCTGATCTTCGAGGGCACGCTCGACCGTTTCCCCGGCCTCAAGATCTGCGCTGCCCACGGCGGCGGCTATTTCGGCTCCTATGCCAACCGCTCCGATGCGGTCATCAAGACCTTCCCCAATCGGGTCGGGCCGCTGCCCAAGAAACCGCCGACGGCCTATCTCAAGGACGGCCAGCTGTTCTTCGACACGATCGTGTTCACGCCGGAGGCGCTGCGCCACCTGATCGCCGAGTCCGGCGTCGGCCAGATCATGATCGGCACCGACTACCCGTTCCCGTGGACCAGCACCGAGGTCGATCTCGTGATGTCGACGCCGGGCCTCAGCGACGAGGACCGCATCGCCATCCTGGGCGGCACGGCGCAGAGACTGATGGGCATCGAGCCCTGAGCGATCTCGCAGCCCTCGACAAGCTCCGGACGCGTATCCAGGGGCTGCGCGCCAAGACCATCGCCAACGGCTGCACCGAAGGCGAGGCGCTGGCCGCCGCCGCCAAGGTCGCGGAGTTGCTTGATCGCTACGACCTGTCGCTGACCGACGTCGAGATCCGCGAGGCGCCGTGCGAGCGGCGCGCCTACGAGACTCGCAGCAGGAAGCGTATCCCGCTCGACGAATGCATCGGGGCGGTCGCCGAGTTCTGCGATTGCCGCGTCTGGCGCGAGAAGGACGCGGCGAAGGAGGTGCGCTACGTCTTCTTCGGCCTGCGGGCCGATGTCGAGGTCGCGCACTACCTGACCGAGCTGGTCGATGCGGCGGTCCGCACGGAACTCGGCCGATACAAGACCTCCTCGGAGTATCGGCAGTTCCGCCACCAGGAGCGGCACATGGCGAACGCGTCCTTCGCGCTCGGCATGGTCGCCTCGATCGCCGACAAGCTGATGGCGATGAAGGCGGAGCGCGATCAGGCGAAGAACAGCACGGGGCGCGGCCTCGTCGTGCTCAAGACCGCTGTCATCGAAACCGAGTTCGACAAGCTCGACTTGAAGCTCCACTCGGTGGAGCGCCCCATGCGCATGGTATCCCCCGACGCCTACGACGCCGGCGAGGCGGCCGGTGCCTCGCTGCCGATCAATCCCGCGATCCGCAGGTCATAGTCTTCGGGACCGCGAGCCTCTGGCTCGCTCAGGCGTCTGAGCGAGCCAGAGGCTCGCGGTCCGGAAGAGCATGAGTCAGATGGCCATCGCCGGCCGCTTTTTTCGCCACGGCGTAGCCGTCTCGTAGGCGTGCGCGGCGCGGAACAGGGTCGGCTCGGTGAACGGCTTGCCGGCGAGCTGCATCGACACCGGCAGGCCGCCCTGGCCGAAGCCGGTGCAGAGGCTGATTGCGGGAAAGCCGGTGACGTTGCACGGCATGGTGAAGGATGGCTTCTCCATGTTCGTCCACTTGGCCTTTGCGGCATCGTCGATGCGCGGCGCTTCGCCGGGCTGGGAGGCGCTGACGATGATGTCGAGATCCTCCATGGCCGCGGCCATCTCCCGGCACAGCAGCCGCCGGCGGCGCGTCGCCTGCACGATGTCGGCGCCGCTGAACAGAGCGGCCAGGGCCACGCGATCGCGGAACAGCTCGCCGTAGTCGTGGAAGCGCTCGCGCATCCATGGGGCATGCAGGGTGAAGGCCTCGTTGACCATCAGCAGGTAGCCGACGGCATGGTATTCGATGGCCGGAGACAGGGTGATGTCGCGGACCTCGGCGCCTTCCTTGCGGAAGAAGTCCATCGCGGAGTCGATGCCGGCCCGTGTCGCGTCCGAGGCACGATGGTCGGTCTCGAAGAAGTGCCGGACCACGCCGATGCGCAGGCCCTTCACGCCCTTGCCGATCTCGGCGGTGAAATTGGCGACAGGACGATCCACGCTCGCCGGGTCCTCCGGATCGTGGCCGGCCATGCCCTGTAGCAGCAGCGCACAGTCCTCGGCGGTCCAGGCCATCGGCCCGGCATGGTCGAGGCTGAAGGCGAGCGGCAGGATGCCGGACCGGCTCGACAGGCCGTAGGTCGGCTTGATGCCCGCGATGCCGCACAAAGCGGCTGGCCCGCGGATCGAGCCGCCGGTATCCGAGCCTGTGCCGCCCAGGATCAGGCCGGCGGCGACGGCCGCGCCCGTGCCGGACGAGGAGCCGGCGGTGAAGTGGTCGCGGTTCCACGGATTGCGTGCCGGCGGCCAGGGCAGGTCGAAGGAGGGGCCGCCGAAGGCGAATTCGTGCGTCGCGAGCTTGCCCAGCATGACCGTGCCCGCATCGGCCCATTTCTTGACCGTGTGGGCATCGCGCGTCGGCACGTTGTCCTCGAGCAGCTTCGAATGCGCCGTCGTGCGGATGCCGGCGGTGTTGTAGATGTCCTTGTGCGCGATCGGGATGCCGTCGAGGGGCCCGCGCAGCGTGCCCGACATCTGCCGGCCCTCCGCCGCCTTCGCATCGGCCAGCGCGCGCTCTTCCGTTACCAGGAGAAACGCGTTGAGCTGCGGATCGAGCTTCTTGATGCGAGCGAGATGCGTCTTGGTGAGCTCCACGGGCGAGAGCTTCTTGGCAGCGATCTGCTTGCCTGCTTCGGCGATGGTGAGAATCGCCGACATCACTTCTGCTCCACGTCGAACGTCAGTGCGGGTTCGGACTCGCGCGGCAGCGGCGCGTTCACCCGCGCGATCAGGCGCTGGATGATCTCCGCGCCGGGCAGGATCTCCTTCACCTGCTCGGGCGAATGGGGCAGCCCGGCGCGGGCTAGCAGGGCCTTTAGCCCGGCTTCGTCGATCGATGGTGTACTCATGCCAACAACTCCTGTGAGGCTGCCCGGGCGCGAACGGCGCCGTCGCGCGCCATGTCGGCGCACAGGCCGGTATAGGCGGTCGGATCGAGCAGCTTGCCGATCGCCTTGGGATCCATGTGCGCGGTGAGGCGCGTGTCGGCGGCCAGCAGCTCGGAGAACGGCTTGCCCTCGACGAACGCCGCTTGCGCCGCGTCATAGACGACGTCGTGCGCGTGCTGGCGGCCGATCGCGGTGCCGAGATCGAGCATCACGGCTTCGGCCATGATCAGTCCGCCGCCGAGGTCGAGGTTGGCGCGCATCCGCTTGGGATCGACCCGCAGGTCGCGCATGATCTCGGCCAGCCGGCTCAGCATGTCGCCGGTGGCGATGCAGGCGCGCGCCTCGGCGCTGTCCATCATCAGGCTCGTGGTACGGTCGGCCTCGTGCTCGGTGGTCATCGCCTCGAGCGCCAGCGGCACCAGGCTGCGGATTTCGGCCGCCGCCGCGATGATGTCCTGGCAGAGCTTGGGATTGCGCTTCTGCGGCATGGTCGAGCTGCCCACGGTGCCGGGCGGCACCGGCTCCTCGACCTCACCGAACTCGGTCTTCATCAGCGTGTAGACCTCGCGCCCGATCTTGCCGCAGGTCGCGGCGAGCAGGCCCAGCACGCAGATATTCTCGGCGAGATGATCCCCCAGAGCGCGCGACGGCACGGTCATCGAGCCGAAGCCCAGGATGCGGCCGATGCCTTGCTGCACCGGCGGGCCCTGCTTGCCGAGCGAGGCGAAGGTGCCGGCGCCGCCGCCGAGCATGGCGACGAACAATCGCGGCGCCATCTGGCGCAAACGTTCGAGATGGCGCAGCAGCTCGTCGATCCAGACCGCGACCTTGTAGCCGAAGGTTGCCGGCACGGCGTGCTGGCCGTGGGTGCGGCCGGCCATCGGCATGTCGGCGGTGCGCTCGGCGAGGTCGGCCATCGCGGCCAGCACCTCGCCGATCTGGCGGAAAAAGATGGCGTGCGCCTGGCGCAGCACCAGCAGATCGCCGGTTTGCGTGATGTTCTGCGTCGTGGCGCCCCAGTGGACCCACCCGCCGTGCGGCTCGCCGACGATGCGGCCCAGTTCCCAGACCAGCGGCACGAGCGTGTGGCCGGTGCGGGCAAAGCCTTCGTCGATCCGCGCGCGATCCATCAGCGCGAGCTGCGCCTTGGGCGCGATCGCCGCGGCGGCCTCGGCCGGAATGATGCCGAGCTCGGCCTGGGCGTGGGCGAGGGCGGCCTCGACGTCGAGCCAGGCCTGCCAGCGGTTCTCGATGCGGTAGAGCGCGCGGATGCCGGGATCGGCGACGCGCGTCGCGGTCGGCAGCGTGTCGCTAGCGGCGCTCATTGGCGACCTTGCTCCAGAGGGGACGGACCTCGCCGTCGGGATCGTCGAAAACCCTGCAGGCGTCGTCGAAGACCATCACCGAGCGCTTGTCGGCCCTGTAGGCCGGCCAGTCGGCCTTGCCGGTGCGGGCGAACGCGACCCAGGTCTGCGAGACGCGGTCGGCCAGCGCCTGCGCGCCGGGCTTGTGGTGCCGCTCGCCGATCACGTCCAGCGTATCGAACACGAACGGCACCTCGACGGAGTGGCAGGATTTCAGGCGGCCGCCGAAGGCCGGCGACTCCCAGGCGAAGTCGTAGACCCAGACTGGCGCTTTGCCGCGCGCGGCCTTGCGCTCGGCGAGCATATTCGAGCGCACGCTGAAGTTCGACATGGTGAGAGCGGTGATCAACTGGTCGGCCGGTCTCGCCGACGGGTCGCGGCGCCTGTAGTAGGCAGCCAGCTCGAGTGCTGCATCGCCGGCGACGGCCGCGATTCGCTTGCCGAACTCGTCCTCGCTCAGCGTGCGATTCCACACGGCATCATCCGGCGCGAGGAAGATCGCCGACTCGTCCTTGGTGCCGCCGACCAGGATCGGGATGTCGTCGGACACTGCGGGCGCTGCAGGATCGAACGGATGGGCCGGCAACACACTGCCGTCGATCACCGGCCCGAAGTTGTAGCGGTCGAGCAGGGGAAGGCTTGGGCGTGGCAGGGCTGCTTGCGCAGGCACGACGGCTTCCTGCAGCCGTGCGAGCGGCAAGCCGGCGAGCTGGTCGGCGCCGACGTCGAGATGCTTCAGGACGGCATCGGCGAGCTGCGCGGTGCGCTCGCGCTCGGCGAAACGCACGCTGGCGCCGCTCTGCACGATGGCCTTGTGGAACAGGCCCTTGGCGCCGGGCATGGTGAGGAGGGCGCAGACCTTTCCGCCGCCGCCCGACTGGCCGAAGATCGTGACATTGCCGGGGTCGCCGCCGAAGCGGGCGGCATGCTCGCGCACCCATTCGAGTGCGGCGACGAGGTCGAGCACGCCGGCATTGCCCGACCGGGCGAAGCGCTCGCCGTGCGCCGACAGGTCGAGATGGCCGAAGATGTTGAGCCGGTGATTGACCGCGACGACGACGACGTCGTTGCGTCGGGCGAGCTTGACGCTGTCGTAGCGCGGCGAGTTGGCCGAGCCGTAGGAGAACGCGCCGCCATGCAGCCAGACCAGGACCGGGCGCTTGCCGTTGTCGAGGCCGGGCGTCCAGACATGCAGCGTCAGGCAGTCCTCGCCGACCGGCAAAGTGTCGACCGGACCCCAGACCGTCGCCAGTTCCGGCCGTTGCGCCGCGGCGGGCGCCTGCGGCGAGCGGCCGGCGTAAGCGGTCGCCTCGCGCACGCCCGTCCACGGCTCGGGCTTGCGCGGCGGCAAGAAACGGTTGGCGCCAGCTGTTGAGGCGCCGTAGGGAATGCCCTTGAAGACGTGGACGCCGCCCGCCGTGTAACCGGCTACTCGCCCCGACGCCGTCTCCACGACAGGCATCTCGACGCGTACATCGACATCACCGGGCATCACGTTTCTCCCCTTTGTTGGCGGGGGAGCGTGCTCGTGCGGCCGGCCAGCGTCAACGCCGTCCGATTGCACTGCGCGGTCCCGGCTATGAATCTGGTATTGTCCGGCGATGTCGCTTCGTCTTCCGCCCCTGCCGGCCTTGCGCTTCTTCGAGGCGGCAGGGCGGCACCTGAGCTTCAAGCGGGCCGCGGCCGAGCTGAACGTGACGCCGAGCGCGGTCAGTCACGGCATCCTCGCTCTGGAGCGGGCGCTCGGCACGGCACTGTTCGTGCGCGAGGCGCGCGGCCTGTCGCTGACGCCGGCAGGGGCGGACTATCTGACCTATGTCAGCGAGGCGCTGTCGCTGATCGCGATTGGCACCCAGCAGCTGCCCGGCCGACGGACCGATCGCGCAATCGCCGTGAGCTGCGCGCCGATCTTCGCGTCACGCTGGCTGTTGCCGCGATTGCAGGGATTCAGGCAGCGCTGGCCGAAGACCAGCGTGACCGTCGACACCTCGCGGCGGCAGGTGGGCTTTCCCGTCGACGGCTTCGACTTCGCCATCCGCATGAGCCGCGCACCGCAGGGCGGGCAGGGCTGGACACGCCTGCTGGGGCAGCAGCTCGTACCGGTCTGCAGCCCGGCCTGTCGCGCCACCCTGCTCGACGGGACGGGCGGGGTCGATCTCCGTCGCGCGGTGCTGATCCATGTAATCGCGGCGAGCGAGGACTGGCAGGCGTGGCTCGATGCACGAGGCATCGGTGACATCGACGTGAGAGGCGGCCTGCGATTCGACACGGTGGAACTCGCCTTCGATGCCGCCGTCGCGGGCTTCGGCGTCGCGCTGGGACGCAAGCCTTTCGTCGACCGCGAACTTGCCGCCGGCACCCTCGTCGAGGTTGGCGCGGAGTCGATCGCGGCCGAGACAGCCTACTGGCTGGTAAGCTCCGACGCGTCGGACCGCCGGCCGGATCTTCGCGGCTTCAAGCGCTGGCTGATCGAGGAGACTCGAGCCGGGTGAATATCCTTCATCTCCCGGCGAAGCCTTCTCCTTTGTAGCGACTGCTGCCGGTTGCCACCTTGGCGGCCGGAGGGCAGCAGGATGAAGAGATCGACGCTCGTGATCGTGGCGGCCGCTTTGCTCATCAGCGCCTCGATGGGGACCCGGCAGACGTTCGGCCTGTTCATCGATCCGTTCGCGTCCGATCGCGGCATTCCGGTCACGGCGATCGCCTTCGCGATGGCTCTGCACAATCTGGTATGGGGCTTTGCGCAGCCCTTCGCCGGCGCTGCCGCGGACCGGTACGGTGCGATGCCTGTCGTCGTCGCGGGCTCGTTGGCCTTTGCAGCGGGGTTGGCGCTAGCGGCCGTGGCGCCGTCCGGCGTGTTGCTGGTGATCGGCTTCGGCCTTCTGGTCGGGATCGGCATCAGCTGCACGACGTTCGGCGTGGTCCTGACCGCGGTCGGCCGCGCTGCGGCGGCGGAGAAGCGCAGCATGGCCATGGGTCTGGCGAGCGCCGGCGGCTCGCTCGGCCAGGTCGTCCTGGTGCCGCTGGCGCAGGCGATCACCGAGGCATCGGGGCTTTCGACTTCGCTTGTCGCGTTGGCGCTGGTGATCGTCGCCGTGGCGCCCTTGGGCTTCTTTCTCGACCGGTACGACGCCGACGCGGCCCCCGTCGTGGAGCTGCGGGCGCCCCCGCTGTCGGAGATGCTGGCGCTGGCGATCCATCATCCCGGCTATCGGCTGCTGACCGTCGGATTCTTCACGTGCGGTTTCCAGCTCGCCTTCATCGCGACCTACCTGCCGGGATACCTGCTGCTCTGCCAGATGCCAGCCGGGCTGGGAGCCACGGCGCTCGCCCTCATCGGCCTGTTCAACATGGCCGGAACCTGGGCGTGCGGTTGGCTGGGGGGCCGGTTCCGCCAGCAGTATGTGCTGGCTTGGCTCTATCTCGTCCGCGCGGTCACCATCGGCGCCTTCGTGGCACTTCCCAAGAGCGGCGCACTGGTTCTCGGCTTCGCCGCAATCATGGGGCTGACCTGGCTGGGCACCGTGCCGCTGACCAGCGGATGGATCGCCAAGGTGTTCGGCACGCGCCATCTCGGCACGCTGTTCGGCATCTGCTTCTTCAGCCACCAGGTCGGCTCGTTCCTGGGCGCATGGTCGGGCGGCGTTGCCTTCGACCTGACCGGCTCGTATTCGCTGGTATGGGGCCTGACGGCCGTCGCCGGGCTATTCGCGGCTGCGGTGAACCTGCCGATCAAGGACGCGCCTGCATCCAATCCGGTTCCGGACCCAGCAAGTGCGTCGTCGTGACGCTCTCGCAGTTCGGCTGAGCGAAGACGCGGATAAGCGCGAGCGCGCCCCATGGCGCCCGCCGATCTGCGGCTAGCGCGGCAGGACCTTGCGATAGAGGTGCCATGTCGCGTGGCCGAGGACGGGGAACACGATAGCCAGGCCGAGCAGCAGAGGGATCGCGCCGAGCATGAGACTGCCGGCGATGATCAGGCCCCACAGCGCCATCGGTCCGGGGTTCTTGCGCACCACCTCTATCGATGTGCCGATCGCCGTGCCGACGCCGACATCGCGGTCGAGCAGGAGCGGGAAGGAGACGACGCTCAGCACCAGCACCGCGAGCGCGAAGAGGAATCCGACCGCGATGCCGACAATCGCCATCGTTCGGCCGGCACTCGTGGTCAGCACGTCGTTCATGAAGGTCTGCAGCGAGACCGGCGGCTCGGGTCCGAGCGTGAGCAGCCATATGATGTGCGCGGTGCCGAGCCACAGCACGAACAGCGCCAGCAGCACGAGCCCGAGCGCCATGATGGCGCCCAGCGCAGGCGAGGTCGCAACGCCGAACGCATCGGCCCAGCCGGTGTTGATGCCGAGTTCGCGCCGGCGGCTCATCTCGTAGAGGCCGACCGCGAAGAATGGTGCGATCAGCGCGAATCCCGAGGCGAGCGGGAAGAGCAATGGCACCATGCCGTAACCCCAGATCAGGCGCGACAGCATGAGACCGACGATCGGATAGAGCAGGCAGAGGAAGATCACATCTGTTCGATAGGCGCCGAAATCCGCGAAGCCTCGGCGCAGCACGTCGCGCAGGTCGGCGGCGGTGATGTGCCGCACCGCGGGCACGGCCCGGTCGCGGCCTTCCCATGCGCCTTCCATGGTGTTGCCGGCCGAGCCCATGGCTCGTCCCGTCTGCTTCAGCGAGTCCCATCCCCATTCGATGGGGTTGCGAATGTGTTGCTGCATGGCCATGGGTGTCTCCTTCGGTCTTGAAGGGGCCGCGGGCCGCGTGGCTTGACGTTCAGTCCCGGTCGCAAGTCACGAAGAGCCGCGAACCACCACTTTGTGCAGTCTACGACGGGAGGAGTCGGAAGTCCCTCAGAAACAAGGTTCGCGCGCGCACACTATCGGAATGTTAGCCTGCGTTGGGTTATCGGGGGGGGGAAGAGAGAATGGCTGTTGGCAATTCGCCCAGGGTTGTCGCTGCCGGTGCCATAGGTAACGTCCTCGAATGGTACGATTTCGCGGTTTACGGGTATTTCGCCACCGCGATCGGCCAGGCCTTCTTCCCCAAGGAAGATCCGGTCGCCCAGGTCCTGGCGGCCTTCGGCATCTTCGCGGTCGGCTTCCTGATGCGGCCGATCGGCGGCGCGTTGGTCGGCCATATCGGCGACAAGTACGGCCGCCGCGTCGCGCTCACTTTCTCCGTCGCGGCCATGGCGATCCCGACGTTCCTGGTCGGCGTGCTGCCGGGTTACCAGGTGCTGGGGATGCCGGCGCCGATCGCGCTCACGATCCTGCGCATGGTCCAGGGACTGTCGGTCGGCGGCGAATACACCACCTCCATCATCTTCATGGTCGAGCATGCGCCGCCCAGCCGGCGCGGTCTGATCGGCGCGATGGGCTGCTGCGGCGCGGTCGGCGGCATCCTGCTCGGCTCGGCGACGGGTGCGTTGCTCACCGCCGTGCTGCCGGCCGATACGATGTCGTCCTGGGGCTGGAGGATCCCCTTCGTGCTCGGGCTGCTGGTCGGCCTCGCCGGCTTCTTCCTGCGGCGTCACCTCGCCGAGGCTCCAGGTAGCGACGGTGAAGGTCGCTCGCCGCTGCGCGAGACGGTCCAGCATCATGGCAGATTGCTCGTTCGGCTGGCCGGCCTGTCGATGTTCAATGCAGTCGGCTTCTATCTGCTGTTCGTCTACATCGTGAGCTGGCTGCAGCTCGCCGACGGCATCGCACCGGCCCACGCGTTGGCGATCAACTCGACCAGCATGGTCGTGCTGCTGCCCTGTGTAGTCGCGATGGGCGCCCTGTCGGACCGCCTCGGCCGCAAGCCGATCCTGCTGGCGGCCACGGTGCTCGCGTTCGTGTCCGCCGTGCCGCTTTTCTGGCTGATGCATCAGGACCAGAGGCTCCTCGTGCAGCTCGGCCAGCTCGGCTTCGTGCTGTCGGTCGGCATGTTCCTCGGCACCCAGCCCACCTTGATGGTCGAGGAGGTCCCGGCGGCGATCCGCTGCACCGCCGTCGCGCTCGGCTACAACGTGACGCTGGGCGTGGTCGGCGGCTTGAGCCCCCTGGCGGCGACGTGGCTGGTGAGTCGGACCGGCGACGACCTCAGCCCGGCATACATGATCATGGTGGCGGCAGTGATTTCGTTCCTCGCCGCACTTGGCTTCCGCGAGCGCAGCGGTCAGCCGCTGGAAGGCGATGCGGTGTCGGCTTAGAGCTTCGAATTCTTCCGTCATCCCGACCGGAGCGAAGCGGAGTGGAGGGACCTACTCATGGGCTGCGGCCACATGAAGAGGTCCCTCGACTACGCTTCGCTCCGCTCGTGATGACGAATTTGGCGGCTATCCCAGCTTGATGTTGGCATCCTTGATCAGCTGCCCGAGCAGAGTGCGCTGGGTCTTCAGCCAGGCGCCGAACTCGGCCGGTGAGCTGGCGACCAGCTCGGCGCCCGACGGGGCGAGCCGCTCCTGCACCTTGGCGTCCTTGCAGGCCTCGGCGACGGCCTGCTGCATGCGCTGGATGATCGCCGGCGGTGTGCCCTCGGCGGCGAACAGGCCGTTCCAGTCGCTGAGGTCGAAGCCCGGAAAGCCGCTTTCAGCCAGGGTTGGGACGTCGGGGAAGATGACGGCACGCCGGGCGCTGGTGACGGCCAGCACGCGCGCCTTCTTGTTGGCGAGCGGGGGGCGGATCGAGGAGGTGGTGATGATCACCGAATCGATCGCGCCGGCGCCGATGTCGCGCGCGGCATCTGCGCCGCCGCGATAGGGTGTGTGGATCAGCTTGATGCCGGCGCGCTTCTGCAGCTCCTCGCCCGCCATATGGCCCATCCCGGCCGCCGGCGGTGTGCCGTAGCTGATCGTGTCGGGCCTCGCCTTGGCCGCGGCGATGTACTCCTGGATGGTTTTGGCCGGAAACTCCTCCTTCACGGCAACGACCTGCGGGAAGATCGACAGCTGGCTGACTGGCAGCCATGTCTTCTCGTAGCTGAACGGGATATCCTTGATCAGGAACTCGTTGGTCAGCTGGTTGGCCGCGTCGACCAGGAAGGTCTGGCCGTCCTTCGGCGCCTGCAGCACCGCGGTCTGCGCCACCACCGCGTTGCCGCCAGTGCGGTTGTCGATCGTGACCTGCTGACCGATGATCTCGGCGACGCGCACGCCGATGTTGCGGGCAACGGTATCGGCCGCGCCGCCGGCGGCGAACGCCACTACCCAGCGTACCGGGCCCTTCGGCCAGTCGTTCGATTGCGCCCAGCCATGGCGGGCCAGCATCGGGGCGGCGAGCGTCGCCCCGATCACGCTCCGGCGACGGACGGGCATCAGTACTTGCCTGCCATCTCTTCGACGACCCACAGCGGGGCTTCGCCGCGTGCGACGCGCTGCACGTTGTCGAAGCCATTGCGCAGGCGCGTGATGTTGCTCTCCCAGGTCGGCCCGGCGAGATGGGCGGTCAGGATCACGTTGTCGAGCTTGAGCAGGGGATTGTCCGGCGGCGTCGGCTCCTCGTCGAACACGTCGAGGCCCGCACCGAACAGCTTGTTGGCCGACAGCGCCGCGGTCAGCGCCTTTTCGTTGATCACCGGGCCGCGCGAGGTGTTCACGATGATCGCCGACGGCTTCATCGCCGCGAGCTCCGGCGCATCGAGCATGTTGCGGGTCGAGTCGTTCAGCGGCACGTGCAGCGAGATGATGTCGGCGTGCTTGATGATCTCGGGCAGCAGCCGGAATCGCACGCCGAGCGCATCCTCCTGCTCCTCCTTCAGCCGCGCGATGTCGTAGTAGTGCACGATCATGCCGAAGGCCTGCGCGAGGCGGGCGACCTTCTTGCCGATCGTGCCAAGCCCGATGATGCCCAGCACCTTGTTGCGCACCTCGTGGACGGTCGGCGGCGAATTGCCGTGCCAGCGGCCGGCAACCACGTTGGTGTGCTGTGTGATCAGCCGGCGCGACACCGACAGCATCAGAAGCAGGGCGTGCTCGGAGACGGCGACCGAGTTGGCGCCGCCGTTGTTGCACATCGGCACCTTGGCCTTGATCGCGGCGGGGATGTCGGCGCGGTCGTAGCCGGCGCTGAGCAGCTGGATCAGCTTCAGCTTGGGCGCGTCCTTGAAGAGTTGCGGGTTCACATATTGCTGCACGAAGCCCACGAAGTAGTCGGCGCCGGGCAGGGCGGCCTTCTGCTCAGGCGAGTTGTGCAGGGCCTTCACGATCTCGAAACCCTTCGGTGCGAGGTCGTCGACCATGGAAATGGTGTCCTTGGGTCCGACCACGAGTACGCGCTCAACCATTAGAATGCCTCCGCAGCAACACGATGACCTGTCAGCAGACCGGGCAACCGTCCCGGCTCGGTTCGGCCCCAGCCGCATTCGGCCGATAGCCCGAAATCGTCAATGAACTTCTTCGCGACGGCGATCCTCGCCTTGTCGCCCGTCTCGTCGGCGTGATGGAGCAGGCCGAGATAGAGTTTGGTGCTCGCTGGCCGTTTCCAGCCTTTCAGTGGCGCGTAGAAGGCCTCGTCAGTGCGCTCCCGGGGCACCGGGATATGGAAGAAGTCGATGCGCCGCTTCGTGGCGCTCGCGATCCCGTCCAGCATCTCGACCAGGATGGCGGCGTCCTTCGGCTGCACCAGATGCTCGTCGGCCGGCGAGCCGTAGCAGAGGTGATAGCCGAGCTCGACGCCGGCCGGCACCGAATCGCCGAGCCGGCCCAGCATCTCGAAGGTCTGCTTCTTGTAGTCGGCCGGCCGGTCCTTGAAGTAACCCTCAAAGGCCAGCACTTCCTGGCAGACGTCCCACTGGATCGCGAGGTCCTGCGCCGGGATCGACGTCACGATGTTGGCGAGCGCCGCCGTCAATGACCGCTCGTAGACGTCGAAATAGGTCTGTCGCGCCGGTCCGCTGACATAAAGATAGCCGCTCGAGTGCGGAGTCGGCAGCGAAACCTGGAAGCGCGTGCCGCGGGTGATCGTGCCGGAGTCGCGCAGGCGCTTGAAGACTTCGTAGGAGGCAGCCGCCGCCCTATCATAGCCCGTCTCGAACAACACCGTGCCAGGATCGACGCCGGGCTTGAAGCGGACCTGCTGGATCTCGCGCACCACCTTGCCGTCCCATTGTACGAACGAGTAGGGCGGCACGGTCGGATCGATCTCCATGTCGGGATGGGCGCGCAGCATCACTCCCTGGAAGTAAACCCAGCGCGACCGCTCGCCGGTCTCGCCGTCCGGCATGCGGCTGAGATGCGGGCCCAGTTCCCGCGCGAGCGTCCGGAAAACCTCCTCGCTGGTGGTGAGCGGGATGCTGCCGATCAGGTGAAGGCGCTCGCCAGGCTGCATCAGGCGACCTTCTCCAGCTTCTGCAGGGAGCGGAGATATTTCGGCACCGGCACGCCGGGATGCGTGCTCGGCCAATTCGTGTAGCTCACCTCGCCGACATAGATGCTGCCCCTGGAATCGACGGCGAGGCCGTGCGGCGAGAGGAACTTGCCCGGCTCCTCGCCTGGTCCGTCCTGCCCGCCCAGCCGCGCGATGGTCTTGCCGGTCTTGTCGACGATGGAGAGGCGCGGACCGATGTTGGTGTGCTTGGTGTTCACCGGCATGCCCGGTCCCAGCTCGCCGATGATGAACTGCGGATTGGCGCCACCGCAGCAATAGAGCGCGCAAGGCCGGTGCATGTTGTTCCACTGCGCCTCGTACTTGCCGTTGCCGTCGAACACCTGCACGCGATGGTTCTCGCGGTCGGCGACATAGACCCAGCCGTCGGCGTCCGAGACGATGTTGTGCACGATGTTGAACTCGCCGGGATCGGTGCCGGTCGTACCCCAGCACATCAGGTGCTTACCGTCGGGCGAGTACTTATGGACACAGGAATTGCCGTAGCCGTCCGACACGTAGATCTCGCCCTTCGGCGAGAGGGCGGTGTGGGTGCAGCGATTGAACGGCTTGCCGCTCAGGAACGGGGCGGGCTGGTTGGGCACGCCGATTGTCAGCAGCACCTTGCCTTCCGTGGAGATCTTGCGGACCGTATGGTCGCCGTCGTCGGTGCAGTAGAGCGTGTCGTCGCTGTCGATGTGAATGCCATGCGCGCGGCTGAACAGGCCTTCGCCCCACGAGCGCAGGAAGGTGCCGTCGCGGTCGAACACCATCATCGGATGCTGGCCGCGATTGAAGACATAGACGCGATCCTTGCTGTCGACGGCCACGGCCGCGACGTCGCGGAACTCCCAGCCGTCGGGCAGCTTGGCCCAGTTCTCGACCACGCGATAGCGATGCTCGCCGCTTCCCAGGATCACCGACATGAAATGATTCTCCCCTCTGTCGTCCTGAGCGCAGCGAAGGACCTCACGCCGGCACGAGACTCGGTGGTCGTTCTGCCAGGTCCTTCGCTGCGCTCAGGACGACGAGATAGCTCAGGCTGACACGATCGCATCGGAAATCTTCTCCGCCGTCATCAGGGTCGGGAAGTTGGTGTTGGCGCAAGGCACGATCGGGAAGATCGAGGCGTCGACGACGCGCAGGCCCTGCACGCCCTTGACCCGGCCCTGGGTGTCGACGACCGACATCGGATCGTCGGCGCGGCCCATGCGGCAGGTACAGGAGGCATGCCACACACCGATCGCCGCTTTCTTGACGAAAGCCTCGAGTGCCTCGTCGTCGGTCATTACCTGGTCGAAGGTGAAGCCCTCGATCACGAAGTTCTCGATCATGTAGCGGCGCAGCGCCGCCGGCCCGTCGAGCAACTTGGCGACGACTGCGGTCAGGAACTTGTTCTTGGCGTTGACCACGCCGATCTCGCGCACCCGGTCGGAATAGGAGGCGGGAAAGGGGTTGTCCGTTACCGCCTTGAGGGGCGGGCTCATCTGCAGCGCAGCCATCTTGCGGAAGCCGGTCATCAGCCGGTCGAGGTCGCGCTTGTCGGAGAGGAGGTTGAACTCGACGATCGGCTCGTTGCGCCAATCGGTCGTGGCGAGCTTGACCTGTCCGGTCTCCGAGTAGGTGCGATTGATGAAGGTCAGCAGCGAGGCGATCTGCTCGCCCACGGCGTGCCAGGCGGATTTGGTGGCTACCGCAACGAACATGTCTCCCTTGGGAATGCCCGGCAGGTTCGACGAATAGCGGATGCCGATCTGGATGTGCCGTCGCGTGTGCTCGTTCATGCGCGCGCCGCGGCGAACGAACGAGGACAGTGAGATAGACGGATGATCCATCAGCCGCTGCCCGACGCCCTCGAGCGCCGACACCACAGGAATGCCCATGTCCCTGAGATGGCCGACGGGTCCGATACCGGCGCGCAGCAGGTGCGCCGGAGAATGGATCGCGCCCGATGACAGGATCACCTCGCGGCCGCGGAACTCGACTTCCTTGCCGTCGATCATCGCCTTGACGCCCACGCACTGCGTGCCCTCGAACAGCAGCGACTTCACCTGCGTGTTGGTCGAGATGGTGAGGTTCGGCCGCTTGCGCGTCTCGGTGTCGAGATAGCCCATAGCGGCGGAAACGCGCTGCTCGGAAGCGTTGGAGTGCGTAACCGGAAAGTAGCCGTCGACGAACTCGCCGTTCTGGTCGGGCAGGAACTTCATGCCGGCGAGCTTGCAGGCCTCCCCGACGGCGGTGGCGTGTTTCGTCCAGTGCTCGACCGGGATGCGCCGCACGGGGATGCGGCCGTCCTTGCCGTGCCATTCGTTGCTGAAGTCGAGGTCGCGCTCGACCTTCTTGAAATAGGGCAGGACCTTGTCCCATTCCCAGCCCTCGGCGCCGCGGTTCGCCCATTCGGCGTAATCGGTCGGCGCCCCGCGGTTCGCCATTTGGCCGTTGATAGACGACCCGCCGCCCAGCACGCGGGCCTGCTCGTACTTGCGCAGCGGCGGGCGATTCTCGTGCGGATTGTTGTGGCTGACGACCTGGGTATGGACCTTGAGCTCGGTCCAGTGGAAGCGCGGGTCGAAATAGGCGGTTCCCGAATAGGAATCGCGGATCTCCGGCGGCTCCGCGCCGGGTGGCGTGTCCTGGCCGGCTTCGCAGACAAGCACTTTGTTGGCACTCTTTGCCGAGAGCCGGTTGGCCATGACCGATCCGGCCGAGCCACCGCCTACGATGATGTAGTCGTACGCCACGTGCGTTTCCCCTGTCTTATGGCGCCACGCTACGCCTATGGCGAAATGCGGGCAAAGCAAGAATCGGCAAACGGAACGTCTGTTCCGCGACGCGCGTTTTGATTGGAACCCCAATCACGCATGAAGGCACCCCATGAAACGCACATTGCTGGTCTTGGCCTTCGTTGCCGCCGCCGGGCCCACGAGCGCTCAGACCACACAGAGTCCAGTTCCTGACAACGCGAAGGCCGATACTCGGATGAACAAAATGAACGGCGGAAGCGGGTCCGTCGGTGGTGGCGCCGACACTTCCGGGGCGGCTGCCACGGCACAGAAGCGGATCGAGATGGACGGCTACCAGGACGTGCACGGCCTCGCGAAGGGTGCCGATGGGCTATGGCGCGGGACCGCCAAGCGCGACAGCAAGACGGTCGAGGTGACCGTCGATCGCGCGGGGCGGGTGGCCGAGCAGTAAGCCCCGAAACAGTCGTCTCTCGGAGAGCCCGCACCGTCCCTGCCAGGGTGGGCTTTTCCGTTGCCGGCTTCCGTCAAGCCTGCAATCGTCCGCAAAAGCCAGAGGAGGAACAGGCCATGCCGGACGCTTCGACCAGTCCCAGCGACATTGCGACACCCGAGCTCATGAAGGCGATCTCCGCGGCCTTCAACAGCCGCGATGTCGACCGCATCGTGTCGTTCTTCACCGACGACGCGACCTTCTGGCTGGCGCGCGGACCCGAGCCGGTCGGGCGCACGCTGGCAGGAAAGGAGGCGATCCGCCAGACGCTGGCGGCGCGCTTCAAGGTGATCCCCGACATGCGCTGGGATCACAAGGAGTACATCTACGCGGGCAATCGCGCGATTTCAGTATGGACAGTGAAGGGCAAGGGCGCCGACGGCGAGGACCTGAACTATCAGGGCTGCGACATCTACACCTTCCGCGGCGGCAAGATCTGCGCGAAGGACACCTACTGGAAGATGGTCGAGCAAAAAGACCGGATCTGAGCCGATGCGCGCCGCCGCGCTCGCCCTGACAGCCGTGCTCGGCCTTGGCGCGCCCGCAACCGCCGGCGAGGTGAGTGGCGTCGAGATCATCGAGTACGGGCTGTACACGGCGGACGTCACCGGCCAGTTGCGCGATTCGAATGGCATCATCTCGAACGTGATCGAGAACCTTTGCCACATCGCGACGACCACCACCGTGCCGATGAATGAGAGACTCCATTTCGGTTTCCGCTATCGCGTCGTCGGGCCGGTGCCCGGCGATACGGTCCAACTGACCCTGGCTGTCCGCTTCCCGGCGGCGGTTCAACCGAACCCCAAGGTCGGGCCATTGACGGAGCATGAGCGCGGCACGACGTTGTCGATCGGCGCCGTGTCTTACACAGGCTACAGCTTCGACCAAGCTTGGGAGTTCGTGCCCGGGACGTGGATCCTCGCGGTCCGGCAGGGCGGCCGCACGCTTGCGGAGAAGAGCTTCACCGTGGTCGATAGCGGCGAACCGCCGGTGTCGGCTGGTCCATCGAGTTGCTTCAAGGTCTCAAGCCTCTAACGGGAGGATGCCATGGCATTGGACACGGTCATTCGCGGCGGCAGCATCGTCGATGGCTCGGGAAAGGCGCGCTTCAGCGGCGACATCGGCATCAGGGACGGACGCATCGTCGAAATCGGCAAGATCACCACGCCGGCGGTGCGCGCGCTCGATGCCGACGGGCTGGTCGTCTCGCCGGGTTTCATCGACGGCCACACGCACATGGATGCGCAGGTCGCATGGGATCCACTCGGCAGCTGCTCGTGCTGGCACGGCGTCACGTCGGTCGTAATGAGCAACTGCGGCTTTGCGCTGGCGCCGTGCAAGCCGGAGGACCGCGAGTGGTTCGCGCGCTGCCTGTCGGCGGTCGAGGACATCTCGACCGAAGCCATGGCCGCCGGCATCGATTGGACCTGGGAGACCTTCCCCGAATATCTCGCGACCGTCGAGCGCCTGCCCAAGGCGATCAACTACGGCATGTATATCGGCCATTCGACGCTGCGCATGTACGTCATGGGCCGGCGCGCGCTGTCGGAGAAAGCGACCGAAGATGAGATGGCGCGCATGGCGTCGGCCGTGCAGGAGGCGCTGAAGGCCGGTGCGCTCGGCTTCTCGAGCTCGCGCGCCTCGACCCATGTGACGCCGGACGACACGCCGGTCGCGAGCCGCATTGCCGAATGGGAGGAGATCGACCGCATCCTGGCGGCGATGGCCGAGCTCGATGCCGGCATCTTCCAGGTCGGTCCCGACATTGCCAGCGGCGCCAGGCATCGCGCCTTCCTGGAGCAGCTGCGGCAGTCGGCGCTGACGCACAGGCGGCCGATCATGTTCGGCGTCCTCGCCACGCGGCAGGGCGAGGACCCGACGCCGTGGCATTACCAGACGAAGTATATCGACGACACGGTCGCCGCCGGCGGCCGCATGTTCGGCCAGGGCACGACGCGCTCGATCAACGCGATCTTCTCGCTCAAGTCCTACCTGCCCTTCGACGTGCTTCCGGCCTGGCAGCCGATCCGCGCGCTGCCGATGGACGAGCAGAAGAGACGCCTGCGCGATCCCGAGGTGCGTCGCGCTCTGGTCGCGGCAGAGGCGGCGATGAAGCCGCGCGACAAGACCTTCCAGGGCGGCGGCGCGGCGACCACCGATCCGCGCAAGCCGGACTACGCCAACCTGTTCGCCATGAAGGGAGTCGATTGGGATGATCCGACGGTCGAGCAGCTCGCGCGAAGCCGAGGGCAGCACCCGGTCGAAGTGATGATCGACCTGTCGCTAGCCGACGACAACCAGGTCTATGTGCAGCCGCTGGTCAACGAATCGCCCGAGGACGTTCTCGGAATCCTGCGCCACCAGCGCACGCTCGCCACCTTCTCGGATTCGGGCGCGCATGTCTGCCAGGAGATGGGCTCATCGCTGCAGACGCATTTCCTGAGCTACTGGGTACGCAAGCGCCGCGCCTTCACCCTGGAGCAGGCGATCAAGAAGCTGACGCACGACAACGCTGCGGCCTGGGAGATGAAGGGACGCGGCCTGCTCGCCGAAGGCTATCAGGCCGACATCCTGCTGTTCGAGGAAGACCGCATCCGACCGCTGCTGCCCACGGTCGAGACGGATCTGCCGGGCGGCGCACGCCGCTTGGTGCAGAAGGCGGAGGGGATCAAGGCCACCATGGTCAACGGCGCCGTCGCCTTCGAGAACGGTGAAGCCACCGGCGCCAGGGCCGGCACGGTGTTGAAGGGCAAGCTCGCCTCATGAGGCGCTGGCTGCTCGTATCGACGCTGGTTCTTGCCTCCGTGGGGGCGGGTGCGCAGACCCGCAACCAGGCGAGCAATGCCGGCGCGGCGGGCGTGACCTCCCGCCTGCAGTCGCAAGGCTACAAGGAAATCCGCAACCTGCGTCCTGGCCCCGATGGCAAGTGGGTCGGGCAAGCCACTCGTAACGGAGTGCCCGTCACGGTCACGTCCGACCGGGCCGGCACGACGATCGCTCGTTAGGTCGCCAACTTCGGCATGACCTTGTCGGCAAAGCGCCGCAGGTTGGCGCGCGAGCCCTGACCTGAGAGCAGCACGTAGGCGACACCTGCTGCCTCGAGGGCGGCGAACCGGTCGATGACTTCCTCGGCGGTGCCGATCACCGCTTGGGCGTCGGTGTCGGCGTAGCCGAGGATATGGGAGCCCGGCCGGCTTTCTGAGCCGCGCGACAACGACAGCAACTTGCCGTTGATCGCGGCCTGCCGTTTGAGCGCTTCTTCTTTCTCGCCCGCGTCCTGGGTGACGAAGACGTTGCGGGCGACGGCCACGCGCATCGGCTCGAACACGTGCCCGGCCGCCTCGAGCTCGCGCCGGTAGAGCGCGATACGCTCCCCGATCTGCCGAGGAGACGCAAACTGGTCGAGCAGGAGATTGAAGCCGCGCCGCGCACACGCGGCGATCGAGCCGTCGCTGCTGGCCGCCAGCCACACCGGCGGATGCGGCCGCTGGTGCGGCGGCGGTTCGACCACCACGTCGTCGAGGCAGAAGAAGCGGCCACGGTGGGAGAAGGGTGCATCCGACGCAAGCGCGCGTATCAGCACGTCGAGTACTTCCTCGAAGCGCGGCTCGGCCTCGTCGGGCGGCATGGCAAACCCCGCGAACTCGTTGTGCCGGTAGCCCTTGCCGACGCCCAGATCGAGCCGGCCGTGCGAGAGGAGATCGAGGGTCGCGACCTGCTCGGCGAGCAACACCGGATTATGCCAGGGCAGTACCAGAATCGCTGTGCCGAGGCGCAGGCGCGTGGTGCGGGCAGCGAGATAGGTGAGCAGCGTGAGAGGCGCCGAGAGCTGGCCGAAGTTCGTGAAGTGATGCTCTGTCACGAACGTCGAGTGGTAGCCAAGTGTCTCGGCTTCGACGTTCGTCTCGATGAAATCGAAGAAGCCTTTCGCGCTCGCCGCCACATCGGGCAGCCGCGGTGCCGTGGCACCGCCGAACAATCCGAAGCGCATGAACCTAGGCGAGCTCGCCGCGCACGATGGCGGCGCCGTCGGCGAGCGCCTTGAGCTTGCCGAAGGCCGTGGCTCGGGGGAGGTATTTCATGCCGCAGTCGGGTGCGGGAAGGAGCTTGTCCGGCGAGAGGTACTTCAGACCGGCGCGGATGCGCTCGGCGACCTTTTGCGGAGTCTCGGCCTCGGGGTCGCTGAGGTCGATCACGCCCAGCATTATCTTCTTTGGTGCAAGATCCTTCAGCACGCCGAGATCGATTTTCGGCTGCGCGGATTCGATCGAGATCTGCTGGGCAATGGTGTCGGAGAGCTGCGGCAGGAAGGAATAGCCGGTGGGCTTCAGCCCGGTGACCACGGCCGCATAGCCGAAGCAGAGATGCACGACCGTCGGCACGGGGATGCCCTGCAGCGCCCGATTGATGACCTTGACCGCATAACGCTGGGCCTCGTCGGGATTGTTGCGCAACCACGGCTCGTCGAGCTGGATCACGTCGGCGCCGGCCTTGACCAGCTCGTGCGCCTCTTCGTTCACCGCGGCGGCGTAGTCCATGCACATCGCCTCGGCATCCTTGTAGAACTCGTCATGCACCTGCTGCCCCATGGTGAAGGGACCGGGCAAGGTGATCTTGGCGGCCTTGCCGGTGTTGGCGCGCAGGAACTGCATGTCGCGCACCTCGACCGGGCGGGTGCGGCGGATCTTGCCGACGACGCGCGGCACGACGGTCTTCTGGCCGCGGTTGTTGACGATCTCGGCCGGGCTCTCGTTGTCGACGCCGTCGAGCGCGGTCGCGAAGTGGTTCGAGTAGCTCTCGCGCCGCATCTCGCCGTCGGTAATGATGTCGATTCCGGCCCGCTCCATGTCGCGGATGGCGAGCAGCGTGGCGTCGTCCTGCCCCTGCTGCAGGTAAGGCTCCTGTACGCGCCACAGCTCGTGCAGCCGCGTGCGTGGCACGCCTTTCATGAGAAGTGCTCGGTCGACCAGCCAATCGGGCTGCGGGTAGGACCCGACGACGGTGGTCTGCAACAGGGTCTCGGTCATCAGTACGCTCCTCGGTCAGACCGGCGCAGGCGCCGGCATGGCAGTTGAAGGGGTGGCGGCCCGGGGGGCGGCGCGGCGGCCGGCAGTCTGCCAGACCAGCGTGCGCCGTTCGACGGCGCGGGCCAGGAGATCGAACAGGATCGACAGCAGCAGGATCATGAGGATGCCCGCGAAGACATGGGCGCTGTCGAGGATGGTGCGGTAGCGCGTGACCAGGTAGCCGATGCCCGCCGAGGCGGTCAGCATCTCCGAGACGACGACGCCGATGATGGTGAGCGCCCCGCCGAGCCGCAGGCCGGCGAGCACGGTGGGGATCGAGGCCGGGATGATCACGCGCATGACCTGCTGCGGCAGGGTCGCGCCCATGCTGCGCGCGGCGAGGAGGTATTGCGGATCGATGGTGCGGATGCCGGCGGCGGTCGAGAGCATCACCGGGAAGAAGCCGTAGATGCCGGCGAAGGCGATCTTCGATTCGGATCCGATGCCGAACCAGGCAGTGAAGATCGGATAGAGAATCACGATCGGCACGGCATACAGGCTCGAGAACACCGGCAGCATCAGGTTGCGCAGCACCGTGACGCCGCCAACCACCGCGCCGACCAGGATGCCGGCGCCGCAGGCAATCAGCATGGCGACGCCGACCTCGGCCAGCGTTACCAGCAGGTTCTCCCCGTATTCGGCGCGGTCGATCCACAGCACCGTCAGGGTCTTCGACATCGACGGCAGGAACAGCTCGGGCACCATGCCGGTCTGCGGCAGCACTTCCCACAGCACGAGCAGGGCGGCGAACAGCATCCAGCGGACAGAGGAGGGCGAGGGACGCTTCATGATAACGCTCCGTCCGGCTTGCGGATCTGCTGCCAGATGCGCTCGCGCAGCTTGCCGAAGGTATCGGTGGCCATCATCTCGTACGTGCGCGGTCGCGGCAGGTCGATGGCGATGCGGTCGACGATGCGTCCGGGACGCGCTGACATGACCAGCACCTCGTCGGCGAGATACACCGCCTCGGTCAGGCTGTGGGTGATGAACACCACCGTCTTGCGTGTGCTCGACCAGATGCGCAGCAACTCGTGGCCCATGGTCATGCGGGTCTGCTCGTCGAGCGCGGCGAACGGCTCGTCCATCAGCAGCACCGGCGGATCCTGCACCAGGCCGCGGGCGATCGAGACGCGCTGCTTCATGCCGCCCGACAGCTCGTGCGGGAAGCGCGCGCCGAAGCCCTTCAGCCCGACCAGGTTCAGCATCTCCTCGGCGCGCCGGCGCCGCTCGGCGCGCGGGTCGCCGCGCAGGGCCAGCGGGAACTCGGTATTGTCGAGCGCGCTCAGCCAGGGGAACAGGCTCGCCTCCTGGAACACCACCCCGACCCGCGAGGGATCGGGGTCGGTGATCGGCCGGCCGTCGCACAGGATCGTGCCGGTGCTCTGATGGCGCAGCCCTGCCAGCATCATCAGCAGGGAGGTCTTGCCGCAGCCCGATGGGCCGACGATGACGGTGAACTTGCCGGCCTCGACGGTCATCGAGATGTCCTCGAGCGCCGGCACGCCGCCCTCGGCACCCGAATAGACGTGGCTGAGACGGTCGACCTGGATTGCAGTCATGTACGCCACCGGGAAACGCGGACTTCGAGAAGGCGGACGGCTTCGTTGAAGCAGATCGCGACGACCGCCATCATGATCACGCCGGAGAAAAGCTCCGGCATCTGGAAGTTCTCCCCCCAGTTCGAGATCAGGTGTCCGATGCCGGTGCGCGAGGCATACATCTCGGCAATCATCACGCCGGTGAAATTGAAGATCATCGAGATGCGCAGGGTCTCGAGCAGCACCGGCATCATGCTGGGCACGTAGATGCGCCACAGGATCTGTGCCCGCGTCGCGCCGCAGGAGCGGGCGACCAGCACATGGTCCGCCTTGACCGATTCGACGGCGGCGGTTGCGCTCATGATGACGATGAAGAGGGTGGAGAAGGCGGCGTACGCGACCTTCTGGGAAAAGCCGATCCCGAAGACCAGGATGAACAGCGGCAGGAAGACCGACTTCGGCACGCTGAACACGTAGAACAGCATCGGCTTGAAGATCTGGCCGAAGTACTCGAGTTCGGCCACGGCCACACCGATCGCGGCACCGAGCGGCACCGCGATGACGAAGGCCACGATCACCTCCAGCGCCGTGACGCCGATCGCCTCCTGCACCTGGCTGCGGCCGAGCTGCTTGACCAGCATCTCGAGCACGTCGCCCAGCGCCGGCAGTAGGCGCGCGTCGAGGAGGCCGTACTTCGGCAGCAGCGCCCAGGCGGCGAGAATCGCGGCCAGCAGTGCCAGCCGCGCCGCGATGATTTGTGTCTGTGTCACTTGGACGTCATGCCTGGAGGGGGATCACGCCTTGGTCGGCACGGGCTTGAAGGTCTCGATGTAGATTTGATCGACGGGTGCGAGGTCGTTCATGCCGATCAGCTTGGCCATCTCGAGCGCCCGCACCATGCCGTCCCTGTTGAACAGGCCGTCGGGCGAGAGCTTCTTCAGGTTGCCGTCGAGTTCGGCCGCAGCGATGGGCTCGGGGATCTCGTCGATCTCCGCGATCAGCTTCACGGACGCGTCGCGATTCTTGTCGTCACGCAGGAAGGCCAATCCGCCATAGATGGCGTTCAGCGCCTTCTGCACCATCTGGGGCTTGTCCTTGATTGTCTTGTCGGACGCGATCCAGCCGCCCGTCGAATGCGCCGGCACCTCGGCGCCGTAGTCGGTGAGCGAACGCGCCTCCTTAGCCTGCATCACCTTGTAGGTCAGCGGCGAATAGAGGACCGTCGCATCGATGTTGCCCGACAGCAGGTTGGGCACCAGCCCGCCGCCGCCCAGCGGCACGCGGGTGAAGTTGATCTTGCGGTCCGTCGCGCTCCACAGCGCCAGCGTGTCGGTGCCCGAGCCGGCCGAGGTGATGCCGACCTTCTTTCCGGCGAGCTCCTCGACCTTGGTGATCTTGGAATCGGTCTTCACCACGAGGTACCAGCCGTAATAGCCGTTGGCGCCGTTGGCGACGACGCGCGCGTTCACGCCCTTCTTGAGGCCGGCGGCGACGGCCGACGACGCGTGCACGACGAGGTCGGCCGCACCCGCCGCCATCGCCTCGAAGCCCTCGGAGCCGCCACGATAGATCGTCAGCTCGCAGTCCAGCCCTTCCTTGTCGAACAGCTTCTGGCGCAGCGCCGTTTCGCAGATGATGGTCGGCCAATAAGTCTTGGTCGGCACGCCGATGCGGACCTTCTGCTTGGCCTGTGCGACGGCGATTCGCGGCAAGCCAGTCACAGCCACGGCCGCCAGGGCGGCGCGGCGGGATAGTTTCATCATTTTGTTCCTTCCGGGTATCGGCGTAACCATACAGCCCTACTGCATCTTGATGCCAGCCTTCCTGTCGATCCTGCGGAATACGGCGCGCCGCGCACGCCTCGCTCGATCGTGTTGAAACCCGGAGCCCTCACGCGCGTTCCTCGTGGCGTTTCATCGTACGAGGGTAGGATCGCTGCTCATGTCCGTCGGTCATGCCGCCAAGGCTGTGCTCACCATCCTCTTCTTGGCGCTGTGCTCCTGCGGTGGAAACCTGCCGAACAGTGCGGTTTCGCGCCATCTCGCCGGTCCCTACGCCGGCGCGCTGTCGGACGAAACGGCTGTCCCGACGGTGATCCGCGATCGGGGCATCAAGGTGCCGGACATCGCCTCGGCCGAGCCGTTGCTGCAGCAGCTGCGCGATGCGCTGGCCAGGAGCGATCCGGACGGTGCTTTCGCGGGCATCACCTACGACCTGACCGACGGCAACGCGCTGCGGCCGGACTGGATCGTGCAGAGCCCGAAACAATGGGGCCGCAGGTCGGGCGACCTGCGTTTCTATCCCCTCGACAAGCCGCTCCCGGCTTGCACGATCGACGCGGATTGCGGCGGCGGGACCTGCGCCGCGATCTGGTCGGGACGCAAGGTGTGTCTCGGCCATTCCGACGCCCTGGTGGCGCAGGTGCACGATCTCGTCGCGTCGGCGCGGCTTCGCGTCGATATCGCCTTGCTGCAACCGGCGCCCGACACGCGCTTCCTCGATGCCCTGCGCGATGCGCTCGCCGAGCTTGCGCAACGCGGCCGGCCGCTGACCGTGCGCCTGATCGTCGGTCAGTATCCACCTGACAATGTCGACGTCCCGGCCTTCTACAAGGCGCTGACCGACGGGCTCGACCTGGGCCGGGTGACTGTCGCCGTCGCGGCCTATCGGTCCTGCGTGGCGTTCGAAGATTGCGACAGCTACTCCTGGAACCACGCGAAGATCGTCACGGTGGACGGGATCGACGCGCTGGTCGGCGGCCACAACCTGTGGTCGCAGGACTACCTGATCGACGAGCCGGTGAGCGACCTGTCGATGCGGGTGCGGGGTCCGGCGGCGGCGAGCGCGGCGCGCTTTACCGATCGGCTGTGGGACTATGTCTGCGCCAATCTCGAGAGGAAGGCCTCGATCGCGCTCGCAAGCTCGACCGGCGGCTGTCCCGCGCCCGCAGCGCTGCCGGCCGGATCGGGCAAGGGCGGCCTGCCGATCCTCGCCGTCGGGCGGATGGGTGCCGGCATCACGAAAGCCTTCGCCAATCAGACCGAGCTCGCACGCGACCTCATGCTGGGCGCAGCCCGGCACGAAATTCGAATCGTCCAGCAGGATCTCGGCTTCGGGCTGGGACGGGCCGCCACGCTGTTTCCCGACAGCACCATCGACCGGCTGGTCGATTTCCTGCGACAGGGACGGGGCGACATCTACATCGTACTGTCCAACCTCGGCGCCAAGGGAAAGAGCGGAAGCACCTATTCGAACGATGTCTCGATGATGACGGTGGCGCGCCACCTACGCCAGGAGGTGCAGCGCCGATTCGAGGCACGCGATCCGCTGTCACGCTACGAGGTCCGGCGTGGGCCCGACCCGGTGAACACCATGCTTTGCGACCATGTGCATCTCGCGCCGTATCGCTTCGGCCCCGATGCGAGCTGGCCCGGCGGCATCCCGTTCGCCACCCACGCCAAGCTCTGGATGATCGACCGGCGGGCCTTCTACATCGGCTCCGACAACATGTATCCGGTGAACCTGCAGGAGTTCGGCTACATCGTCGACGATGCCGGGGCGGCGCGGGTATTGTCCGATGCCTATTGGACGCCGCTATGGCAATGGTCCTCGAAGGCCGCAGTGTCGGGACCGGGCGTCGACAACTGCATCTTCCGAGCCGTGATCGGCCCCCAATAGAGACGCGTCGACCGGTGACTCCGTCTTGCGCCCGAAGCCGGCGCTGACCGCAGTATCTGTTCAATCGCGCTGGCTTTGCGGCAGGCGTCGGATATGATTGAAAACGGTCGGCTACAGTCCAGAGCAACGATGCGCCGACACCGAGGGGGAATATGGCTCGACATTTTCATCGCTCCGGCTGCGCATGCATTGCAAATCTTTCGCGCCGCGGCCTTTTCGGACTTGGCGTGGCTGTCGCCGCGTCTGCCGCCAGCCTGCCGGCGTTGGCTGTCGACAAGGGCTACGAGGCGATGCTGTTGAAATGCATTGATCCCAGGTTCACGACGGACACCTGGAAGTATATGGCCTCTCGTGGCTGGCAGAACCTCTACAGCCAGTTCAACATCGCAGGAGGTCCGATCGGCGTCGTGGCTCCCGCTTTTGCCAAGTGGCACGATACCTATTGGGAAAACCTCGCGATCTCCGTGCAGCTGCATGAGGTGAAGCGGACGATCGGTATCACCCATCGCGATTGCGGCGCGGCGGCGGTTGCCTACGGCGACCGCATCAAGACCGACAAGGCCTACGAGACCGAAATGAACGTAATGGCGCTGCGCCAGTATCGCGCCGAGGTCATGAAGCGCCAGCCCCAGCTCGTCGTCGAGCTCGGAATCATGGGTCTTGACGGTGCGGTGGAACCGGTAACCTGACGCCTTGCGCGCTGCCGATCGATCGCTTCGGTTGCCGCGAAGCAGCGCGTACGGCGTGCTGATCCAGAAGTTTCAGCGCTACGTGATCAAGACCGGGGGGCATGCCTCCAACACCGGCAGCCGGGACGGCAACGTCGCAATCGAGCAATATAGTGCCGGCAACATGGCGGCCGGGATTTCGGTGCTGGAGATAAAGCTGTGCGGCGCCGGAATCGAGCTTCCGGCGCACGGCTAGATTCGGCTCTGCAATATCAGGCCGTCGCCGGGTCGACCGGCACGACGACGCCTTCTGCGGCCTCGATGACCTCGCCGGCATCGAGACAGAGGTCTTCGCGATTGCGCATTGCCATGACCTGCACGCCGGTGCGCAGCTTGCCGCTGCGGCCGACCGGCACTGCGAGGCCGGGCAGGCCGAGCAGCGGTGCGATCAGGGCCGGGCGCATCGAATCGAAGATCGCGGTCTGGCCCTCGACCGTCGTGTCGCTGACCTGCTTTGGCGGCAGGTCGGCCAGGGTCGGCAGGATCACCAGCGGCCATTGCTGCAGGAATGTCATCCAACGGAACAGCATGCCTTCGCGCTCGGTCAGTGCGCCCATGTAGGTCGCAAGATCGACCGGCTTGAAGACGTCGAGCCAGGCGCGCATCGCAGCGATGCCATCGGGATCGCCCATCTTCTGCATGTTGGGCCACAGGCCGGCATGCGACTCGGTGGCGATGATCGCATGCCACAGCTCGATGCCGCGTTCGAGGTCGGGCGGCAGGATTTCCTCGACGACATAACCCGCCGCCTGCAGGTGCTTGCCGGCCTGGCGTACCGCGGCGGCCTGCGCCGGATGCGTCTTGCAGCCGGGGAATTCCGGCACCAGCGCGACCTTGATCGGCCGGGCCGGCGGCGCGCCGCGCATCGGCACGTCGTTCCAGCGCCAGTCGCGCCGGTCGCCGCGCGCCATCACTTCCAGCGCGAGCCGCGCATCGCGCACGGTGCGGGTGTGCGGCCCCTGCACGGCCATCAGCACGGCACCGATCGGCCGGCCGGCGTTGGCCGCCGTCGCGTTGTACGAAGGGATGCGCGCGAAGCCGGTGCGCAGGCCGACCACGCCGTTGCAATAGGCGGGGATGCGGACGGAGCCGCCGATGTCGTTGCCGTGCGCGATGCAGCCGATGCCTGTGGCCGTTGCGGCGCCCGCGCCGCCGCTCGAGCCGCCCGGCGTCACCGTGGGATCGAGCGGGTTCAGCGTGCGCCCGTGCAAGGCGTTGTCGCTGAAGATGCGCATCGAGAAGGCCGGCGCGTTGGTGCGGCCGATGATGATCGCGCCGGCGTGCTTCAGGTTGGCCACGACCGGGCTGTCTTCCTTGGCGACGAAGTCCTTGAGCGGGATGACGCCGTTGTCGGTCGGTGATCCGGCCATGTCGACATTGATCTTGATGGTGACCGGCACGCCGTGCAGTGGCGGCAGGGCATGGCCGCGCGCGCGGGCGGCGTCCGCCGTCTCGGCAGCGGCGCGCGCTTCGGGTTCCATGATGCGTACCACGGCATTGATCGCCGGATTGACCTTGTGCAGGCGGCTGAAGACGGAGTCGACGGCCTCCGTCGCCGAGGCCCGGCCGGTGCGGATGAGTCGCGCCAGGTCGGTCGCGTCGTACTGCCAGAGTTCCATGTCACTGTCCTCAGTTCTTCGAGATTTCCGTCCCGAAGAAGAGCATGTTGCCGTCGAGATCGGCCACATCGAAATCGCGCAGGCCGTAGTCGTAGTTGGCAGGTGCCTTGAGCACCTTGGCGCCGCGCTGCACCAGGTCGGCATGCAGCGCATCGACGTCGTCGACGTCGATCGCGACGGCACCATGCCCGGGCTCGCGCGGCGTCCGGCTCGCGGAGATCAGGTGGAGCGTGACGTTGCCGCTGCAGACACCGGCATAGAAGGTTGGATTGCCATATTCGAAGGCAATGTCGAAGCCGAGTTGGTCACGGTAGTAGGCCAGGCTCGCCTTGATGTCCCGGACCGTGAAGACGGTCGTGCTGGCATGCATCATCACGCTTTCCTTTCGACGACATGCTTCTGGAAGGCGGCGAGGGCGCTCGAGCATGGCATGTCGTGGCGGCGCACGAAGACGGTCTGCACTCGCGCCTCCGCCGGTCGCAGCCCATGGACGGCGATGCGTCCGCCGCGCCAGGCCGGTCCGACCAGCGCGCGCGGCATCAGGGTGACGCCGAGGCCGGCGGCGACGGCGCCAAGAATCGCTTCCAGCGTACCGAACTCCAGCCGACGCAGGCCGACGATGCCGCGCCGCGCCAGGATCTCCTCCAGCCGCTGGCGGTAGGAGCAGCCCGCCCGCAGGATGACCAGCCGCAGGCCGGGCTGGCCGAGCACGTCGCCAAGCGTCCGGTTCGATGGCGCACTCAGCAGCGCAAGTTCTTCCTGGAAGATGCCGGACGCGGCAAGCTCCGGATGGAGGACGGGACCGCAGACGAACGCGCCTTCGAGCTCGCGTGCCAGAACGCGCTCGACCATTTCCGCCGTCGTGCCGGTGCGCAGCACGAGATCGACCTGCGGATGGGCCTTGGCATAGGAGGCGAGCAGTGGTGACAGGCGCAATGCGGCCGTAGTCTCCAGAGCCCCGACCGTGAGTGCGCCGCGCGGCGTGCCGTCGTCCCGGGCCGCGCGGCCGGCTTCCTCGAGCAGCGCGTCGACCCGCACGGCATAGGGCATCAACCGCTCTCCCGCGGCGGTCAGGCGAGCGCCCGAGCGGCTGCGCTCGAACAGCGCCACGCCGAGCGAGTCCTCGAGCCGGCGCACGCGCTGCGTGACGTTCGACTGGACGGTGTTGAGCGCGAGGGCGGCGCGACCCATGCCGCCGAGCCGGGCGACGGCGGCAAAGGTCGCGAGATCCTTGGTGTCCATCGCATCTATTTATCAGATGCCGATCATCACTATAAATCGCTATTTGCGATGACGTCGGCATCCTATGTTGGTGACCAACGAAGGAGAGTTCCATGAAGTGGCGCGACCGCCGTCTGCTCGATCTGTTGGGTATCGAGCATCCCATCTTCCAGGCGCCGATGGCCGGCGTGGTCTCGCCGCAAATGGCGATCGCGGCGTCGGAGGCCGGCGGCATGGGGTCCCTTCCGGCCGCCATGCTGACGCCGGAGACCCTGCGTGGCGAACTGCAGGTCGTGAAGCAGGGGACCGGTCGCCCGATCAACGTCAACTTCTTCGTCCACCCCGATCCTCAGCCGAGTGCGGCGCGCGAAGCGGGCTGGCGCAAGCGGCTGGAGAGCTACTATGCCGAGCTCGGTCTGGCGCCCGACGCCGGGAAGAACGCGCCGACCCGCGCGCCCTTTACGACGGCGATGTGCGATGTCGTTCTCGAGTTCGAGCCCAAGGTCGTGAGTTTCCATTTCGGCATGCCCGACGCGGCGCTGGTCAAGCGGGTGAAGGATGCCGGCCTGCTGGTCATGAGCTCGGCGACCTCCGCGGAGGAGGCGCGCTGGCTGGAGGGACATGGCTGCGACGTCGTCATCGCCCAGGGCAACGAGGCCGGCGGCCATCGCGGCATGTTCCTGAACGACGACATTTCGCGCCAGGCCGGCACGATGGCGCTGGTGCCGCAGGTGGTCGATGCGGTGAAGGTGCCGGTCATCGCGGCCGGCGGCATCGGCGATGGACGCGGCATCGTGGCGGCGCTGGCGCTGGGGGCGGCCGGCGTGCAGATCGGCACCGCTTTCATGCTCACGCCAGAAGCCAGGACCTCACCGATGCATCGCGCGGCCCTGAAGCAGGCCAATGACAACAGCACGACCCTGACCAACATCTTCACCGGGCGGCCGGCGCGCGGCATCGTCAATCGCTACATTCGCGAAGTCGGGCCGATGAGTGCCCATGCGCCGCAATTCCCGCTCGCCGCCGGCGCGAGCCAACCAATGCGCACGGCCGCCGAGGCGAAAGGTTCGCCCGACTTCACGCCGCTGTGGAGCGGTCAGGCGCCGACCTTCGCCCGCGAGATGCCGACGGCGGCGCTGGTCGCGAAGCTGGTCGAGGAGACGGAAGAGGTGACGAAGCGGTTGGGTTGACTTCATAGGAGCGCGCCAGTCCGGTGGCGCGCTCCTATGAGGCGCCGCTTTCGATCCACGCCGCGTAGGGCGCAAAGATGCGTTCGACGGCAACGGCGTAGATCGCCGGCAGCTCGTAGGAGTGCATGTCCCGGATTGCGCTTTCGACGGCCTCATAGCGCGCCTCGGTGGTCTTGAAGAGCACGCGGTATTCCTTGCCGTGCTCGATGGCGCCCTTCCAGGCGTAGACGCTGTCGATCTTCTCGACCTGGGCGCACGCCGCGAGCCCGGCCTCGACCAGCGCATGCGCCATGCGGCGGGCTTCCTTCTTGTCTCCCACGGTCGTGACGACAGCGATGGCGGTCATGCGGTACCCGTCAGAATGTCGAGAAATACTCGCGTTGCTCCCAGTCGCTCACTTCGGCGTTGAAGCGGTCGATCTCGGCCTGCTTGAGCTTCAAGTAATAGTCGACGAAGAAATCGCCGAAGCCCGTGCGAAAGACCTTGTCTTCGCGCAAGGCCGACAGCGCCTCTTCGAGCGACCGAGGCAGCGGCGTCGCCTTTGTCTCGTAGGGCGCGTCGGCCGACGGGCCGGGATCGGCCTGCCGCTTGATGCCGTTGAGACCGCTTACGACCTGGCTCGCCATGTAGAGGTACGGATTGGCGGCCGGCTCGCCTACGCGGTTCTCCAGGTGGCTCGTGGGGTCTCCCGGTGCGCCCAGCACGCGCACCATCACGCCGCGATTGTCGCGGCCCCAGATCGCCCTGTCGGGTGCGAGCGAGAAGGGGCGGTAGCGCTTGTAGCCGTTGAGAGTGGGCGTCGAGAAAGCCGCTGCGGCGCGGGCATGGTCGAGCAGGCCGGCCATCCACTGCCGGCCGACCGGCGACAGCGGTTCCTTGGGATCGGTGAAGGCGTTGGCCCCCGACCTGTCCTTGAGCGACTGATGCAGGTGCCAGCCGCTCGACATGACGTTGGCCAGCTTCGGTCGGCACATGAAGGTGAGGTGATAGCCGTTGCGCTGTGCCACCTGCTTGGCGGCGCTTCGGAACAGCACCATCGCGTCGGCCGGGTCCAGCCCGGTGCCGGCGCGGAAAGTGAACTCGACCTGGCTCGGCCCGAACTCGACCTCGAGCGAGCGCAGCGGCAATTCGAGGCCCATGATGTTGGTGCGCAGGATCTCGAGGATCGGGTCCATCTCGTCGTAGCGCGACTCGGTCAGGTACTGGTAGCCCTGGTTGAGCAGCGAGACCTCGGGTGGTGCGCCGGGTTGGCCGGGTTGGCCCGAATCGCCGAGAGCGAGGTTCGTCCTCTCCAGCTTGAAGAGATGGAACTCGACCTCGAGGCCGGCGAAGAACTGGTAGCCCGCGTCGTCGAGCGCCGAGAGTGCCTGGCGATAGATGTGACGCGTGCTGAGCGGCATCGGCCGGCCGTCGGCGAAGACGATGTCGCACAGCATCCAGCCGGTATGTGGCGCCCACGGCAGCACGCGGAACGTCGACGGATCGGGCAGCATCATCACGTCCGCTGCGCCCTCCCATTCGCTGGACCCGAACGCGCCGCCCGCGCCCCAGACCGGGAACACGGTCCGATGTGCGGTGTCCTTGAGCAGCATCGTGGTGGTGAAGCCGACGCCGCCGGTCATCGCCGCGCCGATCTCGCCGGCGGTCAGGGTCTTGCCGCGCAGGATGCCGTGCTGGTCGGCGAAGGAGAGGCGCACCACGGTGAGCTCGCCCGCCAGGATGCGGCGCTCGACTTCACGCGCCGCCGTCTTGCGGTCGTCATTCCACAGGCCGGCTTTTTCGGCGAGATGCATGTCAGGCGAGAGAGAAACGGTCGCTCACGTTCTTCCGGACCGCGAGCGTCTCGCTCGCTCATGCGCATGAGCGAGCGAGACGCTCGCGGTCCAGAAGACAATGAGGAGAATTGGCTGCAGCGACATTCAGGCGACCATCGGCGAGGGCGTCTCAGCCGCCCAGCTCGAGTCGCGCCGGCGGCGGGCGTCGAAGTCCTTCCAGTAGTCTTCCCAGCCGACGGTCGGGCCCATGCCGTCGACGGTCACCGGGCCGCGCACCTTCGTGGCACGCTCGGCGTCGAGCCACATCGGCGGCTTGCCGCCGTTGGCGACCTGGCCGATCGACGACAGCAGCAGCCGGCGATAGGCGACGATCGCCTTGTCGCTGTAGCCGAGATGCTCGCGGGTACGGTCCTGGATGCGGCCCTGGCCCTCGATCGCCCACTGGTCGTGGACGTTGATGTCGAAGCCCATGCCGGTATAGGTCTGCGTCTTCTGCTCGGCGACGTCGTAGCCGTAGTTGTTCTGGCGGCCGATGCGCGGCCGGTAGTCGGGCAGCTCGTAGAGCTGCAGCCGCTGCTCGCGCATCTGCGCATGATCGACCGGCTTACCGAACGAGGTGAAGATCGCGTACCAGTAGCAGGAGGTGTCGTCGATCGGCACGTGCCACTGGGTGATCGTCATCTCCGTGCTCATCGGGATCACGAAGGCATAAGGGAAGACGAGGTTGGTCACGCGCACATGCGTATGCTTCTCGCTGATCCGGCGCAGGGTGAACAGGCGCAGGCCATAGTCGGTGCCCTCGACGTCGATCGTCGGCCGCGTGAACTCGCGCATCATGCGCGTCATCGGGATGGTGGAATCGGAGGAGGCGGCGCGGAACTGCTTGCCGTAGGCGTCGCCCGACGGGTCCTCGTCCTCGTAGAAGCGGTGCAGGTAGGAGGCGTGCGCCGGATCGATGCCGACCTCGAGCGCCTGCAGCCAGTTGCAGTCGATCAGCCCCTTGAAGGCGAAGGCGTGTGTGCCCGGCGCGAGGAAGCAGTCGAACTCCGGGAAGGCCGGCGCCTCGCCCTCGCCGAGGTAAGCGAAGACGATGCCGTTCTTGACCACGACGGGATAGGAACGCTGGCGCACCCTCTGGCAGAGCACCGAGCCCTCGGGCTCGGCCGGCGTCTCGAGGCACTTGCCGTCGACGTCGAACAGCCAGCCGTGGAACAGGCAGCGCAGGCCGCCCTGCTCGAGGCGGCCGTAGGCGAGGTCGGCGCCGCGATGGGGGCAGTCGCGGTCGAGCAGCCCGTGCCGGCCGCGCTCGTCGCGGAACAGCACGAAATCCTGGCCCAGCACGCGCACCGCCTTGGCCGGCCGCTCGTCGGGCAGTTCTTCGGTCAGCGCCACCGGATGCCAGTAATGCCGCATCAGGGCACCGCACTTGGTGCCCGGTCCGATCCTGGTGATCAGCTCGTTCTGCTCGGGAGACATCATGGGAAAAGACTGACCCAAACAGCCGTGATGCGGAAGGGCAAACACGCCAATCGCTCATTCCCAGCCTTGTTGCCCCGGCTGAACGCCGCACCTTAGAGTAGGGCTCGTTGGTGCTTACATCGGTGATCGTGAGACAATGGCGAACCAGGGAATATTGTCATGGCCAATGACCCGTGCCGTGGCGTTGCGTCCGAACAGTGAGGCGATTGTCGATGGCGATACGCGCCTCACCTACGCGCAATGGAGCCGAAGGGTGCGGGGCCTTACGGGAGGTCTGCGCAACCTCGGCCTGCGCACAGGCGATGTAATCGCCTCGATCGGGCAGAACACCTTCCGTCACCTCGAATGTTGGGTGGCATTCCCGCAGCGGGATTGGTGCTCAACGATCTCAACTACAGGCTCGCGGTCCCCGAACTGGCCTTCATCATCAACGACTGTGGGGCACGTGCCCTGGTCGCGGACGGCGCCTACCTGGAGGTGGCTCGCCAGTTGAAGCCGCTGTGTCCTTCGGTCGAGTACCTGGTCTACGCGGGGACGGAGCCGACGCCGGACGGATGGACGGCCTGGGACGATCTGTGCGCGGCGGAGCCTCTCGAGGCAGATCACGCCGAGCTTCGCGGAATCACGCCCGACACCCTGGCTGCGATCTCTTACACGGGAGGGACGACGGGCCTGCCCAAGGGTGTGATGCAGAGCCATGGCAACCTGCTCGCCAACGCCAAGCACATGCTCATCGCCAATCCGCTGCTGCCAACCGATCGGTTCATCCACGCCGCCCCGATGTTCCACGCGGCCGACGCGGCGACGACGTTCGCGATGACGTTCATGGGGGGCGCCCATGTCTGCATTCGCGGCTACGAGCCCGAGTTGTTCGGCAAGATCGTCGAAGCCGAGCGCGTCACCGTGGCGCTGATCGTGCCGACGATGATCAACATGCTGCTCAATCACCCGGCCACACCCGGCCGCGACCTCTCGGCCTGGCGTCTGCTGATGTACGGCGCGTCACCGATGCCGGTAGAGCTGCTGCTGCGGGCCTGCAGCATGCTGCCGTGCGACTTCGTCCAGCTTTATGGAATGACGGAGGCGGCACCCCTGGTGACATCCACGCAGCGCACCGACAATCGCGACGGCGCCCGCGGGATCGAACCGGCCAGGAGCCGCCTTGCCAGTTGCGGCCAACCGGTCGTCGGAGTCGAGGTCGAGGTGCGCCGTCCAGACGGCGCGGTCTGCAGGCCCCGCGAGGTCGGCGAGGTGCATGTTCGCGGGCCTAACATCATGATGGGCTACTGGAAGCGCCCCGAGGAGACGGCCGCCGCGCTGATCGGGGACGGCTGGTACAAGAGCGGCGACGTGGCCTGGGCGGACGAGGACGGCTACCTCTTCGTCGTCGACCGCGCCAAGGACATGATCATTTCGGGCGGGGAGAACATCTACACGACCGAGGTCGAGAATGCCGTCTTCCAGCATCCGGCCGTCCTCGAAGTTGCCGTCTTCGGCATTCCCGACAAGGACTTCGGCGAGCGGGTTCACGCCGAGGTGGTCATCAAAGCGGGGACCTCTGTCGAAGCGGACGAGATCGTGGCCGTCTGCAGGAAGCATATCGGCGGCTATAAAGTTCCCCGATCGGTGGCGATCCGCAGCGAGCCACTCCCGAAGTCGGGTGCCGGCAAGATCCTGAAACGCAATCTTCGCGATCCTTACTGGGTTGGAAAGGAACGCGCGGTCAACTAGGGCTGCAGTCGCGCCGGCTACGAGCGGGTCACGTGTCCCTCGTACTGCGGCAGATCGTCGGTGATGGTGAACCACGGCGCCTTGGAACCGACGAAGATGTGGTGCGAGGGGCGAATCGTCGGGGCGTCGACCAGGGTGCCCATCGTGACATGGACATAGGCGCCGTCGCGGACCATGGAATAGAGCAGGGAACCGCACTTGCCGCAGTGAGCGTCGTGCGCCTTGTCGCCGCCGTAGATTAGGAGGCCGTCAACGCCTTGCGTGACCGCCAGCTTCTCTCGTTCGATCCCGGCGACCGGCTTGAAGGCCGAGCCGGTGGTGCGGCGGCAATTCGAGCAATGGCAGTTCATGGCATAAAGGAAGGCGTCGACGACTTCGTACTGGACGGCACCGCAGTAGCACTTTCCGGCAAGGGTGCGGTTGCTCACGGGGTTTCTCCTGTCATGGACGGCAGTCTATACACTGGCGCCATGAGTACACTCGACAGCATGCCGGGCCCCACGTCCCGGCACTTCATCTCCCAGCGTTTGCGCATGCACTATGTCGATTGGGGCAACCCGACCGCACCGCCGCTCCTGCTGGTCCACGGCGGGCGCGACCATTGCCGCAACTGGGACTGGGTTGCGCAAGCGCTGCGCCGCGACTGGCACATCATCTGCCCGGACCTGCGCGGGCACGGCGACAGCCAGTGGTCGCCCGACGGCAATTACTCGATGTCGGCCTACATCTACGACCTGGCCCAGCTCGTCCATCAGCAGAACCTCGCGCCGGTCACCATCGTGGCCCATTCGCTCGGCGGCAACATCTGCCTGCGCTACACTGGTATCCACCCCGACAAGGTGCGCCGGCTGGTGGCGATCGAGGGACTCGGACCGTCGCCCAAGATGATCGCCGAACGGGGCAACAAGCCGATGACCGACCGCATGACCGCCTGGATCGACGAGCAGCGCAAGCTCTCGGGCCGCCTGCCGCGTCGCTACCCGACCATCGAGGACGCCTTCGCGCGCATGCAGGAGGAGAACAAGCACCTCAGCGCCGAGCAGGCCCGCCATCTCACCGAACAGGGCGTCAACCAGAACGAAGACGGCACCTACAGCTGGAAGTTCGACAACTACGTGCGCGTGAATCCGCCGTACGACATGAGCTATGCCGAGATCGAGACGCTTTGGACGCAGATCACCTGCCCGACACTGCTCGTCTACGGCAAGGAAAGCTGGGCCTCCAATCCGGAGAAGGACGGGCGCCTCGAGCGGTTCAAGACGGCCAGGGTCGTCGAGTTCGACCGCGCCGGCCACTGGGTGCATCACGACCGGCTCGACGCCTTCGTCGACACGGTACGGAGTTTCATTGCCTAGGAACGCGAAGGCAACGACCGTACGGCCGGCGCCTCGCGCATTGGGTTAGGACGCCACGATTCTGACCGGCATCCTTGCGAGACGCTGGTAAAGTCGCGCATGGTGGCGCACGGGCCACCAGTCGTAGAGGAAGATCTGCAGCGGTCGCCACATCGCAACCCAGCCCAGGATCACGAGGCCTTCCTGAAGGATAAGCCGAAGGGCGGCTTGGTCTATCGCAGCGGCGAGCTGGCGCAGCAGCATACAAGCGAACAGGAAGGTCACGCCGATCACCAGAGCCCAGCGTCCTTCGCGCAATTGGGAGCGGATACGGCGCCGGCTCGCATTTGCGCGATAGGAGAAATAGTTGAACACAGCGCGGGGCAGGTCGCTCATTTCGGCCCTCTCGATCTGTTCGGACGGCAAATGCACGACTAGCTCCAGCTCGGCCTTGGGCGGGACCTCGTCGGCCCAGGAGACGATGTACTCCTCGGCATCGCGATCGAGGTCCTTCTCGTGGAACGGTGACGGATCGAGCGAGTTGAAGAGTTGCCGGACGTCGGACACTCGGACATCGATCACATGACGGTCGGCCATCCTCGTCCTCGTTGGCTCAACGGGCAAAACGGGCACCCTTGGCCAGCGCGCCGGGCAAGTCCATGATTCAAGTCAAATTGCCGGATAGGCCGGGAGCGCCAGGCGCCCGGATCACGCGTGCAGGCTTCTGTTATCCGGGCAAGGGGAAAAGCGGCGACCTGCCGCCGCGTCCGGAATGCGGGCCGCTGTGGCACGATCGTGTGCTGGCGACGCTGCACGACTGCCGGCTGACCCTGTTGGTCGGCAGCTATGCGCAGGCGCACCATCTGAAAACGAAGAACCTGACCGACGCCGTGCGAGACTTCCGCGCCCAGGGTCCCGGCTTTTTTCCATTGCCGCATCCGTCGTGGCGCGGTGCAATCTGGATGAAGCGTAATCCGTGGTTCGAGAGTGACGTCGTGCCGGCGTTGCGGGCAGCGGTTCGAAAGGCGTTGGGAGGAAACAGGACATGAAGGCAGCCATCTTCAGGGGCGGCGACATCGTCGTCGACACGCTACCCGAGCCGGTGCCGACGGCGGGGCAAGCGCTGGTCAAGGTGCTGGCGTGCGGCATCTGCGGCTCCGACCTGCACGCGGCCAAGCATTCGCACCGGATGGTCGAGGTCAGCCGGCGCATCCCCGGCCGCATCCCGATGGATCTCGATCGCGACGTGGTGATGGGCCACGAGTTCTGCTGCGAGCTGATCGACTACGGGCCGAAGACGGAAAAGAAGTTGAAGGCCGGAACGCGGGTATGTGCCATGCCGGTGATGCTGACAGCCGATGGGCCGAAGGGCATGGGCTATTCCAACTCATATGTCGGCGGCTATGCCGAGCAGATGCTGCTGGCGGCGCCGCTGATGCTGGAGGTGCCGAATGGCCTGGCGACCGAGCACGCGGCGCTGACCGAACCGCTGGCTGTCGGCGTGCACGCCGTCGAGAAGGGAATGCTGACCGGCGACGAGGCGCCCCTGGTCGTGGGCTGCGGGCCGGTCGGTCTTGCGGTGATCGCCGCACTGCGACTGAAGAACATCCGGCCGATCGTCGCGGCAGACTTCTCGCCCAAGCGGCGTGAGCTCGCCGTCAAGATGGGTGCGGATGTGGTGGTCGATCCGGCTGCGGAAGATCCTTACGCCAGGCTTGCCCCCGGCAAGCGGGCCGCCCTGTTCGAATGCGTCGGCGTTCCGGGCCTGATCCAGCAGACGATGGAGAAGGCGCCGCGCGACGCGAAGATCATCGTGGTCGGCGTTTGCATGGAGCTCGACACGATCGAGCCGATGTTCGGCATCGTGAAGGAGCTCAACCTGCAGTTCGTGCTGGGCTACACGCCCGAGGAGTTCGCCCGCTCGCTCAAGCTGCTGGCCGAGGGCCAGGTCGATGCGCCGTCGATGATCACGGCCAAGGTCGGCCTGGACGGGGTGAAAACTGCCTTCGCGGAGCTGGGAAATCCCGAGCGGCATACGAAAATTCTGGTAGAACCATGGCGCTGAAGCAGGGAGGATAACAATGAAGTTCTACAATTCGATCGGTCCGAACCCACGCATGGTCCGCATGTTCATGGCGGAGAAGGGGATCGAGATTCCCAAGGTCGAGGTTGATCTGCTAGCCGGCGAGAACCGGAAGGAACCGTACATCAAGGTGAACGCGGCGGGGCAGATGCCGGCGCTGGAACTCGACGACGGGACGGTCATCGCCGAGATCACGGCAATCTGCGAGTACCTCGACGAGATCAAGAAGGACACGCCGTCCCTGATCGGCAACACGCCGGCCGAGCGTGCCGCCACCCGCATGTGGACGCGGCGCATAGACCTCAACATCGTCGAGCCCGCGCTGAACGGCTTCCGCTCTTCCGAAGGGCTTAAGCTCTTCCAGAATCGCGTCCGCTGCATACCGGAGGCGGCCGACGGGCTGAAAGCCACTGCTCGCGAGCGCCTCGCCTGGCTCGATGGCCTGCTCGGCGACAAGCCGTTCATCGCCGGCAGCAAGCTCAGCATGGCCGACCTCATGCTGTTCCCGTTTCTCGACTTCATGAAGGACGTGAAGCAGCCGCTCGATCCGGCGAACAAAAACCTCACCGCCTGGTTCGAACGTATGAAGGCGCGACCAAGCGCCGCCGCCTAGGCTTCCTGCCTTTTTTTCGTCGCTTTCACGGCCGTATTTTCGCGCCCGTGAAAACGGGGATGTTCTCAATAAGACGCAGGGATCGAAAATGCGCCGTGTGATCGCTTTGCTTGCTTTGGTCGCCACGCCCATGCTTGGCACGGTGCAAGTCCTCGCCGCCGACCCACCGGCGGCATCCGCCGTGAAAGGTCTGTGGCTGCTCACCGACTATCCGTCGCAGACCGTGCGGCCGGGTGAAGTCGCGAATATCCGATTCAAGCTGCAGAACGCGGGGCTCGCGCCCGAAACACTGGTGTTGTCCGTCGACGGCGTGCCGGCGGGCTGGAAAGCCGACATTCTGGGCGGCGGCCAGCCGGTCGCCGCGGCGATGCCAGCCATCAACGAGAGCACCAGCCTGCAGCTTCGGGTCGACGTGCCCAAGGACGCCAAGCCGGGATCACAGACCATCATCGTGCACGCCAAAGGCGGAGCGCAGTCGATCGACCTGCCGCTTACCCTGACCATTGCCAGCGAGACGCCGGCCAAGCTCACCATCAAGACCAAGTTGCCCTCGCTGATGGGAACCCCGAAGTCGGCCTACGAGTACACGCTTTCGGTCAGCAACGACTCGGGCAAGGACCTGACGGTGGCGATGTCGGCCCAGGCGCCGGCCAATTTCCAGACCAGCTTCACCGAGGGCTACGGCACCAACGAGATCAGCTCGATCCCGATCGAGGCCGGCCAGTCCAAGGACATCAAGGTCAAGGTGACGCCGCCGCGCGATGTCAAGGCCGGCAACTACCCGGTGCTGGTCAAGGTCGCCGCCGAAGGCGCCACCGCCGATCAGCGCGTCACCCTGCAGATCAGCGGCCAGGGCCGCCTGGCGCTCACTGCCAAGGACGGCCGGCTGAGCGGCGAGGCGCAGGTCGGCAAAACCGCCGAATATACGTTGGTAGTCAGCAACGACGGCACCGCGCCGCTCGAGGAGGTCGAGCTGTCAGGCTCCGTGCCGACCAACTGGAAGGTCGAGTTCAATCCCAAGACCATCCCGAGCGTCGCGCCGAACGAGAAGAAGGAGGTGCAGGTCTCCGTCACGCCGTCCGACAAGACGATCGCCGGCGACTACGTGGCCTCGTTCCGGGCCAACGCGAAAGGCGAATCGTCGAACGCCGACTTCCGCATCACCGTCACGACCTCGACGCTATGGGGCATCGTCGGGATCGGCATCATCGCGGTGGCGCTGCTGGTGCTGCTGGGCGCGGTTGCCCGCTTCGGCCGCCGGTAAAGCCTGCGGCGATGAGCGAGAATGTCATTGAAGCCCGCGGCCTGCTGAAGCTCTATGGCGCCACCCGCGCAGTGGACGCCATCGACCTCAGCGTCCGGCGCGGCGAGATCTTCGGCCTGCTTGGGCCCAACGGCGCGGGCAAGACGACGACCATCCTGATGATGCTCGGGCTCACCGAGACGAGCGGCGGCTCGGTCAACGTGCTCGGCTTCGACCCGGTGCGCCAGCCGCTCGAGGTCAAGCGCCGCGTCGGCTACCTGCCCGACGCGGTCGGCTTCTACGATCACCTGACGGCGCGCGAGAACCTTCTCTATACGGCGCGCCTGCTCGCCATCCCGCGGCGTGAGACCAACGCCCGCATCATGGAGGCGATGGAGGCGGTGAAGCTTGCCGATGTCGTCGACAAGCGGGTCGCGACCTTCTCGCGCGGCATGCGCCAGCGGCTGGGCATCGCCGAGATCGTCATGAAGCGCGCCGAGGTGGCCATCCTCGACGAGCCGACCTCCGGCCTCGACCCGCACGCCACCTTCGAGCTGCTGGAGATGATTCGCGGCCTCAAGAAGGCCGGCGTCGCGGTGCTGATCTCCTCGCATCTGCTCGACCGGGTGCAGAGCGTTTGCGACAGAGTCGCGCTGTTCAACCACGGCAAGATCGCCCTGATGGGCACGGTCGTCGAGCTCGCCAACCAGGTGCTGGGGGCGGGTCATCCGATCCTGGTCGAGGCGAGCGGCATCGACGTCCCGGCCGCGCTTCGCGGGGTCGAGGGCGTGCAGCAGGTCGTCCCCGAAGGCGTGGGTGCCTGGAGGGTCGTGGCCGACCGCGAAATCCGCGCGACGGCCGCCCAACGGATCATCGCGGCGGGTGGCTCGCTGACCCGGCTCGCCGAGCTGCAGCCAAGCCTCGAGGAGGTCTACACACGCTATTTCGAGGAGGCCCGCCATGCCGCGTAATCAGGGCCCGCGTGAGGGCTCGCCTTTCACCGGCCTGGGTCCGGTGTTCCTCAAGGAATTGTCGGATCATCTCAGCAGCACCCGCATGATGGTGCTGACGCTGTTCGTGATCGTCTTCGGCGCGCTGCCGGTCGGGTTCACCCTGCAGGAGCTCCGCACCGTCACCGCATCGGACCAGTTCCTGTTCCTGCGCATCTTCACCGTCGAACCGGAGCGCATGCCGCTCTCCTTCGTGGTGGCGCTGAACTTCATGATCCCGCTGATGGCGATCGGCCTGGGCTTCGATTCGGTGAACAGCGAATTCAACCGCCGCACGTTGAGCCGCGTGCTGTCGCAGCCGCTCTATCGCGATGCTCTGCTGCTCGGGAAGTTCCTCGGCGGGCTGGCGACCCTGGCCGTCGCGCTGATGGCGCTGTTTCTGATCGTGTTCGGTGCCGGCATGCTGCTGCTCGGCCTGCCGCCGAGCGGCCCGGAGGTGGCACGCGGTGTCGCCTTCCTGCTGGTGGCGATCGCCTATGGCGGCGTCTGGCTCGCGGTTGCCATGCTGTTCTCGGTGATCTTCCGCTCGACCGCAACCTCTGCACTCTGTGCGCTGGGGCTTTGGCTGTTTTTCTTCATCCTCTGGCCGATGATCGCCTCGGCGATCACGACGGGATTCACGCCGGCGCAGTTCCGGACCGTCGACGAGGTGCTGACCCTGGAGCAGTTCTCCTCGGCGCTGGGGCGGCTGTCGCCGGGCACGCTGTTCGGCGAGGCGGTGCTGGGCCTGCTGAACCCGGAAACCAAGGCGTTCGGCTACTTCGCCAACCTGGTGATGGCGCAGACGCGGGGCATGATCCCGGGCACGCCGCTGCCACTCGACCAGAGCCTGCTCTTGATCTGGCCGCAAATCACCGGTCTCATCGCCGGGATGATCGTGCTGTTCGCCATCGCCTACATCGTCTTCCAGCGAGAGGAAGTGCGAGCCTGAAAGACTGGACGCTCACCGCGGCACTCAACAACGCGCGTTGGTGCAACGCCGTGTGCTTTGCGCACGGGTCGGCCGGGCGGTTTTTGGTCCATACCTGGGTCAATGCCGAGCCGGTCCCGCGCTTTTATCCCAATGTCGTGACGCTCACGACGGGCAAGGCCGACATCGCCGAGCAGCGCCAGACCGTGCGCATTCTCCAGAAGTCGAACCTCCCCGGGCGATGGGCGGTGAAGGACAGCTTCAAGACACTCGACATCGCGCGACTGGGATTCGAGGTGCTGCTCGAGGCCAACTGGATCCGCAAGGCCGAGCCGAAGGCCGCGACGATGGTCTCGGGCCTGTCGTGGGAGCGGGCCAAGCCGGGCGGCGACGCCTTTCCCGCCTCGCTGTTCAGCGACGAGAACTTCGCGATGTTCTCGGGCCGCCGCGGCGGCGCGGTCGTCGCCGGCGGCACGCTCTATCGGGCCGACGGCGTCGTGGGCATCTCCAATGTCGTGGCCGATGCCGACGAGGAGCCGGCGGTCTGGCGCGACCTCTCTGTGCTGGCGGCCGCCACGTTCCCCGGTCTGCCGCTGGTCGGCTACGAGTCCGGCGACGAGCTCCGCGCCGCCCGCAAGGCCGGCTTCGAGATCGGCGATCCGCTTCGGGTGTGGGTCATCGCTCGGGATTGAACCCGCACATCTCCAACGCTTTCAGCATGTGCGGCGGGGGCGGGGCCTCGACCCGGACAGGGAGTTTGTTCTTGGACAGAGGCAGGACGATCGCATGCGATTGCAGGTGGAGCTGCTCGCCCGGCGCCGCCGTACCGTAGAGTCGATCGCCGATCACCGGGCAGCCAGCGTGCGCGCAATGCACGCGGATCTGATGCGTGCGGCCGGTCTCGGGCGCGAGCTCGAGCCAGGTCATGCCGGGGCTGCGGCCGAGCACCTTGTAGCGCGTAACGGAGGCCTGGCCCTTATCCGAGACCTTGACCGACCAGCCCGCCCGGGTGTTCAGCTTGAGCAGCGGCCAGTCGAACACGCCGTCATCGGCCGGTGGCGAGCCCTCGACGACGGCCCAGTAAGTCTTCTCGGTGTCCCGGCCAGAAAACAAGCGGCCGAGCTTGCTGAGCGCCTTCGGATGGCGGCCGAGCACCAGCACGCCCGATGTGTCAGCGTCGAGCCGGTGAGCGAGCGCCGGCGGGCGGGGCAGGCCGAAACGCAGGGCGTCGAAACATTCCTCGAGGTTGGGCGCCCCGCTTGGGCCCGCATGGACCGCGAGCCCGGCCGGCTTGTCGATGACGAGGATCAGCCCGTCACGGTGCAGCACCCGTGCCTGGATCTCTTCGGGTGTCAGGGGCGGCGGCCTCGGAGTCTTCCGGACCGCGAGCGTCCCGCTCGCTCTTCCGTCCGAGCGAGCGGGACGCTCGCGGTCCGGAAGAGGACGCCTCAGAGGTCGGGCCATCGGTCGAGCCAAGGCTCGCTCGTCTCGTAGATTGCCGCGGCACGCAGGATGGAGGCCTCGTCGCGAAAGCGCCCGAGGATCTGCAGGCCGACCGGCAGCCCGTCGCTCGCGAAACCGCAGCACACCGTGATCGCGGGATGCCCTGTGATGTTGAACGGCATGGTGTAGGGGAACCAGTTGCGGCGCAGCTCACCCGCCTCGACGCCATCGATGGTGATCGGCTCGAACAGGTCCTGGTCGATCGGAAGGGCGGTGCGCGATAGGGTCGGCGTCACGACGTAGTCGGCCTGCTCGAACCACTTCTGCACCATGCGGAAGAGGTCGGCGCGCTGGAACATGGCCTTCTGGTAGTCCGCACCGCTCCACTGCTCGGCCATCGCCACCTGGCGCACCAGCGAGGGCGTCATGCGGTTGCCGTCGCGGCGGATCATGTCGTCGAAGCGTGCCCGCCAGGTCGTGTGGTTGATCACCTTCCATACCGGTTCCATGTCGGGCAGGTCGCCCGGCATCTCGGCCAGCTCGGCGCCGGCCTTGGCGAGCTTGCCGATCGCCTGCTCGTAGGCTGTGCGCACGTCCTTCGAGACGAGACGGTTGCCAAGCGTGGCGCTGTGCAGGATGCGCTTGCCCTTGAGGTCGCCGTCGGGTTTGGCGGCGGCGATGTAATCCTGCGGCACGGTGCCGATCGACCACGGGTCGCTGGGATGGGGCCCAGCCATTGCCTGCAGCATCACCGCGGTGTCCATCACCGTGCGTGTCATTGGCGTCACATAGGTATAGTTGCCGAACAGGTCGGCGACCTGGCTGTGCGGGATGACGCCGTTGCTCTGCTTCAGCCCGACCATGCCGTTGGCCGCCGCCGGGATGCGCGTCGAGCCGCCGCCGTCGGTCGCGACGCCAATCGGCCCGATGCCGGCCGCGACGGCCACCGCGGCGCCACCGCTCGATCCGCCCGAGATGCGCTCGGCGCTCCAGGCATTGCGCGTGCGCCCGAACAGCGGCGCATCGGTCAGTGCCTTGTGACCGAACTCCGGCGTCGTCGTCTTGCCGAACAGGATCGCGCCGGCCTGCTTCATGCGGGCGATGGCGACCGCGTCCTCCTTCGGCACGTTGTTCTCGTGCAGCAGCGAGCCGTAGGTGGTGCGCACGCCGGCCGTGTTGACGAGGTCCTTCGCGGCGTAGGGGACACCATGCAGCAGGCCGAGCGGCTTGCCCTGCATGACATCGTCCTCGGCTTGCTTCGCGGCCGCCATCGCCTGCTCGGGGATGAGGGTGATGAAGCAGTTGAGCACGGGCTGGAGCCTCTCGGCTCGGTCGAGCACCGCCTTCATCAGCTCGACGGGAGAGATTTCCTTGCTGGCGATCTGCTGGCGCAGCGTCGAGGCGGGCAGGCGTGTGAGATCGCTCACTTCAGCACGCCGCGGCCGGCCAAATTGCGCATCAGGGCCGAGATGCCGAAGGTCCAGGGCGCGATCTTGTCGCAATGATTCACCCGGTTGGTGAGCGTGCCGAGCTTGGGCGAGCGGATCGACACCACGTCGCCGACCATGTGGGTGAAGCCGTGTCCACCGGGTGTGCGCTGCTCGGTCGGTGCGAACAGGGTCCCGGTCATCAGCGCCATGCCGTCGGGATACTGATGCAGGTTGCCCATGGCATGGTGCACGAGGTCGGTCGGATCGCGGCTGATCTTCGACAGGTCGCTCGATCCCTGGAGACGGAACTGGTCGGGACCGTTGACCTCGAGTTCGACCTTGGCCTTACGCACGTCGTCGAGGCTGAACGTTTCGTCGAACAGCCGCACGAACGGGCCAATCGCGCAGGAGGCGTTGTTGTCCTTGGCAATGCCGAGCAGCAGCGCGCTGCGGCCCTCCATGTCGCGCAGGTTCACGTCGTTGCCCAGGGTCGCGCCGACGATCCTGCCGGCGGCATTGACGATCAGCGTCACCTCGGGCTCGGGATTGTTCCAGTCCGAATCGGGTCGGATGCCGATCTCCGCACCGTAGCCGACCGCCGACAGCGGCGGCGCCTTGGTGAAGATCTCGGCGTAGGGGCCGATGCCGACCTCGAGATAGGGCGACCAGGCACCGCGCGCGACGAGGGTCTTCTTCAGTGCTTCGGCCTCGGGCGTGCCCGGCTTGATCGTCGTGATGTCGACCCCGATGATCTGGTTCAGCTCGCCGCGCACGGTCTCGGCGCGGCTGAGGTCGCCCTTGGAATGCTCCTCGATCAGCCGTTCGAGCAGGCTGACGGCGAAGGTGACGCCGGCTGCCTTGATCGCCTGCAGGTCGATCGGCGCCAGCAGGGTCGGGACGAGCTCTTCCAGATCGCCCAGACGGTGGCCCGTCGACTGGGCCAGGGCCATCGGATCGGGGGCATTGCACAGATCGGCGACCGTCGCAGCGGCTGCCGTGATGTCGAAAACGCCGTCATGGCGCACCGCCACGACGCTCGGCCCGGCCGTTGTATTGACCCGGCCGATCAGCGTGCCGGCAAAGCCGTCTTCGGGGAGGATTTCTGCCACTGGACGTCTCCGGCGCTTCGTTGCAAGAAAGGTGCGCCATTCCCTGGAGCATTAAAATCATGGCCGCAGCGCGGATCAAAGGCGTTCTTTCGCCCGTCGTCACTCCCTTCAAGCGCGACCTGTCGCCCGACGTCGGACGCTTCATCGCTCACTGCAAGTGGCTGCTGAGCCAGGATTGCGGCCTGGCGGTGTTCGGCACCAACTCCGAGGCCAACTCCATGTCGGCCCGGGAGCGCATGGCCCTGCTCGATGCCATCGTCTCGGCGGGCGTGCCGACCGACCGCATGATGCCGGGCACCGGTGCCTGCTCAATCAGCGAGGCGGCCGAGGTCAGTGCGCACGCGACCAAGCTGGGTGTCTCGGGCGTCCTGATGCTGCCGCCGTTCTACTACAAGGGCGTTCCGGAGGAGGGGCTGTTCCGCTTCTTCTCCGAGGTGGTGCAGCGGGTCGGCGACGACCGCCTGCGCGTCTATCTCTACCATATCCCGCCGGTCTCTGCCGTGCCGATCACCCACAAGCTGGTCGAGCGGCTGATGAAGGCCTATCCCAAGCAGATCGCCGGGATGAAGGACAGCTCGGACGACTGGGCGCACACCAAGAGCATGATCGACGCCTTCGCCAAGGACGGCTTCGACGTATTCTCGGGCAACGAGAAGCCGCTGATCGACAACATCAAGTCGGGTGGCGCGGGCTGCATCAGCGCGACCGCCAACATCAATCCCGGCAAGATCGCCGAGACCTACAAGAAGTACGCGACGCCCGAGGGGGAGACGCTGCAGGGCTGGATCAACGAGGTCCGCGGCGTGATGCAGGGCTACGTGATGATCCCGGCGCTGAAGTACTGCATCGCCCATTACGGCGACGACTCGCATTGGATGCCGGTCCGTCCGCCGCTGGTCGAGATCGATGCCAAGGTCGGCCAGGACATGATCGAGAAGCTCGACAAGCTCGGCTTCACCATGCCGGGCCTCAAGCAGGCGATGGCCGTCGCCGCTGAGTAATCAGCCGTTGCCGTCGGAGCAGACGATGTCCGCGCCGACGGCCGCCAGCTTCTCTATCATCCGATCGTAGCCGCGATCGAGGTGATCGAGCCCGCCGACGGTCGTCTCGCCCGATGCGTTCAGTCCGGCGATGACGAGCGCGGCGGCGGCGCGCACGTCGGTGCAGGTCACCGATGCGCCCTGCAGCCGAGCCACACCGCGCACCAGCGCTGTCCGGCCGCGCACGGAGATGTCGGCACCCATCTTTCGCAGTTCATCGACGTGGCGGAAACGCTGCTCGAACACCGTCTCGGTGATCGCGCTTGCGCCGGTGGCGAGCGCCAGCAATGCCATGGTCGGTGCCTGCAGATCGGTTGCGAACTCGGGATAGGGGCCCGTCGTGACATCGATGCCCCGCAGGCCGCCGGCGGCGCGCCGGGCGACGACGCCGCCGTCGACTTCGCGCATCTCGACGCCGGCTGCGTCGAGAAGCGGCGCGGCGGCGCCGAGCAGGTCCACACGGCCATTGGGCAGCATCAGTTCGCCGTCGGTGGCAGCAGCCGCGCAGGCCAGCGTGCCGAACTCGATCCGGTCGGGCAGGACGGTGTGCACGGCGCCGGCCAACGCATGGCCGCCGTCGATCGTCAGCATATGGCTGCCGATGCCGGCGATATGGGCGCCCATCGCCGTCAGGCAGGCTGCGAGGTCGGCGATCTCCGGTTCGCGTGCGGCATTGCGGATTGTCGTCCGCCCGCTGGCCAGGACGGCGGCAAGCAACAGGTTCTCGGTCGCCCCGACGGAAGGCTGCGGCAGCAGGATATCGGCGCCCTGCAGGCCATGCGGCGCCGTCGCCCGGATGGTGCCGCCGTCGAGGCTGATCACGGCGCCCATGGCGCGCAGGCCCGCGACATGGAAGTCGATGCCGCGCAGCCCGATCGCATCGCCGCCCGGCATCGGCAGATGCGCTTCGCCGCACCGGGCGAGCAGGGCGCCGAGCAGCAAGACCGAGGCGCGCATGCGGGAGACGAGGTCGCGGTCGATATGTGCCGGCTGGATGCGATCGGCAGCAATGGTCACTGCAAGGCCCACCTCGGTGGACGACCAGTGCATCTCGCAGCCCAGGCGCTGCAACAGGGAGGCCAGCACGGCGACATCGAGATTGCCCGGCACGCTGCGCAAGCTGACGAGGTGCGGCGTGAGCAATACCGACACCATCAGCGGCAGCGCGGCGTTCTTGGCGCCGCTGATCGGACAGCTGCCGACGAGCGGCGTGCCGCCGCGGATCGCGAGCAGCCGGCCGGTGCTGGGCCGCCACCAGGGCGCGGCGGAGGAGAGGGAGGACATCATCTCCTTAGACATACAGCGCGTTGGTCCAGCGGACGTTCGGAAATCGCATGAAGTCCGCATCGGTTGAACAAATCTCCAGGCCGTGCTCGATTGCAGGGGCGGTGATATGGGCATCCATGACGAGGTTGCCATGAATACCCGGCAATGCGAGCAATCCATCGAGGATTTCTGCGTGTCGTTCTCAAGGTGCCGGAATCCATACCGAGTCGCATTCGAGCCAAGTCCGAATCTGAGAACGCGCAGCGGTCATGGCTGCGGGTCGTGACATGACCCGTGGATTGGTGACGATACGCATGAAATCGAGCAGGCAGGTCCAAGGCAACCCAACACGCGCCGATCCGTTCACCTTGTCCTCCAGCCAGCTGTGAGCCTTGGCATATTGGGGACTATCGCCATCGGATACGTAGATCAGGATATTGGCATCGACCATGATCACCTGAAGGCATCGCCTTCGGCGATGGCCAGCACCTCGCCGACGTTATCCAAGGGGCCGATGAGCGAGCCGCCCAGGGAAAGCGTCTTTGTCCAAGCCCTCCGCTTCGGTTTTGGCTTCTCTTCCAAAGCCCGCAGCCCTTCCCGCAAGGCGTCGTTGACGACCTCCTTGAAAGTCACATCGCGACGTTGCCGCAGGCGCTTGAGCCGTGCGGCGACATCCGGATCCGGGGTCAAGGTGGTTCTCATACATCAAAACATATGGCGTTTGATGCTTTGATGTCCAAAATGAGTGATATCAAATACCGTTGACAGTGATGGTCTGACGGAGCTATCGATCATTTATGGCTCCGAAGATCCTCAACAAGGGTTGGTATTTTACGTCGCTCACATAGGCGGCGCGAAGGGTCATGACTCAACGAAGCCGCCGCATCCCGGCGGCTTCTGAGTTTCTGAGACAGGCCTCCGGGCCGCGGGCGGTACCGCAGACGGAGGACGAGATGTCGATCGCAGAAATAATCGAGGACGAGGCGGAACGAGAACCGCTTCCCATTCGCGTGCGGCTGGCGAGCCTGCGCGATTACGAGGAGTTGTGCGGGCTGTTCGACCAGCTTGACGAGCTCCATCGAGAGGCCCGGCCGGACATGTTCCAGGCCTTCCCGCCGCCGGCGCGCACGCGCGAGCAGATCGCCCAGTGGCTTGCGCAGCCCGATTCGACGGTGCTTGTCGCCCAGAGCGAGCAGGGGGTCGTGGGCCTTGCCGTGCTGCTGACCCGCGCGCCGTCGGGCTTCTCCGGCGCGGTGCCACGGAAGGTGATCGAGCTGGACAATCTGGTGGTGCGCGCCGACCAGCGCGGCCGGAAGATCGGACGCCGGCTGCTCGCGGCAGTTGTCGAATGGTCGCGCCAGCGCCGCGCGACCCATGTCGAGGTGGCGGTGCACGACTTCAACCGCGATGCCCAGCGCTTCTACCAAAGTTTCGGTTTCGCCTCGTCGGTCAACCGCCTCGTGCTGGCGGCCTGAGATGCTGCTGATCGGCGTCAACCGCTCGCCCTACACACGTCGGGTGGCGATCACGCTCGCCGCCCTTGGCGTGGCCTATGAGCAGCGCTGCCTCTCGGGCTTCGGCAATCGTGACGAGGTGCGGCGGCACAATCCGCTCGGCCGCATCCCGGCGCTGGTACTGGACGATGGCGAGACGCTGATCGACAGCGGCGCGATCGTCGACTTCCTCGACGAGAGATACGGCGGCGACAGGCCCACCGTGCCCAAGGCGGGAGCGGAGCGGCGGGCAGTGCTGAGGGTTGCGGCGATCATGACCGGCGCCTGCGCCAAGGGCCTGCAGGCGGCCTACCATCGCAATCACACGCCAGTAGAGAAGCTGCACCAGCCCTGGGTCGACGACTGTAGGGCGCAGGTCCGGAGCGCTCTTGTCGCGGTCGAGGCGATGGTCGATCCGGCGGCGCCGTACCTGATGCTGGGCCGGTTGACCCAGGCGGACATCACGGCCTTCGTGGCCGAGCGGCTGGCGCGCTTCGGGCTCAACGTCGACACCGCGACCGAGATGCCGGGCCTGCACGCCCATGCCCGCAAGCTCGCGGAGGAACCCGCCTTTCGGTCGACCGAGCCCTAGGCGGTTTGGGCGCATGGGTCGACGGCCGGGGCAAAGCGTGTGATACGATGATCTCTCATGCACACACCCGTGCCTGGGAAGATGTGCAGGAGCAGACCATGGCCAAGAACAATGCGCGCAAGCAGCAGCAGCAGCCGGTCGAGAAGGCGCCCGGCGTGCTGCGTCAGACGATGGCCAAGCCGGTCGCCGACTACACGGTGGCTGCAGATCTCCGCACCCTGATGGTGAACGCCAAGCGCCTGGGCCGTGACGACGTCTGGCGCGACGCCTTCCGGCGGCTCTGTGTGCTCGAGGGCGCCGACCAGACCGATCCGCTGCACCGCGACTTCTACGAGATGCTGGCCGCCTACGAGCATTTTCTGTCCGAGCGGAACGGCCGCGCGACACGCGCCACCCCGACGCGGCTGAAGGCCAGGACCAAGGGCGTCGTCCACCTCCTCCAGGAATGGGTCACGAGCAAGACTGCCAACGAGGTGTACGAGATCCTGGTGGCGAAAGGCATGCCCGAGCTGACTGGCGAGCATCTCGTGCTCAAGTATTCCGAGCAATTTTCGCCCGAAGCAATCGCGGCCGCAAAGGCCCGGGTCGAGCTGGCGCCGACCAGTTGATCTAACGACTTCGTCGTCCCGAGCTTAGCCAAGGGGCCCATTCGCCTCCGCTGAAATCGAGGAACAGGTCCTTCCACTTCGCCTCGCTGAAGGCGCTGTTCGATTTTCAGCACGCAAGCACACCATCTGGGTGGTGGACTCCATTCGCATCCGCTATGCTTCCTGATCGACAAGAAAAGGGGGGCGTTGTTATGCGCGTTTCTTCCCGTGAGTCGCGTCGAGTATTCCTTAAGCGTACAGCGTTTGGTGCCGCCGGCACGTTGCTCGCCCCGTCCATCGTACGGGCCGCGCCGAAGAGCATGACGATGATGCATGAGAGTTCGTTCGTGCCGCCGTACGATGCCTTCTTCAAGAACAAGCTGGCGACCGCCTACGAAAAGCTGACCGGCATCAAGATCAACTATGACGTGGTCAGCGTCGGCAGCCTGCAGACCCGTGTCACGACCGCGGCCGAGAATGCCACCGGCCCGGACATGACCGCAATCGGCTTCAACTGGGCCTTCCTGTTCGACGAGAAATTCGTCGACGTGAGCGACATCGCCGCGGAGATCGGCAAGGAATCCGGCGGCTGGTACGAGTCGGCGGCGGAAGCGGTCGTCGTCAACGGCAAATGGAAGTCGATTCCCTTCGGCAACATTGGCCAGCTGATGAATTGGCGCACCGACTGGTTCAAGCAGGCCGGTTACGACAAGTTTCCGGATACCTGGGACGAGTTGCTCGAGGCCGGCATCAAGCTCAAGAAGGCCGGCCATCCGTTCGGATTCGAGCTCGGTCACGGCTTCGGCGACAACCACGGCTGGCTTTATCCACTGCTGTGGTCCTACGGCGCCCGCGAGGTCGAGGCCGACGGCAAGACCATCGTGATCGATTCGGATGAGACAGCGCGGGCAATCGATTACTGTCGCCGGCTATACAAGGAGACGATGCTCGAGGATTGCCTCGGCTGGACCGACGTCAACAACAACAAGGCGTTCCTGTCGGAGCAGATCTCCTGCACCAACAACGCGGAATCGATCCTGTGGTCGGCCAAGAGGGACTTTCCCGACATGGCAAAGGTGATCGACCAGTCGGAAAACCCGAAGGGGCCGAAGGGTCGCTTCCACATGCTGAATCCGCTCTGCCATTCGATCTTCACGCACACGCAGGATCAGAAAGCGGCGAAGGACTTCCTGCGCTGGCTGATGAAGCCCGAGCAGGCCGGCGCCTGGTATGACGTGGCTGTCACCTACTACCAGCCGTTCCTGCATGCCTATGACGATGCGCCGATGTGGAAGGTCGAGCCGCGCAACCTGCCGTACCGGGATGCGCTCAAGACCGCGCATCTTCCAGGCTGGCCGGCGCCACTCAGCCGGGCGCAGTCGGAGACCATCGCCAAGTTCGTGATCATCGACATGTTCGCCAAGGCCTGTGCCGGCAAGTCGACCAAGGAGGTCATTGCCGACGCAAAGGGACAGCTGAAGCAGATCTACAAGCAGGCGTAGGCGGATGACGACAGCAGTAGCGCCGGCGCTGGGGCGCCGGCGTCCCGCGTTCTCGTTCGGACGCTGGCTGGAACGCGAAGGCGTGTTCAGCTGGCTGATGGTGGCGCCGCCCGTCGCCTTCCTGGTGGCGCTGGTTGGCTACCCGTTCTTCTATGGCATCTGGATCAGCCTGCAGAACCGGCCAGTGGCGAAGGCGGGCGAATTCATCGGCCTCGACAATTTTGTAGCCGCCTGGCACGACCCGGTATTCCGGCTCGTGGTGTTCAACACCATCGTTTACACCGTCGCCGCGACGCTGCTGAAGATGGTCGGCGGCCTCGGGCTTGCGCTGGTGATGAACCAGAATTTCCGCTTCAGGAACCTGACGCGCGCGCTGCTGCTGCTGCCGTTCATCGTGCCGACGGTGCTGTCGACCATCGCCTGGCAGTGGATTCTCGATCCGGCCTTCAGCGTGATCAACTGGGCGCTGGCGTACACCGGCCTCGCCAATCCCGGCCCGAGCTGGCTCGGCAATCCATACCTCGCGATGTTCTCGCTGATCGTGGTCAACACCTGGCGGGGGTTGCCGTTCTACGCCATCACCCTGCTGGCCGGCCTGCAGACCATCTCGCCCGAACTCTACGAAGCCGCCACCATCGACGGCGCCAGCGCCTGGCAGCGCTTTCGCTACGTCACCCTGCCGCTGCTCAAGCCGGTGATCTTCATCGTCACCATGTTCTCGGTGATCTTCACCTTCGCCGACTTCCAGCTGATCTACGTCCTGACCCGCGGCGGGCCGGCCAACGCCACCCATGTCTTCGCGACCTACGCCTTCGACATTGCCATGGGCGCGGGCCAGTTCGGCCAGGGCGCGGCCATCGCGCTGTCCATGGTACCGCCGCTGGCCCTGATCATCCTTGCCATGGCGATCTACATGCGGCCTTCGAAGTCGTGAGGAGCAGGTCATGACGGTGGAGCGCGGCGGCTGGCAGATGCGCGTGCTCAAGCTGTGGCTGCCGCTCGGCGCGTCGCTGCTGTTCGCGTTGTTCCCGTTCTACTGGATGGCGATTACCTCGCTGAAGTCGAACCAGGAACTCTACAACCGCAAGGTCATGCCGCTGATCGTGCATAACCCGACGCTGAAGCACTACGTCGACCTGCTCACAGAGACCAACTTCCTGGAGTGGACCTGGAACACCTTCGTGGTAGCGGCGATCTCGACGGCGATCTCGTTGCTGTTCGGCGCCATGCTCGCCTATCCGCTGGCGCGCATGCGCTTTGCCGGAGCGACGCTGGTGTCCTTCGCCATCGCCGCGACCTATCTGGTGCCGCAGCCGCTGCTGTTCGTGCCGTTGGCCGACCTGATCAACCGGCTCGGCCTCGGCGACACGCTGACTTCGGTGATCCTGACCTATCCGACCCTGCTGATACCGTTCTGCGCCTGGCTCCTGCTCGGCTATTTCCGCACCGTGCCGGTCGAGCTCGAGGACGCCGCCCGGATCGACGGCGCCAGCCGGCTGCAGACCCTGATCAAGATCGTGCTGCCCCTGTGCGGTCCGGGCTTCATCTCGGCCGGCATCTTCGCCTTCACCCTGGCGCAGAACGAGTTCCTCTATGCCCTGATATTCTTGACCAAAAGCGAGGTGCGCACGGTGCCGGTCGGCGCCATCGCCGAGCTGGTCAAGGGCGACGTATTCTACTGGGGCCAGCTGATGGCGGCCGCGCTGCTCGGCTCGATCCCGGTGGCAATCATCTACTCGTTCTTCGTCGAGCACTACGTCGCCGGACTGACGGCCGGATCGGTCAAGGGGTGACTTCCGTCGCAAGCGCAGGTGCAGGTTGGCCGCTCGAGCTTACATCATGATTTATCATGATGTAGTACTGTGGAACTAGGAGGAGCTGAAGTATGGCCTCCAACAGCCGCGATAAATTTGCCACCCAGGTCGATGCCAAGACGCTCGCGACCGTGCGGCGCGTAGCCGAGAAAAAGGGACGGCAGTTGCAGTCCGTCATCGAGGAGGCGCTGACTGACCTGTTGGAGAAGCGCCGCTTGGGCAAACCGCGCTTCCATGTGCTGACCGCATACGAGCGCAGCCACGAGCAATACGGTGAGCTGTACAAAAAGCTGGCGCGGTGACCGACTATCTCACGCTTGCCGACGCACTCGCCATTCATGCCGATCTGATCCAACGCTACGGCGGTTCACCCGGCCTGCGCGACGCCGGTCTCCTGGAGGCCGTGCTGTTTCGCCCGCAGACCGGCTCCCCATGTCGGGCCGGATCAGCGGCGACCGGATGACATTGTCCCAGAGACATCCGGAAATCATCTGCGACTTCGAGTTCCAGAAGCAGTGATCGAGGGAGCGAGCTCACTGATTCCGCCGCTCGCCTCGTAACGTGGGCAGGCCGACGCCGGCAGCATCGAAGCCGCCATCCACCGCCAGCACCTGGCCGGTGATGTAGCTTGCCTGGTCGCCGCACAGGAAGCAGATCGCGTTGGCGAGTTCCGACTCCAAGCCGTAGCGGTTGAGCGGGATATGGTCGTGATAGTCGGCCCGGATTTCCGGAGTGTGCACGGCCTTGGCCATGGCGGTATCGACCGGTCCCGGCGCGACGGCGTTGACGCGGATCCCATACTGCGCGAGCTCGGCGGCCTGCTGCTTGGTGAGATGAGCGAGCCCGGCCTTGCTGGTGCCGTAGGCAACGCGAAGCGTCGAAGCACGCAGGCCCGAGATCGAGGTGATGTTGACGATGGCGCCGCCACCTTGGTCGCGCATGATCGGCGCCACCGCCTGGGTCATCAGGAAGGGACCGGTCAGGTTGACCGCCAGCACGCGCTGCCAATCCTCCAGCGTAACGTCCAGCATCGGCTTGAACACCGCGATGCCTGCATTGTTGACCAGCGCATCGATGCGGCCGAACTGCCGGTGGGTTTGTTGCACAGCGGCCTGAACCGCTGCCGGGTCGGAGACATCGGCCTCGAGAGCCAGCGCGGGGCCTGTGCGGTCCAGGGATTTCACGGCGGCGCGCAGCGTGTTGCCCAGGATGTCCAGCATCGCAACTTGCCAGCCGTCGTCGAGGAAGCGAGTCGCCGCCGCAAGGCCGAGGCCGCGCGCCGCACCGGTGACGAGGGCAACTTTCGTGGGCATTGGCGGAAGCTCCTATGCCGGCTCGCTGTCGCGGGCGGTCCACATCTTCTTGAAGGCTGGCCGTTCCTGGCAGGCCGCGAGCCATGCCTCGACGTGCGGTGCCTCGGCGAACAGTTCGGGCGCGGCCTTGGCATAGCGCACCACCTCGGCGACGTTGATGTCGGCGACCGTGAAGCGGCTGCCGACGAGATATCCGTCCTTGGCCAGCGCGGCATCGAGCACCGCGAAGGGGCCGCGCAGGGCCTCGACCGCTTCGTCGGCGATCTTCGGGTCCATCGGACGGCCGGCGTTGTTGACGCGATGGTAGAGGATGCTGATGGCGTGACCCTCGATCTCGATCCCGGCCCACAGCGACCACATCGACATCTGGCCATCCTCGGCGAGGTTGGCCGGCGCGAGCGGGCCGCCATGCTTCTTGGCGAGATAGAGGTTGATCGCGAGCGACTCGTGCAGCACCAGCCCGTCGTCGTCGATCGACGGGATGTGGCCGTTGGGATTGACCTTCAGGAACTCGGGCGACTTGGTATGCACGACGCCCGCGGGCGGCGGGTCGGGCAGGCGATAGCGCTGCATGACGGGCACATGCTCGAAAGAGAGTCCGAGCTCGTTGGCCAGCCAGATGTTGCGCGAGGCGCGGGAGCGGTAGACGCCGTAGATGGTCAGCATGGCGCAACTGTCTATCAGCGCGGTGCGGGCTTGTCCTTGTCGGTAAGGCCCGCCGCGTCTAAGCTTTTCTCATGACAGCCACGACACGCCTCCAGCCAGTCAAGGATGCCAGCCACCTCTACGAGGTGGAGCGCCGCGCCAGGCACGCCGAACGTCCCGGCTTCCGCATCAGCGAGCTGCAGCTCTCGCCGACGCAGACCGTGCCCTGGCATTTCCACACCAACATCGCCGACACGTTCTATGTGCTCGAAGGCGAGATGCGGCTCTTCCTGCAGAACCCCAAGGAAGAAGTCCGGCTGAAGCCCGGCGAAACATTCGTCGCGGTCGCCGGCCGGCCGCACTTGGTGACGAACGCCGGAAAGGCGTCGCTCACCTTCCTGATCATGCAGGGCATCGGCGAGTACGACTACGTGCCGCTGGTGTAGCTGTCGCCGTTGCTCCCAGTCTCGGACAGAGCCATTGCATAGGCACTCTTCCTAAGGCCTCTCCACGCGGCCCTTCATGCTTTGATTGAGACGACTGATAGTACCGATAGGCTCGGTCTGCCAGTCGGAAGCGGCATTGCGCCGTTGGCATTATTGACAACACTCGGATGCGTTGGCATTCTTGCCAACGCGAAGGCAACGCTGATTACCCGGTCCAAGACCATTCTCGCGAAGGGCGAGATCGTCGAGCTGGTGATCTGGCGCGTGCCGGCGCCGGTACCGCCGAGCCAGCACCCTTTCAAGTACCGGGCCGTATACATCGTCGCTGGCGTGCGGATCGTCGGTTTCGACAACGAGCGCGGCAAGGGCGACCCCATGCATGTCGACGGCAAGGAACTGCCCTATGCCTTCACGACGGTTGATCGGCTGATCGAGGATTTCATCGCAGCGGTGGACGCCGCACGGAGGATGACATGACGAAGCGGACTCTCACCATCCGATTGCGGCAGGACTGGAAAGCCGGGCTGCGGGCAGCCGGCAGTAAGGCCAAGTCCAAAACCTATCAGGGCGAGGAGCTGGCCTTCGAGACACCGGCTGCATTCTTCGGGCGCCTGACGGAGCGGCGATGGGAGCTGGTCCGGATGATGCAGGGGAAGGGCGCCATGTCGATGCGGGGGATCGCCGGCTTGGTTGGCCGCGACCTCAAGCGCGTGCACGAAGATGTCACCGACCTGCTCGAGTTGGGCCTGTTGGAGCGCATCGAAGAGGGCGTGGAATGCCCGTTCGCGCGGATCCACATCGATATCGAAATGGCGTCCGCCGCGTAGCATGGTCGCAAGGCGGCCCAGCCTGTCGCCGCCTGGCGCCGCCGATACTAAGTGAGACCGCCGAATGCCCAGCCGTTTGCGTAGTGAACGGAGCGCGCGCGGTGCGACGGCCGCTGGATGGGCATCAGTTCGTCTCGAGAAATGGCTGTGTCCCGTCGTCTGTCTTCTGGCGCGTGGTGATGCGTCGCTACGTGATCGCCGGCTTGCCCGTGCCGACGAACTGGGTGCGCAGCTCGCGCTTGAGGACCTTGCCGGTGGCGTTGCGGGGCAGAACGTCGACGAAGGTCACCGATTGAGGGACCTTGAACTTGGCGAGGCGGCCCAGGCAGTGGCGGATGACGTCGCCTTCCTCGAGCGGCTGGTCCGGCTTGCGCACGATGATCGCCATGCCAACCTCGCCCCAGCGCTCGTTGGGCACGCCGATGATGGCGGCATCGGCGACCTGGGGAAGCTGGAACAGCACGTTCTCGACTTCGGCCGGGTAAACGTTCTCGCCGCCCGAGATGTACATGTCCTTCCAGCGGTCGACGATGTAGACGAAGCCTTCCTCGTCGAGCCGCGCGGCGTCGCCGGTATGCAGCCAGCCGTCGGTGAAGGCGGCCGCCGTCGCCTCCGGCTTGTTCCAGTAGCCCGGCGTGATGTTGGGCCCCTTGATCAGCAGCTCGCCGATCGCGCCCTGCGGCACGTCCTTGCCGTGGTCGTCGACGATACGGATTGCGGTGTGCATCATTGCCTTGCCGGCCGAGCCTGCCTTGCGGATGGCGTCGGCGGCATCGAGCATCGTGCCGGCCGGGCTGGTCTCGGTCATGCCCCAGCCCTGGATCAGCGCCACGCCGCGCGCCTGCCAGCCTTCGAGGATGGCGAGCGCGCAGGGCGCGCCGCCGACGCCGGAGATCTTGAGCCGTGAGAGGTCGGCGCTCTGGAACTTGGGATGCTGCATCATGAACTGGTAGGGCGCCGGCACGCCGAAGAAGTGGGTGATGCCGAGCGCGGGGTCGGAGAGGTAGTCGAGCGCCAACCCGGGCTCGAAGGCGCGCATGATCAGGATCGCGCCGCCGGCATGCAGCACCGGATTGGCGTAGCAGTTGAGCCCGCCGGTATGGAACAGCGGCAGGATCACGAGCTGCACGGTCTGCGGCGAGATCATCGCCGGGATGCCGAGGTTGACGGCGTTCCAGAATACCATGCCGTGGGTGATGATCGCGCCCTTCGGGTGCCCGGTGGTGCCCGAGGTGTACATCACCATGCCGATATCGTCGTGCGTCAGCGGTACGGGCGCGGGAATGGGCGCACCCGACGCCAGCGCGCACTCGTAGGCACTGGCCGGGTTCCCGGGATCGATCTCGAGCAGGTCTTTCGACAGCGCCGTGGCCTGCTGGGCGAACGACTTGTCGTGGATCAGCAGCTTCGGCGTCGAATCGCCCAGGATGTAGGCGAGCTCCGGCACAGTGAGCCGCCAGTTGAGCGGCAGCATGATCGCGCCGAGCCGGCCGCAGGCGAACTGGAGCTCGAAATATTCCGGGCAGTTGGGCGCCAGGAGCGCTACGCGATCGCCCTTGCCGATGCCCTGCGCGGCGAGCCACGCGGCGAGCCGGTCGGTGCGGCGGTGCAGCTCGGCGTAAGTAAAGGTCCGACTGGTCTGCAGGTCGTTGACGGCAAGCTGCTGCGGCCGGCGATAGGCGTGGTGTGCGATCCAGTCGTAATAGGGAGGGATAGCCATCGCGTCAGTTCACCGCCTTGGTAAAGCCCTTCCAGTAGGGCTCGCGCAGCTCGCGCTTGAGGATCTTGCCAGCACCGGAGAGCGGCAGCGGCGTGTCGCGGAAGTCGACGCCGCGTGGGCACTTGTAGCCAGCTATCTGCTCACGGCAATGGGCGATCACCTCGTCGGCCGTGAGCGTCACGCCCTGCTTGGGGACGATGATCGCATGCACCGTCTCGCCCCAGCGCTCGTCGGGGATGCCGATCACGGCGACTTCGCCGACGCCCGGCATCAGCGAAATCGCATTCTCGACTTCCGCCGAATAGACGTTCTCGCCGCCCGAGATGATCATGTCCTTCAGCCGATCGACGATATAGACGAAGCCTTCCATGTCCATGATCGCGCCGTCGCCGGAGTAGTACCAACCGTCCTCGATCACGGCGGCGGTCTCGGCCGGCTTGTTCCAGTAACCCTTCATGATGTTGGCGCCGCGAATCGCCAATTCGCCCGCGGTGCCGCGCGGCACCTCCTGGCGCGCGCTGTCGACCACCTTGACTTCGCAGGTGAGCGCGACTTGGCCGCAGGATTTGAGGCGGCCGGCATAGGGTCCATTGAGCGTCGTGTAGCGCGGGTCGAGCAGGGTGACGATCGGCGACGCCTCGGTCATGCCATAGCCGTGCATCAGCCGGACGTGCGGCATCACCTCCATCGCCTTGCGCAACACGCCCTCGGGCATCGGCGAGGCGCCGTAGAGGATGAAGGACAGAAGCGAGAGGTCGAACTCCGCGAAGCGCGGATGGTTGACCAGCATGTTGATCATGGTCGGCACGAACTGGGCGTGCGTGATCTTCTCGCGGGCGATGGTCTGCAGCACCTCGACCGGCTCGAAGCGCGGCACGAACGCGTGGCGACCGCCGGCCAGGGTGACGCCGAAGGTCGAGGCGCCATCGGCGAGATGGAACATCGCGCCGGAATGGATGTAGGCAGTGTCGGCGGTGAAACCCATACCGGCGACCGCGTTCATCGCGTTCACCACCAGGTTGGTGTGGGTGAGCATCACGCCTTTGGAACGGCCCGTCGTGCCGCCGGTGTAGAACAGGCCGGCGAGATCGTCGTTGGCTGCCTCGACATCGTCGGTCGGCTCGTAGGCGGTGAGGTCCTCGTAATGCAGCATGCCGTCGGGCGAGGCGATGTCGTCGAGCCAGATTACCTCGCGCACGCCGCGTATCCTGCCGTCGAGAGCGGTCAGGTGGTGGGCCATCGCGGCGTCGACGAAGAGGGCCACGGCGCCGGAGTCCTCGAGGATGTATTCGATTTCGGGTGCCGCCAGCCGCGTGTTGAGCGGTACCATGACCGCGCCGATCCAGGGCAGGGCATACATCAGCTCGAAATAGCGGTCGCTGTTGAGCGCCAGGATGGCCACCCGGTCGCCGCGCCGGATGTGCAGGGCCTCCAGCGCCCCTGCGACCCGGGCGACCCGCTCGACGGTCTGCTCCCAGATCCGCCGCCGGGAGACGAAGGCAGTGGAGGGCCCCTTGGGGCGAATCTGAACGGCGCGGCGCAGTCCCTGGGTCAAGGCGAACATTGGACCGATGCTAGCGCATGATGAATGCGGCTTCACCTCCGTCGCAAATCATGCCTTACCCCGTCTGCGGGGGAAGGTGGTGCGCAGTGCCGGAAGGGGTCTTCCTCGCGCCGGCAATCTGCCGGGAGCAAGGATCGCATGACCTCCTTCCGCCGCAGACGGGGGAAGGTAGATCGTGGTAAAGGAGGCCATGAACGAGATGACGCCGCCGTCACTGCCTGAGGGACCGCTGGTTTTCGACCCGCTGTCGCCGGCCTTCATCGCCGACCCCTACCGGTTCTACCGCCGGCTGCGGGAAGAGGCGCCGGTGTTCAGGACGCCGCAGGGCCTGTGGCTGCTGAGCCGCTACGACGATGTCGCTTTCTCGCTGCGCGACCGGCGCTTCGGCAAGGACTTCGCCGGCAACATCACCCGCCGCTACGGCGACAGCCGCATGGACGAGCCGGTGATTGCCAATCTCGCGCGCACCATGCTGGTGCTCGATCCGCCGGACCATACACGCCTACGCAGTCTGGTCACCAAGGCCTTCACCGCCCGCCGAGTCGCCGACATGCGGCCGCGCATCCGCAAGCTCGTCGACGAGCAGCTCGATCGCGTCGTCGATCATGGCGCGATGGACGTGATCAAGGATCTCGCACACCGCCTGCCAGTGATCGTGATCTGCGACATGCTGGGCATTCCGGAGGACCACCGAGCCGCCTTCCTGGTCGGCAGCAACGTGTCGGGCCGCATCCTCGATCCCGCGCCGATGACGCGCGAGGAGCTCGACCGCGCCAATGCCGGAACGGTGATGGGCAACGCCTATTTCGATCAGCTCTGCGACCTGCGCCGCCGCGAGCCGCAGGACGACCTCACCACCGAGCTGGTGCGGGCCGAGGAGGCGGGCGACCGCCTGTCGGGCGAGGAGCTGCGCGCCAATATCGGCCTGCTGTTCGGGGCTGGCCACGAGACCACGACCAACCTGATCGGCAATGGCCTGCTGGCGCTGCATCGCTCGCCCGATCAGTGGCAGCGATTGAAGGACGATCCGTCACTGATCCCGGGCGCGGTCGACGAGCTGCTGCGCTTCGACTCGTCGGTGCAGATGACCGGGCGCGTCACGACGACCGAAGTCGAGGTCGGGGGCGTCACCCTGCCGGCCAACGAGAGCGTGATCATGCTGCTCGGCGCGGCCAACCGCGATCCGGCGCATTATGCCGATCCCGAGACGCTCGATGTCGGGCGCCAGAACATCCGGCCGATGTCGTTCGGTGGCGGCATCCATCATTGCCTGGGCGCTCAGCTCGCGCGGCTCGAGGCCGAGTTGGTCTTTACTGCCCTGGTCGAGCGGATTCCGGATCTCGAGCTGCCGGAGAAGGACACGCCCGACTGGCGCGGCACCTTCACCCTGCGCGGCCTGCACAAGCTCCCGGCCATCTGGCACTAGACATGACCAGCCGGTGGCGAGGCGAGGGTGCTCAACACCAGGGCGCCCGTCCGTATCAGGAAGACAGCTGGGCCGTGAAGCAGCTCGCCGACGGCAGCCTGCTCGCGGTGTTGGCTGACGGCATGGGCGGACATGCGGGCGGCGAGATCGCCTCGAAGGTCGCCGTCGACACCGCCGTCGTGTCGGTCGGAAGAGGCGCGAGACTCGGCGCGGCCTTGCAGGCGGCCAACCGGGCAGTCGGCGAGAAGGCCGCGAGCGACCAGAATCTCACGAACATGGGCGCGACCTTCGTGGCCGTGACCGTGGCGGGTGACGAGATGCGCTGGGTCAGCGTCGGCGACTCGCCACTTTATCTCGTGGCCGACGGCAGGATCGAGCGGGTGAACGCCGACCACTCGATGGCGCCACAGATCGACGCGATGGTTGCGCGCGGCCTGCTTACCCCCCGGCAGGCGGCCAACCATCCTGGCCGCCACACGCTACGCGAGGCGGTGATGGGCAACCCTTTGACCTTGATCGACGAAGGCACCAGACAGCTGCGGCCCGGCGCCCGGCTGCTGCTGTGCAGCGACGGGGTGCAGAGCCTCGACGAGGACGGCATCGCGGCGGGAGCGGGCGGACCGGTGCACGCACTGATCGCGGCGGTGCTGGCGGTCGGCGAGCCGCACCAGGACAACGTGACGGTCATCAAGCTGGAACGGGAAGAATGAGCGCCTGGCCGGTCGTCATCGAAGTAACGCGCGGGCCACTGGTCGAGAGCCGGCACGAGGGCATCGCCGCGGTCGTGAAGCCGGACGGAACCGTTGTCGCGTCGTGGGGCGACATCGACGCGCCGATCCTGCCGCGCTCGGCCAACAAGCCGATCCAGGCGATGGCCTTCGTCGAGAGCGGTGCCGTCGAGCGCTTCGGCCTGGGCGACGAGCACATCGCGCTCGCCTGTGCCTCCCATAACGGCGAGAAGCGCCATGTCGAGACGGTGCGCGCCTGGCTGAAGACGATCGGCCTCGACGAGGGCGACCTCGAATGCGGCACCCATCCGCCGCGCCTGCAAGCCAGTATCGAGGAGCTGGTGCAGGAGAACGCCCTGCCGACCGCCGCCTTCAACAACTGCTCGGGCAAGCACAGCGGCTTCCTCAGCACCGCCGTCGCCTTCGGCGAGCCGACCAGGGGCTACATCAAGTACGACCACCCGGTGCAGAAGCGGTTGCGTGCGGTGATGACCGACCTGTGTGGCAGCAACGCCGACGACTTCGCCTACGGCACCGACGGGTGCGGCATCCCCACCTTGGCCACGCCGCTGCGGAGCCTGGCACGCGCCATGGCGAACATGGCCGAGCCGTCGCGGCTCTCGAACAAGCACGCCGAGGCCGCCGCGCGCATCCGCGCGGCGATCAGTGCCGAGCCCTTCATGATGGCCGGCACCGGCCGCTTCTGCACCCGCATCAACGCCCTGCTGCCGGGCACGGCGCAGATCAAGACCGGCGCGGAGGGCGTGTTCTGCGGCATGCTCCCGGCCCTGGGCCTGGGTATCGCGCTCAAGATGTGGGACGGCGCGGGCCGGGCCGCCGAGGTCGCGATGGCGACGCTGCTCGGCCATTTCGGTGTCCTGCCGTCGGACAAGAAGGACGAGCTGCTCCATCCGCCGGTGAGGAACGTGGTCGGTCTGCTGGTCGGCGAGATGCGACCGGCGACGAGCTGGCTGGGGTAGCAGCGGCCATGCCGCTGAAGCTCGACATCCTGGAGATCGGGGCGCGCGGCGACGGCGTCGCCGAGCAGGGCGGCGAACGCTACTTCGTCCCCTTTACCCTACCGGGCGAGGTCGTCGAAGCCGAGCCGATCGACAGACGCGGCGAGGGCATCGCGGCCAGGCTGATCGAGGTCCTGGCGCCGTCGCGCCACCGCGAGACGCCGCCGTGCGCCCACTTCGGCCTCTGCGGCGGCTGCGCGCTGCAGCACTGGCGGCGCGATGCCTACACCGCCTGGAAGGTCGGCCTGATCGAGCGCGCGCTGAAGCAGCGCGGCGTCGCGGCGCCGGCCTTCGAGCGACCGCTGCTCGGCGAGCCGGGCGAAAGACGTCGCGTCGACTTCGTGCTGCGCCGCCAGGGCAGGCGGGTGCTGGCCGGGTTCCACGAGCGGGCGAGCGCGCGGGTCGTGGATGTCGGGACCTGTGTCATCGCGCGGCCATCGCTCACGGCGCTGCTCGATCCGTTGCGTGCGGCGCTTGCCGGGATTCTGCCGGATGGTGCCGCCGCCGATGCGGTCGCGAACGACACGGACAGCGGGCTCGACGTGTTGATCCGGCCGCACCAGCGGCTCGAGCTGTCGATCGACCGGCGGCAGGCGCTGGTCGGGTTCGCGGAACGCGCGGGCCTTGCGCGCCTGAGCTGGGGCGATCGGGCCGCGCCCGAGCCGATCGTGACCCTCCGCACGCCGTTGCTGATCCTGGGCGACGCCACGGTCGAGCCGCCACCGGGCGGCTTCCTGCAGGCGACCAAGCGCGGCGAGGCGACGATGCGCGCCGCGGTGAATGCCTGGATCGGGAACGCGCCGAAGCTCGCGGATCTGTTTGCCGGCATCGGTGCGCTGACCCTCGGGCGGCCGGGCCGCCTGTCGCTGTTCGAGAGCGACAAGCCGTCGGTCGCCGCGGTCGATGCGGCGGCACGCAGGATCGGCGGCAATCGCGTGAGCGCGGAACGGCGCGACCTGTTCCGCAATCCCTTGGGCACAAAGGAGCTCGACGCCTTCAATGCCGTCGTGCTCGACCCGTCGCGCGCGGGTGCGGCCGCGCAGGTCGCGGAAATCGCCCGCTCGACGGTGCCGCGCATCGTCTATGCCTCGTGCGATCCCGGCAGCTTCGCCCGCGACGCGTGTGTGCTGCAGGACGGCGGATATCGATTGGAGAAATTGAAACCCATCGACCAGTTCCTCTGGGCGGGGCATGTTGAGTTGATTGCACTATTCGTCAAATGAAGCGAGGAGCAGCTCATGATGTTCGATCTTTCCGGCAAGGTAGCGGTGGTAACCGGCGGCAGCCGCGGCATCGGCCGGTCGATCTGCGAGCAGATGGCCGCGCACGGCGCCAAGGTGATCGTTTCCAGCCGCAAGCTGCCGGCCTGCGAGGAGGTCGTGAAGGGCATCAAGGACAAAGGTGGCGAGGCGACCGCGGTCGCGGCCAGCATCTCCGACAGGGCGCAGCTCGAGGCGCTCGTCGACTTCGCGCGCAAGACCTACGGCAGGATCGACATCATGGTCTGCAACGCGGCCTCCAATCCGTACTTCGGTCCGCTCAGCGGCCTGAAGGAGGAGGTGTTCCTCAAGATCATGCAGAACAACGTCATGTCGAACATCGCCCTGATGAACATGGTCGGGCCGGAGATGGCGGAACGGAAGGACGGCGTATTCATCATCGTCTCGTCGATCGGCGGCCTGGTCGGCTCGGCGCACATCGCCGCCTACAACATGAGCAAGGCGGCCGACATCAACCTGGTGAAGTCGCTCGCCATGGAGTGGGGCAAGCACAACATCCGGGTGAACTGCATTGCGCCCGGCCTGATCCAGACCAACTTCGCCAAGGCGCTTTGGGACAACCCCGAGATCCGAAAGGCCAACGAGAGCAAGGCCGCACTTAAGCGCATCGGCCAGCCCGACGATATCGGCGGCGTCGCGGTATTCCTCGCCTCGAAGGCCGGCAACTTCATCTGCGGCCAGACCATCATCGCCGACGGCGGCGTGATCGGCACCGGCGCGGAGTAGTTTCATGGATCCCGGACGGCACGAGGTCGAAGTCCCGCTGTCGCCCTGAGCGAAGCGAAGGACATCACGCATATTGGGAGAACGCTACGCGACGTCGAGCTCGCACCATACCGGGACGTGGTCGGACGGCTCGGGGCGGCCGCGTTGTTCCTTGTCGATGCCGACGGCGGTCAGGCGGTCGGCGGCTTGCGGCGACAGCAGCAGGTGGTCGATGCGCAGGCCGTTGTCCTTCTGCCAGGCGCCGGCCTGGTAATCCCAGTAGGTATATTGCGGGCCCTCGACATGGATCGCGCGCACGGCATCGGTCAGCCCGAGATTGAGGAGCGTGCGCAGCGCCTGGCGTGACTGCGGCTGGGTGAGCGCGTCGCCCGCGAAGGCGGCGGGGCTGTAGACGTCGACATCGGTGGGGATGACGTTGTAGTCGCCACCGAGCACGAACATCTCCTCGCTTGCCAGCAGCGCCCGCGCCCGCTGGGCGAGGCGGTCCATCCAGGCGATCTTGTAGGCGAACTTCTCGGTGCCGATCGGATTGCCGTTGGGCAGGTAGAGGCCGCCGACGGTGAGCGGTCCCTTGGGCGTCTGGACCTTGCCCTCGATGTACCGCGCCGGCTCGTCGGCGGCAGGCTCGGGCAGGGAACGCGCGGTGATCTCGACCGGATGGAGCGAGAGCAGGGCGACGCCGTTGAATCCCTTCTGGCCGACAATCTCGACGTTGTAGCCGGCGGCCTCGATCTCGGCCTTGGGGAACTGCGCCTCCTGCGCTTTAATCTCCTGCAGCACGACCACGTCGGGCTTGGCGCTCTGCAGCCAGGTGACGAGGTTGCCGGTCCGCTTGCGGACGGAGTTGACGTTCCAAGTCGCGACTTTCATGGGCTCAAACTACTGTATAGTGCGCCCAGTTGTCCTCGGGGGAGAGTTATGAAGGTCAGTTCTGTCGTTCTGAGGGGCGCGACCGCCGCCGCCGCGCTGCTAGCCCTGTCCACCGCTGCCTACGCCGACGATTTCATCGATGCCTGCATGCTGGGGAGCGACCCCGCAACCGACATGCCGAAGACCTGTGCCTGCATGTCGACCAAGATCCCGGGCAACGTACGTGCCGACGCCATTGCAGCGCTGAAGCAATCCTACAAGTCGATGCAGGATACCGGCACACTACTCGACCCGACCCAGCTTCCGCCCAATCTGATGCGTGGGCTGCAGGCGACCGTCCTGGCGCAGGCCGATTGCATCTGAGGCCGACTGGCCTCAGATGCTGAAGGAATTGCCGCAGCCACAGGAGGAGGTCGCGTTCGGGTTCTTCACCTGGAACGACGAGCCGACCATCTCCTCGACATAGTCGAGTTCGCTGCCCTTGAGCAACTCGAGCGAGGTCGAGTCGACCAGCACCGCCGCGCCATCGCGCTCGATCACCAGGTCGTCGTCCTGGCGCGCATCCTCGAAGGTGAAATTGTACTGGAAGCCCGAACAGCCGCCACCCAGCACCGCCACCCGCATCATCACGGGCTTGGCCTCCCGCGAGGCCAGGAAGGCGATCCGCTTGGCAGCGTTGGAGGTGACGTTGAACTGGGTTTCGCTCATGACCACAAGATGTGGATTGGGGGCGGCTTCGTCAATCCCGCAACCGCATGGCGAATATCCCTAATATCATTGCGGGAAAAGGCGCTCAGCCAACTGCCGCGAGGGCCCGCTCACGGGCGCGCACCCGCTCGCGATGCAAGATGTAGAGGCCCGAGCCGATGACCAGCGGCAGGCCGAGCCAGACCGTCCACGACGGCTCCTCCTTGAACCAGAGGTAGCCGTAGGCCACGGCCAGCACGATGCCCGCATAGTCGAACGGGGCCAGCACGGCGGCCGGCGCGAGACGCCAGGCCCGCGTCACCAGGATCTGCGCCACCCCGCCCAGCAGGCCGAGCACGATCAGCCAGAACCAGTCGATGGCGCTGGGCCAGATCCAGTCCGGAACGGCGGCGCCGAGCGAAACCGCGCTGGAGACGATGGCGAACCAGAACAGCGTGGTCGCGTCGGAATCGTGGCGGCTGACGACGCGGACCAGCACGGTCGACAGCGAATAGCAGAAGGTCGCGCCCAGCACGACCAGCGAGATGGCGTGGAAGGAGATGCCGAACGGATCAAGCATCACGATCACGCCGGCGAAGCCCACGGCCACCGCCGTCCAGCGCCGCCAGCCGACCGGCTCGCCGAGCATCGGCACGGACAGCGCGACCATGAAGAAGGGGGCCGCGAAGGAGATGGCATAGGCGTCGACCAGGGGCATGCGCGGAAAGACGTAGAAGAACCCCGCCGTGCTGCCGAGCCCCGCCAGGATGCGCGTCGCCTGCAGCCAGGGCCGGTTGCTGCGGACGACGCGCAGGCCGCCCGCGCGCCAGACGATGACCGCGATCGGCACCATTGCCACGGCGCTGCGGAACAGCATGAGCTGGAACGGCCCGTAGATGCCGCCCAGCGCCTTCACCATGGCGTCCATGGTGCAGAACAGCACGAGCGAGCCGAGCTTGCAGTAGATGCCGAGCAGGGAGGCGTGGATCGGTCCGGTGAACATCGCACTGCCGATGAGGGGGCGCTATTTGGCTTGCGCACCGGCCTTCCGTAAAGTGGCGTTTGAACAGGTCGTTCGCTGGGGGCGCATGGGTTGGTTGTTCGGCCAGGACAGGAAATGGCGCACGTCGGTCGTCGTGGCGTTCCTGATCCTCTTGGGCGCGCTCGTCGTGCGCGCCGCAGACCCGCCGGCGCTGGCGCGATTCCGCAACATCGCCTTCGACTATTACCAGCGGCTGAAGCCTCGCGTTCCGGCCGACGACATGCCGGTGCGCATCGTCGACATCGACGAGGCGGCCCTTGCCGAGTATGGGCAGTGGCCCTGGCCGCGCACGCTGCTGGCGACCCTGGTCCAGAAGCTCGTCGAGAAGGGCGCCGCGGTCATCGCCTTCGACGTGATCTTCGCCGAACCGGACCGCTCCTCGATCGGCCGCGTCCTACGCACCTTGCCGCTCGACGAGCAGACGCGCGAGATGCAGCGCCTGGCGGAGAAGTTTCCCGACAACGACGAGGTCTTTGCCGCGGCGATCAGGAATGCGCCGGTCGTCACCGGCTTCGGATTCGACCTCAAAGGGGGCACCGCGCCGCCGCGGCGCATTGCCGGCGTGGCCCACAGCAGCGGCGAGAGCGATGTAGGCGCGGTGCCGGAGCTGATTGCGCAGTTCATTCCGCGGCAGTCCGGCGCGGTGAAGACCATCGATCTGCTGGAGGCCGCGGCCCAGGGCAACGGCAGCGTGACTCCCGATATCAGGACGTCGGTCGTTCGCCGTGTTCCGATGCTGTTTCGTCTGGCCGGGCAGCGCAACGAAGACCTCTATCCATCGCTGTCCATGGAGACGATCCGGGTGGTGCAGGGCGCCTCGACCTATCTGGTGCGCTGGTCTGGGTCGCAGGCCTATCGATCGTTCGGCGAGCGCACCGGAGTCGGCGGAATCCGGGTCGGCAACGTTTCGATCGAAACCGACTCGCGCGGCCGCATGATCCTGTACGACAGCGGCCATCGGCCGTCGCGCTTCGTCTCGGCGCGAGACGTGCTGAACGGGACGGTACCTGCCGAGAAGCTCGAAGCGCACATCGTCTTCGTCGGCACCTCCGCCGTCGGCCTGCAGGACCTGCGCGCTACCCCGATCGAGGAATCCACGCCGGGCGTCGAGGTCCATGCCCAGCTCGTCGAGCAGGTGCTGAGTCAAACCTTCCTGCACCGGCCGGACTGGGCCGACGGCGCGGAGTTCCTTTACCTGGCCGGCGTCGGGCTGCTGTTCGTCCTGCTGCTGCCGCGGCTTCGGGCGGCGCGGATGGCGCTTGTCGCGGCGAGCCTGATCGCCCTTACGCTTCTCCTGCCGTGGGTTGCCTTCGACCGCGCCCAGTTGCTGCTGGACCCGATCTATCTGCCGGTCACGCTGGCGGCGATCTATGTCGGCGGGTCCGCTCTCGGCTTCATTCAGACCGAGCGCGAGCGGCGCGAGATCCGCAGTGCCTTCGCGCTTTACCTGTCGCCCGACCAGGTGGACGTCGTGGCGCGAAATCCGGCGGCGCTTCAGCTCGGCGGCCGGCAGCACGAAATCACCGTCATGTTCACCGACGTGCGCGGCTTCACGCAAATTTCCGAACAGTTCGATCCGGCGGGCCTGACCCGATTCATGAACCGCTTCCTCACGCCCATGACCGATCTGATCCAGGCGCGCCGTGGCACGATCGACAAGTACATGGGCGACGCCATCATGGCGTTCTGGAATGCACCGTTCGACGTCGATCGGCACGCCGCCCGCGCCTGCGAGGCCGCCCTTGCCATGCAGGCGCATCTGGCCACCCTCAATGCCCAATGGCAGGGGGAAGCCGAAGCCGAGGGCCGCCGGCACATTCCCGTTGCCATCGGCATCGGCCTCAACACCGGCCAGGCGACGGTCGGCAACTTCGGCTCGTCGCAACGGCTGACTTACTCCTGCCTGGGCGATGAAGTGAACCTCGCCTCCCGTCTCGAAGGGCAGTGCAAGACCTACGGCGTCGGCATTGTCATTGGCGAGAACACGCGCCAGGCGACTGCCGACTTCGCGGCCCTGGAGCTCGACCTGATCCTGGTGAAGGGCAAGACCAGGCCGGTCCGGGTGTATGCCCTGCTGGGCGACGCGATCATGGCGGGGAATGTCGCTTACCGTCGGCTGGTCGAGCGTCAGGCGGAGTTCCTTGCCCTGTATCGCACTGCCGCGTTCGCCGAGGCGTTGCCGGCCATCGACGCGTGCGTCGCGGCGGCAGAGGCGCTCGGCTGGCGCCAAAGCTATTACAAGATGATGCGCGCGCGGGTCGACGGCCTGATCGACGAGTCGCCGCAGGATTGGAACGGAGTCTATGTCGCCCAGGAAAAATAGCGCGCTCGCCGCCATCGAGGCGCAGGTCTGCCGCGATGTCGGTCGCGGCACGCAGGCCCTCATCGACGCAAGCCGCGGTGAGCTCGCCGCCGCTGCGCAGGCGCTGGCCGGCGCGACCAGCATCGGCTTCATTACCGGGTTCTTCGTGCCGCGCGATAATGTGGCCGCACCCGAGACGGATGGACCTGTCGGCACGGCCTTGCTGGCGGCCGCACTGGGAGCTCACGGCATTCCGGTGCGCATCGCCGTCGATTCGCCCTGCGCCGATGCCGTGCGCGCGGCCGTCCATGAGACCGGCATCGACGTCATCGTGGACGAAGTCGGCGTCGTCGACCGGCCCGGCATCGAGCGCGTTGCGGCTGCATGGCGCGCGGCGGGCGTAAGCCATGTCGTGGCGATCGAGCGCTGTGGGCTCAGTCCCGACGGCCGGCCGCGCAACATGCGCGGCGTCGACGTCTCGCCATGGACGGCGCCGCTCGACGACCTTTACACGGCGGCGCCCTGGGTCCGAATCGGTGTCGGCGACGGCGGCAACGAGATCGGCATGGGCAAGCTGCCGGCCGGGCTGATCGCCGAAACCGTGCCGAACGGCGAGCGGATCGCCTGCATCACCGGCTGCGATCATCTCGTCGTGGCGGGCGTCTCGAACTGGGGTGCCTATGGATTGATGGCCGCTCTGGCAGTAGTACGAGATGCCTGGTCGCCGTCGCTGGCGAAGTTCCTGACTGCGGAGCGCGATCTCGCGGTGACGCGCGCAATCGTCGAGAAGTCGGGCGCGGTCGACGGTGTCACGGCGCGGAACGAGCCCACGGTCGACGGCTTTCCGGCCGAGATCCATGGCGCATTGATCAACGAGCTGCGTCGCATTGCATGGGGTGTGGCGGCGGATTAGTTTCGCCGCCATGGAAAATCCCTACGCGCCGACGCACCCCGAAATCCGCGACGCCGTTCGCGCGCTCTGCCTGAAGTTCGACGGCGCCTACTGGCGCAAGCTGGACCGCGAGCGCGGCTATCCGACGGAGTTCGTCAAGGCGCTGACCGAGGCGGGCTGGCTGTCGATCCTGATCCCCGAGGAATACGGCGGCTCGGGCCTCGGCATCTCGGCCGCGAGCGCGGTGCTGGAGGAGGTCCATAAGGCTGGCTGCAACGCCGCCGCCTGCCATGCCCAGATGTACATCATGGGCACCGTGCTGCGGCACGGCAGCAAGGAGCAGAAGGAGCGCTACCTTCCCAAGATCGCCACTGGCGAGCTGCGCCTGCAGGCGTTCGGCGTCACCGAGCCGACCAGCGGCACCGATACGCTCAGCCTGCGCACGACGGCGGTGAAGAAGAACAACAGCACCTACATCGTGAATGGGCAGAAGGTGTGGACCAGCCGCGCCGAGCACTCCGATCTGATGTTGCTGCTCGCCCGCACCACGCCGCGCGAGCAGAGCCAGAAGCGGACGGAGGGCCTGTCGGTCTTCCTGGTCGACATGCGGGCGGCCCTGAATAAGGGCCTTACCATCAAGCCGATCCGCACCATGATGAACCATAACAGCACCGAAGTGTTCTTCGACGACATGGAGGTGCCGGCGGAGAACCTGATCGGCGAGGAGGGGCAGGGCTTCCGCTACATCCTGAGCGGCATGAACGCCGAGCGCGTGCTGATCGCCTCGGAGTGCATCGGTGACGGCCGCTGGTTCATCGACCGGGCCGTGAGCTATGCCAAGGAGCGCAAGCTGTTCGGCCGCCCGATCGGCCAGAATCAGGGCGTGCAGTACCCGATCGCACGCGCCTATACGCAGATCGAGGCGGCCGACCTGATGGTGCGCAAGGCCGCGGCGATGTTCGAGGCCGGCATCAACGCCGGCGCCGAGGCCAACATGGCCAAGATGCTGGCCTCGGAGGCAGCGTGGGCGGCAGCCGAGATGTGCGTGCAGACCCATGGCGGCTTCGGGTTCGCCGAGGAATACGACGTCGAGCGCAAGTTCCGCGAAGCCCGCCTCTACACGGTGGCGCCGATCTCGACCAACATGATCCTGAACTTCGTTTCCGAGCACGTGCTTGGCCTGCCGCGCTCGTACTAAGGACGAGCTGGTCGGGGGCGGAGGGGTCATGGGCGCATAGGCGCTAACTTTTTGCCCTTCCGTCGTCTCGACTGGAGCGCGAAGCGCGCAGTGGAGAGATCTTGCTTCCATCAGTAGCGGCTTATGGTGGACAGAAGGTCTCTCCGCGCGGCCCTTCGGGCCTTGGTCGAGACGACGGAAAGGTTAGATGCAATTGCCCGATATTGACGCTCAGGGCACAAGTTAGCGCCCATGGGTCATGGGCCTCAGCATCGGTAACGGGTCCTGAAGCGCCGTTCGCGTTGCCCATGACCCGTCCGTCGCGGACTGCCGCGCCACCTCCCCGCGCTGCGCGCAGGGAGGAAGTCAATTTTGCAGATGTGTAGATGCCCTAGCCCGAAGATGGGGGAGGCGGTTCGAGAAACCTCCACTCATGATTCTTCGGCTCTTGTTATCGGCGGCCATCAGGCATCCAGCCGGCCGTTTCGCGCCTCCAGATCCTGGATCAGCCTCGGCAACCAGGCCATGCGAACGAGCCAGTCATCGGCGCTCGTTTCTTTGCAGATGATAGCTACTACGGAAAACACGCTCGCGAAGTGCGCGACAATGCCCGGTACATGATCGGCGATCCATTCGGGGTTCGATTCGGGGCCACCCTTGGGCCACAGCTCGTCTCGGTGCCCGATCAATGCGTCCGCGAGAACGGCGCAGCATCGCGCGCGATCGGGCCTGACCCGCAAGCTCCTCGCGAAGTTGGCCATCATCTTGCCGTAGGCTGCGATCTCGTTCGTCATGTCTCCGCCGTCGGTCCGGCAAGATAACTGTCAGGCGTCGAGCCGGCCGTGACGCGCGTCCAGATCCTTGATCTGTGTTGGCACCCACGCCATGCGAATGAGAAAGTCATCGGTACTGTCTTCATCATCGGCGATGGCCGCTATGGAAAACATGCTCGCCAGCTGCGCGAGAATGCTCGGGACGTGATCGGGGATCCATTCAGGCCGGGATATTCGGGGCCGCCCTCTGGTCAGAGGTCGTCACGATGCTCGATGAAGGCGCCGGCGAGGACCGAGCAACATCGCGCGCGATCGGGCCGGACCAGCAGGCTCCTGGCGAAATCGGCAATCATCTTGGCGTAGGCTGCGTGCTCGTTCATCTGGTGCCCGACTGCTCTCGCCGGAGACTCTAGTCGAGCAGCGCGCGGCAATCGAGGTCGTCGACGGCGAGGTGGAGCCTTTCGAGGTTGTTCCACCAGATCAGCGGCGGCATGCGGATCGATTGCTGCCAGATCGCGCGTGCGACCTGCCACAGCACCGAGACGCGATAGTCCTCCTGCAGCGTGGCGCGGTCGTAACTGGTGACGCCGTTCGCCAGCAGCTCGTCATGATAGCGGTCGAGCAGGCGCTTCTCGCAAGCCTGGCGCTGGTCGGGATACCAGTGCACCGCCATCAGGTAGGCGAGATCGTCCGACGCATGGCCGATCCGCCAGGCATCCCAGTCGAACAGGCGCGGCTCGCCGGGGCCGGTGGGCAGGAAGCAGTTCCAGGCATGGGCATCGCCATGGACGATCGTCCTGGGTTGGGGGCGGGCGAGCAGGCGCGGCGCCGATTGCAGCAGCCGCCGATGCAGTTCGCGGCGTTCGGCCGGCAGCCTGTCGCCGAAGTCTCGCGCGAAGCCGTCGAATTGCCTCGCCATTGCATCAAGCGAGGCTTCGCCGAATGTGCCAACGCTGACACCGAGCCGGTCGTCGTTCCACCACGCCGCATGGAAGCGAGCTTGCGCGCCGATGATGGCGGCGCATTGATCGTAGGCCGGCGGCAACGGCCAGGCCGTGGCGATGCGGTGCGTGTCGGTCAGGTCCTCGAGCAATAGGTGCCATGTACCGGTGTCGGCATCCGCGTGGCTGTCGAAGCAGTGGAGCAGCAGGCCGGCGGGCGTCCCCGGGGCGACGTCGCGATAGAAGGCGACCTCGCGCTGACCCGGCCTCCACGGGCCGCCGGGACGATCGGGCAGGCCGGCCTTGAGGATGAGCGAGCCTGGCGCACCTTGGGCATCGCCCTCGTAGGCGAGGCAAAGCCGGAAGATGTGCGACAGGATCGTCGCAAAGGATCGTTGGACGGTCACCTCGGCAACCGGCCGCCCGAGCACCTTGGTGAGATGCTCGGCGCTCGCGGCGGGAGGGGGGACGGGCACAGCCAAGGGGGCGCTGGCGCGCGGCCCTAGCCAGGATTGGTGCTGAAGCGGGCCTTCACTGTGACGATCCGGACGCGAGCGCCTTCGCTTCACGGCGCCGGGAGTGAAGTATCCATTCGGTGTAGCCGTTCGGCTGAATCCGCCCGCGGAAGATCAGATCGCATGCCGCTTGAAAGGCAGGGCCTGAGAAGCCCGGCGCCATCGGCCGATAGAGGGGGTCGCCGGCGTTCTGACGGTCGACGACCACTGCCATCCGCCGGAGCGTCTCCATGACCTGGCCTTCGTTGGTCACGCCGTGATGCAGCCAGTTGGCGATGTGCTGGCTGGAGATTCGCAGCGTGGCCCGGTCTTCCATCAACCCGACATCGTGGATGTCCGGGACCTTGGAGCAACCGACCCCCTGGTCGACCCATCGCACCACATAGCCGAGAATGCCCTGGACGTTGTTGTCGAGCTCCTGCTGGACCGCGTCGGGCGGCCAGTTCGACTGGCCGAGCGGGATCGTGAGGATGTCCTGCAGCGCCGCGCGCGGGCGTTGCCGTAGCTCCTTTTGCCGCGCCGCCACGTCGACCTGGTGATAGTGCAGGGCGTGGATCGTCGCTGCGGTTGGCGATGGCACCCAGGCCGTGGTCGCGCCGGCCTTGGGATGGGCGACCTTCTGCTCCAGCATCGCCGCCATCCTGTCGGGCATGGCCCACATGCCCTTGCCGATCTGCGCATTGCCGGGCAGGCCGCATTCGAGGCCGATATCCACGTTCCAGTCTTCGTAGGCCTTGATCCAGGGCGTCCCGCGTATGGCCTCCTTGCGCTCGATCGGACCGGCCTCGATCGAGGTGTGGATCTCGTCGCCGGTGCGGTCGAGGAAGCCCGTGTTGATGAAGCAGATCCGATCGGCTGCCGCCTTGATGCAGGCCTTGAGGTTGACGGTGGTCCGCCGCTCCTCGTCCATGATGCCCATCTTGAGCGTGCCCGGCGGCAGATCGAGGACCTCCTCCACCTTGGCGAACAGGGCATTCACCATCGCGACCTCGTCGGGACCGTGCATCTTCGGCTTGACGACGTAGATCGATCCGGTCGTGCTGTTGCGGATGCCGGCGTCTGCTTTCAGGTTGTGACGTGCGATCGCGGTGCTGACGAGGGCGTCGAGGATGCCCTCCGGGGTGTCCTTGCCGTCGGCATCGAGGACGGCATCCGTGTCCATGTGGATGCCGCAATGGCGGATGAGCATCAGGCTGCGGCCGGAAAGCTGGAAGGCCTTGCCGTCGGGCGCCTTGTAGACAGGATCGGCATTGAGGCGCCGCTCGAGCGTCCGGCCGTCCTTCTCGAACTGGGCCGTCAGCGTTCCCCGCATGAGACCCAGCCAGTTGCGATAGATCTCGATCTTGTCTGCGGCGTCCACGGCGGCGACGCTGTCCTCCATGTCCATGATTGTCGTGACGGCGGATTCGACCGCCACATCGCTGACGCCGGCGGGATCCGCCTTGCCGATGAGATGAGCGCGGTCGATCCTGATCGACACGTGAAGACCGTGGTTGCGCAGGAGGATCGCGGAGGGGGCGCCAGCCTCGCCCAGATAGCCGGCGAACTGGCTGGGGGTCGCGAGGCCTGCTTCGCCACCGCTCGCCAATGTCAGCACCAGCCGGCCATCCTTGACGACATATGAAACGACGTTCGCGAACGACCCCTTGTCCAGAGCGAAGGTCCTGTCCAGGAACTCCCGCGCCATGGCGATGACCTTGGCACCCCTATCGGGATTATACTTGCCGGCGCGCGCCAGCTTCCCCTCGTCGGCGATGATGTCGGTGCCGTAGAACGCGTCGTAGAGACTGCCCCATCGCGCGTTCACCGCGTTGAGCGCGTATCTCGCATTGGAAATGGGGACCACGAGCTGCGGGCCGGCGATGGTCGCGATCTCCGCGTCGACCGCAGCACCCTTGATCGCAAAGCCGGTGGGCTCCGGCTGAACATAGCCGATGCGCTCCAGAAAGGCCCGGTAGTCCGCCGCATCGAAGGCCTGACCCTTGTGGGCGGTGTGATAGTCGTCGATCTGTCGTTGCAGCGCGTCGCGCCTGTCCAACATTTCCCTGTGCCGAGGTGCAAAATCCCGGACGATTGCCGCATAGCCTGCCCAGAAACGGTCGGGGGAAATCCCGGTGCCGGGCAAAGCCTCCTTTGCCACGAAGTCGAACAGTCCGCGGTCAACGGAAAGGGTTTCGGCCAGGACTCGATCGGACATGTGATCCTCGAAAGCGGGAGCTGAGCGTACCCGCCGAAATACTATTCAGCAGGCCTCGGAGGCCAGTGCTTACTTGTACAGATATCCGACCGGCTTGCCTTCCGTGCGTTGCGGACGAATGTCCTTGCGCGTGATGATCTGCCCAGCCAGGCCGTCGATCTCGTCGCGCTGCGTCGGCGTCCACTTGCGAAGATTCTCCATACCCTTCAACAGGCCGAGCCGGAGGATCTGCGTATCTTCTCCCATCCCGACGAGATGGATCGCGTTCTTGCCGGCGGTGACCGAGTCGCCGGCGGAAAGCTCGATTGCTTGCCCGGCGCCATTCTTGAACTCGGCAGTGCCGCGGATGACGCGATAGACGACAACCTCCCCCTTGGCGAGATCGGCGGGATTCGATGCTGCCGCCGCGCTTTTGGGCAGGAGAGACCGCCCGAGCGGGTCGGTCGCGATGATGTGGCCGATCACAAGGTGACCGCTCGGAACCTCGATGCCGAGGTTGCGCACATGCACCGGCACGGCCGATTTGACCTGGCCATCCGCCAGCGGCCGATAGAGCGCCTCGAGCGCCAGTGGATCCTGGAACCAGAAACCCGCCTCGGGTGGGCGATCGTGGAGGGAGTGTCCCCAGGCCAATCGGGGCGTTTCGGCTTCGTCGATATGATCGAAGCCTACGACCGTGGGGTTGGGCAGGCTCGTCGGATCGGTGATGAAGGCTTCGAGAAACTTGCCCGAATAGCCCAGGGACATCGGATCCGGCACCGCCGATTGTGGCGTCTTCAGGTTCTCGCCGGTGGGCAGCCCGGACCAGGTGTAGAAGAGCTGGCGATGGACAATCGCGCTTTGAAGTATCACGGCGCCAGGCCCGACGTAGTGCACCAGGCCATCGTAATCGAAGGTGAACATGCCCGACGTGACCAGCACGAGCTGGAAGGCGCCGGGGGGCAGGTGAAGGTGGAAATCGGTCGGGCCTGCATCGGGGCGGTAGATTGGCAGGTTCGTCGCCACTTCCTGGAGGAGGAAGGCTTCATTGTTGGCATGAAAGCCTTCGGCCACGCGGTTGTAGAGCGCCTGCGGGCGATAGATCGGGTCATATGTGGCGTCCCGGTCGCGGTCGATAGCCACGAAGTCCTGGCTGTTCAGGCGGATGGGATCGCCGTTCGGGTGGGCAAGGCCCTGCCATTTTGGATCGACCGCCGCATGCAGATCCATGGAATCCCTCCAATCCAGGCATTCAACGAATGTCTCGCGTTATTTGCTCAATTCTGCTCCGTTGATGGCGCACAGAAATCGTGCAGGTACTCGAGGCACTTCAGGCAAGCCCAAGCGAATTCTGGGCCAGTAGCCGCGATCGGAGTTCGGACCCCGTCTAGCGAGGCTGCGCCTCGACCAACGATGAGCGGCGCCTGCTGAGCGGGGGGCTACCCGAGGGGGCGGGGTGAACATGCCGGGACGAGTGCCCCGGAACCCTCGGAAACTCCGCAAACGCTTCGCGGGGTTTCCGGGAGACTGCTGGCGCGCATTCGCATGCTGTTTGCCGGCTCAAGCCGGCTAGAGCAGGCTCTTCACGATGCCGATCACGACCATGGGGCCGACGATCAGGAGCAGCGCGGTCCAGGCGAGTGTCGCTAATGTCAGCAGCCAGCCCAGCATTGCCATCACGCCGTCCCCTTCGAGCAGCGCGAGGCAGAAGAACAGGATCGCCCAGGCGGCAAACAGATTGTCGAACGGGATCGGCAGCGCCAGGATCACGATCATCAGGCTGGAGGCCCCATGCAACGCCCGACGCTGCACGCCCTTCACCCACCAGTGCTGCCGTGGATGGATGGCGGCTTCGAGCCGTTCGATATGGGGCCGCACACGCACGAGGAAATCCTGCAGCCGGCCCCGCTGCAAGGCGCGACGGCCGAGATAGTCCGGCAATCGTGGTGTGGTACGGCCGAGATAGGCCTGCGCCACGACCAGCACCATTGGAATACCGGTGACCGTCGAGAGCAGGGGGATGCCGGTCGGGATGCAGTTCGGCAGGACGAGGGCGGCAACGATGAAGGCGAAGGATCGCGTCTCCAGCCCTTCGAGGAACGCCGCGATGGTGAGCCGCGAGTCGGGCGGCCCGGCGAAAAGCCGATCGAGCGTGGGCAGGAGCGACCCGTTCTCCTTCATCCCACGCGCGACATCAGGCGGCGTGCCAGCACGAGGTGCGGCTTGTCGAGCATCTTGCCCTCGAGCGTCAGGACGCCCGCGCCGGGATTGTTCTCGAAGGTGGCGATCACCTTCTTGGCCCAATCGACTTCCTGCGCCGACGGCGTGAAGACCTCGTGGATGATCGCGACCTGGTCGGGATGGATGGCGATCTTGCCGCCATAACCCATGCGCCGCGCGTCGTTCGCCTCGGCGCGCAGGCCGTCGACGTTCTTGATGTCGGGATAGACAGTGTCGTAGGCGGTGACGCCGGCCGCCACGGACGCCATCAGGTTGATCGTGCGGGCGAGCCTGAAGGTGTCGTCGTACACGCCGGGCAAGGGACCTTTCGCGAGGGCGCCGAGATCGGCCATCAGATCCTCGCCGCCCCAGGAGTGACCCATCAGCCGGGCGTGCTTGGCGGGCGCCGCAGAGAGGGCGAGTACGGCGGCGGCACTCTCGGTCGCGATGGTCAGGATTTTCGTCGAACCAGGCGCTGTATCTTCGCGCGCCTCGAACGCATCGAGGTAGGTTGCGAGCAGGTCGAGGTCGCGTTGGCCGACGCACTTGGGGAATACGATGCCGTCGGGCTTCCCTTGCATGACGACCGCGAGATCACCCAGCGTCAGGCCGGTGTCGAGTGCATTGACGCGCACATAAAGCTTGGGACCGGCGCGGTCGGCCGAGCGGAGATAGGCCAGAGCCATATCGCGCGCGATGGCCTTGCGGTCGGTGGCGACGGAGTCCTCAAGATCGAGGATCAGGCCGTCGGGGCCGCTCGACGGACCCTTCGCGAGCTTGCGCTCGGAGTCCGCGGGGACGAACAGGAAGGAACGCATAGGGGCTTATCCTCTAAAGTGCCGAATTGTGTCATCCCGAGTGGGGCATCAGGCCTTCGGCCGCTTGCGCATCAGCGCCTGGCGCTTGCACTCGGCGACGACCTCGCCGCGCTGGTTGGTGGCGGTGTGGTCGAACTCGACGATGCCGGCGTCGGGTCGCGACTTGCTCTCGCGGATGCCAAGCACCGTGGTACGGACCTTCAGCGTATCGCCGTGGAACACCGGCTTGGGGAACTTCACGTCGGTCATTCCGAGATTGGCGATCGTGGTGCCGATCGTCGTGTCGTTCACCGTGATGCCGATCATCAGGCCAAGCGTGAACAGGCTGTTGACGATGCGCTGCCCGAACTCGGTCTTGGATGCGAACTCCTCGTCGAGATGCAGCGGCTGCACGTTCATGGTGAGCGAGCTGAACAGGACATTGTCCATCTCCGTCACCGTGCGCGTCCAGGCATGGTCGAAGGTGCGCCCGATGGTGAATTCCTCGAAATATAGCCCTGCCATTTTCCTCCCCGCGAAAGCCGGCCCTTCTAGCACGGATGGACGCTTCCGGGTCGCCATCGTATCAATGAGGCCACAGATCGAAATGGGAGTAGACGATGCGGGCAATGATCAGCGAAGCACCGGGCGGGCCGGAGAGCCTGCAGCTGATGGAGCTGCCGTCCAAGCCACTCGGCAAGGGCCAAGTGCGCATCGACGTCAAGGCTGCGGGGGTAAACTTCCCCGACACGCTGATCATCGCCGATAAGTACCAGTTCAAGCCGCCGCGCCCGTTCGCGCCGGGCCACGAGGTGGCGGGCGACATCACCGAGGTCGGCGAGGGCGTCACCGCCTACAAGCCGGGCGATCGGGTGATCGGCATGATCGGCCATGGCGGCTATGCGACCGAGGTCGTGGCCGACGAGGTCCAGCTCCTGCCGATGCCCAAGAATATGAGCTACGAGGACGGCGCTGCCTTCACCATGACCTACGGCACGTCGTACTACGCATTGAAGCAGCGCAGCAGCTACAAGCCGGGCGAGACCCTGCTGGTCACCGGGGCGTCCGGCGGCGTCGGCCTCACCGCCGTCGAGCTGGGCGCGCTGATGGGCCTCAAGGTTATCGCCGCGGTCGGCTCGGACGAGAAGATGGAGGTCTGCCGCAAGTACGGCGCCACCATGTTCGTGAACTATGCCAAGGAGAAGATGCGCGACAAGGTGAAGGAGCTCACCGGTGGCGCCGGTGCAGACATCATCTATGACGCCGTCGGCGGCGACGCCTTCGACGAATCGGTGCGCTGCATCGCCTGGTACGGCCGCCTGCTGGTGGTCGGCTTCGCGGCAGGGCGCATTCCCTCGCTGCCGGCGAACCTGGCGCTGCTCAAGAGCTGCGACGTGCGCGGCGTGTTCTATGGCGCCTGGCGCGGCCGCGAGCCCGACGAGGCGCGCAAGAACTTCGACGAGATGCTGGCCTGGTACGCCGAGGGCAAGCTGAAGCCGCACATCTCCATGACGTTCCCGCTGGAGAAGGGGCCCGATGCGATGAACGCGCTTCTGTCGCGCAAGGCGACGGGCAAGGTCGTCCTCACCATCGCCTGACCATGAGGAAGATCGGCCGTCGCGGCTTGACCGCCGCGCTCGGCGCATCCGTTTTCACCTTTGGCGTCCGGGCCGACGATTTTCCGACGCATCCGATCACGCTGATCGTGCCCTTTGCGGCCGGCGGCGCGATCGACGTGCTGGCACGCCTGACCGCGGAGCGGGCCGCCCGCGAGCTGGGCCAGAGCATCGTCATCGACAATCGCGGCGGCGCGGCCGGGCTGATCGGGGCGGCCTCGGTCGCCAGGGCCGAGCCCGACGGCTACATGCTGCTGATGGCCTCGGCGGCCCAGGTCACCATCCCGCCGTGGGTCAACCGTGTGCTCACCTTCGATCCGCCCCGGGATCTCGTGCCGGTCGCGCATCTCGTCGACACACCGATGGTGCTGATCGTGTCGGCCAAATCCGCCATGAGGACCGTCGACGACTTCGTCACCCAGGCGCGTGGCCATCGCGGCGCGCTCAACTACGCCTCGACCGGCGTCGGCACGATCTCCCACCTGCTCATGGAATCGCTCAAGCTCGCCGCCGATATCGACATCGTGCACGTGCCCTACCGCGGCGCGGCGCCGGCCTTGAACGACCTGCAGGCGGGGCAGGTCCAGGGCATGTTCACCAGCACCGCGTCGGTGGCGCCGCTGGTCGCCGGCAGCAAGCTGCGCCCCCTGGCCGTCACCACGCCGGCGCGCTCGCCGCTGATGCCCGACGTGCCGACGATGGCCGAGTCCGGTTGGCCGACCGTCGAGGTCGTGGTCTGGGCCGGCATCATGGCGCCGGCCGGGGTGCCGCGCACCATCGTGCGCAAGCTCGAGCGGGCCTTCGTCGAGGCGGTGCTGGCGCCCGAGGTGCGCGACCGGCTGGCCAGGCTCGGCGCCGATCCGGTCGGGCGCGGGGCACGGCAGTTCGCCGAGGTGATCGAGAAGGATCTGGCCCTGTGGCAGCGCGTGGCGCTGGCCCAGGGCGTCAAAGTCGAATGAAGGAGGATGCGATGGGCAGGCTCAGCGGAAAGATCGCCATCGTCACGGGCGCGGCCTCGGGCATCGGCGCGGCGTCGGCCAAGCTGTTCGCCGACGAGGGCGCTCAGGTCCTGGCCGTCGATCGGCCGGAATCGGCGATCGCGACGGCGCATGCCGGCAACGATGCCATCGCCGCCTGCAGCGCCGATATCACCGCCGAGGATGCCCCCAAGAAGATCGTCGCGGCCGCACTCGACCGGTTCGGCGCCATAGACATCCTGTTCAACAACGCCGGCGTCAGCGGCCGGGCGTTCGTCGAGGAGATGACCGACGAGATGTGGGACCGGGTCAATGGCGTGAACGTGCGCGGCATGTTCCGGCTGTGCCGCGAAGCCATTCCGGCGCTGAAGAATCGGGCGAAGGAAAAGGGCAGGGCCCGCATCGTCAACACGGCGTCGGTGATGGCCTTCGACACGGACTACGGCCTCGCGGCCTATTGCGCCTCGAAGGCCGGCGTCGGCGGGCTGACTCGCACGCTGGCGCTCGAGCTGGGCAAGTTCAACATCACGGCCAACTATGTCTGCCCGGGCGCGATCTATACCGGCATGACACGGAACAACTTCGACACCCCGGAAATTCGGGCGGTGTGGGAAAAGAAGGCGGCCTTGCGCCGCCTCGGCCAGCCCATCGATATTGCGCGCGGGGCGCTGTTGCTGGCGTCCGACGAGGCCGACTTCATCACCGGGCACGAGCTGGTCGTGGATGGCGGTCTCACACTGCGCACCTAGGGAGCCATCTTGCCCAACATCCATTCCTTCGCCGCCGACTACAGCGAGGCGCGCGATAAGTTCCTGGCCGCCGCGAAGATCGCCGGAGCCACCACGCTCCGCTACGACAATCCGACCAAGGGGCCGTTCGGCGAGGCGCTGTCGACCGACGTCGCGCGGCTCGGTCCCGACGATGCCTCGAAGATCGTCATGACGATCTCCAGCACCCATGGCGTCGAGGGCTTCTGCGGCTCGGGGTTTCAGGTCGACTGGCTGGCAAGTGTCGGCGCTGCCGGCCTGCCGCCTGACACGGCCGCCGTCTGGGTCCATGCGATCAATCCCTACGGCTTCGCCTGGACACGGCGGGTGACGGAGGAGGGCAACGACCTCAACCGCAACTACGTCGACCATACCAGGCCCTATCCGGTCAACGAGGGCTATCTCGAGGTTGCCGACTATCTCATCCCGAAGGATCTCGGCGAGGCCAGCATCAGGGCAGCCGAGAGCAAGCTCGCAGAATACCGTAAGAAAGTCGGCGATATTGCCTACTTTCGCGCTGTTTCGGGCGGCCAGTACAGCCATCCCGACGGCATGTTCTTCGGCGGCGGCGGCCCGAGCTGGTCGAACCGCACCCTGCACGCCATCGCCGACAAGTTCCTGAAAGGCAGGAGCGACGTGGCGGTGATCGATTTCCATACCGGCCTCGGTCCCTACGGCTACGGCGAGCCGATCACCCATTTCGATATCGACACGCCGGCCTCGCGCCGCGTGCGCGCCTTCTGGGGCGAGTCAGTGACCGAATCCAAGCGCGGCCAGACGGCGTCGCAGGCGCGCGACGGCTTGGGCCACTACGGCCTCAACCGCATCCTGACCGAGCCCGAGACGCGGCTCACAATGTGCACCCTCGAATACGGCACCTTCGACCGCGAGAGCGGCCAGAAGGCCTTCCGGGCCGACCATTGGCTGCATAAGTACGGCGACCCGCTGGGCAAGGACGCCGGGCCGGTGCGCGCCGCCATGCGCCGCCAGTTCTATCCCGATACCGACGACTGGAAGGAGGCCGTGCTGTTCCGCGGTCACCAGATCGTCCGCCAGGCCATCGCCGGCGTTCAGCGCGGGGCTCTCTGACCTGTCGAGAGCGTGTGAGGCTTTTGCTCGGTCGAGCGCCCAGGAGCACGGCTCTCCAGAGCCCCTCATGGGCCTAGTAAGCTGAAAAAGGAGCGGCTCTGGAGAGAGTGCTCCCAGCCCACCTTCACTCCGCTCTCGGCGGTAAGAAAAGCAATTCGTCCCCCGAATGATCCTGCTACATAGGAGGCATGCGGGTGTTAACGGCGTTGGTCGCGTTCGCGGTCGTGACGGCGCTCAATCTCTTGTGGTGGTGGTGGCCCAACCGGCCGGTCGAGATCACCGGGTGGACCAACGCGCCGCTGCAAAGCGTCTCCTTTGCGCCCTATCGGCCGGGCCAGAGCCCGCTGACACGCACGTTTCCGACGCCCGACCAGATCGAGCAGGACCTCAAGCGCCTGCAAGGCAAGGTGCGCTCCGTGCGAACCTACTCCGCCGGTGAGAACCTCGAGGCGGTGCCCCAGCGCGCCGGCAAGTACGGCCTCAAGGTCTGGCACGGCGCCTGGCTGAACGACAACGACAAGGAAAACCTCGAGCAGATCAACCTTTTGATCGACCACGCCAACCGCTATCCCGACACGATCGAGCGGGTGATCGTCGGCAACGAAGTGCTTCTGCGCAAGGACCTCACCGCCAACCAGCTGCGCGGCTACATCCGCCAGGTGAAGAGCCGGGTGAAGCAGCCGGTGACCTATGCCGATGTCTGGGAATTCTGGCTGCGCAATCCCTCGCTGGCCGACGAGGTCGACTTCATCACCGTGCATCTGCTGCCTTATTGGGAAGACGAGCCGATCGGCCTCGACCGCCGCGATCCGAACGGGTCCCTGCGCATCGAGAACCACCTGTTGGCCATCTTCAAGAAGGTCCAGGAGCGCTTTCCCGACAAGAAGATCGTGATCGGCGAGACCGGCTGGCCGAGCGACGGCCGCATGCGGTCCGACGCGCGGCCCGGCCGGGTCGAGCAGGTACGCTATTTCTCGATCTTTCGCTCGCTCGCCGAGCGCGAGCACTTCGACTACAACATCGTCGAAGCGTTCGACCAGTATTGGAAGGCGCGCCAGGAAGGCACCGTCGGCGCGGCCTGGGGCCTGCTCGACGCCCAGAGAAACGACAAGTTCCAACTCGGCCAACCGGTCAGTGCCGAGCCGCACTGGCGCATGCTGTTCGCCTTCTCGACCATGCTGTCGGCCCTGTTTCTCGTGGCCTTCGCGAGCTGGAAGCACCGCCCCACCCCGGGAGCCATCGCAATCTTCGCCCTGTTCGCTCAGCTGGTCGCAACCTGCTACCTGCAGGCGGTCTGGATCGACCTGTCGCGCACCTTCTATTTCGAGAAGATGGTCGGTGTCGTCTTCTGGGGGGTGCTGCTCGCCGCCTTCAGCTACGCCCTGCTGCGCGGCATCGCCGATAGCCTGGCCCATCGGATGACCGACCCGTCGCTCTACGGCGCACGGGTACGCGAAGCATGGCGCGCCTGCCGCGAGCTGCCGCGCTTCCGCATCGTGCAGAGGATCGACCTGCTGGCGCAGTTCCTCTACCTCATGCTGACAGTGCTCTGCATCTTCTACCTGATTGTCATCACGATCGACTGGTATGACGGCGTCATCCGGCTGAGCGACACCTTCTACCGGCAGATCGCCATCGACGGCCGCTACCGCGATTTCCCGATCTGGAGCTTCGTCATCCCGAGCATCGTGCTGATGGCCTGGAAGATCATGACGGTGCTGCGCAAGGAGACGGTGCCGCGCCACGAGCGGTTCGCCAAGGCGCTCTCCTTCGGCCGGCTGTTCGGCTACGACGGCAGCACGGGCTACGTGCGCATGCGCAAGTCGTTCAGCCGGCTTCGGCCGGTATTGGCCGAGATCGTGCTGTCCTCGATGCTGATCCTGTGGGCGGTGGCGCTGCTGATCACCGAGGGGGCGATCAAGCTCTACGACGGCGGGGCGGGCGGCTTCGTGTCGGCCGACGGCGGCCGCTGGGTGATCCGCACCCTGTTCTGGAACACCCAGGCCAACTGGTTCGCCGGCCTGGCGGTGCTGATGGCGGTGCCCTATCTCGCGACCATCTACGTCTCCCTGCGCGAACCGCTGGCAGAACCGCCGCCGGACTCCTATACCAGCAAATGGTAGAAGCCGTCGCTGAAGCGGGAGTAAGTCTATGGAAATCAAGGGCGAATACAGGATCGCGGCGCCGCGCGAAAAGGTTTTCGCGGCGCTCAACGATCAGGAAATTCTGAAGGCGTGCATCCCGGGCTGTGAGTCGCTGGACAAGCTGTCGGATACCGAGATGACCGCCAAGGTGCGCCTGCGCATAGGTCCGGTGAGTGCGGCCTTCGGAGGCAAGGTCACGCTGTCGGACATCGATCCGCCGAACGGCTACAAGATCTCGGGCGAAGGGCAGGGCGGCGTCGCCGGCTTCGCCAAGGGCGGCGCCGTGGTGAGGCTCACCGACGATGGCGGCGTGACGGTCCTGGCTTACGACGTCGACGCCCAGGTCGGCGGCAAGATCGCCCAGGTCGGCGCCCGCCTGATCACCGGCACCGCGAAGAAGCTTGCCGATCAGTTCTTTGGCAAGTTCGCCGGGATGGTCGGGGCGCCGCCTGCGGAGTCCGCCTGATGGTGATGCTGAACGATCCGCCGCCGCCCGTGCCGGCTGCTGCGGCCGAGCGCGGCATGAGGCATTGGACGATCATCGGCATTGGCGCGGCCATCCTGGTCATCGTCTTCCTGATCAGCCGGTAGCGGCTTTGACACATCTTGAGTTCCTCCCCGCGCGGCGCGCAGGGAGGACATCGACTTTGCGGATCGCTGGCTATCACGACCGTTATCCGTATCTCGTAATTCGCTTGACCGGCGCCTGACCGGCTTGCGAGAGTCCGGCCCAACGCCGGGGCAGGCGCGCGCTGTCGAGCGCGGCATACCAACGATGTGAGGGAGAAGAGTGATGACCATCAACGTCGCCATGACCGTGAACGGCAAGGCCGTTTCCGGCAAGGTCGAGGCCCGCACGCTGTTGGTTCAGTTCCTGCGCGAGCACCTCGGCATGACTGGAACGCATGTAGGTTGCGACACCAGCCAGTGCGGAGCCTGCGTCGTCCATGTCGACGGCAAGTCGATCAAGTCGTGCACGATCCTCGCCGTCCAGGCGGAGGGCAGCAAGGTGCTGACCATCGAGGGCCTGGCCGAAAGCGCCGAGAAGCTCCATCCGATGCAGGAGGCCTTCCGCGAGAACCATGCGCTGCAGTGCGGCTTCTGCACGCCGGGCATGGTGATGAGCGCAATCGACATGGTGAAGCGTCACAACTACCAACTCGACGAGGCGACCGTGCGCCGCGAGCTGGAGGGCAATCTCTGCCGCTGCACCGGCTACCACAACATCGTGAAGGCAATTCTGGCCGCCGCGCCAGCAATGAAGTCAGCAGGAGTGTAAACGCCATGACCGCCGCCACCGGAATCGGCGCGCGGGTTCTCAGGACGGAAGACAAGCGCTTCCTGACGGGAACCGGCCGCTATGTCGACGACTTGCCCCTCGCGCGGGCGACCTACGCGTACTTCCTGCGTTCGCCGCATGCCCATGCGAAGATCAAGAGCATCGACACCGCGGCGGCCAAGGCCATGCCGGGCGTGGTCGAGATCTTCACCGGCAAGGACACTGCCGACGCCAAGGTTGGCGGGCTGATCTGTGGCTGGGTGGTCAAGGACAAGCACGGCCAGCCGCACAAGGCGCCGCCGCATCCGGTCATGGCGCTCGACACCGTGCGCTATGTCGGCGACACGGTCGCCATGGTCGTGGCCAACAGCCATGACGAAGCGCGCGATGCCGCCGAGGCGATCGCGGTCGACTATGAGGTGCTGCCCGCCAACGTCGACCTCGCCAGGGCCTTCGACAAGGGCGTGCCCGAGGTCCACCCGGAAGCGCCGGGCAACATGATCTACGACTGGGAAATCGGCGTGAAGGCCGATGCCGACGCGGCGTTCGCGAAGGCGGCGCACGTCACCAAGCTCGATATCGTCAATAACCGCCTGATCCCCAACGCCATGGAGCCGCGCGCGGCGGCGGCGGATTACGACAAGGGCACGGGCAACTACACGCTCTGGTCGACGTCACAGAACCCGCATGTGCTGCGCCTCATCCTGTCGGCTTTCGTGCTCGGCATTCCCGAGCACAAGCTGCGCGTGATCGCGCCCGACGTGGGCGGCGGCTTCGGCAGCAAGATCTTCTGCTACAACGAAGAGACGATGGTCACATGGGCGGTGTCCCGCGTCGGCCGGCCGATCAAGTGGACGGCGGAGCGCAGCGAGTCGTTCATGACCGATGCGCATGGCCGCGATCACGTCACCCATGCCGAGCTGGCGCTCGACAAGGACGGCAAGTTCCTCGCGCTCAAGGTCGATACGATCGCCAACATGGGGGCGTACCTGTCGACCTTCTCGACCGCGGTGCCGACCTATCTCTACGCGACCCTGCTGGCCGGCCAGTACACGACGCCGGTGATCTACGCCAACGTCCGGGCGGCGGTGACGCACACCGCGCCGGTCGATGCCTATCGCGGCGCGGGCCGTCCCGAGGCGACCTTCGTGATCGAGAGCATCGTCAGCAAGGCCGCGGCCGAGCTGAAGATGGATCCGGCTGAGCTGCGCCGGAAGAACTTCATCCCGACGACGGCCTTCCCGTACCAGACGCCGGTGGCGCTGCAGTACGACTCGGGCAACTACCCGCCGATCATCGACGAGGCGATCAGGATCGCCGACTACACGGGCTTCGAATCGCGGCGGGCCGAGGCCAAGTCGCGCGGCAAGCTGCGCGGCATCGGCTTCTCGTCCTACATCGAGGCCTGCGGCCTGGGACCCTCGCGGGTCATCGGCCAGCTCGGCGGTGGCGTCGGCCAGTGGGAGGCGGCGCAGATCAAGTTCAACCCGACCGGCAACGTCCAGGTCATGACGGGTTCGCACAGCCACGGCCAAGGCCACGAGACGAGCTTCGCCCAGATCATCCACGACAAGCTCGGCGTGCCGATGGAGCAGATCGAGATCGTCCACGGCGACACGGCGACGACGCCGTTCGGCATGGGCACCTACGGCTCGCGTTCGCTCGCCGTGGGTGGTTCGGCGATCGTCAAGGCGACCGACAAGATCATCGCCAAGGGCAAGAAGATCGCAGCCCATCTGATGGAAGCCGACGTCGCCGACGTCGTCTTCGAGCAGGGCACCTTCAAGGTCGCCGGCACCGACAAGGCGGTGCCGCTGGGCGCAGCGGTGTTCGCGGCCTACGTGCCGCACAACTATCCGCTCGAAGAGCTCGAGCCCGGCATGGACGAGAACGCCTTCTACGACCCGTCGAATTTCGTCTATCCGTCCGGCACGCAGATCTGCGAGGTGGAGATCGATCCCGACACCGGGCTGGTCGAGGTCGTGAACCACACCGCGGTCGACGACTTCGGCAACATCATCAACCCGATGATCGTCGACGGCCAGGTGCATGGCGGCATCGCCCAGGGCGTTGGCCAGGCGCTGATGGAAAACGCCGTCTACGACAAGGAGACGGGTCAGCTCGTGAGCGGCTCGTTCATGGACTACACCATGCCGCGCGCGGACAACGTGCCGTCGTTCAAGCTCGGCAACAAGGTCACGCCTTGCCCGCACAATCCGCTGGGGGTGAAGGGATGCGGCGAGGCGGGCGCCATCGCTGCCCCGGCCGCCGTCATGAACGCCGTCCACGACGCGCTGGCACCGCTCGGTGTCAAGCATGTGCCGATGCCTGCCACGTCGCTGAACGTGTGGCAGGCCATCCACGGAGGGAACTGAAGATGTACGATTTCGCCTATCACCGTCCGAAGTCGCTGGCTGAAGCGGCGGCCGCCCTCAAAGGAAAGCCGGAGGGCCGCGTCATGTCGGGCGGCATGACCCTGATTCCGACCCTGAAGCAGCGGCTGGCCAAGCCGAGCGATGTGGTCGACCTCAACGGTATCAAGGAACTGGCCGGCATCAAGGTCGAGGGCAACGGCGTAACGATCGGCGGTATGACCCGCCACGCCGACGTCGCGTCGTCGGCCGACGTAAAGGCCGCAATTCCCGCGCTGGCCCATCTCGCCGGGCATATCGGCGATCCGGCGGTCCGAAACCGTGGCACCATCGGTGGTTCGGTGGCGAACAATGACCCGGCAGCCGACTATCCGGCGGCGGTCGTTGCGCTTAACGCGACGATCACCACCAGCAGCCGCAAGATCACAGCCGACGATTTCTTCAAGGGTCTGTTCGAGACCGCCCTCGAGGATGGCGAGCTGATTACCGCCATCAGCTTCCCGAAGGTCGAGAAGGCGGGCTACATGAAGTTCCCCAATCCGGCATCGCGCTATGCCATGGTCGGGGTGTTCGTGGCCAAGACTGCGGGTGGCGTCCGGGTCGCGGTCACCGGTGCGGGCCCGTGCGTCTTCCGCGTCAAGGCGATGGAAGACGCGCTCTCCAAGAATTTCTCGTCTGACGCGATCAAGGACATCAAGGTCCCGGCCGACGGGTTGAACAGCGACATCCACGGCAGCGCGGAGTATCGCGCTCACCTCGTCACCGTCATGGCGCGGCGCGCGGTCGACGCCGCCAACAAGTAGTCGTCTCAATCGAAATTGGCTAACTTGCAGGGGCGCTCCAACGGGGCGCCCCTCTTGCTTGGGGCGTTCGGAGCGGGGGGTGGCGAGCATGAAAGCGTTGGTCACGGGGTTCGACGCCTTTGGTGGCGACAAGCTCAATCCATCGTCGCTGGCGGTGCGGCGCCTCAAGCGCAAGATCGGCGGGCTGACCATCCATGCGGTCGAGCTACCGACCTCCTATTCGCGCTCGCCGATCGTGCTGCGCGCGGCGATCCACGAGGTCCAGCCGGACATCGTGCTGGGCGTGGGCCAGGCCGGCGGCCGCTCCGAACTCTGCCTCGAACGGGTTGCGATCAACGTCCAGGATGCGCGCATCAAGGACAACGACGGCAAGCAACCGATCGACCGGCCGGTCGTGCGCGACGGACCCGCCGCCTATCTCTCGACCCTGCCGATCAAGGCCTGTGTGGCGGAGATGCGCAAGGCCGGGCTGCCGGCCGCGGTGTCCAACAGCGCCGGCACTTTTGTCTGCAACCATGTCTTCTATGCCGCGATGGACATGGCCGAGCAGCATTCGATGGGCTTCCGCGGCGGCTTCCTGCACATCCCGTACATCCCCGAGCAGGCCGCCCGCGTCGGCGGCGCACCGTCGATGTCGCTCGACGATATCGTGCGCGGTATCGAGATCACGCTCGCGGTTAGCGCCGTGCGCCAGACCGATCTGCACTCGGTCGAGGGGCAGATTTCTTGAGCCTGCAGCGAGGACGTCCGGCATGGCCAAACTGAAGTCGCTCGGCGCCGAGCATTTCCGTATTCCGCTCGATGCGCCTGCATCCGATTCGACCCACGGTGTGATGACGTCGTTCGAGCTCGTCACCGCTCGCGTCACCGATGCCGATGGGCAGGAGGGCGTCGGCTACACCTACACCACCGGACACAATGGTGGCGCCATCCACCACATCCTGGCTCGGGAGCTTCCCGATGTCGTGGCCGGTGTCGACTGCGAGCTGATCGAGGCAATGTGGCAGAAGGTCTGGTGGGCGCTGCATTATGGTGGTCGGGGAGGTGCTGCCGTGCTCGCCCTGTCGGCGCTCGACATGGCGCTGTGGGACCTCAAGGCGCGACGGGCGAAGCTGCCGCTCTACCGGCTGCTTGGCGGTCACGACGCCAAGGTGCCGTGCTACGCCGGTGGCATCGATCTCGACCTCTCGGTCAAGGATCTGCTGGCGCAGACCGACGGCAACCTGGCGAGGGGATTCCGAGCCATCAAGACCAAGGTCGGACGCGAAAAGCTGCAGGAGGATGTCGAGCGTATCCGGGCGATGCGCAAGCATCTGGGCGACGACTTCCCGCTGATGGTCGACGCCAACATGAAGTGGTCGGTCGACGAGGCCATCCGCCGCGCGCGGGCGCTGCGCGACTTCGACCTGGTGTGGCTCGAGGAGCCGACCATCCCGGACGACGTCGCGGGCCACGCCCGGGTCATGCGCGACGGCGGGTTGCCGGTGGCCACGGGCGAGAATTTCCGCACCTTGTGGGAATTCCAGCAGATGATCTCGGCCGGGGGCGTGAGTTACCCCGAACCGGATGTCACCAACTGCGGCGGCGTCACGGTGTTCTTGAAGGTCGCGCACTTGGCCGAGGCGTTCAATCTTCCCGTCACCTCGCACGGCGCGCACGACGTGACGGTGCACCTGCTCGCCGCCTGTCCCAACCGCAGCTTCCTGGAAACGCACGGCTTCGGGATCAACAACTACATCGCCGATCCCATGCGCATCGAGGACGGCAAGGCCGTCGCGCCCGAACGCCCCGGCCATGGCGTCGAATTCGACTGGAAGAGGCTCGATGCGGTCAGAGCTTGATTGCACGTCATGATCTTCCGGACCGCGAGCGTCTCGCTCGCTCATGATCATGAGCGAGCGAGACGCTCGCGGTCCGGGAGAATATGACGAACTACTCTGCCGCGAGCGCGAGTGGCGGGGGATCGTGGCGAACGGGCTGTGCAGCGGCCACCGCATCGGGCCGCTTCACCCGGAACCATGCGGCGTAGAGGGCCGGCAGGAAGAGCAGCGTCAGCGCGGTCGCGACCAGCAGGCCGCCCATCAGCGCCACGGCCATCGGGCCCCAGAAGACGCTGCGCGACAGCGGCACCATGGCGAAGATCGCGGTGCCGGCGGTGAGCAGGATCGGCCGGGCACGGCGCACCGTGGCATCGATCACGGCGTCCCAGGCGGCATGGCCGGCGGCGATGTCCTGATCGATCTGGTCGACCAGGATCACCGAGTTGCGCATGATCATGCCGGCCAGCGCGATGGTCCCGAGCAGCGACACGAAGCCGAAGGGCTGGTTGAACAGCAGCAGGAACAGCGCCACGCCGATCATGCCGAGCGGCGCGGTCAGTAGCACCAGCGCGAGCTTGGAGAAGCTGCGCAGCTGCAGCATCAGGAAGAGCAGGGTGAGGAAGGCCATCACCGGCATCATCTTGAAGATCGAGCCCTGGCTCTTGGCGCTCTCCTCCTTGTCGCCGCCGACCTCGATCCGGTAGCCCGGCGGCAGCGAGGCGCGCAGGGGTTCGAGGGCCTTGTCGAGCCGCGTCGCCACGTCAGGGCCCTGCACGCCGTCGGTCACGCCGGCGCGCACGGTCATCAGCAGCTCCTTGTTACGCCGCCACAGGATCGGCTCCTCGAGCTCGAAATGCAGCGTGGCCAGCTGGGCCAGGGAGACGATGCCGCCGGTCGCGGTGCGCAGGTGGATCGATTCCAGTCCCTCGACGCTCAGCCGCTCGGGCGCCACGGCACGGGCGACGACATCAATCGTCTCGACGCCCTCGCGGTACTGGGTCACGATCACGCCGGACAGGATGGTCTGCAGTGCATTGCTCAGTAGCTGGGAGTCGACGCCCAAGGCGCGCGCCTTGGCCTGGTCGACGTCGAGCCGCACCGACTTGGCGAGCTCATTCCAGTCGAAGTTGACGTCGCGCGTGTCGGGATCGGCCTTGAAGACCTGGCGGACCTGCTCGGCCACGGCGCGCACCTTTTGCGGGTCCTCGCCCAGCACGCGGAACATCACGGGATAGGCGACCGGCGGGCCGTTCTGCAGCCGCTGCACGCGGGCACGCACGGCTTCGAAGCCTTCCTTGAACAGGGTGTCCAGCGCCGTCACGACCCGCTCGCGCGCCTCGAGGTCCTTGGTCATTACGATGACCTGCCCGAAGTTCGAGTTGGTGAGCTCGGGCACCGTCGGCAGGTAGAAGCGCGGCGAGCCGGCCCCGATGTACGAGGTGTAGTGCGCGACGTCGGGGCTCTGGGCGAGCCACTGCTCGAGCTTCTTCACCTCGGCGTCGGTCGCGCGATAGGACGCGCCCTGCGCCAGCCGGAGGTCGACGATCAGCTCGGGCCGGTTGGCGGTCGGGAAGAACTGCTTCTGCACAAGGCCGAACGAGGCCATCGCGCCGACGAAGGCGAGCGCCGTCACGCCGATCGTCACCCAGCGCCACCGGAGGCACCACGTCACCATTGCGCGGAACATCGTGTAGAGGCGGCCGCCATATGGGTCGTGATGCGCGCCGGCCTTGGGCGTGGGCAGCAGGCGGTAGCCGATCCAGGGCGTGAACAGCACCGCCACGAACCAGGAGATCACCAGCGACAGGCCCACGACCCAGAAAATCGAGTTGGTGTACTCGCCGGCGCTCGACTTGGCGAAGCCGACCGGCACGAAGCCCGCCGCCGTGATCAGTGTGCCGGTCAGCATCGGGAAGGCGGTCGAGGTGTAGGCGTAGGTCGCTGCCTCCATTCGGCTGAAGCCCTGCTCGAGCTTCACCATCATCATCTCGACGGCGATGATGGCGTCGTCGACCAGTAGCCCGAGCGCGATGATCAGCGCGCCGAGCGAGATGCGCTGGAAGTCGATGCCGAGCAGCATCATGCCGACGAAGGTGATCGCCAGAACCAGGGGCACCGACAGGGCGACGATGATGCCGGTGCGGAAACCCAGGCTGAGGAACGACACGACCAGCACGATGCCGAGCGCCTCGGCCAGCGACTGGGTGAATTCGTGCACCGATTCCTGCACCACCTCGGGCTGGTTGGCGACGCGATGCACGGTGATGCCCACCGGCAGATCGCGCTGGATACCCTCCATCACCTCGTCGAGCGCCTTGCCGAGGACCTGCACGTTGCCGCCGGCCTGCATGACGACGCCGAGCCCGATCACCGGCTTGCCGTTGAAGCGCATCGAGAACTGGCGCGGATCGGTGTAGCCGCGCTTGATGTCGGCGACGTCGCCCAGCGTGAGCGTGCGACCGGCGGCGCTGAACGGCAGCGCCATGAGCTGCTCGGCGGAGGAGGGCGCGCCATCCACCCGGATCGCCATGCGCTCGCCCTTGGTCTCGATGGTGCCGGACGCGGCAATGGCGTTCTGCTTGCGCACGACGTCGAGGATCTGGTCGATCGGGACGCCCATCATGGCGAGCCGCGCGTGGCTGAACTCGATGTAGATCTTCTCGTCCTGCACGCCGAACAGGTCGGCTTTGGTCACGTCGGGCACGCGCAGCAGCCGCAGCCGCGCCTCCCTGACCATGGCCTTGACCTCGGCGTCGGAGAAGCCGTCGGCCTCGAAGGCCCAGATCAGGCTGTAGGTGTCGCCGTATTCGTCGTTGAAGTTCGGCCCGAGCACGCCCTGCGGCAGCGTCCCGCGAATGTCGCCGAGCTTCTTGCGCACCTGGTACCAGAGATCCGGTACCTTCGCCGGCGGAACGTCGTCACGCAGCGAGACGAAGAGCACCGTCTCGCCAGGCTTGGTGTAGCTCTGGACGTTGTAGAAGTAGGGCAGCTCCTGGAGCTTGGTCTCGAGCTTGTCGGTGACCTGAAGCTCCATCTCGCGCGAGGTAGCGCCCGGCCATGCCGCCGACACGACCATCTGCTTGATGGTGAAGGGCGGGTCCTCGCCGCGGCCGAGATTGAAATAGGCGAACATGCCGGCGGCGGTCAGCACGATCATGAAGAACAGCGTGAGCGTGCTGTTCTTGAGCGCCAGCTCGGACAGGTTGGGGCCGCGGGCGCTCATCTAGCGCGCTCCCGGCAGGACCGGCTTCACCTTCTGGCCGGGCTCGAGCTTGTGGACGCCGGCAGTTGCCACGATGTCGCCGTTCTGGACGCCCGATGCGATCAGCGCCGTCTCGTCGCGCCAGCGCGAGATGGTCACCGGACGGAGAGAGACGCTGCTGGTCGCCTTGTCCACCACCCAGACGGCAGGCTCCTTGCCCTGCTGGAAGATGGCGCTCAGCGGCACCTCGGCCAGCAGTTCGGCGTCCGGGCGCGCGATGATGAGCGACGCCGTCATGCCGATGCCGATGAAGGGGGGCTGATCGACCACGGTGAAGCGCGCCGGATAGGTGCGTGTCATGGGATCGGCGCTGGGCGACAGCTCGCGCAGCTTGGCCGCGTACTTGCGGCCTGTGTCGGACCATAGCTCGAACGTCACTCGGGTCGCGTCACGGACCGTCTTGAGGCGGTGCTCGGGCACACCGACCAGGATCTCGAGCTCCTCGCTGCGGGCGAGCTTCACCATGCCCTGGCCCTGCGCCAGCACCTGGCCGACCTCGGCCTGTACCGCGGTGATGACGCCCGCGGCATCGGCATGCAGCTCGGTGTAGGCAAGGTTGTTCTCGGCCGAGGCAAGCTGGCTCTTGGCCTGGTCGACCCGGGCCTGCGTCGTCGAGGAGACCGACTGCCGAGTTTCCAGGGTCTGGGTCATGAAGGAAGCGCTGCCGCGCAGCATCTGGTAGCGCTCGAAATCGGCCTTCGCGCGGGCGTAGTCCGCTTCGGCCGAGACCAGGGCGGCGCGCGCGTTGTCGACGGCGAGCCGGTAGTCGGTCGGATCGATCCGGGCGATGAGCTGGCCCGGTTGCACGATGGCGCCGACATCGACCTCGCGCGAGATCACCTTGCCGGCGACACGGAAACCCAGGGTTGTCTCGATGCGGGGCACCACCGTGCCTGCCAGCATCAGGCTATGCATGTGGGAGCGGAAGTTGATCGTCGCCACGCGCGCCGGACGCACGACAGGCTCGGGAGCGGCGGCCGCCGGCTGTGTGCTTTTCCAGGAGAAGGCACCGAGCGCGACCAAGGCAACGGTTCCGACCGCGGCGGTGGCAATCAGGGTCCTGCGGGAGAAGAGGGAGGCGAAGCCATCAACAGAGAGCCGCATCGTGGCATCCTTGTGTCGTTCCGTGAGCGTCTGTGGCAGCGTACAATGGCCGCGACAATGCTGAACGCCGGTAACTTAACGTTGATAACTTACCAACGTTCAGTTAACTGTCAAGGGATGGAACGCAACTTGTCCACGGCATCGAGCGGCACCCGGAAGCGACGTGGCGAAGGCCACACCCGGCGCGATGAAATCCTGATCGCCGCCAAGGAGCTTTTCCTGCGCGAGGGCTACCAGGCCACGACGATCCGACGGATCGCCGAAGTGGTCGGCGTCTCGGCGCCAGCGCTCTACCTGTATTTCAAGGACAAGGATGCGATCCTGATCGCGCTCTGCGATCAGACTTTTTCCAGCCTGATCGAGCTGATGGACGGACTGGACAAGCAGGCGCTGACGCCGCTCGAGCGGCTGCGCAACTGCGGGGCGGCCTACATCCGCTTCGCCCTCGAGCATCCGCGCGAATACTGGCTGACCTTTATGTCGGGCAACACGCCGGCGGAGATCAAGAAGCGCGGGCACAAACCCGAGGCCTTCGATCCCGACGAGCCGGGCTCGAAGGGTGCCGTGGCCTTTGCCCGGCTGATGGGCACCTTTCGCGACATCGAGAACAGCGGCTTCCAACTCAACTATCCGGTCGAGACGGCTGCCGAGCTCGTTTGGATGAGCCTGCACGGGCTGGTCGCCGCGCTGATCAACAATCCGGAATTCCCCTGGACCAAGCGCGACGCCCTGATCGAAGGCATGCTCGACCTGGCGGTGCGCGGCGTCGTGAAGGTCCCTTAGTTAGGACCGGCTGAGCAGCCTCACGTCCTTTCATCGGAGCGCGGCTCCTAAACCACCTCCGCGGGAGCCAGCGTGCAGGGGTGCGCGGGGTCACCTGATTCGATCTGCAGTGTTGCGTGTGCGATGCCGAAGCGGGCAGTCAGGTCCCGGCTGGCTTGGGCGAGCAAGCCGTCGTCGAGCATGGCGCCGGGACGAACCAGGTGGACGGTCAGGGCGACTTCCGTCGTGCTCATGGCCCAGATATGCAGGTCGTGGATTTCCGACACGCCGGGCAGGCCTTTGAGATAGGTCTCGATCGCCGGCCGGTCGATGGTCGACGGCACGGCGTCGAGCGCAAGGTTGATCGAGTCCTTCAGAAGCGACCAGGTGCCGATCACGATCACGGCGGCGATCGCGATGCTGACCAGCGGGTCGATCCACTGCCAGCCCGTGTAGAGCACGGCGAGCGCGCTCAGCACGACTCCGAGCGACACCACGGCGTCGGCCACCATGTGCAGGAAGGCGCCGCGGATGTTCAGGTCGCCCTTGCGGCCCGCCATGAAGCCGAGCGCCGTTGCGCCGTTGATGACGATGCCGATCAAGGCGACCCAGATGACGGTCATCTCGGCGACCGGTGTCGGGTCGCTGAAGCGCTGCACGGCTTCCCACACGATCGCGCCGCTGGCGACCAGCAGGAGCATGGCGTTGGCGAGCGAGGCCAGGATCGGCGTGCGCTTCAGGCCATAGGTGTACCGGTCGGTCGGTAGCCGCTTTGCCAGGGATGAAGCGGCCCAGGCCAGCAGCAGGCCCAGCACGTCGCTGAGATTGTGGCCGGCGTCGGCGATCAGGGCGAGAGAGTTGGCGAGGACGCCGTAGGTGGCTTCAGCGATCACGAAGCCGGTGTTGAGCGTGATGCCGATCAGGAAGGCGCGGTCGAAGCTCGCGGGGGCGTGGCTGTGCGAATGCCCGCCGTGGTCATGATCATGCTTGTGGTCGCGCGCGTGATCATGGCGTGTACGGTCGGGCATGCGTGATCTTACCGCCCGCCCGACCGTACACTATTGCCTCACTGCATGAACCAGCCGTGGCTGACCACCATGGATTGGCCGGTCAGGGCGTTGCTGCGCGCACCGGCGAAGAACAGCACGCAGTCGGCCACGTCGTCGACGGTCGTGAACTCGCCGTCGACGGTATCCTTCAGCATCACGTGCTTGATGACGTCGTCCTCGGAGATGCCGAGTTCCTTGGCTTGCTCGGGGATCTGCTTGTCGACCAGCGGGGTGCGTACGAAGCCGGGGCAGACCACGTTGGCGCGCACGCCGAACTCGGCACCTTCCTTGGCGACGACCTTGCACAGGCCGATCAGCCCGTGCTTGGCGGTGACGTAGGGCGCCTTGAGCTTGGACGCTTCCTTGGAATGGACCGAGCCCATGTAAACGACGCTCCCCGACTTGGCAGCGTACATGTGCTTGAGGCAGGCCTTGGTGGTCAGGAAGGCGCCGTCGAGATGGATCGACAGCAGCTTCTTCCAGTCGGCGAAGGAGAAGTCGACGACCGGCTTCACGATCTGGATGCCGGCGTTGGAGACCAGGAGGTCGATCCGGCCGTACTTGGCCATCACGTCGGCCACGCCTTTCTCGACCGCGGCCTCGTCGACCACATTCATGGCGACGGCGAAGGCATCGGAGCCCTTGGCCTTGATCTCGGCGGCCGTCGCGTTGGCGGCGTCGAGGTTGAGATCGGCGATGACCGGCGTGCCGCCCTCGGCGGCGTAGCGCAGCGCGATTTCCTTGCCGATGCCGCTGGCGGCACCGGTGATGATACCGACTTTCTTGTCGAAGCGAGCCATGGGAATTCCTTTCAGTCCTTGGCCAGATAATCGTGCACGACCTCGCCGAGGCCGAGCGTGAGGTCGGTGACGAAGTGCGTCGCCGACAGGACTTCGCGCACGGGCAGGCGGTTCACGTCGCACAGCGCGTGGTCGAAAAGCTGCAGCGCCGCAGGGCCGGCCCAGGCGCCCTTGACCGTCACGTCCTCGCAATAGTAGCGCACCAGCTCGCAGATACGCGGCGTGCAGTCGACGTGCGGGATGATCTTGATCATGAAGTTCGGCTTGGCCAGCGACTTGGCGATCGGCGCCTGCTCGAGCACGCGGTGCTTGTAGCCCATGGTGGCGGTGACGCAGAGCACCGTGCCGTAGTGGAGCGTGCAGACCAGCGTCTCGTTCTCGTGGCAGACCTTGGGGCTTGCGAGCTTCTTGGGAAAGCCCCAGATCTCGCGGCCGCCGGCGATCGGCGCGTTGTCGTCGAGATACATAGCGTGCACGTAGCCGCCTTCCTGGACCGTGCCGTCCTTGTCCTTGAAACGCACGGGGATCACCTGGCCGGTCTCGGTGTAGTCGCCGAACCCGGTTGAATCGGGCATGCGGATGAACTCGTAGTTCACCGTGTCGCCGATCACCTCGAGCGGCTCGGGTACCAGCGCGCGCAGGATCTCGGGATCTGTGCGGTAGCTGATGACGATGAACTCGCGATTGTAGAACTTGTACGGGCCCGGCGGGTAGGCCGGGTTGTTGAGCGGCATGGCGAACGCCTTCGCGCGCACGTCGGCAATCTTCATCTCGGTATCCTATTCTCCGGGCTGATTCTTGAGGTCGAACGTGAAGACGCCGTCGGGGCTGGTCGGTCGCTGCAGCACCTCGGGGTAGCTGAGCGTCCGCGTCATGTCGCCATAGCCCGACTTCCAGTGCTCCTCCATCGTGCGGCGGGAGAACTCGTAATCCTTCGAGGCGCCCTCGTACGACCGCGAGCGATAGATCATCTGGATGATGTTGTAGACTTTCTCGTCGGCCTCGGCGGCGAGCAGCGCCGCCTCGGGCGTGATCCGCAGCTCCTCGCGCATCTCCGACAGCAGCTTCGCCGTGGCGCGCCGCAGCGCCTGGGTCTTGCGGAACTGGTCGGTGGCCAGGCGCGTGCGGCTCGAGTAGCGGATGTCCTTGAGGCGCGTGTCCACTTCGACCATGTCGCGCGGCAGCTTGCCACGCGCGCTCCACAGGTCGATCTGGAAGGCGAGCGTGTCCTGCCGTGGCGCAGCGTCGAGCACCCATTGCAGTGGCGTGTTGGACACGACGCCGCCATCCCAATAGTGCTCGCCGTCTATCTCGGCGGAGGGGAAGCCCGGCGGCAGCGAGCCGCTGGCGATGATATGGTCGGCACAGATCTTGCGATCCGCCGTGTCGAAAGTGACGTAGTTACCGCTTTTTATGTGGGTGGCGCCGACGGTCAACCGCATCTCGCCGGAGTTCAGCCGGTCGAAATCGACCAGTTGGCCGAGCAACGTCTTGAGCGGCGAGACGTCGTAGAAGCTGAGTTTTCCCGGACTGCTGAGAGGCGTGAAGATAGGCGGCGGTATGCGAGGCTTGAAGAAGCTTGGCGCTCCCCACAGCAGGGCATTCAAGGCGCCGCCCTGGTTGATGAACTGATGCACCAGGTTATTCTGGATGTCCCCGCTGAACATCAGGGGAAAACCGAACGGCGGTTCGGTGACGGTTTCCCAGAATTGCCGGAGGCGCTCGACGCGGCGCTCCGGCGGGTTGCCGGCGATCAGGGCCGAATTGATGGCTCCGATCGAGATTCCAGCGACCCAGTGCGGGTGAAGGCCCGCTTCGGACAGCGCCTGATAGACGCCCCCCTGGTAGGAACCGAGCGCTCCGCCGCCCTGCAGCAGCAGTGCGATGCGTTCGAAATCCGGGCGGACCGGGGAGCCGTGCGGTTCCGAGCCCATTGCCGTTTTCGAGTCCATTGGGATTAGCCTCCGTCACTCGCCCATCCAACGCGACTTACGTGTCGCGCTGATGACGGCTATCAGGCTCGACGCCTCGTGGGAAGCAGGGAACATGCCATCGGCACGGGTCTATGGACGCGGCGGCCACACTCTCGGGAAGAGATCGCACCTCATCGGCGCGCCGGCAACGAGGTCCGGCTTGTGAGGAAACTGGAAGGTGCCCGGTCGCGGATCGTAACGCGCATCGTCGCCCGTATAGCGCAACGACAGGCCGCGGCGGCGCGCGCCCGGTGTGTCGTTGCCCGGCGCACCGTGCACGATCATGGCGTGAAACACCAGGCAGTCGCCCGGCTCCATCGCCCAGCACCGGATGTCGAACTTGCCGCGATCCGCGTCGATGTCGGGGATCTGCTGCAGGTCGCTCGACGTGAACTTGATCTCGTGGCCCTTGCGGAACGGGGTGGGGCGATAGTTCACGCCCCAGCGGTGCGAGCCGGCGATGAATTCGACCGCGCCGTTGCTGCGGTCGATCCGGTCGAGCGCGATCCAGACCGACGCGATTTGCCAGCCCTTCACCGGCCAGTAGGGCTGGTCCTGGTGCCACGGCGTGGGATGAGCCGTGCCGGGTTCCTTGACGAAGAGCTGGTCGTAGAAGAATTCGGCGCGCGCCGAATTCATCATCTTCGCGGCGATCGCGGGGGCCGGTGACTCGAGGGCAACGGCGCGGAAGTCCGGATCGGACTTCCACATGAACATATCGCCGAAGAACTTCCCCGTGCTGCTGCCTTCGGCGAAGTTGGTCGCGTTGGGGCCGGGCGAGGCGAGGTCGCGCTCGACTGCCACGCGAATCCGATCGATCCACGGCGCGTCGAACTGCTGGCGCAGGCAGACGACGCCGTCGACGTCGTAGTCGGCGACGTTCGTCGTCGATACGGAACCGATCAAGTCGGCGAGAGGACGTGGATGACGCGGCTGGCGATATGCTCGCGCGTTTTGGCCGCGTAGGCGGCCATGTGCGGCGCGGCCGAATGCGCCTTCAACGCGTCGGTGCTCTCCCACTTCTCGACCACGACGAAGGTGTCCGGTCCGAACTTGGTCTGGAACGAGCCCATGCCGTCGGCATCGGTGGCCGCGCCGTATTCGATGCAGCCCTTCTCGGCCTTCACCGCCGGCACGTTGGCGCGGAAATGGCCGAGGATCTCTTCCCGCATGCCGGGCTTGGTGGTGATGATGGCGAGGACGTGGATCATGATATGTTTCCTCCAGTATTCGTGTCATCCCGAGCGAAGCGAGGGATCCATGCTGATCAGTATAGATTCCTCGCTTTGCTCGGGATGACAATTCTCTCTTAAGCGGCGCGGCCGTTGCGTAGCACGCGGCCGGGCAGCGTGTCGTTGGCGGCGACTGTATCCCTGCCGTCGCGGCGGATCAGCTTGCCGTTCACGATCACTGCGTCGATGCCGTTGGCCTCCGACACGAGGCGATCGGCGCCGGCCGGCAGGTCGTAGACGCGCTTGAGCGGGCCGGGGCCGACGGTCATGGGATCGAACACCACGACGTCGGCGGGCCTGCCGTCAGCGAGCACGCCGCGATCGGTGATGCCAAACATCTCGGCCGGCCGCTGCGTAAGGTTGTGCACGGCCTGCTCGACCGTGAACACCTTGCGATCGCGCACCCAGTGGCCGAGGAGGTAGGTCGAGTAGCACGCATCGCACAGCTGGCTGGCATGGGCGCCCGCGTCGCTGAGCGCGATTATAGTGTTTGGATCGGTGATCAGCTCGCCCACTTCCTTTTCGTCGAAGTTCATTACGGCCATGCGGAAGCGCGCCTGCAGGTCGCTGGCAAGCGCGATGTCGAGCGCAAGATCGACCGGATGCTTGCCGAGCTTCGCGGCGGCCTCGGTGAGGGGCTGCTCCTCGAGCTCCTTGTGCGAGGGGGCCCAGGCGATGATCACGCGGTCCCACCAGTTTCGAAACAGCGGCGTCACCTCGCTACGCAGCTTCTCGCGCCACGCCGGGTCGGCATAGGCTCGGCGTCGCGTGCCAGGCGCCTTGGCATCCTCGACGGCGAGCTCGTTCATGAACTTCATGACATCGAAGATGAACGGCTCGGCAAAGGTGAACTCGAAGTTGAGCGGGCGGCAGCTGACCTGGGGAATGACCATTGCGCCCGTCCTGCGCTGCTCGGCGGCGAGATCGAGCTGCTTGCGATGGCCACCCGGCCCATAGAGATAGGAGAGCAGAGCGGTCCAGGTGACCGGCACGCCGTACTTGCGGCTGACCTCAGCCATGTGCCGGGTCGAGAACTCGCGACCGATGGTGATCTGCATCAGGCCGCGCTTCATGTCGCCCATCACCGAGACCAGCGCATCCATCTCCTCGACGGTGGCCTGCCGGCTCGGCACCGGCTTGCCGGCATAGCCGTTGTGGCTCACCGACACCGACGTGCCGAAGCCGATAGCGCCGGCTTCCATCGCCTCGCGCATCAGCTTCTTCATCGCGCCGATCTCGTCCGGTGTGGCGGCGCGCTCGGTCGACTCCTCGCCCATGACGTAAAGCCGAAGCGGCGTGTGGCCGAACAACGCGGCGATGTTGATCGACGAGCCGCGCTTCTCGAGCGTGTCGAGATATTGCGGGAAGGTCTCGAACGGCCAGGCGCTGCCCAGGCCGGCCTCGAGCGCCTCGAGGCTCATGCCTTCGACCTTCTCCAGCGTCTGCATGATCATCTTGCGATGGATCGTCTTGGTCGGGGCGACGCCAAAGCCGCAATTGCCGATCACCGTCGTGGTCACGCCGTGCCAGGGCGAGATGCTCAGCATGCGATCCCACAGCACCTGCGCGTCATAGTGCGTGTGCACATCGACGAAGCCCGGCGCCATGACCTTGCCGGTCGCATCGATCGTCGTGGCGGCCGGTCCGTCCGCCTTGCCCAGTGCGACGACCTTGCCGTCCTTGATGCCGACGTCGCCGACGAAGCCCGGCTTGCCTGTGCCGTCGACGATGGTGCCGCCCGTGATCTTCAGATCGAAGGCCATGACGTTCACTCCCATGAATGTCCGTTCATATTGTCAATCACGCCTTCGATCGGCAATGCCCGCTCGCGCCGAGTTTCGCTGCGCCTCGAGCGGGACGCGTCACCCACGTTCCCCAGGGCAGGTCTGGCCGCAAACACGCCGGCAGCGTCAAGGATTGGACCGGAGTGAGCTTTCCTTTACGGTGCGGCCCGCAAATCGCGCCCAGAGAGGAAACACATGGCCAAGCACAAGATCGCCCTCATTCCGGGAGACGGAATCGGCAAGGAAGTTCTGCCGGAGGGCGTGCGCGTGCTCGAAGCCGCCGGGCGCCGCTTCAATTTCGAGCTCGAGTTCACCGACTTCGACTGGTCGTGCGACCGCTTTGCCAAGACCGGCAAGATGATGCCCGACGACGGCATGGAGACGCTCAAGCAGTACGAGAGCATCTTCCTCGGCGCGGTGGGCTGGCCGGGCGTGCCCGATCACGTCTCGCTGTGGGGCCTGCTGATCCCGATCCGGCGCGAGTTCGACGAGTACGTGAATCTCCGGCCGGTGCGCCTGTTCGAAGGCGTGCCGAGCCCGCTCGCCAACCGCAAGCCGGGCGAGATCGATTTCTGGGTGGTACGCGAGAACACCGAAGGCGAGTACAGCTCGGTCGGCGGCCGCATGTTCCAGGGCACCGACGACGAGATGGCCATCCAGCAGGCGATCTTCACCCGCAAGGGCGTCGATCGCGTCATGAAGTTCGCCTTCGAGTTCGCAAGCACGACGAAGAAGAAGCATGTCACTTCGGCGACCAAGTCGAACGGCATCATCCACACCATGCCGTTCTGGGACGAGCGCTTCGACGCGATGCGCAAGAAGTACCCGAACATCAAGGCGGATCAGTATCATATCGACATCCTGACGGCGCATTTCGTGCGCAACCCGGACTGGTTCGACGTGGTCGTTGGTTCCAACCTGTTCGGCGACATCCTGTCGGACCTCGGCCCAGCGCTGACCGGCTCGATCGGCGTTGCGCCGTCGGGGAACATCAACCCGGAGCGCAAGTTCCCGTCGATGTTCGAGCCGGTGCACGGCTCGGCGCCGGACATCGCCGGCAAGGGGATCGCCAATCCGATCGGCCAGATCTGGTCGGGCGCCATGATGGTGCGCCATCTCGGTTACCCCGAGGCGGCTGAGGCGATCGAACGGGCGATCGCCGCCTCCTTGGTCGAGGGCGGACCCAGGACCAAGGACCTGGGCGGCAACGGCGACACCGTGACCGTCGGGAAAGCTATTGCAGAGATCGTGAAGACGGTGTAGCAGCACGCCCCCAATAGGGGTGTTCATGGAATTTCAACGACGTCATCTGCTGGCGGCCGTAAGCGCTGCCAGCCTCGCTGCCATCGCCTCGAAGGCGGCAGCACAAGCAAGCTATCCCGCAAAGCCGATCACGGTGATCGTGCCGTTCGCGGCCGGTGGGCCGACCGACGCGCTCGCCCGGGTGGTCTGCGCGAAGATGAGCGAGATCCTGGGCCAGCAGCTCGTGGTCGAGAATGTCGGCGGGGCGGGCGGCACGATCGGCGTCAACAAGGTCGCGAAGGCGGCGAACGACGGCTACACGCTGCTGTTCACTCATATGGGCACGCTGGCGGTGAACATCGCGCTCTACAAGTCGCTGCCCTACGACAGCCAGAAGGACCTCGAGCCGATCGGCATGGGCGGCACCAATCCGATGGTGCTGGTCGCCAAGAAAGACCTGCCGGCAAAGACCTTCGCCGAATTCCAGGATTACGTGAAAGCCAACCAGAAGAAGGTGCAGTACGGCATGGCCGGCATCGGCGCCGCGTCGCATCTCGGCGGGCTGATGCTGAACAGCATGATGAAGGTCGACGTGCTGGAGATCCCGTACAAGGGCACCGGCCCGGCGCTCAACGATCTGGTTTCCGGCCAGTTCGACTACATGGTCGATCAGGCGGTCAACGTGCTGGCGCAGATCAACAGCGGGAACATCAAGGCGCTCGGCGTCTCGACGCTGAAGCGCCTGCCGCAGCTCCCGAACGTGCCGACCATCGACGAGGCGGGCCTCAAGGGCTACGAGGTCACGATCTGGAACGGCTTCTTTGGGCCGAAAGGCATGTCGAAGGAGAATATCGCGAAGATCAACGACGCGCTGGTCAAGGCGATTTCGGACCCTGGCGTCGTCAAGCGCCTGACCGAGCTGGCGGTCGACTTGCCGACCCAGGAAGAGGCGAGCCCCGAGGCGCTGCGCACGCAGCTCAAGGCATCGATCGACAAGTGGGTGCCCGCGGTCAAGGCCGCCGGCGTGAAACCGGAGTAGGCGTCAGCGGTGATCGTTGCCGGCAGGGCCGGGAGCCGTCGGGCTCCCGGCCTTCGAGCGCGGCCAAAGAGACGGACGCCGGAAGCTTCGTTGCAGGCATTGAAGGGTCATGAGGCGCGCTGGAGACGGCCGGACGACGTACCGCCTTCGCATGGGTTACGGCATGCGCCTGCGCTCCTTCCCTGTCCGAAAACCGTGGGCTATTTGCTGAAGAGCAGCTCGTCCGCCTTGATCGTGGCGCTGCGCCGCACGCTGCCGCTTTCGTCGCGCAGCGCCAGGGTGACGGTGCGTTCCCACCAGTCGATGTCGATCGCGCCGAAATTCGCCACCGGATAGACCGCGCCCAGCCGATTGGGGCCGGGCTCGCGCACGTTCCAGTAGATCATGTTCAGGCCGCTCGAGGTGATCTCGTAGAGCGGATAGCCACCCGCCGGCGTCTCGCGATAGAGCGCGCCGAAATGGCGGTCGCCCGACAGCAGCACGACGCCGCTGGCGTTGCTGTCGCGGATCGTGTCGAACAGCTTCTGGCGCTCGAGCGGGAAATTGCCCCAGCGTTCCCAGCCGTGGCCTTCGGCCAGCACCTGGATGGTGGAGACCAGCAGCCGCACCTCGGCGGGCTTGCGCAGCTCCGCGGCAAGCCACGCCCATTGCGCCTCGCCGAGCATCGTCTTGGCCGGATCGGCGTCGGGCACATAACGCTCCTTGCCGGGTGCGCCGCGCTGGTCGGTCGGCTTGAGCGGCGAGCGGAACCAGCGCAGATCGAGCAGGATGACCTGCACGCGCATGCCCGGCGGCCCGATGATGTGGGCGTTGTGGATGCCTTCGCGGGTGCGTCGCACGTCGTCGGCGGGGACATTCCAGAACCGGAGGAATTCCTCCTTGGCAATCGCCTTGTGCGCGAAGTCGGCGCCGCCGTCGTTCAGGCCATAATCGTGATCGTCCCAGATCGCGAGATGCGGCACCGTTCGCAGCAGGCTGGTGTAGCCGGTGATGTGAGTGGCGCCGTCATAGGCCTGCCTGAGGCCGGCGGCGTCGGCAGTGTCGAAGTCGCCGTAGACATTGTCGCCGGCGAAGATGAACAGATCGGGATGATAGGCCAGCACGGCATCCCAGATCGGCTGCGGCCGTCGTTGCTCGGCGCACGATCCGAAGGCGATGCGCGTCAGCGGAGGGCGACCCTGTGCCTGCCCGACACCGGGGGCCAGCGAGGCGGCGGCGATGAGCTGGGTGAGGGCGCGGCGCTTCAGCATGAAAACCACCGAATTGACACGATCTCTGCTTTAATCGGGACCGACATGAATCGCCACCTCAAACGCGCTCTCGAACTGGCGATCGTGCCGCTGGCCGCGGCCATCGTCTTCATCGAGCAGACGCTGATCAAGTACCTCAACGTCGCCATGGTGGCGGTGGCGCGCTGGCCGCCGATCGCCAAACTCGAAGGCTGGCTCGTGCGCCTGCCGCCTTACGCCGCACTTTGTGCCTTCCTCGCGCCGTCGATCCTGATCTTGCCGATCAAGCTCATCGCGCTGTGGTTCGCGGCCATGGGCCACTACACTTTTGCGCTTGGTACGCTGATCGTCGGCAAAATGCTGGGCACGGCTGTGCTGGCGCGACTCTACCGCATCCTGCGGCCGACGCTGATGACGATCGTCTGGTTCGCCAAGGCCGACACCTGGTTCTTCTATTGGCGCGACCAGGCCTATGCCTTCGTGAAATCGCTGCCGGCCTGGACGCGTATCACCACGCTGGTCCAGCAATTGCGCACCCGGATGGCGGAATTGGTTTCCGGCCTGCTTGCGCGCTAGGCTGACGGCATGAAAGTCGTTCCCCTGAATGCCGCTCTCGGTGCCCGCATTGAAGGGCTGGACCGCGCCGATGCTGCGACCAGGCCCGAGGTCGCTGCCTTCCTCAACAAAGCGCTCGGCGAGCACCTGGTGGTTGTGGTGCGGGGCACGCCGATGACCGCGCCCGAGATGCGCGACTTCGCGACCGCCTTCGGCAAACCGCGCGCCCAACTGTTGCGCTACAAGCGCAATGGCGAGGTGCCGGAAGTCTCGACCATGGTGAGCACCCTCATGGCCGACGGCACGACCGACAAGACAGCCATCCGCTCGGAAGACTGGCACACCGACGATTCCTACATGGCGGTGCCGGCCAAGGCGACGCTGCTCCATTCGATTGAGATCCCGAGCCACGGCGGCCGGACCTGGTTCTGCAACATGCGCACCGTCTACGAGGCGCTCCCCGAGTCGACCCGGAAACGGATCGACGGCAAGCGCGCCATGCACGGCTACGACACAATGCGCGCCCGCAACCGGCCCTCGCCGCGCACGGCGCAGGAGATCGCCGAGACGCCGGACATCGAGCATCCGCTGGTCCGCACCCATCCCGATACCGGGCGCAAGGCGCTCTATCTCAACTTCAACCGGCTCGACCGTATCGTCGGCATGGAACGGGCCGAGAGCGACGAATTGCTCGACGAGTTGGCCGCCGAGGCGCGCAAGCCGCAGCATCATTTCGGACACGAATGGACAGTCGGCGACTGCGTGATCTGGGACAACCGCGCGACGATGCACCGGGTCGACGTCGACTATCCGGTCGGCGAGCGCCGCATCATGCAGCGCGTCCTGATCGAGGGCGACAAGCCGTTTTGATTTTTCCGGACCGCGAGCGTCCCGCTCGCTCTTGATCGTGAGCGAGCAGAACGCTCGCGGTCCGGAAGATCAGGAAATCTTGACCGCCTTGGCGTCGACCATCTTTCCGATGTCTGCGGCGCCATAACCAAGCTCGACGAGGATCTCGCGCGTGTGCTCCCCATAGAGCGGAGCATGTGTCTCGTTCTCTCGCGCGCCACCCGAGAAGACGTTGGCAAGTTTGCTGCGCCGGATCTTGCCCTCGGACGGATGCTGCTCTTCCTTGTAGAAGCCGACGTCCTTGAGATGCGGGTCAGTCAGCAGGTCGTCGATCGTGTTGTAACGCGCCGCCGGCACGTCGAGCTTATCGAACAGCTCGACCCATTCGTCGGTCGTCTTGTGGCCGAGGCAGGTCGCCTGGACCTCGAAGTAGGCTGCGGCGTTCTTCGTCCGCGAGGCGGCGCTGTCGAAACGTGGATCGGTCTTGAGCTCAGGCCGTCCGATCGCGTCGAAGAAGGCGAAAGCCTGTGCATTGGTGTTGGGTCGCACGGTAACGTAGCCGTCCTTGGTCGGCACCGGCTTGTAGTTCGGGCTGAGCAGGCGGCCGTCGCCGGTCGGGCCGACCGGCGGGTCGAAGGTCGCCGCACCCAGGTGCTCGCTCGACACGAACGAGGCCATGTTCTCCAGCATCGGCACGTCGATGGCCTCGCCAACGCCGGTCTTTTCCCGGCGATAGAGGGCGAAACCGATCGCCTGCGCGGCGATCAGGCCGCTGGTGTGATCGGTCATCACCATCGGCACGAAGCGCGGCTCGCCGGTTGCGCGGGCAATGGTGCCGGCGACGCCGGACAGGCTCTGGATCACCGGATCGTAGGCCGGGCGGTTGAAGTACCGTCCGCCGCGGCCGAATGCCAGGATCGAGCAGTGGATCAGCCGCGGGTTGCGCTTGACGAGGCTCGTGTGGTCGAGGCCGGCGCGGGCCAGCGCCTCCGGCCGGACGTTGCTTACGAAGACGTCGGCCCTGTCGATCAGGCGGAGCAGGGCGTCGAGCCCTTCGGGCTTCTTGATGTCGAGCCCAATGGACCGCTTGTTACGGTTGAAGTTGATGAACTTGCCGGACATGCCGGGATTGCGGCTGCCCTCGGCCATGGTGCGCAGCAGGTCGCCGCCGGGCGCCTCGACCTTGATGACCTCGGCACCGTAGTCGGCGAGCGTGCGTGTGCAGATCGGCCCGATGACGATGGTCGTCAGGTCGACGACGCGGACTCCGCCGAGGGGACCGCTCACGAGCCGCTCCCTGGGCCGAACTCCAGGTCCATCTCGCCGCACAGCGTGCCGTTCTTGTCGGCTGCCCAGATCTTCATCTTGCCATCGACCGGATTCTCGCCGCGCACCTCGATCAGGTCGCCGACCCACAGCGGATGGACGAGGCGGGCAGTGTAGCCGGTGAGGGCGCCCTTGCCGCGCTTGAGGGCGGCGTCGACCATCAGATGCATCGACAGGCCACCGTTCGATACGATCGCCGGATAGCCTTCCTCGGTGCGTGTGTAGTCGCCGTCATAGTGGATGCGGTGCGCATTCCAAGTGAGACCACCGTAACGGAAGTTGAGCGTGTTGGTGAGCTTGATCGTGTCGCTCCACTTCTGGTCGGTGCGCGCCTTGGTCGGCACAGTGGCGGTCGTCTTCTGGCCGGGTGGCACCGCGGGACGGTAGATCGCATCGAACGTATCGATGGCGACGGTCTTGCCGGCCTGTTCGATCGTGTGGCGCATGGTGAGCACGAAGATGTCGCCCGAGCGACCGCTCTTCGGCACGATATCGGCGACCTCGGCCTTCTTCACGGCGGGTTCGCCGGCCCGCAGCCGGCCCAGGATCCTGACCCGGCGGCCCGCTCCCATTCGTCGCGGCATGGGGATCGGCGGCAGCACGATGCCCTTGTTGGGATGACCGTCAGGGCCGAGCTCGCTCTGCACGACGGTCTCGCCGAAGAACACGGTAAACCAGTGCGGCGGCAACTCGTCGCCGCGCTTGATGCTGTCGGGATCGACGTCGAACGTCGCGGCGACGCGTCGGATGGCCACCATGCCGAGGTCGTCCTCCACCGTGCGCATGCGCCCGATCCAGGGGCGCAGCTCCACCATCGCGTCGTCCATCCAGCCCATCCGCTCGTCCCTTCAATTTTGCGGTTCACATCCTCCAACAAAAGAAGGGTGGGCAAAAGCGGGCCTTTCCATGATCCGAAAGTCGGATCGATTGACGGAGGCGCGACGGATGCGGTGGAATCCGGGAATGTTCAGAGATGCGGGACGAGAGTACGAGGTGTCGATGCCCGACGGGACGAAGGGCAAGCTCGGATTTGCCTTGGGCGATCTCGAATTGGACAATGCGCTCACCCGGCATGCGCGATCGCTCGATGCGGTCGGGTTCGGGGTGATCAGTTTCGCGGGCCTTCCCAACGCTCCGACGCGCTCGATGATGTGGACCCAGACACCCACCGACACGGTGATGACCGTGGCGGACCAGGATCAACAGCCGGGCGGCGAGCTTCAGCGTCTGATCGCGCGCTATCTCGCGATCTACTTTTCAGACATCGCAGCGATCGCTCCCGAGCTCGGCGAGCCGCGGGTTCGTCCGGCGATCGACGGATGACAAACAAAAAGGCCGCCCCCAGGGCGGCCTTTCCGTTTGCCTGAGGCACGTCTGGCTCAGACCGAGTAGTACATCTTGTACTCGATCGGGGCCGGCTGGTGTTCCCAGTTGTAGACCTCTTCCCACTTGAGTTCCATGTAGGCGTCGATCTGGTCGTCGGTGAACACGCCGCCCTTGGTGAGGAAGCTGCGGTCGGCGTCGAGCGAGTTCAGCGCCTCGCGCAGCGAGCCGGCCACGGTCGGGACCTTGGACAGCTCTTCCGGCGGCAGGTCGTACAGGTTCTTGTCCATCGGATCGCCCGGATGGATCTTGTTCTGGATGCCGTCGAGACCGGCCATGAGCATCGCCGAGAAGGCGAGGTACGGGTTGGCCGACGGATCGGGGAAGCGGACTTCGACCCTCTTGCCCTTGGGCGAGTTGACGTAGGGGATGCGGCACGACGCCGAGCGGTTGCGCGACGAGTAGGCGAGCAGCACCGGCGCCTCGAAGCCCGGGATGACGCGCTTGTAGGAGTTGGTGCTCGCGTTGCAGAAGGCGTTCAGCGCCTTGGCGTGCTTGATGATGCCGCCGATGTAGTACAGTGCCGTCTCCGAGAGGTCGGCATAGCCCGAGCCCGCGAACAGCGGCTTGTTGTCCTTCCAGATCGACTGGTGGCAGTGCATGCCCGAGCCGTTGTCGCCGTAGAGCGGCTTCGGCATGAATGTCAGCGTTTTGCCGTAGCTATGGGCAACGTTGTGCAGCGTGTACTTGTACTTCTGCACGTTGTCGGCGGTCTTCACGAGGGTGTCGAAGCGGAAGCCGAGCTCGTTCTGGGCGGGCGCCACTTCGTGGTGATGGATCTCCATGGTGAGGCCCATCTCGGTGCAGACCGACATCATCTCGGCGCGCAGGTCGTTCATCGAATCGACTGGCTGGACCGGGAAGTAACCGCCCTTGACACCCGGGCGATGAGCCATATTGCCGCCTTCGTACTCGGTGTTCGAGTTCCATGGCGACTCGCTCGAGGTGATCGAGAACGAGCTGCCGGACATCTCGACCTTGAAGCGCACGTCGTCGAACACGAAGAACTCGAGCTCGGGGCCGAACACGGCGGTGTCGCCGATGCCCGAGGACTTCATATAGGCCTCGGCGCGCTTGGCGGTCGAGCGTGGGCAGCGGGCGTAAAGCTGGCCGGTCGAGGGCTCGACGACGTCGCAGTTGATGATCAGGGTCGTCTGCGCCGTGAAGGGGTCGAGCACGGCCGTCGAGGGGTCGGGCATGAGAATCATGTCGGACTCGTTGATCGCCTTCCAGCCGGCGATCGAGGAACCGTCGAACATGACGCCGTCGGTGAAGGAGTCTTCCTCAGTGGCCGAGGCCATGCGGGCCGTATGCTGCCACTTGCCGCGAGGATCGGTGAAACGGAAGTCCACGAACTTCACGTCCTTCTCCTTCATCATCGCGAGAACTTGCTTGGCATCCATTTGTCGTACGTCCCTCTCTCTTGAATGGTTGACCCTGCCCCCCGGGGGCCGCTCCTCATACGGCGGCGTCTCCACGCTCGCCAGTACGAATTCGAATGGCGTCTTCGATCGGCGAGACGAAAATCTTGCCGTCGCCGATGCGCCCGGTTTGCGCCGATGTACGGATCGCCTCGACGGCCTTCTCGACCAGATCATCCTCGATGATGAGTTCGATCTTAACCTTGGGAAGAAAGTCGACGACGTACTCCGCGCCGCGATAGAGCTCGGTGTGGCCTTTCTGCCGGCCGAAGCCCTTGGCCTCGATCACCGTGATGCCCTTCAGCCCGATCTGGTTGAGTGCGTCTTTGACCTCGTCCAGCTTGAAGGGCTTGATGATCGCTTCGATCTTCTTCATTTGCTTGGCTGACTCCGCGCACGACGCCGGTCCGGCCTGCTCGGCTGGTCCGTGCTCCTCAAGGAAGCAGCTTTTATGCCACAAATTTCCACAAGCCGTAGGATGGAAATAGAGGGCAGAACTGCCCCAGGGATAGGCTGATTGGCCGGATTGTGGGCTGATTCCTGCTCAATCTAGAACCAACGCGAGATCATATAATGAAGACTGCCAATTCGCTGATGTCCGGCTTGGGAACGACTGTGTTCGAGGTAATGTCGGCCCTCGCGCGGCAGCATCAATCGGTCAATCTCGGCCAGGGCTTTCCGGACGACAAGGGACCGGAAGCGGTTCGGCGGGCGGCGGCCGAATATCTGATGGACGGCCACAACCAGTATCCGCCGATGATGGGCCTGCCTGAATTGCGGCAGGCGGTGGCGGCGCATGCCAAGCGCTTCCAGGGGTTGGAAGTCGACTGGCAGAGCGAAGTGCTCGTGACGTCGGGGGCGACCGAGGCGTTGGGCGACTGCCTGTTCGGCCTGATCGAACCGGGCGACGAAGTCGTGCTGATCGAGCCGCTCTACGATTCCTATCTCCCGATCGTGCGCAGGGCAGGGGGCATTGCAAAGCTCGTCCGGCTCGAGCCGCCGACCTGGAGCCTGCCACGCGAAGAGCTGGCGGCGGCATTCAGCGCCCGCACCAAGCTCATCCTGTTCAACACGCCGATGAACCCATGCTCGAAGGTATTCGATCGCGAGGAGCTCGAGTTCATCGCCGGGCTCTGTCTCAAGCACGATGCCTATGCGGTGTGCGACGAGGTCTACGAGCACATCATCTTCGATGGCCTCCGGCATCAGTCGATCATGACCTTGCCCGGCATGCGCGAGCGTACCGCGCGCATCGGATCGGCCGGCAAGAGCTTCAGCGTCACTGGCTGGAAGGTCGGCTACGTCACCGCGCCACCCGAGATGATGAAAGCGATCGCGAAGACCCATCAGTTCATGACCTTCACCACCCCACCGAACCTGCAATGGGGAACGGCGGCCGGGCTGCGACTCGACGATAGCTACTACTCGGGCCTGGCTGGCGACATGCAACGCAAGCGCGACCGCTTGGCCGGTGCGCTCTCCGAGATCGGCTTCGATGTTCTGCCGGCGCACGGCACTTATTTCGTCACGACCGACTTCCGGCCACTGGGCTTCAACGGCACAGACGAAGACTTCTGCCGCCACATCACCGTCGAGGCCGGCGTGACCGCCGTTCCTGTCAGCGCGTTTTATGACCAGCCGGAGGTGGCGCCCCGCCACTTCGCCCGGTTCTGCTTCTGCAAGCACGACGAGACACTGGATGCTGCAATCGATCGGTTGGGCAGTTATTTCAGGCTTTGACGGGGCCGCCACTGAAATTCACGATGCGCGCATATTTTCCGTGGAAAAAGACGACGCAGGCGTCATTTTATGGCACATTACTGCATTGCTATTGCCAAATTCTGGCGTATCTTTCGGCATAGTGACCGCAACGATGCAAGTTCCGGTCGGGGCGGAGCACCGTGGATATCGAATTGCAGCGCGCGTCGATCAGTAAACCTCCGCGTATCGATGGCAGGCGCCTGCGTAGCGAGCGTACCAGGCAGCTTATCATCGAGGCGTTCCTGTCCCTGCTGCGCGACCATTCGCAGATGCCCACGGCTGTGCAGATCGCCGAGCGGGCAGGGTATTCCGTACGCTCGATCTTCGAGCGCTTTCCAGACCTCAATGCGCTACGCGTGGCGGCGACCGACTACCAGCTTGCCCAGGCCCTGGCCTTGGCCCCGCCGCGCGGCGCCGACGGCGATCGGGAAACAAGGGTGCGGTCGCAGGTCAACACCCGAGCCCACACCTGCGAGCGCGGTGTTGCGCTGTGGCGCGTGCTGCTTCAGTTTGCCGACCAGGACCCGAGCGGCCAGCTCAAGCAGCGTGTGGCGCGCGCCCGGGAGACAACGGTTGGACGCATCGAGCTGATGTACCGTGCCGAATTGTCGGCCTTGCCGGAAGACGAACGACGCCAGCTCCTGATCGCCCTCGAGGCCCTTACCGATATGGAGAGCTGGGCGCGCATGCGCGAGCACCACGGCCTGTCGTTCGACGAAGCCTGCGAGGTATGGATCCATGCGATCGACAGGCTCCTGCCACCGACGCCGAATGCAACCGCAGCGACCTGATTGTCGGACGACGCGATGATCGACACTTCTACCCCATCCGACGGCGAGAGCGCCCCCCGCACGGCGCCGCGCGTCGATGGCCGCCGCCTGCGCAGCGAGCGCACCCGGCGGCTGATCGTGGAATCCTATATGGCGCTGGTGCGCGAGAACGCTCAAATGCCGACGGCGGCGCAAGTTGCCGAGAGGGCGGGATATTCGGTGCGCTCGATCTTCGAGCGCTTTCCCGACTTGACCGCACTCCGTGTCGCCGTAACCGACTATGCGATCGCAGAAGCCCGCGTGGACGCCGCGTTGCGCGACCTCGATGCCCCCCGCGCGACACGAATCAGGTCGCAGGTCGAGCAGCGCGCCCAGACATGTGAACGATGGCTGCCGTTGTGGCGAGTGCTGTCGACGGATACGTCGCAATCGCCCGATCTGCATCAGCGCATCACGGTGATCCGCCAGCTGATCATCATGCGCATGGAGATAATGTTCAAACCGGAGCTGTCGGCGGTGGCGGATTCCGACCGCCGGAAGATCGCGTTGGCGCTCGAAGCGCTCACGACGTTCGAAAGCTGGGCGCGCATGCGTGAACTCTACGGTCTATCGGTCGAAGAAGCGAGTGCCGTGTGGGTTCGTGCGATCGACCGCCTGCTGCCGGCGACACCGTCTTGAGTTGGTCGACCGCGCCAGCTCCGGCTCCGGCCGTCGACAGGCCGTGCCCGTGCGGCGGGCGCGCCCCTCAGCGCGAAATCGCGCGTCGTCTCGCGCTCCGGCCATCCACTTCGGCGCACTGAACGGACCCCATGGCGATTTCCCTCAAGAACGTCGAGATCGACGGCCGCCGACTACGCAGCGAGCGCACGCGCCAATACATTATCGAGGCCTACCTGGCGTTGCTGCGGGAAAGCCCGGCGGTGCCGACGGCTGCGCAGATCGCCGAGCGTGCAGGCTATTCGGTGCGATCTCTGTTCGAGCGCTTTCCCGACCTGCTCACGCTTAGCATCGCCGCCGCCGATCATGCCTTCGCGCAGGCCAATGCCCAGGCCGTCATCCGCAATGCCGACGCCGATCGCGCGACGCGCATTCGCACCCAGGTCGAGACACGCGGCCGGACCTGCGAGCAGTGGCTGCCGCTCTGGCGCGCGCTCGCGCACAATATCCACCATTCTGAAGAGCTGAGGATGCGCATGCGGCGGATGCGCGAGGCCGTCTGGCTGCGGCTCGAGCTGATGTACCGGCCGGAACTGGCGCCCATGCCTGCGGCCGAGCGCCTGCGCACCCTGATTGCGTTGGAGGCGATTACCGACTTCGAGAGCTGGGCGCGCATGCGTGAGACTTTCGGCTTCTCAACGGAGCAAGCCGGCGCGGTGTGGATACGTACGATCGACCGCCTGCTGCCACCGACGCCTGATTCTTGACGCTCCGGCCGGCACAGCGTAGGAAGGCGCGCTTCGTCGGGAAGGTACCAACGATGGCGGCCGTAGCTCAGTTGGTTAGAGCGCCAGATTGTGATTCTGGATGTCGCCGGTTCAATTCCGGTCGGCCGCCCCAATCCCCCGTTCGCCATGAGTGACGAGTTCTCGCCGAAGCCCGAACTCGCTTTGCTGAGCTGCGCGGAAATGGCCGCCGCCGACGCCGCGGCCATCGCCTCGGGCACGACCGGCAGCGCGCTGATGGAGGCGGCGGGCAGGGCTGTCGCACGCGCTGTGATCGAACGCTATCCCAGGCAACCGGTCGTGGTCTTGTGCGGACCCGGCAACAACGGCGGCGACGGCTTTGTGGCGGCACGGCACCTCCAGGCGGAAGGGTGGCCGATCAATCTCGCGCTGTTGCGCGGAGCGAGCGACTTGCGCGGCGATGCGGCCAGGGCCGCAAAGGAGTGGAAGGGCGTGGTCGCAGATCCCTCGCCCGGACTGCTCGAGGGCCGGCCCCTGGTGATCGATGCCCTGTTTGGCGCGGGCCTCGTGCGGCGTCTCGAAGGCACGGCTCTCGAACTGGTCGAGGCCCTTGATCGCGAGCGCCTGTCGGTCGTCGCCATCGACGTGCCGAGCGGCCTGCATGGCGATACGGGCGAGGTCATGGGGGCCGCACCGCACGCCGAGCTCACCGTGACCTTCTTCCGGGCCAAGCCCGGCCACTATTCCCTCGAGGGCCTGCGCCGGTGCGGCAAATTGCAGGTCGTCGATATCGGCATCCCACCGTCGGTCCTCGACGCGATCGGCCCGCGGCTCTGGCGCAACGAGCCGCCCCTGTGGATGGATGCCTTGAGGCGGGGCGATCCCGGCGATCACAAATATGCCCGCGGCCATCTGACGATCCTGGGCGGCGCCGTGGCGACGGGCGCGGCGCGGCTGGCGGCGATCGCGGCCCGCCGGGCGGGGGCGGGCCTTGCGACCATTGCGTCGCCGTCGGCGTCGACGGCGATCTACCGCATGGCCGAGCCCGGCAACCTGATCGTCGACGCCGACGACGGACCGTCCATCGCGCGGCTCCTCGAGGACAAGCGTCGCAATGGCTTCCTGATCGGCCCTGGCTCCGGCGTGAATGAACGCACGCGAGATGCTGTGCTTGCTGTGTTGGCGGCCGACCGTGCCGCCGTGCTCGATGCCGACGCCGTTACGGTCTTTGCCGACGACCGGCAGCGCCTGTTCTCGGCGATTCAGGGCCCGGTTTTGCTCACGCCGCATGAAGGGGAGTTCCGCCGCCTGTTTCCGGAACTTGCCATGCAGTCCGGCAAGGTCGCTCGCGTGCGCGAGGCTGCCAGGTCGAGCGGCGCCACGGTCCTGCTCAAGGGACCCGATACGGTGATCGCAGCTCCCGACGGACGGGCGGTCATCAATGTCCACGCCCCGGCCTCGCTCGCCACCGCCGGATCCGGCGATGTGCTGGCGGGAATCTCGGCCGGTTTGATGACCCGGGGACTCTCGCCGCTGGCCGCGGCAGCCGCGGCGGCGTGGCTCCATGGCGAGTGCGCCTACGGCTTCGGCAAGCCCGGTTTGATCGCCGAAGACCTTGCCGGGCGCCTGCCGGAAGCGCTTGCTGCAGCGATGAATTGACCGCCCGTCGGGCGCGGGCTAAGAGGCCCGCCCATTCGGCCCTGAGCGATGTTGGGCGGGCGTGGTGGAATTGGTAGACACGCGAGACTTAGGATCTCGTGCCGCAAGGCGTGGGGGTTCAAGTCCCTTCGCCCGCACCAGACGGAAGAGATGGAAGTGAGCCAATGCAAGTGACGGAACTCCCAGCCGATGGGCTGAAGCGGCAATTCAAGATCGTCATCCCCGCCGGCGATCTGGCGGCCAAGGTCGACGAGCGCGTGACCGAGATGGCCCGCACGGCGTCGATGCCTGGCTTCCGTCCGGGCAAGGTGCCCGCCGGATTGCTGAGAAAGCAGTATGGCCAGGCGCTGCTGGGCGAGGCGCTCGAGCAGGCCGTCAACCAGGGCACCGCCAAGACGATCGAGGATCGCGGTCTGAAGCCCGCGATGCAGCCGAAGCTCGAGCTCAAGGGCGAGTTCGGCGAGGGCAAGGACGTCGAGTTCGAGATGTCGCTCGAAGTGCTGCCGGAGATCGGCCAGCTCGATTTCTCGGGCATTGAGCTCGAGCGGCTTAAGGCCATCGTGCCGGAGAAGGACGTCGACGAGGCGCTGCAGCGAATCGCCAAGGCCAATCGCGAACAGAAGCCGGTCGACCCGCCGCGCCCCGCGCAAAAGGGTGACGCGCTGAAACTCGACTTCGTGGGCTCGGTCGACGGCGTCGAATTTCCCGGCGGCACGGCCCAGGACTATGTGCTCGAACTCGGCTCGGGCTCGTTCATTCCGGGTTTCGAGGATCAGCTGGTCGGCGCCGAGATCGGCGCGCCCGTCGATGTGAAGGTCAAGTTCCCGGACGACTACGGCAACAAGGACCTCGCGGGCAAGGACGCGGTCTTCAAGTGCACGGTCAAGGAGATCCACGAGTTCGTGGAGAAGCCGGCGGACGACGAGCTTGCGAAGAAAAACAACTTCGAGAACCTCGAGGCGATGCGCAAGGCGGTGTCCGAGCGCATTGGCCAGGACTACGCACAGGTGTCGCGCAGCATGGTCAAGCGCCAGCTGCTCGACAAGCTGGCGGAGACGCACAAGTTCGAAGTGCCGGAGGGCCTGGTCGAAGGTGAGTTCAATGCGATCTGGCAGCGAATCGAGGAAGCCAAGAAGCAGGGCCAGAAGGTCGAGGACGACGAAGAGAAGATGAAGACGGAGTACCGCGAAATCGCTGCGCGGCGTGTTCGGCTCGGCCTTCTCCTGGCCGATGTCGGCCGCTCCAATTCGATCGATGTCACGCCGGAAGAGCTCAACCAGGCCGTCATGCGCGAGGCGATGCGCTATACTGGCCAGGAGCGGCAGGTGCTCGAGTTCTACAATAAGAACGCGGAAATGAAGGAACAGCTCCGTGCGCCGATCTTCGAGGAGAAGACGGTGGACTTCATTCTCGAGCTCGCCAAGGTCACCGAGAAGTCGGTTACGCCGGAGGAACTGCTTAAGGCCGCGCGCGAAGCAGAAGAGGTAGACGAAAAGCCGGCTGAGGAAGCTGCGGCGACCTGATCGATCCCGGTGGTCTTGAACCGGACCGCCGGCACTGCCACTTTTACATCGTATAGTAACAAGGGGGCCCCGCGATGATTCGCGACCGCGATCCACTGCAGGTCTACAATAACTACTACGTGCCGATGGTGGTCGAGCAATCGGCACGCGGCGAGCGCGGCTATGACATCTGGTCCAGGCTGCTCAAGGAACGCATCATCTTCCTGAACGGCCCGATCGAGGACAACGTTGCGGGTCTCGTGTGTGCCCAGCTGCTCTACCTCGAAGCCGAGAATCCCACGAAGGACATTTCCTTCTACATCAACTCGCCGGGCGGTGTGGTGACCTCGGGCCTCGCGATCTACGACACGATGCAATACATCCGGCCGAATATCTCGACCCTGGTCTTCGGCCAGGCGGCTTCGGCGGGCTCGCTGCTGCTCATGGCTGGGCAGAAGGGCAAGCGTTTCTCTCTGCCCAACGCGCGGATCATGATCCACCAGCCCTCGGGAGGTGCCCAGGGCCAGGCGACCGACATCGAGATTCATGCTAAGGAAATCCTCCTGACCCGGGCGCGCCTGAACCAGATGTACGTTACCCACACGGGCCGGACGATCGAGGAGATCGAGCGGGCGATGGAGCGAGACAAGTTCTTCTCACCGCCTGAAGCCAAGGCTTTCGGCCTGATCGACGACGTGCTGGAAAGCCGGCCCGTGCCCACTATCCAGGCCGCGGCCTCCTGAGCCGGAGATCCCGCGACCAATTGTTTCCGGTTCGCAGATCGACACACCATATTTAGAGGTTGTCGCAATCTGTGACGGGTGTTTAACATAGCGCTGGAGGCGGGCTCGCGGGGTTGGCGGGCCGCCCAAGCGGAGGTACGTTAAGAACATGCCAGCCGCCAAATCAGGGGGCGACTCCCGTAATACCCTCTATTGCAGCTTCTGCGGCAAGAGCCAGCATGAAGTGCGTAAGCTCATTGCCGGGCCCACCGTGTTCATTTGTGATGAATGCGTCGAGCTCTGCATGGACATCATCCGGGAAGAGAGCAAGACAACCCTGGTGAAGTCCAAGGACGGCGTCCCGTCGCCCAAGGAAATCCGCCAGATCCTCGACGACTATGTAATCGGCCAGGACAAGGCCAAGCGCATCCTCGCCGTTGCGGTGCACAATCACTACAAGCGCCTCAGCCACGGTGGGAAGGCGAACGACGTCGAGATCGCCAAGTCCAACATCATGCTGATCGGCCCGACCGGTTGCGGCAAGACGTTGCTCGCGCAGACCTTGGCGCGCATGCTGGACGTGCCTTTCACCATGGCCGACGCGACGACCCTGACCGAAGCCGGCTACGTTGGCGAGGATGTCGAGAACATCATCCTGAAGCTGCTGCAGTCGGCCGACTACAATGTTGAGCGGGCACAGCGCGGCATCGTCTATATCGACGAGGTCGACAAGATCAGCCGAAAGTCCGACAATCCGTCGATCACGCGCGACGTTTCGGGTGAGGGCGTACAGCAGGCGCTGCTCAAGATCATGGAAGGCACGGTCGCAAGCGTTCCGCCGCAGGGCGGGCGCAAGCACCCGCAGCAGGAGTTCCTGCAAGTCGATACCACCAACATCCTGTTCATCTGTGGCGGTGCCTTCTCGGGGCTCGACAAGATCATCTCGATGCGCCGCCAGGGCACGTCGATCGGCTTCGGGGCCGAGGTGCGCGGCCCGGAAGACCGCCGCACCGGCGAGATTCTGCGCGATCTGGAGCCCGAGGATCTTCTGCGGTACGGCCTGATCCCGGAGTTCGTCGGCCGCCTGCCGGTGGTCGCCACGCTGGAGGACCTCGACGAGGCGGCGCTTGTCGAGATTCTGACCCGGCCCAAGAACGCGCTGGTCAAGCAGTATCAACGCCTGTTCGACATGGAGAGCGTGAAGCTCAAGTTCTCCGAGGATGCATTGAAGGCCGTTGCCCAGAAAGCGATTCTGCGCAAGACCGGTGCGCGTGGCCTGAGGTCGATCCTCGAGGTCGTGCTGCTCGACACCATGTACGACCTGCCGTCGCTCGACGGGGTGGACGAGGTGGTGATCAACCGTGAGGTCATCGAAGGGCGCGCCCAGCCGCTCTATGTGCACGGTGAGCGCAAAGAAGGCATCGCGGCCGCACCGGCCTAGCTTTTGCAACCGCCGTCGGAGAGCCGTCGGCGGTACCTCCGCCAAGGGCTTGAACGAAACCCCGTTCAGGCCAATCTGTGAACCGAGTGCGCGTGGCTAGCTGCCGCGGGTCGCCTATCCAGGGGCCGAGGCTGCGGTGCGCGTCAGCTCTAACAGTATAGATTGCGAGGCATCATGATCGCCCCCACCCAAGGTACCGTCTATCCCGTCCTGCCGTTGCGCGACATCGTCGTGTTTCCGGGTATGATCGTTCCGCTCTTCGTCGGCCGCGAAAAGAGCGTGAAAGCGCTGGAAGAAGTGATGAAGGACGACAAGCAGATCCTGCTGATCGCCCAGAAGAACGCTACCCAGGACGATCCCGGCCCCGAGGACATTTACAACATCGGCACGCTCGGCACCGTGCTGCAGCTGCTGAAGCTGCCCGACGACACCGTCAAGGTACTGGTCGAAGGCGGCAAGCGCGTGCGCATCGGCGGCTATACCGACAAGCCCGAGTTCTTCGAGGCTCGCGCCGTCGAGATGGAAGAGGCGGCCGGCGATCCTGCCGAGTTGCAGGCTGCCTCGCGCACGGTGGTCTCGGAATTCGAGAACTATGTGAAACTCAACAAGAAGGTGCCGCCCGAGGTCGTCGTCTCGATCAACAAGATCGAGGAGCCGTCCAAGCTCGCCGACACCATCTCCGCTCATTTGGCGCTGAAGGTCGCCGACAAGCAGCAGCTGCTCGAGCTCGATTCGGTCTCGAAGCGGCTCGAGCGCATCCTCGGCCTGATGGAAGGCGAGATCGGCGTGTTGCAGGTCGAGAAGAAGATTCGCAACCGCGTGAAGCGTCAGATGGAGAAGACGCAGCGCGAGTACTATCTGAACGAGCAGATGAAGGCGATCCAGAAGGAGCTTGGCGAGACCGAGGACGGTCGCGACGAGATCTCCGAATTGGAAAAGCGCATCAAGATGAGGGGCCTCAGCAAGGAGGCGCGCGACAAGGCCAACGGCGAGCTGAAGAAGCTGCGCACGATGAGCCCGATGTCGGCCGAGGCGACGGTGGTGCGCAACTACCTCGAATGGTTGCTGTCGATTCCGTGGCGCAAGCCGACCAGAGTCATCAAGGACCTGAAGTACGCCGAAGACGTGCTCAATGCCGATCACCATGGCCTGGAGAAGGTGAAGGAGCGCATCCTCGAGTACCTCGCTGTCCAGCAGCGGGTCAACAAGATGAAGGGCCCGATCCTGTGCCTCGTCGGACCGCCGGGCGTGGGCAAGACCTCGCTCGGAAAGTCGATCGCCAAGGCGACCGGCCGCAATTTCGTGCGCATGTCGCTCGGCGGCGTGCGGGACGAGGCCGAGATCCGTGGCCATCGGCGGACCTATATCGGCTCGTTGCCGGGCAAGGTCATCCAGAGCATGAAGAAGGCGAAGTCGTCGAACCCGCTCTTCCTGCTCGACGAGATCGATAAGCTGGGCGCCGATTTTCGCGGCGACCCGTCGTCGGCACTGCTCGAGGTCCTCGACCCCGAGCAGAACGCGAGCTTCAACGACCACTATCTCGAAGTCGATTACGACCTGTCGAACGTGATGTTCATCACCACGGCCAACTCGCTGCGCATGGCGCAGCCGCTGATGGACCGCATGGAGATCATCCGGCTCGCGGGCTACACCGAGGACGAGAAGGTTGCGATCGCTCGCAAGCACCTGATTCCCAAGCAGGTCGAAGCCAACGGCCTTAAGGCGGGCGAGCTCGACATCCATGACGATGCCGTGCGCGACCTGGTGCGTTACTACACGCGCGAGGCCGGTGTTCGTAACCTCGAGCGCGAGATCGCCAACCTTGGCCGCAAGGGCGTGAAGGAAATCCTTATGAAGGGGACTTCCAAGGTGAAGATCACGGCCAAGAACCTCGACAAGTATGCCGGCGTCCGGCGCTTCCGCTTCGGCGAGGCCGAGCTCGAGGATCTGGTCGGCATCACCACTGGCCTGGCTTGGACAGAAGTCGGCGGCGAACTGCTGCAGATCGAGGCCGTGCTTGTCCCGGGCCGGGGCCGGGTTACGGTCACCGGCAAGCTGGGCGATGTGATGCAGGAGTCGGTGCAGGCGGCCAACGCCTACGTCCGGTCGCGCGCGGCGGCATTCGGCATCAAGCCGAACATCTTCGAGAAGCGCGACATCCATGTGCATGTGCCGGAAGGCGCGACGCCCAAGGACGGTCCGTCGGCAGGCGTCGGCATGATCACTTCGATCGTGTCCGCGCTGACCGGCACCGCCGTCCGCAAGGAAGTGGCCATGACCGGTGAGATCAGCCTGCGCGGGCGGGTCATGCCGATCGGCGGCCTGAAGGAGAAGTTGCTTGCGGCGCTGCGCGGCGGTCTCAAGACCGTGCTCATCCCGAAGGAGAATGAGCGCGATCTGCCGGAGATACCGGACAATGTGAAGAAGGGCCTGGAGATCATTCCCGTCTCGACGGTGGACGAGGTCCTGGCCCGGGCGCTGGTCAAGCCGCTGACGGCGATCGAATGGCCGAACGACCTCGAGCCGGTGCCGCCCAAGCCGGTGGAGCCGGCCGAAGTCCGCGCCCACTAAGGAGCTGGAAACAAACCTGCAAAGCCCCGGAGAAATCCGGGGCTTTGTTGCGTTTGGCCCCATTTGTACGGTGTCGCAGTGGCCCAACCCCCAAAATCTGGTATTCAGCGTTGACGCCGTTTTGCCGCCGCCCTTAAACTTTGGGGCTGCCGGATTTTCAGGGGTTTGCTCGTGAACAAGCACGATTTGATTGCGGCCGTCGCCGCCTCGACCAACCTGACCAAGACCGACGCCGCCAACGCGGTCGACTCCATCCTGACGGTCATCACCAAATCGTTGAAGAAGAAGGAAAAAGTCTTGCTGGTCGGCTTCGGCACCTTCCAGGTCTCGAAGCGCGCGGCGGGCGAGGGCCGCAATCCGCAGAACGGCGAGAAGATCAAGATCCCGGCGGCCAACGTGCCGCGCTTCAAGGCGAGCAAGGCCCTCAAGGACGCCATCAACTAACCAGTTCCCGCTTCGCCTGTGGCTGTGATACCAACGGCGCCGGGCGATTAGCTCAGCGGTAGAGCATTCCCTTTACACGGGAGCGGTCGGCGGTTCGATCCCGTCATCGCCCACCATCGATCATGATCATTGAACCTCGCGCATCCCTGCACGCGGTTCAATGGCGACAATGTGGCGCGGAATCGGCGGATTTTGCCGATGCAAGAACGCACTTTGCTTCCGCGTACAGGAAGGCGATCGGGGGCTGCACGGAAATCGCTGGAAATTCCGGCACTTACGCACGCCTTCGCGGGTGCGGTAAGCTTGACACACTATGGGGTGTCCTTTATCTCTCCGCGCGCCGTTTGGGGCTTTTGCGGGCGTAGTTCAGTTGGTTAGAACGCCGGCCTGTCACGCCGGAGGTCGCGGGTTCGAGTCCCGTCGCTCGCGCCAGCCCCAACGCTGGCAAGCCCAAACGGGGCGAATGGGGTGACGATGGAAGCTCTTCTGAAGGAATACCTTCCGATCCTGATCTTCCTCGGCCTCGCGTTCGCCTTGGTTTGCGCCATGCTCGGCGGCTCCTACCTGATCGCGCGCCAAAACCCGAACTCCGAGAAGCTATCGCCGTTCGAGTGCGGCTTCGCGCCGTTCGACGACGCCCGCGGCCAGTTCGATGTACGTTTCTATCTCGTCGCCATCCTCTTCATCATCTTCGATCTCGAGGTCGCCTTCCTGTTTCCATGGGCGGTGACCCTAGGCGAGATCGGCCTGTTCGGCTTCTGGTCGATGATGCTGTTCCTCGGCGTGCTGACCGTCGGGTTCATCTACGAATGGCGCAAGGGGGCGCTCGAATGGGAGTGATCACGCCAGGCCAGCAATTGGCCAAGCCCGGTCCGGCGGCCGAAGCCGCGCTCTCTCGCGCGCTGTCCGATGAACTTGCCGACAAGGGATTTGTCGTCGCTCGGCTCGACAAGCTGATCACTTGGGCGCGCACTGGCTCGATGTGGGGCCTGACCTTCGGTCTCGCCTGCTGCGGCGTTGAAATGATCCACGCCTGGATGAGCCGCTACGACCTCGACCGCTTCGGCTTCGCGCCGATGCCCAGCCCACGCGCTGCCGACGTCATGATCGTGGCCGGCACGCTGACCAACAAGATGGCTCCGGCGCTGCGCAAGGTCTACGACCAGATGGCCGAACCGCGCTACGTGATCTCGATGGGCTCCTGCGCCAACGGCGGCGGCTATTATCACTACAGCTATTCCGTGGTGCGCGGTTGCGACCGCATCGTGCCGGTCGACGTCTATGTGCCGGGCTGCCCACCGACCGCCGAGGCCCTGCTTTACGGCATCCTGCAGCTCCAGAAGAAAGTCCGTCGAACCGGAACGCTGGTGCGCTGATGCAGGAGCTCGGCGACCATATTTCGCAAGCCACGGGTGCGACGGCTTCGGTGCGTCTCGGCGAGCTGATGCTGGAGACCACAGGCGATAAGGTCGTCGCGCTACTCACTTTCCTGCGCGACGATCCCAGATGCCTGTTCAAGCAGCTGATCGACGTCTGCGGCGTCGACTGGCCCGAACGCGAGAAGCGCTTCGACGTCGTCTACAATCTGCTCAGCCTCAAGAACAACCTGCGCGTCCGGGTGAAGGTGCAGACCGACGAGTCGACGCCGGTGCCGTCGGCGGCGTCGGTCTACAGCGCCGCGAGCTGGTTCGAGCGAGAGACCTACGATCTCTACGGCGTGTGGTTCGGCGATCATCCCGACTTGCGCCGCATTCTTACCGACTACGGCTTCGAGGGCCATCCGCTGCGCAAGGACTTTCCCCTGACGGGCTTCGTCGAGCTGCGCTGGGACGACCTGCAGCGCCGTGTGATCTATGAACCGGTGAAGCTCCAGCAGGAGTTCCGCCGCTTCGACTTCTTGAGCCCGTGGGAAGGCGCCCACGCCGTTCTCCCCGGCGACGAGAAGGCTGCAGAAAAAGCCCAAGAGAAGGGCAAGAGCTGATGGCCGACGCCGAGATCAAGACCCTGACGATGAATTTCGGGCCGCAGCACCCGGCGGCTCACGGAGTGCTGCGCCTCGTCGTCGAGATGGATGGCGAGATCGTCGAGCGCTGCGATCCGCATATCGGCCTGCTGCATCGCGGCACCGAAAAGCTGATCGAGTACAAAACCTACCTGCAAGCGATCCCGTACTTCGACCGGCTCGACTACGTCTCGCCGATGAACCAGGAACATGCCTACGCATTGGCGGTCGAGAAGCTGCTCGGCATCCAGGCGCCCGAGCGTGGGCAGTATATCCGCGTGCTGTTCGCCGAGATCACGCGCATCCTCAATCACCTGCTGAACGTCACGACCTTCGCGATGGATACCGGCGCTCTCACCCCACCGCTGTGGGGCTTCGAGCAGCGCGAGCTGTTGATGGAGTATTACGAGGGCGTCTCTGGCTCGCGCATGCACGCGGCCTATTTCCGGCCCGGCGGCGTCCATCAGGACCTGCCCGACGGCATGCTCGATTCGATGGATGGCTGGATCAAGCAGTTCCACCCGTTCCTCAAGGACATCGAGAATCTGCTGAACGACAACCGGATCTTTCGCCAGCGGACGGTCGATATCGGTGTCGTCTCGAGCGAGCAGGCGCTCGACTGGGGCTTCTCGGGTCCGCTGATCCGCGCCTCGGGCATCCCGTGGGACCTGCGCAAATCGCAGCCCTACGACGTCTACGACCGCATGGACTTCGACATCCCGGTCGGCAAGACCGGCGACTGCTTCGCTCGCTATCTGGTCCGCATCGAGGAGATGTACCAGGCTGTGCGGATCATGGAGCAATGCATCAAGGCGCTGCGCACCGTAAAGGGGCCGGTCCGGGTCGACGACCGCAAGATTTCGCCGCCGCGCCGTAGTGAGATGAAGGGCTCGATGGAAGCGCTGATCCATCACTTCAAGCTCTACACCGAAGGCTACAAAGTGCCGGCCGGTGAGACCTACACGGCCGTCGAAGCGCCCAAGGGCGAATTCGGCGTCTATCTCGTTTCCGACGGCACAAACAGACCGTACCGCTGCAAGATCCGGGCTCCTGGATTTCCGCATCTGCAGGCGCTCGAGATGATGACGAAGGGCCACCAGCTCGCCGACATGTCGGCGAACATCGGCTCGCTCGACATCGTGTTCGGCGAGATCGACCGCTAGGAGAAGCTCGAGATGGCGATGATCACCGCCGATCCCAAGGACGTGCCGCAGGTCGCCTCGTTCGCCTTCACGCCGGAATACATGGCGAAGGTGGAGGAGCTGATCGCGAACTATCCGCCGGGCCGTCAGGCGAGCGCTGTGATCGGCGTGCTCGACCTAGCGCAGCGCCAGCAGGGCTGGCTGCCACGGGTGGCGATGAACGAGGTGGCGCGCCTCCTCGACATGGCGCCGATCCGTGTCTACGAAATCGCGACCTTCTATACGATGTTCCAGCTTCGGCCGAAGGGGAAGTACCTCCTGCAGGTCTGCACCACGACGCCGTGCTGGCTGCGCGGCTCGGAAGCGGTGATGAAGGCCTGCCAGGAAGCCGCCGACGGCACGACCTTCAGCGTGCAGGAAGTCGAATGTCTCGGAGCCTGCGTGAACGCGCCCGTGGTGCAGATCAACGACGATTTCTACGAGGATCTCGACGAGGCCTCGACGAAGCGGGTGCTCGATGCCTTCCGCCGCGGCGAAGTGCCCAGGCCCGGCCCGCAGGTGAACCGCCAGACCTCGGCCCCCGAAGGTGGCCCTACCACGCTGAAAGGTGAGTGAGGATCATGCTCGCCGACAAGGACCGCATCTTCACCAACCTCTACGGCTTCCACGATTGGCGCCTGGACGGCGCGCGCAAGCGCGGTGCCTGGGACAACACCAAGGCGCTCCTCGACAAAGGCGTCGACTGGATCATCGACGAGATGAAGAAGTCGAACCTGCGCGGCCGCGGTGGCGCCGGTTTCCCGACCGGTCTCAAATGGTCCTTCATGCCAAAGGAGGTGAAGGACCGGCCGCACTACCTCGTGGTCAATGCCGACGAGTCCGAGCCGGGCACCTGCAAGGACCGCGACATTCTGCGGCACGATCCGCATCTGCTGATCGAGGGCTGCCTGGTCGCGGGCTTCGCCATGCGCGCGCATGCGGCCTACATCTATGTGCGAGGCGAATTCTACAACGAGGCCCAGCATCTTATCGAGGCGGTGCGCGAGGCGCGCGAAGCCGGCCTGCTCGGCGACAATGCCTGTGGTTCGGGCTGGAAGTTCGAGGTCCATGTCCATCGCGGCGCCGGCGCTTATATCTGCGGCGAGGAAACCGCGCTGCTCGAGAGCCTCGAAGGCAAGAAAGGCATGCCGCGGCTCAAGCCGCCGTTCCCGGCCGGTGCCGGCCTCTATGGCTGCCCGTCGACTGTGAACAACGTCGAATCGATCGCCGTGGCGCCGACCATCCTGCGCCGTGGCGCGGCGTGGTTCGCGGCGCTGGGGCGGCCGAACAACACCGGCACCAAGCTGTTCTGCATCTCGGGTCATGTGAACAAACCCTGCAACGTCGAAGAAGAGATGGGCATTCCCCTCAAGGAACTCATCGAGAAGCATGCCGGCGGCGTGCGCGGCGGCTGGGACAATCTGCTGGCGGTGATCCCGGGCGGTGCCTCGGTGCCGCTGCTGCCCAAGTCGATCTGCGACACCATCCTGATGGACTTCGACTCGCTGCGTGAAAAGCAATCGGGCCTCGGCACGGCGGCGGTGATCGTGATGGACAAGTCGACCGACGTCATAAAGGCGATCGCGCGACTGTCGTACTTCTACAAGCATGAGAGTTGCGGCCAGTGCACGCCGTGCCGCGAAGGCACCGGATGGATGTGGCGCGTCATGGAGCGCATGGTCACCGGTCATGCGCGTATCGAGGAGATCGATGCATTGCAGGACGTGACCAAGCAGGTCGAGGGCCATACGATCTGCGCGCTGGGGGATGCCGCGGCGTGGCCGATCCAGGGCCTTATCCGGCATTTCCGGCCGCTGATGGAAGAGCGCATCCGCATGCATACGCAAAAGCTGGCGGCCGAGTAGGGCGGGGAGCAGACGATGCCCGTAGTCAAGATCGACGGTAAGGAGATCGAGGTGCCGGCCGGCATCACGATCCTGCAGGCCTGCGAGATGGCCGGCGTCGAGATCCCGCGCTTCTGCTACCACGAGCGCCTGTCGATCGCGGGCAACTGCCGCATGTGCCTGGTCGAGGTGAAGCCCGGCCCGCCCAAACCGCAGGCGAGCTGCGCGATGCCGGTCGCCGACAAGCAGGAGATCACGACCAACTCGGCGACCATCAAGAAGGCGCGTAACGGCGTGATGGAGTTCCTGCTGATCAACCATCCGCTCGATTGCCCGATCTGCGATCAGGGCGGCGAATGCGACCTGCAGGACCAGGCGATGGCCTACGGCTTCGACCGCAGTCGCTACCACGAGAACAAGCGCGCCGTGCCCGACAAGGAACTCGGGCCGCTGGTCAAGACCTCGATGAACCGCTGCATCCAATGCACACGCTGCGTCCGCTTCGCCGCCGAGGTGGCCGGCGTCGAGGAACTCGGCGCGACCGGCCGCGGCGAGCAGATGGAAATCACGACCTACGTCCAGCATGCGTTGACGACCGAGCTTTCAGGCAATCTGGTCGACATCTGCCCGGTTGGCGCGCTGACCTCCAAGCCATACGCCTACGAAGCGCGCTCGTGGGAGCTGCGCAAGACCGAGTCGGTCGACGTATTCGACGCCCTAGGTGCCAACATCCGCGTCGATGCCCGCGGCGGGCAGGTGATGCGCGTGCTGCCACGGCTGAACGACGACGTGAACGAGGAGTGGCTTGGCGACAAGTCGCGCCATGCGATCGACGGGTTGCGCTACCAGCGCCTCGACCGTCCGTATATGCGCACGAAGGGCAAGCTGGTCGAGGCGACGTGGGACGAGGCTTTCGCTGCCATCGAAGCCAGGCTCAAGGGTATCGATGGCAAGAAGGTCGCCGCCATCGTCGGCGACCAGTGCGACGCCGAAGCGATGGTCGCGCTCAAGGATCTGATGGCCGCGCTCGGCTCACCGAACGTCGATTGCCGTCAGGACGGCGTGAAGCTCGAAGCCGGCGTGCGCGGCGGCTACCTCTTCAATGCCGGCATCCGCGGCATCGACCAGGCCGACGCCATCCTGCTGGTCGGCACCAATCCGCGCTGGGAATCGCCGGTGCTGAACGCGCGCATCCGCAAGCGCTACCTGTCGGGTCGCTGCGCCATCGCCAGCGTCGGGCCGGCCGTCGATCTCACCTATCCGGTCGAGAGGCTCGGTGCCGGTCCCGCGACCCTGCGTGAGCTCGCCGACGGCAAGCTTGGTTTTGCCGAGAAGCTCAAGGGCGCCAAGAACCCACTGATCATCGTCGGCATGGGCGCCCTGGCGCGCGAGGATGGCGCTGCCGTGCTCGCCCTGGCGCGCAGCCTCGCCGTCGTACGCGACGACTGGAACGGCTTTGCCGTGCTGCACACCGCGGCAAGCCGCGTCGGCGGCCTCGATCTCGGCCTGGTGCCGGGGGACGGCGGCCGCGACGTGGCCGGCATCCTGGCCGGCGCGCAGAGCAAGGAAATCGACGTCGTCTATTTGCTGGCCGCCGACGAGCTCGACACCTCGAAGCTCGGCAGGGCCTTCGTGATCTACCAGGGCCATCACGGCGACGCCGGCGCCCATCGTGCCGACGTCATCCTGCCGGGTGCGGCCTACGCCGAGAAGCCGGGCACCTATGTCAACACCGAGGGCCGCGTTCAGCAGGGCTTCCGCGCCAACTTCCCGCCGGGCGATGCCCGCGAGGACTGGGCAATCCTGCGGGCTTTGTCGGAGCGGCTGGGCAAGACCCTGCCGTACGACTCGCTCGAACAGGTCCGCGCCCGTCTCGTCGCGGTGAACAGAAGCTTTGCCGCGCTCGAGCAGCAGGCTGCCGGCGCGTGGGGTGAGTTCGGCAAGGCTGGCGCCACGACCGACGCGCCGTTCGTCTCGCCGATCGTGAACTACTACATGACCGACCCGATAAGCCGGGCGTCCCGAACCATGGCCGAATGCGTCGCCTCGCGTCAGCAGCTGATGGCGGCGGAGTAGGGGGCATGGTCGCGACCGTCGTCACTTTCCTCACGACGCACTGGCTGGGCCAGGCGATCCTGATCCTGCTCCAGTGCCTCGCCGTTACCGTGCCTCTGCTCGTGGCGGTGGCCTACATGACTTATGTGGACCGCAAGGTCTGGGCCTCGATCCAGCTCCGCCGCGGCCCCAACGTCGTCGGTCCGTTCGGCCTGCTGCAGCCTTTTGCGGACGGCCTGAAGCTGGTGCTGAAGGAGACGATCGTCCCGTCGAGCGCCAACGGCGTTCTGTTCATCATCGCGCCGATGCTCGCCTTCATGACCGCGCTGGTCGCCTGGGCGGTGGTGCCGTTCGACGACGGCTGGGTGATCGCCGACATCAACGTCGGCATCCTCTACTTGTTCGCGATCTCCTCACTCGGCGTCTACGGCATCATCATCGCCGGCTGGGCGTCGAACTCCAAATACGCCTTCCTCGGCGCTCTGCGGTCGGCGGCGCAGATGGTGTCCTACGAGGTCTCGATCGGCTTCGTCCTGATCACCGTGCTGCTCTGCACCGGCTCGCTCAACCTCTCGAAGGTCGTCCTTGCCCAGTCGGGCTGGTTCTTCAACTGGTTCTGGCTCCCGTTGCTGCCGATGTTCGTGATCTTCTTCATTTCCGCGCTGGCCGAGACCAACCGCACGCCGTTCGATCTGCCGATGTCTGAAGCAGAGCTGGTGGCGGGCTTCCACACCGAATATTCGGCCATGACCTTCGGCCTGTTCTTCCTCGGCGAATACGCCAACATGATCCTGCTGTCAGCGCTGGGGGCGGTCCTGTTCCTCGGCGGCTGGATGTCGCCGATCCCGTTCGCGCCTTTCACCTGGATCCCCGGCGTCGTCTGGTTCGCATTGAAGATCGCGTTCCTGCTGTTCGTCTTCTCCTGGACCAAGGGCACGTTGCCCCGCTACCGCTACGACCAGCTGATGCGGCTGGGCTGGAAAGTATTCCTGCCCGTGTCGCTGGGCTGGGTCGTCCTCACCGCCGCCGTGCTGCAGTTCGGCGGCTGGGTTCCGAAACCTTAGGAGAGAACGCACCATGGCCTCTCTCGATCGCACCGCGCGCTCGTTCCTGCTGTCCGAGCTGGTCGGCGGATTCCTGCTCACCCTCAAGTACATGTTCAAGCCCAAGGTGACGCTGAACTATCCCTATGAGAAGGGACCGCTCGGCCCGCGCTTTCGCGGCGAGCATGCGCTGCGGCGCTATCCCAACGGCGAGGAGCGCTGCATCGCGTGCAAGCTGTGCGAGGCGATCTGCCCGGCGCAGGCGATCACGATCGAGGCCGAGCCGCGCGACGATGGCAGCCGGCGCACCACGCGCTACGACATCGACATGACCAAGTGCATCTACTGCGGTTTCTGCCAGGAAGCCTGCCCGGTCGATGCCATCGTCGAGGGGCCGAACTTCGAGTTCTCGACCGAGACCCGCGAGGAGCTGATGTACAACAAGGAAAAGCTGCTCGCGAACGGCGACCAATGGGAAGGCGAGATCGCCGCCAACCTCCGGGCCGACGCGGCTTTCCGCTAGGCCGGCCGAGGGGGAGAACAAGACAATGCTGCTTCAGGCCATAGCCTTCTACGTATTCGCGGCGGTCGTCGTCGCGTCGGGCGCCATGGTCGTGGTCTCGCGCAACCCCGTCTACTCGGTGCTGTTCCTGATCCTGGCCTTCTTCAACGCGGCCGCGCTGTTCGTGCTGATCGGCGCGGAATTCATCGCGATGATCCTGGTCATCGTCTATGTCGGCGCCGTGGCCGTGCTCTTCCTGTTCGTCGTGATGATGCTCGACATCAACATGACGAAGCTCAAGGAAGGCTTCCTCGACTACCTGCCTATCGGCGCGATGATCGGCGCGGCGATGCTGGCCGAGATCCTGTTCGGGCTGGGCGTCTGGGGCAGCGGGACATCGGGCACGGTGCAGGCGTTCAATCGCGCCGGAATCCCGCCTGTTACGATCGACAACACCCGGGCGATCGGCCAGGTGCTCTACACTCAGTACTTCTACCTGTTCCAGGTCGCGGGCCTGGTGCTGCTGGTCGCCATGATCGGCGCCATCGTGCTCACCCTGCGCAGCCGCCCCGGCGTCCGCCGCCAGCGCGTCGCCGACCAGCTCTACCGGTCGAAGGAAGAGACCATGACCGTGGTCAAGGTCCCGTCGCGAGAGGGCGTGTGATGGTGATCGGTCTGGGACATTATCTCACGGTGGCCGGCGTGCTGTTCACGCTTGGCATCCTCGGCATCTTCCTGAACCGCAAGAACGTGATCGTCATCCTGATGTGCGTCGAGCTGATGCTGCTCGCGGTCAACATCAACCTGGTGGCCTTCTCGGTCTACCAGGGCAACATCGTGGGCCAGATCTTCGCCATGCTGGTGCTGACGGTGGCCGCCGCGGAGGCCGCCATCGGGCTCGCCATTCTGGTGGTCTATTTCCGCACCCGCGGCACTGTCGAAGTCGAAGACATCAACGCGATGAAGGGCTAGGGCAGGGACTATCACCATGGATCTTGCCATCAAGCTCATCGTCCTGCTGCCGCTGCTTGCTGCCGCTATTGCGGGCCTGCTGTGCCGAGTGATCGGCGACCGGCCGGCCCAGATCGTGACCTGCGCTGCGCTGCTGATTGCCGCTGCACTGTCGGTCTTCGTCTTCGTACGCATCGGTTTCGGCCACGACAAGATGCTGGTCGTCCCGCTCTTCTCGTGGATCGACTCCGGCACGCTCGACATCAACTGGTCGCTTCGGGTCGATACGCTGACCGCCGTCATGCTGATCGTGGTCACCGGCGTCTCCTCGATGGTCCACGTCTATTCGGTCGGTTACATGGCCGAGGACCCCTCGATCCCGCGCTTCATGGCCTATCTCAGCCTGTTCACCTTCTTCATGCTGATGCTGGTGACGGCGGACAACCTGGTGCAGCTGTTCTTCGGCTGGGAAGGCGTGGGCCTCGCATCCTACCTGCTGATCGGCTTCTGGTATGACAAGCCCTCGGCCAATGCCGCGGCGATGAAGGCGTTCATCGTCAACCGGGTCGGCGACTTCGGCTTTGCTCTCGGTATCTTTGCGGTCTGGATGCTGAGCGGCTCGGTCAGCTTCAACGAGATCTTCGCCAAGGCGCCGGACATGGCCGCTGCGCACTTCATGTTCCTCGGCAAGGAAGTGCCCGCGCTCGAGACCGCCTGCCTGCTGCTGTTCGTCGGCGCCATGGGCAAGTCGGCCCAGCTCGGACTGCACACCTGGCTGCCGGATGCGATGGAAGGCCCGACGCCGGTCTCCGCCCTGATCCATGCCGCGACCATGGTGACCGCCGGCGTGTTCATGGTCTGCCGCCTGTCGCCGTTGTTCGAGCTGGCGCCGACCGCGAGCCAGGTCGTGACCCTGATTGGCGCGGCGACCGCCTTCTTCGCCGCCACGATCGGCCTCACCCAGTACGACATCAAGCGCGTGGTGGCGTATTCGACCTGCAGCCAGCTCGGCTACATGTTCTTCGCCGCCGGCGTCGGCGCCTATTCGGCGGCGATGTTCCACCTGATGACCCATGCCTTCTTCAAGGCACTGCTGTTCCTCGGCTCGGGCTCGGTCATCAATTGCCTGCACCACGAGCAGGACATGCGCAAGATGGGCGGGGTGAAGGAGAAGGCGCCGCAGACCTTCATCCTGATGTGGATCGGCAGCCTTGCGCTATCGGGCATCGGTATCCCGTTCATCCTGGGCGAGGGTATCGGCTTTGCGGGTTTCTATTCGAAGGATGCGCTGCTCGAGGCCGCGTTCGGTGTCCATTCGACGGTCGGATTCATCGCCTACTGGCTTGGCGTCATCGCGGCCTTCATGACGGCGTTCTATTCCGGACGGCTGATGTTCATGACCTTTTACGGCAAGTATCGCGGCGACCATCATACCTGGGACCACGCCCACGAATCGCCGCCGGTCATGCTGATCCCGCTCTATGTCCTCGCGACCGGTGCGACCTTGGCGGGCTTCGTCGCCTACGGCTGGTTCGTCGGTGAGGGATGGGAGCACTTCTGGGGCACGTCGATTGCCGTCAAGGCGACCAAGGAGGTCCTGCATCACATGCACGAGGTCCCGACTTGGGTGGCGCTGCTTCCACTCGTGGCGGGCCTCGGCGGCCTCGGGATGAGCTACTACTACTACATCGTCAGTCCTGACCTGCCGGCCAAGACCGTGCGGATGTTCAAGCCGCTGCATACCCTGTTCTACAACAAGTGGTATTTCGACGAGCTCTATGACGCCGTGTTCGTCCAGCCCGCCCTGATGATCGGGCGCTTCTTCTGGAAGAAGGGTGACGGCGCTACGATCGACGGGCTGGGTCCGGACGGCGTTGCCGCCCGCGCCGTCGACCTCGCCGGCGTGCTGAGCCGCTTCCAGAGCGGTTATCTCTACCACTACGCCTTCGTGATGCTGATCGGCGTGGCCGGCTTCGTCACCTACTTCATGCTGTTCGTCAGGTAGGCACGATGTCGAGCTGGCCGATCCTTTCCCTCGTCACTTTCCTGCCGCTGGTCGGCGCGATTTTTTGCCTGGTCGTCAACGGCCCCAAGGAGGCCGTCGACCGCAACTGCCGCAGCGCCGCACTGATCACCTCGCTGGTGACCTTCCTGATCTCGCTGCTGCTGTGGATTCATTTCGACCCGACGAAACCCGGCTTCCAGTTCGAGGAGAAGCTCGCGTGGGTGCCGGCGCTCGACATCGGCTACCACATGGGCATCGACGGCATCTCGCTGTTCTTCGTCCTGCTGTCGACCCTGCTGACGCCGATCTGCATCCTGGCGAGCTGGGAAGCCGTCCAGGTCCGGGTCAAGGAATACATGGTCGCGTTCCTCGTGCTCGAGACCTTCATGGTCGGCATGTTCTGCGCGCTCGATCTCGCCCTCTTCTACGTATTCTTCGAAGGCGTGCTGATCCCGATGTTCCTGATCATCGGCGTGTGGGGCGGCAAGCGGCGCGTCTACGCGGCCTTCAAGTTCTTCCTCTACACGCTGCTCGGCTCGGTCCTGATGCTGCTGGCGATCATCGCGGTCTACTCGCAGATCGGCACGACCGACCTGCCGACCGCCTTCGAGAAGCTGCAGCTTTCATTCCAGTGGCAGTTCTGGCTGTGGCTCGCCTTCTTCGCCTCGTTCGCGGTCAAGGTGCCGATGTGGCCGGTCCACACCTGGCTGCCCGACGCCCACGTCGAGGCACCGACGGCAGGCTCGGTGATCCTGGCCGGCGTGCTGCTGAAGATGGGCGGCTACGGCTTCATCCGCTTCTCCGTCCCGCTGTTCCCCGAGGCGACGCAGTATTTCGCGCCGCTGATCTTCGCCCTGTCATGCGTGGCGGTGATCTACACCTCGCTTGTCGCGCTGGTGCAGGAGGATATGAAGAAGCTGATCGCCTATTCCTCGATCGCCCACATGGGCCTGGTGACGATCGGCATCTACGTGATGAACATGCAGGGGGTGCAGGGCTCGATCTTCCAGATGCTGAGCCACGGCATCGTCTCGGCCGCGCTCTTCCTCTGTGTCGGCGTGGTCTACGACCGCAAGCATACCCGCGAGATCGAGGCCTATGGCGGCCTCGTTCACCGCATGCCGCGCTACGCCTTCGTCTTCCTGTTCTTCACCCTGGCGAGCGTCGGGCTGCCCGGCCTGTCGGGCTTCGTCGGCGAGTTCCTGGTGCTGATTGGTGCGTTCAAGGCCAACACCTGGGTGGCCTTCCTGGCCGCGACCAGCCTGATCCTGGGCGCGGCCTATGCGTTGCTGCTCTATCGCAGGATCATCTTCGGCGAGCTGACCAAGGACTCGCTGAAGGCCATGCTCGACATGAACCGGCGCGAGATCGCGGTGTTCCTGCCGTTGGTCCTGATCACGATCTGGATGGGCATCTATCCGAACTCGTTTCTCGATCCCATGGCACCGGCCGTCGACAAGCTGATCGGCGACTACAACGCGGCGCTGAAGCTCGCCCGCACCGCCTCGTTGCACCCGTGAGCAATTCCATGATCCTCGGCCTCGAACACTGGACCCTGGCGCGACCCGAGATCTTCCTCGCGGTCGCGACGGCCCTGCTGCTGCTCTACGGCGTGCTGCGCGGCGAGGTCGCCACCGCCTTCATCTCCGTGGCGGCGTCGATTGCGTTGCTCGCCACGGCGGTGCTGCTGTTCATGCCGTACCGCGAGGGCACGGCCTTCGCCACGCTGTTCATCACCGACCGCCTGACCACGACCATGAAGGCACTGGTGTTGGTCGGCGCGGCGATCTCGATCCTGATGTCGCGCGCCTATTTCGAGCAGGTGAGAGCCTGGCGCTTCGAATATCCGCTGATCGTCTCGCTCGCCACACTCGGCATGATGCTGATGATCTCGGCCAACGACCTGATGTCGCTCTATGTCGGGCTCGAGCTGCAGTCGCTGGCGCTTTACGTCATCGCTGCCTTCCAGCGCGATTCGGCTCGCTCGACCGAGGCCGGCGTGAAGTACTTCGTCCTGGGTTCGGTCGCTTCGGGCATGCTCCTGTTCGGCGCCTCGCTGATCTACGGCTTCTGCGGCGGCACCTCCTTCGTGCAGATCTCCCAGGCGCTGCTGGCCGGCAAGGCAGGGGAGATCGGCACCGTGATCGGGCTGGTGTTCGTGGTCGCCGGGCTCGCATTCAAGATCTCCGCCGTGCCATTCCATATGTGGACGCCGGACGTCTACGAGGGCGCCCCGACGCCGGTGACGGCGCTGTTCGCCGTCGCGCCCAAGATCGCCGCGATCTCGCTGACGGTCTCGGTCCTGATGGGCCCGTTCAAGCCGCTGTTCCCCCAATGGCAGCAGATCATCGTTGCCGCCGCGGTCCTGTCGATGGCGTGGGGCGCTTTCGCCGCCTTGCGCCAGCCCAACATCAAGCGCCTGATGGCCTATTCCTCGATCGGCAATGTCGGCTACGTGCTGTTGGGTCTCGCGGCCGGCAGCGAGAAGGGCGTTCAGTCGGTCGTCTTCTATCTCGCGATCTACATGGTCATGACCCTGGGCGTGTTCGCCGTCATCCTGGCGATGCGCCGCCGCGGCATCATGGTGGAGGGCGTCTCGGACCTGGCCGGCCTCGGCAAGGATCATCCCATGCTGGCGTTGGCCATGCTGATCTTCATGTTCTCGATGGCCGGCATCCCGCCGCTCGCCGGCTTCTGGGGCAAGCTCTACATCTTCATGGCCGCCATCGAGGCCAAGCTGTTCTGGCCGGCCATACTCGGCGTGCTCGCTTCCGTCGTGGCGTCCTACTACTACCTGCGCATCGTCAAGGTGATGTATTTCGACGAAGGCACCGAGGTGCTCGATTCGAGTTCGTTCAGCGTCAATCGTGCTGTTGCTCTGGTAGCGGCGGCGCTGCTCGCCGTCTTCTCGCTGGCGCCGCAGCCGCTCAGCCTGATCGCCGCAGCCGCCGCCAAGGGCTTGTTCCCGTGATACCCGCGCCCGTCCTGCCGGACGGGTGGAGGCTGGTCGCGCTGCAAAGCGTCGGCAGCACCAACGACGAGGCCGCGCGCCTTGCCGAAGCGGGCTCGCCGGAGGGCACCGTCGTCTGGGCGCGCGAGCAGACCGGCGGACGTGGCCGGCGCGGCCGGGTCTGGGCCTCGCCGATCGGCAATCTGTACAGTTCGACGATCCTGCGGCCCGATTGTCAGGCCATGCGGGCGGCCGAGCTGGGTTTCGTGGCGGCGCTGGCGGTGGCCGACATCGTCCCGGCCGGTCGCGACGTGCGGGTGAAGTGGCCGAACGACGTGCTGGTCGACGGCGGCAAGGTCGCCGGGATCCTTCCCGAGAGCTCGATCGGCCAGGGCGGCCAGGCCGAGCACGTGGTGATGGGAATCGGCGTGAACGTCGGCTTCGCCCCGAGCCTGCCCGAGATGCGCTATCGCGGCGCCTGCCTCGGCGGCACTGTCGAAGCGGCCCTGGAGCGGCTCGCCGCCGCCCTGGCCCTGCGCGTCGCCGAGTGGCGGCGCGACGGCTTCGAGGCCGTTCGCGCGCAATGGCTGGCCAAGGCCGGCCCGCTCGGCCTCGAGGTCGACGTGAAGCTCGGCGATGAAGTCGTGCGTGGCCGCTTCGCCGGAATGGACCGGGAAGGGGCCCTGCTGCTGGATACCTCCGGCGGTCCGCGCCGGATCGTGGCGGGAGAGCTGTTGGCCCGCGCGGCCTGAAGGAGTTCGAGCGATGCTGCTCGCCATCGACGTCGGAAATACCAATTCCAAGTTCGCCGTGTTCGACGGCGATCGGATCGTGGCGCAGTTTCGCCTGCGCACCGAGGTCAAGCGCACGGCCGACGAATATGCCGCTTGGCTCACCCAGCTCATGGACCTGCAGGGTTTCGATCGGAAGGCGCTCAGCGGCGCGATCCTGGCGAGCGTTGTGCCGGCGGTGAACACGCACCTGCGCCGCCTGTGCGAGTCCTACTTCAAGACACCGTTGCTGGTTGTCGGCGAACCTGACTGCATACTGGGCATAAAGGTGCTGATCGACCGGCCGCAGGATGTCGGCGCCGACCGTCTGGTCGGCGTGATCGCAGGGCACAAACGGCATGGCGGACCGCTGATCACCATCGACTTCGGCAGCGCCACGACCTTCGACATGGCCGACAAGGACGGCAACTTCGTCGGTGGCGTGCTGGCGCCGGGCGTCGAGCTGACCATCGAATCCTTCTACCTGATGACTGCGCGCCTGCCGCGCATCCGGGTCGAGAAGCCCGAGAAGGTGATCGGTAAGGCCACTGTGCCAGCCATGCAGTCGGGTATCTTCTGGGGCTACGTCGGGCTGATCGAGAGCCTGATCAAGCGCATCCGCGCCGAATACGGCGAGCCGATGAAGGTCGTCGCAACCGGAGGCCTGGCCAACGTCTTCAAGGATGAGATCGGCCTGTTCGATGCCATCGAGCCGGACCTGATGTCGCTGGGACTGCTGGAGATATGGCGTCGTAACCGCGCATGACAGTTCCCACGAACGACGAGCTCCTGTTCCTCGCCCTGGGCGGTGCCGGTGAGATCGGCATGAACCTCAATCTCTACGGCCACGCCGGCAAGTGGCTGATGGTCGACCTCGGCATCGCCTTCGGCGACGACACCATGCCGGGCGTCGAGGTCGTGATGCCCGATCCGTCCTTCATCGAGGAACGGCGCAAGGATCTCGCGGGCATCATCATCACCCATGCCCACGAGGACCATCTCGGCGCCGTGGCCGACCTCTGGCCGCGGCTCGAGGCGCCGGTCTATGCCACGCCGTTCGCCGCCTCGGTGTTGAAGCGCAAGCTCCGTGAGGCGGGCCTGTTCAACACGGTGCCGATCACCGAGATACCGCTCGGCGGCGAGTTCACCGTCGGGCCGTTCGAGCTCGAGATGATCACCATGACGCATTCGATCCTGGAGCCGAATGCCCTGGCGGTCCGGACGAAGTTCGGCACGGTGTTCCATACCGGCGACTGGAAGATCGATCCCGAGCCGCTCCTGGGCGAGCTTACCGACGAAAGGACGCTGAAGCGCATCGGCGACGAGGGCGCGCTCGCCATGGTGTGCGACAGCACCAATGTGTTCGTCGAGGGCGAGGCGGGCTCGGAGGCGACCGTGCGCGCCAACCTCGAGAAGCTGGTGAAGACGCGCAAGAACCGGGTCGCCGTGACCTGCTTTGCCTCCAACCTCGCGCGGGTCGAGAGCATCGCGAAGGCGGCGGTCGCGGCCGGTCGCCATCCGGTGCTGTCGGGCCGCGCGTTGCAGCGCATGGTCGAGGCGGCTCAGGAATGCGGCTATCTGCTCGATTTCCCGCAGACCGTGTCGGAACAGGACGCAGGGTATCTGCCGCGCGAGAAGGTCCTGCTCATCTGTACCGGCAGCCAGGGCGAGCCGCGCGCCTCGATGGCCAAGATCGCCACCGGCGAGCATCGCGACCTGGTGCTCGAGGCCGGCGACACCGCGATCTTCTCCTCGCGCGTGATCCCGGGCAACGAGCGGCCGGTCGGGCGCTTGCAGAATGCGCTGACGGCGCGCGGCGTCGAGGTGATCAGCGACGGTCCCGACGAGCATATCCATGTTTCAGGGCACCCGGCGCGAGACGAGCTGGTCCGTATGTACCAGTGGGTCCGGCCCAGGATCGCCCTGCCGGTCCATGGCGAGGTGCGGCACATGGTCGAGCATGCGGCGCTCGCCCGGCAGTGCCAGGTGCCGGAGACGGTGGTGGCGCCGAACGGCACCCTGGTCCGGCTGGCGCCGGGCCCCGCCACGATCATCGACCATGTCCCTGCCGGCCGCCTGGCGCGCGACGGTGATGGCGTTATCCCGCTGGAGGGGCTGGCGCTGCGCGAACGGCGCAAGCTGCTGTGGAATGGCGCGGCAGCGGCCACCCTGGTGATCGACCAGCAGGGCCGACCGAAAGCTGCACCCGTCGTGAGCCTGCGCGGCATGGAAGACGAGGAGGGCGAGCTGGCTGAAGCCATCGTTGCCGGCCTCAAGGAGATGCTGGCCGACCTCAGCGCCGCCGAACGGCGCGACGACGGGCGGATCGAGGACGCGGCCCACAAGGCGCTGCGCCGCGTCGTGCGAGCGCATCTCGGCAAGAAGCCGTTGACGGATGTCCATATCGTCCGCATCTAACGTCCGAGGAGAGCCCATGATCGGACGCCTGAACCACATCGCCATTGCCGTGCCGGACCTCGACAAGGCCGGCGAGCTCTACCGCACGGTCATGGGCGCCAAGGTGAGCGCTCCCAAGGCACAGCCCGCGCACGGCGTCACGGTCGTGTTCGTCGAGCTGCCCAACACGAAGATCGAGTTGTTGCATCCCCTCGGCGAGAAATCGCCGATCGCCAATTTCCTCGCCCGCAATGCCGACGGCGGCATCCACCACGTCTGCTACGAGGTCGAGGACATCTACGCCGCACGCGATAAGCTGAAGGCCGGCGGGGCGCGGGTGCTCGGCGACGGCGAGCCGAAGATCGGCGCCCACGACAAGCCCGTGCTGTTCCTCCATCCGAAGGATTTCACCGGCACCCTGATCGAGCTCGAGCAGGTTTAGAGTTGATCAGCTCTTTGCTGGGAGCGCGGGTCTCCAGACCCGCTCAGGATCATGAGCGGGTCTGGAGACCCGCGCTCCCAGCGATGAGATGCTTAAAGGTCCCTCGCTACGCTCGGGATGACACCGCTCGACGGTCACGATGAGCTGGGCGACTGGGCTCATGGTCTATGTGGTGATCTGGTGGACGGTGCTGTTCGCCGTCCTACCGCTCGGGGTCAAAAGGGTCGAAAATCCGGGGCGGGGGCAGGAGCGCGGATCGCCCGAGCGGCCGCAGCTGCTCCGCAAGGCCGTCATTACCACGATCGTGGCAGCCGTGCTGTGGATCGGCTTCTTCGTCCTGCACCAGTCGGATTTCTTCAGCTTCCGCGAGTAGACCGCTGAAACGAAAAGCGGCGGCCCCGTGTGGCCGCCGCTTCTCTCTTACCCCGAAACTTGTGGTCCTCGGCGGCTTTTGAAGCCGCTCTCCTCCCTAAAACTCAGGCCATCGCCTAAGGCTTAGGCTGTGTACATGGCGTTTGTGGAATTGCCAAGACCAATTCTTTCGAGAGAGGGGGCTTGACGGAACGAATGTTAGGATCGGTGGGTGCACCGGGAGCAACAAATGTCCGTACGCTTTGTCGGAATGCTCTGTGACTAGGGCATGACCACATACTTGATCACGAACAGCACAGCGAGAATTGCGACCGCCGGATGGATGTCCGCGAACTTTCCGGCGACGAATTTGATTCCGGCATAGGAAATGAACCCGAAGGCGATTCCTTCCGCGATCGAGAAGGTGAAGGGCATCGCGATCGCGGTGATCACGGCCGGCGCCGACTCGGTGATGTCGTTCCATTCGATCTCCACGAGGCCACGCGTCATCAGGCAGGCGACGTACAGAAGCGCTGGCGCCGTGGCGTAGGGTGGAATGGAACCGGCGAGCGGTGCGATGAACAGCGCGAGCAGAAAGAGCACCGCGACGGTGAGCGCCGTCAGTCCGGTGCGGCCGCCGGCGTTGATGCCCGACGCGCTCTCGATGTAGCTCGTCGTCGTCGAGGTGCCGACCGCGGCACCGATCATCGCTGCGGCACTGTCGGATATCAGCGCACGATTGAGGCGCGGAACGGTGCCGTCGGGCCGCATGAAGCCGCCACGATGAGCGAGGGCGATCAGCGTGCCGGTGTTGTCGAACAAATCGACGAACAGGAAGGCGAAGACGACCGTCACCAGCCCGACCTGCAGAGCGCCGCCGAGATCCATCTGAAGGAATACCGGCGCGATCGACGGTGGCATGTCGACGATGCCGCCGAACTTCTGCTGGCCGGCGATAATCGAGACGATGGTCACTGCAAGGATGCCGATGATCACGCCGCCGAGCACCTTGCGATATTCGAGGGCGACGATCAGTGCGAAGCCGAGCGTCGCCATCAGCACTGGCCAGCTCGCGAGGTCGCCGTGCGCCACCATCGTCGCGGGATTGGCGACGACGATCCCGGCGTTCTTGAGCGCGATCAGCGCGAGGAACAGGCCGATGCCGGCGGCGATCGCCATCTTGAGGGACCGCGGAATCGCGTTGACGATCCATTCGCGGATCGGCAGCACACTGATGATGAAGAAGAGGATACCCGACAGGAACACGCAGCCGAGCGCAACCTGCCAGCTGAATTTCATCTGGCCGACCACCACGAAGGCGAAGTAGGCGTTGAGCCCCATGCCCGGTGCCAGCGCGATCGGGTAGTTGGCGAGAAAGGCCATGAGCAGGCAGCCGATGGCGGCGGCCACGCAGGTCGACGCGAACACCGCGCCGAACGGCATGCCGGCCTTGCTGAGGATGTCCGGATTGACGAAGATGATGTAGGCCATGGTGAGGAAGGTCGTGATCCCGGCCACGATCTCCGTCCGCACCGTCGTCTTGTTCTCGCTCAGTTTGAACAGTTGTTCGAGCATTGGCGGTCTCCCCCATCGATTGCCGCAGTGTGCGGGCACCGACCTGTGCAAAGCCAGCCGGGAAAGCCGGCTTTGTTTGCCTTTGCACAGCCCGTTCCCTACAGTCCGCCGCCATGCGAATGAGCCAATATTTCCTGCCGACTCTGAAAGAAACGCCTTCCGAGGCGCAGATCGTCTCGCACCGGCTGATGTTGCGGGCCGGCCTGATCCGCCAGACCAGCGCCGGCATCTATGCGTGGCTGCCGCTCGGCCTTCGGGTGCTTCGCAACATCGAGCGCATCGTGCGCGAGGAACAGGACGGGGCGGGTGCTCAGGAAGTGCTGATGCCGACCATCCAGTCGGCCGATCTGTGGCGCGAGAGCGGTCGCTACGACGCCTACGGGCCGGAGATGCTGCGCATCAAGGACCGGCACGACCGCGACATGCTGTTCGGCCCGACCAACGAGGAGATGATCACCGTCCTCTTCCGCGACGGCGTGAAGAGCTACCGCGACCTGCCCAAGAACCTCTATCACATCCAGTGGAAGTTCCGGGACGAGGTCCGGCCCCGATTCGGTGTGATGCGCGGCCGCGAGTTCCTGATGAAGGACAATTACTCCTTCGACGTCGACAAGGCGGGCGCGATCCATTCCTACAACAAGATGTTCGTGGCCTATCTGCGCACCTTCGCGCGCATGGGGCTGAAGGCGATCCCGATGCGTGCGGATACCGGCCCGATCGGCGGCGACCTGAGTCACGAGTTCATCGTCCTGGCCGAGACCGGCGAGAGCGAGGTGTTCTGCCACAAGGGGCTGGTCGACAAGGACATCCTGAGCCGAACCATCGACTACGGCGCCGACCTCCAGCCGATCGTCCAGGAATGGACATCGCTCTATGCCGCGACCGACGAGATGCACGACAAGGCCGCGTTCGAGGCGATCCCGGAAGCCGAGCGCCTGTCCGCGCGCGGTATCGAGGTCGGCCACATCTTCTATTTCGGCACCAGGTATTCGAAGCCGATGAAGGCGATCGTCGCCGGTCCGGGCGGCGATGAGATCACGGTCGAGATGGGATCCTACGGCATCGGTGTGTCGCGTCTTGTCGGCGGCATCATCGAGGCGAGCCACGATGCGGCCGGCATCGTCTGGCCGGAGTCGGTTGCGCCGTTCAAGGTTGCCCTTGTCAATTTGAAGCCGGACGACGGCGCCGTTGCCGGCGCCTGCGCCAGGCTCTACAGCGAGCTGACGGCGAAGGGGATCGAGGTGCTCCACGACGACCGCGACATACGGCCAGGCGGCAAGTTCGCCGACATGGACCTGATCGGCATCCCCTGGCAGGTGATCGTCGGTCCCAAGGGTGTCGCCGCCGGGAAGGTCGAGCTCAAGAACCGCAAGACCGGCGCGCGCGAGGAACTTCCGGCCGAGGAAGTCGTTACCCGCTTCTCATGACGCTCCTGCCTGCGGATCATGTTCCTACGCGTGACTGCTGGGAACGAAAGGTAGAGGTAAGTGGCATTCGCTGCCGTTGAGCGCCTGATCGCCTTCCGCTACCTGCGGGCCCGCCGCGAGGAGGGCTTCATCTCGGTGATCGCCGGCTTCTCGCTGGTCGGCATTGCGCTGGGCGTCGGCACGCTCATCGTGGTCATGGCCGTGATGAACGGCTTCCAGATCGAGATGCTGCGCCAGATGGCCGGCATCAGCGGCCAGCTCGGCGTGCAGGGCACGCGCGGCGGGCTCGTGGCGACGCCCGACCTGATTTCGCGACTGCGCGCCGTGCCCGGCGTGGCGACGGCCACCGCCTCGGCCGAAGGCCAGGTGATCGCCGTGGCCGGCGACAAGGTGCGCGGCGTGCTGTTGCGCGGCATGTCCCCGGACGATTTCCGAGCCCGCCGGCCGCTCTCCGCCGCCATCGAAGGCCCGCCCGGCGTCCGCGATCGCTATCGCAACCTGTGCCGCAGCGACGACGGGAAGCCGATCGACTGGGGCACGCTGGACGGCTTCGGCGACGATTTCACCGTCGTGGTCGGCAAGCGCTTCGCCGACCTGATGGGGCTGAAGATCGGCGACCGGCTGCAGCTCGTCTCCCCGGTGTCGGTCGCCACGCCGCTCGGCGTCATGCCGCGTTCGGCCTCGGTCAGGGTCGCGGCAATCTTCTGCGCCGGCATGTACGACTACGACTCGAATTTCGTCTATGCGCCGCTGGTCGATGTGCAGCGCATGCTCAATCTCGGCGACAAGGTCTCGACCATCGAGGTGTTCCTGAACGAGGGCACTTCGCTTGCGGACGAGCGTCGCCTCGTCACGCAGACCGTCGGCCCGGAGGGTTGGGTGTTCGACTGGTCCCAGGCCAATTACGGCTTCTTCGCCGCCATCCAGAGCCAGTCCAACGTCCTGTTCATCGTCCTCACCATGATCGTCCTGGTGGCGGCCTTCAACATCGTGTCCAGCCTGGTGATGCTGGTGCGCACCAAGACCGCGGACATCGCCATCCTGCGCACCATCGGCGCCACGCGCGGCGCCGTCATGCGGCTGTTCCTGATCGATGGGCTGGCGATCGGCAGTATCGGCGCCGCGATCGGCGTCGCGCTCGGGTTGGCATTCGCGCTCAATATCGAGTCGATCCGCCAATGGCTGCAGCATGCCTTCGGCCTCGTGCTGTTCGACGAGACGCTCTATCTGCTGGCCGAGATGCCCGCGCACATCACCTGGCAGGAGGTCGCGGCCATCGCCGGCATGGCGGTGGTGTTCGCGCTGGTGGCTTCGCTCTACCCCGCGGCGCGCGCCGCACGGCTCGACCCGGTGGAAGGGCTGCGCCGTGAGTGACGCCGCTGTCCGCCGCGGCGAACGTACCGTCGAGCGCTGGCTCGCCTGGCGCTATCTCGCGACGCGCCAGCGCGAGGGCTTCGTGTCGTTCATCGCGATCTTCTCCCTGATCGGCGTCGCGCTGGGCGTGGCGACCCTCATCGTGGTGTTGTCCGTGATGAGTGGTTTCCGGACCAACCTGATCAGCCGGCTGATCGGCATGAACGGCCATATCGTGATCACCGCGCGCGACGGCATGCTGCAGACCACGCCCGAGCTGCTCGAGGCGCTGCGCAAGGTGCCGGAGGTCAAGACCGTGCGGCCGACCCTCGAGCGCCAGGCGCTGATCAGCGCGGGCGGCCAGAGCAGGGGCGTGCTGATCCGCGGCGTCCGTGTGGAGGATCTGCTGTCGCGCGACATGGTCACGAAGAACCTCGTCCACGGCGGGCTGGGCGACTTCGGCACCAAGCCGGGCGTGGTGGTGGGCGAACGCCTGCGCCAGGCGCTGGGCATCGCCGCCGGTGACATGGTCACCGTCACCACCCATCGGCTGAACGAGTCGGGCACGATCGCGCCGCGCTATTCGGACTACGAATTGCTCGGCAGCTTCCTCAGCAAGCGCTACGAGTTCGACAACGCTCTGGTCTTCATGCCCTTGCAGATGCTGCAGGAGGACCTCGAATACGATCGCCGGGCGGTAAGCTCGATCGACCTCGACCTCGCCGATCCCAACGCCGCGCCGAAGGTCGCCGCGGAAATCCGCAAGTCGCTCGGCCGCGACGACCTCAAGGTCTCGGACTGGCAGACGCTCAATGCCCGCTTCGTCGGCGCGCTCGAGGTCGAGAGGGTCATGATGTTCATCATCCTCACCCTGATCGTACTGGTGGCGGCCATGAACGTCGTGGCGAGCTTCACCATGCTGGTGAGGGTCAAGCGCGGCAGCATCGCGATCCTGCGCACCATGGGAGCGGGGAAGGGCACGATCGTGCGCGCCTTCTTCCTGTCGGCGGCGGCCGTCGGGATCGTGGGGACGGCCGCCGGCACCGCGCTCGGCTTGCTGGTCAGTACCAACATTGCGTCGATCGTCGAGCTGATCGGCCGGTTGCAAGGCAGCTCGATGGAGCTCGAGTTCATCACCTCGGCGCCGGCGACTATCCGGCTGAGAGATGTTCTGACCGTGATCGCCATCGCCGTCGGCCTGTCGCTCGCGGCGGCGGCTTATCCCGCCTGGCGCAGCACGCGCATCGAACCTGTCGAAGGGCTGCGGCATGAGTGACAACTCCTTTCCGCTCTCGCTGCGCGCCCTCCAGCGCACCTTCGTGCAGGGCGATCGCCGCCTCGAGGTGCTGCGCGCGATCTCGCTCGACCTGCGCGCCGGTGAGATCGTGGCGCTGGTCGGCCAGTCGGGCAGCGGCAAGTCGACCCTTTTGCATATCGCGGGGCTGCTCGAGCGCCCGGACGGTGGCGAGGTCGTGGTTGACGGCAAGCCCACCAAGACGCTCGGCGATGGCCCGCGCACGGCGCTGCGCCGCAAGTTCCTGGGCTTCGTCTATCAGTATCACCACCTGCTGCCGGAATTCTCGGCGCTGGAGAACGTGATGCTGCCGCAGATGCTGAACGGCCTGTCGCGCAGCGAGGCGCGGGTGCGCTCCGCCGACCTGCTGGCCATGGTCGGCCTCAAGGACCGTGCCGAGCACCGGCCCGGCCGCCTGTCGGGCGGCGAGCAGCAGCGGGTGGCCATCGCCCGCGCCGTCGCCAACGCCCCGCGCGTGCTGCTGGCCGACGAGCCGACCGGCAATCTCGACGCCGCAACTGCGGACACAGTCTTCCGCCAGCTCCTCGCTCTCGTCCGCGAGACCGGCATGGCCGCGCTGATCGCCACCCACAATCCCGAGCTTGCCGCGAGGATGGATCGCACGCTGCATCTCAAGGACGGCATTCTGTTTTCGTAAGCGCAGCGGGGGATCTGGCGCCAACAACCGCGCTCCACGCCTGGCCGTCCGCACGGTGCTTCGCGAAGCTCGGTACGATATCATACGTGGCCGCGATGCTATTGCATGCCTACAATATATCCATGGCCGACGACCTCGAAAACCTGACGCTCGTCTTCCTGCGCCGCCTCGATGCCAAGATGGATCGGCTTGGAGAGGACATGCGCGACGTGAAAGAGCGGCTTACTGCTGTCGAGGAGCGACTGGCGAGCGTCGAGAAGTCGGTTGCCATGGTCCACGGCGACTTTGCCGGACAGTCTCGCCGGATCGATCGCCTGGAGATGCGCCTGGAGCGAATTGAACAGAGGCTTGACCTGAGAGACGCCTGACAGGCGTATTCAGGTGCTGGGCACCTTCTTCTGAGTGGCGAGAGGTCCGGCGCTTCGCTCACGACGACAGAATCGGCGTGTAGATCACCAGCTTGAGCCCCGGCTCGTCGTTGCACTGGAACGACGCGTGCTGGAAGCGCAGCACGCCCTTCTTCGGATGCACCATCCGCTTCTCGCCGGCGGCGACGTCGCGGATGTCGTGCGCCTTCCACCAGCCGGGGAATTCCGGACTGTCGCGCCGCAGGCGGGCGAGCAGCTCGACGAAGGCGGGGTCACCCGCCCAGAGGTCATGCGTCGTGCGGAACATCGCCACCATCCGCCGGGCCTCGTCGGCCCAGCCTGCGCCGAACAGGCGGCGGCTCGCCGGCTTGGTGAGCATGAAGATCAGCGTGTTGCGGTCCTCGTCGGCCACGCGGTCGAAGGCGAAAACCTCTTCGGCTGCCGTGTTCCAGGCCAGCACGTCCCAGCGCCGGCCGGTGATGTACGCCGGATTCGGCAGGCTCTCGACCATAAGCCGGATCGCATCGGGTACCGTCTCCCTGGCGAAGGCGCGTTGATCGCCGTGCCGGGCGAGGGCGCGCAGGTGATTGTGCTCGGCCTTGCCCAGCCGCAGCGCACGCGCCAGGGCATCGATGGTTGTGAGCGAGGGATTGACGCTGCGTCCCTGTTCAAGCCGGACATACCAGTCGATGCCGATGCCGGCGAGCTCGGCCACCTCTTCGCGCCGCAGCCCGGGCGTGCGCCGCCGACGGGTCGCGGGCAGGCCGACCGTCTCGGGCCTCAGCCGCTGGCGCCGTGAACGAAGGAAGTCACCGAGCTCGCTGCGCCGTGCGTCCATGGTAGTACCAACTGATCCCAGGATAATACCAGGTCTGAATAGACTACCTCGAACGGCAGACAATGGGCCATCCCAAAACGAGGTGTCCCATGAAAGCTGCCGTCCTGAAGGCGTTCGGCTCGCCGCTCTCCGTCGAATCTGTCCCCGATCCCGTGCTCGGTACCGGCGAGGTGATCGTCGATGTCGTGGCCGCGGGCATGCTCGCCTATGCCCGCGACGTCTTCAGCGGCAAGCGGCAGTACCTGCTGGAGCTGCCCATCGTGCCGGGATCGGGCGGCATCGGCCGGGTACGGGCGATCGGGCCGGACGCGACGCGGCTTTCGATCGGCGACTGGGTCATGATCGATCCGACCATCCGTGGACGTGACGACGCCGTGGCTCCCGACATCATCCTGCAGGGGCTGACGGCGGGCACCCCCGAAGCCCTGCGGCTGCAGCGCTACTACCACGATGGGGCCTTCGCTGAGCGGGTGCGTGTGCCGACCGAAAATGCCGTGCCGATCGGCGCCATCGATCCTGCAGATGCCGGCCGCTGGTTCGCGCTCGGCCGGCTGCTGGTACCCTACGGCGGGCTGCTTGCTGGCCGGCTGCTGGCGGGCGAGACCCTGCTGGTCAACGGCGCGACCGGCGCCTTCGGCAGCGCCGGTGTAATGGCCGGCATCGCCATGGGCGCGGCGCGCATCGTCGCCACCGGTCGCAATGCGGCAGTGCTGGCCGAGCTAGAGCACCGCTTCGGCGATCGCGTCCGAACGGTGACGATGAGCGGCAGCGAGGAGGACGACCGACGCAACATGCAGCGTGCGGCGGGCGGACCGGTCGACATCGTGCTCGACCTTCTGCCGCCGGAAGCGAGCGCAAGCTGGGTGCGCGCGGCCGCCCTCGCGGTACGACCCTACGGGCGCGTCGTCCTGATGGGCGGCATCCGCGAGGACGTAGCGCTGCCCTATGCCTGGATGATGCGTTACGGCATCGAGGTGAGGGGCCAGTGGATGTATCCGCGCGACGCCATCCGGCGCCTGGTCGGGATGGTTCGCTCGGGCCAAATCCGGCTGGACGGGTTCACGGTGACCGAATTTCCGCTGGACCAGGTGAATGAGGCCGTGGCGCATGCCGCGGCGAACGCGGGTCCTTTCAAGATGACGGTGGTCAGACCGTAATCCCGCCTCGCTTTCCACAAGATGTAGGGGCCATAGTGGCCCGTGCCCATCGCTGATTTCATCCATCTGAAGGTCCGCTCCGCCTATTCGCTCACCGAAGGCGCGAACAAGGTCGACAAGATCGTCGGCTTGGCGAAGGAAAACGCCATGCCGGCGGTCGCCGTGACGGACCGCAACAACCTGTTCGGCGCGCTGGAATTCTCCCAGTACGCTGCCAAGGCGGGCATCCAGCCGATCGTTGGCTGCGATCTCGCCATCCGGCGCGAGGAGGAGGGCGGCATCGCCACGGCCGGCAAGCTGCCGACGACCGACTGGCTGACTGTCCTGGTCCAGAGCGAGCAGGGCTATCTCAACCTGATGCGGCTGGTGAGCCGCGCCCATCTCGAATTCAAGACCGGCTCGACCGCGGCCCTGCCGCTCGACGATCTGGTCGGATATACCGACGGCCTGCTGGCCTTCACCGGCTCGGCGAGCAGCATGCTGGGCCGCCTGCTGGGCGGCGGCCAGGGCCCGGCGTCGGAACATCACCTCGAACGGCTGCAGAAGTTGTTCGACGGCCGGCTCTATCTCGAGCTGCAGCGTCACGGCGAGGACAATGAGCGCCGCATCGAAGGTCCGCTGCTCGATCTTGCCTATGCCAAGGGCCTGCCGATCGTCGGTACCAACGACGTGCACTTTCCCAAGGAGTCGATGTACGAGGCGCATGACGTGCTGCTCTGCATCGAGCAGGGCGTGCATATCGAAGATCCCAATCGCCGGCGGCTGACGCCCGAGCATTATTTCAAGTCGGCGGTCCAGATGCGCCAGATCTTCGCCGACCTGCCCGAAGCCTGCGACAACACCTTGGTAATCGCCCAGCGCTGCGCCTACATGCCCGCGCCGCGCAAGCCGATCCTGCCGAGTTACACCAAGCTGCAGGGCCGGTCCGAGGAGGAGGCTTTGCGCGATCTGGCCCGGCGCGGTCTCGACGAGCTCCGGCTGCTGGGGCGGCTGGCCGATGGAATCGAGTTCGGCAAGTACGAGGAGCGGCTCCTCTACGAGCTCAACATGATCGTGAAGATGGGTTTTGCCGGCTACTTCCTGATCGTGGCCGACTTCATCCAGTGGGCGAAGGACAACGGCGTGCCGGTCGGACCGGGGCGCGGTTCGGGTGCAGGTTCGCTCGTCGCCTGGGCGCTCAAGATCACCGACCTGGATCCGCTGCGCTGGGGGCTGCTGTTCGAGCGCTTCCTCAACCCCGAGCGCGTGTCGATGCCGGATTTCGATATCGACTTCTGCCAGGACAAGCGCGACCGCGTGATCCGCTACGTGCGCGACGAGTACGGTGCCGACCGGGTCGCTGCCATCATCACCTTCGGCAAGCTGCAGGCCCGTGCAGTGCTGCGCGACGTCGGGCGCGTGCTCGGCATGCCCTACGGCCAGGTCGACCGCATCTGCAAGCTGGTGCCGAACAATCCTGCCAACCCGGTGACGCTGGCCAAGGCGCTCGAGACCGAGCAGCTCCTGAAGGAGCAATACAACGCGGACGAGGAGATCAAGCGGTTGATCGACCTCGCCCTGCAGCTGGAAGGGCTCTACCGCAACGCCTCGACCCATGCCGCCGGCGTGGTGATCGGCGACCGGCCGCTGCACGAGCTGGTGCCGCTCTACCGCGACACCGACAACAAGGACTCGCTGCCCGCCACCCAGTTCAACATGAAATGGGTCGAGCCGGCGGGGCTGGTGAAGTTCGACTTCCTGGGGCTGAAGACCCTGACCGTGATCGAGAAGGCGTGGGATCTGATCGGCCGCGACCAGATCGACATTCCCAAGCTGCCGCTCGACGACAAGAAGACCTTCGAGCTGCTGGCGCGCGGCGACGGATCGGGGGTGTTCCAGCTGGAAGGCAACGGCATGCGCGACGTGCTGCGCAAGCTGAAGCCCGATCGCTTCGAGGACATCATCGCCGTGGTGGCGCTCTACCGGCCCGGTCCGATGGAAAACATCCCGAGCTACATCAAGCGCAAGCACGGCGAGGAGACGCCCGACTACCTGCATCCGCTGCTCGAAGGAATCCTGAAGGAAACCTACGGCATCATGATCTACCAGGAGCAGGTGATGCAGATCGCCCAGGTGCTGAGCGGCTATTCGCTGGGCGGCGCCGACCTGCTGCGCCGCGCCATGGGCAAGAAGATCCAGGCCGAAATGGACGCGCAGCGCGCCAACTTCGTGCAGGGTGCGGAGAAGAACGGCGTCAAGAAAGACAAGGCCTCCTCGATCTTCGACCAGGTCGACAAGTTTGCCGGGTACGGCTTCAACAAGAGCCACGCGGCCGCCTATGCGCTGGTCTGCTACCAGACGGCCTATCTCAAGGCCAACCATCCGGTCGAGTTCTTCGCCGCGACGATGACCCTCGACATGGGCAACGTCGACAAGCTGAACGGTTACCGCCGCGACCTCGAGAAAATCGGTGTCGAGCTGCTGCCGCCCGACGTCACGCGCTCGACGGCCGAGTTCACCGTCGAGCGGACGGCCGAGGGCAAGAAGGCGATCCGTTACGCACTGGCCGCGATCAAGGGCGTCGGCCGCGAGGCCATGGCGCGCCTGGCTGGCGAGCGGGAGGAGAACGGCCCTTTCAAGGATCTGTTCGACTTCGCGGAGAGACTGGACCAGCGCGTGCTGAACAAGCGGCTGGTCGAAAGCCTGGTGAAGGCGGGCGGCTTCGATACGCTGAACAAGAACCGGGCGCAGACGTTCGGGGCCATCGAGGCGCTGATGCGCCATTCGCAGGCGACGCACGAGTCGCGCGGCAGCAACCAGAACAGCCTGTTCGGCGACGACACCGCGCAGCGCCGACCGCAATTGCCCAAGGTGCCCGACTGGGCGCCGATGGAACGGCTGCAGCAGGAATTCTCGGCCATCGGCTTCTATCTCTCGTCGCATCCGCTGGCGGCGTACGACAAGAGCTTGCAGCGGCTGGGCGTGACGCGCGCGGCCGACCTGCTGGGGCTCCTGCAGCGCGGTACGTCGGGCCGCATCAAGCTGGCCGGCACCGTGATCGACAAGCTCGAGCGCACCTCGGCCAAGGGCAACCGCTTTGCCTTCGTGCAGTGCTCCGATCAGTCGGGCGCTTTCGAGCTCACCGTCTTCAGCGAGGTGCTGAGCGCCAAGCGCAATCTCCTGGAAGCGGGGCAGGCGGTGCTGATCTCCTGCGACGGACGGCTCGACGGCGAGCAGATCAAGCTGATGGCGCAGACCGTGGAGAAGCTGGAGGACGCCGTCGCCAACTCTGCCGCCGGGCTGCGCATCGTGATCTCCGATCCCGGCGCGCTCGAAGCGCTGCGCAAGTCGCTCGAAGGCAAGCGCGGGCGCGGCCGGGTCACGCTGGTCGTGCCGATGGAGCAGGAGGAGAGCGAGGTCGAGGTCACCTTGCCCGGCACCTACTCGATCGCCGGCGGCCTGCGCGACATCATCGGCATGCTGCCGGGCGTCTCCCAGGTGGAGGAAATTTGAGTTCCCAGCCCGGCCTGTTCGAACAGCCGGGCGCGCCCAAGCGCCGGAAGCTCGCGCCCGGCGAGGTGCGGCCCTCGTGGGACTCGCCGCTGCTGCAGGCGCCGGTGCTGCCGACCGATATCCGGCTCGGCACTTCCTCGTGGTTCTTCCCTGGGTGGCGCGGACTCGTCTACGACGGCGTTCATCCGCAGACCGCGCTCAGCAAGAAAGGCCTGGCGGCCTACGCCCAGATTCCGCTTCTGCGCACCGTGAGCCTCGACCGCACCTTCTACGCGCCGATCACCACCGTCGCATATGCGCGCTACGCTATGCAGGTGCCGGATCACTTTTCCTTCGTCGTGAAGGCGCCCGCGCTGGTTTGCGACGCCGTGATGCGCGACGAGCAGGGGCGCGGGAAGGTCCCCAATCCGCATTTCCTCGACCCGGCGATCGCGGCGCGCGAGTTCGTCGTGCCTTGCCTTGAGGGACTCGGCACGAAGGCTGGTCCGCTGGTCTTCCAGGTCTCGCCGCTACCGCGCGGACTGGTGGACGAGGCCACTATAGTGATCGAGCGGCTGGCGGCATTTTTCGCGGCGCTGCCCAAGGAATTGGGCAGGCAGCGGCCGATCTATGCCCTGGAGCTGCGCAATGCCGAGCTGCTGACCCCGCGCCTGATGAGGATGCTGGGCGAGCAGGGCGTGCGCTATTGCGTCGGCCTGCACGACCGCATGCCGGAAGTCGAGCGCCAGGAAAAGGCGCTCGAGGTTCTCGACGGCGGCTTGCCGGGGGACCTTGTGGTGCGCTGGAACCTGCACCGGGGCTTCCTCTATCAGGCGGCGAAGCAGCGCTACGAGCCGTTCGACAAGCTGGTCGACGAGGACCCCAAGAGCCGCCGGATCCTGGCCCGCATGGCCGCCCGCGCCTTCAAGGCAGGGCGCAGGGTGTGGATAACTGCCAACAACAAGGCGGAGGGCAGTGCGCCGCTGTCGCTGCTGAAGCTCGCCGGGGAAATCGCGAGCCAGCTTTAACTCGCCCTCCCTCGTCGATCCCCTCCCCGCGGGGAGGGAGGATGAGCTTGCATTCGTGCCGCCAACCCCCTAAATACGCGCCAACTTCGCACGCGGGTTTGCGGTCGACGGGGAGAAATCCCGCCGCTCGCTCCGGTGTCCCCAGGGCTCATAAGCTTGGGGGGACGACGCCCGCGGAGGCCCAACCGGAAAAGGAGATACGGCATGGCTATGCCGATGTTCACGATGCGTCAATTGCTGGAAGCGGGCGTCCACTTCGGACATCACACCCGGCGCTGGAATCCCAAGATGAAGCCGTACCTCTTCGGGGTGCGCAACGGGGTTCATATTATCGACCTCACCAAGACCGTACCGCTGCTGGAGCAGGCGCTCCTGCAGGTGCGCCAGGTCGTGTCCAACGGCGGCCGCGTGCTGTTCGTCGGCACCAAGGCTGCCGCCGCGGATCGCGTAGCCGAAGCCGCCAAGCGTTGCGGCCAATACTACGTCAACCATCGCTGGCTGGGCGGCATGATCACCAACTGGCAGACCATCTCTGCCTCGATCAAGCGCTTGCGCGAGCTCGATGAGCGGCTGAAGGGCGACGTGGTCGGCTTGACCAAGAAGGAACAGCTCGACCTTACGCGCGAGCGCGACAAGCTCGAGCGGTCGCTGGGCGGCATCAAGGAAATGGGCGGCACACCCGACATGCTGTTTATCATCGACACCAACAAGGAGTCGATCGCGGTCCTCGAAGCCCGCAAGCGCGGCATTCCGATCGTGGCGGTGCTCGACAGCAACTCCGATCCGGACGGTGTCGACTATCCGATCCCGGGCAATGACGACGCCATCCGCGCCGTGTCGCTGTATTGCGACCTGATATCCAGCGCGGTGCTCGACGGTATCCGCGCCGAGATCGCTGCTTCCGGCGGCGACGTGGGCGCGCTCGACGAGCCGCCGGTTGAAGAAGTTCCTGCTGCCGAGGCCGACGGTCCGTCCGCCGACACTCCGGCCGCCGAGGCAGCGCCGGCCGAGTAGGCCGGCCCCTCTGCAGACCAACAACGGGGCCGGTCGCAAGACCGGCCCTTATTGCACTTGATGGAGCTGAACTATGGCTGAGATCACCGCTTCCCTGGTCAAAGAGCTGCGCGAGAAGACCGGCGCGGGCATGATGGATTGCAAGAAGGCGCTGAACGAGGTCTCGGGCGATCTCGAGAAGGCCGTCGACTGGCTGCGCACCAAGGGCCTGTCCGCCGCTTCCAAGAAGGCGGGCCGCGTCGCTGCCGAGGGCCTCGTGGGCGTCGCTGCGAACGGTACCCGCGGCGCTGTCGTCGAGGTCAATTCCGAGACCGACTTCGTCGGCCGCAACGAGCAGTTCCAGAAGTTCGTCGGTGCCGTGACCAGGCTCGCCCTCGACAATGGCGGCGACCTGGCCAAGGTCGCGACCTCGCCGTTCCCCGGCTCCAGCCGCGACGTACAGGGCGAGCTCACCAACATGATCGCCACGATCGGCGAGAACATGAGCCTGCGCCGTGCCGCCTCCCTGTCGGTGTCCGACGGCGTCGTGGTGGCCTACACCCACAACGCCGTTGCGCCGGATCTCGGCAAGATCGGCGTGCTGGTGGCGCTCGAGTCCGAGGGCGACAAGGCCAAGCTGGCGGGGCTCGCCAAGCAGCTTGCCATGCACGTGGCCGCCACCAATCCGCAGTCGCTGACCGTTGCCGAGCTCGACCAGGCCGCGATCGAGCGAGAGCGGGGCGTGCTGGCCGAGAAGGCCAGCCAGACCGGCAAGGCGGCCGATATCATCGCCAAGATGGTCGAAGGCGGGTTGCGCAAGTTCCACCAGGAAGTCGTGCTGCTCGAGCAGGCCTTCGTGATCGACGGCAAGACCAAGGTGTCGAAGGTCGTCGACGATGCCGCCAAGCAGGTCGGTGCGCCGGTTCGGCTCGCAGGCTTTCTGCGTTTCGCCCTGGGCGAAGGCATCGAGAAGAAGTCGGAAGATTTCGCCGCCGAGGTGGCTGCGCAACTCAAGAAGTAGTATGAACGGCAGTCGACGCGGGCTAGGTATGCCCGCGTCGCCCAAAAACTGACTGAGGCGTTCGAATGCCCCCGGCTCCCCGCTACCGTCGCGTCCTGCTGAAGCTCTCGGGGGAGGGCCTGATGGGCGAGCGGGAATATGGTCTCGATCCGAAGATGGTCGAGATGGTCGCCCTGGAGATCAAGACGGTCGTCGAGATGGGTGTGCAGGTCTGCCTGGTGATCGGCGGCGGCAACATTTTCCGCGGCGTCTCGGCCGCCGCTTCCGGTATGGACCGCGCCAGCGGCGACTATATGGGCATGCTGGCGACGGTCATCAATTCACTGGCGATGCAGAGCGCTTTGGAGCGGCAAGGGCTGCAGACCCGTGTACAGTCGGCCATTCCGATGACGACCGTCTGCGAGCCCTATATCCGCCGTCGCGCCGCCCGCCACATGGAGAAGGGCCGCGTCGTGATCTTCGCTGCCGGCACGGGCAATCCCTTCTTCACCACCGACACCGCCGCCGCCCTGCGCGCCGCCGAGATGAGCGTCGATGCGATGCTGAAGGGCACGCAGGTCGACGGCGTTTATTCGGCCGATCCGCGCAAGGACAGGAATGCGAAGCGTTACGAGACGCTCACCTACATGGATGTGCTGCAACAGGACCTCCAGGTGATGGACGCCTCCGCGATCTCGCTGGCGCGCGAGAACAGGATTCCCATCATCGTTTTCGACATTCACAAATCCGGATCCTTCGCCGAAACCATGGCCGGCGAGGGTACATATACGATCATCAAGGACGGGGGCTGAAGGATGAGCACAGACCTCAAGGAACTCGAGAAGCGCATGCAAAGCGCGATGGACGCGCTGAAGAAGGAATTCCAGGGCCTGCGCACCGGCCGCGCGTCGGTCAATCTGCTCGATCCGGTGACTGTCGAGGCCTACGGCCAGCGCATGCCGCTCAATCAGGTCGGCACGGTGAGCGCGCCAGAATCGCGGCTGCTGACTGTGAGCGTCTGGGACAAGGGCCTCGTCATGCCGACCGCCAAGGCGATCCGCGACGCGGGCCTCGGGCTCAATCCGGCGCCGGACGGCCAGATGATCCGAATTCCGATCCCTGAACTTACCACCGACCGGCGCAACGAACTCGCCAAGCTGGCGCATAAGTATGCCGAGGGCGGGCGCGTCGCGGTTCGCAACATCCGTCGCGATGGCATGGACTCGCTCAGGAAGGCGGAGAAGGACCACAAGATCTCTCAGGACGAGCATCGTCAGAAATCGGACGAGGTTCAGAAGCTCACCGACCGGTACGTCAAGCAGGTCGACGATTCGCTGGCGACCAAGGAAAAAGAGATCAAGACCGTCTGATGCCGACAGCTCCGCTGCCTGCCTCGCCCGACGGGTCGTCGGCTCCCCGGCACGTCGCCATCATCATGGATGGTAACGGCCGTTGGGCGAAGGCGAGGGGGCTGCCGCGCGTGGCGGGCCATCGGCGGGGCGCCGATGCAGTGCGACGGGTGATCCGCGGGGCGGGTGAGCTCGGCATTCCGGTGCTCACGCTGTTCGCATTCTCGACCGAGAACTGGACCCGTCCGGCCGAGGAGGTCAGCGACCTGATGGGCCTGCTGCGGCACTATTTACGCAACGAGCTGGAAGAACTCGGCCGCAACGGCGCGCGGTTGCGCGTGATCGGTGACCGAGGCCGCCTGGCCAGGGATATCGTGTCCGATATCGGCGATGCCGAGCGGCGCACGCAGTCCAACACGCGGATCGACGTCAATATCTGCATCAACTACGGCTCGCGCGACGAGATCGTCCAGGCGACCCGCAACCTCGCGCGCAAGGTCGCCGCCGGCGAGCTGGCCGTGGAGAAGATCGACGAAGCGCTGTTCGAACGCGAGCTGCTGACCGCCGGCGTGCCAGATCCCGACTTGCTGATCCGCACCAGCGGCGAGCAGCGCATTAGCAATTTCCTGCTCTGGCAGTGCGCCTACGCCGAGCTGGTGTTCGTCGACACGCTGTGGCCCGACTTCGGCAAGGAGCATCTGGAGCGGGCGATCGCCGAGTTCCGCCGCCGCGAACGTCGCTATGGCGGCGTCGGAAGCTAGGGCGCCCCAGGCGTCTCCAGCGCGTTTCCGTGGCTTGCTGCTTCGGGTCGTGTCGGCCGTCATCCTGGGCCCGCTGCTGTTGGCGGCGGTCTGGTATGGTTTCCCCTGGATCGACGTCGTCGCCGCGCTCTGCGCGCCGATCATGATCCGCGAGTGGTTTCGCCTGACGCATCGGCGGCCGGTGGCCTTCGTACTTGCGGCTGCCTATTCGATCGCTGCCTTGCTCGCCCTGCTGTGGTTGCGCCACCAGCCGGCCTACGGCCGTGAGACGATCCTCTGGATCCTGGCCTGCGTGTGGGCAACCGACATTGGCGCCTATTTCATCGGCTCCTTGGCCGGCGGTGCCAAGCTCGCGCCCTCGATCAGCCCGAGCAAGACCTGGTCGGGATTGGTGGGGGGCATGTGCTTCTCCGCCGTTGTGAGCGCCGCCTGCGGCCTCGTGTTCGATGCCGGCGAGACATTGATGCTGGCGGTTATCGGGATCACCATCGCCGTGGTGGCACAGGGCGGCGACCTGCTCGAATCGGCGGCCAAGCGCCGTGCGGGGGTTAAGGACAGCGGCAACCTGATCCCGGGACACGGCGGTATACTCGACCGCATCGACGGGTTGATCGCCGCCCTCGTATTCATCGCCGCGCTACGGCTGGCGACAGCAGGAGACTGGCCATGGGCATGATGCGTTGGACCGCGCCGTCGCCCGATACGCCGCGGCACGTCACGATCGTCGGCTCGACCGGCTCGGTCGGCCAGAGCACGGCCGACCTCATCGCGCGCGCGCCCGACAGCTATCGTGTCGAGGCCCTTGTCGCCGGCAATTCGGTCGAGGCGCTGGCCGAGCAGGCCCGCCGGCTCAAGGCGAAGATGGCCGTCGTCGCCAATCCGCAGCGCTACCGGGCCCTCAAGGACGCACTGGCCGGCACGTCCATCGAAGCCGCAGCCGGGCCGGAGGCGGTGATCGAGGCCGCGTCCCGGCCGGCGGAGTGGGTGATGGCCGCCGTGGTCGGTTATGCCGGCCTGGCGCCGACCTTGGTGGCCGCCCGGCGCGGCGCCATGGTTGCGCTGGCCAACAAGGAGGCGCTGGTCTGCGCCGGCCGTCTGCTGATCGATGCCATCTCCGGATCGGGCGGCGCCCTGTTGCCGGTCGACTCTGAGCATAACGCCATCTTCCAGGTATTCGACCCCAGCCAGCGCGCGTCGATCGATCGGCTCATCCTGACCGCATCGGGGGGGCCGTTTCGCAACTGGTCGCTTGCCGACATGGCCGAAGCCACGCCGGAGCAGGCGCTTGCCCATCCGAACTGGGACATGGGCGCCAAGATCTCCATCGATTCGGCGACCATGATGAACAAGGGCCTCGAACTGATCGAGGCGCACCTGCTGTTCGGCCTGCCGACCGGGCAGATCGAGATCGTCGTACATCCGCAATCGGTGATCCATTCGATGGTCGCCTATCGCGACGGCTCCGTGCTGGCCCAGCTCGGCACGCCCGACATGCGCGTGCCGATCGCCCATGCGCTCGGTTGGCCGGCGCGCATCGACGGACCGGCGGCACGACTCGATTTTACCAACCTCGCGCCGCTCACCTTCGAGCGGCCCGATTCCGGCCGCTTTCCCTCGCTACGTCTCGCGCGGGAGGCGTTGGCGTTGGGCGGTTTTGCTCCGGTGGTGCTGAATGCGGCGAACGAGGTGGCGGTCGCGGCGTTCCTCGCCCGGCGGATCGGCTTCCTCGACATCGCGCGAGTGGTTGAGAACGTGATGGTGGCGAGCGACGACTTTGCAGGACCTGTCGACTCGCTCCAGCAGATTCAGTCGGCCGACCGCGAGGCCCGCCGGAGGGCCGACGAGGCTCTTAAAAGTCACACGCTAACCAATTGAAGTAGAACGACATTCATGGTGTAGTGGATCATGCACGGTATCGTCAGCCTATTCACGACCTATCTGCCGTATTTCGTTTTGGTGCTGACGCTGCTCGTGTTCGTCCACGAGTTCGGCCACTACTGGGTCGGCCGCCGTTTCGGCATCCATGCCGAGGTCTTCTCGATCGGGTTTGGGCCCGAGCTGCTCGGCTGGACCGACCGCAACGGCACGCGGTGGAAGATCTCCGCGATCCCGCTCGGCGGTTACGTGAAGTTCCTGGGCGACAGCGATGCCGCCAGCGCGACCCATGACGAGCCACTGACGGCCGAGCAGCGCAAGCGCGCCTTCTTCACCCAGCCACTGTACGCCCGTGCCGCCGTCGTCCTCGGTGGTCCGGCAGCCAACCTGCTTTTCGCGGTCTTGCTCCTTACCGGCGTCTTCTATGCCGCGGGCGAGCCTTACTCGCCGGCCACCGTCGCGGTGCAGGCCGACGGACCGGCGGCCAAGGCGGGACTGCATACCGGTGACGAACTCGTCCGTCTCGCCGGCAAGCGCATCAATCGCTACGAGGACATCCAGGACGCCCAGTTCCTCTACTGGGCCAAGCCAATGCCGGTCGAATACCGGCGCGACGGCAAGCTCCTGACCGGCGAGATCGCACCGCAGTTCTGCGAGCGGACAGACAAGTACAACAACACCATGCGTTACGGCGAGCTGGGCATGGACCAGCTCATCCGGCCGGTGGTTGGCGGGTTCACGCCCAATAGTCCGGCCGAGGCGGCAGGGTTGAAGGTCGGCGACCGCCTGGAAGCGATCGATGGCAAGCCGGTCACTCATTTCACCTACATTCCCGAACTGATCGGTGACAAGGCCGGCCAGCCGGTGAGCGTCACATACAGCCGCGACGGCCGTGACTACACGACGTCGCTCGTGCCCGAGGCCGACAAGGTCACCGATTGCACCGGCAAGGAAAAGACGGTCGGGCGCCTCCGCATCCGCCCGGCCGGCGTGACCGAGTTCCGCAGCCACGACGTCCTGGGCGCCGTCGGCGCCGGCGTGAGCCACGTCTGGGGCATGACCACGATGTTCTATACGTCGATGGCCCAGATCCTGACGGCGACAAGACCGGTCGACGAGCTGGGCGGCCCGATCCGTATCGCCAAGGCGGCAGGCGAGGCGTCCTACGGCGGCTGGGTCGGCATCCTTAATCTCGTCATCGCGCTGTCGGTGGTGTTGGGTGTGTTCAATCTTCTGCCTGTGCCGATGCTCGATGGCGGGCATCTGGCGATGTACCTGTACGAGGCCGTACGTGGTCGGCCGCTGGGGCTCAAGGCGCAGGAACTCGGGCTGAAAGTTGGCTTCGCCCTGGTGATCGGCATGGCGCTGATCGCCACCTTCAACGACATCAAGTTGTTGTTGCGTTGAATTCGCACTAGGGGTGGGGGACAAAAGGGGTGACGAATCGTCCAAGGCCGGTTTATGAAGCTCCCTTGCTGAACGTGGCCAACGGCTTGCGGTGAAGGTGGCGCGGGTGGGTTTGAATTTTCGCTGGGCCGTATGGGTCGTCGTTGCGATGCTGGCCTTTGCCTCGCCCGCCGTCGCGCAGCGCGGCGGCGCTGCGCCCGCCGGCGTGATCACGTCCGTCCAGATCCAGGGCAACGTGCGCGCCGAGCCGGAGACGATCCGCTCTTACCTGCAGCTCAAGGAAGGGCAACCCTACGATGCCGCGGCTGCAGACCGTTCGCTCAAGGCGTTGTTCTCGACCGGCCTGTTCTCCGACGTCGTGATCGACATGCAGGGCTCGACCCTGATCGTGAAGGTGACGGAGAACCCGATCCTCAATCGCGTCGCCTTCGAGGGCAACAAGAAGATCGACGACGACAAGCTGCGCGATGAAGTGCAGTCCAAGCCGCGCCAGGTCTTCACCCGCGCGCGCGTGCAAGCCGACGTCGAGCGCCTCCTCACGATCTATCGCCGCAGCGGTCGCTACAACGCCGTCATCGAGCCCAAGATCATCCAGCTCGAGCAGGGCCGCGTCGACCTGGTGTTCGAGATCGACGAGGGCGACGTCACCGGCATCAAGCGCATCAGCTTCGTCGGCAACGAGCATTTCAGCGACGGCACCTTGCGCGGCAGGATCAAGACCACCGAAAGCGCTTGGTGGCGCTTCCTGTCGTCCGACGATCGCTTCGATCCCGATCGCTTGAATCTCGACCGCGAATTGCTGCGCAAATTCTATCTGTCCGAGGGCTACGCCGACTTCCGCGTCGTCTCCGCGGTGGCCGAGCTTGCGCCCGACCGCGACGGCTTTTTCGTCACCTTCACGATCAGCGAGGGCGAACGTTACAAGTTCGGCAAGATCGAGGTCACGTCGCGCTTCCAGGGGCTCGATACGGACACCCTGAAGAGCTACCTGACGATGAGCGAAGGCGATTGGTACGACGCCGACGAAGTCGAGAAGACGGTGACGGCGATGGCCGACGCGGTCGGCACGTTAGGCTACGCCTTCGTCGAGGTTCGCCCCAACATCCGGCGCAACAAGGACACGAACACCATCGACCTGACGTTCGACATCCAGGAAGGGCCCCGGGTCTACGTCGAGCGCATCAACATCTCCGGCAACACCCGCACCCTCGACAAGGTGATCCGCCGCGAATTCCGTCTCGCCGAGGGCGACGCCTTCTCGACCGCCAAGGTCCGCCGCAGCCAGCAGCGTCTCAAGAACCTGGGCTTCTTCGAGAAGGTCGATATCTCGGCCGCGCCAGGCTCGGCGCAGGACAAGACCAACCTCGAAGTCCAGGTGGTCGAGCAGAGCACCGGCGAAATCTCCTTCGGCGCCGGCTTCTCGACGACCTCGGGTATCCTGGGCGACATCTCGATCCGCGAGCGCAACCTCCTCGGCAAGGGCCAGGACCTGCGCCTCAGCCTGTCGCTCGGCACCTTGAGCACCTTGATCGACCTCAGCTTCACGGAGCCCTATTTCCTCGACCGGAATATCTCCGCGGGCTTCGACATCTTCAGGACGTCGAACGACCGCCAGAACATCGCTTCTTACAGCGACCGCAGCCTGGGCTTCGCCTTGCGCGCCGGCTGGGCCTTCACCGAGCACACCCGCCAGACCGTGCGCTACACGCTGCGCCAGTCGGACATCTACAACGTCCAGCCTTGGGCCTCGACGATCGTTCAGCGGCAACAGGGAACGTCGGTCGTGTCGGAGATCTCCGAAACCATCGCCTGGGATACCCGCGATACGCGCCTCAATACGACCAAGGGCTGGTTGTTGCGCAATACCGTGGCGGTCGGCGGTCTCGGCGGCACGCAGTACTACGTGCGATCGACCGTGGACGGCGTGTACTACCAGACGATCATCGAGGACTTCGTCGCCTCGATCGGTGGTTCTGCCGGCATCATCGCGCCCTACAACAACACGACCCTGCTCCTCAACAACCGGTTCTTCATCGGCGGCGATACGTTGCGCGGTTTCAGGGTGGGCGGCATCGGTCCGCGTGACGCCAATACGTGGGATTCGCTGGGTGGCAAATACTACTACACCGGGACGGCAGAGCTGAGCTTCCCGCTCGGCCTGCCGAAGGAAATCGGTATTCTGGGCAAGGCTTTCATGGATGTCGGATCGCTCTGGGGTTCGGCCGACGATCCCAGCACGGTGGACGTTCTCGACAGTCAGCTGATGCGCGTGGCGGCCGGTTTCGGCATCCAATGGATATCGCCGTTCGGCCCTATTCGTGTAGACTATGCCATCCCTATCCAGAAGGAATACTTCGACAAGACGGAGAATTTCCGTTTCAGCTTCGGAGCGCGCTTCTGAGCGAGGACGGTGGCGACATGAACATGCAGACCGACAAGACCAGCGTGGCGGCGTCGACCGCGACCTCGGTCGACATCAAGCGGATCCTGCAGATGATCCCGCATCGCTATCCGATGCTGATGGTCGACAAAGTGACCGAGATGGTTCTCGCGGAGAGCGCGGTCGGGATCAAGAACGTCAGCGTCAACGAGCCGTTCTTTCAAGGTCATTTCCCATCCGAGCCGGTCATGCCCGGCGTGCTGATCGTCGAGGCGATGGCGCAGACGGCCGCGGTGCTTGTGGTTGCGACCTTCGGTTCGCAGTCCGAGGGCAAGCTCGTCTACTTCATGTCGATCGACGGCGTGCGCTTCCGCCGGCCTGTGATTCCGGGCGACCGCCTCGAGTTGCACGTGAAGAAGGCCCAGAGCCGCGGCAACGTCTGGAAGTTCGACGGCAAGGCAATCGTCGACGGCAAGGTTGCCGCGGAGGCCACATTTGCCGCCATGATCCGAGACAAGTAGGAGGGGAAGATGCCCGATACAGCCGCCAATTACCGCATGCTGCACACGATGATCCGCGTGAAGGATCTCGACAAGTCGCTGGCCTTCTACACCGGCCCGATGGGCATGAAGATGCTGCGCAAGCGCGAGGTCCCGGATGGGAAGTACACGCTGGCGTTCGTCGGCTACGGCGAGGAGAACGAGCACTGCGCCGTCGAGCTCACCTACAACTGGGATCAGGAAAAGCCCTATGACCTGGGCAGCGGCTTCGGGCACCTCGCGGTCGGCGTGCCGGACGTCTATGGCCTGTGCGAGCAGGTCACCAAGAGCGGCGGCAAAGTCACGCGCGCGCCCGGGCCGGTGAAATTCGGCACCACCGTGATTGCCTTCGTCGAGGATCCCGACGGCTACAAGATCGAGCTGATCGAGCGGAAGTAGATACGGTCCGCACCGGCCACTGCCGATACTCCTCCCCGTGCTTGGTGCGGGGAGGAACTCTACTCGTAGTCGCGTTTAGACAGGCCACCCGCTCAGCAGGGCGAGCGCCGCGAGCACCAGCACCGATCCTGCGACCACCAGCCGGACCCGGAGGTTGGGCTGGCGTGTGTTGTCGTTGGCCGCGCGGCCGAGCCGCACCACGCGCGGCATCGCCCGGGGCCTCTGGGCAGTCGCCCAGGCGGCCATCCGGCGCGAGCCGTGCGAGGAATGCGCCACGATCCCTTATCCCCGCAGGTGGAGGGGTTTGTACGGCCGCTCCGTTTGACCGCTGTACATCTGGCGCGGCCGGCCGATCTTCTGGTCCGGGTCCTCGATCATCTCGTTCCACTGCGAGATCCAGCCGACGGTACGCGCCACGGCGAACAGCACGGTGAACATCGACGTCGGGATGCCGATCGCCCGGAAGATGATGCCCGAGTAGAAGTCGACGTTCGGGTAGAGCTTCTTCGAGACGAAGTAGTCGTCCTTGAGCGCGATCTGCTCCATCTCCATGGCCAGCTCGAGCAGCGGGTCGTGGGTGATGCCGAGTGAGGTCAGCACCTCGTGGCAGGTTTGGCGCATCACCTTGGCGCGCGGATCGTAGTTCTTGTAGACGCGATGGCCGAAGCCCATCAGGCGGGTGTGATCCTGCTTGTCCTTCACGCGGCTCAGGAAGCCCGGGATGTTCTGCTTGCCACCGATCTCGTTCAGCATCGAGATCACCGCCTCGTTCGCGCCGCCATGGCTCGGGCCCCACAGCGAGGCGATGCCGGCGGCGATGCAGGCGAACGGATTGGCACCCGAGGAGCCGGCGAGACGAACGGTGGAGGTCGAGGCGTTCTGCTCATGGTCGGCATGAAGCATCAGGATGCGGTCCATCGCCTTCTCGACGATCGGATTGACGACGTAGTCCTCGGCCGGAACCGAGAACATCATCTTCAGGAAATTGCCGGAGTAGGAGAGGGTGTTGCTCGGATAGACGAACGGCTGGCCGACGGAATATTTGTAGGCCATGGCGGCGATCGTCGGCATCTTGGCGATCAGGCGGTAGGACGCCACCATCCGCTGGTACGGATCGTGGATGTCGAGCGAGTCGTGATAGAAGGCCGACAGAGCGCCGACCACGCCGCAACACACTGCCATCGGATGGGCGTCGCGGCGGAAGCCGCGATAAAAGGTGCTGAGCTGCTCGTGCAGCATCGTGTGGTTGGTGATGTCCTTGACGAACTTGTCCTTCTGCGGCTTGGTCGGCAGCTCACCGTTCATCAGCAGGTAGCAGCACTCCATGAAGTCGCTCTGCTCGGCCAGCTCGGCGATGTTGTAGCCGCGATAGAGCAGCACCCCTTCGTCGCCGTCGATATAGGTGATCTTGGAGCCGCAAGAGCCGGTCGAGGTGAAGCCGGGATCGTAGGTGAACATCCCCGACTCGCCGTACATCTTGCGGATATCGACCAGGCGCGGCCCGATCGTGCCGTGCATGATGGGGAAGTCGTAGGATTTGCCGGTTTCGTTATCGGTCAGCGTGGCGGTCGACTTGGCCATTGGAACACTCTTTCGGCTCGATTTGACGGGTTCGGCCGCACCCTAACAAGCCGCCCCGGAGCGCGCAATTGTGCAGCCGGACCGCTATTTCGCCGCGCGCGTGAGGCGCGCGATCCGGCCGTCGATCGCGGCCAGGCCGAGGCCGATCAGCGCCATGCCGGCGGCGTGGCGAGCCTCCAGTTGTTCGTGCAGGAACAGAGCGCCCAACAGGATCGATGTCGCGGGAATCAGGAAGGTTACGAGCAGAAGATTGGTCGCGCCGGCAGCGGCGAGGATGCGGAAGTAAAGGACGTAAGCGAGCGCCGTCGAGAGCAGGGCAAGGCCGGCCAGGGCGGCCCAGGTCGTGGCCGGCGGCAGGGCCGCCAACGTCCACGGTGGCTCGACTATCAGCATGATCGGAAGAATCAACACGCTGCTCGCCGTCACCTGGCCGGCTGCAGCGTCGAGCGGTGCGATGCCCATGGCGCGGAAGCGCCGGCCGTAGATGCCGGCGAAGGCGTAGGAGAGCGCCGCGCCGAGGCAGGCGAGCTGGCCCCACAATCCGGCCGTCGATCGCGCGAATGCATCCGGACCGATCAGCACGGCAACACCTGCGAGCCCCGCCAGCACTGCTGCAACCTTGGCGCCGGTCATCTTTTCGTCATTAGTCAGCGCGTGCGCTACCACGACCGTGAACAGGGGCGTGGTGGCGTTGAGAATCGAGGCCAGTCCAGAGGCGATGTGAGTCTGGCCCCAGAAGATCAGCGAGAAGGGCACGACATTGTTCAACGCACCCATTGCGAAGTAGGTGCGCCAGGGCGCGTTGCGGGGCAGCGGCTTCACCAGGTTGAGTGCGAGCGCCGCCAGCGCCACGCGGCAGAACACGACGGTGAACGGCCCGAGCGCGCCGAGCGCCACCTTGGCAAAGAAGAACGAGCCGCCCCAAAGAATCGAGAGCGACAGCAACCAGATCCAGACGCGCCAACTCATGGCGCGACTGTCGCCGCGTCGGCAGCCGGACTCTATCCGGCGGCAGCCAGCAATCGCTGCCTGGCCTCAGCCGGGCCGAGCACGGACAGCACCTCGAAGATGCCGGGCGACACGGTCGAGCCCGAAAGCGCCACCCTGAGCGGCTGGGCGACCTGGCCGAGCTTCACGCCCTGCGCCTCGGCGAAGCGCCGGATTGCGGCTTCCATTGCCGGCTCGCTCCAGTCATTCTCGCCCTCGAGCGCCAAGGCGAGCTTGCCCAGCAGCGCCCTGGCGTCTGGCGTGAGCTGCGCCCGCGCCTTGTCGTCGGCGATCTCGGGCGCCCCGTCGCGGGCATAGAAGACGAGATTGTCCGCGAGCTCGACGACGGTGCGCGAGCGCTGCTTCACGCCGTTCATGCCGTGCTCCATGCGCGCCAGGCCGACAGGGTCGACCTTGCCGCCGATCTTCGCCTCGATGCGGGGCATCACCAGCGGCAGCAATTCGGCGTCCGGCATCTCGCGCAGATAGTGTGCATTGAGGTTCGTGAGCTTCGCCAAGTCGAAGCGCGAGGCGGCGCGGCCGACGCCCGGCAGGTCGAACCATTCTATTGCCTGCTCTGTCGAGATGATCTCGTCGTCGCCATGACCCCAGCCGAGCCGCAACAGGTAGTTGCGCAGCGCCGCCGGCAGAAAGCCCATGTCGCGATAGGCGTCGACGCCGAGCGCGCCGTGCCGCTTGCTGAGCTTGGCGCCGTCGGGGCCATGGATCAGCGGGATATGGGCATAGACCGGTTCGGGCCAGCCCATCGCCTTGATGATCTGGAGCTGGCGGAAGGCGTTGTTGAGATGGTCGTCGCCGCGGATCACGTGCGTGACGCCCATGTCGTGGTCGTCGACCACGACCGCCAGCATGTAGGTCGGCGTGCCGTCGGCGCGCAGCAGGATCATGTCGTCGAGCTGGGCGTTCTCGACCGTGACCTCGCCCTGCACGGCGTCCTGGATCACCGTCTTGCCGCTTTGCGGTGCCTTCAGCCGGACGACCGGCGCGACGCCCGGCGGGGCGTCCTTGAGATCGCGGTCTCGCCAGCGGCCGTCGTAGCGCATCGGCATGCCTGCCTTCTTCTGGGCCGCGCGCATCTCGTCGAGTTCCTGGGGCGAGGCATAGCAATGATAGGCCCTGCCTTCCGCCAGCATCTGCCTGGCGACCTCGGCGTGCCGCGTCGCCCGCTCGAACTGGTAGGTGACCTCGCCGTCCCAATCGAGACCGAGCCACGAGAGGCCATCGAGGATCGCCTCGATGGCCGGCTGGGTCGAGCGCGCGCGATCGGTATCCTCGATGCGCAGCAGGTACTTGCCGCCATGGTGCTTGGCGAACAGCCAGTTGAAGAGCGCCGTGCGCGCGCCGCCGATGTGGAGGTAGCCGGTCGGCGAGGGAGCGAAGCGTGTGACGACGGTCATGATTTGCCGCAATTGAGCCCGAAAAGCGCGCGGTAGGTAGGGGAGCGTGGCTGGCCTGTCAAACGAGGGGAGATGACGGGAGCACGCACCTGGATCCTGCAGCAGCTCGATGCCGAGCGCGGCCGCTGGATGCTCTGGCTACCCGTCGCGATGGGGCTGGGCATCGCGGTCTATTTCGAGCTGCCGAGCGAGCCTGCGCTCTGGCTGGGTCCAGCGATCGCCGGCGGTGGCTGCGTGGCGGTCGCTTTCGCGCCGGCGGGCAGCAAGGGGCGCGCCCTGTGCATCGGCCTGGTCGCGGCAGGATTGGGGCTGGGGCTCGTCACCTGGCGCACCTCGAATCTCGCCGCTCCAACGATCGGCCGTCCGCTGTTCAGCATCAATGTGGAGGGGCGCATCGCCGATATCCAGCGCCTGCCGGAAGGCAAGCGTGTTGTTCTGGAGGCGGTACGGCTCAAGGGCAGCAACGTCCCGCCGGCTGAGATGATGCCGGTACGGCTCCGCGTGTCGCTCAGCAGAGGCGCACCGCCTCTCACGGTCGGCGACCGCATCCTCGTGCTTGCCAATCTCTCGCCACCCTCGGGACCGGCCGCGCCGGGCGCCTTCGACTTTCAGCGGGTTGCCTGGTACATGCAGCTCGGAGCGGTCGGTTACGCGCTCGCGCCGGCAGTGGTGATCGACCACGGCCAGCCGTCGGGTCTCGTCCGCTTCATCGACGCGTTGCGCGCCGACATCACCGATCGGATCCTGAAGGCGCTGCCGGGTGCGGAAGGGGGCGTCGTCGCTGCCTTGCTGACCGGCGAGCAGTCGGCGGTCGACAAGGACATCGCCCAGGCGATGCGCGATTCGGGCCTGGCGCACATTCTGTCGATCTCGGGCCTGCACATCGTCTTTGTCGTCGGGCTCGTCATGGGATTGATCCGCTACGGCATCGCGCTGGTGCCGCCACTGGCGCTCAGGGTCGACGCCAAGAAGATCGCGGCGGTCTTCGCTTTGGCGGCGGCACTTTTCTATACCGCACTGGCCGGCGCGCCGGTGCCGGCCCAACGCGCCTGTGCCATGGCGGCGTTTGCACTGCTCGCGATCCTGCTCGACCGCACGGCGCTGTCGCTCAGACTCGTTGCGTGGTCCGCCATCATCGTGCTGATCGCGGCGCCGGAATCGCTGACCGGCGCCTCGTTCCAGATGTCCTTTTCCGCGGTCATCGCCTTGATCGCGGCGTGGGAGATGGGCGCCGGCTGGCGCCGTCGCCTGCACGACCGCGCCGAGCATTGGCGCCATCGCTGGCTGTGGCGGGCGCTGGTGGCGCTGGGTGCCAGCCTCGCGACGACGCTCATCGCCTCGGTCGCGACCGGTGCTTTCGCGGCCTATCATTTCAACCGGCTGTCGCTGCTCGGCGTCGTGGCCAACCTGCTCGGTGTGCCGCTGACCGGCTTCTGGATAATGCCGTGGGGCCTGCTTGCCATGCTGCTGATGCCGTTCGGGCTGGAGCGCCTCGCGCTGGTGCCGATGGGCTGGGGCGTCGACGGCCTGAACTCGATCGCTTTCCATGTCGCGGCCTGGCCGCAGGCGGCGGCGCTGGTGCCGTCGCTGCCCGGTGCGAGCCTGTGGCTGATGACGATCGGCGGCTTGTGGTTCTGCCTGTGGCGGCGGCGCTGGCGGCTCGCCGGCCTTCCGGTGGTGGCGATCGCCCTGATGCTCGGTCCGGGCAAGGCCCCCGATCTCCTCATGAGCGAGGATGGGCGGGTGCTCGGGCTGCGCGACCAGCAAGGCGTGGTGCATGTCGCCTCGGCGCGCATCGACCGCTTCGTGAGCGACACCTGGGCGCGTCGCAGCGGGCAGGAGGGGGCCCGCAAATGGACGGCGAGCGCCGAGGAACAGGCGTTGGGATTCGGCTGCCAGACGGGGCTTTGCCGCTGGCGCAAGGGACCGTGGCGGGTCGCCATGGTGAGCGACGACCGGCGGCTCGCCGAGGCCTGCGGCAGTGCCGACATCGTGCTCTCGACGGTCGATGCGCAGGGCAAATGCCGCGGCCCGCGCCTTGTCATCGACCGGCGCGATGCCTGGCGGGATGGCGCGCACGCGCTGTGGCTCGACGAGACCGGCGTGCGACGCGAAACCACCAATGCCGCGCGCGGCGATCGGCCATGGGTGCCGAACAGCCCGTCGCGGCAGGCGACGGCGGTGAAGGCGCCAGGTGCTTGAATATTGCCGGCGCCTGAAGATTGATTGGCACGATACTGGCTTCCCTCGGTGCAACTCTGTCATGCCCGAGGTCTGGAATGCTCGTTCGTTGGCTGGTTGCTGCCCTGATGATTGCTGCCGGCAGTGCGTCTGCCCTTGCCCAAGGTACGCTCAGGATCGGCATGACGGCCGCCGACATCCCGCTCACCACCGGCCAGACCGATCAGGGCGGCGAGGGCATGCGCTTCATGGGCTACACGGTCTATGACGGTCTGATCAACTGGGACCTGTCGTCGGCCGACAAGCCGTCGGTGCTGACGCCCGGCCTCGCGACCGCCTGGAAGATCGACGACAGCGACAAGACGCGCTGGGTCTTCACCCTGCGCCAGGGCGTGAAGTTCCATGACGGCAGTGACTTCAAAGCCGACGCCGTGGTCTGGAACCTCGAGAAGCTCCTGAACGACAAGGCACCGCAGTTCGATCCCAAGCAGGCCGCGCAGGGCCGCTCGCGCATCCCGGCGGTGAAGTCCTACAAGGTGATCGACGACTACACGCTGGAGGTCCGCACCAACGGGCCCGATGCGTTCCTGCCATACCAGATCGGCTGGGTCATGATCTCGAGCCCGGCGCAGTGGGAGAAGGTCGGCAAGGATTGGAACAAGTTCGCCCAGACGCCGTCCGGCACCGGGCCGTGGAAGGTCGCTTCCTTCGTGCCCCAGACTCGCGCCGAGCTGGTGCCGTTCAAGGAATATTGGGATCCCAAGCGGGTGCCGAAGCTCGACAAGCTCGTGCTGCTGCCGCTGCCGGAAGCCACCACCCGCACGGCCGCACTGCGCGGCGGGCAGGTCGACTGGATCGAGGCGCCGTCGCCCGACGCCGTGCCCAGCCTCGAGAAGGCCGGCTTCAAGATCGTCTCCAACGCCTATCCGCACAATTGGACCTGGCACCTCAGCATGGTCGACGGCTCGCCGTGGAAGGACATTCGCGTGCGCAAGGCGGCCAACCTCGCGGTCGATCGCGCCGGCCTCAAGGTCATGCTCGGTGGGTTGATGATCCCGGCCAAGGGTTTCGTCGTGCCGGGCAGCCAGTGGTTCGGCAAGCCGTCGTTCGACGTGAAGTTCGATCCGGAGGCGGCGAAGAAGCTGCTGGCGGAGGCGGGCTTCAGCAAGAGCAATCCGGCCAAGGTCCGGATCCTGATCTCGGCCTCGGGCTCGGGCCAGATGCAGCCGCTGGCGATGAACGAGTACATCCAGCAGAACCTCGCCGATGTCGGCATCAAGGTCGATTTCGACGTCGTCGAGTGGAACACGATGATCAACCTATGGCGCGCCGGTGCGAAGTCGGACCTCGCAAAGGGTGCCAATGGGATCAACTTCTCCTATTTCATCCAGGATCCGTTCACCGCCTTCGTGCGTCACATCGATTCCAAGCTCGTGGCGCCGAACGGCACCAACTGGGGCTACTACCAGGAACCGGCGATGGACGCGCTGATCGAGCAGGCGCGCACCACCTTCGACGCGGCCGAGCAGGACAAGGTGCTGCAGAAGATCCACGAGAAGATCGTCGACGAGGCGCTCTTCCTGTTCGTGACGCACGACGTCGCGCCGCGTGCCATGTCGACCAAGGTGAACGGCTTCATCCAGGCCCAGAACTGGTTCCAGGACTTCTCGCCGATCACGATGAAGTAGGAAACTGTCATCCCGAGCGCAGCGAGGGATCCTTACCCGCTCCAGAAGGATCCCTCGCTGTGCTCGGGATGACAGACCTTATCCCTTCGCCTTGATTACCTTCGGATACATCACCGAATCGCCGTGAGTGGCCATGTAAGCCATCTCCTCGTCGGTGACGGTTTCCGGCGTCCTGCCGTTGGCCGCGCACAGCATCTCGACGATGATGTTGCGCTTGATCTCGCTCACCAGCACGCAGGTGCGGTGATAGGCCTCCGACACGGTGCGGCCGAGCACCGTGAAGCCGTGGCGCTTCATGATGATGCAGTTGGTGTCCTGGATGAACTCCTTGATCGGTCCGACATCCTCTTCGACGTTGATGCTGGCCGGCAGGTAGTGTGCGGGCTTCTGCATCAGGTAGCCGTAGGTCAGGCTGTACGAGTTGATCTTTTCATAGCCCGCCGCCATGAAGGCGATCATCTCGTCGTGGTGGAGATGGATCACCGCGTTGACGTCCGGCCGCAGGCGCAGGATCTCGCGGTTCATCTGGTGGCCGACGGTGGTCGCGCGTTCGCCGGCCAGGATCCGGCCATAGGGGATGTCGGTGATGACGAGGTCGTCAGCCTCGACTTCCTCGAGGCTGATGCCCTGGGGCTTTGCGTAGCACACGCCGTCGGAATGGTTGGGATGGGCGACGCGGATCACCATGCCGCCGACGCTGCTGTTGACCAGGCCGCGGTTGGCGATCCGGTGAGCGTAGGTGACGTAGTCCTTCACAACCTTCGGATCGAACGAGACGCTCGGGTCGGGCGTCAGCTCGTTGACGCGAAAGGCGAGGGCGGGGCTGCCATCCATCATGATCGGGCTCCTATTCGGGCTTGATGCCGAGGCGATCGGCGAGGTCGCGCCACTGCTTCGTCTCGCGCGCCATGGTCGCGCCGAAATCGGCCGGCGTCGACACCACCGGCTCGACATCGATCGCGCGCAGCCTGCCGCGGCCGGGATCGGCGAGCAGCGCCTGTGCCAGGATCTTCTGGACGCGCTCGGCGATCTCTGGCGGCAGGCCGGGCGGCGCCACGATGCAGTACCAGAACACGTCCTGGAAATTCCTCACGCCGAGGCTGTCGAAGGTCGGCACGTTCGGCACCGCAGCCGACGGTCGTGTGACCGCGAAACCGGTCAGGCGGTTCTCACGCACCAGCCCGGCCGAGCCCGAGGGATTGTCGAGCATCACCGCGACGGTGCCGTTCATCAGGTCGGGATAGACCGCGGCCGCGCCCTTGTACGGCGCATCGATCATCTTGAGGCCGGCGATCTGCTCGAACTGGCGCGTCAACAGATAGCCCAGCGTCGAGGGGCCGAGCGAGGCGCAGGCGACCTTGCCGGGCTGTGCCCTGGTGTTGGCGATGAAGGTCGGGAGGTCCTTGGCGCCGGCGGCCGGTCCCCCGATCAGAATGTAGGATGTCGTGCCGATCATCGTGACCGCTGTGAAGGACTTCACCGGATCGTAGGGCAGGTCCTTGCGGAACACCGGCGCGGCGGCATGGCTGCTCGAGGTCGCGATACCGAACGTGTAGCCGTCGGGTGCGGCTTTGGCGACGATGTCGCTACCGATCGTCCCGCCGGCACCCGGCTTGTTCTCGATGACGATGGGCTGCCCAAGTGCCTCCGAGAGGTACTGCATGGCAATCCGTCCCGTGGCGTCGGTGCCCCCTCCGGGCGGCAAGGCGACGATGCAGCGGATCGGTCGGCTTGGCCAGGTGTCGGCGCGCGCGATGGCCGGAGCGGCGAGGGCGGCAGCCGCGCCCGTCAAAAGGAGACGACGCGTATATTCGGTCATGGACACGTTTGAACACGTGTCTCGCGGAGGCGCAACGGGTGCGCTGGGAGCGCGGCTCTCCAGAGCCGCTCATGATCATGGCGGCTCTGGAGAGCCGCGCTCCCAGCATTAATGATAACGGCGATAGAGGCCCGCGAGGCGACCCTGGATCTTGACCCGGTCGGGTCCGAAGATGCGGGTTTCGTAGGCGGCATTGGCTGGCTCGAGCGCGATCGAGGCGCCCTTCTTGCGCAGGCGCTTGAGCGTCGCCTCGCTGTCGTCGATCAAGGCGACGACGATCTCGCCCGACTCGGCCGAGTCGGCGCTGCGGATGATGGCGATGTCGCCGTTCTGGATGCCGGCCTCGACCATCGAATCGCCTTGCACCTCGAGGCAATAGTGCGCGCCCGAACCGAGCAGCGAGACCGGCACGTCGACGGTGGTGGAATTGTCGCGCAGCGCCTCGATCGGCGTGCCGGCGGCGATCCGGCCGTAGAGCGGCAGGCTGAGCGCCTGCGCCTCATTGGCCGCCAGAATGGCGCCGGCCAGCGGCATCCGCTCGCCGCGCACGATCTGCGGCACGAACCCTTCGCGTGGCTCGGCCATGCCGCGGCGCGAGTCGAGCAGCGGCGTGACGTTGGACGCCGGCATGGCAGCCGCCTCCGGCAGCTTCAACACCTGCAGCGCGCGCGCACGATGCGGCAGGCGGCGCAGGAAGCCGCGCTCCTCCAGCCCGGTGATCAGGCGGTGGATGCCGGACTTCGACTTGAGCCGCAGCGCCTCCTTCATCTCGTCGAACGACGGCGAAACGCCGCCCTCGTTGAGGCGCTTGTTGATGAACAGGAGCAATTCGTTTTGTTTGCGGGTTAGCACCGTCTTCTCCCCGGAACGCTTACCAGATTTCGGAACAAATCCCGAAACCCGACACATGTTCTAGTTTAGTTCTGGGGATTGGTCAACTTTTCCCAGGAACACTGGGGATCAATAGCCACCGGGGAGAACAGAAAGATCCACAATCCGCACGGTGTCACCGGCCTTCTTGGCCGGATCGTGCGGTGGTCGGATGAGCAGGGCGTTGCACCATGCCAGGACCGACAGCATCGAGCTGTCCTGCACCTTGTGGGGCTCGACGGTCAGGCTGCCGTCGGGCTGACGTGTCGCCAGGGAGCGGACGTAGTCCTGCCGTTGGTCGTTGGCCTTGACGTCGACCGCGAGGCGCGCCGGGACGGTCGCCGGCAAGTCACCGGCCTGGCCCATCATCCGCTCCATCGCGGGTTTCAGGAACAGCAGCGAACAGACCATGGTCGAGACCGGGTTGCCCGGCAGGCCGAGCACGCGGGCGCGGTCCCTGGCGGCGAACATCAGCGGTTTGCCGGGGCGCATCGCGATCTTCCAGAAATCCATCGCGAAGCCCTGCGCCATCAGCGCGTCCTGCACCAGATCGTGATCGCCGACCGAGGCGCCGCCGAGTGTGATCAGGATGTCGTGCTGCGTGCCGGCGGCGATGCGGTCCTGGATCAGTGCCGCGTCGTCGCGTGCGATGTCGAACAGGGTCGGGTCGCCGCCCCAGCCTTTCACCAGGGCCGCCACGGCGATGCCGGAGGAGGAGACGATCTGGTTGCGGCCGACCGGCTCGCCCGGCATCACCAGCTCGTCGCCAGTCGAGAGGATCGCCACCCGCGGCTTCCTGTGCACCGTGAGCCACGGCAGGTTCATCGCCGCGGCGAGGCCCACGTCGCGCGTGGTGAGCGTGCGGCCGGCCGCCAGTGGCGACTCCCCGGCACTGAAGTCGAGGCCGGCCTTGCGGACGTGCCGGCCGGGGATCGGCGCTTCGAGAATGGTGATCCTGTCGCCGTTGGCCTGGGTGTCTTCCTGGATGACGATCGAATCCGCCCCCATCGGCAGCGGGCCGCCGGTGAAGATGCGGACGGTTTCGCCGGGCTTCAGCGCGTGATCGTACGACCCGCCGGCGGCCGCTTCACCGACCAGGGTGAGCGTCGTCGGCGCGGCCGGCACGTCCTCGCCGCGCACGGCGTAGCCGTCCATCGCCGAGAGAGCGGCGGGCGGCTGGGTGAGGCGGGCCGTCGGCGCGACCGCCAGCACGCGGCCGGCCGCGTCGGCGATCGACACCATCTCGGCGGGCAGGGGGGAGGAGAAGGCCGCGATCACGCGGGCATGGGCTTCCTTGACGCTCAGCATGGCGCACCTACGCTTATCAAAGCAAAATTGTCATCCCGAGCGGAGCGAGGGATCTTTAAAGCCAAGAGCAAAGATCCCTCGCTCCGCTCGGGATGACACTGGGCTTGTACGGGCGAGTGGAGCGTCATGAGCGGGCGTCGAATGTCCCCGACTTGCCGCCCGACTTGTGCAGCAGTTTCACCTCGGCGATCACCATGCCGCGGTCGACCGCCTTGCACATGTCGTAGACGGTCAGCGCGGCGACCGAGGCGGCGGTAAGGGCTTCCATCTCGACGCCGGTACGGCCCTTCAGCTTGCAGGTCGCCTCGATGTCGACGGCGTTGCGCGCCTCGTCGAGCGCCAGCGTGACGCTGACCGAGGAGAGGGCCAGCGGATGGCACAGCGGGATCAGGTCGGGGGTCTTCTTGGCGGCCATGATGCCGGCAAGCTGCGCCACCGTCAGCACATCGCCCTTGGCGGCCTTCTTGTCGCGGATCAGCCTCAGGGTCGCCGGCTGCATGAGCACCGTGGCTTGCGCCACCGCGACGCGCTCGGTGATGTCCTTGGCGCCGACATCGACCATGTGGGCATTGCCCAGATCGTCGAAATGGGTGAGTTCGCTGCTCATGCCGCCTTGACCAGAATCTCGCGCACGGCCGCCTCGACGTCCGGTTTGCGCATGAAGCTCTCGCCGATCAGGAAGGCCGAGGCGCCGACCTTGGCCATGCGCGCAAGGTCTGCCGGCGAGCCCAATCCACTCTCGGCTACAAGGACGCGGTCCTTCGGCACCTTGGGCGCGAGCTGTTCGGTGGTCGCAAGATCGACCGCCAGGGTCTTGAGGTTGCGATTATTGACACCGATAAGATCGCTGTCGACCTGCAGTGCGCGTTCGAGCTCGTCGGCATCGTGCACCTCGACCAGCACGTCCATGTCGTAAAGATGCGCGAGCCGCGCCAGTTCGGCGGCCAGCTGGTCGTCGAGGCAGGCCATGATCAGCAGGATGCAGTCGGCGCCCAACGCCCGCGCCTCGACCACCTGGTAGGGATCGATCATGAAGTCCTTGCGCAGTGCCGGCAGTTTTACCGCGGCCCGGGCCTGGGTCAGGAATTCATCCTTGCCCTGAAAATAGGGCTCGTCGGTCAGGATCGAGAGGCAGGTCGCGCCGCCGCGCTCGTAGGCGCGGGCCAGCGACGGCGGATCGAAATCCGGCCGGATCAGGCCCTTGCTCGGCGAGGCCTTCTTGATCTCGGCGATCAGCCCGTAGCGTCCGGCCGCGATCGAGGCCTTCAGAGCCTTGGCAAACCCGCGTGGCGGCTCCGCGGCTTTCGCCATCGTCTCGCACCCGGTCTGGGACCGCCGCTCCTTGCACGCGGCGACATGGCGGCGCTTGTCGTCGACGATCCTGGTGAGCGTGTCACTCATGCGCAGATCCTCACCAAAGTTTCGAGCGCCTTGCGGGCGTGGCCGCTGTCGATCGAGGCGGCGGCCATCTCGGCGCCTTGCTTGAGGTCCCTGGCCGCGCCGGCGACCATCAGGGCCGCGGCACTGTTCAGAATCACGATATCCCGGAACGCATCGCGCCGTCCCGCCAGCACGGAGCGGATCGCCTCGGCATTATGTGCGGCGTCGCCGCCCTTGAGGGACGCGAGCGTCGCGCGCGGCACGCCGACCTCCTCCGGGGTGATCTCGATCTCGGTGACCTTGCCGCCCTCGAGCGAGGCAGCCCAGCTGGCGGTCGTGGTGGTGAGTTCGTCCATGCCGTCTTGCCCATGCACGACGAGCGCGCGTTGCAGTCCCAGCCGGCCGAGGGCCTCGGCGACCGGCCGGAGCCAGCGGCGATCGAACACGCCGACGAGCTGGCGCCTGACCAGCGCCGGGTTCGACATCGGGCCCAGCAAATTGAAAATGGTGCGGGTCGGGGCGAGTTCCACCCGGGGACCCGCGACATTGCGCATCGCGCTGTGGTGGCGCGGCGCCATCAGGAAGCAGACGCCAGCCGTCAGCAGGGCCTTCTCGAGGGTCTCGATCGGCAGATCGAGATTGATGCCGAGCGCCCCCAGCACGTCGGCCGCACCCGATTTGGAGGTGAAGGCACGGTTGCCGTGCTTGGCGACCGGGACGCCCGCGCCGGCCACCACGAGGGCCGAGCAGGTCGACACGTTGTAGGTGCCGTGGTGGTCGCCGCCGGTGCCGACGATGTCGATGGCGTTGTCCGGAGCGCGCACCCGCTGGACCTTGGCGCGCAGCACCTTCGCGCCGCCGGCCAATTCGTCCGCCGTCTCGCCGCGCACCTTGAGGCCCATCAGGAAGGCGCCCATCTGCGCCGGGGTCGCGTCGCCCGAGGTCATGATGTCGAAGGCCCGCTCGGCCTCGTCGAGGGTCAGGGACTGACCGTTGCCCACCTTGGCCAGAAGGCCCCTAAAATCGTCGATATCGCCGCTCACCCGAACCCCGCTCCGCTCGTTTTGCCCCTTGCCGGCCGGGCGGCGGGGCGGCTAGCTATATCACATGGCTCAAGAACTCATCCTCAAGGTCACCGGCATGGATTGCGACGGCTGCGTCAAGGCCGTCACCCGTGCTGCCACAGGCGCGGGCACCGCGCCGATCTCCGTCGATCTGAAGAGCGGCGAGATGCGCCTGCCCGAAGGGGCGGACGTCGCCGCCATCTCCAGGGCAATCCAGCGCGCCGGCTTCGGGGTCGCTTCCTCCTGACCTCGCGCGGTCCGCTATTCGGCGGCGGCCTGGGAGGCGCGAGTGCGAGCGCCGAGCCGGGATTTTGGGAGATTTGCGGCACGGCGCTGCAGTCGACGGGCGGTCAGCGCCGCCAGTGACGCGCCGGACAGCAGCAGCAGGTCGATGCCGGCAATCGGCCAGAGATGGCGCAGCGACAGGCTGCGGACGAGGTGGTCGCCGGTGGTCAGCCAGTTCAGCAGGACGGCCGCCACCGCGAGCGCCGCGAGCGCCCAGCAATGCTCGATCCAGGCGCTGCGCGGTCGCAGCCAGGCATGGGCAAAGCTTGCCAGCCAGACGAGATAGAACGTCCAGATCTCGAGCGCGGCGCGGTCCTGCCCGAGGAAGGATGATCCCAGGGGCAGCACGCGATTGGCGGCGAAAAAGGCAAGGGTGGCGATCAGGATTCCGGTGACCGATCCCAAGGTTAGTCCTTCGACGACGCGCACGCCGCGCAGCCTGAGCTGGAGATGCTTCTTGCGCCGCGATTCCAGCCAGAACAGAAAGCCGGTGGCGATCAGCACGCAGCCCGTGAGGCCCAGGCCGAAATAAACCCAGCGCAGGATCCAGTGCCGGAACTGAATCAGATGCAGGCCGGAGATGAACTGCTGCACGCCCATTAGCGGCTTGTATCCGCTTCGCTGGTGCAGCAGCGAACCGGTGCCGGCGTCGAAGAAGGCCACGTCGTCGTTGCCCGCGACGCGATCCTCGCCGAGCCGGCCGATCTGCACATAGGCGGCAGCGTCGCCGGGGTTGCGGACGAACAGATAGCGCACCGGCGCTCCGTCCCACAGGGCCCGCGCCTCGGCCACCATGGCATCGAGCGAGCCGAGAGTGCCCGGCTGTCCGGCCTTGGGCCTCTCGTATTGGCCGTAGGCATCCCGGATGAACGCCCGTTGGCCGCCATCATAGGCGAGCTGGGCGGTGGCCGGGAAGTACACCGTGTAGAAGATGATCAGGCCCGACAGGCTGATGACGAAATAGAACGGCAGGCCGAGCACGCCCGTCACGTTGTGCAGGTCGAGCAACAGGCGGCGAGGCTGCTTCTCGGCCCGGAAGGTGAAGAACTCGACGAAGATCTTGCGGTGGATCACCACGCCCGAGACGCACAGCGCAAGCATGGCCATCGCCGCCGTGCCGACGATCCAGTACCCCAGCTGCCACAGCTGGACGTGCAGCATGTAGTGGAACGGGTAGAGGAAGCGCGTGCCGGCCAGCGTGCCCGGATCGGGCAGCGCGGCACCGGTCGCCGGATCGAGCAGCCGAACGATGAAATCCGGACGCTCGCGCCAACTCATGCGCACGGTCGGCTCACGCTCGGTGGGCATCGTGGCAAACCAGGACGGCGATTTAGCCGCCGCCGCGGCCTCGTAGCCAGGACGCAACTTCTCGTAGGAAAAGGCCGGTTCCGCCGCCGCGAGCCGCGTCATCGGCGCCATCCAGCGGTCGATCTCGCGATCGAACACCGACAGCGTGCCCATCCAGAAGATCGCGAACAGCACTCCGCCCAGCACGACCCCCGCCCAGGTGTGCAGCCAGTTCAGCGACGCACGGAAGGTCGGCTCCATTGCGTCAGCCTGCCGCGATCGACTGCAGAATCATGAGGATCGCCTTATTCACGGCGGGACTACGCTCCAGGTCACTGTCTCTATGACGAACGAAGCGTCCGGATTTTCACCCTGTTGCGTCCGGACCCGATGCGGGCGTGTCGTCAACGCGAATGACGAGACTGCAGGCATGCAGCGATAGGCGGCATGCTTATTGCGTGCCTCTCGCCAGCCGGTGAGGGGACGCTTGGGATGACGCCACGACTATTGACCTGCTTTGCCGCTGTGGCGGCGCTGCTTGCTGCCTTCTCGTCGGCGCAGGCGCAGCCGGCGCCGAAGAAGGTCAAGATCGCGATGGGCGCGCGGGTCATCAGCATCGCCTATCCGTGGCTCACCCTGCCGCAGGCGATGGGCTACTGGAAGGAAGAGGGGCTCGACGTCGAGGTCGTTGCGGTCGGCGGCTCCCTTGAGGCGATCCAGCAGCTCGCGGCCGGCAACGTCGACTTTGCCCAGGTGAATTCGAGCGTGGTCGTGCAGTCCAACGCCAACAACAAGATGACGATCCGCTCCGTGATGCTGAACACCGTCAACGACTGGTCGGTGGTGGCGCTCGACGACGGCCCGATCAAGAGCATGAAGGACTTCAAGGGCAAGGCGATCGGCGTGCCGGCCCTGTCGACCGGCGGCATGCCGATGCTGAAGGAGATCCTCCAGGCCAATGGGCTGGTGCCGGACAGCGATGTTTCGATCGTGGCCGTCGGCTTCGGCGCGCCGGCCTACGAGGCGATCAAGTCGAACAAGGTGCAGGGCTTGATGTTCTTCCAGGCCGCGATCGCCGGTTTCGAGAATTTCGGCGGCAAGTTCCGCTATTTCCATGGCGCCGACTGGCGCCAGCAGCCCGACTTCTCCCTGAACACGCTGCAGAAGACGGTCGATGCGGATCCGAAGATGGTCGAGGGGATCGTGCGCGGCGCGGTCAAGGGCTCGGTCTTCTCCTTTGCCAATCCGGATTGCGTCCGGCGCGTCCAGTGGAAGACCTGGCCCGACACCAAGCCCTCCGGCCAGAATCTCGCCGAGGAGACCAAGGTGAGCTGGGACCTGAACAATCTGAAGGCGCAGCAGATGGGCATGAAGGAGGCCTTCGAGCTGGCCGGCGGCAAGCTGTGGGGCAACTACCGGCCGCAGGACTACGCGGTGCTGCAGGACTTCCTGCTGCGCGCGGGCCTGATCAAGGCCAAGGTGCCGAACGACAGCCTGATCGCCGCCATTCCCGGCCTGTTCGAAAAGGCCAACAGCTTCGATCACGCCGCGCTCGAAGCGCAGGCCAAGGCCTGTGCCGGATTCTAGCCTGGCCGCAACGCCGGAATCGGGGGCCGCGGCAGGCGCGCAGTCGCGCCCCGCGATGATCCGCATCGCCGGCCTGAGCAAGGTCTATGCGACCGCGAGCGGCCAGGAGATCACCGCGCTCTCTAACGTCGATCTCGACATCGCCGACGGCGAGTTCGTCACCGTCGTCGGTCCGTCGGGCTGCGGCAAGACCACGCTGCTCAAGATCCTCGCGGGCGTGATGCGCCGGTCGACCGGCTCCGTGACAATGAACGGCGTGCCGGTCGAGAAGCCTTCGCGCGAGGTCGGCGTGGTGTTCCAGCAGCCGATCCTGCTGCCGTGGCGCACGGTGCTGTCCAACATGCTGCTGCCGGTCGAGCTGCAGCATCGCGACCGGCAGGCCCATCTCGGCCGCGCCCGCCGCTACCTGTCGCTCGCCGGCCTCGAGGGTTTCGAAGACAAGTATCCGCACGAATTGTCGGGCGGCATGCAGCAGCGGGTCGGCATCGGCCGCGCGCTGGTGCACGATCCCGCGGTGCTGCTGATGGACGAGCCGTTCGGCGCGCTCGACGCCATGACGCGCGACACGATGAACATCGAGCTGCTGCGGATCTGGGACGAAAGCCGCAAGACCGTCGTGCTGATCACGCACTCGATCGCCGAGGCGGTGCTGCTCGCCGACCGGGTGATCGTGATGTCGCCGCGGCCCGGCCGCATCGTCGATATTGTCGAGGTCGACCTGCCGCGGCCACGCACGCTCGACATGATCAACTCCGAGCCGTTCGGCCGCTACGTCAAGGCGATCCGGCGCCACTTCGGCGGAGCGCACGCGTGAACGTCATCCTGCGCCGGCCCGAGGTGCCGATCGCGCTGGCGATCTTCATCGTCGGCTTCGGCGGCTGGGAGCTGGCGGTCTGGGCACTCGATGTGCCGCCGATCGTTCTGCCGGCGCCCACCGACATCGCCGAGTCGATGGTCGATCTGCTGAAATCGGCGACCTTCGCCATGCATCTCGGGGTCACGCTGTACGAGATCCTGGCGGGCTTCGCGCTGGGCGCCTTCTCCGGCCTGGCGCTCGGCTGCCTGATCGGCCGCTTCCCGCTGCTCGAGAAGTCGCTCTACCCCTATCTCGTGGCTTTCCAGACGGTTCCGAAGGTGGCGCTGGCGCCGATCATCGTGATCTGGTTCGGCTTCGGGGTCGGCTCGAAGATCGTCATCACCGCAATCATCTCCTTCTTCCCGATCCTGGCGAACACCATTGCCGGGCTGCGCGCCACGCCGCCCGAGCAGGTCGAGCTGCTCCTGGCCTTCACCGCAACGCGCTGGCAGATCTTCCGCAAGGTCCAGATTCCGCAGGCGCTGCCCTATATCGCCGTAGGCGTCGACGTCGCCCTGATGATGGCGGTGATCGGCGCGATCGTCGGCGAGTTCGTCAGCGCCAAGGCGGGGCTGGGCTTCCTCATCCTGCAGAAGAACTTCTCCATGGACATGGCCGGCGTGTTCGCGATCCTGATCGTCCTGTCGGCAATCGGCGTGGTGCTGCACCTCGCCGTCCAGGTGCTGCGCCGCAAGCTGATCTTCTGGCTCGACACGCGCGACATCCATCAGACCGGGATATAGGGACAATGAAGACCAGCGACGTGACCACGGCGGACCTGCTGCGCTGCCCGCTCGCCCTGCCGCCGATGGCGCGGACGCCTGATGGCGGGATCGCGCTGGCCGAGCAGGTCAAGATTCTCGATTGGCTGCGCTCGGCCGGCGTGACGACATTCCTTTATGGCGGCTGCGCCAATTTCTTCAACATGGGCGTGCGCGACTATGCGGCGACGCTCGACACGATCGAATCCCTGGCCCAGGCCGACGATTGGGTGATCCCGACCATCGGACCGGATTTCGGCAAGGCGCTCGACCAGGTCGCGATCTTGAAGGATCGCAGCTTTCCTTCCGCCATGCTGCTGCCGCTCGCGCCCGTGAGCCAGTCGGGCGTCGCCACCGGTTTGCGGCGGCTATCCGACACGATGGGCAAGCCACTGATGGTCTTCTTCAAAAGTCCCGAATACGTGCGCGCGGCCGATCTCGCCGTCCTGCTGAAGGACGGCGTGCTGTGCTGCGTGGAGTACGGCGTTGGCGGCTCGACCGACGACAAGGCCGAGCCATTTCTCGCCGAACTGCTGGATCGGGCGGGTAGCGCCGATGCGATCATCGATGGGGCGGGCGAGCGCACGATCACGACGCACGCCCGTTTCGGGCTGAAGGGCTATACCTCGGGCTCCGGCGTGGTGGCGCCGCATCTGACCATGGCACTGCTGGCGGCCGTCAAGCGGGGCGACCTCGAGGAGGCGGGACGGCTGCGCGAGCACTTCCTCGAGCTCGAAGCGCTGCGCCTGACCTGGGGGCAAATCCCCGTCCTGCACGATGCCGTTCGCCTGGCCGGCATCTCCGACACGGGCCCGATCGGGCCATTCTTTGCCAACACCACCGACGAGGACGCGCTGAAGGCGATCACCGCCGCCGCTACCGAACTCCGCGCCGCAAGCGCTGCATATTCGAACTCATAGGACCGCGGGCCTCCAGGCACGCGGTCCTACGAGAAGCCTCAGGCCGCCTCGTAGCCTTCGGCCATCCTGTGCACGACCCGGCTGGCAGCGGTCCTGTGCTTGTCGTGCGGGCCGCCGCCCTTGTCGGCGACGGCGGGGAACAGCGTATCGAAGAAGCGGACCATGTCCTGGCCGACATTCATCGGCGCGACCTTGCGGGCCTCGGGACGGTCGGCGAAATGCGGCAGCGGCTCGACCGTGACTTCGAACTTCGGGCTGAAGAAGAACGGCACCGAGAAGCGCCGCCGACCGGAGCGGTTGACGACGCGGTGCTTGGCCGCGGTGTAGATGCCGCTCGACAGGCATTCCAGGTAGCTGCCGACATTGACCACGAACATGTCGGGCCGCGGCGGCGCCACCAGCCATTCGCCGTTGCGGCCTTCGACTTCCAGCCCGCCGGCGTCGTCCTGCACCAGCATGGTCATGAACGAGGTGTCGTGATGCGCCCGCACGCCGAGCACGGGATCGTCCTGCACCGGCTGCGCCGGATAGTAGAGCAGGCGGAGCTGGGCGAGCTGGTTATCGAACTTCGGCAGGAGATCGTGCGTAGCGATGCCCATGGCGCCGCTGAGCACCGTCAGCACGCGGCGCGACAGAACTTCCATCAGGTCGTAGTAGGTCAGGACTGAAGTACGGAAACCGGGCAGGCTCTCTTCTTTCGGCCACTGGTTGGGGCCGTGCAGCGGCTTCAGCGCCTTGACGTCGGGATGGTCGGGCCCGAGTTCGCGCGCAAGGTTGAAGGCCTCGAGCAGATTGTTGCGCGTCACCTTGTTGGCGCCCGGCGCGCCGGTCGGCAAGTAGCCGCGATACCAGGGTGAATCGGTGAGGTGCAGCGCGTCGCGTTCGGTGTCGGGCAAGTCGAAGAACCGGTGCGCCTGCGTGAAGATGTCGTCGATCGCTGCGGCCGGGACGCCATGGTTCCGGATGTAGAAGAAGCCGACCGAGGCGCAGGCCTCATGCATCTCATGGAACAGGCGGTTCTGCGCCGAGGCGCTGCGATCGAATTGCGCGAAGTCCAGGACGGGAATCTCGTTGATCCCGATCGGGCGGCTCTGCAGCGTGTCCATGGCGTTGTCCCCGCGGTCTGGCGGCATCGCAAGAAGCACGATCCGAGCCAGACTCTAGTCGATCTTGACGCCCGCCGTCTGGATGACGCCGCGCCACTTGGCGATTTCGGCTTCGATGTAGCGTGCGAACGCCTGCCGCGATTCTCCGGCGGGCATGAAACTCAACCCCTTCAGCTTATCGACGACCTCGGGCTCCTTGAGGATCTTCTGCATCTCGGTATTCAGCCTGTCGAGGATCGGGCCGGGGACGTTGGCGGGCGCCGAGAGGCCGATCCAGCCGACCGCGACGACGCCCGGCAGGCCCTGCTCGATGACGGTCGGCACGTCGGGCAGGTAGGGCGAACGATTGGTGTCGGCGATGCCGATTGCCGTCACCTTGCCGGCGCGCACCGGTCCGACGGCGCCCGGGATCGCGTCGGACATGAGCTGGATGTCGCCGCTCTGAAGGGCGAGATAGGCATCGGCGTTGCCCTTGAAGGGGACGTGGGTGAGCTTGATGCCGGCGGCGCTGCGCAGCTGCTCCATTGCCAGATGGCTCGCCGAACCGTTGCCTGAGGAGCCGTAATTGAGGTCGCCGCCGGCCTTGGCCTTGGCGATCAGATCCTTCACCGAGGTGATGCCGCTCTTGAGGCTGGCCATCTGGACTTGCGGGGTCAGCCCGACATTGATGATCGGCGCGAAATCCTTCAGCGGGTCATAGGGCAGCTTCGGATAGAGTGCCGGCGCGATGCCGTGGGTCGAGATCGTCACCATCAGCAACGTGTAGCCGTCGGGCGCCGCCTTGGCCGCGACGTCGGCGCCGATGCTGCCGCCCGCGCCGGGGCGGTTCTCGACGATGACCTGCTGCCCGAGCGCCTTGCCGAGCTGGTCGGCCGTCACGCGGGCCAGGATGTCGGTCGACTGGCCGGCCGGGAAGGGGACGATGATGCGCAACGGCTTGGTGGGCCAGGCCTGTTGGGCGCGGGCCGGGAGAGCCGCAGATATTGCGATCGAGGAAACGAAGGAGCGACGGATCAGCATGCTGTCATCCCGAGTGAAACGAGGGGGGCTTTTCCCGTTGCCGTAAGAATCCCTCGCTCCGCTCGGGATGACGGCAGCCGGCGATTGGGATCCTCAGGCCGCCTTCTTGTTTTGCTGCGTCGGATGCTCGCCGGCAATCTTGAGGAAGTTCTCGAGGATCTTGTGGCCGTGCTGCGAGGCGATGCTCTCGGGATGGAACTGCACGCCGTGGATCGGCAGCGTCCTGTGGCGCAGGCCCATGACGATGTCGCCGGTCTCGGCGGTGATTTCGAGCTCGTTCGGCAGGCTGTCGCGCGCCACGATCAGCGAGTGATAGCGCGTCGCCTCGAACGGCGAGGGGACGTCCTCGAACACGCTCTGCCCCTTGTGCTGGATGCCCGACAGCTTGCCGTGCATCGGCGTCGGTGCGCGCACCACCTCGCCGCCGAACACCTGCCCGATCGCCTGGTGGCCGAGGCAGACGCCGAACAGCGGTACCTGTGCCTTGGCTGCGGCCTTGATCAGGTCCATGCAGATGCCCGCCTCGTTGGGCGTGCACGGCCCGGGCGACAACACGATGCCGTCGGGCCTCATCGCCATCGCCTCGTCGACCGTGATCTGGTCGTTGCGGTGCACTGCGCAGCGTGCCCCGAGATCGCCCAGAAAGTGCACGAGGTTGTAGGTGAAACTGTCGTAGTTATCGATCAGGAGCAACATGCGGGCATTTTCGCCGGTTCGGTCGTAGAAGGGAAGCCTGATGGACATCCGGCTTTCCGCCTTGGGGCAAGCGCGCCGGTTCCTGCTCCTGCAGGGCAGGCTGCGTTCCAACGAGCCGACGCAGATCTTTGTCTGCGCCGTTTTCGGCGCGTTGGTCGGCGCCCTGATCTCGGGCCTGCACAAGCTGGTCGACCTCGTCCATGCCCTGGCCTTCAACCTCTCGGGCACCTTCACCCTCAGCACCGGTATCGGCGTCGATCCGATGCGCATATTGATCGTGCCGGCGGCGGGCGGGCTGGTGCTGGGTATCGGCGTGGTGGTCATGCGCCGGCTACGCCCGACCGAGGTGGTCGATCCGATCGAGGCCAACGCCCTGCACGGCGGCCGCATGTCGATGACCGACAGCCTGCGCCTGCTCATCGCGACCTTTTGGTCGAATGCGTCGGGTGTCGCGGTCGGCATGGAGGCGGGCTACAGCCAGCTCGGGGCAGCGATCCTGGCCAAGGTCGGCCAATATTTCCGCCTGCGCCGCCCCGACCAGCGCATTTTCGTCGGCGCTGGGGCGGGGGCGGCGATCGCGGCCGCCTTCGACGCGCCCCTGGCCGGCGCCTTCTACGCCTTCGAGCTGATCATCGGGGGCTATTCGGTGCGGGCGCTCGCGCCCGTGGCGGCCGCCACCCTGTCGGCGACCCTGGTGGAGAGGGCGATCGTCCACCCCACGGCGCTGTTCTTCGTCGGCCCGTTCCCGGCCATCCCGTCGTGGTTCTACCTGATGTTCGCCCTGCTGGGTGCCGCGGCGGCCGGCTACAGCGTGCTCGCCATGCAGTCGGTGACCTGGGCCGAGCGGCTGCTGCGCCGGCTGCCGTTGCCGCAATGGCTGCGCCCCGCCATCGGCGGCGCGCTCGTCGCCGCCATGGCGCTGGTGGTGCCCCAGGTGCTGGGCAGCGGGCATGGCGCGATCCAGGAGCTGTTCGACCGGGATCTGGGGCTGATCTTCCTGCTGGTCCTGCTGGTGACCAAGCTCGTTGCCTCGGCGATCTCGCTGGGGTCGGGCTTCCGTGGCGGCATGTTCAGCTCCTCGTTGCTGCTGGGCTGCCTGTTCGGCGCGGTGTTCGGCCAGCTCCTCACCCTGATCGCGCCCGGTCTTGCCGGACAGCAGGCCGTGCTGATGCTGGTCGGGATGGCTTCGGTGGCGGCGGCGGTGATCGGCTCGCCCCTGACCATGGTGTTCCTGGTACTGGAGGGCACCGACAACTTCCCTGTGACGGTCGGGGTCATGGCGGGCGTGGTGGTCGCCTCGACCATCGTGCGCCTGGCCTTCGGCTATTCCTTCTCGACCTGGCGTTTCCACCAGCGCGGCATCGGCATCCGCAGCGCGCACGACATCGGCTGGCTTGCCGACCTGACGGTGAGCCGGCTGATGCGCACAGATGCCAAGACGGTGCCCGAAACGACCCCGCTCGCAGAACTGCGCGAGAGGTTTCCACCGGGCAGCACCAAGCGCGCGTTCGTGGTTTCCGAGAGCGGCGAGTATGCCGGATCGCTCGACGTGGCGGCGCTGTACGACGAGATGCCGTCCGATCTCGCGACGCAGACTGCGCGCAACTTCGCGAAAGAGGGCGACCTCTATCTGCTGTCCTACGAGAATGTGCGTACGGCACTCGCCCGCTTCGAGGACAAGGAGGTCGAGAGCCTGCCCGTCCTCGAGTCGCCGACCGACAAGAAAGTCATCGGCTATCTCTCCGAGCAATACGCGTTGCGCCGCTACAATCAGGAGCTGGAGCGCCGGCGCACCGCCGAGCTGGGCGAACGCGACCTCTTCTCCACTGGCGAGCCGCCGCGCTAGAATAGGGCCATGTACGGGCGTGTCCTCGGATCCCTCGCCGTTGCCGTGGCAGCTGTTGCCGTGGCCTGGCCTGCCGTGGCTCAAGTCAAGTGCAGCGACGATCTCGGGCCGGTCGATCAGGAGGCCGTATCGCGGCTGAGCGCGCCGGACTTCATCCGGAGGGTGTCGGCCAAGGAAGCCGCCTTCGCCCGTGCACTGGCCAATTTCGGCTACACTGTCGAAGCGAGCATCCAGACCCTGCAGGGCGACACCGTCGACGGCGAATACCGCCACGTCGCGACCCTCCGCTTCGACGACAGCGGGCCCAAGCGGGAGATCGCCGAGGGGGCGGTCAATACGCTGACGCGCATCAAGTTCGCAGACCGGGACCTCGATACGTTGCGCGACGCGTTCGTGCTGACGGCCGATCGCGTGTCGGCCGGCGACATCGCCTATTCCGGGCGTCAGCGCATCGGCGAGATCAATGCCTCGCTGTTCGACGTCATGCCGCGCAGCACGACGGCCGACATACGCGGCTTCGAGGGCCGGGCCTGGGTGCGCGCGCGCAACGACGCGGTGATGCGGCTGTGCGGCCGCAGCAGCAGCGCACCGATCGCGCCGATGCGTTATCGGGTGGAGCGGCAGCTCGTCGACGACCAGTATTGGTTCCCGATATCGATCCGCGCCGATGAGGATGCGCGAATCGGCAACGAGACGGTTCACGTGCGCGTCACGGTGACATACTCGAACTACAAGGCGCGCTGAGTCCGCAATGGTCGTGGAACCCCTGGTCGTGGGGCTGCTGCTGGCGGCCGCGCTGATGCATGCGACCTGGAATGCGCTGCTCAAGGCGGATCGTTCCGACCGGCTCGCCACTTTCGGCGTGATCATGACGACCGGTACCGTGATGGGGCTGATCGCCGTGCCGTTCCTGCCGTCGATCGCCTTTGGCGCCTGGAAGTATCTCGCGATCTCGGTGATCGTGCACGTCGCCTACTACACCTTCTTGCTCCAGGCCTATTCCTACGGCGATCTCAGCCACACCTATCCGATCGCCCGGGGAATGGGCCCCTTGCTGGTCGCAATGGTGTCGGGGCAGTTCATCGGCGAGCACCTTCGGGTGCAAGATATCGTCGGTGTGATCCTGCTCAGTGCCGGCCTGGTGACGCTCGCCATTCCACTGAAGTCATTGGTGCCCAAGCCCGGCGCGCGGCACGGCCTGGCGACGTTTTTTGCCGTGCTGACCGGCTTCACGATCGCGGGCTACATCATCTCCGACGGTCTTGGCGTGCGCGCCGCCGGGCCGGATGCCAGCCATCGCCTCGCCTATATCGCCTGGCTCTGTGTGCTCGAGGGGCCGTGGCTGCTGGTCTTCGCTGTCATGGTGCGGCCGCAGACTGTGTGGTCGCATCTGCGGCGCAACTGGTGGCGGGGCGAGGTCGGCGGCCTGATCGCCAACACCGGCTACGGCATTGCGATCTACGCCCTTGCCCTCGGCCCGATGGCGCATGTCGCGGCCCTGCGAGAAACCTCGGTGCTGTTCGGCGCACTGATGGGCACGCTGCTGCTCGGCGAGCCGTTCGGGTTACGCCGTGTCTTGGCCGCCGCGGTGATCGTGTCGGGCCTGATCCTGATGAACGGACCGCAGCTTCTTTAAGTTTCATGGTCTTCCGGACCGCGAGCCTCTGGCTCTCTCGTGAGCATGAGCGAGCCAGAGGCTCGCGGTCCGGAAGAGCATGACCTACTCCGCCTTCGGATACAGCCTCTCCGCATCGGCGTGCAGCCCGGCGCGCGAGGCGGCGCGCAGGTACATCATGTGGCCGCCGGGATGCAGGCTGAACGTCACCCGGTCCCCGGTGAGCGAGGCGGGCAGGTGATCGATGACGTAGCGGCTGGTGAGATAGGGCGTCACCAAGTCGGTCATGCCGTGCGCGATCGCGATCCTGAAGTCCTTGTTGCGGGCCAGCACCTCGCGCAGCGAGTCGGATGCGCCGGCATAACCCTCGCGGCCGCCAAGGCCGCTCCGCCAATTCCATTGCCGCACGACCTGGCCGTTGGACAGCCGATAGGGCAGCTCGGTGCGCACGCCCAATGAGCCGGCGAGATATGCGGGCATGGCGTTGGCCAGCACGCCCCGCAGACCGTCGAATAATCCATCACCGCGCGCGCGATTGGAGTCGGGATAGGGATCGAGGCCGGTCACCGAGCCGTCGTAGCGGCTGACCAGGAGCTTGTCCGGCCGGCGCGCTTCCTTGGCGAACACGCCGAGCGGCAGGCGGCCGTCATGCCGTGCGATCACCGCCTGCGGCACGCCGGTGTGGCGGGCGACCTCGGCGTAGATGCCCTGCATCGCGGCCTCGTCGCGCGGTGAGGCGGCCAATGCCGTCAGGTAGGGCCCCAGGGCGAAGCGCTCGACCTCGGCCAGCGCCTCGCGCGTCGATGCCGCCGACTGCTCGAGCCGGACGGCGGCGTAGGAGGGCAGGCGCAGCACATCGGGCAGGAGGGCCAGGCTGTCGTCGGCGATCAGGCTGAATTCGAGCACCGGCGAAATCAAAAGCACGCCGGAAACAGCGATGTTGTGGTCGTCGGCCAGGACCTCGGGCAGGCGCGCCGCGCGAAAGCCGCCGTAGCTTTCGCCGGCGAGATATTTCGGCGAGGCGCGGCGGCCGGCTGCCGTGAGATAGCGGTCGATGAAGGTCGCGATCGAGGCCAGGTCCTCGGTGACTCCCCAGTAGCGCTTGCCCGCGTCGCCCACGGCGCGGCTGTAGCCGGTGCCGACCGGATCGATGAAGACGAGGTCGGTGAGGTCGAGCCAATGGTCGGGATTGTCGATCAACCCGGACGCCGGCGGCGGCATCTGGCCCTGCGGTCCGAAAGGGACGATGCGCGGCCCCAGCGCCCCGAGATGAAGATAGGCCGAGCTCGAACCCGGACCGCCGTTGAAGGCGAAGGTCACTGGCCGGCGTTCGGCATTCGCTTCGTCGCGCGTATAGGCGACATAGAACATGCCGGCCTGCCGCTCGCCCTTGTCGTCGGTCAGCGGCAAGGTCGCTGCCGTGGCGGTGAAGGCGACGCTCGCATCGCCGATCCTGAACTGGTGATGCGTGACGGAGTCGGGCGGGGCATCGGGCGTCGCGGCGTAAGCGACGGGAACGGCGGCGAGGAAGAGCACCGCCAGCACTGCTCGGCGCAGCAACGGTCGCATCGTCGCGGCCGGCTTGCTTAACACAGGGTTCACTGTCATGCGTTCACTATAGCGGTCGACGATGGAAGGGATCGATGTCCACCCGTAATCTCGACAAGTTGATGGCGCCGAAATCGATCGTCGCCATCGGCGCCAGCTCGCGGCCGCGCTCGGTCGGGGCCGCCGTCACGCGCAATCTGCTCGGCGGCGGATTCGTAGGCGAAATCCATCTGGTCAACCGCAAGGGCGGCGAAATCTCCGGCCGTCCTGTCCTGAAGTCGCTGGCGGAGGTGCCGGGCGTGCCCGATCTTGCCGTCGTCATGACGCCTGCGGAGACCGTGCCGGGCATTCTGCAGGAGTTGGGTACGAAGGGGACCCGGGCGGCGGTCATCATCAGCGCCGGTCCCGGCGCAGGCGCCGACGGCCGCGAGGACAACGAGCGCTGGCGCCGGAAGCTGCTGCGCATCGCCCAGCCTCATCTGTTGCGGATCGTGGGGCCGAACTGCATCGGCTACATGGCCCCGCGTCATGGTCTCAACGCCAGCTTCGGGCCGGCCAAGGTCAAGGCGGGACGTCTGGCCGCGATCGCGCAGTCGGGCGCTGTGCTGGCCGGGCTCGCCGACTGGGGCAGCGCGCAGGGAATTGGCTTTTCGCACCTCTTCTCCATGGGCGACATGGCCGACGTCGATTTCGGCGACGTACTCGACATGCTGGCGCGCGACTACGAGACCCGCGCGGTGCTGATGTATGTCGAAGGCATCACCCAGGCGCGCAAGTTCATGTCCGCCGCCCGCAGCGTCGCCCGCCTGAAGCCGGTGATCGTGCTCAAGGCCGGCCGGCATGCCGCGGCGGCACAAGCCGCTGCCTCGCACACCGGCGCCATGGCAGGCTCGGCCGCGGTTTATGACGCTGCCTTCGCGCGCGCGGGCCTGGTATCGGTTAAGGGGCTGGGCGAGCTGTTCGATGCTGCCGAGACGCTGGGCCACGGCCTGCTGCCGCGCAACGAGCGGCTCGCCATCCTGACCAACGGCGGTGGCGCCGGCATCGTGGCGACCGACCTGCTGATCGACGAAGGCGGCGAGCTGGCGCCGTTGCATCCGCGCACCATCGGGCAGCTCGACAAGGCGATGCCGCGCATCTGGTCGCATGCCAACCCGGTCGATATCGTCGGCGATGCCGACGGCGCGCGCTATGCCGCCGCGCTCGACATCCTGGCCGACGACCGCGGCGTCGGCGCGGTGCTGGCGATGAACGTGCCGACCGCACTCACCTCGTCGCAGGAGGCCGCGCAGGCCATCGCCGGCGCCGCCGGCCGCAAGGTGGTGCCGGTGATCGGCTGCTGGATCGGCGGTCCGGATGCCGCGGTCGGCCGCAAGGTGCTGCAGGACGCGGGCATGCCGGCTTTCGATACACCGCTGCGCGCCGTGCGCGGGTTCATGCACATCGTGGCCTACCGACGCGGCCAGCGCGCCCTGCAGCGCACGCCGCCCTCGATTCCCGAAGCGCGGTCCGATACCGATCTGGTGCATTCCATCGTCAACGGTGCGCTGGCGGAAAAGCGTAGTGTGCTGACCGAACCCGAGGCCAAGCGCGCGCTCGCGGCCTACGGAATCCCCGTGGTGCCGACCGAGGTCGCGCTCGACGCTGCCGAGGCGGCGCATGCCGCGACCCGTATCGGCTTTCCGGTCGCCGTGAAGATCCTGTCGCGCGACATCACGCACAAGACCGACGTCGGCGGTGTTGCACTCGATCTCGGCACCGAGCAGGCGGTACGCGACGCCGTGCAGGCGATGCACGACAAGGTCTGCACCGTTGCGCCCGGCGCCCGGATCGACGGCTTCGTCGTGCAACCGATGATCAAGCGGCCACATGCGGTCGAGCTGATCATGGGCGCGGCCGAGGACCCTGTCTTCGGTCCGATCCTGATGGTGGGCCACGGCGGCGTCGCGGCCGAGGTGATCGACGACAAGGCGCTGGCCTTGCCGCCGCTCGATCTCGTGCTGGCCGAGGATGCGCTCAGCCGCACGCGGGTCGATCGTCTGCTGCGCGGCTATCGCGACCGCGCGCCGGCCGCGCGCGGCGCGGTCGGTGAGGCCATGGTGCGTCTGTCGGAGCTGATCGCCGACGTGGGCGAGATCGCCGAGCTGGACATCAATCCGCTGCTGGTCGATGCCGACGGCGTGCTCGCGCTCGACGCCCGCATCGTCGTGCGCAAGCCGGAAGCGGGCGAGGAGCGCGCCGCGCGTTTCTCGATCAAGCCCTATCCGGTCGAGCTCGAGATCGAGGTCCGGCACGGCGACGAGAAGCTGCGCATCCGGCCGATCCGGCCCGACGACGAGGCGCTGTTGCAGCGCTTCATCCGTCGCCTGACGCCGGAGGACATCCGGCTGCGCTTCTTCGGGCCGATGCGCGAGCTCACGCACGAAATGGCCGCACGGCTCACCCAGATCGACTACGACCGCGAGATGGCCTTCCTGCTGCTCGACGGCGAGGAGCTGCTCGGCGTCGGGCGCCTCGCGGCCGACCCGGGTTTCGAGCAGGCCGAGTTCGCGCTGGTCGTCGCCTCCGACCGGCAACGCAGGGGCTACGGCGAACTGCTGCTGCGCCACGTCCTCGCCTACGCGCAGGCGCGCGGCGTGAAGCGCGTGGTGGGCCATATCCTGCGCGAGAATCGCGGGATGATCGAGCTCAGCAAGCGCCTCGGCTTCGCGCCGGAAACTGGGCGTGCCGGAAACACCGACATCACGATGGTGAAGCAGCTCGGAACATTGTAACCCGTGTTCCGCCACCGCCGTCTGCTTGAGGGCAGAATTGTGGCGACGGGCCAACGAGTTAGAATCGACCGCTGAGATGGCGTCTAGGAAGAACAGAAGCGGGAAGGCGAACAGAAGGAGGGCGAAGCGGCCGCCGTCCGCGCTGACGCTGCGTTGGCGTGCATTTGCCGGCTGGATACACACTCATCGCTGGCACGCCGCGACCATCGGACTCCTGCTGCTGTTCGCCGGCGGCCTCGTCGGCGGCTACTGGATCGCCGGACGTGTGGATGGTTCTGACCGTGACAAGATCGCCCGCGATGCGCTCGAGGATATGAAGCGCGGCGCGCAGGCGCCACCTCCGCCGCTCAGGGAGACCTACGCGCGCATCGAGGATATTCCCGGCCTGCCGCGCTACACCGAGACCGAGCCGGGCCAGCAGAGGGCGACCGTCGAGGAGAAGCCGCGCACCAGGCAGGTCGCGATGGCGGCTGCAGCGACGGAGCAGAGCTGGCGGCGCAACGCGCTGCCGTTCCGCGACCTCGACGGCAAACCGCTGATCGCGATCGTGATCGACGACGTCGGCCTCGACCGGCCACACTCGAAGCGTGCCTGGGAGCTGCCGGGACCGTTGACCATGTCGTTCCTGCCTTATGCGAAGGACCTGCGCGAGCAGGCGAAGGCCGCACGCGCCCACGGCCAGGAGCTGATGCTGCATTTGCCGATGGAGCCGACCGGCCGCGCCGATCCCGGCCCCAACGCGCTGCTTGTGAGCTTGCCCGATGCGGAGCTGAAGCAGCGCGTGACGATGGCGCTCGACAGCTTCGACGGCTATGTCGGCGTGAACAACCACATGGGCAGCCGCTTTACCGCCTTCAAGCCGGGCATGGAGACGGTGCTGCGCCAGTTCAAGGCGCGCGGCCTGTTGTTCCTCGACTCGCGGACCACGCCGCAGTCGGTCGGCGACCAGCTCGCGCGGGAGCTCGGCGTGCCGAGCGTGGCGCGCAACGTCTTCCTGGATGACGACGAATCGCTCGGCGCCGTGCGCCGCCGGCTGGCCGAAACGGAGGAGGTGGCGCGGCGCCAGGGGTTCGCCGTCGCCATCGGCCATCCACACGAGGCGACCATCCAGGCACTCGCCGACTGGCTGCCGACGGTTAGCGGGAAGGGCTTCGCTCTCGCGCCGCTGTCCGCTGTATTGCGCAAGCGCAATGGCTGGGATTGAGTACATCAAAGGATGGGAGAGACGTTCGTGCGATATCACAAGAAGGCGATGATCGTGGCGCCGCAGCCGGAGCCGGCGGAGGCCGGCGCCGACGTGCTGCGCGAGGGCGGCAATGCCGTCGATGCCGGCATCGCCTGCGCGCTGGTGCAGACGGTGGTCGATCCGCAGATGTGCGGCATCGCCGGGTTCGGTTCCTGCGGCATCTACATGCCGGGCAAGAAGTTCCACGGATACATCGACGCCCACGCGCCGGCGCCGCTCGCCGCGCGGCCCGACATGTGGGCCAACCTGATCGAAAGCGAGGCGCGCGACGGCTACGGCTTCATCCTGAAAGGCCGGGTCAACGACATCGGCTACCAGTCGATCTGCACGCCGGCCAACCTCAAGATGTACTACGAGGCGCACAAGGAGCACGGCAGCCTGCCGTGGTCGCGTATTGTCGAGCCCGCGATCCATTGGGCGGAGAACGGCTGGACGGTGCGGCCGCACGTCCACTTCTGGTGGGCCGACGACGGCGCCTTCGGCCGCGCGCCCAACTTCGAGCGCACCGGCTTCACGCCTGCAGCGCGCGCGTTGTACTGCCGCCCGGACGGCGTGCCCAAGCGTGTCGGCGACGCCGTGATCAATCGCGACTATGGCCAGACCCTGCGCGCCATCGCCAAGGGCGGCGCCGATGTCTTCTATTCAGGCGACATCGCCCACGCGATCGACGAGGACATGCGCCGCAACGATGCGCTGCTGTCGATCGCCGACCTCGAGGCCTGGAAGACCGTGCGCACTGCGCCGCTGTGGGGCGACTATCGCGGCTACCGGGTCTCGACCAACCAGCCGCCCGGCGGCGGCGTGATGCTGATCGAGATGCTCAACATCCTGGAGAACTTCGACATCGGCGCGCTGGAGCACGGCTCGGCCGAGCATCTGCGCATCGTCGCCGAGGCGATGAAGCGCGCGACGATCGACAAGGACGCGAAGGTCGGTGATCCGAAGTTCGTCACCGTGCCGGTCGCGGAGCTGAACTCCAAGGCTTACGCCAAGACCATGGCGGGCGAGATCGCGCGCGGCGTCAAGGCCTCGGTGACGCGGTTCAACTCGGGCGCGGTATCGAAGGACACCACGCACATCTCCGTGCTCGACAAGGACGGCAACTGCTTCACCATGACCCATTCGCTGGGCATGCCCTCGGGCGTGATCACGCCGGGCCTGGGCTTCATGTACAATGGCTGCATGGGCGTGTTCGATCCGCGGCCGGGCCGTGCCGGTTCGATCGCGCCGGGCAAGGCGCGTTTCAGCTCGGTGGTGCCTTCGATCCTGTTCAAGGACGGCAAGCCCCACCTGATCATCGGCGCGCCCGGCGCGACCCAGATCGCGATGGGCGTGCTGCACGTGATCCTGAACGCGCTCGATTTCGACATGACCATGGTCGAAGCGGTGAGCGCGCCGCGCTTCTCGGCGACCTCCGACACGATCGATATCTCCAACCGGATCCAGGGCCGGGTCGAGCGCGAGCTGAAGGGGAAGGGCTATCCGGTTGTGCGCAGTCCTTACGGCTTCGGCTTCGCCGCCGTGCACGGCATCCGCATTCACGAGGACGGTCTGGACGGCGGTGCCGATCCCGGCCACGACGGGGTGGTGATCGCGGTTTGACGCAATTACCTGCGATGTCATCGTCGCGGCGCGCTTAAAGCGCCATGTCTCCATCGACAAGGAGACCCGCCATGAACGACATCGCAAGCTTCGTCGATCGCTACATCAATGTCTGGAACGAGCCGGACGCCGAACGCCGGCGGCAGACGATCCGGGACCTCTGGTATGAGGACGCCCGGCATCTGGCGCGCACGATCGAGGCGGTCGGCCATGCGGGGATCGAGAGCCGCGTCGCTACCGCCTACGAGAAATGGGTCAAGGAGAAGGGCAACGTCTTCCGTCTGCGCGACGGTGTCGACGGCCATCACGACACGATCAAGTTGCGCTGGGAGATGCTGCCGGCGGGAGGCGGCGAGGTGATCTCGATCGGATTCGACTTTCTGGTCCTGGCTGACGATGGCCGCATTCGGACCGGCTATCAGTTCATCGAAGCCTGACCGAGCTGATATACTGGACCGATGACAGACGTCTCGATTCAAGTCCTCGACCCATCCCATGCCGATGCAATGCTGCGCCTGGCGCGCGATCCGGAGCTCAGCCGGACGTCTTCGGTCCCGGCGGCCTGCGAGGCATCGGACGTTGCCGCCTGGATCAGTGACAACAACGCTGCGCCAAGGACCTCCCTGACCTTTGCGATCATCGATCGAGGCGTGGTTGCGGGCGCCGTGACGCTCAAAAGGCTGGATGCTTCCGACAATTCCGGCGAGCTGGCTTTCTGGGTCGGACAGGAGCACCGGGGAAAGGGACTCGCGAGCAAGGCCGCCGATCTTGCTCTCGGCTACGCCTTCAATCGTCTGCTCCTCGACTACGCGCACGCCCATTGCCTGCGCGACAGCAATCCAGCGTCGCGCAAGACGCTCGAGTCGCTCGGATTCACCCCCGACAAGTCACACTCCGATTTGCCGGTGGAGGGTCGCTTCGCAGAGCGCTTCGACGGGGACGCGTGGGTCTTCTATCGCCTCGATCGGCCGAAGCCGGTCGAGCTGAGCCAGGCGGCCATCGAATACCAGCGGCTTTGGAACGGCTACATGTCGAGCTACTGCGGCGGCCGCACCTCGTGCTTCGAGCTGGTCGAGGAACTCATGCGCCAGATGCTGCAGGGCGAAGCGTTGAACGTTCTCGACGTCGGCTGCGGCACCGCAGCGTTCACGGCACGACAGCTGCTCATCAAGTCGCCGCCGCGGAAGATAACCGCCGTCGACGGCTCGGAAAAAGGCCTGCTGGTCGCCCGGCAGCTCGTTGCGTCCGACGCTCCCGTGACTTTCATCAAGGGCGATCTGACGGAGAATGCATGGGCGTCGGAGTTGACCGCAGGATCGTACGACGTTGCCTTCCTCGGCTGGGTCACCCACGAGATCGAGCCCCGGCATCTGCTGACGCTGTACGGAAACATCGCGCAGCTGCTGAGGCCCGGCGGGCTCCTGTTCAACGCCGACTTCATGGACGGCCTGCAGGGCGACTGGCGCAACCTCGGCGGCGACTATCAGCGCCGCCGCCTCGGCAGCAGCTTTCCCGCCTTCAACGCGCGCTTTGAAAAGCTGCCCGAGGTGGCGGCCGCAATCGCCAGAGACCGCCAGGCCAAGACGCGCTGGACCGTGCGTCACGCGCCCGATGCCCACAAGCGACAGCTGTTCGATGCCGGATTCGTCGACGCCGAGGAGGTCTGGCGTTATCTCGGGTCCGCCATGGTGATGGCGATCCGCTAGCGAAGCCTAAAGGGCCGGCAATCCCGGCGGCGGGCGGCGGGCGTCCGACGCCTGCTCGTAGGCATACGCCAATTGCAGCAGCCTGGCCTCGCTCCACGCACGGCCGGCGAAGGTGATGCCGAGCGGATAGTCCGGGGTTTCCTTGCCGTTGAAGCCGGCGACGAAGCCACCGGGCACCTGGATGCTGGGATAGCCCGCCTTGGCTGCGATCGACGCCCCGGCGGTGCCCGGGAACACCACCGCGTCGAGCTGGTGCCGGGTCATGTAGGCGTCGAGGCCACGCTCCCTGGCGGACAGCAGATCCATGGCGCGGGCCGAGCGGTATTCCAGCTCCGACAGGTCGCCGCGCGTCGCCTCGGCCGCCAGGAAGAGGTCCTGGCCGAAGCGCAGCGCCTTGTCGGCGTTGGCCTGGTTGAACGCGATCACGTCGGCCATGGTCTTGATGTCGGTGCCGACCGCCCAGTCGCGCAGATAGAGATTGAGGTCGTGCTTCAGCTCGTAGAGGAAAACGATCGACGCGCCACCCGGATTTCCCTTGTTCCTGCTGAGCGGGTTGCGGTTGAGCACGGCCATGTTCGTGCCCGGTCCGCCAATCCAGCCCGCGGTCGGGATGCCGGCGCGGACGACCGTAGCGCCGGCGTCCTGCAGGACCGTGATCGCCTGGGCCATCACAGCGGCGGAGCGCGCCGGCAACTTGCCGAAATAAGGATCGTTGAGCGGATCGGCAGGATCGCTCGGCACGCCGATGCGCGCGCCCTTTAACCCGTCCTTGTCGAGCCCGGCCGTGTAATCGTCCGGCCGCTGCGATGGCTCCGTGGCGGGATCGAGCGGATCGTGTGCGGCGAGCACGTTGAGCAGGATCGCCGCGTCGCGCACGGTGCGGGTGAGGGGACCCGCCGTGTCCTGGCTATGGGCGATCGGGATGATGCCGGCGCGGCTGATCAGCCCGACCGTGGGCTTGACGGTGACCAGGCCGTTCTGCGTCGCGGGGCTGAGCAGCGAGCCCGACGTCTCGGTGCCGATCGCCGCCGCGCAAAGGCCTGCGGCGACCGCAGCCGCCGATCCCGAACTCGATCCGCCAGGCAGCACGACAGGGATTCCGCGATCGTCGAGCAGTGCCGGCGAATAGGGATTCTTCACCTGGCCGCCCAGCGAGCTGTAGCCCGACGGCATGTCGATCGCGAGGATGTTGGCGAACTCCGTCAGGTTCGCCTTGCCGAGGATGACCGCGCCTGCCGCGCGCAGCAGCTTGACGACGGTGGCGTCGTTCCGGGCGCGCGCCGTCGCAAGGGCGAGCGACCCTGCGGTCGTGTGCTGCTGGTCGTCAGTGGCGACATTGTCCTTCACCAGGATCGGAACGCCGGCCAGCGGCTGTTGCGCCGATGGCTTCACACCGTCGAGGCGCTCGGCGATGAACAGCGCATTGGGATTGACCTCGCGAACCGAATTGAGCCCGGGCCCGGCGCGGTCGTACACCTCGATCCGAGCAAGATAGGCGCGGGTGAGGGCGCTGGCGGTGATCCTCCCGTCCGCCAGCGCCTGGGTCACGTCGGCAAGCGAGGCGTTGTCGACGGCGAGGCCGGACTGGGCGGCGGCGCGTCCCGACGCGGCAGCAGCGACCGCCACGGGGAGCATGGCGAGATCGCGCCGGGTTGGTTCGGCCATGGTGCTCTCCGACCCGTCAGCAGTTCATTGAAGCCTGAAGGCGTGCTTCTTCAGCTCTTCGAGCGGCACGACCTGCAGGGTGACGGCATGGGTGGCCTCGAGCACGACCTGCGGCGCCGCGCCGGCCTCGAGCGCCTCCTTCCAGCGCTCGGCGCACAGGCACCACCGGTCGCCGGGTTGCAGGCCCGCGAAGCCGTATTGCGGCATCGGCGTGGTGAGATCGTTGCCGGCGGCCTTGGAAAACGCGAGAAAATCCGCACTCATGACCGAGCAAACAGTGTGCAGGCCATGGTCCTCGCGTCCGGTGTTGCAGCAGCCGTCGCGATAGAAGCCCGTCAGCGGCTCTCCCGAGCAGATCTGCAGGGCTCCGCCCAGGACATTGATGGCGGGGGCTCGCCCGGGGCGGCCCTGTTCCGGAGTCTGATCGAACATGGCTTAGTGTAGCACCCGGAGTTAGGGCTTTCGAGGCGCGCCGACCGCTGGTAGAAAGCGCCGCGTCATCGAGCGGTCGCGGCGGGGCGTAGCGCAGTCTGGTAGCGCATCTGGTTTGGGACCAGAGGGTCGCAGGTTCAAATCCTGCCGCCCCGACCACCGCCCGCAGGGACGATATGGAGAGTGGAGTCCTATGAAGGTTCGCATCTTCAAGCCGGCCAAGACGGCCATGCAGTCCGGCGTCGGCAAGACCAAGGAATGGCTGCTGGAGAGCGAGCCTGCGCCCAAGTTCGTCGACCCGCTGATGGGTTGGACCGGCTCGCGCGACACGATGCAGCAGGTCCAGCTGTGGTTTCCGACGCTAGACGAGGCCAAGGCGCATGCAGAGAAGAGCGGCTGGCAATACACCGTCGAGATGCCGCACAGCCGCCCGGTGAGGCCCAAGGCCTATGCCGACAATTTCGCCTTCAACCGCGTGGGCCGCTGGACGCACTGAAGAGATTGACCCCGTAGCTCAACCGGATAGAGCACCTGCCTTCTAAGCAGGATGTTGCGTGTTCGAGTCACGCCGGGGTCGCCATTCCCACTGAAGGGAAGTCGTGGGCCGCAAACTCCTTCTGGTGATCGCTCTGCTGGCCACGCTCGTCGTGCTCGGTTGCTGGGACAATCGGCAGTCGATGCAGCGCGTGCTCGACCAGGGCTATGCGACGACCGCCCAGGTCACCGGTGCGCAGTATCAGCGCAAGATGCCGATCGCGGCAGACGGCTGGCGGCCGCGCTTCGTCGAGCAGGAACTGTCGGTCGATCTGCGCTGGCAGGGCAAGGACGGCAAGCCGCGTGAGTTCCGCAACGTACCGATTACGGAGACGCTGGCGCGCAGCATCGTTCGCGGCGAGCAGGTACGCCTGGCGACCCTTCCGGTGAAGGTGCTCGACGACGCGACGGCCGTTCCGGTCATCACGGCCGATGCGGCGGCACGCCTGGAATCGCTGCAATCCTGGCTCGCGGCTGCGGGTTATGCTGCACTGGCCTCGTGGGCGGGCTTTGCGGCGCTTACCCTGCTTCAGGGCCGCGGCCGCCGCGTCACCGCCATGGCAAGGCCGGCGCCCGCGCCCCCGCCCCGGCGCACCTTGATCGGGCTGGGCGCCCTCGTGGTCGGCGGCTTCATGGCCTTCAGCGCCTGGTCCGACGGACGTTCGGCCGACGCGATCGCCTTGGGCGGCAGCGAGGTCACCGCCGACATCGTCGACGCCACCACTCTGCCGGCGAGGGACGGCGGCAAGGCCTCGCATGCCGTTCGCCTTGCCTGGAAGGACGGGCAGGGGTCGGTCCATCATTTCGGCCCGATACCGGTCAGCGAGGCCTTCTGGAACAGGATCAACCGCGACGGCCAACTCGCTGTGCGGCAAACACTTATTCGTTACCGGCCGGACGATCCGCAGCCTCGGCCCCTGATCGTCGACGATGCACCGGAACAGAATTGGTGGACACAGGCACTGATGTTTGCAGGCTTAGCCTTGCTGGTTGTCGGAGGCGCCTTGTTGGCCTCGGGCTTGCGCGCCTCGCGGAACGAACCCCAAAAAAGATAATGCGAGCCATTCGCATCTGATCTATTCAGATGCTAATAATTCGCATTGCCGCCACATTCCCTGGGGCGGCGTAAAGTGGGGGAGTACCAGTGAAGCGTCGTCTGCCTATGAAAACTGCCATGGTGGGTCTGCTCGTTGGACCGGCCGCGATGGCTCAGCAAACACCCGCCCAGCAGACGCCAGGCACCACTCCGGATCCCGCTGCCGCCCAGGCCCAGCCGGCTTCGCCAGCCAATCCCGCAGCACCCGCGGCAACGATGACGCCGGTGACCGTCACCGGCTCCCGGCCGAGCGACGACTTCCTCCCACCGCCGGCATCGATCAACCGGCTGGGGGGCGAGATCCGCGACATCCCGCAGTCGATCGTCATCATCGACAAGGCGCTAATGCAATCGCAGGGCGCCACCTCGTTCCAGAGCGCCATCCGCAACACGCCCGGTGTGACCCTCGGCGCGGCGGAAGGCGGCAACATCGGCAACAACGTCAACCTCAACGGCTTCTCGGCCCGAACCGATATCTATCTCGACGGCATGCGCGATCGCGGCCAGTACTATCGCGACACGTTTGCCTTGGAGCAGATCGAGATCCTGATGGGTCCGTCGTCGATGCTGTTCGGCCGCGGCTCGACCGGTGGTGTAATCAACCAGGTCCTGAAGAAGCCGTCGTTGAACAAGGCGACGGAAGTCTCGGCGGCCTTAACGAGCAACGGCCTAACGCGATTCACCGCGGACGTGAACCAGCCGATGGATTCCGACTCCGCGGCGCGTGTGAACATGATGTTCCAACGCGGCAAGATATCGACCCGCGACCTGACAGACGTGCTCGACTTCGGCATTTCGCCGTCGGTCAAGCTGGGTATCGGCGGGCCGACCCAAGTCACCTTGTCGGCTCTGTTGCAGCACAACCACGACAACGTCGACTACGGCGTTCCGAATTATAACGGGTATCTGCTGACGCCGCCGCGCAATACGAACTACGGTCTCGCCGACGACCGCACCAATACCGACCAGGTCATGGTCAATGCGACTGTCGACCATAAGTTCAACAATAGTTTGAGCCTGCGCAACCAGAGCCAGTTCAACTGGGTCAATACCGACGTGCGGCAGACTTCCGGCGGTGTCGCCGGCGTATTGAATGGTGCGTGGAACTTCGTGCCCACGCCGGTAGGTCCAAACAGCCCTGCGTATCTCACCATTCGCCAGATCAGTCGCGATAGAAACATCAATGACATCACGGTAACGAATCAGACGGAATTAACGGCCAAGTTCGACACCGGCCCGCTGTCGCACAATCTGCTCGTCGGATTCGAGGTCGACTACGACAGCTACACCAACAAGTCCTTCTCGCGACGGGGCACGTGCAACGGCAATCTGCTGGCAGTTGGGCAGGTCGGCTGCGTGGCGGCAGCCTACACCACCGGTTACAGCAATAATCTTTCGCAAATCCCCGGCAACTACGCTTCAGCCCAGGCTTGGGACTTTGCCCCGTACATCAACGATACGATCCAGATCATCCCGGAGATCAAGCTCGTCGGCGGCGTGCGCCTCGACAACTACTGGGCGCAGATCGGAAACTCGATCAACCTCGCCAATACGCCCGGCAATACCGCCACGCCCTACATGCAGCAGAGCGTCAACTTCGTAAGCTGGCGCGGCGGCCTGTTGTTTCAGCCTGACAAGGTGCAGAGCTACTACTTCTCGTACAGCACCTCGTTCAATCCCTCGCTCGAGCAGCTGGTTTCCACGACGGGTTCACGCGACCCGCTGCCGCCGGAAAACAACGAGGCTTTCGAGCTTGGCGCCAAATATGACCTTTTGAACGGCGGCCTGTCGCTGACCGGCGCGTTGTTCCAGATCACCAAGAACAACGCGCGCACGCTGAATTTCGACGGCACCTACAGCGCGACGGGCCAGATACGGGTCCAAGGCCTGCGTGCAGGCATCGCCGGGCGCATCACGCCGGAGCTGCAGGTATGGGGCGGCTATACGCTGCTCAATGCACGCATCGTCAACGGTACTGCCATCAACACGACCGACAAGATTCCGCTGAACACGCCTCGCGACTCGGCCACATTGTGGGCAACCTACACATTCGACAAGAAATGGGAGATCGGCGGCGGTCCGACCTATCAGGGTCTGCGCTACGCCAACAACACCAACACGATCATTGTGCCCGACTACATCCGTCTCGATGCGACGGCGGCGTACAAGATGGAAAAGTACGACATTCGCCTCAACGTGTTTAACCTGACCAATGTCTATTACTACGAGCAGGTCGCAGCGTCGGACGGCGGTCGCGGCGTGCCGGGATCGGGCCTCACGGCGATGCTCACCCTGAACTACCGCATGTAACCAGGACCCGCCGGCCCGTGCTCGTCTGTATTCCCAATGTCCTCGACGCCGCGCAGCTCATCAGCCTGCGCGAGCGTCTGGATCGTGCAGGCGACGCATGGGTCGATGGGCGAGTGACCGCCGGCTACCAGGGTGCGCCGGTCAAGTTCAACCAGCAGATCGACGAGCGCTCGGAAGTTGCGCTGGCATGCCAGCGCATCATCGTGCCGGCGCTCGAGCGCAATCCGACCTTCATCAGCGCCGTGCTGCCCAACACGGTCTATCCGTTGATGTTCAACCGCTACAGCGAGGGAATGGTGTTCGGCGCCCACGTCGACGGCAGCGTGCGGATCAGCCCGCACGACGGTCGCAAGCTCAGGACCGACGTGTCGGCGACCCTGTTCCTCACCAACCCGTCGGACTACGACGGCGGCGAGCTGCAGATCCAGGACACCTACGGAGGCCACAGCGTCAAGCTGGCGGCGGGTGACATGGTAGTCTATCCGGCGACCAGTCTGCACCAGGTCGCGCCGATCACGCGCGGCGTTCGCACATCTTGTTTTTTCTGGGTCCAGAGCCTGGTCCGCGACGATTCGCAGCGCGCCTTGCTCTACGAGATGGACGGCGCTATCCAGCGGCTCAACCAGACAAACGCAGATGAGGTTGCCCGCCGGTCGCTGATCGGCTGCTACCACAATCTCGTGCGCCAATGGAGCGAGACCTGATGGTCGATACGACCGCCGGCGATGTCCCCACGGTGCGGGTCAACCGCCGGCTGACTTTTGTGCGCTGGGTGCGGCAGACCCATGGCTGGTTCGGCCTGTGGGGTGCGCTGCTTGGCCTGATGATGGGCTTCAGCGGGGTGTGGCTCAATCATCGCGCGGCCCTCAAGCTCGAGCTGCCGGCGCAACAGCAGATCAATGCCCAGATCGCCTTGCCCGACCCGCCGCCCGCGACCGCGGAGGCGATGGCAGCCTGGCTGCAGGACGCGCTGAAAGCCGATCGGCCGCCGTTCAACACGCGGGTCGAGCGCTCGCGGCCCGTGGCGTGGAGCGAACGGGGGAGCGAGCGGGACGGCGGGCAGCGGCTGACCCAGCCCGAGCGCTGGACATTCAATTTCGGTGGTCCCAATCATGTCATGCAGGCTGAGTATTGGGCCGGCAACAAGTCGGTCAGCGTGCGCACGACGTCGAACGGATTCGTTGCGACGCTGACCAACCTGCACAAGGGCACCGGCATGCCTATCCCCTGGATCCTGCTGATCGACACCCTGGCCGGCTGCCTGATCTTCCTGTCGATCAGCGGCGCCATCCTGTGGTGGGCAACCAACCGCCGGCGCGGGCTCGGCCTCACGATCTTCGGACTCTCCGTCGCCACGACGGTGGGCTTGGCGCTATGGCCAATGCAGCAATGACATCGTCCCAGTTCTGCGAGCCGGAGCGTCCGCCGCGGTTGACGCCGGAGCCGGCCTATCAACCGCCGCTGTCGCCGGCCAAGCGTGGTGCGATCCTGGCGTTGGTGATCTTCTTTCACGTCGGCGGCGGCTGGGCGCTGACCCAGATCGAGCCGACCAAGCTCACGGTCGGCGACCAGACCTCGGTCGAGGTCCGCATGGTACCGGCCGAGCAGCTAGTGGATAAGGTCGACGTTCCGACGCCCGAGGACACGCCTCCGCCGGAGCTCGAACCCGTGCGGCTCGATACGCCGCCGCCGATCGATACGCCGCCGCCCGAGCAGGAACCGGTCAAGCTCGACACGCCGCCGCCGGAGGACACGCCGCCGCCGGAGGTGCCGATGCTCGAGACCATGGTCTCGCCGCCGACGCCGGACCTGCCGCCCCCGGAGTTTCCGGTCGCTGCGAAACCTCCACCGCCGCCACCCAAACCCAGGCCGCCTCCGCCGCCACCCAGGCCGCGCCCGCAGGCCGCCGCACCGGTCGTCGATCATGCGCCGCAGACCGCGCCGCCGTCGGTGCCGCAGGCGCCCAAGACGGTGTCGATCGGCCAGGTCGCCTACATCAACCCGCCGAACGCGATCTATCCGGCGCGCTCCCGGCGCGCCGGCGAGCAGGGGCGGGTGGTCATGCGGGTGCTGGTCGACAGGACGGGCCGGCCGGCACAGGTCTCACTGGCGCAGTCGTCGGGCCATCCGGCGCTCGACGAGTCGGCACTGAGCGCCGTCCGCGCCGCGTTGCTTCGGCCCTATTCGGAGAACGGCATACCCCAACCCGTCTGGGTGCTGGTGCCGATCGATTTTGTCTTGCGTTGATAGAGGTGATGCATGGGTGACGCGTCAGCACTGGGCTTTGGCCACTTCCTGGCCAATGCCGACATCGTCGCGAAGGTGCTGCTGGTCGTTCTGGCGCTGATGTCGGCGATCTCGTGGTACCTGATCGTGATGAAGGGGATCAGCCAGCTGATCCGCCAGCGGCGCAGCAAGCGGTTCCTGAACTTCTTCTGGAGCGCCACCTCGCTCGAGGCGGTGCAGAACGAGCTCAGCATTCACGGTGTGAAGGAGCCGTTCGGCCACCTGACCGCGCATTCACTGCATGCCCAGGCGCATCACGAGAAGTTCGGCGCGGGCAAGCTCGAGGAGGCGGGCAGCGAGCAGGAGTTCCTGACCCGCACCATCAAGAAGGTGCTCGACGAGGAGACGACGTCGCTGGAGAACGGGCTGACCATGCTGGCGACGGTCGGCGCGACGGCGCCGTTCGTCGGGCTGTTCGGCACGGTGTGGGGCGTCTACCACGCGCTGGTCGCGATCGGCATGTCGGGCTCGGGCATGCTCGACAAGGTCGCGGGACCCGTGGGCGAGGCGCTGATCATGACCGGCATCGGTCTGGCGGTCGCACTGCCGGCGGTGATGGGCTACAATTGGCTGACGCGGTCGAACCGGGTGCTGACGGCCAAGCTCGACGCCTTCGCCTTCGAGCTGCTGACCTTCCTGTCGATGGGGCGCGCCCTGCAGGGCCGACCGCTCAAGGCCGGCGGCGTTCCGCTCGCCGCCGTCAAGTAACGTATAGCGCAGGAGACTCCCCATGGCTTTCGCGAGCTTCGATCGCAAGACCTCCGGCCAACCGATGGCCGAGATCAACATGGTACCGTTGATCGACGTCGTGCTGGTGCTGCTGGTGATCTTCATCGTCACCGCGCCGCTGCTGACCAACACGGTGAAGCTCGACCTGCCCAAGGCGTCGTCGAACGCCGACATCCAGAAACCGGAGAAGATCGAGTTCGCGATCGACGCCACCGGTTCGCTGTTCTGGGGCGGCGAGCGGATCAGCCGCGAGGAGGCCCAGGCGAAGTTCATCGAGGCGGGCCAGAAGCGGCCGCAGCCCGAGGTCTATCTGCGCGCCGACGCGGGCGTCGCCTACCGCTATGTCGCCGAGACGCTGGCAGACGCCTCCAAGGCTGGCCTCAGCAAGGTCGCCTTCGTCAGCGAACCGGTGAAATAGGCCGGCTCGGGTTTACGGCGGGCAGCGCGGCGTTCACACGGATGCGTCGGCACCGCACGGCTTTGACGTCCCTGTAGCTCCGGTCGCTGCCTCAAGACGCGACAGCGCTTCAGCGTAGCGCCGATTCGCTGAACGCGGCGGGAAGCGTGGCGAGGAACGACATGACGCGCTGCGTGCGCAGGGGCGGGCGGCGGTTGGAGGTGCGCAGCATCCATAGGGGCTCTGCCGGCGCACGCCATGGCGCAAGCACTTCGACGAGTCGGCCGGTGCGTAGGTCTTCATGGACGAGCCACGCCGGCCCCCAGCCAACGCCGAACCCATTCGCGATCAAAGCGAGCGAAGCGTGCGCGTCGTCGCAAATGTGCTTGGGCTTGGGCGCGACGCGAACGGGTGCTTTGCCGCGCGGGTCGGCGAAGCGCCAGGTCAGGATCTGGCCGTTCGCGGGATTGCGGAAGCCGACATGGTCATGCGCGGAAAGCTCGTATGGAGTCGCCGGCGTGCCGCGGGCGTTCAGATAGGCAGGCGAGGCGCAAGCGATCCAGGAGAACGTGCAAAGCCGCCGCGCCACATGGCCGGGCGCGCGGTCGAGGGGGCCCGAGCGGATCGCGACATCGACGGCTTCCGCCGCGAGATCGAGAAGCTCGTTGCGAAACTTGACCTCGACCTCGATTTCCGGCCGCTCCCGCAGAAGCGCAGGAAGTCGCGGCAGGATGCAGGCGCGCGCGAAGGAGGCGGGGGCCGTCACGCGCACCCGTCCGCCATCGCCGCGCGCGGCTTCGCCGAGCGCCGCCTGGACTACGGTGAGACTTTCGACCAGCACGCGTCCCGCCGCGATCAGCCGTTCGCCCTCCTCGGTCAGCGCCAGCGAATGGGTAGAGCGGTGCAACAGCCGCATTCCGCGAGCCTTCTCAAGGCGGGCGACCGCCTTGGACATCGCCGAGGTTGTCATCCCCGCCCGCCGCGCGGCTTCGGCGAAGGAGCCCGCCTCGACGACGCGGACGAAGGCAAGGAGACGCGAGAGGTCGGGAGGAAAGGCCGTTGTGGACATCCAGTCCACATAGTCATGGCTGCGCAGTCGCTACAAGAGCCGTTCCCAATGGGCCAAATGGGGAGCGTCAGCGCGCAACCTGCGCCGCTGGAAACCGCGGAAATCCCATGAATCCTATTGAAGTCACCCTGCAAGCCCTTGACGCCGCCGAGCACGCGATTCCCCCCGGCCAGCCGGTCTACATGCTCAATCTTCTGCGCTACCGCGCGTATGCGCGTTACGAGGACGGCTTCGACGCCGCGCCCTGCACGGGGCGCGAAGCCTTTCATGACCGTTATAGACCGGCATTCCGGCGTCTCGCGGGCAGCAAGCCGATCGTCCGGATGTTTTCAGGGCCGTTCCTGGCGAGCCTCGTCGGCCCGCAAGGCGAACGCTGGGACGAAGCGGCGATCAATGAATACGGCGATTTCGCCGCATTCCGCTCGATCGTCGACACGGAGACTTATCGGCGCGAAGCCGCCCCGCATCGGCACGCGGCGCTGGAGGAATTCCGGTTGTTCGCGCTCGCCAGGGCGATGTGAACGCATTGAGGCGGCGGCGGTCGTGTCCCGAGAGTGATGTAGCTCGTTGGAGCCGAAGCCGGAACCCGCCATCTCGTCGTGTGCACCGTCCGATTGTGCCTCGGCTTCAATCCGCCCTACGAGCTGTACGGAACTCGACCAGAGGCAGGCGAAGTTGCGCGCCGCGCCTTGCCTCTGGCCGAAGCTGACTTTCCCCATACTCCGACTGCTGAGGAAGTCGCTGAGAGCTACCGCGGAGCAGTAAGCATCGGCACGTTGCGAGATTGGCGAGCGATGCGCACGGGACCGGCCTTCGTCAAGATTGGGAAAGCAATTCTCTATCCGGAGACTGAGCTGAACGCTTGGCAGAAAAGAAACATAGTGTCAGGCCATGTGTCCCGACTGCCGCCCGTTTCTCATCCTGACCAAGCGTGACGATCACGAATCGGCACGTAGCACTGTCCCCAACCTTCAGCTCCCAGTAGAGCAACCCATTCGAAAAATGTAAGACAAACCAATACGTTGGAAGCTCGGCTCTGCTCATGCACGATCACCCAGTGGAGACCCGAAACCGTCGCGCGATTGCATCGGGATGACGAAGGACATCCGTGAGACGGCCGACGCGTTGGGCATCGTGATCCACGACCACCGGGTGCCCGGCTGCAAGGGCCGCGCGAGCTTCCGAGTCTTCGAGCTGCTGTGATGACGCACCAGATGCGAGACACCGGCTCTCGATCCTTGACGATTGGTACGACCCAGTACTACCGTCAGTACACTCGATCTGACCGAAAAGGCAGGCCCGTGACGATAAAGTCCTCGATCTCGCTGACCGATGATCAGCATTCCTTCGCCAAGACGCTCGTCGACTCGGGACGCTTCCCCAGCGTCAGCGCCGTCCTGCAACAGGGCGTCGAGCTCCTGCGCGAGAAGATGGAGGATGAAGCTCTGGAGCGGGCCGCGTTGGCTGAAATCCTCGGCAAGCGGCGTTCGGGCCCGTTCTTGTCGGCCGCAAGGATGGATAGCCGGCTGGCTCGAATGATCGACAAGAAACGCCGGGCATATGCGGTTCGCGATTGAATTCTCGGCGGACGCCGAACGCGACTTCGATCTGATCTTTGACCATCTGTTTGAGAGCTACGTGACCTTCGGCGAGGGGACCGAGGAGGCCTTGGAGCATGCAGCGCGGCGGGTCATGGATATCCGCAAGGCCGTCGATCGGCTGGCAAGCTCTCCCCTACGGGGCGCGGCACGCGACGACATCATGCCGGGGATCCGCTTTCTTGCCATTGCCCGCGCGATCTACTGGTTCGACGTCGATCAAACAGCCCGCAAGGTCCGTATTCTTGCCGTGTTCTTTGGCGGGCAGGATCACATCAGGCATATGCTGGTGCGCCTCCTCGGCAGAAGGGAACCGGGCTGAGACTTCCGCCATGGACTGAGATGTCTGGTGAGCACATCTTCTCGAGCGTCACCTCGGCCATGCCGATCGTTCGCATGCAGTGATGGATGCGGCCGGGCCCAAGCCGGCCTTGTGCGGAAGAGGTTCCACAGGCCCTCGGCCCCGTGCGCGCGCCGCGAGGTCCTCGATCACCTCGTCGCGCCGGTTTTCGTAGGGCAGCACATGCGCTTCCATGCCGGCGCCGAGCCTGTCCTGCAGCGCCATGACCTTGTCGGTGTGGGTGAAATCCGTGGCGTCCTCCCGTTCGCGTTGCTGATATCGGCTCGTCGATAGGCGGATTTGCGGCATGGAAAAATTGAATGGGTTACGTGCTAATCTATCGACATGATCAATCTTTCGCGGGTCGATCTCAACCTCCTGGTCGTGCTCGACATGATCCTGAGTGAAGGTGGGGTGAGCCGCGCCGCGGCCAAGCTCAACCTCACCCAGCCGACGATCAGCCATGCGCTGGGCCGGTTGCGCGAGCAGTTCGACGACCCGCTGTTCGTGCGCCACGGCCGCACGCTTGTTCCGACGCCGCTGGCGCGTAGCCTGCGCGAGCCGCTCGCCGCGGCGCTCCATTCTCTCGGCAGCGTGTTGGCCGCGGGGCGGAGGTTCGATCCGGCGCAGACCGCAGCGACCTTCACCGTCGCCATGCGCGATCCGATGGAGCTCGTCGTGCTGCCGGCGCTGGCGCGGCAGCTCGCAGCCGCGCCGCAGGTCGAGCTGCGCGCGGTCCAGGTGCGCCGCCGCAGCATCGAAGCGGCGCTTGCCGATGGCTCGATCGATGCGGCGGTCGACATGCCGCTGCCGTTCTCCGATCGCATCCGGCGACACAAGGTCGTCGCCGCCGACTTCGTGATAGTGGTGCGCGCGGGCCATCCGCGCCTGCGCCGCAAGCCGACGCTCGCCGCCTATGTCGACCAGCAGCACCTGATGGTGAGCTCACGCCGACGCGGTCCTGCGCTCGAAGATCTGGCGCTGGGCCAGCTCGGCGTGCACCGTCGCGTGCGGCTGCGCTGCCGCAGCTATGCCGCGGCTTCTCGGATCGTCGCCGAGAGCGATTTCGTGCTGACCATGCCGCGCCGCTACGCCGAGCTGCTCAACGAAGCCTACGGCAACCGGATCCTGCGGATGCCGATGGCGATGCCGGCGCTCGATCTCTATCTCTACTGGCACGAGGCGATGGATGGCGACGGCGGGAACCGCTGGCTGCGCACCGCCCTGCTCGATGCACTGAACAAGGGGTCTGTCGATGTCCGTTGATGCCAATGTCCATTGATGCACGGCCGACCGTCGATGCGCCGGACGACGATCCCTGGCTCTGGCTGGAAGATGTCGAGGGCGAACGCGCTTCGGCCTGGGTCGGGCAACAGAACGCGCGTACGCTGACCGCGTTCGGCGGCCCGCAGGTCGAGGCCGACGCCACGACACTGGCTGCGATCCTCGACCGGTCGGACAAGATCCCGTTCCCCGGCCGCCGCGCCGGCTGGCTCTACAATTTCTGGACCGACGCCGCACACCCGCGCGGCCTCTGGCGTCGCACCACGGCGGAGAGCTTCCGTAGCGACGTGCCCAACTGGGATGTGCTGATCGATCTCGACGCGCTGGCGACCGCCGAGGGCGAAGACTGGATCTGGGGCGGCGCCAATACGCGTCCGATCAAGCACGACCGCGCGATGATTCGGCTGTCGCGCGGGGGCAGCGATGCAGTCGTTCTGCGCGAATTCGATCTCGAAACGCGGTCTTTTGTGCGCAACGGCTTCGTCCTGCCCGAGGCCAAGGGCGGCGTGAGCTGGATCGACGACGACACTTTGTTGCTGAGCAGTGCCTTCGGAGGCGACGTCACCACCTCGGGCTATGCCCGCACCGTGCGCTTGTGGCGGCGCGGCACGAAGCCGGGGGATGCGCCGGTTTTGTTCGAGGTGCCGGCCAAAAGCATGTCGGCCTCCGGCGCGGTCGACCGCACCGATCCCGAACGGCCGATCTGGTTCTACGACGCGATCGGCTTCTTCGACTTCGAGGTCTGGCGCGAGAAAGTACGGCTCGACCTGCCGACCGGCGTGCAGACCGATATCGATCACGGCTGGTTCCTCGTCCAGCCGCGCAACGCCTGGGTGGTCGGCGGCAAGGTCTGGCCGGGCGACTGCCTGCTTGGCATCCGGCTCGACGCCTTCCTCGCCGGCAGCCGCGACTTCACGCTGCTGTTCGAGCCCGCCAAGCGGCGCATCCTGAACGGGCACACGTGGAACGCCGGGCGGCTGATCCTCTCGATCCTCGATAATCTCGTGCCGGTGTTCGAAGTGCTGACGCCGGCAGCCGACGGCTGGACCCGGACGACGCTGCCCGGCCTGCCGTCGATCGGCGTAGTCGACGTCTGGTCGCTCGATGTCGAGCGGTCGGAGGCCAACGGCGAGCTGCTGGCGAGCGCACAGGATCCGCTGACGCCGTCCTCCCTCATGCTGCTCGAGCCCGGCAAGGCACCGACCGTGCTGAAGCGCTCGCCGCCGGCCTTCTCGGCCGAAGGGCTGGTGGTGACCCGTCACGAGGCGATCTCTGTCGACGGTGAGCGCATTCCTTACGTGCAGACCGGGCCCGCGGGCGAGACCGGCAACGCGCCGGTCCACATGACTGGCTACGGCGGCTTCGGCGTGACCACACGGCCCTATTACAATTCCTCGATCGGCAAGCTCTGGCTGGAGCGGGGAGGGACCAGCGTCACGGCCAACATCCGCGGCGGCGGCGAGTTCGGCGTGCCGTGGCACGATGCCGGTCGAGGCGTGGCCAAGCGTCTGACCCACGACGACTTCGCCGCGGTTGCCGCCGACCTGGTGCGCCGCGGCGTCACCCGGCCGGGCCGCATCGCCGCCGAGGGCGGCTCCAACGGCGGCATCCTGATTGCCAAGATGATGACGCGCTATCCGGGACGGTTCGGCGCGCTGCTCTGTACCATCCCGCTGATCGATATGCGCCGCTACTCGAAGCTGCTGGCCGGCGCGAGCTGGATCGCCGAATACGGCGATCCCGACAAGCCGGAAGAGTGGGCGTGGCTGCAGACCTATTCGGCCTATCACCAGGCCGTGCCAGGGCAAGCGTACCCGCCGATCCTGTTCGCCACGACCCGGCGCGACGACCGGGTTCATCCCGGCCATGCGCGCAAGATGGCCGCCAAGCTGCAGGCGATGGGCTATCGCGATGCCTGGTTCTACGAGCCGCCGACCGGCGGCCACGGCTACGGTAAGGATAACCGGGAGCGCGCCCACTTCATTGCCCTGGGCTACGCCTTCCTGCGCGACCGGATCGGCTGGATGTAATGCTGGGAGCGCGGCTCTCCAGAGCCGCTCTTTCTTCGCTTTGTCACGGCCCATGAGCGGCTCTGGAGAGCCGCGCTCCCAGCACCTCGACACGCTCTCAGGTTCGGGCGCTGCTCAATGTCACCGTCGCGACGCCGGCGCCGATCAGCAGCCCGCCACCGGTCCGATTGACGATCTTGAGGGCGCGCGGATTGCCGACCAGACCGCGCGCCTTGCTGGCGACCAGCGCGTAGCCGAAGGCATTGGCGAAGGCGAGCACCAGGAAGGTGGTCTCGAAGACCAGCATCTGCGTCAGGAAGTCGGCGTGCGGATCGAGGAAGGCCGGCAGGAAGGCGACGAAGAAGGTGATGCTTTTGGGGTTCAATGCCGTCACCAGCCATGCATGGCCCAGCATCTTCGCGGCCGACACGGCGTCGGTACGCGGCGCGGCCTCGAGCGTGCCGCCGGCGCGCCACAGCTTGATTCCGAGCCACACAAGATAGGCGGCGCCAATCCACTTCAGCGCGGTGAACAACGTCGCCGAGGCCGCGAGCAGGGCGCCCAGCCCGAGCATGGAGAGCGTCATCGCCGTGAAGTCGCCCAGCGCCACGCCGACCGCCATCGGCAGCGTCGTGCGCCAGCCCTGTCCGAGCGCATAGGACACAACCAGCAGAACGGTCGGGCCGGGGATGACGAGCAGGATGGACGATGCCGCGACAAAGGCGGCCCAGAGTTCGAGGGTCATTGGTCGGTGTTGTCCTTGAGCTCGGCAATGAGACTCTGCCTGCGGCTTCGCCGATGATTTCGAAGTTTCGAATGACCGCATCTTGGATGAGTCGCTGCCCCATGAAGATCTCGCAACCATCGGCAACGTACGACCGGATAGCAGCGAGGGAATCCGCAATGTGCCCGAGATATGGAAGATCGCTGTTCACAAAGGACGGGCCTCGGATTCGATGTAAGGCCGGAAGTGCGGGCTAAGGCTCCGCTCGATCACCACATCCACGCGACGCGACAGGACGCTCTCGAGTTCCTCGACCAGTGCCAAATAGTCGCCGAAACCACGATCCTCTGCCATGTCGATCAGCAGGTCGATGTCGCTGTCAGGGCGATCCTCATGACGCAGAACCGAACCGAACAGACGAACGTTCGAGGCCCCGTGCCGGGCAGCGATGGCGAGAAGCAATTCTCGTTGGCTGTTAAGGTCCTCTAGCAGAGCCATGCGTGATCATAGAGCCGGGCGGTCATCCGAGCCAGCACCAGCCTTTGATTGGAGAGACTCGAGGATCGAGAATCGCGTCGCAGGAATCAGTCGCCTACAAGATCGTTTTGCCATAATCTTGACACCGGCAAACCAGAGCGTGAGGCGATGACTGAAACGACCAAGAAAACTCCTTACCATCATCGCAACCTGCGCGAGGCGCTGGTAACCGCCGGGCGAACCCTGCTCGAGGAGCGGGGCATGCGCGGCTTCACGCTGCGTGAATGCGCCCGCCGCGCGGAAGTCTCGCATGCAGCGCCGGCGCACCACTTCGCCTCGCTCGACGACCTGCTGGCCGAGATCGCGGCCCGCGGCTTCGTCGAGCTCGCGGCGATGATGGCGGCCGAGGCGCGCCGCGCGACGGATCCGGCAGGGCGGCTGGTCGGGCAGGGCGTCGGCTACATGGCCTTCGCCGCGGCAAATCCGATGTTGTTTCGACTGATGTTCAGCCAGGAACGAACGGAAGCGGCAAAGGTCGTGCGCGAGGCCCACTTTGCGACTGTCGCCGCTGCCATCCCCGATGCCTCGGCCGAGGTGAAGGTACGTATGTCCGATTTCTCCTGGGCGACGGTGCATGGCTTCATCGGCCTCGTGCTCGAAAGCCAGATCGGCGGCGCCGAGTCGGCGCGGGCGCTGAAGGCTCGCGGGCTGGCCATCCTGTCGGCGATGGCGGAGACCGTGATGCGGGCCGGCGGCGCGTCGGCCTGAGGGCCGGTGCCCCCTAAAGCCTGATGATGAAGCGCAGGTGGTCCGTATCGCCGTAGACCGGCCCGGCGTTGAAGCGCTCGTGCAGCGTTCCGCCGTTGGCAAGGATCACTCGCTGTGACGGCTCGTTGTCGGGATCTGTCGTGAGCGAGACGTGGTCGAGGCCTTCTCGGCGCGCGTCGTCGAGCAGCAGGGCCAGCGCGCGGGTCGCGTAACCCAGCCGGCGCTTCCACGGCACGACGGCGTAGCCGATATGGCCCAGCACATAGGACGGCAGGGCGGAAGTGCCCTTCTGCCAGCGAAATCCGATCGAGCCGCAGAACTCGCCATCCCACATCCAGCGCCGGTAGCCGGGCAGGCGCGGGACCTTCGAGCCGTCGCCGAGGGTCACCGGGCCTGCTTTCGCCTCCGGATCGTCGAGGGACGCGACGAAGGCGGCCGGATCCGCGGCGATCTTCGCCAGCTCCTCGCGCGCAGCGAGCTCCAGCCGGACATTGTCCGGCGACCAGCCGCGCTGCAGGGCATCCTTGTAGCCGTCGATATAGTCGAGGGCGGGAACGACGAGCTTCATCGCTTTGCTGTACCATTGTCGGCCATGAGTTCCAGCCCCGTCCTCGTCCTCGACATCGATGGCGTCATCGTCCACTCGGCGCCCGACTGGCCGGCCAAGCTGCAGGCGACGTTCGGCCTCGCGGCCGAGGAACTGCTTGGCTTCTTTCAGAGCCCGATCTTTGCGCAGGTGCTGCAGGGCCGGCTCGACGTCCATGTCGCCCTGCACGAGTGGCTCGAGCCCCGGGACCTTGCCGACCGAGTGCATGAGTTCGTGAGCCTATGGCTCGAAAACGACAGCATCGTCGACCGCGAGGTGCTGGCGATGGCCGACGCCTGGCGCGGCCGGACCGGCGGACGCGTGTTCGCCGCCAGCAACCAGGAGCACCATCGCGTCGCCTTCCTGCGCGATCATCTGGGCCTGGGCGCACATTTCGACGAGATCGTCTATTCAGCCGCGCTCGGCGTGTGCAAGCCGGACCGCGTGTTCTTCACCAATGCGCAGGCCCGCATGGCGGTGACGGCGGCGCGGGCCATCTTGTTCGTCGACGATCGTCCGGCCAATGTAGATGCCGCCCGGATGTGCGGCTGGCGCGCTGCGCTCTATCGCGGGCGGGAGAGCCTGGCGCGGGTCTTGGCGCACGTGGAGTAGGCGCATGTGGAGTAGACGATGCTGATGTTCGACATACCCTTCGGCACGACCGACTGGGACGGCGTGGAGCGCACGGAACATCCGGGCGAGACCGGCAAGGCCTATTGGCGTACCAGGAACTTCAACAACATCCGCGTGCGCATGGTCGAGTACACGCCGGGCTATCTCGCCGATCACTGGTGCCAGAAGGGCCATGTCCTGCTGGTGCTCGACGGCGAGCTGAAGACGGAGCTGGCCGACGGGCGCACCGTCGTGCTGAAACAAGGGCAGAGCTACCAGGTGGCGGACGGCACGCTCGCGCACCGTTCCTACACCGAAGGCGGCGCCAAACTCTTCATCGTGGACTGACATGACTGACATGATCGGATTTATCGGCGTCGGCACCATGGGTGAACCGATGTGCCGCAACCTCGCACGCAAGAGCGGGGCGACGGTGCTCGCGGCCGACCGTAATCCCGAGCCGCTGCAGCGGCTGGCGGCGGACGGGGTGAAGACCGCCTCGATGGACGAGATCGTCGCCAGCTGCCGGACGATCTTCCTGTCGCTGCCGGGCGGCAGGGAGGTCGAGCAGGTGTGCCTCGGCGAAGGCGGCATCCTGTCGAAGGTCCAGATGGGCTGGACGATCATCGACACCAGCACCGCGCCGGTGGCGCTGGCGCGCCGTCTCTATGCCGAGTTCGAGGGCAAGGCCTGCGCCTTCGCCGACGCGCCGATCGCGCGCACGCGACAGGCCGCGATCGACGGCACCTTGTCGATCATGGTCGGTGGCACCGCCGATACGTTTGCGAGGATCGAGCCGCTGCTGCGTCACCTCGCCAGCGAGGTCACCCATTGCGGCGACGCGGGGGCGGGGCAGGCGGTCAAGATCCTCAACAACATGATCCTGTTCCAGACGGTCGTGGCACTGGGCGAGGCACTCAGCATCGCGCGCGCCAACGGCATCGACGGCAAGATCCTGTACGAGACGCTGACCAAGGGCTCGGCCGATTCCTTCGCGCTACGCAATCACGGCATGAAGGCGATGCTGCCCGGCGTGTTCCCCGAGCGCGCTTTCTCTACCGACTACGCACTGAAGGACCTGTCCTACGCCATCCAGATGGCCGAGGACAAAGGCGTGCCCGCGCTCGGCGCAGACGTCGCGCGCGAGCTTATGGAGCGGGCGAAGGAACTCGGCTTCAGCAAGGAATACTGGCCTGTCCTGATCAAGGCGATCGAGGACGGCACGAGGAAGTAGTTTTCATTCGCCGGGACCGTGCCCTCCGTGACGCGGTCCCGGCCAAGGTATGAGGGGGAGCGTTTCATGGCGCGTATCGCCGTCGGGGGATTTCAGCACGAGACCAACACGTTTGCGCCGCAGCAGGCGAGCTGGGAGGAGTTCGTGCGTGCCGACGCCTGGCCGCCGCTCCTGCGCGGGCCGGAGATGATCGCGGGCGTCGAGGGCTTCAACATCCCGATCGCCGGCGCGGTGAAACGACTGGCCGAGCTCGGCCACGAGATCGTGCCGCTGGCCTGGGCCGCGGCGGCACCGGCGTCCTACGTGACCGAGGACGCCTACGAGCGCATGTGGGCGCTGTTCGACGAGGATGTCCGCAAGCTCGGGCCGTTCGACGCGATCTATCTCGACCTGCACGGCGCGATGGTCGCGGAGAACACCGAGGACGGCGAGGGCGAGCTGCTGCGCCGGATTCGCAGCATCGTCGGCGACGACCTGCCGATCGTGGCGAGCCTCGACTATCACGCCAACCTCACGCCCGAGATGGCGCAACGGGCAACGGCGCTCGTCGGCTACCGCACCTATCCGCACATCGACATGGCAGTGACGGGCAAGCGCGCCGTCGAGCTGCTCGACAAGCTATTGAAGGAGAAGCGCCCGGTCTATCGCGCCTACCGCCAGCTCGATTTCCTGATCCCGCTGGTCTGGCAGTGCACCTTCATCGAGCCGGCAAAAGGCATTTTCGACCTCGTGGGCGAGCTCGAGGCCGGCGAGAAGAGCCACAATCAAGGCATCGTCAGCGTGACGCATACGCCCGGCTTTCCGCCGGCTGACATCGCCCAGTGCGGGCCGGCGCTGGTGGTCTACGGCCACGACAAGGAAGCCGTCGAGGCCGCCGCCGACAGACTCGCCGCGACGGTGAAGGCGCAGGAGAAGGCCTTTGCCGGCGAGCTGCTCGATCCGGACGCGGCGGCACTGCGCGCGATCGAGCTGTCGAAGAATGCGACGAAGCCGATCGTGCTGGCCGACGTGCAGGATAACCCGGGCGCCGGCGGCACGTCCGACACGGTCGGACTGCTGGCGGCGCTGATGCGCCACAAGGCGAAGGGTGCAGTGATCGGCATGATCGTCGACGAGGGCGCCGCCAGGGCCGCGGTCGAGACCGGCGAGGGCAACATCATGCGCCGCGGCATCGGCGCCGCGGTCGGCTACGCCGGCGAGACGCCGCTCGAGGCCGACTGGCGGGTGGTGAAGCTCGGCAGCGGCGTCTTCACCGGCACCGGTCCGTTCTATGGCGGCGCGAAGTTCCAGATCGGGCCGATGGCGCTGGTCACCGATGAGGCGAGCGGTGTCTCGGCCGTGCTCGCCTGCAAGCGCGTGCAGGCCGCGGACCAGGAGATGTTCCGGGCCGTGGGCGTCGAGCCGTCCCAGGTGCCGATCCTCGCCTTGAAGTCGACGGTCCATTTCCGCGCCGACTTCCAGCCGATCGCCGAGACGATCCTGGTCGTCCGGTCGCCTGGCGCGCACATCACCGATCCAGTCGAGATGCCCTACAAGCACCTGCGCAAAGGCATCAGACTCCGGCCGATGGGACCGGTTCACATGGACCCCTAGGGGATCCGGCCGCCGCCGGCTTTCGGCCTCTGCTGGCGCTGAAAGAAGCTTGGGTGGAAAACGCCCGCATTGCAGGCGCTTCATTTATCGCCGCAAACGATCCCGCAATTGAGCCCGGTATAGGCGTTGCGGCTCCACCGGGCGGCCGGGCGATACGATCCCTCCCGATGGTTCTGAAAAGGACAATTGACGCCCGGTCGCGCCGAATGGCTTTCACCAGGCTTGGTACGCTCGCGTGAAATCAGGGATATGATTGTCGTCGCGATCGCTACCATGGTAAAAAGCGCCATTCGGGCCGACTCTGGTCCAGTTAGGGAAGTCCTTGGCGTCGGCACCACCGCCAAGGAGAACCATGCAGGCGAAAAGCGTTCCAATCGGGTATCGAGAGTGCAAATGCGATTCCTGCGCCAGGCCCTGCTCGGGCAGAGGTCCTCTGGGGCGAATGTGAGTTCGCCGGCTCGAGGTGCCCCGCTTGGTGAAGCGACCTCATGCTCTTTCCAACCCAGTTTCTCCCAGATTGCGTCACAGCCGCACAATTCCGGTGTCGCGGGTACGCCGCCCCTCTCCGGGCGTTGGCCTGAAAGGCCCGGATCGCCAACAATGAGCGCGGACGCGAAGCAGCCCATGGCCGGAGTAGTCGGATGGGGCAAGGCGCCAGAGCCATGAATGTCTTCTTCTGCATCGCGCTCATGCCGAAAGCAAATGCACTGGATCGCCCGGATTTCCTGCCACGCAGGATCGAGGCCCGGCAGATTCCGCTGCCCCCGGCCTTGATGAACGAGTTTTCTCTTCCACGGCCATCGAGCTGGCGACCCGGCCGCTCTCCGACGCAGATCACGGCCAGGTAACGGCTCTTTTCGAAGTCTTCCCCCAACGCCGAGTTCCGAGGACGACGAGGATGAAATACGAGCGTGTGGTTCTGAGGCCCGATCTCCAATCGTTCGGCTGGCCAAAGCGCGGGGCAATGCGCGCCGGATGGCTGTCTTTGTGCGTCGTCATCGCTGTGGCCGCCGCAGGCAGCCTGGCGGAAGTGACTCCGGCTTGGGCCAGAAAGGCCATCAACTGGGTCAGTGTCGGCCAGAACGGCAAGCTTGCCTATGGCACGGACGAACGGGGAAACCGTGTCCCCGACTTTTCGACTGCTGGATATCGTGCAGGCAGTGCCATTCCTGAAGTGAAAGTCGCACGCAGACTGGAGGCACCGTCGGGCGGCGACGATACGGCAATGATCCAAGCGGCCCTCGATGCACTATCCCGAAATCCGGTCAACGATGACGGCCTGCGCGGAGCCCTGGAATTGGGGCCGGGCAGGTACACCATTGCGGGCTCCCTCAGAATGTCCGCCAGTGGCATAGTATTGCGGGGAGCGGGTATCGGCAGGACGATCCTGCATGGTGCAGGCGAGCAGCGTCCTCTCCTCGTCATAGGTGGAACAGGAACCTGGAAGCGGAAAGGCGAGATCCTTCGCATTGAGGATGAATACGTCCCGGTTGGCGCGACGAGCGTTCGCGTCAAAGGCGCCGGCGAACTGAAAGCCGGGGATCGGATCATCGTCCAGAGGCCGTCCACACGCGAGTGGATTTCAGCCATCGGGATGGATCGGATTCCCGCCCGGCGGGACGGAGGGGAGGTCAAGCAATGGGAGCCGGGCCCGGGCCTGCTGTTCGATCGCACGGTCGTGGCCGTGACGGGAGACCGCATCGAGCTCAACGCGCCGCTGACGAACGCCCTGGCTTCGACCGATGGCGCAGTTGTCTGGCGATATGAATTCGACGGTCGAGTTTCCGATGTGGGAGTGGAGCATCTTTCGGCATCGGGGAACGCCCCTCCTGCCGCCCGAATGGGCGAGAAAATCATTCGCCCGCGAACCGCTTTCGTGACTTTCCACGCGGTCGAGAATAGCTGGATGCAAGACGTCGCCATAGAAGGGTACACTCAGAGCATCGCCTTCGGAAAAACCGCATCCGGAATATCGGTGCAAAGGATCAAGATCAGCGCGTCACCTGAGGTCGAACGTCGTTTGGGCTTGCCGATGGCCGTAGCGATCAACGGCCAGAACATTCTCGTCTCGGATTGTGAAGTTTCGGGCGACTCCTACATGGCGTGGGCAACACAGGGCCTTACCGCCGGTCCCAACGTCGTGCGCAATTGCAAGGCAACCGGTGAGCGGGTGTCGGCCCAGGCTCATCAGCGCTGGGCCACCGGTCTTCTATTCGACAACATCGCCATCACCGGCTCCATGCACCTGGGCAATCGCGGCAGCATGGGCACAGGCCAGGGATGGTCGAGCGCCAATGGCGTCCTCTGGAACGGCTCGGCGGAGACTTGGCGCGTTGATAATCCGCCTACTGCGCATAACTGGGCATTCGGCATGCTGGGCCCCCTGACCCCGTCCCAGGAGCCCCTTGGGGAAATCATTTCGCCCGGCCAGCATGTGAAGCCGCAAAGCCTCTATGAACAGCAGCTCATCGACCGGACCGGGCGAACTGCGGGGCAGAGTCGGTAGCGCCGGGAAGCCAAAAGCTCTGAACGCTGCTTCCGTAGCGTCCTGCACACCCGGCTACTCGCCCAATCCTTGAGGGAGGAGAGTGGACGAGCCCAGCAAAAAGCGTTCGACCGAATCCGGGCTGAATGGAAGCCCGGATAAACGCCTTCGCAACACCGGCTCGCGAAGAGCGATCGCTCGAAACGACTTGACCTCACTCCGGGAGCGGCAACTGCCAGCCGATCATCGTCTCAGCACGAGCAACTCAAAGCCCGATTGCCTCGAATTCGCTCTTCAGGCGTCCAAGCACATGTGCTCCATACGCTTTGTTTCCGTGCCGATGATCGTCAGGCTTGGATTGATATTCAGCCTTTGTGCGAACCCCGATCATCGTCGTCGCGGGTTGTGCGACAGCTATCACGTTTTCGGAAACGGCTGCCCTCGCAAGAGCCCGCTCATAGATTGGCAGGAGCGATTCGCCGACCGTGACATCGTCCAGAACTTGCAGATGGCTCTTTTTCTTCTGCTCTTGTGCGCTCTGGGGTACGACCGTCTTTCCAGTCTCCATGGGAGCTGGCTGCGCCACGACGATTATAGGTTTATCGGAACTTCCTCTCAGAAGTCTGGCGATCTTGAAGGCCCAAGTCGATCGAATCCGCGCAACGAGAATCTCCTCGAGGCAGTCATCGGAAACCATCGTCATTCCGCGGCCCATATGATTGAACAGCCGAACCGAGGCGTAGGATTTCGCAAGGTCCAATGGAGAAAGACCCAGGCCAACGACGACAAACGCGGAGCTTGCTTCTAAATCTACCTCTATCTGCACGTCTCTGCCTGCGGCACTCCACTTCGCAAAACGATCTCTTAACTTCTTGGTTCCACCTACGAGTTTGCCATCCTTGACGATTACCCCCTGCAGCTCCTTGCCCGGCGCCCAGAAATACGAGAGAGGCCGTGGAAATCCATCGGCGGCATCCTTGAGTGCGACGATATGCGAGTTCCCGATGATGCAGATCGTCATCGCGAGAACGCCTCCAGGAGCATCTCCTCGCAAACGACGTCCCGGGCTTTTTTCGTCTTTCTGAGGGCGCGTGACCGCTTGGCGTCACGCCAGGCGCCTTTGGCGACCTGCTGCACCTCCGCGGCTGCCTGCTGTGAGCCTTCGGCAACATGCTGCGACACGAAGGCGCTCATGGCAGCGGCAACCCCGTCCTCTGTCACTGCCCGAAGATTGCTCTCGTAGTAGGTGGCTCGAGTAGGGTGACCGGCAATCAGCTCGTATGACGGGAAATAGTCGATATCGTCGAAATTATTCGCGAGCTGCCCCGCGACCGAACGCAGTACGGACTTGGAGTACATGGTTGCGGCCAGCACGTGGTTGCCGCTGGCCGTCGCCGTCAAGGGAACGGGTGAAACCGTGATGACAAATTTCGCATGAGGGCGCCGCCGCTGGATGATCTTCCGGACGACCATAAAATCGTGATACACCTCGTTGAACGTGAAGTTGACGAATTCGAACCTTTCCGGATCAAAAGTGCCGGCGATCGTCTCTGGTGCCGTGGGGTAAATCGTTCCCGACTCCTTGTCGCGCCAGGCTTCAGTGAGGCCGAAGGTGAAGACGAACACGTCCACCTTCTTCAGCAGCGACCGAACGGCGCCCAGATGAGCCGTGCGGTGTGCGATGACTTCCTCTTCGGATTTCAGCCCATAGGGCTCCACGTTCGGCCTCAGGGCATCGAAATATCGATCGCCTTTTTGCCAAATCCAATTCTTGGGCTCGAAGTGCCCGAACGATTCCCTAAACAACTGCAGAAGCTGGCGAGCAGTGTAGATATTTCCGTAGCGCGCAGAATAAAGATTATAGCCGAACTTGCCTGCGGAATCTTCCGGCAACATTGGTGGAGCTGGCTCGGCGTCCAGTACGTTATAGCCCCGATGCCGAAGAGTTCTTGCAATATGTTGGGCAAAGCAGCTGCCAGCGGTCATGAGCGAGTCTTGAGGGTTTATATCGAACTTTTTTCGATACAAATCGCGAGCTGGATCACGCGCAGCTGCACGCCAGAACGCTCGAGCTTCAAGGCCGGCATAAGGCGACGTCATTTGTGAACCCCCGAGACCACAATTTGCGTAGGCTACGTCGTCGGCACTCAAAATGCAATGGAATCAATCATTTGATGTGTAAGAGCTCGGCTAGTGCAAGGAGGATTTTGATTGCTGTTTCATTTGAACAGCAGTGAAGGTGAGGAGGGGCAGCCCCGCCACTCGAGGCCTCCGCCATCGGCCCGTTGACCTGCGGCGAGGAACAAGACCTCAACAACCCCGTTTAGGCCTTCCATATCTGGAAGAGGGGCGACCATCGCGGTCGCGTCGGATCATGCCGGCTTCAACCTGAAGGAAATCTGGTCGTCCAGTCGCCTGGTGTCTTTCGTCAACTCATGTACTGCCTCGGCTGATGGTCGCTGATGTGGAGGCCCGGCAAGACGTTGATCCCCGTACTCGAACAGATCGACACCTTGTTCGACCCCGACCGGCCGCCAAGCGCGACGCGGAGGGTGGGGCCATCGGGGGGCATGCCCTCCCTTCGACCTCCACGCTCCGATGCTTCCTCATGATGATTCGCATACCGTGTGCGGCGCAGAGGAAATTGCAGCCGTGGCGGCAGCTCTCAATTCCCGGCCCTGAAAGAGGCTTGGCCGGAAAACACCCGCACCGGAGGTGCTCAATTATCGTCGCAAACGATCCTGCAATTGTGCCCGGTATAGGCTTTGCGGCTCCACCCTTCGACCGGGCGACACGATTTCTCCCGGCGGTTCTGACGACGACAACTGACGCCCCGTCACGCCGAATGCCCAGTTCCGCGCGGTCGGGGGATCCTCGACAAGCCAAGTGGCGGCTGAGCTGTTCCACAGTACGCTATTCGCTGCCGACCATCCTTGCCCGGAGCCGGCGTTACCCCGGTTGCCCAGATGCAGGCTGCCGGTGACCTTGACATTGTCGAACAGCAGGCCGGTCGCCCATCTTTGGTGGCCCTGACCCAACGCGCGATTACCATGCGCCTCACACTCGCGTACGACATTCGGACCTGGCGCCCGGCTCTGCGTCGCCCACGCGATATAGGAGCCACCCTCCAGTCTGCAGTTCGATACGAGGATCTTCTGGCCGTCGATGGAAACGACGGTCGGCAGAGCTCCGCGCGACTTGACGGGGGCAGCATCCGTTACGGTGAAGTCCGTCGCCGTGATGCTGGACGCCGTTGAGCGGAACATAATTGCAGTACTGAATCTGGCGACCGACACGTTTCGGACCCAGCCATTCTCGGCAGCGCCGAAGGTCAGGAAGTTCGCCCCCATTGGTTCGCTTTCACCAGACTTGGCATGCTCGCGCGGCGTGTTGTCCTCCAGGCGGGCGGATAGTGCTTCCACGCCAACCCGCTCGATGCGGCCTTCGAATCGATACCGCCATACCTGTCCGTCGTCCTGCAAAGAGATCGCGTCGGTCAGACCTGTGTCCAACTCGATCGTATTGCCGTGGACACCCACAATCGTGCGGTCGGAAAGGATGCTGGCTCCGGGCGCCCATTGAAGTGTCTTGCCGTTCGATCGAACCGGTATCCGGTCCATTCCAATCGCCGCGATCCAGGCCTTGGTCATTGGACGCTGTACGAACACCCGGTTTCCGACCGATAGGTCTGCCGCACTATCCAGCAGGATGGTCTTTCCCCCAACCGGCGTGTAGTTCGCAACGATCCGCCGGCTATTGCCCGTCCTCCTGGGCGCTCCGCTGCCCTCGACCAGTATGAGCATGTCGAGCGAGGCCGTCGCGTTGAGCTGGGTACGATCCATGCCAGCCCCTCGCAGCACCACGCCGCTTGCCCGGATCTTGAGGGTATCGGACACGCGATACTTTCCGGGCCCCAGTTCCACGGCCCCGCGGAACCCGGTCTCCTTTACCGGGCGCCCGGAAGCTGTGTCTATCGCAGACTGAATGGCGGCCGTATCGTCGCCGCCGCTGGGTGCTGCGATCCGTTCGACCGTCTCGACATCTGGAATGGCACCGCCCGCTTCGTAGCCGGCAGCGGAGAAATCGGGGATTTGATTGCCGTCGCGATCACTACCATAGCGAAGGGCGCCGTTCGGACCGATGCTTATCCAGCTAATGACATCCCTGGCACTGGCACCGCCGCCAAGGGGAAGCATGCAGGCGAAAAGCGTTCCAATCGAGACGCTGAGCGCAAGTACGATCCCTGCGCCAACTCTTGCTCGGGAAAAGGCCCTCTGGGGAGTGAACGCATCGAACATCGGGAGGCTCCGGTCACCGGCCACAGACATTGTAGAGAACGAAACACAGCCCACCAATTGCAGCCGGCCGACGGAGGAACTGAAACGTTCCTCCGTGCGCTCCCCCTTACCAGAACTTGCCAACGACCTTAGCAATGTCAGCCAGGCCTGCAAGCTGGTTGACTACAGCCCCGGTCTATCTTTGCTACCGCGTATTCAGCTTCGCACGATCCGGTTCGCCAGGCACGAATGCCTACTGAGCTTGGAGAAGGCTTCCGCAGAGCGCGCCATCCAGCAGGCTGTCAGCCCCCAAGGTCTGCGAATAGCACAACGAGGGCAGTGACCTTGGTGACCGTGGACGTCCTTCCTTACAAAATTGTCCTCCAGCGCGAAGATCAAGCTGGAGGAAGGCACGCCTCGGCCGGCCACAATCGAACGGCACCGTCGAGTGCCTCCACAAAACCCTTGATGCCCACCTCGTCACCTGCATCAGAAAGAGGCCTCATCACAGCCGCGGCACGAACGGCATGACGCCCAACCAGTCCTTCGGCGGCCCGCATTCCTGCCAACGACACCACCGCGAAAGACAGCACCCAAAAAAGACGGTTGGATTGAAGCCGCCTGATATCCCTTTGGGAGCGGCAACTGTCAGCCGACTATCGTCAACACATACAGATCAAAGCCTGATTGTCTCTAATGTGCTCTTCAGGCGTCCGAGCATATGTGCTCCATACGATTTATTTGCGTGCCGATAATCGTCCGGCTTACATTGGTACTCAGCCTTTGTGCGAACCCCGGTCATCGTCGTCGCGGGCTGTGGGACAGCAATCACGCTTTCATAATCGGCCGCTTTTGCGAGAGCTCGCTCATAGAGGGGAAAGAGCATGTCGCCGACGTTCATATCGTCTAGAACCTGCCAACGGCTCCTTCTCCTCCGTTTTTGCGCGCCCTGAGAGACGGCCGTTTTGGGAGTCTCAATAAGTGCTGGCTGCGGCACTACGACTATAGGTCTATCGGAATTTGCTCTTAGAAGTCTGGCGATCTTAAAGGACCAAGTCGATCGAAACCGTGCGACGAGAATCTCCTCGAGGCAGTCAAGGGAAACCATCGTCATTCCTCGGCTCATATGATTGAATAGCCGAACCGAGGCGTACGAACTCGCAAGGTGCATCGGAGAGAGGCCCAAGCCAACGACGATAAATGCTGAGCTTGCTTTTAGCTCAACCTCTTGCAGTATATTTCCAACACCAATAGCGCTCCAGTTCGCAAGAGCCGTTCGTAGACGTTCAGATCCACCTACCAGCTTGCCGTCCTGGACAATTACATCCGCCAGATTGAAGCCCGGTGCGCAGAAATACGAAAGAGCCCATGGGAAACCGTCGGCTGCCTCCTTCAGTGCGATAACGTGGGAGTTGCCGACAATGCAGATAGTCATCGCGAGAACGCCTCCAAAAGCATCTCCTCACAAACGACGTTCTGATTTTTCTTCGGCTTCTTAGGTGCTCCTGAGCGTTCGGCAATCTCTCGAGCACGCCGGGCACGTCGGGCACGCCTGGCGCGCTGCTGCGCGCGTTTGACACTCTGGGGTACTTCCCCGTGGGGCACTTCCGCGGCACCCTGTGGCGAGCCTCCGGCAGCATGCTGCGATACAAAAGCACTCATGGCTGCAGCAACCCCTTCAGCCGACACCTCTCGAAGGTTCCTTTCGTAATAGGCGGCTCGAGTGGTATGGCCAGCGATCAGCTCGTATGAGGGAAAATAATCAACATCATCGAATTTCTTCGCGAGTTGCCCTGCAACGGCACGGAGTACCGATTTAGAATAGACGGTTGCGGCCAGTACGTGGTTGCCGCTGGCAGTTGCCGTCAAGGGAACGGGAGAAACTGTAATAACGAATTTCGCACCCGGGCGGCGCCGCTGGATGATCTTCCGGACAAGCAGAAAATCACGATAAACTTCGTTGAAGGTGAAGTTGACGAATTCGAATTTTGACGAATCGAAAGTACCGGCAATTGTTTCCGGTGCCGTGGGGTAAATTGTTCCTGACTCTTTGTCGCGCCATGCTTCAGTGAGGCCGAAGGTGAAGACGAACACGTCCACCTTCTTGAGTAGTGACCGGACGGCATCCAAATGAGCCGCGCGATGTGCGATAACTTCCTCTTCGGACGTCAGCCCATTGGGCTCCACATTCGGTCTCAGCGCATCGAAGTAGCGATCCCCTTTTTTCCAAATCCAATTTTTGGGCTCGAAGCGCCCGAGCGCTTCCTTAAATAGCTGCAGCAATTGGCGAGCAGTGTAGATATTTCCGTAACGCGCAGAGTAGAGATTATAGCCAAACTTGTTTGCGGAATCTTCCGGCAACATCCGTGGAGTTGGCTCGGCGTCCAGAACGTTATAGCCGCGATGCCGAAGAGTATTGGCAATATGTTGGGCAAAGCAGCTGCCAGCGGTCATGAGCGAGTCTTGAGGACTTATATCGAATTTCTTTCGATACAGATCGTGAGCCGGATTAGCCGCCGCGGCGCGCCAAAAGGCTCGGGCATCTAGTCCGACGTAAGGTGACGTCATTCGTGAACCTCCCCCGAGACCACAACTTGCAGAGGTTACGTTGTCTGCTCTCCATGTGCAATGGAATCTGTCACTTGATCTGCAAGAGCTCAGCTAGATATGAGCGCTATATTGCCGAGGGAATTGCCGGACTGCCGCGCGATGCGACTCGGCCGGAATGCGAGTCGCCGCCGAGCGCCGAAACGATTAGGCGGGTGGTGCACAAGACGCTATGCGGGAAGTCCCTGGGAGCTACCCATTGGAGCATCCACAATATGGCCCGCGCGGTTGGCCTAAGCTACACCAGCGTCGCGAGCCTTAGGTCGTTACCGCGTAAACGGCCTGTCGAATGACGGCCATCTTGAAATCTAGCTTCCGCTTGGCTTTTTCTGTGAGTGTTTTTTTGTGTCGGCGCTGATAGCCCGAATGGATCTCCATGAGCTGTGCTTTCAGCGCAAGTATACTCAGATCCGAGGGCATTCTGACAATCGGCTCATCCTTAAGCTCAGCCAGCTCTTGCGCCATATCGGTGAAGTGCTGTGGCATGAGCCCAAACAAGGCGAGCGTGTCCCATTTGCTACGGTCAGGCACGGCTTCGCCCCGCACACCCCTACGCCTTCCAGCCTGTGAGTCCTGGGTACTGGAGCGGAAGTACGCCCACAGCGGCTCGTCGGATTTAATCTTTCTGACGGCGGCGCTGAATTTGGACTCTAGTTGGTTGTGATTGGTATTGTAAACGTGGCGCTGGTCGAGCCGGGGGACATAGACGCTGGCGCCAACGCTCGTGTCGCCCCGTTTGGGAGACGCGAACCTCACAGACGCCGCTCTCGGCATGACTTGAATGCCCAAGGGTGCTCGGATGATGACAGGGCGATCGGACGGCTCTACGAGTTCGTCTTGGAACTTCTGGACAAAGGCGCCATGGAGCGCGTCGTCATGATCGACCCGCGTCATGAGGATGTGCTCGCTGGTTCCGAATTCTTCCTGGCACAGCGCCGGGATAGGCGGTGTCAGCCCAATAGAAAAGGGATCGTGCGGAGCGACCCGCCCAAGGCCACCGACAAGACTCCTCAACTCGTCCTGGAACCAAGCTGGAGTATTGCTGTCGGTTGAAAGCACCCATCGAAAGCGCCGGTTGCTCTGCGCCCTTATCGAGGGAAGGAGGGTATGCTTGAGCTGAATTAAGGATCGCCGCAGTGGTGTGGGGCGCCGAAGGCCCAAGCCTATTCGCGTGACGATGATGTGCTGAATGTCCGGCATCGCTCCCCTCGCTTAAAGGCAGCCGATATAGAGTACCAGTTTATATGCAAAGGTAGCCTGTATGCAAAGGCAGCTTATATGCAAATGCAGGGGCAAATCCGCCAAGGTGGACGCGGCGCTTGAACGCCGGCACTTGAGGGCTTCGCCGTCGGTCAAATGACGTGTGATTAGGAAGGAGACTTCAAGAACCCGTCATGACATCCATGTCTGGATGGACAGCAAGTCGCGGCCCGGCCAAGTAAGCCACCTCCGAAGCGAGGAAGGCCCCGGTTCGCCGATGTTTTTCTTTGCGATTCAACGGGTTGTGGGTGCCCAAACAGGATTTTGGGTTCTCGTGACACACCAACCCCCGATATGGTATTCGGAGACTCAATCTATAGAGGGGATCGATCGTCGATATGGCGGGAGCCACCATCGCGGTCGCGTCGGATCATGCCGGCTTCGACCTGAAGGAAATTCTGAAGTGCGATCTGCAACAGGCAGGTTACGCTGTACTCGATCTCGGCACCAATTCGACGGCTTCGGTCGATTATCCCGACTTCGGCACGGCCATGGGCGATGCGATCGCCGCCGGCAGGGCGGAGAAGGGGGTATTGGTCTGCGGCTCCGGGATCGGCATCTCGATCGCGGCCAACCGCAATCCCAAGGTGCGCGCGGTGCTCGCGCATGACGCGACTTCTGCCCGTCTTTCGCGCGAACACAACGATGCCAACGTGGTGGCCTTCGGTCAGCGGTTGATCGGTATCGAAGTTGCGCGTGAAGCGTTGAAGGTCTTCCTTGCGACGTCGTTCGAAGGCGGTCGCCATACCGGCCGTGTTGCCAAGCTTTCCGGAGTATCGAAGTCATGAGTCAGGTTGCCGTGCAGAGGCAGGACGCAGCGTTGGCAATGTTCACGCTGGGCATCGCCGAATCCGATCCAGCGATCGATGCGGTGCTGAAGGGCGAGCTGCATCGCCAGCGCGAGCAGATCGAGCTGATCGCCTCCGAGAACATCGTGTCCCGTGCCGTGCTCGAGGCGGCAGGCTCGGTGCTGACCAACAAATATGCCGAGGGTTACCCTGGCCGGCGCTACTACGGCGGCTGTGAGGAGGTCGACAAGGCCGAGCAGCTCGCCATCGACCGCGCCTGCAAGCTGTTCGACTGCAGCTTCGCCAATGTCCAGCCGCACTCCGGCGCGCAGGCAAACCAGGCGGTGTTCATGGCGCTGCTCAAGCCAGGCGACACCTTCCTCGGCATGGCGCTCGACCAGGGCGGCCATCTCACCCATGGCTCGCCGGCCAACCAGTCGGGCAAGTGGTTCAAGGTGCTGTCCTACGGCGTGAAGCCCGACACCCACCTGATCGACTACGAGCAGATGGAGGAGATCGCGCGCCGCGACCGGCCGAAGCTGATCATCGCCGGCGCTTCTGCCTATTCGCGCCAGATCGACTTCGCGCGGTTCCGCAAGGTGGCCGACGAGGTCGGCGCGTTCTTCATGGTCGACATGGCGCACTATGCCGGCCTGGTCGCCGCCGGCGTCTATCCCAGCCCGTTGCCGCACGCCCATGTCGTCACGACGACCACCCACAAGACCCTGCGCGGTCCGCGCGGCGGCATGGTCCTGTCGAACGATCCCGAGCTCGGCAAGAAGATCAACTCCGCGGTGTTCCCCGGCCTGCAGGGCGGGCCGCTGATGCACATCATTGCCGCCAAGGCGGTGGCCTTTGGCGAAGCGTTGCGGCCGGACTTCAAGGTCTATGCCCAGCGCACCATCGACAATGCCCGGGCACTGGCATCGTCGCTCACCGAGCGCGGCCTCAGGATCGTCTCGGGCGGCACCGACAGCCATGTCATGCTGGTCGATCTCCGACCCAAGAAGGCGACCGGCGTCTCGGCCGAGAAGGTGCTCGATCGCGCCGGCATCACGGTCAACAAGAACAGCATTCCGGGCGATCCGGAGAAGTTCACGGTCACGTCCGGCGTGCGTTTGGGGTCGCCCGCCGGCACGACGCGCGGCTTCGGCGTTGCCGAGTTCCGCCAGATCGGCGAGCTGATCGCCGACGTGCTCGACGGCATCGCCAAGAACGGTCCGGACGGCGACGCCCAGGTCGAGGCCCAGGTGCGCGGCAAGGTCCGCGAGCTCTGCACCCGCTTCCCGATCTACCGCGACTGACAACGCAATAAGACAAACAGGGGGACTGAATGCGCTGTCCATTCTGCGGACACGAGGATACACAGGTCAAAGACTCGCGGCCGACCGACGACAATTCGGCGATCCGCCGGCGGCGCTATTGCCCCTCGTGCGGCTCGCGCTTCACCACTTTCGAGCGCGTGCAGCTGCGCGAGCTCACGGTGGTGAAGAAGAACGGCCAGCGCGTGCAGTTCGATCGCGACAAGCTCGCCCGCTCGATCTCGGTGGCCTGCCGCAAGCGCCCGGTCGATCCCGAGCGGGTCGAGCGCGTGGTCAACGGCATCGTGCGCCGCCTCGAAAGCTCCGGCGAGAGCGAGATTCCCTCGACGCAGATCGGCGAGCTGGTGATGGACGCGCTGCGCGCGCTCGATCCGGTCGCCTACGTGCGCTTCGCCTCGGTCTATCGCAATTTCCGCGAGGCCCGGGATTTCGAGGAGTTCATCTCCGACCTCGCCGATACCAACCTGAAGGATTGATGCCGTGATGCGCGCGGCGCTCGCGCTGGCGCGCCGGTCGCTGGGGCGCACCTGGCCCAACCCGGCCGTGGGCTGCGTCATCGTGAAAGACGGTGTGGTCGTCGGCCGCGGTCGCACGCGAGACGGCGGTCGCCCGCACGCCGAAGTCGATGCGCTTGCCCAGGCCGGCGACGCCGCGCAGGGCGCCACGGTCTACGTCACGCTCGAGCCGTGCGCGCATTTCGGCAAGTCGCCGCCCTGCGCCGATGCGTTGATCGGGGCCGGCGTCGTGAAGGTCGTATCGGCCCTCGAAGACCCGTACCCAGAGGTCAACGGACAGGGGCACGCCCGTCTGAGGGCAGCCGGCATCGCCGTCGAAGTCGGCGAGGGGGCAAGGGAAGCGGCGGAGATCAACGCAGGTTTCCTGCTGCGGGTGCGCGAAGGCCGGCCGCTCTTCCATCTCAAGATGGCGACCTCGCTCGACGGGCGCATCGCGACTGCGTCGGGCGAAAGCAAATGGATCACCGGTGCGGCCGCGCGCGCCGACGGCCAGCGTCTGCGCGCCACCCACGACGCGATCCTCGTCGGTGCGAACACGGTCGCCGCGGACGATCCCGAGCTGACCTGCCGCCTGCCGGGCCTCGAACGCTATTCGCCGGTTCGCATCGTTCTCGATTCGAAAGCGCGAATGTCGCCTGGTTCGAAACTTGCTCTGTCGGCCGACAGGACTCCGGTTTGGCTCCTGTGCACGCGAGATGCTCCGGCAAGCGCGCGAGAGATCCTGCAGTCGAAGGGTGTCGACGTGATCGAGGTTGCGTCCAATGAGCAAGGCAGGATCGACGCGCGAGCGGCAGCCAGGGCGCTCGGCGAGCGGCGCCTGACTCGCGTGCTGATCGAAGGCGGTGGGAAAGTGACGGCTGCGTTCCTCGCGGCCGATCTCGTGGACTGCGTGACTTCCTACCAGGCGGGGCTGCTGCTGGGAGCCGACAGCCGCTCTGCGGTTGCGCCACTGGGGCTGCAGAAGCTCGATTTCGCGCCCCGGTTCACCCTTGTTTCTACGCGGACCGTTGGCGGCGATGTGCTGGAAACGTGGCATAGAGCGGCTTAAGTAGGACAAATGTTCACGGGAATCGTCACCGACGTCGGAGAAATCACCGCTCTCACCCCGGGCGGACAGGCCGGCGATCGCAAGTTCGTCGTGAAGACGAAACACGACATGACGCCGATTGCGATGGGCGCGTCGATCGCCTGCTCAGGCTGCTGCCTGACCGTGGTCGACAAGGGGGCCGACTGGTTCGCGGTCGAAGTCTCAGGCGAGACGCTCGACAAGACCCATCTCGGCGACTGGCAGCTGGGCCGGCACATCAACCTCGAATTATCGCTCAAGCTCGGCGACGAGCTGGGTGGCCATCTGGTCTACGGCCATGTCGACGGCGTCGGGAAGATCGTCTCGATGACGCCCGAGGGCGGCAGCGTGCGCTTCGTCTTCGAGGCGCCGGCCGATCTCGCGCGCTTCATCGCCCCCAAGGGCTCGATCGCGGTGGATGGCATCTCCCTGACCGTGAACGAGGTCGAGGGCAATCGCTTCGGCATCAACATCATTTCACACACGCAGGCGGTCACGACCCTGGGGAAAGCCACGCCCGGCCAAAGGGTCAACCTTGAGGTCGATATGCTCGCGCGATACGTTCAGCGATTGTTGGAGCACGGAAGAACATGAGCGCGCTCGAAAAGGACGCCTGGCGGATCACCTTCAGCGAGGTGAAGGCCGCGGCCGAGGACATCATCGAGGAAGCCCGCAAGGGCCGGATGTTCATCCTGGTCGATGACGAGGACCGCGAGAACGAGGGCGACCTCGTCGTGCCGGCGCAATGGGCGACGCCGGAGGCGATCAACTTCATGGCCAAGCATGCGCGCGGCCTGATCTGCCTGGCGCTGACCCGCGAGCGGGTCGAGCAGCTCGGCCTCAAGCTGATGGCGCAGAACAACGGCACGCGGCACCAGACCGCCTTCACCGTGTCGATCGAGGCGCGCGAGGGCGTGACCACCGGCATCTCCGCCGCCGACCGCGCGCGCACCGTCGCCGTGGCGATCGATCCGTCATGCGGGCCGCAGGACATCGTGACGCCGGGCCATGTCTTTCCGCTGGTGGCGCGCGACGGCGGCACGCTCGAGCGCACCGGTCACACCGAGGCCGCGGTCGACCTGGCGCGGCTGGCCGGTCTCAACCCGGCCGGCGTGATCTGCGAGATCATGAACGACGACGGCACGATGGCCCGTCGCAACGATCTCATCACCTTCGCGCAACGCCACGGCCTCAAGATCGGCACCATCGCCGACCTGATCGCCTACCGCCGGCGCTACGACTCGATCATCAAGCGCATCAGCGAGACCAAGCTCGACAGCATCTATGGCGGCGATTTCCGCTGCGTCGTCTATATCAACAAGGTGACGATGGCGCAGCACGTGGCGCTGGTGAAGGGCGATCCGGCGGCGCCCGGTCCGGTCACCGTCCGCATGCATGCCGTCAACCTGTTTACCGACACGCTGGGCCAGCGCAGCGGCGGCCGCGGCGGCGAGATCGAAGCCTCGATGCGCTATATCGCCGACGAGGGGCGCGGCGTGATCGTGCTGATCCGCGAGCCGCTGACCGTCGTGCTGGCCGAGCAGCGCCGTCGTGCCGGCGAGCCGATCGCCCCGGCGGGCGTGGAGCTGCGCGACTACGGCGTCGGTGCCCAGATGTTGATCGATCTCGGCGTCAAGGAAATGACCCTGCTGACCAACAGCAAGAAGAGCATCGTCGGCATCGAGGGCTTCGGCCTGAAGGTCGTCGGCCAGAAGCCCGTCCCCGGTCGCGCGAAGGTGTGATCATGATGCTGGGAGCGCGGCTCTCCAGGGCCGCTCATGAAATGTGGCAAGCCGAAGATGAGCGGCTCTGGAGAGCCGCGCTCCCAGCGATGAGTCGCTGAGCCATGTCTACACGTACGGAGAATCCCACGGCGCGGCCCGCCGTCGACGGCGTCAAGGACGCACGCGTCCTGGTCGTCGAATCGCGCTACTATCCCGAGATTGCCGACGCGCTGATCTCCGGCGCACAAGCCGAGATCACAAAGAACGGCGCGACGCTCGAGCGCGTGGTCGTGCCGGGCGCCTTCGAGATCCCGGGCGCCATCGCGCTTGCCGCCGAGCACTATGACGGTTTTCTCGCGCTTGGCTGCGTAATCCGGGGAGAGACCACCCATTACGATTACGTCTGTGGCGAGAGCGCGCGCGGGCTGATGGACCTGTCGATCCAGAAGAAGCTGGCCATCGGCTATGGCATCGTGACAGTGAACACCATGGAACAAGCCAAGGCGCGCGCCGAGACGCATCGCGGCGACAAGGGCGGCGACGCGGCCCATGCCTGCCTCGCCATGATTGCGCTGCAGCGCCGCTGGCGGAAGTCGTGACCGATCCCAAGCCGCTGCCCAGTCGCCGGCAGGCCGCGCGACTGGCGGCCGTGCAGGCGCTTTATCAATGGCAGGAGGGCCAGGACCAGCCTGCCGATATCATCGAGCAGTTCCTGAAAGTGCGAACCGGCGAGGCGGGCGAGGCCGGTATGCGCCGCGACGCCGATCGTCCCTTGTTCAAGGATGTGGTCGAAGGCACCGCGGCCCACAAGGACGAGCTCGAGAAGACGGTTTCTGCCGCCCTCTCCGAGGACTGGACCTGGACCCGGATCGACCGGTTGGTGCGCGCCATCCTCCTCGCCGGCGTCTATGAGCTGGTCCATCGCCGCGACGTGCCGCCGCGTGTCGCCATCAACGAATATGTCGAAATCGCCCATGCTTTCTACGACCAGCGCGAGTCGACCTTCGTGAACTCGGTGCTCGATCGCGTGGCGCGCCGGGAACGCGCGGCCGAGCTCGCACGATAGCCGCGATGGCCCATGGGGCGAGGGCCAAGCGTCGGATCGGTGAGTTCGAGCTGATCGCCCGCTACTTCGCGCCGCTCGCCAGGGGTTTCGCGGGCGCCGGCGGCCTCAAGAGCGACAACGCCTTCCTTGCAGGCGACGGGCGGCACGATCTCGTCGTGAAGACCGACATGATCGTGTCGGGTGTGCATTTTTTTGCCGACGAGAGGCCCGAGCTGGTCGCGGCGCGTGCGCTGCGCGTCTGCCTGTCCGATCTCGCCGCGGGGGGGGCGACACCGCACGTCTACCAGCTCGCACTGTCGTTGACGCGTGGCTGGACCGAGCGCTGGGTCGCCGGCTTCGCGCGCGGGCTCGCCGCCGACCAGCGCCGTTTCGGCATCGTGCTGTGCGGCGGTGACACGACCGGCACGCCGGGCCCGACCACGATTTCGATCACCGCCTTCGGCAAGGTCGCGCGCGGCAAGGGGCTGGGGCGCGACGGCGCGCGGGCAGGGGACGAGCTCTGGGTGAGCGGCACGATCGGCGACGCCGCGCTCGGCCTGCTGGCGGCGCGTGGCGAGCTGACAAGCACCTTCCTGGAGCGGCGCTATCGCCTGCCGCAGCCGCGCACCGCCTTGGGCCCATTGCTCGTCGGCATCGCCACGGCGACCGCCGACGTTTCCGACGGGCTGCTGGCCGACGTCGGCCACATCGCCGATGCGTCGAGGCTCTCGGCGCGGATCGAACGCGATCGGGTGCCGTTGTCGAAAGCGGCAAGGCGGGCGTTGTGCGCCAAGCCATTGCTCTGGAATGACGTTCTTGGCGGCGGCGACGACTATGAATTGGTGATCGCCGTGCCCGCGCGAAAGCGTGCGGTCCTGCTGGAGGCGTCACGTGCGGCGGGTGTCGAGGTCACGCGCGTTGGTGCCTTTTCAAAAGGCAAAGGCGTCGTTCTGACCGTTTCCGGGCAACCGCAGCACATTGCGCAGAGCGGCTATGTCCACTTCTGATTGCGGTCAATTCGCTTGGGCCGCTAGGAATGCGCGCCTATTGTGCGCACCCAATGGACGGTTCGATAAAGGTTGAGGAAACGGCGGCCAATGCCTCCGCCGGCATGCCGCGCCGTGCGCTGCGCAACATCGGCCTGTTGGGGTTCTGCCAGGCGCTGACCCAGGGCAGCAACACGCTGATGTTCGCCTCCTCGGCGCTCGCCGTGCTGACCATTGTTCCGGCGGACATGCGCATATGGGCGAACCTGCCCGTCACCATGCAGCACCTCGGCGTCATGCTGGCGGTATTTCCGGCTTCGATGCTGATGATGCGGCGGGGCCGCAAGTTCGGCTTCCGACTCGGATCCGTGTTCGGCATGGCCGGCGCTTCGTGTGCGGCCATCGGCCTGCAGCTCGGCAGCTTTCCGGTGATGTGCCTGGGCGGCCTGCTGCTGGGCTACGCGGTCGCCAACATGCAGCTCTATCGCTTCGCTGCGGTGGAACTCGCGCCGATGTCGTTCCGCGCCAAGGCGATCTCCTACGTGACGGCGGGAGGCGTGATCGCCGGCATCATCGGCCCGGCCCTCGCGCGCTGGACGCCCGATCTATGGCAGCCGCTGTTCCAGGCGAGCTTCGTCTCGGTCATCGTCATCCATTTCATCGTCTTCATCGTGCTGGGGTTCATCGAGTTCCCGGTGGTCAGGACCGAGGATGCGGCCGGTCCGCAGCGGCCGCTGCTCGAGATCGTGACCCAGCCCGCCTACATGGTCGCGGCGGCGGGGGCGATGATCGCTTTCGGCGTGATGTCGTTCGTGATGGCCGCCTCACCGCTGGCCATCGTGCAGTGCGGCCTCAGCAAGAGCGAAGCGCCGGTCACGATCTTCGTACATGTCATGGGCATGTTCCTGCCGTCCTTCTTCACCGGCCATCTGATCCAACGTTTCGGCGTCTTCAACATCATGACCGCCGGCATCGCGTTGCTGATCGGCGGCGTGGCGATCGCCTTGCTGGGCACGACCGAATGGCACTTCCGGGGGGCGCTCGGGCTGAACGGGGTGGGCTGGAACTTCATGTTCGTCGGCGCCACGACCTTGCTGACCACGACCTATCGGCCCGCCGAGCGCGGCAAGGCGCAGGCATTCAACGATTTCATGGTGTTCGGCACCACTGCCACAGCGAGCCTGATGGCGTCGATCGTGCTCGAGGTGAAGGGCTGGGCCTACCTCAACTATCTGGCCTTCGCCCTGGTCTGCATCGCTTTGCTGGTGATCGGCATCTTCCGCCTGCGCAACCCAGCCCGCGCGACTTAGCGCTCCCGTTGCCCCAAGGCTATCGCGTGCAACGTCTTGCCTTCCCCCGCCTGCGGAGGAAGGCATGCATTCCGCGGCAACCTGCTGCGTACGATGGCCTTGGGATGACCGGGCGGTAGCGCTCAAGCCCTTGAGTCAATGAGGCTTTTGCCGCCTGCTGCTGTTGCGCGTTCGCGACGGTTCTGTCATTTTCCCGCCCGCCTCGCGCTGGGGGAGACACTATTTTCATCGGCGCGGATGGGGTTGAGAACACCTTAAGAAACAACAGGTTAACAACTATGTCATCCGTTCTATGGGCCGTCATCGGCTGCGGCGTCATCGCCGTGCTGTACGGCGTCATCACCGCATCGCGGGTCATGGCCGCCGATGCCGGTACGCCGCGCATGCAGGAGATCGCCCAGGCGATTCAGGAAGGCGCCGGCGCTTATCTGCGGCGCCAATACACCACCATCGCCATCGTAGGAGTCGTGGTCCTCGTCCTGCTCTTCATCCTCCTCGGCAAGTTTGCTGCCGGCGGCTTCCTGATCGGCGCCGTCCTGTCGGGCGCCACGGGCTTCATCGGCATGAACGTCTCGGTGCGTGCCAACGTGCGCACCGCGGTCGCCGCCCAGAAGAGCCTGGCGGCAGGTCTCGACCTGGCTTTCAAGGCGGGTGCAATCACCGGCATGCTGGTGGCAGGCCTCGCCTTGATCGGCGTGGCCGGCTACTTCTCGCTGCTGCTCAGGATAGGCATTCCGCAGGGCAGCCGCGAGATGATCGATGCGCTCGTGTCGCTCGGCTTCGGCGCTTCGCTGATCTCGATCTTCGCCCGCCTGGGCGGCGGCATCTTCACCAAGGGCGCGGACGTCGGCGGCGACATGGTCGGCAAGGTCGAAGCCGGCATCCCGGAAGATGACCCGCGCAACCCGGCGACGATCGCCGACAACGTCGGCGACAACGTCGGCGATTGCGCCGGCATGGCCGCCGACCTGTTCGAGACCTATGCGGTCACCACGGTCGCCACCATGGTCCTGGCGTCGATCTTCTTCGCCGGCAACCAGGCGCTGCTTTCTCAGCTCATGCTTTATCCGCTGGCCATCGGCGGCGCCTGCATCATCACCTCCATCATCGGCACCTACTTCGTGAAGCTGGGCTCCGACGGCGGCATCATGTGGGCGATGTACAAGGGCGTGATCGTGGCCGCCGTGCTGTCGATCCCGGCCATCTGGCTGGTCACCGACCGGCTGGTCGGCATGGGGACGGTGTTGACGGTCGGCGACCGGTCGTTCACCGGCATGTCGCTGTTCTGGTGCTCGCTCGTCGGCCTCGCCATCACCGGCCTGATCGTCTGGATCACGGAGTACTACACCGGCACCAACTATCGTCCGGTCAAAGCGGTGGCCCAGGCCTCCGTCACCGGGCACGGCACCAACGTCATCGCGGGCCTCGCAATGTCGATGGAAGCCACAGCGCTGCCGGCGCTGCTGATCTGCGCCGGCATCGTGATCTGCTACGTGCTGGCCGGCTTGTTCGGCATCGCCATCGCCACGACCGCCATGCTGGCCCTCGCCGGCATGGTGGTGGCGCTCGATGCCTACGGCCCGGTCACCGACAATGCCGGCGGCATCGCCGAGATGGCGGGCCTGCCCAAGGAAGTGCGCAAGAACACCGACGCGCTCGACGCCGTCGGCAACACCACCAAGGCGGTCACCAAGGGCTACGCCATTGCCTCGGCCGGACTCGGCGCCTTGGTGCTGTTTGCGGCCTACACCTCGGACCTCGCGTACTTCATCTCCCAGGGCAAGCTCGGCATCAAAGCCGTCAACTTCTCGCTCGAGAATCCGTACGTCGTGGTCGGCCTGCTGATTGGCGGCGGTCTCCCTTACTTGTTCGGCGGCATGTCGATGCTGGCCGTGGGCCGTGCTGCGCAGGCCGTCGTCGAGGAGGTCCGCCGTCAGTTCCGGGAGAAGCCCGGCATCATGGCGGGCACGGATCGTCCGGATTACGGCCGCGCCGTCGACATGCTCACCAAGGCAGCGATCAAGGAGATGATGATCCCGTCGCTTCTGCCGGTGCTGTCGCCGATCGTGCTGTACTTCGTGATCGCGGCGATCGCCGGCAAGTCGGAGGCCTTCGCCGCGGTCGGCGCCATGCTGCTCGGCGTGATCGTCACCGGCATCTTCGTCGCCATCTCGATGACGGCCGGCGGCGGTGCCTGGGACAACGCCAAGAAGTACATCGAGGAAGGCCACTTCGGCGGCAAGGGCTCGGACGCCCACAAGGCCGCGGTGACCGGCGACACTGTCGGCGATCCGTACAAGGACACGTCGGGCCCCGCCGTGAACCCGATGATCAAGATCACCAACATCGTGGCGCTGCTGCTGCTCGCCGTGCTCGCGCACTGACGGACGGCCATCGGCCCAGACAAAAGCCCCGGCGGAGACGTCGGGGCTTTTTGCTGTCGAAGCGTTCCTCCCTGCCTGAAGCGCGGGGAGGTGTCACGGTCATCCGCGACGGAAAGGGCATGGGCGCACCAATGCCTTGGCCCGGGAACCTCCACTCCCGCGGGACCTCCTCGGCTTCGCCGGGGAGGAATACGATCGGCACAGCCTCCCGATCAGATGCCGCCGGTCGGTGCGCCCGGGTTGGTTTCCTGGCGCGGACCGCTGAACCGGCCGACGTTGCCCAGGATCTGCTCGAGCACGGTCATCTCCTTGCCCGCGGTCGGGGTGATGCGGGACACCATGTCGATGTCCCGGCTGTCGGCAAGATCGTATCTCTTGATCGTCGTCAGGCGGCCCGACTCGTTGAACGAGAGCTGCATCACGTTCTGTTCCAGCATCGCCGGCTTGAAGAAGGCGTAGTATTCCTGCTTCTGGGTAATGTAGTACCAGACGTTGGGATTGAAGGTGGCGACGGTCGAGGGCGAACCGATGAGGCGGACCACGTCTTCACGGCTCTGGGTCCCGATCTCGAGCTTTTCCACCGATCCGGGCGTTGCCGCGAAGCCGCGCTGATCCACGATCGACTCGCAGCCGGCAACAGCCAGCGGCAAGGCGAGGGCGCCGATGAGGACGCCGGCGAGGGCGGTAGGGACGGTGCGACGCATGGACGGTTTCTTTTATCCGGGGAAGAGAGGGGGCACACCATGTCGTGGCGCCGTCCGGGGGTCAACCGAGGTCCGATGTCGTCAGGGAGCACTGCTTGTTTCGCCGCCGCCAGCCCAATGAAGATTTTGCCGCCGTCCTCTACGCCCGTACCGCCGAGCGGGCACGGCATGCCGAGCTGTACGAAGCTTGCGGCATTCCCGATACGCTCGATGGCCGCTTCGATGCGCTGGCCCTGCATGCGGCCCTGATGATCGACCGGCTGCGCCACGAGCCGGACGGCGAGGCGCTGTCGCAGGCCTTCTTTGACGCCATGTTCCGCCACCTCGATCTCACCTTGCGCGAGATCGGGGTGCAGGATCTGGGTGTCGGGCGGCGAATCAAGATCATGGCGGAGGGTTTTCATGGTCGGGCTCTGGCCTACCGCGCGGCGCTGGCGGGCGAGGGGGCAACGCCTCTGGCTGAGGTCTTGCGCCGGAACGCCTACGGCGGTAACCCGCCTGTCGACGCCCAGCCGGTCGCCTGCCTCGAGATGCATGTCCGACAGGAGGTCGAACGCCTCACACGAACGGCCCGTAACGACTTGATAAAGTAGTTTAAATAAATGTCTCAAGATATTGGAAAACAGATAAAATCAGAAATCGAGAGGATTGTCGATATCGATCGCATGGGTGCGAGCGGGTCGACGGCGCTCGATATCGCGCCAAGCGAGAGCGAGCGGGCGGCCCTCGCGAAGCGCTTCGGCTTCCTGGGTTTGCCGGCTTTCGCGGCCCGCGTCACGGTCGATCGTCGGGCGGGCGCGCGGGTCGTGGTCGAGGGCAGGCTGCGCGGCAAGATCGTGCAGGCCTGCATCTTGACGCTCGATCCGGTGACCCAGGAACTCGACGAGACCTTTCGCGTCGTCTTCAAGCAGGATTTGACTGAGGAGCGCGACCCGGAGAGCGGCGAGGCACTGGTCAACCCGCAAGCCGACGCGCCCGAGCCGCTGTCGGGAAACCTGCTGGATGTGGGCGAGATCGTCGCCGAGCAACTTTCCCTCGCGGCCGACCCTTATCCGCGAAGGCCCGGAGCGAAGCTCGAGGATGTCCTGCCCAAGCCGCGCCGGGACGGGCGCCCTGGACGGCAGGAACAGCGGCGCCACCCGTTCGCCGGATTGGCCGCCCTGAGGGACAAGCCGCCTCGCGGCCGCTAAATTGTTGCGGGCGTGTAACGTTTTGGCTAGAGAAGTCGGCCCGCCGCGCCTACTAAGCGCGGCCTAGCTATTTTGGGGACAGGTGTTACCGCCCCATTCTGGAGATCGTCATGGCTGTTCCCAAGAAGAAGGTTTCGAAGTCGCGCCGCAACATGCGGCGCGCTCACCACGCCATTCCGGCGATGGCCTATATCGAATGCAAGAATTGCGGCGAGCTGAAGCGGCCGCACATGGTCTGCTCGCATTGCGGCTACTATCGCGAGGACATGCCGGTGCTGGCGGACAGCGCCACGGCCGAGAAGTAGTTTCTCGGCAGCGCCGGCGATTGGGCTGGCAGGCGAAACGAGTTCCTCGATGAAGGCGGGCAAGGTCGTCCTGGCGCTTGACGGCATGGGCGGCGACCGCGCGCCTGACGTCGTCGTCAACGGGGCCGATATCGCGCGCGAGCGCTATCCCGACGCGACCTACCTGCTGTTCGGCGACCCCGAAAAGCTCAAGCCGCTGGTCGACAAGCGCAAGGGGCTCGCCCAGGTGCTCGAGATCGTTCCGGCGGCGGATGCGGTCAGCGCCGACGACAAGCCATCCTTCGCGCTACGCCGTCGCCGCCAGTCGAGCATGTGGCTGGCCTGCCAGGCTGCTGTCGAGGGCCGGGCCGACACCGTGGTCTCGGCCGGCAATACCGGTGCGCTGCTGGCGATCTCGATGTTCGCGATGCGCATGCTCGAGGGTGCGCACCGGCCGGCGCTCGCGTCGTTCCTGCCGACCGCGCGCGGCGAGACCGTGATGCTCGATCTCGGCGCCAATCTCGAATGCGACGCCGACAACCTCGCCGAGTTCGCCGTCATGGGCAGTGTCTTCGCCCAGGTGCTGCTTGGTCTCGACGCGCCGAAGGTCGGGCTGCTGAACGTCGGCTCGGAGGAACTGAAGGGGCATGAAGAATTGCGTCAGGCCGCCGCCTGGCTGCGCCGACCGGGCGGACCGGTCAACTTCCACGGCTTCGTCGAAGGCAACGACATCGGCTCCGGCGTGGCCGACGTCGTGGTGACCGACGGCTTCACCGGCAACGTCGCGCTGAAGTCGATCGAGGGCACAGCCAGGCTTTACAATGGCTGGGTGCGCGACGTGTTCCGGACCTCGACATTCGCGAAGATCGGCTATGTTTTCTCCGCTGGCGCCTGGAGGAAGCTGCGCAAGCGGGTCGATCCACGACGCTACAATGGCGGGGTCTTCCTCGGGCTCGACGGTGTATGCGTGAAGAGCCACGGCGGCACCGACGATCTGGGCTTCGCCTATGCCATCGGCGTGGCGCGAGACATGGTACGCTACGAATACAAGAGCAAGCTCGTCGAGGGCCTGGCCACGCTGCACCAGGTGATCGCGGCTCCTGACGCGCCCGAAGAGGCGGTGCAGGCAAGCGGAGGAACTGCGTGATTCGGTCGGTCGTTCAGGGGTGCGGCGCCTATCTGCCGGAAAGGGTCCTCACCAACGCCGAGCTGGCCAAGACGGTGGACACGTCGGATGCGTGGATCCAGCAGCGAACCGGCATCCGCCAGCGTCACATCGCGGCGGACGGCGAGCTCACCTCGCATCTCGCGGTCAAGGCCGCTCAGCGCGCGCTCGACCGGGCTGCCGTGAAGGGAAGCGATCTCGACCTCATCGTGCTCGCCACCGCCACTCCCGACCTGACCTTCCCGGCGACGGCGACGCGCGTGCAGGCGGCGCTCGGCATGACCAGGGGCGCGGCCTTTGACGTGCAGGCGGTTTGCGCCGGCTTCATCTATGGCCTGTCGGTCGCCGACAGCATGATCAAGAGCGGCCTCGCTTCGACTGCGCTGGTGATCGGCGCCGAGACTTTCTCGCGCATCCTCGACTGGAACGACCGTGGCACCTGCGTGCTGTTCGGCGACGGCGCCGGCGCGATCGTGCTGAAGGCCGAGCACGGCGAGGGCACGTCGCACGATCGCGGCATCCTGGCCCACGCGCTGCACTCGGACGGCCGGCAGCACGACATCCTCTACGTCGACGGCGGGCCGTCCTCGACCCGCACCACCGGCTTGCTGCGCATGGAAGGCAAGGAAGTCTTCAAGCACGCCGTGGTCAACATGGCCGCTGTGGTCGGCGAAGTTCTCGAGAAGGCGGGGCTGACCGCCGCGGACATCGACTGGCTGGTGCCGCACCAGGCCAACAAGCGCATCATCGACGGCACCGGCCGCAAGCTCGGCCTGCCGCCGGAGCGGGTGGTGGTGACGGTGGACAAGCACGCCAATACCTCCGCCGCCTCGATTCCCCTGGCGCTCGAGGTGGCGGTGAGCGACGGGCGCATCAAGCGCGGCGATCTGCTGCTGCTGGAAGGCATCGGCGGCGGCCTGGCGTGGGGGGCCTCGCTCGTCCGGTGGTAGAGAGCCACCATTGATACAAAACTGTTCGAACAGGCAGAGAACAGAGGACGATTCAAGCACCGCCGCTATCTCGCTGATATTGACCGCTTTCCTATCTAAGAGTAAGCCTTAAGAAGGGGGAAGGAGAAGGGCGCCGGATGGAAGGCCGGACTATCACGCGCGCTGATCTGAGCGAGTCGGTGTTCCAGGAAGTGGGACTGTCTCGCAACGAATCCAGCGACCTTGTCGAGACGATTCTGGCTGAAGTCGTCGAGGCTTTGGCTCGAGGGGAATCGGTGAAGATCTCGTCGTTCGGGAGCTTCACGGTTCGAGACAAGGGGCAGCGTGTTGGTCGAAATCCGAAGACGGGACAGGAAGTGCCAATCCTGCCCCGGCGTGTCCTTGTCTTCCGAGCGTCGAACGTCCTGAAATCCTTGATCAACGGGATGCCCGACGAGTCTGGCAAGGAGTCGTCCGGTTAAGGGGATTGGACATGGCCGCAGCGATTCAACCCGTCGAAAAGCGAATCGAGAAGTCGGCGCAGGCATTTCGCACCATTAGCGAGGTTGCCACCGAGCTCGATGTCCCGCAGCACGTGCTGCGGTTCTGGGAGAGCAAGTTCAGCCAGGTTCGACCGCTGAAGCGTGGCGGGGGCCGACGCTACTACCGGCCCGAGGACGTCGACCTGCTGCGCCGCATCCGCTCGCTGCTCTATGACGACGGCTACACCATCAAGGGCGTGCAGCGCCTCCTCAAGGAAGGCCGCGGCCGCCTGCCGCAGCAGCAGCGCCTCGACATCGCCGCCGAAAGCGCTCTGGAGAGCCTGCGCATCGTTTCGGCCCGCGCCGAGGCGATGGCGACCGGCAACGCGCGTCCGCTGCCGCGCACCGGCCCGCAGCCCTCGACGGCAACGCCGCGCGCAGCGATGCTCGATCTCCACAAGCGGCGCGAGATCGAGACTGTGCTGGAAGATCTCGAGCAGGCGCTCAGCCAGCTTCGCACCACGCTGAAGGCACAAAACTAGACGGCGACTAGTTTCTGCGCACGCAATACGTGGGAGTGTCAGGTCCAATTCTGTACCAAATCAGGTGGTTGTCGTAGAACAATACGATAACTGCCTGATTTTATTTGGGTTTTCGAAGTATCCGCGTATCCTGTTCCTGAGGGGCTTTGCAACTAGGCAACGTCAAAGGGGGACGCAGCCGTGTTTGCCGATCAGGATAAGGCGCTATCGGCGCCTGAGGCAGTGCCGCGCGCGCTGAACGACAATCAGCGGGAGGCCGATCTTCCGACCTTGCCGGAACTCTTCTATCTGCGTCGCGGCCTGGCGCAGCCGGGGGGAAAGCTGCCGCTTTTCGACCTCGACGGCCAGGCTATAGCGGGAGAGGTGGTGAGGTCCTGCCTGAAGCGTGGCTGGGCCGAACCTTGGTTCGCCAATCCGCTGAAGCCCGGTTGGCTGGTCTGCAAGCTCACAGAGGCGGGGCGCAGGCTGGCCGCCTCCGCGTAACCGTCCAAGCGACAGCGAGCGCACCAAGCAGGATCAGCGCCGCCAGATCAAACGCGGCACCCGGCCGTCGGTCGAGTAGCCCCGAAAAGGTCACTGCAAAGATCCCTGGTCCGATCAGGCCGGCGACGCTGGCGAGCGAGGTATTGGCGCCTTGGAGCTGGCCCTGCTCGGACGGACTCACCAGCCGGCTCATCAGGCCCATGATCGCCGGGCCCGACAGGCCCCACAAAGCCATCGTCGGCACGCCGGCGAGGAACAGCAGACCGGTCGGCGCCAGGCCGTAGATCGCCATTCCAAGCGCACCGCACAGCAAGCCCAGCAGCAGGGTCGCCCGTTCGCCCAGCCGTGCCACGACCGGCCCGACCAGCGCGCCCTGCACGACCGCCGAGCAGACGCCGACGAAGGCGAGGGTGAGGCCGACATTGGTCTCGCCCCAGCCGTAGCGATAGGCGGCATAGAGCACGAAGATCGCCGGCAGAACCTGGTGCGCGAGCTGTCCCAGGAAGTTCACGGCCGCGAGGCCCAGCAGCTCGCGATGCGCAGCGAGCAGGCGGAACGACCCGACCGGATTGGCGCGCTTCCAGGTGAAGGCCATACGCTTCTCCGGCGGCAGGGATTCCGGCAGCACGAACCAGCCGAAGCCGGCATTGATCAGGCAGGCGGCGGCCGCGGCCCACAGTGGCAGGCGCGGATCGAGGCTGCCCAGCAGCCCGCCGATCGCCGGGCCGACGACGAAGCCCAGCCCGAAGGCCATGCCGACCAGGCCGAAGGCGCGGGCACGTTCGTTCGCGGGGGTGACGTCGGCGATATAGGCGAAGCTGGTGCCGATCGTGGCCGAGGTGATGCCCGAGATCACCCGGCCGACGAACAGCAGGGTGAGGGTGGGCGCCACCGCCATGAAGATGTAGTCGAGTCCCAATCCCAGGCAGGAGATAAGGATCACCGGCCGGCGGCCGTAGCGGTCGCTCACCACGCCGAGCAGCGGCGAGAAGAAGAACTGCATCAGCGCCCAGACCGTCGCGAAGGCACCGAACATCTCAGCCGCGCCGGCGGTGTCGCCGCCCATGAAGCCGAGCACGATCCGCGGCAGCACCGGGATCATCAGCCCCAGCGCCAGCACGTCAAGCGTCACCGTGCAGAAGATGAAGGCAATCGCGCGCCGGCTGGTCATTGCCGCGGTGATGCCACGGATGAAAACGGCTTGGGAAATGGTTCTTTGGCTGACGGTATCGCCTCGCACGCCGATATGGGGCGCGTCCCGCTGGCATTATCTCGCCTGATGCCACACCATGCGAGACGCCGGGGAGAGAAGAAGACAATGACCGACAAATCGCTGCTGCAGACGTGGTTGTCCGAGCGCTATCCTGTGACCTATGCCGACGGACGGCGTTGCGACGAAATCAACTACCTGCAGTGCAAGCTGATCCTGAAGCCGGAGCGTTTCACTTCCGCCCACGTGTTCAAGGAATTCGCCGAAATGGTGCGTCGTGCAGCCGAGAAAACCGGCGTCGGCTTTCATCCGACGCCGAAATCGGAGCAGCGCCCCGAGGTGCGCGAGGTGTTGTTCCTCGATACCGCCACCTATCAGCTCTACAATCATTTCTTCATCGTACGGCGACGCATCCGGTACGAGGACGGCTTTCCGGTGGCTGATCCGGAGATCGTCTTCAAGTATCGCAGCGACGACATGCACAAGGCCCAGGCCCTGGATGTACGGCCACGCATCAATGGCCGATACAAGGTCAAGTTCAAGCTCGAGGTCATGCCGCTCAAGGAGCGGATCGGCGGGTTGAGGCGGTTGCTGTCGCACAACGTCGAGTTCGGGCTGAGCGAAGCGCCCCAAGCGCAGCGCCTGGCGATGACGTCGATCGATCCGATGACGATGGAAGAGCTTTGCGAGTTTCTGCCGGTGCTCCGGACGATCCCGATCGAAGGGCGTCAGGAAGTCGAGCTGGTCAACCACACCATCGTAGAGGAGCTGATGAAGGACATCTGCGAGCTGTCGTTTCATCATCACAGCGGCGCGGTCGCCAATCTCGCCCTGTGGCGCTCGCGCGGCGATCACCACGCCTTCGTCGGTGAGTTCGCCTATCAGCTCCGCTTCGCCGACGGAAACGCCGTCCGCGCCGAGTCGCTGGCCGCCTGCGAGGCGTTCTTCATCGAGCTGCAGCAGGTCGCCGCCGACTGGCTGGCGCTGGAGACCACCAAGACCGGCGCGGTCTACCGGTTGAAGGGCAACCCGCCGCAGGCCCACGAATGACCCAGTCTCCCACCCTGGGGCGGCTGTTTTGGGTCTTCCTCGTCATGGGCGCGACCAGCATCGGGGGCGGGGTGGTCGGCTACCTGCGGGCCGGCCTGGTCGCCCGGGAGCGTTGGCTCGACGACCAGGCCTTCGTCGAGCTGCTCTCGATCAGCCAGACATTGCCGGGCCTCAACGCGACCAACATGGCGATCCTCGTCGGAGACCGCCTGCGCGGCGCGCCCGGGGCGGTGCTGGCGGCGCTCGGGATGTGCTTGCCCGGCGCATCGATGATGACCGCCGCCGCCTTCATCTATGGCACCGGCGGCGACAGTCCGGTTGCAAAGGCTTTCCTGCACGGCATTGCTGCCGGAGCGGTCGGCCTCGTCACGATGGTGCTCGTGCAGCTCGGGGCCAAGACGCTGCGGGAGCTCGCCGACTACATCCTGGCGGCGGCAACGGCGGTGCTGGTCGCCTTCCTGGGCGTTCCGGTGCCTTACGCGCTGATCGGTGCCGGAGCGGTCGCGATCTGGTGGCACGGCCGGCGGCGCAATCCGGCCGATCCCAAATGAAGCAGCTCCTCGAGATCGGCGGCGTCTTCGCCTACCTCTCCCTGCTGACGGTGGGTGGCGGCATGGCCGCCTTTCCGGAGCTCAAGGAGCTCACGGTCAACCAGTATCACTGGCTGACCTTCCCCGAGCTGCTCCACTACTACAGCCTGGGTCAGCTCGCGCCCGGTCCGAACATGATGATGGTGGCGTCGGTGGGAGCGCATGTCGCGGGCCTTGCCGGCGCGGCGGTTGCACTGATTGCCTTCCTCCTGCCGACCGGCGTACTGACCTTCGCGGTCGGCCGGCTCTGGAACCGCCTCGCCGATTGGCCCTGGCGCGGCGCAATCCAGCGCGGGCTCGGCGCAGTGTCGGTCGGCCTCGTGCTGGCCGGGGTCATCATCATGGGCCACGGCGCGCTCACCCAGGTCGTCTACGGCGCGATCGCCGTCGGCGTATTCGGGGTGCTGATGCTTACGAAGATCAATCCGGCATGGCCGATCATCGCGTCCGGAGCGGTCGGCATCGCCGTCCAGTTGCTCGGCTGATCATCGAGTGATTGGTCGGGGCGACAGGATTTGAACCTGCGACCCCCAGTCCCCCAGGCAGTGCCGGGGGCCATAACGAACCCTATCGAGACAGAACATTTAATCACCGGAAAGAGCCGAATTTACAGGGATTTTTCCGGATTTTTATCCCGTGTTGGTATCGCTGGATAACAGCACCTAACACGCCTATCTTGTTATCCCGAAACGACGCGGGATAACAACTATGCGAGACAGAGGGTCCAAGTAGCTGACGGCGGTGGCGGTCGGCGTCGCCAATGTCGACCTCACCGGGTTCACCGGCAGCATCGTCGGCGCGACGACATGATGGTAAGAAACGGTGGCTCTCGGCCGGGTTAAGATATGGGCCACCAACCCGGCCGAGAGCCTGGCCTGAGCAGACGGGGAGTATGCTTGCGGCCGCTTGTGAAAATGGTCTTCGATGCCGCGGGTTCCCTTGGGCTTTCGGTGTAAACTCGCAGACGCTACGGCGACAGTGACCGGGTCGGCTGAAATCTCGCAGCTGCGCGGATAATTTGAGGCTGTAGCGAGTCCGTGGCGCGCGCCGCTGTTCCGGCCGCTCCGGCCGGAGGTGGCTGTACGGGCAACAAAACGGCCTTGGCTCCCGACATCGCGCAATCACGAGACCCAGCGCGCCACGACGGCCACGGCGACCACCAGCACCACAATCAGCACGAGGATCAGGATGAGGCGGTTCCGGATCTAATCGGTCATCTCGTCTGAGGGGGCGCATAGATCGCCGATGGTCCGGCGGCGGTGTGCCTGCTCTCGCTCGAAATCAACCGGGCGGCGCCCATCTGCGTCAACCGCCATTTGCCGTCCCTCGCCTCAATCAGGGCCAAGGCGACAAGGTGCTCGAGATGAGGCAGCGATATGTAGTCCCGATCCATCGCTCCCAGCGCGATTTTGCGCAGAGCAGTTTCCTCGTTCGGGCTCAGTTGTGCTCGTAAACCGCGATCCATGGCGGCGCCTCCGTCACGAGTGTGAGCGGGAGCACTGGCCTTGAGCTATGCCGCCGCCCTCAGGCTGCCTCGCCAGATGACCATCACCCGGCGAGGCAGTGGTACGCCAATGACGACGCAGGGGGAGGTTGGATCGTCATCAACCGAACAAACATACGGCCCGTCGCCGCCGCCAGCTGTTCAAGGCGAGACAGGCCGGCGCCGGAGCTTCAAATTGAGCTGCCCCGCTGGCGCTGCCGCTGGCAAGCATCGGACCGCGCCTGGTGGCCGGCACTTCCGGGGCCACTCCGGGCCGAGGCGCTGCACGGGCAGAAAAACGGCCTTGCTGGATGTCCAGCAATATCCTGACCTGGGCGAAACGTGTGGCAGCGGAACAGCACGGGCGCAGCTGCTTTGTTTCAGGGTTTGAAGGAGCGAACCATGGACGGCGCGCTTTCTCGTCTACGCAGCCTGGACACGCTGGAATGGGTGAGCCTGCTGGCCGTCTCGGCGTCCGCGTTTTGTCTGCTTTCGCTTGCAGCGCTCATGATCGTCGGTAACGGGCGGCTGCGCTGGAGGTGGTTCCGACGCTATCGGCTGAAGCCGCCGACGGGATCGACGTCGGAATGACCGAGCGGCCGGCGTCGAGGGGCACGCGGGACGGCAACCTCTGCCAGAGCCGACCATTCACTCTGAATGCCACGCGATCTGATGACGTCGCTAAAACAGGCCAAGCGGGCCGCCGCCGCCCGCAACCTCGCGCGCGTGGCGCGGCGCCTGGCCAATGGTCAGACCGTCGAGTCCCAGCGAGCGGACCTGATGCGCTACGCCGATGTGCTGGATGAGGAAGCTGTGATCCTGGAGCGGCGCGCTCAGAAAGCTGGCACGTCCTGATGGGCGACTCTCTATCCGGACCGTCGCCCTGGCCCGTCCATGCGCAGGGCGTAGCCGCGCGCCCTTCCTGAGGCCAGTCTGGCCGGATGCGTCTGGCGGGCAGATTTGAGGCCTTTGCGGCGAGCCGCTACAGCCAGCGCACGGCCGCGATCTCGCCGGCCAGCAGGATCAGGGCGAGGACGGTGAGCAGGATGAAGCGATCGCGGGGGCGATTGAGCATCCGGCCGATGAACCACAGCCAATTGTGAGGGCGCAAGGGGCGTGGCAGCCCCACCCGCTGCGCAGGGCGTGGGGCCTCGCCGGGTGAGTGGCGCTTCCTCTGGGGCCTGCGGGACCGGAGGCGCTGTACGGGCAAATTCTCGGGGCTGGCGGCGGTGGAAAAGTTGGCCCCGGCTTGACCCAAATCAGAGGCGAGCCGCTCGTGCACCGTAAACTCGATCGATGGCGAAGCCGATACTCATCTGCTGCCCAATGACCGGCATAAATGTGCAGGCAGTCGTTACGGGTGAGCCTGCGGCCGACGGGGTTCGCCGCTACGAAGCGATCGATTGCGCGGCTTGCGGGGGGCTTCACCTCGTAAATGCTGCCACCGGGAAGTTGCTGGCGGAGGAAGACAACGAATAGCGGGCCCGCTTAATCGGTCGGCGGCGCCTAGCATCGCCTGCAGGGCGTAGGGCCGCGCCAGTTGAGCGGCACTTCCGGGGCCAGCTGGACGGGAGGCGCTGTACGGACTCGAAAACGGCCCTGGCGTCGATCGTCGAAACACCATCAGAACGGCATCACGCGCCGCGACCTTTTCCCCGATCTCGACGCCCCCAAGCCAGCGCCGGCCGGCGTGACGACGTAGGTTGCCCCGTCGCGACGCAGCCATCCCAGCTCGAGCGCGACGCGGAGGGCATCGTTCATCGCGATAGCGCCGGATCGCCGCCTCAACTCGGCAATGGCGGGGCCGGCGTCCGTCGTGCCCTTGGGTTGGTGACCTTGCACATGCGCACTGCCAGGCGCTCGTCCGGAGCTCATTGAGGCGCGAAGTGGCACTACTACCAAATAGTGAGGCAGCCGCACCGTCAGCCGCTCACTGGATGCTGGTAGCATATTTTGGGTCCGATACAATCGCAAGGTCTGCCATAATGCAGGTGACGCGATGATTGACCCGATGATTCGAAGCGTTCCCTTATCTTTCTTTCGGCCGCTGCGGCAAGCCGTTCGGGATTTGCCACGCTGGAATCCCGTACGTATTGCGGCCACCATCGTGCTGCGCCGTGCCGCGCTCGCCAACCGCCATCACCTCGCCGGAAGACTGACCGAGATCCGTCCGCTCGACGAACCGATGCTTTCGTTTGAGGCGGTAGACTCAATGGTAATGGACGCCGTGTTTTGGTTCGGTGTGCGGGGCTATGAGGGCACTGCAGCTCGGATATGGACAGACCTTTGCCAGCGAGCAGAATCGGTATTGGAAATCGGTGGCAATGTTGGCCTGTTCTCGGTGCTTGGCGCACGGGCTTCGTCAGGAATCTATACCGCCGTGGAGCCCGTTCCAGTCGTGGCAGCCACGCTGCGTGCCAACCTTGCTCGCAATGGGTTGACGCGGGTGGAAGTGCTGGAGGCGGCGGTCGTCTCCGGGGACGAGGTCCGCAATGTTGCATTGAATCTGCCCGACGAAGGCCGCAAGATGCCGGTCGGAGCCCATTTGGTCGACGACGTTGAGGTGGTAGGCCGCAGTACCAGGACACAGATTGTCGTGCCAGGGTTGCCGATCCGTCAACTCGCGGACGGCCGGGATCTGATCAAAATAGATGCTGAAGGGATCGAGGCGGTGCTGCTGGCCGACATTCGCGCCCTGCTTGTGGACAGACGACCGAATTTGCTGATCGAAGTTTTGCCAGAGGCAAAGCGTCTGGGTGAGATGCTCGCGGCTCTGGCCTCTGAAGCCAACTACCAAATTCATGTTCTACCGGCATGGGGCTCGGACCGGATTGTGACTGTGCCCGCGGCGTCGTTTACTTCCGAACTTCCTCGCACCTACAACTCCAAGGACGTTGTTCTGTCGACAGGGCCGCTCAATTGACCTCCTAGGATGGATATTGCGCCCGTTTGGGCAGGCTGGCGCGCTCTGTCGAGCGGTACTCAAGCGTGCTGGCATGCGGTAAGCGAGTTTCGTTCTCAGGTAGTCACCTCTACGAGCAGGCGATGCTTGCTGCTAGAGCATGTCAGCGCTCCACCCGCCATTCGTCGACTATGGTCCACCGCGCCACTTCTTTCGTCATCGTTTGGTCGCTCGCTGTTTCGCCTTCAGCCCCAGCTCGACCAGCCAGCGGATCGCTGCGGAGCGGGTGACGTCGTCGCCGGCCTTCGCGGCCCATTCGTCGATCGTGTCGATGATTGCGGGCGGAAAGCGGACGACCACCGCGCGGGCGACTGAGGTTCTCGACCGCGCCTGCTGATGGCGACACGAACCGGCCGGAGCATCGTGCTCCCGGCACCGCCACCACGGCGGCCCGCAATATGGCGGGCCAGAGGTGGTACAGGTGGGGACCAATTGGAGGTTGACTATGGCACTCCGCAAAGCCTGGGTGGTGACAATCAGCCGCTCGGATCCGAGCGTCGGCGGGGCGGAGCGCGTAATTGGACTGCTTTCAGCGCGTCGAGGGCCCGACTTTGTCGAGCAGTATTTGGAAGGGCTTGCTTTGGCCATGGGCCTTTCCCTTGCCGATCAGCTCGACGCAACGAACTATAACAAGCCCGTCGATGTGTTCCTGCGATACCACACAAGCTGGGTAGATAAGGCGATTGACACCCGCGTGTTTTTATTGCGCGCGCAGTACTCCCAGATCATTGACTTGCGCGTTTTGAATGGCAGAGAGGTGCTGGAGTGGATCGGCCGCCCGTATCGCCGCACGCTGGACGGGCCACGATTCGAGCCGCCGGCCATGGCGTGCCAGAAGGCCGAATTCATCTTGCCCGGCATCCTTCCTGAGATGATCGTCGATCCTGAACCGTGAGCTGTGCCGCGCTGTGCACCGAGGTTCTCAACCGCAACTGCTGACGGCGGCACAATATGGCCGGGGCGGGCTGCGGCTCTCCCCGGCGATGCACTGGCCCCGCTCAACGGGGTCATTTTTGGCGGGCGCCGTCATCGCCGCGTGAGGAACATCTGCTCATCAGCGATAAGAGTCGCACAATCGCCGTCGCGCAGCTCTTGGGGTCCGCATGCCACTCCGAGCATCTGTCGCATCCGGCGGTCTAGCTCTCGGCGGTTGCTCTCTGACCAGCACTTGACGGTAGCCCGCACTTCTTGAACGGAATTCGTCGAGACGGATAGCAACTCGACATTCTGGTCGCCGAATCCGAAGCCAAGAAACACTACTCGGAGTGCTTTTTCCAGCAGGGCTCGAGCCTCGGCTCCCTGCGCTTTCTGGCTCTCGGTAAACGTAAGCAAGCGCTGCGATATCGCGAAGATTCCCTCGCCCGTGGCGGCCGCCTCGGGATAAAATTCGTGCCCGAAACTCAGAGATGCGTCGCCGTGCAACTCGCCGAGATATCCATACGGATGAACAATTTTCAAATTGTCCCGCACGAAGTCGGCGGCCCTTCGTAGATCCACCGAGAAGTGGCTGGCGACGGCGTGCTCGAAATAGTGCTCAATGCAGCGGTCGTAGTTGAAGACAACGAATGACGCATGCTCGAACAGTCGCTCGATGTTGGACTTCGATACACCTGGTGCCATAACATGCTTGAAGAGCCGGCCGAGCCACGACTTTTCGGATTGGGCTAAGTCAATCATTGCCCCGGGGCGTGATTGCTTCAGCACCTGGCACCGGTGCTCAGCGGTGATCAGGCAAGCGGCGATCGCCATCTTGCCAAGCAGCTCAAAGTCACGACTGTCCGAGCGGCTCTCAAGAAACGCATCGATCGAGGATGCAGTTACGAGCGCAAAGCGAAGGTCTCGAGCTTGGTTGAATAGTTCGGCGGAGGGCCGCCGACGGTCAGGACGTTGGCAGACCAGAGTTATGGCGGTGCGCATCAGTTCGGTTGTTGGCGAACCCATGCGACCGTCCATGGTCAAGGCGGCCGCAATTTGCCACGTTAGCGCCTCCCCTAGGGGAAATCCGTAATCACAGCTCGCGCCGGCGCCGACTACGAAGGTTGTGGGATGATGAATCATTGGAATCCGAGACTAGATCTTCCCCCGAGCAAAGTCGCGTCGGACGGCTGCCCTACGTCCGCGCCAGCTCCGCGAGCCGCTCGGCCACCACCTGGGCCGGGATCTCTGAACCCAGATCGCCCCGCGGCGGCCAGTCCTTCTCGGCGAGCATCATGGCGTCCTCGCCCTCCGGATAGCGGCCGTGCTCGAGGTGGGCAATCGCCGCCACCCACGTTCGTGGCCTCGCCGGCGGTCAGGATGCTTTCCCGCTTCGCCGCGAGGAAGCGCTGGACGCGCTGGGCCAGGTTGCGGCGGGCGGTGGCGATGTCGGTGTCCATGGGCGCAGTTTCTTGCCTTTACTTTTTGGGCAAGTAATAGAAGCGGTGACGGCTTCGGTCTCTGCCCGGCGAGCGCTTAAGAACGCCTTTCCGCTCAAGGTTCTCGAGCACGTCTTTGCTTCCCCGCCAGTCCAAAGCCATCACACGCGCGGCATCGGTGACGTTTACTCGGGCATTGTCCGTAAGGTAATTCACGATCATCTTCTCGCTCTGCCCTAACGCCTCATATTGATGAGGGTTAATTCCAGCCGCCGCTTCCGAGCGCACGTAGACTTTGCGATGCTCTGCATTGTTCTTCAGCGTTACCGAGACTTGGAAGGTGCCGGCTTGGCGTTGGCTGAAGATCGGGTCCGGGAGGTTCGCCTGGCGCATGGTGTCGCGCATGCGGCGTGTACCCTCGAAGGCGCACTGGACGAAGTCAAAGTAGTAAAGGGCCCACATCGTGTTCGGATTTCGGGGATTGTGAGCTTCAAAAACCGTCTCAGCAGTTGTCGGCGGCAGAAATGAGCCGGGTGACTCAACGAGAAATTTGTCCTCGAACATCTTCACGAAAATGTTCATGTTTTTAAGGTTGTAAGACCGGTGGACCACCGCGTTGACTACCGCCTCCAGCCACACCTCTTTGGGGTATTCTGGACTGGTCTCGAAGCGGCCGTCGCGGCCAAGACGCGTGAAGTTTCGCATCTGAGAATCGATGAAGTCAGCAGCGGCTGAAATTTGAAGGGGAAGAGGGCCTTCTATCCGCTTGTCCGCGACCGAATTCAACCTTAGCCCAAATTCCTCCTCCGTTCCGTCATATCGCAGTACGCGAATATACGCACCCGGCGCAACCTCACGGGGATCCTTGGCGAAGAGGAGTGCGCAACTTAGGAAGGGGGAGAAGCGCCCAGCGACCCACTTGCCGAGCTTGCTCAGCACCAGCACGTCCTCGATGGTAAAGCGGTCGGAAAGTTGTCTCTTAGCTACAAATTGATCGCGATATTGCTTGAGCAACGCTCCGTCGAAGTCGGTTGGATAAACGAGGCTGACGCGCTCTGACTCGATGTCGAGTTGACCTTTGTTGAGCTTGATCTCCCTCTTCTCGTCTTCGCTTAGGCGCCGTTTGCGGTCGCCCTCGCGCATGAAGGCTTCCCCAGAGCCCGTCTCAACAAGCTTGTCCTCACGATAGTAAACCCGCATTACCTCGATGAAGTCGTCGTCGCCACGGGCATTGCGGACCGGCACGCGCTTGAACTCGACCTTGGCGTCCGGACATAGGGCGCGGACGGCGCGAAGGTCGTTGAGGTGTTGTTCAGCCGTGCCTTTGCATCCGTCCAGGTTCCCCTTATTTGAGACACCAATGAACGTCACCCCACCGTGTGGTTGAGTGTTCGCCCACATCGAAACGTATTCCGACAGCAGCGTTTGGCTAATGGTCGGTAGTTTGCGCTCTACCCGTGGATCTTCCCCGAAGCTCCTAATGGTTGTTTCATCGCAAAAATTATAGACATCGTCCGCCGTCCAAAGTTGCGGCAGGGCGGGCAGAGGCGGCCGTAGGTCGAGCGTGTACTGATAGCCAGGAGGCAGGGGCTTTCTCGTCGACATGGCTCTAATAGATCATATATCTCAATCAGTTGCTCTCGACAGACGCGCGTGAGACACGAATGATCCGCTCGCTGCCGCGTTCGACGATCACGACAGGGCGCTAGGGCCAAATCGGGAGTTCGAGGCGGCCCGACGGTGCGCCGCCAGGCCCAGTCAAAAACGCCTCTATTTCGTCGCGTAACGATGTCCCGATCGCCGCTCCTTGCAGCCACAGTTTCGGATCAAAGGTAATGCGCAGCTTGTCCCTCATCGGCAGGTACTCAACGCCGAGGACTGCCCGACCAAAGCAATCGCCCAGTAGTGCCCGCACTGTGCGAGCATTGCCCTGCGGCGCAGAAGGCGCCCAGCATTCCAGGCGGTCGGCCAAGTGTTACCCCACCAGTTACCCCTGCTGTCTCGAAGAAGGGGAAAAAGCCTTAAAACATTGGTCGGGGCGACAGGATTTGAACCTGCGACCCCCAGTCCCCCAGACTGATGCGCTACCAGGCTGCGCTACGCCCCGACCGTGGAAGGGCGTGTAGCGCGAATGACTGCGATGCCGCAAGCAGCCTTGCTTGGAGGCCCAGGGAGTTTATACACCCCCACCATGAAGATTGCCGCCAGTTCCGCCGGGCGTGTCCTGCTGCTTTCCTCGATCGGCCATGGGCTGATGCACATGATGACGGCGTTTTATGCCGTGATCGTGCTGACCCTGGCGGCCGTGTGGAACCTTCCGGTCGAGAAGCTGCTCGAGCTCTATGCCCCGGCAACGGTGCTGCTGGGCATCATGTCGCTGCCGGCCGGCTGGGCCTCCGACCGCTTCGGCGCGCCGGTCATGATGGTGGTGATGTTCGCCGGCATGGGCCTGAGCTCGATCGCCTGTGGCCTGGTGCCGACCGGCGACACGCTTGCCCTGTCGATCGCGCTCTGCGGCATCGGTGCATTCGCCGCGATCTATCACTCGGTCGGTATAGCCTGGGTCATCCGCACGGCCAAGGAGCAGGGCCATGCGATGGGCGTCAACGGCCTGTGGGGCAGCGCGGGGCTCGCACTCTACGGTATCGTGCCCGGCGTGCTGATCACGCTCGCGTCGTGGCGCGCCGCCTTCATCGTTCCCGGCCTGATCTGCGTCGCGATGGCGTTCGTCACGGCCTGGAACCTGCGCACCGGCAGGATCGGCGACCGGCCGATGCCCGCGACGCCCGGCGTCACGGCCGGCCGCGCCGAGTTCTGGCGCGTCTTCTCCGTGCTCTCCGTAACCATGGCGCTGGAAGGCGTGATCTGGCAGGCGGTCATGTTCGGCTCTGCGCTGGTCTTCGAAACGCGCTTCAGCGGCGAGATTGCCGCCCTGCGCGAGGGTTTCGCGTCATGGGGCTTCATCACCGAGACCGTGCTGTGGGTCGGCTTCGCGACGTCGCTGATCTACATCGTTTCGGGCGTCGGACAGTACGCGATGGGCCGGCGCATCATCGATCGCTATCCGCTCAAGACGACCTACGTGGTGGCCTCGGCGCTGCAGGTCGTGGCGATGCTGGGCCTCGCGATGGGCAACGGCTACGTTGCGCTTGCCGGCGCGATCTTCTCCGCGCTGCTGAGCGCAGCAGCGGGTCCGGTCGAGAACATTATGATCGCGCGCTACACGCCGAGCAAATATCACGGCCTCGGCTTCGGCGCGAAGTTCGTGGTGGCCTTTGGCGCCAGCCCGCTCGCAATCCTGCTGATCTCCTGGATCCGCGGTGCCACGGGCAGCCTCGACCTGCTGTTCTTCGGCCTGGCTGGCACGTCGCTCGCCATCACCGCGGTGGCGCTCCTGCTGCCGAGCGAGCGCTCCCGCAGCGCGGCGATCGTCGCGCCGCAAGCCGCACCGGCTGAATAGCTACTTGGTCGCGCGCGCCGCCTTGTAGGCCGGCCGCGACAGGCAGCGGTCGAGCCAGGCGCCGACATTCGGGAACGGCCCGAAATCGTATTTGATCGGCTTGGCCCAGGTGCAGATCGAGGCGAGGTTCAGGTCGGCCACGGTGAAGCTCGAGCCCAGCAGATAGTCACGGCCTTCGAGCGCCGCATTGAGCACCGCGAACGGCTTGGGCAGCGCCTTCTGGGCCTCGGCGACGGCGTCGGGCTTGCGCTTGTCGGGCGCGGTCATGAACATGTCGATCAGGATCGTCAGCAGCGGCTTTTCGATCTCGGTCATGCCCCAGAAGCTCCACTGGTGGCACAGCGCCTGGTCCTCGAGGCTGGCCGGCAGGAAGCCGTTCTTGTTGAAGCGCGCGGCGAGATAGAGGTTGATCGCCATCGATTCGAACAGCTTGAAGTCGCCGTCGACCAGCGCCGGCACCTTGCCGTTGGGATTGACCTTGAGATAGTCGGGGTTCTTGAGGTCCTTCATTTCCTTCGCGATGTGCTCGAAGGGAATGTCCAGCTCGTGCACGATCCACAGCGCGCGTGCGGCGCGTGAAGCGGTAGGTCCGTAAATCTTGATGGTCACGACGTTCTCTCCCCCAAATCAGGAGCGACGATAAGACGAACGGTCAGTCGGCGAAACCGTATTCGCTGCCGACATAGCCGTGGCGATGGCCGAAGCGCTCGGTCATGACCGTGGCGAGATCCTTGTCCGGGGCCGCGATCCAGCCGCCGGCCCGCACGGCATAGTGCTTCGCAGCCGTCGCGGCCCGGGGTTCGCCGCCGGTCGACAACGCCCGCGCCGCGCCCACCAGCATCTTGCGGAACTCGACGATGCCCACGTCGGTCGGACCGAGGTGCTCGCGGGTCCGGTCCTGGATCGGGCCCTGGCTGTCCTGGATGGCGGCGTCCTGCTCGCTCACGCCCATGATGCCGGTGAAGCTCTCCGCCTTCTGCTTCTCGCGGTCGAGCATGTAATCGTTGTGGATGTTGCGAACCGGCACGTACGCGTCGTCGACCTCGGCGTGGAGGCTGAGCCCCCCGGCGTACTTCTCGCGCTCGGAGTTGGTGAACGGCCGGTCGGGTAGCCAGCTGTAGGTGTAGATCCAGCAGTTGACGTCATCGACCGGCACCCAGCACTGGCCGTGATAGACGTCGCCCGGGAAGGCGACCGGCACCAGCGCGTGATTGGGCATCAGGAACTGCGAGATGCGCCAGTATTTGTCGGTGCTGTCGGTCTTGCGCGCGGCGCCGATCACCAGCCCGGTGTCGTGACCGGTGATCGCGAAACGCGGCCGCGGATCGTCCATCACCCAGCGGATGCGGTCCTGCAGCTCCTGGCCGGCGCCGATCGCAGAGGTGCTGCGAAAGATCTCGAGCTTCGTCTTCTCGTCCTTGGACGGGATCTTGTGGAGGAAGGAAAAGTGCGCGGTGTCGATCGCGCCCTCGAGGCTCTGCACCCAGTTGCAGTCCTGCCACTTCTTGGAGACGTAGCGGCTCGACGCCGGCACCAGCCCGAGCTCGAGCTGCGGCAGCTCCGGCACGTTGTCGCGCGGACCCATGTAGACCCAGACGATGTCGGCCCATTCGCGCACCGGGTAAGCGAGCAGCTTGATCGTGTCCTTGTAGGTCGATTCCGGCGGCGAGGTCGGCAGGTCGACGCAGTTGCCGTCGACATCGAACTTCCAGCCATGGAAGGAGCATCGGATGCCGCATTCCTCGTTGCGGCCGTAGTAGAGATTGGCGCCGCGATGCGGGCAGTGCGGCTCGACGATGCCGATCCTTCCATTGCTGTCGCGGAACGCGAGCAGATCCTCACCCATGATCCTGATCTTCTTCGGCGGCCCGTCGCGCTCGGGCAACTCCTCGGAGAGGAGTGCCGGCATCCAGAAGCGGCGCAGCAACGCGCCCATCGGCGTATCCTTGCCGCTCTGCGTGAGGAATTCGTTGTCTGCCTTACTAAGCATCAGTCACCCAATCCGTACTGGTTGCCGATGTAGCCGCGCGGGTGGCCGAATCGCGCGGTCATGACGGCATCGAGGTTCTTGTCCGGTGCCGCGACCGCGCCGCCGGCGCGCACCGCGTAGCGCGGCGCGGAAGCGGCGGCCTTGGGCGGGGTCCCGGCCTGCAGGGCGCGGGCGGTGCCCATCAGCATCTTGCGGAATTCGACGACGCCGACGTCGGTCGGGCCGAGATGCTCCTTCGTGCGGTCCTGGGTCGGACCCATGCTGTCCTGGATGGCCGCGTCCTGTTCGCTGACGCCGACGATGCCGGTGAAGGTCTCGTGCTTCTGCGCCTGGCGGTCGATCAGGTAGTCGTTGCGCGGGTTGCGCAACGGCATGAAGTCGTCGTCGACCTCCGCATGGACGTTGAAGCCGCCGTCGAACTTCATCCGCTCGGCGTTGCTGAAGGGACGGTCGGGCTGCCAGCAATAAGTGTAGATCCAGCACGACACATCGTCGACCGGCACCCAGCACTGGCCATAGTAGATCTCGCCGGGGAAGGCCGTGGGTGTGTAGGCATGGTTGGGCATCAGGAACTGCGAGATGCGCCAGTAGAGATCGGTCGTGTCGGTCTTGCGCGCCGCGCCGATCAGGAGGCCGGCATCGTGGCCGTGCACGGTGAACCTGGGCCGCGGGTCGTTGTGGATCCAGCGGATGCGATCGTCCGGCGTCGACTGGTCGGCGATCGCGGCCTTGGCGAGCGCCGCGCGCGCCTTGGCCTCGTCCTTGGCCAGCACGGCATGCAGGAAGGAGAAGTGCGCGGTATCGAGCGCGCCCTCGACGCTCTGCACCCAGTTGCAGTCCTGCCATTTTTTGGTGACGTAGCGGCTCGATGCCGGGACAAGGCCGAGCTCGAGCTGCGGCAGTTCGGGCACCTGGTCGCGCGGCCCCATGTACACCCAGATGATATCGGCCCATTCGCGTACCGGATAGGCGAGCAGCTTGATCGTGTCCTTGTAGGTCGATTCCGGAGGCGAGGTCGGCAGATCGACGCAGTTGCCGTCGACATCGAACTTCCAGCCGTGGAAGGAGCATCGGATGCCGCATTCCTCGTTGCGGCCGTAGTAGAGATTGGCGCCGCGATGTGGGCAGTGCGGCTCGACGATGCCGACCCGGCCGGTGCTGTCGCGGAAGGCGAGCAGATCCTCGCCGAGGACCTTGATCTTCTTCGGCGGCCCGTCGCGCTCCGGCAGCTCCTCGGAGAGGAGCGCGGGCATCCAGAAACGGCGCAGCAGATCGCCCATCGGCGTATCCTTGCCGCTCCGGGTCAGGAATTCGTTGTCGGCCTTGCTCAGCATCGATGCTTCTCCCAAAGCAACCATGTCATCCCGAGCACAGCGAGGGATCTTTCCTGATCCGGCAAGGATCCCTCGCTGCGCTCGGGATGACAGTTATGTCGTAGCCTTTTCCAAAGCTTGCTCCAGATCGGCGATGATGTCGTCAGCCGTTTCGATGCCTATCGACAGGCGGATCACGTCCGGCCCGGCGCCGGCCGCGACGCGCTGCTCGTCGGAGAGCTGGCGGTGGGTGGTCGAGGCCGGGTGGATGATCAGGCTCTTGGCGTCGCCGATGTTGGCCAGGTGCGAGAAGAGATCGACGCTGTCGACCACCTTCATGCCAACCTCGTAGCCGCCCTTGACGCCGAAGGTGAAGATCGAGCCCGCGCCCTTGGGCAGGTATTTCTGCGCCAGCGCATGGTACTTGTTCGACGGCAGGCCGGCGTAGTTCACCCACGCCACCGCCGGATGCTTCTCGAGATATTGGGCGACCTTCAGCGCATTGGCACAGTGACGCTCCATGCGCAGGCCGAGCGTCTCGATGCCCAGCATCGTGAGCCAGGCATTGAACGGCGCCTGGCTGGGACCGAGGTCGCGCAGGCCCACGGCATGGCTGTGGAAGATGTAGGCCATGTCGCCGAAGGTCTCGAAGAAGTTCAGCCCGTGATAGGCAGGCTCCGGGCCGGCCAGGCTCGGGAACTTGCCGCCTTTCGCCCAGTCGAACTTGCCCGAATCGACGATCGCGCCGCCCATCGACGTGCCGGTGCCGCTCAGGAACTTGGTCGTCGAATGGATCACCAGCGTGGCGCCGTAGTCGATCGGCTTGCAGAGGTAGGGCGTGGCCAGCGTGTTGTCGACAATGAGCGGCACGCCGGCTTCTTCGGCGATCCTCGCGATCGCTTCGATGTCGCTGACCACGCCGCCCGGATTGGCCAGGCTCTCGATGAAGAACGCCTTCGTCTTGTCAGTCACGCCCCGCTTGAAGTTGTCCGGCGCGTCGGCATCGACGATGTGCGCCTTCCAGCCGAACTTCGGATAGGTGTTCCTCATCTGCTGCAGCGAGCCGCCGTAGAGACGGGAGGCGGCGACGATGTCGTCGCCCGGCGTCATCAGCGGGAACAGCGCCAGCACCTGTGCCGCATGGCCCGACGAGGCGACGGTGCAGCCGCGGCCGCCTTCGAGCGTGGCGAGCCGCGTCTCCAGCGCGGCGTTGGTCGGGTTGGTCAGGCGCGAATAGATGAAGCCCACAGTCTGCAGGTTGAACAGCGCGGCGGCGTGGTCGGCATCGTCGAAGGCATAGGCGGTGGTTTGATAGATCGGCAGCGCCCGCGCGCCGGTCGTCGGATCGGGGCCGGCACCGGCATGGATCGACAGGGTCTCGAAGCCGTAGGTCTTGGTCATTAGGCGACTCCGCCGAACACGATGCAGGCCGGGCTCGGCACCTTCACCCTGACGGGGCTGGGCGACAGCTTGCCGTCGCGGCCGACCTTGTAGGTGACGATCGAGTGGCCGCCCTGGTTGGCCACGTAGAGGAACCTCTCGGAAGGATCGAAGGCAAAGAAGCGGGGCACGCTGCCCTTGGTCGGCACCCACTGCCTGGGTTCGAGCGTGCCCTTGCCGGGATCGATCGCGAACACGCCGATGCTGTCGTGCCCGCGATTGGAGACGTAGACGTTGCGGCCGGCGCGATCGACGGCGATTTCCGCGCCTGTGCTGTAGCCGGTGAACTCGGGCGGCGTGGAGGGCACGGTCTGCAGCGGCGTAAGCTTTCCGCTGGTGCGGTCCTGGCTGTAGGTCGTGATCGTCGAATCGAGCTCGTTTATTACGTAGGCGAAGGCGCGTCGCGGATGGAAATCGATGTGGCGCGGGCCGGCGCCGGGCCGCGCGGCGACCTCGTTGACGTGGACCGCGAGGCAGCGTTTGGAATCGAGGCGATAGGCGATGATACTGTCGGCGCCCTTGGTCGGCAGGTAGAAGAACTTGCCCTGGCGATCGAGCGGATTGTGATGAGGCCGCACGTTCTTCTGTTCGGTGCGATGTGGCCCCAGCGTGCCCTTGACCGTCGCGAGGGTCGGGTAGGGGCCGAGCGTTCCGTCTGGCTTCACCGGGAAGACCGCGATCGAGTCGGTGCCGTAGTTGGTGACAAACAGGAACTTGCCGGACGCATCGAAGGCAAGATGGATCGGGTTGTAGCCGCCGGTCGGCTGGCGGCCGATCGCCCGCAGGTGGCCGGTGTTGCCATCGATCGCATAAGCGGTGACCTCGCTGCGGTCGCCATGCACCGAATAGAGGAACCGGCCGGACTTATCGATCGCGAGGAACGACGGGTTCTCCAGCCCTCCCAGCAGTTGCACGTGCTTGAACGCCCCGGTGCGACGATCGACGCGATAGACGTTGATGCCTTTGCCACGGCCGTCGCGCTCGGGAGTGGTGTAGCAGCCGACATATGCGAAAGTGTTCATGCCGCCAGCATGCCGTTAGCCGGAGGTGGCGACAATCGCTGCAATCCGGTTTGCACCGGCTGGCCGCTGCGCGAAAAATTCTCGGAGATCGTCGCGCGGCCTCCGCTGATCAATTGACCGGTGTGAACAATTGTTCATAAGATCGTGGCAACCGGTCGAAGACCGCAAGAATAGTTGAGTAGGGAGGAACGCCATGAACACAATCCATGCGCGCCTGGCGGGCCGGCGTGGTCTGATCAAGGGCGTCGGTGCTATGGCTGCCGCAGGCGCTGTCGGCATGCCGGCAATCGTCAAGGGGCAAGGTGGCACGATCAAGATCGGCGTACCGACCATCCAGTCGGGCCGCGTGGCCCTGGTTGGCCTGACCAGCGTCGGGGGCCTGCGCTCGGTGCTCGACAAGGTCAACGAGGCGGGCGGCATCAACGGCAAGAAGATCGAGCTGGTCGTGCGCGATTCCAAAGGCGCGCCCCAGGAAGCCGCCAAGGTCACGCGCGACCTGATCAACAACGATCGCTGCCAGATCATCATCGACGCCGAGGCGTCGAGCGGCGCGTTTGCAGTGCACGAGGTGATCCGCGAGATAGGCGTGCTCTGCCTCCACACCAACTCCGAGACCTCGTCGCTGACGGCAGACCCCAAGCTTCATGTGCCGACGGCGTTCCGCACGGCACGCCAGGGCATCCATGACGCGATCGGCGGCGGCGATTACGCCGCCAGGATCGCCAAGGCCAAGGGCCTGAAGAAGTGGGTCACCTGCTCGCCGGACTACGCCTATGGCCGGTCCAACACCGCCGAGTTCATGGAGTATGCCAAGCATTTCGAGGGCTCGATCCAGGTCGTCGAGGAGGCGTGGCCCAAGCTGTTCCAGCCCGACTACACCGAGGTCGTGACCAAGGTGTTGAACTCCAAGGCGGACGCCATGTATTCGGCGCTGTGGGGCGGCGACCTGTCGGCCTTCATCGACCAGGGCAATCTCTACGGACTGTTCGACAAGCAGGCCTCGTTCATGGTCAATCTCGGCGACTACGGCGTGGTCGACGAGGTCAAGCAGTTCCCGGCCGGCGTTTATTCCGGCGGCCGCTACAATCGCACCGTGCCGGCGACCAAGGAGAACGAGGACTGGTACCAGGCGTATGTGAAAAACTACAAGCACAAGCCAACCAACTGGTCGTGGGAAAACGCGACGGCCGCCACCTTCCTGGTCGAAGCGCTGAGGGCGACCAACGGCGACACCGACGGCAAGAAGCTCGCGGCGGCGCTCAAGGGCATGACGATCAAGTCACCGTGGGGCATGGACGGCACGATCACCATGCGCGCCGACGACAATACCATCGTCAACTACATCATCGGCTACGGCCTGTCGCAGTCGAAGGAACCCTACATCAGCGACTTCAAGAGCTCGCCGTGGGAACCCATCCTCGAGCTCGAGAAGCAATGGAAGAAGAAGCTGGGCTACGCCTGATTAGAGAGTGCGCCGGCATTCGCCGCCTGCGGTCACGCCCAGCTTGATTGGATAGGGCTCGATTGGATAGCTCGTGGATCTAGAAGCATTGATGCGTTGCCTGGGCACAGGGTCGTGCGTCGTCACCCAGCTCACCAGCGGCATGATCATCGGGATGCTGCTGTTCCTGATCGCATCGGGCGTGACGCTGATCTTCGGCGTCCTGAACGTAACCAACTTCGCGCACGGCTCCCTCTACATGGCCGGCGCCTACATCGCGCTCACGCTGTACCAGGCCAGCGGCAACTATTTCATCGCCGCCCTCGGTGCGGCGGTTGCCGTCGGGTTGCTCGGCGTGGCGTTCGAACGGCTCTTGATGAGCAAGGTCTACGGCTCGAACGTATTGATGCAGCTTCTGGTCTGCTACGCCGTGATCCTGATCTCGGACGACCTGGTCAAGATCATCTGGGGGCCGAGCAGCCTGTCGATGGGCATGCCGGCCGAGTTCCGGTTGCCGCCGCTGCGCTTCATGGGCGGCGTCGTACCGCCGTTCTACCTATTCATGATCTCGGCCGCGATGGTGATCGGCGTCGCCTTGTGGCTGGTCATCGAGCGCACGCGCTTCGGCAAGATCGTGCGCGCCGCTGCAATCAACGGTCCTATGGTTTCGGCGCTCGGCATCCGCGTCAACCTCTACTACGCCGCGGTGTTCGGGATCGGCAGCGCGCTGGCCGGGGCCGCTGGCGCGCTCGCTGCGCCGGTCCGGTCGCTGACACCCGGCATGGGGTTCTCGATCCTGATCGAGTCCTTCATCGTCACTGTGATCGGCGGCATGGGATCGATCGTGGGCGCCTTCGTGGCGGCGCTGCTGATCGGCTTCACGCGGTCGTTCGGCAGCATCGGCTTTCCGCTGTTCGTCGACGGCGTGATGTTCCTGTTCATGGCGCTGGTGCTGATCTTCAAGCCGAGCGGCCTGTTCGGCCGTCCCCACCGGTAGAGCGGCATGACCAGACGCTGGCGCGATCTCGGACTGGCCGGCCTCGGCTTCATCGTCCTGCTGCTCGTCCCGCTGCTCGGCGCACCACCCGCCATCCGCGACTTCATCATGTTCGCGATGGCCTACGGCCTGCTGGCGATGTCCCTCAACCTGCTGATCGGCTACACCGGACTCGTCTCGTTCGGGCACGCGATGTTCTTCGCCTCGGGTGCTTATGCCTTCGGCCTCGCCATGCAGTCGGGCAAGTTCTCGATCCCGGCCGCCTTTGCCCTGGCGATCGTCTTCACCGCCGTTCTGGCGGTGATCATCGGAGCGATCTGCGTGCGGCTGAACGAGATCTATTTCGCGTTCCTGACGCTCGCCTTCCAGATGCTGATCTACAACATCATCCTCGGCTGGGTGTCGTTCACCGGCGGCGACCAGGGCCTGATGGGCGGCATCCCGCGGCCGAAGTTCCTCGGCATCGACCTCGCCGACCGCACCCAGCTCTATGTGTTCTGCTCGGTCCTGTTCGTCGTTTGCATCGCCATCATGCGCCAGATCGTGACCTCGCCGTTCGGCTATACGCTGCGCCTGATTCGCGACAACCAGGAGCGCGCGGCGTTCCTCGGCATCGACGTAGCGCGCGCCAAGCTGGTCTGTTTCGTCATCTCGGCCTGCGTGGCGTCGGTCGGCGGCATCCTGCTCGCCCTGTTCGTGTCCGGCGCCTATCCCAACTTCGGCTTCTGGACGACCTCGGGCGAGGCGATCTTCATGATCCTACTGGGCGGCTCGACCGTATTCCTGGGCCCGGTCATCGGCACGGTCATCCTGCGCATCCTGACCGACGTCACTGTCGCCTACACCAGCCACACCGAGCTGGTCCTGGGCATCGTGATCCTCGTCCTTGTGCTCGGGCTGCGCAAAGGTCCGCTCGACGTGATCGCCGAACGCCTCGAGAATCGGCGCCAGGCGAAGGCCGAGAAGGTGCGCGACGCGGCCGATGCCGCCGGCGGGAAGAAGCCATGACGCGGGCGGAGGTCTCGTCGTGCTGAAGCTCGAGGGAGTCGCCAAGTCTTTCGGCGGCGTTGCGGCCACGCGCAATGTGTCGCTCACCTTTGCCGACGGCTCGTTCACCGCCGTCATCGGTCCCAACGGCGCGGGCAAGACCACCCTGTTCAACCTGATCACTGGCCGGTTTGCGCCCGACGCCGGCCGCATCCTGCTGGCCGGCGTCGACATCGCGGGCCTTGACCGGCGCGAGATCGTCCGCCGCGGCATCGGCCGGGCGTTTCAGGTGGCCAGCCTGTTTCCGACATTGACAGTCGAGGAAGCGCTCGCGGCGGCGGTGCATGCCCATCAGCGCCGGGAAACCGCCAAGCTGCAGTCGTTTCCGCTCGCCTCCGCCGCGTCGCGCGCCGGCGAGATCATGGAGATTCTGAAGCTCACCCGGGTCGCGGGCATCCTGAGCCGCAACCTCAGCCATGGCGACCAGAAGCTGCTCGATATCGGCCTCGCCCTGGCGCTCGATCCCAAGGTCCTGCTGCTCGACGAGCCGACCGCCGGCATGGGCCCGGAAGAGCGCTGGCAGATGATCGAGACGGTGCAGGGCCTGTGGCGCGCTGTCCACATGACGCTGATCTTCATCGAGCACGACATGGACATCGTCTTCAAGGTCGCCCAGACGGTTCGTGTGCTGTCCTATGGCACGGTTCTGGCCGAGGGAACGCCGGACGAGATCAGGCGAGATCCCAGGGTGATCGAGGCCTATCTCGGCAAGTCGGCCGTTGCATGAGCGGCGAGACGATCCTCGAGGTCGACGGCATCGACGTGTTCTACGGCGCGAGCCAGATCCTGTTCGGCGTGTCGCTGGACGTCGAGCGCGGCCAGTCGCTGGCGCTGCTCGGCCGCAACGGGGCGGGCAAGAGCACGACCATGAAGGCGATCATCGGGCTGGCGCCGCCGCGGCGCGGCACGATCACGCTGCATGGTGTCGCGGTCCATAGAAAGTCGGCCGACCACATCGCGCGCGGCGGCATCGGCTTCGTGCCGGAAGACCGTCAGATCTTTCCCGAGCATTCGGTCGAGGACAATCTGCTGATCGGCGCCAAGGACGGCCCCGGCGGCCGCAGCGACTGGACCCTGGAGAAGATCTACGACGTCTTTCCGATCCTGGCGTCGATGCGCGGGCGGATGGGCGGGCGCCTGTCGGGCGGCGAGCAGCAGATGCTGACCATCGCCCGGACCCTGATGGGCAATCCCGAAGTGCTGCTGCTCGACGAGCCGAGCGAGGGACTGGCGCCGATCATAGTCGAGAAGATCGGCGAGCTGATCCAGCACCTGCGCGGCATGGGCATCACCCTGGTGGTGGCCGAGCAGAACATGCACTTCTGCCTCGACATCGCGAGCCATGTCGCGGTCATCGACAAGGGCCACATCGTCTATCGCGATTCGATCGACGGGCTGAAGGCAAATGACGAGGTCAAGCGCCGCTATCTCGCCGTTTAGTCAGCCGGAAGTGGCGAGGATCGTTCCGACGCCCAGAACCATCAGAACGATTCCGGCCAGCTCGCGCCGGCTGATCGCTTCCCGGAAGATGCGCAGGGACACTGCATAGGTGAACAGCACCTCGATCAGTATCAACGTGCGGACTTTCGATGCCGATTCGAGAGCGAGGGCCGTCACGTTGGCGAGCGAGGCCGATGCGCCGGCGCCCCCCGCGAATAGCGATAGCCGCCAGGCCCGGAACGCCTCCAGAAGGATCGCGGGGCTGCGCGCCAGCAACCAGGCGGCGAGCAGCACGGTTTGAAGCAACTGGGCCCAGAACAGCGTCTCGGCGGCGGCGAGGAAGGGCGAATCGGCGGCGAGCGCCAGATTGGCACCGCGGTATCCGACGATCGAGATGGCAAAGGCAGTGCCGGACGCGAGGCCGAACAACGCGGCGGGATCGGCCCAGCTTCCCGTGGTTCGCGGCGACAGCAACACGACCCCGAAGGTCGCGAGCGCGATGGCGGCAAAGGTGAGCGGGGAGGCGCGCTCGCCGAGGAAGACGATCGAGAACAGCGCGACCTGGATGACCTCGCTCTTGGAGTAGACCAGCCCTATCGCGAAGCTGCGCGCAGCCATGGCGCGCAGCAGCAGGGCGGTGCCGGCGGTCTGGCTGAGGGCCGAGAGCACGACCCAACCGGCGAAGCTCCATGTCAGTCGCGGCGAGTCGAATTCGCGCAGCGCAAGAATGCCAAGGAGCCAGAGCGCCAGCAGCGGCAGGCCGTAGAGGAAGCGCACGAGCGTCGCGCCGAGCGTGCCGAGCTCGTCGGTCAGGCGGCGCTGCGCGGTGTTGCGGACGGTCTGGGCAGCGGCGGCGAAGAGGGTGAGGGGAATCCAGAGCCAGGAAGGGGCGATCATCGCGTGAGGATCACGGCCAGTCCGGGATTGTTGTCCTTCAAAGCGAGCGACAGGCCGTGAAGGCTCGCGATCGCCTTCACCAGTGCGAGGCCGAGCCCGCTGCCCTTGGTGGTGCGGCTGCGGTCGAGGCGGTAGAAGCGGTCGAACACCTTGTCGCGCTCGGCCTCGGGGATGCCGGGGCCGGTGTCGGTGACCTGAGCTTCGAAGCCGGTTGCCGTCTTGTGCAGCACGAGCCGGACCGTGCTGCCGGCCGGCGTGTGACTGAGCGCGTTCTCGATGAGGTTGGAGAAGAGCTGCGCCAGCAACTGGCGGTCGCCCGTCAGGGTGACGCTGTCGTCGATCGCTGCCTCGAGCCTGTGGCCCACATCCTCCGCCGGTGGCGCGTAGGCATCGACGATGCTCCGCAGGAGCCCGGACAGGTCGACCTCGGCGAAGGCGCTTCGCTGCGCGCCAGCCTCGATCTGGGCGATGCGCAGCAGGGCGGAAAAGATGTCGAGCAGCCCGTCCGCTTCTGTAATGGCGGCCTCTGTTGCGGCCTCGTACTCGCCGGTGGTCGTGGCGCGCTCGCGGGCATCCTCGAGCCGCTGGCGCAGGCGGCCGAGCGGCGTGCGCAGGTCGTGCGCGATGTCGCTGGTCACCTGGCGCAGGCCGTCCATCAGCTGCTGGATGCGGTCCAGCATGGCATTGAGGCCGACCACGAGCTGGTCGATCTCGTCGTTGTTGCCGCGCACGGGGATGCGGGCACTGAGATCGCCTTCCATGATGGCGCGGCTGGTGCGGCCGATCGTGTCGATGCGGCGCACGAAGTTGCTGCCCAGCAACACGCCGCCGCCGATCGCGAGCAGGAGAGTCAGCGCGCCGGCCCAGGCGAAGGCCTGAATGATGGCGTGTTGCATGTCGATCAGGCGGCTCGCGTCCTGCGCCACCAGGATGAACGAGCCGTCGCGTAAGGTGAGGCCGAAGCCGGTGAGCTTGCTGCGCGCATCCTCGGGGTCGCCGGGAACATGGTCGCGCACGAAGTCGACGACGCCCTCGACCGGCGGCATGCCGGGCAGGTTGCCGACGACGACCTGCTGGGTGGGCGCCTGCACCAGGTAATAGATCGGACCGCGCGTGCGGAAGTTCATGCGCCGAGTCACTTGTTCGGCGAGCCCCAGCAGGCCCGAACGCCGATGGATCTCCGCCAATTGCAGCGCCTCGGTGCGCAGCACGGCCTGCATGTCGCTTTGCAGTGCTGCGGTGGCGATCACGAACACTGTGGCGAACAGCACGCCCGCCGAGACGACGAACAGGCCCGCGTAGACGAGCGCCAGCCGGAAGGCGGCCGAGCGCAGGATCCTAGTCAGGGGTGCGAATGACATAGCCAGCTCCCCGCACGGTGTGGAGCAGGGGCTTGTCGAAGCCCTTGTCGATCTTGCCGCGCAGCCGCGAGATGTGCGTCTCCACGATGTTGGTCTTGGGGTCGAAATGAAAGTCCCAGACCTTCTCCAGCAGCATGGTGCGCGTGACGATCTCGCCGGCGTGGCGCATCAGGTATTCGAGGATCTTGAATTCCTGGGCGAGCAGCTCGATGCGTTTGCCGCCGCGCGTGACGGTGCGGGCGAGCAGGTCGATCTCGAGGTCACCAGCGCGCAACGAGGTCGTCGCGACGATTGGCGGCCGGCGGGCAAGCGCACCAACCCTTGCCATCAGCTCGGCGAAGGCGAAGGGCTTGACCAGGTAGTCGTCGGCCCCGGCCTCGAGGCCGGCGACCCGATCGTCGACCCCGCCCATGGTGGTCAGGAACAGGGCCGGCGTCTTGGTGCCCGAAGCGCGCGCGGCCTTGACCAGCGACAGCCCGTCCATCTGGGGCAGGTTGCGGTCGACGATCATTACGTCGTAGGGCTCGCCGGTCGCCATATAAAGCCCGTCGCGGCCGTTGTCGGCCTTGTCGACGACGTGGCCGTGCTCGCGCAGGCCCTTGGCGATGTAGTCGGCGGTTTGCCTATCGTCTTCAATCAAAAGGATTTTCACGGGGCCAACTATACAAACATTCAATGTTGCGGCCATGGGGGTGCCATGGACCGGGCCCCATATTCCTCCCGTGAGCAACGAGGAGGCTCTCTCAAAATGACCAAGACCAAGTCCCGTATCTTCGCCGCCCTGGCCCTCACGACGGCGCTGACCGCACCGGCCCTGATCGTCCCGATGCTGACCGCACCCGCGGCCGTCGCCGGCGAGCCGGTCCCGCACGACTTCGCCGACCTGGCCGCCAAGGTCACGCCGGCCGTCGTCAACGTCTCCGTCACCATGAAGGCCGATGCGGCCGACAATGACGAGACCCAGATGTCCGACCGCTCGGCGCAGTCGCAGATGGAAGAGTTCATGCGCCAGTTCGCCGAGCGCTTCGGCCAGCAGGGCGGCCGCCAGCAGCGTCCGCATCCCAAGGCCCAGGCCGTCGGCACCGGTTTCATCATCGACTCGTCCGGACTGATCGTGACCAACTTCCATGTCGCCGGTAAGGCCGACAAGATCACCGTCACCCTGGCGGACGGCCGCAAGCTGCCGGCCAAGCTGCTGGGCGGCGACGAGAAGACCGATCTCGCCGTGCTGAAAGTGTCCAGCGACAAGCCGCTGCCGTCGGTGAAGTTCGGCGACGCCAGCAAGGTGCGCGTCGGCCAGGCCGTCATGGCGGTCGGCAACCCGTTCGGGCTGGGCGGCACCGTGACGACCGGCATCGTGTCGGCGCGCGGCCGCGACATCCAGTCGGGTCCGTTCGACGACTACATCCAGACCGACGCGGCGATCAACCGCGGCAACTCTGGTGGCCCGCTGTTCGACATGGACGGCAACGTCATCGGCATCAACACCGCGATCTATTCGCCGACCGGCGGCTCGATCGGGTTGGGCTTCGCCATCCCGGCGAGCCTCGCCGAGCCGATCGTGGGCCAGCTTAAGGAGCATGGGCGGGTCGAGCGCGGGATGCTGGGCGTCCAGATCCAGCCGGTGACGGACGAGATTGCCAGCAGCCTGTCGCTCGGCTCATCCGCCGGCGCCCTGGTGGCGCAGGTCGAGCCGAAGAGCGCGGCGCAGAAGGCGGGTATCCAGTCGGGCGACGTCATCAAGACGGTCGACGGCAAGGACATCGCGACCGTCCGTGACCTGACCCGCACGATCGCGAATGTCACGCCCGGCAACACGGTCAAGCTCGGCCTGGTGCGCGACGGCAAGGACATGACCGTCAGTGCCAAGCTCGGCGACTACTCCAAGATGGGCAAGCAAGCGAAGGCCGATGATGAAGAGCAGAAGGCGCCGGAGAAGGTGTCGGGCGGCTCGTTCGGCTTCTCGCTGGCGCCGATCTCTCCGGAGACGCGCCAGCAGCTCGGCCTCAAGGACGGCGTGAAGGGTGCCCTGATCGCCGCCGTGGAATCCGGCAGCCCCGCCGACGAGCAGGGCCTGCGCGCCGGCGACATCCTCCAGCAGGTCGGCCGCGACGCGGTCGAGACGCCGAAGGAGGCGGTGTCCAAGCTCAAGGAAGCGAAGGACACCAAGAAGCCGGTGCTGATGAAAGTCTATCGTGAGGGGTCCACTCGCTTCGTCGCTGTCTCTCCCCGGGCGGCTTAAGCGAAAACCTCGCGGCGGAGCCGGCGGTGGGCCCCACCACCGCCGGCTTTGTCTTATCTGGAAATCGACAAGGGAGGCGCGCTGCCGTCGGTCCGAAGCGATCGAGGAGCGTGGCGCGCGGGGCGGAGGCTCGCGGTGCCGGCGTATGTGGCGCCGCGGGCCTCTTGCCGTAGTACAGTGCCGAAATGGCGGAGCACACCAGGATCGAATGGGTCGACCACACCTTCAACCCGTGGATCGGCTGCACGAGGGTCAGCCCGGCGTGCGACAATTGCTATGCCGCTGCCATGTCGCACCGGCGACGCTGGGCCCGGTTCGAGGCCCGCGCGCCCCGGCGACGCACCTCGGCTGGCAACTGGCTGCTGCCGCTGCGCTGGAATCGCAAGGCCGAGGCGGCCGGCGTTCGCGCCAAGGTGTTCGGCCCGAGCCTGGCCGATCCGTTCGACGCCGAAGTCTCGCCGGAATGGCGTGAGGATTACCTGCGGCTGATCGAGGCGACGCCATCGCTCGACTGGATTTTGTTGACCAAGCGGCCGCTGGTGGCACGCAAATTCTTCGCCGGCCGCAAGGTGCCCGACAATCTCTGGCCCGGCATCACCGCCGAGAACCAGACCACGCTCGACCTCCGGGCGCCGCATCTTCTGGCGATCGACGCCAGGGTACGCGTTGTGTCGGCCGAACCCTTGTTGGGGCCGCTCGATGTCTCGCAGTGGTCGGCAGGATTGGGCTGGATAATCGCCGGCGGCGAAAGCGGGCCGCGGGCGCGGCCATCGAATCCCGACTGGTTCCGTTCGTTGCGCGCGCAATGCGTAGCCGCCGGCATCCCGCTGTTTTTCAAGCAGTGGGGTGAGCACGGCCAGGATATGGTCAAGGTCGGCCGCCGCAAAGCCGGCGCGATGCTCGACGGCCGCGCGCATCGCGCCGCGCCGGTTCAGAGCGCGGGCATCACTTCCTTCGAGAACAGCTCGACGGAGCGCTTCGATTCCTCGAACGACAGGTCGCCGAAGGCGAGCCTGCACAGGCAGTAGTTGATGCCGGCGACATCGTTGTCGCGCTTCAGCCGCTCGCGCACGGTAGCGGGCGAGCCGGCGACCAAGTAGCCGCCGTCCATGGCGGGCTCGAACTCGGCGGGGATCATCTGGCGCGGCAGGCCGACGCCGTGCGCTCGCCAGAGATGGATCAGCGCGTCGTACCAGAGTGCGAAGGCGCGCTTGGCCGCGCTCTGCGCCTCCTTGTCGGTGTCGCCGACCACGATATGGCGGCTGAGCCCGATCATCGGCATGTCGGCTTCGCTCTTGCCCAGTGCCTTCCAGGCAGCGCGGTAGCGCGCGGCGAACTCGCCGACACCTTCCGGCTTCATGCCGACCACCGTGTTGCAGGCCTGCTTGGCGAGCCGGTCGGCGCTCTCCAGCGAGTTGGCGCCGTACCACAGCGGCGGATGGGGGCGCTGCACCGGCACCATCTCCATCGGCACGTCCCTGAAGGTGAAATATTTGCCTTCATGGTCGAGGCGCTTGTGCGTCAGCCCCTTCAGGATCACCTCGAACGCCTCGGCGAAGCGCTCCGGCCCGGTCGCCGGATCGACGCCGTAATAGCCCACTTCGTAGGGTGAGATGCCTCGGCCGATGCCGAGCTCGAGCCGTCCGCCGCTCATCTGGTCGAGCATGCAGATCTCGTCGATCAGGCGCAGCGGATGATAGAGGTTGACCGTGTAGACCAGCGGCCCGAAGCGCAGCGTCTTCGTGCGCTGGGCGACGGCAGCGAGGAACACGCTGGGCGAGGGCGCCATGCCGAGCGGCGTGGCGTGATGCTCGGCGAGGTGATAGGCGTGGAAGCCGCTCTTCTCGTAGAGCTCGATCAGTCGCAGCCGTTCGTCGAATTGCCGGTGAAGATCGCCGCCGGCGCGGTCCATGTGATCGAAGATGCCGAACTTCATGTGCAGTTTCCCCCATTTTCACGCATGGTATGATCGACCCATGACCGATGTCTCGCCCGAAACGCTGCCGACCGAGAAGGCCTTGTCCGCCCTCTGTCAGCGCTGGCTCATCAAGGAGCTGTCACTCTTCGGCTCGCTCGCACGCGGGGAGGCGGGGCCGGAAAGCGACGCGGACGTTCTAGTGACGTTTCAGCCGGAGGAGCATTGGGATCTTTGGGACATGGTCGACCTGCGCGACGAGCTCGCGGACCTTTTCGGCCGGCCTGTCGATGTCGTTGTCGAGGGCGCGATCCGAAATCCGATTCGACGCCAATCGATCATGCGGGACCAGAGACGGCTCTATGCCGCCTGATCAAGACCGCCGCGTAGGAAAAACGTGACGCAATTCTCTCGCTGATAGCGAATTGTCTCGTCGTCCCGAGCGAAGCCGCCCGAAGGGCGGCGCAGTCGAGGGGCGTATTCATCTCGGCAGAGGTTTTTGAAGAGATCCCTCCACTTCGCCTCGCTACGCTCAGCTCCGGTCGGGATGGCGGAGCTTAAAGCGCCCGCTTGCGGCTACTGATGACGCCGCTGGCGATGCCGTGCCATTCGATGGTGCCGGCGAGGCGGCTGTGCTCGATCTTGGGGCAGCGGTTCATGACGACCTTGAGGCCGGCATCCTCCGCGCGCTTCGCCGCGGCGTCGTTGACCACGCCGAGCTGCATCCATACCACCTTGGCGCCATGCCTGATCGCCTCGTCGGTGATCGGGCCGGCTGCCTCGGAGTTGCGGAAGATGTCGACCATGTCGGCCTTCTGCGGCAGCTCGGCGAGCGAGCCGTAGACCTTCTGGCCGAGGATTTCCTGGCCGGCAGCGGCAGGATTGACGGGGATGACCCTGTATCCGCGGTCTAGCAAGTATTTCATCGCGAAATAGCTCGGACGATTCCAGTTGGCCGAGGCGCCGACCATGGCGATGGTCTTCGTCTCGCGCAGGATGCGACGCAGGTAGAGATCGTCGTAACGATCGTGCACGATGGCGGGACTGGGTGCGGACATGGGAGGGACTATACATGGCGCCATTGCTGTTTGAACCGATACAGATCCGCGACGTGACCCTGAAGAATCGCGTGGTCGTGGCGCCGATGCACCAATATGCCGCCGACAAGGGCTTCGCGACCGACTGGCACTTGATGAACGCCGGCCGCTACGCGGCAGGCGGGGCAGGGCTGGTGATCATGGAATCGACCAAGGTCGAGCGGCGCGGCTGCGGCACGGTCGGCGACCTCGGCATCTGGGAAGACGCGCACATCCCCGGCCTCAAGCGCTGCGTCGATTTCATCCGCGCGCAGGGCTCGGTGCCAGGCATCCAGCTCGGCCATTCGGGCCGCAAGGCGCGGCGTTTCCGGCCCTGGGAGGGCGGGGCGCCGCTCACCAACTCGCCCGATGTCTGGGACTGGGAAGGCTGGGAGCTGGTCTCGTCGAGCGGCATCAATTCGCCGGCGAGCGACCCGACGCCGCGCGCGCTCACGCGGGAGGAGATCCCGCAGGTGATCGAGCGCTGGGGCCAGGCGGCGCGCCGCGCCAACGAGGCGGGCTTCGAGGTGCTCGATATCCATGGCGCCCACGGCTACCTGATCCACCAATTCCTCTCGCCATTCTCCAACGTGCGCAACGACGAGTACGGTGGCAGCGAGCTCAATCGCATGCGCTTCTGCATCGAGGTGGTAGAGAGCGTGCGCGCGCACTGGCCGGCCTCGAAGCCTCTGTTCCTGCGGCTGTCGGTCGAGGACGATTCGGGCTGGGGTCCGGACCAGAGCGTCGAATTGGCGAAGATCGTGAAGCCCAAGGGTATCGACGTGATCGACTGCAGCTCGGGCGGCATGCGCGGCTCGCCGGTGGTGAGTGCGGGGCCGGTGACCTACGGCTACCAGGTGCCCTACGCCGAGCGGCTTAGGAAGGACGCCGGCATCATGAGCATGGCTGTCGGGCTGATCGTGCATGCCGACCAGGCCGAGCAGATCCTGCAGCAGGGGCGCGCCGACCTGATCGCGCTCGCGCGCGAGCTTCTCTACAATCCCAACTGGCCCATGGATGCCGCGCAAAAGCTCGGCGTCGACCGCCAGTTCGGCTCCGTTCCTCCGCCACAGGCCTATTGGCTCGCCAAGCGCGCACAGTCCGTGAAGACCGTCGTTCCATCGACCTACATGAAGGGACTGAACGAGACGGTCACCGGGACGTGACAGCGCGTTGAGCCTCGAGGCGCCTATGATGGCCGCCAAACCCAATTGGCGGAGTAGTGTCATGACGCGTATTGCCACGGCGGCCCTGTTGGCCGCTTCACTCTTCGCGGCGCCTGCCTTCGCCGCCATGAAGCCGGGCGATGCCGCGCCCGACTTTACCGCGACTGCGACGCTCGGCGGCCAGGAGTTCTCGTTCTCGCTGGCCTCGGCGCTGAAGAAGGGCCCTGTCGTGCTCTATTTTTTCCCCAAGGCCTTCACCACCGGCTGCACGGCCGAAGCGCACGACTTCGCCGAAGCCGCCGCGAGCTACACCGCGGCCGGTGCGACCCTGATCGGCATGTCGGCCGACGACATCGGCACGCTGCACAAGTTCTCGCTGCAGGAATGCGGCTCGAAATTCCCGGTCGCCGCCGATCCCGACCTCAAGGTGATCAAGGCCTACGATTCGGCACTGATCCGCGTCGGCAGCATCGGCATCGCCGACCGCATCTCCTATGTGATCGCGGGGAACGGCAAGATCGCCTTCGCCTATTCCGACCGCAATCCCGACAAGCACGTCGAGAACACGCTGGCGGCGGTCAGGGCGCTGTCGAAGAAGTAGCCGTCCGCGTTTGCTCGGCGCGCTTGCGCAGGAAATGGGCGCAGGCCATCAGCGCGACCGTCAGCACAATGGTCAGGGTCGACACGGCGGCGATGGTGGGATCGATCTGGAAGCGCAGGTCGTCCCACATGCGCCGCGGCAGGGTCACCGCACCGGAGCCCGACAGGAACAGCGCCACCACCAGCTCGTCGAACGAGGTGATGAACGCGAACAGCGCGCCAACCAGGACACCCGGCCGGATCAGCGGCAGCGTAACCTGAAAGAAGGTGCCGAGCGGCGTCGCGCCGAGGCTCAGAGCCGCCTGCTCGAGGCGCGGGTCGATACCGGCGAGGCTCGCGCTGACGCTCGTCACCACGAACGGCACGGCGAGGCAGGTGTGTGCGAGCACCAGGCCGAACGGCGAGCCGACCAGGCCATAGCGAGAGAAGGCGTAGTAGATGCCGATCGCTACGACGATCACGGGCACGATCAGTGGCGACAGGATCAGGCCGGTGGCGATGATGCGCAGCGTGCGGGGCAGCCGGGCGATGCCGAGCGCGGCCAGCGTGCCGAGCACGGTCGACAGAACGACCACCGCGGCCGCGATCCAAAGGCTGAGCCAGGTCGGACGCAGCCAATCGGCATTGCCGAAGTAGGCCTCGTACCATTTGAGGCTGAAGGCGGGCGGCGGGAAGGTGAGATAGGTCGCCGACGAGAACGACACCACCACGACGACAACGATCGGGAAGGCGAGAAACAGCAGAATCAGTCCGACGACCGTGGTCGGCAGCACCCGAGCGATCATCGTCCGCTCGTCTTGAAGGCGTTGCCGATGCCGGGAAGTCGATAGAACAGCGCGATGATGCCAAGGGCCGTCGCCAGAAGGATGGCCGACAGGGTTGAGGCGTAAGCCCAGTTGAGTTCCTCCACCTGCTGCGAGATCAGCATCGACAGGGTGATCTCACGCGGGCCGCCGACCATGGCCGGAGTGATGTAAAAGCCGAGCGCCAGCACGAAGACCAGCAGCACGCCAGCCGCGACGCCGGCCATCGAGAGCGGCAGGATCACCTGCCGGAAGGTCGCGAACGGCCCGGCGCCGAGGCCCGACGCAGCGCGCGCCAGCGACGGATCGATCTGCCGCAGTGCATTGGCGATCGGCAGGATCATGTAGGGCAGCAGGATGTGCGTCATCGCGATCTGCGTTGCGAGCGGCGTGTTGAGCAGGCGCCATGGCCGCTCCAGCAGGCCGGCCGCGAGCAGCGCCTCGTTGATCAGCCCGTGCCGGCCCATCAGCACCATCCAGGCGTAGCTTCGCACCAGCACGCTGGTCCAGAACGGCAGCAGGATCAGGACCAGGATCAGCGGCGCCCATTTCGGCGCACGCACCAGCGCCAGCGCCACGGGATAGCCAAGCAGCAGCGTGCTGACCGTGACGATAACGGAGGTTTCGAGCGTGTTCCAGAACACCTTGATGAAGACGGGGTCATTGGCGAGCGCGGTGTAGTGCGTCAACGACCAGGTGGGATCTGAGATGCTGCGCATCAGCATCGTCAGCACCGGCAGCGCATAGAACGCCACCATGTAGAGAATGAGCGGCGCGGCGAGCAGCAAAGGCACGGCTGGGAGCGCGCGGCTCCAGTCGCGCATCTTCGCAGCCAAGGAAAGCGAGTGCTTGTGCTCTTCCGGACTGCGAGCGTCCCGTTCGCCCATGATCATGAGCGAGCGGGACGCTCGCGGTCCGGAAGACGATGACAGGGTTCCCTCAGACAAGGATCGTGTCCGCGACCGACCAGGCGATCTCTGCTTGTTCGCCGACCGCGCGCCGTCGAATCGCGGCACTCGACGGTTCCTTGAGAACGACCGCGGTGCCGTCGCCGGCCTGCAGCATGTACCGGCAGCGCTCGCCAGCGAATACGGCCTCTGTCACGGTGACGCTCAGGCGATTCTGCGGCGCGTTGGAGCTCCAGGCGCCATCGGTGAAGCGCAGGCGTTCCGGCCGTGTCGTCAGCATTACCTTCTCGCCGGCGGCCGGCTTTGTCGGGCAGACCGCGCGGATCAGAGACCCCTGGCACTCGGCCACCACGACGTCGTCGGGCTCCAGGCTGCGCACGACGGCGGGCAGGAAATTGGACTCGCCGATGAACGACGCCACGAACCGGCTGCTCGGCCGGTCGTAGAGATCCTCCGGCCGTCCGACTTGCGCCACCAGCCCCTCGTTCATGACGGCGATGCGGTCCGACATGGTGAGCGCTTCTTCCTGGTCGTGCGTGACGTAGATGAAGGTGATGCCGAGGTCGGCATGCAGGCGGCGCATCTCGAGCTGCAGGTTCTCGCGCAGCTGCTTGTCGAGTGCGCCGAGCGGCTCGTCCATCAGCAGCAGGCGCGGCTTGAAGACGATGGCACGAGCGAGAGCGACCCGCTGCTGCTGGCCGCCCGAGAGCTGGCGCGGATAGCGGCCGCCATATCCGGGCAGGTGTACCAGTTCCAACGCCTCGCCGACCAGCCTGGCGCGTTCCTCCTTCGCCACGCCGCGCTGCTTCAGCGGGAAGCCGATATTCTCGGCGACCGTCAGATGCGGAAACAACGCGTAGTTCTGGAAGACCATGCCGATGTTGCGGCGGTACGGCGGCATCCCGACGACGGACGTTCCGTCGATCGCGATGTCGCCACCGGTCGGCGTCTCGAACCCTGCGATCATCATCAAGGTCGTAGTCTTGCCCGAGCCGGACGGCCCGAGCAGCGTCAGGAACTCGCCCGAGCGGATGTCGAGCGACACCCCCGCAACCGCGGCAACGCGGTCGTAGCTCTTCTCGAGGTCGCGGAGCGCGACCGAAGCGCCTAGCTCAGCAGCCACTTGTTGAACTTCGGGATCACTGCCTCGCGATTGGCGATCCACCAGTCGTAGTCATAGTTGACCAGCTTCTTCTTGATTTCGGGCGCGCTCGGCAGCCCGGCCAGGCGATCGGGCGGGATGTACTCGTTCGAAGCGTTGTTGACCGAGCCGTAGGGGATGGCGAACGCGATCCGCGCTTGCGGGATCGCCATGGTCGAGAACGCCGCGAACTTCATCGCATTGACCTTGTTCTTGGCGCCTTTGGGGATTCCCCAGGCATCGCGCTTCAGCAGGCCCTGGTTCCAGGCGATCGCGGCCGGCACGCCAGCCGCCTGCAGCGCCGCCATGCGGCCGTTCCAGACCGTGGTCATGGTGACCTCGCGGTCGGTCAGCAACTGGATCGGCACGGCGCCGGTGTCCCACCACTTGACCACGTCCTTCTTGATCTTGCCGTAGCTCGCCAGCGCCTTGTCGATGTCGAGCGGGTAGAGCTTGTCGGCCGGTACGCCCGCCGCCATCAGGGCGAACTCCATTTCGGGCCAGCCGCCGCCCGAGGTGCCGAACATGGCGCGGTCGCCGGGGAATTTCTTGGTATCCCAGAAATCGGCCCAGCCCGTCGGCGCCGCGCCCTTGAAGGCGTCGGTCCGATAGGCCAGCACCTGGGCCCAGACCAGCATCTCGAGGCCGTACTCGAAGCGGTATTCCTTGCCGACGCCGTCGTCGACGAGCGAGTAGTCGATCTTCTCGAAGTAGTCGCCGGTCTTCATCAGGTTCATGATCGAGCCGCGGCTCAGCTGCGCCATGTCCCATTCGACGTTGCCGGTCTCGACCATCGCCTTGACCTTGGTCGGGCTGGCGCCGGGGAAGGCGAGCACCTTGATGCCGCTCAGCTTCTCGAACGAGTCGTAGTAGGCCTTCTGCTGGGCCTCCTGCATGGTGCCGCCGTAGCCCGCGATACGCACCTCGCCGGTGCCTTTCAAGCTGTCCGGGATGGTCGTCTGTTCCGGCCAGGCCGCCTGGGCGAGGCTCGGCCGAATGAAGGGGGCCGACAGGCCAGCACCGAGAATGCCGAGGGCGGTACGACGGCCGAGCGGCGAGGGAGAGCGGTATCTGGCCATGAAGTTCTCCGTCAGTAGGCGAGCAGGTTGTCGCGGAAGTGCTTGTGCTCGTACGCCTTGCGCACCAGGCCGCGATCCTGCAGCGCCGGGATCAGCCCGTCCTCGATCTCGGCCAGGGTGCGGCGGTTGACGTTGGGCATCGAGAAGAGGAAGCCGTCGCCGCCGACCTCCTCCATGACCTCGCCCATGCGCGCCGCCACCGAATCGCAGGTGCCGCAGAGATCGATCGACAGGTCGACCGCGTTGAAGCTCGCCATCGTCTCGCGGATCGAGCGGCCCTTGGCCATGGCGCGGAACTGCTCGAGGTTGAGCTGGTGGCCGTTGGTTGTGACGTGGTCGGGCAGCGGTTTGTCGATGTCGAACTTGCCGAAGTCGATGTTGGTTACTTTGCCGAAGTGCGCCAGCCGCAAATGGACCTGTTCGTTCGCCAGGCACTGGCGCTTCTTTTTGCGCTCCAGCGCCTCTTCCATGGTCTCGCCGAGGATCGGGTTGATCAGAAACAGGACCTTGCAGGTACTCGGGTCGCGGCCCTGGGCGACCATGTGCTTGTGGACGTCGGCGCGGTAGGCGCGCATCGCGTCGATGCCCTTGGCGTTGACCACGATCGTCTCGGCATGAGCGGCGGCGAACTTGCGGCCGCGCGGCGAGCCGCCGGCTTGGGCGATCACCGGCTGGCCCTGCGGGCCGGGGCCGGAGTTCAACGGTCCGCGCGTGCTGAAATACTTGCCCTGATAGTTGACGGCGTGGACCTTGGAGGGATCCACCAGCACGCCCGTCTTGCGGTCGGCGATGATCGCGTCGGGCTCCCACGACCCCCACAGCTTGCGCACGACCTCCATGTATTCGTCCGCCATGTCGTAGCGCGTGTCGTGCTCGGGCATGCCCTGCATGCCGAAGTTCATCGCCGCGTAGTCCGAGCTGCCGGTGACGGCATTCCAGCCGATGCGGCCGCCCGACACCTGATCGAGCGTGGCGACAAGGCGGGCCAGCAGATAGGGATGATAGGCATAGGTCCCGAAGGTCGGGACGATGCCGATCCGGCTCGTCACCTGGGTCATCAGCGCGGCCACGACCGACGGATCCTGGCGCGGCACGGCGATCGCGTTCTTGAGATAGATCTCGGTCGAGCCGCCGAAGCTCTCGCCGACGTAGGACGAGTCCTCGATCAGGATGTAGTCGAAGCAGGCGCGCTCGAGCGACCGCGCCATGTTGAGGAACAGCTCGGGCTTTTCCCATGTCGTGCCGATATGGCCGGTCCACGGCTCGGCCCAGGCTTGTACGCTCGAGCCTTGTAGAAACCACGCCAGATGAAACGGATTGGGGGCCACGATCTTCTCCAACTGATGGAACAACGAGGCAAATACCGTGCCGACAGCCGGTACACGCGAATCTCGCCCTGAGGCGAAACTTACCCTAGAATTGCTCCTTCGTGGGCACACGCGCAGCATAAGGAGCAGGCGATGGATACGATGGTGAGTGATCGCGTCGAGATGAGTGAAGCCGAGTGGCAGTCGCGAGTCGATCTCGCCGCGCTCTACCGGATTTGCGATTTCCTGGGCTGGACCGACCTGATCGACACGCACATGTCGGTGCGCGTTCCGGGCGAGCCGAACTGCTTCCTGATCAACCACTACGAGGAGAACTTCGACGAGATCACGGCCTCGAGCCTGATCAAGATGGACATCGACGGGAAGATCTACGGCAAGCAGGGCCGTTTCAACGCGGCGGGCTTCACCATCCACAGCGGCATCTACAAGGCACGCGCCGACGTGAACTGCGTGATGCACACCCATACGCGGGCGGGCGGCGCCGTGTCGCTGCTGAAGAAGGGAATTCGCCCGATCAGCCAGGACGCGCTCAGCGTTTATGACGACATCGTCTATCACGAGTACGGCGTGCCGGCGACGGTCGAGGAATGCGAGGAGCTGGGCAAGACCTGCCAGAAGGGCGGTCACGTCGTCCTGCACAATCATGGCCTGCTGACCGCGGCACCGACCCTGCCGGGCGCCTTGCGCGGCCTCTACATGCTGGAGCGCGCCTCCGAGCTCGAGGTGATGTCGCGCCAGCTCGGCGAGGAGCCGGTGATGATCGACGACTACATCATCGCCCGCGCCGCGCAGCGCATGAAGCAGCTCCGCTCCGATCCCAGCTTCGGCGTCGTCTACTTCGAGGCGCTCAAGCGCCAGGTCCAGAAGAAGGGCGGCACCGACTGGGCGCAGTAGGCTGACCGTTCCTCCCTGCGCGCAGCGCGGGGAGGTGTCCCGTAATCGGGACGGAGAGGTCACGGGCCACGGACGCGATGTGCACCGTGGCGCATGACCCCTTCGTCCGCGTAAGACGCGGACACTTCCCCTTCGCGGAGTCCGCAAAGGGGAAGAAATCTATGAGGTCGTCGGCGCCCGGTACCGTAGCGCGATCCAGAACGAGAGTTGGCCGATCACACCGGCCACCGAGAGGATGATCGCGGCGGTGAGCGCGGGATCGCTGCCCAGCCCGACCAGCGCGGTGCAGATTGCGCCGACACCCATCTGCGAGAAGCCATAGAGCCCCGAGGCCGAGCCGATCACCTGTGGATTGACGCTGATCGCCTGTGACAGCGCGGCCGGCGAGGCGATGCCTGCGCCGATGCCGAACACAAACATCGGTCCGATGGCGAGCAACACTGTGAGATGCTGCGACAGCACCGCGCCGAGGAAGAACAGAGCCGCCGCGACGCTGACGACATTCGCCCACACGGCGAGCTTGTCGATCGGCAGGCGTGGGATCAGCCGCGTGGCGGCGACGCTGCCGAGCCAGATGCCGGCGACCAGGATGGCAGGGTAAAGGCCGATCTCGTAGTCGGGACGGTGCAGCTGGTCGGCGAAGATGAAGGGTGAGACGCCAATGAAGGCGTACATCGACGTGGTCGCGCAACCGCCTCCGATGGCGAAACCGAGGAAGGCGGGCGAGGTGAGCAGCTTGCCGTAATTGCGGGCAAGCGCCGAGCCGCTGATATTCGCGGTGGGCGCACGGGTCTCCGGCAGCAGCCACATGGTGAAGAGCAGGTTGAACGCACCGAGCGCGGACAAGGCGTAGAACAGCGAGCGCCAGCCGAACGTCGTCGACAAGGCGCCGCCGATCAGCGGGGCCAGGCCCGGTCCGAGAACGACCATCAGGTTCATGGTCGCCATGCGCTTCGCCGCGTCCCGAGGCAGGGCGGAGTCGCGGACGATGGCACGGCCGATCACAAGGCCCGCGCATCCGCCCAGAGCCTGCATGAGGCGGGCCACGATCAGGCTATGAACGCCGGGCACGACCGAAGCGGCAACGCCGGCAACCGTGTAGAGCGCGAGGCCACCCAGAAGCATCGGGCGGCGGCCGAACCGGTCGGCTAGGGGGCCGTACACGAGCTGGCCGGCCGCGAGACCGAAGATATAGACGCTCATCGTCATCTGCATCTCGCCGATGCTGGCGCCGAGGGCGCGCGCTGCCTCGGGCAGCGCCGGCACGAACATGTGCATGGCAAAGGTGCCGCTGAAGGTGATCAGCGTGAGGAGCCAGAGCGGGGCAGTCACTGCACGGGCTCCGCCGTCGGATCGAGCACGCGGCAGACATGGTCGAGCACGCGGATCGTCGTCTCGATATCCTTCTCCGAGAGCCCGGCCAGCGCGTCGGTACGGATGCGGCGCGCAACTGTCTCGACCTTGTCCGCGATCGCCTTTCCGCGCGGCGTCAGCAGGATGGTCTTGGCGCGCCGGTCGGTCTCGCCTTCCTGGCGCTGGACGAGCCCGGCCTTCTCGAGGTTGTCGAGCAGGCGCACGACCGAGGAGTTGTCGACGAACATCGATGCCGCCAGGTCCTTCTGCCGGGGCGGCGTCGAGGCGCGGGCGATGTAGACCAGCGGCAGCCAGGTCGCCTCCGTGAGGTCGAAGGGCTGCAGGCGTAGATCGGCGGCGCGGCGCCACTGGCGATAGGCGCGCGACAGCAGGGAGCCAAAGGCGGCACGACCGGTCTGGGGACGGGAAGCCATACTCCGAATTAGATGACATATAAATAGATGGCAAGTCATCTACTTTTCCGCCGGTGATGGAATTCGTTGAGCAGTGGGAGGGAAACGATGTTGCCGCGGCGCCATGTAGTTGCGGGTGCCAGTTGGTGCAGCAACTCGCCTGATCCAATGGCAGGTGCTGGCTATCGCCGCTTTCGCCTCACTTCCGCCCAAGGGCAAAGAAGAGGAGTGTTGCCAACATTGTGTTGATGATCAGCGCCACCAACAGATGACCGGAAATGCTAGCGAAAGCCTAGTCACTGCTGCCGTAGTTGAAGTGCAGATCAGTCGAGATTGCTTCCAGGACGGCCGTTGCCACAACACTTGAAAGTATCACTACCCCGACCGGGTGAAACCAGCGCCATAACGCGAGCACTGCAAGGCGGCAGACAAACCACTTGAGCGAGTTTGTAAGGTTCGCCCTGACCGACAGCCAATATAGGTCACTTGCGGTCAGCGCCCCTTCCACTCCGGCTTCGGCTTCTTGTTCGCGAAGGCATCGATGCCGGCCTTCGCGTCCTCGCTCTGGATCGCGCCGGCCATGAACTCGGTCGCGTAGGCGTAGGCTTGCGCGAGGTCCATCTCCATGTGCTTGTGGAACATCGCCTTGCCGCTCGCGATCTGCTGCGGTGGCTGGCTGGCGATGTGACGGGCGAGCGCCAGCGTTTCCTCGTCGAGCTTGTCGGGAGTTGCAACGCGGCTGATCAGGCCATCGCGTAGCGCGGTCGCCGCGTCCACGAACTGGCCGGTGAACAGCATGTCGAGGGCGCGCTTACTGCCGACATTGCGCCCCACGGGGACCGAAGGCGTCCCGCAGAATAGGCCGTTGTTGATGCCCGAGGTTGCGAAAGTCGCCTCGCTCGAGGCGACGGCGAGGTCGCAGGCGGCGACGAGCTGGCAGCCCGCGGCCGTGGCGATCGCCTGGACCTTGGCGATCACCGGCTGAGGCAGGCGGTTGATGCTCAGCATCATCGCCGAGCAGCGCGTCAGCAGGTCGTGGTGGAAGGCGTAGTCGTGGCGCGAATTGACCTCGCGCAGGTCGTGGCCGGTCGAGAAGGCGCGGCCCTTGGCCTCCACGATCACGCAGTGGATCGTGCGGTCCTTGGCGAGCTTGTCGAATTCCGCCTGCAGCGCGTCTATAAGCTCGCCGGACAGAGCGTTCATGGCGTGCGGGCGGTTCAGCGTCAGGATGGCAACGGGGCCGTCGTCGCGGCGCAGCAGGACCGGTTCGTTGGGAGCGGCAGGCATGGTGTCATTCTACTCGCTGAAGGGCAGGGCGCCATGCCGGTGATGACGCCGGATGATCTGCATCGGTTCCTGGAGGAGCACTTTCCCCAGGCTCCTCCCGGCATTGTCGTCGAGGCGATCGAGGACGCAACCATCCGGATCCGCCAGAAGACGCATGACGGGCATCTGCGGCCGGGCGGCACTCTGTCCGGCCCGACGATGATGGCGATGGTGGACTGCGGATTCTACCTTCTGCTGCTGGGCAGGCTCGGGCCCGCGGCGGTGGCGATGGCCGTCACGACCAATCTCAATATCAACTTCATGCGCAAGCCCGAGCCGGGCGACCTGCTGGGCGAGGCAAGGCTGCTGAAGCTCGGCAGGGCGTTGGCCGTCGGCGATTTCACGATCTGGAGCGAGGGCAAGGAGGATCCGGTTGCCCATGCGACGGTGACCTATTCGATCCCGCCAGCGCGCCGAGCGTCTTTCGAGCGATATCAATAAGATAGGTCGAGGTATTTGGATACCTCAATCTTAATCCATTGTAATTCCTTGATAATTTCCGGAGATTTGACTTTCCCCGGCATGGCCCCCATAAGCGCCGCCTCACGGAAGAAAGAGCGATGAAAACCTTTAGCATCAAGACTGCCGACGTGCAGAAGAAGTGGGTGCTGATCGACGCTGACGGGCTGGTTCTTGGCCGCCTCGCCTCGATCATTGCCATGCGCCTGCGCGGCAAGCACAAGCCGACCTTCACCCCGCACATCGATTGCGGCGACAACATCGTCGTAATCAACGCCGAGAAGGTCCGCCTCACCGGCCGCAAGGCCGAGCGCGAGGTGTTCTACTGGCACACCGGCCATCCCGGCGGCATCAAGGGCGAGACCCTGGGCAAGCGGCTCGAAGGCCGCTTCCCCGAGCGGGTCATTGAGAAGGCTGTCGAGCGCATGATCACCCGTGGCCCGCTTGGCCGTGCGCAGATGAAGAACCTGCGCATCTACAAGGGACCCAACCACGAGCAGGAGGCCCAGCAGCCCGAGAAGCTCGATGTTGCCGCGTTGAACCGCAAGAATTCGAGGATCGGCTGACCATGGCTACCGAACTTTCGTCCTTCGCCGAGCTCAAGAAGGCGCCTGTCGCCGCCGGCATCCAGACCCCCGCCGCGATCCGCGAGAAGGAGATCGACGCGCAGGGCCGCGCCTACGCAACCGGCCGCCGCAAGAACGCCGTCGCGCGCGTGTGGGTCAAGCCCGGCACCGGCAAGATCACCGTCAACGGCCGCGACCAGAAGGTCTACTTCGCGCGTCCGACGCAGCAGATGGTCATCCAGCAGCCGTTCGACGTCAGCCAGCGCAACGGCCAGTTCGACGTGATCGCCACCGTCTCCGGCGGCGGCCTGTCGGGCCAGGCGGGTGCAGTGCGCCACGGCATCGCCCAGGCGCTCTCGAAGTTCGAGCCGGGCCTGCGCGGCGCGATGAAGACCAACGGCTTCCTGACCCGCGACAGCCGCGTGGTCGAGCGCAAGAAGTACGGCCGGGCCGGCGCCCGCCGCCGCTTCCAGTTCTCGAAGCGCTGACCGTACGCGACTGGATTGTCATCGAAGGGCGCCTCCGCGGCGCCCTTCCTTTTGGTGGCGATCGCATGAGCTACGCCGTCAAGGAGATATTCAAGACGCTGCAGGGGGAGGGAGCTCACGCGGGGCGACCCGCCGTGTTCTGCCGCTTCTCGGGATGCAATCTCGGCTGCACGTTCTGCGATACTGATTACGCCGGCGTCGACGGCACTGACGGCGGTCGCTACGACTCGGCCGGCGACCTCGTAGCCGCGATCGAGCGCGTCTGGGACGGCCCATCAGCGCGTCGCTTCGTCGTCCTGACCGGCGGCGAGCCGCTGCTGCAGGTCGACGCCGGACTCGTCGCTCGCCTGCATGAGCGCGCCTTCGAGGTCGCAGTCGAGACCAATGGCACACTCCATGCTCCGTTGGGGATCGACTGGATCTGCGTCAGCCCGAAAAGCCGAGACGGCCTCAAGCTCCGCGCGGGCAACGAGCTGAAGCTGGTCTATCCGCAGGCCGAGGTGCCACCTGAAGCGTTTGCAGATCTTGCCTTCGACCGTTTCTCGTTGCAGCCGATGGACGGGCCGGCACTGGCGGAGAACACCGCGCGTGCCGTCGCCTATTGCCTGGCGCACCCGCGATGGCAGCTCAGCCTGCAGACACATAAGTACCTGGGAATTCGCTAATGTCAGGCCTCATCGTTCCCCACAGGGGTTTCGTTCCCAGCGTCGATCCGACGGCATTCATCGCCGCCAATGCCACGCTCGTGGGGGATGTCGAGATCGCCGCCAACGCCAGCATCTGGTTCGGCGTCATCCTGCGCGGCGACGGCCCCGGCATCCGGATCGGCGAGAACTCCAACCTCCAGGACGGCACGGTCGTCCATGTCGCCGCGCGTGGACTGATGACCGTCGTCGGCAAGAACGTCACTGTTGGCCACATGGTGCTGCTGCATGCCTGCGAGGTGCAGGACGGCGCCTTCGTCGGCATGCACTCGACGGTGCTCGACGGTGCGGTGATCGAGAGCGAAGCCATGGTGGCTGCCGGCGCACTGATCCCGCCGGGCAAGATCGTTCGGCGGGGCGAGCTGTGGGCCGGCAATCCAGGACGCAAGCTGCGCGACCTCACCGAGAAGGACTACGCAAACTTCAAGCGCGTCGTCGCCGGTTACGTGAATCTTGCCCGGTCCTATGGGCCGGACGAGGCCGTCAGGTCGGCGGCAGATTAAGCCGGCGCCGCAGTTCGCGCTCTTCACAGGTCATCGTCACTCGATCAGGCGGACCTTCACGTAGCTGCCCGGCGCATCCTCGATCGCGGGCAGGCCGCCATGGCCCGGCACGCGCGCCGGTACCTTGGGGCCGGATTTCTCCGACAGCCACTTATCCCAATCGTTCCACCACGAGCCGGGGTACTCCGTCGCGCCGGCGCGCCATTCCTCGAGCGTCGGCGGATTCTTCGCCGTCTCGTTCAGCCAATGCTGGTACTTCTTCGCCGATGGTGGATTGACGACGCCCGCGATATGGCCCGACCCCGCCAGCATGAAGCGCACCGGGCCGGAGAAGAGCTGCGTGGCCTTGTAGACTGACCTGGCCGGCGCGATGTGGTCCTCCTTGCCTGCCTGCAGGTAGACAGGCGTGGTGATCTTGCCGAGGTCGATCGGCACGTTGTCGATCACCAGCCCTCCCGGCTTCGCCAGCAGGTTCTTCTGGTACATGTTGCGCAGGTAGTAGATGTGCATCGCCGCGGGCATGCGCGTCGCGTCGGCGTTCCAGAACAGCAGGTCGAAGGGGAAGGGATCCTTGCCCATCAGGTAGTTGTTCACGACGAACGACCAGATCAGGTCGTTGGCGCGCAGCAGGTTGAAGGTCGTCGCCATCTCGGAGCCGTCGAGATAGCCCTTCTTGCTCATCACCTGCTCGACGCTGGCGAGCTGGTCCTCGTCGATGAAGACGCCGAGCTCGCCCGGCTCGGTGAAGTCGACCTGCGCGGTGAAGAAGGTGCAGGCCACGATCCGGTCGTCATTGCGTGCGGCCATATAGGCCAGCGTCGTCGCCATCAGCGTGCCACCGATGCAGTAGCCGATCGCCGACACCTTCTTCTCGCCCGTCGCTTTCTCGATCGCGTCGAGCGCGGCGAGGGGACCGAGCTTCATGTAGTCCTCGAACACGAGGTGGGTGAGCTTCTCGTCGGGATTGACCCACGAGATCACGAACACCGTGTAGCCGTGCTCCGTCGCCCACTTGATGAACGAGTTCTGCGGCTTGAGATCGAGGATGTAGAACTTGTTGATCCATGGCGGCACGATGAGGAGGGGGGTCTGGTAGACCTGCTCGGTCGCCGGCGCGTACTGGAGGAGCTGGATCAGCTCGTTCTGGAAAACGACCTTGCCCGGCGAGGTCGCGACGTTCTCGCCGACCTTGAACGCCTTCATGTCGGTCTGGCGGATGGCGAGCGTGCCCTTGCCGCGCTCGAGGTCGGTCAGCAGGTTCTGCAGGCCCTTGATCAGGTTCTCGCCCTTGCTCTCCATCGTCGCTTTCACGACCTGCGGGTTGGTCAGAGCGAAGTTCGACGGTGACATCGCGTCGATGAACTGCCGCGTATAGAACTCGACTTTCTGCGCCGTCTTGTCGTCAATGCCTTCGACCTCCTTGACCGTGCCCTGCAGCCAGCGCGCGGTGAGCAGGTAGGACTGCTTGAGGTAGTCGAACACGACCTCGTCCTTCCAGGCCGGGTCGGTGAAGCGTTTGTCGCCCTTGACCGGCTCCGCGACCGGCTCGACCGTCTGGCCCATCAGGCGCTGGGCCGTGGTCTGCCAGAGCTTCATGTACTGGGCCCAAAGCTCCATCTGCGCCTGCAGCAGCCTGTTCGGATCGGCCAGCATCCTGGCCGTAAAATCCATGAAGGTCTGGGTGAGCTTCATGGGGTCGGCGGGCTGCGGCCCGTCGGCCTTGTAGCGCTCGGCGAACTCGGTCAGCAGCTTCTGGCTGCGCTCCGCGATATCCTTGAATGCGGTCTGCATCTTCTCGGCCTCGGCGGGCGAGAAACCGGGGATAACCTCCGGGGCGGGCGTGTCCGACATGCGTTTCCCCTTTAATATCATTGGCTTTGCGTCGTTTCTTGCGGTACTTTTGACGTCCCGGAATGGTCCTGTGAGTTGGTTTGCCCAGGCTGCCAAGTACCCTCCCTAGGTAGGCTGCGACAAACAACGGGTCAAACGGCTCCTCGCTTTCCGCTAGAAATTGGGGGTGGGGACGATGAGCGGTGGGGCGATGACGATAGACAAGCATGCGCAAAGGATCGGCAGCGGGGTACTCGACGCCACCAATCTGCTGATGCGGTTCGGCGTGCCGCGCGGCAGTGTCCTGGCCGAAGCCGCTTCCGATGCCGAGCCGGCCTGTGGCACAAGCATCGCGCGCGGCCTCGCCGCAAACCGGCGCACTGAAGTCTTTCTCGATTTGTAGCATCCCAGGAAAGAGCAATGGACGATTCGGAATTCCACCGCCTGAAGCGCCTGCCGCCTTACGTGTTCGCGGAAGTGAACGCCATGAAGGCGCGCGCCCGCGCCGCCGGCCAGGACGTGATCGATCTCGGCATGGGCAATCCCGATCTGCCGACCGCGCCCCACATCGTCGCCAAGCTCGCCGAGGCCGCCGGCAATCCGCGCGCCCACGGCTACTCCGCGTCGCGCGGCATCCCCGGCCTGCGCAAGGCCCAGGCCGCTTACTACCAGCGCCGCTTCAACGTCTCTCTCGATCCTGAGAGCGAGGTCATCGTCACTCTGGGCTCGAAGGAGGGCCTGGCCAACCTCGCCCAGGCGATCACCTCGCCGGGCGACATCGTGCTAGTGCCGAACCCGAGCTATCCGATCCACCCTTACGGCTTCATCATCGCCGGCGGGTCGATCCGCCATATCCCGGTGCCGGGCGCAACCTCGCTCGCTGAGTTCCTGCCCGCGCTCGAGCGTGCAGTGCGCTATGCCGTGCCCAAGCCGATCGCGCTCGTGCTGAACTATCCTTCGAACCCGACGGCGCAAGTCGTCGACCTCGATTTCTATGCCGCGATCGTCGACTTCTGCAAACGCCAGGGCATCTGGATCCTGAGCGATCTCGCCTATGCCGAGATCTACTTCGACGGCAATCCGCCGCCGTCGGTGCTGCAGGTGCCGGGCGCGCGCGACATCGCCGTCGAGTTCACCTCGATGAGCAAGACCTACTCGATGGCCGGCTGGCGCATCGGCTTCGCCGCCGGCAACAGGACGCTGATCCAGGCGCTGACCCGGATCAAGTCGTACCTCGACTACGGCGCGTTCACGCCGATCCAGGTCGCGGCAACGGCGGCGCTCAACGGCCCGCAGGACTGCATCGCCGAGGCGCGCAACACCTACAAGGAACGCCGCGACGTGCTGATCGAGGGCCTGACCGCGGCGGGCTGGGACCTGCCCGCACCGTCGGCATCGATGTTCGCCTGGGCGCCGATCCCCAAGGCATTCGCCGAGCTGGGCTCGCTCGCCTTCTCGAAGCTGTTGCTGACGCAGGCCAATGTCGCGGTCTCTCCCGGGATCGGCTTCGGCGAGCATGGCGACGGCTACGTCCGTATCGCCATGGTCGAGAACAAGCATCGTATCCGTCAGGCGATCCGCAGCATCCGCTCGGTGTTGGGCGATCCGTCGCGTTCGATCGATCTCTACCTGCGCGGCGTGGGGGACAACGTCACGCCGCTAAAAGCTCGCGCCTGATCGGAACCTGTCGTATCAGGCTGCCATATGACTTCACCTCTCAAGATCGGCATCGCCGGGCTCGGCACCGTGGGCGCGGGCGTGGTCAAGCTGCTCGCCGAGCACAACAAGCTCCTGGCGCTGCGCGGCGGCCGGCGCCTCGAGCTGGTGGCCGTCAGCGCACGCTCCAGGGCGAAGAAGCGCGGCATCGATCTCGGCAGCGTCCGCTGGGAAAAGGATCCGCTGGCGCTGGCGGACGCGGCGGACATCGACGTCGTCGTCGAGCTGATCGGCGGCTCGGGCGGTGTCGCCAAGCGGCTCGCCGAACGTGCGCTGCGCGCCGGCAAGCACGTCGTCACCGCCAACAAGGCGCTGCTCGCCATGCATGGCGCCGAGCTGGCCGAGCTCGCGGAAAAGCGCGGCAGCATGCTCGCCTTCGAAGCTGCCGTCGCGGGTGGCATCCCGATCATCAAGGCGCTGCGCGAGGGCCTCGTCGGCAACCGCGTCTCGCGCCTCTACGGCATCCTCAACGGCACCTGCAACTATATCCTGACCACGATGCGCGAAACCGGCCGCGACTTCGACGTCGTACTGGCCGAGGCGCAGGCCGCCGGCTACGCCGAGGCCGATCCGAGCTTCGATGTCGACGGCATCGACGCGGCGCACAAGCTCGCGGTGCTGACCGGCACGGCTTTCGGTGCAAAGGTGAATTTCGCGGGCGTGCATGTCGAGGGCATCCGCCGCGTGACGTCGATGGATATCGAGTTCGCCCAGGAGCTCGGCTACCGCATCAAGCTGCTCGGGCTGGCGCGCGAGACCGGTTACGGCATCGAGCAGCGGGTGCATCCCTGCATGGTGCCGCTCGAAGCGCCGATCGCCCACATCGAGGGCGTGTTCAACGCCGTCGCGATCGAGGGCGACTACGTCGGCAAGACAATGTTCCAGGGCCGTGGCGCGGGGCAGGGTCCGACGGCGTCGGCGGTCGTCGCCGACATCGTCGACGTGGCGCGCGGGCGCAACATGCCGGCCTTCGTCGTGCCCGCCGCGCGGCTGGCCGACAAGAAGGCCTCGCCGATGGATCGCCATGTCGGCGCCTACTACATGCGCCTTATGGTGCAGGACCGACCGGGCGTCATCGCCGCCGTCTCCAAGGCGCTGGCCGGGGAGCGCATCTCACTCGAGTCGATGCTACAACGCGGACGGTCGCAGTCCGGCGAGGTGCCGGTGGTGCTGACCACGCACGAGACGGAGGAAGCGCGCATGCAGCGCGCGCTCGCGAGGATTTCCAGATTGAAGGCGGTCGCCGAGGAGCCCTGCCTGATCCGCATCGAGGCATTCTAGGCAAACGGCGCTAGGCAAGGACCGAGGAGAGGAAACGATGGCCGACATTGGCAAGATGGACCGAAATCTCGCATTGGAAGCTGTGCGCGTGACCGAGGCGGCGGCGCTCGCGGCATCGAAGCTGATGGGTCGCGGCGACGAGAAGAAGGCCGACCAAGCCGCGGTCGACGCCATGCGCAGCGCGCTCAACGTGCTCGACATCGACGGCACTGTCGTGATCGGCGAAGGCGAGCGCGACGAGGCGCCGATGCTCTATATCGGCGAGAAGGTCGGCGCGGGCGGCCCCAAGATCGACATCGCGCTCGATCCGCTCGAGGGCACGACCATCACCGCCAAGGGCCTGCCCAATGGCCTCGCCGTCATGGCGATGGCCGAGCATGGCGGCTTCCTCAATGCCCCCGACGTATACATGGATAAGATCGCGGTCGGCGGCGGCCTGCCCGACGGCATTGTCGATCTCGACAAGACGCCGCTGCAGAATCTCACCGATCTTGCCAAGGCCAAGAAGGTCGATCTCTCCGACCTCGTGGTCTGCATTCTGGACCGGCCGCGCCATGCCGAGCTGATCGCCAAGGTGCGCGAGGCGGGCGCGCGCATCATGCTGATCGGCGACGGCGACGTTTCGGGCGTAATCGCCACCTCGACCGGCGATTCGGGCATCGACATCTACATGGGGTCCGGCGGCGCGCCGGAAGGCGTGCTGGCGGCGGCGGCGCTGCGCGCCATCGGCGGCCAGATTCAGGGGCGGCTGCTGTTCCGCAACGACGACGAGCGGGGCCGCGCCAAGAAGTGGGGCATCACCGACCTCAACCGCAAATATTCGATGCTCGACATGGCCAAGGGCGACGTGATGTTCGCGGCGACCGGCGTCACCTCGGGCTCGATGCTGAAGGGCGTGCGCCGCTTCGGCAGCGGCGCGGAGACGCATTCGATCGTGATGCGCTCCAAGACCGGCACGGTGCGGTGGGTCTCAGCCCATCACAATTTCTCGATCAAGACTGGCCTGCCGAGCTGGGCGTGATCATGATGGAAAGATGCCGGCAGCGCTGATCGCCAAGGGCCTTGCTCTCGTCTTTCCCTTCATCGCCGCGGCCGAGGCCACGGCGGAGGAGAACTGCCGCAATTTCTCCTGGTCCGTGGGGCGGTCGATCGATCTCTTCGACGAGCCGTTGCCTATGGTGCAGAGCGCCCAGTCGCTGCCCAAGGAAGGTGTCTTCGCGGTGATGCTGCGGCCCCTCGCCGAAGTGATCTACCCGACGCTGCCAGAGCGCGGCAGCGACGGGGCGTGGGGTGCGGTGATCACGCTGGAGAACGTCGCGGCCGGTCGCTACCAGATCGCTCTCTCCGAAGAGGCCTGGATCGAGGCGATCCAGGACAACGCGCGCCTGCCGATCAGGCCCTCGGGCCGGAAAGTCGAATGCCGTGGCGTGCGGCGGAGCTTCGAGATCGAGGTCAAGGGCGAGCCGCTCACGCTGCAGCTCGGCGGCGCCGGCGTGCGGCGCATGAACATCGCCGTGGTGCGGGTCTGGCCCTTCGAGTGGCGCTGGTGATTCTCGTGGCTGGCAGCGCGGGTCGCTGACGCATCGATTGGTCATGCGTATCGTGCTAGCGTACCATGAAGGATGGCACGCAGAAGCATCATCCACCTCTCGGTCGTCCTGCCTGCGGCTTCCGGCAAGCTGTTCGCTATGTATCTCGATCCGAAAAAGCACGCCGCGATCACCGGCGGCGCGGTGACGATCTCGGCCACCCCGAATTCGCGCTTTCGCGCGTTCAACGGCTCCTTGAGCGGCCGCACGCTGCTGGCGGAGAAGCCGCGCCTGATCGTGCAGTCGTGGCGCTCGACGAACTTCCATGCCGACGACCCTGACTCCACCTTGTTCCTGAGCTTTTACGACGCGGGCAAGAACAAGGGCCGCATCGACCTGGTCCAGCTCGATGTGCCGAAGGCCGACTACAAGGGCGTCACCGAGGGTTGGCAGCTCTACTACTGGACACCGTGGCGCCGCCTCCTCGCCGGCTGAAACGCTCCCCAGCCGTTTGGTCTATAGACACGGCATGTCCTCAGAAGCACGGCATCAGCGCGCGGCATTCCTCGGCATCGAGCATTCGCTGACCGGGCGGCGATGGGCCGAGCGCCTCGGCGACGAGCGTATCGCGCTGGCCATGGCGCAGCGCCACGGCCTGCCCGATGCGATCTGCCGGCTGCTGGCGGCGCGCGAGGTCGGACTAGACGATGTGCCGGATTTCCTCGAGCCGACCCTGCGCAAATTCCTGCCCGACCCACTTCATCTCAGGGACATGGACCTAGCCGTCGCGCGGCTGGTGCGCGCGGTGCAGCAGGGCGAGCGCATCGTCGTGTTCGGCGACTACGACGTCGACGGCGCGACCTCCTCGGCGCTGCTGCTGCGCTTCTTCCGCAGCGTCGGTGGCTCGATCGGCGTCTACATCCCGGACCGCCGCAAGGAAGGCTACGGTCCGAACGCGCCGGCGCTGCTGAAGCTGCAGGAGGAGGGCGCCTCCGTCGTCGTCACGGTCGATTGCGGCGTCACCGCCTACGAGCCGCTGGCGGCGGCGAAGAAGGCCGGGCTCGACCTGATCGTGATCGACCATCACCAGGCCGAACTCGCACTGCCGGACGCCGTCGCCGTCGTCGACCCCAACCGGATCGACGATCAAAGCCCGCACAAGCAGCTCGCCGCGGTCGGCGTCGCCTTCCTGCTCTGCGTCGGAGTCAACCGCGCGCTGCGCGAGGCAGGCTGGTACGGCGACGCGCGGCCCGAACCGGACCTGCGCCAGTGGCTCGACCTCGTGGCGCTCGGCACGGTGGCCGACGTCGTGCCCTTGACCGGTGTCAATCGCGTGCTGGTACGCCAAGGGTTGCTGGTGATGCAGAAGCGCGGCAACGCCGGCCTCGCCGCGCTCGCCGACGTGGCCCGGCTGCGCGAGGCCCCGGGGGCCTATCATCTCGGCTTCCTGCTGGGGCCACGGGTCAATGCGGGCGGGAGGGTCGGCCAGGCCGATCTCGGCGCACGCCTGCTGTCGAGCGACGATGCGCACGAGGTCGGCGCGCTGGCGCTGCGCCTCGACGAGTTCAACGCGGAGCGCCGCGCCATCGAGCGCGAGGTGCTTGACCAGGCGATTGCCCGGATCGAAGGGCTCTACGGGCCGGACCGGAAGGGCTTGCCTGCGGCCCTCATCGTCGAGAGCGAGGGCTGGCATGTCGGCGTGATCGGCATCGTCGCGAGCCGGCTGGTGGAACGCTATGGCCGGCCGGCCTTCGTGATCGGCATGGACGGCGGCATCGGCAAGGGCTCCGGCCGCTCGGTGCGCGGCGTCGATCTCGGCGCGGCGGTGCTGGCCGCCCGGCAGTCGGGCCTGCTGGTCAACGGCGGCGGCCATGCCATGGCGGCCGGCCTGACGGTGGAACGCGAGCAGCTGCCGCATCTCGCGCAGTTCCTCGACGAGCGGATCGCGCCGCAGCTCGGCGCGGCGCCGCCGGTGCGCGAGCTCGGCATCGATGCCGCCCTGGCGCCGGGCGCGGCAACGCAGGAACTGGTCGCCATGATCGAGCGCGCCGGTCCTTTCGGCGCCGGCAACGCCCTGCCGCGCTTCGCGCTGACCGGTGTCCGTGTCGACTTTGCGCAGCGGGTTGGGGAGGGCCACGTCCGGTGCACCCTGGTCGGCCACCAGCGCGGCCGGGTCGAGGCCATCGCCTTCCGCGCCGGCCAGAGCGAGCTCGGCCCGGCGCTGCTCGATCCGGCGCGGCCGATCCTGCATGTCGCAGGCGCCCTGCGTATCGACCGCTACAACGGCCGCGAAAGCGTCCGCCTGCAGATCGACGACGCCGCCCGGGCGACCGGATCGATGCTTCCCTGAAGGTGATCGGGCCGCCTTGATTTCGTCGGCGCGGGCCGTTACACCCTGCCGCTCGCGGCCTCGTCCCCTTCGTCTAGAGGCCTAGGACATCGCCCTTTCACGGCGGTAACACGGGTTCGAATCCCGTAGGGGACGCCAGCGCTCTACAGGAGCCCTGCGGAATGCCATAATATACAAGCAGAGATGCATTTTACCGCCGTCTCGTAACGTGCTGATCGCGGAGGCTTTAGGAGTAGGATTTAGGAGTATCTGACCATCCGGTAAAAGAGAGAACAATTGAAGAACATGTGCAGGTGACGTAGACTCCGTCCCATGAAGTTCGCCCCTATCTGCCACGAGGTCGCCTCCAGCGACGCACTGGTAGGCATCGAGTGCGACAACTGCGGCCAACGTGTAGTGGTCGAGGCGCGGGACCTCGGGGTCGCCAAGGGGGACTACAGGCCACTGGAGGAGGCCCTACGGTGCCGGGTGTGTGGGACGCTGGGCCGAAGCACGGCAGTCCTCTTTGACGAGCTATTCGAGGCCCAGAACTACGCCGCGAGGTAGCTGTGGCTGGCGGTACCGTCACGCCGGCCGGTAGCTACTTGCGTTCTATGAAGAGTTGGCGGCAATCGGTGCTAGCGGTGTTCTCGGCCGCATGCGACGCGATGATAGGGAGAGGGGTCACAACGCCCGCCTTAACCGCGTTGTCCGTGGTTTTGCCGTCGGCTGCGTACTGCCTCGATTGGCAGTCAGTCAGATTGTACACAACAGACGGCAAGGGGTGTCCGTGCGGCTTGTCTCGGACGCCAACCCCGCGTGTCGACTCGATAATGCGAAAGTTCTGGTCCTCATAGATCACTTTGTAGACCTCAGGATCGCCCTGAAACGAAGGTGGCGCGGGCTGCGCAAGGGCAGCCGTGGAAATGCTTATCGCGGCGAGGGCGATTGATAGGGGCGTAAAGGTGCTCAGTATGGCCATGCTTCACTCCAGAAGTTTAGGTCCTGCATCGAAACGCAACCCGCCAGATAGTGTCAAGGCGAACCGCTTGGGCGTCCTCCTACAAGGTGCGCGAGGCACCGGGGAGAGTGTTGGCGAAGACTGACGCGTCCGTGCCTTACCCGCTAGTCTGGGCGGGCTACATGATCGAATGGGCGGAGCGTGAGCATCGGGCGTGGTTCTGGCGGTGCTGTCGAGAGCATCATGTGTTGTGATGGTGGACGACCCGTGAAACCTTCGGATGCTTCGCGACACTCATCACCCACTCGGGGTCATGTGCAACTTCTGCCTTCAAAGATCGCTGGTGGACTTCGGTACTTTGATTGAGAAGCACGGTCTCATGAGGAAGCTCGTGGACCTTCGCTTCAGGTGCACCAAGTGTGGCCATCGAGACTTCGTTGTTGAGACCTTTGGCCGTCGTGGCGACCTGGCTAGGTTCATGAGGAGGGATTGAGCATGTGCGGGCGCTACACTCACAACCTGACTTGGGAGCAAATCGTTAACCTGTACCGCCTGACGCTTCCGGACGAGCCTCCCGAGGCCCTGAAGAAGAACTTCAACGTAGCGCCAACAACCGTCATGCCGATCATTAGACCGGCGGGGAACGGGCGTGAGCTTGTCATGGCAGGCTGGGGGCTCATCCCGTTCTGGCTCAAGCCCGACCAACTCGCCAAGCAACCCTATAGCACCATCAACGCGCGCTCGGATCGCATCGCCACGGCCCCGACCTACCGCGAGCCGTTCAAAAAGCGGCGCTGCATCGTCCCAGCAACGGGCTGGTATGAGTGGCAGAAGGTCAGTGCGAAGATCAAGCGGCCCTATCACTTCCAACCCAAGTCGACCCCGTTCGCGTTCGGCGGGGTCTATGACGCGTGGGGCGCGGATGGTCAGGCGAAGGTAACAAGCTTTTCCATCGTGACGACGGACGCCGCGCCCGGCACGGCCGCCTATCACGACCGCATGCCGCTGGTCTTGGAAGAGGGCCAGTTTGACGACTGGATGCGCGGTCCGCCGGAGGACGCAGCGGCTATGATGCAACCCTATGGGGGAGCTATCGACCTGTGGCAGGTGCCCGATGCGGTGGGCAACGTGCGCAATAAAGGTCCCGAGTTGATGGAACGTGCAGCGCTGCTGTGAGCTGCGTAGCAAGGGGGGGAGAGCAGCCATGACAAACGCGCCGCCAGAGCAACCACAATCTCGTGAAACTGGACTGTCGATAGAGACCTTAATCAAGGTCGCTGCCGTTCTAGGCGCCGCAAGCCTACTGCTGGGTATCACTTACAACATCGCGTTCTTTGCGGGCGAGAAGTCGCCATGGCTCTTCTATGTCTCTGCAGCAGACAACCTTGTTTCCACGATGTACGCGCTACCATTTGGGCTTGGGGTCGGGGTCATTACAGTGGTAGGCGCTTGGTACTTTTACAGAATGCGGCCCCTGCAATTCTCAGATTGGCCCATTTTGGCCCTGAGCTTCGGAGGCTATGGCGCATTGTTTTTCTTCTTCTGGGTTGTACAGGGTACGTCACTACAGGAACGCCTTGGCATTGAGAAGGTAACAGGAACATCAATCATACTGATCGTTGGGTTCACGGCCGCTATATTCGCAGTCGCTTATGGCGCCTCGTGGGTCATTAAAAGAGCCGAGGCTTCTGGATTAGTCGGGTTTGTTGCACTCTGGCCTATTGGCGTATTCGCGGTACTCGCTCTCCTCGGAGGGTCTGCCTTGAGCGCTCGCGGCAGTCGCACCGCCATTGACCAGGGCAAGGCGTTAACTGTCGAGGTCGAGGTTTCCCAAGCAATGCAAAGGGGCGTCATTGTCGGCACACTAGTACGCGTCCTCGACTCAGGCCTTATTTTGGCTCAAGGCGAAGACTGGCTTTGGGTTCCCAAAGGCGACATCAGGCGAGTGAAGGAGCGCCGAGGATCGAAATAGCAGCGCGTCCCTCATCCCTAACTGATCGTCCTCCAGCTAGCGAACCGACCTACGAACAAGCTGCGAGCGCAACTCCTTCCCCGGCAACCAATAATCGTCATCCTCTAGGCGGTCCGGCGCGAACACAGCATCGCCGCGCGGGGCGTCGTTCTCGTAAATGTCGGCCAGGGTGATGTCCGCTTCCGTCTCGTTCTCCTTCGACAACCCCCTGGAACCTCTGCGCCTACCCATGGCGAAAGATCCCGCGTAGCACCGGCGGCATGACATAGTCCGGCATTCCCGTGCCCTCGGGGGCGACACCATCGCTCGCCACGGGTGACGCATCGGCCGGGCGCACGGTCACCCTGAGGTCGGCTACAGGAGACGCGTCGAGGACCTCCAGCTTCACGCCCAGCGTCTTCGCGGGCAACCGCAAGGTCGCGTCCTCGGTGATCCTGAACGACCCCGTGAGACCCTTGTAGCCCTCGCAACGAACAACGATCGCCGTAGCGTCCGGGCCGTCCTCTGCGAGGTCTCGCCAAGTGCCGGTGATGGTCAACTCGTGGTGGCCCGCGGCGTCGGGCAAGGGGAGTGTGATGCGGCGCGTTCGGCGATCGACGCGCGCGTGTGCGGTGATGGTCATGGGGTTCCTAAAGGGGTGGAGAGGGGAGCGGCCTCCGATGCCAAGGGAGCGGCACCGGAGGATCGCGAAGGGAGGCGGGCTACTGGGTCGTGCCGATGGCGAGCGAGGTGCCGGCCATTGCGGATGCTGGATCACACATGATGGTGGTCTATCCTTACGAACTCGAGGAATGGGAGCCCGAGGGCGCCAAAGCGCTCATGACGGGCGAGGAATGTGAAGCCGATGCGCTTGAGCCATCGGTGATGGACCGTGTTGCGCGCGTCGGTGAAGTTGTGGAGGAGCGGGAACGTCCGTTGCCAGTCGTCGACCACCTGACGGCTGTATCTCAGGAACGCCACGCGCCACCTCGGGGACACCGGAACGTCCGTTGAGGCGAACCAAGGAACACCCTCGATATCGTCGAGGCGCGCGCATCCCATGATCGCCTCGGGCCTCCCCTCCAATTCGACAACGGAAGGATGCCAACGAAGGGTCGAGGGCAACGACACGTCTGGAGGACTACCAGTAGCGGCGAGAAGCTCTTGGGCATCGGCGGACCGCAGGCGCGGCGCGATGTCGTGGCAATCTTCAGCAGTGGCAGGACGAATAACGACACCGGCCGGGAGCGCGCGTCGACGCTCCCCCGATCGAAGAGGTTCAAGCATGGTAATGTTCCTCGTGTAGGGGGAGCGTGCCGGGATCGCTATCGACGCACGCCCATGGCCCGTAGGGTTGTCTTGGGGCGCGGCAAAGGGTTGTCCGGCACGTCGAACCAACCCGGCTCGGTATCGAAGCTTAAGTCCGGCGTCGAAGGAGGAGGCGACGAACGCGCCGCACTCGTGGCGGCGATCTCTTCAGCCAACTCGCGCGCCTGCTCTGCGAGCGTCTTGCGTTGCCTCTTGGGGCTACGTGCGCGAGTAGGCATGTGCAGTCGGAAAGTGGCCCTTGGAGATCGCCAGGACCACCTCGCCGGACAGCATAGAGGGCAACCGGTGACGATAGCGTCCGGGGGCGGGTGCCTTCGGAGCCGCTGAGGGCGCTTCACGGGTCGCTACGGAGACCTCTAGCGAGGTCGCGTTGACGGCCTGGAGGACCTCGACGACCACGCCATCCGTCGCGGGGAGGTCGAAGGAGGCGTCACGGGTCAACCGGAAGCTGGCGTGCTGTCCGGTCTTCTCAGAGCGGCAGTGGACCTTCACGACCGCGGAGCCGTTGCCGTCGATCGCGGGGTTGCCCCAACAGCCCGCGATGGAGAACGTACAGAGGCCCGAGGGGACGGGCAGGGTCAGGCGACGGGTGCGCCGATCGACGCGGCCCCGGAATGATGTCTGAGCGGCCACGGGGTTACTCGTCACCGTCAAAGGTGATGCTCCGTTCGTGGATAGCTTCATCCCTCTCGCGCTGGAGTGCCCGCAGAAAGTCGACCGCGTCGCGTGTGCCGAAGTGGCGGTGGACTTCGTCGACAGTGGCGGTAACCGGCAGGGTCTTCAGCGGAAAGGCGCTGGTGTCGAGCATGTCAATCAGGGCGTCGACGGTCCGAGGTAGTGCAATGCGGCTCATGAATGTGTTCCTTGATCGCTTTGGCAAAAGTCGCCCCCGACGAATGAACGTCGAGGGCGGTGGCGTGTAAGGCGGTGCGGGAGGCGCGCTTAGCTGTTGCGGGCCTTGTCGTTCCGCTGAGCCAGATAGGCCTTGGCGAGAACCTTGATGGCTCCCGCCCGACCGGCCATCGCGATCTCGCGGACCGCGTTGCGGTGATCACCGGGACGCTCGCGCTGAGCCCAACCCCAGAGGGCGTCGACCTCATCGGCAGGAACACCGGCGGTAACGGCCGCCCGCGTGGCCTGACGTATGCCGCCCGTGAACAGCTTGTAGGCGAGCGCCTGACCGTGCTCGGTCGAGATGCCCGCTCGCTGGGAAGCCTCGGCGATATGGGCCATCGAGAAGGAGCCGTTCACCGCAAGGTCCTCTGTGATCGCGCTCAAGACGGGGGCGTCGATGAGACCTTCTGCAAGGTCCATCGCACCTCGGGTCTCGGCGTCGGCGACCTCACCGGCTTCTCGCTCCGCCGGAAGGTCGGCTTCCTGCCGCTGATCTTGGCCAACGCGCTGCTCAATGCGCGGCTTGGCGTCGCCATTCACGGCGGGGTCACGGCGGTCGGGCAAGCGATAGCCGCCGCGTTCGGAGTGTTCCAGCAGGCCCAATGCAACGGCCTGCTCGACCTCGATACGCGTCCGCATGCCGGCATGAAACACGGTTGCGCCAGGGCGCAGCGCCGAAAGGGACCGCGCGCCGGCATCACCTCGCGGGTCGACGTTGGAGGCGTCGAGGGGCGGAAGGTCACCGGCACTTGAGGCACTCACCGTGTCTTGAGTGTTGGACCACCCACCCTGATCGGCACGGGCCATCATGCGGGCCACATATGCCGGGCCTTCGCCGGGCGGGTACGCGCTTTCCGGGATGCCAGACTGGGGAGGGAGCGGGCGGGTGCGGGCCTCGGCTTCGCGCTGGGCGCGGGAGAATTCCGCGAGCTGCTTGGCTTCCTCGGAAGTGACGGTGACTGATTGATCGCTGGCCATGATGATGGTGGTTCCTTTCGATTAGCGGGGGATGTTGAGACCGGAGCCGAAGCCCGACGTGGTCGGCAACGAGAGGTCATTGCGGAAGAGCGAAGTACCTCGCCGATTTGCGGAGGCAGTGTCCTGCCCGTTCATCTTGTTGGGGTCGATCTGGGGCGCCTTGGGGTCTTTCAGGGGCGGCGGGGGCGGCACGGCCGCGACGGTCTGGACGGGGGCGGGCGCAGCAGCGCCTGATGGGAAGCACATGTGTTTGACCTTGCTGTTGTTGAAGTCAGAGAGTGGGGAGAGGAGCCGACATGGCGGCGGCCCGTTCTCTGGCCTGCCTGTCGGTGGTGTCGATCGCCGCGAGGATCACGGCGAGTAACGCGCTGTATCGGGTGACCATCAGAGAGCCGATGGCGTCGAGGGCGCGTGAACGAGGGGCTATCGAGCGCGGGCACGGGGCCAGCGACAAGACAGCGCGAGCGATGGCGAACCGGTACGCCTTCGCGTCCCGGAGGAAGCGAGGCTGGTCCCTGTCGAACAGGGCGACAGACGCGACCATAGCAAGCACGTAGCGGGGCTCGATGGCGGTGGCCGCGATACGGGCGATATGGTCCCCTGCACGGCTTCCGAGGAGGACGTGAGGGGCGCCTAGGAGGGACTGGAGTTCACCCAACGCAAGCTTGATGCCTGGGTGGTCGGTGCTGTGGGCCACGATGACCGGCATCGCCTGGGCGGCGAAGTGGAACAGCCAGTTGCGCGGGATGGGGCGGCCCAGAGGGTGGCCGTACTTGTTCAGCTTCTTACTGTGGGACTTGCAGTAGCGTCCGCGCTTCGCACGCGAACGACTGCAAGCCGTGGCAGCACAGCTTTCCATGGTGAGACCGAAGGTTGTGGGAGGAGCTAGGGATCACCCCCGAGCCCTGCAGGTGTCTCGTTCTTCGACCCCTCGGGGTCTCTGTCGGAGGTCTACGGGGCGCGGGGGGATTGTCTCGATGCGCCGGGGTGATGACCGGGCAGGGAGACGAGTTGAGGGACCAACTTAATGGACATATCCCTATAGGGTTCTCTTTATAGGGGACACGTCCACTAACTGGCGGCGACCCTGACCAGCGACCTCCCCTCCGTCTGCCATCCAACGACGGAGGAGAGGGCGACAGTGAGAGAGCGCGTGAAGGTCTTGGCGACGACATTCGCTAGCCCAAGGTCGTCCTTGAGCTTGCGCGAGGAGACCTTGTCGACGCTGTCGGGGAGGGCCTTGAGATACGCCAAAATCGCGTGCGCGGTCTTGGATGTGATGTTCCCACGGACGCCTTGGTCGTCGGTCGCCCATTCGGACCAGACCGCACCGGGCATGACGCTGGAGAGGGTGCGCTGGATTTCGAGGTCCTTGTGAATGATCCAGCCGCGCATGGCTTCCGCCTTGCCGTTGTTGATCACTCGACAGCTTCCGCGGCTGAGCGCTTGGTATATGCAGTGACAGACCTCGGAACGCACAAGGCGGTGAATGAGGTTGCTGTCCAAGTCGGCGGTGAGGTTGTCGCGCTGGCCCAGATAGAGGCCCGCGAGGTCGAGGGTCGATCGGTGCAGGACACCAGCGAGGATGACGTTTCGACAATGGGCGTAGCAGTTCAGGGATGTCTCCATGCCCCACGTCACGACGTTGATCCGATCGCGTGGGACCTCCTTGCCGTGTTCAAGGGCAGTCACCTGGGCGCGAACGTCGATGCCCGCTTGTGCGAGAGCAGACAAGGTAAGGCGTCCGAAGTCCGGCCCGGATGCCCGAGGCTTGAACACGAACACCAAGACCGCTTCGTCTTCCGGGATCGCCTTCACGACCTCAACGATCTCCTTCGTGATCTTGCGGTCCCACGGGTCGCGGCTGTAGTCGCGCTCCATGCTGTGTCTGCCGCCGCTCACGAAGAGCTGTCGCAGCTCGACCGCGGAGTAGTCCTTGAGATGTGACAGGGGAACGCCAATCCGCTTCACCGCGTCGAGATGCTTCTCGGCGTCCCGGATCGATGCGTCTGCAAGGCATAGTTCCCGGATCGAGTAGCTCGCGTCGAGGACCAGCACGTTGTGAAGCTCACGGGGGACTGCCAGGTCGTACCAGACGGCTCCCCCTTCGCTTGTCGAGACAACCCGAAGGTCCTCATGCGCGAGGTCTAGAAGGGTCTCGATGGGCGCCATGGAGGCCCGCTTGGGAACGAGCGCGCGGTACTGTTCAACGGTCCCTTCGGCAGGCTGGGGAAGCTGGATGACCTGGGCTCTGTCCGTGGTCTTGGCCCGCGCCAGAGCGGCGTCGATCGCAGACACTGCGCCGGAGACATAGGCGAGCATGTCCTTCGCTCCGTCGTGTTCGGCAATGAGGACAGCCATGAGTGCCGCGGCACCTTTGAGCTCAAGAGCGGAGATGCCCTTTGCGTCACTGGTGATGAGGCTCTCGTCATAAACCAGCAGGTCCCGAGGCTTGCCCCGATATCTGTTGAACCGCTCCAGCCCGGTCCCCATCCGTACGCGGGCATGGGAGACGAGCATGATCTGTCGGTCCTCATTGTCGAGGGTGCGGGGCATGGAGTAGCGCCCGCCGTCCGCGTACAGGAGGCCTATGCGTTCCTCGGGGACACCCTGTCGGATCAAGGCGCGCTTGAGATCGCAAAGAGCCTCGACCTTGGACGCGGAGACGGCAACGGAGATGTGGTCGTGTCCCTGGGCCACCAGCGTGGCGCACCATGCGACGATCGCGGAGGTCTTACCCATCCCCGTCGGCAGCCCGAAAGCCCACCGTCCGGTCAGCTTGTGTTGAGCCGACTTCGTGAACAGCCCGCACAGGGCATAGAGCGCGGTTTGGTGTTCCTCGCTGAGGACGTTACCGTTGTCCTGCAGGAGACGGCACAGGACGGCGAATGAGCCTCCCGTGAGTGCGTCGTGGGTGACGCCATTGGTTGGGGTCGCGTAGTCCGATCGCGCGAGGGCGTGCTTGATCGACCGCCGTTGATGACGGTTCGGGAGTTGCATGGTCGGCTCCGGGTGGGGATGCGCTAGGAGATCGAGGGGGTCATCCTCAAAGAAAGCGCGAAAGGAAAAAGGGCGTGTGGTCTCGCCCCGTTACTGTCGGTCGAACGGCAGCTTCGACAGCGCGTCGAGACTACGCGCGGCTTCGCCTCGGGTCGTCGCATGGATGCCCTGGGATGCCAGGAAGCGGCGAGCCACGTCGAGCATGGACGCCTTGACCGGGCCGCCGCTCGTGAGTGCCGCGTGAAGATGCTTCAGGAGAGCGTCATAGAGCGCCCAGAGGAGCCCGGTCCGCTCGTCATCGGTAAGGCGGATGCTCATGGGCTTACTCCTTCACCGGGAACGCGAGGCGCCGGCCAAGGGCGCCCGCAAGGCTGGAGAGGATCGCCTCTTGCCAAGGCAGGAGCCGTCCCTCCGGGTCGACCATGCGGGCGGGCGAGGCGGCGTCGGTGATCCTGCCGTGGTCTTCCAGCGCGGCGCGCTCGGCTGCAGTGTCCTCGGGGCGAGGTCCGGTCAGGCCGTCGTGGCGGCCAGCTTCTAGTTTCATGGTGGTGTGTTCCGTGAGGAGCCCGACAGCGCGTCGGACAAGTTGAGAGTGAGAAGGCGGGCGCTTGCCGCCGATGGTCAGGACGCTGACCTTGCGGAGCCAATCGAGCTGCGAAGTGCAGCGAGCGTCTACGGCGACCCGCATGGATGCCGCCTTGAGTTTGATTTTGGGCATGGTGTGTCGTGTTGTTCGGGTTGTTGGGGATGTACGGGCAAAAACGATGAGAGGTCGCGACGGGCCACGGCGAGCCGCCCCGTACTGCTACCGGAGGTCTACAAGCGCGTGACCCGTCATTGCCCGCCAGCGCCAGGACCGTGCGCCGGGGCGGGTCTCGTACTGCATAGGTGCGACCTTCAAGTCGAACCGGCGGCCGACCACCACTGGTACGTCACCGGGTGGTTCTGTACTGCAATGGTGCGCCATTCAAGAATGCCACCACATCTAGGCGTCGAGGGGTGATCCCAGCGGGTCGCCCCCGGCTGGTAGCTGCAAGGGTGGGCCTTTCAAGGCGAGCACGCCGAAGCCGAGGATCTGGCGGACACGCTTCCAAGACCGCAGGGTTCCCCGATGGATGCCCTCAGGAGACTCTAGGAGACTCGCTGGAGGCCCTCGGGGGTTGGCGCGCTGTTCCGTGCCAGTCGCGACGGAGGCGCTATACGAGTCTCCTAGCGCCTCCTAGGGCCATCCGGTTCGCCCGCCTGTTCACGCCGCCGCGCTGCGGTCGAGGACGTTCTTCACACTCGTGGGGTACCAGCGTCCGCCGCGTGCGGTCTTGATCTCCCGCGCGTTCAACTCGTCCGCGATGGCCTGCAGCGATGTGTGCCCGGACGCCCGGATGTCGGATATCACCGGGAGCAGCCTTTGCATGCGCGTGTCCGCGTTGGCAGCCACGACCGCGATAGCCGCCGCGTTGCCTTTCCTCGCGCGACGCAAGGCCCGTGCGCCGTTCGGGTTCCCGTAGCCCCTGAAGCCCTTTCGCCACTTCGCGGCTGCCATGGCGGCCTTCGTGCGGTCGCGGATGAGCTTCCGTTCGTGCTGGGCCACGGCGGCCAGGATGTTGATGGTGAACTCGCTGGCGTCCGGCATGTCGCAGCAGCGGAACTTCACGCCGCTCTTCTGGAGGTTCGCGAGGAAGGCCACGTCGCGCGACAGTCGGTCGAGCTTGGCGACCAAGAGGACCGCGCCCGTCACTTCGGCCCGGTGAAGCGCGGCCTTGAGCTGGGGGCGGTCATCGTGTCCGCCGCTCTCGACCTCGACGAATTCGGCCACCAGCTTGCCGCGCCCGCCGCCAATGTAGTCAGCCACTGCCTGACGCTGGGCCTCCAGCCCGAGGCCGCTTCGTCCCTGCTTGTCGGTCGAAACCCGAAGGTAGCTAACCAGCCTGTCCATGTGCCGCGCTCCCCTTGTAGAACCCCGTGAGGGACCTTAGGCGGATTTATATGGGCTTGAGTCGCTCGCTGTCCCTGCGGCGGGTTGACTCACCATGGCGGGAGACAAGCCTCCGGGCTGCAACTCTTCCCGTATCGCAAAAATTCCAAGGTGAGATTAGAGGGGCTCACGCGAAGTTCGCATGGGGACTCAATCGAAGCCCCTTGGCGCGTGCCGGAAATCTCGTGGGGCCAGCGATTGGCCCGCGACTAGACTCCTCCTCACGCCGCGCGGGGCGCTGCGAGACATGAAGGAGATCGGCATGCGGCAAGCGAAGAAGGAGTGGTGGAAGGGCGCGGGCAGGGTGCGCAAGAACGGGACGAGGGTGTCGTGGGAGCCTTACAGCCCTGGTCAGTTCGGGGGCATTGAACTCAACGAGATGCTCATGATTGCTCCGGGCTGCTCCGTTCAGCGCTGGGGCGATTGGCTGCGCTGGATCGACTCGGCTGAGAACGTCCGTGCGGAGCGGGAGAGGGACGCCAAGAGGCGAGCCGAAGCCATGGCGCGGTATGATGCGGAGGAGGCGGCAGCCCTCGCGGCGTAGCCAAGGGCGGCATCAGGAGGGCCTATAGGAGCCCCGGAGGACGCCCCTCCGGGGCTTCGCTATGTCTGCCTTCGGGGCGGCGCTGGGCGCTGGCTGGCACCCTCGGTGGACTTGCGGACCGGCTGGCGGGGCCGGCAGCACGGCGGGCCAACGTTCGAGGCGATGGGTGGCGGGGGAGGGGTACGGGGGGAACGGTCGATCGCGGTGGGGACGAATACCACTTTGCGTTTCCGGCAGAAAATCCCAGGCGTTCCGGATCAGGAACTTGTGCTAGTCGTCACGCTGGGAAGGGACGCGATGAACCAAGATATTCTTGACCGGATGACGGCTTTGCTCGGCTCCATTCTGAACGACTTGCTGATGGGTGCGGCGAGCCGTTGGGGTGCACGCTTTCCGGACGTCCTGTGGCACTACACGAAGCCCGAAGCGTTCTTGAAGATTCTGGAGCACGGCACACTTCGCGCGTCGCACATTCGCTTCATGAACGATGAGCGAGAGTACATCCACGCGGCGCAGTTTGTGTTGGACGGAATTGCCGCCGCGCGCTCGACCATGCCATCGCAACACGCCCAAGCGGTGCTGGTCGAGATGGAAAGGTTCTTCACAATGGGCCTATCGCTGGCGACCTCGAATGCTGTCTTTGCCGGGGCGTTCTCTGCGGCGAGAGATGACCTCTCGCAGTGGCGAGCTTACGGGGGTGCCGAGGGCGGCATCAGCATTGGGTTCGCTTTCGATGCGCTATTGGAGCGCGTGCAATCGCCCGGGGTTCCACAGCTTCTCCTACCAGTTGAGTACGACGAAGTTCGCCAACGCCGTGCGGCCGACCAACTTGTCCAGCGGGGCGTGCAACTCTACGAACAGCTCCAAGCCGAAGGCGTGGCGGTGTCGGCGCGGGACTACGCTTTTGCCCTGAATGAGAAAAGCACCGAACTAGCGGCAATTCCCAAGCACAAGACGTTCCGCGCGGAAGATGAATGGCGCATCGTGCGGAGAGTCGAGCCGAGCGACTTGTCAAAGGTTACATTTATCGGCCATGAGACGGTCATCACTCCCGCTTGGGACTTCGACCTGAAGCTTCCGACGACCGGAAGAATGCCCCTGGCTGAAATCATCGTCGGGCCGGGCCGAATGGCCGCGCATACGGCCGAGGCAGTCAGGGCGCTTCTCGTCCAGCGGGGCTATGGCTCCACTGTCCCCGTCACTTCCTCCGGAGTGCCCTATCGCGTGGTCAAGTGACGGACGGAGTTTCACGGTGAGCGGCTCCTTTCATTCTCCGCGCTGTTCACCACGAGGTTCTCAACCTATAGGGGCTTCGGGTAGGACACCTTCCGTATTGCATCGCCAAGCAGCGGGCGCGTCGCGCCACGCCCGGAGTACACGCCATAGCTCATGGTCGTCTTGGCGTGCCCGATCAGGTCCGCCGTGAGGTTCTCGGGGACCTTCTGCTCCTCCAGCATGCGGGTGAAGGTGTGGCGGATGCTGTGGAACGCCTTTTCGGGGCCGTGCCCCATGGCGGTCTTTAGCCGCCCGAAGCGCTTCCCAAGGGCGTCGCCTCGGTTTCCGTACTTGTCGCTGTCGAGGTCCTCGAACAGGTAGCCAGCTTTCCGGCCGTCGATGCGCTGCTTGACGATGGCCTCAATACGCGGATGCACCGGGACCTCGCGAACGCCCGCTTCGGTCTTGGCGTCTTCGATCCTGAACCACCCCTTGACGATCTGCGGGATCGACAGGGCGCAGATTTCCTCCCGCCGTGCTCCTGAGTAGGCCGCGATGGCGATCAGGTCCGCCAAGTCCTGATCGTCTCGACGCAGGGCCTCGCGGTACAGCGCGGCGATCTCGCCCGGGGAGAAGCGTTGGCGCTTCGAACGGGTGGCGTCCTTCGCCTTGCCCTTGAAGCGCAGCCCTTGGAACGGGTCAGGGGCCTCCTTGGGGACCTCTCCGCGGCCCTTGAGATATCCCCAGAAGCTCCGCAGGCCACTCACTTCGCGCTGTAGGGTCGACGGGGATACGTCTCCGTCCGTGCGGCGCTTGTCGATCCACGCGGCGACGGCAGGAGGCGTCACGTCGGCGGCAAGGGGAAACGTGGCGACGAACCGCTCGACGACGGTCCTGTCCATGTGGGCGGTCTTGGGTTCAACCTCGGATTTGCGCACGGTGTTCCACGGGTCGACGAAGGGGGCGAGGGGGAGCTTTCCTTCTAGCGCTACGGCGATAAACCGGCGCGCCTCAGGGCCTCCTAGGTCGAGGACCGCGTCGCTCAGGTCTTCATCATGAAACAGTCGCGCCGCCCGCTGCGCCGCCTTGAGGCCACCGGGGACATATCGTTCCGCTGCCTTCTCCAAGGTGAGATCAACGACGGTTCCCGCTTCCTCTGTGCCCGCCGCTTCGCGCACCGTCTGCCGCCACGCGAGGGCGTCGTCGTCCATGATGCCGACACTTCCTCGAGCCTCCAAGACGCGCGCCCGGAAGTCGCTGAGGGCTCGATTGCGCCGCGCCTGGGCGAGCTTGAGGTCGTCGGTCCGCAGGTTCTCCCAATGCTCGCGCTTGTCGAAAGCGGCGCGCACGTCCTCGGGTACCTGAAACCGCGCCCAATACCTGTTGCCCTGCTTGACGAGATAAGTCGGCACCGTATCGCTCCGAAATAGTAGTAGGAATTAGGAGTATCGGTGGGCCAAGAAGTGCAGGAAGTCCAGCGTTTATTGACTTAGATCGGCCATCGTCGCCCCCTCCCGTAGGGGACGCCAGCGATTTGACTGACTTGGCGGCACGCGCCAAGTGGCACGCCCAATATTTGTCCAATGCCAAGATGACGCCTCTGCGAATTGGCACCGAGGTCTCGTATAGACTGAGGGGCGAGGGGGCTGCGGGCGACTTGGGAAGGGCGGTCTGACACACTGGCCGCGCGGCCAGTGTCGTCTCAAATACAAAAGCCTGAGGCCTTCCCCGTGCGGACCATCTCGAGAACGTGCCATGCGATGAAGAACACTACGCCGGCGATCGGAGCACGCGCGACTGACGGTTGCAAGGCGTGAGAGCCGCCCAATGACGTGGCCACAAGCCGCAACCTGGCCCAGCGCAATCGAGCGCTTCTCGCGGCAAGGCGGGAAAGCGTCCTAACCGCCTGCGAGACGACGAACCATTGCCGCACTGGCGCGTGTCGGGCCGGCGATCGCGCTCGAGGCTATGGCCGGGCAAAGGCGCGCTATTTCACTTCTTGCTGCCGCGCGGCGCCGGCAGCGCAAAGACCATGCAGAACACCACTCCCGCGACGATCGACGCCGACCACGTCGGGTTGTCGAGGATCCACCCGAAGGTGTCCCAAATCACATCTGTCACGACATTCACCACGCACACCCCACCCGCGCGCTTCGCGCAGGCACCCGAAGTATGAACGACCATGGCGACGCGACGTTGCCGTGCACTTCGGACTCCGGCCGAAGCCAGGGCGAGGGGCGCCACCTAACTGCCGGAGCCGCGGCGGCATTGTCATCGGCGGACATTGGAGCTACCGAAGCCGCCCCGGTGATGACTGCGACGCGATAGCGACCATGAGGCGCGCAAGATGAAGAGCGTCACCACGATGGACGCGGCGCCCACCGACAAGGCGTAGGCCGCGATCGGCATGAGTTCGAGCGTCGACACCAAGAGCCAGCTGCCGCCAATCTCGAACCCGGCAAGCGAGAGAATTGCGCGCCCCATGTCTCCGGTCTCCCCGTGCCTGCCGCGTGGCGCTGTGAGCGTATCGCACGCCGATGGCGGCGCGGCTGGCGCAGCGGAGGTAGCCCGACCAGAAGGAGAAAAGGCCCCGATCAGCGGGGCCAGTGCATCGCCGGGTAGCGCCGCAGTCCGCCCGGCGGCGTCCGCCGATGGTGCTCTGCCCACGCGATGCGACAGACATGCGCATGGCGAACTCGCCCGAGGTCACGACCGCCCGGAGCCGCGCCATTGCCAACGATGTTCACCGCTGCTCTACTTAAGATAGTCCAGCTGCGTGGGGTCTCGCGCGAGTACCTGACCCTCAGCACAAGAGGCTATCCATGGCATACAGACTTGTTGGAGCAGCCGCACTTGCATTGCTGCTTGCATCACCCGTTATCGCCTCGGCACAGGACTTGGCAACCCAAGTGGTGGTGTTGGGAAACGCACGATGCCGAGCGCTTCCGAGCAAAACAGGCGGTTCCGGCGGCGGGATCTACAAGGTCAACGGCGACAAGGTGAACCTCCGCTACACGGCCTCGACCAACCAAGTCTTCACTGGAACGGAGCGCACTCAGACCGGGCAAATGTCTGGCAACTTGCTCACCTTGACATCTGCACCGTTTGGGACCGCGCATGGCAAGGAGCCGCGGAGACAATCTACGAGCGCTTGGAGTAGCTACTCGAGGTCGGCGAAGCTATGCGGTCGTGTCGGCGTGCCACCATGGCCAGCGTAGCGGCCTCGCCCTCCGCCACGGTGCCGCCAAAAAAGCCCCGCTCATCGGGGCCTTCCTGTCGATGCTGGGGCGACCACCGCCGACACCGCCGGTCGCGTCGCCGTCAACCGTAGTCCGGCGTCCTTTCAGGAGGCCGGGTTGCGGTCAGAGCCTGGCGGAGGTTGCAGCCTTCCGTTCGGCTGTCCTTTATGGTAAAGCCAAAAATATGGCGAAGTCAATTACGGCTAAACCAAAAAAGCGTGGTCGGCCCCCAACTGGCGGCCGAGATCCCATGATCGGCGTTCGATTTCCTGCCGACCTTACCGCTGCCGTAGATGCATGGGCCGCGAAGGCCGGAGGCGACATTACCCGCTCTGAGGCAATCCGCAGCCTGGTCGAGCTGGGGCTGGCCAAGGGGAAAGCGCGGTGAGAGATCCATGCCATCAAGGCAGACGCTCTCCCGGGGACGCCCTCGTGCGCACTGCTGCAACCAGATGGAGAAGACCTGTTGAAGAGCGTGATTCCAATTGCCGCAGCCGTCGCAGCACTTGCCGCCGGCTGCACGACCTCTGACGATGTCCGAGATCCACTCGTTTTGTGGCGCGCGACCTATCCGGTCGAATTCGATGCGCTCACCGACTGCCTCGTCCGGCGCATGTCCCAGGATTACGACGTGGCACCCCAGATCGATCCGCGCGAGCGCCTCGCCATCATCACCGTGACCACGAAGTCGATTGGGGTCTCGGATTTCGTCGAGCGATTCGACTTTGTCGTGAAGCAAGGTTCCAACGCAAATACCGAAGTCCGCTTCCGCCGCATAGCCGCGGTATTCAAGAACGCCAACTTGATATCCAAAACTCGCGCCATCGCCGACCGTTGCGGCCGAGGTGCCTAGCGTTTCCGGCGCCACACCCGTATTTGCCCACTAAACGCCACCGGTCGATTTTGGCTACCGCTGTTTAACCCTCGCCCGCAGATACCGTCATCCTCGCCCGACCGTTAGCCGATCGAGCCCTGCGCAGCCGGCCGTGAAATCGAGCAATGCCGAGATGCGGCCGGGCATACGCAGCTGCCCGGCCTCGAACATGCCGGCAAGGCTCCAAGCAGAACAAATTGAACAAGGAGCCGCGGCCTCTAACGATACACCAGGGGCCATCACGATCGCTCGAGGCCACACGCCCCGCGCACCGGGCGGGCGGCGCGCCGTCAAGGAGCCTCACCGTGCCGTTGTTGGCGCAGGCATAGGCACTGCCTCCGGCGTCGTGGCGGGTGCGGGCGTTGGCGCCATATAGGACGCAGGCAGGGTCATCGGCCCCTCGGGCTGGCCCGGCACGTTCGGCACCAGCGTGATGTTGACCGGCGAATCGTACTTGTTGTCCGCGCCAGAGGCGCTGTCGATCGCCCAGCCGATGCCGCCGCCCAGGATGATGTTGCCAAACGTCGCGCCGGCCGCGCCCGACTTGTTGTAGTAGCTCGCCATCTGGTAGCCCGGCTTGACGCAGGCCACCCAGATGGAATGTTTGGTCTTCTCGACCAGCGCGATGCCGGGCGTGTTCTGCACCGTTGCGATGCGGAGGGCTTGTCGATACAGCCCGCAGTCCGCGCCGGGCGGGTTGCTGTTGATCATGATCTGCTGGCTGCGCCCTTCGATAATGCTCGAGCACGCGCCCAGCAGTATGCAGCCGCCAATGGCGGCCATTGTTCTTTCTAATTTCATGCTCTTTTCCCCAAACTGAGGGAAGCGTCGCATGCTGCAGCGCGAGTGGCAACCATTCGTACAACCGTCAGTGGGAGTAACCACAATGCCGCGGAGAAGGTCTCTACCGTGTCCTCGCCGCGGCAAGCTTTCGCACGCCCACACCTTGTCTTCGAACGCGCGGCGGTGGTCTCCCTGCCGGTCGTCGCCGCACCGGTCGCGGACATATTCGGCGGTGCGCTCCACCATCGCGGCGCAATCAAGCGCCGCTTCCCACGAGGGAGGCGACTACCAAGTCCCGGAATGCGGATTCGTCCAACCCTCACATTGGCGCTCGACCTCCTCGAGCGTCTCGGCTTTTTCGTATTCGGGAACGTCAGTTGGGAGGCTAGCCGCGCCAAGCCACTCCTTCGCAACGGCCGCGAAGACGTTGGGCAGAAGATTCCGGATATCGGGCGGTATGTGGCGCGGGTCATGGTGCCCCGCTTTCCATGGGAATAGCGGCATCCGCTGGGGCTGCTTCGTGCAGGCCTTGGCTTGCCGGTCATAAGGTGCTTAGCAGCGGCACGACGTCGGCCGTTTCCGCGATGCCGAACGCGGCGCGCCGGGCCGGATCGTATCGGCCCCATAGCTCGGGGCGAGGTGGCCATAGTGACGCTCGACCATGCGGGTGTCCTTGAGGCCAAGGTTTCGCGCCACGAGGCACAATGCCGGCCGCCGCGCACGCGGCCTTCATCGCCGTGCGGCCGCTCAAGTGCGCGGACGCAAGCTGGGGTGTCCACATAAATTCAATTAAATCGCGGATTTATGCGGACGGGGGTGGACAGCCGAGGGGGGTAACGTCTCCCTTTCACGGCGGTAGCACGGGTTCAACTCCGGTAGGGGACGCCAGTCAATTCGATGGGTTATCAGGAAGCCCCATCGGGGTGGAGTATAAGTCGTGCAATATAGATCGCCCTAAAGCGGCGAAGTCCCGGGGCTAACTCGAATGGGAAGGAGGCGAGGGAGGCCGGCCCAATGCCCATCGAAAAACCTGTGATCTGTCTGCCGAACACGCCGAAAAGCTCGCAACGCAGCATTCATTGTAGATTCGAGCACGATGGTCTTGACGCGAGCATTGAAGTTTCGAACGTCGTCAACCCTCAGATCTTGCCAAGGGCGGGAAGGGCGTACGCGGAGGGCGTCCTGCTGTCTCTCGCCGCGGCGCTGACCGAGCAATCATGGAGCGCCACGTACAGCCCGAGGATCTACATCACCGGCCCGCCAACCTAGACGTCCAGGCCGCATTCGAACATGGCGAGTTACCGCCCGGATTCACATTCTGGCGTTGGTCAGATCTCATGCGGGCGCCGGCGTCGAGCGCTACTCTTTGTCTTCTTCCGCCAGCAGCTTCCCGGTCGCAGCATTTACGAGGTGAATTCGCCCGCAAGCCGCGCAGTCGATCGCGTCGTAGCGGCGAACCCCGTCGACCGCAGGCTCACCCGGAACGGCCGCCTGCACATTTATGCCGGTCGTCGGGCAGCAAATGAGAATCGGCTTCATCATTGATCAAGTCTACGATGCACCGGGCGGCTCGCGTCTGATTTGGATCAAGCCGGGGCTAACCTCTCCACCGTCGCCAACCTCGGAAATTCGGCTGCTAACCGCCTCCAGCCGTAGCCAATGGCCATGAGCGCCGCAATCGATAGCAAGCAGAGCGCGGGCGCCGACATGGACATAGCAGGAACACCCATTGGAGCACCCCCAGGCCGCGCAGCAGAGAAGTGTGCTGCGCATCATTCAGCTTCCTTCAAACGAGGAAGTAATGGGCCCAAGTCGGGGTTTTTGCCTGCCACTAGCCCGCAGCGTCGAGGTTTGGCACGAAGCCGAGCAGCTCCCCGTAGCAGGCCTCCTGTCGCCCTAAACGCGCGCTCTTCAAGTACCACGCACGCGGCAATGTGCAGGAAAAGACCACCGGCAACAGTCGCTCGTCGCTTCGTGGCTCTCGCCCTGCTCCCGTGATTAGACCTCGGGCTGCTCGTTCAGCCAAAGTTCAGCCGTCTGGGGATCGAGAAAGGTGCGGGCGGGGCGTTGCGGCCGACCCAGCTGGAGGAATTGCTCGAGGAGGTCGCGGTGCTGTGGATTGACCACCATGGCGACAGCACCGCGTCGGTCGACATGTCCATAGACCTTGAGGCGAGCCGCCAATTGCACCACGTCCGCCGCAGTGTATCGGGCGATGGCATTCCGCGAATCGATGTACTTGCGGTATGCCATCGCGTTGTCGACGATCAGGGCATCGAGGAAGCCTTCGACATCCTTCAAACCGACTTCGCCTTCAGCGTGAACGCGCACGAGCCTGTGCTGATGGTCAACGACGACACTCACTGGCATGGGCTGTAGCAATAAAGTCGGCCTCAAATAGCTACTCCGTTCAAGCATCCGCGCACCGGCTTCTGCTACGGTCGCCGGGCCATCCCGAAGGACCCTAAGAGAAGCGCCCGGCAAGGCCGAGTATCTGAAGTCCTTTGGCACAAAGATTGCCAAAAAGCGAAAAACCTCTTTCCGGCCCGGTGTCGCGACGGTGTGCATCGCGCCGGGTTGCGCCTCAACTCTCGGCTCAACGGTCTTGTCCCAAGCATACTGCAAATATCTTAACATATGTAAATTGTGTCGTTCCTGAGTCCGACTACCGTCCGAAGTTCCACCTAAGAATGGAGGAGCCTAAGTGACGCCCAAACCCGATCCGGTGACGGTGGAAGAAGTCGCCCGGATCACCGTGACAGCCATCGTCCGGGCGTTCGGGGGTCGCCCTATGGACATCAACACGGCCCGGAGGGGGTTGGCTCAGGCTGCGTTCGACCTGATCCAGCTTGAGCACCGGAAATCAGGTAGGTGGGAGAAGAAGGCCAAACTTTAATCCAGCGAGCTTCGCATAACGCGCATCAGCAACATCTACATCGGACCACGGGCGTGGATCGCGTGGGAGTTACAGGTACGGCGGAAGATCGACAGTGGCCGCGAGGCGACGGGGAGCATCCCTCGCGAAATGCCGACGCGACCAAGACCGCCCCGGTTGCTGCACGCTATATACATCACCGAATACATCACCGAACTTTGAATTTCTGGGCCGTGAATTCGGAGCACTTCTGTTTGGGGCGTGCATATTTGTTGCAGTGCACGCGGTGAAATATCTCCCATCAGCGGTTGCGTTTCGATAGCGAGATGTGCAGTTAGAAAGGGCGTTCGGATCGAACACCATAAACTCGATACACGATTCAGGAAGAAGCCATGTCTCTCAGCCTCGAAGCCATCCGCAAGCAAATCGCCAAATTGGAAGCCGCCGCCAGAGAACGCGAACGCTCAAATATGAAGGGCATCAAAGCCGCCGCGAAAGTCATCGCCAAATACGATCTGTCCATGAGCGATCTCAAGATGGCCATGAATGGTCACGGTCGACGCGGCCGCAGCCCGATGGCTGGCAAGTCCGTGGCGCCGAAGTATCGTGACAGCAAGGGAAATACCTGGGCGGGTCGTGGTCGTCCGCCGCTGTGGCTGGTGGCCGCTGAAAAGACCGGCCGGAAGCGCGAGTCGTTCCTGATCAAGTAGGTTTCGGGCCTGGGGCACAGCAACCCGTATGAGGGACAAGGCGATCAGCTGGATAACCGCGAGCATCGCCCAAAAACCCACCAAGTGAGAATGAGTGCCTCGGAGGAAACTTCGGGGGCTCGCGCAATAGGGAATGTCCGAGCGACTGACTTCGGCCAAAGGCCACAGATCACGGCGCGAATGCTTTCTTCAGAAGCCGCTCCAGCCAGTCCGCAAAGACTTGCACCCGGCGGGAGAGATGCTGGCGATGGGGATAGAGGAGTGTCGCGGGCAGCGGCTTGGCACGATAGTCCGGCATGACTTCCACCAGTGCGCCCGAGTGGAGATGATGGCGTACGTCATAGGCCGGCACCTGGATGAGGCCGAGGCCCGCCAGGCAGCAGGCGATATAGGCTTCCGCGCTATTGACCGTCACGCGCCCGCGCAGCGGGAGGGTGTGCATGGTATCGCCGTCCATCCACTCCCACGGCTCGACACGGCCCGTCGAGGGCGAGGCGTAGTTCACGGCCCAATGCAGGCTCAAATCGCCAGGCGTTCGCGGCGTACCGTGGGAGGCAAGGTAAGAGGGGCAGGCGACATTGACGAGCGGCAGCTTGCCGATACTCCGCGCGATCAGGCCGGAATCGTTCAGAGGGCCGACACGCAGCACACAGTCCACGCTCTCTTCGATCAGATTGACCGCCCGATCGGTCACGCCAAGATCGATGTCGATCTCGGGATACTCGTCAAGGAAGGCCGGCAACGCCGGCGCGACGACGAGCCTGCCGATTCGGCCCGGTACGTCGATACGGAGTTTGCCCGAAGGCTTGGCGCTGCGTTGGCGGAACAAGCCCTCGGTTTCCTCGACATCGGCGATGACGCGCAGGCAGCGCTCGTAAAAGGCCGCGCCATCCTGCGTCGGCGAAACCTTGCGCGTGGTGCGGTGCAGGAGCCTGGCGCCAACCCGCCCCTCCAGCTCCGCAACCGCTGCCGAGACCGAGGATCGCGGCAGCCCCAGCATGTCGGCGGCCCGGGTGAAACTTGCCGCGTCAACGACACGAGCGAAGATACGGAAGCGGTCGATGCGGTCCACGAGATTCAGCTGACTGTTCGCGAGATCTGACAGGTGATGCCAGATTGCCTTTCTTTATCTGGATATTCCAGACGGTAGATTGAGCCACAAGGACGGCGGTCTGGTGCTGCCGCCCTTTCTCACGGAGGCTCGATCCATGACCGATCATTCCATCAAGGGCAAAACCGTCATCATCGGCGGTGGCGCCAAGAACCTCGGCGGACTGATCGCCCGGGATCTCGCTGCCCACGGCGCGAAGGCCATCGCTATCCACTATAATAGCACTGCCACGAAGGTGGATGCCGACGCCACCATTGCAGCCGTCAAGGCTGCGGGCGCCGACGCGGCGGCCTTCCAAGCCGACCTGACCACTGCCGGTGCAGTCGAGAAGCTGTTCGCCGATGCGGTCGCGGCGTTCGGCAAACCCGACATCGCCATCAACACCGTCGGCAAGGTGCTGAAGAAGCAGATCGTCGAGATCTCGGAAGCCGAATACGACGAGATGAGCGCGATCAATTCAAAGGCTGCCTTCTTCTTTGTCAAGGAAGCCGGCAAGCATCTCAACGATAACGGCAAGCTCTGCACGCTCGTCACCTCGCTGCTCGGCGCCTTCACACCCTTCTATGCGATCTATGCCGGCACGAAGGCGCCGGTCGAGCATTTCACCCGTGCGGCGGCCAAGGAGTTCGGCGAGCGCGGCATCTCGGTGACCGCGATCGGCCCCGGCCCGATGGACACGCCCTTCTTCTACGGACAGGAGAGCACGGAGGCACAGGCCTACCACAAGACGGCGGCGGCACTGTCCCACTTCTCGAAGACCGGCCTGACCGATATTGAGGACATTGTGCCCTACATCCGCTTCCTCGTCTCGGACGGCTGGTGGATGACCGGCCAGACCATCCTCGTCAACGGCGGTTACACCACCAAGTGATTCGCCGGGCGGCAGGAAGGAAGGACGATAGAAAGCTACATGAGGCGCTTCGTTTGCCGCCCCTGCGGCACATGCTACAGCCCCGCAGTCCTCTTCGACGCGGTCTACGAGGTGCAGAATTTCCTGCACCGAGAGGCGCTGCGTGGGTGCGTTGCGCGGGATCGCCCTGTCCTTGGCGGCGATCGGCGGCATCGGAATCATCATCGTCGCGCTTTTCATTGGACGGTCTCCTGCGTGAGCAGGGCCTCGTAAGCGTTCGATAGAGCGCCGGCGTGCTTGGTGTTGGCGGCCCCCCGACACCTGGAGCCGAGGACTCTCATTGGATTGGCTTCGCGGCGAGCACGCTGGTTCACCACGGGAATGTGGTGCTCTCTTCTCCAGGCCAAACTGCGATGCACACCCATTGCGAGAGGAGGATGATCGACTGTTTGCGCGCTATAGTTGCGGTTCTTCCCGGTGTGCGTCCGAAGCGCTACTGATCAGATCCGCCGAGGCTTCTCACCTGTCGCTGTAGCATTCCTGTAGGCGATGCCGTGAAAAGCGAGCGCCTCAGGCGCACTCGCCAAGGCGGTGTTCAGCAGGATCAGAGAACTGCCTGCTTGCGGGCTCACGGCATGTTCGAGGTTTCGCACGTCACCGAACCCGTGGAGGGACCACGCCATGAGCAAGCGAGAGGAGAAGGGGAAGTCGTCGCTCCGAAAAGGCTACTGTCGAATGACGACGAGTTCAGTCGGACGCCGGTGCAGGCGCTTGTGCCGAGGCGCTCGAAGAAGAAATATACATGCATGACGCCTGCTTTTACCTGCCAAATACGCGCTTCGAACCGGTGCGCCAGGGCGGCTGGATCGCCAGCTTTCTTGATACGTGCAGCGCCCTTATGCAGCTTTGTCCGATGTGCGGGAGTGATGCCTTCGTTCGATTCGGATCGAGAGATAATGAGCGATGAGAGCGGTGTGGCTCATTGGCGCGCCATCGCGTCATGCACATGTTCCTCATGGATACGATGCAAATACTTCACGATAGAACTGCGAGGCTGGCGCGCGCCATTGCCGAACCTGCATGCCTTGTGTGAAAGGTGCCGCTGTCCCGATGACAGGCTCACAGGCCGATTCGACGTGGTAGTTGTCCTCACGCAGGTCTGCCCTTCGAGTGTCCTCATGAAATCATGGATGATTGCAGCGGTCTTGTCGCTTGCTCTCCCAGCCTATGCGGAAACGCCGATCCAGCCCGGGGTCTGGGAGAGAACCGAGAAGGCAACGCTCGACGGCAAAGAATTGCCGTCCCGGCCGCAGAAAATCTGCCTCAAGGCCGGCGAAGCGAGCCTCGAGCGGTTGATGCTGATCACGGCCGACGAGGCCGCGGCACGCGGCTGCGACAGAAGCGTCTCCACGACGGGGCGGGGCCTTGTCAGGATGAGCATGTCCTGTCCGGTCAGCGACAGCGATCCTGCCATTGGCGCGGCGATGGAGCTGAAATTCACGCCGACGTCGTTCGAAGGATCGGGCACAGTGGAGATCAAGGCCAGGGACGGCCACGACAGTAAGGGCACGAGCCTGCTGTCGGGCAAGAGGCTCGGCGACTGCTGAGGAGCGCGCGATGGCGAAACCGGGCTACCTGCTGCTGATATGCTTCGCCGGCGACGCCCGGGACGCGGCCGCCGGGTTCAAGTCCTGCACCGACGCAGGCGTCGCGCACATGTGCCTGCGACTGGCCGACGAACCCGAGCCGCAGAAGGAAGCACTTGCGCGGATGCGCCAGGAACTCGGCCGGTGAGCGGCGACAAGCCGATCGAGCCGTGGCGCCTGATCCAGTCGACCTATACGTTCCGCGACCGTTGGCTGACTTTGCGCAGCGACAGCGTGCGTCTGCCTGACGGCAACACGCTCTCGCCGTACCACGTGATCGAAATCGCGGATTGGGTGAACGTGGTCGCCATCAGCGCCAGCGGCCACATGCTGCTCGTCGAGCAGTACCGTCACGCCGTGCGCAGGACCATGCTCGAGATTCCGGCGGGCCATGTCGATCCGAACGAAGGTCTCGAGGCCGCCGCACGCCGCGAGCTGCTGGAGGAGACCGGCCACGGCGGGGGCACATGGCACGCGCTGGGCGCGCTGCATCCGGCGGCGTCGCGGTTCACCAACCAGGTCCATGCCTTCCTCGCGGTCGGCGTGACCCGGCTCGCCGAGCCCGTGGCGGAGGAAAGCGAAAGTCTTCGTCTGCGCGAAATCCCCTGGCCGGAATTCGCCGACGGGCTGCGCTCGGGCCAGCTGCACCTGCGCGAGGCGAACCAGATGTCGACCTTGCTGCTGCTGCATCTCTTCGCCGGCGCCAGCACCGATCCTGCGATCCGTCGCCTGACGCTCTGACTTTCCTCCCCATTCTCATGGGTGCGACGGCCGGTATGGGCTTCCCGGGAGGAACCAATGAGTTCCGGCGTCGGGAGGGAGCAGAGGAAATCAAGCAGGCCTGCGTTCCCAAGCGGTCTCCGCTTGCGGCGTGAACGGCAAGGCGATCGCCACCTTCTACCAAACGATCAACGACAGGGGCGGCATCAATGCCGCAAGGGAAGCTGATTTTGCTGGCGGCGCTCCTTTCGCCTGGCCTCGTCGAGATCGGGGATCGGCTCGGTAGGTGCCACGTCGCCGTGCACACGGCCTTTCCACAGCGCGCACCCGCCGTGCTGGAAAGTGCCGTAGCCCTCCTTGATCTCGAGCCGGACCACCTCGGCCGCACACGGTCCAGCGAGGCGAGCAGAATCCCCAATCCCCAGCGGCAGCAATCTTGTCAACTTGACATGCGTTCCCTCCTGACGCGGCCCCTTCCGCATGTTAATGTCAAGAGCGCAAACGAGATACCACTAGCAGGTCTGTCTCGAGGTGACCGGTCGAAATGCATCCGGCGAGCGATACTTGGGGCTTTGGATGCAATTCCGCGCCGCGCGGTCGGGCGCGGCCTTCGGTATCAACAAGGTTGGCAGTGTTTAGCGTGGTGCGGTTGCTTCTGACCGGTGCTTTGCTGTCGCTTGCAGTCCCGGCGTTTGCGATGACCGTGACCATCGAGAATCGTGCCCCTCTGCGCGCCGGACTGGCTTCTGCCCGACCATTCTACACAATCCGCATGACTGGCATGATCGAGCGCGGCGACGCGGAGGCGCTTCGCAAGCTGCTGGAGAAAGTGAAGGCTGCAACGTCGATTGCCCCCGATGGCACGCTTGCGACCGCCGAGCTCAGCAGCAGCGGCGGTGACGTCTACGAGGGGGTCGCCATCGGCTATGTCTTTCGCCAGTTCGCGGTGGGGACACTGGTGCGGGCGACCGACGTCTGTTTCTCGGCCTGTGCGCTCGCATTTCTCGGCGGCAGCACCCTACCGCCAGGGGCGTTTCCCGCTCCGTGGCGCAGTATCGAGTTCGGCGGCCAGGTCGGGTTCCATAATGTGTGGTTGAACCGTCTCGGGCTGCGCAACTCGAGCCGCGAGGAGGCGCCGAACGCGGCGATCGCCGGCTTCGACGTCGCCCGAGGCGGAGCCTCGCTGCTGATCCGCTACGTAACCGACATGGGGATCGACGCCGGCTTCGCAGCAAGGTTGCTCGGCCGTCCGATCGACGAGTTCGATTACATCGCCACGGCCGGCAGTTTCATCGAGCTGCAGACCTGCCTGACGCAGCCCGTCGCGGTGACCGTCAGTGTCGAGCAGCAGGCGGACAATATCTGCAGCAACGCGATCGGTCCCGCTGGGCGCAGCGGAGGCGGCAAGGTCCGCCCCACGACGGCGCATGACATGCGGCTGGCCCTGTTGCGCGAGGTCGAACGCCGCAGTCCAGCCTCGGCCGCCAACAACCGATTCGTGGCTCGCTTCCGAGCCGCGATGGCGGCGGGCGAGGAAAAAGCGCTGTCCGACCTCTACGAAGGCCTTCGAGCAGCCGGCCTTCCGCTGCTCGACCTGTCCGGCATGATCTACGACGTGGCGCCTACGCCGGCGACTCTGAGACAGTCATGCAAGGTGAGCCTGTCCACCGGCGATCCCGACATCTACGATATTGTCGTGGTCGGCCCCAAGGGCCTGTCGGCGCCGGCCCATGCGGCGCCGGCGCGATGCCGCTGGATGGCCCGCCACGGGCCGGCGGATCTCATCAATCCGTCGCGCCATGCCGCGGCATCGAGCTTGACGACGCCTGCCGCGACTCCAGGGCCCAAGCCTGCTCGTCCGCCAGAATAGGTCTAATCAGCGCGCGTGGCGGCTGTGGCTGAACAGCAGGATCAGCGGGATCGCGAGCGCGGAGGACAGCGTATAGAAGCCGAAGGCGTTGATGTAGCCCAGCATCGCGGCCTGCCGGTTGATCTCCTTCGACAGACGGGCGAGACCGCCGACCGAGTCGGCGTCCCACCCCCCCATCACCCAAGGCAGCGCCAGGGGGCGGCTGTAGTGGGTGATCCATTCCGTCATGTAGGCGTAGTTGGCCCCCGTCGCGCGCACGATTTCGGCGACGCAGATCGAGATGAAGAAGCTCGAGCCGATGTTGCGGAGCAGGTGATAGACGGCTGTCCCCTCGGCGAGGTTGGCCGAGCTGATCGTCGAGAATGTCACCAGGGTAAGCGGCACCCAGATCACGCCGATGGCGATGCCCTGGCACAGGCTGTTCAGCATCAGCGTGGTGGTGTCGACATTGAGGTCGACGCTCATCAGCCAGGCGCCCGAGATCGCCTGCAGCAGGAAACCCACGATCATGCCGACGCGCGGGTCGAGCCGTCCGAGAAAGATGGCGCTGAAGAAGCCGAGTGTCGCCCCCACGCCGCGTGCGGCGATGATCTCGCCGATCAGCGCGTCGGGGAAGCCCGCGTGCTGCTGGAGCAGCGGCGGCAGCAGGACCATCGGCGTGAAGTTCAGCATCCCGTAGATCAGCACCAGCACCAGGCCGAGCGCGTAGTTGCGGTTGAGCAGCAGCCGGAGATTCAGGAACGGCTTTTCCGCCGTCAGGCTGTGGCTCACGAAGATCCAGAAGGCGATCGCCGCCACAAAGGCCTCGATCAGGATCTCGCCCGACTCGAACCAGTCGAGCCGCTGTCCGCGCGACAGCACGAGCTGGACGCCGGCGATCGCGATCGAGAGCGAGAGGAAGCCGGTCCAGTCTAGGTTGGTGCGACCGAGCGGCTTGTCGGCCGGCAGGGTCAACCGCAATCCGATGAAGGACACGAAGCCGACCGGGACGATCATGTAGAAGGCCCAGCGCCAGTTGTAGAGTTCCGACAGCATGCCGCCGACCGTGGGGCCGATCACCGGGCCGATCACGACCGCCATGCCGAAGATCGAGGTCACCAAGCCCTGTTGCCGCTTAGGGAAGGTGTCGAGCAGGATGGTCTGCGACAGGGGGATCACCGGCGCGCCGAGTGCGCCCTGCAGGACGCGCCACATCACCAGCGTCTCGAGCGAGTCCGAGAGGCCGCACATCAAGGTCGTCATGGTGAAGCAGAACACCGACCAGATCATCGTCTCGCGACGGCCGAAGCGGGCGGCGAGCCAGCCCGTCATCGGCGTCATGACGGCGGTCGCCAGGATGTTGAAGGTCATCGTCCAGGCGATCTCGTCCTGGGTGGCCGACATGGTACCCTGCATCTGGGGCAGCAGGGTCGACGCGATCAGCAGCGTCGTCGCGTAGAGCGTCGAGCCGAGCACGACCATGACGAGAATGAGGATGCGCCGGCCGACCGAGTAGGTATCGGCAGTGGGGATCGGGAGGGCGTCGTCCGCAGTCGCGCTTGATGCCATGGGCTAGGCTACTGTAGCCTAGGCAACAATATGGGGCGAGGGGCTTTGAACCCGGACGACGACGGATACATCGGCTACATGCTGTCGGACGTGGCGCGACTGATCCGCACTGTGTTCGACCGGAGAGTGCGCAAGCTCGGGTTGACGCGTGCCCAGTGGCTGGTGCTGACGCGCCTCCACCGCCGCCCGGGCGCCAGCCAGACCGAGCTGGCCGACATGCTCGAGATCGACCGCGCCAGCGCCGGCCGCATGATCGACCGCATGGAGAAGGCGGGCTGGGTGCAACGCCGCCCCGACGACGGTGACCGGCGCATCAATCGCCTGTACCTCACGCCCGGTGCGCGCAAATCACATGCGCGGATGTGGAAAATCGCCGAAGCGACGGTCGACGATGCGCTCGGCGCGCTGTCGGAACGCGAGCGCAAGGAGTTCACGCGTATGACCGCCCAGGTCAAGGGACGCCTGCAGGCGCTGGCCGGAGCGACGCCGTGACCTATCGTGGCCAGACGTTCGTCCGCCTCGCGCTGATCGTCGTCGCGCCGTTGCTGGCGATCGCGGGCGGTGCATTGTGGTGGCTGTCGGGCGGGCGCTACGTGTCGACGGACAACGCTTATGTGAAGGCGCATATCGTGCAGATCGCGCCCGAGGTTTCCGGCCGGATCCGCCGCGTGCTGACTCGCGACCATGCCAGCGTCGCGGCGGGCGAGACGCTGCTCACGATCGAATCGCGACCGTTCCGGCTGGCGCTCGACAGCGCCGAGGCCGAGCTCGACGCTGCCCGCACCCAGGTCGAGACCTTGCGCGCGCTGTGGCGCGAGACTGTCACCGAACTGGCCGATGCAGAGGCGCGCGCCGACTATTTCCAGCGCCAGTGGCAGCGCCAGGATGAGCTCGCGGCCAAGGGCGTCGCCTCGGCCTCCAAGCGTGACGAATCGCAGAACGACGCCCGCGCCGCGTCCGATCGGGTGAGGACGGTGAAGGAGCGGCTGCGGCGCGTGCTGACGGCGCTGAACGGCGATCCCGAGATGCCGCCCGACGAGCATCCCATGGTGCGCGACAAGACGGCGGCGCGCGAGCGCGCGGCGCTCGATTTCGCGCGCACCAGCGTGCGGGCTCCGGTCGAGGGCGTGGTGGTGAACCTCCGCCTGCAGCAGGGCGAGCAGGTCAAGGCGGCGACGCCGCTGTTCGCCCTGGTTTCGGCCAGCCGCCCCTGGGTCGAGGCCAACTTCAAGGAGACCGAACTAACCCACGTGAAGGTCGGCCAGAAGGCGACCGTGGTGCTGGACACCTATCCCGACACGACCTGGGAGGCGCTGGTGGAGAGCGTCAGTCCGGCGACCGGCGCGGAGTTCGCGATCTTGCCGCCGCAGAATGCCTCGGGCAACTGGGTCAAGGTGGTGCAGCGCCTGCCGGTGAAGCTCCGCCTGCTGGCCCACGTCGGCGAGCCGCCCTTGCGCGCCGGCATGACGGCGACGGTCAGCATCGATACCGGCCGGCAAAGGAGCCTGCCGCTCGCCGGCCTGTTCGGTCGGAGCGAGCCGCAGACAAAGGTCGCGAGCGAGTAGTCTGACCGCTGGGAGCGCGGCTCTCCAGAGCCGCTCATGGGGTGCGGCAATCCGAAGAAGAGCGGCTCTGGAGAGCCGCGCTCCCAGCGGATGAGCTCAGCCGCAGGCTATCGAGTAGATGTGCTGTACCTCGCCGGGAAGCGGCATCGCTTCCCAGCTCTTGCCGCCGTCCTGGGTGCCGAAGATCTCGCCGTCGTAGCGCGCGCCGACGTAGACCTGGTTCGGATCGCTGTGGTGCAGGCCGATCGACATGATGGTGCCGTGAACCTGAACCTTGTCGAAACGCTGCCAGCTCTGGCCGTTGTCCTGGCTGCGATAGACCGCACCGTCGTGGCTGGAGGCGGCGACGGAGAGCGCGGTGTAGAGCGTGTTCGGCTCGCTGGTAGAGACCTTCACGTCCCGGCCGTAGGTGACCGGCGAGAAGCGCTTGACCTCCATGTCCTCCCACGTCTTGCCGTGGTCGTTGGTGCGGAAAAGGCCCATGCGCAGCGCCAGGATGGGCGAATCGGGATCGGCCGGATTGATCGTCACCGCATGGCCGTCGAGCATGCCCTCGGCCGTGGTGTCGCTGACGATCTTGCTCTTGAGATGCGGCCGCTCGGCCAGTGCGATCAGGCCAGCGCTGCAATCAGTCCAGCTCTCGCCGCCGTCGGTGCTGCGCATCACGCCGTTGATCTCGAGCGCGGCGTAGATCTCATCCGGCTTCTTCGGATTCTGCGCGAAGCGCATCACGCGCGAGGCGAACGGGCCCTTGCAGTGCTCGCCGACCTTGGGCGTCGAGAGCTTGCGCCAGCTCGCGCCGCCGTCCTCGCTGCGATAGACGTCGATCGGCGAGGCACCGGCCAGCATCTTCTTCGGGTCGCGGCGGTCGACCAGGAACGACCAGACCTGCGTCTTGTTCGGGAAGTCGGTCCGCTGAAAGGTGGCGCCGCGATCGGTGCTGCGCCACACGCCGTCGTTGGTGCCGGCGAAGACAGTCTCCGGATTGCCCGGATGGACGAAGACCGTATAGGCCTCGACGCCGTCCAGAACGTGCTTCCACTCGCCACCCTTGGCCGGCCGCATGAACACCCCGGACTTGCCGGGATGGTCGGGCTTGCCGAAGTAACCGGCGACGCCGGCGTAGACATGCGATGCATCAGCCATGGCAGACCTCCAGTTCAGTTCTTCTTGGCGACCATCGGGCAGTTGCCCTGGTCCATCGGACGGAAGGCTTCGTCGCCGGGGATCGTGGCGAGAAGCTTGTAATAGTCCCACGGCCCCTTCGACTCCGCGGGTGTCTTGACCTCGAACAGATACATGTCGTGCATCTTGCGGCCGTCGGCGCGGACCGAGCTCTTGCCGAACACCGGGTCGTCCCAGGACGTGGCCTTCATCTGCGCCATCACCTTGTCGGGATCGTCGGTGCCGGCCGCCTTGACCGCGTTCAGATAGGCGAGCGTCGCCGAGTAGAAACCAGCCTGCACCGAGGTCGGCATCTTTCCCTTGAATTTCTCCGCGAAACGCTTGGCAAAAGCACGGGTCTTGTCGTTCAGGTCCCAGTAGAAGGCCTCGGTGAGGCGCAGGCCCTGGGCGCGCTCGAGCGTCAGCGAATGGATGTCGGTGATGAAGACCAGCAGCCCAGCGAGCTTCTGGCCTCCCTTGTTGATTCCGAACTCGGCCGCCTGCTTGATCGAGTTGATGGTGTCGCCGCCGGCGTTCGCCAAGCCGATGATCTGCGCCTTCGAGGCCTGCGCCTGGAGCAGGAAGGAAGAGAAATCCTGCGTGTTGATCGGGTGCCGGACCTCGCCCACGACCTTGCCGCCTGCCTTGGTGACGACCGCGGCGACGTCGCGCTGGAGCGCGTAGCCGAAGGCATAGTCGGCAGTCAGGAAGAACCACTCCTTGCCGCCCGCTTTCACCACTGCCGAGCCCGTGCCGTTGGCCAGGGCGAAGGTGTCATAGACCCAGTGGATGGAGTACGGGTTGCAGAGCTTGCCCGTGAGGTCGGACGAGGCGGGGTCGGGCGCGATGAAGATCCGCTTCTTGTCGCCGGCGACGCCCTGGATGGCAATCGACGAGGACGACGCGCCGGCGCCGAGTATCATGTCGACCTTCTCGCTGTCGTACCAGCGCGAGGCGAGCGAGGCCGCGACGTCGGCCTTGTTCTGGATGTCGCCTGAGACCAGCTCGATCTTCTTTCCGAGGACCGTGCCGCCGAAATCGGCGATCGCCATTTCCGTGGCCATGACGGCGCCGGGACCGTTGATGTCGGCATAGAGGCTCGACAAGTCGGTGGCGACGCCGACCTTGACCGAATCGTTCGAGAGTTGCGCCCACGCCGGCGCCGTCCAGGCGGCCAGCACCGCCGCAATCGCACCTACCACACCGCGGTTCATCATTTCGCTATTTCACTCCCAAAAGGCTTTCTTGTTGTGTCGAGCCTAGCAAGGTGCTCGCATGGCCGCAAAGCGGGAGTGAGCGTCATGAAAGAATGGATTCAGGATATCGGCACGAAGGACGGTGCGATGGAGACCTTCATCTGCCATCCGGAGCGCGGCGGACCCTATCCGCCGATCCTGTTCCTGATGGACGCGCCGGGCATCCGCGAGGAGCTCTACGAGATGGTCCGCCGGCTGGCGACCGTCGGCTACTACGTGATGTTGCCCAACCTCTATTACCGCGCGGGCAAGGACACGAAGTACGGCCCCGACGTGCTGGAAAAGGGCAGCGCTGAGCAGGCCCGCATGCGGGCGGTGCGGACCAAGATGACGATCCCGCCGGTGATGGACGACGTTGCGGCGATGATCGCCTTCGCCGACAGCCAGCCGGCATCGAAGAAGGGGCCCGTCGGCACCCACGGCTACTGCATGAGCGGTCCGTACTCGCTGGCTGCTGCGGCGCGCTATCCCGACCGGATCGCCGCTGCCGCCTCGTTCTACGGCACGTGGCTGGTGAGCGAGAACGTCGAAAGCCCGCACCTCACGCTCGCGAAGGCCAAGGGCGAACTCTACATCTCCTGCGCCGAGCACGATGAGTTGGCGCCGCCGGATATGGTGAAGGAGCTGAAGGCACTGTTCGACAAGTCGGGGAACAGCGGTGAGCTCGAGATCCAGATGGGTGTCCATCACGGCTTCGCCTTCCCCGAACGCTGGTGCTACGACAAGCCGGCCGCCGAGCGCCATTGGGAACGCCTGATCGCGCTCTATCGCCGGCGGCTGGGCTGAAGGAAGCAAGTGCCGCGCTCCCAGCGATGATTGTCTGGCCGGCGTAGCGGGGGACGCCGCTCACCACCTTGCCGTTAGTGCGGTTCAGGTGGCGCCGGATTGGCCGCGCTCGAACACCTTGCGTGTGAGCACGCCGCTCGGGTCGCCACCGTGCAGCGTGTGCCGGAACGGGTATTGGCCGACCTTGAGGTAGCCCTGGAACGCGACCTCATGGCGGACGGGCTCCGCCTTATCCTTCGTCGCAAGCTGCTTCGTCGCATGGTTTCAGCATTGCGATATCGAGCTTCTCCTCGGCAACCTGCTCAGCTTTTCGTGCCATTCCATGCTGCCCGCTGCGCGAAGACGCGTGTGACCTCGGCCATGTTTTCCGTGCCCCAGGTGCAGAGCGGCACGAGCGCCTGGGCCAGGCTGACGCCCAGCGGCGTGAGGTTGTAATCCACCCGAGGAGGGATTTCCTTGTAGTCGGTTCGCTTCACGAGTCCGTCAGCCTCCAGCTCCTTGAGTTGCTGGATCAGCATCTTGTCGCTGACGTCGCGCACGGCGCGGCGAAGCTCGCCATAGCGGATCGGACCGTCTTGGGCGAGGAAGTAGAGGATCAGCGGTTTCCACTTGCCCGCGATGACGCGCAGGGTCGCATCGAGGCCGCATGTGAACCCCGGTAATGTCGGCGTGCACGCCTTGACTGGAGACGGAGCCTGGGCCGAGGGCGGGGTCGAACCTGAGTGGTCTCGAGACATCATGGATACTTACCAAAAGGTGCATACTTGCCAATAGGTATGTAGACACACCAGCTGTGTGCAACCTCAATGCAGGAGCACTTCATGAGAAGACTGGAAAATAAGACGGCTGTGATAACCGGCGGCGGAACCGGCATCGGTCTGGAGACGGCGAAACGGTTCGTCGAAGAGGGGGCGTTCGTCTACATCTTCGGACGGCGGCAGAAGGCGCTCGACGCCGCCCTTGTGCAGCTGGGACCCAACGCCCGGGCGGTGCGGGGCTCGGTAGCCGACCTGGCTGACCTCGATCGGCTCTACGAGACAGTAAAGGCGGAGCGGGGCGGGCTCGACATCTTGTTTGCCAACGCTGGCACCGGGGGGCAGGCCGCGTTGGGGACGATCACGCTGGAACAGTACAACGAAACTTTCGACATCAATGTGAAAGGGACCTTGTTCACGGTGCAGAAAGCCCTGCCGCTGCTGTCAGCAGGAGCGTCGATAATCCTCGTCGGTTCCAGCACGGGTGTGATGGGGACACCGCAGTTCAGCGTTTACAGCGCCACCAAGGCGGCGATCCGCAATCTGGCGCGCAGCTGGGCGCTCGACCTGCGGGGCACGGGCATCCGCGTCAATGTCCTTTCGCCCGGGCCGACGAGAACGGAACTGGCGATCGAGGTCATGGGCGAGGAGGCGATGGAGGCGATGGGCGCCACCACCCCGCTGGGACGCATGGGAGATCCGACTGAAACCGCGGCCGTAGCGGCCTTCCTGGCGTCCGGGGACAGCAGCTTCATGACCGGAGGCGAGGTATTCGTCGACGGCGGCTTGGCGCAGGTCTGAGGAGACAGGCCTTTAAGTGTGAGGCAAGCCCTCATCCACATTGCCCTTTCGTACGCTGCGGCGGCATCAGCTCGCCGTAGCGTACGAAAGACAGTGGCTCCGGAGGCAGGGTTCGAACCTGCGACCCGGCGATTAACAGTCGCCTGCTCTACCGCTGAGCTACTCCGGAAAAACTCGGTCGCGGCCGGCGGTATTCGGCCTGCGAGGCTGGGTCTTTTGGCAGAGCGTCCCTTGCGAGGCAAGAGTGTAAATCCACTGCCGTCGCGTGGAGGCCTGGGCCGGAATCGAACCGGCATTGACGGATTTGCAGTCCGCTACATAGCCACTCTGCCACCAGGCCGGCGCGAGGAACGGCGGTGCTATACGCATGGTGCGCGGGAACGGTCAAGCGGGCCCGCGACGCGGCGGCCTTTGACGCTCTTGTGGGACGCCGCCTATAAACATCCAATCATTGGGGGCAGAGAGTCGATGACGGATTTCGTGCTCGCGCGGCGCAACATGGTCGACGGCCAGCTTCGGCCCAACCGCGTCACCAGCGCGCAGCTTCTGGCCGCGATCGGCGACTTGCCGCGGGAGCGCTTTCTGCCAGCAGGGCTCCAGTCGGTTGCTTATGCCGACGACGACGTGCCGCTCGGGAAAGGCCGCTTCCTCATGGAACCCATGGTGCTGGCGCGCCTGCTCCAGACCCTGCAGCCCCAGCCGGAGGACAAGGCACTGGTCGTTGCGTCGGGCGCCGGCTACGGCGCGGCCCTTTTGGCACGGCTTGTGAAGGCCGTAGTGGCGGTCGAGGCAGACGCCGAACTCGCCGGGACGGCCGAGCAGACCATCAGGAATTTAGGGATCACCAACGTGCAGCAGGTCGTCGGAAAGATGGAGGAGGGCTGTGCCGCCCAATCCCCCTACGACGTGATCCTGATCGAAGGCGCCGTGCAGAAAGTGCCGGCTGCGATCCTCGACCAGCTCGCCGAGGGCGGCCGGCTGGGAACCGTCATCGCTGCTCCCACGGGCATGCTGGGCGTGGCCCATCTCATGGTGAAGGAAGGCGGCGTTGCATCGGGCCGTCCCCTGTTCGACGCGGGGACACCGCCTCTACCGGGTTTTGTCGCTCCGCCGCGGTTCACTTTCTAGATAGTCCGTGTCCGGTCAGTTGTGGGGACTACCCATTGCGGTTCCGGCAGTGATAGGGTCCATGCATATGAAGGTAGTTCCATGCGTATCCGACCCCACCTGAGGCTCGCCTGCGCCGGGGCAGCGACCACGCTTGCGCTCGGGTTGGCCACCGCTGCGCCGGTTCGGGCGCAGAGCCTGATCGAGGCGCTGTCCACCACCTACAACAGCAACCCCGACCTGCTGGCCCAGCGCGCATTGCTGCGCCAGACGGACGAAACCCTGGCCCAGGCCGTCGCGAACTGGCGGCCCAGAGTATCGCTGTCCGTCGAGTACAACAAAATCCAGTTCAACTCGCTGCCGGGGGTGCGTGCGGCGACCTATTATGCCCTCAACGGCCGGACTACGCTGCTATCGGTCACCCAGCCGCTCTTCCGCGGCGGCAAGACGGTGGCCGACACCAAGTCTGCGCAAGCGAACATCCAGTCCCAGCGCGCGCTGCTGCAGGACACCGAGCAGACGGTGCTGCTGCAGGCCGCGAATACCTACGCTGATCTGCTTCGCGACGTCGGCATCGTCGACGTCCGCAAGAACAACGTCCGGGTGCTGGTGCAGCAGCTCGATGCGACGCGCGAACGCTTCCGCGTCGGCGAGCTTACCATCACCGACGTCTCTCAGGCCGAGGCGCGTCTCGAGCAGGCCAAGGCGGATCTTGTCCAGGCCGAAGCCGTGGTGCGCGTCGATGAAGCCGCCTTTCAGCGTGTGACCGGCATGCGGCCGGGAATCCTGGGTGAGCTTCCCCTGATCGGCGCCTTGCCGGCGAGCGAGGATGAGTGCATTGCGCTCGCCATGGACTATGGTCCGCGTGCCGTCAGCGCTCAGAATCGCATCACGGCGGCAAGCTATAGCGTGAACAGTGCTATTGCGTCGTTGCTGCCCACGGTGAACGTGGTGGGTTTCGTGCAGTACCAGCAGGACCTGCAGGTACCCAACGATCAGTACTACCAGTACGGTGTGCGTGTGCAGGCGACCGTGCCGATCTATCAGAACGGCAGCGAATGGTCGTTGATCCGCCAGGCCAAGGAGTTGGTCGGCCAGCGCCGCAACGAACTCGATAGCGCCCGCCGCCTGGCCGCACAGACAGTCATCTCGGCCTGGCGCAACCTCGACTCGGCACGGTCTCGCGTCACGTCCTTCACTGCCCAGGTGAAAGCGAACGATGTTGCCTTGAATGGCGTGCGCCAGGAAGCGCTCGTCGGATCGCGCACGACGCTTGACGTCTTGAACGCGGAGCAGGAACTGCTGAATTCGCAGGTCAGCCTGATTTCCGCGCGCCGCGACGTTCAGATCAACTACTACGGCGTCTTGGCCGGCATCGGCCGACTGACCGCTCGCACACTCGGACTGCCCGTCGAATATTATGACGAGGAGAGGTACTATAAGGATGTGGGCTCCCGCTGGATCGGCGACTCGGTGCCGGTAGCTCCGGGAGCTGCAAGGGGATCGGCCAATAAATGAGCGATCCCAAGGGCCCCGCCAACGATCCTTCGATGGACGACATCCTCGCCTCCATCCGCAAGATCATTTCCGATGACGAGGCGCGCGCCCGGGCAAGTGAGGCTGTGACCCCGGCACCGCAGCCGCCGGGACCGGTTGCGGCGGAGTCGCCGGCCGCGCGCGAAGACGTGCTTTTGCTGACCGATCTGGTCGATGAACCGAAGGTTGCTCCGTCTCCTCCGGCGTCGAGCGCATTCGCGCAGCCGGCCGTGCCAGCGCCATCGGTTTCCGCTGCAAAGCCCGTTCCTCCTGTGGAGGCTTCGATGAAGCAACCTCCCGCAGATCAGAGTCTCGTCGAACCCGGGACCGCCGGACTTGCCGCATCCGCCTTCGACCGGTTGAGCCACGCCGTGCAGGACGCCGTACCGCAACCCGTGGCGTACGACCCGGGGCCGAGCATGGGCCCGAGCGGGCGCAACATCGAGGACATCGTCAAGGAACTGCTCCGGCCGATGCTCAAGGAGTGGCTGGACAAGAACCTACCGGCGGTGGTCGAACGCTTCGTCGAACGCGAGATTGTCCGGCTGACCCGCCGCTGACCCCAGGCGCCCGATCCTTCCATCAACGCCACGGGCCAAATCCGTGGCGTTTTTCGTTATAAGGCCTCCCATGCTCGACAAGACCTACGACCCCCAGGAGATCGAAGCCCGCCGCTACCCGGAATGGGAGCAGAGCGGTGCGTTCAAGGCGCATCCGGATTCGGCCAAGCCGCCGTACTGCATCGTGATCCCGCCGCCCAACGTCACGGGCAGCCTGCACATGGGCCACGCGCTCGACAACACGCTGCAGGACATCCTGATCCGCTGGCGGCGCATGAAGGGCGACGACGTGCTGTGGCAGCCGGGCACCGACCATGCCGGCATCGCGACGCAGATGGTCGTGGTGCGCAATCTCGAGGCGGAAGGAATCGGCCTGGCCGTCGAGGGTACCGCAAAGAACGATGCCAACAAGAAGCTGCTGAACCGCGAAGAGTTCCTGGCCAAGGTCTGGGAGTGGAAGGCCTATTCGGGGGGCACGATCACCAGCCAGCTCCGGCGGCTGGGGGCGTCCTGCGACTGGAGCCGCGAACGTTTCACGATGGACGAGGGCCTGTCGAAGGCGGTGCTCAAGGTGTTCGTCGAACTCTATCGCCAGGGCCTGATCTACAAGGACAACCGGTTGGTCAACTGGGACCCCAAGATGCTGACGGCGATCTCGGACCTCGAGGTCGAATCGCGCGAGGTGAGAGGCAGTCTCTGGTATTTCAAGTACCCGATCGAGGGCAGCGACGAGCATATCGTCGTCGCCACATCCCGGCCCGAGACGATGCTCGGCGACACCGCGGTCGCGGCGCATCCCGACGATCCGAAGTGGAAGCACCTGATCGGCAAGCATGCGATCCTGCCGCTGGTCGGCCGGCGCATCCCGATCGTGGCCGACGAATATTCCGATCCGCAGAAGGGTTCGGGCGCCGTCAAGATCACGCCGGCGCACGACTTCAACGACTTTGAGGTCGGCAAGCGGCACAAGCTCGAGGCGATCTCGATCTTTGACCGGTTCGCGCGGCTGAACGAGAACGCGCCGGAGGAGTATCGCGGCATGGACCGCTTCGACGCGCGCAAGAAGATCGTTGCCGACATGGAGGCGGCGGGCCTGCTCGACAAGATCGAGCCGCACACCCACTCCGTGCCTTATGGCGATCGCGGAGGTGTGCCGGTCGAGCCCCTGCTGACCGAGCAGTGGTATGCCGACGCCAAGAAGCTCGCGGAGGCGCCGATCGCGGCGGCGCGCGACGGCAGCGTCCGCTTCGTGCCCGAGCGCGGCCGCGACGAGTTCTTCCGCTGGATGGAGAACATCGAGCCGTGGTGCATCTCGCGCCAGCTCTGGTGGGGACATCAGATTCCGGCCTGGTACGGGCCGGACAAGAAGGTCTTCGTCGCGCTGAGCGAGGGCGAGGCGAAGGAAGAAGCGCGCAAGCACTATGGCAAGGACGTGCCGCTGGAGCGCGATCCCGACGTGCTGGACACCTGGTTCAGCTCGGCCCTGTGGCCGTTCTCGACGCTCGGCTGGCCCGACGAGACGCCGGCGCTGGCGAAGTATTATCCCACGTCGGTGCTGGTTACCGGCTGGGACATCCTGTTCTTCTGGGTCGCCCGAATGATGATGATGGGCATGCACTTCATGACCGAGGTGCCGTTCCGCACCGTCTACCTGCACGGGCTGGTGACGGACGAGAAGGGCCAGAAGATGTCGAAGTCCAAGGGCAACGTCATCGACCCGCTGGAGCTGATCGACAAATACGGCGCCGATGCGCTGCGCTTCACCATGGCCTCGCTCGCGGCCGCCTCGGCCGGTCGCCTGCGGCTCACGCCGGCGAGGGTCGAGGGCTCGCGCAACTTCGCGACCAAGCTGTGGAACGCCACGCGCTTCGCCGAGATGAACGGCGCGGCCCTGCCGGAAGGATTCGATCCGGCAGGGGTGAAGCTCACTGTCAACAAGTGGATGCTGGGTGAGCTCGCGCGCGCCAACCAGGCGATCGACAGGGCAATCGAGGAGTTCCGCCTCAACGAGGCGGCGACCACGCTCTACGAGTTCATCTGGGGCATCGTCTGCGACTGGTATGTCGAGCTGACCAAGCCGATCGTGCAGGGCGCTGACGGCCCGGAGAAGGACGAGACCCGCGCCGTCACCGCTTTTGTGCTGCGCGAAACGGTGAAGCTGCTGCATCCGGTGATGCCTTTCATCACCGAGGAGCTGTGGGACAAGCTCGGCCATCGCGCCACGCACGGCGCTCTGATCGGACAGCCGTGGCCCGCGCCCGCCGCCACCGATGCTGCCGCCGATGCCGAGATGGGCTGGCTGGTGAAGCTGATCTCCGACATCCGCTCGGCGCGGGCAGAGCTGAACGTGCCCGCCGGCGCCAAGCTGAAGCTGCTTGTGGTCGGCGCCGACGACACGACGCAGAAGCGGCTCGAGACGCACCGCGCCGCCATCGAACGGTTGGCGCGAGTCGAAGGTGTCGAGACGGCGGCTGCCCCGCCGAAGGCCGCGCTGCAGATCGTCGTCGGCGAGGCGACCTATGCGCTGCCGGTCGGCGAGGTGATCGACCTCAAGGCCGAGGGCGCACGTCTCCAGAAGGAGATCAAGAGGCTGGGCGACGAGGTCGTCAAGATCGACGCCAAGCTCGGTAATGCCGCTTTCGTGGCGAAAGCGCCGGAAGAGGTGGTCGAGGAGCAGCGCGAGCGCCGCGCCCAGGCCGAGCAGACGCGCGCACGCCTCAGCACGGCCCTCGAACGCCTGAGCGCATGATCGCCCTGCGCGCCGTCGAAAGTGCCGACGGCGATGCCTTGCACGCGATCTTCACCGAACCCGGGGTTCGCCGCTTCCTGTTCGACGACCTCGAGCTGACGCGCGCGGAGACACAGGAGCATGTCGAGGCGGCGTCCGCCCAGGATGCCTGGACGATCCGGCGGGACGGCGAGATCGTCGGCCTGGTAGCGCTGCGTCCCGTCGGTGCCGACCGGGAACTGATCGTCGCGGTCAGCGAGCGCCATTGGGGAAGCGGCGCGGCGTTGCAGGCCGCACGTCATTCTATGCGGCATGGCTTCGATATGTTGGGCCTTGGGCGTATCCTCGCCACGGTCGACCTGCCGAACGAACGCTCCCATCGCCTGATGGCCCGGCTCGGCTTCGCACCGACCGGCGAAGGCGACGGGCCGAAATACCGCTTCCGCCGCTACGAGGCCTTGCGCAGGTCCGGCACGTAGGGGCGCGACGCAAAGTGCTCCTGGTTGTCGCCCCGGGCGAAGCGCAGCCCGGTGCGCAGCAGCGCGCCATCGTCGACCTTCTCGAGCGGCACGAAATAGCGGTCGTCGCTCTTGACGATCGTGTCGTTGTCGACCCGGTTGTAGCAGATCAGCAGGGTCCACCGCCGGTTTGCGGAGCGGTTGGCGTCGGAGCGATGGATGGCATTGCAGTGGAAGAACAGAGCATCGCCAGCCTCGAGCTCGCAATGCTCGATCGGGCATTGCTCGAGGATGTACGGCATGCGCTTGGGGTCGACCTCGTTCTGGGTCGGTGACAGCGGTGTGTGGTCGATGCGGCCGAGCCGGTGAGATCCCGTTGCGATCTGCAGGCAGCCGTTGCTCCGGTCGGTCTTGTCGAGCGCGATCATGACTGAAAGCAGGTCGGGCCGCAGGCAGCCGTTATAGTACCAGTAGCCGTAATCCTGGTGCCATTCCCAGGCGCCGCCGACCTCCGGCTCCTTGGCCGTGAGCTTCGACTGGTAGTGATAGATGTCGCCACCCAGCAATCCGGCCGAAGTGTCGACCATCCGTTCGCAGCGTGCTGCAAGGCCGTAGACGCTGTCGCCGGCGCGATTCCAGAGGGCGATGCGCGTCGACCGGCCCTCGCCGTCGCGCCGGTCGAGAATGCTGGAGCGCACTGCCGGGTCCTGCTCCATGGCGTCGGTCAGCAGCTTGACCTCGTCGGGCGTGAACAGGCCGCGGGCGTAGGTGAAGCCCTTCTGGGCGAATTCGGCCGTTTGCGCGGCATTCAGTACGTTGGGCATGGTCTCCTCAGATCGGGCGGAAGACGTTTCGGCCGTCCTCCTGATCGACCGCGACCTTACGCCCAAGCTGCTCCCTCGTCAGCATGTCGGCGAGCAGGGCCGGCTCCTTCGGCGTCATGGCGACGAAGCGCTCGGCGGAACCGTCGAGGCGGCCGAGGATGTAGCCTCTTTCGGGCGCGTCCTTGCCGTACGCGACGCAGTAGGTCTCGATCGTGCCGGTGCCGCTCGGCGCCGTGTTCACACGCTGCTTCGGTTGCGCATCGAGCTCGGCCTGGAACTTCTTCGGATCCTCGCGCCGCCAAGGGCCCCTGGTCGGCTCGGTCGAATAGAGGCCGGCGGAGTGCTTGGTCAGATAGTTGCCGTTGGCGGTCACCATGCCGAACGAGCCGGGCTTGGCGCGCACGACGTTCATCATCTCGGCGATCGAATGGGTGACGTAGTTGTTGCCGGGTCCGCCGAAGAAGGGCAGGCCGCCGGTCACGCTGATCGGGCGCGGATCGTCCTCGGCGATGCCGATCTCCTTCATGGCCACCTCCACCGCCGAAGGGAAGCAGCTGTAGAGGTCGAAGGCCGAGACGTCGGCCACCGTCTTGCCGGCCATGTCGAGGGCGATGCGCGCGCAGCCCCTGATCGCCGGGGACGTGTCGAGCCGCGTACGCTCCGACACGACCCAGGTATCCGTGCCGTCGGCGCAGCCGTGCAGGAACACCCAGCGCTCCGGCGGGATGCCCCATTCGCGCGCCTTGCCGACCGAGGTCACCAGCACGGCGGCCGCCTGGTCGATGATGGCGTTGGCGTTCATCAGCCGGGGGTAGGGGAAGCAGATCCAGCGATTGTCGTCGGATATCGTCGCCAGACGCTCCGCGCTGTAGCCCTCGCGCCGGGTCGCCAGCGGATTGTCCTTCGCCACGACGGCTAGCCGATGGAACAGCTTGCCCATCGCCGTCATATGGCTCGCCACGTCGCGCTTCAGTCCGCCGCGGATGGCGTTCTCCAGCAGCGGATAGAAGTGGATGGCGGCGCGCAGCTCGTGCCGCGCCTCTTCCTCGGAGAAGCCCCAGCGATTGTCGCCGATGCGGGTCGGCTCGCCGCCGGGATCCTCGTTCCAGTCGATCGCCATGCCGGCCTTGCGCGCATTCTGCGTGCTGCGCAGCAGCTCGGCGCCGCAGATCAGCGCCAGCTCGGTTTCGCCATTGGCGATCTCCTCGGCGAAGCGGTTGACCAGGTACTGGGGCATGTTGCCGCCGGAGTGGCTGTAGAGAAGCTGCCGCGGGTGGGCGTGCAGGCGGCGGGCCACGCTTTGCGGCGGGTTACTGGAGCGGCCAAAGGGCGAGGCGAAGCGCGGGCTGATGTCGCTGAAGAACTCCATCACGGCGATCGCGTCGATCTCGTGGCCGAGCGCATGGCCACCGATCGCTGCGCCAGAATCCTCGAGCGCGAGCTTCGCCGCGTCAGCACAGAAAGCAACGCGCGAGCGCTCGCTGGAAGGCCGGCTCGTGGTGTCGGTGATCTGGCCGCAGCCGACCAGGATGGGTGTGCGCGGATCGATCATTTGGTCAGGACCTTGATCTCGTCGGGGCTGAGGCCTGCCTCGGTCAGCACGCTTTCCGTATGCTGGCCGAGCTCGGCAACAGTGGGACCGCTCTGCAGCGGGGAGCCGGAAAAGCGGAACGGCGGCGCCGGCGAGAGGTATTTGCCGGCGCTGTCCTCGATTGGACAGAGAGTGCCGCGGTGCTCGACCTGCGGGTCCTGCAGCGCTTCGGTGACGGTGAGATACGGTGAGCAGGGCACGCCGTGCTTCTCCAGCGCCGCGACGCAGTCCGCGACACTCAGCGTCTTGGACCAGCGCTCGAATTCGTCGACGAACTGATCCCAGTTCATTCGCCGGTCGGCATATTTCTCAAAGCGCGGGTCGGTCAGCCAATCGCGCCGGCCGGCCGCGGTCGCCATGTCCTGAAAGGTCTTCTCGCTGGCCGTCGCGAGCATGACGTAGCCGTCCTTGGCTTCGACCGGCCCGTACATCGGCCGGGACGGCATCTCGAAATCGAACTGCGCGCGGTTGACCTCGCCGAGCAGCATGCCGACCAGCGCCTCGAACATCGAGACGTCGACCATCTGGCCCTTGCCGGTCACGTCGCGCTGGTGGAGTGCCGCCAGGATGCCGCCCACCGCATAGGCGCCCGAAGCGTAGTCGGCGACGAAGATGCCGCAATTGTCCGGCCGCTCGCGGCCCTGCTGGTAGAAGAGATGCGCCCGGTCGTATCCTGTCGAGGCATGGATCACCGGCGCGTAGGCCGGGCGGCCCGCACCGGGGCCGGTCTGGCCATAGCCCGAGATCGCGCCGTAGACGAGCCTCGGGTTGATCCTGGCAAGCTCGGGATAGTCGAGGCCCAGCCGCTTCATCACGCCCGGCCGGTAGTTCTCGACCAGGATGTCGACCCTGGCGACCAGCTTCTTGATCGCCGCGATCGCCTCGGGCTTCTTGAGGTCGAGCACGATCGACCGCTTGCCGGCGTTCAGCTGGCCAAACATCGTGCCCTGGCCGTTGCGCTGCACGGGCCGGCTCCGCATCAGGTCGCCTTCGGGCGATTCGACCTTGATCACATCGGCACCCATGTCGGCCAGCAACCGCGCGCAGTGCGGCCCGGCGATGGTGGTCGAGAAGTCGAGCACCCGGACGTCTGAGAGCGGACGCGGATTGGCGTTGGTCATGGGCTTCCCTGATGCATCAATGGACAATGAGGATGAGGACCACGCCGCCGATCACGAGAATGCTGCCGATCCACTCGCCTGCGGACGGCCGTTCCTTGAGCACGACGTGCGACGCAATGAAGGTGAAGACCAGCTCGATCTGCCCGACGGCGCGCACGAGGGCTGCGTTCTCGAGCGTCATGGCGAGCGCCCAGCCGGCCGAGCCCAGCACGCTGAAAATGCCGACCCAGATCGACGATCGCCAGTTGAACCACACCTTGCCGAGCTGCGGCCGGTCCCTTCGCGCGAGATAGAGCGCCATCAGGACGACCTGAATGGTGTTCATGCAGGCGAGCGTCGTGATCCCGCGGATCATGAAATCGCCCTCGGGCAGCAGCTTGGAGGCTTCGCGGATCGTGCCGGCCGCGACGGCGAAGATCGCCCCTGAAGCGATGCCGAACAGCGCGCCTTTGTGTGTGAGGTCGGCCAGCACCGAGCGCACGTTGGCGAAGGAGCCGCGCACGCTCAGGATCGCCACACCGCCCAGGCAAACCAGGATGCCGATCCACGCACCGAGCTTCAGCGATTCATGGGCGATGAAGGTCGAGAACAGGGCGACGAACACCGTCTCGGTCTTGGAGTACACCGTCCCGACCGCGTAATTGCGCAGCGAGAAGGAATGGATCATGAGCGAGGTGGCGACGATCTGGGCCACGCCCGCGATGGTTACGAGGCCGAGGAATGCCAGAGATATGTGCGGGACCTGCCGGCCCGTGCCGAACACCAGGAAAGCCAGCATGCCGAGGGCGAGGGGCGCGCCGTAGAGATAGCGGACGAAGTTGGCGCCATCGACGCTCAGGATGCCGCGAATCTTCTGCTGCATCGTCGTACGGATGTTCTGGCACAGCGCCGCAGCGATGGTGATCGGTATCCAGAGTGGCACGTTTCCTCCGATCATCAGTGTATGGCCTCGACGCGCCGACGTCTGCCATCTAGATTTTTCACGATGCGACAGGGTTTGACGGCGGCGGGGTGGCTTGACGCAGCAGTCCGCCGCCAGAAGGTGGAATGATGGCCGCGACCGATTCCGGGTCGGCTTATTCTCTCGAGCAACCGACTTACAATGCCAAGCTCACGGAGGTCGGACGCGGCACGCCGATGGGCGAATTGCTGCGCCGCTACTGGCATCCTGTCGGGCTTACGGAGGACGCCGGCGCGACCCCGCAGCCGGTGAAGATCCTGGGCGAGGAGCTCATCCTGTTCCGCGACGGACAGGGCCGGCCGGGCCTCGTCTATCCCCGTTGCTGCCATCGCGGCACGACGCTCTACTACGGCAAGGTCGAAGAGCGCGGCATCCGCTGCTGCTATCACGGTTGGCTGTTCGACGTCGAAGGCCGGTGCCTCGAGATGCCGGCAGAGCCCAATCCGACCGGTCCTCAATGCGCGCGGGTGCGTCAGCCGTGGTATCCGGCCGAAGATCGCTATGGGCTGGTGTTCGCCTATCTCGGGCCACCGGAGAAGAAGCCGGTCCTGCCGCGCTACGAATGCCTCGAGGTCAAGGGGCCTGGCGAGTTCGTCGAAGCCGACGATTCGAGCATCGGCTCGGGTGGAATTGCGATCGCACCCTGCAACTGGCTGCAGCACTTCGAGAACGTCGTCGATCCATACCACGTGCCGATCCTGCACGGCTCCTTCAGCGGTGCGCAGTTCGTGGAACAGATGTCGGCTTTCCCGAAGGTGAAGTTCGAATACGGCCCGATGGGCGTGAAGGCGACATCGGTTCGTCCCGGACCGGATGGCAAGAGCTTTCGGCGTGTTACGGAGGCCGTCGTGCCGACCTTGCGCGTGGTGCCGAACCCGCAAGTTGCGCAGTATGGCATGGTCGAGTCGATCGGATGGACTTTGCCGATCGACGACACGCATTACCGCATCTATGTCGCCGGACGCGTCAGGGAGAAGGGCGACCTCACCAGGTTCAAGTCACGGTACAATGGCAAGAGCTGGGCCGAGCTCACGCCGGAGGAGCACCAGAGGTTCCCCGGCGACGCCGAGGCTCAGGTCGGCCAAGGGCCGATCACCTTCCACTCCGAGGAGCACCTGATGTCTTCCGACCAGGGCGTCTCGATGCTGCGAATCCTGCTCCAGCGCCAGGTCGACACTGTTGCTGCGGGCAAGGATCCCATCGGTGTGACGTTCAACGAGAAGGACGCCTATGTGAAGTTCGACGCCGGGCAGTACCTCGACGACTAGCGACTGCCGGACGATGTGCGGCGCTAGAATCGCGCGCTCAGCCCGAGAAGCGGACCGTGCTGGAGCAGGTTCATCTCGAACAGCGAGGAACCGGAGCCTCGGATATAGTCGACATAGAGGACGCGGTAGCCCAGCACGCCCGCCCAGGCGACGCTGCCGGTCGCACCGACATTGAAGCGGTAGGCGCCCAGCGCTTGATAGGAAATCCGGCTGCCGATGCCGAAGCCGCCGATATCGGCCTCGAGCGACAGGTCCTGCCCTGGAGCGGCCCTGTGCTTGACGCGGAAGCCGATGAAGGGATCGACCCAACCGATATTCCCCGACCGCGCGATCACCTTTCGTCGATCGCCCGAGAACTCGAGATCCGGCACGTTGACGTTCAATGCGGCATTCAGGTCAAACGTGATGTCGGCCTTCTGGTACCAGTAGCGGCCGCCGAGCAGAACGTCGAACGCCGTCTGGCCCACGCCCGCCATCCTGGGCCCCTCCGCGCTCCTGTCGGGCCCGACCTTGACCACCTGGTAGGCGCCGCCGAACTGGATGGTCAGGCTCTCGTAGTTTACGGAAGCCCGCGCCCTTACGTTCAGGTCGACGCCCGGTTGAATATTGTAGTTCCTGGTGGCCGAGTCTCCGGCAGTGATGTTGGCGTACATCAGATCGACGAATAGTCCGAGGCGATCCTGGTAGCGCGCCTCGAAGTATCCCATGAACGGCACGAGCGACTGGCTCCTCTCGAGCAGCTGGAAAACATTGGTGTCGACCGGAACGGTTCGGCCCTTGACCGTCTGGCTCCCCGACATGAAGGTAAGCCAAGCGTACGGCGTGAAGGTATAGGACCACTCCCTCTCTTGCGGGGACGCCACAGCCAGCTTCGCCGCCGGGTCGGCAGCAGTCGTCTGCGCGAAGGAAGGGGGCGATAAGGCAGAGATCGCTGTCAGCAGAAGCGCGCCAATAGGGCTGCGGGAAATTCGTTTGGTCATGTCATTCTCACCGCATCTTCGCATACAACTCCTCGCAGTGAGAACTCGACCGAGCGTCAGTAGAAGAAAGTGAAGCGATGTTCAAAGCAATCATTGCCACAGCGGCCGTCGCTGCAACTTTCAATGCCGCGCTGGCTTGCACAGCCGTCGATATGGTCGCTGCCGATGGCTCCGTCGTCGCAGGACGGACGATGGAATGGGCGTTCGACATGCAGTGGACCCTTGTCAGCCTTCCCAAGGGAACCTCCTTGGCGATGACGGCGACGCCGGCTCTCAAGCTTCCGACCGTGACGGTGACGTCGAAATACGCCGTGGTCGGGGTCAAGCCGGGGATCATCCCGGGCGATACTCTGCTCGAAGGCCAGAACTCGGCCGGGCTGGGGATGAGTGGAAACTTCCTTCCCGGCTTCACCGAATATCAGACAGTGATGCCGCAGGATAAAGGCTATGTCTCGATCCTCGGATTTGGCGCATGGGCTCTCGGCCAGTTCGCGACCGTCGGCGAGCTGCGCCAGGCGCTGCCCGGCATCAAGGTGTGGGCGGACGACACGCTGCAGAGCGGTCCGACGCCACCGACCTTGCACTTCGCTTTCACCGACAAGAGCGGCGCCAGCATCGTCGTCGAGTTCGTCAACGGTCAGCAGCGAATCTTCGACAATGCCGCGCGCGTGCTGACCAATGCGCCGACCTATGACTGGCATCTCTCCAATGTCCGGAATTACCTCAGTCTCTCAACCGTGGCCGCGGGCTCCCTGCGCATCGGGGAGACCAACGTCACGGCACTCGGTCAGGGAGGGGGACTCGTCGGCATTCCGGGCGACTACACGCCGCCATCGCGCTTCGTACGCGCCGCTTTCCTGCGCCACTATTCGACAAAGCCCAGGAATGTGGACGAGGCAACCGAGCTCGTCGGCCACATCCTGAACACGGTGGACATACCGCTCGGCATCGCCCAGTCGAAGGCGGGCAACGAGATCGTGTCGGATTACACGCAGTGGATCGCCATCAAGGACCTGACCGGTAACCGGCTGATCATCACCGACTACGATCACCGCACCACCTATCTGACGCTCGATCTCAACCAGGTCTTTGCGCAGGACAAGCCTGCGTCGGTGCTTGTCTCGGCGCTGCCCTATCCGAAGGGCGTCGATGGAACGAAGGCACTGATCAAATAGTCGGAGAGGCAAGGCAACTGGAAGATTGAGCGAAGCCCATGGCTCGGATCGTCCTCGGAATCGGAACCTCGCATACGCCGATGCTCAATGTCGGGGTTGAAGACTGGCGGCGGTTCGAAGACCTCGACCGACGGCGCTCGCACCTTCACAAGGACGGACGGCCCGCAACCTACGGCGAGCTTTTGGCGATCGCGCCACCGTCGCTGCAGGCCGAGCTTGCTCCGGAAAAGCTCGCCGAGCGTCATGCGGAGGCAATGACAGCGCTGGGTCGGCTGCATCAAACGCTGGCCGCAGCAAGGCTCGATGTGGCCGTTATTGTCGGTGACGACCAGAAGGAAATCTATCACGACGATCACATGCCGAGCATCCTCGTCTATCGCGGTGAGACGATCGCCAACGTGCCGAACCGGACGCGGGCAACGGAACCCGATGTGGCATGGCGGCCGGATTGGGCGAAGCGCGCATCCGCCCGGTACTACGAAGAGAGCGAGACGCGGCACTATCCGGTCGATTCGAAGCTCGCCAATCACCTCATCGCTGCATTGGTCGACCGCGAGTTCGACGTGTCGACCGCGAACGCTCTTCCCGCAGGAGAGGGGGAAGGGCACGCGTTCGGCTTCGTCCATCAGCGGCTCATGAAGGGACTGGCGATCCCCGTAGTCCCGGTCTTCCTCAATACCTATTACCCGCCGAACCAGCCGTCGCCGCGCCGCTGCTACAGGCTCGGCCAGGCCATCCGACAAGCGATCGAAGGCTATCCGGAAGATCTTCGCATCGGGGTCGTCGCGTCAGGCGGGCTCAGCCACTTCACCATCGACGAAGCGCTCGATGGCGAAGTCATTCGGGCGCTCCGCGAAAAAGACGCCGACGCGCTGCAATCCCTGCCGCGCGAGCAGCTCAATTCCGGAAGTTCCGAGATCCGCAACTGGATTTGCGCCGCCGGCGCGCTCGAGCATCTCGACCTGCAATGGCTGCACTACGCGCCGGGATACCGGACGCCCGCGGGCACGGGAACCGGCCTTTGCTTCGCCCATTGGGCTTGAGGGAGACTCTCTCTTAGGTGCAGCCGAGGTGCTCCACGAACCAGTCCCGAGCGGCGCCGCTGGATACGGCAAAGTCTTTGACATAGGCGTCGAAATGTCCGCCGCACAATAGGACGAGCTTCTTCGGCTCGAGTGCGCGGCCATATGCAGCTATCGCTTCGTCCGCCACCGTCAGATGATCGCCCGCCGCTACCACCATGAGAAGCGGTGTTGGGCTGATGTATTCGATATAGGCGCCCGGTTCGTATTCAGTGAACAGTTCCACGGATTGCAGCGTTACCTCATCCCGCCAGGCCGGCGCCCGCAGTTTGGCCGTCTCGGTGAACCACTGATGCGCGTCCAGCGTCGGTAGCGCACATGGGCCATTGGGATCGTTGGAGACGACCGGGATCATGGCGTGGGGCTTGCCAGCATACCGCGCCTTGCGATCCTCCACGAACATTGCCTGCACGGCAGCAATCATGTCCGCTCTGATCAGTCGACGGGCGTTCCGGCGACCGCTGATCAACGGCGCTTGCGACGCAACGCACTTTGCCCGGCGGTCGAGCGCACCGACCACCAGAACGTGTGCCCCGCTGTAGCTCGAGCCCCAAATGCCAATTCTGGTGTCGTCGACCTCTGGGAGCGTCGACACGTAGGTGATGGCATCCCGATAGTCGGCGACCTGACGCCAGGGGTCGATATGCTGACGGGGTTCGCCGTCACTGGCGCCGAAGTTCCGATTGTCGAATACGAGCGCGGCGAGACCGGCCGCGGCGTAGACCTCGGCATATTTGTCGAGATAGTTCTCCTTCACCGCCGAAAAGCCGTGCGCCATGATGATCGCCGGCACCCGGCCGTGCATCTGATCGGGCAGATACAACCATCCACGCAGTGTCACGCCGTCCTCGGTCTTGAACTCGACATCTTTGCGCATCTGTGCCGCCTCTCAGGTTGCCGCCGTGGTTGCGCCGCGCCCGCCCACGTGCGAGAAAGTTGTGCGAACGCGAGCAGGAAATCATGGGAGGAATCCGGGAGATTTCCGGGAAGGCGCTGGAGGCATCCAGGGGCAGCGAGGACGTGATCGCCTTCGGCGACATGCGCTTCGTCACCCGGACCGGCGAGCTGCAAGCGAGTGGCAGCTCGGCGCGGCTGACGCCGCGCGCCGCTGCCGTGCTCGCGCTGCTGGTCGAGCGCGCGCCGCGGCTGGTCGCGAAGGAGGAGTTCATTGCCCGGGTGTGGGACGGCAAGGCAGTGGGCGACGAGGCCCTGACCACTTGCATCCAGGAATTGCGGCGGGCACTCAACGACGATGCAAGACAGCCGCGCTACATCGAGACCCGATATCGGCGTGGCTACCGATTGGTCGCGCCGGTCACGGGTCGACCCGTGACGTCTGCCAAAGCTTCGACCGGTAAGCCGTCCATCGCAGTCTTGCCATTCGTGAACATGAGCGGAGATCCCGAGCAGGAACACTTTGTCGATGGCATCGCCGAGGACATCATCACTGCCCTGTCGCGCTTCCGCGAACTCTTCGTCATCGCTCGCAACTCCTCCTTCACTTACAAGGGCAGGGCCGTTGACATAAGGCAGGTAGGGCGCGAGCTCGGCGTGCTCTACGTGCTGGAGGGGAGTAGCAGGAAGGTCGGCAACCGCGTGCGCGTCGCAGCACAGCTGATTGACTGCGAGAGCGGAAACCATCTCTGGGTCGAACGCTACGATCGCGAGCTCGTCGACTTCTTCGCGGTTCAGGAGGAGATCACTCGTAGCATCGTTTCCAGAATCGCGCCGGCGATAGAGGCATTGGAGATTGCGCGCGCACGTCGACTCGGTCTCGCCAACCTGAACGCCCACGAGCTTGCCTTGCGCGCATGGCACGAGGCGGACGCCGCCTATGTTTCGGCCGACGCCGCCGTGCAGGAGCGCGCAAGAACGTCGGCGCGGCAGGCGCTCGCGCTCGACGCAGACTGTGTTCTCGCCTGGGTGACAGTCGCGTACCTGTGTTGGCAGTCGGTATTTTACTCTCAGGAGGAGCGGACACAGGAAATGTGCCAGCCCGGCCTCGACGCCGCGCGACGGGCCATTGAGCTGGATCGGTTCGAGCATCGCGCCTACATGTTCCGCGGGATGCTCCATCTGGAGTTCCGGCGTTACGACGAGGCGCTGTCCGACCTTCGGCAGGCCTGCGAGCTCAATCCCAGTGATGCACTCGCCTTGCAAGTTCTGGCTTACGGCGAACTAAGGAACGGCGACGCACAGCTGGCCAAGGAGCATGGACTGCAATCGCTCCGCTTGAATCCCCAGGATCCGATGCGCTACAATACAACTTCGTTCCTCGCGCACGTCTGTGTCTTGACGGGTGAGTACGCCGAGGGCCTGAGGTGGGTGGCCGAGAGCAGACGAATTCACCCGGACTTTCGCCCGACGATCCAAGCCGCCATCAAGCTCCATGTTGGGCTTGGCCAGATCGAGCACGCCCGGATCGAAGCCGATCGGATCAAATCTCCTCTGTTTCAGGAGCGCGTGCGCAAGGGCATCTCGGGACTTCGACGCCCCGAGCACAGAGAGCGCGAGCTTCGCTTCTACCGTATCGCGCTTGGCCTTTCCGATTCCATATCTACCGCCGAGGAGTCGCCCATGGTCCCCCAGTCCGACTGATGTCGATTTAGATCATGAGTGGCAAGTCCCAAGAGAAGCGCATCGCGTCCGCAATGCCTGGTTAGCCCGTGGATATCGCTCGTGATTTGCTGACCGTCGAATTCGAGCAGCACGGCAACGCGTCTACCGCGGAGAGACGATCGCCAATGTGCCGAACAGGATGCGGGAAGCGCGCCCCCGAGATGACGCGGCGGCTGGATCGTGGGCTGCGCCGCCGGCGCGCTCGAGCATCGCGAGCTTCGGCCACTGGGCCTGACGGCACCGAGCGCTACAGGTCGGCCCCGATCGCGTCGACTACCGAGGTGAAACGATCTCGGAGGAGCAGTGCGGCCAGCTCGTCCTTGATGCGGCGGACGAGCGGCGGGCCCTCGTAGACCAGCATCGAATAGAGCTGCACCAGGGTCGCGCCGGCGCGGATCTTGGCATAGGCGTCGGCACCCGAGCCGATACCCCCGGTGCCGATCAACGGGAACTGCTTCTCCACCCGTCGTGCCGTCTTGCGCAGGACATCAGTCGAGAGCGCCATCAGCGGTGCGCCCGACAGGCCGCCCGTTTCGGCGCGCCGTGCCGATTGGAGCGAGGCCGGACGCTCCAACGTGGTGTTGCCGACGATGATGCCGTCAATCCTGAGGTCGCGACAAACGGCGACGATATCATCGAGGTCAGCGTCGGTGGCGTCGGGCGCAATCTTCACCAACAAGGGTATCGGCTTGACCGCAATGGCGTCCTGCACCTGCTTGAGCAGATCGGCGAGTTGCAGGCGGCCCTGCAGGGTGCGCAGACCGGGCGTGTTGGGCGAGGAGACGTTGCAGACGAGATAGTCGGCGTGTGGTGCGAGCGCGGCTGCACAGGTAACGTAGTCGGCCTTGCGGTGGGTGCTGTCCTTGTTGGCGCCGACATTCACGCCGACGAACCCTTGACGGGGACGGGCGCTCAGCCTCGCGAGCGCGGCGTTCAGGCCCTCGCCGTTGAATCCCATGCGGTTGATGACACCGCGGTCCTCGCCGAGGCGAAACAGGCGCGGACGCGGATTGCCTTCCTGCGGCTTGGGAGTGATGCTGCCGATCTCGACCAGCCCGAAGCCCATTGCGAGCATGGCGTCCGGTACTTCGGCGTTCTTGTCGAAGCCGGCGGCGAGGCCGATCGGATTGGGGAGCGTTCGGCCCCACACGGTCACGGCCAGCGAGGGCGGATCTGGCTTTCTGTCGCGCGGTGCCAGCCCTCCCTTCAGTGCGCGGATCGCAAGGCCGTGGGCGGTTTCGGCGTCGATGCGCGACAGGAAAAAATCGGTAGCCCGGTACCAAACAGCCATACGTCTATCTTAGCGAGCCGCCGGATTGCGGACGCAGGCCCATCGCATCACTGAACACCACCGGGAATAGCTGGCGGAACAGCTCGCCCAGCCGCGGATCGTCCGGTCCGGAGGCATCGGTCCATGCCGTCGTCTGCGACAAAGCGAGGTCGTTGCGGCAATAGACGGCCTGCATATAGACGCGGCCGGGCGTGTTGGCCTTGAAGCGCGGCTTGACGCCGGCACACACGGAATATGCGCCCATATCGTTGGCGGGGTCGAACATCAGGACCAGGCGGTAATCCGGGCGCGGCTGCTCGGTGGGCTGGTCGTAGGTGAAGGTCAGGCGAGGTTGCGGCTTGCTGGCCTGCATCTGGGTCAGCAGCGGCCCTGCCACCTGCTCGACCGCCATACCGGGAAAGGCATTGCCGGCAAGCACCACGCGGAACTGCTTGCCATCGGCGGCGGTGAAGAATTCGCGATAGTCGTACTGCGGCGCGTATTCGGTCCCGCCGATGGTCGCGGCGAGGGCGGCGACGGGCAGCATCGAGAGGGCGAGGGTGGCCGCAAGCTTCTTCAAGATGGTCATTTCAGACATCCAGGTCATGGGCGAACTTCGCGTTCTCCTGAATGAAAGCGTAGCGCTTCTCGGGCTTTCGGCCCATCAAATCCTCGACAAGAGTCCGTGTCCGCATGTCCTCGACGCGCCCGTCGGTATCGGCGATCGCGGGCACATCGACCTTGAGCAGGACACGCTTGGCCGGGTCCATCGTGGTTTCGCGCAAATGGACCGACTGCATCTCGCCCAGGCCCTTGAAGCGGGTGATGTCGGCCTTGCCGCCGAACACCGAGCGCAGCAGTTCGTCGCGCTGCGCCTCATCCTGGGCGTATTCCGTCCGGCCGCCCTTGGTGATGCGGAAAAGCGGTGGCTGGGCGAGGAAGAGGTGCCCGTTCTCGATCAGCTTCGGCATCTCGCGATAGAAGAACGTCATCAGCAGTGAGGCGATGTGCGCGCCGTCGACGTCGGCGTCGGTCATGATGATGACCCGCTCGTAGCGCAGCCGCTCGTCGTTGTAGTGGGCGCCGGTGCCGCAGCCCAGCGCCTGGATCAGGTCCTGCACTTCCTGGTTCTCGCGCAGCTTGTCGGCCGAGGCGCTGGCGACGTTCAGGATCTTGCCGCGCAACGGCAGGATCGCCTGGGTCTCGCGATTGCGGGCAGCCTTGGCCGAGCCGCCGGCCGAATCGCCCTCGACCAGGAAGATCTCGGTGCCGTTCGAGGAGGAGTTGCTGCAGTCGGCAAGCTTGCCGGGCAGGCGGAGCTTGCGCGTCGCCGTCTTGCGCTGCTGCTCGCGATCCTGCTTGCGCCGCAGGCGCTCCTCGGCCTTGGCGACGACGTGCTCGAGCAGAACTGTGCCGGCTTCCTTGTCGCCGGTCAGCCAGTGCTCGAAATTGTCGCCGACGATGGTCTCGACCAGCTTGGTGGCCTCGACGCTGACCAGCTTTTCCTTGGTCTGGCCCTGGAACTGCGGCTGCTCGATGAACACCGAGACGAGGCCCGCCGCGCCATCAATCACGTCGTCCGCCGTGATCACCGCGCCCTTGCGGTTGCCGGTGAGGTCGGCATAGCGCTTCAGGCCACGGACCAGCGCGCTGCGGAAGCCCGATTCGTGCGTGCCGCCTTCGGCGGTCGGCACCGTGTTGCAGTAGGAGCGGACGAAGCCTTCCTCGTCGTTGGGCCACCATACGGCCCACTCGACCTTGCCGCCGGCCGTGCCGTTGCTCTCGCTCTTGGCCTCTCCGGCGAAGGGCTGCGGCACCACGGTCGGGCGCTCGCCGATCTCGGAGACGAGGTAGTCCTTGAGGCCGCCGGCGAAGTGGAACGTGTCCTCCTCGGGGATCGAGCCATCCTTGGGCAGGATGCTCTTGTCGCAGCGCCAGCGGATCTCGACGCCCCGGAACAGGTAGGCCTTCGACCGCGCCATGCGGTAGAGCCGCTCGGGCTGGAACTGCTGCTTGCCGAAGATCTCGGGATCTGGATGGAAGGTGACTGTCGTGCCGCGCCGGTTGGGAGCGGGGCCGGCGGATTTCAGTTTCGACGTCGGCTTGCCGCGCGAGAACGTCTGCACCCAGGACTGGCGATCGCGCGCGACTTCGACGACCACTTCGTCGGACAGCGCATTGACCACCGAGACGCCGACGCCGTGCAGGCCGCCCGAGGTCGCATAGACCTTGCTGTTGAACTTGCCGCCGGAATGGAGCGTCGTGAGGATGACCTCGAGGGCCGAGACGTTCTTGAACTTGGGGTGCGGATCGACCGGCATGCCGCGGCCGTTATCGCGGATCGAGACCTTGTTGCCGGCGAGCAATTCGACATGAATGGTGTCCGCGTGGCCCGCGACGGCCTCGTCCATGGCGTTGTCGAGCACCTCGGCGACGAGATGGTGCATCGCCCGTTCGTCGGTGCCGCCGATGTACATACCAGGGCGCTTGCGGACGGGTTCGAGCCCCTCCAGCACCTCGATATCGGCCGCGGTGTAGGAATTGTCCTTGGTCGCCGCGACACGCTTGCCGCCCGACCCTCCGAAAAGGTCGCCGTTCTTCGCCATGCTGCTTCTTATCTTTCGTCGGCCGCGCGAGGGGATCGCCGGATGGCCGGTCGGTCATGGGTATGGTAGGAAAAACGTTGAAAAGCAACCACATCCGGTGGGGAATTGATGTCCGAAATGCCGCGCGACCCGATCATCCGGACCGTGCCCCAACCCGCCGACATGAACGGAAACGGTGACATTTTCGGCGGCTGGGTGCTGTCGCAGATGGATATCGCCGGCGGCACGCTGGCGTCCCGGGTGGCCAAGGGGAGGGTAGCGACGGTCGCCATCACCGCCATGACCTTCGTTCAGCCGATCAAGGTCGGCGACCTGGTCTCTATCTACGGTGAGGTCAGCAAGGTCGGCCGTAGCTCCATCACCATTGCCCTGGAAACCGTCGTCCAGCGCCGGCTCGATCCGACCCCGATCCAGGTGACCCACGGAACCTTCGTGTTCGTGGCGATCGACGATGACGGCAAGCCGCGCCAGGTGTCGCCGTGAGGGGAGTCGGCATGAAAATCGCAGGGCCTGTGTTGGCGGCTTCGCTCGCCTTCGTTCCGCTCGCTGCTGCGGCGCATCCGCATCTGTGGATTTCGCAAGTCGTACGGGTGGTCACGGAGAACGGGGCCTATACGCACGTCGAGATCGAATGGAAGTTCGACCCCCATGCCAGTGAGGATGAGATTCCGGCGATCGACGAGGACAATGACGGCCAGTTCTCCGAAGAGGAGATCCGCCTGCTGGTGCGCGACATGATGCCCGAATTGCAAAAGGCCGGCTTCCTCACGTGGCTGAACATCGGCGAGAAGGATTTCCGCCCGCCCGAGGTCCCGGATTTCGACGCGCGCATCGACAATCCGGCCACCTTCACGCCGCCCGAATGGGATCGCGGCGCGGGCGATGGCGACAGGATGCCGGACAACAAGAGCCAGGCGATGTCGCTGCCGCCTAGAGGCGAGCAGGAGCGCAATCTCGTCTACACAATGCGCTTCGAACTGCCGCGGCCGGTGACTTCGTTCTCGATCACGACCTACCAGCCCGACGACGAGATGCGGGTCGAGGTCGACAAGGAGTCTCTGCCGGCCGGCTGCACGCTCGACAAGCATCCGACCTATAAGTCCGAGTTCGTTCCCGGCCAGCCGGTGTTCGCAGACAGGGTGACGTGCCGCCTTCCCTGACGCCTCCCGTTCCAGCGTACCGGCCGTGGCTCGGCATCTTCTTCATGTGTGTGGCCTGCGCGCTGTTCCCGGTCCAGAACGCCGTGGTGAAGCTGCTGACCGGGATCTATCCCTTCCAGGAAGTCGTCTGGGTTCGGCTCGCCACGCATCTCGTCCTGATGTGCGTGGTCTTCCTGCCACGCCGCGGCCTGGCGCTCCTGCGCACCCGGGCGCCACTGCAACAGGTCATCTGCTCGGCCGGCCTGCTCGGTGCGACGTTCTTCTTCTTCGCCGCGGCGAAGTCTGTCGGCGTCACCGAGGCCATCGCCATCTCCTTCATCTCGCCGCTCGTGGTGACGTTCCTCGCCTGGCCGATTCTCGGCGAGCGCATCACCGTCGTTCGGCTTGCATCGGTCGTGATCGGCTTCGCCGGCGTGCTGATCGTCATCCGGCCGGGCAGCTCGGTTTTTCAGTGGGCGTCGCTGCTGATCGTCGCGAGCGCGGTGTCCTACGCCGTCTATCAGATCATCGTACGGCGCGTGGCGGCCGTCGATTCACCGGCCACCACCGCCTTCTACAGCGCGCTCGGCTGCACCCTGGTGGCGTCGCTGTTCGTACCGTTCAACTGGAAGACGCCGGAGAACTGGCGCGACCTGGCGCTGATGCTCTCGCTGGGAGTCTCCGGCGGCTTCGGCCATTACTGCGTGGCCCGCGCCTTCAGCTATGCACCGGCCAACCTGATCGCGCCGCTGAACTATACCCAGATGATCGGTTCGGTCGTGGTCGGCTATCTGATGTTCGCCGAAGTGCCGGATTTCTACACGTGGACCGGCAGCGCGGTGATCATCGTCGCCGGCTTGCTCGTGGGATGGCAGGGCCGCAAGAAGAAGAGCTGAAGGAGGAAAGCATGCCGTATCTCGTTGCCGCCGATCTGCCAGTCGGTTCGGCCGGTTCTCGCTTCAGGGCATTGCTTGAACGTCCGGGCATCCTCCAGATGCCCGGCACGCACAACGGGCTCGCCGCCCTCCAGGCCAAGGCCGCCGGCTTCGAGGCGCTCTATCTCTCGGGTGCGGCGATGTCGGCCTCGATGGGCCTGCCCGACCTCGGCGTGATCACCGTCGACGAAGTCTGCTTCTTCGTCCGCCAGGTGGCGCGGGCGAGCGGCCTGCCCGTTCTGGTCGACGGCGACACTGGCTACGGGGAAGCGCTGAACGTGATGCATATGGTCCGCGCCTTCGAGGAGGCCGGCGCCGGCGCGGTCCATATCGAGGATCAGCTCCTGCCGAAGAAATGCGGCCATCTCAACGACAAGAAGCTTGCCGATCCGCACGACATGGCCGCCAAGGTCCACGCCGCCGCCAGGGCGCGGCGCGATCTCGTGATTATTGCCCGCACCGACGCGGCCGCAAGCGAGGGTATCGATGGCGCCGTGGCCCGCGCCAGGCTCTATCTCGAAGCGGGCGCCGACGCGATCTTCCCAGAGGCGCTGACCACCGCCGGGATGTTCCGCGCCTTCGCCGAGGCGATGCCCGGTGTGAAGCTGCTCGCGAACATGACCGAGTTCGGCCGCACCCCGTTCTTCACCGCGTCGGAATTCGAGGCGATGGGCTACCGCATGGTGATCTGGCCGGCATCGGCCTTCCGCGTAGCCAACAAGGCACAGGCGAAGCTTTACGCCGCGATCAAGCGCGACGGCGGCACCCAGAACATGATCGGCGAGATGCAGACCCGCGCCGAGCTTTACGCGACGATCGGCTACCACGAATACGAGGCGCTCGACGCCTCGATCGTGCAGACCGTCGTGCCGCAAGGCATGCCGCAACGATAATTCGGACGATACTTGATAGATGCAAATATTCGGCTGATGCTATTGGCGAGAGTGGTCTTCCGAGTTGCGAAATGCGCCCGCCACAATCGGCGGGTCACAAATGAGGAGCCAGATCATGAGCGCTGTCGCGTCGATAATTCCCGCCCAGACCATGAAGATCGAGAAGGTCAAGGAGCACATTGGCGCCATTGTCACAGGTATCGACCTTGCGCGCCCCATCGATGCCGCGACGCAGAAGAAGCTCTACGATGCCGTCGTCGAAAACGTGGTCCTCGTGATTCGCGGGCAGGAGCATCTCACCCCGGGCCAGTTGCAAGCCGCCGGAGAAATGTTCGGCGAGCTGATGGAGGACCAGAACCGGCGCTATCTCGTCGACGGATTTCCGTTGATCAGTGTGCTCGACAACCGGCACTTGGACAGCAAAGGGCAGCCCGCAAAAGTCGGCACCAATTCCACTTGGCACACCGACCACACCAACCAGGAACTGCCGCCCAAGTTCACCATGCTGTATGCGGTCGCCGTGCCCGACAAGGGTGGCGCGACATCGGTTTGCAACTCCCGCGCAGCCTACGAAGCGCTTCCGGACGAGGTGAAACTGAAGATCGTCGATGCGAAGACCGAGAATACGCTGATCAGCAGCGCGCGGATGAAGACAGGCAATCCGGATATCGTGAAGGCCCAGCTCGAGGCGACGAAGCCGCCGACGATCCATCCCCTGGTCCGCACCCACCCCGAGACCGGCACCAAGGCAGCGTGGTTTCATAAGGCCAAGACCGAGACGGTCACCGGCATGTCACCCGAAGAAACCCAGGATTTTCTGCAGGATCTGACTGAAAGGATCACGCAGCCGCAATTTTGCTATGCGCACCAGTATGAGAAGGGCGATCTGCTGATCATCGATGACCGCGCCTCATTGCACAAAGCCGGATTCGATTACGATCACAGCCAGCATCGCCGCCTGTATCGGATGCTGGTGCGCGGCGACCGTCCCTACTGAGAGGCTGTCCTCTACAAGCCCAGGCTCGAGAGATCCGGCGCGCGACGGTGGAAGTCGGTCGCGTCCTGGAAGGCCTTGCCCAACTTGAGCACGTCGCGTTCGGCGTACGGCTTGCCGAAGATCTGGATGCCGACCGGCAGGCCGCGCGACAGGCCGCTCGGCATCGACAGGGCGCACAGGCCGAGATAGTTGCCGGGCCGCGTCATGTAACCGGATACTGGCGAGGTCTCGTCGACTTCGGTGAGCGGGATCGCGGGCACGGCGACGGTCGGAGTGAGCAGGGCATCGTAGGGCCGCATCCATTCGGCGAACTCGGCGCGGCGCTGCTTCATGAAGCGCAGCTCCTCGGCATAGCCGCCCGTCACGAAATTCTTGCCGAGCAGGGCGCGGCCGCGCACGCCGTCACCGATCGGCTTGGACTTGTCCTCAATCCACTTGCGATGCAGCGAGAACATCTCCGAGGTCGAGATCGTGCCTGCGCCCTTCTGCATCTCGAAGAACCAGCCCGGCAGGCGCACGGCCTCGACTGTGGCGCCAAGTTCCTCGAAAGTCCGCGCCGCCGACTGCCAGGCCCGCACCACGTCGGGGTCGACGAAATCCGGCAGCTGGCTCGAATCGGGTAGGGCGAGCCGCATGCCCTCGATCGAGCCGCCCTTGGCGGCGGCCGTGAAATCCTCGAGCGGCTGGTCGAGCGTCGTCGGATCGCGCGGGTCGGGCGCGGCAAGCGCGTTGAGCAGCAGCGCGCAATCTTCGACGCTGCGCGCCATCGGCCCGATCGAATCGAGCGTCCAGCTCAGCAGCATGGTGCCGTGCAGGCTGATGCGGCCGAACGTGACCTTCAATCCCACCAGCCCGTTGAAGGCGCAGGGGATGCGCACCGAGCCGCCGGTGTCGCTGCCGATGCCGGCCGGCGCGAGCCGCGCCGCGACCGCGACGCCGGTGCCGCTCGACGAGCCGCCGGGCGTGCGATGGGTCTCGAGATCCCACGGATTCCAGGGCGCACCCATCAGCGGATTGGTGCCCCAGCCGCCGAAGGCGAACTCGACCATGTGCAGCTTGCCGAGGGGGAACATGCCCGCCGCCGTCAGCCGTTCGACCGTGGCGGAGGTCTCGGTGGCGACCCGATTCTCCCACATCTTCGAGCCGCCGGTCCCGATGCGTCCCTTGATGTCGCACAGGTCCTTGTAGACCATGGGCAGGCCGTGCAGCGGCCCGAGCGGAAAGCTCGAGGCGCGCGCTGTGTCGGCCGCACCGGCCAGCGCGCGTGCTTCCTTGGCATAGACCTCGGTGAAGGCATGCAGCTTGCCGTCCACCTTTTCGATGCGGGCGAGCAGGGCATCGGCGATCTCGCGCGAGGAGAATTTCTTCGCGGAGAGGCCGGCAGCCAGCTCCGTCAGCGTCTTTTCGTGCAGCTTCATTGGGTGAGATCTCTCGCTGGGAGCGCGGCTCTCCAGAGCCGCTCATGGGATGTGGCAAACCGAAGGAAGAACGGCTCTGGAGAGCCACGCTCCCAGCAGGCCTAGTAGGTCGCTCGTCCGCCGGACAGGTCGAAGGTCGCGCCGGTCGCGAAGGTACAGAGCGGGGAGGCGAGCCAGGCGACCATCTCGGCGACTTCGCCGACCTCGCCGAAGCGGTTCATCGGGATCTTCGACAGCATGTAATTGATGTGCTGCTCGGTCATCTGGCTGAACAACTCCGTCTTCACCACGGCCGGCGCGACGCAGTTCACCAGCACACCGCTCGTCGCAAGTTCCTTGCCAAGCGACTTGGTGAGGCCGATCACGCCGGCTTTCGAGGCCGAGTAGGCGGAAGCATTCGGATTGCCTTCCTTGCCCGCGACTGAGGCGATGTTGACGATGCGGCCCCAGCCGCGGCTCACCATGCCCGGCGCGATTGCGCGGTTGCTGAGGAACACCCCGGTCAGGTTGATCTCGATCACCTGCTTCCACGCATCGACTGGATACTGGATCACAGTGGTGTTGGGGCCGGTAATGCCGGCACTCGCAACCAGGATGTCGGGCGGGGCGAGCTGCTTCTCCGTCGCGGCGACGGCGTCCGCCAGGGACTGCTCGCTCGTGACGTCGACTTCGACGGCGATCGCATCGCCCAGCGAGGCGGCGGACTGGCGGGCGCGGTCCATGTCGCGGTCCCACAGCGCGATCCGGCCGCCGCCGGCTGCAATTTTCCCCGCGCAGGCCAGCCCGATGCCGCGCGCGCCGCCGGTGACCACGGCCGTGCGACCTTTGAACGTCTCCGCCTGCATGCTTCCTCCCAAGCGCTTGAACTGACGCTGTTTTCCCATCATATCGAAGGAACATGTCCTCCGCCAAACCTGCGTCGATCGACGCCACCGTCGAGTTGCTGAAGAACGGCGACTATATCGCCGACCGCAGCCTCGCCACCGTCCTGTACCTCGCCCTGAAGCTCGGGCGTCCCCTGTTCTGCGAAGGCGAGGCGGGTGTCGGCAAGACCGAGATCGCCAAGGTGCTGGCAGCGACGCTGGAGCGGCCGTTGATCCGCCTGCAATGCTACGAGGGCCTCGACGTGTCCTCCGCGGTGTACGAGTGGAACTACGCCCGCCAGATGATCGAGATCCGGCTTGCCGAAGCGCAGGGTGTGCACGATCGCGGGCAGCTCGAGTCCGACATCTTCAACGAGCGCTTCCTGATCCGCCGCCCGCTGCTCCAGGCACTCGAGCCGCATGCCGAGGGCGCGCCGATCCTGCTGATCGACGAGCTCGATCGCACCGACGAGCCGTTCGAGGCCTACCTGCTCGAGGTCCTGTCCGACTTCCAGGTGACGATCCCTGAGCTTGGCACGGTGAAGGCCGCACAAACGCCTATCGTGATCATCACGTCCAATCGCACGCGCGAGATCCACGACGCGCTGAAGCGCCGCTGCTTCTATCACTGGGTCGATTATCCCGACCTCCGGCGCGAACTGGAGATCCTCAAGGTCAAGGCGCCGGGCGCCGGTGAGCGCCTGTCCCGGCAGGTCGTGGGCTTCGTACAAGAGCTGCGCAAGATCGACCTGTTCAAGTCGCCGGGCGTCGCGGAATCGATCGACTGGGCGACAGCTCTGTCCGAGCTGGACGTTCTCGACCTCGACCCGAAGACGATCAACGACACGCTGGGCGTGCTGCTGAAGTACCAGGACGACATCCAGCGCATGCAGGGCACGGAGGCGGCCGACATCCTGCGCAAGGTGAAGGCCGACATCGCCGCCCAGCCGTTGGGATAGACCACATGGCCCGGTATCCGTCGTTCCGAGCGGAGCGAAGCGTAGTCGAGGGACCTACTCATCGCGGCGGACGTCGCGTGAACAGGTCCCTCCGCTACGCCTCGCTTTGCTCGGCTTCGGTCGGGACGACGGATGGACAGTGGTGATGGACGGCCAATCTGCCACCGGCGAAAGCCCGCAGGGCAGGCTCGCGACCAACATCGTCCATTTCGCCCGCACCTTGCGCACGGCCGGCCTGCGGGTCGGGCCCGGACAGATCCTGCGCGCGATCGAAGCCGTGGAAGCCGCCGGCCTCAAGAAGCGCGACGACTTCTACTGGACGCTCCATTCGGTCTTCGTGAACCGTCGCGACCAGCGCGAGATCTTCGACCAGGCCTTCCATGTCTACTGGCGCAACCCGCGTCTCCTCGAGAAGATGATGGAGATGCTGCTGCCGTCGATCGATACGCCGGCCGATCCCGACAAGAGCCGGGAGCTCAGCCGCCGCCTGCAGGACGCCTTGTCGCCGGGGCAGGGCGAATCGCCGAAGGCCGACGAGAACGAGCCGCCCGAAGTCGAGATCGAGGCGACCTTCACCGTCTCCGACCGCGAGGTTCTGCAGCACCGCGACTTCGAGCAGATGACACAGGCTGAAATCGATAGCGCGCTACGCGCGATCGCGCGTCTGCGCCTGCCGGTGCCGGAACGGCGTACGCGGCGCTATCGGCCGTCACATCGTGGTCAAAAAATCGACTTCCGCGCCTCGCTGCGCCGGGCGCTGCGGCCCGAGGGGCTGATCGAGCTGCGCCGCCGCGAGCCGCGCCGCCGTCCGCCGCCACTGGTGATCCTGTGCGACATCTCGGGATCGATGGCCCGCTACTCGCGCATGTTCCTGCATTTCATGCATGCGATTACCAACGATCGGGACAGGGTCTTCTGCTTCACCTTCGGCACCCGCCTGAACAACGTCACCCGAGCTCTTCGCTATAGGGACGTGGATATAGCGCTGGCCAAAGCGTCGGCGCAGGTGGAAGATTGGTCCGGCGGTACGCGGATCGGCGTGGCGCTGCACGAGTTCAACAACAAGTGGTCGCGGAGGGTGTTGAGCCAAGGAGCGGTCGTCTTGCTGATCACCGACGGGCTGGACCGCGAAGGCGCGGCTGGTCTGGCGGAGGAGATGGAGCGCCTGCACAAGTCCTGCAGCCGTCTCATCTGGCTCAATCCGCTCTTGCGATACGGGGCCTATGAACCCAAATCGCAGGGCAACAAGGCGATGCTGCCCCATGTCGATGAGTTCCGGCCGGTGCACAATCTCGATAGCCTGGCCGGGCTGATCGCCGCCCTCGACAGCCATCCCCAGCACCGCTCGGACAAGCGGCTGTCGGGCTGGCAGACCGAATTGCGCAAGGAGTAGGCCATGAGCGACGCGCTGGAAGTTCTGGATCAGGTCGGCAAGTGGAAGGCGTCCGGCAAGGGCGTCGCTGTTGCAACCGTCATCACCACCTGGGGATCCTCGCCGCGGCCGGTCGGCAGCCAGCTCGGCGTCGACGATAGCGGCCAGATGGTCGGTTCGGTCTCCGGGGGCTGCATCGAGGGCGCGGTCGTGCAGGAGGCCCTCGCAGCGATCAAGGACGGCAAGCCGCGGTTGCTCGACTTCGGCGTCACCGACGAGCAGGCCTGGGATGTCGGCCTCGCCTGCGGCGGCAAGGTTCAGGTCTTCGTCGAGAAGGTGAACTGATCCCATGAAGAGCGAAACCCTCGCCGCCCTCCAGGAGGCGCGCACCAAGCGGCAAGCGGTGACGCTTGCCACCCGCCTCGGCGACGGCGCCGAAGGCCTTGTCTATCGCGATACCGCGAACGGGCAACTGGCCGGCGATGCTGCAGTCGTCTCGGCGGCCCGTCGCGCCATGGACGTCGGCCGCAGCGAGACCGTTGATGTCGGCGGCCAGAAGATCTTCCTGAACGTCTACGTGCCGCCGCCGCGCCTCATTATTGTCGGTGCGGTGCATATCGCGCAGTCGCTGGCGCCGATGGCGACCCTGCTCGAGTTCGACGTCACCGTCGTTGATCCGCGCGGCGCCTGGGCGACCGCCAACCGCTTTCCCGGTGTGAAAGTGATCAAGGATTGGGCGGACGAGGCCTTCCAGGAAATGGGCCTCGACGTGTCGACCGCCGTGGTGACGCTGACGCACGATCCGAAGCTCGACGATCCTGCGCTCGAATCGGCACTCAAATCGGACGTGTTCTATATCGGCGCGCTGGGCAGCCGGCGCACCCATGCCAAGCGCAAGGAGCGGCTGGCCGAGGTCGGAATCACCGACGAGATGTTCTCCCGCATCCACGGCCCGGTGGGCCTCAACATCGGCGCCAAGTCGCCGGCCGAGATCGCCGTGTCGATCCTCGGGCAGATCATCGAGGTGCGTGCCCGTCGTCTCGAAGCATTGTCGGCGCCGAAGGTCGCGGCTGCGTGAGGTTCGGGGAAACGCCGATCGACGAGGCGACCGGCGCCATCCTGGCGCATAGCCGGCGTGCGGACGGGATCAACTTCTCCAAGGGCCGTCGGCTGTCGGCCGAGGACGTCGACAAGCTCAAGGCGGCCGGCGTCGCTTCTATCGTGGCGGCGCGCCTCGATCCGGACGACGTTCACGAAGACCAGGCCGCAGAGGCGATCGCCAAGGCCCTGGCAGGGGTGGGGATCGACATCACCGCGCCCTTCACCGGCCGCTGCAACCACTTCGCGCGCGAGGCTGGCCTCGCTGTCGTCGATCACGAGAGGGTCGACGCCTTGAACGAGCTGGACGAGTCGGTGACGGTCGCAACCCTGCCGCCGTACGCTCGCGTGACGCCGCGCCAGATGGTGGCGACGGTGAAGATCATTCCCTACGCCGCGCCGCGCACGGCGGTCGACCGGGCGATCGAAGTCGCAAAAGCCGCGAACCAGCCGCTGATCTCCGTAGCCCCGTTCAAGGCGATGCGCGCCGGGCTGGTGCAGACGCGGCTGCCCGGCACGCGCGACAAGGTCCTGGACAAGGCGGTCAACACGACCGGCAAACGGCTGACCTCGCTCGGCAGCACGCTGGTCGGCGAGCGCCGATGCGGGCATGACGCCGCCTCGATCGCCGAGGCGCTCGTGGAACTGAAAAGTGAGGGCTGCGACATCTTCCTCGTCGCCGGCGCCTCCGCGATCGTCGACCGCCATGACGTGGTGCCGTCCGGCATCGAGCAGGCGGGCGGGAAGGTCATCCATTTCGGAATGCCGGTCGATCCCGGCAACCTGCTGCTGACGGCGGAACTCGACGGCAAGCCGGTGCTGGGGCTGCCGGGCTGCGCCAAGTCGCCGAAATACAACGGCTTCGACATGGTGCTGGAGCGTCTGGCGGCCGGCCTGCCGGTCGGGCGTGCCGAGATCGTGAAGATGGGGGCAGGCGGCCTGCTTGCCGAAATCCCGACCCGTCCGCAGCCGCGCGACGACGGCGACGACGAGGCGGCGCCGCAGCAGGCGCCGCGGGTCGCCGTGCTGGTGCTGGCGGCCGGCCGATCGACCCGCATGGGCGGTCCGAACAAGCTCCTGCAGGAGGCGGACGGCCTGCCGCTCGTCGTGCACGCCGTGAAAGCGGCGCTGACATCGCAGGCCGTCGAGGTCGTGGTCGTGCTGGGCCATATGGCCGATCAGGTGAAGCCTGCGATCGAAAGGGCGATCGGCGCGGACAAACGCCTGCGGTTCGTCACCAATCCCGATTTCGCTGACGGCCTCAGCACGTCGGTGCGCGCCGGCATCGCCGCGCTGGGCAAGGAGATCGACGCCGCGATCGTGCAGCTCGGCGACATGCCGGGCGTCAACGCGGCGCTGCTCGATCGGCTGATGGCGGCGTTCAGCCCCGTTGAAGGCCGCTCGATCTGCGTCCCGACCGTCGGCGGCAAGCGGGGGAACCCCGTGCTGTGGGACCGCCGCTTCTTTGCCGAGATGGCGAAGGTCTCAGGCGACACCGGCGCCAAGCACCTGATCGGCGAACACGCCGATCTCGTCTGCGAAGTCGAGATGACCGGAGAGGCCGCAATCACGGACATCGACACGCCCGAGGCGCTCGCCGCCTGGCGGGTGCGGAAGAGCTGAGATGATCGTTCATTTTTCATGCTCTTCCGGACCGCGAGCGTCCCGCTCGCTCATGATCATGAGCGAGCGCGACGCGCGCGGTCCGGAAGACGAAGATAAGAAGGCTGCGGCATGAGTTTCGATGTCGCTGCGGTCCGGCGCCAGTTCCCGATCCTGTCCGAGATCATCGACGGCCGGCCAGTCCACTATCTCGACAATGGCGCGTCGGCACAGACACCGCTTGCCGTGCTCGATGCGGTGCGGAGCTACGAGACGACCGGCCGCGCCAACGTGCTGCGCGGCGTCCATCGCCTCGCCGAGCGGGCGACCGAGCTGTACGAAAACGCCCGCGCCGATGTCGCGAAGTTCCTCGGCGTGCAGCCGCTGGAGATCGTCTTCACCGGCGGCTGCACGGCGGCGATCAACCTCGTCGCCTATTCCTACGGCCAGCTCTTGAAGAAGGGTGACCGCATCCTAATTTCCGAGCTCGAGCACCATTCCAACATCGTGCCGTGGCAGCTGCTCAGGGAGCGGAGCGGCGTCGAACTCGACATGCTGCCGCTGACGCAAGACGGGCAGATCGATCTCGAGGCCCTGCCGAAGGTGCTGACCTCCGAGACCAGGCTCGTCTCCCTGGCGCATGTCTCGAACGTCACCGGCGCGCTGCTCGATGTGCGTAGGGTGGTCGATGCCGCGAAAGCGGTTGGCGCCAAGGTGATGCTGGACGGCGCCCAGCGCGCGCCGCACGGTCCGGTCGACCTGCGCGCGCTCGGCATCGATTTCTACGTCCTCGCCGGCCACAAGGCCTATGGCCCGAACGGCATCGGCGTGCTGTGGGCCAGGCCGGAGCTGCTCGAAGCAATGCCGCCGTTCATGGGCGGCGGCTCGATGATCGGCCGCGTGACCCTGGCCGAGACGACCTGGGCGCCGGCGCCGCGCCGCTTCGAGGCGGGAACGCCGCCGATCGGTCCCGCGATCGGCCTGGGCAGCGCCTGCAACTGGATGGCCGCACTCGACTGGACGGCGACGCACGATCACGAGATGGGCCTCGTGCAGCGCGTGCTCGACGGGCTGCAGCGGATCGACGGCACGCAGATCCTGGGACCGACCAGCCTGCAGAACCGTTATCCGGTGGTGTCCTTCATGCTCGACGGCGTGCATCCGCACGACGTGGCGCAAACGCTCGATTCGTTCGGCGTCGCGGTGCGCGCCGGCCATCACTGCGCCCAGCCGCTGATGGACCGCTTCGACCTCGACGGCACGACACGCGTTTCGATCGCGCCCTACAACGACAATACCGACATCGACGCGCTGCTGGCTGGCGTGAAACACGCGGCGGCGACCTTGCGATGAGCGACGAGCTCTACCAGACGCGCATCGTGGCGCTTGCCAAGTCGAAGACCGGTGCCGGCAGGCTCGCGGCGCCGACAAAATCGGCGCGGCGCGACAACCCGTTGTGCGGCGATCGGGTCACGATCGACGTAAAGCTCGACGATACCGGCCGCATTGCCGAGATCGCCCATCAGGTGCGCGGCTGCCTGTTGTGCCAGGCGTCGGCCGCGGCGCTCGCCTCGATTGCCGTTGGCCGCGACGCTGCCGGCATAACCGAGTTGCGCCACGACGCGGAGCGAGCGGTGGGCCGCGAAGCCGGCAAGGCGCACGAGCCGTTCGACGCCTTCGAGCCCGTCGCGGCGCACAAGTCGCGGCAGGAATGCGTGCTGCTGCCGTTCGAGGCGCTGAAGGACGCATTGTCTTAGTCATGTGGACCGTGCGCATCCCTGCGCGCTCATGATCTCGAGCGCGCAGGGATGCGCACGGTCCAATGAGCCCGAGTTTTCCTCGCCGCTGCCGCGGTTGCGTCACAGTCGGCGCCCAGCGTGCATTTGCACTGAAGGGGAGACGACATGCGGCCTTGGCTGATGGTGATTCTGGTGAGTCTGACTGCATTCCCTGCGTTCGCGCAGGATCTCGCACTCAAGCGCGTGATGCTTTCCTCGGGCGGTCTCGGCTACTTCGAGTACGAGGCGGCAGTCGAGGGCGACGCCACCCTGAAGCTCACGGTTTCCCTCGATCAGGTCGACGACGTGCTGAAGAGTCTGGTCGTCTATGACGACATGGGCGGCGTCGGCGGTCTGAGCCTGCCCGGTAAGGAACCGCTGCGGCAGACCTTCAGGGACATGCCGTTCGACCAATCGGCTCTCGACTCGCCCGCCGCGCTACTCGGGGCTCTCAAAGGTGCGCAGATTTCGGTGGGCGGCACGCGCGCCGTCTCGGGCCGCATCGTCTCGGTCGAGGAGGAGACGCACACCCTCAACGACGGCAAGACCACGACCAAGCGCACGCGGGTTGCAGTTCTAACTGACATGGGACTGCAACAGTTCATCCTCGAGGATGCCGAAAACCTGCAGTTCGCCGATCCCGCGCTACGCGACAAGATCGGCCAGGCGCTGCAGGCAATCCAGGCCAACCGCGCGAAAGACGCGCGCACGCTCGACCTGGCGACGCGCGGCCAGGGCCGGCGCACCGTGCGAGTCGCCTATATCGTCACCGTGCCGGTGTGGAAGGCCTCGTACCGTCTCACCTTGCCGGGCGATGCGGCATCGCCGAAGGCCGCGTTGCAGGGCTGGGCCACCGTCGAGAATCTCAGCGGACAGGACTGGAAGGAGGTCGAGCTGACGTTGGTTTCCGGCCGGCCGGTCGCGTTCCATCAGGCGCTGTACGACGCCTATTACGTCACACGGCCGGAAGTGCCCGTCGAGGTAGCGGGCCGGCTCAATCCGTACATCGATCGCGGCGGCGTCGCGGCGGCCGAGTTGCGGCGCGCAGCGCCACCGCCACCTCCCGCGCCCGCAGGGGCGCCTACGATGAAGTCGCGTGACGCGCAGTATGAAGCCGCGGCCGCACCTCCTGCACAAGCGGCCGGCGCCAATCAGATCCAGGCCACGGATGCAGCGACGCAAGTGACGTTCCGGTTCCCCAATCCGGTGAGCGTCGTCAACGGCCGCACGCTTTCCCTGCCGGTGATCGACCGGCAGGTGCCGGCGCAACGGTTGGCGCTTTTCGGCGCCGATCCGACGGCGCGCAATCCGATGGCAGCGGTGCGCCTCACCAATGACGGCGACACCGGACTGCCGCCCGGCATCCTGACGATCTACGAGCGCGACGCGGCAGGCATGGTGTCCTATGTCGGCGATGCGCGCCTGTCGGCTTTCCCGATCGGCGAGCAGCGCCTGTTGGCCTATGCGCTGGACGAGAAGATCACGGTCGAGCGCGACGCCGCGCAGACCGATCGGCTGGCGACCGGCACGATCGCGGACGGCGTGCTGCGCTACAGCCGGGTGGTCCGCCAGACCACGACCTACCGGGTGCGCGGACCGGCGCGGGAGCCGCGGCAACTCGTCGTCCTGCAGCGCCGGCTGCCGGGCTGGACGCTGACCAGGCCCGACGCGAAGGGCATCGAGCTCAGTGAGGGCTCCTACCGGATCCCGTTCCAGCTTCCGGGAAGCGATCAGACCCAGGTCTTTGAGGTGGCGCAGGAGCAGACGCAGCATCAGGAGCTGCGGCTGCTCGATACCGGCAGCGACCAGATCAGGGTCTTTGCCCAGGCGCAGGAATTCGATGCCAAGACCCGCGAGGCCTTGACCAGGATTCTGCAGCTCCAGCAGGCCGTCAGCGAGGCCGAGCGCAAGATGGCGCAGATCGACGCCGAGCGGCAGAACATCGTCCAGGAGCAGGCCCGCCTGAGGGACAACCTCGGTCGCGTGCCGGAGAACAGCGACCTGCAACGCCGCTACCTCGCGACCCTCGACAAACAGGAAACCGAGCTGGAAGCGATGTCCAAGCGCCGCGCCGACGCCGAAAAGGCAGTGCAGGCGGCTCGCGACACGCTCCGAAGCTACGTGTCGCAGCTGGGCTGAAATTGTCTAGTCATCGCTCGCTCATGATCATGAGCGAGCGAGACGCTCGCGGTCCGGAAGAGACTGATCAGCCCGCGCGCAGCGTGCGCACGGCATCGTCGCGGCGGAACAGGTAGAGCAGGGCCCGGAGCGCCGCGCCGCGCTCGGACTGCAGCTCCGGATCGCGGTCGACGATCAGGCGGGCATCGTCCTGCGCGGCCTGCAGCAGCTCGGCATGGGCCGCAAGGTCGGCGAGCCGCATGTCGGGCAGGCCGCTCTGGCGGGTGCCCAGCAACTCGCCCGCGCCGCGCAGCTTCAGATCCTCCTCGGCAATACGGAAGCCGTCCTCGGTCTCGCGCATGATCGCCAGCCGCGCCTTGGCCGTCTCGCCGAGCGGCTGGGCGTAGAGCAGCAGGCAGCTCGACTTGGCGCTGCCGCGTCCCACGCGGCCGCGCAGCTGATGGAGCTGGGCGAGGCCGAAGCGCTCGGCATGCTCGATGATCATCACCGTCGCGGCCGGCACGTCGACGCCGACCTCGATGACCGTCGTCGCCACCAGGATCGACAGCTCTCCCGAGGTGAAGGCCGCCATGGTTGCCTCGCGCTCGGCGCTCTTCAGCCGGCCGTGCACCAGCCCGACCTTGCCGGGGTAGCGCGCGCTCAAGAGGCGATGGCGCTCTTCTGCGTTGGCGAGGTCGATGTCCTCGGACTCCTCGATCAGCGGACAGACCCAGTAGACCCTCGCGCCGGTCCCGACCATACGGCCCACCGCGTCGGCCACTTCGCCGATCCGCTCGAGCGGAATCGTCCGGGTGTCGATCGGCTGGCGGCCGGCGGGCTTCTCGGTGAGCTTGGAGACGTCGAGATCGCCGTAGGCCGCCAGCATCAGCGTGCGCGGAATCGGCGTCGCGGTCATCACCAGCAGGTCCACGGAATGGCTCTTCGACGACAGCGCCATGCGCTGGTGCACGCCGAAGCGGTGTTGCTCGTCGACCACCGCCAGTGCGAGATCGGCGAATTCGACGTCCTCCTGCACCAGCGCATGCGTGCCGACGACGAGCTGGATCGTGCCGTCGGCGAGGCCTTGCAGCGTCTGCTTCTTCTGGCGCGAGCCATCGCGCCCGGTCAGCAGCGCGAGCCGGCCGCCGGCCGCCTCGGCGAGCGGCGCGATGGTCGCGAAGTGCTGCCGCGCGAGAAGCTCGGTCGGCGCCATGAGGGCTGCCTGTGCACCGGCCTCGACGGCGGTCAGCATGGCGAGGAAGGCGACCAGCGTCTTGCCGCTGCCGACGTCGCCCTGTAGCAGCCGCACCATGCGCTCGGGCCTGGCCATGTCGGCCGCGATCTCCGCCGAGGCGAAGAGCTGGCTCGAGGTGAGCTGAAAGGGCAGGGCCGCCAGTGCACGCTTCTGCAGGGCGCCGTCGCCTTTGGTCGCCCGGCCGGCAAGCGTGCGGTTGTGATGGCGCACCAGTGCGATCGCGAGCTGGCTCGCCAGCAACTCGTCGAAGGCGAGCCGCGCGCGCGCCGGATGCATCGGCGACAGATCGGCTTCGTCGGCCGGGGCATGAGCGGCCTCGAGCGCCGCCTTCCAGCCCGGCCATTTCTGCTTCTTCAGGTAGGCCGCGTCCTGCCACTCCGGCAGCTCCGGTGCGCGCTCGACAGCGGCAGCGATCGCCTTCTGCAGAGGCCGCTGGGTGAGGCCGCCGGTCAGGCCATAGACAGGTTCGACCCGCAGGATGGACTCTAGTTCCTCCAACGGCACGACATGATCGGGGTGCGTCATCTGCACCTCGCCCTGGTAGAGCTCGATCCGGCCGCTGACGACCCGTCGCTCGCCGGGCGGCAGCAGCTTCCTGAGGTAATCCTCGCGGCCGTTGAAGTAGGTGAGGGTGAGCCGGCCGGTCTCGTCGCTGCACCATACGCGGTAAGGTGCGCGCGGGCCGCGCGACACGATGTGCTCTTCGATCGTGACAGTAAGGGTGGCCACCATGCCGGCGCGGGCTTCGGCGACCTTGGGCGCGTTGCGGCGATCGATAACGCCGAGCGGCAGGTGCCACAGCAGATCGACGACCAGCGGCCCCGCCAGGCGCTCCACGAGCGTGCCCAGCCGTGGGCCGATTCCGGGCAGCGAGGTGACCTGGGCGAAGAGTGGGGTGAGGCTGGCTGGACGCATGGCTGTGGTGCGTGACTTCGCACCCGTCGCCGCCTATATGCTACGGCCCTTTTCGCCAGGACCTGGGGAAAAAATGGCCGACGAGACTGAACTGGAGACGCGGCGGAAGCGTTTGCTCTATCGCAGCGTCTATCGAGGCAACAAGGAGAACGACATTCTCCTGGGCCAGTTCGCGCGCGCCCATATTGCGGAATTTGGTGCCGCAGAACTGGATCAGTACGAAAGTCTGCTCAGTGCCGGCGACAACGACATTTACGACTGGGTTTCGGGCAAGACGGCCGTGCCGGCGGAAGCCGATTCCATGGTGCTGCGCAAGCTTCTCGCATTTCGCGTGAGGTTCTAGGTGTCCACCCTCGCCGAACGCCTCGCCAGTTTGCATCGTAAAGCCGGCCGCTGGACCCTGGCTGGCCTGCCCGAGGGCGCCGATGCGATGGTGCTGGCCGAGATCGCCCGCACCACCGGCGGCCAGGACATCCTGCACGTGGCGCGCGACGGCCAGCGGCTGGAGCGGCTGCAGGACGGACTCCACTTCTTCGCGCCCGAGCGCCAGGTCCTGGCCTTCCCGGCCTGGGACTGCCTTCCGTACGACCGGCTCTCTCCCCATCCCGACATCGTGGCCGAGCGGCTCCAGACGCTGGTGCGTCTCGCCACGCCGAAGAAGCCCGGTGCGCCGGCGCGTATCATCCTCGCCTCCGCCGGGGCAGTGCTGCAGAAGGTACCACCGCGTGCCCTCTATGCCGAGGCGGCGACGGTGCTGCGCAAGGGCTCGAGCGTCGACATCGCCGGCCTGACGAAGTACCTCGGCGCGAACGGCTATGGCCGGTCCGACACGGTAATGGAGCCGGGCGAGTTCGCGATCCGCGGCGGCCTGGTCGATCTCTATCCCCCTGGTACGAACGAGCCGTTGCGACTCGACCTGTTCGGCGATGTGCTGGAATCGATCCGCTCATTCGATCCGATGAGCCAACTCACCACCGGCGAACGCGACGAGGTCGTGCTGCTACCGGTCAGCGAGGTGCTGCTGACGCCCGACAGCATCGAGCGCTTCCGCACCGGCTATCGCGAACTGTTCGGCAATGTCGCGGGCGACGACATCCTCTACGAAGCGGTGTCTGCCGCGCAGCGTCATGTCGGCATGGAGCACTGGCTGCCGCTGTTCCACGAGCGGATGGAAACACTGATCGACTATTGCGCTGGCGCGATCGTCACCTCGGACCATCAGATCAAGGAGGCATTCGACTCACGTTGGGAGCTGATCGCCGACTACTACGACGCTCGCGTGAAGACCGGCGCAAAGGGCGGCATGTCCGGCGGGGCGGACTACAAGCCGCTTCCGCCGGAACGGCTGTATCTCGAGCCGTCGCAATGGGACAACTTGCTCGGAGGCCACAGCATCGGCCAGTTTACGAGCTTCGACGCTCCCCTCGAGGCGCCGAATGCCGTCGATCTCGGCGGGCGACGCCATGAAGGCTTCGCGAAGGCGCGCACCGCGCAGGGTGTGAATCTGTTCGACATGGTCGCCGATCACGTCAAGGGCGCGAACGCGGCTGGACGACGTGTCGTGGTCGCGGGCTTCACCGAAGGCTCGGCGACTCGTCTCACGCATCTGTTGCAGGAGCATGGCGGCACGACGCCGGTGCCGGTCGCCGACTTTGCAATGGTGCAAGGCCTACCGCCGGGCGTGGTGGGCATCGCGGTCTGGCCGCTCGAGCACGGCTTCCTGCTGGATGGGCTTGAGGTCATCGGCGAGGAGGACATCCTCGGCGACCGCCTGTCCCGGCCACAGCGCAAGCGGCGGCCGTCCGAGCGCTTCATCGCCGAAGCCTCGGCGCTGAGCGAGGGCGACCTCGTGGTTCATCGCGAGCACGGCGTCGGCCGCTACGACGGTCTGGTCACGCTCGACATCCACTTCGCGCGGCACGACTGCCTCAAGCTCAGCTACGACGGCGGCGACAAGCTGTTCGTCCCGGTCGAGAACATCGACGTGCTGAGCCGCTACGGGGCGTCGGAAGAGAATGCCGTGCTCGACCGGCTGGGCGGAGTCGCCTGGCAGTCGCGCAAGGCGCGGCTGAAGCAGCGCATTGCCGACATGGCCGACCGGCTGATCGCCATCGCCGCCGAGCGCGCGGTGCAGCGCGGCGAGACGATGAGCCCGCAGGAAGGCCTCTACGAGGAGTTCTGCGCGCGCTTCCCCTATGTCGAGACCGACGACCAGCTGCAGGCGATCTCCGACGTGCTCGACGACCTGTCGTCGGGCAAGCCGATGGACCGCCTGATCTGCGGCGATGTCGGCTTCGGCAAAACCGAGGTGGCGCTGCGGGCGGCCTTCGTGGCGGCCATGTCCGGCAAGCAGGTTGCCGTCATCGGCCCGACCACGTTGCTGGCACGCCAGCACCATCGCAACTTCGTGGAACGCTTTCAGGGCATGCCGGTGCGGATCGGCCGGCTATCGCGCCTCGTGGCGGCCAAGGAAGCCAAGGAGACCAGGGTCGGGCTCAAGGAAGGCACGGTCGACATCGTCGTCGGAACGCACGCGCTGCTGGCCAAGAGCATCGAGTTCAAGGATCTCGGCCTGTTGATCGTCGACGAGGAGCAGCATTTCGGCGTCGCCCACAAGGAGCGGCTGAAGGAGCTGCGCGCCGATGTCCACGTGCTGACGCTGACCGCGACGCCGATCCCGCGCACCCTGCAGCTCGCCCTGACCGGCGTGCGCGACATGAGCGTGATCGCCACCCCGCCGGTCGACCGCTTGGCGGTACGCACCTTCGTCACGCCGTTCGACGGCGTCACGATCCGCGAGGCGCTCCTGCGCGAGCAGTATCGTGGCGGGCAGAGCTTCTATGTCTGTCCGCGCATCGAGGACCTGGCCACGGTCGCCGAGGAGATCCGCGAGCTGGTGCCTGAGATCCGCATGGCCCTGGCGCATGGCCGCATGCCGCCGACCCAGATCGAGAACACCATGCAGGAGTTCGTCGAGGGCAAGTTCGACCTGCTGCTCTCGACGAACATCGTGGAAAGCGGCCTCGACATCCGCAACGCCAACACGATGATCATCCATCGCGCCGACAACTTCGGCCTGGCCCAGCTCTACCAGCTGCGCGGCCGCATCGGCCGCGGCAAGACCCGCGCCTACGCCTATCTCACCGTCCCGCCAGGCAAGGCGTTGAGCGAGGCGGCATCGAAGCGGCTCGAGGTTATGCAAACGCTCGACACGCTGGGCGCCGGCTTCCAGCTCGCCAGCCACGACCTCGACATCCGCGGTGCCGGCAATCTCCTCGGCGAAGAGCAGTCGGGACATATCCGCGAGGTCGGCATCGAGCTGTATCAGCAGCTCCTCGAGGAGGCCGTCGCCTCGGCGCGGGGGCGGGCGCAGGAGGCGGAAAAGGCCGAGTGGTCGCCGACCATCAATCTCGGCATCCCGGTCCTGATTCCGGAAGAATATGTCGCCGACCTGTCGGTGCGCATGGGACTCTATCGGCGGCTGGGCGGCCTCAACACCCAGGGCGAAGTCGATTCCTTTGCGGCCGAGCTGGTCGACCGCTTCGGCCAGACGCCGCCCGAAGCCGAGTTCCTGCTGAAGACGATCTCGCTCAAGCTGCTGTGCCGCGCGGCTTGCGTGGAGAAGATCGATGCCGGCGAGAAGGCCGTGGTCTTCAGTTTCCACGACAACAAGTTCCCCAGGCCGGACCGGCTTATCGGCTGGATTCAGAAGAACGCGCCGCTGGTGAAGCTCAGGCCGGACCACCGCGTGATCGTGCAGCGCGTTTGGAAGGACGAGCGACAGCGGCTTTCGGGCGTGACCGGGATCGTTTCGGCTTTGGCGAAGCTCGCCGGGGCGGCTTCGGCGCCAGCAGAGCCTGCGCCGCCCGTAGCGCGCAGCGCAGCAGCCAATCGCTGAGCCGCCGGTCGCCGCTCGCACGGGCCAGGCTCAAGGCGCCGACCGCGAGGATTGCCGCCGCCGTGGCGTCGGGATCGAGCTTGCGCCGGCGGCCGCGCGCCATCTCGCCGATCGCGCCATGCAGGACGTTGGCGTAGGCGAGCTGGGCGGGCAGGGGAGCCCGGGCGACGTCGCCCGCCAGCGCCGCCAGGGTGCAGCCCAGCGCATTGGCCAAGAGATCGTCCTTGGCGAGATAGGCGCCGAGCACACCGCCAACCGTAGCGTCCGTGGCGCGTAGCGTCCGGAGCAGTCCGTCGCCGGCACGGATCACCTCGGCGAACAGATCCTCCTTGGAGTCGAAATGGGCATAGAAGGCGCCGCGCGTCAGGCCTGCCGCCAGCATGATGTCGTCGATGCTGGTCCCGGCATAGCCGCGTAGCCGGAACAGGCGGCCGGCGTGCTGGAAGATCTCTGCCCTGACGCGGGCGGTATGGGTTGGGCTTGGAGGCATTGTATGTCGAATAGCATATCATATGCTCAACGACATATCACGCCGCTTCAAAACCGCTTTGCCTCATCGGAGTGCGCCGCTCCAGTGGCGCTCATCACGTACACGTCGTCTTGAGCGAGGCGAAGAACCTCACGTCGGCAGCAGACTCGGGGGTAAATTCCGTCAAGTCCTTCGTTCCGCTCAGAGTTTGTAAATTTTTCGTCGGTCTTGTCCTCGGCGGCTGATTGAAGAACCAAAGATCCCTCGCTGCGCTCGGGATGACAGCATTGTTGTCATCCCGAGTGCAGCGAGGGATCTTTCGTTTCGTCGACTCCACGACTGAAGAAGCTGGATTGAAAAATTCACAGGCTCTCAGGACGACAGAGGTGCGTCACGGAGCGCTATTCTCGGCCCGACGCAGGCGGACCTGGAAGCGTAATATGTCATATAACATATGGTATGTTATATGACATATTACGATCGGTAGATGCCTTCATTGGAGCGCGCGGCTCCGGTGGCGCCCGTCAAGCACCTGTCGTCCTGAACGAAGCGAAGGGCTCACGCCGGCAACGGACTCGGTGGTCGTTCCGCCAGGTCCTTCGCTCGGGGCGACAGGTGGGCAGAGCTCGGACTTATGTTTGATTTGTCGTCCCGACCGGCGCCAAGCGTGGCTCGGCATAGTGGAGGGACGTTGCCTCAACACATCGGCCGTACTCGTCGGAACGGGGCCTCTCCGCTACGCGCCTTTGGCGCTCCGGTCGAGGCGACGGGATTCGCGCGCCCCTCAGGCGGTCGACTGGGCCGCGCTGGTGGCGGCGTCGCGCTCGGCCAGATTGAAGACCTCGACGAAGGCCGACGGCGGCTGCGCGCCCGACACCGCGTACTTGCGGTTGACGATGAAGCACGGCACCCCGTTGATGCCGAGGCGGCGTGCGTAGACGTCGGAGGCGACGACTTCCTGCCGGCCTTCCTCACTCAGCAGGAACTTGCGCGCCAGCTCGCGGTCGAGGCCGGCGCGCCGGGCGCACTCCACCAGGATCTCGAGGTCGCCAACGTCGAGACCGTCCTCGAAATAGGCCCGGAAGAGCTCGGCCACGACCTCGTCCTGGCGCTCCTGCTTGGCGCTCCAGTGGACCAGGCGATGCGACAGCACGGTGTTGGGCGTGCGCTTGATCTTCGAGAACTGGAACTCGATGCCTGCCTCGCGGCCGCTTTCGGCGATCGCCTGGTAGATCTGGCGCGGGCGGTCGCCGCCGCCGAATTTGGCCCGCACGTAATCGTCGCGCGTCATGCCTTCTGGCGGCATGTCGGGATTGAGCTGGAACGGTCGCCAGGAGATGGCGATGTCGTTGCGCCCGCTGAGATCGAGCGCGCGCTCGAAGCGTCGCTTGCCGATGTAGCACCACGGGCAGATCGTGTCGGAGACGATGTCGACGTAAATCATGCCGCAAGCTTACGCTTTTCGCGCCAATGCAGGAAGAGACCGGCCACGGCGGCGATCCCGAGCGCAACGCTGGTCAGCCATGCGGCAGCCGGCCATCCGCCGGCCGAAACCAGCGCGGCCGTGATCGGGGGTCCGAGCAGGGCGCCGAGGTTCGAGACCTGCATCAGCAGCCCGGTTGCCGCGCCGACCAGCTGCGGCCGTGGTGCATGGAGTGGGATCGCGGTGAACAGGCAGCCTGGCACGACGCCGATCACGGCGGAATAGACTCCGGCCAGCACAAGCCGCGCAAGGTCCGGCACGCCGTCTAGGAAAATTCCCGCGGCGCAGACCGCCATCGAGACGGTCGCGCCGACGATGATCGCGACCCTCGGCACCCGCCGCTGCAGCATCCAGCCGGCGGCGAGATTGCCGGCGACGTTCACGATCGTCACGACCGCGGTGACGATCGCGGCCGTCGAGGTCGGGAAGCCCAGCCGCTCGACCTGCAGGGTCGGCAGGAAGCCGACCACGGCGAACCAGCAGCACGAATAGGCGCCGAAGCAAATCGCGATCGCGAGCGATCCTCCGCTGGTCGCGACCTCGGCCATCTCGGACAGCACGGGACGACGCAGTGCAGCGATCGGGTCGAGTTCGTGCCGGGGCCGCGCCCGCAGCAGCAAGGCGGCGAGCATCGCGGCGGAGGCGGCGGCGGCCACCAGCCAGGCGATCCGCCAGGACGTGCCCGGCAGGACGAGGGCCGCGATTAGCATCATCGACCCGGCGCCGGCCGGCATGTATGTGGTCCACAAGGCCATTGCGAGCCTCTGGTCGTGCGGTGTTGCGATGCGCAGCAGCAGCGTCGGGATGGCGACCACGACCGTGATGAAACCCAGGCCCTCGAAGATTCGGGCGGTGATCAGCGTCTCGACGCTGCCGCTCATCGCGCCGAACAGGCTCGCGACGAGGCACAGCGCCGTGCCTAGGATGACCAGCCGGCGATGGCCGAAGCGGTCGGCCGTCAGCGCGATCGCCATGCCGCCCAGCGCCGTCACGAGGTTCAAGGTCGACAGCAGCCATCCGGCCTGGCGCAGGCTGGCATCGAGCTCGACCCGGATCGAGGGCAGGGACGGCGGCACCTTGCCGACATGGAAGGCCGCCACGATGCCGGCCGCGACCAGGAGCGCGACCAGTCCCCAGGGCGTGCAGCGCGACGGTGAGGTCAGTACTGCACCCGCGTGGTGATCGCGCCGTCGACGATGAAGTTGGCGCCGCTCACGAACGACGCCGGCGCGCCCGCGAGGAAGGCGACGCAGGCCGCGACTTCCTGCGGTGTGCCCATGCGGCCCATCGGATTGCGCGCCAGGGTGCGCTGGTAGCGTTCGCTGTTGGCATCGCGCTGGCGGCCCCAGGTGTTGCCATCCTCCAGGATCGAGCCGGGTGACACCATGTTCACCCGCACCCCTTTGGGCGCCATGTCGATCGCCAGCGACTTCACCATCGGCACCAGCGCCGCCTTGACCGAGCGATAGGGTTGCACCGGCCCGGCCGATGCCTCGTTGAGCGACACCGTGCCGATGATGGTGCAGGTGGCGCCCCGCTGGTTGCCGTTTTGCCCGCTCTTCACCAGATGCGGCATGACGTGGCGAACCGATTCGACAGTCGAGACGATGTCGATGGCGATGCTCTTGCGCCAACCCTCCGGCGTGTCGTCGGTGCCGAGCGCGCTGACATTGGCGACGAAATGATCGATGCCGCCGTCGGCCGCGAAGCCGTCGATCCATTGCTTGAGGGCGGGATCGTCGGTCACGTCGAGCGCGGTGCCCTGAACGCGGGCTTGCTTGCCGCGCCACTCATCCTCGCGCTGCTTCACCAGCGCGGCGTCACGTGCGCAGAAGCCGACGACGGCGCCCTCCGCCACGAAGGCGTCGACGATGGCCCGCCCGATGCTCTTCGTGCCGCCAGTGATCAATACGCGCTTGCCCTTGAGACCCAGGTCCATGTGTCCTCCGATGGATGCGCTCGCTGGGAGGGTGGCATGAAGCCCCAGGATGCATTCGATGTCAGTTATCCTCAGAGGCCGGCAAAGACGATTGAATATTTACGTTTGACACTCCGGAAGGGCGCTCATATAAGCGCGCCTCCCGAGACGAACGGGGTCACCGAAAGGCGCCACGGACTGTGAGTGGCGCGGGGTCTGAGGACCTGGAAGTGATCCTGTGAACTTGAGGTCTCGACCTTTTGGTCGTGTGTTCTATGCATCGTTTGTTGGGAAAGGGATACGCCGGCGGCGGCGATCATTTGTCTGGCCTTCGGGTTGGGCGATGTTTTCGTCGTCGCTAGTTCGAGACCTGGCCTTCGGGCTGGGTGGTAAAATCTAGTGACGGGATCTATGGCTTCCGCTTCTTTTCGGAGGGGTTGGAGGCACGTTAAACTTGAGAGTTTGATCCTGGCTCAGAACGAACGCTGGCGGCAGGCTTAACACATGCAAGTCGAACGAACGTAGCAATACGTTAGTGGCGCACGGGTGAGTAACGCGTGGATATCTGCCTTTTGGTTCGGGATAACCTTGGGAAACTAGGGCTAATACCGAATGGTTCCTACGGGATAAAGATTTATCGCCAAAAGATGAGTCCGCGTCCGATTAGCTAGTTGGTGTGGTAACGGCGCACCAAGGCGACGATCGGTAGCTGGTCTGAGAGGACGATCAGCCACACTGGGACTGAGACACGGCCCAGACTCCTACGGGAGGCAGCAGTGGGGAATATTGGACAATGGGGGCAACCCTGATCCAGCCATGCCGCGTGAGTGATGAAGGCCTTCGGGTTGTAAAGCTCTTTTGGCGGGGACGATGATGACGGTACCCGCAGAATAAGCCCCGGCTAACTTCGTGCCAGCAGCCGCGGTAAGACGAAGGGGGCTAGCGTTGTTCGGAATTACTGGGCGTAAAGCGAGTGTAGGTGGTTGTCATAGTCAGGCGTGAAAGCCTTGAGCTCAACTCAAGAAATGCGCTTGATACTGGGCAGCTAGAGGACCGGAGAGGATAGTGGAATTCCCAGTGTAGTGGTGAAATACGTAGAGATTGGGAAGAACACCAGTGGCGAAGGCGGCTATCTGGACGGTTTCTGACACTAAGACTCGAAAGCGTGGGGAGCAAACAGGATTAGATACCCTGGTAGTCCACGCCGTAAACGATGGGTGCTAGACGTTGGCGGGCTTGCCCGTCAGTGTCGCAGCTAACGCGTTAAGCACCCCGCCTGGGGAGTACGGCCGCAAGGTTGAAACTCAAAGGAATTGACGGGGGCCCGCACAAGCGGTGGAGCATGTGGTTCAATTCGACGCAACGCGAAGAACCTTACCAGCCCTTGACTTGTGGCTCGCCGGCTCCAGAGACGGAGCCTTCGGTTCGGCCGGAGCCAACACAGGTGCTGCATGGCTGTCGTCAGCTCGTGTCGTGAGATGTTGGGTTAAGTCCCGCAACGAGCGCAACCCTCGTCTCCAGTTGCCATCAGGTTAAGCTGGGCACTTTGGAGAAACTGCCGGTGACAAGCCGGAGGAAGGTGGGGATGACGTCAAGTCCTCATGGCCCTTACGGGCTGGGCTACACACGTGCTACAATGGCGGTGACAGTGGGATGCGAAGGGGCGACCCGGAGCCGATCCTGAAAAGCCGTCTCAGTTCGGATTGCACTCTGCAACTCGAGTGCATGAAGGTGGAATCGCTAGTAATCGAGGATCAGCATGCCTCGGTGAATACGTTCCCGGGCCTTGTACACACCGCCCGTCACGCCATGGGAGTTGGTTCTACCCGAAGATGGTGCGCTAACCGCAAGGGGGCAGCCAGCCACGGTAGGATCAATGACTGGGGCGAAGTCGTAACAAGGTAGCCGTAGGGGAACCTGCGGCTGGATCACCTCCTTTCTAAGGAAGGTCTTGAGCAATCTTGACCTTACTTTGACACTAAATCGAAGCCTGGTATCTCAAGCCGGGCCGCCGCCGTCGACGCATCCCTTTCCTGTGATGGTAATTGGCGCGACAGATCCGTGTTGGGTTTGTCGCTTCGTCACCGAACCGGGCTAGTAGCTCAGCTGGTTAGAGCGCGCGCTTGATAAGCGTGAGGTCGGAGGTTCAAATCCTCCCTGGCCCACCAAGTTGCGCGGTCGGCCGTCCTTAGGGACAGGCCGCGATTGGACCGGGTCGGACGAAGCGAGATCGCGATCGAGACCTGAGTTCTCAAACGGGGGCATAGCTCAGTTGGGAGAGCGCCTGCTTTGCAAGCAGGAGGTCGTCGGTTCGATCCCGTCTGCCTCCACCATCACCTGCGTGCGAGAGCGCGCGGCATAGAACACGGCACCGTGCGAGCGGTGCGGTATGGTTCTTTGACATCGTTTATCGGAAGTATGAGGTCTTAGAAGTCTAGATTATTCCGGGCTCCACTGCCTAGGTGGGGTCGCAGGAATGGGTAAGAGGCCGTTGTCGTGGTGGGGGTCGTCCCCTGCACGGAACGAGCCGAGGCGGCGATGAGAATCGCCGCTTCGCTGACAAAGAGAGATCAAGCACAATAAGGGCGTTTGGCGGATGCCTTGGCACTGAGAGGCGATGAAGGACGTGATAGGCTGCGATAAGCTTCGGGGAGTTGCCAATACACTTTGATCCGAAGATTTCCGAATGGGGAAACCCCATCCATCAGGATGATCGCCGACTGAATTCATAGGTCGGCGAGGCGAACCCAGGGAACTGAAACATCTCAGTACCTGGAGGAAAGGACATCAACAGAGACTCCGCTAGTAGTGGCGAGCGAACGCGGACCAGGCCAGTGATGCGATTGTAAGAACCGGAACACTCTGGAAAGGGTGGCCATAGCGGGTGATAGCCCCGTACGGGTAGAAAGCAGTTGCATCCTCGAGTAGGGCGGGACACGTGCAATCCTGTCTGAACACGGGGGGATCACCCTCCAAGCCTAAGTACTCCTCAGTGACCGATAGTGAACAAGTACCGTGAGGGAAAGGTGAAAAGCACCCCGACAAGGGGAGTGAAACAGACCTGAAACCGAACGCCTACAAACAGTCGGAGGCCGCAAGGCTAACGGCGTACCTTTTGTATAATGGGTCAGCGACTTACTCTGTGCAGCAAGCTTAAGCCGATAGGCGTAGGCGTAGCGAAAGCGAGTCTGAATAGGGCGCTTAGTTGCACGGAGTAGACCCGAAACCGGGTGATCTAGTCATGGGCAGGTTGAAGGCGCGGTAACGCGCGCTGGAGGACCGAACCGGTTACCGTTGCAAAGGTATCGGATGACCTGTGATTAGGGGTGAAAGGCCAACCAAACTCGGAAATAGCTGGTTCTCCGCGAAAACTATTTAGGTAGTGCGTCGTGTGATTGCCATCGGGGGTAGAGCACTGGATGGGCTAGGGGGATCCAAAGTCTTACCAAACCTAACCAAACTCCGAATACCGATGAGTACAGCACGGCAGACAGACGGCGGGTGCTAAGGTCCGTCGTCGAGAGGGAAACAGCCCAGACCGCCAGCTAAGGTCCCCAAGTCATGGCTAAGTGGAAAAGGATGTGGGAAGGCCATAACAACCAGGAGGTTGGCTTAGAAGCAGCCATCCTTTAAAGAAAGCGTAATAGCTCACTGGTCTAAACAAGCAATCCTGCGCCGAAGATGTACCGGGGCTAAAGCCATGCACCGAAGCTGCGGACTCGAAAGAGTGGTAGCGGAGCGTTCCGTAAGCCTGTGAAGGGAGACCCGTGAGGGCTCCTGGAGGTATCGGAAGTGAGAATGCTGACATGAGTAGCGACAAGAAGCGTGAGAGACGCTTCCGCCGTAAGTCCAAGGGTTCCTGCGCAAGGTCAATCCGCGCAGGGTTAGCCGGCCCCTAAGGTGAGGGCGACAGCCGTAGCCGATGGGAACCACGTCAATATTCGTGGGCCTGCTGGAAGTGACGGATCCGAAAGGTGGCCCGAGCTCGTTGGCGAATGCTCGGGCGGCTCCAGGGTTCCAGGAAATAACTCCAGCGTATAGACCGTACCCTAAACCGACACAGGTGGACTGGTAGAGTATACCAAGGCGCTTGAGGGAACCATGTTGAAGGAACTAGGCAATTTACCCCCGTAACTTCGGGATAAGGGGGCCTCTGGCGGTCTCGCCAGAGGGGCACAGACCAGGGGGTGGCGACTGTTTAACAAAAACACAGGGCTCTGCTAAGCCGTGAGGCGAAGTATAGGGTCTGACGCCTGCCCGGTGCCGGAAGGTTAAGAGGAGAGGTTCACGCCTTGAATTGAAGCCCCGGTAAACGGCGGCCGTAACTATAACGGTCCTAAGGTAGCGAAATTCCTTGTCGGGTAAGTTCCGACCTGCACGAATGGCGTAACGACTTCCCCGCTGTCTCCAACATGGGCTCGGCGAAATTGAATTCCCCGTGAAGATGCGGGGTACCCGCAGTTAGACGGAAAGACCCCGTGCACCTTTACTACAACTTTGCAGTGGCATTAGAGATTGGATGTGTAGGATAGGCGGGAGCCTTTGAAGCCCGGGCGCTAGCTCGGGTGGAGGCACCCTTGAAATACCGCCCTTTTGATCTTTGATGTCTAACCGCGGTCCGTTATCCGGATCCGGGACCCTGCATGGTGGGTAGTTTGACTGGGGCGGTCGCCTCCCAAAGAGTAACGGAGGCGCGCGATGGTGGGCTCAGGCTGGTCGGAAATCAGCCGCTGAGTGCAATGGCACAAGCCCGCCTGACTGCGAGACTGACAAGTCGAGCAGGGACGAAAGTCGGCCATAGTGATCCGGTGGTTCCGCGTGAGTGGGCCATCGCTCAACGGATAAAAGGTACGCCGGGGATAACAGGCTGATACCACCCAAGCGTCCACAGCGACGGTGGTGTTTGGCACCTCGATGTCGACTCATCACATCCTGGGGCTGGAGCAGGTCCCAAGGGTTCGGCTGTTCGCCGATTAAAGTGGTACGTGAGTTGGGTTCAAAACGTCGTGAGACAGTTTGGTCCCTATCTGCTGTGGGTGTTCGAGACTTGAGAGGAGCCGTCCTTAGTACGAGAGGACCGGGATGGACTTACCTCTGGTGTACCGGTTATGGCGCCAGCCGTAGCGCCGGGTAGCTATGTAGTGAAGGGATAAACGCTGAAAGCATCTAAGCGTGAAACCCGCCTCAAAACCAGGTCTCGCTGAGAGTCGTGGTAGACCACCACGTTGATAGGCCGCATGTGCAAGTGCAGCGATGCATTCAGCTTAGCGGTACTAATAGCTCGATCGGCTTGATCTCAATCGTTCCGTGCAGCGGTCGACATCCGCTGCCGGCTTCTTGCTCTGGACTGCACGAGACCTCATGCTTGCGCTTCGACGACCTGGTGGCACTAGCGAGGGGTGAACACCCGATCCCATTCCGAACTCGGCCGTGAAAACCCTCAGCGCCGATGGTACTGTGTCTCAAGGCACGGGAGAGTAGGTCGCTGCCAGGTCTTCCAAGCGCACGCCCTTCCGATAAACGACAACGCGCACCCAGGACCCAACGCGGGGTGGAGCAGCCCGGTAGCTCGTCAGGCTCATAACCTGAAGGTCGTAGGTTCAAATCCTGCCCCCGCAACCAACTAATAAGCCGCCCCCGCAAAGGGCGGCTTTCCTGCGTTCCGCTCAACACCACAATCCCGTCAGGCATCTCCACAGAAACTTAAGCGGTGTTCCGACGCCTTCTTCCGGGGACGCTGCGATCCGAGGTTCGCGGAACCCAGCTTCCTCTGCGGCCAGCACTGGTGGATCCGGGTCGAGGAGATCGTCGATCCGCGCGACACGCCGCGGCTGCTCCGCGATTCTGCCAACATGAGGGCGCTGCTGCGGAGTCCGGGCCGGTCGGCTTCGGGCTGCGCGCCCCGCACGAATGACGATCGGGAGGAGACGATGGCGCGGATCTACGAAGGCTTGAAGGTGCTCGATCTCAGCCGTGTGCTGGCAGGGCCATTCTGTGCGCAACTGTTGGCCGACATGGGCGCCGACGTCATCAAGGTCGAAGCGCCCGAGGGCGACGAGAACCGTCGATGGCCGCCGCTCATGCCGAACGGCCTCAGCAGCAACTACGCCAGCGTCAACCGCGGCAAGCGGGCACTGACCCTCAACATGAAGGCACCGCGCGCGGCGGAGGTGCTGGAACGGCTGGTACGCCGGGCCGACGTCGTGCTGCACAGCTTCCTGCCGGCGACGGCAGACCGCCTCGGCATCTCCTACGAGCGCTTCCACGTCCTCAATCCGCGCCTGGTCTTCTGCTCCATCACCGGCTACGGCGAGCGCGGCGACCTTGCGAACAAGCCCGGCTACGATCTCATGGTGCAGGCGTTCGCCGGCCCGATGTCGGTGACCGGTTACGAGGAAGGACCGCCGGTGCGAACCGGCGTGTCGTTCGTCGACATGGCCACCGGCATGAGCGCCTACGGCGCCATCGCCACCGCCCTCTACGCCCGCGAGCGCACGGGACGCGGCAACTGGGTGCGGGCGTCGCTCCTCGAGACCGCCGTCTCCATCCTGGGTTACCATGGCGTCGCCTGGCTGCAGGCCGGCATCCAACCGCGCAAGCAGGGCTCGGGCGGTGCCAACCAGGCACCCTACCAGGCTTTTCACTGCGCCGGCGGCTTCGTGCTGGTGGGCGCGCCCAACAACGCGGCGTGGCAGCGCCTCTGCACGGCGCTCGAGGATGAGGGCCTGAAGGCCGACCCACGCTTTGCCAGCAACGAAAGCCGCCTGCGTCATCGCGACGAGCTCGTGCCCCTGCTCGAGACGCATCTGAAGCGGCACGATGCGGCGCACTGGGTGGTCCTGCTGGAAAAGCACGGCGTCGCGGTCGCCCCCATCCAGACGCTCGACCAGGTCATGGCGCACCCGCAGGTGCTGGCCAATGCCATGGTGGTCGCCGCACATGACGCCAGTGGCGAGGCGTGGAAGGGACTCGGCACGCCTTTCAAGGTCGAGGACGGCGGCGGTATCGCCACATCCGCCCCTCCGTCGCTCGGCGAGCACAGCGATCAAATTCTGCACGACGACCTCGGCTTCTCTGCCGAGGATATCGCTGCGCTCAGGCAAGGAGGTACGATCTAAGTCAATCGCGCCGCTGCGCTCTTGGAGGTAATGAGCCATGGAAATTTCCGGCAAGACAGCCATCGTCACCGGCGCCGCTTCCGGCATCGGCCTGGGCATCGCCACTGCGCTTGCCGAAGCCGGCGCCAACGTGGTGATGGCCGACATCCAGAAGGACGCGGTGGAGCAAGCGGCGCACGGGCTGTCCGGCACCAACAAGCAGGTGCTGCCGGTCAGGATCGACGTCACCCAGGAGCAGTCGGTGATCGACGCGCTGGCTGAGGCGGAGCGCCGCTTCGGCAAGCTCCACATCGCCTGCAACAATGCCGGCGTGCCGATGCATGGCACGCCGCTGGTGGACGTGTCGGTGGCCGACTGGGCGTTTGTCATCGGCGTCAATGTGTGGGGCGTCATCCACGGCATCCGCCACTTCGTCCCGGCGATCCTGAAGCACGGCGAGGCCGGGCACGTCGTCAACACTGCCTCGGTCGCAGCCACGCAGAATCGTCGCGGCACGAACCAGGGGCCGTATTCGATGAGCAAGTACGCCGTGCTGTCGCTGTCGGAGGCGCTTGAGCTCGAGCTCGAAGGCACCAATGTCGGCGTGACCGCGCTGTGCCCCGGTCCGATCGCCACCAACATCGCGCACGGCGCGCGCAACCGTCCCGATCATCTCGGCGGTCCGCAGCAGCGTCCGACAGACGAGGCGGTCCTGGCGGAACGCCTGGCGCGGACCGGCATCGACCCAAAGCTGGTCGGCGAGCGGGTGATCGATGCGATCCGGAACAAGACCTTCTACGCCTTCGTCAGCGCCGTGCCGGCCGACGTGATCAAGGCACGCCACCGCCGCATCGAGGCAGCGCTCGAGACGCGCTGGACGACGCAGTACTAAGGTCAAAGCCCATAAAGTCTGCCCTCGTGTCTGCTTCCGGCTGATTTCCGCACATCGGCAGACGTCAATCGGTTCGTCAGAGAAATTGCTATCAAGGGGGTGATCGCCAGCAGTCACCCGACTAGCATGAGCGACTCGGGGAGAGGGAGCGCGACCATGAATCAAGCCTTGTCTGGCGTCCGTATCATCGACATGACGCACAACCAGGCGGGCCCCGCCTGCACGCAAATTCTTGGCTTCCTCGGGGCCGACGTGATCAAGCTCGAGGAACCCAAGGGTGGTGACATCGCTCGGGTGAACATGCGCGACCACAAAAACAGCGACAGCCTGTTCTTCCTGATATTGAACGCCAATAAGCGCAGCCTGACGCTCAATCTCAAGACAGACGAAGGCAAGGATCTGTTCCGGAAGGTGATCGCCCAATCGGACGTGCTGGTGGAGAATTTCGGACCGGGCGCGCTCGATCGCCTGGGGTTCGGCTACGAAGCCTTGGCCAAGATCAACCCACGACTGATCTACGCCACCATCAAGGGATTCGGCACCTACGGGCCTTACAGCGGATTCAAGAGCTTCGAGCCGGTCGCTCAGGCCATGGGCGGGGCGATGAGCGTTACCGGCTTCCCCGAAAATCCGCCGACCTACGTCTATCCGGCGATCGGGGATTCCGGCACCGGCATGCACATGGCGATCGGGATACTGGCAGCGCTGCAGCAGCGCCACGCGACCGGCCGCGGCCAACATGTCGAGGTCTCGATGCAGGACGCGGTCGTCAACCTGGTGCGGGTGAGCCTGCGCGACCATCAGCGCTTCGGCCGCCCGAGCCCGCGCAGCGGCAATCAGCTCGGGACCAACGTGCCCGGCACGACCTACGCCTGCGCGCCGGGCGGCCCGAATGACTACGTCTTCCTTTACGCACAGCCGCAGATGTGGCCGGCGGTGGCGAAAGTGCTGGGGCAGCCAGAGTTGACGGAGGACGCGCGCTTCAAGACCGCGGAAGCGCGCTGGAACAATCGGACAGAGCTCAACGCGATCATCGAGGCGTGGACGCGCCAGCGCAGCAAGCACGACGTCATGCGCCTGATGGGGGATGCCGGTGTTCCCTGCGGCGCCTGCCAGGACACCGGCGAGGTGCTGGCAGATCCGCATCTCAAGGCGCGCGAGATGATCGTCGACGTGGATTACCCGACGCGCGGTACCTATCAGACGGTGGGCTGCCCGATCAAATTATCTGACTCACCTGTCGCGGTGGTCCGTCCGCCCCTGCTGGGCGAGCACACGGACGCATTGCTCGAGGCCCTGTGCGGGGTCGAGCCGGATGAGGCGAAGCGTTTGCATCGGGAGGGGGTCGTCTGAGCGGGCAGAGCGGGAGACGCGTCATGCCGGCCATCCACCCGCAGGTCCAGAAGGCGCGCGACCTCATGCCCCTCGTCGCTGCTGCCTCCGAGGAGAACGACCAGATCCGGGAACTCACCAAGCCCGTCGTCAAGGCCCTGGTCGACGGCGGGTTCTTCACCATGCTGAAGACGAAATCCACCGGCGGGATGGAGCTGAAACCCTCGATCTTCGCCCAGGTGACCGAGGCGCTTGCCGCCGCGGATGGATCCACCGGCTGGGTAGTGTGCCAGAGCAACGGCTGCTCGACCACGAGCGCCTATCTCCAGCCGCATATTGCCCAGGAGATTTTCGGCAAGCCGGATGGCATCGTCGCCTGGGGGCCTCCGGGGTCGCCGTACGAGGCCACGCCCGTGGATGGCGGCTACCGCATCACCGGAAAATGGCGCTTCATGAGCGGCAGCCAGAATGCCACCTGGCTTGGTGCGCATCTGCGGGTGGCGGGCACCAAGGAAATGAAGACCTTCCTGTACCCAAAATCGAGCGCCACGTTCCACGATATCTGGCACACGCTGGGGCTGCGCGGCACGGCCAGCAACGAGTACTCCGTCGACGATCTGTTCATTCCGCACGAGCGCGCTATCTATCGCGACGGTCCGCGCGATCGCCGGACCGACAGCCCGCTTTACCGTTTCACCAGCACCCAGCTCTACTCGATCGGGTTCGGGGGAGTAGCCCTTGGTATTGCCCGTGGAACGATGGACGCGTTCCTGGCGCTGCCGCGGGAGAAGACGCGCCTCGGCGCGGGCAAACCGATGGTGGAGAACAACGTGATCCAGTCGCACGTGGCGCAGTCGGAGGCGAAGTGGCGGTCCGCGCGCTATTTCCTTCACGCTGCGGCGGACGAAGCATTCGAGACGATCGAGGAGGGTGGCGAGATGGACTTGGATCAACGGACCCGCCTGCGCCTCGCCTCCACCTGGGCCATTCAGTCGTCACGGGAGATCGTCAATACGCTGTTTCACGATTGCGGCGCGATGGCGGTGTTCGAGGAAAATCCGTTCGAACGCCGCCTGCGCGACATCGACACGGTCGCGCAACAGGGCCAGGGGCGCATACTGCACTACGAGACGGTCGGCCAGGTCATGCTTGGCGTGTCGCCGGAGAATATTTTCTAGGTTGGACGGACGAGGCGGGAACTAGCCGATCTTTGGGAGATGGAGCAGCATTGCTCCTGGCGACCTAACGGGCCTGACAGACAAGGGAGGACAGCATGGATACAGTGACAGCGCTCCGGCATGAGGCACGAACGGAAACCAGCCCGGACTTCGACGCGATCGTTATCGGAGCTGGAGTCGCCGGTCTGTATCAACTTTACAGGCTGCGCGAGCTCGGCTTGCGGGTCCGGACCTTCGAGGCGGGCAGCGCGGTCGGCGGCACCTGGTACTGGAACCGCTATCCGGGCGCGCGCTTCGACTCGGAAAGCTGGACGTACGGCTACTCGTTCTCGAAGGAGCTTCTCGAAGAATGGGAGTGGGAAGAGCACTTTTCGGCCCAACCCCACACCGAGCGATATCTCAACTACGTCGCCGACAAGTTCGACCTGCGGCGCGACATCCAGTTCAACAGCCGCGTCGTCGCCGCGCACTGGCGCGAGGAGACGCGCAGCTGGGAACTCGTGCTGGAGAGCGGCGCGCGCCATTCGACGCGCTTTCTCGTCACCGCGATTGGCGTTCTCTCAGCGGCCGTGATGCCGACCATCCCCGGCATCGAGAGCTTCGCGGGCCAGTCGTGCCACACCCAGCGCTGGCCGAAGGAGGGCATCGAGTTCGCCGGCAAGCGCGTCGGCATCGTCGGCACCGGTGCGACCGCGGTGCAGACGATCCAGACGATTGCCAAGACGGTCGGTCACCTGACCGTGTTCCAGCGTACCCCGAACTGGTGCTTCCCGCTGAACAACAGCAGGATCACCCCGGAGGAGATGAGCAACATCCGCGCCCGCTATCCCGAGATCCTGGCGCGCTGCCGCGAGACGCCGAGTTGCTACGTCCACGCCCCGGACCCGCGCAAGACGCTCGAGGTGACACCCGAGGACCGAGAAGCCTTCTGGGAAAAGCTGTACCGCACGCCGGGTTTCGGCCAATGGCAGGGCAACTTCAGCGATATGTTGACCGACCGCGAGGCCAATGCGCTCGCCTCCGAGTTTGCCGCACGCAAGATCCGCGAACGGGTCAACGATCCCGTCGTCGCCGAGAAGCTGATCCCCAAGAACCACGGCTTCGGCACGCGTCGGATCCCGCTCGAAAGCGGCTACTACGAGGTCTACAACCAGCCGAACGTCGAGCTGGTCGACGTCAACGAGACGCCGATCGAGCGCATCACCCCGCGCGGCATCCGGACGTCGGACCGCGAGCGCGAATTCGACATCATCATCTACGCGACCGGCTTCGATGCCATTACCGGCGCCTTCGACCGGATCGATATCAGCGGCGTCGGCGGCGTGCGGCTCAAAGAGGTGTGGAAGGACGGCCCGCAAACCTACCTCGGCGTCTTCGTGACAGGGTTCCCGAATCTTCTGATGGCGATGGGTCCGCACGCCGGGCTCAGCAATTACACGCGCACCGCGGAATATAGCGTCGAATGGGTCACCGACGTGATCCGGTTTGCGACCGAGCGAGGGCTGAAGCGCATCGAGGCCACGCCGTCGGCCGTCGACGAATGGACCAATCACGTCCTGGCCCTCGGCCAGGGCCAGCTGATGAATGAAGTCGGCTCCTGGATGACGGGCGTCAACCGCAACGTTGAAGGCAAGCAGAAGCCTCGGATCATGCGCTACAGCGGCGGACACCCGGCTTATCGTCAGTACTGCGACGCCGTCGCCGCGGAGGGCTACCGGAAGCTTGCCTACTAAGAATGATGGGCGAGAAGACGCTCATCGATACGCTGGTTGTGGGCGCTGGCCAGGCCGGCATCGCGATGAGCGAGCATCTGAGCCGAAATGCCGTGCCGCACCTCGTCCTGGAACGCGACCGCATTGCCGAATGCTGGCGGTCAGGGCGGTGGGATTCGCTCATGGCCAACGGCCCTGCCTGGCACGACCGCTTCCCCGATCTCGAGTTCCAGGATTTCGATCCCGATGGTTTTCCGGGCAAGGATCGCGTCGTTGCATATCTTGAGGCGTATGCCCGGAAATGCGCGGCGCCCGTGCGAACCGGCGTGGAAGTTCGCGCGCTTCGCCGCAATGAGGGCCGGCCAGGATTCGCCATTGTAACGACGGACGGTCTCTGCGAGGCGAACAATGTGGTGGTGGCGACAGGGGCTTTCCAGCGTCCGAAGATTCCGCCGATCGCGCCCAAGGGCGGAGCACTGACTCAGATCCATTCGGTCGACTACCGCAATCCCTCGAAGCTGCCGGAGGGCGCCGTACTGGTTGTGGGCTCAGGCTCGTCGGGCGTTCAGATCGCCGAAGAGCTGAACGAGTCCGGCCGAAAAGTGTACCTGTCGGTCGGGCCGCATGACAGGCCGCCGCGTGGCTATCGAAACCGCGATTATTGCTGGTGGTTGGGCGTGTTCGGGGAATGGGATGCGTCTACCCCCGCGCCCGGCCGGGAGCATGTGACGATCGCGGTGAGCGGGACTCGTGGCGGACACACCATCGACTTCCGCAGGCTCGCACTCGAAGGCGTCACGTTGGTCGGCCGCACCGAATCCTTCCGCGCTGGGCGAGCGACGTTCCGTCCGGATCTGGCCGAGAACATCGCACGAGGCGACAGGCACTATCTCGCGGTGCTCGATCGGGCAGATGCCTATGTCGAACGCAACGGCCTCGACCTTCCGCCCGAACCGGAAGCGCGCCGGATTTACCCTGAACCTGAATGTGTCACCCATCCCATCCTGGAGCTCGACCTCGCCAGGGCGGGGATCTCATCCATCATCTGGGCAACCGGATACGTATCCGACTACAGTTGGGTGCAGGTCGACACCTTCGACGCGAATGGAAGGCCACGGCATCAGCGCGGCGTTGCGAGTGAGCCCGGTCTCTACTTCCTTGGGTTGCCGTACCAGTCGCGCAGAGGGTCGAGCTTCATCTGGGGCGTTTGGCACGACGCAAAATACGTGGCCGATCAAATCGTCATTCGGCGGCAATATCTGGCTTATCGTGATGCGTCGCAGCGAAAGGCACTCTAGCGTGCCTTCCGGAACGCCTGCCGAGCCCAGGCGCAGGTTTCGGCCATCGCGGCGTCGGCACCGGCAACAAGGCCCACCCAGAACAGAAAGCCGTGGTTCATGCCCGGCCGTCGGATGATCTCGGTTGGCACGCCGGCTGCCCGCAACCTCATTCCATAGAGTTCGGCCTCGTCGCGCAAAGGGTCGAACTCCGCGCTGAGCACGTAGGCCGGCGGCAAGCCCGTGAGGTCACGTGCGCGCAAAGGCGAAGCATGCGGATTCTCCGCCTCCACGGGATCGGTGAGGTAATGCTCCCAGAACCATTCCATGGTGTCGCGGGTCAGGCCGAAGCCGTCGGCGTTCTCGGTGTAGGAGGGCGTCCCCGGGGTGTGATAGTCGGTCACCGGATAGAGCAGCACCTGTCCGCACAGCGCCGGCCCGCCTTCATCGCGAATGCGTAGCGCGGTAACCGCCGCCATGTTGCCGCCGGCGCTATCTCCGGCCACCATTATGAGTGACGGATCGGCGCCGAGTTCGACCGCATTTGCCGCCGCCCAGCGCGTCGCTGCCAGGCAGTCATTCAGTCCGTTGGGGAATTTGTGCTCGGGCGCAAGCCGATAGTCGACGGACACCACCACGCACCCGACTCCCGTCGCCAGGTTACAGCACATGCCGTCATGCGTATCGAGGCTGCACAGCACGAAGCCACTGCCGTGAAAGAAAATCATCAGCGGGAAGGGCCCGCTGCCATCGGGCGTGTAGATGCGAAGCTTGAGCGGCCCGCCCGGCCCGTCGATGGAGCGCTCGACGACTTTTGCCATTTGGGGCGGCGGTGCCATGAGGGCAATGCGCGCCTCGTACTGCCGCCGCGCCTCGGCCACCGGTAGCGTATGGGTTGCCGGGACACCGGTTCCCCGGTCCAACAGGGCTCGGATCTGGGGGTCAACGGGCATTGCGTTCGTCTCCCATGGCCTACGTCTTAGTGGCGCCAGTCACGCGGGTCGAAGCCCGCTGGCGCGAACTGTATCGGAAGCCGAGTCTCGTTCAAACGCGCCCTTCGTCAACGGTTGCTGCCTGGGCTAGGATGACACCGCAAGCCAGCCAACGAGTGAGGAGACGCCAGCAATGCGCACGAGCTTTTCCGTCAATGACATGACCATCCACAGGATCGTCGAGCAGGAGGCGGGCTTCACTCCGATGCTCGACTTCCTGCCGACCTTGTCCAAGGAAACCCTCGACGAGAACCTGTCGTGGCTGGCGCCCGGCGGCTACGACAGTGCGACCGGAAACGTCGTGCTGTGCTTCCAGTCATACGTCGTCAAGACGCCGCATCACAACATCCTGGTCGACAGCTGTATCGGCAACGACAAGAACTTCCCCAACCGGCCGACCTGGAACAAGAAGAACGACAGCAACTGGATGAATGCATTGAAGGCCGCCGGCCTCGGGGTCGAGGACATCGATTTCGTGATGTGCAGCCATCTGCACGGCGATCACGTCGGCTGGAACACCAGGCTGGAAAACGGCCGCTGGGTTCCGACCTTTCCCAAGGCGCGCTACCTGTTCTCGAAGAAGGAATACACTTACTGGAGCGAGATTCATCAGAAGACGCCGCTCGACCAGATCACCGACAGCGTGCTGCCGATCATCGAGGCCAACCGGGCCGACCTGGTTACTAGCGACCATGCGCTCAACGACCATATCCGCCTGAGCCCGACGCCGGGCCACACGCCCGACCATTTCGCGGTCTGCGCCGGCAAGGGCCGCGACGCCGCGGTGTTCACCGGCGATCTGATCCATTCGCCGATCCAGGCCCGCTATCCCGACCTTGTCATGAGAGTCGACACCGACCGCGACCAGGGTGTCCGGACGCGCCGGAGCTTCTTCGAGCGCTATTGCGACACTGACACGTTGTGCTGCACGATGCACTTCCCGTCGCCTTCGGTCGGCCTCATCAAGCGCTGGGATGACGGCTTTCGCCTGGAGTATGCGAGCTTCTGAAGGCACGGAACTGCCGGCGGGCAACGGGAGAGGCCGATGCTGACCGTCGTCGAGGACCGCCGCCTGCCGACAGATATCGATGCCCAGCCTGTGGTGCAGGCGGCCGCCGCGCTCAGGCCCACCCTGCGGCACTATCAGGACGAGATCGAGCGCGAGCAGCGGCTGCCGCCCGAACTCGTCGAGCAGATGCACGCAGCGGGCTTCTACCGCCTCCTGCTGCCGCGGTCGCTCGATGGCCTGCAAGCTGATCCGCTGACCTACATCCGCGTCATCGAGCTTTTGGCCGAAGGCGTGGGCTCGGTCGGCTGGAACGTCGCCAACAACGGCGTCGGCTCGCTGGTCACGCTCGGCCTTCCGGAAGATGGCGTGCAGGAGATCTTTCCAAAGGGGCATCGCACCGTGATTGCCGGCACCGCGGTGCAGGGCGGCGGCCAGGCGGTGTCGGTCCCGGGCGGCTATCGCGTCAGCGGACGCTGGACCTTCGGCAGCGGCTGCCATGAAGCCGCCTGGATGCTCGGCAGCTTCCAAATTCTCGACGACGGCCAGCCGCGGCGCCGCGACGACGGCGGCATGTTCTGGCGCGGCCTGTTCCCGCGCGCCGAGGTCGAGGTCATTCCGGGCAGTTGGGAGGTAAGCGGGCTGCGCGGCACCGGGAGCTTCGACTGGACGGTGACGGACTTCTTCCTGCCGGAGCGGCGCACGACGGTCCATGCCGGCGCACCGCTCGACAATCAGTGGGCGCATTGGCCTGGCATCAGTTATGCCCTGCCAGCACAGGCGTGGGTCGGGCCGCACCAATGCGCGGTGATCACCGGGCTGGCGCGCGCCGGCATCAACGCGCTCGTCGAGCTTGCCGGCGAGAAGACACCGCGCGGCCGCACGGGCAGGCTGTGCGACAATCCGCAGGTGCAGGATGCGGTGGGGCGCGCCGATGCGATCCTCAATTCCGGACGCCTCTATCGCAACGCGATGATCGCCGAGCTGTGGAATGCGCTCGCCGACGGCCGCGAGACCACGCTCGAGCAGCGCGCCCGTTGCCGGCTCGCCGCGGTGCATGCGGGCGACTGCGCCCGCCAGGCGATGGACCTGATGTATCGGCATGGCGGCAGCACCTCGTTCAAGACCGAGAGTCGCCTGGCCGAGGTGTGGCGCGACCTGCAGGTGGTCGGCCAGGCGGCGACGCTCGCTCCTGAGTGGTATCCGATCGGCGGTCGCGCCTTCCTCGGGCTCGACCCTGGCCCTCGGCTGCGCTAGCTGGCCGCAAGCAAGAGTGGCGTCGAAGTCCAGGCTTCATGATGGATACAGGTGCCCCGCTACGGGGCGATATCGGCTGAAAGGTCGTAAGATGTCGTGCAGGTAGGCGACTATGGATATACGAAAAGCTGGATTGACCTTGGCAGCCGATACGGACGCTTGAATGACCAACCCGAAACCATTCGACCTTTGCGGAAAGACAGCCCTGATCACCGGCGCCTCGTCGGGACTGGGCACGCATTTCGCCCGATGCCTCGGGGAGGCTGGTGCTTCCGTCGTGCTGGCGGCGCGGCGCACGGATCGCCTCAAATCCCTGCAAGCGGAACTCGAAGGAAGGAACATCACCGCGAAGTCGATCGAGCTCGATGTGCAGTCGGCCGAATCGGTCGGGAAGGCGCTCGACGCCGCCGGCCCTCTCGACATCGTCGTGAACAACGCAGGCATCTCGATCGTCAAGCCCGCACTCGAGATGCCCGAGAAGGATTGGGATGCGGTCGTCGACACCAACCTGCGCGGCGCCTGGCTGGTGGCGCAGGGCGCGGCGAAGGGCTGGGCGGCCGACAGGCGGCCGGGCAGCATCGTCAACATCGCCTCGATCCTCGGCCTGCGCACGATCGGGCAGGTGGCGCCCTACAATGCCTCGAAGGCGGGCCTCATCCATCTCACGCGAGCGCTAGCCATGGAATGGGCGCGCTACCGGATCCGGGTCAACGCGATCTGCCCCGGTTATATCGAGACGGAAATGAACAGCGATTTCTGGAAGACTCCCGGCGGCCAGAAGCTGATCGACCGCATCCCGCAGCGCCGCATCGGCAAGCCCGAGGAGCTCGACGGCGCCCTGCTGCTGCTTGCGTCAGAAGCAGGTTCGTTCATGACCGGCAGCGTGATCACCGTCGACGGCGGCCACACGGTCAGCTCGTTGTAGGCTCACCAGCCGTTGATGCGATCGTAGACGTCGACGACCGACTTGCCGCCGTCGAGCTCGCTGTCGACCACGTAGTAGCGGTCGTACGCCGCCGCCGTGATGCAGGCGTGGTTGGGCAGCACGCGCACGCGGCTGCCGACCGGAAGGTTGCCGTAGGGGATCGGGTCGTCCGAGCTGACGAAGCCATGTTCCTGCGAGCAGGCGATCACAGCCATGTCCCTGGCCGGCGCGTTCGCGATGGTGCCGAAACCGACCTTGGGCTGGAACTCCTGCGCGCTGATGTCCTTGGACAATGCCAGCGCACCCGCATCGATCAGCACCTGGTTGCGATGCGGGTAGTGGCCGATCACGGAGGCCAGAACCGACAGGGCAAGATCGCCCGCGCCGCACGAGCCGATGAACTCCTGGTCGAGATCGTTGAAGCAGTAGACGCCCGGCCGCATCTCGGTGATGCCGGTGAAGTCGCGCGAATGCATCGCCGTCGGCGTCGAGCCACCCGACACGATGGGGCAGGGGATGCCGGCGGCGCGGATCGCCTCGGCCGCCGTGACGATCGCCAGCCGCTCCTGTTCGGCGACGGCGGCGATCCCGTCGACGCTGTTCTCGTGATAGGAATGGCCGGCATGGGTCATCACGCCCGCCAGCTCGACGCCGGGTGCAGCGTGCAGGACACGCGCGATGTCGAGCAGGCCGGGCAGTTCCGGATAGGGCAGGCCGGCGCGTCCGCCGCCGCTGTCGATCTCGATGAAGACAGAAAAGCTGTCGCCGTTCGTCGCGGCTTCGGCAATCGCTCTCGCCACGAAAATATTATCAGTGACGATGCGCAGATTGATTCCCTGCCGTCGCAGCTCGGCGACGGCCGGCAGCTTAGCCGGCACGATGCCGACAGCATAGAAGATGTCCGTGAAGCCGCCTTTGGCGAAATAACGAGCCTCCGCAAGCGTTGAAACAGTGATTCGCCCGTCATGGCCCTCGACGGCCATGCGGCCGACCTGAACGGATTTAGCCGTCTTGAGATGCGGCCTGAGAACCACGCCAGCCTCGCGCAGCCGGTCGCTCATGCGCTTGAGGTTGCGGCGCAGGATGGCACGGTCGAGAATGAGCGCGGGTGTGGGAAGGTCGTTGAGCGTCTGATTTGCCATCGAGGATTATTAGCGCATGCCGATTGAAAACGAACGCAAGTTTGTCCTCGAGGACGACGACGGCGGGCTGGAGCGCATCCTGGCGGAAACGCCCGGGGTGACGCGCAGCTACCTGCGGCAGGCCTATCTCGATTCGTCGGGCCTGCGCATCCGCTCGATCGACTCGGGCGGCACGACGCGCCACATCTTCGGCTACAAGCGGTCGGTCGACGACCAGATGGTCGAGATCGAGACCGAGATCTCGCCGATCGACTTCGAGCGGCTGTGGAAGATCCGCCAGGAGAACCTGCAGAAGGCGCGCTACTCGTGGCAGGACGGGCGGTTCCACTGGGATGTCGATTTCTTCCGGGCCGATGACGGCAACACTTACTTCGTACTGGCCGAGGTCGAAATGCCGGAGACCGACACTATGCCGCCTCCGCCGCCGGCCATCCTCGCGCCACACGTCTTGCTGCTGGCGCCGCGCAACGATCCGCGCTTCAGCTCCAAGCGGCTGTCGGATCGCGTCCATGCGGAACGGCTGCTGGCCGATGTCCGGACGAAAGGAGAGGCGGCATGAAGATCGCGAAGGTCGACAGCATCTCGGTCAAGGTCCCGTTCACCTTCGGCGGCGCGCCGACCGGCTACGGCGGGCGCAACTGGACGACCAACAATATCCTGCTGGTCAAGGTCGAGACCGACTCCGGCATCACCGGCTGGGGCGAGGCCTTCTGCTACGGCTGCACGGACGCCGTGCGGGCGGCACTTCATTCGATGATCGCGCCGATCGTGGTCGGCCGCGACGCGCGCGACATCGCGAAGCTGTCGCGCGATCTGCAGCAGGCACTCCACCTGTTCGGCCGCTACGGCATCACGCTGTTCGCGCTATCGGGCCTCGACATCGCGCTCTGGGACATCGCGGGCAAGGCGGCGGGCTTGCCGCTGCACCGGCTGCTCGGCGGTGCCGGCCAGACGTCGTTGCCGGCCTATGCCAGCCTGCTCAAGTATCGTGATCCCGAACGCGTTGCCGAGCGGACCAGGCAGGCGATCGCGGAGGGTTACCAATACATCAAGCTGCACGAGACCGAGGAAGCCGAGGTCCGCGCCGCGCGCGAGGCTGCCGGTCACGGCGTGCCGATCATGGTCGACACCAACTGCCCGTGGACGCCGGAAGAGGCGCGCCACATGACCCTAAAGCTCCGGCAATACGATCTGCACTGGCTCGAGGAGCCGATCTTCCCGCCGGAAGACTTCCAGGCGATCGCGAAGCTGCGCACCGAGACCGGCGTCGCGATGGCCGCCGGCGAGAACAACTGCACGTCCTTCCAATTCCGCGACATGCTGGCCGCCAAGGCGGTCGACTACGCGCAGCCCAGCGTCACCAAGGTCGGCGGGGTCACCGAATTCCTGAAAGTGGCGACACTGGCCGATGCCGCCGGCGTGACGCTGATGCCGCACTCACCGTATTTCGGACCGGGCTTCCTCGCCACGCTGCATCTCACCGCCGCGCGCGGCCAGCCGGGGGCCCTGGTCGAGCGCTATCACATGGACCTCGAGGCGAGCCTATACGGTGAGATGATCGACCCGGCGAACGGCGCCTTCGCCGTGCCCGACGGCCCCGGCCTCGGCCGCGATCCTGACCCCGAGGTGATCAGGACCTACGGTTCATAGCTGGGAGCGCGGCTCTCCCGAGCCGCTCATGGGATGTCCGAGCATAAAGGAAAGAGCGGCTCTGGAGAGCCGCGCTCCCAGCGCAGACTATTTGCGCGGCCGCGCTCTCGGTAGGGCGACAAGCGACCACGGGTCGGGCAAGGCGCCGACCGGGCAGTCGATCAGCATCGGTCCGCCGCGGGCTAGGCCGCGCGAGATCGCGGCGCCGAGCTCGGCCGGTGACTTCGCGCGTTCCGAGGCGATGCCGAAGCTCTCGGCCAGCCTGACGAAGTCCGGATTGTGCAGGTCCGAGGCGATGGTGCGGTTGCTGAAGGCCTGCTGCTGGATCCGCTTCACGTTGCCGTAGGCCCCGTCGCTGAACACCACGGCCACGACGCCGATGCCGTTCTGCGCCGCCGTCGACATCTCCATCGCCGTGAACAGGAAGCCGCCATCGCCGCTGATCGACACGACCGGCGTGTCGGGTCTCGCGACCTTCGCGCCGAGCGAGGTCGCGTAGCCCCAGCCCAGGGTGCCCTGGTAACCCGGCGACAGGAAGGTGCGCGACTTGTAGGTCGGATAGGCGAGGCGGGCGGCATAGCCCATCTGCGTCAGCTCATCGACCAGGATACCGTCGTCGGGCAGCGCCGCGCGGATCGCCTCGAGATAGGCGATCTGCGGGGCAAGCGTGTCGCGGATCTTTTTGTTTGCGGCTGCCTTGGTCTCGGCCACCGCCTCGGCGCGGCCATTGCGTTTGGCATTGTGTGCGCCGAGATTGTCGGCAAGTGCCTTCAAGGTCGCAGTAGCGTCGCCAATGATGCCGATCTCGGGCTTCTTCTGGCGGTCGAGCTCTTCACTGTCGATATCGATGCGGATGATCTTGAGCTCGTCGTCCATGCCCCAGCTCATCTGCTGCGGCTGCAGGCGCGTACCGACTGCCAGCACCACGTCGGCCTCGCTCCAGAAGCGATAGCCGGCCAGCGAGGTGACGGAGAGGCGATGGCGGCCGTCGATCACGCCCTGGCCCATGCGGCCGGTCATGACCGGCGCGTCGAGCATCTCGGCAATCCGGGCGACGTATTCGCCCGCGCCCTGGGCGCCGCCGCCGACCACGATCAGCGGCCGTTGCGCGGCGCCCAGCAATTTGGCCGCACGCTCGACGCCGTCCTCGTCGACCGGGCAGGGATCGGCCTGCGCTGCCGCTGCCGGCAGCACGACAGGCGCCTTGCGGCCCCAGGTATCCATCGCGCATTCGAGCGCGACCGGCCGGCGCCGGCCGGACAGAAGGCGACGGAAAGCCTCGTTCATCAGCCCCGGCGCTGCGGGCGGCGTGGTGATACGGTCGGCCCATTTGGTCAGGCCGCGCATGATGGCGAGCTGGTCCGGCAGCTCGTGCAGCAGCCCGACATTGCGGCCGATCATCGATTGCTGGATCTGGCCGGTAAGGGCGAGCACCGGCGCGTTCACCGCATAGGCGGTCGACAGCGCCGCCGTCGTATTCAGGAAGCCGGGCCCGGGCACAACCACGTAGGCCGACGGCATGCCGCTCGCCATCGCATAGCCGAGCGCCATGTAGGCGCAGGCCTGCTCATGGCGGGCGTGGATCGGCCGGACCGCATTGGTCCGGTCGTACAGCGCGTCGAAGAACGAATCGTTCTGGACGCCGGGCAGGCAGAACAGCGTGTCGATGCCGTTGAGTTCCAGCATCGACACCACCGCTTGAGCGGTAGTGAGGGTCTGTTGCATGCCTCTAGTCTACACGTGCGCCCGATGCCTTGATAATCGTCGCGAGCCGAGCTTCTTCCGAGGCGCGGTAAGCCAAGGTCGCTTCCGGCGAGCGCCAGACCGCGGTCGCCGAGAGGTCGAAAAACTTCGCCTTGAGGTCCTCGCTCTCGAGGGCCTTCTTGGCCAGTTCCGACAGCCTCGCGACGATGTCGGGCGGAAGCTTCGCCGGGCCTGTCAGCGTCGTCCAGGAGTTGATGTCGAAGCCGGGCAGCGTCTCGGCGATCGCCGGCACATCGGGCACGACGGGCGTGCGCTCCTTGGACGTGACTCCGAGGGCGCGCACCTTGCCGGGCCGCGAGACCGCCAGCGCACCGGGAATATTGTCGAAGATCATGTGCACCTGACCTGCCAGCAGGTCCTGCATCGCGGGTGCGGCGCCTCGGTAAGGCACATGCAGGATGTCGACCTTGGCCATCACCTTGAACAGCTCGCCCGAGAGGTGGAGCGTCGTGCCGTTGCCGGCCGAGGCATAGGAGTACTTGCCCGGGTTCTTCTGCAGGAAGGAGATCAGCTCCGGGACGGTCTTGACCGGCATGTCGAGGTTGACCACCAGCATGTTGGGCAGCGACCAGATGGTCGAGATGAAGGTGAAGTCGTCCGGCACCTTGAACGGCAGCTTGGCGTAGAGGGTGGGAGCGATCGCGTGGCTCGCGATGCCGCCTAGGCCCAGCGTGTAGCCGTCGGGCGCGGACTGGGCGAGGAGATCCATCCCCACATTGCCGCCCGACCCGCCGCGATTTTCCACGACCCATTGCTGCCCGCTGAGTTCCGTCAGCTTGGCGCAGAACAGGCGCGAAAGCGTGTCTGTGGCGCCACCCGCCGGGAACGGATTGATGTACCGCACCGTCTTGTTCGGATAGGTGCCTTGCGCCCGCACAATCGCGGGAGCAGCGAGCGCTCCCAGCATTCCGCCCACGAAGGCGCGCCGCGGCAGCGCGGCACGTACGCTTGTCATTTTTTTTCTTCCTCCCATTACTCCGGCGCAAGCGTGCCAAAGCAACAGCATCCGGTCGAGGGGGAGTTTCTATAAATATAGTCAACACGACGGCCGCAAGATTGTCGCATTGCCGATGGAATTATTTATTGGCTTGCGCGTTATATGCTACGAGTTGCAGTGGCAGTGGGGTGTGGGCGGGCTGGAGCTTGGGCGCGGTTATGGGGCGCCGTCCGAGTACTGGGGAAGGGTGATGCAGACAATCTTTTGCCAGCCCGCGTTGGCCTTGCTGCTTGGCGTCTGCGGAGTCGCGACCGTCGCCATGGCCCAGAATCCGCCGCCGACCTCCGTGCCGAGGGTTCAGACGGCCCCTCGGGCCCAGCCAAAGTCCGAGGTGATCGCGGCCGACACGGCTTCGACACCGCCGATCTGCTACGCAGGATACGGCCTGCGTCCAAGCCAGAAGATCAAGGTCTGCACCGACGTCATCGACAGCGGCAACCTCAAGGGGCCTGCCTTGGGGTTGGCGTACTTCAATCGCGGCCTGGCGCGGGCCAACGACGGCGACCCCAAGGGTTCACTCAGCGACTATCGCACCGCGCTGCGGTTCTACACCGACGCCATTCGCAGCTCGGCGCCTTCGGCCCAGTTGGTGTTCCAGCGCGGCCTGATTTATCACGCGATGGGCGACGCCGATCAGGCGATCGTCGACTACAGCGACGCCATCCGGCTGTCGCCACGGGAAACCCTTGCCTACGTCAACCGCGGCATCGTGCTCTACACCAAGAAGGACAATAACGAAGGCGCGATCTCCGATTTCGACTCGGCGCTGAAGATCAATCGCTGCGAGACGACCGCCTGGATCAATCGCGGCCTCGTCTACAAGCGCAAGGGCAACCTCAACCAGTCGATCGCCGATTTCACCGACGCCATCAAGTGCCTGCCCGCAACCTCGCCGCCGGTGACCGCGGTCACGGTGGATCCGTCCGGCAAGCCGTTCCCCGCCCAATACTACCAGGCGATGACGCAGAGCGCGCAGCTCGCCGATGCCTACTACCAGCGCGGCCTCGTCTTTCTCGACAAGGGCAGCAAGGACAAGAAGCAGGCGATCCCGATGTTCGATGCGGCGATCAAGGACTTCAACGACGCCATCCGCATCAACCCGACCGCCGCGGCGCACTTCGTCGGCCGCGCCTCCGCGCACATGTACAAGGAGGAGTTCCGGGCGGCGATCGCCGACTTCACCGAGGCGATCCGGCTGTCGCCCGGCGACGAGTACACCTTCCTGAATCGCGGCATCGCCTATCATTCGGTCAACGAGCCTGACAATGCCATCGCCGACTACAGCGAGGCGCATCGCATCAACCCGCTCGACGTGGCGCCGCTGCTCAATCGCGGCATCGTCTACTATTCCAAGAAAGGCCAGTACGACCTCGCGATCAAGGACTTCACCGACTGCCTGAAGATCGATCCGAAGGAAGTGAACTGCCTGATCAACCGCGGCATCTCGTGGCGCGAGAAGGGCGATCCGGACAAGGCGATCGTCGACTTCACGGAGGCGCTGCGCCTCGGCCTGCTGACCGGCGACGTGCTGCAGTTCGGCTCCAAGGAGCCTGAGGCGGTGCGCCACTGGGCGCAGGTGGCGCACGCGCGCTACCAGCGCGGCACGGCCTATGTGCTGAAGACCGAGTACGACTTGGCACTGGCCGACTTCAACGAGGCGATCCGGCTCAACCCGACCGAGGCCCGCGTTTTCGTCGCGCGCGGCGGCGTCTATCTCGCCCGTCAGGAATACAAGCGCGCGATCGCCGACTTCAACGAGGGCATCCGGCTCGATCCCGAATACGCCTTCGCCTATTTCCAGCGCGGCTTCGCCTATCACGCGATCGAGGAGCCGGATAAGGCCTATGACGACTACACCCAGGCGATCCGCTGGGACCCCAAGTACATCACGTCGTACCTTAACCGGGGCATCATCCTGTACACCCGCCGCGCCGACTACGAGCGCGCGATCGTCGACTTCACCACCGCGCTGCGGCTCGGGCCCGACAACATCAACGCGCTGATGCATCGCGGCGTCGCCGAGGGCGGCAGCGGCGAGTTCGACAAGGGCTTCGCCGATCTCAACCGGGCGATCGAGCTGTCGCCGGAGTTCGCCCGCGCCTACTATTACCGCGGTGTCCTGTTCAGCATGCGCGGCAGCGCCGACCGCGCGCTAGCCGACTACACCACGGCGCTGCGGCTCGACGCCAAGAGCGCCGAGGCCCATGTCGCGCGCGCGGCGATCTATGCGCAGATCGGCCAGCAGGACAAAGCCGTTGCCGACCTCACCGAGGCGATCAAGCTCCTGCCGAACGCGGCCGACCCGTACTACAACCGCGGCTACTCGTACTTTGCCAAGGGCCAATACGACCGCGCCATCGCCGACTACGGCGAGGCGATCAAGCTCAATCCGCGCATGGCGATCGCCTATAGCAACCGCTGCCTGACGCGCGGCATCGTCGGCAAGGACCCGACCGAAGCATTGCGCGATTGCGACGAGGCACTGAAGCTCCAGCCGGCCAGCCTGGACGCGCGCGACACGCGCGGCTTCATCTACCTGAAGCTCGGCGACTTCCCGGTATCGATCAACGAATACAACGCCGCGCTGCAGCTCGATCCGAACCGTGCCCGGTCGCTGTACGGCCGCGGCCTGGCGAAGACGAAGAGCGGCGACAAGGAGGGTGGGACTGCCGACATGGCTGCGGCCGTGAAGATCGCCCCCAAGGTCGCCGAGGACTTCGCGCGCCTCGGCATGAAGTGACGAGCAGGCGCGGCTCGCCCGCTTGCTTGACGGCGATCGGCGCCACGCCGACGGTCACTTAGGATCACGCCCACGATTCATCCCCAACGGTGTCGCCCTGCCGCATGCCCAGGCCCGCCGACGGTGCTATGCAGGCGCCATGATCGATCGCCCTCGCGACCGCGTCTTTTTGATCACCCTGGCCGCGCTCGCGCTGCTGGCCGGTGAAATGCTGCTCGTGCACTGGCTGACCTGACGCGGGTCGCCGGCCACCGACCGCCCAGGGCAGCGGCTTCGTCTCACCGAAAAAATCACGTGAGACAGTTGCGCGCCGCCTGGCGGCAAGCGTCAGCCTCGCCCGACTGTCAACCGATCGAGCCCTGCGTAGCCGAGCAAGCCAGATCGGAGCGCCCACACGAGAAGTCCTCCCGAGACGGCTCCAGTCCCGCTGGCCACGAAATCAAGAAAGGCCGAGATTCGGCCAGGCATATATATCTGACCGCCTTCTAGGATTCCCGCGAGCGCGACAAGCAGACCAGTCAGAACGAAAGCCCTCGCCCTCCCTCGATAGGCCAAGCCCACTACGATTGCTGTGCCGAAGTAAGCCATAAAGTGTTCAATGTGCCCGCCCATGCCGGTCCGGACCATCGCGCTGCCGGGCAACCACGAAAGTGCAACAAGCAGGACGATGCACGCGCATGCCGGCCAAAAGGCCAGGGCGATCAGGCCAACAGAGTTGCGAAACATCCCATCTCTCCGGACGGCACGACGATGCGCGGTTGTCGCCTGCTTCGCCTCATTACGGCCAGGGAACTTCCGGGGCAGCCCGCCGGGGTAGGGTCGTCTGTCGACAGGATCTCGGCGCGTCGCGCGCTTTCAGGTCAGCGTCACGCAGAACGGCGCATGAGCAGAGGCAACGAACAATATGCATCAGCGTTATTGCCGCGATCGACGAGTGATCGACAGGCTGCTGGTGGAGTCGAAGCCTTCTGGGAGGATTGCGATGCGCTCAAGCAACAACGGCAAGAATACGCGCTTCGGCACCGACGATGACGATTACTTCTCGGGGGGCAACGGCAAAGATATTCTATTCGGCGGTGTTGGCGACGACACCCTGAGTGGGGGCAATGGGAAGGATATCCTTCACGGAGGCGCCGGCAACGACGTGCTGTCGGGAGGTAATGACGACGACATTCTGCTCGGTGCTTTGGGTGACGATGCGCTGGATGGCGGACCAGGCAACGACATCTTGAGTGGGGGCGCCGGCACCGACGCGGCGACATATGCGAGCGCGACAACCGGGGTGTCAGTGAGCTTGGCGCTGATCGGTGCGCAGAATACCGGCAGTGCTGGTATCGATGCGCTGATCAGCATCGAAACCCTTGTGGGCTCAGCGTACGGGGACACCTTGACCGGCAATGCTGGGTTAAATTTGCTGCTCGGCGGCGGTGGCAACGATACGCTGAAAGGCGGGTTCGGCGACGACCTGCTGATCGGTGGAACGGGAAATGACGAGCTGAACGGCGATCAGAGCAACGACACCCTGGATGGCGGTGCTGGCAACGACACTGTGTACGGTGGTTCAGGCGACGATACCGTAAGCGGCGGCGTGGGCAACGACACTGTGAGTGGCGGCATCGGGAACGATACGGTGATCGGGGGATTGGACAACGACACTCTAAATGGCGCCGCGGGAAATGACTTGCTGAGCGCCGGATTGGGCGACGACACCTTGAATGGCGGAGGTGGCAACGATACATTGATCGGCGGCCCTGGTCAGGACTCGTACTTGTTTGACAGTACGCTTGATGTGCTGACCAACGTCGATTTCGTCAGCTTTTTCAGCATCGCCGACGACCACATCCTTCTAAGCCAATCGGTGTTCACAGCGGCCGGTGCGCCTGGAACCCTGGCTGCCGGTGCGTTCTTCATTGGCGTTAGCGCGGCCGCTGCCGACGACCGAATCATCTACAACAGTGGCACAGGCGCGTTGTCGTACGATTCCGACGGCAGCGGCTCGGCTGCGGCCGTTCAATTTGCCACCCTGGACGCCGGCCTTGCCCTTACCAGCAGCCACTTCCAGATTGAGTAGGGCGCTGTGACCGCAGTGGTCGGCCAGCGCTACGGTCGCGTCGTGGCCCTATGTAGCGCGGGGAGGATCTCGGCGCGGCGATGTTGAGCGCCGGTATGGCGCATGCGTTCATCAAGTACAGGGCGTCTATGTCGAGCAGGGGCGTGCTCTGCGCCGCCGCCACGCAAAGCAAGCACGCTCGCGCGCCACGGCGCCAAGTTTGCTCGCCAGATGATGCCGGCCGCCGATCGCCCTGGGCTCGCTACAGCCTCAAATTCGCCGGACGGCACGCCGGATTTTTTCAGGCGACGAGTGCGCCAGGCAACCTAGAAGACGGCGTCGCATTGAATCCGAGAATTCATCCGCAGCGGAGTGCCTTATGGCCGATACATCCCGTCCCGACGACAAGCGCCAAGGCGAAGCCGCCAACCATCCTCGATGGGATCGAAAGCAGGGCACACCGGAGGACAAGAAAGCGGCGCAAATTGTAGAGCGCGCCTCGAGCCGCTACAGCGCCTCGGAGCAGAGCGAGAACAAGAAAGACCGTGAGCCCCGCTGATTTCGTGCATTGACCGGCGGCTTACGCAGCAAATCCCTTTTCGCCCCGAAGGACGCCTATGCAGGCGCCCCGGGTGATGTCTTGCCCTTGGATTGCTGGACGGCGCCGACGCCTCCGGCTTTGCTCGGCATCGTCTTATTGGTGAGGAGGCGTCGCACGACATCAGCGGCGATGGCGTTCGGTTCGGCGACTACGCTGATGATCACCATGCAGTGCGGACAGCACATCACGACCGCATAGAAGCCCGGTGCCGCCGTGACATTCGCGCCCATGGCCACATTCCCAGGTGGACCTACTGGTGCACCCGCGGCCTGTCCGGTCGCGACCTTCGGGCCTACGATCGCATGCCGGATCGAAAACTCCGTGATGTCCTTCCCGCACTTCGGACACTTCGGATCAGCTTCCATGCACTTTCCTCCATCGGCTCTCTACTGGCGCCGATGCTGGCAGGCCGGGTCGAGTGAGTCGATCATGCGCGCGACCGCTCAATGCAGCAGCCAACTACCGACGGATAGCCCTCACCAAACCCACATTTTCAGCAATGCTTCGGACAACTTTGGAACAGGGCGGATAGCGTTCTGGCGGATGGGGTGGGATTCGAACCCACGGTGGGCGTGAACCCACGCCGGTTTTCAAGACCGGTGCCTTAAACCGCTCGGCCACCCATCCGTGGCAATAGTGGCGGGCCTTTTAGCTGAGCACCGCTCGGAACGAAAGGCGAAAATGACACCCGATTGGCACCCACCCGCTACAGCTTGGTCGCGGCCCGGATAAGCCCGCCGAGGAACGACAGCACGCGAAGACGATCGGCACGGGATTCCCAAGACCTCGTCCTTTCGGGTGTATCCTAAGCGCGCGAGTGCCACGACGTCCGCCGCGCCCGCCTTGTCATCGCGCCGCTGATGTGGATGTGCGTAGACCTGGCGTGTGATGAACGTCGACGCATGGGCCAGGCGCTCGCTGATCGTGACAATGTCGATGTTCGCATCGATCAATTGCGGCGTATGGGTGTGCCGCGGCGCGCCCCAGGTTGCAGCGCCGTTGGCCAGTTCGCGCGCACCTCGTGATCCTGGCCCTTCCTTTCTTGCCTGTCCGCTATTGCTCCAACAGCTTTGCGATGTGCTCCGACATGATTCTGACCTTGAGATGCTCGGTATCACGGGCAAGTGCGCGGACCTCGGTTGCTCGCTCGCTCGTGTTGCGCGGCCGAGAGCCTGACAGTGGCAATTGGACAGTCATCATGCCTCCGTAGGCTTCGGTTTCGTCGGGCCAGGGGCGGGGGAACTTCGGAAACTCCCCGCCCGGCCCTGACCACAACCAGGTCGGGGAAGGCACCGGATTATGGCTGGGCAAATCTATGGCGTCGCCATCTCGGCGCGCGAGGGCGCACTCGGAGAAGCGGAGCGCAAAAGTGGTGCCGCTTAAGTCGGGGGGGGCGCGACGATCGGCCGAGCCGCTGCCGGCTGCGGCAGCGGTGGTCGCCCGGCTTCATAGCTATCTTTGCTCTCATCGCGACGCCCGGAGAAACAATGCTTCGGTCTTCCTGCGAGACGAAGAAGTCGAAGTGATCGAGCATCATGCCGACTGTAATCCTGGAGTTCGCCGCAAGGGCCATCCCTTGGTTGCATTGCGACGGCGGCGCGTACGGGCGATACCGTCGTCCAAATCACCGGCGCTGGCGATCCCGCAAACCATGGCAGACGCGGACATCGCGGCTGCGATCGGCAACATCATCGCAGAATGGACTCGCGGGCAGCCCTATCCCGCCAAGGCCAAGGCGCCGACCCGATAAGCGAAAGGGGGGCTTCGCGCAAGTTCCGCTATTGCCCTGACAGCCGCGGACGCGCTAGTTGCAGAAAGGGTCGCGAGCTTGATCCGCGATGCCCGAGAAATGAAAGTCGGGGAGAAGACGAAATGGCTGCTGATCCGCTCGTTCCCGCCAGGACGCCCTTCAACTACAACCTCGGTATCAATTACGAGACGTGGGCGAATGGCCGAACCGGTCGCAGCATCACCGCAGATCTCGATGCAATCACCAAGAACTTCGGGTTGATCAAGACGTTCCACGATGTGGCGAATCCGGGAGGGGCTAATCCGGTAATCGACCCCGACCAGCTACAGGTGATCAAGTACGTCGCCCAGTCGAAGGATCTCCAGCTCGTGATGGGCACCTACACCAGCGCCCTGGCCCAGGGAGGCTATGGCTCGGCGTGGTCAGGTCCGGGGTCGATGACAAGCGCCGCCTACACCGACAAATGGGTGCAGATGCTCATCACGTCGTTCGGCAGCAAGCAGGCGGTGAAGGATCACCTGTCGATGATCCTCCTCGGCAACGAAGTCGACCAGGCGGACAACCATCCGCCGAACGTCAGCCAGTACATGGGCTGGTTCCGCTCCGCTTTCGACAACCTCAGTGCGTCGCTGAAGAAAGCGGGGCTGGGCTCCATCGCCGTCTCGACCACCATCGCCGCCTACACCCGGACGGACGCCGGCGCCCCCGTCGCGGTCGGCGCCACGCGGTACATCTATGAGCACTGGAGCTCGTCCTGGAACGGCGGCAACCCCGTGGTTCTGTTCAACGACTACACGCCGAGCAACGAGCACGGCCAGTTTGCGAGTCCGGAATTCGATCCCGTCATCAAGTACTACAAGTCGCTCTACACCAAGCTGGGCAGCAAGCTCGCGCCGTACGTCGGCGAAACGGGCTACTCCTCCTTCTACACCCTGGAGAACGAGATCAGGGTCTACGACCAGATCAAGACGTGGCTGAACGGCCAGTACAACAACAACGGCCGCAAGACCATACCGCTGTTCATCTTCAACGCGTTCGACCAGCCGTCGAAGGGAGGGTTGGAGCAGCAGTTCGGCATCTACGCGGACAACCCCAGCACTCATCGGCCGACCGGGCTGAAGCCCGGCCTTACCTTGCCGTTGTGGAGCAGGGGCCATATTCGAGCCACGAGCGGCAGCGACAGGCTGTATGGCACTTCAGGCAATGACCGTCTTAGCGGCGGCGTCGGAGCCGACTTGACGGCGGGTGGGGCCGGCAACGACGCCTATTACGTCGACAATGCGGGCGATCGAGTGACGGAGTCTGTGGGTGAAGGAACCGACACGATCTTCAGCACCGTCAGCTACGCCCTGACGGCAGGACAGGAGGTCGAGAATCTGCGGGCTCGCGGGACGACGGGGCTGACCCTGACGGGCAATGAACTCGGCAACCGAATCAGGGGAGGCTCGGGCATCGACACGCTGAACGCCGGCGGAGGCGACGACCGGCTGGCCGGCCGCGGCGGCGCCGACGTCATGGCGGGAGGCAGCGGAAACGACGTCTACTACGTCGACAACGTGGACGATCAGGTCACCGAGACCACCGGCCAGGGCATCGACAAGATCTGCAGCACCGTCGATTACACCCTCGCCGACGGCCAGGACATCGAGTACCTGCGAGCCTATTCGGCGGCCGGGCTGACCCTGACAGGCAATGGGCTCGACAACGATATTGCCGGAAACTCGGGTCACGACACGCTGAACGGCGGCGGAGGCGACGACCGGCTGAGCGGCCGCGGCGGCGCCGACGTCATGGCGGGAGGCACCGGCAACGACGTCTACTACGTCAACGATCCGGGCGATCAGGTCATCGAGGGCACGGGCCAGGGAACCGACACGGTCCGCAGCATCGTCGACTATGTCCTGGGAGCCGGCCAGGAGGTCGAGAACCTGCGGGTTTTCGGGACGGCGGGGTTGGCCCTGAAGGGTAATGAGTTCGACAACTCCCTGAGCGGCGGCATCGGCGACGACACGCTGGACGGCGGCGCCGGAATCGATGTGCTGAGGGGCGGGGGCGGTTCGGACGTGTTCGCGTTCACCACCAGCCTGGCTGCGGGCAATATCGACACGATCGCCGACTTCAGTGTCGCCGCCGACACGATCCGGCTGAGCCACGCGATATTCGACGCTATCGTGGGCACGGGGACCTTGAGTGCGCTCCAGTTCGTGGCCAATGCCAGCGGCACCGCACAGGACGCCGATGACCGGGTCATCTACGAGACCGATACCGGCAAGCTGTTCTATGACAGCAATGGAAGCGCGGTCGGCGGTGCGGTACAATTCGCAAAGCTTTCCTCCGGGCTTGCGCTGACAGCCGGCGACTTTTCGATAGTTTAGGGCAACGACGCAGCCGGTCGCGGAAAGAGTCTCTCAGGCGAGCTTGTATTGCCTCTGGAAAAACGCCGAATGCAGCCCGCCGGCAGGCGGCCTGGCGGCGATGTGCTGCGTCACCTGAGAATTCGGTGAACTGTTTCCCGCGACCATGAGCACCACATGGTTCAGCGGAATGGTCTTGAGCGTTTCGCGCTTCAACAGCGCGTTGAAGATGTCTTCCGGCTCGCCTTCGGGAACGGGGATCCAGTATCTCAAAGCTTTCAGCATGCTCTGCAGTTCAGGGCCGTGCGCCCGATAATCGCCGGTAATGTAGTGTGTCCCCAGGGTTTCGATTCTGGCTATGCAGATCGGTTCTCCCCCGCTGGCCGGGTCCTCAGCACTATGGTCGGTGTGCAGGCCGTGCGGCTGCGGAACGGTGAATTTGCCGTACGCGTAGTGCTCCTTGCGATAGCGTGCCGAAGGAACGAGCACGCTCATCATCTCATCGACATCGTCATTATAGAGACGCGCATAGTTCGCCATCGTGTCGGGGGCGCCGTCGGCAAAATTTTCCCGCAGCCAATTGTCGTCGACATATACCGTTCTGACTTCGTCGAAGCGCCTTGCGTGTTCGTAGATCTCCTTTCTTGCAGAGTCGCGAAAGCGGGCAATTGCCATGGGCAAGCGGGTGTGCGCCTCGCGATCATTGAAATTTGCACGCATGCTTTCGATGATCGACCATTGGCTGGAGGAGAACTGTACCGGCTCCAGTATTGTCAGCCTGGGCCGCAAGGCGGCCCATGCCTGCTGAAGGCTTGCCATGTTCATCGTCCGGGACATGGGACGATGGTACCGCGAGCAATGATCCGTGCAACGACGAAGCGACTGTGTCCAGTCACGGGGGATGCGCTACTATCCCGTCATTGAGAGATTGGGCGTTCGATGGCATTCAATCGCAAGAGGCTTCTGATCGGCGCCGCCGGCTTCCTCAGCCTGGTGATCGCCGCGTTGCTGGTCTTGCCTTCGGTGATCGACACCGATGCCTACAAGCCGGAGATTGCCGCCCAGGTGAAGCAGGCGACGGGCCGCGACATCGCCATCGATGGCCCGATCCGTCTGTCGTTGCTGCCGACGCCCAGCGTCGAGCTCGATGGCGTCAGGTTTCTCAACGTGCCGGGCTCGAAGAACCCCAACATGGTCGAGGTGAAGTCGGTCAACGTGACCCCTTCGCTGCTTGCCTTGCTCGTAGGTGACATCGAGGTCTCCGAGGTGGCGCTCGTGGAGCCGAAGATCGCCCTGGAGATCGATGTCGAGGGTAAGCCGAACTGGGATTTCGCTCCCTCGATGGCGGCGGCAGGACCCGGCTCGTCCAAACCCTTGTCACTCGACCGGTTCACGGTCAAGAACGGCACACTTCTCTTCAATGATTCCAGGACCGGGCTGGCGATGGCCGCCGAGAACGCCGACTTCAGCGCGTCGGTCGGGTCGATCGACGGACCTTATTCGTTGGCCGGCAGCGCGACCGTCAACGGCGCGCCCCTGAAGATCGGCCTGGCGGCGAGCACCAGAACCAACAGCGGCTACGCCATCGACGCCACGCTGGAGGCAGGAGGCGGCAGGCTCTCGTACAAAGGCACCTTGAGCGAGCTGGGACTCGCGGCGCGCCTGTCGGGCAGGGCCACGGCGTCGGCGGACAATCTTCTGGCATTCGCCGAGACACTGCTCGGAATCGCCGGTCAGTCCCGGATTCGCTTGCCGCCCTTGCTGGCCGGCAAGTTCAGGTTCGATGGTCCCGTCGATCTTTCGTCGAAGGCGGTGATAGCCAAGGACTTCAAGCTGGTGCTCGGCGAAGACAGCGGTTCGGGCTCGCTCGCGCTTGCCCTAACGCCTTCGCTCGCCGTCGAGGCAAGGTTCACGGCCCCCCGGCTCGATCTCGACCGCTGGCTGGCGGCGATCGCGCTTCCCGACCAATTGGCAGAGTTGCCAACCGCGCCACCCGCGGCATCGATCGGTTCGCCCTCCGCGGCCGCGCCGCCGTCCGGTCCCGGTTGGCTGGCGGCCCTCGACGCCCGGCTGTCGCTCGAGGCCGGCGAGGTGATTTACAACAGAAAACCCGTCCGCGACGTGGCCCTGGAGCTCGAGGCACGGGGCGGCGCCGTCGCTGTGCCGAGATTGACCGCCACCCTGCCGGGCGATCTGGCAGTGCAGGCAAGATCCACGATGGGCGGGAATCCGGCGCGACCGACCGTGTCTGGTGACTTCAGCCTGATTGGGACAAAGCTGCGCGAAACCCTGGCATGGCTCGCGATCGATGTCTCGTCGATACCGGCCAACAAGCTGACGCAGCTCAGTGTCAAGGGACGCCTCGGGTCGAACCGCGGCAACGTCCAGGTGACCGACGCCATCTTCGCCCTCGATGACCTCCAGGGGGCGGGCGGAATCGTGGTGAACTTCACCATGCCGCTGTCGATCGTGACCCAGGTCGAGCTCGGGGCGTTCGATCTCGATTCCTACATGCCTCCGGCCGGCTCGACGCCGGCGCCGGAGGCTTCGGCAATGGCCTCGGTCACGCCCATCCTCGCGCTGCTGGGTCCGTCGATCGGGCTCAAGCTCAAGGTCGGCAGGATCGACTACCGCGGCGATGCGATCACCGGCGTCGCCATTGATGTCGCGCGGGATGCCGGCACGCTGCGGATGAACGAGGCCAGGGTCGCGAACCTGGTCGGCGCGCGAGTCGCAATCCGCGGCGCTGTCGCCCGCTACTGGACGCCCCAACCGCGCGTCGATTTCACCCTCGACTTCGAGGCGTCCGACATGGATCGCGTGCTGAAGCTCGCGGGTGGCACCCCGGCCGGGATGGGGCCGCTGCGCCTGCGCGGCGGCGTCGCTGGCGACTGGGAGGGCCTCACTCTGCGCGACTGCGCGCTCGATGCGGTGGGATGGAGCGTGCTGGCCAACGGCGTGTTCGCCTTGCCCGGCGCCGGCGCAAAGGGGGGTAGGATCACATCGGCATCCTACAAGGGCAGCATCGCCGTCAACGGTCAGCCGATCGAGGCCGCGATCGGTGCCGACCTGTCAGGCAGCAAGCCCGTCATTTCCGCCGATCTCCGGACGACCACGCTAGATTTCGGACGGCTGGGAGGAGGGAGCGTCGCCCGCCGTCCGCAAAGCGGTGTGGCCACTCTCGATTCGCAGACCATCGGAACACCGCTGCGCCGCGTCGACGGGACGCTCAAGGTCTCCGTGGCAAGCCTCGGCGGCGCTCCTGTGCCGCTGGGCAATGCCGAAATCGCCGCGACCCTGAAGGACGGCGTGCTCACCGTCTCCCGTTTCGAGGGTGGGCTCTATGGCGGAACCATCAACCTCGCGGGCGTCGTCGACGGCCGCGAGCCTTCGCTGTCCTTCGAGTTCAAGGGAGAGGCACGCGACATCGAGGTCGGCGAGGTGCTGCGTCGCAGCTCCGGCACCAACGAGATCGGCAGCCTCATCAGGATTGCGATCGACGGCAACCTCAGCGCCGATGGTGTGGCGCTTCGCGGCAATGGGACGACCGTTGCCGAGATCAGGAAGTCGCTTGCCGGTGGCGCCCGGTTGAACGGTCATATCCGTGCACGCGCCGACAGGTTCCTGCAAATCCTCGGGTCGGCCGCGACGGGGGTGGCGGGCGGCGTCATCGACGCCACGCTGGGCAACGTCATGAGCGTCCTCGGCGAGAAGGGAGGCGTCGGCGTCGGTAACCTCCTGAACGCGATCTCGCTGGTGCTGAATCGCTTCGTCAACAACGACAATGCGTTGTCAGGCAATGTTGAGATAGCAGGCGGCGTGCTGACCGACCGGAACCTGACCCTGCAGGGGAACGGCGCCCGGGCGACCATCGCCACACGCACCGATCTGGGCAACGGCACGACCGACAGCACGATCAACTTCATGCTGAACGAGGATCCGTCGGCGCCCTACCTGATCGTCACGGCCCGCGGTCCCTTGGGTGCGCCCTCATTCAATGCGGTGCGCGGCTCCGCCAGCGATCCGCCCGGCGTGACCAGCATCTTCCAGAACCTGCCGCATGTGCCTGTGCCAAGCCTCTCGATTCCCGTACCGCACATTCCCATGCCTCAGCTTCCGAACATCTTTGGCCGTTGAAGAGAGTTTATCATGCTACTCGGTGTCATCCGGAGCATGGCCAGGGATCCATACCGACCAGGCGGCGCGCAGGGTCGAGGCGGTGCGCGTTCTGGCCTATAATCGGGCCATGATCAGCAGGCGTCTCCTCAGTTCGGTCGTGTTCCTCGCTCCGGCCCTCGCGCACGCACAGAGCAGTGATCCCAAGTTCGCAGCCTGGCTGCGCACCCTGCGCGCCGACGCCGCCAAGGCCGGTGTCGATGCCGGGACGCTCGACAGCGCGCTCGGCAGTGTCGAGCAGATCCCTCGGGTGCTCGAGCAGGCGCGTAACCAGCCCGAGTTCAAGATGACCTTCGAGCGCTACCTCGAGATCGTCGTGTCGCCCGAGCGGGTCACGCGCGGCCGGGCGCTGCTGAAGGAGAACCGCGCCTTGGTCAGTCGCTTCGCTGCGCCCGCGGGAATCCCCGATTCGACCCTCGTCGCGCTGTGGGGCATCGAGAGCAACTACGGTGCCCGGCTCGGCGATTTCGAGGTCGTGGCTGCACTGGCGACGCTCGCCTACAACAATTTCCGCGCCAAGTTCTTCCGCGAGCAGCTGATCGCGGCGCTCAAGATCGTGTCGCAGGGTCATATCGGCCTCCATGCCATGAAGGGATCGTGGGCAGGCGCGATGGGCCAGTGCCAATTCATCCCGACCAGCTTCCTGGCCTATGCCGCCGATGGTGACGGCGACGGCCGCAAGGACATCTGGACCAACAAGGCCGACGTCTTCGCCTCGATCGCCAACTACCTGCGGCGGGTCGGCTGGAAGCCGGGCCTCGGCTGGGGCGGCGAAGTCTCGACCGGCGCCCCGGCCGGGCCGGGCGAGCGGCTGGTGAGGCCGTCCGGACCCAATGGCCCGGCCTACCGGACGACCGAGAATTTCCGGGTCATCCTGCGCTGGAACCAGTCGGATTTCTTCGGCTTGGCCGTGGGCCTGCTGTCGGATCGCATCGCCGCCTGACGCTCGGGTCAAGATTATGTATAATTGGGGGAAGATGCCCCCAGCCCTTGAGAGAACTGCGCGCGTCTGCACGGCCTTGCTGGCTCTTATGCTGGCCGGCGCCTGTGGCAGCAAGCACAGCCCCGGAAGCGGCGGCAGCAGCGTGGCGAGCCGCGGCATGTACAAGGTCGGCCAGCCCTATTCGATCGACGGCGTCACCTACGTGCCGATGGAAGAGTTCAAGCACGTCGAGACCGGGGTCGCGTCGTGGTACGGCCCTGGCTTCCACGGCAAGAATACGGCCAACGGCGAGACCTACGACCAGCACGACAGGACCGCGGCCCACCGCACCCTGCAGATGCCGTCGGTGCTGCGGGTTACCAACCTCGAGAACGGCCAGTCGACCGTCGTGCGGGTCAACGACCGGGGACCGTTTGCGCGCTCGCGCATCCTCGACGTGTCTCGGGTGGCTGCCGAGGAGCTCGGCATGACGCGGAACGGCACTGCCCGGGTCCGGATCGACCAGCTCGAGGCGGAAAGCCAGGCGGTGAAGCAGATCGCCATCAGCGGCGGCGGTCCCGACGAGCAGCGCGCCGCGATCGCGAACGGCCGGCGTGGGGCACCTGCGGTCATGGCGACCGCGCAGGCGCCACCGCCCGCTCCGCCACCACCGCCACCCGTGGAGCCACCGCCGGTGCCCACACCCGCCGTCACGGTCTATCGAAGCAGCCCGCCAAGCCCGACGGTGTCGCCGCCAGGCCCCCCACCGGGCTGGGGCGGCAGGATAGGGGCCAGTGCTGCGCCGAGCGTAGCCTCGGTTGCCGCTACGGCAGCCTCCCCACCGCCTGCGAGCGGGACACCCGGCGGCGGATTTTACGTTCAGACCGGTGCTTTTTCGACAGCCGGCAATGCCGAAAAGCAGCGCGGCATGATCACCAGCTACGGCACGTCCGAGATTTCCCAAGGGGCCTCGGGCGGCCGTGAGGTATATCGTGTGCGCTTGGGACCTTATTCGACGCAGGAGGCCGCCGGCAGCGTCGCCGACCGGCTGAAGCGCTCAGGCTATGGTGATGCCCGTGTTGTGGCGGATTGATCGACTGCTCTCCCTGATGGCGGCGCTGGCTCTTGCAGGCGCCGTTCCCGCAGCTCTCGCTCAGCAGCAGGAGCCGCCCAAACGGCAAAACCAGAAGCCGCCGGCCAAACCTGCGCAAAAGCCGGCCGCCGCCAGGCCGGGGAAGAACGAACCGCCGAAGACCGAGGCACTGCTGCCCTCGCAGATCGGCATCGGCACGCTGGCGCAGTTCGCCTTCATGATCGATCCTCAGACCTCGACGGTGCTGCTGTTCAAGGATGCCGACAAGCCGATGCATCCGTCCTCGATGGCCAAGCTGATGACCATCTACATCGCCTTCGAGGAGCTGGCAGCAGGACGGATCAACCCTGACACGCGCTTTCGCGTCAGCGAGCGCGCCTACAAAATGCAGGGCTCGCGCATGTTCGTCGAGCTGAACAGTGAGGTCAGCGTCGAGGATTTGATCAAGGGCATGATCGTGCTGTCGGGCAATGACGCCTGTGTCGTGATTGCCGAAGGACTCGCGGGTACCGAGGAGAGCTTCGCCGAGCGCATGAACAAGAAGGCCAAGGAACTCGGCATGACCGGCACGGTCTTCAAGAATTCGTCGGGCTGGCCCGCCGACGGCCAGATGACGACGGCGCGGGACCTTGCGCTGCTCTCCTGGCACACGATCAACGATTTCCCGAAGCTCTATCCCTATTATGCGATCGTCAACTGGACCTACAACAACATCAAGCAGGACAACCGCAACCGCCTGCTCAAGATCACGCCGGGAACCGACGGCCTCAAGACCGGCCATACGGAGGAGGGCGGCTACGGCCAGGCCACCTCCGCGGTGCGCGACGGGCGGCGGCTGATCCTGGTGGTCAACGGCCTCTCGTCCATGGCCGAGCGCGCGCAGGAGACGTCGCGCCTGATGGAGTGGGGTTTCCGCGATTCCACCAACACCACGATCCTGCGGGCGGGCGATACCGTCGTGGAGGCGCCGGTCTGGCTGGGCGCGCAGGAGAAGGTGCCGCTGGTCGTCGCGCGTTCGGTGCAAATCACCAGCCCAACCGGGCAGCCGCCGCAGCCGCGCCTGGTCGCGCGCTTCGACGGTCCGCTGCCGGCACCGATCGTGAAGGGCACCAAGCTCGGCACCGCGGCGCTGACACTGCCCGATGGACGGGTGATGGAGTATCCGCTCGAGGCAGGCGCCGACGTGCCACGCCAGGGGTTGGTCGGACGCATGACGACCCTCGTGCGTCACTACCTTTTCGGCTGGCTGTCGTGACGGACTGGCTGTCGTGACGGACGGGGGAGCGGGGCACTTCATCACACTGGAGGGCGGCGAAGGGGCGGGAAAGTCGACGCAGATCGTGCGCCTCGCCGATTGGCTCAGGACGCGGGGACGTGAGGTGATCGCCACTCGTGAACCGGGCGGTTCGCCCGGCGCCGAGTTGATCCGCAAGCTTTTGGTCGAGGGCCCGGCGGAACGCTGGGACGGCCCGACCGAAGCGCTGCTGCATTATGCCGCCCGCCGCGACCACCTGCGGTCGACCGTTTGGCCGGCGCTGAAGCGCGGCGCGTGGGTGATCTCCGACCGCTTTGCCGATTCGACACGGGCTTATCAGGGCTACGGCCATGGGCTCGATCTCGCCATGCTTGCCCGGCTGCATGACGTCGCGATCGGCAGCTTTCAGCCCGACCTTACCCTGATCCTCGATCTTCCGATCGAAACGGGCCTTGCGCGCGCCGCCGGCCGGCGCGGTACGGAGACACGCTACGAAAGCCTGCCGCGCGATTTCCACGAGCGCGTGCATAATGGTTTCCTGGAGATCGCCAAGTCGGAGCCTGAGCGCTGCGCCGTCATCGACGCGTCCAGGGATGTCGACACCATCGCCACCGCGATCGCGCGAAACGTGGCCGAGCGACTCGGAGCCTGAGCAGTGGCGCGCGGCAAGACCACTGCCGATGCGGCCGAGATGGAGAAGCTCGAATGGCCGTACGACTGGCCGCCGCCGTGGCGCAATGACCGGCTGGCCGGCCACGAGCCGGCGGAACGCGCGATGCTGGCGGCGCAGCAGTCGGGCAAGCTGCATCACGCCTGGCTGCTGACCGGACCGCGCGGCATCGGCAAGGCGACACTGGCCTGGCGCTTCGCCCGCTTCATGCTGGCCGGCCAGCAGGGCGGCGGCCTGTTCGGCGGCGCGCCGGACACGCTCGACGTGGCGCGCGAGGCGCCGGGCCGCTCGCTTGTCGATGCGCGGACCCATCCCGACCTTTTCCACCTGCGGCGCACGCTTCATCCCAAGGAGGCGCGCATCCAGAACGAGATTACGATCGACGACGTGCGCGGCCTCGGCGAGTTCATGCACATGACGCCGTCGATGGGCGACTGGCGGGTCGCCATCGTCGACGCCGCTGACGAGATGAACCGCAATGCGGCCAACGCCATGCTGAAGGTCCTCGAAGAGCCGCCGCCCAACGCCGTGCTGCTGATCGTTGCCCACGCGCCGGGACGACTGCTTCCCACCATCCGGTCGCGCTGCCGCCGTCTTGCCCTGCAGCCGCTCGCAGACGAGGCCGTGATCGGCTTGCTGGGTGACTATGCGCCCAACACGGCGCCGGACGAGAGGAGGGCGCTCGCCCGGCTCTCGGAAGGCAGCATCGGGCGTGCGCTCGAGCTCGCAAGCGCCGGCAGCCTCGGCCTCTATCGCGAGATGGTCGAGGTCCTGGCCACGCTGCCCGGGCTCGACATGCCGCGCCTGCACGGCTTCGCGGAGAAATTCTCACGGCGCGGCGAGGAAGCGAATGCCGACTGGCGCTCGTTCAATTACCTGTTCGACCGCTGGTTCAAGGGACTGGCGCGCAGCTGGGCGGTAGCCGCAGGAGACCCGCCCGTGGTGTCCGCGGAGAAGGGGTTGCATCAGAAATTGCTCGCCGCGGCCAGCCTTGATCACTGGATCGAGGCATGGGAAAAGATCGCCCGCTTGTTGTCGCGCGCCGATCCTCCAGTGAATCTTGACCGCAAGCAGACGGTGCTCAACAGCTTCCTGATTTTCCAATCGGTGATGCGCTGACGGCGACGGCGGCGACCGGAGTTCAGTGATCATGTCGAGTCGCACCTATTACGTCACCACGCCGATCTACTACGTCAACGACGTGCCCCATATCGGGCACGCCTACACCAGCCTCGCTTGCGACGTGCTCGCGCGCTTCAAGCGGCTCGACGGCTACGACGTCCATTTCCTGACCGGCACCGACGAGCACGGCCAGAAGGTCGAGAAGGCCGCGGCCGCCGCCGGCCTCTCGCCGCAGCAGTTCACCGACAAGGTCAGCCAGTCGTTCCGCGACCTGGTCGGCAAGATGAATTACAGCCCGGACAACTTCATCCGCACCACCGAGCCCCGTCATTACGCCTCTTGCCAGGCGCTGTGGGAAAAGCTGGTGGCCGCCGGCGACATCTATCTCGGCAGCTATGCCGGCTGGTACTCGGTGCGCGACGAAACCTATTTCGTCGAGGGCGAAACCGAGGTCGGCAGCGACGGCAAGCGGCGTGCGACGTCGACCGGCGCCGAGGTCGAATGGGTCGAGGAGCCGTCGTACTTCTTCAAGCTCTCGGCCTGGGCCGACCGGCTGCTCGAGCTCTACGAGAAGAACCCGCGCTTCATCGGGCCGGACAGCCGGCGCAACGAGATCCTGAGCTTCGTGAGGGGCGGCCTGCAGGACCTCTCGGTCTCGCGCACCAGCTTCTCGTGGGGTGTACCGGTGCCGGGCGACCCAAAGCACATCATGTACGTCTGGCTCGACGCCCTCACCAACTACATCACCGAGTGCGGCTATCCCGACACCGATGGCCCGTTGTGGAAGTACTGGCCGGCCGATCTGCACATGGTCGGCAAGGACATCATCCGCTTCCATTGCGTGTTCTGGCCGGCCTTCCTCATGGCCGCGGGCTTGGCGCCGCCGCAACGCGTCTTCGCGCACGGCTGGTGGACGAACGAAGGCCAGAAGATTTCCAAGTCGCTCGGCAACGTGATCGATCCGGTCGACCTCGTGGATGCCTACGGGCTCGACGCCGTGCGCTACTTCCTGTTGCGCGAGGTGCCGTTCGGCAATGACGGCGACTTCCAGAAGCGTGCCCTGATCGGCCGCCTCAATGGGGATCTTGCCAATGCCTACGGCAATCTATGCCAAAGGGTGTTGTCGATCGTGGCCAAGAGCTGCGGCGAGAAAGTCCCGCCCAAGGGCACGCTGACCGAGGCGGACAACGCGCTGCTCGATCGCGCCAAAGGCCTGCTGGCGATCGTCCGCGCGGAGCTCGACGAGCAGTCCTTCCATCGCGCGTTGACCCAGATTTGGGAAGTGATCGGCGACGCCAACCGCTACGTCGATGCCCAGGCGCCGTGGGCGCTGGCCAAGACCGATCCGGTGCGTCGCGACACGGTGATGTGGGTGCTGGCCGAGACGATCCGGCGGGTCACCCTGCTGGTCCAGCCCTTCATGCCCGATTCGACGGCGAAGATCCTCGACCAGCTCGGCGTGCCGGCGGAGGGCAGGGCGTTCAATTCGTTCGATACCGAGCTTCAGCCGGGCACCAGCCTGCCCAAGCCCCAGGGGGTGTTCCCGCGCTACGTCGAGCCCAAGGCAGCCTGATGCTGATCGACAGCCACTGCCATCTCGACTTTCCCCAGCTTGCCGGCGACGAGACGGGCGTGCTCGCCCGCGCCCGGACCGCCGGCGTGGCGGGCATGCTGACCATCGGCACGCGGCTCGACCAGTTCGAGCGCGTCCGGGCGATTGCCGAACGTCACGACAATATCTGGTGTTCGGTCGGCGTCCATCCGCACGAGGCGAAGGAGGAGGGGCAACGCACCCCCGACCGGCTGATCGAGGCGGCGCACCATGCCAAGGTGGTCGGCATCGGCGAGACCGGTCTCGATTTCTATTACGAGCACAGCCCCCGCGCCGAGCAGGCCGAGAGCTTTCGCGCCCATATCGCGGCGTCGCGCCAGACCGGCCTGCCGCTGATCGTCCATACACGCGACGCCGACGCCGAAACCGGCGACATGCTGGAGGAGGAGTACGCCAAGGGCGCCTTCCCCGGCCTGATCCATTGCTTCAGCTCCGGACCCGAGATCGCCCGGCGCGCCCTGGCTCTCGGCCTGTTCATCTCGATCTCGGGTATCGTGACCTTCAAGGCGGCCGAAAGCCTGCGGACCATCGTGCGCGACATCCCGCTCGACCGGCTGCTGGTCGAGACCGACGCGCCCTACCTCGCGCCGATCCCGAAGCGCGGCAAGACCAATGAGCCGGCCTTCGTCGCCCATACTGCTGCCAAGGTGGCAGAACTTAAGGGTATCTCGATGGCCGAGCTCGAGGCCGCGACGACGGACAACTTCTTCCGGCTGTTCACCAAGGCGCAGCGCGCCCAGGCACAACGCGCCCAAGCGGAGCCGCCAGCGTGCGCGTAACCATTTTGGGCTGCGGCACCTCGGGCGGCGTTCCGCGTCTCGGCGGCAAGGACGGGAAGGGCGAGTGGGGGGCGGCCGATCCGGCCGACGCCCGCAATCGCCGCACCCGCTGCTCGATCCTGGTCGAAGACCAGGGCAAGACCATCCTGGTCGACACCTCGCCGGACGTCCGCGCGCAGCTGCTGGACGCCCGGGTGGAGAAGGTCGACGCGGTGATCTGGAGCCACGAGCACGCCGACCAGGTCCACGGCATCGACGACCTTCGCCCCTATACGTTCCGAACCGGCGCCATCGAGGCGTGGGCCGACCGGCGTACGCTCGGCATCCTGAGGCGCCGGTTCGACTACGTCTTCGCGACGGAGAGCATCTATCACGCTCTCTATCGCGTCCGGGAGATCGAAGGTCCCTTCCTCGCGGCCGGTTCCGTTGCCGTGACGCCAATCCCGCTCGACCATGGCTCGATACCATCGCTCGGCTTCCGGTTCGGGGACGTTGTCTACGCCAACGACGTCGTGCGCGTGCCTGAAGAAGCGTTCCCACTGATGAAGGGCGCCGCGGTGATGATCGTCGATGCCATGCGCTATCGGCCGCACCCGACCCATGCTCATCTCGACCTGGCGTTGGAATGGATCGACAGGATTGGGCCGGAGCGCGCTTTCCTCACGAACCTCCACGTCGATATGGACTATGCTGAACTCGACCGGCGCACGCCGGCCAACGTCCAGCCCTGCCATGATGGTCTGGTAATTACAACGTAATTTCAAGAGATTAGGAGGTAAACCTAATCTAATGGTTAAGGCGGGACAAAAAGTGAGCAGTCGGCGGTTGCTGCTGCTCGGGACGGCGGCGCTGGCCTTGGTGCCAGCAGCAGCTCGTGCCCAGGGCGTTCTTGACGCTGGCGGCATGACTTTCAGGGACTTTGCGGTGGCTGACCGAGGGTCCAGCTTCAACAAGATCGACCCGATGATCGGCAGCGGTGCCGTTCCCACCCAGGCCCGCATCCTGAGCATCGACAACGACGGCGGATTTGCCCGTATCCGGTTCGACGCGATCCGCATCGAGGTCGCCATGCCGCTGGGTTGGCAGGCCAACGAGGACTGGGAGCGTGGTGTCGGCTTCAGCAGCGACAAGCGTTTCCGGCTCATCGTCTGGCGGGTCGATTTCGCCTACGAGGGTGTAAACGACGCCGAACATTATGCGGCAACCAAGACCGGCGCGATCAAAGCCCGCAAGCCGGGCATCCAGGCCCAAGCCCGAAAGCTCAGCGATGGATCTTTCCTGATCGTCTACCAGAACGTTCCGGCCGCGCCGGGCGACGCCGAGACGCGTGTCGTGTTCGATCTGGTCGTGCCGAGGCCAGGCAAGCCAAAGGAGGGCGCACTGATGACGCTGGGCGTGGCTGCACGCGATTCGGACCATGGGCTCAAGCTGATGGCGCTCCTGAAGTCTAAATTGAAAGTAGACTGGTAAGCCATGATAAAATCGTACTAATGACTATTTGTCATAATATATATTATACGATAATTCTAGGTATGATGTACAATAGCCATGAGTGACCGTCCCACCGTCGATTCGCTGCCCAAGGACCCTTTGGAACGCCTTCTGTCCGTCATGGCGTGGCTGCGCGACCGCCAGCACGGCTGCCCCTGGGACATAGACCAGACCTTCCGGACGATCGCACCGTACACCATCGAGGAGGCCTATGAGGTTGCCGACGCTATTGAGCGCGACGACATGCCGGCCCTGAAGGAAGAGCTGGGAGACCTGCTGCTGCAGGTCGTCTACCATTCCCAGATGGCGAGCGAGATCGGTGCTTTCCGGTTCGACGACGTAGCCGGCGCCATCGCCGACAAGATGGTGGACCGGCACCCTCACGTCTTCGGCGACCTCAGGATCGCCGATGCCGATGCCCAGACCATCTCCTGGGAGGCCCGCAAGGCGGCCGAACGGGCAAAGAAGGCGGGCGGCGCTGAACCGGCGGGCGCCCTGGACGGGGTGGCGCGTGCCCTTCCCGCCCTGCTGCGCGCCGAGAAGATCCAGAAGCGCGCCGCCCGGGTCGGCTTCGATTGGACGACCATCGGGCCGGTGATCGACAAGATCGAGGAGGAACTGGGCGAACTGCGCGCAGAACTGGACGCCGGCAAGTCCGACCCGGCCCGGATCACGGATGAGCTGGGCGACGTGCTTTTCGCGGTCGCCAACCTTGCGCGACACTGCAAAGTCGACCCCGAGGCCGCCTTGCGTTCGACCAACGACAAGTTCGAGAAGCGTTTCCGCTACGTCGAGGCGCGCCTCGCAGCCCAGGGCCGCAAGCCGGTCGAGGCGAGCCTCGAGGAAATGGAAGCTCTCTGGCAGGAAGCCAAGACCAAAGCTTGATGTCTTCGGCTGGGAGCGCGGCTCTCCCGAGCCGCTCTTCTTTGGTCTTGCCACATCCCATGAGCGGCTCTGGAGAGCCGCGCTCCCAGCAGCCTCCCGGTTCAGGGCCTCGGCACCAGAAGCGGCATCTGGACCATCTCGTAGACCGCTTTGGCTTCCGCCACGACCTCGGACGATGTCGCGGCGACGATGCCGGCCTCCATGCGGCCGGCCGGCCGGTAGGGTTCGCCATTGAGGCGGAGCGCCTGCCCGCCTGCCTCCGCGAGCATCAGCGCCCCGGCCGCGTGGTCCCACGGCTTGGTCATGCGATAGAGGTTGAAATCGAAAGCGCCCGACAGAAGCTCGATATACTCGCGGCCGGCGCAGTTGAGTGTCGTCAGCTCGCCCAGCCTTTGCCGCGGGGCCGACGCCAGTTGCCGATCGATCTCCTTGCGGACACGGTAGCCAACGAGCCCTTTGGGCGGGCGATCCGGCGGCTTGCCGAGGACTGGGACGCCGTCGAGCGTCGTGCCCTGCCCCTTCAGCGCCACCGCCAGGCGGTCGTTCGGAACGTCGAGAATCCAGCCGCCGATCGTCTCGCGGTCATGGATCAGGCAGACGATCATGGCGAAACGGTCGCGTCCGGCCGCGAAGTTGCTCGTCCCATCGAGCGGATCGACCACCCAGCACGTCTCGCCAGGTCGGGCGATGAGGTCGACGAGGCCGGCGTCGCCCTCGACCGCCTCCTCGCCCACCACCGGCACGCCGGGCAGGATGCTGGCCAACCCGCTGGCCAGCCGCTGCTCCGATGCGACGTCGGCCACGGTGACGAAGTCACCCGGCCGCTTCTGGCGGACATCTTCCTTTGCGAGATTGCGGAATCGCGGCAGCAGCTCGGCAGCCGCCGTCTCGCGCATCAGCTCGGCGACCCGTTGCGAATCGCCGGGCTTCAGCATCGCGGTCAGCCGAGGATGCCGAACAGATCCTCTTCCTTCAGGATCACGTGGTCGGCGCCGCCGATCTTGACCTCGGTGCCCGACCACTTGCCGTAGATCACCTTGTCGCCGACCTTCACGTCGAGCGGCTGCAGGCGGCCGTCTTCCAGGCGCTTGCCCTTGCCGACTGCAATCACCTCGCCCTGCATCGGCTTTTCCTGGGCCGTGTCGGGGATGATGATGCCGGACTTGGTCTTGGTCTCGGCGGTCATCGGCTTGAGCAGCAGACGATCGTGCAACGGCTTGAAATTCATGGTGTTTCCCCTTTTCTGGAACAGGCGCCGCTTATAGGAAGCGGCCGTGGCGGGTGTCAACGCGCGCCGCTCTCCGATTGCCGGCGCTCGAACTGGGCCGAGGCCGCGGCGTCCAGCGCCACCGTCAGGCGGGCCACTTCGCCGTCATCACGCCGGCTGCGCACCTCGCCGTGGCGGTAGAGCCAGGCGATCGTCGCACCGTCGCTGAGCGGCACCGAGACCTCGCGGGCCTCCGCGTCCTTGCCGAGCAGGTCCTCGATCGCGATCAGCAGGGGCTCGACGCCCTCCCCGCTCAGCGCCGACACCGGGAATTGGCGGTCGCGCTCGGGACCGACGGCGGTCCGGCTCTGCAGGATGACGCGCTGCTCGAGCGGCAGGGCGTCGATCTTGTTCAGCGCCTCGATCATCGGCGTGCCGCCGCCCTCTTCGATGGCGCCCAGCGCGCTCAGCACCTCCTCGACATCGGCACGCTGGCGCTCAGAATCGGGATGGGCGATATCGCGCACATGGACGATCAGGTCGGCTTCGACCACCTCTTCCAGGGTCGCACGGAAGGCGGCGACCAGGTGGGTCGGCAGATCGGACACGAAGCCGACGGTGTCGGAGATCACGCAATCGCGGCCGCCCGGCAGCTTGATCACGCGCATCGTCGGATCGAGCGTGGCGAACAGCAGGTTCTTGGCGAAGACGTCGGCACCGGAGAGACGATTGAACAGCGTCGACTTGCCGGCATTGGTGTAGCCGACCAGCGCCACCGTCGGCAGGCGCGCTTTCTTGCGCCCGGAGCGGTTCACCGCGCGGGTCTTGCGCACGCCTTCCAGGTCACGCTTGATCCGCACGATGCGCTCGCCGATCAGACGGCGGTCGATCTCGATCTGGCTTTCGCCGGGGCCGCCGAGGAAGCCGAAGCCGCCGCGCTGGCGTTCCAGGTGGGTCCACGACCGGACCAGCCGGCCGCGCTGGTAGTCGAGCGCGGCGAGTTCGACCTGCAGGCGGCCTTCATGGGTCCGGGCGCGGGCGCCGAAAATCTCGAGGATGAGGCCCGTGCGGTCAATGACCTTGGTGTTCCAGGCTTTCTCGAGATTGCGCTGCTGCACGGGCGTAAGCCGGTCGTCGACGACGACGAGACCGATCCCCTGCTCTTCCACTACAGCTTTGACGCGTTCGACGACACCTTTGCCAATCAGCGTCGCCGGCGTGATCCTCCGCAACGGCACCGACTGCTCCCACTGCACGTCGAGGTCGATTGCGCGCGCAAGCCCCACCGCCTCCTCAAGCTTGGAATCGCTGTCACGCTGATTGCCTGTGCGCGGGCCCTGGACATAGGGGCTCAGGACGGCGGCCACGGTCGCCGGTCGCGCCGTCTCCTGAAGCGTCCGCGGGCGCCTGTCGTGTCCGTTGAGTTCGATGTCGTCTGTCAAATCAGCCGTCAGCCTTGTCCCCGTCGAACAGCTGCACGGGTGTGACCGGCATGATGGTCGAGATCGCATGCTTGTAAACGAGCTGCGAGTGGCCGTCGCGGCGCAGCAGCACCGAGAAGTTGTCGAACCAGGTGACGATCCCCTGCAGTTTGACGCCGTTGACCAGGAAGATCGTGACCGGCGTCTTGTTCTTGCGCAGATGGTTCAGGAAAACGTCCTGAACGTTTTGTGCCTTTTCGCTCATGTTCTTGGCCTCTTGCTGGGCATCCGGCGGATAGAGCCCGCCAGTTTGGAAGGCGTGGGCCTAATACCCACTACCGAGTTAGGACAAATATAGGTGGCGTTCGTGTCAAAGCAATGCCGCCAGCTCATGACAATCACGTGCATGAAGGCGTGGCGGGAATTCCCGAAGCCGTTCGGACATGATTTCCACGCTGCCGAAATAAACGGGCAGAACGCCCGCCGCGTGCGCACATTTCAGATCGGCCGGGGTGTCTCCTACCATCCATACGGAGAAGTCAGGGGCAATTCCCGTGCCGTCGAGCGCGAGATAGATCGGATCGGGTGCGGGTTTGTCACGCAGAGCGTCCCTGGCGCCGACCGCCCTGGTTATCCACCGGTCCCAGCCGAGATGGGCCACCTCCGTGCGCAGATTCTCGCCAAACTTGTTGCTCACCACGGCGACGTAGCAGCCGGCGGCGGCGGCACGCGCCAGGAGCAGGTCAGCCCCGGGCAACGGCTCGAGCCGCTCGAGATGGATCCGGTGAAAGGTGTCGTAGAACACCGTCTCCGCCTCGCCTGCCCGCTCTCCGAACAGCTTGGGGAAATGGTCGCGCAACGAGCCGTGCGCGCGGTCGCGGACTTCCTGCGGAGTCCAGGGCGCCTGGCCCAAAGCCCTGAAGGTGTCGTTGTAGCACTCGATGATTGTCGGCCAGGTGTTGACCAGGGTGTTGTCCCAGTCGAACAGGATGGCCCTGGGCCGCTCGATGTCGGCCGGCCGGCTCACGTAACGGCCTCGCCCTCGGACGCGAAGCGGACATATTCCTCGCGCAGCCGTCGGGCCGTCGGGCCGACCTTGCCGTCGCCGACCTTGTCGCCGTCGATCTTCACCACCGGTGTCACGAACGACGTCGCGCTGGTGATGAAGGCCTCCTTCGCCTTCTTCGCCTCTGCCAGCGTGAACGGCCGCTCGACGAACTTGAGCTGCAGGTCGTTGGCGATCCTCTTCAGCGTGCCGCGGGTGATACCGGCCAGGATGCCGTTGTCGGTCTGGCGGGTCACCAGCTCGTTGTCGGGCGTCACGATCCAGGCGTTGGTCGAGGCGCCCTCCGTGATGCAGCCCTTGCCGTCGATCAGCCACGCCTCGTAGGCGCCGCTCTCGCGCGCCGCCTGCTTGGCGAGCACGTTGGGCAGCAGCGCGATCGTCTTGATGTCGCAGCGCTCCCAGCGGATATCGGGCTGGCTCTTCACTGCCACGCCCGGCCCGGGGTCGGCCCCGAGATGCCTGGTGTTCTTGGTCGTCAGAACGAGCGCGGGCTTCACCGGCGTGGTCGGAAAGGCATGGTCGCGGCGGGCGACGCCGCGGGTCACCTGCATGTAGATCAGCCCGTCGCGCAGCCGGTTGCGCCGCATCAGCTCGCGCAGGATGAAGCCCAGCGCGGGCCGCGCCACCGGCCAGTCGATGCGCAGCTCGCGCAGGGAACGGTCGAGCCGGTCGATGTGCGGCGTCTCGTCGATCAGCCTGCCCTCGCGCACGCCGACGACTTCATAGACGCCATCCGCAAGCTGGTAGCCGCGATCCTCGATATGGACGCTCGCATCGCGATGATCGACGTAGCGTCCGTTGACATAGGCATAACGCGCCATGACCTACTCTCCTCCAGCCGGCGCCGCCGTCTCGGCGCCTCGCTCCTCACCAACGCCGCCGTGCAGCCCGAGCGATTTCAGCTTGCGATGCAGCGCCGAGCGCTCCATGCCGACGAAGGTCGCCGTCCGCGAGATGTTGCCGCCGAAGCGCGTGACCTGGGCCAGCAGGTACTCGCGCTCGAAAACCTCGCGCGCGTCGCGCAGCGGGAGCTGCATGATCTCGCCGCCCTTCTCCCAGCGCAGCACCGATGGCGCATCCTCGCTGACGTCGTTGGGCAGCACATCGGCCCGGATCGGCCCGCCACCCGGCGGCGCCATGATCAGCAGCCGCTCGATCACATTGCGCAGCTGGCGGACGTTGCCCGGCCAGTCGTGACCTTGCAGAGCAGCCAGCGTGTCCTCGCCCATCGGCCGGGTCGCGAGGCCGGTGGCATCGGCGACGCGGCGCAGCAGCTCGGTCGCGAGCTCGGGGATGTCCTCGCGGCGCTCGCTGAGCGGCGGCACCGGCAGGCCAACGACATTCAGGCGATGAAAAAGCTCCTCGCGGAAGCGGCCGGCGGCAATCTCCTCCTGCAGCACGTGCGTCGTCGAGGCGAGCACCCGGACATCGACCTCGACCCGCGTCTTGCCGCCGTCGCGCGCATAGGATTGCTCCTGCAGCAGCCGCGCCAGTTTGCTTTGCAGCGGCAGCGGCAGGTCGGCGACTTCCTTGAGCAGGAGCGTGCCGCCGTGGGCGAGCTCGAAGGCACCCGAGACTCGCAGCGAATCGCCGTCCGACGCGGTGTCCGTACCGAACAGCTCGATCTCGAGCCGTTCGGCCGGCAAGGTCGAGCAGTTCACGACGACGAAGGGACCATCGGCCCGTTTCGAGCCCTTGTGAATCAGCCGGGCGACTGTCTCCTTGCCGACGCCCGACGCGCCGGTGATCAGAACGCGGCTGCCCATCGGCGCGACGCGCTCGATCTGGGTGCGAACGCTGGCGGCGTCGCCGGAGGATCCGACGAACCCGACCTCGCCGCCGGCGCGACGGCGCAGCGTGGCGTTCTCGCGCCGCAACCGGTCGGCCTCGATCGCGCGGTCGACGACCAGCAGCAGCCGGTCGGCCTTGAAGGGTTTCTCGATGAAGTCGTAGGCGCCGTTCTTGATCGCCGACACGGCGGTGTCGATCGTGCCGTGGCCGCTGATCATCACGACCGGGATCGGTGGGTCCTCGCGCCGGATCTCCTCGAGCAGCTGCAGGCCGTCCATCTCGCTGCCCTGCAGCCAGACGTCGAGGATGACGAGCGCGGGCCGGCGCTGACGAACGGCATCCATCGCCTCGGTGCTGTTGTGCGCGCGACGGGCCGTGTGGCCTTCATCCTCCAGGATGCCCGCGATCAACATGCAGATGTCGCGTTCGTCGTCGACGATGAGAATATCGTGGCCCATGGCTCTTCAGGTCGCCCGCAGGGGGCAGCGGGTCATTGTGCGGCGGTTGCTTGGCGAGGCGCCGACGCGATTTCCTTCGCGTCTCGACGGAATACCAGACTGATGCGGGCGCCGCCAGCCTCGCGGTCCTCGAGAGTCAGCAGCCCACCGTGGTCCTCCATGATCTTCTTGACGATGGCGAGACCCAATCCGGTGCCCTTGCTGCGCGTGGTCACGTAGGGCTCGGTCAGGCGTTCGCGGCCTTCGACCGGCAGGCCCTTGCCGTTGTCCTCGACGACAATCCGCACGATCGCGCCGTCGTCCTTGAGAGAGAGAGAAATCTCTCCTGGCGGCAGCACGACGCCGGGCTTGGCCACACGCCCTTCGATCGCCTCCGCGGCGTTCTTCAGGATGTTGGTCAGGACCTGGCTCACCTGCCGGCGATCGCAGATCAGCGGCACGCGCTGGTCGGGCAGCTCGGAGCGATAGCGAATGGCGTCATTGGCGTTGCGTTGCAGGAAAAGCGCCTGCTGGCAGAGTTCCTTGGCATCCTCCGGCTGCACCGTCGGCCGCGGCATGCGCGCGAACGAGGAGAACTCGTCGACCATCCGGCCGATGTCCCCGACCTGGCGGATGATGGTGTCGGTGCAGGTCGTGAAGGTCTCGGGATCTTCCTTGATCTGCTTGAGGTAGCGGCGCTTCAGCCGCTCGGCCGAAAGCTGGATTGGGGTTAGCGGATTCTTGATCTCGTGCGCGATGCGCCGCGCCACGTCGCCCCACGCCGCCATGCGCTGCGCTGACATCAGGTCGGTGACGTCGTCGAAGGTCACCACCGAGCCGGCATCCGACGCCGCGCTGATGCGTACCAGAAGGATGCGCCGCGTGCCGCCCTGCACGATCTCGATCTGGCCCTGCGTCGCGCGACCCGGCCGCTCCGCCGCCTGTGCGACCAGCGGCGCGAGCGCCGGCATGACCTCGATCAGCGGACGATCCAGAACGCCGTCCTCCGGCAGCGACAGCAGCTCGAGCGCGGAACGGTTGGTGCGGGCCACGAAGCCGTTGCCGTCGACGCTCATGACGCCGGCCGATACGCCGGCCAGCACCGCATCGGTCAGCCGCCGGCGGGTGTCGAGCTCCTTGTTCGCGTCGATCAGCTCGCGGCGCTGCTGCTCGATCTGGCTGGCCATGCGGTTGAACGAGCGTGCAAGCTGGCCGAGCTCGTCGTTCGGCGGCCCCTCCTCCACTCGCACCGACAGGTCGCCGCCGCGCATCTGCTCGGCCGCCGACATCAACCCGCCGATCGGCTCGGTGAGGCGTGTCGCGAACAGGATAGCCAGCCACATCGAGGCCAGCAGCATCAGGAACGCGATGGCGCCGCAGATCAGGAACATGATGAGCTGGCCCTGCTCCAGCCGCGTCTCGATCTGGGAGTAGAACTTGCCGGCCAGCTCGATGCTCTTGATGTAGTCGACGACCCGGAGGTCGACCGCATGGCCGGTCACCAGGAAGTACGGCTCGGCGACGAACAACTGCATGACGAAGTAGGCGCCGTGCGGCGACTCGAGCTGGATCGGCGCGCCGTGGTTGACCGTTTGCCAGAGGAACTGCTGTCCGGGCACCGGATTGGCCAGCGGCTCTTCGCCTGGTGCAACGGCCCGGGCGATCAGGCCCTTGTCGGCGTGGATGACATCGGCCTCGATGATCGCCCGCCCGCCGATCAGCTGCTTCAGCGTCTCCGAAACAGCGGCGGCGTCCTTGAGCCCCTCGATCCCCTGCTCCTGCAGTGGGGCGGAGATCGCCGAGATGTCGCGCAGGATTTCGGTTTCCCGCGCGCGCCGGACGGGCTCGCCGATCGCGCGCGCCGCCTCGAACGAGGTCTGCGCCGGCTTCACGACGAAGTCGGTGAAGTTGATGAACAGCAGCGCCATGATGATCGCGACCATGAGGGTCGGCAGAAGCGTGAACACGCCGCACAGCAGGACCAGCCGCATGTGCAGGCGCGAGCCCGCCGCGCCGCGCCGGCGATCGAGCCAGATCTGCGTCATGCGCCCGCCAAGCAATGCCACCAGCGCCATGGCAATGACGAGGTCGGCGACCAGCAGGCCGGTCATCCAGCCGCGCGTGCCGAAGTAGGCCGGCACCAGACCGGCGAGCCAGGCATAGGTCGCGGTCCCCGCCACGAAGGCGAGCACTGCCAGCGACGCTGCAGCGACTCGGCCGGTCAATCCGCGGCCGAGGCTGCTCATCCTGTCGCCCAAGCGTGGAACGCTCAGCGAATCTGTCACTCAGGTCACCCGCCTCGGCGGACCTGCGGTGTGCGAACCACCGGGACGTCGAGGTCCTTGATCTTCTTGCGCAACGTATTGCGATTGAGCCCCAGGAGACGGGCGGCGCGCAACTGGTTACCGCGTGTCGCCCCCAGAGCGAGCGACAGCAGCGGCCGCTCGACCTCGGAAATGACACGATCGTACATCCCGTCGGGCGGCAGCCGGTCGCCATGGGCTGCGAACATCGCCTGCAGATGGCGGTCGACCGCGTCGGTCAGGCTGATGTCGCTCGAGGCATGGCCGTTGGCCGCGGCTTCAGGTTCCGACGAGAGGATGGCATCGGCCAGCTCGGTTTCGATCGTCTCGAGATTGATGACCTCTTCGGAGTAGAGGGCCGAGAGGCGGCGGACCAGGTTCTCGAGCTCGCGCACGTTGCCCGGCCAGCGATGCTGGCGCAGGCGCGCCATGGCGTCGGGTGACAGGACCTTGGTCGGCAGGCCGTCGACCGTCGCGGCACGCAGGAAGTGGTTGGTCAGCTCGGGAATGTCGTCGAGCCGCTCGCGCAACGGCGGCAGGCGGATCGGCACAACGTTGAGCCGATAGAAGAGATCCTCGCGGAACAGGCCCTGCTGGATCGCCCGGCGCAGGTCGCGATGGGTCGCTGCGACGATGCGGACGTTGGCCTTGATCGGCGCACGGCCGCCGACCGTCATGTACTCACCTTCCTGCAGCACGCGCAGCAGGCGGGTCTGCGCCTCGGGCGGCATGTCGCCGATCTCGTCGAGGAACAGCGTGCCGCCGGACGCCTGCTCGAACTTGCCCGACGAGCGCTGCACCGCGCCGGTGAAGGCGCCGCGCTCGTGGCCGAACAGCTCGCTCTCGATCAGCTCGCGCGGGATCGCCGCCATGTTGAGCGCCACGAACGGCCCCTTGCGGCGCTTGCCGTAGTCGTGCAGCGCGCGCGCGACCAGCTCCTTGCCGGTGCCCGACTCGCCGGTGACCATGACGGTGAGATCGGTCGCCATCAGGCGCGCCAGGGCGCGATAGATCTCCTGCATGGCCTGCGAACGGCCGATCAGCGGCAGCCGCTCGTTCTCCTCCGGCGGATGCGAGCCGCGCGGCATCGAGGCGGCCGGCGCGGAGAGCGCCCGGTTCACGACCGAAACCAGCTCGTTCAGGTCGAACGGCTTGGGCAGATATTCGAACGCGCCGCGCTCGGTCGCCCGAACCGCGGTCAGCAGGGTCGACTGCGCGCTCATGACGATGATGCGGAGGTCCGGGCGCAGCTTGCGGATACGCGGCACGAGGTCGAGGCCGTTCTCGTCGGGCATCACCACGTCGGTGATGACGAGCTGGCCCTCGCCTTCCTGCACCCACTGCCACAGGGTGGAAGCCGTGCCGGTGCTGCGGACCGTGTGCCCCTGGCGCCCGAGCGCCTGGTGCAGCACAGTTCGGATCGCCCGGTCGTCGTCGGCAATGAGGATCGTCGTTCCAGAAGTCATGTCGCTGCCTGCGGCGATTGCATCGGCAACAGCACCCGGAAGGTGGTGCGGCCGGGCTCGCTGTCGTATTCGATGGCGCCGCCGTGATCGTTGATGATCTTGGCGACAAGGGCGAGGCCGAGGCCGGTGCCGGTCGGCTTGTTGGTGACGAACGCATCGAACAGGTGCGAACGCAGCTCGTCGGACACGCCGCAGCCGTTGTCGCGCACCGACACAACCAGCGGCAGGTTCACCCTTGCCTGCTGGCCCGGCACGGTAAGACGCAGGCCGTGCTTGTAGGCGGTCGACAGCTCGATCTCGCGCTCGCCGTCGCCCGGCACTTCGCAGGCATTCTTCACCAGGTTCAGGAACACCTGGATGAGCTGGTCGCGATCGCCGAACACGTCGGGCAGCGACGGATCGTAGCTCTCGATGAAACGCACATTCTTGCCGAAGCCGTTCTGCGACAACCGGCGGACATGATTCAGGACCTGATGGATGTTGAGCGGACCACGATCGATCGGGCGGCCTTCGGCGAAGGCTTCCATACGGTCGACCAGCGCGACGATCCGGTCGGTCTCCTCGCAGATCAGGGTGGTGAGCTCGCGCTCGCTGTCCGGCACCGACTGCTCGAGCAGCTGTGCCGCGCCGCGGATTCCCGACAGCGGATTCTTGACCTCGTGCGCCAGCATTGCGGCCAGCGCGCTGACCGAGCGGGCGGCGCTGCGATTCGACATCTGGCGGTCGATGCTGCGCGCGATCGACTGCTCGACCAGCGACAGCGCCACCAGACCGTCGCTCTCGACGATCGGCGACAGGCGCAGGCCACAGAAACGGTTGCCGATGCGCGGCGAGCTCAGGGTCACCCCATTCTCCGCAACGGCACCGCCGGTCGCCAGGACCTGCTCGAGCAGAGAGAAGAGCGGCGAATCTTCGGGCACGAACTCGGTCATCGGGTGGCTGACCAGACGCGCGCGGCCGACCCCGAAGAACTGCTCGGCAGAGAGGTTGGCGTAATGGATCACGCTTTCGCCATCGACGACGACGACCGCTTCCGACAGCGAATCGAGGATCGCCGTCGAGAACTGATCGCTCAGCGCACTGGCTCGCTTGAGGGTCCGAACGGCCATGTCAGGCGGCCCGCCTCTCGAGCGCCGGGAGGAAGAATGCGGCGAGCAGGGCACGCACCTTCCCCGCTTCGGTCTCGCGGTTCACGGCGGCGCGGAACTCGGCCGACGCCGGCAGGCCTTTGGAGTACCAGCCGAGATGCTTGCGCGCCATGCGCACGCCGGTCTCGCTGCCATAGTGCTCCAGCATCGCATCGAAGTGCGCGCGTACCGCAGCGTACTGCTCGGCCAGCGAAGGATCGGGCAGGCGCGCGCCGGTGCGCAGGTAATGGATCGCCTGGTTGAGGAACCACGGCCGGCCATAGGCGCCACGGCCGATCATGATGCCGTCGGCGCCCGACTGCTCGAGCGCCTGGTCGACGTCGTCGAGCGTGTTGATGTCGCCGTTGGCGATCACCGGCAGCCTGGTCGCGGCCTTCACCTCGCGGATGAAGCCCCAGTCGGCATGGCCGTCGTAGAAGTCGCAGCGCGTGCGGCCGTGCACCGTCAGCATCCTGATGCCACATTGCTCGGCAATGCGCGCGAGATTGGGGGCGTTGCGATTGGCAGAATCCCAACCGGTGCGCATCTTGAGCGTCACCGGCAGCTTCACCGCCTTCACCGTCGCCTCGAGGATCTTGGCGGCATGGACCTCGTCGCGCATCAGCGCGGAGCCGGCATGGCCGTTGACGACCTTCTTCACAGGGCAGCCGAAGTTGATGTCGATGATCGCCGCGCCGCGATCCTCGTTCAGCTTCGCCGCGTCGGCCATCACCTGGGGCTCGCAGCCGGCGAGCTGCACCGACATCGGGAACTCTTCCGGCGAGTTCTTGGCCATCAGGAGCGTCTTGCGGTTCTCGCGCACCATGGCCGCCGAGGCGATCATCTCGGACACGACGAGCCCCGCCCCGCCCCGCTTGACCATCTGGCGGAACGGCATGTCCGAGACGCCGGACATCGGCGCCAGGATAACTGGATCATCGATACGGACCGGACCGATTTCGATAGGATGGAGACGTGCTGCGCTGTTCATTCTTGATCAGTTTATAGGCAACTTGTGCACTGCACAATTATTGGCCCGAGCAATAGCGGGTCCTCTCCGCAGGTGCAAGGGCGCTGAAGTGCGCACCTCCGAAGCCAATGTTATCTAGGGATTCCATGACGACTTGTAGCGCCCTCATCGTCGCGGCTGGCCGGGGCAGCCGCTTTGGTGGCCCGTTGCCCAAGCAATATGCGCTTCTGGGCAACCGTCCGGTCCTGCGGCATACGCTGGATGCCTATCGCTCGACGCCTGAAATCACCAGTCTACTGGTGGTAATCGCGGGCAGCGACGAGAATCATTATCACAACGCCGTCGAGGGGCTCGGATTGCCACCCCCCGTTCTGGGCGGCGTCAGTCGGCAACAATCGGTCCTCAACGGCCTCGAGGCGCTCACCGGCGAGGCGCCCGATTTCGTCGCCATCCATGACGCGGCACGGCCTTTCGTGAAACCTGTGGATATCGCTGCGTGCCTGGCGGCCGTCAGGGCGGACGGCGTCGACGGCGCCGTGCTGGGTGTCCGGTTGGCCGATACGATCAAGCGCACGGATGCGGATGGCACCGTCAACGAAACCGTCCCCAGGACAAATCTCTGGCGCGCGCAGACGCCGCAGGTCTTCCGCTATTCTGCGCTGCTCACGGCGCATCGCGAGGCGGCGGGGCTCGGTGCGGCGGAGAGCACTGCCCTGACCGATGACGCCGCGGTCGCGGAGCGCGCCGGACTGAAGGTGGTGATGGTGGAAGGCAGCGAGGACAATCGCAAGATCACGACGGCCGAGGATCTTGCGCGCGGCATCACGATGGAAAGCCGCACCGCTCTGGGCTTCGACGTGCATGGTTTCGGTCCCGGCAATGCGGTGATGCTGGGCGGCATCGCGATCCCGCACAACCACACGCTCTCCGGCCATTCGGACGCCGACGTAGCACTGCATGCGCTCACCGATGCCGTGCTGGGCACGATCGGCGCCGGAGACATCGGCAAGCATTTCCCGCCCTCCGATCCGCAATGGCGCGGTGTGTCGTCGGACAGATTCCTGCGGCACGCCGTCGACCTGCTCGCCGCGCGCGGCGGCCGCATCGTGCATCTCGACCTGACCCTGGTCTGCGAGGCGCCACGCATCGGCCCGCATCGCGACGCCATGGTGGCCAGCATCGCGCGGATCGCCGGCATCGATCCCTCGAGGGTCAGCGTGAAGGCCACCACCACCGAAGGGCTGGGCTTCACCGGACGCCGCGAAGGCATCGCGGCCCAGGCCGTCGCCACCGTCGAAACCCCGAGGCGTTGATGTTCGATCATGAAATGCGAGAAGCCGCCGAGCATGTGCTGCTGGCCTGCCGGAAGAAGAAGCTGAAGGTCGTCACCGCCGAGTCCTGCACCGGCGGCCTGATCGCGGCAGCGCTGACGGCCATCGCCGGCTCGTCGGATGTCGTCGACCGCGCCTTCGTCACCTACTCCAACGAGGCCAAGCGCGAGATGATCGGCGTGCCGTGGGACGCCATCCTCGGCCACGGCGCGGTAAGCGAACCGGTGGCGCGGGCCATGGCCACCGGCGCGCTCGCACGCTCCAACGCCGATATCGCCGTCTCGGTTACGGGCGTGGCCGGCCCAGGCGGCGGATCGGAGGAGAAGCCGGTGGGGCTGGTGCACTTCGGCGCGGTTCGCGCGGGTTTCGAACCGATCGTCGAACGCCATGTCTTTCCGGGCGACCGCGACCGGATCCGGCGGTTGACGGTGCTGACGGCGCTCGCGATGGTGTCGACGCTGGCGGAAAGGTGACGGGGGCGACTCGCTCGTTCATTGGGTCGCGCCATTTCAGTGGCGCTCGGACTCATCGCGCCACCAAAAAGAACCAAGTGCTCATCCTCTTCCGGACCGCGAGCGTCTCGCTCGCCCATGCGCATGAGCGAGCGAGACGCTCGCGGTCCGGAAGACGATGACAAGGCCAGTTTCTTACCGAGGCTTTCCGTAGAGCTGCACGGCCCGGGCCTCGAAGGCGGCGACCATGCGCTTGACCGCCTCGGCGAACAGCACGCGGACGGTGTGCTGCAGCAGGCGCGAGCGGAATTCGAACTCCAGGGAGAAGACGATTTCCGTGCCGGTCGGATGCGGCCGGAATTGCCAGCGGCTCTTCAGTGACTTGAACGGCCCCTCTGTCCCCGTCGTCTCGATGCCGGGCCCGTTGGGATCGTCGGGCGTCAGCACGACACGCGAGACGAACTTCTCGTGGAATGGGCCGAAGCCGATCGCCAGCTCGTCGATCTCGATGTTCGGCCCTTCCTTCTTGCGCACGCGGGCCGCCGTGCACCACGGCAGGAACTCCGGATAGCGCGGCACATCCGCCACGAGATCGAAAAGCTGCCGGGGCGCGAAGGGGACAACCTTCCGCTCGGAATGCCGAGTGAGGGCCACAGCGACGTCAGGTCTTGAGCTGGGCGGCGCGGGCCGCACGCAGGCGGGCGAAGTCGTCGCCCGCATGATAGCTCGACCGCGTCAGCGGCGACGCCGAGACCATCAGGAAACCCTTGGCACGGGCATGCGCCGCCAGCTCCGAAAACTCGGCCGGCGTCCAGAATCGCGCCAGGGCCGCATGCTTGGGCGTCGGCTGCAGGTATTGCCCGATCGTCAGGAAATCGACGTCGGCCGCGCGCAGGTCGTCCATCACCTGCAGGATCTCCTCGCGCGTTTCACCCAGCCCGACCATCAGGCCGGACTTGGTGAACATCGACGGGTCGATCTCCTTCACTTTCGAGAGCAGCCGCAGCGAGGTGAAGTAGCGCGCGCCGGGCCGGATCGTCGGATAGAGCCGCGGCACCGTCTCGAGATTGTGGTTGAACACATCGGGGCGCGCGGCAACGACGGTCTCGATCGCGCCCGGCTTCTTCATGAAATCCGGCGTCAGGATCTCGACAGTCGTGGCCGGCGCCGACCTGTGCAGCGCCGTGATCACCTCGGCGAAGTGCCCTGCCCCGCCATCGTCGAGGTCGTCGCGATCGACCGAGGTCACCACGACATGGCCAAGTCCGAGCTTGCCGACGGCTTCGGCGATGTTGCCCGGCTCGTGCGGATTGAGCGCGCCCGGCTTGCCGGTGGCGACGTTGCAGAAGGCGCAGGCCCGCGTGCAGGTCTCGCCCATGATCATGAAGGTGGCGTGCTTCTGCTTCCAGCACTCGCCGATGTTCGGGCAGGCCGCCTCTTCGCATACGGTCGACAGGCCGTACTGACGCATCAGCCGCCTGGTCTCTGCATATTCCGGCGAGTTGGGCGCGCGCACGCGGATCCAGTCCGGCTTGCGCGGAATCGGATTGTCCGGCCGGTGCGCCTTCTCGGGATGGCGCTCCGCCCGGCTCAGCAGGGGCTTGTCGTGCGAGCCGTCCATGACGGGCTAGATATGGAGCGTCCGCCCGTACGCCGCCAGTACCGACTCGTGCATCATCTCCGACAGGGTCGGATGCGGGAACACGGTGGCCATCAGCTCGGCCTCGGTGGTCTCAAGAGTCTTTGCAACCGAGTAACCCTGGATCAGCTCGGTCACCTCGGCGCCGATCATGTGCGCGCCCAGAAGCTCGCCGGTCTTGGCATCGAAGATCGTCTTGATGAAGCCCTCGGGCTCGCCCAGCGCGATCGCCTTGCCGTTGCCGATGAACGGGAACTTGCCGACCTTGACCTGCAGTCCCTTGGCCTTGGCCACTGCTTCGGTCAGGCCGATGCTGGCGACCTGCGGCTGGCAATAGGTGCAGCCCGGGATGTTCTCGGTCTTCATCGGGTGGACGCCCTTCACGCCGGCGATCTTCTCGACCACCAGCACGCCCTCGTGCATCGCCTTGTGCGCGAGCCAGGGCGGGCCGGCAACGTCGCCGATGGCATAGACGTTCGGCTCGCCGGTGAAGCCCCATTGGTCGATCACGATGTGGGTCTTCTCGACCTTCGCCTTGGTGCCTTCGAGACCCAGGTTCTCGACATTGCCGACGATGCCGACGGCGGAGATGACGCGGTCGACGGTTATCTCCTGGCTCTTGCCGCCCTGCGTGATGGTCGCCGTGACGCTGTTGGCGCCCTTCTTCAGGTTCGACACGGTCGCGGCGGTCAGGATCTTCATGCCCTGCTTCTCGAAGGCACGCTTGGCGAAGGCCGACACTTCCTCGTCCTCGACCGGGAGAATGCGCTCTAGCACCTCGCACACCGTCACCTCGGCGCCCATGGTGCGGTAGAAGCTCGCGAACTCGATGCCGATCGCGCCCGAGCCGATGACCAGCAGCGACTTCGGGAACTCCGGCGGCACCATCGCCTCGCGATAGCTCCAGATCAGCTTGCCGTCGGACTCCAGCCCGGGCAGCTGCCGCGCGCGGGCGCCGGTCGCCAGGATCACGTTCTTGTAAGCGAGCGTCACGTTGCTCTTGTCGTTCATCGCGACCGCGAGCTTGCCTGCCCCGGCAAGCCTGGCCGTGCCGTCGAACACCGTGATCTTGTTCTTTTTCATCAAGCCTTTGACGCCGTTGCTGAGCTGGCCCGCCACTTTCCGCGAGCGCTCGACGATCTTCTTCGGATCGAACGACACATCCTTGACCGTTAGCCCATAAGCGTCGGCGTGCTTGATCAGCCCGTAGACCTCGGAGGTGCGCAACAGCGCCTTGGTCGGGATGCAGCCCCAATTCAGGCAGATGCCGCCCATGTTCTCGCGCTCGACGACCGCGGTTTTGAGCCCAAGCTGCGCGGCCCGGATCGCGGCGACGTAGCCGCCCGGCCCGCCGCCCACGACGATGAGATCGAAATTGGTGTCAGCCATTGTCCTACCGCATCCTACCGAGAGCGTCCGCGATCCTGCTACAGTCGTTGCGTGTCTGCTGATCCAAGTCGACCCGGCTCATCAGTCTTCTCAAGGCAGCCGTGGCGAGTGCGAGTTCGACTACCTTGTCCCGCCGGCTTTTCCGCTCGATTGTGTCGATGTTCGCAAATGCTGCTTCCAAGAGGTGGAGGCTGGCAAGGACGGCGCTATCCCCGACTGGTCCACTCACCGATCGACGATTTCCAACAATGGTCCACAACAGGTGGAGCGAAAAGGCGATCGCGGCCAAACCCATCGCCCACATAAGAAGATTTACGGGAGTCGTCAGATCCATGACCACCTCACTCTACGCGCCGACATCGACACGTACGGCATACATGACGGACAGTGGCACGCCTCCAACAAGGACTACCGCGTAGCCGTTCACCAAAGGAATCTGAACATGCGCAATGATGGCACTTGCATCTGCCATTAGCACCATCCCAAACGAGATCGCGGCCAGCAGCATAAGAAGCGCGCACAGGGAGACGTGCCAGGCAAAGGAAGAACCCAACACGGCGTCCCGATCTTCCAACTTGTAGCCCGCCTGACGAAGTCGAACACGACGAAACCCGAAGAGGTCACCGAAATCCAGAACAGGCGGTCCGCGTAGTTGATGAGGGTATCCCAGCCGAACTGGGCAAAATTCGGCAGTTTCAGACCGTCACGAACGCTGACGAAAAGCGCTGCCAGAATCGCAGGCACATGGGCAATCATCCATGCCAGCGTCAGATGCACCTGCTCCTCCTACACCAGCATTGCAGCCGGCTGCTCGATATAGGTCCGCAGGGTCTGCATGAACTGCGCGCCCATCGCGCCATCGACGACGCGGTGATCGACGGCCAGCGTGCAGCTCATCATGTTGCGGATCACCATTTCGCCCTTGCGCGCGACGACGCGCTCCTCGCCCACCCCGACGGCCAGAATCATGGCCTGTGGCGGGTTGATGATGGCGCCGAATTCCTTCACGCCGAACATGCCGAGGTTGGAGATGGTGAAGCCGCCGCCCTGGAACTCCTCGAGCTTCAGCTTGCCCACCTTGGCGCGTGCCGCGAGGTCCTTCATCTCAACGGAGATCTGCGCCGCGCCCTTCATGTCGGCGTTGCGGATGATCGGCGTGATCAGGCCGCGGTCGGTGGCGACAGCGACGGAGATGTCGACCGCGCCGTACTGGATCATCTCGTCTTCGGTCCACGAGGCGTTGCACTCGGGATGATCGCGCAGCGCCTTGGCGCAGGCCTTGATCACCATGTCGTTCACCGAGACGCGGGCGTCCTTCTTGCGCGCCACCTCGTTGATCGCGGCGCGCGCTGCCAGCAGCGCATCGATCTCGAATTCCACCGTCAGGTAGAAATGCGGCACGGTCTGCTTGGACTCGAGCATGCGCCGCGCGATGACCTTTCGCACGGCCGTGTGCGGGATGCGCTGGTCGCCGGGCGCGGTGACGATCGGCTGCGCCGGGGCAGGCGCTGCCTTCGGCGCGGCTTTGGGGGCCGCGGCCGGTGTTGGTGTCGCCGCAGGCTTGGCGCTCTCGACGTCCGCCTTGACGATACGGCCGTTCGGGCCGGAGCCTTTCAAACTTGCGAGATCGATGCCTTTTTCGGCCGCAATGCGCTTGGCCAGCGGCGAAGCGAAGATGCGTTGTCCTTTGGGAGCTTCATGCTCTTTTGGACCGCGAGCCTCCGGCTCGCTCGGACTCATGAGCGAGCCGGAGGCTCGCGGTCCGGAAGACGATGAGGCTTGAGGCGCTGGCGCCGCTTCGACCTTGGGGGGTGGCGGAGCCGGGGCGGGCTTCACTTCGGTCTCGCCCTCCTCCAGCAGGACGGCGATGACTTCATTGACCTTCACGCCTTCGGCGCCTTCGGGCACGACGATCTGGCCGATCTTGCCTTCGTCGACCGCTTCGACCTCCATCGTGGCCTTGTCGGTCTCGATCTCGCAGATAACCTGGCCGGACGTCACGGAGTCGCCGGCCTTGACGTGCCACTTGGCGAGCTTGCCCTCGGTCATCGTGGGCGACAGTGCCGGCATCAGGATATTGATCGACATGGCCTCGCTCCGCCCCTAGCGATTGCAGACTGCGCGGGCGGCCTTGACGATATCGTCCGCCTGCGGCAGCGCCATCTTCTCGAGATTCGCCGCATAAGGCAGCGGAATGTCGAGCCCCGCCACGCGCTTGACCGGCGCATCGAGCCAGTCGAACGCATGGTCCATCATCTGCGCCGCGAGCTCCGCGCCGATCCCGGCGAACGGCCAGCCCTCCTCGACAGACACCAACCGGTTGGTCTTCTTGACCGAGTTGACGAGCGTCTCGGTGTCGAACGGGCGCAGGCTGCGCAGGTTAATCACCTCGGCCTCGATGCCGAGCTTGGCGAGCTCGTCTGCCGCCTGCAGCGCCTTGCCGACCATGATCGAGAAGGCGGTGATGGTGACGTCCCTGCCCTGGCGCTCGATCTTGGCCTTACCGATCGGCAGCACGAATTCCGGATCGTCCGGGACCTCGAACTGCTGGCCGTAGAGGATCTCGTTCTCGAGGAAGATCACCGGATTGGGATCGCGGATCGCAGCCTTCAGCAGGCCCTTCGCGTCTGCGGCGCTCCATGGCGCCAGGACGCGCAGGCCGGGCACATGGGCGTACCAGCTCGCATAGCACTGCGAATGCTGGGCAGCGACGCGGGCGGCCGCGCCGTTGGGGCCACGGAAGACGATCGGGCAGCCCATCTGGCCGCCCGACATGTAGAGCGTCTTGGCGGCCGAGTTGATGATCTGGTCGATCGCCTGCATGGCGAAGTTGAAGGTCATGAACTCGACGATCGGACGCAGCCCGCCGAACGCAGCGCCGACGCCCAGCCCGGCGAAGCCGTGCTCGGTGATCGGCGTGTCGATCACACGCCTGGCGCCGAACTCCTCGAGCAGGCCCTGGCTCACCTTGTAGGCTCCCTGATACTGCGCGACCTCCTCGCCCATCAGGAAGACGCTTTCGTCCTTGCGCATCTCCTCGGCCATGGCGTCGCGCAGGGCCTCGCGCACCGTCATGCGCACGGTCTTGCCAGTCCACTCCGGCTCCGACGCTGGGGGCGGTGACGATGGCGCGGGCGGAGCCGCCTTCTGCTCCTCCGAGGGCCTCGCCGCAGTCGGTGACTCTTCGGCCTTCGGAGCCGGAGGCGCGGACGCAGCCGGCGGGGCGGGCTTGGATGCGTCGGCAACGCTCTCGCCCTCGGCGGCCAGGATGCAGATCGGCGTGTTGACGGCGACCCCTTCGGCGCCTTCCTCGACCAGGATTTGCGCAACAGTGCCTTCGTCGACGGCCTCGACCTCCATCGTCGCCTTGTCCGTCTCGATCTCGCAGATCACCTGACCCGACTTCACCGCATCGCCGACCTTGACGTGCCATTTGGCCAGCTTGCCCTCGGTCATGGTCGGCGACAGGGCAGGCATCAGAACCGGAATCGACATGGATCAGGCTCCGACCAGAACGTCGGTCCACAGCTCCGACGGATCGGGCTCGGGACTGTGCTGCGCGAACTCCGCCGAGTCGTTCACGATCTTGCGGATCTCCGCATCGACCGCCTTGAGGGCTGCCTCGTCGGTCATCTTGCCCTCGAGCAGCAGCTTGCGGACGTGATCGATCGGGTCGCGTTCGCTGCGATACTTGTCGACCTCTTCCTTGGTCCGGTACTTGGCCGGGTCGCTCATCGAATGGCCGCGGTAGCGATAGGTCTGCATCTCGAGGATGTACGGTCCCTGCCCGCTCTTGGCGTGCTCGACCGCCTTCTCGCCCGCGGCGCGCACCGCCAGCACATCCATGCCGTCGACCGCCTCTCCCGGGATCCCGAATGCCTCACCGTGCTTGTAGAGCTCGGTGATCGCCGTCGAGCGCTCGATCGACGTTCCCATGCCGTAGCGGTTGTTCTCGATGATGTAGATGACCGGCAGCTTCCACAGCGCCGCCATGTTCATCGCCTCGTAGACCTGGCCCTGGTTGGCCGAGCCGTCGCCGAAGTAGGTCAGCGAGACGTTCTTGTTGCCATGATACTTGTGCGCAAAGGCCAGCCCCGTGCCGATCGGCACCTGGGCGCCGACGATGCCGTGGCCGCCGTAGAAATTCTTCTCGCGGCTGAACATGTGCATCGAGCCGCCCTTGCCCTTGGAGTAGCCGCCGCTGCGGCCGGTCAGCTCGGCCATGACCCCCTTGGGGTCCATGCCGGCGGCAAGCATGTGGCCGTGGTCGCGGTAGGACGTGATGATCGCGTCCTTGCCGCCGATCGTCGACTGCATGCCGACCACGACCGCTTCCTGGCCAATGTACAGATGGCAGAAGCCTCCAATCAGGCCCATGCCATAGAGCTGGCCGGCGCGCTCCTCGAAGCGACGGATCAGCAGCATGTCGCGGTAGAACGTCTTGAGCTGCTCGGGGCTCACGCTGTTGTCGCCCGGTTTTGGCGACTTGGATTTGGCCGTAAGCGATTCCGCTTTCGGCTTGGTGGCCGGTTTTGCCATGACGTTTCCCCTCGAGTGGCCCCGTAGCGGCTTATAGCATCGCCCATGCCGATGTGGTTGATCTAGCGAGAAAAAACAGATTGGCGGCGAGTGCGTCGCAGCATTTGAGCGATTGTTTTCGGAACGCCGAGGGTGCCGGACAGTTTCTTCCAGCCAACCGCAAAGCGGTTCGAGTCAACGAGTCGGCGTGAAGACGATGATGTCGTCCTTGCGCGCATAGTTGAGCAACGCACGGGAACGTTCATCGAGCATGTCGGGATCGAGGCTCTGGTTGCGCAACGCCGATACACGGCGCTCCCAGATCTTCCGCGTCGTCTCGGCCTCAGCGAGATTCTGGTCGGCGATTTGCACTTCGCGCTGCAGGTGAGCCATCGCCAGCAGGCCACGATCTCCGTTCACGAGGTGGTAGCCGAAGTAGCCGAACACCGTGGCGAAGATGACGGGAGCCAGAATTTGACGCGGTCTCAACAACATATGTGCTATTCCTGAACGGATAGAGCAACATGTGGTGTTGATAAGTCAAGCCCGATTCGGCTCTACCGAATCTATTCGGCTCTGCCGAATCTATTCGGCCAGCGCGATGCGGATGCGGCGATTGTGCCGGCCCTTGTTGTCGATCTTCAGGATCCGGATCGGCGGCGACCCGCCGGTCGAGGCAAGATGAGTGCCGCCGCAGGCCTGCCGGTCGAGGCCGGCGATCTCGACGATGCGGATCTTGCCGTCCGGCGTCGGCGGCGGCGCGACCGAGCGGCTGCGGATCAGGCCGGGCGTGTTTTGTGCCTCGTGCATGGGCACGTAGACGAAGCTCACCGCGATGTCCTGGCGGATCAGGTCGTTGATCGGCCCTTCGAGCGCGCGAAGGCGGTCGTTGTCCGCAGCGGGCAGGTCGAAATCCATGCGAGCGGTGCCGTCCTCTGCCATCTGCACGCCGGTCACCAGCGCGCCGTCGAACTGCTGGAATACGAGCGCGTTCAGTACATGGGTGCCGGTGTGAAGTTGGCGCATCTTGCGGCGGAAATCCGGATCGACCGACGCTTCCACCCTGCCCGCCACCTCCTCTTGCGTATCCAGCAGATGCCAGATCTTGCCGGCTGAATGCTCGAAGCCCGTGACCTTGGCCTCTCCCCCGCTCCAGCCAATGACGCCGCGGTCGGCGAGCTGCCCGCCGCCACCGGGATAGAAAGGCGATTGCGCCAGCGAGACCTTGCCCGGCCGCGCGTCGGTGACCTCGGTTTCGAGCGTCAGTGTCTCGGGATTGTCATGGCAGTAGAGGTGCATTGCCGGCATGTAAGCCGCGCCGCGTCGACCGTATTGGCGAAAATTGCTGTTCGCCGGGAGCGTGCCACATGATCCGGCTACGCGGCCGCGGCGCGCGCGAATTGCAGGGGCGTGATGCCGTAGCAGCGCTTGAAGTGGTTGTTGAGGGCGCTCTGGTCGTAGAAGCCGACCGCCGTCGCCACCTCGGCCAGCACCGGCGAGTGCCGCAGGTGCCGGCAGGCCATGCCGAGCCGAACCTGCGTCAGATAGGCGTGCGGCGTGAGGCCGACCGTGCGCTTGAACAGGCCGATGAGCTGGAACGTCGTCAGGCCGACGCCCGCCGCCAGGTCCTCGAGGCGAAGGTCGGTGGCGTATTCCGCGCGCATGCGCTCGACCACGCTCGACAGCAACGTGCGATCGCGCGGCGGCGCCTCGATCGGGCGCCGGCCGCTGCCATGGCGCCGGAACAGCGTGCCGAATGCGCCGACCAGCAACTCGCGCTCGGCGAACACGTCGCGGCCCTCTTCCAGTGCGAGGTGCATCGCCAGGAAGGCGTCGATCAGGTCGCGGTCGGCGAAGGTGTTGCGCATGAAGTACGGCACCATCTCGACGCCCACCTCGCCCGCTACGCGATCGAGTGCGTGCCGGGTGAGATAGAGCGAGCGGTACCGCCAGCGCTCGCTGCGTCCCATCCAGCCGCCGTGAGGCTCCTCGGGATTGAATACGAACAGGGTCGACGGCGTGGCATCCTGAAGCGCGCCGCGGCTCTTCACGACCGATCCGCCCTGCTCGGTGATCGCGATCACCAGCGCGTCGTGCGTATGCTGCGGATAGTCGTGGGTCGTGAAATCGGCATGCATCAGGCTGAGCCCGCCGAGATGGCGGTCCCACCAGTATTGGGTCGAGTTGTTCGGATCGACGCGCGGCATGGTCAATTTTTACCAATACCCGGGCACGCGCACCACGCTCACTGTCATCTCGAGCAGGATTTGGAGGTCCGATGATCGTACGCATGTGGCGCGGCCAGGCGAGCGCCGCCAAGGCCGACGCCTATTTCGGGCACGTGACCCAAACGGTGTTTCCCGAGCTCGCGACGCTCGCCGGTCACGAGGGCGCGTGGCTGCTGCGGCGCGAGGTCGACGGCAGGACCGAATTCCTGGCTGTCACCTTCTGGGAATCGCTCGACGCGATCCGGTCATTCGCCGGCGACGATATCGCCACCGCGATCGTCGAGCCGGAAGCACGGGCCGTGCTCTCCGACTTCGACGATTTCGCCCGTCACTACGAGCTGGCCTTCAGGATGGACCGGCCGGCGTAGCGCGCCTGGGTGCCGAGCTGCTCCTCGATGCGCAGCAGCTGGTTGTACTTGGCGAGGCGGTCGGAGCGCGACAGCGAGCCGGTCTTGATCTGGCCGCAGTTGGTGGCGACGGCGAGGTCGGCGATCGTCGAATCCTCGGTCTCGCCGGAGCGATGCGACATCACCGCGCCGTAGCTCGCGTTGCGCGCCATCGATACGGCTTCCATCGTCTCGGTCAGGGTGCCGATCTGGTTGACCTTCACCAGGATCGCGTTCGCGAGGCCATTCTTGATGCCGTCGGCCAGGCGCTTGGGGTTGGTGACGAAGAGGTCGTCGCCGACCAGCTGGATCTTCCTGCCGAGCTTGTCGGTGATCGCTTTCCAGCCGGCCATGTCGTCCTCGGCCATGCCGTCCTCGATCGAGACGATCGGGTACCGGGCGACGAGCGCCGCGTAGTAGTCGACCATGCCGCCGGCATCGAGCGACTTGCCCTCGCCCTCGAGCTCGTACTTGCCCTTCTTGAAGAACTCGGTCGAGGCCGGATCGAGCGCCAGCACGATGTCCTCGCCCGGCTTGTAGCCTGCCTTCTCGATCGCCTTCATGATGAACGACAGCGCCTCGTCGGCGGTCGCGAGGTTGGGCGCGAAGCCGCCCTCGTCGCCGACGTTGGTGTTGTGGCCCGCGTCCTTGAGCTGGTTGCGCAGCGCGTGGAACACCTCGGAGCCCATGCGCAGCGCCTCGGCGAAGCGGTCGGTGCCGACCGGCATGATCATGAATTCCTGGATATCGATCGGATTGTCGGCATGCGCGCCGCCGTTGATGATGTTCATCATCGGCACCGGCAACACCGACGCCTGGCTGCCGCCGACATAGCGGTAGAGCGGCAGGCCCGAATCCATCGCCGAGGCCTTGGCGACGGCGAGCGAGACGCCGAGGATTGCATTGGCGCCGAGGCGGCCCTTGTTCGGCGTGCCGTCGAGCTCGATCAGCGCCCGGTCGATCTTGATCTGGTCGAGCCCGTCGAGGCCCGACAGCAGGTCCATCACCTCGCCGTTGACCGCACCGACCGCCTTCAGCACGCCCTTGCCGCCGTAGCGCTTCTTGTCGCCGTCGCGCAGCTCGACCGCTTCGTGCGCGCCGGTCGAGGCGCCCGACGGAACCGCCGCGCGTCCCATGGCGCCGCTCTCGAGCTCGACTTCGACTTCCACGGTGGGATTGCCGCGGCTGTCCAGGATTTCGCGGGCGCGGATGTCGACGATGGCACTCATGAGAAAAACTCCTTCTGGGGCGCGATTTCTCTAGCCGCGCGCCCACTCCCGGGCAAGTGACGAGACGGCGCCGCGTTTCTATAGTCGGAGAAAGCCGCAGAGCCAGAGGGAGTTCCAGCCATGCCCGACCACGGCAACATCCAGCAGAATACCGCGACGGTGGAGCAGCGCGTCGACGCCATTCAGGCCGCGTTCGAGGAGCGCGGCCTGAAGCCGGCCGAATTCATCGACGAGTTCATGCACACCGCCGAAGAGAAATGGATTCCGGAGAACGGCGCCCGGGTCGTCGCCCGGGCATGGACCGATCCGGCCTTCAAGGCGCGCCTGCTGGCCAACGGCCGCGACGCGGTGGCCGAGCTCGGCCTCACCATGCCGCCGCACCACCGCCATCTCGTGGTGCTGGAGAACACGCCGACCCTGCAGAACGTGATCTGCTGCACGCTGTGCTCCTGCACCGCGTTCTCGATCATCGGCCTGCCGCCGGACTGGTACAAGGACCTCGAATACCGCGCCCGCATCGTGCGCCAGTCGCGCACCGTGCTCAGGGAAATGGGCCTCGACCTGCCGCCGTCGATCGACATCCGCGTCTGGGACACCACCGCGGACACCCGCTACATGGTGCTGCCGGTGCGGCCGGCCGGGACCGACGGCTGGTCCGAGGAGAAACTCGCCGGCCTCGTCACCAAGGACGCCATGATCGGCGTCGCCCGTTTGTAGTGCTTGATTCCATCTTACGCACAGTGTCATCCCGAGCGCAGCGAGGGATCCTTGCTCATGGCCTCAAAGATCCCTCGCTGCGCTCGGGATGACACCGAATGGGCATTAAGAACCTTGTCTAGCAATCTAATGAACAGCGTCTAGGAGCCCGAGATGGACGGCATGCACGACATGGGCGGACGGCAGGGATTCGGCCGCGTCCGCTACACTCTCAAGGCCCGGACCTTCCACGAGCCGTGGGAAAAGCGGGTCAATGCGCTCTACTCCCTGGCGGTGAAGCTCGGCATCTTCAACATGGACGAGTATCGCCACGCCATCGAGCGCATGGAGCCGCGGCACTATCTCTCGGCCAGCTACTACGAGCGCTCGCTGACCAGCCTCGCGACGCTCTGCGTCGAGAAGGGCATCGTGAGCAGGGAGGAGCTCGAGCGCCGCGCGCAGGGCGCCTATCCGCTTTCGATGCCGAGCGCGCCGGGCCGCAGCAATGTTGCCACGCGTGAGCGCTTCAAGCCGGGCGACAAGGTCCGCGTGCGCACCGAGCATATCCCCGGCCATGTCCGCGCGCCGGGCTACGTCCGCGGCAAGACGGGAATCGTGGTCAGCGAGTCCCCGGCCTATCCCTTTCCCGACGCGCATGCCCACGGCATCCATGCCGAGGACGAGCCGACCTACGACGTGCGCTTCAATGCGGAGGAGCTGTGGCCCAACTCGGCCGATCCGGCCCAGGTCCATGTCGGCGTCTTCCAGAGCTACCTCGAGCGCGTGGCATAGCGGCGCAAGGCAGTGTTCAGAATTGGACACATTTGCCAGCGCGCTTGCCCGGCACTATGTAAAGCCATCGACGGTCCTCCTTAACGGAGGCTAACAGGGAATGCCGTGCGCCCCTGACGGGGGTAATCGGCAGCTGTACCCGCAGCTGTAAGCGGCGAGCGAACGCCATCACGTCACTGGACTTCGGTCCGGGAAGGCAGGCGCAAGCAACGACCCGCGAGCCAGAAGACCTGCCGGCGATAGCGTCGCTCTTCCGATGGACGGGATGATCCAACGGGACGGTCTACCCGAGCGGTGGCGCGCTTTGAGCGAACCGTTTGGGAGATCCGTCCTGTGACGCCGATCCGTCTTGTCTCGCCTGCCCGTCTTCCGGACCGCGCAGCCTCCGACCTGGGCACGCCGCCGCCAAGCCGCTTCCAGCGCTACGATCACGCCCTGGCGCATAGCGCGGACCGGCGCGTCGATACGCCGACGCCCAGCCTCAACGGCGACCTGGTCTTCAGGCGCGGCGGCTTCACCAGCCTGTGCGACGCCCTCGATTATGCGGCGCACGGCGAGACCGGCCTCAATTTCTTCGATGCCCGCGGAAAGCTTTCGAGCAGCCTGCCCTATCGCGACCTGCAGGTTCAGGCCCAGGCCTTCGCCCGCCGCCTGATCGGCGCGGGTTTCGAGGGCGGCGAGCGGCTGGTGCTGATTGCCGATACCTGGCCGGGCTTCTGCATCGCCTTCTTCGGCGCGCAATATGCCGGGGTCGTGCCGGTTCCGGTATCGATGCCGGTGGGGCTCGGCTCGCGCGCCGGCTTCATCGAACAGCTGCGCAGCCAGATAACGGTCGCGGGCGCCGTTGGCGTGGTGGCGCCGGACGAGCTTGCCGAGTTCGCGCAGAGGGCGGCCGAGGGAACGGCCGTCCGGCTTGCCGGGCCCATGGCGGCGTTCAACGCCCTGCCGGAATCCAGGGCCCTGCTGCGGCCCTTCGGCGCTGGCGATGCGTGCTACATCCAGTTCTCCTCGGGCAGCACCCGCGAGCCGCGCGGCATCGACATCCGTCAGGACCAGCTGATGGCCAACATCACGGGCTCGCTCGCCGCGCAGGAGGTCTCCGCCACTGACTCGGGCGTGAGCTGGCTGCCGCTCTATCACGACATGGGCCTGATCGGCTTCGTCCTCGCCCCGATGTGCGCGCAACGCAGCGTCGACCTGCTCGCGCCCTGGGATTTCGCGCGCCGCCCCCTGCAGTGGCTGTCGCTGATCTCGCGGCGCCGCGCCACGATCACCTACGGCCCGAGCTTCGGCTACGATCTGGCCGCCCGCCGGGCGCAAACCAAGGCGCTGGGCGAGATCGATCTGTCCTGCCTGCGTCTGGCCGGTGTCGGTGCCGACATGATCCAGCCGTCAGTGCTGCAGCGCTTTGCCGAGAGCTTCAACGCCGCGGGATTCGACCCGCGCGCCTTCCTGCCGAGCTACGGCATGGCCGAAGTCTGCGTCGGCGTGAGCTTCGTGCGCCCCTTCACTGGCCTGCGCCTCGACCGGCCGACCGATTCGCATGCCGGCGACAGCCGCGAGTTCGTGGTTTGCGGCCGGGTATTGTCCGGCCATCGCATCGAGATCCGTGACCCCGACGGCATCGTCTTCGGCGAAGGGCGCGTCGGCCGGCTCTTCGTCAGTGGCCCCAGCGTCATGCCCGGCTATTTCCCGCCGGTCGAGGACAGCACGGACGTGCTGTGCAACGGCTGGCTCGACACCGGCGACCTCGGCTACTGGCGCAACGACGAGATCGTCATCACCGGCCGCGCGAAGGACCTGATCATCGTCAACGGCCGCAACATCTGGCCGCAGGACATCGAGTGGAGCGTCGAAGCCCTGCCCTCCCTGCGGCGCGGCGACGCCTGCGCCTTCTCCGTCGACGACGGTGCAATGGAGTCCGTCGTCATCGTCGTGCAGGCCCCTCCTGCGGACGCCGCCGCGGACGAAACGCTCGAAGGCGACATCAGGCAGAAGACCAAGGAGGCCTTCGGCGTCGACGGCCGTGTCGTCCTGATCTCGCGCCGCCTCGGCCTGCCCCTCACCTCGTCGGGAAAGCTCAGCCGCTCCGCGACCAAAGCCACGTTCCTCGCGGGTGGTTATGCCGGACAGTGAAGCGCGCCCGCGCGAGATCGCTTGCGTGACATTCTGGTCGCGATCCAGGAGGCCCTCGACGATTACCCGCCAGCCCGTGAACCGGGTTGCATGTTGCCATGCTATGCTTGCGCAAAAGGGGGGATCGCATGCAGCGCAAGGCTGTCGTGAGTCTGCCGCTCCTTGGCACCCTCTGTGTGGCGCTCGTTCCTGTGCGGGCGATTGCCGACGAGGGCGGCGCCAGCGTCTGGCTGCCGGGCCAGTTCGCGAGCTTCGCCGCGGTGCCGGGTGATGCCGGGTTCTCCCTCGAGGCGATGTTCTATTTCCGCAAGGCCAGCGCCACCGCGGGGACGAGCTTTTCCCGCGGCGGCGGGCTCCTGCTCGGCTATGACACAGCCGAGCAATATCTCTTCCTGACGCCCGGCTACACCTTCGCCGATCCGGTGCTGAATGGGCAGCTGTGGCTGGGCGTGACCTTCTCCGCCGGCCGCGCCGATACGTCCGTGTGGGGCGTCCTGGCGACGCCCAATGCCGGCGCCTTCTCGGCCAGGAGCAGTGACAGCGCGGCGGGCGTCAGCGATCTCTACCCCATGGCATCGCTGAAGTGGCAGATCGGCAGCCACAACATCATGACCTACATCATGGGCAGCGCACCGGTTGGAACCTACGATCCCAACCGTCTGGCCGGTGTCGGGCTGGGCCATTGGGCGATCGATGCCGGCATGGGCTACACCTACATGCCGGCATCGGGGTTCGAGGTCTCGGTCACGGCCGGCTTGACGTATAACTTCATCAATCCGACCACGCGCTACCAGAGCGGGATGGACGCGCATATCGATGTCGGCATGTCGTACTCGTTCAGCGATACGTTCTATGTCGGCGCCGCGGGCTACTTTTTCGGCCAGGTGAGCCCGGACACCGGCGGCGCAGCGCTGCTGGGAGGGTTCCGGTCGCAGGTTGCGGGCGCGGGGCCGCAGATTGGCTGGTCCTTCCAGCTCGGCGGCCTCGCGGCCGAGCTCGACGTCCGCGGCTACAAGGAATTTGCCGCTCAGAATCGCCCCGAGGGCTGGAACGTCTATGTCACCGTCTCGTTGTCGCGCGCCCGGCGCCCGGAAGAGAGGGCGCGATGATCGTCCGCTTCGTCAGGCGCCATCTCGACCCGTCGGAAACGCTGCTCGAGATACTGTTCGGCCTGGTCATGGCGCTCACCATAACCGCCGGCGCCCGCCTGCTCTCCGAACGCGCAGATATCGTCGGCGTCGAGCTCGCCTTGGCGCTGCTGGGCTGCAACGTGGCCTGGGGCGTGATCGACGGCGCATTCTACCTGCTGGGTACGCTCTTCAACCGAAATCGGCGCGTCCAGTTCGTGAAGAGACTTCAGGCTGCTTCGACCGACGAGGAGGCAATGGCCGCGGTCAAGGAGGAGTTCGACCTCGAGGGCGAACCGTCGATGCGGCCACAGGACGGAGCCAGGCTTCACCGTTCGTTTCTGGAGCTGTTCAGGAATGCGGGAACGGAGCGGGCTCATCTTCAGGCGAATGACTGGGTGGCCGCGGCCTTGATCGTGGTCCTGGTCAGCATGACGGCGATCCCGGGCCTGATCCCGTTGCTGCTGTTCCACGACGGTTTCACGGCCCTGCGCGTGGCCAACGCGCTGCAGCTCGCACTGATGTTCTTCAGCGGCTACTGGTGGGCTCACTATTCCGGAGGCAATCGCTGGTTCACTGGCCTGGTCATTGCCCTGGTCGGAACGGCGCTGGTTCTGCTGGCGGTGCCGCTCGGTGGCTAGGATCGGCCGGCGCCTTCCCCGGCGCGATCTTCTGGGCGCCACCGTTGCCGGAGTAACCTCGCTCGCCATGTCTCCCCTCCAGGCCCATCAAGCGCAGACCATAGCGCTGCTTCATCTGGCTCCCCGGCCGGGTGACGTCGAATACAACAAGCGCCTGATCGAGCGGGCCGTATCGCAGGCCTCGTCGCGGGGCGCGCGGCTGATCGTGACTCCCGAGCTTTGCCTCAGCGGCTACGGCTTCCGCGATCTCATCGGCACGACATGGATCGCCGGGGAGCAGCCGGCGCTTCTCGACTGGGCGGCACGGCTGGCGCGACGCACCGGCGGCGCTTCGATCGTGCTGGGCCAACCGGAAGCGGACGGCGATGCCCTCTTCAACAGCATGATCGTGCTGGGACCCGACGGCGGCGTGACCGGACGGCATCGAAAGATCGCCGCGCTGCGGGTGGGCGCCGAATCCTGGTCGACGCCCGGCGATCGGCCGACCGTCGTCGACATCGCCGGCATTGGCCGCGTCGGGCTGTTCGTCTGCGCCGACATGTACTCGAAGCGCCTTGTCGGCGAGACCGCCGCGCAGGGCTGCGATCTCCTGCTGTCGGCCGCGGCCTGGGCGCCGGGCGAGCATGGCCCGAGCGGCGAATGGGAATGGGCGTCTCTCACGACGCAACGGCCCGTGCTGGTCTGCAACCGGACCGGGCGGGACGTCCTCGACTTCTCCGGCGCCCGTTCCGTGGCGGCGGTCGATGGCACGATCGCCTTTGCCCACGCCGCCCCGGATGACAGCATCGTGCTGGTCGATTGGACGGCCACCACCCGTGCGCTGTCGAGCTGGCGGACGGTGTCGCTGGACGATTAAAGGCGGCATCGGCCCCTTCCGCCTTCTCACAGGACCGATGTAGGCTCCTCTCGAAAAGCGCTCAGATGGACTGCAAGTCCGCGACGTGGCGCAGCTGTGGAGGGAACATCATGACGTTTCATCGCCGTACATTCATGCATCTGGCCGCGGGTGCCGCTGCCTTATCAGCGGTGCCGGGCATTTCTCGGGCGCAAGCCTATCCGTCGCGAACGGCACGCATCGTCGTCGGCTTTCCGGCCGGCGGGGCGACCGACATCCAGGCGCGCCTGATGGGCGAATGGTTGACCGAGCGCCTCGGCCAGCAGTTCATCGTCGAGAACAAGCCCGGCGCCAGCGGCAACATCGGCACCGACATGGTCGCCAAGTCCCCCGCGGACGGCTACACGCTGCTGCAGGTCGTGACCCCGGCGGCGATCAATGCCGCGCTCTACAGCAACCTTCCCTTCGACTTCCAGCGGGACATCGCGCCGGTCGTCTACGTCACGCGGCTGGCTTACGTCGTCGTGGTGAACCCGTCGGTCCCCGCCACGACGCTCCCCGAGTTCATGGCCTACGCCAAGGCCAATCCGGGCAAGATCAACTACGGCTCGGCGGGCCAGGGCACGCCGCAGAACATTTCCTGCGAGCTCTTCAAGATGATGACCGGGCTCAACCTGGTCCACGTCCCGTACAAGGGCGGTGCGCCGGCGGTCGTCGATCTGATCGCCGGCCACGTGCAGGTGATCTTCGCTCCGGTGTCGGAAGCGATCCAGCAGATCAAGGCGGGCAAGCTGCGTGCGCTGGCGGTGACGACCAAGACCCGGCTGGACGTGTTACCCGACACGCCGCCGATCGCGGACTTCGTGCCCGGCTACGAGGCCAGCGGCTTTGCGGGAATCGGCGTGCCCACGGGCACCCCGCCCGAGGTGATCGCCCTCCTGAACAAGGAGATCAATGCCGCCCTCGCCGACAGCAAGATCAGGTCCCGGATCACCGAGCTGGGGGGCACGCCGGTCGGAGGCACACCCGCTGAATTCGCGACGATCATCGCGGAGGCCACCGAGAAATGGGGCAAGGTGATCAAGTTCGCGGGCGTCAGGGCCGAATAGCCTTCACGCCCCACGCCGGCGGCCCAGGCGCGAGGCCCGCCGGCTTGGCGAGGCGCCGCCCTGCCCGGCTCTCACCGCGGCGATGACGCCGCGCGGGACGCGATGGCGCGGCAGGCGGAGGCGGAGGCCGTCTCCCATGCCGAAGCCGACCGGGTGGTGGCCCAGCTGGTGAAGATCGCGCATGCCAGCCGACACGAATTTTCTCAATTTCTGTACCCCCGGATATTGTCCGGCTGTATTTATTGGGGGTACAAATATCCTCGTGAAAATCACCTTCGACGCCGCCAAGCGCAACGCCACGAAGCAGACCGCGGCCTCGACGGCAACGCTCGGCACATCATTTCGATGAGGAAGTGCAATGACCGCGTACAAGCGCGCTATCAAGAGCGACTTGCCTAAGGTCGACCGGCACCGAATCAAGCCGCAGGAGTATGACGACGCGCCAGAGCTGACGGACGAACAGTTGGCCGGTGCGGTGGTAACGGAAGCCAGGCCGGTCGGCAGGCCGCGCTCGATGGCACCGAAGCTCGCCGTCAAGCTTCGGCTCGACCCTGAGGTGCTCCGCTACTTCAAGTCCGGCGGTGCGGGCTGGCAGACGCGGATAAACGACACCCTGGTCAAAGTCGCACGGCGAGCAGCGAAGAGATAGTTGGAGCCAGAAGACCTGCCGGCGATAGCGTCGCTCTTCCGATGGACGGGAAAATCCAACGGTAGGCGATGGTGATCAAGTTCGCAGGCGTAAAGGCTGAATAGCCTTACCCCGGCGATCTGCGGCACTGGCCTGCCGGCTTGGCGAGGCAACACCCTGCCCGGCTTTCACCCCGGGCGACGGCGCGGTGCGCTTCGAGCCGGATCCATGCCAGCCTCTGTGAGGAGCTGGCCGACCCTGTCGCGGACCCGGCGGACGTCCTCGAGGCTCATCCCGTCGAACAGGCCTCCCTCCTGCGCCGGCGCCGGCTTCTGCTGCCACAGGCCGAAGTGCCGGCCGAGCAGCTCGAGGACCTTGAGCCGGTCGACGACCTTGCCGGCCTCGCCGGTGGGCTCGAAACCCGCCAGCGCCGCGGCTTCCTCGTCGTCCAGCTCATGGACCTTCTTCCGTGTGCCGTCGGCGTGAAAGAACTTGCGCGGATCGGCGTGCGCGATCCTCACCAGTTGGGCCAACACCCAGTTGGCCTCGGCATGGGATTGCACCTCGGCCTCCGCCTTCGCCTGCCGCGCCATCGCGTCGCGCAGCTCGGCGATGCGCGCCCGCACCCGGGCGTCCTTCAGCAGGCGCGAGGCGGTCTCGTAGATGTGGCCGGACCTGTAGCCCGCGCGGAGCGCCGCCGACTTGGCATGGAAGTCCTTCACATACTCGTGGCAGAACCTCTCCTGCTTCGCGAGCCGAAGCACGCTCATGGCAAGCTCCTCGCCATCCGCCGCGCCATCAAGCGGCGCACCGCCGTCGTCCTCGCCGGCGACTGCCCCGGCTCCAGGCGCAGCGCGGCGCGCTTGTGCTGCACGGACTCGCGCGCCCGGTCGAGCGCCTTGCCGATCCGCGCATCCGTCCAGCCAGCCGCCACGAACCGGCGCAGGGAAGCGATATCGTCGGCGTACCAGCTGTTGCCATTCATTGTGGAACTCCCTCGTCCCGGCGAGATATGGCGCTCTGGCGCGCGGCCAGTCGCCGGCAGATCGTCGCCGCAGTTGCGAGAGAGAACGTCCAGGGTCGGCCGAGATTCGCCATACCTAGGGATAAGGGGAAAGTGTAACTCCCCGGAGCAACAAGAAAAATGGGTTGCGTCGGTGTGGCGTGTCCAAGCGAAGGCGGATCGCATGCCCAAGCCTCACCCCCGAAACGCGTGGTCGTTATGCCAGCGCAGCGCCTCGGGGCCGGGACGGCGCACGATCTGCTCTGGCGCGAAGATCGGCTGCCCGTGCAGGGCCTAATAGTGCCGCCCGTTGTCGAGCTCCTCCTTGATGCGCCGGCTCACCTCGAAGCGCAGATCGGGCGTGACGGGCACGTAGCCGGCATCGAACAGACTGTGGATGTCGCGCCGCAGCAGGAGCCCGTTTCGAGCTTCATTTTCGCCGCCATCGCCATAGGGACGGATATGTGCGGCTTCGAGCGCCGGCAGGGTCCGCTCCTGCATGATGGCGCAGCGCCGATTGTAGATGTCCGTGACCAGCACCCGGAACGCGCCCTGCCCCAGCCGCGGCCGGATGAGCTGCGGCTCGCCCAACCGTGCCGGTTCTTCGGCCATGCCGGGGAGGCCGGGCCGGTTCATCCGCTCGTTGACCGCGTCCCACAGCGCAAGCCCGTCCGCGTCGCCGGTGCTGTAGGTCTTGAAGGCCACGATGTTCGACGCCCAGCTCGCCGGCGCGAGAATCCAGTCGGCCTCGGCGAAGAAGAAAGGCTGCGTCAGGATACGGCAGCCGATCTCGAAATCGCTACGGTGGCCCGGATCGACCCGGCGGTACAGCGCGATGCGCGCCCGCATTTCCTGCGCCGACCGCGCGCCGTTGGCTTCGCGAAACGCCTCCCAGGCTAGCGAGCATGGCAGCGCGTTGGTGTAGGCGAAGATGCCGCCACCGACGATCACGTTGCGCGGGGCGTGGAGCTTGAACAGGAATATCTCGCCCGGCTGAAGGACGCGAAAGTTGGCGGCGGGCGGCGCCCAGAAATTGACCTCAGCACGGTTCGGCTGCTGCCGCAGCATGTTGAACCAGTCGCCGTTCGTGACAGCGATGACGAGGTTGATCGGCATCCAATGCCGCCGCCTCCAGTTCGCGTTCCTCGGCCGGCGCCAGCGTCTTGGCGAGCAACGTGTCGCACAGGCGGCGGCGGGGGCGGTAGCGGCCGTAAGGCTCGCCTCCCGGACGTGCATTCATTGGTTAGAACAACCGGTTAACAGGGCTCATGCGGGAAGTCCTGTCGGCCGATGCCGATCATCTTGGGCCGTCTATGACCTTGGAACCCGACGCCGGCGAGGAACGGTTCGCCGAAAAGCGCAGGGCAGCATCACGGCAGACCTTGCTTTCCGATGTCGACGCCTTTTCGAGAAGGTGCCGGCGAGTAGAAAGATAATCCGTCAGCAGCGAGTAGCCTTTGCCCACGACTTCTTCGTATTGATAGCCCAGCAGCAACAGCCTTCCTTGCCAATTGGGATAGCCGGCTACGGTGTCGAGGTAGCGCAGGCATAAGGCGTCCTTGGATTTTCCTTTCATCCCGACCACGAAGGTCAACATCGACAACACCGCCGGTGTGTAGCATGTATCCAACAACAATCCGGTCGGGTTCTGCCTGAAGCACCGGGCGGCGAGGAGCCGCACTATGAAGCTGTCGGCACGGAGCTCCTCGCGCTGTTCGCTGCTCAGGCGGTCGAGAAATGCCGCCAGGTCGGCATTGTCTCTCATCGGTATCCGCAACGGCACTTTGGTCACGTGGCCAACTTCGTGCAGCAGCAGGAAGGCGACCATGGCTTCGAGGGGCACGCGCTTGCTCTCGAGCAGCACGTCGGGCACCCGGCCACTATCGAGATCCGCCTGAAGCTGATCTTTGCTGTCGTAGCGCATCAAAAGTATGTATCGGGCCCAGTCGGCCCCGAAGACGATCCTGAAAAGCAACAGGTGCTGCTCCATAAGGACAATGCAGCGACATTCGGGCGAGGTCTTCGCCAGCTCCCAGGTGTTCTGCCGGTTCAACACGTCCATTACGACCTTGATGCTCGTCTCGGGATAAAGTGTCCCGACGCAGTCGTCCTTGTCGCCGCAATTGGACGCATCCGGATTGATTTCGCCGAGATCGCTCGTGATCGAGGTGATGAGTGTTTCTAGCTTGCTGCGCTCTTCCCAAAGCTCGCGCGGGCTCAGGGGCGATCCGACGAGATAGACGACCAGCTCGTCTTCGCGCAATCCCCGACCATTCAACTGCCACGAAGCGACGATACGGAACGGCTCCCGCGCCACTCGCAGCACGTCGTTAGCTACTTCGATCGCTCTTTCGGCATCGGGGCGCAGCGTCCGGGCCTCTCCCAGCGCCTCGATGAGAGGCGGCGGCCTCGGGGGGCAGGCGGTTGCAGAAAGAATGGCGGCGAAAATCAGGCAAACGAAGCTCATGGACGGTGTTCCGCCAACGTGATTACGAGGGCATCGAGAATGCCGCGTTCTGCTGCGGGATTGACGGCGATCCCGGCAGGCACCTCCATGATCGCCTTTTTGAGCGCCGAGATATCCCCGTCTAACGGCTTTACGCCGGTCTTTTCGACGAGGTCGCTCGCTCCCATTGCAAGCGTCGCGATCGCCGTAAGCGCTCCGATGGCGGTGACCTTCTTGTTGAGAAATTCTTCCCTGTCCGCGCGGCTCTGACGGCTTCTCCATCCGGCCACGATTGAGGCCAGCGCAGTCAGTCCCAATCCCAGGAAACCGAGCCAGACTGCGACGGTCTGCCAGAGACGCTGGCGCTCGACGAGGATAAGCGCATTCGTCTTTGCCTTGGCCAGCAGGGTAGTGGCCTCCTCCGAAAGCTGGATGCCGGCCGCCCCTTTGAAATCGGTCGGATAGGCGGTGAGCTGATAGGCCGGCATCGCGACGACTGCCAGGAAAAGCAAGCCCGCAAGACCAATCAGAACGAATGCAAACCGCATGTACTACCCGCCCTTCCCGCGGCGACGTTGCACCGTCGCCCCGTTAGGTTGTCTCTCCGATGCATTTTACACCGGGCCGCGGGCCTGACAAACGAATCCTGGCAATTTGCGACGTGCGCCTGCCCGACGGAAGTTGTCATCCCGGGCGCGACCTCTCTCCTCACCGGCAGCGGCCATATATCCGCCTTGGCGAGCGCACCCAGGGCAAAGATTCGGTGGGCGACGATCAACGCTTCGCAGGCGATGCTAGCGACGGCGGCGGCGATGCGGTCGTGCGCGGCCTGCATGGCGAAGTCCTCGATCGGCGCCTGCGCCAAATTTCTATGTTGTCGGCGGCGGGACGGCGTCGAGGTCGAGATTTGTTTCGATGGCCAGTCCGGTCATGAAACAGAAAGCCGCGCCGTTGGACGAGAAAACGAAGGCGACGCCGAGAGTCGCGGCGTAGTCGAGGCCGCCGCATGACATCGCCGACGCTGTGATTGTTGTCCTTCGCCTCGATCAGCGCGAGCGGGAGTTTCGGCTTGTAGTAGAGAACAACGTCGGCCTTCTTAGCCTTGCCGCGCGTGACAAGCTTGCCGCGCACGATGATCCGCCCAAGTCCCCCCGCCAAACTCCTTGACGCGACAGCGCCCTCAAATTACCAAAGTCACATCGACGGTCCTCCCTAACCGGAGGCTAACAGGGAATGCCGTGCCGCCCGTGAGGGCCAATCGGCAGCTGTACCCGCAGCTGTAAGCGGCGAGCGAACGCCATCAGGTCACTGGACTTCGGTCTGGGAAGACAGGCGCAAGCGACGACCCGTGAGCCAGAAGACCTGCCGGCGATAGCGTCGCTCTTCCGATGGACGGGACAATCCAACGGGACGGTCAACCGAGCGGTGACGCGCCTTGTGCGTGGCTGTTCTGGAGGACCGTCCGATGATGCCGTTCCGTCGATTTCTGCTCGTAGCCTCTCCCCTGCTCCTGCCGTTCTGTGCATCCGCGCAAACCGAAAGCGGCATAACGGCGACGATGCCCAATGTCGTGATCACCACCGACCGCGAGCCGGTGCCCGCCGACAAGGTGACGGGCACGGTCACGGTCATCAGCCGCGACGAGATCGAGCGCCGGCAGTTGCGCACCGTCGACGAAGTCTTGCGCTATGTCCCCGGCGTATCCGTCCAGCAGTCGGGGGGTCCGGGCACGCAGACTTCGGTGTTCGTGCGCGGCAGCAACTCCAACCATACGGTCGTGCTGGTCGACGGCATGTCCATCACCGATCCGTCGACGCCCAATGCCTCGATCGACTTCGCTCATTTCCTCACCGACAACCTCGACCGCATCGAGGTCGTGCGCGGCCCGATGAGCACGCTCTACGGCTCGGGCGCGATCGGTGGCGTGATCAACATGGTGACGAAGAAGGGGCAAGGCTCCCTCTCTGCCGGCGGCTATGCCGAGCTGGGGACGCGGCTGCAAACCAGCCTCGGCGCCTATGCGACGGGCAGCGTCAACCGCTTCAACTACAATGTCAGCGCAAGCGGCCTGTACACCCCGGGCCAGAGCGCCATTCCCCCGCGCTTCATTGCGTCGGATGGCTATTTCGACAACGACGCCTACCGCAACATCAACCTGGCGGCACGGCTCGGGGTCGACATCACGGAGAATGCCAGCCTGACGTGGTTCGGCCGTTACATCGACACCCAGGTGAAGTTCGACAATTACGCATTGCAGCCGGACTTCACCTTCGCGCCGGCGGAAGATCCCAACGCGACCGAATTCACGCAGCAGTTCTTCAATCGCCTGCAATTCGACGGCAACTTCTTCGGCGGCGTGTGGAAGCCGACGATCGGCGTCGGCTATTCGACTGTCTATCGGCACGCTCTGGACTATCCCAGCATCCAGATCCCGTTTCCCGCACCGATGAACTCGACCTACAACGGACGGCAGTTCAGCGCCGACTGGAAGAACGTCTTCACGATCACCGAGCAGGCCAGCATCGTGGCCGGCATCGACTACAGCAACCAGTGGGCCTACTCCAACGCCGACACCGTCCAGCAATGGGGCCAGGTTTCACAGACCGGCCTCTACGCCCAGGGCCGTGTCACGCTGTTCGAGGCGCTCACGCTGTCGGCCGGCGGCCGCGTCGACTTCAACAGCCTCTACGGCTCGAATGGGACGTGGCGTGTCGGCGCGAACTACCTGCTCAGCGCGACGAACACCACCTTCAAGGCCTCCTACGGCACCGCGTTCAAGGCACCGTCGCTGAACCAGCTCTACAACGCCGGGCTGTTCTGCGTCGGCAATCGTAACCTGCAGCCCGAGACCAGCCGGGGCTTCGAAGTCGGCGCCGAGCAGACGATGTTCGACGGCAAGGTCAAGGCCGGCGTCCTCTACTTCAAGAACAACATCAGCAACCTGATCGACTGCGTCACTCCCTTCACGCAATACACCAACGTCGCACCCCAGGCGCAAACCGAAGGCACCGAAAGCTTCGTGGACATTCAGGTCACGGACTGGCTCGACGTCCATTTCGCCTACACCCACACGCTCGCCTTCAATCTCACGACCGGTGCCTGGCTGGTGCGTCGTCCCGAGGATGTCTTCTCGGTGCGCGCCGCCGTGCGGCCGATCGAGGGCGTGCGCCTGGGTGCGGAGCTGAACAGCGTCGGAGGCCGCCACGATCTCGATGCGGTTACTTTCACGCCCATCACCCCTCCCCCCTACACTCTCCTGCGCGCCACGGCGGCCTGGGACGTCCGCAAGGGAGTCGAGCTCTTCGCCCGCGCCGAGAACATCCTTGACCAGCGCTACGAAGAGCCCACAGGGTTCCAGCCTCCGGCCTTCCAGGCCTTCTTCGGCGTGAAGGCCAAGTTTTGACGCAGGGACTGGTGTCGACGTGAAGACCGGGCTTGTCGCCGCCATGCTCTGCCTCCTCCTGGCGGCCACGAGTGCCTGCCGTGCCGAACCGCCCAGGCGGGTCGTGACCGTCAACCTGTGCCTCGACCAGCTCGCCCTGCGCCTCGCCGCGCCCGGGCAGCTGGTCGGGGTCAGCTATCTCGCGCGCGATCCCCGCACCGCGGTTCTGGCCGATCGCGCGCGCAACATCCCCACCGTCCGCGCCACCGCCGAATCGATCCTCGATCTCCGGCCCGATCTCGTCGTGTTCGATTCGATGGCGCATGCCAACGTCAAGCGGCTGGTGCGTGCCGCCGGTGTGTCGATCCTGGAGCTTCCCTGGGCTGCCTCGCTCGAGGAAGCGGAGGTTCAGATCGCGCGCATGGCCGACGTGCTCGGCCGCAGCGACCAGGGCCGCGACCTGATCGTCGCGATGCGCGAGCGGCAGCGCCAGCTCGTGCGGCCGGGCCCGCCGACCGCCACGGCTGCCGTGCTGCAGGCCAACCTGCGCACGACCGGCAAGGGCAGCCTGATGGACGAGCTGCTCGGCCTGACAGGCTATCGAAATCTCGCCGCGGATCTGGGCATCTCCGCCTATGGCCGCTTCTCGCTGGAAGCCGTGCTGGCCGGCCGACCGGACCTCGTCATCCTGGACGAAGAATCCAACGCCGATCCGGCGCGCGCCACCTCGTTCGTCGACCATCCGGCGATCGGGACCTTGGCGCGACATGCCCGCATCCTGTCGTTGCCGATCCGCTACTCGATCTGCGCCGGTCCTGAGAATCTCGACGCCCTGCAGAAGCTGCGCGAGGTGCATCCGTGAGAACAGGCCTGGCGAGGCTGCGCCTCGGACCGACAAGACGCTCTTGTCGTCCTGAGCGCAGCGAAGGACCCCACCGAACGATCAGACACGGGCCGCGCCGCTGGCGCGAGGTCCTTCGCTCCGCTCAGGACGACCGGAGGGGGCAATGAAAGTGCACGCATTTGGATGCGGTTCGGTCACTCAAGCCAAGCTTGCGCTGCTGCGCCTCGGCCCGACAAGACATGCCCTTCCTGCTGGGAGCGCGGCTCTCCAGAGCCGCTCTTTCTTCGGTTTGCCACAGCCTATGAGCGGCTCTGGAGAGCCGCGCTCCCAGCGTGAAAAGCGCACAAGCGCTCAGGACGACAGGAAGGAGGTCCTGGTGAACATGGGAAACTTGACGCAGTTGGATGCGGTTTGGTCACCCACGCTAAGCTAGCGCTGCTGGTCGTCGTGCTCTTCCTCGTTTCGGTCGCGACCGGGCCGGTGTGGTGGCCGTGGCGGCTCGGCAACGAGGTGGGATGGGCGATCGTGCTCGACCTGCGGCTGCCGCGCGCCGTGCTCGGCGTGCTGGTCGGCGCGGCCCTCGGGCTGAGCGGTGCCGTGCTGCAGGCCTGGCTGCGCAATCCGCTCGCCGAGCCGGGCGTGATCGGCGTGTCGGCGTGCGCGAGCTTCGCCGCCGTCTGTGCGTTCTACAGCGGGCTGGCCGCGGCATTCGCGCTCGCCCTGCCGCTGGCCGGCATCACCGGTGCCGCGCTCGCCGTCGCGGGCCTGATGATGGCAGTGCGCGCCGGCACGGGCACCGTATCGCTGCTGCTGATGGGCGTGGCGATCAACGCCATCGCCGCGGCGCTGATCTCGCTGGTGCTCGCGCTCGCCCCCAACCCCTTCGCCTTCCAGGAGATCTGGCTGTGGCTGGCAGGATCGATCGCCGACCGGGATATGCGCCACATCCTCGTGTCGGCGTCGTTCATCGTCGCCGGTGCGGGGCTCGTCCTGATGAACCGCCGCTGGCTCGACGCCCTGTCGCTCGGCGAGGATGCGGCACGCAGCCTGGGCGTCGACACGCGACGGCTCGGCCTGTGGCTCACGCTCGCGGTCGGCCTGATGGTCGGTGCGGCGACCGCCGTCGCCGGCATGATCGGCTTCGTCGGGCTGGTGGCCCCTCACCTCGTCCGCGCGCACGTCGGCTTCAAGCCCGGCGCGACGCTGGTGCCGTCGATGCTGGTCGGCGCGATCCTGGTTCTCGCGGCCGACATCGCCGTGCGCGTGCTGCCGACTTCCTACGAGCTGCAGCTCGGCGTCTTCACCTCGCTGGTCGGTGCGCCGTTCCTCGTGCGCGTGATCCGGCGTACGCGCGCCTCGTGGCTCGCGGCATGACGGGGCTGGCGACATGACCGTGCTCGCCACGCGCTCGCTGGTCCGCCGCCGGGGCGCGCGGACGGTGCTCGACGGAATCGACGTCGCCTTCGCGGGCGGCCAGCTGAGCGCCATCGTCGGCCCCAACGGCGCGGGCAAGACCACCTTGCTGCGCCAGCTCGCGGGCCTCGATCCGCCCGACGGCGGCGAAGCGACGCTCGACGGCGCCCGGGTCGACCGGCTCGGTGCCGCCGTGCGATCACGACGCATCGCGTATCTGCCGCAGAGCGCCGCCGTCTATTGGCCGCTGCTGGGACGCGATCTCGTCGCGCTGGGCCGCCTGCCGCACGGAGCCGACCTCAGCCGGCCGCTCTCGCCGACCGACACCGCAGCGATCGAGCGGGCCCTGGCCCGGGTTGGGAGCACGTCGCTGGCAGGGCGCCGGATCGACGAGCTGTCGCAGGGAGAACGCGCCCGGCTCGCGCTGGCCCGCGTCCTGGCCACCGAAGCCGATGTCATCCTCGCGGACGAGCCGGTCGCGAACCTCGATCCGGCCTATGCCCTGGAAGCGATGACGTTGCTCAGGGCGGAAGCGGCGCGCGGCGTCTGCGTCGTGGTCTGCCTGCACGACCTTGGATTGACCGCCCGCTTCGCCGACCACGTCGTGCTTCTCGTGGCTGGCCGGATGCAGGCGTCCGGTGCGGCCGCGGCAGTGCTGCAACCGGACGTGATCGACCGCGCCTATGGCGTCGGCTTTCGCACGGTCACCATCGACGGGGTCGCCCAGCCGGTCGCCTGGACGTATCGTGGGCAGAATTTTTCCGGGTAAATTTACACATGCCGAATTCCAAACAGGAGCTGCGCCCGCTGGAGGACGATCCGGCAGAGATCGTGCGCCGCTATCTGGCCGATCCGCTCACCGGCTGGAGCGTGGGCACCTACGGTGCCATCGCCGAATTCCAGTACGACCCCGACGAGCCGGGCCTGCGGCTCGATCTCGAGGCCATGTCCGTGCGGACCGAGAGAGGCGCTCTGGCGATCGTCTCGCTCGAGGGCGTGCAGCCCTTTGGCCTCACCGACGACGGCGGACGGCTGCGGGAGATCGCCTTCTGTTCCGAGCGGCGCGGCGCGCAACGCGCGACGGTCACCGATCTGGGCGATCGGACATTCGACGTCGGCATCGCGGCGCCTCACATCGACATGCTGGTGCGCCTGCGGTCTGGTGACACGGAGACCGATGCCGCCCTGCGCGCGGGCGCCGGCCGTCCCCTGTTTGCTGCCGACAACCCGGCCGGCCTCGCGATTGCGCGCGCCAGCCCGACGCGCATCCTCGCTTCGGCCGTGGCGCGCATCGAGGTCCATCAGCCGATCCCGGCGCCGGGCGGCCGCTCGCCCGAGGGACCGCACACTCACCTCTTGCCGAAGTTGCTGGCCCAGGGCCGCATCCACCCGCCCGGATCGCCGCTGCCCGACGGCCTCTATTGCGGGCTGAGCCTCTACCCCCGAACCAGGCTCTAGCTGGGAGCGCGGCTCTCCAGAGCCGCTCTTTCTTCGGTTTGCCACATCCCATGAGCGGCTCTGGAGAGCCGCGCTCCCAGCAAAGACAATGAGCGAAACGCGTTTTACCGCCAGGCGCTGCGCAGCGCCTGATCGGTCTTCCACCTCTCCACGGCCGCGACGTCGTCGCAGGAGAAGACCTGGGCGTTCTTGCGGGGGCTGGCCTCGATCCAGGCGAAGACCAGGCACTGCGACGTGCTCTTGTCGCCCTGCTTCGTCTCGAAGCTCACCTCGGCCGTCGCTGCCACGCCAGCCTTGGCGTCGCCGTAGTCCTCGACGGCCGGCTTGATGTCGCCGACGGTGCGGCCGGCCGCCTTGGTGTCGGCATACCATTTGGCGAAGGCCGCGAACTGCTCGCCGGCGGCGCCTTTGCCGTCTGCTGCAACGTAGGCTTTCAGGTCGGCGACGAGCGACTGCGCCGCGGCAACGGCCTTGGGCTCCGCGGCCTTGCGGCGTTCCGCGAGCCTCGCGCGCAGGGACTTCAGCGCATCGGCATTCGACGGCGGCGCGGCGGGCGCCGCGGCGACCTGCGCCGAGGGATCGAGGCGCCGGATCGGCGCCTTGGTCGCCTCGTTGTTGAGGGCCACCGCCTCGCTCGGCGTCAGCTTGCCGGTGGCGGCCAGGCCGTGGCCTTTCTGCCAGTCGCCGATGGCTTTCGTCGTCGCCGCGGACTGCAGGTTGCCGTCGATCGGACCGCTGTACTTGTCGAGCGTGCGCAGCGACTCCTGCAGCTTGCGCCGGTCGGGTTCCGGGCTGTTCAGCACGGCAGCATAGTCCGGCCCTCTCGCAGGTCCCGCGGGAGCAGCGCTTGCGGCAGGAGCCGGGGCTGGGGCCGGGGCAGGCGCGCCGCCACTCGACGCGCAGCTGGCAGGATTCTGGAAGCAGCGCTCGACCTCGCTGGCGCTCTGGGTGAACGCGACCGCCGGCGTCAGCGCAAGCAGGCCTGCCAGCAGCCAGCCGCGCATCTCAGAGGCCGCCATAGGTGCTGGCGGCAAGTTGCGAGGGCAGCCCGATCACCATCGTCACCGGCTGGCCGCGACCGGTCTGGCCGCGGGCGATGATATGGTCGTTGGGATTGCCGATCCGGCTCTCGTAGCTGCCGTTGCCGGCGAACTTGCCGTTGAAGCAATTGAGCGAGAAGCGGCCGGACTGCGGCCCCTCATTGGTGAACGTGCCCTCGCAGACCGTCTCGCCGCGGGGGTTGTCGACCGAGAAGGTCACCGAGCGATCGCGCCCGATCAGGGCACCGTAGCGCGCGACGCCGTTGAGGCGGGCGATGTTGCCGCGATCGTCGCGGTAGAAGATCGATGTCGGCCCGTACGCCTGGTCGGGCAGCGTCTCGCGCGGGACGACATAGACGCCGTCGCTGATCACGACCTTGCATTGGCAATTGATGCCGTAGTTCTCGCCGAGCGGCCCGAGCTGGCCGAGCTTGGCGTTGCAGTTTGACAGCGCCATGTCCTGCACCTCGCGCTCGCTCATCTGGTTGCGGGTGTAGGTATCGGCATAGACGAAGGCACACTGCTTGGGCATCGGTACCGCCACGGACTTGTGGCTTGCGGCCATGGTCTCGGTATTGACCCAGAAGCGCTCCGCCATGGCGGGGAAGCGCAGGAAGATCGGATCGCGGCGCTCCGCCTTGCCATAGGACTGGGCGGCAGCCTGCGCCCAGGCACCCGTCAGCGTGAACAGGCCGAGGACAATGAAGAGCAGCTTGCGGGTCATGACGCGATTCCACCCGGAAAACTTGACGGAAATACGACTCCCAATGGGGCCCAATCCGGTCAAACCAGCCGGCTTTGGGCCTTGGCCGCGCTGATGAACGAGGTGAAGAGCGGATGCGGCGCGAACGGCCGCGACTTCAGCTCGGGATGATACTGCACGCCGATGAACCAGGGATGGTCGGGAATCTCGACGATCTCCGGCAGCAGGCCGTCCGGCGACATGCCAGAGAAGCGCAAGCCGACCTGCTCCAGCCGGTCCTTGTAGTTGACGTTGACCTCGTAGCGATGGCGGTGGCGTTCGCTGATCACGTCCTGGCCGTAGATCTCGTGCACCTTGGTGCCCCGCCGCAGGTGCGCGGCATAGGCGCCGAGCCGCATCGTACCGCCGAGATCGCCATCGGCCGCCCGCTTCTCCACCCGGTTGCCCTTCATCCATTCGGTCATCAACCCGACCACGGCATGGTCGGTCGGGCCGAACTCGCTCGACGAGGCGTCCTCGATGCCCAGCAGATTGCGGGCCGCCTCGATCACCGCCATCTGCATGCCGAAGCAGATGCCGAAGAACGGCACGTTGCGCTCGCGTGCGAACTTCACGGCGTGGATCTTGCCCTCGGTGCCGCGCTCGCCGAAGCCGCCCGGAACCAGGATGCCGTGGACGTTCTCGAGATGGGCGACGGCGTCGTCGCGCTCGAAGATCTCGGAGTCCATCCACTCCAGCCCGACCTTCACGTTGCTGCCGAAGCCGCCATGGGTCAGCGCCTCGGACAGCGACTTGTAGGCGTCGAGCAGCACCGTGTACTTGCCGACCACCGCGATCGTGACCTTGCCCTCGGGCTCGCGCACCGAGCGCACCACGCCGCGCCAGCGGTCGAGGTTGGGCTCCGCGCTGGCATCGAGGCCGAAATACTTGCAGACCTCGGCATCGAAGCCCTGGTCGTGATAGGCGATCGGCACCTGGTAGATCGTGTCGACGTCGCGCGCCTCGATCACCCGCTCGGTCTTGACGTTGCAGAACAGCGCGATCTTGCGCCGCTCGTTGGCCGGGATCTCCTTGTCGCCCGAGCGGCAGAGCAGCAGGTCGGGCTGGATGCCGACGCTCAGCAGCTCCTTCACCGAATGCTGGGTCGGCTTGGTCTTGAGCTCGCCCGCCGTCGGCACCCAGGGCAGCAGGGTGAGGTGAACGAACATCACCCGCTCGCGGCCGAGCTCGTTGGCGACCTGGCGGATGGCTTCGAGGAACGGCAGGCTCTCGATGTCGCCGACCGTGCCGCCGACCTCGACCAGCACGAAGTCCTCGTCGGCATCGGCGAGGACGAATTCCTTGATCGCATCGGTGACGTGCGGGATCACCTGCACCGTGGCGCCGAGATATTCGCCACGGCGCTCCTTGGCGATAACGGTGGAATAGATGCGGCCTGTGGTGATGTTGTCGCTCTGCCGCGCATCGACGCCAGTGAAGCGCTCGTAATGGCCGAGATCGAGGTCGGTCTCCGCCCCGTCGTCGGTCACGAAGACCTCGCCGTGCTGATACGGGCTCATCGTGCCCGGATCGACGTTCAAATACGGGTCGAGCTTGCGCAGCCGCACGCGGTAGCCGCGGGCCTGCAGCAGCGCCCCGAGCGCCGCCGACGAAAGACCTTTGCCAAGCGAAGAAACCACGCCGCCCGTTATGAAAATAAAGCGCGTCATGGGCTTACAGACTACTAAATGTTGTCGAGCGCGGCCATGGGGATATCGTCCCGCCGGAGAAGGTTCGGCGGTGGGAACGGTCCGACATCGGCCGTTGTTCCTAGCGGGTGGGCGCTGTCGGCGCCCCGGGGGCCGCCGGCGGGGCGGGATTGCCGCCGGCCGGTGACGGCGCCGCGGGCGTCGAGGGCACGTTGTCCATGATCGAGCGCGATGAGCGCGAGCCGGGCTCGCCGACGCTCCAGGCCATCAGAAGGCTCAGGAAGAAGAAGATGCCGGCGAAGATCGCAGTCATGCGCGACAGGACATTGGCCTGCCCGCGGACCGAGAACAGCGCGTCGCTGCGGCCGCCCATGCCGAGCCCGCCGCCCTCGCTGCGCTGAAGCAGGATGACGACGATCATCGCGGCCGTGACGCCGACGTGGATGATCAGCAGCACCAGCCGCCAATCATGGAAAAAAGTACGTACGCTATCCATTTTCGCGGGCGCTTCTAGCCTCTTTAGGCCGCCTTGGCGATAGCCAAAAATTCCTCGGCCTTGAGGCTCGCACCTCCGACCAGCGCGCCGTCGACGTCGCCGGCTGCCAGCAGCTCGGCGGCATTGCTGCCTTTCACCGAGCCGCCGTAGAGCAGCCGCACGCCTGCGGCATCGGCCACAAGCCCACCCAGCACCTTGCGAATATGCGCGTGGGCTGCGGCCACTTCCGGCGTGGTCGGCGTCTTGCCGGTACCGATCGCCCAGACCGGCTCGTACGCCACGACGAGCGTGGCCGCCGTGGCGCCGGCCGGCACGCTGCCCTTGAGCTGGGTCTCGAGCACCGCCAGTGTCCGGCCCGCCTCGCGCTCGGCCAGCGTCTCGCCGATGCAGACGATCGGCAGGAGCCCTGCCCGCCATGCCGCCTCCGCCTTGGCGCGCACGATGGCGTCGGTCTCCCCGCAATCGGTGCGCCGCTCGGAATGGCCGACGATGACATGGCTGGCGCCGGCATCGCGCAACATCTCGGCCGACACCTCGCCAGTATGCGCGCCGCTCGCCTTGGCGTGGCAATCCTGCCCGCCGACCAGGAGCCCTGTGCCCCGGGTGGCATCGGCGCTCGCCGACACCAGCGTCGCCGGCGGGCAGATCAGCACCTCGCGATCGGCCCAGCCGGCCTGTTTCACGCCGTCGGCGACGCCCTTGGCCAGGGCCATCGCATCGGCCCTCAGGCCATTCATCTTCCAGTTTCCGGCAATGAGCGGACGGCGGGTGCGGGCCATGATTTCCTCGTATTTTGACGCCAGCGTGTCTAGTGGGCTGCCACGTTGCCTGCAAGGGGGGCTGGTGGTAGGCATGCGCCCCGTCGTCCCGACCCCTCCCCCGCTGCGAAGCCCGCCCGTGAACAGATTCAAGAAATTGGCCTCCTATCTCGTCATGGGCACCCTCATGACGATGCTGATCATCAGCTTCGGGCTGTGGGGCATCGGCGACATGCTCAAGATGGGCGGGCGCAGCACCGAAGTCGCGCATGTCGGCGGCATGCACATCCCGCTCTATGGCTGGCTGGGCGGCACCTCGGTTTCCGTCGAGGAGGTTCGCGATCGCTTCAACCGGCAGATCGAACAGATCCAGCGTCAGACCGGCCAGCGGCCCGAACCGGAGCAGGCCATGCGCTACGGCTTGCACATCCGTGCGCTCGAGGACGTGGTGCAACGGGCGGTGATCGACAACGCCATGCAACAGTACGGGCTGGTAGTGAGTGATAGCGAGGTCCAGGCCGAAATCGCCCGCAATCCCACCTTCCAGGGAACGGGCGGCGGCTTCGATCCGGCGAAGTACCGCGCCCTCCTGCAACAGGCGCGCATCCCCGAAGCTGCCTACGTCGCCGATATCCGTCGCCAGATCGCCTCGACACAGCTGTTCGGCACGGTGCGTACCGAAGGCCTCGCACCGATCAGCCTCCGTGACGACATCTTCAAGATGGAGAGCGAGAAGCGGGTTGCCGAAACGGTCTATGTCCCGGACGCCATCATCGTCGACGTTCCCAAGCCGACGGCCGAGCAGCTCGGCACCTATTTCGAGGCCAACAAGGCCAAATTTCAGATCCCCGAGTACCGCGCCTTCTCCTATGTGCTGATGACGGTCGACGACGTGATGGGACAGGTCGCGGTCACGCCCGAGCAGGTGAAGCAGGAATACGAAGCGCGTGCCGCCGAGTTCGGCTCGCCGGAAAAGCGCGACGTCGACCAGGCGATGGCCGACAGCGAGGACAAAGCGAAGAAGATCATCGAGGCCGCCAAGGCGGGCAAATCGCTCGAAGATGCCGCCAAGGAAGTGCTTGGCAATGCCGACGGCGTCATCAAGCTCGGCCCGGTACTGAAGAAGGACCTGCCGGCCGGTGCCCTCGCAGACGGCGTGTTCGCCGCCCCCCAGGGCATTGCGCCCGAGCCGATCAAGTCGGCCCTCGGCTGGCACGTGGTCCGCATCAACAACATCGAAGCCGGCAAGGCAACGCCATTCGAACAGGTCAAGGAGAAGATCGAAACCGACCTCAAGGCGCAGCTTGCGCCCGACGTCCTGATCAAGCTGGTCACTGACTTCGAGCGCTCGCTCGGCAAGACCCAGTCGATGGTCGCCTCCGCCCAGGAGTTCAACCTCAAGGTTCATACCGTCGAGGGCGTCGATGCCCGCGGCCAGGATGCGTCAGGCAAGCAGGTCGTCATCGGCCCGGCGGCCTCGGAGCTGGTGCAAGCCGCCTTCTCCACGCGTGAGAGCAGCGAGAGCCAGCTGCTCGAAACGCCGAAGGGCGAGTATTTCGTGGTCCGCACCGACCGCGTCGCGCCGGCACGCGTCCCTGCCCTGAGCGAGGTCGAGGCCAAGGTTGTCGATGCCTGGCAGGCCGAGGAGCGGCGCAAGCTCGCCGACCAGAAGGTCAAGGAAGCGCTGGAGAAGGCCAACAGCGGCGGCGATCTCGGCGCGATCGCGAAGGATTTCGGGCTGGAGCTGCGCACGACCAAGCCGGTCACACGCTACGAGGCCGACACCGGGAACTACCTGACCCAGCAGGCGGTTCAGGAACTGTTCAAGCTGGCGATCGGCAAAGCCCAATCCGTGCGCAGCGCCGAAGGCAGCGTGATCGTGCGGCCGAAGGAGATTCAGGCGGCCGACCTCGCGAAGGACAAGGACGCGCTCGATCGCTTCGGCAAGCAGCTCGACACGATGATCGCCAACGACCTCGTCACGCAGCTCCTTGGCGCGTTGCGCGGCAAGTACGGTGTCACCGTCAACGAGCAGGTCTTCGCCGCGGCGTTCTCGCCGCAACAGCAGCAGTAGGCGGCCGCGATGTCCGTGTTTCCCGAGTTCGACGCGTTCACCCAGATCTACGACAGTGGTAAGCCGCAACTGGTCTGGACCAAGCTGGTCGCCGACCTCGAGACTCCCGTCTCGGCCTACCTCAAGCTGGCCGACGGCCGGCCCAACTCCTTTCTGCTGGAATCGGTCGAGGGCGGCTCGGTGCGCGGCCGTTACTCGATCATTGGCTTCAAGCCGGATGTGATCTGGCGCTGCACAAAGAACAAGGCCGAGATCAACCGCCGCGCCCGCTCCGATGCACATGCCTTCGAGCCGCTCGACGGCCGGCCGCTGGAAACGCTGCGCCTCCTGATCCGGGAATGCCAGATGGAGCTGCCCAAGGGCCTGCCGCCGATGGCGTCCGGCCTGTTCGGCTTCCTGGGCTACGACATGGTTCGCGACATGGAGCGGCTGCCGGACGAGAATCCCGACCCGATCGGCCTGCCCGATGCGATCATGGTGCGGCCGACCCTGATCTGCATCTTCGACCGGCTGGAAGACAACGTGACCCTGGTCACGCCGGTCTGGCCGCAGCCCGGCACGTCCGCGCGCGCAGCGTACGAAGCGGCACAGGAGCGGCTGGCCGATGCCGTGTCCGACTTCGAGCGCTCGCTGCCCTTCCGCCGCGAGAGCGCCGATACGTTGGATCCCCTGCCCGAGCCGCAGGCCAACATGTCGAAGGACGATTTCAAGGCGATGGTCGAGACCTGCAAGGAATACATCCGTGCGGGAGACGCCTTCCAGATCGTGCCGTCGCAGCGTTTCTCGCTGCCCTTCAAGCTGCCGCCGCTGTCGCTCTATCGCTCACTGCGCCGAATCAATCCTTCGCCGTTCCTGATCTTCTTCGACTACGGCGACTTCTCGATCGTCGGCTCCAGCCCCGAGATCCTGGTCCGCCTGCGGGACAACATCGTCACCATCCGCCCGCTCGCCGGCACCATCCGGCGCGGCGCCACGCCCGAAGAGGACAAGCAGCTGGCCGATAAGCTGCTGGCCGATCCCAAGGAGCACGCCGAGCACCTCATGCTGCTCGACCTGGCACGCAACGACGTGGGCCGCGTCGCCAAGCTCGGCTCGGTCAAGGTCCTCGAGCAGTTCACCATCGAGAAGTACAGCCACCTCCAGCACATCTCCAGCCACGTCGAGGGCACGCTCGAAGACGGGCTGGAGGCGATCGATGCGCTGAAGGCGGGCTTCCCTGCCGGTACGCTGTCGGGCGCGCCGAAAATCCGGGCGATGGAGATCATCGAGGAGCTGGAGCCGGAGCGTCGCGGAATCTATGCCGGCTGTGCCGGCTATTTTGCCGCCAACGGCTCGATGGACACCTGTATCATGCTGCGCACCGGGCTGGTGAAGGACAACACACTGTATGTCCAGGCGGGTGTCGGGGTCGTCGCCGATTCCGATCTCGAGGCCGAATATCAGGAAAGCGTGCTCAAGGCCCGCGCCCTGGTGCAAGCCGCCGAAGAAGCCGTCCGCTTCGCCAGCTCACGCAACTCAGGGAACGCGCGCCGCTAATTACGCAGCGGCTTTGCCATTGTCTTCTCCTCCCCCGTCGTCGGGGGAGGTGGCGCGGTAATCCGCGACGGAGGGGGTGTGACGCACCATCTCCGTTGCCCTCCCCCTCCGTCAGCGTAAGACGCTGACACCTCCCCCGTATGACGGTGGAGGGATTCGAGATAGGCTTCCGCAAACGGAGGAAGCCTGATGTCGGATTGGCAAAAGAAATACCAGCGCCTGTTGTTCGATCGCCCGCATCCCAAGGTGCTGCGGGTCACCATGAATCGGCCGGACAAATACAACGCCACCGACTCGATCATGCACACCGAGCTGGTCCACGTGTGGCGCGACATCGACGGCGACGACACGGTCAACTGCGTGATCATCCAGGGCGCCGGCGGCAAGGTGTTCTCGGCCGGCGGCGACTTCGACCTGATCGAGAACAACATCAAGGACTACAACGCGCTGCTGCGCACCTGGAAGGAAGCGCGCGACATCGTCTACAACGTGATCAATTGCTCCAAGCCGATCGTCTCGACGATGCGCGGCCCGGCCGTCGGCGCGGGCCTGGTCGCCGGCATCCTGGCCGACGTCTCGATCGCCTCGAAGAAGGCCAAGATCATCGACGGCCACACGCGGCTCGGCGTTGCGGCCGGCGACCATGCCTGCATCGTCTGGCCGCTGCTCTGCGGCATGGCCAAGGCCAAATACTACCTGCTGCTCTGCGAGGCAGTGGACGGCGAGGAGGCCGAGCGCATCGGCCTGGTCTCGCTCTGCGTCGAGGACGACCAGCTCGAGGCCAAGGGACTCGAAGTCGCGACCAAGCTCGCCGAGGGCGCGCAGACCTCGATCCGCTTCACCAAATACGCGCTCAACAACTGGCTGCGCATGATGGGGCCGACATTCGACGCCTCGACCGCACTCGAGATGCTGGGCTTCCTCGGCCCCGAGGTGAAGGAAGGCCTTGCCTCGCATCTCGAGAAGCGCAAGCCGAAGTTCGATCCGTACTCGCCGCTGTAAAGGGCTTGCAGATCGAGAAAGGATGAGGCCGCCGCGCCGAAGCTGTCATCCCGAGCGCAGCAAGGGATCTATGCTGCGGCCCCTAGATCCCTCGCTGCGCTCGGGATGACACCGGGTGTGCGGAAGCGCTTGATACGGGAGGAAGCAATGCGTGGATTGAACGGAAAGAACGTCATCGTCACGGGCGGCGCGGGGGCGATCGGGGGCGCGATCTGCCGGCACTTCGCCGGCTACGGCGCGCACGTCGGCGTGTTCGACAAGAATCTCGAGGGTGCGAAGAAGATCGCCGGCGAGATCGAGGGCTTCGCCTCGGGTGTCGACATCACCGACTACGCGGGCGTCGCCGAGGCCATCGCGCGGTTTGAGAAGGAGGTCGGGCCGACCGACGTGCTGGTGAACAACGCAGGCTGGGACCAGTTCGTCCCCTTCATCGACACCACACCCGAGCTCTGGAACAGGATCATAGCAATCAACCTGCATGGCCCACTGAACATGAGCCACGTCGTGCTGAAGGGCATGGTGAGCCGCGGCAGCGGCCGCGTGGTCAACATCGCCTCCGATGCCGGCCGGGTTGGCTCCTCACTCGAAGCGGTCTATTCGGCCTGCAAGGGCGGCATCATCGCCTTCACCAAGACCGTGGCGCGCGAGGTGGCACGCAAGGGCATCACCCTCAACACCGTCTGCCCCGGCCCAACCGACACGCCCCTGCTGGCGGCGGTCGCCGGCGCCGACGAACGCGGCCAGAAGATCCGCGCCGCTCTGGTCAGCGCCATCCCGATGAAGCGGGTCGGCCAGCCCGACGACATCCCCGGCGCCGTTTGCTTCCTGGCCAGTGAGGATGCCGCCTTCATCACGGGCCAGACGATCAGCGTATCGGGCGGCTTGACCATGCACGGTTAGGCGGCGGAAAGTCGCGCCATGCCCGAGCTGAACTGGCTGGTCGCGGCCTTTCCGAACTTCGTGCGCTACGTCGTCGTGGGCTTCGCTCTCGCCGGCCTCTTCCTCTGGATCTACGCACTGATCACGCCGTGGCGTGAATTCGCCCTGATCCGAACCGGCAACTCTGCCGCCGCGATCGCGCTGGTCGGCGCGCTGCTGGGTTTCTGCCTTCCGCTCGCCAACACCATCGCGCACTCTTCATCGCTGACCGACGTCGTGCTGTGGTCGCTGGTGGCGCTTCTCGTTCAGGTGGTCGTGCACCTGACGCTGCGCCTCACGATGCCCTATCTCAAGCAGGCGATCGAAGCCAATGAGTCGGCGTCGGGCATCACTGCCGGAGGCTTTTCGCTGTCCTTCGGCCTGATCAACGCGGCCTGCCTTACGTACTGACATGTCGATGCCCAATCCTAACGGTGGCAAGAAGCGCATGTCGCGAGGCGTCAAGCTCGCGCTCATGGGGGTGGGCGGCGCGGCCCTGCTTTATTCCTGCACACCGGCAATCGGCGGGCTTGGAGGACTTGGTGCCCTGCCCTTGCTCTGGGGCATGTCCAATCCATTCTATCGCGGACCTGTCGCCCCGAATTGCGGCCCGGCCGTGCCCGGCTCCCCGGCCTGTGCGCCGAGCCAGGCGGGCGCCAGCAGTGGCAGCAGCGGAACTGGCGGCTCGGGCTACCGCGGCGGCAGCTCCAGCTCGGCGACATCGACATCGTCGACCACGGGCAGTAGCTCGTCCGCCCAGTCGACCAGCTCGCGCGGCGGGTTCGGGAGCTCGGCCAGTTCGCACGGCTCGTCGGGTTCGTCCTGATGCGTCGCGAAGCGGTTTCGCCCCGTCCCGGCTGGCAGAGCAAGCTCGACCAGCTCGGCTTCGACTACTACATGCTCGACGGCAAGGCCTACTGGACCGAGCAGGCCTGCTATGCCTTCTCCTCCGACGAAGTCGACCAGCTCGAGGCGGCCACGGAAACGCTGCACGAGCTCTGCCTCGAGGCCGTCGAATATGTCGTCGCCAACAGGCTCTGGGAGCGCATGCGCATCCCACCGGCATGGGGCGATTACATCGAGACGGTATGGCGGCGCTCCGACCCGACGCTCGTCGGCCGCTTCGACCTCGCCTACGACGGCAACGGCCCGCCGAAGCTGCTCGAATACAACGCCGACACGCCGACCGCGCTCTACGAGGCCGCCGTCGTGCAATGGTACTGGCTGAAGGACGTGAAGCCCGACGCCGACCAGTTCAACTCGATCCATGAGCGACTGATCGAAGCCTGGCGCGGCATCCTGAAGCGGCTCCCGCCCGAGGCGCTGGTGCATTTCGCGCGCTTCGAGGATCAGCCCGAGGATCTCGCGACGTCGGAATACATGCGCGACACCGCCCTGCAGGCCGGCCTCGCCGGCAAGCCGCTGGCGGTGCCGCAAATCGGCTGGAACGGCAGGCGCTTCACCGATCTCGACGAGATGCCGATCCGGGTGATGGCCAAGCTGTACCCGTGGGAATGGATGGCGCGCGAGCAGTTTGGCGTGCATGTCCTGACCGACACCACGGCGTTCATCGAGCCGGCATGGAAGATGATCCTCAGCAACAAGATGCTGCTGCCGCTGTTGTGGGAAGGATTTCCGGGCCACGAGAACCTGCTGCCGGCTTTCGACACACAGCACGCCGATCTCGGTCCTGCCCATGTGAAAAAGCCGATCTTTGGCCGCGAGGGCCATAACGTCACCCTGGTCGGACCCGGCTTGTTCGACACTGCCGCCGGGAGCTACGGTGACGAGGGCTACATCTGGCAGACCTACCAGCCGCTGCCGGTGTTCGACGGCAACCATGCGGTGACGGGCTCGTGGGTGGTCGAGGGCAAAGCGGCCGGCGTGGGCATGCGCGAGGACGAGCGGCGCATTACCCACAACAACAGCCGCTTCGTGCCGCATTATTTCAGGTGAGGAGCGTTCCATGAGCGAGATCTGGATCCAGCCGACCGGCGGCGCACTCGGCGCCGATGTCCATGGTGTCGATCTGTCCCAACCGGTGAGCGATGCGACCTTCGACAGGATCGCCGAGGCCTGGAGCGAGCACCTCGTGCTCCGGTTCTCGGGCCAGAAGATCGACGACCACATGCTGATGAAGTTCAGCGCCCGCTTTGGCGATCTCGACCGCGTGCCGATCGCCTCGGCCGGCTTCGACCGCTCCAACTCCGGCGTGCCCAAGGAAGCCGAAGAATGGGTCGCGGTGATCGCCAGCGTGAAGAAGGACGGCAAGGCCGTAGGCGGGCTCGGCAGCTACGAGCTCGTCTGGCACACCGACATGTCCTACAACCCTCTGCCGCCGCGCGCTTCGCTGCTCTATGCGCTGGAGGTGCCGCCCGACGGCGGCAATACAGGCTTCCTCAACATGTACAGTGCCTACGAGACCCTGCCGGATCACCTCAAGCAGGCGATCGAAGGCAAAACCTGCATCCACGACTCGAGCCGCAACTCCGCCGGCGAGCTCCGCAAGGGGTTCCAGACCACGCACGACGTTCGCACCACGCCGGGCGCGGTGCATCCCCTCGTCCGGCTGCACCCAATCACCAATCGCAAGGCGCTGTTCCTCGGCCGCCGGCCGGGCGCCTACATCCACGGGCTGAGCGTCGAGGAAAGCGAGACGCTTCTGAACGCGGTGTGGGCGCACGCCACCCAGGAGCGCTTCGCCTGGTATCAGAAGTGGCGGATCGGCGACCTCGTGATGTGGGACAACCGCTGCGTCATGCACCGCCGCGACGCCTTCGATGAGAGCCTGCGCCGCCTGATGCACCGGACCCAGATCGTCGGCGAGCCGGTTCTCGCGGGATAATCCTTCGCTGGGGGCGCGCCACTCCAGTGGCGCGATTCATGATCCTGACGCGCCACTGGAGTGGCGCGCCCCCAGCGAAAGACGCTACCGGTATCCAGCCGCCTGCAGCTCGAACAGCTCTGAGTATAATCCCGGCCGCGCCACCAGCTCCTCGTGCGTGCCCTGCGCCTCGACCTTGCCGTCGGCCAGGACGAAGATCCGGTCGGCCATGCGCACGCTCGAGAAGCGGTGCGAGATCAGCACCGCCGTCTTGCCCTTGCTGAGCTCCTTGAAGCGCTGGAAGACCTCGAACTCGGCACGCGCGTCGAGCGCGGCCGTCGGCTCGTCGAGGATCAGCACCTCGGCCTCGCGCATGTAGGCGCGCGCGATCGCAACCTTCTGCCATTCGCCGCCCGACAGCTCGACACCGTTCTTGAAGCGCTTGCCGATCCGCTGCGCGTAGCCGCCGGGCAGCGCTTCGATCACCTGGTCGGCCTGGCTGCGTTCGGCGGCGCGTTCGATGCGGGCATGGTCGTTGCGCGCCTCGATTCGGCCGACCGCGATATTCTCTCCGGCCGTGAAGTTGTAGCGCACGAAATCCTGGAAAATGACGCCCATGCTGCCGCGCAGCGCCTCGAGGTCGTAGTCGCGCAGGTCATGGCCGTCGAGCAGGATGCGCCCTTCGTCCGGGTCGTAGAGCCGTGTCAGCAGCTTGACCAGCGTGGTCTTGCCGGCGCCGTTCTCGCCGACCAGCGCCACCACCTCGCCCGCCTTCAGGATGAAGCTGAGGTGACGCACCGCCCAGCGCTCGGCGCCGGGATAGATGAAGCCGACATTTTCGAATGCGAACCCTTCCTGGATGGGATGCGGGAACGGCCGGGCGTTGGCGGGCGACAGGATCTCCGGCCGGGTGCGCAAGAAGGAAAACAGGTCGTTCAGATACAGCGCCTGACCGGCGACGGACGAGAAGCTGAACAGGAGGTTCTCCAGCATCGTGCGCAGCCGCAGGAAGGAGCCCGACAGGAAGGTCAGGTCGCCGATCGAGAAATCGCCGTGCAGCGTGCGCCAGACGATGTAGGCATAGGCTGCGTAGTAGCCCATCGTTCCGACGGTGGTGAACACGCTGCCCCAGCCGGCGCGCCTTACCGCGAGCGCGCGGTTGGCGTCGTAGAATTCGCCGGCAAGCCGCCTGTACTGGTCGATCAGGAAGCCGTGCAGGCCGAAGATCTTCACTTCCTTGGCCGTCTCCACGCTCGCTGCGGTCTGGCGCACGTAGTCGAGCTCGCGGCGCTCGGGGGTGCGGCCGAAATCGAGCGTATAGGTCCGGGCGTTGAAGTGCGCCTCGGTCATGAAGGCCGGGACGAGCGCGACCGCGAGCAGCAGGATCAAAAGGGGCGCATAGACGAAGAGACCGACGATCAGGCTCGCGATGGTGAGGGCCTGCTGCGCCTGCGCGAAGAGCTGGCCCAGCAACGTGAGCCGTCCGCTGGTCTGCCGCCGCGCCCGCTCGAGCTGGTCCTGGAACTCGGCGTCCTCGAAATCCTCGAGGTCGAGCGTGGCCGCATGCTCCATCAGGCGTACGCTCGAGCCGTTGGTCACCTGCTCCGCCAGAAGGCCTTCGGTCAGGCCGACGAGCCGCAGCAGCACGTCCCCGACAACCGCCACGCCGAACTCGGCAAGCAGCAGCGCGCCGAGCCACGCCAGATGCCCGCTGTCCAGCCACGCCTGAAAGCTCACCGGCCGATCCGGCATCTGCACCAGATGCACGACATCGTCGATGATCAGCTTGCCGATATAGAGGCCGGCTATGGGGACCAGTGCGCGGACCAGCCGCAGCGCCAGCGCTCCCGCCATCAGGCGCGGGCTGATCTGCCAGACCATCGCCAGGAAAGGCCCCAGCGTGCGGAGCGCGCCGAAGCGCTCCCTGAACGTTCGGGGATTGGGAATCGACCGGGAATCGCTCATGGGACCGTCGGCGACGGTCTACGACATCCCCGGCATTTTGACGGCACTGTTTCGCCGCGCAGGCATCGGGTCCTCGAAGGCCCGCGGATAGCGGCTCGGCTGGGCCGAGGCCTTGTTCAGCTTCTCGAGCGCCTCAGCCGGCAGGCGCCAGCCGCCGGCGGCCAGCGTGTCCCGGAGCTGCTCGGCATTGCGCGCGCCGACGATGGCGCTGGTCATGTTTGGCTGGTCCATCACCCAGCGCAGCGCGACCTGGGCCGGCGTGCGGCCGACCTCCCTGGCGACATCGAACAGCACCTGCAGGATCTCTGCGTGGTTGGGCGCGAAGAAGCGGCTGTTGAAGCCCCAGCCCTCGGCCGAGCGCGTGCCCTGCACCTTGAGGCTGCCCGGCGTGTACTTGCCGGCAAGATAACCGCCGGCCATCGGCGACCAGGCGACAAGACCCAGGCCCTTGGCGGCACAGGCAGGCCCGACCTCCTCGTCGAGGTCCCGCACGACCAGGCTGTACTGCGGCTGGTAGCAGGAGAAGCCGACCCAGCCGTTGCTCTGGCTGATCCACATCGCCTCGATCAGCCGCCACGCCTCGTAGTTCGAGCAGCCGGTGTAGAGCACCTTGCCCTCGCGCACGAGATCGTCGAAAGCGCGCAGCATCTCGTCGAGCGGCGTCTGATGATCGACGTGATGGATGTAGTAGATGTCGATGTAGTCGGTCTGCAGCCGCTTCAGGCTGGCCTCGATCTGCTGCTTGATGTGCAGCCGCGACATCCCCGAATCGTTGGGCCGGTGGCCCATCGGATTGAACACCTTGGTCGCGACGATGGCGTCGTGTCGCCGCCCCTTCAGCGCCTCGCCCAGCATCGTCTCCGACGTGCCGCCGACGTAGGAGTTCGCCGTGTCGAAGAACGTCCCGCCGGCATCGAGCATGGCGCTCACCATGCGCGTGGCTTCGGCCTGGTCGGCGCCATTGCCGAAGGTCATGGTGCCGAGGCAGATCTCGGAGACCTTGAGGCCGGCACGGCCGAGGCGGCGGTAATCCATGAGCACATTCTTCCTCTGTCATCCTGAGCGCAGCGAAGGATCTAGCGCCAGGTCCGGCAACGTTCTCTGGTGTAGGCGTGAGGTCCTTCGCTTCGCTCAGGACGACTATAGGCCCAGCATCGCCTTCGCCAGGACGTTCCTCTGCACCTCCGACGAGCCGCCGTAGATCGTCGTCTTGCGCGTGTTGAAGTAGCGCGGCGAGACGTCGTCGACATACTCGCCGCCGACCGGGACGACGTTGCTGTCGTAGTTGCGCAGCTCGGTGAAGGGCGTGCCGTACCAGCCGACCGCCTCGACGGCGAGCTCGGTGACCTTCTGGCCGACCTCGGTGCCGCGCATCTTGACGATCGAGGCCTGGGTGCCGGGATTGTCGCCGGTCTTCATGCTCGAATAGAACATCAGCTCGTTCATCTCGACGGCGTCGATCTCCATCTCCAGCGCCGCCATCTTCTCGCGCCAGTTCCGGTTCTCCGACAACGGCGCGCCGGCATCGAGCTGTGTATGCGCCAGCTCCTTCAGATGCCGGAAGGCCTTGCGCAGGCGAGGCCCAAAGGCCTGCCCGCCGCGCTCGAACTCGAGCAGGTACTTGGCGTAGGTCCAGCCCTTGTTCTCCTCGCCGACCCTGTTCTCGACCGGCACCTTCACGTCGGTGAAGAAGACCTGGTTGACCTCGTGCCGCATCGGCGTACGCGTGCCGTCGACGAGGTAGATCGGATCGACCTTGATGCCGGGCGTCTTCATGTCGATCAGCAGGAAGGAGATGCCCTCCTGGCGCTTGCCCTCGTTCGAGGTCCGCACCAGGCAAAACATCCAATCGGCCCAATGGGCGTTGGTGGTCCAGATCTTCTGACCATTGACCACGTAGTGGCCGCCCTTTAGCTCGGCGCGCGTACGCAGGCTGGCGAGATCGGAGCCCGAGCCCGGCTCCGAATAGCCCTGGCACCACAGCTCCTCGGCGGCCGCGATCTTCGGCAGGTAGCGCTTCTTCTGGGCGTCGCTGCCGTACTTCATCAGGACGGGCGCCACCATCTTGATGCTGAAGGATGACAGATAGGGCGAATCGGCCCGCGCCATCTCCATCTCGAAGATGAACTTCTGGGTCGAGTTCCAGCCCGGTCCGCCGTATTCCTTGGGCCAGTTCGGGCAGAGCCAGCCGCGGTTTGCGAGCTTCTTCTGCCACTGCAGCAGCCGCTCCTTCGACACGTGGCTGGTACGGCTGCGGCGGCTCTCCTCCGCCACCTCCGGCGGCATGTTGGCCGTGATCCAATCGCGCACTTCCTTCTGGAAGGCGAGTTCCTCGGCGTTGAAGGCTAGGTCCATTTCAGTGCCCTTCTTGTCATCCTGAGCGAAGCGAAGGATCTAGCGCTTGCCCAGGCGGCGTTCTGTGAAACTGGCGTGAGGTCCTTCGCTGCGCTCAGGACGACAAGATTAGAGGCCCAGCATCACTTTCGACATGATGCCGCGCTGCACCTCGGACGAGCCGCCGTAGATCGTCATCTTGCGGCCGTTGAAATAGCGCGGCGCGAGCACATCGACGCCCTCGGGACCGATCGGCTCGACATTGGCGTTCCAGGCGCGCTGCTCGGGGAACGGTTGGCTGTAATAGCCGGCCGCCTCGACGGCGTACTCCTGGACCTGCTGCATGACCTCGGTGCCGCGCAGCTTGATCATCGACGACAGCGGCCCCGGGTTCTGGCCCGAGGCGAGCTTGGAATAGAACTCCATCTCGAACATCTCGAGGCCGGAGATCTCGATGTCCATGCGGGCGAGCTTCTCGCGCCACGCCGTGTCGGCCATGATCGACTCCTCGCCGTCCGGCATCGACTGCGCCAGGCGCTTCAGCCGCTCGAAGCCAGAGCGGAGCCGCGGGCTGTAGGGATTGCCGCCGCGCTCGAACTCGAGCAGGTACTTGGCGTAGGTCCAGCCCATGTTCTCCTCGCCGACCCGGTTCTCGACCGGCACCTTCACGTCGGTGAAGAAGACCGAGTTGACCTCCTGCGTGCCGGCGCGGTTGCCGTCGGCGGTGATGATCGGCTCGACCGAGATGCCCGGCGTCTTCATATCGATCAGCAGGAAGGAGATGCCCTCCTGCCGCTTGCCCTCGTTCGAGGTCCGCACCAGGCAGAAGATCCAGTCGGCGGTCTGCGCCAGCGTCGTCCAGGTTTTCTGGCCGTTCACAATGTAGAAGTCGCCCTGCCGTTCCGCCTTGGTGCGCAGCGACGCGAGGTCGGAGCCCGAACCTGGCTCGGAGTAGCCCTGGCACCAGATCAGGTCGGAATTCAGCATCGGCGGCAGGTGACGCTTCTTCTGCTCGTCCGAGCCGTACTTCATGATCACCGGCGCGCACATCTTCGGGCCGAACGGCGAGGTGCCTGGAGCCCCCGCCTTCGCCATCTCCATCTCGAAGATGTATTTCTGCGTCGTGGTGAAGCCCGGGCCGCCGAATTCCTTCGGCCAGCCCGTGCACAGCCAGCCCTTCTTCGCCAGCCGCTTCTGCCAATCGATCAGCCGTTCCTTCGGCATGTAGGCGTTCCGGCCGACCTTGATCTCGCCCATGATCTCGGGCGTCAGGTTCTCCTTCAACCAGTCGCGCACTTCCTGCTGGAAGGTCAGTTCTTCCTTGCCGAACGTCAGGTCCATCTGGGGCTCCTTTGGGCCGGGAAAGTACCGCGTGCGGTTCCGTCCCGTAAAGCGGCTGGCCGCTCAATCGGACCGATGAACGAGAGGGCGAATTCGCAGGATGCGTTGGTCGGCGACGGCTATGGCCAGTACCTGATCGTCCGAGGCGCCTGCCGCTGTCTCAGCGATGGCCACAAAATCGTGGCCGGCGGTGCGGAGGCGAGCCACTACAATGGTCGCGATATTCTCGTCCACAAGAGCAACTCCACCGTGATGCGTGTCCCCTCGATGCACGGTTTGCCCATCATGACGGTAGGGTCGACGGAGATGCGTGAGCTTGTCATTGGAGCATAATAGCGGAGGCACCCTCCCAGACCAACCCGCCCCAACCAGGAGAGCAGCATGGTCAAACGCATTCGCCGCGTCGTCACCGGACACGACAAGGACGGCAGATCGGTCTTCGTCATGGACGGCAAGGCGCCGAACATCCTCGAGATGGCGTCGATGCCGGGCGTGGCGCTCACCGATCTGTGGCGAACCAAAACCGCGCCGGCCTCGAACAGCGGCAACGCGGATGCCGCGAGGGGCAAGATCAAGCTCGAGCCGCCGGCCGAGGGTACGATCCTGCGGATCGTCGAGTTCCCGCCCGACACGAAGTGGCGCAAGTCGGCCAATGCCGCCAAGGCATTCAAGTCGATCGGTGCCGGCGGTGCGCCGGACCACGCGTCGGGGGACGCAATGATGCATGCGACCGCGACGGTCGATTACATCATCGTGCTGAAGGGCGAGATTTGGGCGATCCTGGACAAGGGCGAGAAGCTCCTGAAGCAGGGCGACATCCTGATCCAGCGCGGCACCAACCATTCCTGGAGCGTTCGCACCAAAGAGCCGTGCGTGGTCGCCGCCGTGCTTGTCGGTGCCAAACCGGCCGGACGGCTTGCCAAGACTGCGAGGCAACCGAAGGCGAAGATGCAGACACGTTGAGGCTGCATTTCTACCGAAACGCGAGACGATTTGCCGCTTGCAATGGACCGGATCGTGGGCCCGGTATTGCTATGAGTGAGGCGTGGGATCTACGCGCGTCGGGGAAAATGTCTGACCTACCATTGCTTCGATTTCTCAGGCGCTGCCATGGCGAGTTTGCACCGAATTCCAGCGGCAAGCTGGCGGACTATATCCCGGAACTGACCAAGGCCGATCCGGCCCATTTCGGCATCTGCATCGCCACGGTCGACGGCTACGTCCACGAGATGGGCGACAGCCTGGTGCCTTTCACCATCCAATCGATTTCGAAGGCCTTCGTCTTCGCGATGGCGCTCGAGACGGTCGGGGCCGAAGAGGTGGAAGCGACGATCGGCGTCGAACCGAGCGGCGATGCCTTCAATTCGATCCGGCTGAATGCCGCCAACCGTCCGTTCAACCCGATGGTCAATGCCGGCGCGATCGCCTGCTCGGGCCTGATTTGCGATGCCGAAGGCAGCGGCGCCTTCGAGCGCATCCTGCAGGAACTCTCTCGTTTCGCCGGCCGGAAACTGGCCTACGACCGCGCGGTGTTCGAATCGGAGCGGGCAACCGGCGACCGCAACCGGGCGATTGCCTACCTGCTGCGAACGCATGGCGTCCTGAAATGCGAGGTCGACCAGGCGCTCGACGTCTACTTCCGGCAGTGCGCCGTGCAGGTGACTGCCCGCGACCTCTCGATCATGGCCGCAACGCTGGCCAACAACGGTGTAAATCCGGTGACCGGCGAGTCGGTGCTCTCGCCCTATGTGGTCGCCCGCACCCTTTCGGTGATGGTGAGTTCCGGCATGTACGACTATGCCGGCGAATGGGGCTACCGGATCGGCATACCCGCCAAGAGCGGCGTTGGCGGGGGGATCGTCGCCACGCTGCCCTCCCAGCTCGGGCTCGGGATCTATTCGCCGCTGCTCGACTCGCACGGCCATAGCGTGCGCGGCGTGCAGGCATGCGAGGCCCTGTCCTCCCACTTCGACCTGCACCTGCTCAACCGCATTGCCGACGTCCGCACCTGCGTCGGAGCCGCCTATGATCTGGGCGGTGTCTCCTCACGCCGCAGTCGACAGCCCGGCGAACAGAAGATCCTCGACAGGTACCAGACGAGCGGCATCACGCTCGAGCTCGGCGGCGCGATCAATTTCGGCAGCATGGAATATGTCTCGCGACGCCTTGCCGATGCGAAGGGCCGCGCCATTCAGGCCATCGTCGATTTCCGCCGGGTGTCCACCATCAGCCATGCCGCCGTCCGCCTGCTGGAAGACAGCCTCGACGGCATGGCCGCGGCCGGCGTCACCGTCACTCTGTCCGGCACAGCGCACATGACGACGTTCTCCGCAACCGTCGATTCGTGGCTCGCGCGCGTGCCCAAACTGCGCAAGGCGGCGCTGCTCGATGAAGCGATCGAGTGGGCGGAAGACCAGATCATCTACCTCCACGGCGGGTACGACAGGCTGCACGAGCGGGCCGCTCTCGGCGAGCAGGCACTTCTCGACGGACTATCCGCCGAGGAGGTCGAGGTGCTGGCCGCCGCGATGGACAAGCGAAGGTTCCAGCCGGGAGAGCGGATCATCTCCGCGAACGAGGCCGCGTCCTCGATCCTGTTCATCCTGCGCGGCATGGTCAGCGTCAAGCTGGAGAGCGGCGTGCGCCTCGCCACCCTCGTCGCCGGCATGGCGGTCGGTGAAATGGCCTTGCTGGAAACCTATCGCAGCGCCGACGTCTGGGCCGATACGCGCGTCGATTGCCTGGAACTTTCGCTCGACGCCTACGCGCACTTCCGCGAGACCCATCCGCAAGCCAGCGAGCGCATCATACGCAACCTTGCTGCCCTGCTCGCCCGCAAGCTGATCGTCGCCAACCGGAAGATCGATGCGCTCGTGTCGGATTGACGCGAGCGCATCGCGATGACGATCAGGCCACCTTCTTTGCGAGATGGGGGAACATCGCCAGCCGCGCCGTCTCGTCCATCTCGGTCTTGAAGGTGTACTTGTCCTTGAGCGCGAGGGCTTTCACGGCCGCTGGCCGCGCGCTGATCTCGGCGAGATGGCGTTGCAGGTTCGGGAACTGCGTGGGCGCCTCGGGTCCCAGCACGAACGGGATCAGGCGAGACCAGCCCCACACCGCCATGTCGACGATTCCGTAGGCGTCGCCCACCATGTACTTCTGCTTGCCGAGGCGCGCATCGAGGATGCCCCAGTGGCGCTGCGCCTCGAAAGTGTAGCGGTTGACGGCATAGTCCTTGGGCTCAGGCGCGAAGTTCCGGAAATGCACCGACTGGCCCGAATAGGGCCCGATGCCCGACGCAACGAACATCAGCCACGACAGGAGCTGGCCGCGATCCGATGACTTGGCAGGCAGGAACTTGCCCGTCTTTTCGGCGAGATAGAGCAGGATGGCATTGCTGTCGAAGACGATCTCGCCGTCATCGACGATCGCCGGCACCTTGGCGTTCGGATTGATCGCCAGGAATTCCGGCTTGTGCTGATCGCCCTTGCGGGTGTCGATCGGCACGATCTCGTAGGGCAGGCCCATCTCTTCGAGGCAGAGCGCAACCTTGGCCGGGTTGGGTGCGGTGTTCCAATAGAACTTGATCATGTCTGCTTACTCCATCTTGAGGCGTTGATCGGTCGGGAGACCATACGTGCAGAGCTTGTTCTGCCAATCGGCGAACAGCAAGGCCGACGATACAACCCGCAACGACCAAGGCTATTCCGCTTTGGCGCCCGACTTCTTGATGATCGGTTCCCAGAATGCCATCTGGTCGTCGAAATATTTCTTGGCCTGCTCGGGCGTGGACTGGATCGGCTCGATGGCGAGCTCAGCCATCCGCTTCACCACGTCGGGATTTCTGAGGGCCTCGTTGAAGGCCGCGTTCAGCTTGTCGATGACGGGACGCGGCGTCGCCGTCGGCGCCTGCATCACGTACCAGGTATTGATCGCCATCTTGAAGCCCAGGGCCTGCTCGACCGTCGGCACGTCCGGCAACTGCCGCATGCGCTTGTCGGCCATCACCGCCAGCACCCGGAGCTTGCCGCTGTCGAGGAAGCCCTTGCTGGAGCCCAGCGTGTCGACCTGGAAGGCATGCCGGCCGGCAATCGTGTCGATCATGCCCGGCGCCGAGCCGCGATAAGGCACGTGAAGCGCCTCGACCCCTGCCTTTTCAAGCAACAGGAACCCCGCGAGGTGGATGATCCCGCCATTGCCCGAGGAAGCGTAGGAATGCTTGCCCGGCTCCTTCTTCAGCAGGGCGATCAGCTCGGGCAAGGTCTTGGGACCTTCGGCAGGCCCAACGACGATCAGAGGCACGCTCGCCACATAAGCCACACCCGTGACGGCATTGACGACATCGTAGCCCAACGCCTTGCCGTAGAGTGCCGGCGTAAGCGCGTTGGTCGAGGGCGCCATCAGGATCGTGTAGCCGTCGGGGGCGGAACCGGCGACCATCGCGGCGCCGATGTTGCCACTCGCGCCCGCCTTGTTCTCGACCACGACCGATTGACCAAGGATCTGCGAGAGGTGGGGCTGCAGGATGCGGGCGACGACGTCGGTCGGCCCGCCGGCTCCGGCCGGCACCACGAGGCGAATCGGCCGGTCCGGATAGCCCGCCTGAGCGGCCGCGGGCCAGGCGGCAAGCGAAGCCGTTCCGGCCAAGACCGCTCGGCGCCCCAATCGAATCGTCATGTTTCCTCCCGTTTGCGCAACTGTACGGTCTATGCTGGCCTGCAACGGAAGAAAATGGGGAAACGTCATGGCCAACCGCATCAATCGCGCCATCGAGCTCCTGGAAGCCGATCAGGCGATCTACTACGATGGCCCGCACACCGGACACGTGCTGACCTACGATCAGGGCCGCGCCGACGCCAAGACATGGGCCGACTACATCAACGTCGGCATGGAGCACGGCGCCTTCGACATGACCGGACTCGAGAACTACATGCGCGGCCTGCTCGACGGCGGGCCGACGCGCTCGGGCCACCGGACGCCGACGGTGATCGTCGAGGCACCGGTCAACGGCACCGACGGACCGAACGTCACCTTCAACGCCTGGCAGTTCCGCCAGATCCTCGCGCGCGGCGCCCACGGCATTCTGCTCTGCCAGGCGGAGTCCGCCGACGCGGTGAAGGGGTTCGTGCGCGCCTGCCGCTTTCCGCATCACAAGACCGGCACCGACACGCTGGGTGGCGGCACGCGCGGCCGCGGCTCCGAACCGACGGCGGCGCCGATCTGGGGCCTGACTCAGGAGGAATATTTCGACCGTGCCGAGCCCTGGCCGCTCAGCCCGACCGGCGAATTGCTGCTCGGCGTCAAGATCGAAAGCCCGGCCGGCGTCGCCAATGCCGACGAGATCCTCGCCGTACCGGGGCTGGGCTTCGCCGAGCTTGGACCAGGAGATCTCGGCCTCGCGCTCGGCTACACCACGCTGCAGCGGCGTCCCTACCCGCCGGAGATGGAAGCGGCGCGAAAGAAGGTCTTCGCCGGCTGCCGCAGGAACAAGCTTGCCTTCCTCGAGGGTGCCACGCCGGACAAGATCGCCGCCAGCCTCGACGAAGGCGTGCGCGTCATCTCCGGCCACAATCCCGAGTCCGCCAAGGTCGGGCGGGCGCACCAGAAGCGCACGATGCCGGTCTGAACATCAGGTGCAGCGATGAAGAGTTGGCCGACGATCGGTGGTGAACTGTCCGAATATGTCGATGACAACTGGCTGCGCGACAACCCGCTGAAACGGCGCCTGCGCGAGGAGACGGCCAGGCTGCCCCAGGCCGGCATGCAGATCTCCGCCCATCAGGGCCAGCAGATGGCCCTGCTCGCCCGCGCGATCGGCGCCAGGCGCGCCGTCGAGGTCGGCACCTTCACCGGCTATTCGGCGCTCTGCGTCGCAGGGGCCTTGCCGCCCGACGGCAAGCTCTGGTGCTGCGACGTGAGCGAAGAGTGGACCCGCATCGGCCGGTCCTACTGGAGAGAAGCGGGCGTCGAGGGCCGGATCGAGCTCACCATCGGTCCAGCGCTGAAGACGCTGGATTGGCTGTTGGCTCAAGGCTTGGGCGGGCAGCTCGACATGGCTTTCATCGACGCCAACAAGAACGACTATGACGCCTACTACGAGCGCTGCCTCAGGCTGCTGCGTCGCGGCGGCCTGATCCTATCGACAACGTTCTATGGGGCGGCTCTGTCGTCGATCGCAAGGACCAAAGCGAGGACACCAAGGCGATCCGCGCGCTCAACACAAAGCTCAGGAACGATGAGCGGGTCGACCTCACGTTGCTCGCCGTCGGCGACGGCATGACCTGCGCGCTGAAGCGGTAGCCCTCGAAAGCTGCTCATCGTCTTGCTGGGAGCGCGGGTTTCCAGACCCGCGCTCCCAGCAAGAGATTGAAAGCTGCGTCAAGCGTTGCCGAAGATTGGATGCTTGACCTTGTCGCCTGGCTTGATGCCGAGCAGTGCGGCGCTGCCGCCGTTGATCTCGAGCACGGCGCGCACCGGATAAAGACTGGGGATGGCATCGGTCGAGAGCGGCACGGCGTTGGCGTGCACATGCTTCACCGTGCCGTCGCCGGCGATGAACACCATGTCGAGCGGGATCAGCGTGTTCTTCATCCAGAAGCTGACCGGCATCTCCTGGAAGAAATCAAACAGCATGCCTTCGTAGGCACCGAGCTGCTTGCGGAACATCAGCCCGCGCGAGCGCTCGGCGTCATTGGTCGCGAGGTCGACCTCGAACCTGAGGTCGCGCCCACCGGCCACGATCGTCAGCGACGAGCGCTTGAACTGGACGTCCGCAGGCTGGGCGCGCGCGGCCACGGCCGCGAACATCAGCGGAGCAGCGAAGATGAACCGGCGACCGACCGGCCGCGACACCACTTGAAACGCCATGGTCGCCTTAGTGCGCGACCAGACCCGTGGAGGTCAAGCGCCTCGGATTTCGACGACCTGCAGGCCCTTCTGCCCCTCGGCGATGCGCACCATCACCTTCTGGCCCGGTGCCAGCGATTCCATGCCGTGCCGTCGCAGCACCGCAGCGTGGACGAAGATATCCCCGTCCGTCGCTTCACGTGTGACGAAGCCGTAGCCGCGTTCGTTATTGTACCACTTCACCAGGGCGGCGATGTAGTCGCCCATGGCAATGCCTTCTGGCGCGGGCGGAGGCTTAGGCGTGGTTGCGACGGCAGTCGACGAATCAACGTCGAGCACCTTCATCACCTGCCAGCCCTTGGGCCCGCGGACACCAGCACATAACACCGTAGCGCCTGGCTTGAGATCCTCATGCCCGGATTGCCGAAGTGTCGTCACGTGCAGGAACGCGTCGCTGTTGTCGCTTTCGAGGGCAAGAAATCCATAGCCCTTTACGGCGTTGAACCACTTTACCTTACCACGCAGCTCAACCGACCCGACGTCCCCGCCTTGCTCTCCCTGATGGGTCGTCATTCAACGATCCCTCTTGTTATCCTGAAATCCTATCAGTCCGGTTGGCGCGCGCAACACTTGTGAACATTTGAAGTCGTAAGATAAACGAAAGGTTGAGGCACGGGGGAAGACAGCGATGTTCAGAAACGACCTGTTCAAGGGCAAGCGATTCCTCGTCACCGGCGGCGGCACGGGACTTGGCAAGATCATGATGGAGCGTTTCGTCGAGCTCGGCGCGGATTGCGTGATCTGCGGCCGCCGTGGCGGCGTGCTCGAGGAAACCGCCAGGGAGATCATGGCCAGGCATCCTGGCCGCCGGGTCGACACATTTACTGTCGACATCCGCGTCGCGACCGCCGTCGAGGAGATGATCGGCGAAATTTGGGCGGGCGGACCGCTCGACGGGTTGGTCAACAATGCTGCCGGAAACTTCATCTCGCAGACCAAGGACCTCAGCCCACGCGCGTTCGATGCGATCGCCAACATCGTGCTGCACGGCACCTTCTACATGACCAACGCCTGCGGCAAGCGCTGGATCGCCGAGCAGCGCAAGGCCAGCGTCATCAGCATTCTCACGACGTGGGTGTGGACCGGCAGTCCCTTCGTGGTGCCGTCGGCGATGTCGAAGGCCGGCGTCGCGGTGATGACGCAGAGCCTCGCCGTCGAATGGGCGCGGCACGGCATCCGCCTCAATGCCATCGCGCCCGGCCCCTTTCCCACGGAAGGCGCATGGGCGCGACTCAATCCGATGAAGGACGACGACGACGATCGCTACAAGGTGCGCAACCCGATGGGCCGGGTCGGCCGCCCGGGCGAGCTCGCCAACATGGCGGCGTTCCTGATGAGCGACGAGGTCGAGTACATCAACGGAGAGGTGATCGCGATCGACGGCGGCATGGGCATCATGGGCAACGGCACGTTCTCCAGCATGATGGCCTACAGCGACGACGACTGGCGCCGCATCCGCGAACAGATCCAGTCGACCAACGCCGCCGACAAGGCGAAGCGGTCGTGAGCTCTCATGCTCCTCCTTCCTACCAAGGGGTGAAGCGGCGAGGAGGTATTCAATGAGGAGGCACCGCAGTCGGATTTGATGCAAGCGCAGGATGGCCGCGCTTTTAATGCACTGCAGCATACACAGTCGCGAAGCACAGGGCTCGTGCAGCACTGTGGCTTTTGAGCATCACATCGACGGAATCCGATGTCGGTTCGCATTGACCCGATGCCGTTCGCCGCATTTGAGCCAAACTGTAATGGTGTTTGTGGGTTCCCGGTTCATCAGCCCAGGTTCGGAACGAGCTGCCCGCGTGTTGTCCAAGTTGAAGTCGCTCTTGCTCGCCGTCGCCGCGCTTGTTGGTTGCGCGGGTGGGGCCACGGCGCAGTCCGTCGAGCTTCGCCAGTGGCGCGGCTCGGCAGCAGTCGTCCGCCAGCCTGAGCAGGTCATGGCGTACACCATGGCCGAATGGCGTAGCCTGTGGACGCGCGTCGGCGCCAATCCTCCCGATTTGTTCGAGCCGGGACGCACGAATGCGATCGGTATCTTTCTCGGCATGCGCCCCGGTCCCTATTCGATAAATGTGCTCTCGGCCAGTCGCCGCCGTGATCGCATCATGGTGGTGTTCGAGGAGCGCGGACCGTCCGAGACGATGGTTGCCCAGCACGCTCCGCCTCCGCCAATGCAATCGGCGCCGCGGTCGCTTTTCGCCGGCCCGACCTTCGGCGGTGCGCCTGCCGCGGGCTTCGTCGCTCCGGGAGCAACGTCCAGTCTCGCCCCCCCGCCTCCTCCGGCTGGCCGCGCCCCTCAAGGACCACCGACCTCGCCGTGGGCGATCGTGCTGATCAACCGCACCGATCTGCCGATCACGGTCGAGCAACGGCTTTATCGATAAAAGTCCTTTCCTCCCCTTGGCGGATCCCGCGCAGGGGAGGTGTCGGCGTCTTACGCCGATGGAGGGGTCATTGCTCATGACCCCCTCGCGGATTACCGCGCCGCCTCCCCCGCTTCGCGAGGGAGGAGAACTTTATGGGCGCCTTTAACTAATGCGAGTGCCTCGGCACGCCCTTGGTCTGAGCGATCCTCTGGTAGTTGACTGCGAAGTCGAGGCAGGCGCCGGAGGCGAGCTGGCCGACAAACTTGCGCTGCAGCTCCTGCCACGGAGTCTGGCTCTCCTTGATGTGCGGTTTCCAGGCCGCGCGGCGCTTCGCCAGCTCCTCGTCGGAGATCATGATGTTGGCGGTGCGCTTGCCGATATCGACCCTGACCTTGTCTCCGGTCACGAGCAGCGCCAGCCCGCCGCCGACCGCAGCCTCGGGTGAGGCATTCAGGATCGAGGGGCTGGCCGACGTCCCGCTCTGCCGGCCGTCGCCGACGCAGGGCAGCAGCAGCACGCCGCCCTTCACCAGCCGGTCCGGCGGCAGCATGTTCACCACCTCGGCGGCCCCCGGATAGCCGACCGGGCCGGTGTAGCGGATGAACAGGATGCTGTTCTCGTCGATCGGCAGGCTCGGATCATTGATCCGGTGGTGATAGTCCTCGGGCCCCTCGAACACGATCGCCGTGCCCTCGAAGGCGTCCTTGTCGCCGGCTTTCTCGAGATACTTCTGCCGAAACTCGGACGAGATCACCGAGGTCTTCATGATCGCCGAGTCGAACAGGTTGCCCGACAGCACGGCGAAGCCCGCCTGCCCCAGCATCGGCTTGTCGTAGCTCTTGATCACCTCGCCATCGGCCTGCTTGGCCGTCTTGAGGTTCTCGGCGTAGGTCTTGCCCGTTACCGTCAGCGCATTGCCGCGCAACTTGCCCTTGGCCATCAGCTCGGCCATCACGGTGGGCACGCCGCCGGCGCGATGGAAGGCCTCGCCGAGATACTTGCCGGCCGGCATGCAGTTCACCAGCAGCGGGATGTCGTAGCCGATCCTGTCCCAGTCGGCGTTGTCGAGGTCCACGCCGATATGGCGCGCGATCGCGTTGACGTGCGGCGGGCAGTTGGTCGAGGCGCCGAGCGCGCTCGCCGCCACGATCGCATTCTCGAACGCCTCGCGAGTCAGGATGTCGGACGGCTTGAGGTCCTCCCATACCATGTCGACGATCCGCTTGCCGGTCTCGTAGGCCATCTGGCCGCGCTCGCGATACGGCCCGGGAATGGCCGCGCAGCCGGGCAGCGACAGGCCGAGCGCCTCGGCCATGCTGTTCATGGAGAGCGCCGTCCCCATGGTGTTGCAATGGCCGACGCTCGGCGCGCTGTCCGCAACCCATTTCAGGAATGTCTGCAGGTCGATCCGGCCGGCGGCGAGCTCCTGGCGCGCGTACCAGACGATGGTGCCGGAACCCGCGAGCCCGCCAGCGTAATGGCCGTCGAGCATCGGCCCACCCGACAGCACGATCGACGGTATGTTGACCGTGCAGGCGCCGGTGATCATGGCCGGCGTGGTCTTGTCGCAGCCGGTGGTCAGCACGACGCCGTCGAAGAAATAGCCGTACAGACTCTCGACCAGGCTGAGATAGGCGAGGTTGCGGTCAAGCGCCGCGGTCGGCCGCTTGCCGGTCTCCTGGATGGGATGGACGGGAAACTCGATCGGGATGCCGCCGGCGTCGCGGATGCCGTCGCGCACGCGGGTCGCGAGGTCGAGATGGTGCCGGTTGCAGGGAGACAGGTCGCTCCCGGTCTGGGCAATGCCGATGATCGGCCGGTTGCTGTGCAACTCGCCAAGGGTCAGGCCGAAATTCATGTAGCGCTCGAGATAGAGCGCGGCCATCGTCGGGTCGCCCGGCGCATCGAACCATTCGCGGCTGCGCAGGCGGCGTTTGCCGTTGGCTTTGTTGTCGGCGGCCATCTCGTTCCTCCACGGTTTCGGTGACCCTAACCCAATGAACACCTCTCCCGCCATCGTCTCCATCGGCGAACCGCTGATCGAATTCAATCGGCCCAGGGACGGCGACGGCCGCACCTGGCTCCAGGGCTTCGGCGGCGATTCACAGAACGTGGCGATCGCCGCTGCACGCCAGGGCACGAGCGCGGGCTATCTCACCAGCCTCGGACAGGACTGGATGGGCGACGCCTTCCTCGAACTGTGGAAGAGCGAAGGTGTCGACGCTTCGAAGGTCGGCCGCCATCCGACCGCGCCGACCGGCGTGAACTTCGTCACCCACGGCCCGGCCGGCCACAAGTTCGATTACCTGCGCAGGAATTCCGCCGCGTCGCTGATGACGCCTGCCGACGTGCCGAAGGACTACATCGCGGGCGCGGGCTTCCTGCATCTATCGGCGATCAGCCAGGCGATCAGCGAAACGGCCCGCGCGGCCTGCGATGCGGCAATCGCCGCCGCGCGGGCATCGGGCGTCAAGGTGTCCTACGACACCAACCTGCGCCTGAGGCTGTGGGACCTCGAGACGGCGCGCGCGAAGATCCACGCCACCATCCCGCTTTGCGACGTGGCGCTGCCGAGCCTCGACGATTCCCAGCAGCTCACAGGGCTGTCCGCCGCGGAGGACATCGCCGATTTCTACCTCGATCTCGGCGCGCCGATGGTCGCGCTCAAGATGGGCAGCGAAGGCGCCCTGCTCGCCCTGCCCGGCCGGCGCATCCGGATCGCGCCGCATCGCATCGACGCGCTCGACGCCACGGGCGCCGGCGACACGTTCGACGGCGCGTTCCTCACCCGGCTGCTGGAAGGCGACGACCCGGAGGCCGCGGCACGCTACGCCAACGTCGCCGCCGCGCTGTCGACACTGGGCTACGGCGCGGTGACGCCGATCCCCCGCCGCGAGGCGGTGCTGAAGCACTTGTGATGCCGGGAGCGCAGCTCCCCAGCACTTCAGCGGCGCTGCGTCGCCCATGATCCGCGCGGCATGAGGGCCGCGACGAACCGCTTGAACACCACCATCTGCTGGCCGAGCCAGCCGCGTCCGTTGTCGGCATCGATCCGGGGATCGTCGACGCCGGTCGGTCGCGGCATATCGCCGAAGCGCGCCGTGCCGAAAAGCATGTCCCATACCGGCAGGACCGGCGCGAAATTGTGATCATGGATATGCGGCTGGGCGGCATCGGCCAGCGCGTGGTGCAGCCGGTGGAAACGCGGCCCGACCAACAGCCGCTCGCCCAGCCGGCCGAAGCTCATGTCGACATTGGCATGCGACCAGCTCTCGACCATGCGCCCGACCATCAGGATGAGCACGAAGTCGTCGGGCTGCACGCCGACGAACTGCGCGAACACCGCCAGCACCAGATTCACCAGCAGATCGTCGATCAGGTGGTTACGGTCGTCCGTCCAGACGGTCACGCGGCGCTGACTGTGATGCAGGCTGTGCAGCGCCCACCACCAGCCGAAGCGATGCTGCGCGCGATGCACCCAGTAGGCGGCGAAGTCGTAGAGCGCGAAATAAACCAGGAACGACAGGAAGGCGCTGTCGTACAGGCCCGGAACCAGCCGTTCGAGCCGCGGCGGCGTGAAGCCGAACACCCTCACCAGATGCTCGATCTCGTTTGTGATCGGATAGGCGAGCACGAAGACCAGCAGCGGGATGACGCCGAGCTTGTTGAGCAGCGTGTAGACCCGGTCCACGCCGACCAGCCGCGCCTCGCCGCGCTCGACACCCCAGCGGCGCTCCAGCGGGCGCATGACCAGCAGGATCACCAGGATCTGGACCACCCCCAACATGAAGAACTCGACCGCGTTGAAGGCCGGCTCGAACCACTCCATCAGGCTGAGCGAGAACAGCACCGGGCTGACAAAGGTCTCGAACAGCCAGGTCTGGACACCGACCCAGAGATCGATTGCCGGGCGCACCATCGGCTTCGAATCCGGCCTACTTCGGATCCGGCTCGTTCGAGGCCGCGCGCAGCAGGGGCGACGGCGGCGTCAGGGCCGGTGCCTTCAGGATGTACACGCCGTGCGGCGACTTGCCGGTCGGGATGCTGCCGCTGACCTTCATCGTCGCGAGGTCGACGATCGCGATGCGGCGCAGGAAGCGCTGCGTCACCCACAGCTCCTTGCCGTCGGGTGTGATGTCCATGCAGTCGGGGCCGCCCGGAATACGTATGGTGCCAACGACCTGCATGTCCTGGGTGTCGATCAGAGAAACGGTCCCTTCAACGCGGTTGCTCAGGAACCAATGGCGGCCGTCACCCTTCGGCCAGAAATTATGCGCGCCCTTGCCGGTCTTGAGCCGGCCGACGACCGAACCGTCCTTCGGATCCACTGTGACGATCGAATCCTCACCGGTCAGTGCGACCAGCAAGCGCTTGTTGTCCGGAAGCATGACCGCGCCGGCCGGCGCCTTGCCCACTTCCATGTTCCACTTGATGAGCTGGGTGTGCAGGTCGAAGGCGACCACCTTCCCGCTCTGCTGCAGGGTGACGAACACCGTCTTGGAATCGCTGTCGAACGCCATATGGCTCGGCATGCCGTCGATGAAGATGCGGCCGGCGAGCTTGAAATTGCCGTCGTAGCGATAGATGTCGACGTGATCGAGCCGGTAAGCTGCGGTCACGAACCACTGGCCGTCCGGGCTGAAGCCGAGCTGATAGGCGTCGATGATGCCGCGGATGGTGCGCTTGCGCTCTCCGGTCTTGGTGTCGAGCGCCACCAGCTCGTTGGTGACGGTCGAGGCGATCAGCAGTTCCTTGCCGTCCGGCGTCGGCATCAGGTGATGCGGCTCGCGCCCGAGCGGCAGGCGCTGGGTTTCCACGCGCAGGCCGCGGCTCAGGATGCTGTAGGATGCCTCTTCCGAATTGAGCACGATGACCTGATCCGCGCGCGCGACCGCACTCGCGCCCATAACCAGCGCCAAAGCCGCAATGACCGCCTTTTTCATGTTCGGGAACGAACTCCTGCCCGGTCCTCTTGAAGCAGTTTTCCGGCCCGCGCGCTAGGCTCGTTTGAGCTCGGCCGCCGCGGCGGCAAGCCGCTCGATCCTCGACCAGTCGCCCGCCGCCACGGCCTCGCGCGGGGCCACCCAGGACCCGCCGACGCAAGCGACGTTGGGCAACGCCAGGTAGGCCGGCGCGGTTCCGAGGCCCACGCCCCCCGTAGGGCAAAAGCGCAGACCGGCGAGTGGTGCAGTAGCTGCCTTCAGCCACGCCGTGCCGCCGGCTGCATCGGCCGGGAAGAACTTGAGCAATCCGAAGCCCAGCTCGCGGAGAACCATTGCCTCGGAGACCGTCTGGACGCCCGGCAGGAACGGCAGGCCAGCCTCCTTCACGGCCCTGGCCAACGCCGGAGTGCAGCCGGGGCTGACGCCGAACCGCGCGCCCGCCGCCATTGCCTGCCTTACCTGCGCCTCGTCGAGCACCGTCCCCGCTCCGACCACCGCCTCGGGCACCTCGCAGGCGATGGCGCCCAGCGCCTCCAACGCCGCCGCAGTCCGGAACGTGATCTCCAGCACCGGCAGGCCGCCCTTGACCAGCGCTCGCGCGAGCGGCACGGCGTCGGCCACCCGGTCGACGGTAAGGACCGGAATGACCGGCGCCAGGGCGGCGATGGCCGAGATATCCACAGTCAGACGCTCCAGCCGCCGTCGATGACGTTCACCGTGCCCGTGGTAAAGGCCGCCTCGTCGCTGGCCAGGTAGACCGCCAGGGCGGCGATCTCGTCGGCAGAGCCGAACCGGCCGGTCGGCTGGCGCTGCAGGAAGAACGTGCGGGCGTCCGCGCCACCGCCGAGGCCGGCGATCCGCTCGTCGAGCGACGGCGTCTGGACAGTGCCTGGGCAGACCGCATTGCAGCGGATGCCCTTGCTGACGTAATCCACCGCCACCGACTTGGTGAGGCCGACCACGGCGGCCTTGGTCGTGCCGTAGATGAAGCGCAGCGCCGCTCCCTTCACCGAGGAGGCGGCCGACGACATGTTCACGATCGAGCCGCCGCCCTTCTCCACCATGCCGGGGAGAAAGGCCTGGATCGTCCAGAACATGCTGCGGACATTGAGGTCTAAGGCGAACTGCCATTGCTCGTCGGTGGCGTCGAGCACCGTGCCATGATGCACGAAGCCCGCGCAGTTGAACAATACGTCGATCGCGCCGGTCTCGGCGGCGAGCGCACCGATCGCCGCCTTGTCCAGCACGTCGAGCCTGCGGGTCTGCACGCCGGCCGTGCCGCCAAGCGCCTGCAGCTTGCCCTCATCGAGATCGGTCGCCCATACCGTCGCGCCCTCGCGGGCGAAGGCTCGAGCCGTAGCCGCGCCGATGCCCTGCCCCGCCGCTGTGACGACGCATACCTTGCCCTTCAGTCGCATGATCCCCCGCCTATTTGATCAGGCCCTGTTCCTTGTAGAACTTTTCGGCGCCGGCATGGAGCGGAATGCCGAGCCCCGTCGTGGCCGTCTCGAGGCGGATCTCCCGACCCTTGGCATGGCCCGAATCGAGCAGCTTGCGGGTCGCCGGATTCCACAACGCCGCCGTCACCTTGTAGATCAGCTCTTCGCCCTGTTTGCTTGACGTTGCCCAGATCGCGTGTACGCTCACGGTCCTCACGCCTGCTACGCCCCTGTAGGCATTGTCAGGGATCTCCTCGATGCTGAAGAAGGGGAACTGCGAGACCAACGCGTCGACCTGGGGGCCGGCGATCGGCACCAGCTCGATTCCGACCGTGGCGGCGAGATCGGCGACGGCGCTCTGCGGCCAGCCGCTGACGCTGAAGAATGCGTCGACCGTCCCGTCTTTCAGGCTGTCAGCGACCTGCTGGGCGCGAAAGTACTCGGCCTTGAGGTCCTTCTCGCTGACGCCAAAGGCGGACAGGATCAGCCGCGCATCGACCAGAGTGCCTGAGCCAGGCTCGTCGAGCGACACCTTGCGGCCGCGCAGGTCGGGCACCGACTTGATGCCCGAGCCCTTGCGCACCACGAGCTGGATGCTCTCGGGATAGAGGTTGGCGATGGCGCGCAACCCGTCGACCTTGGGGCGGCCCTGATAGATGCCGGTGCCGTTGTAGGCCCAGTGGGCGATGTCGGACTGCACGAAGCCGGACTGGGCGGTCCCTGCCGCGATCGCCGCCACATTGGCGACCGAGCCGTTGGATGCCACCGAGGTCGCGACCAGGCCGGGCACGCCGCACGATCCGCCCTCGTTGCACGGCCGCGAGCCGGGCGGGTTGGAGATCGCGTTGGCGATCAGGCCGCCGATCGGGAAATAGGTGCCGACCGTGCCGCCGGTCAGGATCCGGAAGAATGTGATGTCCTGCTGCGCGTGCGCGAGGCGCGAAAAAAGGGGGGCAGCAAGCGGCAGGAAGGCGGCGCCTGCGAGGGCGGAACGGCGTGACGGCATCAGTTCACACCCACCACGCGGCTCATGGTCGGGCCGATCTCTCCGTGGATGACGAGGTCCGCGTCGTCGTCCTGGTCGGTCGGGTCGCGATTCAGGATCGCCAGCTTCGCCCCGCGCTGCTTGGCGATCTGCGGGAAAGCGTTCGCGGGTTGGACCACGAGCGAGCTGCCGAGCACGATGAACAGGTCACAATTGTTGGTCACGTCCTGAGCACGCGCCATCTGGATCTCGGGCATTGCCTGGCCGAACGAGATCGTCGCGGTCTTCACGATGCCGTCGCACTTCTCGCAAATCGGCAGGGTGCCTTTGCCGAGGAACGCCTTCCTGATCGGTTCGAGCTCGTGGCGCTGGCCGCAATCGAGGCATGTCGCGTACGTCGTGTTGCCGTGCAGCTCGATGATCTTGGAAGCCGGCACGCCCGAGCGCTGGTGCAGGCCGTCGATGTTCTGGGTGATGATCGCCGTCATCCTGCCCTGCTCGACCAGCTTGGCCAGCGCGCGATGGCCGGCATTGGGCTCGGCCTTGACCATCGTCTCGTCGGTTGCGAACTTCCGGCGCCACGCTTCGCGCCGCATCTCCTCCGAGGACATGAAGTCATCGAAGTCGATCGGTTGATACTTGGTCCAGATGCCCCCCGGCGAACGGAAGTCCGGGATCCCGGATTCGGTCGAGATGCCGGCGCCGGTGAAGGCGACGATGCGCCTGGCGCCCTCGATCATGTCGCGCAGCCGGTCGGTTTCGCTTGTGGGCTCACTCATGGGGCACTCTCCTGCGGTGCTCCTAGGATAGCCAGCGTTTGCGCCGTTTGTAATGCTTGGTGTCGTGATAGCTCTTGCGCGCGCCGCCTTCGTTCAGCCCGAGATAGAACTCCTTGATGTCGGAATTGTCGCGAAGCTTCGACGCCGGCCCCTCCAGCACGATGCGGCCGTTCTCCATCACATATCCGTGGTCGGCCACGGTCAGCGCCATGCTGGCATTCTGCTCGACCAGCAGGACGGAGAGCTTTTCCTGCTTCACCAACCGGTCGACGATGCCGAAGATCTCCTCGACCAGCATGGGTGCGAGCCCGAGCGAAGGCTCGTCGAGCAGCACGACCCTGGGCTGGCTCATCAGCGCCCGGCCGATCGCCAGCATCTGCTGCTCGCCACCGGACAGGTAGCCCGAGAGCTGCTGGCGCCGTTCCTTGAGGCGGGGGAAGTAGGAATAGACCATGTCTATCCCCTGGCTCACCGCGGCGCCGTTCCTGACGTGCCCGCCCGCGACCAGGTTCTCCTCGGTCGTCAGGTGCTCGAACACCCGCCGGCCCTCGAACACCTGGACCAGCCCGAGCTTGGTTACCTCGTGCGCCCGCATGCCGTCGATGCGGCGGTCGGCGAGCTGGACGGAGCCCTTGGTGACCTCCCCGCGCTCCGAGCGGAGCACGCCCGAGATCGCCTTCAAGGTCGTCGTCTTGCCCGCGCCATTGGCGCCCAGGAGCGTCGTGATCGAGCCCTCGCGGACCTCGATCGAAACGCCCTTGAGCACGAGAATGACGCGGTCGTAGACGACCTCGATGTTGTTGATCGACAGCAAGGTTCAGGACTTCGAAGCGTCCGCCGCGAGGTGCTTCTGGATCACCGCACGGTAGCCTTGGAACCAGTCCTTGGTCATGACCAGCTTGCCGCCCTTGACGGTCCAGACCTGGCACCAGCCGCCACCCTCGTGATCGGTCGGCGTCAGCTCCATCGGGGGCAGCAGGCCGCCCAGGGTGAAGCCCTTGATCGACTCCATGCCCTTCTTGACCTCCTCCGGGGTCGGCGCTGCGCCGCCCTTGGCCTTGATCGCATTGCGCACCGCCTCGACATGCAGCGCCGCGTTCATGACGCCGCGATTGTAGTAGACGGTCGAGTCCATCTCCTTCGGCGCGGACTTGCCCTGCGCCTTGTACATCGCCTCGATCTCCTTCAGCACCGGGAAGTCCTTGCCGACGCCCGCGAACTGGATGGTGTTGTAGCCCTCGGCCACGCCCATGCCGCCGGCGGCGACGATGTCGGCCTCGGCGCTGCCCCATACGAAGGCGATGACCTTGCTGAGCGGGAAGCCCTTGCCCTTCAGCTCCTTGATCGAGACCGACGGGGCACGGCCGAACAGGTGGGTGACAATGAAGTCCGGCTTGAAGCGCTGGACGATGTCGGTCGCCTGCGAGCCCATCTCGACGCCCGGCGCCGGCACGGCGAAGGTGCGCAGCTCGAAGCCCTCGGTCTTGGCGACATCCTCGATAATCGGCAACCCTTCCTTGCCGGCCGGGTTGTCGTAGTACAGGTAGGCGATCTTCTTGCCCTTCAGCCCGCCCATCTTCTCCTTGGCGAACTCGAGGGCGGCACCAGCCTGCGACCAGTAGCTGGCCGCGATCGGGAAGGTGTAGGGGAAGCGCTTGCCGTCGGCCGCCGCAGCCGTGCCGAAGCCCGGCGAGGTGCCGAGTATCTTGTCCTCCTCGAGCTTCTTGTTCAGCGCGGCGGTCTGAGGCGTGCCATAGAGACCTTCGAGAACGGCACCCTCCTTCTTGAAGCGTTCGTGCGCCTCGATCGCTGGCGGCACCTTGTATTCGTTGTCGACCTCGATGACCCGGATCTTGTAGCCCTCGACCCCGCCCTTGCTGTTGATCAGGCCGATATAGTCGTGATAGCCGGGGCACAGCACGGTGCCGACCGTCGCCGTCGGCCCGGTGCGATCGCACTGGAAGCCGAAGATCAGTTCCTTGCTCTGGGCAAAGGCGCCCGTCGCAAACGCCAGGCTGCCGGTCGTAACCGCCAGGCCCAGCCAACGCCTCTTGAACCTCACCATGCGTTCCTCCCTTTGCCTTGCTTCGCTACGACACCCCGCCCCTAGTAGGAGAAGGGCCAGACCCGGAAATAGCTCCGGACATTGCGCCACAGCCGATTGAGCCCCTCGGGCTCGATGACCAGGAAAAAAATGATCAGCCCGCCGAACACGGCGAGCCGGGTGCCCGAGACCACGCTCGCCAGCTCCGATTCGGTGAAGAACAGCGAGCCGACGTTCTCCATCAGCGTGCGGATCACGATCGGCAGCAGGGTGATGAACACGGCGCCAAAGATCGAGCCTAGCACCGAGCCCAGCCCGCCGATGATGATCATGGCGAGGTAGTCGATCGACACGCCGAGCTGGAACTGTTCGTAGTTGGCGATGCCGAAATAGTAGGTGTAGAGCACGCCGCAGACGCCGGCGAAGAATGACGAGATCGCGAACGACAGGAGCTTGTAGCGGAAGATGTCGATGCCGATGATCTCGGCGGCGATATCCTGGTCGCGCACGGCGATGAAGGCCCGACCGATGCGGCTGCGCATCAGGTTGAGCGTTGCGACGATCGCCAGCACCGCGAAGAACAGGAGGAAGTAGTAGAGCCGCCCCTGGGTGTTGAGGATCAGCCCGAACAGATCCGGCCGGTCGACCTGGATCGAGGCCTGCGCGCCGCCCGAGATCGCCGGCACGTGGTTGATCGTCCATTCGATGATGAGCTGCCCTGCCAGCGTCGCGATCGCCAGGTAGAGGCCCTTGATGCGCAGGCTCGGGATACCGACCATGACGCCGATGAACGCCGCCATCAGGCCGCCGGCCGGCAAGGTGAGCCAGAACGGCAGGTCGAGTCTCACCGCCAGGTTGGCCGCGGTATAGGCGCCGACCGACATGAAGGCGCCGTGGCCCAGCGAGATCTGGCCGGTGTAACCCACCAGGATGTTGAGCCCGAGCGCACCGACGACGGCGATGAAGATCAGGTTCAGGATCGAAAGATAATAATCGTGCAGGGTGAGCGGCACGATCACGACGAAGATCAGCGCCAGCGCCGCCACCGTCCATTTGGCGATCGGCAGCGGATAGAGCGCCATGTCCGCGGCGTAGCTGGTCTTGAACACTCCGGCTTCGCGATGGAACATGATCAGGACGCCTCGCCCAAGCGTGCCACACAAACCTTCGTCGTCCCGACCGGAGCCGAGCGTAGCGAGGCGCAGCGCAGGGACCTTTTCATACGACGCCTGCGGACATGAGCAGGTCCCTCGACTGCGCTTCGCTCCGCTCGGGACGACGGGAAAATGATGTCCATCATACGCGCTCGATCTGGCGTTTGCCGAAGATGCCGTAGGGCCGGAACATCAGCACCAGGATCATGAGCAAATAGGGTGCGAAGTCCTTGGTGCCGCCGCCGACATAGGGGTCGAGATAGCCGGCGGCCAGGCTCTCGACGATGCCGATGATCAGCCCGCCGACCAGGGCGCCGCCGATCGAATCGAGTCCGCCCAGGATCACCACCGGGAACACCTTGAGCCCGACCACCGCGATCTGCACGTCGACGCCCAGCATGCTGCCCCAGACGATGCCGCTCAGCGCCGCGACGATGCCGCCCATCGCCCAGGCGAGCGCGAAGTAGCGCTCGACGTTGATGCCCATCGCCTGCGCCACCTGCTGGTTGTCGGCCACGGCGCGCATCGCCACACCCATGCGGCTTTTCTTGAAGAACCAGCTGAAACAGACGAACAGCAGGATCGCCACCCCCGCCCCCAGCACCTGGATCGGCGGCAGGGTCGCCGGGCCGATCGTGATCGGATCGTCGCTGATCGGCAGTGGCAGCGCGCGCGTCTCGCCGCCGAAGATGATTGGCGTCAATCCGCGCAGGACAGCCGCGAGCCCGATCGTCGCCATGATCACCGCGACGATCGGCCGGCCGAGCAGCGGCCGCAGGACGACCCGTTCGAGGCCGAAGCCGAACCCGATCATCACCGCCAGGGTCGCGATCACCGCCGCGATCGCCATCACGACCGGCGGGCCGCTGAGCCCGGCGACGACGGCACCGACCAGGGCGGCCATCATCACGAATTCGCCCTGGGCGAAATTGATCGCGTCGGTCGCCTTGTAGACCAGCACGAACCCCAGCGCGATCAGCGAGTACATAAGTCCGATCGACACGCCGTTCAGCATCAGCGCGATGAAGAAGCCGAAATCCTCCGACATCTAGGCCGCCTGCCGCGCGGGCTGCAGCCGCGCTGTGCCGTAGCGCTCGATGTCGTGGATCGCGATGTCGTTCGTCAGCGACGACTTACGGCCGTCCTCGAAGGTGATGTCCATCGTCACCTGCACCTCCTTGCCGCCGTTGTAGAAAGCATCGATCACCGCCGCGTATTTCTCGGCCACGAATTTGCGCCGCACCTTGCGGGTGCGGGTCATCTCGGCATCGTCGGCCTCGAGCTCCTTGTTGAGCAGCAGGAAGCGCTTGACCTGCTGCACGTCGGGCAAGGTGGCATTGGCCTTGGCGATCTCGTCGGCGATCAGGCCAGCGACCTCGGCCTTGCGGCTCAGGTCCATGAAGCTGGTGTAGGCCAGCCCCTGCTTCTCCGCCCAGGTTCCGACCGTCTGCATGTCGATGGCGATCATCGCCACGACCATCGGCTGACCGTGGCCGAACGCCACCGCCTCGCGGATGAACGGGCTGAACTTCAGCTTGTTCTCGATGAACTGCGGCGCGAAGGCCGATCCGTCGGTCAGCTTGCCCACGTCCCTGGCGCGATCGATGATCACGAGCTGGCCCTGCTTGTCGAAGAAGCCGGCGTCGCCGGTGCGCAGCCAGCCGCCGTCGACCAGGGTCTCGCGCGTCACCTCGTCCTGCTTGAAGTAGCCGACGAACACGTTGGGCCCCTTCAGCATGACCTCGCCGTTGTCATCGATCCTGATCTCGACCCGCGGGATCGGCCGGCCGACCGTGTTGGGATTGGCCTCGGCGTTGGATTGGCAGGCGATCAGGGCCGAAGCCTCGGTCGCGCCGTAGACCTGCTTGAGATTGATCCCGAACGAGCGGAAGAAGCGGTAGGTGTCCGGTCCGAGCGGCGCGCCGCCGGTGTAGCACCAGCGCGCATTGCGCAGGCCGAGCTGATCGCGCACCGGGCCGTAGACGAACACCTCGCCGAGCATGAGCCCCAGCCGCTCGCCCATCGTGAGCGCCTTGCCGTCGGTCTTCTTGAGCTCGCAGCGCTCCGCCAGCGCCCGGAAGTGCTCGAACACGCGGCGCTTGACCGGAGAAGCATCGCCGCTCTTGACCTGCACCGTGGTCAGCATGTTTTCCCAGATGCGCGGCGGGGCCAGCGTCGCGTTGGGTCCAAGCTCGCGCAGGTCGCGCTGCACGCTCTCCGGACTCTCCGGGCAGTTGGCGACCAGCTTGCCCGCGAGCGTCATGCCGAGCGAGAAGGCGGCATCGCCGACCCAGGCCATAGGCAGGTAGGACAGCCAATTGTCGCCGGGCTTCGTATCGTTGATCTCGATGAAGGCCTCGGCCGATGCGATCATGTTGCGATGGCTGAGCATCACGCCCTTGGGCATGCCGGTCGTGCCGGACGTGTAGGCGATCATCGCGAGATCGTCCGGCCCACCCTTAGCCAGCTCGGCGGTGTAGAATGCCGGATTGGCCTTCCCGAAGGCGCGGCCTTCTTCCAGAACGCTCTCGAACGAGCGCAGCATGGGATCGTCGTAAGCCCACAGGCCGCGCGAATCGTCGAACACGATCCAGCGCAGCTTGGGCAGCCTGTCCTTGAGCGACAGCGCCTTGTCGACCTGCTCCTGGTCCTCGGCGACGATCACCGACGTCTCGGCATGATCGAGCACGTAGACCAGCTCCGAAGCGATCGAATCCTGGTAGACCGGCACCGAGAACCCGCCCAGCACCTGGGCGGAGAGCTGGGCCATGTAGAGCTGGGGACGGTTGTCGCCGACGACGCTGAGCTTGTCGCCGCGCTTGAAGCCCATCGCGGCCAGCCCCAGCGCGAAGTCGCGCACCCGGTCGCGATAGGCCGCCCAGTCGTAGGTCTGCCAGACGCCGCGTGTTTTCTCGCGGATGCCGGGCGCGCCCGGGCTCTCCTCCGCATTGCGCTGCAGCAACTTCGGCAGCGTGTCGGTCTTCGGCGAGTCGAGCAGGCTCATGTCCGTCCTCCGCTCTTGGCGACGCCAAGATAGGCCTCGATCACCTTGGGATCGCGCTGCACCTCGTCGGGCGTGCCGGCGGCGATCCGCCGGCCGCGGTCGAGCACCACGACCCTGTCCGAGATGTCCATGACGACGCCCATGTCGTGCTCGATCAGCACGACCGTCATGCCGCGCTCCTGGTTCACGTCGAGGATGTAGCGCGCCATGTCCTCCTTCTCGTCCTGGTTCATGCCGCCCATCGGCTCGTCGAGCAGCAGCACCTTGGGATCCGAGGCGAGCGCGCGGCCGAGCTCGACCCGCTTGCGCAGGCCGTAGGCCAGCGCCGAGGTCGGCAGCTTGCGCAGGTCCTGGAGCTTCAGGAACTCGATGATCTCCTCGACCGCCTCGCGGTGCCTGATGTCCTCCTTCTGCGCCATGCCCCAGTAAACGACGCTGGCGAGCACGCCCGCCTTCATCCGCACGTGGCGGCCCAGCATCAGGTTGTCGAGCACGGTCAGGCCCTGAAAGAGAGCGATGTTCTGGAAGGTCCGTGCGATGCCGAGGCCGGCGATGTCGCTCGGCTTGCGGTGGGTGATGTCCTGGCCTTCGAGCAGCACGCGGCCGGTGTCGGGCTTGTAGAAGCCCGAAATCATGTTCAGCAGCGAGGTCTTGCCGGCACCGTTCGGGCCGATGATCGACACGATGCTGCCACGCGGCACTTCCAGAGAGACGCCTTGCGACGCAACCACGCCACCGAACTTCTTCGACACGCCGTCGACCACGAGCTGGTTGTCACCCTCGGCCGCAACGGCGCGCCGGGCAGACGCCCCCGCCATGACCCCTCCCTACTCAAGGTCCTGTTTTGCTTATCGTTATTTCGCATCATGCAGGCTTCGATGGGCGAACGCAACAAATCCGCCTAGACTTGATGCAATTCACAAGGAATCCGATTCACAAGGGATTGCGACATGCCGCGCCACATCGTCTGCCTGACCTTCGACCATGACCACATGTCCGGCTTCATCGCCCGCGGCCAGACAACACCCACCTACATCTCGCGAGGCGAGTACGACGCCGTTGTCATTCCCCGCCTGGTAGCACTGCTCGGCCGCTACGATATCAAGGCGACCTTTTTCACGCCGGGCCATACGATCGACAGCAGCCCGCAGGCGGTCATGCCCTATGTCGAGGCCGGCCACGAGCTCGCCCACCACGGCTGGACCCATCGCCTGCCGGCCAGCCTGTCGCGTGACGAGGAAGAGGAGGAGATCGTCCGCGGCAACAACTCGATCAAGCGGATCAGCGGTCAGTTTGCGCGCGGCTACCGCTCGCCGGCGTGGGACCTGTCGCCCCATTCGATCGACCTGCTGCTGAAGCACCGCATCCAGTACGACAGCTCGCTGATGGGCCACGACTACGATTGCTACTACGCGCGTCAGGACGACGTGGTCGAGCTCAAAAAGCCGTTCCAGCGCGGCCGCGAGACGCGGCTCGTGGAGATGCCGATCAGCTGGTCGCTCGACGACTATCCGCACTTCGAATACATGCGCAACGCGAACGGATCGATCCAGGCCGGCCTGATGAACGCCAACAATGTGTTGGCGAACTTCGTCGACGACTTCAGCTACATGAACGAGGTCTGCCCGGAGTTCGGCATCCTCACCTACACCTTCCACCCGCACGTGATCGGCCGCGGCCACCGCATGATGATGCTCGAGCGGCTGATCAAGGCGCTGCAGGCCGGCGGCGCGGTGTTCATGACCATGGAGCAGGCGATGAAGGAGTGGCTGGCGCGGCGGCAAGCGAAGGCGGCGGAGTAACTCTGCCGGGAGCGCGGGTCTCCAGACCCGCTCGGAATCATGAGCGGGTCTGGAGACCCGCGCTCCCAGCAAGAGAAAGCGGAACGTCTCGCGCCACCCGGACCGCGCGGCAGATGGTGACCATCTTGCCGATGGCGTGATCGACGAAGGCCGCGATGGCAGCCTCGATCACGGTCGCATGCTGCGGCCTCGCTGCATCGATCGCACGGGCCAGAACCTTGGCGCGCTGATGGGCGTCGGCGCGATTGCCGGCAATGGCCTGCGCGAGGGAACCGTCGGCCTCGACCGGCGCCAGGACTGATTCGAGCTGCTGCAGGAACGCCGGTGCATGGGCGAGATGCCGGTACATGCTGGCCAGAATGAGCTGGCGCGGATCGCCGAAGCGGTTGAGGCGCAAGACCAATGCCCAGGTTTCTGGAGCAACGTCTTCCGCCGAAGCGAGCTTGGGCAGGACGATGTCCGGGGCTGGAAGACGCGAACCGGTCTCGGGCAGTCCCTCTCCCGCCATCTCGCCGCGCAGCCACGCGACCAGTGCGCCCAGGGCGAAGAGGTTGATCGTGTTGGAGTGGTCGTAGCTCGCCAGCACGTCGTCGACGCTTTTCGGCTGATCGCCCGCGAGCGAGCCGAGCACCGGCAGGTTCATGGTCTCCCGGAACCGTACGGCCGCACGGTCGACCATGCCCTGCAGGTAGAGCGGCTTGACCGCACGCCAGGCCCACGGCAGCGCACCGTCGATCGTGGCGAGATGGCGCCACACGAGATTGACGACGCGGACACCGACCGTGGCGCGGATGTCGGCAAAGAGCTCGGCGGTTTCGCCGATGGCTGCCGTCTCGGTGACGGCGGGAAACGGATCGCTCACTCGGCGGCCTGCTTCGACTCCTGGCCGATCACGGTGAAGAACGAGGCCGTCTTGGGCTGCTTCGGTAGCTCGACTAGCCCTTCGCTCAAGCGGGCGAACCGCGCTTCCTTGCCGCGCACGATGCGGCCCTCGTTGAGGCTCGGCATCGGGTTGCGCGCGATCGGCACGGCGTCCGCCGCGGTGTAGACGCAGATGTAGAGCCCACGCGAGGCATCCGAGCGGTTGGCCGCCGAGCCGTGCAGCAGCTTGGTATGCATCAGGCAGACGGCACCCGCTTTGCCGATGCAGGGGATCGACTGGGCCAGCGCCTGCTTTTCCGCGTCGGCGGCGACGGCGCCGGTGAAGCGCTCGCCCTCGAACAGCGACAGCAGCGGCCCCTTGTGCGAGCCCGGCACGACGGTCAGGCAGCCGTTATCCTCGTCGATGTCGTCGAGGAACAGCAGCGCCGTCACGATGTCGTCGTTGGTGTGCGGCGTGTAGGCGAAGTCCTGGTGGTAGGAGACCTCGGTCCTGGCGCCGGAAAGCTTCAGGTTGATCTTGCAGTGATGGAACTTGACGTCCGGCCCGACCAGGTCGGCCACCATGTCGACGGTGCGGGCGTCGAGCATGACCTCGCGATAGGCATCGGAGATGTCGGACGGGTTGTTGATCCGGCGCAGCGCCGGCCTCTCGGCACTGTGCTCGGCGCCCATGTCGAAGCGCGGCCGGCCGTCGATCGTCGGCGGCCCGAACGGCTTCTGATGCGCACGGCTTTCCTCGATCCAGGCCCTGATCTCGGCCTGCAGCGCGGCAAGCTGCGAGGGGGTAACGGCATCCTCGACCATGAGGTAGCCGTCTCGCCAGAACGCGTCGTACTGCTCTTTGGTCAGGGTCTTCATGGTCAGCGTCCCTTGAAGTGCGGCCGGCGCTTCTCCATGAATGCCGTGCGGCCCTCGATGTAATCTTCGGAATCGAAGCACTGCTTGACCAGCTCGCTGAGGCGGTCGAAGTCGGGCTTGCCGTCGAGCCGTGTCAGCTCCTCGATCGTGCGCTTGGCGGCATGAATGGTGAGCGGCGCGTTCTCGCCGATCAGCTTGCAATAGTTATCGACATAGGCGTCGAGCTCCGCGTCGGGGACGATGCGGGTTACGAGGCCCATGCCGAATGCCTCCTGCGCATTGAAGTGCCGGGCGGTGAAGAAAATCTCCTTGGCGTGCGACGGTCCGACCAGATCCGTCAGGATCTTGAGGCCGCTGGCGCGATAGCCGAGGCCGAGCCGCGCCGCCGGCACGCCGAACTTGCTGACGTCCGACGCGATGCGGATGTCGCACAGCAGCGCCACCGCCAGCCCGCCGCCGATGCAGTAGCCGCGGATGCGGGCGATCGTCGGCTTGGAGCACTTGTTGAGGCGGGCGTTCGCAATCTCACCGATCTTGTCGTAGTAGGCGACCTGCTCGGGCGTGTTGCGTGCCTTCTCGAACTCCGAGATGTCGGCGCCCGAGACGAAGGCCTTGTCGCCTGCGCCGGTGACGACGACGACCCTGATCGCCGGGTCCTTCTCGAAGTCGTCGAGGATGACCGGAATCGCCTCCCACATGTCGGTCGAGGTGGCGTTGTGCTTCTGCGGCTTGTTGAAGACGAGCCGGCCGACCGGCCCGTTCTTCTCCGCGATCATGTTCGGGGTGGGGCTGATGTTCATCAAATCACCCCCCGCTGGCGGAAGCTGGCGATGGCGGCCTCGTCGTAGCCGGCTTCCTTCAGCACCGCGTCGGTGTGCTCGCCCTGCTCCGGCGTGGCGGTCTTCATCTCGAACGGCGTACGGCTCATGTTGATCGCCTGGCCGATCAGCTCGATCGTGCCGAGCTTGGGATGGTCTACGGGGTGCGCCATCTTGAGGTGCTTGACCTGCGGGTCGGCGAACATCTCGTCCATCTTGTAGATCGGCCCGGCCGGCACGCCGGCCTTGTTGAGCTTCTCGACCGCCTCGGCGCTGGTGAAGGCCGCCATCCGCTTGTCGATCTCCTCATTCAGCACGTCGCGGTACTTGACCCGCGCCTTGGCCGTGGAGAAGCGCTCGTCGCTCAGCAGTTCTGGCGCCTTGATGCACTCGCAGAAGCGCTTGTAGATGTGGTCGCCGGAGGCTGCGATGTTGATATAGCCGTCGCTGGTCTTGAACACGCCGGTCGGAATGCCCGTCGGGTGATTGTTGCCGGCCTGGCCCGGCACGTCCTTGGCGATGGTCCAGCGCGCGGCCTGGAAGTCGCACATCGAGATCATCGCCTGCAGGAGAGAGCTCGACACCCACTGGCCCTGCCCCGATACCTCGCGCTCCAGCAGGGCGATCAGGCAGCCGATGGCGCAATGCAGCCCCGCGCCCACGTCGGCGACGGCAATGCCGGCGCGCACCGGGCCGCCGCCGGGTTGCCCCGTCACCCACATGATGCCGCCCATGCCCTGGGCGATCTGGTCGAAGCCGGCACGCTCGGCGTAGGGGCCGTCCTGACCGAAGCCGGAGATAGACCCGAGAATGACGCGCGGATTGACCTTCTTCAGGCTCTCGTAGTCGATGCCGAGCCGGAACTTCACGTCGGCGCGGTAGTTCTCGACCACCACGTCGGCCTTCTCCACGAGCTTCATGAAGATGGCCTTGCCCTCGGCCTCCTTCAGGTTGAGCGTGATCGAGCGCTTGTTGCGGTGCAGGTTCTGGAAGTCGGGCCCGTGGCGCGGTCCGCCCATGTCCATTTCGCCGGCCGACGGCGGCATCTCGACCTTGATGACGTTGGCGCCCCAGTCGGCGAAGTACCGCACCGCGGTCGGACCGGCGCGCACCCGCGTCAGATCGAGCACGGTATAGCGGGCGAGCGGTCCTGCGGTCATTTCTCACTCTCTTGAACGTTGCTACTCCACACGTACCATGGCGGCGGGATCGATCTCCAGCCAGACCCGCTGGCCGACATCGAACAGAACATTGGGCCCGGTCGAGACTCGCAGCGGCTTCGTCTCGCCCAGCGGCTGGGCCAGGTAGTCCCAATACTCGCCGAGATAGGACCGGCCGACGATGTCGGCCTCCACCGCGTTCGCCACCGGCCTGGCGGCGGACAGGCCGATCGCCTGCGGCCGGATCGAGTAGGTGCCGCCGTCGCGATCGACGAAGTTGGTGCGGCCGATGAAGCCCGCCACGAAGCGGCTCCTCGGCTTGCCGTACAGGACGTGAGGTGGATCCACCTGCTCGATACGGCCCTTGTTCATGACGACGATGCGGTCCGACGTCACCATCGCCTCGGACTGGTCGTGCGTGACATAGACCGTTGTGATCTTGAACTCGTCGTGCAGGCGGCGGATCTCGAAGCGCATCTCCTCGCGCAGGTTGGCGTCGAGGTTCGACAGCGGCTCGTCGAGCAGCAGCACCGCCGGCTCGACGACGATGGCACGGGCAAGAGCCACGCGCTGTTGCTGGCCGCCCGACAGCTCGGCCGGATAGCGGCCCTTGAGAGCACTCAACTGGACGACCTCGAGGATGCGATCGGTCCGCCGTTCGATCTCGGCACGCTGCAGCTTGCGGACCTCGAGGCCGAATCCGACGTTCTGGCCGACGGTCATGTTCGGCCAGATCGCGTAGCTCTGGAAGATCATCGACATGCCGCGCTTCTCGGGCGGCACGACGCCGGCCGGCGAGGAGATCACCTGGCCGTCGATCTCGATCGTGCCGGAGGTCGGCGGCATGAAGCCGGCGATCATGCGCAGGGTCGTGGTCTTGCCGCAGCCGGACGGCCCCAGCAGCGACACGAACTCACCCGACTGCAATTCGAGGGAGAAGTCGTTCACCGCGTGGAAGTTGCCGTAGGTCTTGCCGATGTTCTTCAGGACGAGCTTGCTCATGTCGCGGTGCGCCTCAGCATGAAGTCACGTCCCAAGGCCCGTTGACCGATGTACAGGAGCGGTAGGGTCAGGATTTGCAGAACCAGGGCAAGCGCCGCGAGATACTCGAAGTTGCCCTCCTCGCTCATGTCGAAGATCATGACCGACACGACCTTGGTGCCGGGCCCATAGAGGAAGATCGCCGACGACAGCTCGCGGGTCGCCGGAATGAAGATCAGCAGCCACGCGCCCAGCAGGTTCCGCTTGAGCAGCGGTGCCACGACCCGGCGCAGCGCCGTCAGGCGGCTGCCGCCCAGCACGCGCACGGCCTCCTCCATCTCGGGATTGAGACTCTGGATCGCCGAGTGGGCATTGACGTAGCCGATCGGCAGGAAGCGCGTGGTGAAAGCCAGGATCAGGATCAGCGAGGTGCCGTAGAGCGCGAGCGGCGGCGGGGCGTAAGCAGCATAGAAGCCGATCGCCAGCACCACGCCCGGGATCACGAACGGCGCCACGCACAGGAAGCCGAGGAGGCCGCCGAACGGCACCAGCCGGCGCACGACGATGTAGGCGACGCCCAGGGTGATGATCACACCCGCCGTCGCAGCGGCACCACCGAACAGGAAGCTGTTCCAGACCGACTGGGCTGCCGTCGCATGCTCGAACAGCACGAAATTGAAGTTCTTGAACGTGAGGTTGTCGACTGCGAAGCCCCTGCCCCAGGCTTTGGCGAAGGCCGCCTGCAGCAGGAAGATGTACGGCAGGAACACCGACAGGGCGCCCACGAACATGGCGTAGCCGAACGCCGCCCACCGCCACGGTCCGAGATCAATCGGCCGGCGCTCGCCGCCCTTCCCGGTCAGAGACACGAAGCCCTTGCGGTGGGTCATCAGCCGCTGGACCAGGAACAGCAGAACCGTGACGCCGAGCAGCGGCATGGCGTAGGCAGCCGCGACCTCGACGCGGACCGGATTGCCGAAGAACTGGAAGAGCTGGGTCGTCACCACGTTGAAGCGTGCAGGGATCGCGATCATCGCCGGCGAGGCGAACAGCGCGATCGCCTCGAGGAAGCAGATGATCAGCCCGCCGAGTATCGCCGGGAGCGCCAGCGGCAGCGTCACCTTGCGCATGGTGCGCCAGGCGCCGGCGCCCAGGATGTTGGCCGCGTCCTCCATCTCCGACGAAACGAGCTCTAGCGCGGCGTTGGTGAAGATGAAGATGTACGGGAAAGAATAGAGCGCGATGACGACGACGAGACCGGGAAAGCTGTAGATGTTGAACGGCCCCGCCTCCGCTCCCGTCAGCATCACATAGATGCGGTTGAGCCAGCCCGCGTTGGGCCCGGCCAGCAGGATCCAGGCGACGGTGCCGGTGTAGGGCGGCGTGATGAAGGTCGCGAGCACCATCATGCGTACGAAGCCACGTCCCGGCATGTTGGTGCGCGATACCGCCCAGGCGAGCGGCACGGCGAACGCGCCGGCGAGCAGCGCCGCGCCCGCGCCCAGTTGCAGCGAGTTGAACAGGGCATCGACATAACGCTCGCGCCCGTAGGCGATGCCATAGTTGGCGAAGGTGAAGGCACCCGTCTTTTCGTTCTGGAAGCTCGTCAGCACGAGGTAGACGAAGGGGCTCACCACCAGGAACAGCAGCACGGCGATGATCGCGAGCCACAGCAGCCAGGTCGGATCGAAGCCGCCGAGCCGCGACGAGCGGTTTGCCGCCGACGGCAGGGCTGGGGCGGCGACGGTCACGATGCTCTCCCTTGGCAAAAGAACTTCGTCATCGCGAGCGCAGCGAGGGATTTAAGATGACCAGTACAGTTTCCTCGCTGCGCTCGCGACGACACGGTGAACGTTCCGCGGCCTGGCACCATACGCACGCTGCTCACGTCTCAGTTGCCGAAAGTGTCCCGCCACTGCTCGATCACCTCGGGGATGCCCTTGTCGATCTCGGCGACGGTCGGCTTCACCGTCTTGACCTCCGCGACCGGCTTGGCGCCCGGAGGCGCCGGCACTTCCGGCCGCAGCGGGACGGCGAAATGCTTGGCGTTGATCTTCGCCGCTTCCACCGAATAGAGGTACTCCATGAAGAGCTTGGACGCGTTGAGATGCTTGGTGCCCTTCATGATGCTGGACGGCGCGATGATCAGCACGGCTCCATCCTTCGGATAGCTGATGGCCAGGGGGTTGCCGCGCGCGGCACTGAACAGCGTCGAGCCGTCGGCGCCGGCGGCAACCTGGCGTTCGCCGGCATTGAGCGCCGTCACCGTGTCGTTGATCGAGCGGCCGATCTGCGGCTTGTTCTTCTCCAGCTTGTCGAAGAACGACCAGCCATACAACTTCTTCATCATCAGGACCCAGGTGCCGACGTAGCCCGAGAAGGCCGGGTGCCCGGTCGAAACCTTGCCCTTCCACTTCGGGTCGAGCAGATCGGTCCAGTTCTTCGGCGCGTCCTCAGGCTTCACCTTCGAGGTGTTGTAGGTCAACAGCACGAGGCCGGCCGAGGTCGTGTGATAGTAGCCGTCCGGGTCGAGGCCGCGGAACGCTTCGACGATCTTCGTCGTGTCTTCCGGCGTGTACTTCTCGAGCTTGCCTTCCGCCTTCAGGCGCACATAGTGGCCGATATCGGTCGACGAGAAGACGTCGCAAATCGTCTGGTTGTTCTTGATGTCCTGGGTCAGCCGCTGATAGGCGACCTGCGCCGTGGTGCGGACCACGTTGACCTTGATGCCGTAGAGCTTCCCGAAGTCGGCTCCCAGCTCCTCGGCACCTTCCGAGGTGTAATGCGCGACATACCAGGTGAGCTCGCCTTCCTTCTTGGCGGCCTCCTCGAGCGCCTTCATGTCGGCATGCGCCGTCATCGGGCCAAATACGAACGCAGCAGCGATGATAAGCGACGCCCACTTCTTCATGTGTTCCTCCCGGAACGCTCTGTTATCGTTGGCTCGATAGAATCACACGGAGCGCAATGTCACAAGCTCGCGGATGGGCCGACTACTATGAGAAGCTGCGCGACCGACCGCCGCGCCGCACGCTCGTCGCCGCGCTCGACGCGTTCGGCGCGTCGGGTGAAACGCCCGCGGATGCGCTCGCGATCGATCTCGGCTGCGGTGACGGACGCGACATCGTCGAAATTCTGCGACGCGGCTGGAGCGTCGTTGCGGTCGATGCCGAGCCGGAGGCTTTGCGCCGGCTCGCAGCGCGCGACCTTCCCGGCGCGGAGAGGATCACGCCGATCGTCGCGCGGCTGGAAGACGTGCCGCTGCCACTCGGCTTGCAGCTCGTGAATTCGAGCTTCGCCATGCCGCTTTGCGAGCCGGAGCGATTTCACGGCCTATGGACGCGAATTCGCGAGGCGCTTCCGCCGGGCGGTCGCTTCAGCGGCCAGTGGTACGGCAAGCGCGACAGCTGGATGGGCCGCGCGGGCATTACGTTCCTCGATCGCAGCGAGGCGCTGGCGCTGCTCGACGGGTTCGACGTCGAGATGTTCGAGGAAGAAGAGGCCGACGGCGTCACGCCGCGGGGCAATCCAAAGCACTGGCACATCTTCCATATCGTCGCTCGGAAGCGATAAACTTCGTCGTCCCAAGGGAGAACCAGCATGGCCGTCGCCGTCACAGCCGAAATCGCCAGGAAGGCCGCTCACCTCGCCTGGAGCGATTTTCCCGACGATCTCGTCGAGCGCACCAAGCAGTGCCTGCTCGACTGGTTTGCCGTCACCGTATGCGGCGCGCAGGACGAGCTGACCGACATCCTGGTCCGAGAGGCGATCGAGGACGGCGCCATCGGCTCGGCGAGCCTCGTCGGCCGCAGCGAGAAGACGCTGCCCTCGGCCGCCGCCCTGATCAACGGGGCGGCGAGCCATGCACTCGACTACGACGACGTGAACTTCGCCATGGGCGGCCATCCGACCGTGACCGTCGTGCCGGCGCTGCTGGCGCTCGGCGAGCAGATCAAGGCGCCGGGCCGCCTCTTCATCGAGAGCTTCATCGCCGGCTACGAGACCTCCGGACGGGTCGGCAGGCTTGTGGCGCCAAGCCATTACCTGAAAGGCTTCCACGTCACCGGCACTGTTGGCTCCTTCTCGGCGACGGCTGCCGCCGGCCGCATGCTGGGCCTCACGGACGAACAGCTCGCCGTCGCCTTCGGCATCGCCGCCACCCAGGCCGCCGGCCTCAAGTCGAACTTTGGAACGATGTGCAAGCCCCTGCACGCCGGCACGGCGTCCGAGCACGGCCTGCGCGCCGCCCGGCTCGCCGCCAAGGGTTTCACCGCGCGCGGCGACTCGCTCGAGTGCGACCAGGGCTTTGCCTCCTCGCAAAGCGACGATCTCGAGATCGACGCCGCCCTCGCCGAGCCCCCGTCCGGCTGGCATCTCCGCAACAATCTCTTCAAGCACCATGCCGCCTGCTACCTGACGCATGCGCCGATCGAGTGCGCGCGAGAAATCCGGCTGAAGAGCAACTTCCCACCGGAGCGGGTGCGGAAGATCACGCTCAGGATCGATTCGGGCGCAGACAAGGTCTGCAACATCGCGGACCCGACGAGCGGGCTGGAAGCCAAGTTCTCGCTCCGGCAGACGGTGGCGATGGCGCTCACCGGGGTCGATACGGCGAATGTCGACTCCTACACCGCCGCGGTCACGCAGGAGCCGCGCATGAAGGCGCTGCGCGACAAGATGGAGATCGAATTCAAGCCGGGCTGGGCCAAGTCCCTTTCCGAGATGGCGATCCAGCTCGACGACGGCACCACGATCGAGGCGACCCACGACTCGGGGATTCCCTGGGCCGACGTCGCCAGGCAGCGCACCGCGCTGGAGACCAAATTCGACAGCCTGGTCACGCCGGTGCTTGGTGCCGCCGGCGCGCGCCGCCTCCGCGACGCCATCGAGCGCATTGACACGCTGGCCGATGTGGGCGAACTGGCCCGCGCTGCGACGAAGTAGACGCAAGGAGACGGAATGTCGGACGACTTCAGGACACGGGCCCGGCCCGTGCCCAAGGGAAACCGTTATGAGGATTTCGAGCCCGGCCGGGTGTTCAAGCACCATTGGGGCCGGACCGTCACCGAATCGGAAAGCACCCTCTTCTCGACCCTGACCCTGCATTTCAACCCGCACTACTACAACGCGGCCTACGCTCGTGCGCACGGTCACCAAGGCATCGTCGTCAATCCGCTCCTGGTATTCACCACGGTGTTCGGCCTGACGGTCGAGGACCTGAGCGAGGGCGGCGGTCCGTTCCTCGGGGTCAACCAGCTCAGCTATCACCAGCCGGTGTACCCGGGCGATTCGCTGCGGGCCGAGTCGGTCGTGCTCGACCGCCGCGTGTCGGACTCTCACAAGGGCTTCGGCATCGTCACCTGGCACACAACTGGCTTGAATCAGCGTGAAGAGAAGGTCATCGACTTCAAGCGCACCAACCTCGTTCGCCAAAGGACGGCCGCCTAATGCCCTACATCACCGAAGAACGCCGCATGATCCAGGAGCAGGCGCGCGAGTTCACCCTGAACGAGGTCCTGCCCGTCGCCAACAAGCTCGATCCCGAGAAGGGCGACATCCCGATGGACCTGCGGGACAAGATGGCGGAGCTTGGCTACTTCGGAATCCTGATCCCCGAGCAGTACGGCGGCCTCGGCCTCGGCTGCTTCGAGTACTGCCTGGTGACCGAGGAGCTGTCGCGCGGCTGGATGAGCGTCGCCTCGCTGATCGCCCGCGGCAACCTGCTGATCGGCAGTCACATGATGAGCGAGGAGCAGCGGGCCCGGTATCTTCCGCGCATGGCCAAGGGTGAGTTCCTGGGCGCTTTTTCGATGTCGGAGCCCAACGCCGGCTCGGACATCTCCAATATTTCCTGCCGCGCCAGGAAGGACGGCACGGGCTACCTGATCAGCGGCAACAAGTACTGGTGCACCTTCGCCGATGGCGCCGACTTCCTGATCATCATCGCCCGCACATCGGATGCCCCGCCGGGCAAGCGCCATCTCGGCCTGTCGATGTTCTTCGTCGAGAAGAAGCGCGGCACCCTGCCGAAGGGCTGCAACGGCGCGCCGATTCCCAAGATCGGCTATTTCGGCTGGAAGACCTACGAGCTCGCCTTCGACAATTTCCGCGTCGAGGCCAGCGACATGATCGGCGAGGAAGGCCAGGCGTTCTACTATGCCACCTCCGGCCTCGAGACGGCGCGCGCCCATACGGCGGCTCGCGCCATCGGCCTCGCCCAGGGGGCGCTCGACGATTCGATCCGGTATGCCGGCGAGCGCCGCCAGTTCGAGCGGCCGATTTCCGACTTCCAGGCGATCCGCTTCAAGATCGCCGAGATGGCGACCCAGATCGAGGCGGCGCGCCAGCTCAACTACTTCGTCTGCGAGCAGATCGACACAGGCCAGCGCTGCGACAAGGAAGCCTCGATGGTGAAGCTGTTCGCCTCCGAGATGGCCGAGCGCGTCTGCAGCGAGGGCATCCAGATCCACGGCGGCGCAGGCTATACGACGCTGCATTCCGTCGAGCGCCACTGGCGCGACGCGCGCCTGACGAAGATCTTCGAAGGAACATCGGAGATCCAGAAGCGCATCATCTCCGACCGGCTGCTCGGCCGCGGGAGGAACTGATGAAAGTCTCCGCCCTCACCGGGACCGCCAACTACTTCGAGGACTTCAAGGTCGGCGACGTGCTGAAGCACGCGCGCGGCAAGACCGTGGAGCCGATGGAGCAGGTCTGGATCACCAACGTGACTATGAACACCGCCGAAGCGCACTTCAACGAGCACCTGACCAAGAGCACGAACTACGGCCAGCGGCTCGGCTTCGGCGGCGTCACCATCTCGATGTGCATCGGGCTCGCGGCCCAGGACACCGCGGAGAACGCGCTGGCCGAACTTGGCATGGACAAGATTCGCCTGAAGGGGCCCCTCTATCACGGCGACACGCTCTATTGCTACAGCGAGGTGCTCGGGACGAGCGATGCCGAGCAGCCCGACGCCGGCATCGTCCGCTTCAAGCACTACGGCGTGAACCAGGACGACAAGCACATCTTCGAGGGCGAGCGCTGGGTCCTGATCAAGCGCCGCAGCCACTGGGGCGACAAGTGACGCCGGGGGCGGCTTGCTGGGAGCGCGGCTCTCCAGAGCCGCTCTTCTTCGGACAGGTCATCCCATGAGCGGCTCTGGAGAGCCGCGTCCCCAGCCATGAGCGAAGTCCTCGGCGCCCTGGACGGTGTGAAGATCGTCGATCTCACGCAGATGCTGGCCGGTCCCTACTGCACCATGCTGCTGGCGGACCAAGGTGCCGAGATCATCAAGGTCGAGCCGCTCGACGGCGACCATACGCGGATCATCGGACCCTATCATGTCGACGACAAGCTCAAGGCTTTCGGTGGCTACTTCGCCTCGGTGAACCGCAACAAGAAGTCGATCGCCATCGATCTCAAGAAGCCCGAGGGCCGGGACCTCGTTCTCAGGTTGTGTGACGGCGCCGACGCGGTGGTCGAGAACTATCGCGGCGGCGTGATGGACCGTCTCGGCCTCAGCTACGAGACGCTGCACGCGCGCAACCCCAAGCTGGTCTATGCCACGATCCGCGGCTTCGGCGATCCGCGCACCGGCAGGAGCCCCTACTCCGACTTCCCGGCCTATGACGTGATCAGCCAGGCGATGGGCGGCATCATGGCGATCACCGGGCCGGACAAGGACACGCCGCTCAAGGTCGGTCCCGGCGTCGGCGACATCGTTCCGGCCATCACCTGCGCCTTCGGCATCGTCTCGGCGATCTTCCGCGCCCACAAGACCGGCAAGGGCCAGTTCGTCGACGTCGGCATGGTCGACGCGATCCTGGCGGTCTGCGAACGCATCATGCACCAGCATTCCTACGCTCAGACCCTGCCGGCCCCCGAGGGCAATCATCACCCCCTGCTCTGCCCGTTCGGCATGTTCCCGGCAAAGGACGGCTTCGTCACCATTGCCGCCCACGCCGACGCGCATTTCCCGATTCTCTGCCGACTGATCGACAAGCCGGAGATGGCGACCGACCCGCGTTTCGTCACGGTGCAGGACCGCCGCGCCAACCAGGACGAGATCATCGCCACGGTCTCGGCCTTCACCCGCCAGCGCACCAAGCAGGAGCTGCTCGAGCACTTCGGCGGCAAAGTGCCGTTCTCGCCGGTCTACAACGTGCGCGACATCGTTGCCGACCCGCACTTCAAGGCGCGCGAGATGCTGCCCTGGGTGCCGCATCCGGGACTCGACCACGAAGTCCAGATCGCCGGCGTCGCCGTGAAGATGACCGAGACTCCCGGCAAGGTGCGCCACCGCGCGCCACTGCTGGGCGAGCATACCGACGACTATCTGAAATCCATCGGCTGCAGCGCGGGCGACATCGCCCGCCTGCGCGCCGACAAGATCGTGGCTTGAGGAAGGCTCTCAAGCAGATGCCAGCGAGCCAACACTTCACGTCGAGGCGACACTCTCACCTCACCCTGAGGAACGAAGCGAAGCGGAGTGTCTCGAAGGGTGGCAGCAGAATTGGTGCCGGCCCACCTCATGATCGCGGTAGTGCCGTCCTTCGCGTTCCCATCCTTCGAGACGCTTCGCTACGCTACGCTCCTCAGGATGAGGTGGTCGGGGGTGAGGCGATCCGGTTGAAGCAGAATTTAAACTACAGGAGAGAACCATGACGAACCGTCCCCGCCGCGCCCGACGCGTCCAGCTTTCGACACCCGGTTCCAGCGAGAAGATGATGCAGAAGGCCTCGGAGTCGAAGGCCGATCATGTCTTCCTCGACCTCGAGGACGCCGTTGCGCCGAGCCAGAAGCGCGACGCCCGCAAGAAGATCGTGGAAGCGCTCAAGACGCTGAACTGGAAGGGCAAGACGCGCTGCGTGCGCATCAACGACCTCACCACTGAATACGCCTACGAGGACATCATCGAGATCGTCGAAGGTGCCGGCGAGCACCTCGACACCTTCATGATGACCAAGGTGCAGACCGCGGCCGACATCCTGTTCGCGGACAAGCTGCTCAATCAGATGGAAAAGAAGCTGAAGCTCAAGAACCGCATCGGCCTCGAAGCCCTGATCGAGGAAGTCGAGGGCATGCAGAACGTCGACGAGATCGCGAGGTCGACGCCGCGGCTCGAATGCCTGGTGTTCGGCATGGGCGACTTCTCGGCCTCGATGGGCGTCACCAACAAGAACGTCGGCGAGTCCGACGGCTATCCCGGCGATATCTGGCACTACGCCCGCTTCCGCTTGGTGATGGCCTGCCGCGCCGCCGGCATCGACCCCGTGGACGGCCCGTTCGCCGACTTCAAGAACCCCGAGGCCTATCGTGAGGAATGCCGCCGCTCGATGATCCTGGGCTGCGTCGGCAAGTGGGCGATCCATCCGTCGCAGATCGAGCATGCGCTGGAGATCTACTCGCCCAAGCCCGAGGACATCGCCCGCGCGCGCCGGCTGGAGAAGGCTTATGCCGAGGCCGAGGCCAAAGGGTTGGGCGCAATCAACGTCGACGGCATCATGGTCGACGTCGCCTCGATCCGCATCCTGCGCAACACGATCCTGAACAAGGCCGACCTGTTCGGGATGTGACTGCCCACTCCTCCCTTGCGCGCAGCGCAGGGGAGATGCCCTCGTCTTACGAGGGCGGAGGGGTCATGAGTCCGTTACGGTTCTTCCATGTCGCGACTCATGACCCCTCCGTCGCCGTATGACGGCGACACCTCCCCTTCGCGGAATCCGCGAAGGGGAGGAAGGCTCGAGGCGATGGCATGAAGCGCGCCTTCGTCCCGGTGGCCAGCATGCTGGCCATCCAGGTGATGGTCTCGTTCAGCGTGCTGTCGCTCAGCGTCATGATGCCAGCCGTGGCGCGCGACCTGGCGATCGACGCCAAGCTGGTCGGCATTTTTACCGCCCTCATTTATGGAGTCGCTGCGTCGGTGGCGCTCGCCGCCGCAGGCCCCATCGTGCGGTTGGGCGCGGTGCGTGTTTGCCAGGCAGCGCTGTTGATGGCTGCCATCGGACTCTCGCTCAATTCAATCGCGGCGGTGGCAGCGACCGTCGTCGCGGTCCTGTTCATCGGCATGGCGCAAGGCCCGATCAACCCGGCCTCGGCCCACGTCCTGTCGCAGCGGGTGCCGCGCGAGTATTTCGGCATGGTCTTCTCGCTGAAGCAGACCGGCGTGCCGATCGGCTTTGCGCTGGCGGGCCTCATCTTTCCTGCCCTGCTCGCCTGGGTCGACTGGCGCGGCGCGAGCCTGGTCGCCGCCGGTGCCCTCGCCTTCTCGGCGGTCGCGATCGAGCCGCTGCGGCCGCGTCTCGACGTCATCGCCGTCGCCGGCAAGCCTGCCGCCAGCATCTGGCGCTCGGTCCGCTTCGTGCTCGGGCACCCGCAGCTCCGCGTGCTCGGCTGGTCGGCCTTCATCTACGTCGTCGCCCAGCACACCTTCACCTTCTACCTGGTGACGTATCTCTATGAGCACTGCGGCCTCACCATTGCCCAGGCCGGCGCGCTCCTGTCGGCGTCGCAGATCGTCGGCACCGGCGTCCGCCTGCTGAGCGGTGGCGCTGGCGACCGTTTTCCCCGCATGAAGCTGCTGGGCTGGACCGGAATCGGCATGACCCTCGGCTGCATCGCCACCGGCCTGCTGCAGTCCGACACGCCGTTCTGGCTGATCACGCTTGTGGTTATCGGCTATGGTTCGGTCGTGATCAGCTGGAACGGAACCTCGCAAGCCGAGTTCGCCCATCTCTCGCCGCCTGGTGAAGCCGCCGCCGTCGCAGCAGTGCAGACCTCGCTCGCCTTCTCCGGCGCGGTGTTCGGGCCACCGCTTTTCGCGCTGATCGCATCGATGCTCAGCTACCGCATGGCCTTCTTCGCCGTTGCCGCCTGCGTGCTCGCTGCCGCCGTCTGGCAGCTCCTGGCCGCGCGAGTGTCCCACGCGCCGGGGTGACGACCACAATATTGAAACATCCGCGTCATAGGGTCGGACCGATGGATTTCTTCAGGCGCTTCACCTTCCTCTTCTCCGCACCGGCCTTCGACGCCGACGACCTCGAAGGCCACCGGCTGCGCGAGATAATCGTCGAGATCGAGAAGCTCGGCTTCCAGGTCATCCAGGCTCGGCGGACCGAGGATGCCGAGATCGCCGTCCAGACCGACGCTGCCATCGGCTGCATGGTGGTGGACTGGGGCAAGAAAGGCCTGGAAGGCAAGACCTCCTCGCTGATCAACCTGATGCGGCGGCGCGGGCTGGAGATGCCGATCGTCATGCTGGTGCGCCGCAAGCGCCTGGAGGACATCCCCGTCGAGGTGCTCGATTTCATCGACGGCTACATCTTCCTCGCCGAGGAGACGCCCGCCTTCATCGCCAAGAACCTGGTGAGCCGGCTCAAGCAATATGCCGAGACGCTGAAGACGCCGTTCTTCGGCGCGCTGGTCGACTACGCCGAACGCGGCAACCAGCTCTGGACCTGCCCCGGCCACAATGGCGGCGTGTTTTACAATCGTAGCCCGATCGGCCGGATCTTCGTCGAGCACCTCGGTGAGGCGGTCTTCCGTGATGATCTCGACAATTCCGTGCTCGAGCTCGGCGACCTGCTGGTCCATGAAGGCCCTGCCCTGAAGGCGCAGCAGGAAGCGGCCGAGATCTTCGGCGCCGAGAAGACCTACTTCGTGCTGAACGGCACGTCGACGTCCAACAAGATGGTGCTTTCGGCGCTGGTCGCCGAAGGCGACCTCGTGCTGTTCGACCGCAACAATCACAAGGCGGCGCATCACGGCGCGCTGTTCCTCGGCGGCGGAATCCCGATCTTCCTCGAGACCGACCGCAACGCGCACGGGTTGATCGGCCCGATCTTCCACGAGGCGCTCGACGAAACGCGCATCCGCGAGAAGATCCGCAATCATCCTCTGATCGCCGACAAGGAAGCGTGGCGCCGCGAGCGGCCGTTCCGCGTCGCCGTAATCGAGCAATGCACCTATGACGGCACGATCTACGACGCCCGCATGATCATCGAGAAGATCGGCCACCTCTGCGACTACATCCTGTTCGATGAAGCCTGGGCGGGCTTCATGAAGTTCCATCCGCTCTATGCCGGGCGCTATGCCATGGGCCTTACCGATCTCGGACCGAATCGGCCGGGCATCATGGCGACGCAATCGACCCACAAGCAGCTCGCGAGCTTCTCCCAAGCCTCGCAGATCCACGTCAAGGACAGCCATATCGAGGGCCAGCGCCGCCGCATCGAGCATCGCCGCTTCAACGAATTCTTCATGCTGCACGCCTCGACCTCGCCGTTCTATCCGCTGTTCGCCTCGCTCGATGTCGGGGCGCAGATGATGAAGGGCCGGTCCGGCGTGGTGCTGTGGGACGACACGATCCGGCTCGGCATCGAGCTTCGCAAGAAGGTGCGCGCGATCCGGCGCGAGTTCGAGCACAAGGAGAAGGACCCGGCCCGCCGTTGGTTCTTCGATGTCTTTGTCCCCGATCGTCTCGCCGTTCCCGGCCGCGACGGCGCGCCGGAGCGCGAGATCGCGTGGGAAGAGGTCTCGACCGACGACCTGGCCTCGGATCCGCGCTGCTGGGAACTCGCGCCGGAGGCCAGCTGGCATGGCTTCAGCCATGTGGCGCCAGGCTACGCGATCACCGATCCCAGCAAGCTGACCGTGTTGACTCCCGGTTTCGACCGCGCCACCGGCGCCTACTCGGATTTCGGCATTCCGGCGCCCGTGGTCGCGCAATACCTGCGCGAGAACCGGGTCGTGTCCGAGAAGAACGATCTCAATTCGCTGCTCTTCCTGCTCACCCCCGGCGTCGAATCGAGCAAGGCGGGAACGCTGCTCAGCACGCTGGTGGCGTTCAAGCGGCTGCACGACGACAATGCCCGTCTCGACGACGTTATCGGCGAGTTCGTCGCCCGGCGGCCGGCTCGATACTCGGGCGTGCGCCTGCGCGATTTTTGCGCACAGATGCACGCCTTCTTTCGCGACAGCGGCGCCAGTACCTTGCAGCGCGCGCAGTTCATGCCCGATCACCTGCCGACGCTCGTAATGCCGCCGAACGAGGCGGTGCGGCAGCTGGTGCGCAACAACGTCGATTATCTGCCGATCAGCCAGGTGTTCGGGCGGATCGCGACCACGATGTTTGTGGTCTATCCGCCCGGCATCGCCAGTATCGTGCCCGGCGAGCGTCTCGACGAGCGGGCGCGCCCGATGCTCGACTATCTTGCGATGTTCGAGCGCAGCGCCAACCTGTTCCCCGGCTTCGACGTCGAGGTCCAGGGCATCTATCGCGAGATCGAAAAGGACGGGACGGTGAGGTTCTATACCTACGTTGTGCGGGAGTAGCTGTCGTCGGCCGGCGGCTCGGCGGCGCCCGGCCCCAGCGCGCGCTGCATCAAAAGGCTGTCTGTCCAGCGGCCGAACTTGAAGCCGACGTCCTTCAGCAGTCCGGCGCGCTCGAAGCCGAAAGCCTCGTGCAATTTCTGTGACGGTGTGTTGCTGCCGTCGATATAGCCGAACATCTGGCGAAAGCCTGCCGCGGCGCAGGCATCGATCAATGCCGGCAACAGCAGCCGGCCAACGCCCGAATGCAGGTAATCCGGGTGCACGTAGATCGAGTGCTTGACGGCATAGCGGTAGGCCGGCCGCTTGCGGAACGGCACGGCATAAGCGTAGCCCACGACGATGCCGCCACGGTCGGCCACCAGATGCGGCAGCTTGCGCCGCAGCATGTTCTTGCGTCGCCGCTTGATGTCGTCATCGTGGAACGGTTCGGGATCCACGAGGTCGCCGACGCCGCGCTGGATATGGTGGGTATAGATCGCCAGCATCGCCGGGACGTCCGCTTCCACGGACGGACGCACGACGATGGTTTGCGGCGCTTCCAGTCGAACTTCGGTCATTGCCGCCCGATCAATCACACGCAGATGACGTTTTCATGTCGCCGGCTCAGGGCTCTTTCATCCCGGCGATGCGGACGATCTCGCCCCACTTCACGATTTCCTTCTCCTGCCACGCCGCCAACTCTTCTGGCGAGCCAGGGAAAGGGACGCCGAGCGTCGTGCGCAGCAGCGTCTGATAAGACTCGGACGCCACCGCCTCGCGGATCAGCTGGTTGAGCTTGTCGATGATCGGCCGCGGCGTGCCGGCCGGCGCGTAGGCCGCGTTCCAAGGTCGCGACTCGTAGCCCGGCAGGCCGCTTTCGGCGACCGTCGGGAATTGCTCCAGTCCGGGATAGCGCTCCGCGCTGGTCACGGCGAGGCCACGCGCCCGGCCGTCCCGCACCGGCGGCAGTCCCGTGGTGAAGTCGCTGAAGGTGACATCGATGCGCCCGCCCAGGAGGTCTCCAATGACTTGCGGCTGGGTCTTGTAGGGCACGCCGAGCAGGTCGACCTTGGCCATGATTTTGAACAGCTCCGCCGCGCCCCGGGCCGAGCCGTTGCCGCTGCCGAACGTGAGCTTGCCCGGCTGCGCTCGCGCGAGCGCGATCAGCTCCGGGATCGACCTTGCCGGCAGGTCGTTGCGCACCATGACGATCTGCGCGCCGCTCGACAGACCGCTGATCGGCGCAAAGCTCTTCACGGGATCGTAAGGCAGCGTCTTGTAGACATGCTGGTTGATTGCCTGCGTCGTCTGGGTGGTGACGAATATCGTGTAGCCGTCCGGCGCCGCCGTGGCTGCCGCCTGCGCGCCGATCTGGCCCTCGGCGCCGGGCCGGTTGTCGACCACCACCGATTGCCCCGTGCGGCGCGACATCTCTGCCGCCACGACGCGGGCAACCGTGTCGGTCGCCGTCCCCGGTCCGAACGGCGCGATGATGTGTATGGGCCGGTTCGGGAAGTCCTGTGCGGCGAGCGGCGCCGTTTGCAGAATTCCGGCCAGCAGACCCAGCAGACAGATGAGCATTCGCATGATGCGGAACCCTACGACGTGCTAGCGTCGTCGCAACCAAAAACGGAGGAACACCATGCGGCGCATGTTCATCGTGCCGGTAATCGCGGCGCTTCTGGCCCTCGCAGCGCCCGCGTCGGCGCAAAAGAGCGGCGGCACCTTGCGTGTCAGCCATCGCGACAACCCGCCCAGCGCTTCGATCCACGAAGAGGCGACGATCTCGACCGTCATGCCGTTCATGTCGGTCTACAACAACCTCGTGGTATTCGATCCGGACAGCAAGCAGAACCGACCCGACAGGATCGTCCCCGACCTCGCCACCGAATGGGCGTGGAGCAACGACGGCAAGGACCTCACCTTCAAGCTGCGCGACGGCGTGAAGTGGCACGACGGCAAGCCCTTCACCAGCGCCGACGTCAAATGCACCTTCGACATGCTGGTCGGCGACGAGTCGAAGCTTCGCAAGAACCCGCGCAAGTCCTGGTGGTTCAACCTCCAGGAGGTGACGGTCAACGGCGAGCGCGAGGTCACCTTCCATCTCAAGCGGCCGCAGCCCTCGGTGCTGACCATGCTCGCGGGCGCCTTCTCGCCGGTCTATCCCTGCCATGTCAGCACCGCCCAGATGCGGACCCGGCCTGTCGGCACCGGGCCCTTCAAGTTCGTCGAGCTTAAGCAGAACGAATCGATCAAGCTCGTGAAGAACCCCGATTACTGGAAGAAGGGCCGGCCTTATCTCGACGCCATCGAATTTCGGATCATCCCGAGCCGGGCGACGTCGATCCTGGCCTTTGTCGCCGGCCAGTACGACCTCACCTTCACGGCCGAGATCGCGGCGCCGGCGTTGAAGGACCTCAAGATCCAGGCGCCCTGGGCGCAGTGCGAGCTGCTGCCGACCAACACCCAGGCCAACCTGCTGGTCAATCGCGACCGGCCGCCGTTCGACAACGCGCAGGTGCGCAAGGCGATGGTGCTGGCGATCGACCGCTCGGCCTTCACCGAGATCATTGGCCAGGGTGCCAACCGGCAGGGCGGCGCCATGCTGCCGCCACCCGAGGGCCTGTGGGGTATGCCTGACGATTTTCTGGCGACCGTCGCAGGCTACGGCGCGGACACCGAGAAGCAGCGTGCAGAGGGCCGCAAGATCATGGCCGGGCTGGGCTACAGCGCCGACAAGCCGCTCAAGATCAAGGTCTCGACCCGGAACATCCCGAGTTATCGCGACCAGGCCGTGATCCTGATCGACCATCTGAAGCACGTGTGGATCCAGGCCGAGCTCGAGCCGCTCGACACCTCGGTTTGGTACAATCGCCTGCTCAAGAAGGACTATGCGGTCGGCATGAACATCCAGGGCGTCGGCATCGACGATCCGGATGTGGTGTTCTACGAGACCTATTCCTGCGGCTCGGAGCGCAACTACACGAACTATTGCAGTCCCGAGATCGAGAAGCTGTTCGACCAGCAGTCGCGCATGTCCGACATCGAGGCCCGCAGGAAGCTGGTCTGGGAGATCGACAAGCAGCTGCAGGAGGACGGCGCCCGGCCCGTGATCCAGCACGGCCAGGGGGCCACCTGCTGGCGGCCGGAAACGAAAGGTATCAAGCTGTCCGTCAACTCGATCTACAACCACTGGCGTTTCGAGGATGTCTGGCTGGATCGCTAGAAGGGCCGGAACCCGGCCGGTTACCATCGGGGAACTTGTCCGGTGCGAACCGCGGGCCTATCTCGACGGCGTCCAGGAAGCAGGAGCGCTACCATGATCAAAGGCTTGCATCACAACGCCTATCGTTGCCGCGACGCGGAGGAGACACGGAAGTTCTACGAGGACTTCCTCGGCCTGCCGCTGGTCAACGCTTTCAGGATCGAGCAGACGATGACCGGCCGCAAGACCGGCGGGCCGGGCGTGCTGCATGCCTTCTTCCAGCTCGACGACGGCTCGTCCCTCGCCTTCTTCGAAGCGCCGGATATGCCGTTCGAGTTCAAGGACCAGCACGACTTCGACCTGCATATCGCGCTGGAAGTCGAGCCCGACGTGCTCGAGGCGATGTTCGAGCGCGGCAAGCGGGAAGGCCGCGAGGTGCGCGGCATCTCCGACCACAAGTTCATCCGCTCGATCTACTTCCGCGACCCGAACGGTTACGTGATCGAGCTCGCTGCCAAGGTGCCCGGCCGCGCATCGGCAATGGACCCGAAGAAGAACCGCGCCCGCGAGATCCTGAACGACTGGCAGAGCAGCAAGAAGCAGCCGGTGCTGGCCTGACCCCCTTCCGGCGCGACACGCCACCGGTCACCACGAGTTGCGCAGCTCACGGAGCTTCACGAATACAGCGCGTTGATCGGGCTTCTCGGGCATGTCGGGAAAGGCCTCGCGCAACCTCGCGACGATCGTCGGGCTGGACAGGCGAAAGAACGTGTTGATCCTCTCTTCGACCTCGAGCGTCGATACATACGCGTTGCTGGGGTCTTGACCCGCAAGCTTGTCGAGCAGCTCGCGGGCGTCCGCGTTGTCGGGCTCGCGATCCAACGTGAAGCGCAGGTTGTTCTCCACATAATCGTGTCCCGGATAGATCAATGTCGATTGCGGGAGCTTGGCGAGCTGCTGGTCGAACGTCCTGTAGAGCTCTTCTGGATGGCCACCGTTGTGGCAATTCCCGGCGCCGGCGTTGAACAGGGTATCGCCGCAGAAGAGCGCCGGCTGATCGGTGTGGGACTTCAGGCACACGTGGCACATGGTATGGCCGGGCGTGTCCAGCACCTCGAGCTCGACCGTCTTGCCCACTTTGACGACATCGCCCGCGCCCAGGCCTCGGCCCATGTCGGCGATCTTGTCCTTGGCATTCCGGTGCGCCAGAATCGTCGCTCCGGTTTTGCCGACGACAGCGTCGTTTCCGCCCGTATGGTCGCGATGCTCGTGCGTGTTCAGGATCTTTGTGATTTCCCATCCTTCATCCTTGGCGGCCTTCAGGCACTTTTCATGATCCAGGGGGTCAATGGCCAAGGCCTCGCCGGTTTCGCTGCAGGCGATGAGGTAGTTGAAGTTGCGGTAGGCGTTGGCAGTCCAGATCTGTTTGACGATCACGGCATCAGCTCCGGTCAGTTGCGTCGATCATGATAGCGCTGGAGCGCGGGCCAAGCGACCCGTCTTCCCGAATAACTGGCTGTTCGACCAGATCGGCATCGTGGCGGTCGACGAGCAGGACCATGTCCGCCAGATCCTCCTCGGCCGCGTGGACATACCGGAGGCCGGCGGCGTGATCGCTCTGCATGGCTCGCCTTGCGTCGCGATGAGGTCCGCGAGCGCTCGACTTGATCCGACGCGCTTTGCGCCGTCCCAAAAGAACGCTACCGTCCGGCCGGGAGCGAAGTGCGGGGCCGAAGAGTGAGATCGTTATGAATGTCCGGTCGGGTTTCATCGACAGCATCGGCAATACGCCGCTGATCAAGCTGAAGGCGGCATCGGCCGCGACCGGCTGCGAGATCTACGGCAAGGCGGAATTCCTCAATCCGGGCGGCTCGGTGAAGGACCGCGCGGCACTCGCGATCATCGAGGACGCGGAGAAGCAGGGAAAGCTCAGGCCTGGCGGCGTGATCGTCGAGGGTACCGCGGGCAACACCGGCATCGGCATCGCGCTGGTCGCCAATGCGCGCGGCTACCGATCGGTGATCGTGATGCCCGAGACGCAGAGCCAGGAAAAGAAGGACATGCTGCGGCTGTGCGGCGCCGACCTGCGCCTGGTCCCGGCCCTGCCCTACGCCAATCCCGGCAACTACGTGCGCTACTCGGAGGTGCTGGCCAAGGAGATCGCCGCCAGGGAGCCGAACGGCGCGATCTGGGCCAACCAGTTCGACAACACCGCCAACCGCGACGGCCACTACCGCACCACCGGTCCCGAGATCTGGGAGCAGACCAGTGGGAAAGTCGCCGGCTTCACCTGCTCGGTCGGCAGCGGCGGCACGCTGGGCGGTGTTGCGATGGCGCTCAAGGAGCGCAATCCCGGCATCAGGATCGCACTCAGCGACCCGATGGGATCGGCCCTGTACGGCTGGTACGCCAACGGCGCGCTGAAGGCGGAAGGCAACTCCGTGACCGAGGGCATCGGTCAGGGGCGGATCACGAAGAACCTCGAGGGCGTCCCGATCGACGCTGCCTACCAGATCACCGACGAGGAAGCTCTGCCCGTGCTGTTCGACCTGATCGAACATGAAGGGCTGGTGCTGGGCGGCTCGACCGCGATCAATGTCGTCGGCGCCATGCGGCTTGCCAAGGATCTCGGCCCGGGCAAGACGATCGTCACCATCCTTTGCGACGGCGGCGCGCGCTATCAGTCGAAACTGTTCAACCCGGCATTCCTGCGCGAGAAGAAGCTGCCGATACCGCATTGGATGACATGAGCCGCCCCGTATGAGCCGCGTCGTCGTTTGCGGAAGCCTCAATATGGACGTGGTCGTCGAGAGCGGCCGGCGGCCGCATGCCGGCGAGACGCTGCTCGGCGCCAAGGTGTCGTTCCTGCCGGGCGGCAAGGGGCTCAACCAGGCGGTTGCCGCGGCGCGGCTCGGCACCGTCGCGGCGATGGCGGGAGCGATCGGCCACGATGCCTTCGGCAACACACTGCGCGGCTTCCTGGCCGACAACGATGTCGACAGTTCGGGTGTGCGCGCCCTGAAGGGCCACGCGACCGGCCTGGCGCTGATCCAGGTGGCCGGCGGCGACAATGCGATCACCGTGGCCTCCGGCGCGAACCTGCAGTTCACCAGCGCGATGGTGCGTGACCGGCCGCGGGCGGACGAGGTCTGGGTCGCGCAGTTCGAGACGCCGCTCGAGACGACGCACGCCCTGCTGATGCAGGCACGCCGCGCCGGCGCCCGCACCGTGCTCAATCTGGCACCATTCGCTCCTCATTCTGCGCGCCTGCTGAAATGCGTCGATGTCGCTGTCCTGAACGAGATCGAGCTCGCCCAGGCGACCGGCGCCAAGGTGCGCGCCGCGAGCAGCCGGCGCCTCGTTGGCGAGGCGTGCGAGAAATTGCGCCAGCGCGGCGCCCGGGCCGTGATCGCGACCCTCGGCGAGCGCGGCGCGGTGGTGGTTACCGCCGACGGCCAGACCAACATCCCCGCCTTTCCGGCCAAGGTCGTCGACACGACCGGCGCCGGCGACTGCTTCGTCGGGGCCTTGGCCGCCTGCCTCGCGAAAGGTGCCACGCCGATCGAGGCGGCCCGCTACGCCAGCGCCGCGTCGGCCTGTGCCGTGGAACGTCTGGGCGCGGCGCCCTCGATGCCGACGGCCAAGGAAGTTGCGGTGCGGCTGGCCAGGGCCTAAATCCTGCCCATGGTCGAAGAACTCTTTCGTCAGGACTCCTATCTCAAGGAAGCCGATGCCACTGTGACCGCGGTCGAGGATCGCGGCGTGCGGCTGGACCGGTCGATCTTCTATCCGACCGGCGGGGGCCAGCCCGGCGACAGTGGGCTGCTACGCTGGGAGGGCGGCGAGGCCAAGGTCGTCGATACGCTGAAGGCCGACGGCAACGACGTGCTGCTCGTGCTGGCGCCCGACGCTTCCAGGCCGGACGTCGGCACTCCGGTCCACACGGTCCTCGACTGGGAGCGGCGCTACAAGCATATGCGCATGCACACGGCACTGCACGTCATGTCGGCCGTGATCAAGGGCAACGTCACCGGCGGCCAGGTCAATGCCGACAAGAGCCGGCTCGACTTCAACCTCGAGGGTGACGTCCCGACCAAGGAATGGGTCACCGAGGAGATCAACAAGCTCCTCGCCGTCGACCGCCCGGTCGTGCCGCAATGGATCACAGACGAGGAGCTGAACTCCCGGCCCGAACTGGTGAAGACCATGAGCGTGAGGCCGCCGATGGGCGCCGGCAGGGTGAGGCTGCTGGCCATCGAAGGAGTCGATCTGCAGGCCTGCGGCGGCACCCATGTCGCACGCACAGGCGAGATCGGCCGGGTCGAGTGCACCAAGATCGAGAACAAGGGAAAGATGAACCGCCGGTTCATCATCGCCCTTCCCTAGAACCCTTCAGTCCCCCTTGGCGAGGGAGAGAGAGACATGAGCAGAGGAATCTGAATGACCTACGCCCGACCCGACGCCCTCGTCAGCACCGAGTGGTTGGCGGACCATCTCGATGCGCCGGACATCCGTATCGTCGACGGCTCGTTCTTCCTGCCGGCGCAGAAGCGCGACCCCAAGGCGGAGTTCGTCAACCAGCACATCCCCGGCGCGGTGTTCTTCGACATCGACGAGATCGCCGACACCGACAGCCCGCTGCCGCACATGCTGCCGTCGGCGGAAAAGTTCTCGGCGCGCGTGCGCAAGCTGGGGCTGGGCGACGGCAACAAGATCGTCGTCTACGACACCTCGCCGATGACCGGCGCCTGCCGCGTCTGGTGGATGTTCCGCGCCATGGGCCACAAGGACGTGGCGATCCTCGACGGCGGGCTGCCGAAGTGGATGGCGGAGGGCCGGCCGGTCACCGACGACCCGACGCCGCCGCGCGAGCGCCATTTCACTGCCCGCCTCGACAACACGCTGGTGCGCTCGATCGACGATGTGAAGGCACTGATCGACAGCAAGCGCGAGCAGATCGTCGATGCCCGGGCGGCCGGCCGTTTCCGTGGCGAGACGCCGGAGCCGCGCGCCGGCCTTCGCAGTGGCCACATGCCGGGCGCCTTCAACCTGCCCTACAACGAGCTGCTCGATCCCAGGACCGGCACCGTGCTGCCGGCCGATCAGCTCAAGGCGCGTATCGCCGCTTCGGGCATCGATCCGTCGAAGAAGGTCACCGCGAGTTGCGGCTCGGGCGTCACTGCCTGCGTCGTCGGTCTCGGCCTGTACCTCACGGGTGCGCCGGAAGCGGCGATCTACGACGGCTCGTGGACCGAATGGGGCGGACGTGCCGACACGGCCATCGTCACCGGTCCCTGACCTCTTCGCCCACCAGCCGCCGCCGCGCAGCGATGGCGTGCTGGCGGTCACGATCACCCATCTCGAGCTGGCGCCGGACGACTGGACACGACGTGGCATTGCACCCGCGATCGAAGTCGACATCGTGCGCGAGCCGAAGCCGACGGCCGCGTTCTACCTCCGCCTCTACGATCGCGTCGGCCGGCCGTGGCTGTGGTACGAGCGCCGGCTGTACGGCTACGACGAGCTCACCTCGCTGCTCAACCGGCCCGGCCACGAGGTCCATGTCGCGCGGCACGACGGTGCGCTCGTCGGCTACTTCGAGCTCTACGAGGACGAGGTCGTCTTCTTCGGCCTCACGCCCGAGTTCATCGGCCGGCGGATCGGGCCGTGGCTGCTCGACCGGGCCATAGAGCGCGCCTTAGCGCGCGGATCATCGCGACTGATCCTGAACACAAACACGGCCGACCATCCGCGTGCGCTCGACACCTACCGCAAGGCGGGATTCCGCGTCGTACGCAGTGAAACCAGGGAGCTGCAGGACCCGCGGCTGCTGTGGCCGGACATCTACCGGTGGCCGCCGAAGTGAACGACGTGCCATAGTCGGGGCCATGACCGCGAAGAAAACCTATACCAAGCCCGACACCATCTTGGCCGTTGCCGGCCGCGATCCGGACAACAACTTCGGCATCGTCAATCCGCCCGTCTACCACGCCTCGACGATCCTCTCGCCGACCATGGCGAAGTTCGAGAACCGCGTGCCGTTCGAAGGCTTCGGCTACGGCCGCAACGGCACGCCGACGCAGAAGGCGCTCGAGGACGCCGTCGCCGCCATCGAAGGCGCACACCGTTCGATCGCCGTGCAGTCCGGCCTCGCCGCCGTCACCGGCGCGATCGTGGGCTTCCTCAAGACCGGCGACCACATGCTGGTGACCGACAACGCCTACGGTCCGGCGCGCCGGTTCTCCAACACCACGCTGAAGGGTTTCGGCGTCGAGACGACGTTCTTCGATCCGATGATCGGCGCCGGCATCGAGAAGTTGATGCGGCCAAACACCAAGCTCGTCTATCTCGAGGCGCCGGGCTCGCAGACCTTCGAGGTGCAGGACGTCGATGCGATCGCCGGCGTCGCCAAGAAGCATGGTGCGGCGGTACTGATCGACAACACCTGGGCGACGCCGCTCTACTTCAAGCCGTTCGACCATGGTTGCGACCTGTCGATCCACGCCGGCACCAAGTACATCGTCGGCCATTCGGACGCGATGATGGGCATCATCTCGTGCCGCGATCGCGCGATGTTCGAGATCGCCAAGACGGCGTGCCAGAACTTCGGCTTCCACGCCGCGCCGGACGACTGCTACCTCGCGCTGCGCGGTTTACGCACGATGGGCGTACGGTTGCGCCATCACGAGAAGAGCGGCATCCACATCGCCAACTGGCTGAAGACGCGGCCCGAGGTCGACAAGGTGCTGCATCCCGCCCTGCCCGACTGCCCCGGCCACGACAACTGGAAGCGCATGTTCAAGGGTGCGTCCGGCCTGTTCTCCTTCACGCTCAAGGACGGCTACAGCCGGAACGCCCTCGCCGCGATGCTGGACGGCATGGACATCTTCGGCATGGGTGCTTCCTGGGGCGGCTACGAGAGCCTGATGATTCCGTCGCATCCCGACAACTACCGCACCGCCGTGCCGTGGCCGAAGGACAAGCAGATCCTGCGCGTCCATATCGGGCTCGAAGACGTCGAGGATCTCAAGACCGACCTGGCGGAAGGGTTCGAGCGTCTCAACCGGGCGCACAATGCCTGAGACGTGAGCGAAGCGAAAGTCCTCTGGCAGCTGTGAACACGGCTCTCCAGAGCCGCTCATCGGGTGTGGCATGCCGAAGGAAGAGCGGCTCAGGAGAGCCGCGCTCCCAGCAGTTCGAAATTCGCAAACTACTTCATGCAGTCCGCGCAGGTGCCGGTGACCTCGAGCGTCATGTCGCGCGCAGTGAAGCCGCGGCGGCTCGCTGACGCGGCGATCGACTCCGCCACGCCGGCACTCTCCATCTCCTCGGCATTGCCGCAATCGGCGCAGATCAGGAAGAAGCCGCGATGCGCCTCGCCGGGATGGCTGCAGCCGACGAAGGCATTCATCCGCTCGATGCGGTGGATCAGGCCGTTCTCGATCAGGAAATCGAGCGCGCGATAGACGGTGGGCGGCGCCGAGCCCAGCTCCTCGTCGCGCAGCTGGTCGAGCAGCGCGTAGGCCCCGATCGGCTTGTGGCTCGACCAGACGAGCTCGAGCACACGGCGGCGCAGCGGGGTGAAGCGCAGGCCCTTGTCGGCGCAGAGCTTGACCGCAGCAGCAACCGCATCCTCGATGCAGTGCTCGTGGTCATGGCCGTGCGGAGCGGATTTTGCCTGCTTTTTCACGGGGTCCCGATTTGCCAAGCGAGGAGCCGATGATTATACGCCCCCTTTCTTCGAGAGGCCAAGGCAGCATGTCCCGCACGCCGACCACCTATCCGCAGGCCGCCATCGAAAAATTCCTGGCGGCCGTCCGCTTCGATGGCCAGGGCCTGGTGCCCGCAATCGCCCAGCAGCACGGCACCGGCGAGGTCCTGATGATGGCATGGATGGACCGCGATGCCGTGGCCGAGACGATGCGGACGGGCCGCGTCTGCTACTGGTCACGCTCGCGCAAGGCGCCGTGGCGCAAGGGCGACACGTCGGGCCACATCCAGGAGCTGGTCGAGCTACGTATCGATTGCGATGGCGACACCCTGCTGGCCGAGGTCGAGCAGACCGGTGTCGCCTGCCATACCGGGCGGCACAACTGCTTCTTCCGCGCGATCCGCAACGGCGAGCTGGAAGAGATCGCGCCGGTCGAGATCGACATGGCCACGGTTGGAAAGGCCAAAGATTGAAAGGACCGAGTTTGCCCCAACGTAGCTTTCCGCGGCGTGCGTTGCTCGGCGCCGCGTTCGTCCTGCCTCTTGCCGCCTGCGGCACCAGCGGCGGCCAGACGAAGGTGCAATCGCGCGGCGACCGCATGGTGCGCTGGGTCTACAACACCGGCACCGAGCGCATGATGGCGCCCGATGCACTCACGCTGATGGGCATCACGAACGAGGGGCGCGACATCCCGGTCAGGCTGCTCGGCGAGAACGGGTCCGACGGCCGCTACGTCATCGCACTGGTCAGCATCCGGAAGGTCTACGAGTTCGTTCTGCACCGATTCCACAACGAAGTGTTCATCTTCCACAATTGCGACAGGAACTTCAAACGGCTGACCTCGGTGCGCTATGCACGCAACGGCAAACCGACCGTCATCACCGACACGGCGTTCGCCGAGGTGGACTTCCAGCAGCAGCTTGCCTTCTGGGTCGAGCGCATGCCGGGACGCTAACGCTCCGCCGAGCCGCGGCTTCCTTCCGCGATGAGCCAGTCGACGAAGCCCTTCAATGGTGCGGTCTTGTCCGCGTCGAAGGGAACGAGCGCGACGTAGCCGCTGCGCGGCACACAGATGTCGGGCAGCGGCGTGATCAGGCGCCCGGCCCGCAGGTCGGCCTCCAGAAGCGGCAGCGGACCGATGCCGATTCCCAAGCCGTCGACGATTGCCTGCAGGGTGACGTGGAAGTGGTCGAAGATGCGTCGCCGCTGTCCGGCCATGTGAGCCAGTCCCGCCCTTTCCAGCCAATCGATCCAATCCCCCGGCCGGGTCTCCGACGACAGCAGGACGTGGCCGGCGATATCGGCAGGCCGCCGGATCTGACGCTGCGCGAACAAGGCCGGGCTCATGACCAGAGTATCGAGATCGTCGAAGATGTGGGCCGCCCGATGCTGGGGCCACGCGTCGGCCGTCGCCGCGCCGCGGCGCACCGCAACGTCGAAACCGCCGCGCAGCTCCTCATGCCCTGTCGTTACCGTGGTGACCGAGACCTCCACCAGCGGATGCGCGTCGTGGAAGGTCTCGAGGCGCGGAATCAGCCAGCGGCTGGCAAACGTCGTCGGCGCGCTCACGCGCAGGATGCGCCGCGTCCCGGGCTGGCCGCAGGCCTCGGCCGCCGTCGTCAACCGATCGAAGGACAGGCTCACCTCCGCCGCGAAGACGCGGGCGATTGGCGTCGCCACCATGCGGCGCCCCGAGCGCGTGAACAGCCGCTGGCCTAGCCAGCCCTCCAATATCGCGATCTGCCGGCTGACCGCACCGTGGGTAAGGCCAAGCTCGGCGGCCGCTTCGACGTAGCTGTTCGTTCGGGCGGCGACCTCGAAAACGCGAAGCGCATTGAGCGGTGGTAGGCGTCGCATTAGCCAAAGTGAGGAAAGCTGACAGGTATGGTGATCAGAGTGAGACTATTCCGCAAAAATTCACCGGTATAGGTTACATTCCTGTTACACAATGGGACCGCCGCTGGAATGTCGAGCGATAGCCAATCGAATGTCGCCGCCAATGCAGGCAGCTCCTCGCGCCGGACACTGACCGCCTGTGGGGCGGCCCACGCACTACATGACGGCTTCACCGATCTCCTGAACGTCCTCTATCCGCTGCTGCAGGCGCAGTTCGGTTTGAGCTATGCCGCGATCGGTGCGCTCAAGGCGGTCTATTCCGGCGCCATGGCAAGCGGCCAGATTCCCTCGGGCTGGCTCGCCGGAAAGCTGAGCGGCGTGTCCGTGCTGGCCGTCGGCACGGCGCTCGTCGGGGCCGGCTACGGGCTCGCTGGCCTCACGGGCTCGCTCTACGGCGTGATTGCGGGCCTGCTGCTCGCGGGGCTGGGCGGCAGTACGCAGCATCCGATCGCCTCCACCCTCGTGGCCGGCGCCTATCCCGGCCTGCGCTCACGCACCGCGCTCGGCACCTACAACTTCACCGGCGATGTCGGCAAGGTAGCCTTGCCCGCCGTGTTCGCCCTGGTCGCCGCGTCGCTCGGCTGGCGACAGGCGCTGCTGGTGAGCGCCGCCATCGCGATCGTTGGCGCGGGAGCGATCTTGCTCAGCCTGCAGTCGGCTGAAATGGGTGCAAGGGCGGCGAAGAGCGGCAGGACGGGCGAGGGCGAGGACCGGCCGTGGGCGTTCTGGCTGCTGTTCTGCATCCACGTCGCCGACAGCGCCGTTCGCTCGGGCTTCCTGATCTTCCTGCCGTTCCTGCTGCAGGCCAAGGGCGCCGACCTGCCGACCATTGGCCTCGCGCTGTCATTGCTGTTCGCCGGCGGCGCCGCGGGCAAGCTGGTGATGGGCTGGCTGGGCGCGCGTTTGGGAGTCGTGTCCTCGGTGATCTCGACCGAGTTGGCCACGACCACGCTCATCCTGGTGCTTCTGCCGCTGCCCCTCACGCTGACCCTCGCACTACTGCCCCTCGTCGGCCTGATGCTGAACGGCACATCGTCGGTGCTTTACGGCACGATCCCTGAATTCGTTAAGGTCGAGAAACGCACCCATGCCTTCGCCGTCTTCTACACCGGCGGCTCGATCGCCGGCGCCGGAAGCCCGTTCCTGTTCGGCTTGCTGGGCGACCTGATCGGCCTCGTCCCTGCAATGATGGGTGTCGGCATCCTCGCCCTGCTCACCGTACCGCTGGTCTGGGCGCTTCGACCGGCATTCCGCGCCGAGGGCGCGTCTCTTCGATGACTCATTGATTGGGGGAGCGAGAGGCTATCGCCGGCCTTCGGTCAGGCCGGCCAGCCAAAGAAAAAGGGCCCGGCGAACCGGGCCCTCGTCAGCGATGAGGTCGCCTACTTTGCGATCGGCGTCGACTTGCCGCCCTTCCACACATAGATGTCGTAGACGGGGTCCTTGATGTCGCCCTTGGCGTCATAGGTCAGCGGACCGACGGCGGAGTCGTAGGTGCCGCTGCGCAGCGCCGCCGCTACCTTGGCCGCCTCGGTCGACTTGGCCTTGTTGGCGGCATCCGCCCACACCTTCACGGCGGCGTAGGTGAACAGCGTGTAGCCGGCCGGCTCGTACTTGGCGTCGCGGAACTTTTTCACGAGGGCGGCATTCTTCGGATCGTCCTCGGCCTTGGGCGGGAACGACATCAGCACGCCGTCGGTGGCGGCGCCGCCGAGCTTGGCGAACTCGGCGTCCTCGAGCGCGTCGAAGCCCACCATCTGCGCACCGAAGCCCTGCTCGCGCGACTGCTTGATCAGCATCGCGCCGGCGGTGTGGTAGCCGCCGAGCACGATGATGTCGATCTTGGCCTGCTTCATCTTGTTGATCAGCGCGGTGAAGTCCTTGTCGGTATCGTTATAGGACTCGTACATCGCCTCGCGCAGGCCGCCCTTGTTCAGCGCCTTCTTGGTCTCGTCCGCCACGCCCTTGCCGTAAGGCGACTTGTCATGAAGGATCGCGACTTTCGCGTCCTTCTTGTTCTTCAGGATATAGGCGCCGACGGTGGCACCCTGAACGTCGTCGCGTCCACAGGTGCGGAACACGGTCGTGTTGCCCTTCGCGGCGGCATCGTCGGTCAGCTTGATGTTGGTCGACGCTGGCGTGATTTGAAGGATCTTCGCTTCCTTGTAGATGTCGGACGCCGGAATCGAGCTGCCCGAGCAGTAATGACCGGCCACGAACGCGACCTTGTCGGAGGCGAGCTTGTTGGCCACCGCCGTCGCCTGCTTGGGATCGCAGGCGTCGTCCCCGATCTGCAGCTCGATCTTCTGGCCGTTGACGCCGCCCGCGGCATTGATGTCGGCTACTGCCATCTCGGCGCCCCGGCGCAACTGCTCGCCGAAGGCGGCGTACTGACCCGTCATCGGGCCGACCGAGGCAATCTTGATCTGGGCGAAGGCCGGCGACACCGCGAGGGCCAGCGCCGCGACGGCCAGAGCGCCGTAAATCCTGCTCATGAATGTCTCCCTTTTCGTGATTCTCCACCAAGTGGAGCCCTGCCACAGCTTAGTGCTGCTCCTCCCAGCCCAGCAAGCCTTTGCGCCGGTACAGCCAGGGATATTGCCGGATCAGCTGGCGCACGCGCGTCAGCCGATGGGCAAAGCCTGCGATCGCGAATTGCACGAGCCAGCCGAGCAGAAATCCCCCGATCGACCACAGCTCGCCGCCGGCCAGGGCGTAGTCGAAGAAGCGCAACCCGGCCGACAGCAGGGCCGCATAGGCAACCACCTGGGGCCACGATCGCCAGGTGCTCGCAACCGCCTGCCCCGCCGCGAAGGAGGCCGGGCCGACCAGCACGATATTGAACAGCAGGACGTTGAACAGCGTGTCGCCGAACCAGTCGAACATGAAGGTGTCGAGCGGGCTCACGCGTGGCCGCCCTCGAGATAGGCCGCGCGGACCTCCTGGTTCGCCAGCAGCTCCTTGCCGGTGCCGGACAGCCGCACCCGGCCGTTCACCAGCACGTAGCCGCGGTCGGCCAGCCGCAGCGCGTGGAAGGCATTCTGCTCGACCAGGAAGATGGTCACGCCCTCCTCGCGCGCGATCCGCGCGATCGCCTCGAAGATCTGGCGGACGATCAGGGGCGCGAGCCCGAGCGACGGCTCGTCGAGCAGCAGCAGGCGCGGCCGGCTCATCAGCGCGCGGCCGATCGCCAGCATCTGCTGCTCGCCCCCCGACAGCGTGCCGCCGCGCTGCTCGCGCCGCTCGGCGAGCCGCGGAAACATGGTGAGGACGCGGTCGAGATCGCGCTGAAAGTGCGCCGGATCGGCAATAACCGCGCCCATCTGCAGGTTCTCGAACACGCTCATGCGCGGGAAGATGCGCCGGCCTTCCGGCACCTGCGCCACGCCGCGGCGGACTATCTCGTGGGTCGGGAGGTGGGTGATGTCCTCGCCGTCGAGCTTGATGGTGCCGGCCCGCGCGCGGGGATTGCCGCAGACCGTCATGAGGAGCGTCGACTTGCCCGCGCCGTTGGCGCCGATCAGGGTCACGATCTCGCCCTGGGCGACGTCGAGGTCGACCCCGTGCAGCGCCTGGATCGCCCCGTAAAAGGCCGCAATTCCCCGCACCTCAAGCATCGGAATCGCCCTCGGTGCCCAGATAGGCGCGGATTACCGCCGGGTCATTGCGGATTTCCTCCGGGTTTCCCTCGGCAATCTTGCGGCCGTAGTCGAGCACGACGACATGATTGGAGATCTTCATCACCACGCTCATGTCGTGCTCGATCAGAAGCACGCCCACGCCGTCGCCGTCGCGGATCGACACCAAGAGGTCGTTGAGCTCCGCCGACTCGCGCGGGTTGAGACCGGCCGCCGGCTCGTCGAGGCAGAGCAGCCGCGGATCGGTGCACATCGCGCGCGCGATCTCGAGCCGCCGCTGCGCGCCATAGGGCAGCTCGCCGGCCGGCCGGTCGGCATCGGCCAGCAGCTGGATGCGCTCCAGCCAGACCCGCGCCTTGTCGATCGCCGCCGCCTCGGCGGTGCGATAGCGCGCGAGGCCGAGCAGCCCGAACACGCTCATCCCCGACGCCCGCATCAGCTTGTTGTGCTGCGCCACCAGCAGGTTCTCGAGCACCGTCATGCCGGGAAACAGGCGGATGTTCTGGAAGGTGCGCGCTACCTTGGCCTTCTGGCCGATCTCGTGGCCCAGCATGCGTTCCAGCAGGTAGTCCGGCTCGCCGTGCAGGGTCAGCCGCCCGACCGTCGGCTTGTAGAAGCCGGTGATGCAGTTGAACACCGTGGTCTTGCCCGCCCCGTTGGGGCCGATGATCGCCGTGATCTCGCGCGGCCGCGCGGTGAAGGAGACGTCGTCGACCGCCACCAGCCCGCCGAAGCGCATGGTGAGATGCTCGACCTCGATCAGCGGCGCGCCCTCGCCGCGCAGCGCCCCCGTCATGGCCCGGCCCGCGCCGGATGGAGCCGCACCGACGGCTCGCGATGGGCGATCAGGCCGCGCGGCCGGAACACCATGATCAGCACCATGGCGAGGCCGAACACGACCATGCGGTAGGCGCCGAGATCGCGGAACCATTCCGGCAGCCCGATCAGCAGCACCGCCGCCAGCACCACGCCGATCTGGCTGCCCATGCCGCCCAGCACGACAATCGCCAGGATGATCGCCGATTCGATGAAGGTGAAGCTCTCCGGGCTGATGAAGCGCTGCTTGGCGGCGAAGAACGAGCCGGCGAAGCCCGCGAACATCGCCCCGACCGTGAACGCCGTCAGCTTGGTGTTGGTCGGGTTGATGCCGAGCGCCTTGCACGCCGTCTCGTCCTCGCGCAGCGCCTCCCAGGCGCGCCCGACCGGCAGGCGGCGGACCCGCTGGGTGAAGAAGTTCGTCACCAGCGCCAGCAGCAGGATGATGTAATAGAGATAGATCAACCGCTGGTTGCTGTCGAACGGGATCCCCACCATCTCGGCGAAGGTCTGCTTGCCCGCAGGCGCCGTCTCGGCGAACACCGCGCCGAACAGGGTCGGGCCGGGAATGCCGCCGATGCCGGCGGGCCCCTGGCTGAGATCGACCCAGTTCAGCAGCACCAGCCGGATGATCTCGCCGAAGCCCAAGGTGACGATCGCCAAGTAATCGCCGCGCAGCCGCAGCACGGGAAAGCCCAGCACGAGCCCGAACGCCGCCGCCATCATCCCGGCCAGCGGTAGCACCGTCCAGAAGCCGAGCCCGTACTGCGTGCTGAGCAGCGCATAGGCATAGGCGCCGACGGCGTAGAACGCGACGTAGCCGAGATCGAGCAGCCCCGCGAGGCCGACCACGATGTTGAGCCCCCAGCCCAGCATGACGTAGGTCAGGATCAACACCGCCAGATCCATCGTCTTCTGGTCGGCGAACGGCGTGAACGGCATCAGGACGGCGGCCACGAGCAGCCCTGCCCCGAAGAACTTCACGAAGTTCCGGCCATAGATCACGCCGCGCGGCGACTGGCGCGCGCTCGCCATCGCCTCGTTCGCCCACGGCCAGACCGTGCGCAGGATGATCAGGATGCCGGCCAGCACGACGAACCAGTGCAGGAAGGTCGAGGGCAGCCTGAGCGGCGCCGCCCCGATCGCGACCAGCGCCGTGCCGAGCACGAAGGCCGGCCATTTCAGCCCGACCGACGCAAGCTGCAGCCCGAGCCGGCCGAAGAAGATGGTGACGACGGCGACCGCGAGATCGACGAGCTGGTAGTCGAACACCGGCCCGCCCTGCCCCACGTCCACGGTCCGGAAGCCGACGATGAACACGCCGAGCGCGGCAGCGACCAGCGCCGTCAGCGCCGAGTCCTTGATCATCGGGGGCAGGCGCGCATCCATCCCGGCTCAGACCTTCTCGATCTCCGGCTTGCCGAGCAGCCCGCTCGGCCGGAAGATCAGCACCAGCACGAGGATGACGAACACGGCGACGTCCTTGTACTCGCTCGAGAAGTAGGCCGCCCAGAAAACCTCGATCAGCCCGATCAGCAGCCCGCCCAGCATCGCCCCGGGCAGCGAGCCGATGCCGCCCAGCACCGCGGCGGTGAACGCCTTGATCCCGGCCAGGAAGCCGATGAAGAAATCGACCACGCCGTAATACATCAGGAACATCATGCCGGCGACGGCGGCCAGCGCCGCGCCCATCACGAAGGTGAGCGAGATCGTGCGGTCGACATTGACCCCGAGCAGCGCCGCCATCTTCATGTCCTGCTCGCAGGCGCGCTGCTGGCGGCCGAGCGGCGTGGCGGCGATCAGCCAGGAGAAGCCCGCCATCAGCGCCACCGTCACCACCCAGATGGTGATCTGCAGCCAGGTGACGCGGACGTCGAAGCCGTCGGCGCTGAACAGGGTGTAGCCGCCCTGGACGATATTGCCGCCCGCCTTGGGCCGCGCGCCCTGCGCCAGCTGGACGTAGTTCTGCAGCAGGATCGAGACGCCGATCGCCGAGATCAGCGGCGCCAGCCGGAACGAGCCGCGCAACGGCCGATAGGCGACCCGTTCTATGGTCCAGCCATAGACGGCGGTGAAGGCCATGGCCATCAGAAGCACGAAGACGATCGCCACCGGCACCGAGGAGATGCCGAGCGCGGCGCAGATCATGAAACCGATCAGGGAGATGAAGCCGCCGATCATGAAGACCTCGCCGTGCGCGAAGTTGATCATGCCGATGATGCCGTAGACCATCGTGTAGCCGATCGCGATCAGCCCGTAGATCGAGCCGAGCGTGAGGGCGTTGATCAGCTGCTGCGAAAAATACGCCATCCGGCCGTCGGCTCTCCCCTTCTTTATCCTGCGACAGTACCTGAGGATGGCAGGGGTGCAAATCGCGGACCAGTCTGGCTATATATTCGCCTCATGAACATCACCCTTCCTGCCGATCAGGAGCACTGGCTCGAGACGCGTATCGCCAGGGGCGAATTCCAGTCGGCCGAGGACGCCGTCCGCCAGCTCATCGCGGAGCGCATGATCGTCGACGACACGGACCTCGCCTGGGCCAGGCCGCTGGTCGACGAGGCCCGGGCGGCCGTCGCCCGTGGTGAGACATCGACCCTGGAAGAGGCAATCGCCGACATCGACGAAGTCCTGCGCTCGTCCAAAGCCTAATGGCGCGTCTCGCGAGATCCTAGCAATGCAGCACCTGAGTGCTCATGGTCTTGCTGGGAGCGCGGGTCTCCAGACCCGCTCATGATTCCGAGCGGGTCTGGAGACCCGCGCTCCCAGCTAGAGCCTGGTCGTTTTGTCTACAGCGGGTCGTCGTGGGCGCCTGGTGAACTGAGTGAAGCGGCCCCAGCGGAGCCGACCTGATTAAAAATGACAAACTCCGAGAAGATCACCTCGGCTTCTCGGACGGTAAGCGCCCTCGTCCGTGGAGAGAGGCGCTCCGGTAATGGGTCAGTTTGGTTTCTTCCGTTTGGGTAATCGGTCGATCTCTTCTTCGATGGTTCGCCGCGCCTCGGGATCGGCGACGGCCCACTTACCGACGATGACGTCCGGCATGCACTTCGGATCAACGTCGTCCAGCCGATCGAGCAGCCTGAGCAGCTCGTGCCGACTAAAATTGCTTGGGTTGGACATCGCTCTCTCCGCGTCCTTCGCTGGAAGCAGTCTCCCCTGAACTTTCCCAAGTCTCAACGAGCGGCTTGCGATGAGCCAAAGCGAGCCATATATCCTCGAACGTATATACAGGAGCAGTCATGCCCCAGTTCGCCAAGGTGTTTCGCTCCGGCAACTCCCAAGCCGTCCGCCTGCCCAAGGACTTCCGGTTCGACGTCGAAGAGGTCGAGATTTCGCGCGAGGGCGATGCCGTGATCCTGCGTCCTCGCCGGGGCGGGTCGACCCGGTGGGCTTCGTTGCGCGCCGCCGTGGACCGGGGTTTCAGCCCGGACTTCATGGCCGACGGCCGTCGGCAGCCCGACACCCAAAGCCGGCCGGAGCTGGACAAAGCTTTTGACTGATGGCCTGGCTGCTCGACACCAACGCCGTCATCGCCCTGGTGGCGCGGAGGTCCGACGCCTTGCTGCGCCACGTGGAGGCAGCGGAGCCCGGAACGCTCGCCGTCTCCTCGATTGTCGCGCACGAGCTTTATTTCGGGGCGTATCGCAGCCAGAAGATCGAGTTCAACCTGGAGACGCTGCGTTTGCTCTTTGCGGACCTCGTCATTCTCGAGCTCGATCGGGAAGATGCCCGCACGGCTGGCGCGATCAGAGCCACGCTCGCGCGGCAGGGCACGCCGATCGGCCCCTACGACGTGCTGATCGCCGGACAGGCACGAGCGCGCGGCTTGACGCTCGTGACCAACAATCTCTCCGAGTTCCAGCGCGTCGACGGATTGGAGATCGAGGATTGGACCGAACCATAGTCTTCGCCTGCAACGAAGAAGCGGCTCAATTCGAAGCCATTCATCACGGTGCCAGCACGATGAACTTGGGACAAGACTTCGAGAATCCGCTCACCTGCGCGCCCGACTCCTGAGGCATTCAACCGCTGGCTCGATCTGAAGCGCTTGGGAAAGCGGAGCCAAGTCTGAAGTTGGTCTCGGTCGGCTGTCAGCATCATCGGCACGAGTCACCTACAGTCTCCTGGGCTGCCTGGGCGTCAGGCGCCGCCGCGCTCGCAACGTTCGACGCGTTCGCGAGCCTGGCGGCTAGACCCTGGGCGTTGAGGCGTACCGCCAACCGTGCGCCATGAAATCTCGGACGTGCTTGCGTTGGCTTGACGAATCTGAAACTCCCCCATGACGGCCGAGCCTTGCGGGAATGTCAGAACCACGGTGGCGCGTTGCTCGCGCTGATCGATCCGAGGCACCGCGGTGTATTCGGGGGCATAGAGGCGAGCGAGGCAGTTCGCCATCGCGTCGAATTGGGCGTTGAACGAGGCGGTCCAAATGACGGGCCCGGGGCCCGGGCGAACGTCGTCGCCCGTGGTGCAGCCGCTCGCGGTGGCCGCGGCAACGACCACCATTAACAGTTTGCGATGCATCTCTCCTACCTCCCCTGCGCGCAGCATCTTAGACACGCGGCTCTCGGGCCGCCCTGTCTATTTCAAGCCAGAGGACCGAGGGCCGGACCGATCGCAACGCTCGACGGTGTTCCGCGCGGTCTCGTCGAGGCCGCTGGCTCGCACGTGCAGCCCGTGCCCTTGCCGCGATTGGGCTGCGATTCACGATCCGGCACGCCTTGTACGCCCCGGGGGAGTCTCAAGGGAGAGACCCATGGCGCCGCCCGACATTTTCAGGGGGGTCTACAAGACATGTGTCGCTCCAGGCCCGACATTCGCAAGCTCTGAGGTTGGGAATCCTCGGCCTGCGTGCGCTGGCCCCCAATCCCCCGGTCACTCTGGCCGAGCGGCATCGTCGCTCTGGGAAAGCGCGAATTCTTGCGCTTCGACCTCGGTCTCGAAGACGTGCGGCGCGAGATGGCGTTCGGCAAGGCTTTCACCGAGCTTCAGCCGCAGGAAGGCGCTGGTGGTGTAGCGCGATGCCGAGCGGTAGTAGCGCTGCTCCAGATACGCGACCATCGAGAAATAGGCGTCGCTGACGGCCGGATCGAGCTGGAACGCATCGTAGTTCGCGATGAAGGCCACGGGTTTGCCGGCGGCGCGGCACACCGCCTCCACCTCGCGGCGCATCAGGTCGACGTCGTCGATCGTGCCGATCCGGGCGCCCTGCAGGTTGGCGAACAGGATGTTGCGCTCGGCATCGTAGTGGAGGCGGTCAGCGACCTTGCGGCCCAGCAGCACCTGGTCCAGCCCCATCGGCTCGTCGCGGAAAATGCGCGGGTCCATCGGACGCACGTCGCGGATCAACGGGCGAAACTCCATCTGGCCCAGGATGTCGCGCTCCAGGTCGATGCCCGGCGCGACCTCGATCAGCTCGACTCCGTCGGCGGTCCGCCGCAGCACGCAGCGCTCGGTGACGTACAGCACCGGCTGCCCGGTCGCGGCCGCCCGCTCGCCGCTGAAGGTGATCTGCTCCACCTTGGCCACGAACTTGCGGACCGAGCCTTCGCGCACGATGCGCAGCCTGCCGTCCTCGACCGCGACCTCGAGGCCGCCGCTGGTGAAGGTGCCGGCGAACACGAGCTTGCGGGCGTTCTGCGAGATGTTGATGAACCCGCCCGCGCCCGCCAGATGCGTGCCGAAACGGCTGACATTGACGTTGCCCGCCTCGTCCGCCTGCGCCATGCCGAGGCAGGCGAGATCGAGACCGCCGCCGTCGTAGAAGTCGATCTGCTGGTTGAGCTCGATGACGGCATCGGGATTGAGCGCCGCGCCGAAGTCGCCGCCGCCCTGCGGCATGCCGCCGATGACGCCGGACTCGGCGGTGAGCGTGACGAGCTTCAGCACGTGCTCCTCGCTCGCGACCCCGGCCAGCCCTTCGGGCATGCCGATGCCGAGATTGACCACGCCTCCCGGCGGCAGCTCGAAGGCGGCGCGCCGGGCGATGATCTTGCGCTCGTCGAGCGCGAGCGGTCTCGGCCGGTCCATCGGCACGCGCTGGCGCCCCGAGAAGGCGTGGCTGTAGGTCGTGCCGTATGTCTGATGATGGTTCGCCGGGTCGGACACGACCACGCAATCGACGAGGACGCCCGGGATCTGCACCTCGCGCGGGCCGAGGGACTCGCTGGCCGCGATGCGCTCGACCTGGACGATCACGAAGCCGCCCGAGTTCTTCGCCGCCGTCGCCATCGCCACCGCGTCCAGCGGCAGCGCCTCGCGCTCCATCGTGACGTTGCCCGCCGGGTCCGCCGTCGTGCCGCGCAGCAGCGCCACATGGATGGGGAAGGCGCGGTAGCGCAGCCAATCCTCGCCGTCGAGGCGCACGAGCTCGACGAGGTCCTCCACTGTGACGTCGTTCAGCTTGCCACCCTGCAGGCGGGGGTCGACGAAGGTCCCGAGCCCGACCTTGGAGATCACGCCGGGACCGTGGTTCGCTATACTGCGATAGAGCTGCGAGACACAGCCGAGCGGCAGGTTGTAGGCCTCGATTCGGCCGGCCAGCGCCAGGGCGCCGAGCTTCGGGATCAGCGCCCAGTGGCCGCCGACCGCCCGCTTGATCAGCCCGGCGTGGGCCAGCCGGTTGAGGCCGCGGTCCTTGCCGTCTCCCGGCGCCGCGGCGAACAGCAGCGAGAGATTGGCGGGCGAGCCGGTCGCGAGGAAGCGCCGCTCGAGCGCGAGCAGCAGCTCGTCGGGCGTGCCGATGCCGACGCAGCCCGAGACGCACACCGTGTCGGCGTCATGGATGATGGCGGCGGCTTCGTCCGCGGAAACGATCTTCTGCTTGATCATGGACGCTGCGATCCCCCCGGCTGTGGCCTGCGCCCGGCCATCCTAGCAGCCCTGACGCAAGCGCCAGTCCAATTTCAGGGTGGCCGTGTCATTCGCTTGACACTTCGAAGGCGCACCTGTCGAAGGTCGACACGGGAGGGCGTACGGTGACATGGGGACCCGGTCGCTGTCTGCGCCGCCGGCGTGAGTCGCGCCACCGATCGTCCAGGGTCGAAAAACAGAGGGAGAACTGCAATGGCCTACGAAGGGCTCGCGCCGATGATCGAGCGCGTCAAGATGGTGACCGGCTTCATCGCCACGCCCAACCGCGACGTCGCCACGGTCTTCGACCTGGAGGACAGCTATGTCGGCTCGCCGCAGATGGCGGCCTGCGTGGAGCGCATGAAGGCCGATCCGGAAATGGGCAGGTGCATTGCCGAAGGCTACGTCACGCCGGACTACGATCCCGACGCGCTGATCAGGCTGCCGCCCGATACGCTGGGGCACGCCTATGCCAGGCTGCTGAAGAACTTCAACTATGCCGCGCACTTCTATCGCGACCGCGAGCTCAGGACCGATGCCGACTACTGCATCATGCGCATGCGCAAGACCCACGACATCCATCACGCGGTGACCGGGTTCGTCCCCAGGGGACATGGCGAGACCGGGGTGATCGCCGTCTCGGCCTATCAGTTCGGCTATCCCGCCTACCTGCTGATCGACCTCGCCGCCATGGCGCTGAGCGTCCATCCCGGCGGCGCCTTCCAGCAGACCTTCGACTGGATCGGCGTCGGCATGAAGATGGGCCACGACTGCAAGCCGCTGGCCGGCATCAAGTGGGAGGACGGCTGGGACAAGCCGCTCGCCGTCTGGCGCCAGGAGCTCGGCATCACACCGGTCATGTCGGGCGATACGAGCTGGCACGAGACCCCCGGGATGGTGGCGTGATTGACGGGACGGCAACGGCCGCCGGCGACGAAGGCGGCCCCTTCTCGACCTTCAAGGCGCACGGCTGACCGGTCGCTCCTGGCGCTACTCGCCCTCCTTCGCCCAACGCGCTTCGACCTCGCGCATTTTGAGCGCCAGCTCCGTGGGTGTGAGAATTCCCTTGCGGAACAAAATGTTCGAGAAGGCGACGATCCACCGCTCGTAGTAGCTCAGCTTGCCGACCATTTCAGTCCCAAGCGCTTCGACACCGCAGCGCTTTTCCTCGGTGTTGATGATCTTGTGAAAGTCGAGGACGTCGGCCAGCGCATGGCAACGCTTCTCCCAGGGCTCGAGCTCATGGTCGACGCGCTGGATCGGGTCCGCCGGCACGCCGCCGATGTCATTCGGCAGGCGCCTAACGAGGCCTTCTGTCTCGGTCATCGAGTGCCCTCCTGGATCTTCGGCGAGAAAAGGCGCCGGTGCGCGGTTTCAAGCAGGTGAACAGGCTTTCTCAACGCATGCGTTCGACCGCCTCTTCGGTCGAGAGCACGGCATGGGCCAGAAAGCGATAATTGATCATCGCCGCCTGATAGCCGTCGCCCCATTCGGGATGCCGAGGCCCGGCAGTCGCGTCCTTGACCACGGCGACCTCGAAGCCCTGCTCCAGCAGCTCGCGCAAATGCGATTCGACGCACATGTTCGCCAGCATGCCGCCCAAGATGATCTTGCCGATGCCGCGTTTGCGCAGCTGCAGGACCAGATCGTTCGTTTGCGGTCCCCAGACCTTGTGCGGGCTGACGATGACCGTCTTTCCGTCTTCGATGTAGGGCTTGAAGCGGTCCAGCCAGTCCGCCCCCGAGCCTGCAAACCCCTCCAGGGTGAGCGGTCCGCGCCGGGCAAAGCTCTGGCTCTTGAATTCCTCTTTCTCGAGGGGGTCGTTGAACTTCCAGCCGCCGTCGGTGGGGAAGAAATAGTGCGGCGAGATGAACACGTGGTATCCGCGCAGCTTGGCGGCCTTGAAGATCAGCTCCATGTTCTCGACGGTCCGGTTGGCCGTCACGCTCGCACCGACCGCACCCCAGTTCGCGCCCTTCTCGCTCAGCACGTCGTTCTGAGGATCGATGAAGACGACCGCCGTGTCGGTCTTCCGGAAATCCAGGGGTTGCTTCGCGGCGTCCGAATCTGCAGCGATGGCGGTATCGGATACCGTCGTCAGCGCGGCCGCGCCGGCCGCCGCCACGCCACCGAGCAAGACTGCACGCCGCGATGCCGCCTGATCCTCGTGGCTGTGGTTCAGCGGGCAATTCGACTCGCTCATGACATGCTCCTCCCTTCGCCTATCGTGACCGGGATCACGCCGATCATCGCATCGCGCGTGACAAGGGCCGCCAGTTCGTCCTCGCGATAGTCCGCCGTGCCCTCCGGCCTCATCGGCAGGACGAGGTAGCGAACCATCGCCGTCGAATCGCTGACGCGGACCTCGACGTCGTCGGGAATGACGGTGCCGAACTCAGCCAGCACCGCGCGCGGCTCGGACACCGCGCGCGCCCGGTAGGGCTTCAGCTTGTACCAATCCGGCGGAAGCCCGAGCACCGGCCGCGGGTAGCAGGAGCAGAGCGTGCAGACGATGAGGTTGTGAACCGCATCGGTATTCTCGAGCACGATGAGCGAGGTGTCGTCATAGAAGCTGATGCCGAGCTCCTCGCAGGCCGCCCGGCCATTGGCGAGGAGCCTTGCCTTGAAATCGGGATCGACCCAGGCGCGCGCCACGACCTTCGCGCCCAGCGCCGGCGTGCGCGAATCCAGAACCTCGATCTGCCGACGGATCTCATGAGCGCCGATCAGCTTTCTCTCGACCAGCAGCTCGCGAACGGCCGTCTCCATGATCTCGTAGTAGCCGGGCGGGCCGGTCTGGGCGATCTCGTCATGAGGCTGACCGTGGTCGTGATCATGGTCGTGATCATGCTCGTGGCCTTCGTTGTGCGTCCTCATTCTCATGCTCCCTCGAGCCAGGTCTCGAAGACTTCGATGCGCAGGCCGTCGCGTGGCGAGCCCGCGTAGTGGGGCCAGATATCCCTCAGCGGGACGGCGATCCGATAGTAGTGGCGCTTCGTCCCTGCGTTACGGCCGTAGCCTTCTTCCTCGTTGTCGATTCCAGCCGGCGCGATGACCGCCTCTACCGTCCCAGCTTTGCCGCGCAGGTACGCGGGGACGCGGTAGTGCCCGATCGGAGATCGATCGGCGACCCGGATCCTGTCGCCGGGCTGGAAGACCGGAGCCTCGCCGAGAGCCAACACGACGCCAGGTTCGGTCATAAGACCCCCGAATCAGTGGCGCTGCTGCCGATGACCACTTTGTCGATCACGGAGCAAAGCGCGTGAAAACAATATCGTGATTCTTCACATGGGCGTCGTGGCAGCCGAAGCATGTTTCGTGCTGGGCGCGATCGACGGGCTTGCCACCCACGAAGCGGCCGAAGCCCCACCCGCCGGTCGACGCGTATCGCTTCGAGTCTTTGACCATGATCTGAACCGTCGTTGCATGTCCGGGGACGAAAGCGCCGGGGAACTCGGACGAAGGTTCGCGTTTCCAGGCCAGCTTTGCGAGGATCGCGCCATCCGGGAACGGAAGCGTGCCTTCCCGATAAGCTGCCATGGCGATGGAATTGCCAAGAATTCCCCGAAGCTCGTTGAAATCGCCGGCTTCATGGGACGGTGCAATTAGCTCCCATTGCCTGTAACCGACAGGCATCTTGACGCCAAAGACAGGAGAGCCGTCTTCATCTGCTTGGCTGGCCGTGGGCGCCACTAATGCGAGGACGCTGGCGGCAAGCGCACTGCGCAGGCGCCCACGTCCCCTTTCGGGAGGCCCCCTCACGGCGAGATCTTGCGATCGAGGAAGTCGCGGATCAGCGGCACCATTTCATCGGATTTGTCTTCGAGCGCAAAATGCCCGGTATCGATGAGGTGAAACTCGACCTTGGGAAGATCGCGCTTGTAGGGATGGGCGCCGTCTGCCGGGAAGATCTTGTCGTTCTTGCCCCAGACGATCAGCGTCGGCGGCTGGTGCTTGCGGAAATACGCCTGCACGGCGGGATAAAGCGGCAGGTTGGTACGATAGTCGTAGAACAGGTCCATCTGGATTTCCAGGTTGCCCGGCCGGTCGAGCAGCGCCTGGTCGTGAACCCAGTTGTCCGGCGCGATTCGGCTCAGATCGCTGACACCGTCCGTGTACTGGAAGATGGTCGTCTCCGGTGCGACCAGCACGTGAAGCGCCTTGCGATGCGCCTCGGAGTGATCGGACCAGTAGGCCTTGATCGGATCCCAGAACTCCTTGAGCCCTTCTTCGTAGGCATTGCCGTTCTGCACGATGAGCGCGGTGATGCGGTCGGGGTTCTTGAGGGCGAGACGCCAACCCACGGGCGCGCCGTAATCCATCACATACATCGCATACCGGTTGACACCGATCTGGTCGAGCAGCGCGCCGACGAGCTCTCCAAAGCGATCGAAGGTGTAGGGAAATTTCGCGTGGTCGGGCATGTCGCTTTGCCCGTAGCCCGGATAGTCGGGGGCGATCACGCGATAGCGGTCGGCGAGTTCCGGGATCAGATTGCGAAACATGTGCGATGAGGTCGGAAAGCCGTGCAGCAGGACAACCGTGGGAGCGTTGGCGGGACCCGCTTCGCGATAGAAGATCTTGATCCCGTCGACCGTTCGCGTCCTGTAGTGGGTCACGATTGGCGCCTTGGCGTCGGGCGCCGCCCGCGCGGCCCGGACCTGCTGCAAGGAAGCCGCGCCGAACGCCAGCAGCGGCAGTGCAAGAGCGAACCGGCGGCGGTTCGAGGCCGCGCCTGCGCCGGCCTGATCAACGATCTTCATGTCACTCTCCTGGTAGAAGGCGATGGCTCGATCCGCCGTGGGGGGAATACTTGACTCATGGCCAGGCTCTTGGTCGGCGTCGGATGACGTTCAGACCTGCGCCGATCCGCCGTCGACGAACAACTCGCTTCCGTTGACGAAGCTGCTGTCATCCGAGGCAAGAAAAAGCGCGGCGCGAGCGGCTTCCTCGGGTTCACCGATTCGTCCGAGCGGGATGGCAGCAACCAAGGCTCCGATCATGGCCTGGCGCACGTCTGCGTCGGGTGCGAGGCCATGCAGGCCAGGCGTGGAGGTCGCGCCGGGCACGAGGACGTTGACCCGAATCTTCCGCGGCGCGAGATCCAGGATCCAGGTTCGGGCGAAGTTGCGCACCGCAGCCTTGCTCGCGCTGTAGACGCTGAAGGCAGGCGTGCCGGTCGTCCCGGTGGTGGACCCGGTAAGAATGATCGAACCGCCGTCCTTCATCAGAGGAAGTGCCTTCTGGACGGTAAATAGAGTCCCTCTGACGTTGGCGGTGAAGATGGTGTCGAAATGCTCTTCCGTGATCGATCCGAGCGGCGCCAACGTACCGCCGCCTGCATTGGCGAAAAGAATGTCGATGGTTCCCGCCTCTTCCCGCACGATGGCGAACAGACGGTCGAGGTCCACGAGATTCGCGACGTCACCCTGCACGCCACGCGCGCCGCTTCCGATCGACTTCACGGCGTCGTCGAGCTCCCGCTGCCGCCGTCCCGTCATGAAGACGTTCGCGCCTTCCTCGACAAAGAGGCGCGCCGTAGCCAATCCAATGCCACTGTTGGCACCCGTGATCACGGCGACCTTGCCTTGAAGCTTGCCCATGTGGACTCCCTTCTCCATCGCATTGTGCATAGGACCTGGCTGAGGGCCGGAGCGGCCGCCGGCCGTCAGCTTCTGATGAAGGCAAGAAGATCGGCGTTGATCGTCTCGGCGTGCGTGGTCGGCATGCCGTGGGGGAAACCCTTGTAGGCCTTCAGCACGCCGTGCTTCAGCAGCTTCGCCGACAGCGGCCCCGCGTCGGCATAAGGCACGATCTGATCGTCCTCGCTGTGCATCACCAGCACCGGCACATCGATCGTCCCGAGGTCGGCGGTGAAATCGGTCTGGGAGAAAGCGACGATACCGTCGTAGTGGGCCTTGGCGCCGCCCATCATGCCCTGACGCCACCAGTTCCGGACGTTGGCCTCGACCGGCTTCGCGCCCGGCCGGTCGTAGTTGTAGAAAGGGCCGCTGGCGACCGCGAGGTAGAACGCCGACCGGTTGGCGGCGAGCTCTGCCTGAAACCCATCGAACACGCTCTTGGGCAAGCCGCCGGGGTTGGCCGTCGTCTGCACCATCAGCGGCGGCACAGCGCTGATGATGGCGGCCTTCGCGACTCGGCTCACGCCGTGCCGCGCGAGATAGCGCACGACCTCGCCACCGCCCGTCGAATGGCCCACGTGAATTGCGTTCTCGAGGTTGAGATGGGACGTCACCGCGGCCAGGTCATCGGCGTAGTGATCCATGTCGTGGCCGCCATCGACCTGCGTCGAACGGCCATGGCCGCGCCGGTCGTGCGCGATGACGCGGTAGCCCTTGGCCAGGAAGAACAGCAGCTGCGCGTCCCAATCGTCCGCCGATAGAGGCCATCCGTGGCTGAAGACGATCGGCTGACCCGAGCCCCAGTCCTTGTAGTAGATTTCGACGCCGTCTTTCGTCGTCACTGTGCCCATTGTACGCACTCCCTCGGCCTGGCCGGCAGGCGGCCCGCGTTGCAAGTCAGCTCAAGCCCCTCACGAAGGTGAGAAGGTCGTTGTTGAATTCGTCCTTGTGATTGACGGTCAGCCCATGGGGCGCACCGGGATAGATCTTCAACGTCGATTTCGCGATCAGCTTCGCGGACCGCAACGCCGTGGTCGCGATCGGAACGTTCTGGTCGTCCTCGCCGTGGATGATCAGCGTCGGGACATCGAATCTTCCGAGGTCGTGCGTGAAGTCCGTTGCCGAGAATGCCGCGATCCCTTCGTAGGCTGCCCTCAGGCCGACCTGCATGGACCAAAGCCAGAAGGCATCCTTGATGCCTTGCGACACCTTCGAGCCCGGGCGGTTGGCGCCGAAGAACGGACCATCGCCGAGAGCGCGGTAGAATTGCGCCCGATCCCCGGCAACAGCCGCGCGAACGCCATCGAACACCTCGATCGGAACGCCCTCTGGATTGGCCGCTGTCCTGAGCATCAAAGGCGGAATCGCCGGCACCAGGGCGATGCCGGATACGCGCCCCGTGCCTTGCCGCCCGACGTAGCGTGCGATGTCTCCCGCGCCGGCGGAGTGGCCGACCAGGATGGCGCCTCTCAGATCGAGAGCTTCGATCACCGCCGCGAGATCGTCGGCGAAGGTGTCGTAGTCGTTTCCCGCCCACGGCTGATCCGACCTGCCGTGCCCGCGGCGATCGAAAGCGACGCAGCGAAAACCATGCGACGCCATGAACATCATCTGGTCGTCCCAGACGTCCGCGTTGAGCGGCCACCCGTGACTGAAGACGAGAGGCCGGCCCTTCCCCCAGTCCTTGTAGAAGATGTTCGTCCCGTCCTTTGTCTCAACCATGCTGGCGCTCGAGGCCGCCATCCCTGATGAGCCCGGCGGTTGCATTGCGTCTTTCGGCTGTGCCGTCATGCTCGTCAGCGGTGCCAGGACTGAAGCCGCGACAAGACCGCCAAACAATGCGTTTCGGCGGGATGAAGCCTTGTCGAATGGCTTGCCATCGTTCGGATGAGACATCTGACCCTCCGGGTGAAACGTGGGTACCGCGTTGCAGCAAACCCGGGCAGCCGGTATGTTTGCGAAGGAGCTTCTCGAAATTTGGAACGGGGCGGCCAAGATGGATCGGCTGGAGGCGATGTCTGTGATCGTCGCCGTGACCGAAACCGGCAGCATCTCCGCTGCCTCGCGTCGTTTGAAGTCGCCGATAGCGACCGTCAGCCGCAAGGTCGGCGAGCTCGAAGCGCGTCTCAAGGCCCAGCTCTTTCAACGCACTTCCCGGCGGATGACGCTGACTGCTGCCGGACGGTCCTACATCGATGCCTGCAAACGCATCATCGAGCAGGTCGATGACGCCGAGAGGGAGGTGTCGGGCGAGTACCGGGTGCCAAAGGGCGAGCTGGCGTTGACGACCCCTTGGGGCCTCGGGCACACGCATTTGCTGCCGCTGGCCGTCGAATTCCTCGAGGCCTACCCCGACATTTCGTTGCGGCTCATGCTGACCGATCAAATCGTCAATACGACCGAAGAAAACATCGATATTGCCATACGCGTCGGGTCCCTCCCGGACAGCAATATGATCGCAACTCGCATTGGCTCGATCCGAATCGTCGTCTGCGCGAGCCCGTCATACCTCGAGGCTCGTGGCAAGCCGAGGACGCTCGCCGATCTGGCGAAGCACGATTGCATAACTATCGACGATCATGCGACGCCATCGGCCTGGCGATTCGTGCGTGGCGGCCGTGCCAGGGTCGCGCCGATCCGTTCACGGTTGTGCGTGAATACTTCCGAAGCGGCGGTGCTGGCAGCTATCGAAGGCGCCGGATTGGCTCGCGTCATGTCGTACAAGATGGACGCCGCGAAGCGCGCAGAAAAGCTTGCCGTCGTACTGGAAGAGTTCGAACCGGAACCCCTTCCGGTGCACATCATCTACGCGCCGCGAAAGCCGGTGCCGATCAAGCTGCGCGCATTTCTCAACTGGATGACACCGCGGCTCAAATCGCGCCTGAGCTTCGCTTGAGCGAGAGGTTTGGCCTATCCCCGGCCGAAAGGACGACTGAGCTCCTCAGACCGCGAGCGCCCGCGCCCGGCGGCTGCGGCGTGACATCGCGACCAGGCGGACGATCGCCACGGCCAGCAGCAGCGCCATCATGGCCCAGTAGACCGGGCCCTGCGGCAGGCGCTTGCCGACCGCCACCGCGAAGCTGATCCAGATGTACCAGCCGCCGACGAGGTGCAGCAGGCGCCACTTGCGGGGGCCGAGCCAGGCGGCGGTCCGGTCGAACGAGGTCGCGGTCATCGCCGCGAGCAGCAGGTAGGCGGCGCCGGCGAGCACGAAGGTGGCGGGATTGGTCAGCGTCCAGAACAGCTCGGCATCGAGCTGCGCCAGCGCGATCAGCGCGGCGAGATGGATGGCGTGCGAGACGGCGAAGGAGACGCCGAGATAGCGGCGGTTGCGCCGCTGCCAGAGGGTGACTCCGTTGGGCGCGAGCTCGGCCACGGCGCTCGCGGCGAAGGCCATGGCGAACAGGATCAGCGACGTGCGTGCCGTCGAGCGGACCACCAGGCGCAGGCCCTCGAGGTCGGGCTGGCCGGCGAGAAGGACCACGGACATCGCCAACAGCAGCAGCGAGAGCAGACCCGTCAGGCGCCAACCGTTCATCCGACCCTCCGCAGCATGGCCGTCCGCTTCAGCCGGCGGCCGAGTCCGACCACATGGAAGAGCAGCAGGCCGATCAGGGCGATCTCGCCCGCCGCCGCCAGCAGCACCTGCAGCGGTGCGCCGTCGACGAACAGGCCGGCGCGCACGATGCCGGCGGCGATCGACGCGACCAGCGCCGCGAGGCAGACCGCGAGCGGCAGGACGGAGCGACGGAATGCCCACCAGCCGATCGATCCCACGGCGAGCGCGGCGACGAAGGCATAGCGGTCGATCAGCGGGGCGAGCATCGAGAGGCTGTCGCCGGCATCGGCCAGCCACAGGATCCGCAGCCGCATGGCGACGAACGTCACGGCGACCGTCGCCAGCAGCACGATCCAGCTGCGGCGTGCCTGGCGGTTCACCGCGTCGGTGGCGAATTGCGCAGCGATCTCGCGCGCCAGGCCGAAGCGCTCGACCGCGCGCCGTTCGGCGTCCGCCGATGGCCAGGCCGGATCGGCCTCGGCGGCGTCGAGCAGGTGGGCTTCGACCTCGCAGGCCATGCGCCGGGCCAGCGCGGGGTCGAAGTCGAGATCGCGCCTCAGTTGGGCGACGTATGCTTCGATCATGGGGGTCTCGATCATGCCGGCCATGCGCGGCCTCCTCCCAGCGACGCTTCCACGGCCCTGGCGAAGCGGTCCCACGCCTTGCGGCCCTCCGCCAATCGCGACGTCCCCCGCCGGGTCAGGGCATAGACCCGACGTCGCCGGCCGCCCGGCGGCGTGGTCCAGTCGCTCGACAGCAGCCCCGCCTCCTCCAGCCGATGGAGGGCGGGATAGATCGTGCCTTCGGGGAGATCGAACGTGCCGCCGCTGCGGGTCCTGATCGCCTCGATGATCGCGTAGCCGTGCGCCGGCCGGCTCTCCAGCGCGGCGAGCACGATGGCGTCGAGATGACCCTTGAGCATTTCCGCTTCCATACCTAGCAACACTAGGTATGGAAGCTTCACCTGTCAATTGGCATGAGGAGGACGATGGACACGCCCACATACGACGTCATCGTCATCGGCGCCGGCCCCGCCGGCCTCACCACCGCGACCGAGGCCGCGCGCGCCGGCCTCAAGGTCTTCTGCCTCGACAAGCTCGCCCCCGGTGGCGCGCTGATCAATCTCGGCGAGCTGCACGACACCGACGAGATGGGAAACGGTCCCGACATCGCCTCGCGGATGACTGACGACGCGACCGTCGCCGGCGTCGAGCTCGGCTTCGGCGAGGTCTCGAGCGTCACGGGCAGCGGACCGTTCGACATAGAGACGACCGACGGCGAGAAGCACACGGCGCGCGCCATCGTGGTGGCGACCGGCATGAACAAGGGCAAGCTCGGCCTGCCCAACGAGGAGGAGTATGAGGGCCGCGGCATCTCGCACTGCGCCCACTGCGACGCACCGCTCTACACCGGCCTGCCGGTGATCGTGGCCGGGGCCGGCGGCTGGGCCGATCTGGAGGCGAAGGAACTCGTCGGCGTGGCCAGCGAGATCACGATGATCGACTCCAAGCCGGGTCACGCGCTGGCCGACGTCCGGAGCATGGAAGGCCGCATCGTCGGCCTCGCGGGCAGCAACGGCCTGGAGTCGGTCACCGTGGAGACCGCGGGCCAGCGGAAGACCATTCCGACCAGCGCGGTGTTCGTCTATGTCGGACAGTCTCCCGCTGCGGAATTCCTGCCGGATTCGCTTGCACGCGACGCTTCAGGGCATATCGTGATCGATGCCGAGGGCCGCACCGCGATGCCGATGGTGTTCGCCGCAGGCGACGTGCGGGCCGGGGCACGCTATCATCTGTCCGACGCCATCGCCGACGGCCAGCGCGCCGCCCAGACCGTCGCGTCGGCCCTGAAGAAGAGTTAAGAGGAGGAACCTCCGCATGCGTATCTACAATCCCTCTTTCGGCCTTTCCGCCACGAGCAAGGAAAAGGTCACGCTGAAGCCGGTCAACTGGAAGACCGATGCCATCGCGCTGATCTCCAACTCCAAGCCCAATGCACGCGAGCTGCTGATGGGCGTTCGCGAGAAGCTCGGCGCGCATCGCCAGGTCGAGAACATCAAGTTCCTGGCCAAGAACAGCGCCAGCCAGCCGGCCCCGAAGGACCTGCTGCAGGAGGTCGCGACCAACTACAAGGCCGCGTTGCTCGCCTTAGGGGATTGAGGCAGCTGTTCATCGTGGAGTTTCCACGACAGCCTCGAACTCGAGAAGCTCGGCATCACGGCCTACGTGATCGCCACTGAAACCTTCAAGCCGCTGGTCCTGGCCCAGGCGAAAGCCCGCAAGGTCGAGCCGCGGTTGATCGTGGTGAAGCACCCCGTTGGCGGCCTCAATGCCGAGGAGCTGCGGGAACGTATCGAAGCCGCCACCAAGGGACTGACCGAGGCGACCAAGTGATGAAGGATATCGCCGATCAGGAAGTGATCGACCTCGAGGACATGGACGTCGAGGCGTTCAACGAGTTCGCCACCGAGCAGGGTTGGAGCGACGGCATGCCGCTCTACGTCCCGACCGAGAGCAAGGTGGCGAAGTTCGTCGAGACGGTACGGGGCGACAACCGCCCCTACCCGCCCGTGCCACCGCGCCAGGTCATCCCGACGATCCAGGCGCTCGCGGCCAACGCGGTGATGGCGGGCTGCAAGCCGGAGTATTTCCCGGTGGTCACGACCGCGCTGCGGGGCGTGCTCGATCCCGAATACAATCTCCACGGCACGCTCGCGACCACCCACTCGTGCGCGCCGATGGTGATGGTGAGCGGCCCAATCCGCCATGAGCTCAACATCAACTGCGGCTCGAATTGCTTCGGCCAGGGCCGCCAGGCCAATGCCACGATCGGACGGGCGCTGGGGCTGATGCTGCTCAACGTCGCCGGCGCCAAGCCGGGCGAGATGGACCGCTCGACCCAGGGCAATCCCGCCAAGTACACCTTCTGCTTCGGCGAGAACGAGGAAGAGAATCCCTGGACGCCATACCACGTCCAGCGCGGCTTCGCGCCGACCGACAGCGTCGTGACGGTGATGTCGGGCGAGGGTCCGCACAATCTCAACGACCATGGCAGCACCACCGGCATCGGCCTGCTGACGACCTTTGCCGGCGGCATGGCCAATCCAGGGGCGAACACGATCTACGGCAAGGGTCCGATGTTCATCATCATCGGGCCGGAGCATGCCGCGACGCTGAAGCGCGACGGCTTCACGCTCGAAACGATCCGCGAGGAGCTGTGGAAGCGCTCGCGCGTGCACCTGTCGCGCGTCTCGGCGGAGAACCTCGACACCTATGCCACCACCGGCCACAAGCCGGACGGCGACTGGCTGAGCATCGGCCGCAGCCCGGACGACATCCACATCACCGTGGCCGGCGGTCCGGGCAAGCACTCGGCGTTCATCCCATCGTTCGGCGGCACGACCGTGGCGTCGGTGCGCATCGCCCGATGAGAGACTGGTCGCGATGAGCGACTGGTGCGGCTGGCCGGTCGTCGGCGAGACGACCGCCTGGGAGGCCGTACAGCAGACCCTGGCCGACGCGGAGCTGTCGGACGGCCTGCCGCTGGTGCCGCCGACGCAGCGGCGCCTCGATGCCATGATCGCCGGCGTTGCCGGCCGCGCCGAACCGCTGGGCATGATGCCGCCGATGTTCGGCGACATCACGCCCGAGTCGGTCGCCTATCAATGCGTGATCGCCGGCTGCCGGCCGGAAGAGCTCAAGGTGGTGCTCGCGGCCGCGGTCGCGACGCTCGAACCCGACTTCAACCTGCTCGGCATCGCGACCACGACCGGCACCGCCTGCGTGGCGCTCTGCGTGCACGGCCCGATCGCGCGCCAGCTCGGCGTCAATGCCGGCACCAACTGCCTCGGTCCCGGCAATCGCGCCAATGCCAGCATCGGCCGCGCGCTGCAGCTCTGCATCCGCAATATCGGCGGCGCGCGCTCGGACGTCGGCGACATGGCGACCATGGGCCAGCCCGGCAAGTACACGCTGTGCTTCGCCGAGCGCGACGACGGCCCCTTCCCGACCCTCCCTCAGCGCCACGGCCTCGGCAAGGAGGCGAGCGCGATCACGGTGATGGGCATCTCGGGCACCGCCGAGGTGCTGCCGGGCGACGGCGAAGGCGCCACGCCCGAGGCGATCCTGTCGCCGATCGTCACCGGCATGCGCGCCGCGATCGTGATGTCCGGTGCGAGCCGCAAGAACGAGCGTGGCGAGCAGGTCTTCCTGCTGCCGCTCGAGATGGCGGAGAAGATCGTCAAGCACGACGGCTGGGATCTCGCCCGCGTCCAGCGCTACGTCTTCGAGCAGGGCGACGGCGTCGCCAAGGCGCCCGAAGCGATCCATCCCATCGTCACCGGCGGCGCCGGCTACAAGATGAGCTACCTGCCGATCTGGGGCGGCGGCTCGCAGACGGTGATGCGCCGGGTCTAGGCTGGGAGCGCGGCTCTCCAGAGCCGCTCTTCCTTCAGATTTGCCGCATCCCATGAGCGGCTCTGGAGAGCCGCGCTCCCAGCGATACGCGATTCGTAGGCTCTGAGTGCGCAACGCCTTGCACAGGGCCGACATCGAACCCTCATCCAGCAGTCATCGCACTGACATCGGCGCAGGCGAGAGGACGCGACCCGTCCGTTCTCGTGGAGGTCGCGATGTCCCGCGCCGTCAGCCGTCGCCGTTTCACCCTCGCCACCGCCGCGGCCCTCGCCGCGCCCGCCCTGCTGCCGCGCGCGTCGCTGGGTGCCGATGCGAAGATCGACTTCGTGCATCTCTGGTCGGGTGCCGACCACCCGGTCCAGAAGGTCATCCGGGCGTTCAACGAGAAGAACACCGGCGTCACCGTGGTCAGCCGGCAGGACGGCACGACCTACGAGACCATCACCCAGAAGGCGATGTCGTCGATCGCGGCCGGCCGCGGGCCGGCACTGATGGCCACCGGCTGGAAGCTCGGCGACTTCGCGCGCAAGACGCTGGGCGCCCAGGATTTCCGCCAGATCTACGGCACGGAGCGCACCGACGCCCTGCTCGGCAAGTTCCGCCCGCAGGTCCGGCCGCTTGCGTCGGTCGGCGGCGTGTCGATCGGCCTGCCGTGGGCGATGAGCACCCCGGTGCTCTACATCAACCAGACGCTGTGGACGGCGGCCGGCCTCGATCCTGCGGCCGAGCCGAAGACCGTCGAGGAGCTCTATCCGATGGTGCGCCAGCTCCAGGAGCGCACCGGGAAGCAGGGCCTGATCTACGAGGTCAACGAGTGGCTGCCGCAGGCCTTCATCCAGAATGCCGGCGGCGACGTGATCGATGCCGACGGCAAGCCGGCGATGGACAGCCCCGCCGCCGTGAAGGGCATCGAGGCCTTCGTGCAGCCGCGTCGCGAGAACCTGTGGAAGCCGATGACCATCTCCGAGATGATCGCGTCCTTCCAGGCCGGCGCCATCGGCGTCATGGCCTCGTCCTCTGCGCGCCAGTCGGGCGTGCGCGGGGCCGCGACCTTCGACCTGCGGCTGATCCAGATGCCCGGCCTCGCCGGCCATCCGCGCCGCATGAATTCCGGCGGCAACTTCCTCGCCGTCTATTCCAAGGTGAAGGAGCAGCAGGAAGGCGCCTACAGGTTCATGGAGTTCATCGCCAGCCGCGAGGGCTTCGAGCTGTGGCTCGCGACCGGTTATCTCAACGTCACCCTGAACGACATCCCGGTGCGGCCGGGCAACGAGGCCGCCCACGCCCAGATGGAAGCCGGCCTGACCAGCGAGACGATCTGGCCGGGCGCGCGCGGCCTCGAGGCGCTCACGGTGCATATCGACTGGATCACCAAGATCGTGAACGGCGCGGTCTCGGTGCCGGACGGGCTGCGCGGCAGCCGCGAGGCGGTCGAGAAGCTCGTATCGGCATGAGGCTGGCGGGACGCCGCCTCCTCCAGTCGCCCTGGCTGTTCGCCGGCCCCGCCGTCGCCGCCTCGATCGCCTTCGTCTGGCTGCCCATGGTCTCGACCCTGGGCCTGTCCTTCTTCGACTGGAGCCTGCTGCGCCAGGAAGCGACGTGGCGCGGCCTCGCCCACTATCGCGGCACGCTCGCCAATCCCGACTTCCATCTCGCGCTGACCAACACCGGACTTTACCTCGGCGTGCTACTGCCGCTGCAGGTCGGCGTGCCGCTGGTGCTGGCGCTCGCGCTGGTGAGGGTGCAAGCCAGGGCGGTCGGGCGCGTCTATCGCACCGCTCTGTTCGCGCCCTCGGTGCTGTCGTTCCCCGTCGCCGCCGTCGTCTGGCTGTGGCTGTTCAACCCGACGGTCGGCTTCCTCAATACGCTGCTCGCCTCGGCGGGACTGCCGGCGCAGCGCTGGCTGAGCGATCCCGATCTCGCCCTCTGGAGCGTCGTCGCCGTGGCCTTCTGGAAAAGCTTCGGCCTCAACCTGCTGATCTTCCTCGCGGCGCTCGCCAACCTGCCGAAGGATGTCGCCGAGGCCGCGCGGATCGACGGCGCCGGGCCCTTGCGGCAGGCGATCGACATCGACATCCCGCTGGTCTCGCCGGCAATCTTCTTTGCGGTCGTGACCACGATCATCGTCGTGCTCGACGAGATCGTCGGCGCGGTCGACGTGCTGACCGAGGGCGGGCCGTACCGCACCTCGAGCAACCTCCTCTATTTCCTCTATGAACGCGGCTTCCGCCATTTCCAGTTCGGCGAGGCGGCTGCCGTCGCCGTGCTGATCGCCGCGATCGTGGCGTTCGTCACCTGGGCGCAGTTCCGCTTCGGGGAGCGGCATGTCCACTACGAGTGACGCCGTTCCTGAGCGGCGCGGCGGTCAACTCCTCCTTCACCTCGCCTTCGTCGCTGTCTGCCTGGTCACGCTGTTCCCGCTGGCCTGGATGCTGAGGACCGCCTTCGCACCGTCAAGAGAGGTGTTTCAAGCGACCCTCTCGCTGTGGCCCGACAATCCCACTGTCGCCAACTTCCCCGCGGCCTTCCGGCTCCATCCGGTCGGGACCTGGTTCGTCAACTCGATGATCGTATCGGTCGGTATCACCGCCGGAAAGCTGGTGCTCGCGATCCCGGCCGCGTTCGCCTTCGGCGTGCTGACGTTTCGCGGCCGCGACCTTGCGTTCGGCATCGTCGTCGGCACGATGACCGTGCCCTACGTGATCACGCTGCTGCCGACCTACGTCGCCGTCGCGAGCCTCGGCTATTACGACACGCTGAGCGGCGTGATCGTGCCGACGGTCGGCCATTGCGGGTTCGTCGTCTTCTTCCTGCGCCAGGCCTTCAAGTCCCTGCCGCGCGAGCTGTTCGAGGCCGCGCGCATCGACGGCGCCGGACCATGGCGCCAGATGCTGGAGATCGGGCTGCCCAACATCGGCGGCGCCGTCGCGGCCATGGCGGTGCTGTCGTTCCTCGGCGCCTGGAACCTCTATCTTTGGCCGCACCTGATCCTCGACGCCAGCGAGCACAAGACGCTCTCGATCGGCCTCAAGCTCTTCGCCACCACCGGCGAGCAGGGCGGCCAATGGGGGCCGCTGATGGCCACCGCGCTGCTCGCCGCCCTGCCCGTCGTCGCGCTCTATCTCGTCGCGCAACGCCAGCTCATCTCCGCGTTCACGACGTCGGGCGTGCGGTGAGGTCAGTCCGGATCATCCGGGAAGACGATCCCCGCATAGTCTCGAGCGCCGTGAGGATATGCAGGATTTCCACCCCGGCCGTGCCGATATCGAGGAAGATCAGGCAGTTGCCGTGAACTCTGCGACGCAAAGCCGAATCGCGGGATTCGTCGACCAGCGGATAGAAGCGAAGTGCTCTCCCAATCCCGTTACTAGCGCTTCTCAATTCACCGACGAATGACACAGCGCGAACGGGATTGTTTTGCGCGATCCAATCGCCGATCTGCTCCAGGTCACGCTCGGCTGTGCGCGATAGGATGACCTTCACGGCCGCTGCTTGGCCATCTCGCGATATTTCGCCTCCAGCCGATCAAAGACCTCTTTGAGCTGAACCCCACCAATAAGTTCGTCAAAATTTCCAGCCCAGCCAGTCGCAGACGCCGCGACCCATGCCCCATCTGAGGCCCTCAACCTTCAGCCAAAACATCTCCTCGGTGAACATGGTCACGCCCTGCCGGTAGGAGCACGCCAGGCGCGACCAGTCGGACACGGCGAACTAGCGCTTGTGGCTTGGTCTCGTCTTCAGTACCGATCGCGTACCTCCGCCTTTGAGGCAGCATCGAGATGACATCGTCCAACCTCCGGAAGAAGCTGCAAAGGCTCTATTTGGGAGAAGACAGGCGTGCTCGCACATTTCGCTATGGGCTCATCGCCTTCGACATCGCCACAATCGCGGTCTTTCTCTTGTCGTCAGTGGCACGCGAACGATGGTGGATGATTCCCCTCGACCTGTTTGTCGGCTTCCTGCTCATCCTGGACTTCACAGCCCGGCTGTTTGCCGAGCCCGCGCGCCGTCGTTACCTCCTGAGTCTTGCGACGGCCGCCGACCTCATCGTCATCCTCTCGCTGTTGCTGCCAGCCTTCATCGAGAATCTCGCATTCCTGCGGATCGCTCGCGCGCTGAGGCTCCTGCGCTCCTACCATCTGCTGCGCGACCTGCGCGCTGACTCGGTCTGGTTCCGCCAGCACGAAGACATCATACAACGCACCGTCAACCTCGGCGTGTTCATCTTCATCGTGACCTCCGTGGTGTATGTCACCCAGCATCTCATCAATCCGCAGATCTCGAACTACGTAGATGCGCTGTATTTCACGATCACGACTCTCACGACGACCGGATTTGGTGACATCACGCTGCAAGGACCCGCCGGGCGGCTGTTGGCGGTGCTGATCATGATTGTCGGGGTCGGGCTGTTCCTGCGCCTCCTTCAGGCAATCTTCCGGCCCAATAAGGTCCGGTTCGAGTGTCCAGACTGCGGCCTTCTGGTCCATGATGCGGATGCAGTCCACTGCAAGCATTGTGGACGGGTCCTGCATATCGAGACAGAAGGCGCTGCCTAAGGCCGTTCCCAGACTGCACGCGCCCATCCGGGTCAGGACGGCGCGGTATCGTTCGATGACGAATTAACAGTGGTTACTCGCCTCTGCTCCCTCTTCGACCTTCCGAAGGCCAGGCATCCTCGTTGCCGATGGAATCGCTCCTCCGAAAGCTCGGCGCATGACACAGTCTTTAAGGAGCGGGCACGCAGACTGTGTGTTGCGTTAGAGCGCTGACGATATTTGCGCGTCCGTGCGCAGTCACGCCGGGGGGCGCCACTGCCGGGGAAGGATTCCTCGGCGAGTCACAGACCCAAGCCTTTGGTATAATAGCCAGCGCTCGGAATCGGAGGGCTATCACGCGCATCCGGCCGCCCTCAGGCGGCCGGTCCGTTGGTATGGCGCTACGAAAAGAGCCAGTCGGCTGCGCCGTCATTGGCAAGCGTGCCGTGGAACAGCACCCCGTTGCCGATTGCCTGGTTGAGCTCGGTCGCGCTGTAGGCGGTGGTCTGCGCGAAGGCGCGCCAGCCGTCCGCCGTCATGCCGACAAGCGTCGTGTTGTAGCCACCGTCGAAGCTCGCTGCATAGACGGAGCCGGAGAAGCTCTCGCCGACGGTCGGCGGGTCGGCCAGGAAGGACGACAGGACGATGGTGTCCTCGCCGAGTTCGAAGTCGGCGAGCCGGTCGACGCCGTCGCTGCTGGACGTGAAGATGAAGCGGTCGGCGTCGGCGCCTCCGTAGAGAACGTCGTTGCCGGCATTGCCGTAGAGGCTGTCCCTGCCGTCGCCGCCGTTCACGGTGTCGTTGCCGGCTCCGCCCCGCAGCACGTCCTCACCATCGCCACCCGTCAGCGTGTCGCCGCCATTGCCGCCGTCGAGCACATCGTTGCCGTCGCCGCCGATCAGCACGTCGTTGCCGCTTCCGCCGTCGATCGTGTCGTTGCCGGCTCCAGCATCGATGACGTTCGCGCCGGCATCGGTCCGGATGGTGTCATTTCCCGATCCCGTACGGAAATTCTCGATCTCCATCAGGCTGTCGGTGAACCCGGACTGCACCGCGGTACCGCGGCCGAACGTGTTGAGGCTGATCTCGACGCGCGCCGAGCCCTCCCAGATCGCGGTATCCGTGCCGTCGCCGCCGCGCAGCGTGTCGCTGTTGGCGCCGCCGACAATGGTATCGTTGCCGGCATCGCCATAGATCTCGTCGACGCCGTTGCCGCCATAGAGCCGATCGTTGCCGTCCCCTCCGCGCATCAGGTCGAGCCCGTCGTCGCCGTACATCGTGTCGTTGCCGCCTCCGCCATGGAGGTGGTCGTCGTTCTTGCCGCCGTAGAGTTCGTCCACGGCCGCGCCGCCGACCAGGATGTCGTTGCCATCCTCGCCGTAAGCGCGCCCGCTTCCTTCGATCGCCAGCACGTCGTTGCCGATCCCGCCCCACAGCACGTTGAAGCCCGATCCGCCGTAGAGGTAGTCGTTGCCGCTGTCGCCCCAGAGGACGTCGTTGCCGTCCTCGCCGCGCACCAGGTCGTTGCCGTTTCCGCCATAGAGCTTGTCGTTGTCGGCGCCGCCGCGCAGGTCATCCGTGCCGTCGCCGCCCCACATCCGGTCCGCGCCGTTGCCGCCGAGCATCATGTCGTCGCCGCCCTCGCCCCAGACCTGGTCGTCGCCGTTGAGACCGGCCAGTCGGTTGTCGGCCGCGCTGCCGGTGATCTTGTCGGCCGAGCCCGATCCGTCGGCATTGGCGATTCTATAGAGCTTGTCTTCGCCGAGAATCGGGACCGGTGTCAGTCCGTAGGCTCGCGCAACGCCGTAGGCGCCGTACACATCCTGCGCCGTCGAGAGGTCGATCTCCACCCCACCGGTGGTGTAGTAGGCATAAGAGATCGTGTCGTTGCCGGTGCCACCGAAGATCGTTGTGTCCGGCGTGTTCGCCCTGTATCCGCCCGGCCGGTCCCGGACGATGACGTCGTCACCGCCCTCCCCGTAATAGGTGCCGTTCCAGAGCGTCGTGACCAGGCTCCCGCCGCTCCACTCGGTATGCTCGAAAGCCGCGACTGTGGCGTGGGTGAGCGCGACGACCCCGCCGGTATCGTCGTCTGCCATTGCCCCATAAATCGTGTAGCCCATTGTCGTTCTCCTCTGAATTGCTTAAGAAAATCGGTTCCTGTGAATGCGCATCCGGGTTCCCGGATGGGATCGCTCGTTCCGGCGGGGTGCCGGGCGGCGTCGGTCATGGCTTACGCGGGAGGCGTCAGGCGGGCGTGGAAGCAGCGTGAAACTTGCGGTAAATCGGCGATAACTCCCCGAGGAGCAGGGCGTGGCGATCGAGAACGCGAGGATCGGGGCGTGCGGAAGCGCAGCTATGGTCGAGCTTGGATTGCTCGGCGGCTTCGAGCTGCGTCGCGTCGATGGTCCTGTCCTGGTGCTGCCGACCCGCAAGGCGGAGATGCTGCTTGCCTACCTCGCTCTTCCGGCGGGGCACGCTCATTCGCGTGACAAGCTTGCAGCCCTCCTCTGGGGCGATCGTCAGGACGCACAGGCCCGCGCCAGCCTGCGCAATGCGATCGCCGCTCTGCGAGCCGTGCTCGGGGCTGACGCCATCCGGGGCGAGCGCGACATGGTGGAGCTCAAACCGGTCCACCTCTCGACCGACATCGACCGCCTCGCAGCAGCGGCGGCAGGCGAGGCCGCCATCGGTGACGCCTTCCTGCAGCTCGCCCTGCGGACGGAGCTGCTCGAGGGGGTGGTGCCGCCGTCGGAAAGCTTCGCGGATTGGCTCTCCTTCGAGCGCACGCGCTGCGTCGGGCTTTCTGCGCGCGCGGCCCAGCGCGCCATCGCCACGCATGAGCAGGCTGGGCGCTTCGCGGCCGCAATCGATCTGGCGCAGCGTCTCGTCGCGCGCGACCCGCTGCGCGAACACAGCCAACGCGTGCTCATCCGCAGCTATCTGGCAGCAGGCGAACAATCGCGCGCGAGCGCGCAGTTGCAGAGCTGTCGTGAGGTGCTCGCCCGCGAGCTCGGCGTTGCGATCTCGGATGAAACCGCCGCACTGCTGCGGCCGGGAGGAGGCACACGGGGTGCCGAAAGCCGGCCGTCCGCGGCGCCGGCTGCTGCCGATGCGGTCTACGGCCGTTTCTCGATCGCGGTGCTGCCTTTCGCCGATCTCGGCGGTGAACCGGGGCAGGACTTCCTCGCCGAAGGGTTTTCGGAGGATCTCATCACTGAGCTCTCACGTCGGCGGGAATTCATGGTGATCGCCCGTCAGTCGAGCGCGCAGTTCTCGGGACGTCCGGAGACGGCCTCGGCAGCGGCAACGGAATTGTCGGTTCGGTATGCCCTTACGGGCAGCTTGCGTCGCGCTGGCGAGCGGCTTCGTGTGACGGTGCAGCTGATCGACGCTCTCGGTAACCGCTGCATCTGGGCGCAGCGCTATGACCGCGCAGTTGCCGACATCTTCGCGGTCCAGGACGAGATCGTCGCGAGCACCGTCGCCAGTGTCGACGCCGAGGTCCGGCACGACGAGCGCGAGCGTGCCGCACGCAAGCTGCCCAGCGAACTCGACGCCTGGGAGCTGTTCCATCGCGGCCTGTGGCATGTCTACCGCTTCACGCGCGACGACGTCTCGGCCGGCGAACGGCTCTTCGAGCAGGCGCTCGAGCGCGCGCCCGACTTCGCGCTTGCGCATGCCGGTCTCGCCTACGCCGCCTACGTCAAGGCTGTCTTTTATTTCGTCGCCGATCCGAAGCCGGCCATCGCTGGCGGGCTGGCGCAGGCCGGGCAGGCCCTCTCGCTCGACGGCGACAGCGCGTTCGCTCATTTCGCGATCGGCCGCCTGTTGACCGTCGCGGGTGATCTCGACCGCGCCTTGCATCATCTCGCGCTGGCGATCGAGCTCAATCCGAGCTTTGCGCAGGCGCATTTCGGCCTCGCCCAGGCGTTGATCTACGCCGCGAGGCCGCAGCAGGCGCTGGAAAGCATTGCGACCGCGCGGAGGCTCAGCCCGAAGGACCCGTTGGCCAGCATGATGCTGACATTAAGCTCGTTCTGTCACTACAGCCTGACCAACTATGCGCAGGCCGAGGCCGATGCCCGGCACGCGGCCCAGCTCCAGCGACACGAGACCTGGTCGCGGCTTGCCCTTGCGGTAGCGCTGGTCGAACTCGACCGGGTCGAAGAGGCGAAGACAGTCGTCGCCGAAGCGCGCAGGATCGAGCCGTCGCTTTCGCTCGACAGTTTCGCCCGGCTGGTCGCCTCGGCGCCGCAGGAGCTGCGGATGCGGGTCTGGACCGGGCTGAAAGCTGCCGGGATCGCCCATCAGTCCTGACGGCGCGTCACCGGAACCTATCGATACTATCTCACCCGCGCCGGCAGAGCCGCTGCCGCAGCTCTCTGGCGAACCACTCAGTGCGTCATCATTCCCGTCCTCGCGTGACAGTGCCAGAGCTCGCCGGCCTGCTGCCGTTCAAGAGCGGATGGCCATCATGCGGCTCGGGATAGTAAGGTGCCGACGACCAGAATTCGTGGGGGAGATTACATGACACGCGGCGCGCTGCTGGCGACGCTCGGGGTCGCGGTCGCGACGTTCGCCTTGCCCGCGCTGGCCGCCGGTCCCGGAGGGCCGGCCGTCGATGGGCGTGAGATCAACCTGCTGTGGGCCGTCCCGTTCGCGGGCATCCTCCTCTCCATCGCGATCATGCCGCTCGCGGTCCCGCACTTCTGGCACCACCACTTCGGCAAGGTCTCGGCGGTGTGGGCGATCCTGGTCGTCGTGCCTTTCGCCGTGAATTTCGGCTTGTCGACGATGGTCTACGAGATCCTGCACCTGCTCCTGCTCGACTATATCCCCTTCATCGTGCTGCTGCTGGCGCTATTCACCGTCACCGGCGGCATCCACATCAAGGGCAACCTGCACGGCTCGCCGTCGATGAACACGGCCCTGCTGGCGATCGGCACGATGCTTGCGGGCTGGATGGGAACGACCGGTGCGTCGATGTTGCTGATCCGTCCGCTGCTGCGCGCCAACGACGACAGGCGGCACAAGGTCCATGTCTTCGTATTCTTCATTTTCCTGGTGTCCAACATCGGCGGTGCCTTGACGCCGCTTGGCGATCCGCCGCTCTTCCTTGGCTTCCTGAAGGGCGTCAGCTTCTTCTGGACGACGACCCACCTGTTCAGCGAGATGCTGTTCTGCATCATTGCCCTGCTCGTCCTGTTCTATGCCCTCGACAGCTACTGGTACCGCAAGGAAGGCTATCGGAAGCGCGACCCGACCCCGGAGTCTCCGGTACGCATCGATGGCGGCTTCAACGTCATCCTGTTGGCCGCCGTCGTCGGCGCCGTGCTGATGAGCGGTTCGTGGAATCCAGGGGTGAGCTTCACCATCTTCCACGTGACCCTCGAGCTGCAACATGTCCTGCGCGACTTGTTGCTGGTGGCGATTTGCTTTGCTTCGCTTCGACTGACATCGCGCCAGGTACGCAGCGAAAACTCGTTCACGTGGGGGCCGATGCTGGAGGTCGCAAAGCTCTTCGCCGGCATCTTCATCACCATCGCGCCCGTCATCGCCATCCTGAAGGCAGGCCAGGACGGGGCGCTCGCGCCCCTGGTGTCGATGGTGACCAATCCCGATGGCCAACCGAACAACGTCTGGTACTTCTGGCTGAGCGGCATCCTGTCGAGCTTCCTTGATAACGCGCCGACATATCTCGTGTTCTTCAATATCGCCGGCGGCGACCCGGTCGCTCTGATGGGGCCACTCGCCAGCACGCTGACGGCCATCTCCTGCGGCGCGGTGTTCATGGGCGCCATCACTTACATCGGCAATGCGCCCAACTTCATGGTCAAGGCGGTGGTTGAGGAAGCCGACATCCGGATGCCCAGCTTTTTCGGATACATGGCTTGGTCTTGTGCGATCCTGATTCCGCTATTCGTGCTTCTGACTCTGGTCTTCTTCCGGTGAAGCGGCGGACCAAGGAAGAGGACCTTTAAATCATCACTCGATGCCTGCGTCGCGCGCGGCTGATCATTGCTTGCCGTTCTGGGGTGTCTTTGCTGGCGGCGCGGCGTGGCTGTGGCAAGCGGGCCGTTTCGGATACGCCCAGAGCACCCCGCTCTTCGGAGCAGTCGTTGTCGGATAATTGCTGGTTGGCGGCGCAAAGCTCGGTTTCCTCTTGAGCCGTCGCGCTGCATCGAGGCATCTGCTTTCTACCGGTTGCTTCTGGACCAGCACGGCCGGGCTCTTGGGACGTCTCCCACTGCTTTGTGGACGACGCTTCTTGGCATCGACGTCGAGGCGGAGCAGGTTGCTTTCGATCAGCTCGTCAAGCTCGGCGCGCCAGCTTGGCCCGCGCCTTCAAGGAGTTGCATAGTACCCAAAGCACCGCAGACCTCTGCCACGCCGAGTGCCTCGCTCCGCTGCTCGACCGCAAAGCCACCGAAAGCTCCAATCGGAAACTCACCGCGAGGTTCTGCAATGCCACGCTCTGCCGGTGCGCCACCATCGAGGACGTCGACTGGCGCACCCAACGCGGCCTCGATCGAAGGTCCACCCGATACGGTCTCTCGCTGGCTCAGCTGAGGAAGCCGAAGTAGCGCGGCAGGACCAGGATGATTTCCGGCCAGTAGATGCACATTATGAGCGTCACCACCTGCAGGATCACGAAGGGAACGATGCCGCGGTAGATGTGCGCCATGGTGACTTCCGGAGGCACCGTCGCTTTCATGTAGAACAGGGCGAATCCGAAGGGCGGCGTCAAAAAGGCCGACTGCAGGTTCACCGCCATCAGGATCACGAACCAGATCATGAAGTCCTTGTTCTCGGCGATGTGCGGCGTGAAATCGACCAGCTTCAAGAGGGGCGCGAAGATCGGCAGGACGACGAGGCAGATTTCGAGAAAGTCGAAGAAGAACCCCATGATGAAGACGAGCACCATCACGAAGATCAGGATTTCCCAGCCGGTGTCGATTCCGACCGCCTTGAGCAGCTCGGCAACCAGGTCGTCGCCCCCGAGCGCGCGGAACACGTAGGAGAACAGGGTCGCACCGAAGATGATGAAGAACACCAGCCCGTTGGTGAGCGCCGAGCTCTCGATGACTTCCCTCAGCATCTTCATGTTAAGGCGCTTGTTCCACCACGCCAGCAGGAGCGCACCGGCGCAGCCGGTTCCGCCGGCTTCGGTCGGCGTCGCGAGACCGCCGAAGATCGACCCGAGGACGACGAAGATCAGGAATGCCGGCGGCAGAAAGCTGCGCAACAGCATGCGAAGCAGCTCGGCGCCGCTCTGGGGCCCTTGGTCCGCGGCGAGCGGAGGCGCCTTCTTCGGATTCAGCGCGGCAAAAAAGCCGATATACACGAGGTAGACGGCGGCCAGGAGCAGGCCCGGGAGAATCGCCGCCGTGAACAGCGTGCCGACCGAGATCGTCATGATGTCGCCCATGATGACCAGCATGATGCTGGGCGGAATCAGGATTCCCAGCGTGCCGGCCGACGCGATGGTGCCGACCGACAATTCCTTCGAATAGCCGCGCTCGAGCATCGTCGGCAGCGCGATCAGCGTCAGCATGATCACCGAGGCGCCGACGATGCCGGTCGTTGCCGCCATGATCGTGCCCATCACCGTCACCGACATCGCAAGCCCGCCGGGAATTTTCCGGGTGAGGACCTGCAGGGCCTTGAGGAGCTCGTCGGCCACGCCCGATTTCTCCAGGATCGTGCCCATGAACACGAACATCGGCACCGCGATCAGAACCTGGTTCTGCACCGCCTGGCCCCAGATGCGCGGGATCAGGCTTCCGAGCTGTGCCGGGCGGAAGACATCGAAGAACATGCCGAGCACGGCAAAGCCCAGCGCCACGCCGCCCAGGACGAACGCAACCGGATAACCCACGAACATGATGACCGTGAGCACGGCGAACATGAACAGCGCGAGATGATCACCAACCCATTCCATGACCGCCTCCCCTCAGCGACCGGTCTGAGCCGCCGCGGCACGCGCAGCGAGATCGGGAGGTCCATAGAGCTGGACCAGCTTGCGGAAAAGAACCGAGGCGACAGCAAAGTCGAGCAGCACCAGGCCAACGAATAGCGCCCCTTTCATGACCCAGCGAAACCGGAGCCCGTTCGGGGCATCTGAGGACTCGCCCTGCATGTAGGACACTTGAAAGAAATCGAAGGCGAAATAAGTCGCGACCAGGCAATAGGGCGCCGCGAAGATCAGGATACCGAATATCTCGAGGATCGCCTGCCTGCGGGGGCCGGCATTGGCGGTGAAGACGTCGATGCGGACGTGAACGTTACGAATATAGCAGTATCCGAGCCACGGCAGGAACAGAAGTCCGTGAATGTGCCACTCGAGCTCCTGAAGCGGGGTGGAACCGAAAAACGGAATCTGGAATCCTACCTTGCGGGAGATCACGTCGAAGCAGATGACGATGACCAGCACGATGAATAGCCATCCGAAGAGATGCGCGATGCGCGCGAGCACGCCGTCTATCGCGTCGCTTACGCCAAGTAATGTACTCATCCTTCAAGTTCCCCCGGATCGACGCGAGCCATCTGCTGGTCGCCCCTTGCGGGCCAACACGGGCATCGCCTGAACGCTCTTGGAAATGACGAAAGGAAAGGGCGCGATCGGCTTCCGATCGCGCCCGGCTCCGGCGACTACCTCAGGTAGCCGCGATCCTTCCAGACAGCGTATTCCTTGCGGAAGTTGCTGAGCGAATCCCAAGCCTTCTTGAACTCGGGACTCTTTTCGGATTGCTCGACCGCGACCTCGTTCCACGCCTTCTCGAAGGCAGCGGTGAATTCGGGGCCCCAGGTCATCAGCTTGACCCCCTTCTTCTCGATCTCGAGCAGCGCCTTGGGTTGCAGCGACTCGCCCAGGCTCATGCCCTTCAGCACGGTCTGATCGCAGGCCGCCTCGACGATCGCCTTCTGGTGCGCCGACATCGAATCCCACTTGGCCTTGTTGATTATCAGGTCGCCGACTGTCGCCTGCTGATGCCAGCCAGGGAAGTAGTAGAACTTCGCCACCTGATAGAAGCCGAGGCTGAGGTCCATCACCGGCATGGAGAACTCGGTCGCATCGATGGTCCCAAGCTGGAGCGCCTGAAAGATTTCACCGGCCTGCAGCAGCAGCGTCGAGACGCCGAGCTTCTGCATCACGTTCGCGCCGAGACCGAAGAAGCGCATCTTGAGCCCTTTCAGGTCGTCGAGCGTCTTGATCTCCTTGCGAAACCAGCCGGACGCCTCCGGCGGGATCAGGTGGCACATGACGGAGTGGACGTTGTACTTGGCGTACAATGCCTGCATCAGTTTCTCGCCGCCTCCTTCCTTCATCCAGGCGAGATACTCGCCCAGGCCGGGACCGAAGGGCACGGTGGAGAAGACGGCAAAGGCGATATCCTTGCCTGTCCAGAAGCCGGGGGTCGCCCAGGCAGCGTCGAGCGCTCCGGACGCCACGGCATCGAACGCCTGACCCGGCGGCACCAGGGAACCGGGCTCGAAGAACTTGATATCGATGTTGCCGTTCGACAGCTTCTTTATCTGATCAACGGTATAGTTCGCGTTTGGTCCGAGGAGAGCCAGAGTCGAGGCGAAGTTCGACTGCATCTGAATTCTTATCTTCTTGTCCTGGGCCGTGGCCGTGCCCGTCGCGGCACACAGTGCCAGCGCAATGCCGACGGCAGCGCCGCCCAACCTTGTGATCGTGCGCATGTTTCCTCCCATTCGTTGAAGCCAAAGCAAAGGATGCAACCCGCGCCGGGCCATGCCTCTGCTCTCTGATGGACAGCCGTTGACCGGCTCACCCCGCACCACGCCTCTGCGGGCGTTAGTGCATTCCCTGTGTAAGGCAATCGTAAGTTCGCTTACCGAAATGTCAAACGCATATTGAATGCAAGAATTGAAGCCGCCCCGCACAATCTTCGCAATCCTCGGGGGGCAGGCTCTCGGGCGTCTCGCTGCCCGAGCTATGGCGCGCACTCCCAACCAGGAAAGCGAGACCTTCCCGCGTGCAGGCCGAGACCGACACTGCTGGAAAGGGCGTCCTCTGGACGTCGGCTTAAAACAGGCCGGCATAGATCGCACCGGATACGGGCCGGTGCGTCGCAGATCACCGTGGCCGGCGATGACTCCAGGGCCGCGCTTGCTCGAATTGGGCGGCGAGCGCGTAAAGCATCTCCTCGGCGCCGAACCGACCGACGAAGTGCAGGCCGATCGGCAGGCCGTCGGCAGTCCACTCCAGTGGCACCGACATGGCCGGCACGCCGGTCGCGTTGCACACGGCCGTGAAAGCCGTCATCGGCGCGACGGCCTGCTCGAACTGTTCGGCCGATCCGTCCATGCGCACGGTGCCGAGCGGCAGGCTGGTGCGCGCGATCGTGGTCGAGAGCAGCACGTCGCATCTCTCGAAGAAGACGCCGAGCTGGCGTCCCGTGCGATGAAAGGTCTGGACGCTGCGGATGTAGTCATCGGCTGTCACGGCGCGGCCGCGCTCGGCATAGAGCCGCGTCACCGGCTCGAGATCGCCGGGACCCGGCACCCGGCCGGCGGCGCGCAGCTGGATGTTGGTCCAGGTGTTGGCGCACATAATCCGCCAGAAGGCCGCGTCGAGCGCCGCCGCGTCGTAGTCGGGCGACGCTTCCTCGACGTGATGGCCCAGCTCCTCCAGAAGCCTCGCCGTGCGCTCGATAGCCCCGACCAGCACAGGATCGAGAGATCCCTGCCCCACGGGCTGGCGCATGAAGGCAACCCGCAGCTTGCCTGGTGCTCGTTTGGTCGCGTCGAGGAACGTGCCCTCGGCTGGCGGCGCGCGATAAGGGTCTCCCGGCTCACCGCCGGCGACGGCGTCCAGCAAGGCCGCGCTGTCCCGCACCGAGATCGACACGCAATGCTGCGCGCCGGCGCCGGCCAGCGTCTCGCCGATCGGTGCCAGGCTGATCCGCCCGCGCGACGGCTTGAGGCCGAACAGGCCGCACAGGCTGGCCGGGATGCGGATCGAGCCCCCGCCGTCCGTGGCGTGGGCCATCGGCAGAGCGCGCGCCGCGACGATCGCTGCCGACCCGCCGGACGAGCCGCCCGGTGAAAGATCAGCGCGCCAGGGATTGATCGTCGGCCCGCCGAAGGCCGGCTCGGTGGTCGGCGCGAGGCCGAACTCGCTGGTGTTGGTACGGCCGACGATGCGCAGGCCGGCGCGGCGCATGCGAGCCACGGCGGCACTGTCGGCAGCGGCCACGGGCGTCCTGCCGAAGAGCTTCGAGCCCAGGGTCGTGGGATGGCCGGCGCAATCGGCCATGAGCTGCTTGATGACGTAGGGCACGCCGTGGAACGGGCCATCGGCGGGACGCGGCGCGTCGTCATAGAAGTCGGTGATCGCGTTCAGCTGCTCGTTGGCCTTGTGCAGCGACGCCATCGCGGCATCGAGCACTTCCTTCGCACCGAGCTTGCGGGTGCGGATCAGGTCGGCAACGGCGAGCGCGTCGTGCGTCGCGAAGAGATCGTCCAACTCAGTTCCGCCAGCGCTCGAGGTTGGCCGCGACGAAGGCATCGTCGTGCAGCTCTGGATAGGTGGCATAGAGCCGGTCGATGCCCTCGCTCTGGCCGGCGCTCAGCGTTTCGTGCGGATCGAGGCATTCGATCGAGGTCATCAGGCCCTGCCGGCGCAGGATCTCATGGCAGCCCGGGATGCAGCCGGCGAAGTCGTGGTCGACATCGAACACCACCGAATTGCAGTCGGTGACGAACGAATCGAGCGCCAGTGTCTCCGGCGTTATGGCGCCGGCCGAGACCGACAGCTTGAGCTTCTCCAGAAGCTTTACGGCGCCGCGCGTCCAGACGCTCCAGTGACCGAGCAGGCCGCCCTGGAAACGCAGGGTGACCTCGCGATTGCCGGTGCGCACGACCAGCGGCGTGACGAGGTCGGCGACGATATGGTCGTCGTTGCCGGTGTACAGCGTGATCCGCTCCTCGGCATGGGCCGAGGCGATTCCGAAGGCGACATCGAGCGTACGATAGCGATTGAACGGCGCGACCTTGATCGCCACGACGTTTTCGATCGCGGCGAAACGCGCCCAGAAGGCGCGCGACAATGGAATGCCGCCGACAGCGGTCTGCAGGTAGAAGCCGATCAACGGCATCTCCTTCGCGACGGCCGCGCAGTGGTCGATCAGCTCGTCCTCGCTCGCGCCCTTGAGGGCGGCGAGCGACAGCAGGACCGCGTGGTAGCCCATGGACCGCGCGGTGCGGGCTTCCTCGACCGCCTGCGCCGTCTTGCCGACGGCGCCGGCGATCATAACCAGCGGCCGGTCGGTCCAGTCACGCGCCGTCTCGATCGCAAGCTCGAGCACCGGCCGGTAGAGGCCGACCTCGCGGATCGCGAACTGGGTGGAATGCACGCCGACGGCGAGACCGCCGGAGCCGGCATCGACATAGTAGCGGCTGATCGCGCGTTGCGACTGCCTGTCGAACTGGCGGTCGGGCCCGAGCGCCAGCGGATGAGCGGGGATCACCGCGCCATGGCGCAGCGTCGACAGGATCGGTGCGGGAAGGTCATTCCATTGCATGGGCGCATCCTATCCCAGTTCAGGACCCGCGAGAGCAAAGACGTGGCCCGGGTCATCGAGGCCCTTCGCAGTACCCAAGGTCATCCTCATATAGCCGCGCGGACTGACCGCGCCCTGCGATTGGAGCCATTGGCGAATGCGGGTATGCGCCTCCGGCACGTCGATGATGAACGGTCCGACGGCCGATGACGCCGCCTTGGCGATCAGCGCAAGGCCGATCTCCTCGCTGTCTGCCACCACAGGGCCGATGGAACTGGCGACCCTTCCCTCTCGGCCCAGCGCGAAGCCGGCCAGGCGCCCGCCCGGCGCTTCCACCACCCAGGCCAGGCTGGGCTGGCGCATCGCGAGATGCGCCAGGAGAGTCGGCCGCTCCATGCCGCTCAGGGGTCGGTCGTAGAGCGCCAGCTTCGGCAGGTCGGCCATGGTGAAGGGGCGCACGAGAACGTCGTCAGGCACATCCATTGCCCGGTCGAAATGCCAGCGCCTGATCGGATAGAGATCGTGAAAGCCCAGCGGCAGGTAGATCGGCCGCCCCTGCTCCGTCGCATCGAGCCCCGCGACGGCGCCGCTGGCCTGCACCTCCGCGATGCAGCGCCTCAGCAGGCCGGTGCCTACCCCGCCACGGCGGCGGTCCTTCGTGACCAGCACCATGCTGATCCAGGCGAGCTTCTGGCCGAGCGGCAGCACGAGCGAACTCGCCTCCCATCTACCTGCCTCGTTGCGCAGGCCGAAGCCACGGCCGGCACCCAGCATGAATCGCCAGTCGGCGACGTTCTGGTTCCAGCCGGCCTCGATCGAGAGCGGCCAGACCGCCTCGCTTTCCGCCGCGTCGATCGGGGTTATGGGCAGCGCGTCAGTACTGGCCATCGCGCACCTCGTAGTGCGTCGGCTTGTTGAGCGTGGCCATGTCGCGCGACAGCCAGTCCGCCGTCCATTCGATCATCCTGCCGAGCGGCACGCTGGGCGGCCCGAATTCCTTGACCATGCGAGCCGAATTGTTGAGCCAGCCGGTCGGCGAGGGCCTGCCGCTGAAGGTCGGCTTCCTGCCCAGGAGCTTGCCGAACTCCCCCGCCAGCCATTGGATCTCGATCGTCTCCGGCCCGGTCACGTTGATCGGCGTCGTGGGCGTCGTGGCATGCGCCAGGCAGCGCAGCGCGATCGCGTTCGCGTCACCCTGCCAGATCACGTTCACGTGGCCCATGGCGAGATCGATCGTCTCGCCGTCGCGTACCTTGCGGCCAACGTCGTGCAGCACGCCATAGCGCATGTCGATCGCGTAGTTGAGCCGGAACAGCCGCCCCGGCGTGCCGTGGCGCGCGGAGAAATACTCGAACATGCGCTCGCGGCCGACGCAGGAGGTGGCGTAGTCGCCGGGCGGCGGCACCGGCGGCACGTCCTCGGTCGCACCGCCGCTCTCGACCGGCACGAACGGGTAAACGCAACCGGTCGAGAAGGCAACGATGCGCGAGGTTTTGAACACCTCGGCGACCATCGCCGGAACGTGCACGTTCATCGCCCAGGTGAGCGGCACGTCGCCGGTGGCGCCGAACTTTCGCCCGGCCATGAAGATCACGTTGGCGGCTTTGGGCAGCCGGTCCAGCGCGTCGCGGTCGAGCAGGTCCGCGGACACGGTCTCGACGCCGCCTCGAGTCAGCGCCTTGCGCAGACCGGGCTCGCTGAACCGCGCCACCCCGATCACGCGCTTGCCGGCGCGCCTGGCCATCTGCGCCAAGGTCGGCCCCATCTTGCCACCGACACCGAGGACCAGAATGTCGCCGTCGAGCGTCTTCATCTCGGCGACCAACTCGGGCGGCGGGGTCGTCATGAAATCCTCGAGCGCTGCGACGCTCTCGAAATGCGCGGGCAAGGTCATGTTGTCACTCTCAGAGATCGTGATTTATCGACGGAGTAGCCACGCACCCCGCCTCACCCTGAGGAGCGGAGCAAAGCGGAGTGTCTCGAAGGGTGGCAACAAGCCCGGTGCCCCTGCACCTCATGATCCCGGCAGTACCGTCCTTTGCGTTGCCATCCTTCGAGACACTCCGCTTCGCTCCGCTCCTTAGAGTTTGTGAATTTTTCGTCGGTCTTGTCCTCGGCGGCTGATTGAAGAAACAAAGATCCCTCGCTGCGCTCGGGATGACAGCATTGTTGTCATCCCGAGCGCAGCGAGGGATCTTTCGTTTCGTCGACTCCACGACTGAAGAAGCTGGATTGAAAAATTCAAAGGCTCTCAGGATGAGGTGGGATCGTTGCCCTGCTATGCTTTGGGCCAGCGCGCCGAAGCATTCACAAGTGCTCAGGATGAGGTTGAAAGTCCAGCTAAGGACAAAACGCTCACATGCTCCAATAGCAAGGCGTGAATGGAGAGACGACGGGCAATGTCTCATACGCGATAGACCTGCGTCGTCCGGGGCGTCATCGAGCGGAAATCCATCTCCGCCCCGACCGCAAAGCCCGGCACGTTCAGCGAGGCGAGCGCGATCTTGCCGCCGGGCGCCTTGAGGCGTGCGGGGTGGCCCGGCTTGCGCTCGTAGAGGGCGCGGTGCGCTGACACGAAGGCTTTTTGCTCGGCCTCCGAGGCGAAGGACATGCCGTCGACGAAGTGGTGAGCATTGCGCTCGACATGAGTCATGCCGAGCAGCGACACGAGGGCGAGGTCCTGCTGCAGGCTGACCCCCGGCAGGGTCGTCAGGTCCTCGGCCGACATGAAATAGCCGGGGCCGAGCTGCGCCACGCGGGAGGCATTGAGGATCGACTTGTAGAAGCCCTTGCAATTCTTGCTCGAGACGCCGGAGTAGCCAAGCTTCAGTGCCGTCGGGAAGGACGACAACTCGCCGTCCGATTCGTCGATGATGACGGGCCGCAGCTTGGCCAGCGACTCGACGGAGCGGCTGAGCGCCACACTGCGCTTGATCGGCTGCTCGATGAACAGCGTCGACTGCGCCAGGCGCGCCAGCGCCGGCGTCTCGCCGACCTTGCGCCAGAGCTCGACGATGCCTTCGACGTCCTCGTACTGTTCGTTGCCGTCGAGGGTGGTCCGGTACTCCGGCAGGCGATGATCGAGCACGAAGGCAATGCGGCTCAGCCGATCGAGGTCGGCCTTGATGTCGCCCGCGACCTTCAGCTTGTAGTAGCGGCCGCGATAGTAAGAGACCACCTCCTCCAGCGTCTCCGGCAAGCCGTCGTTGATGCGCTCCATCGGCGTGCGGTCGCCCGCCGTCAGGGGATCGACCAGCCCGACCGTGTGGCGCAGCTCGATCGAGCTGGCCGGCTTCAGCGCTGCGAGGAAGCGCGCGAGAGGAATCTGCTCGATATCCGGCGTGAGTTCCGTCGTCCGGATGCCCGGCAGGTTGCTGACGATCATCTGGGAGAAGGAATTGCCCGTGATCTTGCCCAGCGCATCGAGGATCGCACGGTCGAGCAGCGCTGGCCCGTAGGACGCGACCAGCGGATTGAGCCGCAGCGCCGCGCCCTTCTTCTGCTGCTCGCCGTAGGTGCCGGCGAACAGGCCGAACGGCGTGTCGGCGCCATGCCCCTTGTAGTGGTCGATGGCGAGATCGAGCGACTGGCGGAGCTGGTCGAGATTCTGGTCGTCGGTGAACTCCGGGCTCTTCTCGAACCACTTGGCCGCCAGCGCCTCGGCGGCGACGCCCTGGCCCGACCGTCCGTCGGGCAGCGAGATGCGCACGCGGATCACGGCCTGGATGCCGCCGGTCACGGTGATGACGCCGAAGCGGAAGGCGAGCCGCATGGTCATCGGCCGCTCGTAGCGTTCGACCTCCTCCAGCTTGATTTTCATGCCTGCTCCAGAAGACCTTGGATGTAGCCGATCATGCGCGCCGCACAGGTCGCGCCGTCAGGCTCATAGACGAAAGGCTCCATCGCGATCCAGCCGTCATAGCCGGTTTCGAGCAGCGCTTGGATGACCGGCGCGAATTTGTCGCCGCCCTGCCCCGGCCCGCGCTTGTTGCGGTCGTTGAGCTGAATGTGCGCCATCAGCCCGGTCGGCATCGCGCGCCGGACGGCGTCAGCGACCGGCTCAGGCTCCATCAGGCTGGCAGCGAGCGTGTCGACCATCGTCTTGAACGCTGGATTGCCAATCCGCCTTACGACGTCGCTGGCTTCGGCCAGCGTATTGATGAAATTGCAGTCAGGGCTCGCGAGCGGTTCGAGGCAATAGACGACGCCAGCCTTCCGAGCCGCCTCGGCGGCGAGCGCCCAGGCTTCTTCGGCGCGCTGCCGATCCGATGGATCGCTCACCCGCCGCTGCGCCGGCGAGCCGTGCACGAGATAGTCACCGCCCAGCTCGGCGCAGATTTCGACCGAGGCGCGCAGGACGGCGACGCTCTTCTGCCAGACGTGGCGGTCGGCACTTGTGATCGAGAGGCCGGCGGGTGCCGCCAGCAGCCAGTGCAGGCCGCTCACCTCGATGCCCGCGTCGCTGCAGGCGCGGCGGATTTCCGCCCGTTTGGCTGCCGGCATGCTCCATGCATCTTGGCCGAAAGTGAACGGAGCGATTTCGAGACCGCGATAGCCGAGGCCTGCTGCCAGAGCACATTGCCGGTCGAAGGGAAGCTCCCGAATCACTTCATTGCACAGGGAAAGCTTCACCAATGATCCTCGCCTTGACGGCCCCAAAGGCGTTGGCCAGTCTGAGTGCAATGCGTCACAGGATATCATGAATATCAAGGCGGTAACCCGTCAGTACTGGCCGACCGCCGCGCTGTTCATCGGGTTGATCGCGGTCTGGCAGCTTGCCGTCAGCATGACCGGCATCCGCGAGTATCTGCTGCCGCCGCCGCTCTCGGTCTGGAACGCGATGTGGCATCCGGATATCACCTGGGCGCAGCATATCTGGGTCACGACCTGGGAGATCGTCGGCGCCTTCGTCATGGCAGGCGTCGTCGGTGTGGCACTGGGTGTCGCGATCGCCTGGTCTCCGCTGCTCGCCAAGGCGCTGGTGCCGTTCCTGGTGTTCGTCAACACCCTGCCCAAGGTGGCGATCGCGCCGCTGTTCCTGATCTGGATGGGCTACGGCATTTTCCCGAACATGCTGATGGGCGCGCTGATCGGCTTCTTCCCGGTGGTGATCAACACAGCGGTGGGACTGAGCCAGGTCGAAGCCGATATGCTCGACCTCGGCCGCGTCTTCAACGCGCCGAAATGGAAGATCTTCGTGAAGATCCGCATTCCCAACGCCTTGCCCTACATCCTGAGCGCGCTCAAGATCACCGCCACCGCCGCCGTCGTGGGAGCGATCGTCGGGGAGTTCGTCGCCTCGCAGAAGGGGTTGGGCTACGTCATCGTTGCGACCCAGAGCAGCATGAACACCTCGGTGGCGTTCGCCGCGCTGGTCTGGATCTCGATCGTCGGCCTGGTGCTGTACGGCCTGGTCGTGCTCTTGGCGCATCTGTGGGCGCCGTGGGCCGAAGGCATCGATTAGCTGAAGGGGTTGTCATGAAACGCACATTGTCATTGGCGCTGGCCGCGCTGCTCGCGGCCGGGGGCAGCGCCTCGGCGCAGACGCTGGAGAAGTTGACCTTCGCGCTCAACTGGTTCCCTGTCGGCGACCATGCCGCCTACTGGGTGGCGCTCGATAAGGGCTACTACAAGGCGAAGGGCCTCGACGTGACGCTCGAGAATTCCAAGGGCTCGGGCGACGTCATTGCCAAGCTCGATACCGGACGCGCCGATGCCGGCGTCGCCGACGCCGCCGTGGTCATCGCCGCCTCGACGCGCGGCTCGACCGTGAAGTCGGTCGGCATGATCTGGGACAACACCGCCCTCAACTTCTTCAGCCTCAAGAGCAATCCGATCCTGAAGCCCAAGGATCTCGAGGGCAAGAACCTCGGCGCTCCTCCGGGCGACAGCCAACGCCAGATGTTCCCGGGCTTCGCCAAGATCACCGGCATCGATGCCAGCAAGGTCACCTGGGTGAATATCGAGCCGGCCGCCAAGGTCGCGGCCCTCGCCGAGAAGCGCCTTGACGGTGTCGGCGACGCCGTCACCGGCTTGCCGCTCTACGAGAAGGCCTCGGGCAAGGGCAACGTCGTGCAGATGCTGTGGGCCGATTTCGGCTTCGACCTCTACTCGCTGTCGATCGCCGCCAGCGCCAAGACCATGAAGGAACGCCCCAAGGTGCTGAAGGACTTCCTCGAAGCTTCCTACATGGGCTGGCGCGACGTCATGGCCGACCCGAAGGCCGCCATGGCGATCTACAAGAAGCGTGTGCCCGAGATCGACTACGACGTGATCTCCGAGAACATGCTGATGGGCCTCGCGCTCATGAACACGGAGCGGTACGCCAAGAACGGCATCGGCTTCATCGAGGACAAGAAAATGTGCAATTCGGTCGACCTGGTGAATACCTACATGGGCCTGACCAAGAAGGCCGAGTGCAAGGACGTCTATTCGATGGAGTTCTTCACCAAGATCGAGATGCCGAAGAAGACGAACTGACGACCGGCGGCGTTCACCAGCGTGGCAAAGGACCTGATCGACCTTCAGAAGGTCGGCATGATCTACGAGGCGGCGAGCGGCCCGGTCGAGGCGCTCGCCGACATCTCGCTCACCGTCGGCACGGGCGAGTTCGTGTCGCTGGTGGGTCCGAGCGGCTGCGGCAAGTCCACCCTGCTGCGCATCGTTGCCGGGTTGAGGCCCGCCACGCGCGGCGCGGTGAAAGTCGCCGGCCGCGAGGTGACGGCGCCGATCCCCGACATCGGCATGGTGTTCCAGGCACCGATCCTGCTGAAATGGCGCTCGATCCTCGACAACGTGCTGCTGCCGGCCGAGCTGGCGGGCAAGGACCGCCGCTCCCACTGGGCCCGCGCCCAGCAGCTTCTCGAAATGGCCGGCCTGCACGGCTTCGGGGAGAAGCTGCCGCGCGAGCTGTCGGGCGGCATGCAGCAGCGCGCCTCGCTCTGCCGCGCCCTGCTGCTCGACCCGCCGCTGCTGCTCATGGACGAGCCGTTCGGCGCGCTCGACGCCATGACGCGCGACGACATGGCGCTCGAGCTGCTGCGCATCTGGGGCGAGCTCGACCTCGAGCGCAACCAGCGCAAGACCGTCCTGTTCGTCACCCATTCGATTTCCGAGGCGGTGTTCCTGTCCGACCGCGTGGTGGTCATGTCCGCCCGTCCCGGCCGGATCGCCGCCGACCTGCGCATCGACCTCCCCCGCCCCCGCACCGTCGAGCTGCGGGCGTCCGAGGCCTTCGGCAAGCTCAGCCTCGAGATCTTCCGGACGCTCACGGGACGGACGGTCGGCGGCGCCACGTCATAGAGGCTGCTTCGTATCGTGTAGCTTGACAGGCAACAGGTCGTCTTTTACCAATTGGCATGCGGATTCGAAGCGTCCGTCATCGAGGTCTGAAGCGCTTTATTGAGCGCGATGAGACATCCGGTCTACCGGCATCCTTCATCGGGAAGATCCGCAACATCATCTCGTTCGTCCAAGACATGGGCGACGTCGACGAACTTAAGGCCTTTCCGCTATGGCGAGCGCACAAGCTCTCCGGCGATCGGCGTGGGCTCTGGAGCCTGACGGTGTCCCGCAATTGCGGATCACATTTGGCGTCGACGAGAAGGACAATGAGATCGTCAATCTGGACTTCGAGGACTATCACTAGGGAGCAATTCATGCGTATGGCCAAGCCCTCCCATCCCGGACCCTTCATCCGTACCGAGATCGTCGAGCCTCACGGGCTTTCCGTAACCGACGCGGCGAAGGTTCTGGGTGTCACCCGCCCCGCCCTGTCCGCGCTGCTGAATGGGCGCGCCGCCCTGTCTGCGGAGATGGCGCTCAGGGTCGAGAAGGCCTTTGGGGCCAGCATGGATACGTTGCTGCGCATGCAAACCTCCTACGAGATCGCCGAAATGCGCCTGAAGGCCGGTCGGATCCGGGTGAAGCCGTTCGTACCCAAGGCGATGGCGGCATAGACGCCCGCCCTAGCTGCCTGATAAGACGCCGCAAAGACAGACAGGAGTGACCATGGCAACCGCCGCCGTCCCGATGAAGAGCGCCGCCAAGGGCATCAGCGCCGACGCCAAGCCGTTCGACTGGGAGGACCCGTTCTTCCTCGACGACCAGCTCAGCGAGGAGGAGATCGCCGTCCGCGACGTCGCGCGCGACTACTGCCAGGAAAAGCTGATGCCGCGCGTGCTCGAGGCCAACCGCCACGAGAAGTTCCACCGCGAGATCATGAACGAGTTCGGCGCGCTCGGCCTGCTGGGCTCCACCCTGCCCGAGAAGTACGGCTGCGCCGGCGCCAACTACACCACCTACGGGCTGGTCGCCCGCGAGGTCGAGCGGGTCGATTCCGGCTACCGCTCGGCGATGAGCGTGCAGTCCTCGCTGGTCATGCATCCGATCTACGCCTACGGCACCGAAGAGCAGCGCATGAAGTACCTGCCCAAGCTCGCCACCGGCGAATGGGTCGGCTGCTTCGGCCTGACCGAGCCCGACCACGGCTCGGATCCGGGCGGCATGAAGACCCGGGCCGTCACCGTGCCCGGCGGCTACAGCCTGTCCGGCTCCAAGATGTGGATCACCAACTCGCCGATCGCCGACGTGCTGGTGATCTGGGCCAAGCTCGACGGCGGCGCGATCCGCGGCTTCATCCTCGAGCGTGGCTGGAAGGGCATCGAGACGCCCAAGATCGAAGGCAAGTTCAGCCTGCGCGCCTCGGTGACCGGGGCCATCATGCTCGACGAGGTCTTCGTGCCGGTCGAGAACATGCTGCCCAACGTCGCGGGGCTGGGCGGCCCGTTCGGCTGCCTCAACAACGCGCGCTACGGCATCGCCTGGGGTGCCATGGGTGCGGCCGAGTTCTGCTTCAAGCAGGCACGGACCTACACCATGGACCGCAAGCAGTTCGGCCGGCCCCTCGCCGCCAACCAGCTGATCCAGAAGAAGCTCGCCGACATGCAGACCGAGATCACGCTCGGCCTGCAGGCCTGCCTGCGCGTCGGCCGCCTCAAGGACGCCGGCCACGCCCAGCCGGAGATGATCTCGCTGATCAAGCGCAACAACTGCGGCAAGGCGCTCGACATCGCCCGCGTCGCGCGCGACATGCACGGCGGCAACGGCGTGTCGGACGAGTATCACGTGATCCGCCATGCGATGAACCTCGAGGCGGTCAACACCTACGAGGGCACGCACGACGTGCATGCGCTGATCCTCGGCCGCGCCATCACGGGCATCCAGGCCTTCAGCGCAGCCGGCTGATCGCGGTGGATCTGCCGCCGGCCGGCGACATTGCACTCGTTGTCGCCGGCGCCCTGGCGGCCGGTTTCGTCAATGGCCTGAGCGGCACGGGCTATGCCCTCGTGGCGCTGGGCTTCTGGCTCCATGCCATGTCGCCGGTCACGGCCGCGCCACTGGTCGCCTTCTGCTCCGTCGGCGGGCATATCCAATCGCTGCCCAGGATCTGGAAGGGCGTGATCTGGTCGCGACTCTGGCCGTTCCTGGCCGGCGGCCTGATCGGTGTGCCAGTGGGCACCGCTCTGCTCGGCTTCGTGCAGGTGCAGCCCCTCAAGGTCGGCGTCGGCCTGTTGCTCATCTTCTATTGCAGCTGGATGGGCCTGGTGCGCCGGCCGCCCGTGGTAATGGGCGGCGGACGCCTGGCCGACGCGACCGCCGGGCTGGGCGGCGGCGTCCTGGGCGGCATGGCGAGCCTCAGCGGGCCGATCCCGGTGATCTGGGTCCAGCTGCGCGGCTGGACCATGCTGGCGCAGCGCGGCGTCAACCAGCCCTTCAACATGAGCGTGCTCGCGCTGTCGCTGATTTCCGCTGCCGTCGCCGGCTTCCTCGATCGTACCTTCTTCCTCTGGGCGGCGATAACGCTGCCCGTCACCCTGATCGGCGCGCATATCGGCCTGCGGCTCTACGGCCGCATCAACGACGCGCAGTTTCGCCGCCTCGTGATCGTGCTGCTCGGTCTTTCCGGCCTGACGCTGATCGGGTCCGCTCTGCTGTGACGGCGGAGCGCCCGGGTCGGGCTAGGTCGCGGCGGCGCGAAGGGCGCTGAGGCAGCCCGCCTTCTCCAGGATGTCGTCGAGGCCGGGAGCGGCTTTGGCGGCGGCGTACTTGCGGCGGATCTCCTGAAGGGATCGGGCGTGGTACTTCTGCGGCTCCTGCGACCAGGTCGATCCGGCAAGGGTCATCGAAAAGCTCTTCTCGCCCTTCCCGATCGCTTCCGCATTGGCCATCGACCAAGGCAGGAAGAGGCGCCCGACCTCCTCCGTGAGCAGCGGCATCAGGCCCGCCGACAGCGAGGACCAGGTTTCGAATTCACCGTGTGCCTTGGGCGACACCATGCGTTCCACCCAGGCCATGACGTTCGGCGACGACGCCCGCATCAGGGCGCCCGGCGTCGGATCGGTCGCCGCCTCGTAAAGCTGGCCCCACAGGCCGAAATCGGCCATCGCCGGCCGGCCGCCCAACATGTACGGCCGCGACGCGAGATGCGCGTCGAGGATCTCCAGCACGCGCTTGAAGGAAGCTTCGATCAGCGGCCGCGTCGTCGGATTGGAGCCGACGAAGCCCAGCCGTCCGCTCATGCGCTCGGCTATGGCGCCGCGCGCCTGCGCGACGGCGAGCGTGCCCTGCGCGCCCATCATCTGGACGGCGATGCGCTCGGCCGTCGCCCAGCAATCGGCGGGATAGGTCCAGCGATAATGGAACATCCACTTGTTGCCCCACTCGTCGCCGTACTCCTCGAGCAGCGCGGAGATGAAGGCGAGCGCCGGATCGTCGGGCTGCAGGCACGGTGCCAACGCCTCGAAGCGCTCGATGATCGGCGTCGAATCCTGGATGCCCTCGCCCTGCGGCGTTACCACCAGCGGGACCAGCGGGAGCTTGGCGTATTTCTGGAAGTCGCCCTGGTTCGCCGGCGAGCGCAGCAGCCATTCGTGCGGCAAGCCCCTGTAGCGGAAGTACGAGCGGACCTTCACCGAATAGGGCGACAGTTCGGAGCCGAAGATGCGGTAGGTATCGCTCATGGTCAGATCCAGCGCTTGCGTTTCAGCCACAGGTACAAACCACTGACGATCACGACAACCAGCACCCAGAAGAACCCGTAGCCGTATTTCCAGCCGAGCTCGGGCATGTTGCCGACATCGCGCTCGAAATTCATGCCGTAGATCCCGGCGAGGAAGCTGAGCGGCATGAAGAAGACGGTGATGACCGCCATCGTCTTCATCACTTCGGCCATGCGATTCGAGGCCTGCAGCAGATAGATTTCCATCAGGCCGTTGCACATTTCGCGATAGCTCTCGAGCAGATCGAGCAGCGCAACCGAATGATCGAAGCAGTCGCGCAGGTAGGTGCGCGTCTCGGGCATGATGAACGGCGTTTCCGGCCGCATCATGCCGAGGATCGTCTCCCGCTCCGCCCATTCGAGGCGGTGGAAGGTGACCAGGGCCCGCCGCGCCTGGTGGATATGGCCGAGCGTGTCGTTGTTCGGATGGCCCAGTGCCTCGTCCTCGAGCTCCTCGAGATGGCTGGCGAGCGTCTCGATCAGCGGGAACTTGCGATCGACGACCAGATCCATGAGCGCATAGACGAGATAGTCGGTGCCGAACGTTCGCAGCCGCGTGCCCGAGGCCTGCACGCGCTCGCGCACCGGCTTGAAGATGTCCTGCTTGTGGTCGTGGAACGAGATGACGTAGTTGTCGCCGAAGAAGATGCTGACCTGGCGCAGCTGGATCTCGCCCTCCTCATAGGTGGGATCGTTGAGCACGATGAAGCCCTGGCCTTCGTAAATGTCGAGCTTGGCGCGCTGGTTGCCATGGAACACGTCCTCGAGCGCCAGCGGATGGAGGTTGAAGGCCATGCCGAGGTCGCGCAGCATGTCCGAGCTCGGCCGCCCGGCCACGTCGATCCAGGTCCGGCCAGGCGTGCCGAGATGGAAGCGGCATTCGTCGACCTCGACATTGTGCAGGATCTGGACGTCCTCCTGCGTGTACTCGACCAGGGTGAAGTCGAGCGCCTCGTCCGGCACGGGTGCACGGCCGGCAAGCGTGCCCGGCGCGGTTCCCGGCTGCGTATGGCGCGGAAGGACTCCATCCATTGCTTGCTGCCGTCCCTTCTAGACTTCCTGCATCACCTGCACGTCGGGCTTGCCGGCGAGATAGTCGCCGAGCTTGCGGCCCAGCTCCTTGAAATGCGGAGCAGCGCGGTGAGCGGCCAGCGCCGCCTGGTCGTCATAGCGCTCCAACATGACATACAGGTTAGCGTCGTCGGTCTTGTGCAGGGCGTAGAGCTTGTTGCCCGGCTCATCGGCCTGCACCTTGGCCTGCAGCGCCTTCATCGTCGCTTCGAAATCGGCGTTGGTGCCGGGCTTGATGGTCAGCTTCGCGATGACGCCGATCATGATCGTTCTCCTCAATTCGGACGCTTCTTCACAAGGTACTTGTGTTCGCCGTCGCAGACCAGCACGCCCGCCTGGTTGTGGATGGTGAGCTTCATGGTGACGACACCGGTCGTGCGGCCTCCCTTCAAGTCGCTGACCTCGAGCAGCGGATAGAGGGTGTCGCCGCAATAGACCGGCTTGAGGAAGCGCGACGACTGCTCGAGGAAGCCGACCAGCGCGTCGCCGATCACATGCGGGAAGACGCCCGCGCCGGCAGCGCCCTGGATCGCGACTTGCAGACCGTGCGCAAGCAGGTCGCGATGGCCCCGTTCCTTGCAGTACTCGCGATCGTAATGGATCGGATGGTTGTCGCCGCTCGCGAGCTGGAAGGCGGCGAACAGCGCTTCGGTCTGGGTCCGCGAGTTGATGTAGAACTTCTGGCCGACCGAGAGATCCTCGAACCAGTGCGTCGGTCCGAATCGATGCTCTGCCGGATCGAATTTAGCCGCTTCCGCCACGTGTTCCTCCCTTGATGGGAGGCAGCTTAGACCGCGGGAAACAGCCGGCCCAGAGCGTCGAGCGATGGTTCGAGATAGTCGGGATTTGCATCATCACGGGGCGGCAGGCCGACGCGATTGTGCCAGTAGACCGGCATCCCGACAGCCTTGGCCCCCGGCACGTCGGACGCTGAACCGGCGACGAACAACGTCCTTTCCGCCGGCGTACCGAGCTTTTGCAGCACGGCGCGATAGACCTCGGGGCGTGGCTTGTAGAAGCCCACGCTCTCGGCGGTTTCGACGACCTCGAACGGAACGCCGACCTGATCGGCCGCCTGCCGGCCGAGCCGGATCGAGCAATTGGTGGCGACCGCGAGCGGCACCGGGATCGTCTTCAGGACGGCGGCCGCTTCCGGCCACGGCTGCAGCTCCGGCCAGCGACGCTCCAGCGCGCCGGCAAGCCCTTCCGGCAGACCGACATCGGCCGCGGCCTCGCGGACCAGCGTCTCATAGGGCCGGTAGCTGCCGCAGCCATAGGTGATCTCGAGATAGCGCCGCCGCCAGCGCATGCCGGCTTCTTCCGAGCCGGCCACGGCGTTCCACAAGGTCCAGGAATCGAGCAGCGCCGTCAGCAGGTCGAAGACGACGGCGTCGTATTTCACGCAGCCGCCGGCGCCTTGCGCGCCATGCCGTCGAACAGGTCGAGCATGCGCTCGCGCCAGGCGTAAACCACGTCGTCCTTGTCCAGCAACTCGAGCGGGCTGAGGGTCCGCGGCCACATGAAAGTGCCCAGCAGGATGTAGTCTGGATAGGCCGGTGCATCGCCGGAGAGGAACGGCTGCTCCTTCAGGACGCGTCGGGCGGGCTCCAGCGCGGCCCGGAACGCCGCGACACCCTTCTCGCGCGCCTTCGCCTGGAAGCCCGCGAAGTCGGTGGTGCCGAGCCGCTTGCCGCGAGACTCGGAGATGTACTCCTTGTCCTGCGGCCGCACGCGATCGAACAGGTCGCCGGCTATTAGCGGAAAGATCGCCGGATTGACCGACGTGTCCGTCCAGCCATTGACGAAGCGGGCGTAAGGCTTGTCCGGCATCAACGGCTTGTCCGGATAGGCGGTATCGAGATGCTCGGCGATCGCCCAGCTGTCCTTCACCACCGTCGTGCCGTCATGGATGACCGGATAAGTCTGCGATCCGGCAAAGGCGACCTTCTGCTTCTCGGTGAAGCCGCAGGGCTCGTCGCGCCAAGCAAGCCCCTTGTGCTTCAGCGCGAGCTTCGTGCGCCAACAGAACGGGCTCGGCCGCAGGTCGTTGGCGAAAAGGAGGTCGTAGAGTGTGATCATTTGCCGTCCAGCATCTTGATGATGCCGGAGAAGTCCTTGCCGGCATTGCCCGCGTTGACGAAGAGGCTGAAGAGCTGCGCCGCCTCCGCGCCGAGCGGCGTGGCGGCCCCCGAGGCAGCCGACGCCTGCTGCGCCAGAAGCAGGTCCTTCAGCATCATCGCTGCGGTGAAGCCCGCCTGATAGTCGCGGTTGGCGGGCGAAGCCGGCACGGGCCCCGGCACCGGGCAGTAGTTGACCAGCGACCAGCACGAGCCCGACGCCGTCGACACGACGTTGAACAGCTTCTGCGCATCGAGACCGAGCCGCTTGCCCAGCATGAAGCCTTCGCTGACGGCGATCATCGAGATGCCGAGGATCATGTTGTTGCAGATCTTGGCGGCCTGGCCGTTGCCGCTGTCGCCGGCATGGACGATGTTCTTGCCCATCTTCTCGAGGATCGGCCGGGCCTTGGCGAAGACCGCTTCCGGTCCGCCGACCATGAAGGTGAGCGTGCCGGCCGTGGCGCCACCGACGCCGCCCGACACCGGCGCATCGACCATCTCGAAGCCCGCCTTCGCGGCCGCCGCGGAGACATGCCGCGCGCTCTCGACGTCGATCGTCGAGCAGTCGATCAGCAGCGCGCCCTTGGCGACGTTGGGCAGCACATCCTTCTCGTAGACCTCGCGCACGTGCTTGCCGGCCGGCAGCATCGTGACGACGATCTCGGCGTCCCTCACCGCTTCGGCGGCACTCGCAGCCTTGTGAGCACCCTTCTCGACCGCCGCGGCGACGGCGGCATCGGACAGATCGAAGGCCGTCACATGATGCTGCGCCTTGGCGAGGTTGGCGGCCATCGGGCCACCCATGTTGCCGAGACCGATGAAGGCGATTTTCGCCATTGCGTGCTCCCTTTGGTGTCGTGATTCGAAAATGCGCGTGACTGCCCTTGGCTCCAGTCTACGCACCGTGTCATCCCGAGCGCAGCGAGGGATCTTTGCTCATGGCCTGAAAGATCCCTCGCTGCGCTCGGGATGACACGGTGCGGGCGTGAGAAGCCTCTCCACGAAAACTAGTCGAAGAACAGGTCGTTCGATACCGGCTTGAAATGTGCCTCGACCATCGCCGGCGTCACGCCGTCGATCGTCGGCGGGTTCCACTTCGGCTTCTGATCCTTGTCGATCAGCAACGCGCGCACGCCCTCGAAGAAATCGTGGTCCGGCCGCATGCAGGCCTGCGACATGCGGTACTCGATCGTCATCGAGTCCTCGAACGAGCGGTTGGCGCAACGCCTGAGCTGCTCCAGCGTGATCGCCATGGCGAGCGGCGAGAGCTTGAGCAGCGCGGCAAGCTGCTTGTCGGCCCACTCGCCGCCCCGCTTGCGGAGCTTGGCCTCGATCTCCGCGACCGACTCCGCCGAGAAGCAGGCATCGATGTCCGGCATCATGGCCGGCAGGGTCGGCATGCCGGCATCCGCGGTGAAGCCCGCGATCACCGCATCCACCTTCCGGTCCGCGTCGGGACCGGAGAGATCGGCCGCGCCGAGGGCGGCCTGCAGGTCGTTCATTCTCGCGCTCGGGACATGGAAATGGACAATGCCGGCCCACAGCGCATCGGCGATCTTCAGCCGATAGCTGGTCAAGGCGAGGAAGACGCCGAGTGCGCCCTGCAGGCGGGTCAGGAAATAGCCGCCGCCGACGTCCGGGAACAGGCCGATGGTCGTCTCGGGCATGGCGAACAGGAGCTTCTCGCTGGCCACCGAGTGCGAGCCGTGCGCCGAGAGGCCGACGCCGCCGCCCATGTAAACGCCGTCGATCAGCGAGATCCACGGCTTGGCATAGCGGTAGATGCGGCGGTTGATGATGTATTCGTCGCGGAAGAAATCGCGGCGCAGCGTGCCCGACGGGTTCTCGCGGCTCTCGCGATAGAGATTGGTGACATCGCCACCGGCGCAGAACGCACGGTCGCCGGCACCGCGGAGGACGACCGCCTTGATCGCCGGATCCTTTTCCCAACCCGGGATGACCCTCTCCATCTCGAGGATCATGCCATGCGTCAGCGCATTCAGCGCCTTGGGCCGGTTGAGCGTGATGAGGCCGAGGCCGTCCTTCACATCGAACAGAATTTCCGCGTCAGACATCCGAACTCCGTACCTTATCCAAGCCCCTCGCCGTCGCTACTCATTCCGTGTCATCCCGAGCGCAGCGAGGGATCTATGCCGGTCCACATAGATCCCTCGCTGCGCTCGGGATGACACGGTGGATGCGTGACCCCTTGCACATCAGTGCCTTACCCCATCAACAAGCGGCGCGAAATGATCACGCGCATGATCTCGTTCGTTCCCTCGAGGATCTGGTGCACGCGCAGATCCCGCAGATACCGCTCGATCGGGAAGTCCTTCAAGTAGCCGTAGCCGCCATGCAATTGCAGCGCATCGTTCACGACCCGGAAGCCCACGTCCGTGGCGAAGCGCTTGCCCATCGCGGCGGCTTGCGTGGCCTCGGGCGACTTCGCATCGAGCAAAAAAGCCGCGCGCCAGATCATCAGCCGCGCGGCGTCCAGCTCGGTCGCCATGTCGGCCAGCTTGAACTGCGTTGCCTGGAAGTCGGCCAGCGGCTTGCCGAACTGCTTGCGCTCGACGACGTAGCGCGACGCCGTCTCGAGGCAGGCGCGCGCGCCGCCCAGCGAGCAGGCGCCGATATTGATGCGGCCACCGTCCAGTCCCATCATCGCGATCTTGAAGCCGTGGCCCTCCGGCCCGAGACGGTTCGCGACCGGCACCTTGCAGTTCTCGAAGATCACCGCCGCCGTCGGCTGGCTGTTCCAGCCGAGCTTCTGTTCCTGCTTGCCGAACGACAGGCCCGGTGTTCCGGCCTCAACGACAAGCGTCGACACGCCGCCCGCTCCCGGCCCGCCGGTGCGCAACATCACGACATAGACGTCGCTGCGGCCGCCACCGGAGATGAAGGCCTTGCTGCCGTTCACCACGTAATGGTCGCCGCGCAGCTCGGCACGCGTCGACAGCGCCGCCGCATCGGACCCCGCGCCCGGCTCGGTCAGGCAGTAGCTGGCGAAATGCTCCATCGAGCAGAGCTTCGGCAGGAAGCGCCGGCGCTGCTCGTCGTCGCCGAAGCCGTCGATCATCCAGGCAGCCATGTTGTGGATCGAGATGTAGGCCGCGGTGCTGGGACAGGCCGCCGCCAGCTCCTCCATGATCAGCGCGGCGCCCAATCGGGTGAGGCCGCTGCCGCCGACGTCGTCGCGGACGTATATGCCGCCGAAACCGAGGGCGGCCGCCTCGCGCAGCACCGACTCCGGGAAGATCTTCTCGACGTCCCAGCGTGCGGCTTCCGGCAGCATGCGATCGGTCGCGAATTGCCGCGCCGTGTCGCGGAACGCCTGCTCGTCCTCTGTAAGGTGGAAATCCATGCGCGGCGGATCATATCGGCGAGCGCTTTGCAGTCAAACAAGCCACATTGCAGGTCCCCACGGTTCGCGCGATAACCGCCGCCATGGCGACACGTTTTTCCACCCTGGGCCGCTACCCGAACACGCGCATGCGCCGGAACCGCCGCGAGGACTGGTCGCGCCGGCTGGTGGCCGAGACGAAACTCTCCGTCGACGACCTGATTTGGCCGGTATTTGTCCAGGAAGGCAGGAACGAGCGTACGCCCGTGGTTTCCATGCCGGGCGTCGATCGGCTCACGGTCGATCTGTTCGTCGAGGCGGTCAAGGAAGCGCGCGATCTCGGCATTCCCGCCGTCGCGATCTTTCCCGAGACCGACCCCGAGGCCAAGACGCCCGACGCCCGCGAGGCCTACAATCCGGACAACCTGGTCTGCCGCGCCATCCGCGCGGCGAAGACGGCGGTGAGCGGCATCGGCATCGTCTGTGACGTGGCGCTCGATCCGTTCAACAGCGACGGCCACGACGGCATCGTGCGCGACGGCATCATCCTGAACGACGAATCGGTCGAGGCGCTGATCAAGCAGGCGATCGTCCAGACCGAGGCCGGCGCGGACGTGCAGGCGCCCTCCGACATGATGGACGGCCGCATCGGCGCGATCCGCAAGGCGCTCGACGACAAGGGTTACCAGCACGCCCAGATCATGTCCTATGCCGCCAAGTACGCCTCGGGCTTCTACAATCCGTTCCGTGACGCCATCGGCAGCTCGGGCGCGCTGAAGGGCGACAAGAAGACCTACCAGATGGATCCGGCGAACTCCGACGAGGCCCTGCGCGAGGTCGGCTTCGACATCGAGGAAGGCGCCGACATGGTGATGGTGAAGCCGGGCCTGCCCTATCTCGACATCGTGCGCCGCGTGAAGGACGCCTTCGGCGTGCCAACCTATGCCTACCAGGTGAGCGGCGAGTACGCGATGCTGCGCGGCGCCTGCGACCGCGGCTGGCTCGACTGGAACAAGGTGCTGCTGGAAACGCTCGGCAGCTTCAAGCGCGCCGGCTGCGACGGCATCCTGACCTACGGCGCGGTCGACGCGGCGAGGCTGCTGAAAGCCAAATGATCGCCCCCCGATGATTGAACGTCCGTCGGCCCGGCTGATCCTGCTCGACCCGCAGGATCGGCTCTTCCTGTTCAAGGTCCACAATCCGGCGGTCTACGACCCGGCCGATCCGTTCCACGATCCGTTCTGGGTGCTGATCGGCGGCATGGTCGATCCGGGCGAGGACTACGCCGCGGCCGCCGTGCGCGAGGCGCGCGAGGAGACCAGTCTTTCCGTCGCCGGCACCGTGCATTGGGTGTGGCAGCGCGAACGCGTCATGCAATGGCGCGAGCGCAAGGTGCTGCATCGCGAACGCTTCTTCCTCGCCCGCGCCGCGTCGGTGGCAGTCGATACCTCGGGCCTCGACGACCGCGAGAAAAGCTGGACGCTCGATCATCGCTGGTGGACCGCCGACGAGATCGCCGCCTCGCCGGAGCGCTTCGAGCCCGTCGATCTCGCCACTCGGCTGAAGCTGTTGCTGCGCGACGGACCGCCTGCGGAGCCAATCACGCTGTCCTGAATCGTCCGCTGGGCGCAACTCCAGCACCCGCGCCCAGCAGGCGCTGCATCTCGGCGACTCCCAGCATCTGCGGCATCCAGGCGAACGAGCCCTGCTCCTTCATGGCGCGCCCCGCATTCACGAAGGTGGCCAGGGCGAGGCGAGAGAGCGCGCCGCCGACGCTGATCCTCTTGGCGCCGGCCTCGGCCAGTTGACCGGCCGTGATGGCGGGATCGAGCCAGCCGGTGACGACGTTCACCGGACGGTTGACGGCGCCGACGACCTGCCGGACCTCGGGGAGATTGCGCAGGCCGGGCGCGTAGAGCACGTCGGCGCCGGCCTCTTCATAGGCTTGAAGGCGACGGATCGTGTCGGCCATGTCGGTGCGACCGCGGATCAGGTTCTCGGCGCGCGCCGTCAGCAGGAATGGCACCGGCTGGGCGCGGGCGACCGCGACCGCCGCCCGGACGCGGGCCACCGAGAGATCGAAATCGTAGATCGGATTCCTTGCATCGCCGGTCGCATCCTCGATCGAACCGCCGGCAGCCCCCGCTTGTGCGGCGAGCCGGATCGCCTCGGCTGCATCCTGGGGCGCATGGGCGAAGCCGTTCTCCAGATCGACATTCACCGGCAGGTCCGTCGCGTCGACGATGGCGCGGCAGTTCTCGATCACCTCCGAGCGGCTGACCTGACTGTCGGGACGGCCGAGCATGTTGGCCAATCCCAGGCTGGTGCTGGCCAGCGCCTCGAAGCCCAACGCCGCCAACAGCCGGGCGGTCCCTGCGTCCCAGGGATTGGGAATGATGAAAGCGCCCGGCCTGTCGTGCAGGGCGCGGAAAGTTGCGGCTTTGTCGGCTGAGCTCGGCATCGGTTTCTCCGGTGGGCAAAGATTGCTCGCGGCAAACTGAGGAGCTGACATCACTTTGTGAAATGCATAGTTCTTGAAATCAGCATCTGGATTCCTGATCGATGGATCTCGAAGAAGTCCGTACGTTCCTCGTCATCGCCGAGACCGGAGGTTTCACGCGCGCGGGCCAGCGCCTGCATCGGTCGCAGCCGGCGATCAGTCGCCGCCTCGACCAGCTCGAACTCGAGCTCGGTGCAAAGCTGGTGGATCGGATTCGCGGCCGCATCCGGCTCACCGAGGCCGGTCGAGCCTTCCTGCCCCACGCCCAGGCCGCGCTGGCCGCGTTGAAGGATGGCCGGGACGCGGTACGCGATCTGCAGACGGGCCTGCAGGGCGCCGTCTCGCTCGCGCTGGTCGGCACCCTCGCCGACACCTATATCGTCGACACGCTGCGGCGCTTTGCCCGCAAGGCCGGAAAGGTGCGCCTCGAATTGCGCACGGCCTCGAGCGCGGAAGTCACCGACCTCGTGCGGCGCGGCGAAGCGACCCTCGGCTTGCGCTACTTCGCCAGCGACCGGACGGACCTCGTCGAGCTCGAGGCCGGCAGCGAAGCCATGGTCGTGGTGGCGGGCCGCGGCCACCGGCTCGCCGGCCGCCGCCTGCGCACGTCCAGGGAGTTGGCCGGCGAGCGGTGGATCGGGTTTCCGCCGTCTCCGGGCGACCGCGATTCATCAGGCCATCTGTTGGCGCGGCAACTCATCCGCGCCGGTCTGGAACACGCCGACCTGACCCTGATCGACAGCTTGACCGCCCAGAAGCGGTTGGCGCAGGCTGGTTTCGGGCTCGCCCTCGTTCCGGAGAGCAGCGTGCGGGACGAACTGAAACAAGGAACGCTCGTGATGCTCGACGTGCCCGACATGCGCGTCAACATCCCGATAACAGCCCTGCATCGCCGGAAGGGCTATCTCTCCCCGGCGGCAAAGGCGCTGCTCGACCTGCTCACGAAGTGACGGCGCGCTCCAGGAACCTCTCGAGTGCCAGGTTGCACCACGGGCGGTTGCCTGCATCGCCATGGAAGCCGACATGCCCTCCGGTCGACGGCATGACCGGCAGGAGCCAAGGGTTATCGGACCACTTGAACTCGCGATAGTGCTCGATCGGAATCCACGGATCGTCGCACGCCGCCAGGACCAGCGTCGGCACCCTGATCTCGGGCATGAAATTCAGCGGCGCACACAGGGTGTAGTAGTCCTTGGCGTCGCGGAAGCCGTAACGCGGCGAGATGAAACGATCGTCGTAGTCGGTCACGCTGCGCGCCGAGCGCACGATGGCGCGCTCGGCGTCGGAGATACGCGCGCCTTCGGCCAGCGCCTCGGCCTTCATGCCGTTCAGGATATAGTTGTGATAAAACCAGTTCCGCGGCCGCATCATGTGCTTGGCGGTGCGCACCAGGTCGATCGGCGAGCAGATGGTCACCGCCGCGCGCAACGGCGAGAACGATCCCTCCTCGCCGAGATACTTCAGCAGCATCGCGCCGCCCAGCGAATAGCCGATCGCCACGATTCCGTCCTCGGTGACGTCCTCGGGCAGTTGCCACAGCACGCGACGGAAGTCCGCCGTGCGCCCGACGTGGTAGTGCTCTCCGCAATAGGCACGCGAGGGACCGGCGCCACGGACGTTGAAGCGCAGCACCGGATAACCCAGGTCGAGCAGATGGCGCGCGGCGCTCAGGATATAGACACTGTCCTCGCAGCCGGTGAGGCCGTGGACGAGGATCGCGAGAGGGCGGCCCGCGATGCGTTCCGCGGGGCGGTCGAGCATCCCCAGGAGGATGTCGCCGGTGCGATCGGCCATCGGGAAGCAGACGCGCTCGCTCTTGTGCGGGGACATATCCGAGGCGGACGACTGGATGAGGACAGATAGCGTCTGGAGATCGGGGCCCCACCACGGGAAGCGTGGCTTGAAGGGCGGCAAGTCCAGGGAATCGATGGACGGGGGCACGCCGACTCCGTATTCACAGTTGGTTGGTCATGAAAACGCGGACTTACGGGGAGAGTTCCGGCACGGTGGGCGCCGTTTGCGCCATTACTGCGGCAGTGGTGTTCAGCACCGGCGGCCTCCTCGTCCGGCAGATCGATCTTCCTGCATGGGACGTATCCTTCTGGCGGTCGGCCCTGATGACGATCACGATTCTGCCACTGCTGGTCTGGCGGCGCCGCGAGGTCTGGATCGACGCACGCAATGCCGGTGGCGCCCTGTTCGCCAGCGCGATCGGGATTGCCGGCAGCATGATCGCCTTCATCCTCGCCCTGGGCCTGGCGCCGGTCGCCAACGTGCTGATCGTGTTCGGCGCCACGCCGTTCATCACCGCCCTGGCCGCCCGTCTCGTCCTGGGCGAGCCGCTGCATCGCCACACGCTGCTTGCGATGGCTGCCGCGACCGTCGGTCTCGCAATGTCGGTCGCGGGCTCTCTGGCGGCAGGCGCGCTCGCCGGCATGGCGGTCGCCTTCATCGTCGTGCTCTGCATGAGCGCCAACTACATAGTCGTTCGCCGTCACCGCCATGTCAGCATGACGCCGGCGCTCCTGCTGGCCGGGCTGATCTCCGCCCTGATCTCGGCACCCTTCGCCGATCCCTCGGCCGCCGGTGCGGCCGAGTTCGTCTGGCTGCTGGCACTGGGGCCGGGCCAGCTCGCCGGCGGCCTTCTCCTCTACATGGCGGCGCTCAAGCGCATTCCGGCCGGACGCGCGGCGCTGCTCGGCCTGCTTGAGCTCGTCCTCGGCCCGATCTGGGTGTGGCTGATCGACGGCGAGAAGCCCGGCGACCTGACCTTGCTGGGCGGCGCGATCGTGATCGGTGCCGCCGCGGCGAATGTGTGGCTGGATTCGCGCCACCCCACTGGCTAAGACCGTGATATGACCCAGACTTCCAGCGGCCCCCTCTCGGGCATCACCGTCATCGACCTGTCGCGCATCCTCGCCGGCCCCTACTGCACCTTTCTCATGGCCGAGATGGGCGCCCGGGTGATCAAGGTCGAACCGCCCAAGGGCGGCGACGACGCCCGCGCCTACGGGCCCTTCGTCAACGGCAAGTCGACCTACTTCGCCTCGATCAACCGCGGCAAGGAATCGATTGCCCTCGACCTCAAGAACGACGAGCACCGCGCCATCTTCGAGAAGCTGCTGGAAAAGGCCGACGTCGTGGTCGAGAACTTCCGGCCCGGCACGATGGAGAAGCTGGGCTACGGCTGGGAGACGCTGCATCCCAAATATCCCAAGCTGATCTACGCCTCGGCTTCGGGCTTCGGCCATACCGGCCCGAATTCCAAGGACCCTGCCTATGACATGGTCATGCAGGGCATGGGCGGCATCATGAGCATCACCGGCAACGAGGGTCAGCCGCCGTCGCGGGTCGGCATGTCGATCGGCGACATCGGCGCCGGCCTCTATACGGCGGTCGCAGTGAACGCCGCACTGGTCCATCGGACGAAGACCGGCGAGAGCACGAAGGTCGACATCGCCATGTTCGACTGCCAACTCGCGCTGCTCGAGAACGCGATCATGCGCTATACGGTCGAGGGCGAGATCCCCGGCCCGCTCGGGGCGCGCCATCCGACCATCACGCCGTTCCAGGCGTTCAAGACGGCCGACGGCGCGATCATCATCGCGGCCGGCAACGACAGCCTGTTCGTCAAGATGTGCGGCGCGCTCGGCCTCGAAGGACTCGCCTCCAGCCCCGACTACAAGTCGAACGCCCTGCGCCAGAAGCATCACAAGCAGCTCGAGCTCGCGATCGAATCGGTGCTCAAGGGCCGGCCGACAGCGTACTGGATCGAGGTCGTCTCCAAGGGCGGCGTGCCGTGCGGGCCGATCAACAACATCGAGCAGGCGATCGCCCATCCGCAGGTCGCGGCGCGCAACATGCTGGTCGAGGTGCCCGACGGCAGCGGCGGTACGCTGAAGCTGGCCGGCAATCCACTCAAGATGTCGGCCTTCGCCGATCCCACGACCCGCCGCGCCGCCCCCGACCTCGACGCCGACCGCGCCGCCATTCTCTCGTATATCGGCGGCTAACTCGGTGCGGGCGCTCGTCCGCCTCGCCGCCGGGCTGGCAAAGCTGCTGGCCGGCCTCGTGCTGGCTGTGCTCGTCTTCTGCGCCGGCGCCTACTTCCAGGTGCGCGGCGCCCTGCCCGCCTATGCCGGGCGCCTCGACAGCAAGGGGCTGAAAGCGTCGGTCGAGATCGTGCGCGACAAGCACGCCATCCCGCACATCATCGCGGGATCGATCGAGGACGCTGCCTTCGGCCTGGGCTTCGTTCATGCCCAGGACCGCTTCTGGCAAATGGAGATGATGCGCCGGCTCGGCCAGGGCCGGCTGTCCGAGATCGTGCCGCCGGCGATCGTCGGCAACGGCATCGTCGAAACCGACCGCACGATGCGCGGGCTCGGGCTCTATCGTGCCGCGTCGGACAGCGTGGGCGCGCTCTCTCCCGCCATTCGCAGCATGCTCGAGGCCTACTCGGCCGGCGTGAATGCCTGGCTCGCCGCCGACAACCAGCAGTTCGGCCTCGAACTCACGCTGGTCAAGCTGCTGTCGCTCGGACGCTACCGGCCGGACGCCTGGCAGCCGGCCGATTCGATGGTCTGGGCGAAGATCATGGCGCTCGGGCTCGACGGCAACTGGCGCAGCGAGCTGCTGCGCCTGCGGCTTGCCAAGAAGATCGGCGACGAGGCCATGAAATTCCTGATCGATTCGCCGGGCGAAGGCCGCGACGCCACGCTGTCGCTGGTCAACGAGGCGCTGAACGGCCTCGATCTCGACCGCCTCTACCGCGCCACCGACAATTCAGCCACTCGCAAGCGCGAGGCCTCGAACGAATGGGTCCTGTCCGGCGCGCATTCGGTGTCGGGCAAGCCGCTGCTGGCCAACGATCCGCATCTGTCGCTCGGCTTTCCCGGCACCTGGTATCTCGCGCGGCTGGTCGGGCCGGGCTTCGACATCCGCGGTGCCACGTCGCCGGGCTCGCCGGGCATCGTGCTCGGCCACAACGGCACGATCGGCTGGGGCTTCACCACCACCAACCTCGACAGCCAGGACCTGTTCGTCGAGCGGGTCGATCCGACCGATCCCGGCCGCTACCTCACGCCGGACGGCGCGCGCCCGTTCGGGATGCGCGAGGAGACGATCAACGTGCTGTGGGGCGATCCGGTGCGCCTGCGCGTGCGCAGCACCCGTCATGGCGTGGTGATCGACGATTTCGCGCGCAAGCCCGAGGAATACTCGCCGGCCGGCCATGTGCTGGCCCTGCAGGCGACGGCGCTCGACGGCGGCGACACCTCGCTCGAAGGCCTGCTGCGCATCAGCCAAGCTCAGAACTGGAACGACTTCCTCGCCGCCACGCGCCGTGTCATCACCCCGATGCAGAACGTGGTCTATGCCGACACCGCCGGGAACATCGGCCTGATATCGCCGGCGCGCGTGCCGATCCGGCGCAAGGGCGACGGCTCGCTGCCCTCGCCCGGCTGGACCGGCGAATACGACTGGGCGGGCTTCGTGCCATTCGACGACCTGCCGCGGGTCTACAATCCGGCGAGCGGCATCATCGTCAATGCCAATGCGCGGCTGGTGCCCGACGACTATCGCTATTTCATCACTCGTGACTGGGCGGCGCCCTACCGCCAGCGCCGCGCCAACCAGCTGCTGCGCGAGGTCGAGCGCCATCCGGTCTACGGCATGATCGCCATCCAGGCCGACAACCTCACGCCCGACGCAGCGGAGATGGTGCCATTATTGCTGAAACCCGAGGCGCGCAACCCGCGTGCAATCAGGGTGCGCGAGATAATGGGCCGCTGGAACCGCTTCATGCTGGCGCGCCGGCCCGAGCCGCTGATCTACGACGCCTGGATCTGGGAGCTGCAGCGCGGCCTGCTCGCCGGCCGGCTGGGCGATGAGCTTTACTATGACCTTGCCGCACCCAACCTGTTGCTGATCCAGCGCATCCTCCGCGACAAGCCCGAATGGTGTGACAACCCGAGGACCGCGGCGGTCGAAAGCTGCGACGACGTGATCGCGGCCGCGCTCGAGCGCGCGCTCGGCTGGATCGCGCGCCGGCAGGGTCCCGACGTCGAGAGCTGGCAGTGGGGCATCGAGCATCCGGCCGCCCACCGCCATCCGCTGTTCGACACCGTCCCGCTCCTGCGCGATGTGGCGTCGGTGCGCTTCCCGTCCGATGGCGGTGCGAACACGCTCAACCGTGCCAATCCGAGCTACCGCGGGCCGATGCCGTTCGAGGACGTTCACGGCGCGGGCTATCGCGCGGTCTACGATTTCAGCGATCTCGACAACAGCCGCTTCGCCATTCCGCTCGGCCAGTCGGGCAACATGATGTCGCGCTGGTCGCACAACTTCGTCGATAGCTGGAAGGCATTGCGCTATGTCGAGATCATGGGCACGCGTGCCGAGCTCGTCCGCAGCGCCGTCGGCATCATCACGCTCAATCCGGACGCCCGTTGACGCGCGAGCCATGAGAGACAATATTCCCGCGATGTTCGCGCTCGCCCGCAACCTCACGCCTCGAATGCGCCGTGCCCCTCGGCAGGATGGGACGGAACGCTGACGCGCGGGCGCTGGACGCCTGATCGCTCTCTCCGGCCCTTCCTGCGCGAAGGGCTTTTTCATGTCCGCAAACGACGCGAATAGCCCCGCAAGGGGCCGGAGAGTTCCATGACCCGATTTCTGATCACCAGCGCGCTGCCCTACGTCAACGGCGTCAAACATCTCGGCAATCTCGCGGGCTCGCTCCTGCCCGCCGACATCCACGCCCGCTTCCGGCGACAGACGGGACACGAGGTGCTGTTCCTCTGCGGCACCGACGAGCACGGCACGCCCGCCGAGCTGGCGGCACAGGCGGCCGGCCTGCCGGTTGCCGACTATTGCGCACGCCAGCACACAGTTCAGGCCGTCATTTACCGCGGGTTTGGCCTGTCCTTCGATCATTTTTCCCGCACTTCGGGCGAGGCCAATCGCAGATTGACGCAGGAGATCTTCCTGGCGCTCGATACTGCGGGCTTCATCGAGCCGAAGACCATCCGGCAGGCCTACTCGCCGACGGACGGCCGCTTCCTGCCGGACCGTTACGTCGTCGGCACCTGCCCCCATTGCGGCAACACCGGCGCGCGCGGCGACCAATGCGAGGCGTGCACGCATCTGCTCGACCCCGGCGATCTCGTGACGCCCTGCTCCGCGATCTCCGGAGCAACCGACATCGAGTTCCGCGAGACGCGCCATCTGTTCCTGAAACTCTCGGCGCTGGAGGGCCGGCTGCGCGAGTGGCTCGCGACGCGCCGCGACTGGCCGGCGCTGGTCCAGTCGATCGCGCGCAAGTGGCTCGACGAGGGATTGCGCGATCGTTGCATCACGCGCGATCTCGAGTGGGGCGTGCCGGTGCCCAAGCCGGGCTTCGAGGACAAGGTCTTCTACGTCTGGTTCGATGCGCCGATCGGCTACATCGCAGCCGCCCTCGAAGCGAGCGCGGACTGGCGCGCGTGGTGGCAGGCCGACGACGTGCGATACCTGCAGTTCCTCGCCAAGGACAATGTGCCGTTCCATGCGATCAGCTTCCCGGCGACGCTGCTCGGCTCGGGCCTGCCCTTCAAGCTGGTCGACGTGATCAAGGGTTTCAACTGGCTGACCTTCGAGGGTGGCAAGTTCTCGACCAGCGGCCGGCGCGGCATCTTCACTGACACGGCACTCGATGCCTGTCCCGCCGACTGCTGGCGCTGGTGGCTCGCCGCCAACGCGCCGGAGAGCAGCGACACCGACTTCACCGTCGAACGCTTCGTCGACGGCGTGAACAAGGACCTGGGCGACGTGTTCGGCAACCTCGTCAATCGATGCCTGTCCTTCGCTGCGACACGCTTCGATGCGACGGTGCCGCAGCCCGGTAAGCCCGGTCCCCTCGAACGGCAGCTCGCCATCGACCTCGACGCTCACCTCGCCAACCTGCGCGCCCATCACGAAGCGCTGGCCTTCCGCAAAGCCGCGGAGGAAGTGCGCGCGATCTGGAAGCTGGCGAACGCCTATCTCAGCGAGGCCGCGCCTTGGACTGCGATCAAGACCGACAAGGCACGTGCCGCGACGGTCGTCCATACCGGCCTCAACCTGGTCAGGATCGCGGCCCTCGCCGCATGGCCGTTCATCCCCTTTGCCGCGGAAGAGGTGCTGGACTGCATCGGCGAACCAGTCGCCTGGCCGACAAGCGCCGACACCCTCCCGGCAGGACGGAGACTTCGCGTGCCGCCCGTGCTGTTCCCGAAGATCAGCGCGGCTTGTCTCCGGCCAGCGTGATGCGGTGCATGACCCGGCGGAAGCCGTGATAGTCGTTGATCGGATTGTGCATGGCGCAGCGATTGTCCCAGAAGGCGAGCGAGCCGACCTTCCACCCGAAGCGGCAGGTGAACTCCGGCTTGACCTGGTGGTCCCAGAGGAACTGCAGCAGCGGCAGGCTCTCCTTCTCGGTCCAGCCCTTGATGTGAGCGGTATGCGCCACCGACGTGTAGAGCGCCTTGCGGCCGGTCTCCGGATGGGTGCGCACGAGCGGATGCTCGGCTTCGAGGTTCTTCGGTGTCGCGCCCGAGCCGGCCTGCTTCAGCGCATCCTCGCGGGTCTTGGTTACGTCGGCCTTGGACGAGGCGCTGACGCCGATCAACCCGTCGAGCGTCTGCTTCAGCCCCTCCGACAGCGTCTCGTAGGCGAGATACTGGTTGGCGAACAGCGTGTCGCCGCCATAGGGTGGCACCTCGCGGGCCAGCAACATGCTGCCCATCGGCGGAACCGGCAGGTAGGTCGTGTCGGAATGCCAGATGCCTCCGAAGTTGTTGCGCTCGTGCTCGAGCTTCACCACCGGCGTGATGAACGGCGATTCGGGCAGCCCCTTGAGCTGCGGATACTCGACCGGCTCGCCGAACTTCTTCGCGAAGGCGAGCTGCTGCAACGGCGTGGCCTTCTGGTCGCGCAGGAAGATCACCAGATGCTCGAGCAGCGCGTGGCGCACTTCCGACACCACCTCGGTATCGAGATCCTGCGCCATGTCGATGCCCGAGATCTCCGCACCCAGCGCGCCCGCGATCGGCCTCACCTCGATATGACGATAGTTCTTCATCGTCTCATCCCTTGGCCCACGACGGAGCCGACTTTCCCTTGAAGGCCTCGATGCCTTCCCTCGCCTGCGGCCGGCGCAACAGCCGAACGAGGCTCTCAGCCGCGTCGTCGAGCACGGCGCGATCATCCTCCGTGGCGCAGGACAGCACCAGACGCTTCACCGCCGCCACGGCTTGCGGTTCGAGCTTCAGCACGTCGTCGAGCACCGCCTTGAGCGCCCGGTTGATGTCGGCGATGCCGGCGCAGAGATGGCTGCCGACGCCCAGCCGTCTTGCCTCCGCGGCGTCGATGACCCTCCCAGTGACGGCGAGGTCGCGCGCGGGACCTGCCCCGATCCGCCGCACCACGAAGGGGATGATCTGCGAGGGGATGAAGCCCACCTTCGGCTCAGGCATGCCGAAGCGTGCGCTCTCGTGCAGGATGACGACATCGGAGCAGCACGCCATGCCGAAGCCGCCGCCCACCGCCGAGCCCTCGACGATCGCCACCGTGGCCTGCGGCAGATCGTTCAGCGCCAGCAGCGCGTCGCCGAACTGGCGATAGGCCGCGATCAGCGGATCGGCCGTCCCGCCAGCCGGCGGCGGCGGCATGTCGGCCATCGCGTCAAGATCGCCGCCGGCCGAGAAATGCCCGCCGGCGCCGCGCAGCACGAGCACGCGGCAGGATCCGTCATCCCGCAGGCGGCCGAACGCGTCCTCCAGTTCCAGCATCATGGCGTGGGTCAACGCATTGCGCCGGTCGGGCCGATTCAGCGTCAGCCGTGCAACCGCACCGTCTCGTGCGAGCGTGATGTTGGCGTAATCGACCATTCCGGCTTCTTACATTGTCATCCCGAGCGCCGCGAGCGATCCTTACCGGCAGCCGAAACGAGACATAGACACGTCGGCGAGTGGAGTTCCCTCCTGGCTACGCGAAGGGAGGAAGGCAAGAGCCCACGGGATGACAGCGACCTCGTCATGGGCGATGATTCGCTCGATGAAGCATTTCGCTGCCTCGTTCCTCGCCGTGTTCCTGGCGTGCGCCACGGTATGGCCCACGGCCGCCGCGGACTGGTCGACCGTGTCGACGCCGTCACCCGGACCCACCCAGTCGATCGGCTTCTACAGTGCGGGTTGCCTCCAGGGGGCGCAGCCGCTGCCGCTCGACGGGCCCGGCTACGAGGCGATCCGGATCAGCCGCAACCGCTACTGGGGCCAGCCGGTGATGATCGACTACATCCAGACATTGGCAGCCAGAATGCGGGCTGCCGGGCAGGCACATCTTTACATTGGCGACATTGGGCAGCCACGCGGCGGGCCGGCCCCCTCCGGCCATGCCAGCCACCAGGTCGGACTCGACGCCGACATCTGGTTCGAACGCCAGCCCGGCGCCCGCCGCGCCCCGGCCGACCGCGAGAACCCGCGGCTGCGCTCCCTGGTCAAGGCCGACGACACCGGCATCGACGACACCGTCTACTCCCCGGCGCATCTGAGCCTGCTCCGCACGGCGGCGGAAATGCCCAACGTCGACCGCATCTTCGTGAACAAGTTCATCAAGGAACGAACCTGCCAGACCGCCACCGGCAATCGCGCCTGGCTGAACAAGCTCGTCGTCTGGGTCGGGCATGACGAGCACTTCCATGTGCGCCTTTACTGCCCGCCCGGCAATCCGCAGTGCCAGCCGCAGGCCGGCTACTACAGCGACGATGGCTGCGGGGAGCCGCTCGAGCTCTGGTTCAGGGCGCCGCCGGTCAGGCTGCCGCCGCCCGACGCGGTGCAGAAGCCTTACCGGCCGAAGCTGCCCGCGGCCTGCACTGCCGTAATGAACGCGCCCTGATGTTCCCGCGTCATGATCGTCGTAGCGCTGCGGGAATGGGCCTCGTTCAACAAGCGCGATTGATGCACGCGCGAGCGTAAAGTAGCGCCGCCGGAGTGACTTCGTTATCCTTCCTGCATCCTCGATGATGAGGTGAAGGCTGTCCCGGACTTCCACAGGATGACAGAGACTCCGACACCCTCGGCCCCATGGCGGCTCTGCTTTGCCAACCCGCTCCTCAATCTGGCCGTCTATCTCGCCGTGCTGGTGGGCGCTGCAGCTTATGTCGTCAGCCAGGATGCCCATTTCGTCTACGTCGTTCTCTTCGTCATCACGTCCATCTGGTACGGCGCGAGCTGCGACTGGCTGACAACCGACGGAGCGGCCGGCATCGATGCCCACGTCGCCTCGGACGCGATCATAACCTGCGGCATCGCGTCCCTGATCCTGCACGTTGCCATTGCCGGCAATTACGTCGATGCCGAGCTCGCCCGGAACAAGGGCTTTTCCGAGAGCATCGTCCGGCAGGTCGCGCGAGTCTTCGCCGAGGGCCTGGCGTGCGCGGCGGCCGCCCCCGTCATCGCCATGGTCCTGCGCTTCGTCGAAGCCCGGAAATCGAGCATCACAGAAGCCGAGGCCCCTCTCGACACCTCTCAGGCGCTCGGCGAGCTTGCGCAGCGTGCCGCCGGCATGGCTCGAAGCATGACCGCACTGTCCACCGCGATCGACGCCAGTGCCGAGGGATATGAGGATGCCGCAACCCGCGTTGCCGCCAGTCTCGAAGCGCTCGCCACGGGCATCGACGGAAGATCGAACCTGATTGTCGAGCAGCTTGCCGAGCTCGAGGTGCGCATCCGCGCCCTGAACGATTCGGTGGCGAGGTCCTCGGAGGAACTCGACGAAATCGGTACCGCCCCGCTGGTCGAGCACCTGCAGTCACTTGGCGACCAGATCGACGACTTCTCCGGCAAGCTCCAGGCCGGCGGGGTCCTGCTCAATGGCCTGCGCGACCTGATCGGAAGCGTCGACCGCTTCATCCGGCCAAACACCGAATCCGATCTTGGCTCCGGCAAGCTCTAGACAGCGCACCCGCTTGCGCACCCTGCATCTGCAACTCGGGCAGGAAGTCATCTATCTGCTGATGTCGATCTTCGCCCTCGCAACCTTGATCCTGGCGCTATACGCCACTCAGGCGGCTCGGCCGCCGCCGCCGCCGCCGCCGCCCCCTGCCCTTCCCGACACAGACAAGCAGATCTCGGACCTTGGCAAGCGCAACAGCCAGCTCCTGCTCGATATCTCAGCGCTCGAGGCGCGGGAAAGGCGGCTCGTCGACGAGATCAAGAAGCTGAACGACAAACCGCCGATCATCACTCTGGAGGAACAGCAGGGCTACAAGTTCGAATCCGGCGACGCGTCCCTGACAGCGGACTTCCGCGACAAGCTGACCCGCGAGAAGGTGCCCGAGCTGCTTCGTTACGCGAGCACCTACAACGTCAATATCATCGAGGTCATCGGCCATACCGACGAAGTACCGGTCGGCACGCGGAACTCCAATCTCGATTACATGCTGATCCCGTTCCTCCGGTCCGGTGCCAGCCCGGACACGACCCAGCAGCTCCAGGCCACGGACAATGCCGGCCTCGGCATGGCCAGAGCCGCCGCGGTCGCGCGCTACCTGCTCGCCGACCCCGGTCTCAAGGCTTTGAAGATGCAGATACTCCCGCTCTCCGGCGCGCAGGTCATCGACGTCAACGACGCGTTGTCGACCGGAAGCGACCAGAAAGAAGACCGCAATCGGCGGAGGATCGAGATCCGCGCCAGGCGGGGCAACTGATGGCCGCGGCAATGACGACGCACGACGCGCCACTGGAGTGGCGCCCCCGCGCAAGTTTTGGACCGCTGGGAGCGCGGCTCTCCAGAGCCGCTCTTTCTTCGGGTTGCCACATCCCATGAGCGGCTCTGGAGAGCCGCGCTCCCAGCAACCGACCATGCAAGAGTTCACACCCACTCAGCCGAGGGCGATCTTCAGCCGTTCGTAGGCATCCTTGAGAATCCGGAACCGGTCGTTGCGCTCCCGATAGTCAGGCTGGCCGGGCACGGGGTGAGTCTTGAGCGCTTCCCTGATGAATGCTCTCCGCAACGCGCCCAGTTGCGGCGAGGCGCCCGGCGGAAAGCCGAAGATCCGAAGCAGCTCGTCGCGGGAAAGACCGTGCGCCTCGCGGCCGTCGAAATCCGGCCCGGCCCGGCCTTCGTCCTCCTTCCACCGCTCCCGTTGCCGACGCGCTTCTCCCTCGCGCCGTCGGCGTTCCTCGGCGGCGCGGCGGGCGGCAGCGGCGTCCCTTGCCCGCTTCGCCGCTTCGTCGAGTACCGTGGCCAGCCATTCGACGCGGCCCTCGAATTTTTCCAACTCTTCCGGGACATCGCAATCGGCGTCGTCCATCAGGGCGCTTCGGCTTTGCGCCAAATCGGACAGCAGGTCAGCGCAGGTCGCCTGGTCATGCTGCGACAGCGACGCCCACCCGCCCGCGGCTGCCGCTTCGAGCATCTCCTTGCGCTCGGCCGCAGTCCTGAAGCGCCACGTCAGGCGTGCGTACCGTCGCGACACCTCGAGCATCGCCTTCATAGCGTCGAGATCCGCGAGGGTGGCGATCTCACGGAAGGTCGCAATCTCGCTTGTGTGCCTCGCAAAGGCCGCAAAACGGTAGGGAGCCGGCGATCGCTCGAAGAGATTCCCTATCTCGTTCAGCGCCACGAACAGTTCGAGAAGACCGCGAACAGTGGCATATTCGCCGTAGTGCATGTGCCGATCCAGCAGGGCGCGCTGCCGTTTCGAGACGAGGTCGAGCGACTCCTCCACCTGGCACACGAAAAGCACGAAATTCCGGAAGGCCGCGAGTTCCGCTGCGTCGCGCCTGCGAACCAGCGTCGCATCGAAGCTGTAGTTCGAGATGAATGCCATGAGCGCCTTCGACGGATCACCCATGCGATCGAGCAGCGTCCAGTAACCCATCGGAATCTGGTCCAAGCCGAGCCATTCGAAGAGTTCCAGGGCAGCGCGTTGCCGCAAGACCCGCAGGACCGGATCCTCGGACGTCAATCGCGGATCATCCGCGAACCGCAGGCGTACCCGGCGCGGCGCATCGGCGCTTCCGCGTTCGATTCCCCGGTGCCGTCCCGGTACGGAAAAGACAGGATCGACCAGCCGCGCCGTTCGCAGGAACAGATACCAGGCGGCCTTTGCCGTCTCGACCAGAGCGCCGACCCAACGCAGTCCCCGCGTCGGAACACCGCCCATGGCCGCGGCTACTCGCCCTGCCCCAGCAGCGTCCCGGCCCTGCGCGACAGCCGGAAGAACCACTGGAATATCTGGAAGCCGACCACGAGATAGACCACCGACAGGCCGAAGGCGATGCCGAGATTGTCCCAATGCACGACCTTCTCGACCATGATCGCCCGCATGCCCTCGAAGACATAGGCCGGCGGCAGGCCCAGGGAGATCGCCTGCAGCCACTTCGGCAGCACGCTTACCGGATAGTAGACGCCGCTCACCGGCATCAGGATGAAGACGGCGGCCCAGGCGAAGCTCTCGGCGCTCTGGCCGACCCGCATTATCATGCCGGACATGGCGAGCCCGATCGACCAGGAGAACATCTGCAGGATGAAGAAGAACGCGACCAGCGGCAGGCCGAGCGTGTAGATGTTGTAGCCGAAGAAGGCCCAGGCCAGCAGCGATACCGGGATCATGCCCAGCAAGGTGCGCAGGAGTGCCGCGATGATGATGCCGGTCGCCATCTCCCACGATCGGATCGGGCTCACGAACAGATGGCCGAGGTTGCGCGACCACATCTCCTCCAGGAAGGCGATCGAGAGCGAGAGGTTGCCGCGCACGACCACCTCCCACAGCAGCAGGCCCGACAGCAGCACGCCCGCCGCCTGCGCCACGAACGAGGCCTGCGGCATCAGGTACTGGGTCATGAAGCCCCACATCACCATCTGCACCGCCGGCCAGTAGATGGAATCGATCAGGCGCATCACCGAGCTGCGCCAGATGTGGATGTGGCGCAGCACCAGCGCGTAGATGCGTTGTGCGGAATCGTGGATCGCACCGCTCATTGCGCGGCGTCCTTCTTCAGCGCCTCGAGCCCGCGCCCGCGGCCGCGCGCCATGTCGAGGAACACCTCCTCCATGTCCTCTCGGCCGAAGCGCTCGATCAGCTCGCGCGGGGAACCGCGCTCGAAGACGCGGCCGGACTGCAGCAGGATCACGTCGTCGCACAGCCGCTCGACCTCGCCCATGTTGTGCGAGGCGAGCAGGATCGTGGCATGGGTCTCGGCCTGATAGTCCTTGAGATAGCCGCGTACCCAGTCGGCGGTGTCGGGATCGAGCGAGGCGGTGGGCTCGTCGAGCAGCAGGACGTCCGGCCGGTTGATCAGCGCCTTGGCAAGCGCCACACGGGTCTTCTGCCCGGCCGACAGCTTGCCGGCCTGGCGATCGAGGAACGGTGCGATCTGCATGTGTCGGGCGATCTCCTCGACCCGGCCGGCAAGATCCTTGACGCCGTACAGACGGCCATAGAAGGCGAGGTTCTGGCGCACGGTCAGCCGGTGAGGCAGGTCGACATAGGGTGACGAGAAGTTCATGCGCGGCAACGCGGCGTAGCGCCGGCGCCGCATGTCGATGCCGAGCACATGGATCTCGCCGGCCGTGGGCTCCAGCAGGCCGAGCAGCATGGCGATGGTGGTGGTCTTGCCCGCACCGTTGCCGCCCAGCAGGCCGAGAACGGCGCCGCGCGGCGTCGAGAAGGTCAGATCGTCGACCGCGACGATCTCGCCGTACACCTTGCGCAGGTGCCGGACCTCGAGGGACAGGGAATCGGCCATGGCCGCATCATAGCGCCTTGATCGCCGCTTCGATGCGATCGAGGCCCTTGCTGAGCCGCTCTGCGCCCGAGGCGAAGCAAAGCCGGATGTTGCCCTGCCCGCCCGCGGCGAAGGCCTCGCCCGGCGCCAGCCCGACCTTGTAGTCCCGTGCGAGCTGCTTGCAGAACGCCATCGTGTCGTCGACGCCGTCGACCGAAAAGAAGTTGTAGAAGGCCGCTTCCGGCCGGGCGATCGTGACCCGTGGGTTGGCCGACAGGCGCTGGAACACCAGCTCGCCGCCGGCGCGGCAGCGCTCGACCATCTGCTCGACGAAGGCATCGCCCTTCTCCAGCGCCGCTATAGCGCCGCGCTGCAGGAAGGCCGGCAGGCCCGAGGTGTTGATCTGCACCAGCTTGGCGAGCTGATCGCCCAGGGCCGCGGGATGGGTTAGCCAGCCGATGCGCCAGCCGGTCATCGCCCACGGCTTGGAGAAGCTGTTCAGCACCAGCAGCGCATCGTCCGGCTCGGCGAGCTCGAGGAACGACGGCGCGACGGCACGGGTGTAGATCAGGCGGGCATAAACCTCGTCGGCCATGATCCACAGGCCGCGCTTGCGGGCGAAGTCGAGCAGCGCGCGCTGCTGGTCCGAGCTCATGGTCCAGCCGGTCGGATTGCCGGGAGAGTTCACGAAGATCGCGCGCGTCCGGGAGTCGACGGCGTCGAACACCTTCTGCACGTCGAGCGACCAGGCGCCCTCCTTCGTGCGATCGAGCGCGACGTATTTGGGCTCGCCGCGCATCAGGCGCGTCGCCGAGCTGATGTTCGGCCAGATCGGCGAGACGATCACGATATTGTCGCCCGGATCGAGCAGCATCTGGCAGCACAGCAGGATCGCCTGCATGCCGCCGGTGGTGACCGAGATGCGGTCGGCGGCGCATTCGATGCCGTACAGCCGCTCGGTGTAGGTCGACAGCGCCGCGCGCAGCTCGGGCAGGCCGCGTTGCCAGGTGTAGAAGGTTTCGCCTGCCTGCAGCGCAGCGGCGGCCGCATCACGCACGAAGCCGGGCGTCACCAAGTCGCCTTCGCCAAACCACAGTGGCACGACGTCGGGGTCGCCGAACACCGTCATCGCCACTTCGGAGATGCCGGTCTCGGTGAGGTCGTGGGCGATCGCCCGGCTGAGCGACGCGCCAAGCCCGGCGGGCAGGAAACGAGGGTCTAATTCCATGCGTTGCACGTAGCGCATCGGCTACTTCTTCGCCACCCGGCCGCACCGGACTATTGTTGGCAGCGAGGCCGAGCCTGGCTTATCGTTGGCGCATCACCCTTGGAGTTTACCGATGAAGCACGCCGCTTTCGGATTGCTGATGGCCTTCCTTACCGCCGGCTGCGTCCACGGTGAAGCTGTCGAGCAGGTCCATGCCGGCATGAGCCGCGAGGAGGTCGCCGCCGTGATGGGCCCGCCGGACGGCTCGAGCAACACGGCGGGCCGCGAATGCCAGATGTACACCGTCGCCAAGGACTTCTGGAGCCGCGTGCCCTGGAACATGACCGACCGCTATTACGTCTGTTACAGCGACGGCAAGGTCGACACGTTCGGTCAGGCGACATGAGCGACGACGACTACGCCCGCCGCAGCTACGGCGCGATTCCGGTCGGCACCGGCGAAAGGCCGGGCATCGTCGTGGTCGATTTCCAGGTCGGCTTCACCGATCCGCAATATCCGCTGGGCGGCGCGCCGCTGGTCGTGCGCGCGCTGCACAACACGGCGAAGCTCCTGAAGGTGGCGCGCCGGCACGGCGTGCCGGTGGCGGTGTGCAATACCGCCTACCTGAACGAGCGCGAGATGCCTTACTGGAAGATCACCGCCGTGCGGGAGACCTTCCTGCACAGCCATCCAAGCACCAGGCTCGATCCGCTGATCTACGATGCCGCCTATGATGTGCACGTTACCAAGAAAGGCCCGTCTATCTTCTTCGAGACCGGCGTCGCCAACTATTTCACCAAGGAGCGGGTCGACACCGTGATCGTGACCGGCTGCAACACCTCCGGCTGCATCCGCGGCACCGCCCTGGACAGCTTCAGCCTGCGCTATCGCACCCTGGTGCCCGAGGACTGTGTCGGCGACATCGAGGAGCAACCCCATCGCGACAACCTGCGCGACATCGGCCGGCGCTACGTCGACGTGGTCGATCTCGCCTTCTGCACCGACTACCTTGAAAGCTGGGCCCGCCGCAACGCGCTCTGACACTCTGTTGGGAGCGCCGCCACGAGGCCCTAGAATGCCGCTCCGTTCCGCGGCCGGTCGACCTGCGCGGCGAGTTCGCCGCAGCTTTTTCGCTCCACGCCGATGGCGATCACCCGGCCGCCCTTGTGCAGGCAGCCGTTCTTCCAGTCGCCGGCAAACGTCTCGCCCAGGAGGTTCACCGTTCCGAAGCCGTTCGGGACGTCGTTGACGTACTGGCCCTCGAAGCTGCTTTCTTCATTCCAGACGTAACGGCCGAAGCCTTCGCGCTTGCCACCTCGATACGTGCCATCGAAGCGGTCGATCCGTTGGCCGTGCTCGAACCATTGCACCGTTCCGCGACCGTCTCTTTTTCCGCCTGGGCAGCTGCCGCTCCAAACGACACGATCCTGTGGGTCAGGATGCCAATCCCACATCCGGCAACCCGTCTTCGCGTCCAACAGCCAATCATCTTCCAGGCAGGGTTCAGTCCAGCTGATCTGTATCGAATCCGGCGCTTGCGGGGAGCAATCGGTCCAAGACGGTGCCATGGCAAGCTGCTGCGCAAACGCCGAAACGCCGGTGAACTCGATCGCTGCAATCAACAGTCCCGTAGCATATATGGATGCGCGCATGCCCAAACGGCCCCCTGCAGCCGTATAAGGGCAATGCCAGCCGCGGCGGAAAGTTGCGCGGCCAACCGCGGAGTTCTCCATGACGATGCTGATCGCAGGCCTTGTGCTCTTCCTCGGTATCCACACATTCACGACGCTGCGCGAGCCGCGCGCTGCGCTGATCGGCAGCATCGGCGAAGGGCCCTACAAAGGGCTCTACTCGCTCGTGTCGGCGGCCGGCCTTGTCCTCATCGTCTGGGGCTTCGGCCGCTATCGGGCTGACGGCTACATCCCGGTCTGGGATCCGCCGGTCGGGCTGCGCCACCTGACCCTGCTGCTGATGTGGTTCTCGTTCGTAGCTCTCGCGGCGGCGTATGCGCCGCCCGGAAAAATCAAGGGACTGCTGCGCCATCCCATGCTGGTCGGCGTGAAGATCTGGGCCCTGGCGCATCTCCTGGCCAACGGCGACCTGGGCTCACTGATCCTGTTCGGCACCTTGCTCGCCTGGGCCGTCTATGACCGAATTGCGGTTAAGCGCCGCGGCGATCCCGGCGCTCCGCGCTCCGGATTCACGGCAGGTGACGCCATCGCCGTCGTCGTCGGCAGTATCGCCTATGGCGCGATGTTCTGGTTGCATCCCTGGCTGATCGGCGTTCCCATAGCGTGATAGGCAAGATGATCTTCGCGGGGACCGCGCCACGGGTGACGCGGTCCCGGTTCATGACTTCAGCGAAAGCACGCTCTCGAGCGCGGCGCAGATGGCGGCATCGTAATAGGGCTTGGGGACCACCGGACGATGGCGGTGCTTCTCCGGAATGTCGCGCGGCGGATGGGCCGTCACGAAGACGAACGGCACGCCGCGCTCGGCCAGGGCATTTGCGACCGGAAACACCAGCTCTCCCTGCAGGTTGATGTCAAGCAACGCAGCATCGACGGTTTCGCGGTCGAGCGTCTCCAGGGCCGCCTCGACCGAGCGCGCAAGGCCTGCCACCTCGTAACCGGCGTCCTCCACGCACAGGCCGATCGCGATGCCGAGCAGGTCATCGTCTTCCACGATCAGCACGCAACGCGGACGGTCCTTGAGGCCGGAAGATGCTTCACCCAACATTAAGACAACTTTCTGCAGTACCTTGGCGATAATCCTGCCACGTATCGAGAACGTACTCCCGAAGACGACGTTGCGGATTTTTCAAGCTGCTCTGGCCGCGTCCATCGCCTTCTTCGGTTATCAAGGGCCAGCCTTGATGCCTGCTTCCTCGACCACCCTGCGCCACTTCGGGATGTCGCCGGCGATCGCCGCCCTTGTCTCCTCGCCCGTGCTGCCGACCGGATCCAGCCCGATCACGGCGAACTTCTTCACCATCTCGGGATCAGCCAGCACCCTGAGCGATTCGGCCCGCACCTTCTCGACGATCTCCTTCGACGTGCCCTTGGGTGCCAACAGTGCGAACCACGAGGTCGCCTCGAAGCCGGGAAAGCCCGACTCGGCGACCGTCGGCAGGTTTGCGGAGTTGGGTGAACGCTTGGGCGCCGTCACGGCGATGCCGCGCACCCGGCCGTCGCGCACGAAGGGCATCGCCGCTCCCGCATTCTGGATGCCGACGGGCACGATGCCGCTCATCGTGTCGGTGAGGTTGGCACCTCGATAGGGGATGTGCTCCATCTTGATACCTGCCAGGTGGCAGAGCAGCGCGCCTGCCACATGCTGCGGCGTGCCAACGCCCGGCGAGCCGTAGCTGAGCTTGCCGGGATTGGCTTTGGCATAGGCGATCAGCTCCGCCAGCGTCTTCACCGGCAGGTCGTTGTTCACGAAGACGATGCTCGACGTCGCCAGCGAGGTCGAGATGTGCTCGAAGTCGTTCACCGGATCGAATGGCAGCTTCTGCAGGCTGGGCAGTATGGTGATCGCGGCATTACCGGACCACATCAGCGTGTAGCCGTCGGGCGCCGCCTTGGCGACCTTGTCGGTGCCGATCGCACCCGAATTGCCGGCGACGTTCTCGACGATCACCGGTTGGCCCCAGGCCTCGCCGAACTTCTGGGCGAACATGCGCGCGGTGACGTCGGTCGCGCTGCCGGCCGTGAAGCCGACGAGAAGCTTGACCGGCTTGTCAGGCCAGGCGGTGGTTTGCGCGGCGACGGGCGCGGTTGCTACGCCAAGCATCAGGCCGCCGAAAGTGCGGCGCGAAATCGAGTGCATTGCTTCCCTCCCAGACTTTTGCCGAGAGTATCATTTTTTGCAGTCGAGATGACAGTCAGCCGATGCGCTCGAGCACCGGCAGCAGGTATTTGCGGAATTGCGCGGGATTTTCGGACATCGGAAAGTGGCCGAGGCCTTCCATCACCTGGAAGGACGTCGCCTTCACCAGCTTCGCGAGCTCGGCGGTAAGCTCGGGCGTGGCCGAGAGGTCGTATTCGCCGGTCAGCAGGTGCAATGGGCAGCGTTTGGTGTCGAGGCTGTCGAGCAGGCCGTTCCGCAGGTCGCCATCGGTGAAATAGTAATGCAGGTCGCCGAGAAACACGCCCGGCCCGCCCTGCATGTAGTGCCAGAGCGTCTCCCACTTCTCGCTCTGGGGCGATGTCGGCGCGATCAGGCACGCGACGGAGCCAGCGGCGGCTTCCTGCCCATGCACGTCGGGACGGTACATCACGCCGAGGTCGCGCAGACGGGTATCGGCGCCGGCATCGGCATGGGTGGCCGACTGCAGGCCGATGGCGGCGCGGAAGTATTCGCCGTGGCGCAGCGCCAGATGGAGCACGGCGCGGCCACCGATCGAGCAGCCCATCACCACCGGCCGGTCGAGCCCGAGCGCGCGGCAGAAGGCCATGACCGTGTCGACATAGAGGTCGGTCGTGAGCTGATAGGCGTCGCGCTCGAAACCCGGCGGCGGCGAGGACTTGCCGTGCCACGGCAGGTCGAAAACGACGACGCGGAAGCGGCGGGTGATCTCGGCGTCGTTTAGCAGCGCGCGATATTGCCGCCCGTCGGCGCCGGCCGTGTGCAGGCAGACGAGCGGGATGCCCTGCCCCGCTTCCTCGAAATAGAGTCGATGCGGACGGCCATTGAGGTCGAGCCTCAGGTAGCGGCCGACGACCGGCTCGATGACCGGCGCGCCGATCCCAGGCAAAGCTTCCACGGGTGTCTCGGGACGCAGGGCGGCGAAGAGCTGCTCGAGGAAGAGCAGGTTGCGCCCGAACGCCAGCATGTCGCCTTCGACCCGCAGCGTGCCCATGCGGACCATGCCGACGATGCTCTGGTAGCCGACCGGCGGCACCGGCCTCGCGTACGCCGCCCACGTCTCGGGGCTGGCGATGAGAGTGAAAGCCGCGTCGGACGACGCACCGGGCGCCGTCGTGATCGTCTCGCCGACACGAACCGTCGCCGCCGCGTCGCCCGCGCGCACGACCACCGACAAGCCGGCCTTCCTCGCCCGCTGCTGCAGCGCCGGCCGTCCGTCGAGAGCCTGCGCCAACCTGTCGAACTGGACCATGTCACGCCCGCTTCGGCTGATGGAACTCGTAGGGCGGGTAGTCCTTGGTGATGTCGGAGACCACCTCGATCATCGCCGGAGCATTGGAGGCGATCGCCTCGCGCAGCGCGCCCTTGAGCTGGTCGGCGGTTTCCACCTTCCAGGCGCCGACGCCAAACGACTTGGCGTAGAGCTGGAAGTCCGGGTTGGTCAGCAGCGAGCCGGAATGCCGCCCTTCGTACAGCCGTTGCTGGTCGCGCAGGACGTTGCCGTAGGATGAGTTGTTGACGACGACTGTCACCAGGTTGATGCCGAACTGCATCGCGGTCGCAAGGTCCGAGCCGCCGAAAAGGAAGCCGCCATCGCCGGTGATCGACACGACCGGCCGGTCGGGGTTGCCGACCTTCACGCCCAGCGCCGTCGGGAAGCCGTACCCGAGGGTCCCCGAGAAACCCGATGTGATGAACCGGCGTGGCTGGTGCGCCGGATAGCCGTACCAGGCGATGTAGCCGACCTGCGTTACCTCGTCGACGACGATGCCGTCGTCCGGCAGCACCTCGCGGATCGCCTCGAGCATCGACCATTGCGGCTGGGCCTTCTGGATCTGCGCCAGCGCCGCCGCCTTCGCCTCGGCCACGGCTTTGCGCCATTCAGGCCGCTCATTGCGCTCGACCATTGCGGTCAGCGCCCGCGTGCCCTCGGCGGCATCGGCGACGATCGGCACGTTGACGGTCAGCCGGCGATGCTCCGCCGGGTCGATGTCGATACGCGCGATCTTCAGTCCCGCCGGCGCCGGCGCCCAGCGCGCCACCGGCACGTCGAGCCGCGTGCCGATGCCGATCAGCAGGTCGGTATGGTCATAGATCTTGAAGCCGGCGACCGTGGTCAGCGACAGCGGGTGACGCGAATCGACCACGCCCTTGCCGGTGCGGAATGCGACGACTGGCGCACCGATCTTCTCTGCCAGCGCCAGCACCTCGGGGCCCGCCTCGTTCGCCCCACCGCCGACCCAGATCATCGGCGCCCGTGCCGCATTCACCAGCTTGGCGAGCGCCGCGATCCTGTCGCCATCGGGCACCGGCGCGGGACGCTTGCCGAGCGGCTCGACCGGCGTCACGTCGGCGACCATCGGGAACATGTCCAGCGGCATCTCGACGGCAACCGGGCCCGGCCGGCCCGACACCATCGCCTCGAACGCGCGCGCCATGACCTGCGGCGCGTCGGTCGGATGCTCGATGCGCTCGGCGAACTTCAGCACGCTCTTCAGGGTGGCGAGCTGGTCCGGCATCTCGTGGAGCTGACCGCGCCCGCGGCCGATCATGGCGCTCGACACCTGGCCGGTGATGCACATGATCGGCGTATTGACGCCCCACGCCGTCAGCATCGCGCCCATCGCATTCATCACGCCGGGGCCCGGCACCACGGTGAAGACCGACGGCTTGCCGGTCGATTGGGCGTAGCCCATCGCCATGTAGGCCGTCGTCTGCTCGTGCCGCGCGTTGAGCACACGCAGACGGTTGGCGTTGCGCGCGAAGGCGTCGAACAGTCCGTACATCTGCACGCCGGGCAGTCCGAAGATGGTGTCGATCCCGTGGCGCAGGAGAGAGTCGACGATGGCGTCTCCGCCGGTCATGCGAGGCATTGGGCGTTTCCCGTTTCCGTTCGTTATGGCTTCGCCAGCTGTCGTGCGCCCTTGGCGGGCGGGGTCTCCGGCGGCCCGGCAAAGCACTGTGCGATGCTCATCCAGTGCTTGGCAACGTCGCCCTCCACCAGGAGCGACGTGTCGGCGACATTGCGCGTCTGAGTCACCACAGTGCAGAATGCGACGGCGTCGCCCGACACGCCGTCCGTCGCGCACGCCGCGTTCCACTCCCAGGTCTCGCCGTTCGGACCATCAAGGCGCACCCGCGGCATCGTGGATGGAACCGCCAGGTTCCTGACGCGATAGGTCCAGCCGAAGGTGCGTACGCCGATCTCGGCGATGTTGCGCAGCCGCGCCGACGGCGCGGGCCGCTCGATCCCCATGACGTCGTAGATTGCCTGCGAGTGCGACCATATCTCCATCTGTCGCGCGGTCGCGAACATGCGCACGCCCATGTCGGGACCCGCCCATTTGAGCCGCGCATCGGCCGGCTTGGCCGCGAGCGCATCGCACAGTTCCCACAGCGTCGCGCGCCATCGCTCGCGGAGCGCGCGGCCGGTGAGCCCCGCCAGACGCTGACGCGTCTCCTCGAGCCGGCTCAATCCCGCCTCCCGCTTCGCCTGGATGTCGGCCCGCAGAGCGGCAAACGCCGCCTCGTCCGTCGCCGAGGCGAGCCCCATCCGATCGCCCATGTGGAGGTGCTGGACGATGTCGTCGATCGTCCAGCCCTTGAACAGGGTGGCGCGCCGCCAATCTTCATCCTTCAGCCCGGCGAGCAGGCGGTCGAATTCATCGGCCTCGGCGCGGAGATCGACGATCTGTTGCAACGTCATGCTGGCCTCACCTCCCCCGCATCATAGTCGGAATCGAGGAACAGGGCAGCGAGCGCTCTGGCTCCCGCGTCAGGTCCGTCCCGCGAGCGCGCGATTCTCCAGCCGGCTCAGCAGCCGTACGAGCGGCCACAGGATCAGGAAATAGATGACCGCCGCCATGACGACGGGCGTGGCGTTGAAGCTGACGCTCTGCGCCTCGCGTGCCCGGAAGAGCAGCTCCGGAACAGCGACGACGCTGCCGAGCGAGGTGAGCTTCACCACCTCGAGGGTGTTGGAAAGCAGATCGGGCATCACGTTCCGAATGGCTTGCGGCAGGACGACATGGATCATCGCCTGGGTGGCGGAGAGTCCCGTCGACCGCGCGGCCTCGATCTGGCCGTGCGGCACCGAATCGATGCCGGCGCGCAGGATCTCACCGTAATAGGCGCTGTTGTTCAGCATGAAGGCCACGGCGACGCAGGCGAAGCCGCCGAGCTCGAGCCCCATGAACGGCAGGCCGGCGAACAGCAGGACGAGCAGCACGAGCGGCGGAAACGCGCGGAAGAAGTCGACCCAGGCCATCAGCGGCCAGCGCACGGCGAAGTGCTTCGACTGCGCCATCACGGCCAGCAGCAGGCCGGCGCAAAAGCCCAGCGGCACGACCATCAGCGACAGAAGGATCGTGTTGCCCAACCCGGACAGGACGAGCGGCAGTGCCGCCGCCGCTATGTCGGCATTGAAGAAGCTGTCGACTATCTCTTCCATGCGAACTTCGTTTCGACCCAGCGCGCCGCGACGACTACGGGCACGAACAGGACGAGATAGGCCGCCGCGCCCAGGATCAGCGGTGACGGGTTGTAGGAGTTCGACACGGCGGACGACGCCATGCCGAGTATCTCGTGCAGCGCCACTACGGTACCGAGCGCGGTGCCCTTGGTGATGGCGATGGTGCGGTTGGTGAGCGGCGCGATCGTGAGGCGCAGCGCCTGCGGCAGCACGACGTCGATCAGCGTCTGCCCGAAGCCGAGTCCGGTCGAGCGGGCTGCTTCCCATTGGCCCTTGTGGACCGAGGTGATGCCCGCCCAGAAGATCTCCTCGGAGAAGGCCATCAGCACCAGGGTGAGCGACAGCCAGGTCGAGAGGAAGCCCGATGGCGACCAGCCCGCGGACGGCAGGCCGAAGTAGAGCAGCACGATGATCACCAGCGGCGGCAGCGAGCGGAACAGGTCGACCACGAAGATGATCAGCCAGTTGAGCGGCCGGATCGCCAGCGCGCGGACCAGCGCCAGCAGCAGGCCGGCCCCGATGCCGCAGACCACGATCAGCACCGCCAGCTCGATCGTGACCAGCGTGCCCGCCAGGATGTCCGGCAGGTACTTCGCCATCACCTTCGCGTTGAAGAAGGTGTCGAGGAACTTGTCCAGGCCGGTCATGGCAGCGCGCCTGGCTGCGAGCTGCGGCGTTGGCGGCTTTCTCGATGGGATCGGCTTGCTGGGAGCGCGGCTCTCCAGAGCCGCTCGTGGGATCTGGCAATCCGAGGAAGAGCGGCTCTGGAGAGCCGCGCTCCCAGCAGATCAAGGTTGGCGCGCTCCGCCGAAGCACTCATCAATGCTTCCGGATCTGGCCGATGAAGGTGCGGGTGCGTTCATGCGCGGGCGCGTCGAAGATCGCGGCCGGCGGCCCCTGCTCGACGATCAGGCCATGATCCATGAAGATCACGCGATCGGCGGCCGCCTTGGCGAAGCCCATCTCGTGGCTCACCACGATCATGGTCATGCCGCTTTCGCGCAGATCGCGCATCACCTCCAGCACCGAGCCGACCAGCTCGGGATCGAGCGCCGATGTCGGCTCGTCGAACAGCATCACCTTCGGCTCGAGCGCGATCGAGCGTGCGATCGCGACTCTCTGCTGCTGGCCGCCGGACAGCTCCGCCGGCCGGTGATGCGCGCGGTCGGCGAGGCCGACGCGCTCGAGAGCGGCGCCCGCCACCTCCTCCGCCTCGGCGCGGCTCTTGCCCGCCACCTTGCGCAACGCCAGCATCACGTTGCCCAACGCCGTCATGTGCGGATAGAGGTTGAACGACTGGAAGACCATGCCGATGTGCTGGCGGGCATGGTTGATGTCGGTCCGAGGACTGAGCATGTCGATGCCCGCGACCTCGATGCTGCCCGAGCTCGGCTGCTCCAGCCGGTTGAGACAGCGCAGCAGGGTCGACTTGCCCGATCCCGACGGGCCGATCACGAAGACGAGCTCACGCTCGGCCACCTCCAGATCGACGCCCTTGAGGACGTGGAGGTGACCGAAATGCTTGTGAACGCCGTAGGCTTTGACGATCTTCTGCATCAACCGCAATGCAGCGGGTGCGGCGTCGGGTCGTAGCCCGGCATGTCGGGCACGCCGTAGCCCGGCGTGATCACGTTCTCCAGCGAATCCGGCCCGGGCGTGTAGCCCAGCCACTTCTCCGAAAGCTTGCTGATCGAGCCGTCCTTCTTCATGCAGTCGAGCACATCCTGCAGCTCGGCGCGGAGCTTGGGATTGTCTTTCGGCACGGGTGCGGCCCAATGCGCCCGGGTCTCCTTGAGCTCGAGATCGGCGACGAACATCGGCGTCTGCTTGGCGATGTAGCGGATCGAGGTATTGCCCACCAGCGTGGCGTAGGCACGGCCCGACAGGACGGCCTGCACGGCGTCGGTCTGATAGTCGTAGGCCTGGACCTCGAAGCCGTGCTCCGTGCCCATCTTCTTCGACAGCGTCTCGTAGGGCGTGCCCTTGTTGACAGCCACCACCTTGCCTTTGAGATCGGCCCAGCCGGTGATCGGCTTGCTGCCCTTCTTGATGCCGAACTGGAAGGCGGTCCACAGGTAGCCCGCAGTGAACAGCATCGCCTCCGCACGTTCCTTCGTGACGGTGGTCGGCGCCGCGATGAAGTCATAGCGGCCCGACTGCATGCCGGGGATGAGGGTCGAGAAGCTCACCGCGTCGATCGTGATCGGACGCTTCATGCGCGCGGCGACCTCGGTGAAGAGGTCGATGTTGAAGCCCTGCGTTCCGCCGCCCGGCTTCGGAAACGCATGCGGCGGAAAGCTGCCGTCGACCCCGGTGCGCAGCGGCTTGCCTTCCTGCGCGACTGCCGGCGACGCGCACAGCAAAATCGCTGCGGCAGCAGCCGCAATACGGTTGATCATTCGATTGTTCTCCCTCGTCACGCCCACACCCGGACGCTAGATCAGCGGTTGTTGGATTGCAATTTAGAGGCCATGTTTGCCGCCATGGAACGCATTCTCGTGATCAATCCCAATTCGACGCAGGCCGTCACCGACGGCATCGACCGCGCGATGGATCCGCTGCGCATGAGCGGCGGTCCCCAGATCGAATGCGTGACCCTGAAGGAAGGTCCGCCCGGAATCCAGACGCAGGCCGATGTCGAAAGCGTCGTGGCGCCGATCAGCGCCACCGTGAAGAACCGCGGCAACGACTGCTCCGCCTTCGTGATCGCCTGCTACTCCGATCCCGGCCTGCATGCCGCGCGCGAGATCACGACCAAGCCGGTGCTCGGCATCGCCGAGTGCGGCATCCTCACCGCGCTGACCCTGGGTCAGCGCTTCGGCGTGATCTCGATCCTGAAGAAATCGATCCCGCGCCACCTGCGCTATGTCGGCCAGATGGGCGTCGCCGACCGCATGGCTGGCGACCGCGCGATCGGCCTCGGCGTGGTCGAGCTCTCCGACGAGACGCGCACCTTCAGCCGCATGGCCGAGGTGGCTGCCGAGTTGCGCGACGAGGACGGCGCCGATGTCCTGATCATGGGCTGCGCCGGCATGGCGCGCTATCGCGACCGCCTGCAGCGCCACGTCGGCCTGCCGGTCGTCGAGCCCTCGCAAGCCGCCGTCTCGATGGCGATCGGGCGCAGCCGGCTACACTGGTAGCCAGGGCGCGCGCGACCCGCCGGCATCAAGCCACGTCTACTCTGCCGCTTTCGCGGTCACGACGGGTGCCGCCGGGAACTCCATGCGGTCGTCGGTCCGGCAGTAGCGGTCGGCGAACATGCGGCCGACGGGGTGATAGCGCTCCATGTGCACGCGCATCGCCTTGGGATCCCACAACTCGTCGCGGATGTGGAAGCGCAGGCCCTCCCCGATCACGAGCTGGCGGTCGTCCTTCACGTTGATGACCTGCCAGGTCTTGCATTCCATCGACCACGGCGCATCGGCGAGGCGCGGCGGCTTGATGTCGACCGACGGCGCGAGCTTCAGGCCGAGATAGTCCGGCTCGCCGACGTTCGGCGGAAAGTCGCCGCTCGAATCGTGCATCGCGCGCGCCAGCGGCTCATCGGTCAGGTTGACCACGAACTCGCCGGTGCGCTGGATGTTGAGCCAGGTGTCCTTGAGCCGCCCGTCCGGCCGCTTGTTGAGCGCGAACATGATCAGCGGCGGGTCCTCGGCGAAGACATTGAAGAAGCTGAACGGCGCGGCATTGACCACGCCGGTGGGCCCGAGCGTCGTCACCCAGGCGATCGGCCGGGGCAGGACGAAGGCGGCGAGTATCTTGTAGCGCTCGTGCGGCGCGACATCGGAAGCGGCGTATTGCATTTCTACTCCTGTCATCCTGAGCGAAGCGAAGGATCTCACCTCCGCCGCAGGCCCGGTTAAACTTCTGCTAGGTCCTTCGTTTCGCTCAGGACGACAACCCTTAGTTCGACGGTTCGAGCTTCACGCCCGCCCGTTCGCTGATCAGCTTGTAATGTTCCGGACGACGGTGCTTGGCGAAGTTGAAGGTGGTGTTGCGGATGTATTCTCCGAGCGCGAGGTCGCAGTCATAGGAAATGACCTCGTCCTCCTCGGTCGTGCCCTTGGCCACGACCTCGCCGGTCGGCGCCACGATTACCGAGCCGCCATGCAGCCAGAAGCCGTCTTCCTTGCCGGCCTTGGCCGTGGCGACGACCCAGATACCGTTCTGGTAGGCGGCCGCCTGCAGCGACAGCATGTGATGGAACACACGCAGGTATGGCGGCTCATGCGGCGCATAGACATTGTCGCTCGGCGTGTTGTAGCCCAGCACGACCATTTCGGCGCCCTTCAGCCCCATGACGCGGAACGTCTCGGGCCAGCGCCGGTCGTTGCAGATGCATTGGCCGACGATCACCTCCTCCTTGAACATCTTCCAGACGTTGAAGCCGAGATCGCCGACCTCGAAGTACTTCTTCTCGAGATGCTGGTACGGCACGTTCGGACGATGGTCGTCATGTCCCGGCAGGTGGACCTTGCGATACTTGCCGATCAGGCGCCCGTCGGGACCGACCAGGATCGAGGTGTTGAAGTGATGCGGGGCGCCGCCCTCTTCGGTGCGCTCGGCATAGCCCAGGTAGAAGCCGATCCCCTTGGAGCGCGCCAGCTCGAACAGCGGCGCCGTCTCCGGGCTCGGCATCTGGTTCTCGAAATACTTCTCGACCTCGTTCGGATCGTCCATCCAGTAGCGCGGAAAGAAGGTCGTGAGCGCGAGTTCCGGGAAGACCACGAACCTCGAGCCGCGCGAGTCGGCTTCCTTCAGCATCTCGATCATGCGCTTCACGACGCTGGCGCGGCTGTCGGCACGATGAATGGGCCCCAGCTGGGCCGATGAGACTTTTAGACGACGCGACACGTTAAGGCTCCTTTTCCTCTGTCATCCTGAGCGCAGCGAAGGATCTAGCGCCACTTCCAAAGCAGCTCTCCGGAGCTAGCGCTAGATCCTTCGCTGCGCTCAGGATGACAGTCATACCTAGAATAGCGGCTTCAGGCCGAACCGGCTCATCGCCTGCAGCTCCGGCGCGATCATGCCCTTGGGCTTGGACGAGTCGGGCGAGTCGCAGGGCAGGAATTGGCCCGAGCCGCGTTCAGCGTTGAGCTTGCCGTCCTCGACGACCACGCGGCCGCGGCTGATCACCGTGGTCGGCCAGCCCTTGATCTCGCGGCCCTCGTACGGCGTGTAGCCGACATTGTCGTGCAGGTCCTTCCAGCGGATCGTCACGTCCTTGTCGGCGTCCCAGATCGCGAGATCGGCGTCGGAGCCGACGGCAATCGTGCCCTTGCGCGGATAGAGGCCGTAGAGACGGGCGTGATTGGTCGAGGAGAGCGCCACGAACTGCTGCAGGCTGATGCGGCCCTTCTGCACGCCCTCGCTGAACAGCAGCGGGAGGCGGATCTCGAGGCCGGGCACGCCGTTGGCCATCTCCTTGAAGGTCGTCTTGTCGCCCTTGGGGATCTTGCCGCCCTCGTTGAACTGGTAGGGCGCGTGGTCGGACGAGAATGTCTGGAAGGTGCCGTCCTTCAACGCCACCCACACCGCTTCCTGCGCCGCCGAATCACGCGGCGGCGGAGAGCAGCACCACATCGCGCCCTCGACGCCCGGCTTGTCCATGTCGTCGGCGGTCAGGCCGATATATTGCGGGCAGGTCTCGCCGAATATCTTCAGGCCCTTCTTCTGCGCCTGACGCAGCGTCTCGATCGCCTCGATCTCCGACATGTGCACGATCAGCATCGGCGCATCGACCAGCCGGGCCAGCGAGATCGCTCGATTGGTCGCTTCGGCTTCGGCCACGCGCGCGTGGGCGATCGCATGGAACTTCGGCGCGCCATGGCCCTGCTCGACCAGGTGATGCGCCAGCCACTGGATCATGTCGTGGTTCTCCGCATGCACCATGACCAGCGCGCCCTCGCGCCGCGCCAGCGCCAGGATGTCGAGCATCTGGTAGTCGCTGACCTTCATGGCGTTGTAGGTCATGTAGATCTTGAACGAGGTGTAGCCGTCCTTGATCAACGCCGGCAGGTCCTGGCCCAGCGCCTGCGGGCTGGGATCGGTGATGATGAGGTGAAAGGCGTAGTCGATCACGGCCTTGGGCGTCGCCGCCTCGTGATAGTCGTTGACCACCTTGCGCAGCGACATGCCGCGGTGCTGGGCAGCAAACGGAATGATGGTCGTCGTCCCGCCGAACGCGGCCGACACCGTGCCGGTATAGAAATCATCGGCGCACATCACGCCCATGCCCGATTTCTGCTCGACATGGACGTGGCTGTCGATGCCGCCGGGCAGTACGAACTTGTGGCCAGCATCGATCTCGCGCGTCGCGCTGCCTTTCAGGCCGGGCTCAACGGCAGCGATGCGCCCGTCCTTGATCCCGATGTCTCCTTCGCTCTGGCGATCCTCGGTGACGATTTTTGCGTTTCGAACGATCAGATCATAGTCAGCCATAAGTCCTCTCACTCCGCCGCCAGCTTGTGCGACCGTCCCGACGCCGCCAAACGGCGCTCCAACCGGGTCATCATCGCTTCCAGTTCCGCGCGATCGGTCGCCGTCAGCGACGAGCCCGGCGCGCGCTGTTTAGGGCTCTTGATCGCGCCGCGCTTGAACAGCACTTCCTTGCGCAACGCGAGCCCGATCGCCGGCTGCACTTCATGCCGCACCAGCGGCAGGTAGAGGTCGAACAGATCCTCCGCCTCCTCCGCCTTGCCTGCCGCGAACAGCTCGTAGACCTGCACCAGCATCTCGGGCCAGGCGAAGCCGGTCATGGCGCCATCGGCGCCGCGACGCATCTCCTGCGGAAGGTAGAGGCCGCCATTGCCGACCAGGATCGAGACGCGGCGGCGCCCGGGCTTCTTCTCGCCCTCGCGCACGCGCGTCAGCTTGGCGAGCCCGGGCGCATCCTCGTGCTTCAGCATGACGAGCTGCTTGAAGTCGTCGACCAGCCGCTCGAACACGTGCGGCGCCAAATATACTCCCGTTGCCTGCGGATAGTCCTGATAGACGACCGGAATATCCGGCCCAAGCGCCTGGAAGACCTGCGCATAGTAGTTGTAGACGCCATCGTCGCCCTTGAGCCCGGCCGGCGGCGCCACCATGACTCCGGACGCGCCCGCGACCATGACCTCGTGCGACAGCCGCCGCACATTCTCGAGCCCGGCATGGCTCACGCCGACGATCACCTGCCGATCGCCGGCACGGCCGACCACGCGCTTCACCACCTCGATCGACTCGTCGGCGGTGAGCTTGTGCGCCTCCCCCATCATCCCGAGCAGCGTGAATCCGTCGACGCCGCACCGCAGATAAAAATCCGTGAGCGTGTCGACGCTCTGCAGATCGAGCGCGCCGTCGTTCGTGAACGGCGTGGCGGCGATGATGTAGACACCCTTCGCGGTCTCGTTCAGTTTTGCGGCAGACATGACCCACTCCCGGCGCGCTTCTTGCAGTACTTGTGCCATGCACTATACGATTCTGCAGGGCAGCAGGTCCTGAATTAAATGGCGCGCCATATCGCCCACCGATTGATGATTTCAATGCCCGTGCTGCTGGGCGTGTTGCTGATCGGATTCCTGCTGCTGCAGGTCGTTCCCACCGATCCGGCGACGGTTTCCGCCGGCCCGAGCGCGACCGCGGCCGACGTCGAAGCGATCCGCCAGCAGATGGGCCTCGACAAGCCGGTGTGGCTGCAATTCGTGCTCTATCTCGGGCGCGTGCTGCAGCTCGATCTCGGGCGCTCGATGATCTCCAATCGTGCCGTCTCCGAGGAGATCGGCCTGACGCTGTGGCCGACGGTCGAGCTGATGCTCGCCTGCCTGATCTGGGCCGTGCCGCTCGGCATCCTGCTCGGAACGCTGGCAGCCCGCCGGCGCGGCACCTTGATCGATCGCTTCATCATGGCGCTCTCCGTGATGGGCGTATCGGTGCCCGTGTTCTGGGTCGGGCTGCTGCTGATTCAGTATGTCGGCGGCGCGGGCCTGCTGCCGTTCCAGGGCCGCGATGGGCCGATCTGGACCCCGTCGGGACTGCACAGCATCATCCTGCCCGCGATCACGCTCGGTGCGGTGTTCGTCGGACCGGTCGCCCGCATGACGCGGACCTCGCTGCTCGAAACCCTCAGCGCCGACTATGTGCGCACGGCGCGCGCCAAGGGCGCATCGGACTGGCGGGTGACCATCCATCATGCGCTGCGCAACGCGCTGATCCCGGTCGTCACGCTCGTCGGCCTGCAGATCGGCTTCCTGCTCGGCGGCTCGATCGTCACCGAGACCATGTTCGCCTGGCCCGGGGTTGGCCGCATGGCGGTCGGCGCTATCACCTCGAGCGACTTTCCGCTGGCGCAAGGCGCGATCCTGATCCTGGCGGTCGGGTTCATGACGGTGAACCTGATCGTCGACGTGCTCTACGCCTATCTCGATCCCCGGATCGCGCGCGGATGACCGACGCCGCGATACCGCTGCAAAGCGAGGCCGACCAGCGCGCGATCGCCGCGCTCCGGCGCAAGAATGCCGTGTGGCGCCGCATCCTCAAGGACCCGCCGGCCGCACTCGCCGCGCTGTTCCTGTTCATTGTCGTCGCCGCGGCGATCCTGGCGCCTTGGATCGCGCCGTTCGATCCCTACTCCAACAACATGCGCCTGCGGCTGTGCCCGATCGGCGGCGCCCGTTGCCCGGATTTCCTGCTGGGCGCCGACCAGCAAGGCCGCGACATGGTCACCCGCATGCTGTTCGGCCTGCGCTCGACGCTCGGCATCGGCATGATCGCGGTGCTGATCGGCGGCAGCATCGGCGCAGCGATCGGCCTGATGGCGGCCTTCTATCGCCGCCTCGATACGCCCTTGATGCGGCTGGTCGACGTGCTGCTCTCGTTTCCGGCCATCCTGTTCGGCCTCGCCATCGCTGCCGTCGTCGGCACCGGCCTGTTCGGCCTGATCCTCGCCCTCTGCGTCACCTCGGTGCCATCGATCGCCCGCATCGCGCGCGGCGCGGCGCAGTCCGTCATGCAGCAGGAATACATGGAGGCCGGCCGCGCGGTCGGCCTGGGCGACGGCGCGCTGATCTGGCGCTACCTCGCGATCAATTGCTGGCCGACCATCCTGATCTACATGACCCTGCAGCTCGGCCAGGCGATCCTGCTCGGCGCCGCCCTCTCCTTCCTCGGGCTGGGCGCGCAGGCGCCGACGGCGGAGCTCGGCAGCATGGCCGCCGACGGGCGCAAGTTCCTCTCGATCGCACCGCACGTCTCGACCCTGCCGTGCGCGGCGATCTTCCTCGTGGTTCTCGCTTTCAACGTCCTGGGCGACGCCTTGCGCGACGCCCTCGACCCCAAGCTCAGGCAATAGGAGGCAGTATGAGCAAGCGTTTGTTTTGGACCGCGCTGGCGGCACTCGCGGCGAGCGCCGCGACGCCGGCACTGGCGCAGAAGACCGTCACCATCGTGCGCGAGATCGACACCGATCGCTACGATCCGCACAAGTCGACGGCCCGCTCGGGCGCCGAGGTCATGCACATGATCGGCGATACGCTAGTCAACCTCGACTACGACATGAAGACGCTGAAGCCCGGCCTCGCGAAAAGCTGGAGCGTGTCGCCGGACGGCCTCACCTACACCTTCAAGCTGCGCGATGACGTCACCTTCTGCTCCGGCAAGAAGATGACCGCGAAGGACGTGGTCGCGACCTACGAGCGCTGGCTCGATCCGGAGACCAAGGGCCTCGTGAAGTGGCGCATGGGCGACGTCGACAAGGTCACGGCACCGGACGACGTCACGGTCGAGTACAGGCTCAAGAAGCCGTTCTCCGAGCTGCTCTACCAGATGACGCAGTACTTCCACACGATTCTGAACATCGAGCAGGTCAAGCAACTCGGCGCCGATTTCGGGATCAAGCCGGTCGACGGCACCGGGCCGTACTGCATGGAAAGCTGGACGCCGCGCGATTCGACGGTGCTGACCAAGCATGCCGGCTACAAGTGGGGGCCGCCGATCTACGACGCCACCGAGGCGCAGGTCGACAAGGTGATCTGGAAGGTCGTGCCCGAGGAGAACACGCGCGTGACTGCGCTGCAGGCCGGCCAGGCCGACGCCAGCCAGTACGTGCCCTACTGGTCGCTCAAGGAACTGATGGCCGACAAGAAGCTCTCGGTCACCAAGGCCGAGAATTTCTTCTGGACCTACTTCATCGGCTTCAAGGTCGACAAGGAGACGGTGAGCGACATCCGCGTGCGCAAGGCGATCAACCTCGCGGTCGACCAGAAGGCGATTTCCGACGCCGTGACCTTCGGCTTCGCCGAGCCGGCCAACACGATGCTGGTTTCGGGCGTGCTCGACTTCAACCCGAAAGTGGACAAGGCGATCTACGGCGAGAACATCAAGGAGGCCGAGAAGCTGCTCGACGAGGCGGGCTGGAAGAAGGGTGCCGACGGCTTCCGTTACAAGGACGGCAAGAAGCTGGCGCCTCTGATCTACGGCATCTCCGGCCAGTTCAAGGAGGTCGCCGAGGCGGTCCAAGGCGACCTGCGCAAGGTCGGCATCGACCTGCAGATCCAGCTGTTCGACTCGACCGTGGCGTGGGGCAAGCTCGCGACGCAGGAGTTCGACGCCTTTGGCATGAGCTTCCCGTATGTCTCGGCGGGCGACGCGCTCAACCTCTACTTCCGCTCGGCCAACACGCCGACGCCCAACCGCATGAACTGGAAGGACAAGGAAACCGACGCGCTGCTCGACAAGGGCATGACCGCGACCGACGATGCGACCCGCGCGGCCGCCTACGCCGCCGTGCAGGAGAAGGTGACCAATGCGGCGGTATGGATCCCGCTCTATCATGAGCCGCTGTTCGTCGTGAGCGGCGCGAAGCTGAAGCCGATCAAGGCCCACGGCATCTATGGCTGCGGCCTCTACAAGGGCCTCGGCATCGCGTTCAAGTAATCCCAGGGAAGAGACGTCCATGAAAACCACCAAGATCGCCGGCCTCGATCACATCGTGGCGTGGGACGATTCCGAGCAGCACCACGTCTATCTCGACGGCGGCGATCTGGTGTTCAAGGACAACGAGGTCGTGCATGTCGGGCCGGGCTATGCCGGTCCGGTCGACACGACGATCGACGGCAAGGGCTTCATGGCGATCCCCGGCTTCGTCAACGTGCACTCCCATCCTTTCTCGGAACCGGCCAACAAGGGCCTGACCGAGGAGTACGGCTCGGACAAGCTGGGCCAGAGCTCGCTCTATGAGTACCTTACGGTCTACGGCCTCGCGCCAGAGGACGCGGGGCCGTCGACGCAGGTTGCGCTGTCCGAGCTGCTGAAGAGCGGCGTCACGACCATCACCGACCTCTCGATGGCGCGCGACGGATGGGTCGAGGACCTCGCGAAGACCGGCATCCGCGCCGTTGTCTGCCCGATGATGCGGCAGGGCGTGTGGTTCACCCAGAACGGCCACACGGTCGACTATGCGTGGGACGAGAAGGCCGGCGAGAAGGCCTTCGAAGCCTCGATGAAGACGATCGACGAGGCGATCAAGCATCCCAGCGGGCGCATCGGCGGCATGGCCGGCCCGGCGCAGATCGACACGTGCCGCGAGGGTTTCTTCCGCGAAGCCCAGCAAGAAGCGAAGAAGCGCGGGATCCCCATGCAGACCCATGCCTGCCAGGCCGTTGTCGAGTTCTACGAGATGGTGCGCCGGCACGGCAGGACGCCGATCGAATGGCTCGAGGATATCGGCGTGCTCGGGCCCGACCTGGTGATCGGCCACGGCATCTTCCTCAACGACCATCCGCAGATCCACCACCCGCACAGCAACGACTTCGAGCGCCTGCGTGATTCCGGCGCGGCGGTGGCGCATTGTCCGACCGTGTTCGCGCGGCGCGGCATGGTGATGAACTCGATCGGCCGCTACATGAATGCCGGCATCACCGTCGGCATCGGCACCGACACCTTCCCGCACAACATGGTCGATGAGATCCGGCTAGTCTGCTACGCCGCCCGCGTCTTCACCGGCAACTACAAGATGGGCACGACGCGTCACGCCTTCGAAGCGGCGACGATCGGCGGTGCGAAGATCCTGCGCCGGCCCGACCTCGGACGGCTGGCACCTGGCACCAAGGCCGACTTCTCGCTGGTCGACATGAGCCATCCCTACATGCAGCCGAGCCGCGAGCCGGTGCGCAGCCTGATCTACTCGGCGAGCGAGCGCGCCATCCGCCATGTCTATGTCGACGGCAAGCAGGTGGTGAAGGACGGCAAGGTCCTGACTATCGACGTCGAGGCCGCGACCGCCGGCCTGATCGAGGGCCAGCGCAAGCGGCTCGCGACCGTCAGCCAGCGCGACTGGGCCGGCCGCGACGCCGACGCTCTTTCGCCGCCGGTCTACGCTAAGAAGGACCGCCTGCCGCAATCGAGGCCGGTGACGTGATCTCTCCTCATTGGACCGCGCGCATCCTGCGCGCTCAGGATCATGAGGCGCGCAGGATGCGCGCGGTCCAATGACGACGCCCCTCCTCGAGGTCGACAATCTGCGCACGGAGTTCCGCTCGGGCGGCAGCGTGTTCGCGGCGGTCGATGGCGTGAGCTTCAGCCTGATGCCGGGCGAGACGCTGGGCATCGTGGGCGAGTCGGGCTGCGGCAAGTCGGTGACGTCGCTGTCGATCATGCGGCTGGTGCCCAGCCCGCCCGGCCGCATCGCATCGGGCGCGGTACGCTTGGCGGGCCGTAACCTGCTCGACCTGCCGGAAGCCGAGATGCGCGCGATACGCGGCGACGCGATTTCGATGATCTTCCAGGAGCCGATGACCAGTCTCAACCCGGTGCAGACCGCCGGAGACCAGATCATCGAGGGTATCCAGCTGCATCGCGCAATGAGCAAGGCCGAAGCGCGCGCCCGCGCGCTCGAGATGCTGCGGCTGGTCAGGATCCCCTCGCCCGAGACGCGGCTCGACGAGTATCCGCACCAGCTCTCCGGCGGCATGCGGCAGCGGGTGATGATCGCCATGGCGCTGGCCTGCGACCCCAAGATCCTGATCGCCGACGAGCCGACGACGGCGCTCGACGTCACCATCCAGGCGCAGATCCTCGACCTGCTGCGCGACCTTCGCGAGCGCACGGGCACGGCGATCATGCTGATCACCCACGACCTCGGCGTCGTGGCCGAGCTCGCCCATCGCGTGATCGTGATGTATGCCGGCCGCATCGTCGAGGAGGCGCCGGTCGACCTCCTGTTCGGCGACCCTCAGCATCCCTATACGCTGGGCCTGCTGGGCTCGATCCCCCGGCTGGGCAGCGACGGCGACGAGCGCCTGACCGCGATCGAGGGCATGGTGCCAAATCCCTTCGCCCTGCCCGCGGGCTGCCGCTTCAGCCCGCGCTGCCCGCTCGCCGACTCACGCTGCCGCGACGAGCAGCCGGCGCTGCGCGAGATCTCGCCCGGCCACCGCACCGCCTGTTGGAAGGCGCCGCTCGACCAGACCCTGGCGCTGGCCGCCGAATGACCGAGCCGCTTCTCTCCGTCTCCGGCCTCGCCAAGCACTTCCCGGTGAAGCGCGGCGTGGTGTTCCAAAGCGCGGTCGGCACGGTGCGCGCCGTCGACGGCCTGACCTTCGACGTGGCGCCCGGCGAGACGCTGGCGCTGGTCGGCGAATCGGGCTGCGGCAAGTCGACGACCGGCCGCATGATCCTGCGCCTGATCGAGGCCAGCGCCGGCACGATCCGCTTCGCCGGCAAGGACGTCCGCGCGCTCGACCGCCGCGCGCTGCGCGACCTGAGGCGCGACATCCAGATCATCTTCCAGGACCCTTACGCCTCGCTCAATCCACGCCTCACCGTCGGCCAAGCGCTGGCCGAGCCGCTCCGCCTGCACGGCCTGGCCTCGGCCGCGAAGCTCCGCCAGCGCATCGATGCCCTGCTTGGCGAGGTCGGCCTGTCGCCCTGGCATGCGCTGCGCTACCCGCACGAATTCTCCGGCGGCCAGCGCCAGCGCATCGGCATCGCCCGCGCACTGGCCTCCGAGCCGAAGCTGATCGTCTGCGACGAGCCGGTCTCGGCGCTCGACGTGTCGATCCAGGCGCAGGTCATCAACCTGTTGCAGGATCTCAAGCACAAGCGCGGCCTCAGCTACATTTTCATCGCCCACGACCTCGCCGTGGTGCGCCACATCGCCGACCGGGTCGCCGTGATGTACCTCGGCAAGATCGTCGAGCTTGCGCCCAAGAGGAAGCTGTTCGCCCTGCCGCGCCATCCCTACACGCAGGCGCTGCTCTCCGCGGTGCCCGTGCCCGACCCGACCGCCACGCGCGCCCGCATCCGGCTGGCGGGCGACGTGCCGAGCCCGCTCAATCCGCCCAAGGGCTGCCACTTCCACACCCGCTGCGCTTACGCCAAGGACCGCTGCAAGTTCGACGAGCCGCCGCTGCGCCCGATCGGCAACGAAGGCGCAAGCGTCGCCTGCCACTTCGCCGAGACGATCGTGCCGCCGCCGCTGGTGCCGGAGAACGAGCCGCCCTACGCCGCCCGTCTGGCGGCGTTGAGACTCCTCACCCGCGCCTCAGCGGCGTAGATTCCGGAAAGCTACGCTCCCGGCACACCCGCGGTCGTCGAATACTCGAAGTGCAACGGCGTCTCGGGATGCACCAGCGCGTAGGCCGAGCGGGCCGCCACTGCCGCCTCGGCAAAGCCGGTCAGGATCAGCTTCAGCTTGCCAGGATAGGTGACGACGTCGCCGACGGCGAAGATGCCGGCGAGGTTCGTCGCTGCCGTCGCAGGATCGACCGCGATCTGGTTGCGCTCCAGCGCCAGCCCCCACTCGGCGATCGGCCCGAGCGACATCGACAGGCCGAAGAACGGCAGCAGCACGTCGGCCGGGATCTTCTTCTCCATGCCGTCGAGCGTCGCCACGTTCACCGCCGTGATCTGGCCGTCGGCGCCGTCGAGGCTGTGGAGCTGATAGGGCACGACGAGGTCGATCTTGCCGTCTTTGACCAGCGCCTTCAGCCGCGCCTCGCTCTCGGGCGCGGCACGGAACCGGTCGCGGCGATGGATCACCGACACGCGCGCGGCGATCTCGGCCAGCGACAGCGCCCAGTCGACCGCCGAATCGCCGCCGCCCGCGATCACCACCCGCTTGCCGCGGAAATTCTCGCGCTGGGTCACGTAGTAAAAGACGCTCTTGCCCTCGAACGCCTCGATCCCTTCGAGCGGCGGCCGGTTCGGCCCGAAGGCGCCGACGCCGGCCGCGAGGATCACCGCGCGCGCCTGCAGCACCGTGCCTTTCGCGGTGGTGAGCTTCCAGAAGCCGCCGGTCAGCGCCTCGAGCGACTGGACCTGCTCGCCCAGGTGATAGACCGGCCTGAACGGCGCTGCCTGCGCCTTCAGCCTAACGATCAGCTCGGCTGCGTCGACCTTGGGGAAGCCCGGGATGTCGTAGATCGGCTTCTCGGGATAGAGTGCAGTGCACTGCCCGCCGGCATCGTCGAGCACGTCGACGACATGGCAGGAAAGCCGCACCATGCCGCACTCGAAGACGGTGAAGAGCCCGACGGGCCCCGCCCCTACGATGACGACGTCGGTCTGATGATGTCCGTTGGCCATGGTTCCGAACAATTCCTCAGATTGATCTCAACAGCTCTGTGGCATCTTCGAGCGCCGTCGAGCTATCGATGATCACGTGCTCGGAATTGACCTGTCGGATCAACGAGCAGGCGATACGGAACAGACGCACCCAATCCGAGCCGGGCACGCTCACGCGGCGAGCGGGTAGACGTCGCCGGTATATTCGGCGAATGCCTTCGCGGCAGCGATCAACGTCGCCTCGATGACGTCGAACGTCCTGGCAAAAGTCTTTTGCAGTGCCGGGCTGACTTCACCGAAAAACGTTGACATCTGTCCCGGCGCGCCATTGGCAGCCTCTGGATGGGTCAAGCAGTATGCGAGCGCCTGCGCGTCCAGCTTCTTGCTGTACGGCGCATTGACGGTCGTAAGAACGCTTGAAATAGCCGACATGATGGTCCGAAACCTACGCCACGGGCGAACGCTTCACAATCCGCGCCGGGAGGACCGCCTGGCCCACCCGGCACACCGGATGATCCCTGTCCGGGACCATCTGGCGGCCAAGTCATTGAAAATTGGTAGCTGGGGGCGGACTTGAACCGCCGACCCCGGCATTATGAGTGCCGTGCTCTAACCAGCTGAGCTACCCAGCCATGGGTGGGCGGTATTAAGGGGATGGCCCCCGGGCTGTCAAGAATCCCCTCTATGACGCTGGCCGCGGCGGGCCCCAGCGCGTCAGCGCTTCGTTGAGAATGTCGACTATCCTCTGCGGCGGCAGCTCCCAAACCGCGCCAAACGTCCTTGAGTCCATCCAGCGCAAGAACCATCGGCGACGTCGGTTACATCTTTCAGAAAGCACCCCGACGACCATATTGCTCCTGCCCGAAACCACGGTGAATCTCTCGAAGTCACTCCATTCGTAATTGAATGTGCGAAACCCTGTCCTCCAGGTTAATCCCTCGGGAGCGGCGATCAGCCCGCTGCGAGCGATGGCGATCCAGCCCAGGACTGCTGCGACGAGGCCCAACAGAACCGACCAGAAAAGAGAAGCATCACTCGCGGGACATAGCCAGTAGAAGAGTGCTGCCAGCCCTGCCGTCACGAGGCTCATCAACGAGACTTTCACGCGATCCTGCCACATGACGATTGGCGGATCGTCGAAGGTTCCCTCCACGGCTGCACCCCACCTGGGAATGCCAAGCTCTTCCCTGGTCCGAATGCGTCGATGAACCGTCGGGTTCGTGGAGTCCGTCTCCTTCTCGATGCCGAATCATGCCCGATGACGCACTTGGGCGCCATCGTCAGTCGGCGTAGGCCAGCTGGGTGGCAACGAACTTCTCCCGCAGGTGCCCGCCCGACGTCGTCGGCGCGTATTTCGGCGGGTTCGCCGCATCCGTGCAGCTCGGCAGGCAGGCCACCAGCGCGTCGTAGTTGGGGTTCTGGAAGAACACCACCGACTGCCGCCGGCTCGCGGCCACGCGATCGGCCGGCGGATTGACGACCCGGTGCAGGGTCGAGACCCAGCGGTCGTTGGTCCAGCGCGCCAGCATGTCGCCGATGTTGACCACGAAGCAGCCGGGGAGATGAGGCACGTCGAGCCACTCGCCGGCCTTGCCCAGCACCTGCAGCCCGCCGGGGCGGTCCTCGGTCTTCAGGATGGTGAGGCTGCCGTAGTCGCTGTGCGCGCTGGCGCGGAGCTGGCCCGGAATCGGGGTTTCCTCCGGCGCCGGATAGTTGCGCACCCTCAGCCGGCTGATCGAGCGGTCGACGCTCGAGTCGAAATATTTTTCGGGCAGGCCGAGCGCCAGAGCGAAGAGGCGCATGAGATCGATCCCAAGCGCGTCCATGACGCGGTAGTAGCGCTCGTAGATCTCCCGCAGCCCTTCCGGCCGCTCCGGCCAGAGGTTGGTCGCGAAATGCCGGCCGGCTTCGGGTGTCGTAAAGTAAGGCGAGCCGTCGGCATCGACCGGGCCGATCATCAAACTCTCGTTCAGGTCGCCCGGCGCGTTGCCGCCGCGGCTGCGCACGAGCACTTCTGCTTTCATCGGCATGTAGCCGCGCGTCACGTCGGGCGCCGGCCGGACAATTCGCATCTTCTCCTCGAGCGGCAGATCGAAGAAGGTGCGGCTGATGTCTTCCACCGCCGCGATCAGGTCAGGATCAATCCCGTGCCCGGAGATCACCATGAAGCCGATCTCGCGGCAGATCCGGTCGACCTCGGCGGCAAGCGCCTGCCGGGTGGCTGCATCGCCGCTGCGATGGGGCGAGATATCGATGACCGGAACCGCAGCCATGACCATCGCGAGCTCCCTTCAGGCATTGAACAGGTGTGGAGCAAGCGACATGCCAAGGCGGCCCAAGCTCCTGCCGATCTGGGAGCCGGTGCAGGCGGCGCATGACAGCATCGACTCGCCGCGAAACTCGCTCACCGACCGCGCATCGACCGCGAGAGCGGCGTTACCGTCCCGCCGGACGATCGTGTAGCCGAATTGAGCCACGAGCCCCGCGAAAAGACTCTACCTTTCGGCCATCGAGCGCGCATCCCACAGGCGGGGTGAGATAGCCATGGGAGGTCGGCCAGCTCGTCGCCATAGCCCCAGAAGTTCTTCTGCGGCCCGGGCGAGGAGATCCACTACGCGCGCGACCGGTCGAGGTCGCTGAACGGGAGGTTGAGATGGTCGAACTTCATTATTGAGCGACGCGGCTGATAAAGCCTCCGCCTCAAATATCTACGAAACTCATCTCTTGTTGGCCATTCGGGATCATTCAGAACTTCTGCTGCGATGTGGCAGCCTCAGCCGATAACGGCATCACCCTGCCGCCTCGAGGTAGCGCGGTAGACAAGTTGCCCGTCGATACACTCACGAATATGTGATATTCTTGTGCCTGAAAGTAACTCTTAGGGGCAGTATGCACTCTGAGCAAAGGTCGGGGCCTTGTCATACTGTGCGGATTTGCCGGTACGAAGCAGAGGCGTTCGGCTGGGAAGTTTGCCGCAAGAGCGATTCGACCGTGATCCAACGTTCAACACGCCTGTTCGCCACTCGCATCGAGGCGATACTCGATTCCGCTCGTGCCGCGGCAACGCTGAGCATTGCCTTCATGGAGCCTTCATCGGTTGAGGGCGAAAGCCATAGTTGCGACTGAAGCAGTTCCTGCCGTAGCGGGTCGTCCAGCCTATTCGTCAATGCGCAAGTCCCATTGAGACAACGCCTCGCCCGGATCGAGATAGCCGGGGTCGAAGGCGGCGAGCTCCTGCAGACGGTCCTTGTTCACGACCTCTATGAGCCGCTGTTTCGAAAGCACGCCGAGCTGGCGCAGCTCCTGGAAGACGCGGTTGATGTGCACGACGGAAAGCCCCGCCGCGTCGGCCACATCTATCTGGGTGAGCGGAATGACTCTTTCGTCGTCTCCGAGCCGGACGAGCTGCTCGCACAGGAGATAAGCCACTCGCTGGAGGGCGGGGCGCCGGCTGACGACCAGACGCTGCCGAAAGATGCTCACTTCCGTCAGGGCCGCGCGCCACAGCGCCCGCCCCAGCGCGGGATGACGCTGCATTGCCTGCTCCAGTGCATCGCGATCGATCGTGCCGATGGAGCAGCTGGTCAATGCCTGCACTTCGCTGGGCTCCGCCGTTCGCGGGAACACGAAGCCGTGGAGACCGAGAAAATCGCCCGGATAGTGGAAGGCGTAGATCTGTCGGGCGCCATCCTCATGCTGGGTGGAGAAGCACGCGATGCCTTCAAGCAACACCGCGAAGTGATTCGTCAAGCCGGTTCTACCGACGATGGTTTCCCCGCGGTCAATTCCATCCTGAACCTTCACCAGGTTCCAGAATGCGTCGAGGTCGACACTTCCCGTGATGCCCAGAGTGTTGAGCCGTTGACCTACAGGGACACACGACTCCCACCGCCGCATGCTATTGCATACTTCGCCCAAAACCATCTCCCACTTCCCACACGCATGTATGTCGAGTTCATATGCCGCGTACAATCGCCGACTTGGCCGCACCCTCCCTTTCAAGCTGAAATGTGCGGTAACGTGCACTCCATTTCCCACCGCCGTCGGCGCTGCGCCGACGACGCCCATCTGCTGGCCGCTGATCCGCTATTCGTTGCGCGCATCACCACCACCGCGGCCATGGATTTGGCCCCATCTGGATTCGACCTGTTGGCGATAATCGCATTTCCAGCAACGATCCCGGCCATCGCATTCTAGGTAGTAGCCTTCGCCTTCTGGGTAATACCCTAGGGCCGAAGTGGCGCGCACTGCCCCGGCACCTGCGCGTCGTTCAGGGTGGCCCGGGCCGGGCAGGCTCTAACCTCCACGGCCGTGCGCGGTGAAAATCGGCGCAGCGGCAGCCAGGCAACGATCGAGCGCCCCTCCCGCCCCATGGCAGCGCCCACTGCAGCAAGGCAGCGAAAAGCACTGTCATAGCCCGAAATTGCATTTCCTCCCCCTCCGTCTTCGGGTGGTAGGATCGCTATCGAAAGCGACCGCTCGCGGGGGGGGGGGGACACCATTCGGCGACGTTCGCGTTTTGCAATTCTTGACGCCGCCCGGCTATTCGCGCCGGAGGTGACGGCTGCGGTGGACAGACCAAAGGCCTGCACACAGTTCAGCGTATACCGGTCCGGGCTCCACGGTTGAAATGCAGCACAAGAACGGAAAGCTGGACGGTACATGGCAGCCCCGATCGGGTAGGTCTTATCCGATCTCGATGACGAAGCAATAGGACAGCCTGGTTTCTGCGCGCCACAGTGCTCTGACGCGACGGAGGACCTCGCCAGGGTGCGTGTGTTGATCGCTCAGCCGTCTTTCCGCCGGACTTCATCAAGGTTGTTGTAAGTCTGCCCGTCTACTTTCGAATGGTCGGCCACCAGTGCGCCGGCGGCTGAGAGCCAAGGGCGCGAATAGCGCCGGGCTCCAGCTTCGGCGTGGAGCACACCATGGACACAATTGAGTTCAACGACAGGCGCGCGCAGCGCCGCAAGGTAGTCCGCCGATCGCTGCATTGCATTGCTCGACCGCCCAAGTTGCCGGCAACCTCCGTCATTGCGAGTACATTCCCCGCCGCACCGACGCACCTTCATTGTGCGCCCGGCCGGCGTTGGCAGCCCGACAGGCCGATGTGCCCGCCTTGTGTGGCACCTCTTTTGGGCGCGCTTTTCCCCGAGTGCGCTATCGCGCGTCCTCCGGGCCGAGACGATGTTTCGCAACGCCGAATCCACAGCGGCCGTTGAGTCCGTAAGGAGTCGATGATGACTGTTCAATGGCCGCCGCCCGGCCATGCGCGGAGCAAAGTGAGCCGCCGCGACCCGTTTGCCGCCCTTGAGGCCATAGAGCGCGACAAGATCGAGGCCACGTGCGCGATCAAGCTGTTGCTCGATGGCCTCGCCAAAAAGCATAACATCAGCCCTGATGCGATCGACAGCGCCCTGGGGGCCGGTTATGTCGCCGACTTGCTCGACGACGTATTCCTGGAGATCGAGGAAGAGCTTGGGCGGGAATGTGATGAGCCGCCGACTCCCAGCTGACTGCGCCCTCCGCCCCGATTATCAAATCGGCCGATGAACCCTCCACCCAGCACGCGGCTGCCGGTTGCCCGGTCGTGGATCACGCAGGCCTGGCCCGGCGAGACGCCCACCTCGGGCTCGGCGAAGCGGACGGTGAGTTCGTCGCCGGCGCGCTGGACCTCCGCCGGACGAAGAGCCTGCGAGGAGCGCACCCTCACCTGCACCGGCAGCGCGCCGTCGAAATCCGGGCCGAGCCAGTTGATGCCGTAAAGCGCGATCTCGCTTCGGCCGAGCGCGCTCCTCGGGCCGACGACGACGCGGCGCGCCTCGGGCTCGAGCCTGACGACATAGAGCGGGTCGTTGGCCGTGCCGCTGCGCTCGCCGAGTGCCAGCCCGCGGCGCTGGCCGACGGTGAAGCGCACGATGCCGTCGTGGCGGCCCACTGCACGGCCGGCCATGTCGACGATCTCGCCGGGATCGTTCGCCTCGGGACGCAGCTTCTGCACGACGCTCGCGTAGTCGCCGTTGGGCACGAAGCAGATATCCTGGCTGTCAGGCTTTGCCGCGACTGGCAGGTCGAAGCGCTCGGCCAGCGCACGCGTCTCGCTCTTGGACAGCCCGCCGAGCGGGAAGCGCAGGAAGTCGAGCTGCTCGGCCGTGGTGCCGAACAGGAAGTAGCTCTGGTCGCGAGCCGGATCGGCGCCGCGATGCAGCTCGGGCCCCGCCTCGCCCCGCACGCGGCGGACATAGTGGCCCGTCGCCAGCGCCTCGGCGCCCAGCTCGCGCGCGGTTCTGAGCAGGTCGCGGAACTTCACCGTGCGATTGCAGGCGATGCAGGGCACCGGCGTCTCGCCGCGCAGGTAGGCGTCCGCGAAGGAGTCCATCACCTCGCTGCGGAAGCGGTTCTCGTAGTCCAGCACGTAGTGCGGGATGCCGAGCCGCGCAGCGACCTGGCGGGCGTCCTGGATGTCCTGGCCGGCGCAGCAGGCGCCGCTCTTCCCGACCGCGACGCCGTGGTCGTAAAGCTGCAGGGTGACGCCCACGACGTCGTAGCCCTGCTCCTTCAGCAGCGCAGCGGTGACCGACGAATCGACGCCGCCAGACATGGCGACCACCACGCGGGTGTCGCCGGGCGCCTTGTCCAGATCGAGGGAGTTACGGGTCATGACGGCGGCTATATAGGCGCCGGGGGCGCGCCACTCCAGTGGTGCGTCACGGTCATCTGGGCCGGAAGATCGCGAGAAGACACGCCACTGGAGTGGCGCTCCCGGCAGAAGATCAGTAGTCGCGGCGGCGGCCGGTCTCGCGGACCACGCGAGCCACGCCATTGCGGTCGTAGACGATGATGACCCGGTCTCCCATCTGGATGCTGCCGTCATCGCGCTGTGCAATAACGACTGACGTACCGTCATCTTTCTGCACCGTCACCTCGATGCCCTGGCGGGTAGAGCTGCGGTCAATGGCGGTGCCCGCGATCGCGCCGCCCACGGCGCCGAGCACGCCGCCAAGGACCGCGCTGCCCGCATTGCCGCCGATCGCGGCGCCGGCGATCGCACCGCCCGCCGCTCCGACCCCGCCACCAACCAACGTACCGTCACTGACACCCTGCTGGCTGCTGCGAACCGCAACCTCGCGGATCGAGACGACGCGCCCCGCCTCACCCCGGAAACCCTCACCGGCCGACGTCTGCACAACGCCCGGCTGCACGCCCTGCTCGTTGCAGGCACTCAACGTGGTCGCCAGCATCAGGGGCGCCAACAGAGCGAAAAGCCATTTGCCGAACATCGAATTCATCCTCCTTGAATCACGAACAGGAGGAACGTAGCAGGCTAGTCGAGATTGCCGTAGCGCGGATCGTCGGCCGGCTGAGGATAGCTGCCCTGCCGGTAGTCCTGGCTGCTGCCCCGCTGGTACGGGGTCGGGGTCCGCGTGCTGCTCACCGGTGGTGCGTACTGCGTCTGGCGATAGTCCTGCGATGGCGGATCGTAGGTGGTGCGGGTCGTGCGGTAATCCTGCGGCGGCGGATCGTAGGTGCCGGGTGACTGGCGGTAGTCCTGCGGGGCCGGGGCGGACTGGTAGTCGGGCTGGCGCGAGTTGTCCCGCACCACCTTGGCGACACCGCCGCGGCCCTGGACGACCTGCACGCGGTCGCCGAGCTGAACATCGCCATCGTCGCGCTGTGCCACCGTGACGGTCTGGCCGTCGTCCTTCTGGACGGTGACCTCGATGCCGCGCCCGCCGCCGCCTACATTGGTGTGGTTCTGGATGATGGTGCCGGCAATCGCACCGCCCACGGCGCCCAGTACGCCGCCGATCAAGCCGCCGCCGACGCCGCGGCCGCTCGAAGCGCCGATCGCGATACCGCCCAGGCCGCCCAACAGGCCGCCGATCATCGTGCCGTTGCCCGGGCCGCTACCCCCTCCGCCACCGCCGCGCAGGCTGACGTCATTGATCGAGACCACCCGGCCAGTTTCGCCCGGCTGGGCACTGGCGTAGCTCTGGGCGTTCCCGTAGCCCTGGTTTCCGTAAGCCTGATTTCTGTAACTTTGGTTTCCATAGGTCTGCGCATTGCCGTAGGGCGGCGCGCTTGCGACGCTGCTGCCCGACGTGCTCACGATTCCCGGCTGCACGGCATTGCTCGCACAGGCGCCAAGCCCCACGGCCAGCAGCGCCGGCAGCAGGAACCTCCGAATTGACTCGCCCCTCATAAAACCCTCCCGGTCACAACTCCTGTACGAGTCGATTCTTGACCGAATTGAGGCGCCTACCCTCTTTCTTCGATCCAGGCAGCCTGAATCGCTTCGAGGATCTTTTCGTTGGAACGCCCCGGATCGTCTTCGAAATCCGACAGCGCCATTACCCAGCGATGCAGGTCGGTGAAGCGCAGGTTGACGTTATCGGCTTCAGGATGAGCCTCCTCGAGCTCGATGGCAATGTCGTGCACGTCGGTCCAGCGCAGCTTGCGGGCCATCGAGGTCTCCTACTTGTCGACCATCATGTTGCGGGTGGCCGCCGGCAGCTTCACCACCAGCCCGTCCAGTTCCTTGGTCATGCGGATCTGGCAGCCGAGCCGCGAGGTGTGGGTCAGGCCGAAGGCGAGGTCGAGCATGTCCTCCTCGTCCTCGCTGGCCGGAGAGAGCTTGTCGAACCAGGGGCCCTCGACCACGACATGGCAGGTCGAGCAGGCAAGCGAGCCTTCGCAGGCGCCCTCGATATCGACGTGATTGCGATGGGCGATCTCGAGCACGGAAAGGCCGAGCGGCGCATCGACCTCCTTGCGCGAGCCATCCCTCAGGATGAACGTCATCTTCGGCATCTACCAAACCTCATAAATCCGTCGTCCCGACTCGCGCGAAGTAGCCTTCGCGCATTAGCGAAGCGGAGTGGAGGGACCTGCTCATGTTCCTAGCGCCGACATGAACAGGTCCCTCGACTGCGCCGCCCTTCGGGCGGCTTCGCTCGGGACGACGGTCATTCTCCAACCCGGCTCTGCAGGTCGTTCACCGCCATGCCCGACAGCGCCTCGCGGATCCCGCGGTCCATGCGCCGCTCGGCAAAGGGCTTCGAAAGGTCCTCGAGCGCTTCGGCCGCGGCATTGATCTCGTCTCGATCGTCGCCGTCGACGGCCGTCCCCAGCCGTGCCCGCGCCGCGTCGAGGGGCTCGCGTTCCTCCGCAGACAGCAGCGCGCCGTCCTTGGCGAGCGCCGCGTCGAGCGCCAGCATATTGCGTTTCGCCTCGACCCGCGCCTCGGCCAGAAGGCGGCGCGCCATGTCCTCCTCGGCATAGTCGAGGCTGTCGTAGAGCATGTCGGCCATGTCGTCGTGGCTGAGGCCGTAGGAAGGCTTGACCTCGATCCGCTGCGCGACACCCGTCGTGCGCTCCTCCGCCGACACCGTCAGCAGCCCGTCGGCATCGACGGCGAAGGTGACGCAGATGCGTGCGGCACCGGCGGTCATCGGCGGGATGCCCGACAGCTCGAAGCGTGCCAGGCTGCGGCAATCGTCGACCATCTCGCGCTCGCCCTGCACGACATGGATCACCATCGCGCTCTGGCCGTCCTGGTAGGTGGTGAATTCCTGCGCGAGCTGGACGGGGATCGGCGTGTTGCGCGGCACGATCTTCTCGACCAGGCCGCCCATCGTCTCCAGCCCGAGAGACAGCGGCGTCACGTCGAGCAGCAGCGTGTCCGACCCGCCGGTCAGCGCCTCGGCCTGCAACGCGGCGCCGAGCGCCACCACTTCGTCGGGATCGATGTCGGTAAGCGGCGGCTTGCCCAGCATCCCGGCGACCGCGCTGCGTGCCAGCGGCACGCGGGTCGAGCCGCCGACCAGCACCACGCCCTGGATCTCGCCGGCGGACATGCCGGCATCGGCCAGGACGTTGCGCGCGATGCCGAGCGTGCGCTCGATGTAGGGCGCGATCATCGCGTCGAATTTGGCACGCGTCAGGGCGTGGAACGACGGTACGCCGTCCAGCTCCAGCCGGCCCGACGTCTGGTCGCGGTCGGAAAGCTGCTCCTTCATGTGCCGCGCAAGTGCGAGCGCATTCTTCACCGCGCCCTCGTCCACAGTATCGGCCAGACCATCAGTCTTGCGCTCGGCCAGCATGCGCTCGGCGATGGCGCGGTCGAAATCGTCGCCGCCCAGGGCGGTGTCGCCGCCGGTTGCGAGAACCTGGAACACGCCTTTCTCGAGCCGCAACAGGGAGAAATCGAACGTGCCGCCGCCGAGATCGTAGACTGCGTAGAGGCCTTCCGAGCCCTTATCGAGGCCGTAGGCGAGTGCTGCCGCGGTTGGCTCGTTGACCAGCCGCAACACCTCGAGGCCGGCGACGCGGGCAGCATCGCGGGTCGCGGTCCGGGCGGCATCGTCGAAGTAGGCCGGCACGGTGATGACGGCCCGCTCGACCGGCTTTTCCAGCGCGGCTTCGGCGCGCGAGCGCAGGGCCTTCAGAATCTCGGCGGAGATCTCGACCGGCGAGCGCGCCTTGCCGCCGATGCGCAGCTTCACCATGTCGGTCTGGCCGGTGCCGGGCTCGATCTCGTAGGGCAGCACGCCGGCCACGGCGTGGAGGTCGGTCGCGCCACGGCCCATCAGGCGCTTCACCGAGGCGACAACGTTCCTCGGCTCCTCGGCCATCAGCAGGCGCGCCTCGTCCCCCACCAGCACACCGCCCGCGGCGGGATAGGCGACGACCGACGGCACCAGCGCCCTGCCGGCCTCGTCGTGCAGCGCCGCGGGCCTGCCCTCGCGCGCGATGGCGACGACGGAGTTGGTCGTGCCGAGATCGATGCCGACCGCCAGACTCCCCTCGTCCGCATGCGGCAGCGGCGTCTCGCCCGGCTCGTGGATTTCCAGCAGGCTCATGCCTTGCGTTCCAAATTGGTGCGGCGCGCCCGCGCTTCTTCGGCAAACTTGTCGAGGTAGCGCAGGCGAAGGAGCGCCTTTCTGATGGCCGGCTTGTCGCCTGCCAAGAACAAACCGCGCAGCCGGGCCAGCGTGGCGTTCATCTCGTCGCGTGACTTCGCGGCCAGTCCCTCGATCGCGGGGATGGTGCTCGCCTCATGAAGTTCCTCGCGCGTTTCCATGGCTTCCATCAGCAGTTCCGGATCGTCGATAGTCTTGCCATCGGCCGGCATCTCGACGCCCTTCAGCTCTGCCAGATAGACCGCGCGCGCCAGCGGATCCTTCAGCGTGCGATAGGCATCGTTCAGGGCCGCCGCCGCGGCCGAGGCCTTCGCGCGTTCCTCCGGAGGCTTGGCAACGAAGCGGTCGGGATGCCAGAGCCGCTGCTGGGCGAAGTAGGCCTTGTCGAGCGCGCCGGCGTCCAGATCGAGCGCCGCCGGCAGCCCCAGCCGCGCGAAATGGTCCATGACGCCCCGGCTTCAGACGTGAAAGGATTCGCCGCAGCCGCAGCGGCCCTTCTCGTTCGGATTCTTGAACACGAATCCCGACTTCAGCTTCTCCTCCTCGTAGTCCATCTCCGTGCCGATCAGGAACAGCGAGGCCTTCGGGTCGATCAGCAGCTTGATGCCGGCGGTCTCGACGACCTCGTCCATCGGCTCCTGCTTGTCGGCGAATTCGAGGGTGTAGCTCAAGCCCGAGCAGCCCTTGGTGCGCACACCGATGCGGATGCCGGCAGTCGGCTTGCCGCGGCTGTCGAGCAGCGCCTTGGCGCGCTCGGCGGCGGCCGGCGTGACCGACATCAGCTGCGGGCGCGGCCGACGCGGCCGCGCGGCCGGCTTGGGGGCATCGGTGGTCCCCGCTGTGCTCATGACAGGCGTGCTCATTACGCTGTTACTCCGCGGCGTCCTGGGTCTCGTCCTTCTTGGCCGTCTTGGCGCGATAGTCGGCAATCGCCGCCTTGATCGCGTCCTCGGCCAGGACCGAGCAGTGAATCTTCACCGGCGGCAACGCCAGGTGCTTGGCGATGTCAGTGTTCTTGATCGTCTCGGCCTCGTCGATCGTCTTGCCCTTGACCCACTCGGTGACGAGCGAGCTGGAGGCGATCGCCGAGCCGCAGCCGAAGGTCTTGAACTTGGCGTCCTCGATCAGCCCCTCGGGGCTCACCTTGATCTGCAGCTTCATGACGTCGCCGCAAGCCGGCGCGCCGACCAGGCCGGTGCCAACGTCCTCGGAATTCTTGTCGAGCGACCCGATATTGCGCGGGTTCTCGTAGTGATCGATCAGCTTTTCGCTATAGGCCATGACACTCTCCTCGAATTTCTGGTTGCTAGTGGGCGGCCCACTCGATGGATTTGATGTCGATGCCCTCCTGGGACATTTCCCAGAGCGGGCTCATCTCGCGCAGCTTGGTCACGTGATGCACCAGGTCGGCCACCGCGGTATCGACTTCCTGCTCGGTCGTGAAGCGGCCGAGCCCGATGCGCAGCGAGGTGTGCGCCATCTCCTCCTCGACGCCGAGCGCGCGCAGCACGTAGCTGGGCTCGAGCGAGGCCGAGGTGCAGGCCGAACCCGACGACACCGACAGCCCCTTGATGCCCATCATCAGCGACTCGCCCTCGACATGGGCGAAGCTGATGTTGAGATTGCCCGGGATGCGGTGCTCGAGGTCGCCGTTGACGTAGATCTCCGGCAGCTTGGCGTGCAGGCCCTTCAGCATGCGCTCCTGCAGCTTCTTGAGCCGCTTGGCCTCGCCGTCCATCTCCTTCATGCAGATCTCGGCGGCCTCGCCCAGCCCGACGCAGAGCGGCGTCGGCAGGGTGCCCGAACGGAAGCCGCGCTCCTGGCCGCCGCCGACGATCAACGGGACGAGACGGACCCGCGGCTTGCGGCGGACGTAGAGCGCGCCGATTCCCTTGGGGCCGTAGATCTTGTGGCCAGAGATGCTCATCATGTCGATGTTCATCGCCTCGACGTCGAGCGGGATCTTGCCGGCGGCCTGCGCCGCGTCGGTGTGGAAGAAGACCTTCTTCTCGCGGCAGATCCTGCCGATCTCGGCCAGCGGCTGGATCACGCCGATCTCGTTGTTCACGGCCATGATGGACACGACCACCGTCTTGTCGGTGATGGCCTCGCGCAGCACCTGAAGATCGATCAGGCCGTTCTTCTGCACCGGCAGGTAGGTAACCTCGAAGCCGTTCTGCTCGAGATGGCGGCAGGTATCGAGCACGCACTTGTGCTCCGTCACGGTGGTGACGATGTGGTTCTTGCGGTCCTTGTAGAACTCGGCCACACCGCGAATGGCGAGATTGTTCGACTCGGTGGCGCCCGACGTGAAGATGACTTCTTTCTCGTCCGCACCGATCAGCTTGGCGAGTTGCCCGCGTGCCTTCTCGACGCCCTCTTCCGCCTCCCAGCCGTAGGAATGGCTGCGCGAATGGGGATTGCCGAATTTGTAGGTAAAGTAGGGCATCATAGCTTCGAGGACGCGCGGGTCCATCGGCGTGGTGGCCTGGTAATCGAGGTAGATCGGCTGGTCGTTGCGCCGCATCTGGGAAAACGCGTTCATGCTAACCCCTTGAAATTCCTAGGCCGCGCGGGCTTGGGACAAATCCGAGTGCGTTACTCGGATATATAGGCCCTTCCACGCGGCGATCAAGCAATCAATGTCCTCGGAAACCGTGTTCCAGCCGCAACTTATCCTGATCGCAGTCTCCGATTCGGCAGGTTCGACGCCCATGGCCGCCAGCACCGCCGACCGGGTGACCTTGCCCGAGGAGCAGGCGGCGCCCGCGCTGACGCAGACCCCCGCCAGGTCGAGCGCCATGACCTGGGTCTCGGCCCTCACGCCCGGCATGGAGATGCACGTCGTGTTGACCAGCCGCGGCACGGCCGCGCCGTGGATCGTCGCCAAAGGCGCGATCGCCCGCAGCCCTGCTTCGAGCCGGCCGCGCAGCGCGACCGTGTCCAGGCCGTCCTGCGAGGCCTTCGCCGCTGCACCAAAACCGACGATGCCAGCAACGTTCTCGGTGCCGGCACGACGATTGGATTCTTGTCCCCCGCCCTTGCGGTCGGAAGTGAAAGGCGCCCCGGCACGCACCACCAGGGCCCCGACGCCGGTCGGACCGCCGAGCTTGTGCGCGGACAGGCTGAGGTAGTCGACGCCGAGCCCACGGAAGTCGACGGGCGCCTTCCCCGCGGCCTGGACGGCATCGCAATGGACCAGCGCGCCCGCGGCGTGCGCGAGGCGCACGACCTCGGCAACCGGTTGAATCACCCCCGTCTCGTTGTTGGCGAACATCACCGACACCAGCGTGGGCGGCGAGCCCGCCAGCATCCGCTCGAGGGCAGCGAGATCGACAACACCGTTGCGATCGACCGGAATGATGTCGGCCTGGGGCACGGCCTTCAGCACGCTCTCGTGCTCGACGGCCGAGACCAGCACCCGCCTCCGACCGGTACCAGCCAAGGCCGCATTGTTGGCCTCGGTACCCCCCGATGTGAAGATGATCTCGGATGGCGGCGCCCCCACCAGCATGGCCACCTGCCGGCGCGCAACGTCGATACGGGTCCGCGCCGCCCGGCCGGCAGAGTGCACCGACGACGGGTTACCTCCCGCGCGCAAAGCCTCGACCATGGCATCGAGCACCGCCGGCCGGATCGGGCTGGTGGCGTTGTGGTCGAGATACGCGAACGCTGGCATCGGGCTGGCTTACTTAGCTGGCAGCAGCCATGGATTCGGAATTGGCCGGGGCGGGCGCCTCGACGATGCGCGGGGCGAGCTTGCGCTCCAGCACGTCGTGCAGGCTGACCGAGCTCAGGAAGACGTGGATCTGGTTGCCGAGCTCTTCCCACAGATCATGGGTCAAACACTTGCTGCGGTCGGCCCGGCAGCCGGACTGTCCCATCTCGGTGCAGCGGGTTGCCTTGATTGGCTCGTCGACGGCCAAGATGATTTCCGAAACCCGCGTATCGGCAGAGCCGCGCGCCAGGCGATAACCGCCGCCCGGACCGCGCACGCTTTTCACCAGCTCGGCGCGGCGCAGGCGGGCAAAAAGCTGCTCCAGATAGGATAAAGAGATCTCCTGGCGGGCCGCGATGTCCGACAGGGACACCGGCTTCGCCTGGGCATGGCGGGCCAAATCGACCATCGCCATGACGGCATAACGGCCTTTGGTGCTGAGCTTCACAGCATCCTCCTCCGCCTAAAGTTCTTGAAAACAAAGGCGTTGCTACGATATTCCAGCCCCCCGGACAGGGATCTGGGAAAGACCAACTTGTTGGCTCAGGTTTAATAAACCCGAGTAGACCGGTCAAGTATCAAGATTCTTGCCCTAATTTGCTACTGTCGGACCCCAAACCGGCGGTCCGAGGCGGCCAAAAACGACGAAGAAACCGGAGATTCAATGCCTGACGTGATGTTCATCGGCCCAGAGGGGCGCCTCGAGGGCCGTTATCACCAGAGCAAAGAAGAACACGCGCCGATTGCGCTCATCCTCCATCCGCACCCGCAGTACGGCGGGACGATGAACCACAAGGTCGTCTTCTCCTTGTTCCATGTGTTCGTGAGCCGTGGCTTCTCGGTGCTGCGCTTCAACACCCGTGGCGTGGGCCGCAGCCAGGGTCGATTCGACAACGGCATGGGCGAACTGTCCGACGCTGCCGCGGCGCTCGACTGGCTGCAAGCGATGAACGCTGATGCCAAGTCGTGCTGGATTGCGGGTTATTCGTTCGGCGCCTGGATCGGCATGCAGCTGCTGATGCGCCGGCCGGAGATCGATTGCTTCATCTCCGTGGCGCCGCCAGCCAACTCCTACGACTTCGGATTCCTCGCCCCCTGCCCCTCTTCCGGCCTGATCGTCGGCGCGGAGAAGGACGAGGTCGTGCCGCTGGCCGACATCCAGAAGCTGGTGGCGCGGCTGTCGCTGCAGAAGGGCATCACGGTCGAATCGCGCACCATCAAGGGCGCCAACCACTTCTTCCACGACTCGCTCAACCAGCTCGCGGTCGATGTCGACAAGTACGTGCAGAAGTGCCTGATCACTCCGCCCGGCCGCGCGACGAGCAACAAGGAACCTTAGAGTCATTGGAGCGCGCCACTGGAGTGGCGCGCTCCTCTGAGGCTTCTACCCCTTGATGAAAGCCAGCAGGTCGGCGTTGATGGTCGCGGCCTCGGTCGTCGGCATGCCGTGCGGAAAGCCCTTGTAGGTCTTCAGCGTACCGTTCTTCAGCAGCTTCGCCGACAGCGGCGCCGAATCGGCATAGGGCACGATCTGGTCGTCGTCGCCGTGCATCACCAGCACGGGCACCGTGATCTTCTTCAGGTCCTCGGTGAAGTCGGTCTGAGAAAAGGCGACGATGCCGTCGTAGTGCGCCTTGGCGCCGCCCATCATGCCCTGCCGCCACCAGTTCCAGATCAGCGCCTGCGAGACTTTCGCGCCGGGGCGATTGAAGCCGTAGAAAGGACCTGCCGGCAAGTCATAGTAGAATTGCGAGCGGCCGGCGGCGAGCTGTGCCTGCAGGCCGTCGAACACCTCCTTGGGCAGGCCGCCGGGATTGGCTGCAGTCTTCACCATGAGCGGAGGCACCGCACTGATGATCGCGGCCTTCGCAACCCGGCTTTCGCCATGTCGGGCGATGTAGTGCACAACCTCGCCGCCGCCGGTGGAATGTCCGACATGCACCGCCTCCTTGAGATCGAGATGCTCGGTCAGTTCCGCGAGGTCCCCGGCGTAGTGGTCCATGTCGTGGCCGCCGTCGACCTGGCTCGAACGGCCATGGCCGCGCCGGTCATGCGCGATCACGCGGAAGCCGTGATTGAGAAAGAACATCATCTGCGCATCCCAATCGTCGGCCGACAGCGGCCAGCCGTGACTGAATACGATGGGCTGGCCCGCACCCCAGTCCTTGTAGAAAATCTCGACGCCTTCCCGGGTCTTGAATATCGGCACGATCCACTCCTTCTCGAGATGACTCGCGGCAGCATGCACTGCCTCCGTTACGGCGCAATGCTACGAAGGTAGGTGAAGCCGCCCACCGGTCAGCGGCTGGCGCGCGCCGGTCGTCGTGGGATAGGTGAAGGGCAGGCCGCGCAGCGAGCGCACGGCGAGGAAGGCGAAGGCCTGAGCCTCGAGCGCGTCGCCGTCCCAGCCAAGTCCGGAGGCCGTCACCACCGAGCTGCGTGTCTCCTCGGCGATGGCAGCAAGCAAGGTCGGATTGTGTGCGCCACCGCCGGTGATGATCCATTGCCTGGCCGGAACCGGGAAGTGCCGGGCGGCAAGCGCGATCGCCCGCGCTGTGGCGCGGGTCAGCGTCGCCGCGCCGTCCACCACCGACAGCCCGTCGACCCAGGCATCGTTGAAGTCGGCGCGGTCGAGCGACTTGGGTGGCTTGCGTGCGAAATAGCGATGTTCGGCCCAGCGCTCGAGGCGGGTCCGGTCGATCTTGCCCGACGCCGCCAGCGCGCCGTCGCGATCGAAGCGCTGGCCCGCGCGGCGCGCGCACCAGTCGTCGATCGGTCCATTGCCGGGCCCGGTATCGAAGGCCAGCAGCGAATTGCCTTCGCCGATCCAAGTGACGTTGGCCACGCCGCCGATATTCACCACAGCCAGCGGCCGGGCGAGATCGTGCGCGAGAGCGCCATGGAACACCGGCACCAGCGGCGCGCCCTGCCCGCCGGCCGCCACGTCGGCGCTGCGCATATCGTTGACGACCCGCACGCCGAGCGATCGCGCGAGCTTCGCGCCGTCGCCGATCTGCCAGGTGAAGCGCCTCTCCGGCCGGTGCGTGATGGTCTGGCCGTGGAAGCCCACGACATCGATGGAGGACAGCGAGACGCCGTGCGTCGACGACCATTCGGCGGCGGCGGCGACATGCGCCTCGGTTACGGCGCGCTCGGCTGCGGCGGTTGCCTGGTTGTGCTGCTCGGCCCCGAAAGCCGCACGGATTATGCGGCGGACCGCGTCCGGATAGGCGACGGTCAGGGTCGGGCCGAAGGAAGCTATCCGCTCGCCATCGGTCTCGACGAAGGCGACGTCGACGCCATCGACCGAGGTGCCGCTCATCAGGCCGAGGGTCCGCAGGAAGGATGATGACATGACAGGAATGTGTTACACCCCCGGCCCTTTACGAACAATCGCCGGGCGGAGACATGGCGGCCTACAAGTCGGACTTCATGCGGATCGTGCACGAGCGCGGGATGGTGCATCAGTGCAGCGATGCAACGCGCCTCGACGAGCTGCTGTCGAGCGGCATCCGCACGGGCTACATCGGCTTCGATTGCACCGCCGATTCGCTCCATGTCGGGCATCTGCTGCAGATCATGCTGCTGCGCTGGTGGCAGAAGGCGGGCCACAAGCCGATCGCCCTGATGGGCGGCGGCACCACCAAGGTCGGTGATCCGTCAGGCCGAGACGAGACGCGCCAGCTCCTCACCCCCTCGCAGATCGACGCCAACATGGCGAAGATCAGGCTGAGCTTCTCGAACTACCTGACCTTCGGCAGCGGCCCGACCGATGCGGTGATGGCCAACAATGCCGAGTGGCTCGACACGTTGCTCTACATCCCGCTGTTGCGCGACGTCGGCCGGCACTTCTCGGTCAACCGCATGCTGACGATGGACTCGGTGAAGCTGCGGCTCGATCGCGACCAGCCGCTCAGCTTCCTCGAATTCAACTACATGATCCTGCAGTCCTACGACTACGTGGAACTCTTCAAGCGCCACAACTGCATCCTGCAGATGGGCGGCTCGGACCAGTGGGGCAACATCATCATGGGCGCCGATCTCGGCCGCCGCATGGTCAACGCCGAGCTGTTCGCGCTGACCTCGCCCCTGCTCGCGACCGCCTCGGGCGCCAAGATGGGCAAGACCGCTGCCGGAGCAGTCTGGCTCAATCCCGAGCGGCTGAGCCCGTACGATTTCTGGCAATACTGGCGAAATACCGAGGATGCCGATGTCGGCCGCTTCCTGAAGATCTTCACGGAGCTTCCGCTGCCTGAGATCGCCCGCCTCGAGGCGCTTCAGGGCCAGGAGATCAACGACGCCAAGAAGATCCTGGCGACCGAGGTGACCAAACTTGCCCATGGCGACGCCGCAGCGCTGCAGGCGGTCGAGACCGCGCGCCGCACCTTCGAGGAAGGCGGCAAGGCCGACACGCTGCCGACCGTCGCGGTGCCGCGCGCGCAGCTCGCTGTCGGCGTAGCCGCGTTCGAGCTGTTCCACCAGGCCGGCCTCGCCGAGAGCCGCACCGAGGCGCGCAAGCTGATCAAGGGCGGCGGCGGCCGATTGAACGACAAGCCGATCGCGTCGGACACCGCCGCCATCAAGGACAGCGACCTCGGCCCGGACGGCACGCTGAAACTGTCCGCTGGCCGCAAGCGCCACGTCCTCGTCCGCGCCGCGTAAGGCTTGGCGCTCATAATCTTGCGAACGGCGAGCATCTCGCTCGCGGTTCGGAAGAGCATGACCATGGCGCTCAGGGCGCGCGGTTGCTCGGGGTCTCTGGGTTCAAGGGCATGCTGCTGCCGATGTCCTCGCGGAAGAGCTCGCGCAGCGCGCCCGGAGTCATGGCGGCCATCATGTTGATGTCGGTCTTGAGGGCGTCGAGCGGCCCGTCGAGGCGATAGGAGATCGCGAATACTCCGCCGTTCTTGCCGCCGGTCAGGAGCGGGCCGAGCAGCGGCACGTTCGACAGCAGGTTGTTGAGGGCAAAGCCCGGCACGACGATGCCGCGCAGATGCGCCTCGTCCTTCGCGAGATCGATGATGCCGGCGGTCGTCAGCCCGATCGAGCTGCCGGAGGTATGGCCGTCCTTGAGCTCGATGCGATCGCCGATCTTGGTCACCGATGCTTCGAGACCGTCGAACTGCTGCAGCGCGTTGCCGGCGCGATTGAGCCCGTCGATGGCGGAATTGAGCGTGCCGACTTCGGCCCTCGGCGCCACCTTCTCCAGGCGATAGGGTCCGATCTTCAGCTTGCCGGTCAGCGGGATCGTCGCGAACGTATCGTCGAACCGGCCGCGGAAGTCGAGGGAGCCGCCGACCATCCCGTCGAGCCAGCCGGTCTCCTTCAGCAGGGCGCCGAAGTCGGTGACATTGACATTGAGAGTACGTCCCGAGCCGGCGGGCGCGATCCGGAGAATGCCCCCCTTGCCGGCGCCAATGGTGAGGTCGGCTGCAGCCATTCGTTCGCCGGAGAGATCCAGGCGCCCGTTCAAGGCTCCCAGGCTGCCCTCGGCCAGGACGACGCGGTCGAGCTGCAGGGTGAGGCGTGTATTCTCGCGCGCCGTCGCCGCGGCGCCGCCCGGCGTCGTCTTGGCGATATCGTCGCGTGCCTTCAGCAACTGGAGCACACGCGCCAGTTCGAGCGAGCGACCCCGCAGGGCAACCTCCACGCCGCCGCCGGCGATCCGCCGCCAGTCGGCGGCCATATCCGTACGGCCGAGCGTGAACTGGCTGATCGAAATCTGCTGGATGCTGCTGTCCGGACCGACCCGCACCTGTCCCTTGGCAGAGAGGCCGTTGCCACGACCTTCGATATCCGCCGTCGCGAGCTTGGCGCCGGCGCCGAACTTCAACGCGAGCGTGAGCTGGCCCTCGGTGCCGGCTTCCTTGGTCCAGCCCAGCGGTGCCAGCGCGACCTTGGCGCCCTTGAGGTCGAAGCGGCCCTGCAGATCGCTCGTCCCGTTGGCGGCGGTCTGGTAGACGAGGCTCGTCACCCCGATTGCGCCGGAGATATAGGGCTCCGGCGAGGGAAATCCCGCCTTGGCGATCAGCGCTGCAGGGATCGTGCCCTTCAGCTCGTAGCGCTGGCGATAGGGCGCACGCGGCGCGAACTGCTCGCGCCAGGCGATGTCCACCGCATTGCCGTCGAACTTGCCCACGCCCGTGACGCTGAGCTGCGAGTTGGCATAGACCAGCTTGCCCACGGCATCGGTCAGGTCGACGGCGCCGATCGCGCCCTTGAGCGAAAAGGCCGACAGGGCCGCCTCCGCCTTGATGTCGATGTCGGCGACGGCCAGGGTATTCAACAACGGGAATGCGAGAGTGAGATCGATGGCGACGTCGCCCCCCAACCGCTTGGGGTCATAGAGCGCATCACGCGACAGGCCGAGCTTGGGCCGGGCGAGCAGCGCGATGACTGCCGGCGCCGATCCCGTGATCGGAATCCGCATCGCCGCGTGCTGGTTCGGGCCGTCGAGACCCGTTAGCTCGACGGTGGCGCCCGCCACACCCAGGCCGGCGGCCGTCGCCCCGGCGATGTCGAAGCGCAGAATGCCGCCCTCGAATTGCGCCTTGCCCGACAAGTTCTTCAATTCGGGCATCTGCGGCATGTAGTGGACGTTCATGCCACGGTAATCGAGGAAGGCAACCGTGCGGTCGACCGAAAGCCGGGAGAGGTCGTTGCCCGGTATGCTAAGGCCGAACTCGCCCGCGACATCGACCGTGCCGCCGCTCACGTTGGCCAGCGCCCAGTCGCGCCCGCCCGGGGCGAACGCGAGCGGCCAGTAGTCGCCGATCCTGTCGACGGGGATCTGCTTGATCTCGGCCCGGCCGGTGAATGCCTGGCCCTGCTCGGAGCGCAGGCCGGTGCCGGTCATCGAGATCTTCGGCCCATCGAGATCGACGTCGATATGATCGATCCGTGCGGTGTGCGAAGCGGCATCGATGTGCGCCAGCGCGTTGACCGACCGGACCTTGTGCGAAGCTGCAAGCACGCCCGGCAGCGTGATGGTACCGGCGCCGGCAGTGATCGCCATGGCGATCGTACGGATTTCGCCCTCGCCGCTCGCCTCGACCCGCAGACGTCCGGAAAGGGCAATATCGACACCGCGCAGCAGCGCCACATCGTCCGACAGCGGAGCAAGCATCGATGGCTTCAATCCATCGATGCCCGCTTCGATCGAGACGCGGCTGCGATCACGCGAGTAGGTGCCGGAAAGCCGGACTTCGATCGGGTCACCGGTCACGCCCTTGAAGCGGGCGCTGGCCGAGACGGCGACGCCGGCATCATCGCGCTGGAGGCGCGCCTGGGCGTTCGGCGCGATCCACATCAGGCCGGTCGAGACGTCCCGCAGTGAGACTCGCGCATTCACCACCTCGACCGTGTCGAGCTGGCCCAGCAGCGAATGGTAGTTGTGCTCGGCGAGCAGCTGCTCGATCAACAGGTCGACGAACTCGCCCTGCGTGCTCGAATCGGACTTTGCCAGCACACGCTTGAGCATGCCGCCTTCGCGCGTGATCTCCGCATCCAGCGTCGGACGATCGACGACGATGGCCGTGGGAAGAAGTTGGCCGCGCATGACACTGCGCGGCTCGAAGGAGAGCGAGACCCTGGGCGCCGTCGCGATCTCCTCCTTCTTGGCATTCGTCACATGCAGGCCGACAAAGACGACCCGCATCGGCTCCCGGAGGCCGCCCCATTCGGCAAATAGCCGATCGGCATCGACCCGCACGGGCCCGTCGGACGTGTCGAATTCAGTGAGGAAACGGGGCTTCAGGAAGTCGAGATCGACCGGACCCGCCATCAGACGAAGGGCGCACGCCGTCGTCAGCACCGCCGCGACGACGGCGACGCCGGTCACCATGCGTGCGCAAATCCGAAACGTCCTTTTGACCAAAGTCTGATACTTCCGCGTTGACCGATGGCGGCCGCGCTGCCCAATCTAACGGCCGTCACTCCTCATGTCTTGGCTTTCGACCACTCACCTGCCCCGTCCGCACGATTCTGCACGCCTGGCCGTGGCGTGGACTCGCTGGCGCGAGAAGGCGGCAGTGCCCGACGATGCCACTTTCCAAGCATTGCTCGACGCTTTGTTCGGTAACAGCCCTTACCTCACCGAGACGGCGCTACAGAACCCGGATTTCTTGACCGATCTATGGCGTGGCGGCCCAGACGCCGCGCTCGTGATGCTCGAACGCGACCTTGCCTCCGTCCGCGCGGACGCCGGGTCCGGGGCGGCACCCGACGCGGTCGCGGCGCGCCTGCGACGCCTGAAGCGCAGTGTCGCCCTTACCGTGGCGGTGGCCGACATCGCCGACGCCTGGCCACTCGACCGGGTCACCGGCACGCTGAGCCGCTTCGCCGGCACCTGCCTCGACGCCATCACCGACGCGATCCTGCTGCAGCTCGAGCGCGACGGCCAATTGGCGTTGGGCGGCGATCCCCAGGCGGCCGGCTTCACTGTGCTGGGCATGGGCAAGCTCGGCGCCGGTGAGCTCAACTACTCGAGCGACATCGACCTGATCCTGCTCTACGACCGCGAGGCGCCGGCGCTGGCGGGCAACGAGCAGATCCCGCGCCATTTCGTACGCGCCTCACGCCTGCTGGTGCAACTCATGTCGGAGGCCTCGGTCGACGGCTACATCTTCCGCACCGACCTGCGGCTGCGGCCCGATCCCGGGTCAACACCGCTGGCCATGTCGGCGCAGGCGGCGGAACTCTATTATGAAAGCGTCGGCCAAAACTGGGAGCGCGCTGCGATGATCAAGGCGCATCCCGTCGCCGGCAATCTCGCCGTCGGTGCGGAGTTCCTGGCGGCGCTGCGGCCCTACATCTGGCGGCGGCATCTCGATTTCGCGGCGATCCACGACATCCATTCGATCAAGCGCCAGATCGACGCCCATCGCGGCGGCGGCACAGTCAAGGTGGCGGGCCACAACGTCAAGCTCGGCCGTGGCGGCATACGCGAGGTCGAGTTCTTCGCGCAAACCCAGCAGCTCATCTTCGGCGGCCGCAATCCGGCGCTGCGCCTGCGCGGGACCTGCGAGACGTTGCGCGCCCTGGCGGCTGCAGGCCATGTCGAGCCGCGCGCGGCCGACGAGCTGATCGTGGCCTACGGCTTCCTGCGCCGGGTCGAGCACCGCCTGCAGATGGTCGACGACCGCCAGACCCACAGCCTGCCCGAGGACGAGGCCGGCCTGGCCGCAATCGCGACCTTCCTCGGCTATCCCGACCGGCCGTCCTTCGAGGCCGAGATGCTGGCGACGCTGCGCTGCGTCGAGGGCCACTATGCGCGGCTGTTCGAGGAGGCGCCGAGCCTTGCCGGGCCGGGCGGCAACCTCGTCTTCACCGGCACCGACGACGATCCCGGCACGCTGGAAACCCTGCGCGCGCTCGGCTTCAAGGACGCGTCCGCCGCCGCCGGCATCGTGCGCCGCTGGCATCATGGGCGCTTCCGCTCCACGACCTCCGCCCGCGCGCGCGAACTGCTGACCGAGCTGATGCCGGCGCTGCTCAAGGCCCTGGGCGAGACGGCCTCACCCGACCAGGCGCTGCTGAACTTCGATCAGTTCCTCGGCAACCTGCCCGCCGGTGTGCAGCTCTTCTCGCTGTTCAAGTCGAACCCCGCGCTGCTGGAGCTGGTCGCCACTATCATGGGCAGTGCCCCGGGGCTCGCCGCCCAGCTCGCGCGTCGCACGGTTTTGCTCGATTCGGTCCTGTCGCCGGCCTTCTATGACCGCCTGCCGCCCGCGGCGGACATGACGGCCGATCTGACCAGGACTCTGGCCCAGGTCGACGACGAGCAGGACATCCTCGACGCCGCGCGGCGCTGGACCAACGACCGCCGCTTCCAGGTCGGCGTGCAGCAGCTCAAGCGCATCGTGCGGCCGGCCGAGGCCGGCCTCGCTTACTCCGACGTGGCACAAGCGACGATTTCGGCGCTGTGCGACAGGGTCGAGAAGCGCTTTGCCCAGGCCCACGGCATGTTTCGCGGCCAACGCTTCGCGGTGCTCGGGTTGGGCAAGCTCGGCAGCCGCGAAATGTCGGCCACGTCAGACCTCGACCTGATCTTCGTCTACGACATCCCGCCGGATCTCAACGCCTCGGACGGGCCGCAGCCGCTGGGCCCGATTCAGTATTATACGCGGCTCAGCGCCAAGATCGTGACCGCCCTCACCGCCTTGACCAACGAGGGCGCACTCTACGAGGTCGACATGCGGCTGCGTCCCTCCGGCCGTGCCGGTCCACTGGCCAATTCGCTCGACGGCTTCGAGAGCTATCACGCGCAATCGGCCTGGACGTGGGAACACATGGCGTTGACCCGGGCGCGGGTGATCCACGGCCCGCAAGAGCTCGTCGAGCGGCTGCGCGGGATCATCCTCGGCACGCTCTGCCGGCCACGCGACCCGGAGGCACTGCTGCGCGACGTCGCCGACATGCGCGACCGCATCGCCCGCCACGCGCCACCCAAGAGCCCGTGGGACTTCAAGCACCTGCCCGGCGGCCTGTTCGACATCGACTTCGTCGCCCAGTACCTCGCACTGCGTCACGCCGCGGCGCGGCCGGACATCCTCGACCCGCATCCGGCCGAGGTCCTGCGCCGCGCCGCCGACGCCGGCCTGCTCGACAGCACCGATGCCGAACGCCTGTGCGCTGCGCGGCTGCTGATGTCCGATGTCCAAAGCCTGCTGCGGCTCACCTTGAACGGCGACGAGGCCTCGTTCGACGAGACGAAGGCGCCCGAGGGCCAGCAACGGCTGATCGCCCAGACCCAGGATGTGCCGGATCTCGCGGCGCTGCGGGCGCGGATCGAGGCTGAGGCAAAATCCGCGCGTGCTATATATGAACGGATCGTGGAGACGCCGGCGCGCGCGGCCGGCTGGACATCAAGGAGCGGGACATGAGTGTCGAGGAAGGCAAGAAAGCCCCGGATTTCAGTGCCGCGACCGACGGCGGCGGCAAGCTCAAGCTCTCCGAGCTGCGCGGCGCGCCGGTGGTGCTCTATTTCTATCCCAAGGACGATACGCCGGGCTGCACCACCGAGGCCTGCGGCTTCCGCGACGGGGCTGCGGCCTTCAAGAAGCTGAAGGCGCAGGTGATCGGTGTCAGCAAGGATAGCGTCGCGCGCCACGACAAGTTCAAGGCCAAGTACCAGCTCAACTTCCCGCTGGTGTCCGACGAGGACGGCAAGGTCTGCGAGAAATACGGCACCTGGATCGAGAAAAGCCTGTACGGCCGCAAATACATGGGCATCGACCGCGCGACCTTCCTGATCGACAAGGACGGCGTGGTCCGCAGAATCTGGCGCAAGGTCAAGGTCAAGGGCCATGTCGACGAGGTGCAGGAGGCCTTGAAGGCGTTCTGACCTCTCCTTTTCCCCGCTCGGGAATGCCTGAAAAGCCTTCGGGGCAGTCTCGCGCCGCAGAGCGAGCTGCGGCGCTGCTCACAGCGGTCGACAGTTCAACCGGATCGCCCCACCTGTCGTTCCCGAGGAGGCATATGCGGAAGGCAGCCCACGCTCAACAACTCTGTTCATGCCTTCTTCAGCGGATGCGCTATTTCGGCACCCAGGCATATCGACAAGATGTGAGCTCATTGCCGTATTTGATTTTTCGGGGTCCGTTTCCCACCGAAAATTCATAGCTCCAGTTTTTGCCGGCTTTGTTGGTTATGGTGATCTTGCCTGAACCGTCAGGATTGAGCGACTTGAGGTTCAACGTTGTGCTTGAAGCCTCGGAAGTGTCGCCGCCTACCGGCACAGATTTGAAAGAATTGCCTTTGATCTCGATTCGATAGTCCGGGTACGAATCGCCGCAATTTCTCGGAACCCCCGATTCCAAGACCTTAGCGCTTAACCAGGCAGCATCTGCCGCGTGCAGGCTGGCTGGCAAGCTCCCCCCGAGCACTACGGCTACGACAAATACTGCAGAGCTACGCGTGATCGCTGACATGTTGTTGCCCCCAAGTTGAACGCGAAAACCAACTGACCAAAGAGGTTGAGTCCGATCGCGCTGGGCAGTTCGTTATCATACAGAGCGCCAGTCACCTGCAGGCGCGCGGCGCTATGCCCCTTGCTCCCACCAGCCCCCCCCCGCGAAATGATCGGCGCATGCTTGCACGGGTCAGCGCGAGCTTCAAGTCGACCCTCAACCCACCGTTGCTTCCTAGAGCATCGAACGCTCAATCGGAGCATATCCAGCATCTTTGAAGTTGCTTCGCCGCTCCTGCTCGGAAGAGAGGGCGCAGACATCGCCAACGGCTTCCAGAGAAGATGAGCAAGGCGTCACGCTGATCGAGGATAGCCTCAACCTCTGCGCTCTTGCGACGAGGCAAGCGTCGAGGATCGCATCCTCCCGTGCCGGAGAGTTGGGGCGGTCTGCGTTTCGACATGGGCGTCGACGGGTGCCCGGTCCGTGGGTCCGTGAGCTGTTCGATCAGGGCGGGGTCGGCCGTCGCAACGCAGTCCGGCGACGAAGATCTGGGTCGCCCAGTGTCCGAGCGGAGTATCGGCTTCGGTCGGGTGGCACGGGCGCAAGCACATGGGCATCGACTGCGCGACGTTCCTGATCGAAAAGGACAACGTCGTCCGCAGGACCCGGCGCAAGGTGAAGGTCGCGAAGCACGTCGCCGAGGCCGAGGAAGCGCTCAACGCCCTCTACGTTGTTCTTCCGGACCACGAGCATCACGTTCGCGGTCTGGAAGACGGTCCTGATTACTTCGTCGGCGCCCAGCCGTAGATCGTCTGGAGGCTGCCACCCATCAGGGTCGCGCGGTCGGAGTCGCTCAGGCGATCGGTGACGCGGAAGGCGTCGACGCCCTCCTTGTAGGTGAGCAGCGCCGTCGCGCGGGTCCAGTCGGTGCCCCACAGGCAGCGGTCGAGGCCGAAGGCGTCGAACACGCGGGCCAGCGGATCCCAGATGTCGCGATAGGGGAACGGCTCGTGGCTGTAGGTGCAGGCGCCGGTGATCTTGATCGCGAGATTGCTGCGCTGCGCCAGCGCCAGCACGTTGTCGATATCGTCGAACGGCTGCGGCCGCGCCGGCGGCGCGAAGACTTGCGTCATCCCGACATGGTCGACCACGATCTGCGTGTCGGGATTGCGCGCGGCAAGCGCGCCGACCTGCGGCAACCGTCCCCAGCACTGGATGTTGACCGGCAGGTCATGCCGGGCGCCGGCCGCCAGGATTCGGTTCAGGCCGGGATCGGCCGGATCGCCGGAAATCTCCGGCCGCATCATGATGCGCACCCCCGCCGCGCCCGGCACCGCGGCCCAGTCGGCGATGGTCTCGGCCACGGCCGGATCGTTCGCGTCGACCGGCTTGATCAGCGCGAAGCGGCCGGGATGCTTCTTCTGGACCGCAACCGCGTAGCGCGCGTCGAAGCGGTAGATCGCGAACACCGACGTAAGCAGCGCGCCATCGACGCCGACCTCGTCCATGGCCTTCACCATGTCCTCGCCCGTCATCTCGGCAGGTCCGGGAAACGGATCAGTCCACGGGCCGTCAGGCGTATTGCGCCCATAGCAGTGGACCTGGGCGTCGATGACGGGCACGCGCCTTACGCCTTCTTCGGCGACCAGCCGTAGATCTTCTGCAGGCTGCCGCCCATCAGGATCGCGCGGTCGCTGTCGCTCAAACGATCGGTGACGCGGAACGAGTCGACGCCCTCCTTGTAGGTCAAAAGATTGACGGCGCGCGTCCAGTCGGTGCCCCACATGCAGCGGTCGAGCCCGTAGGCATCGAAGATTCGGCCAAGCGGATCCCAGATGTCCTTGTACGGGAACTTCTCGTGGCTGAGCGTGCAGGCGCCGGTGATCTTGATGGCGACGTTCTTGTTCTCCGCAAGCTTCAGCACCAGCGGCAGCTCATGCCATGGTTCGGCCGGCGCCGGCGGCATCATCGGCTGCTCGATGCCGAGGTGATCGAGCACGATCTGGGTGTCCGGGTTGCGCTTGGCGAGCTGGCCGAGCTGCTCCAGCCGCTCGGGGCCGCGCCCCAGCATGTTGACTGGCAGGTCGTGTTTGGCCGCGGCGGCAAGGACGCGGTTGATGCCGGGATCGGCCGCATCGCTCGAGATCTCCGGCGTCATCATGATGCGGATGGCGACCGTGCCGGGCATCGCCGCCCAGTCGGCGATCGTGTCGGCGACCTTGGGATCGTTGGCATTGACCGGCTTGATCACGCCGAAACGATCGGGGTGGGCCTTCTGCACCGCGACGGCGTAGGACTCGTCCCAGCGGTACATGGTGTAGACCGAGACCAGCAGCGCGCCGTCGACGCCGACCGAGTCCATCGCCTTGATCATGTCCGGCCCCGTCACCTCCGGCGGACCGGCGAGCACCGCCGTCCAGGGCCGGCCGGGATGGTTGCGCTCGTAGCAGTGAACCTGGGCGTCGATCGTCAGCATGGCATTCCCTCTAGTTGGCCTTCGCAGGCGTACACGTGCCGTTCTCGGCCCAGATGCGCCGGTTGCTGCGGGTCAGCACCAGGCCGGAACGGCGGTCGATCTTAACTTCGTAGTAGTTATAGGGAACGATAAACGCGAACTCGTTGTCGGTGATTTCGACCGTCACGCTGCGCGGCGGATCGCCCTTCGGAAACGAGACCATGGATGTGGCGAGGTTGACCTCGAAGTAAGGCGGGCTCTGGTCGCCGGTCACGTCCTTGGACGTGCAGGAGTAGTTCAGCACCTGTGCATATGCGGCCCCAGGGGACGCGGCGGCCAGCACGACCATAGAGAACAAGACCGATCGCTTCATCGTGTTCGCTGCAGTGAAATTGCAAGTTCGGACTGGCCTGTCATGATAGCGTGCTGGAGAGAAATCGGGATGTCGAAGTGGTTTGCCGGGCTAGTGGTGCTCCTGATCCTCGCCGGCTGTGACGAGCCAGGGGCCAGCTCGAGCGGCCCTCTGATCGCGAGCTGCGCCACGCCCGCCGCCGCGACGGCAACACCGACGGTCACAGGCACCGGCACAAGCAGCAGGCCGGTGCAAGGCTACGCTGGCCCCTGCTACGACGGCACCGACCGTACGGACCGCACCGATCGCGGAGACCGCACGGACCGCACCGATCGCATCAACCGCGACGACATCACCGACCGGACCGACCGCACCGCCCGCGACGACGTCACCGATCGCACAGTCTGGTGCGTCGAACCGGCGATGATCATCACGGCGCCGTCCTTCGTCGTGTTCTTCGACTTCGACAAGTCTGAGCTGACGCCGGCCGCACGGGACACGATCCGCAAGGCCGTAATCGCCTACAACACCAAGGGCGGCGCGCAGATCAAGGCGAGCGGCCACACCGACCGTGCGGGCACCGAGTCCTACAACATGGCCTTGTCGCTGCGCCGCGCAAACGCGGTCAAGAACCAGCTGGTCCGCGAGGGCGTCCCCGGGTCGGACATCTCCGTCGTAGGCCTCGGCGAAAGCCAGCCGATGGTCCCAACCGCCGACGGCGTCCGCGAAGCGCAGAACCGCCGCGTCGAGATCGTCATTCGCTGAAGCTTTCATGCTCTTCCGGACCGCGAGCCTCTGGCTCGCTCATGCGCATGAGCGAGCCAGAGGCTCGCGGTCCGGAAGAGCATGACGATCTAATCACGCACCGTGAGGTCCACCGCGCGTGCCTTGTGCGCGTAGATGTCGATCTTGGCCCACATGCGGGCGCGCACGACCTTGTCGGCCTCCTCGAAGGACTCATAGGGGCCGTGCCAGACGATCGTCTCGGGCACGGGCCTGTTCCAGTTGGCGCGACCGTTCTCGATGGCATACTCGGCCTCGAACACGAACCACATCGCACGCTCCCTTCGGGTCAAAGTCCACTTCCTATAGCGCAGAATCGCGGACGCGCTAGGATGGCACAATGACCGTCGAGACAGTCCGCGCGTTCCTCGCCACCAATGCCCCCGATATCGAGATCCTCGAGACCGATGTCAGCACCGCCACCGTCGACATGGCGGCCAAGGGCCACGGCGTACAGCCGGCGCAGATCGCCAAGACGCTGTCGCTGCGCATCAAGGATCGCACCCTGCTGATTGTCGCCTCGGGCACGGCGCGACTCAACAACCGCAAGATCAAGGACGTGCTGGGCGGCAAGCCGCGCATGCTGACCGCCGACGAGGTCGTGACCATGACCGGCCATCCGGTCGGCGGCGTCTGCCCGTTCGGCCTGGCGACGCCCCTGCCCGTCTATTGCGACGTCTCGCTCAAGGCGTTCGATGAAGTCGTGCCGGCCGCCGGCTCGGCTCATTCGGCGCTGCGGATCGATCCGACGCGCATGGCCGAGCTGGTAGAGGCCGAATGGGTCGATGTCTGCGATGCGGGGTGAGTGAAATGAACGACAAGGTCGACGTGCTGATCATCGGCTCGGGTGCCTCCGGCGCCGCGGCGGCGTGGAGCCTCGCCGACAGCAAGATGCGCATCCTCTGCCTCGAGCAGGGCGATTGGGTGAAGCCGACCGACTATCCCAGCAACGGGCGGGACTGGGAAGCGCGGCTGTTCAGCGACTTCGCGATCAATCCCAACCGCCGCGCGCGCGAGACCGACTACCCGATCAACGACGCCAACTCGCCGATCAAGGTAGTGAACTTCAATGGCGTCGGCGGCGGCACCATCATGTACACGGCGCATTACCCGCGCCTGAAGCCGGCCGACTTCAAGGTGCATAGCCTCGACGGCGTCGCCGACGACTGGCCTGTCGACTACGACACGCTCGAGCCGTTCTTCAGCGAGAACGACCGCATGATGGGCGTCTCGGGCCTCGCGGGCGATCCCGCCTATCCGTTCCACCAGCCGCCCATGCCGCCGATGCCGCTCGGCAAGACGGGCCAGCGCATCGGCGCGGCGATGAACAAGCTCGGCTGGCACTGGTGGCCGTCCGATTCGACGATCGCCACCGAGGACTACGAGGGGCGCGGGCGCTGCATCAACCTCGGCCATTGCACACCGGGCTGCGCACAGGGCGCCAAGGCCAGCACGGACATCACCTATTGGCCGGCGGCTATCCGCGCCGGTGTCGAGCTGCGCACGCGCTGCCGGGTGCGCGAGATCACGCTCGACGAGCACGGCATGGCGTCCGGCGCGATCTACTACGACGCCAAGGGCGAGGAGCAGTTCCAGCCGGCCGAGCTGGTGATCGTCGCCTGCAATGGCGTCGGCACGCCGCGCCTGCTGCTCAACTCGCAGTCCGGCCGTTTCCCCAACGGCCTGGCCAACTCGACCGACTTGGTCGGCCGCAACCTGATGTTCCATCCCTATGCCTACACCTACGGCTATGTCGACGAGGAGATGGACGGCAATCGCGGCCCGATCCTTTGCCTGTGGAGCCAGGAGTTCTACGAGACCGACAAGGCACGCGACTTCGTGCGCGGCTACACCTTCCAGATCAATCGCGGCACCGCCTCGATCGTCGAGGCGATCTCGAGCACGGCGGCGGGCCGCCTGCCGTTCGGCGAGGATCATCACGCCGTCTATCGCCGGCTGCTCAACCATCGCATCGGCCTCAGCGCGATCTGCGAGGACCTGCCGGAAGCGCACAACCGGGTGACGCTCGATCCGGTGCTGAAGGATTCGAACGGCATCCCCGCGCCGCGCATCGACTACACGCTGAGCGACAACAGCCGCAGGATGATGGCCCACGGCATCGCCCGCGCCACGACGGTGCTCGAAACCGCCGGCGCGAAGGACATCTCGACGGAGGCGCCGATCCTGAACGGCGGCTGGCACCTGCTCGGCACCGCGCGCATGGGCAACGATCCGGAACGCTCGGTCGTCAACGGCTGGGGCCGCAGCCATGACGTAAAGAACCTGTTCATCGTCGACGGCAGCATCTGGGTGACGTCCGGCGGTGTGAACCCGACCTCGACCATCCAGGCGCTGTCACTCTGGATCGCCGACAACATCAAGCGCCGTGCCGCCGACGGCACCCTGTTCGATTGATGTCAACTTGTCATCCCGAGCGCAGCGAGGGATCTATACCGATCAGCATAGATCCCTCGCTGCGCTCGGGATGACACCACCTCATATGGTTTGAGTGTCTACCAATGACAAACGAAAGTCCCCTCACCGGCGCCGAAACCCGCGACCTTCGCGCGTTCGCCGGCACGATGATCCCCGCAAGTGCGCGCTATGATGCGCCCGGAGCCGACGACGAGACGATCTTCGCCGACATCGTGAAGAGCCTCGGCCGCGACCGCGACGACATCGGCCTTGCTCTCAGCCGGCTCGCGATCCTGGCAGGCGGCGCTTTCGCCGACCTTCCGGCCGCGCGGCGGCTGACTGTCGCCAACGAATTGCGCGCCGAGGGTGGCCTGCCATTCGCCGCGCTGACGCGCATGATCCTGCTTTGCTATTACCGCGATGACCGGGTGATGCGCTCGCTCGGCCAGGACCCACGTCCGCCCTTCCCGCTCGGCCATGTCGTCGAGCAGGGCGACTGGTCCCTGCTCGATCCCGTAAAGAAGCGCGCGCCGTTCTACCGGCGCTGAGCCAGCTCGACCTCGACCAGGTTGGTGTTGTACGTCGTCGCGCCGCTCGGCGCCGCGCGATCCTCGGCAAGCGCGTTGGCGCAGCCGCTGGTGTCGGTGCCTTCCGCGTCGGGCGCGAACCACGCGCCCTCCTTGATCGAGACCACGCCCGGCGCGATGTCGCGAGTCACCTTCACCGGCAGGAACGTGGCACCCCGGTTGTTGAACACGCGCACCTTGTCGCCATTGGCGATGCCACGCGCCGCCGCGTCGTCGGCGTGCATCCACACATCGTCGGGATCGACCCGCGCCAGCAGAGGCTGGTTGCCGTGGATCGAATGGGTGCGCGCCCGCGACTTCGGGCTGCACAGCATCAGCGGATGACGCGGATCGGCCTCGACCGGCGAAATCCAGGTCGGAATCGGCGGAATGACGCCCAGCCCATAGGGATCGGGCTTGGCCGCCAAAGCCATCGAATAGACCTCGATCTTACCCGAGGGTGTCGTGAACTTGTGGTTCTCCGGATCGCGGATCTGCTTGGCGAAGGCGACCGCATCCTCGGGCGGCGCAAAGCGCGCCACGCCCTGCTCGGCGAAGGCATCGAAGTCGTCCACGGCATCAGCGGTCAGCTCGCGCAGCCATTGCTCCTCGCTACGCTCGTTGTAGTCGTTGATGCCGACGCGGGCCGCGAGATCGGCGAAGATGTCCATGTCGTTACGGCACTCGTACATAGGCTGGATCGCCTGCTTCATGTAGATCGCATAGTGCCCGGCGCCGGCCCACGGCGTGTGCACGTCGTTGCGCTCCCAGAAGGTCGTCGCCGGCAGCACGATGTCGGCGTGCCGGGCGGTCGGAGTCAGGAAGTGGTCCTGCACGACGATGAACTCCACGCCGTCGAGCGAGGCCGCCATCTTGCCGGCGTTGGGGCACTGGTTGAACAGGTCGCCTCCGGCCGAATAGATCAGCTTGATGTCGGCCGGATAGCCGCCCGCCGTGCCACGCGCCAGCAGGTCGGCGAGCAGCGGCGTCGCCACCTTGGAATCGATCGGATTGGTGCCGGGCGGCAAGCTCTTGATGCCGCTGCGGCCGGTGACGCCGTTGCTCACGCCCGTGCTGCCGCCGATGATTCCGATGTTGCCGGTGATCGCAGCCAGAGCGTAGGCGGCGCGATGGAACTGCTCGCCGAACGCCGTGCGGCCGGGCGCGTAGCCGCATTGCAGCGCCGCCGGCTTGGTCGAGCCGAACTCGATCGCCAGCCGGCGGATGGTCTCCGCCGGGATGCCGCACAACGGGGCAGCCCACTCCGGAGTCTTGGGTATGCCGTCACTCTCTCCCATCAGATAGGCCCGATAGGACGAGCCGGCCGGCGCGCCCTCCGGCAGATGCGCGTCGTCGAAGCCGAGCACGTGGCGGTCGCAGTAGGCCTGGTCGTGCAGCCCCTCGCTCACGATAACATAGGCCATCGCGATCAGGGCAGCGGCGTCGGTCGAGGGCTTGATGAAGATATGCTCGTCGGCGAACTGGCGGCTCGTCCGTGCCCGGCGCGGATCGACGCAAACGATGCGGACGCCCTTCTTCTTCGCTTCCCTGAGGTACTGCGGCGTGCCGGTGCCGAAGGTGCCGTCGGCCGGGCTCCAGCCCCACATCAGGATGAACTTCGAATTCACGTAGTCGGTCGGCTCGCGGCCAGCGGTCTTGTAGTCGGCCTTCGCGCCGAAGGTCATGCGCACCGCGAAGACCTCGGCCTCTGCCGACATGTTTGACCACAGGTTCGTACAACCGCCGAATTTGTGGAAGAAGCGCTTGGCGACGCCGCCGCCATGGAGCATCGACAGGCTGCCCGAGCGCGAGGCGTCGAGGATCGCGGCATTGCCGTACTTGCGACGCACCCTCTGCAGCTCGCCGGCGACCTGCTCCATCGCCTCGTCCCAGGAAATCCGCTCCCACTGCCCTGCACCGCGCAGCCCTACGCGACGCATCGGATATTTCAGCCGGTCGGGATGATAGACACGCTCGATCTGGCCCACGCCGCGGGCGCAAGCGTGCAGCGGCGGCAGTTCGGGTTGCCAGCGGGCGGGATCGGTCGATATCTTGACGATCCTGTCGTCGACGACATGCGCATTGACCACGCAACGGCCACCACAATTGTGGCCGCAGGTGCTGGTGACGATCGCTTCGCCGGGCTGCTCGGCGCGCCGGGGCATCTGGTAGACGGTCTGGTCGGGCACTGCGTTCACCTCGTAAGATGAAACTATGCCTCCGAACTGGCTCCGTGTCGTCCGCTTCCTGTTCGCGCCGCCGCCCGGCGCGACGGTCCGCGCCATGCCCGACATCGCCCGCTTCGGCATCGGCTTCTGTCCCGGCTGTAAGCGCCTGCGCGGAGCGCCCAGCCTGCGCTGCGACTACTGCGGCAGCAGCAGGCCGGTCGTCCCCGACGCCTGACAGCGTTTCAGATCCGCCGCGTGGCGGCGGCCCTCGCTCTAGAAGAAGACCAGGGCCCGGACCTCGATGCTTTCGCGCGGCGGCGCGCCGACCGCCAGAGGATTCTCGAACGAGGTATGGAAGGAGAGGCGGGCGCGCCCGTCGGCGGCGCTGTCGTGCACGCGGATCAGAAGCGCCTCGTCGGGCTGCATGTCGGAGAAGTAGTACCAGCGGTGACCGGGCTTGTACTCGACCGACGAGGTCTCGCCCCGCAGGTGCCGGTACACGAGATCGCTCGCGATCAGGTCCCCGTCGGTGAAGGTTCGCGCGTCGCACAGCGCGAGCGGCGAGTCCTGCACCGGGCCGCGGATCGGCCGCCACACGTTGACGATGCCGAAGCGGCGCTTCAGCAGCTCCGGCGCCTCCTCACCGAGATGGTCGCGCACCCGGCGCGGCGCCGAGTTCACCGTATGGTCGTTGTGGACGCGCCGCGCCGGCTCACGGGCACCGGCCCGGGCGGCGTTGCGAACCGTGTGATCGAAGATCTTCACCCGGCTCACTCCAAGCGTATCGCGGAGAAGCGTCTCGACCTCGGAATAGTAGATGCGCTCAACCTCCTCCGGTGCGTAGAAATCGCCGACCCGGCTCGGAGACCTCACGAGCTGGAAGCCGTTGCGATCGAGCGTGAAGTCGCGTTCACGCCCGCGCGCATCGGCGATCGGGATTTCGCGGGGATCGTCGATGCCGTTCCACTGCGGCACGCCCGGTGGCGGCTCCTCGACATAGCGCGTCGGTTTCTCCGAGCCGCGCTTCAGATAGTGGAGCGTGGCGGTAAGCGGCTTGGTCTGAATGTCGGCAACGAGAGACATCATGATCTTCTCCTCATAAATCGACGTCGCGATTGATCTTGGATTGCCCCGCTCCTTTCCAACTGGAGCGGCGCACGACAATTCGTGGCTGCACACACGAGAAAACTTGACCGGCGCCCGTCATGGCGCGCGATCGAGCAGCAAGGCAAAGCTTGCCGCCTCGTCACCGAAGGCGAGCCATCCCTTCGCCGCCGCGAAGGCCGCGGCCGCATCGACCTCGGTGCGACGCTCCAGTCCCGGCTGTCCGACGAGGCGGTCCAGCGCGACCCAAGCCTCGTCGTCACGACGCACGGTGCGGATGGCGCGGCAGATGCGGACAGCGAGCGTATCGACGGCCATGGCTTTCACCAGTCCCGCGCCAGGCCGAGCAGCTCCAGCGCCTCGCGCCGCAGGCGGAGCAGCTCGGGATGGTCGCGACGCCGCGGAAATGGCAGGTCCACCGCGAGATCGGCGCGGATGCGCGCCGGCCGGTCGCTGAACACGATCACGCGGTTGGCGAGCAGCAGCGCCTCCTCGACATCGTGCGTCACCATCAGGACGGTGAATCCGCGGCGCTGCCACAGCCGTGTCAGCTCGCCCTGCATGGTAAGCCGGGTCAGGCTGTCGAGCTTGCCCAGCGGCTCGTCGAGGATCAGCAGGCTGGGATCGTTCACCAGGGCGCGGGCGAGCGAGGCGCGCTGCGCCATGCCTCCCGAGAGCTGGTGCGGAAAGGCCTTGGCGAATTTCTCGAGGCCGACCAGCGCCAGCGCATCGTCGACGCGGTGGCGCTGTTGCTTCAGCAGTGCGCGGGTCTCCAGCCCCAGCGACGCGTTGCGCCACACCGTGCGCCACGGATAGAGCGTCGGGTCCTGGAAGACGACGACCCTCGAGGGATCGGGGCCCGTGACCTCGGCGCCGGCGACGAGCAGGCTGCCCTGCCGCGGCCGGTCGAGACCGGCGACCAGTCGCAGCAAGGTCGACTTGCCGCAGCCGCTAGGCCCGAGGAGAGCTAAGAACTCTCCCGCCATGGCCTTGAACGAGACCTCGGAGAGCACCGGCAGGTACTCTTCGTGCAGGACGAAGCCGTGCTCGATGTCCCGGACGTCGAGATCGGCCCCGAAGACCGTCTCGGCTACGGGCTCGCGCGTCGCCAGCGCTACCATTTGACGATCCCCTTCTGCCAAGCGAGCACCCTGTCACGGAGGCGGAACAGCAGGGTGATCAGCGCCGAGCACATCAGCGCCATCACCAGCAGCGCGCCGTACATGTTGGCGTAGGCGGCCCAGCCCTGCGCCCATTGCAGGTACCAGCCGAGCCCGGATTTCACGCCCAGCATCTCGGCCACCACCAGCACGGCGAAGGATGAGCCCAGCCCCATGAACAGGCCGACGAAGACGTGCGGCAGCGCCGCGGGAATCGCGACCTTGAGGATCAGGAAGCGCGGATTGGCTCCGAGCGTGCGGGCGACGTCGTAGTAGGCGGTCGGCACCCCGGCCACGCCCGACCAGGTGAGCACGGTGAGCGGGAACGCCGTGGCCAGGGCGATGAGGAACGTGCTGGCGCTGCCGCTGGTCGGGAAGATGAAGAACGCAAGCGGCAGCCACGCGGTCGCGGGTAGCGGCCCGACCAGCCGCAGCACCGGATGAATCCAATACCCGACCCGTTTCGACCAGCCGAGCGCCACACCGATGGTGAATCCCACGGCCGCGCCGATCGCGAAGCCGCGCAGCAGCAGCCACACGGAGTGCAACAGCGAGTCGCCCAACCGCCGCCAGTCGTCGGTATAGACCTCGACGAAGGCCTGGGGCGATGGAAAGAACGGCAGCGGTAGCAGATCGAGCTTGGCCGTCACCGCCTCCCACGCCGTCAGGAACAGCGCGAGGACGATCAGCCAGGGCGCGAAACGCCCCAGCCGTGCCAGAGGAGTGGCGAACCAGCCGCCGATCCCCGCGACGAGCTGGGCACCCGCCAGCGCCAGCACGAGGATGCCGAATAATGTCGTGCGCTCGACCTCCTGCGCGTCGGCCCAGCCGAGCACGAAGATGCCGAGTGCCAACCAGAGCAGGCCGGCGACGACAAGCAGGCCGAGGGAGTACGGCTGCCTGTCGTCGCCCAACCGAGGCGCATCCGTCCCTGCCGCGGATGCGGCCTCTGCAATCGCCGTCATCGCAAGCCTCCCTACGCCAGAAGGTCTGCGGTGACACGGGCCGCGTACTTCTGGACGTCCGTCGTGGGCTTGAACACGGCGATCGACTTCAGTTCCTGGGCATAGAGCCCGATCTGCTCGCGCAGGTCGGTGGCGAGGGGATTGTGATGGTGCGTGTGGCTCTTCAGCATCGCGGCGAGCTGGTCCGTAGGTGCCTTGGCGTACGGCGCGAAGATCGCCGCGGCCGCGTCGGGGTTGACCGCCACCCATTCCTGCGCCTCGAGCAGCGCCTGGGTGAGCGCGGCCGCCACCGGCTTCTCCTGCCGGATCAGGCTGCCACGTATGCCGAGGACGCAGCAGGTGCGACTGGCGTAATCGCCGGTGAGATTGTTGGCGACCTCGAACAGCTTGTCGCGCTCGCGCGCCATCCAGCCCAGCGGGTCGCCCTGGCAGAATGCCTGCACCTCACCCTTCTTCAGCGCGATCGGCAGCACGTCGCCGGGAAATACCCTCCATTCGACGTCCTTGTTCGGGTCGATGCCCGCCCGATGAAGCATGATCGAGAAGAAGTTGCGGTCGGGCGCGGCGAGATCGGTGACGCCGATCGCCTTGCCCTTGAGCTGCTCGAGCCTGGTGATGCCCGTGTCTCCGGCAGAGAACAGCCGCATGCAGCCACCGTGGATGCCCGCCGCGATCTTGACGTCGAAGCCGCCCTCGAGCGGCTTCAGCCAGCGCAGCGCCATGCCGATGCCGGCGTCGGCCTTCGAAGTCGAGATCGCCTCGAGCAGCTGGTCCGTCGAACCGGCGAAATTGATCAGCTCGACGTCGAGATTGTGCTGGGCGAAGTACCCCTTTTCCAGTGCCACGGGCACGCCGACGGTGCAGATCGCGGTGGCGTTCCATGTCAGCTTGAGCGCGCGCTTCTGCGGCAGCACGATCGGCTGGCCGAAAGAGGTGCGGCAGATCGCGGGATCGAACGACTCGGTCGACAGGCCGTCGCGCAGGAAGGCGCGTTGCGCGATCGCCGCAGCGGGAACGAGCGTGCTGGCAACGGCGGCACCGCGCAGCAACGTACGTCGGGTGGTGAAGCGGGACATCAGGGTACTCCGGGACTCGGGGAAGACGACGAGCGCGACGCGGTGTCAGCTGCGACAGCAACAGATCGAAATCGGGGCGGCTCGCTTGCTCATCGTGCCTTGAGCATCGCTTGGTCGATGACCGCGGTAAATAATCTGGAAAACCAAAGTTGTGTGGTTGCGGGAAAGTCGCTTTCTCTACCCGGGCGCAGCGAAGAGGATTCTACTTTCTCAAATGCCCATCATACTCCTCCCTGCGTGCAGCTGCGCGCAGGGAGGAATAGTTGCGATCAATCACCGGCAACGATCTGCCGTTCTGTCACGATGTCCGCGAAGGTGCGCACCGTCTCGTCGAACAGCTTGCCGAAGGCCGCACCATCGAGGCCGACGGGCTCGAAGCCGAGATCGCGCAGGCGCGCAACGACGCTACTTTCCTGGAGAGCTTGCAGTGTAGCCGTGTGGAGGCGGCGACGAATGTCCTCGGGAGTGCCCTTGGGGGCGAGGATGCCCATCCAGGTCGCCTGCGCAAAGCCCGAGGCGATGGTCTCCCCGATCGTCGGGACCTTGGGGAAGGCAGCGTTGCGGTCGGCGCTCGTCACGGCCAGGGCGACGAGCTGGCCTGCCGTTGCCTGCTGCGCCCCTGCGGCGAAGGTAACCGTGGCTGCGTCGACGTTCCCCGCAATCAGGTCCTGCAGCAGCGGGCCGCCGCCGCGATAAGGGATATGCGTCACCCTGAGATTGCCCGCCGCCCGCAGCAGCAGCTCGCTGGTGAGATGCTGCGAGCTGCCGATGCCGGGTACGCCGACATTGAGTTTCCCCGGCCGCTCCTTGGCCGCGGCGGCGAACTCCTCGATCGTCCGAATGCCTGACTTTGGATGCGTGAAGACGCCCTGCGGCGCGGAAATGGCGAGCGTGATCGGCTCGAATGCCGGGCGCAATGGCGCCGCACCGGCGATCGGAAGCGCATCGGTGGCGGCGAATGTGTCGTTGGCCAACAGGAGGGTGTAGCCGTCGGGTGCGGCCCGCGAGGCTGCCTGCGTGCCGATGCGGCCCGATCCGCCACCGATGTTCTCGATGACGATATTTTGCCCCAGCTGCGTGCCGAGTGCGGCCTGGATGACCCGTCCGAAGACGTCGACGCCGCCGCCGGGTGGCCACGGCACGATCAGCCGAATGGAGCGTGTCGGATAATCCTCGCGTGCGTGGGCGACGAACGGTGCTGCCACGGCTGACGCCGCGGAGAAGGTGGCGAAGCGGCGGCGCGTAAGCATAATTGTACTCCTGATACAGCGAAAAGCATAAGACGGGGTGGTGGTGAGGCTCACGCCGAATGCAATCGGCCGTGACCTCAAGGCGACCAAAACATCGGGCGCGCGATTGCCGGCGTAAATGATCCGGTAATCCAAAGTTGGGCGGCTACGCGAAAGTGGCTTTCTTCCGCCGCAAGCAGAGAAGCGGATTCTGGTTTCTCCTGGACGCGGCGATGGGCCGCCGCAGGCGCGGCACGACCTCCTGTGGAACTGGAAGAAACCGGCTTTTGCTCGGGGAGCGCCGCGCACCCCGAAGGTTTTGCTTCGACCGCTCCAAACTTTGGCAACGGCAATCATTGTGACGTTGTCCGATCCAAGGCACTTCAAGAGGGTCGCAACGCAACGCCCGAGGCAGTAGTGTTTCTCCTTCGCTCTCTCTGTCGACGCGGCATGTGCCGCCCCTGTCGTCGGTTCAGCTGAACCACAGTCGATCGTCTCTTGAAGACAAAGCCGGCCCGGGGGCCGGCAGGAGTGAAGTCATGACCGTGTCGTATTCCCGCCGTTTCCTTCTCGCCGCCAGCGCCGCCCTCGGCCTGCCTGCGACGTTCTCCACCGCGCATGCCCAGACGCCCGCGCCCGTGGTTCTCACCAACGTGTCCTACGACCCGACGCGAGAGCTCTATCGCGCGATCGACGAGGATTTCTCCAGGAGCTGGCTCGCCAGCACCGGCCAGAAGGTGACGGTGCGCGCCTCGCACGGTGGATCGGGCAAGCAGGCGCGCTCGGTCATCGACGGCCTCGAGGCCGACGTGGTCACCCTGGCGCTCGCCGGCGACATCGACGCCATCGCCCGCGAGTCCAAGCGCCTGCCGGCGGATTGGCAGAAACGGCTGCCGAACAACTCCGCGCCCTACACCTCAACGATCGTGTTCGTCGTACGCAAGGGCAATCCCAAGGCGATCAAGGACTGGCCGGACCTCGGCAAGCCGGGAGTGGGCGTCGTCACGCCCAACCCGAAGACCTCGGGCGGCGCGCGCTGGAACTATCTCGCCGCGTGGGCCTACGAGCTCGACCGCACCAAGGGCGACCAGGCCGCGGCGCAGAAGTTCGTCGAAGCGATCTTCCGCAACGTGCCGGTGCTCGATTCAGGCGCCCGTGGCTCGACCACGACCTTCGCGCAACGCGCGGTCGGCGACGTCTTCATCTCGTGGGAAAATGAGGCGTTCCTCATCCTGCAGGAGTTCGGCGCCGACAAGTTCGAGATCGTCGTGCCGCCGTACTCCATCCTGGCCGAACCGCCGGTGTCCCTGGTCGATGCCGTCGTCGACAAGCGCGGCACCCGCAAGGTCGCCGAGGCCTACCTCAACTACCTGTACTCGCCGGCGGGCCAGAAGATCATCGCGAAGAACTTCTACCGGCCGTTCAAGCCGGAACTGGCCGATGCCGCCGACCTCGCCCGCTTTCCCAAGATTCGCCTGACAACGATCGACGAGTCGTTCGGGGGCTGGGCCAAGGCGCAGGCGACCCATTTCGCCGACGGCGGGCTGTTCGACCAGATCTACAAGCCGGGCGGAGCGGCGACGCGATGAGCGTCGCGGCGCTCCGTACGTGGACGCCGGCAATCCCGAGACCCAGCCCGCTGCCGGGCTTCGGGATCACCTTCGGCTTCACGCTCACCTATCTGTCGCTCATTGTGCTGTTGCCACTGGCCGCGCTGGTGTGGCGCGCGAGCGGCCTCGGCCTCGACGGCATATGGCGCGTGGCGACGACGCCGCGCGTGCTGGCCGCGCTCGAGACCAGTTTCTTCATCTCTGCCTTCGCCGCCGCCGTGAACGCACTGTTCGGTACCGTCGTGGCCTGGGTGCTGACTCGCTACCGGTTCCCCGGCCGCAAGATCATCGACGCTGCAGTCGACCTTCCGTTCGCGCTGCCGACCGCCGTCGCAGGAATCGCGCTCGCGGCCCTCTATGCGCCGAACGGCTGGATTGGCTCCTTGTTCGCGCCGTACGGCATCAAGATCGCCTTCACGCCGCTCGGCATCTTCATCGCACTGGTGTTCATCGGCCTGCCGTTCGTCGTGCGCACCGTGCAGCCGGTGCTGCTGGACCTCGACCGTGAGGTCGAGGAAGCTTCCGCGACGCTGGGCGCCAGCCGCCGCCAGACCGTCTTCCGTCTCGTGTTGCCGACGCTTCTGCCCGCGCTGCTCACCGGCATCACTCTCGCCTTCGCCCGCGCGGTCGGCGAGTACGGCTCGGTGATCTTCATCGCCGGCAACATGCCGTTCAAATCGGAGATCGCCCCGCTGCTGATCGTCGCCAAGCTCGAGGAGTACGACTATGCCGGCGCCTCGGCGATCGCCACCGTCATGCTCGCGATTTCCTTCGTGGCCCTGCTCTGCATCAACCTGTTGCAGGCGCTAGGCCGGCGGAGGCTTGGCAATGCGTAAAACGGCCACCGGCGAGACCGCCACGAATGAGAGTGCCATCGTGCGCTGGGTCCTGATCGCGGTCGCGGTCGGATTCCTCACCCTATTCCTCGCCCTGCCGCTGCTGGCGGTCTTCACCGAAGCGCTGCGCCGCGGGCTCGACGCCTATCTCGCCTCGTTCGCCGACGAGGACACGCAGTCGGCGATCTGGCTCACCCTGCTGATCGCGGCGATCGCGGTTCCGCTCAACCTGGTGTTCGGCATCTGCGCGGCCTGGTCAGTCGCCAAGTTTGAGTTCCCGGGCAAGAGCCTGCTGGTCAGCCTCATCGACCTGCCCTTCTCGGTGTCGCCCGTGGTGTCCGGGCTGGTCTACGTGCTGCTGTTCGGCGCCAAGGGCCTGCTCGGCCCGATCCTCGACGATTGGGACTTCAAGATCATCTTCGCCGTCCCCGGCATCGTGCTGGCGACCGTCTTCGTCACTTTCCCCTTCATCGCCCGCGAGCTCATCCCGCTGATGCAGGAACAGGGCACCGCCGAGGAGGAAGCGGCGCTGACCTTGGGCGCCTCGGGCCTGCGCACCTTCCTCACGGTCACCCTGCCCAACGTCCGCTGGGCGCTGCTCTACGGCGTGCTGCTGTGCAACGCCCGCGCGATGGGCGAGTTCGGCGCAGTGTCGGTCGTCTCCGGCCATATCCGCGGCCTCACCAACACCATGCCGCTGCATGTGGAGATCCTTTACAATGAGTACAACTTCGTCGCTGCTTTCGCCGTCGCCTCGCTTCTGGCCGGCCTCGCCCTCGTCACCCTTGTCGGCAAGTCCATCCTCGAATGGCGACACGGCGACGGGCTCGCCGCCGCCCGGCGACACTAGCGGTCCTCCCGCCGAAGACGCCGTTCGCATCACGGCGCAGGGGCTCGGCAAGAGCTTCGGCGCCACCGTCGCGATCGACGCCCTCGACCTCGAGGTCGGGCCGGGCGAGCTTCTGGCACTGCTCGGTCCGTCCGGCTCGGGCAAGACGACCCTTCTACGTCTCGTTGCCGGCCTGGAAACGCCGACAGCCGGCCGCATTCTATTCGGCAGCGAGGATGCGACCCTTCTCAGCGTCCGCGACCGGAGGGTCGGCTTCGTCTTCCAGCACTACGCGCTCTTCAAGCATCTCAGCGTGGCCGAGAACGTGGCGTACGGCCTGCGCGTCCGGCCGCGTGGGACCCGGCCCTCCGCGCGGGAGATCCGGCGCCGCGTCGACGAGCTGCTCGACCTGGTCCAGCTCGGCGGCCTCGGCAAGCGCGCACCGGCGCAGCTCTCGGGCGGCCAGCGCCAGCGCGTGGCGCTAGCCCGCGCGCTGGCCGTCGAGCCGCGCGTGCTGCTGCTCGACGAGCCATTCGGCGCGCTCGACGCCCAGGTGCGGCGCGACCTGCGCGGCTGGCTGCGCGACCTGCACGAACGCACCGGTCACACCACGCTATTCGTCACCCACGACCAGGAGGAGGCGCTGGAGCTGGCCGATCGCGTCGCCATCCTGAATCGTGGCCGGATCGAGCAAGTCGGCTCCCCCGACGAGGTGCTGGACCATCCGGCAACCGCCTTCGTCGCGGGCTTCGTCGGTGAGGCCGTACGTCTTCCGGTCGAGATCGCAGGCCGCTCGCTGCGGATCGGACGACATTCCCTCTCGGTACCGCACGCGATCAAGGACGGACCGGCCGACCTGTTCGTGCGTCCCCACGATGTCGCCCTTGCCAATGCCGCCGGCGGAAATGCTCTCCCGGCGACGATCCTCTCGGTGCGCCGCACGGGACCGGCGCGGCGGGCCGAGCTTCTGCTCGACGACGGCCTGCCGCCGGTGGAGATCGAGTTGCCGCTGAGGCAAACCGTGCGCAAGGGCCAGATGGTGCACGTCCGGCTGCTCTCTCTGCGGCTGTATCCGCGATGACGACGGCCGACGAGCTGCAACGCCGCCGAGAGGCCGCCATCGCGCTACATCGAGCGGACGAGACGACCGGCGCCTGACCGCCTTCCGCTTGGATCAGTAGGTCCTCGGCACGTACAGCTCAGGCGCAACCGGCGTCCGGTGATAGTCGGGCTTGTGCTCGCGCACCGGCAGCACGATCGGCGGGCGGGGCACGTCCTCGTAGGGGATCTGCTGCAGCAGGTGATGGATGCAGTTGAGCCGTGCCGCCTTCTTGTTGACGCCTTCGACCACCCACCAGCGCGCTTCGGGGATGTGCGTCCGGTGCAGCATCTCTTCCTTGGCCTTGGTGTACTCCTCCCAGCGGCGCCGGGATTCGAGATCCATCGGACTGAGCTTCCATTGCTTGAGCGGGTCGTGGATCCGCATCAGGAAGCGCAGGTTCTGCTCCTCGTCGGTGATCGAGAACCAGTACTTGATCAGGACGATGCCCGAGCGCACCAGCATGCGCTCGAACTCGGGCACCGTGCGGAAGAACTCCTCGACATCCCCCTGCGAGCAGAAGCCCATCACCCGCTCGACGCCGGCGCGGTTGTACCAGCTCCGATCGAACAGCACGATCTCGCCGGCCGCCGGCAGATGGGCGGTGTAGCGCTGGAAATACCATTGGCTGCGCTCGCGCTCGGTCGGCGCCGACAGGGCCACCGTCCGGCAGACGCGCGGATTGAGCCGTTGCGACACGCGCTTGATCACGCCGCCCTTACCCGCGGCATCGCGGCCCTCGAACAGCACGACCACCTTCAGGCCCTTGTGCACGACCCAGTCCTGCAGCCGGATCAGCTCGCGCTGCAGCCGAAGCAGCTCCTTGAAATAGTGGTGGCGCTCGACGCTCTCCGGCGCCGGGCTGTCGCCGGATTCCTCGAGCAGCTGCGCCAGGCGATCGTCGTCCATCTCCAGCTCGCGCTCCTCGTCGATGTTGTCCGCCATCTCGTCGTGGAGGCGTGCGCGCAGTGCGGCGTCCTTCTCGTCAGTCATGTCGTTCATGGCAATGGCTCCGTGTGACTCACAAACCGTCTTCGCGGTGCACGTCATGCACCACGACGCCCTGCCCCGGGGGAGGCATCGAGATCCAGACCTTATGCTTCAAGGTCCGCATCGTATCCTCGTATCCGCTCTGCCAGTGCTCGCGCATGGAGGTGCCCGAGAACTCGTAGTCCTTCGCGTGACCCTCGTAGGACTTCTGCTGATAGATCAGCTGCAGGATGGCGACCTCGGGCAAGTCCGACAACTCCGCCTGAAGCCGCTGCTCGTCTTCGCTCAGGAGCTCCGCCGGGATCTTGGCGAGCGCCTGCTTGAGACGGGTCTTCCACGAATGGATGCGCCGGTAGAGGTCGGTGTTGTAGCGGGTGCGCGACGAATACATGATGTCCTTGTGCCGCGCCATCACCTCGTGGATGTCGCGCGGCAGGACACCTCGCGCACTGAAAAGGTCGACCTGGAAGACCAGCGAGTTGAGGTTGTCCTCCTGGTCGAGCAGATGCTGCAGCGGCGTGTTCGAGACGATGCCGCCGTCCCAGAAATGGTCGGTGCCAATCTTCACCATGGGCAGTGCCGGCGGCAGGGCGCCGCTGGCCATCACATGCTCGGGGGCGATCTCGTCGCGCCCATTGTCGAAGTAGACAAAGTTGCCGTCGAGCACGTTGACGGCGCCGACCGCCAGCCGGACCGCCTTCTCGTTGATCAGCGAGAAGTCGACGAGCTCGAGTAGCGTCTCGCGCAGCGGCGCGCTGTCGTAGTAGCTGGTGGCGTTCCGCGAGCCGGCGAAGCTGAACCATGGGCTGGGATGGCGCGGCGCGAAGAAATCGGGCTGTCCCTGCGTGATGGTGAGCCACGAGCTCGCCGCGTTGCGCGCCTGGCGGAAGATGTCGCCGTCGGGCGTGTAGTTCCACACCTTGCGCTCGGTGATCCGCTCCCAGAAGGTGCGCAGCTTCTGGACCCGCAGCGCCGGCGGGTTGCCGGCAATGATCGTCCCGTTGATGGCGCCGATCGACACTCCCGAGATCCAGTCGGCCTCGAGGCCCGCTTCCTGGAGCGCCTCGTAGACTCCGGCCTGGTACGCACCGAGCGCTCCGCCGCCTTGCAGCACGAGCGCGATCCGGTCGCAGCCTTCCGGTCGCGGGACAAGACGCGTTGCACGCCCCTGCAACGATTTCGCGACGTTCACTGCAGCGTCACCCATCGATCTCTCCGCTAGCCGAGGGCCATACTTGGCCATCAACGCGTGACACGATCGTGACGGCGCCCAATTGCAGATGCACTGCGCCCAATCCATCACGAGACCGTAACGGGTTCGCTGTTTGCTGTAGCCTGCATTTGTGTTCTCGGGGGAGAGCGATCATGACCGACATCACCGCACCGCTGCGTCATTCAGGAGGAACGCCGCACGGTGATCCGCGTCCCAAGCTTCACCACCCGGTCAACCCGCTCACGATCATCGTGTTCGGAGGGGTCCTTGCCGCCACGCTGCTGTACGTGGCCTACAGCCTGTATGTCGATGTCGGTGAGAGCGGCGCGTCCGCAACGACCTTCCTGCCCTTCCTGCTGCTCTTCGTGGCGCTGCTGATCGCGCTCGGGTTCGAGTTCGTGAACGGCTTCCACGATACCGCCAATGCCGTCGCGACTGTCATCTACACGCATTCGCTGCCGGCCAATGTCGCGGTCGCGTGGTCAGGCATGTTCAACTTTCTCGGGGTGCTGGCCTCGAGCGGCGCTGTCGCCTTCGGCATCATCGCGCTGTTGCCCGTCGAGCTGATTCTGCAGGTCGGCACGGGGGCCGGCTTCGCCATGGTGTTCGCCCTGCTGATCGCCGCCATCCTGTGGAACCTCGGCACCTGGTGGCTCGGCCTGCCGGCGTCGAGCTCGCACACCCTGATCGGGTCGATCATCGGGGTCGGCGTCGCCAACGCGTTGATGAACGGCCAGGAAGGCACATCCGGCGTGGACTGGACCAAGGCGACGGAGATCGGCTACGCCCTGCTGCTGTCGCCGGTGTTCGGCTTCTGCGCCGCCGCCGGCCTGCTGCTGCTGCTCAAGCTGGCGGTGCGCAATCCCGACCTCTACGCCGCACCCAAGGGCAACCAGCCGCCGCCGTTGTGGATCCGCGGCATCCTTGTGCTGACCTGCACCGGCGTCTCCTTCGCCCACGGCTCGAACGACGGCCAGAAGGGCATGGGCCTGATCATGCTGATCCTGATCGGCACCGTGCCGACGGCCTACGCGCTCAACCGCGCGATGCCGGTGTCGCAGATGGAGGACTTCCGCAAGGCATCGATCGCCGCCTCCGAAGTGATCCAGAGCAAGGCGGCGGGTCACGGCATCCTCGGCGACCCGCGACCGGCCGTGACGCTGTACGTGTCGAAGCGCAAGATCAACGAGGGCACCTATCCGTCGCTCGCAGTGCTGGTGCGCGACATTGCGAGCCAGGTCGACCAGTACGGCTCGCTCGCCAAGGTGCCCGCCGCCGCCGTCGGCAACACCCGCAACGACATGTACATCGCGTCGGAGGCAATCCGCTTCCTGATGAAGGACAAGGAGAACGAGCTTTCCAAGGACGAGGCCGCCAAGCTCAACGCCTACAAGAAGTCGCTCGACAACTCGACCAAGTTCATCCCGCTGTGGGTCAAGGTCGCGGTCGCCGTCGCACTCGGGCTGGGCACAATGATCGGCTGGCGGCGCATCGTCGTCACGGTCGGCGAGAAGATCGGCAAGAGCCACCTGACCTACGCCCAAGGCGCCGCAGCGGAGATTGTGGCCATGGGCACGATCGGCGCCGCCGATGTCTTCGGCCTGCCGGTCTCGACCACCCACGTCCTGTCGTCGGGCGTCGCCGGCACCATGGCGGCGAACGGCTCGGGCCTGCAATGGGAGACCGTGCGTAACCTCGCGATGGCGTGGATCCTCACCTTGCCGATGGCAATGATGATGTCCGCCGGCCTGTTTGTCCTGTTCGTCAACATCTTCTAGCGGCCGCTTCGGGACCGGCAGGAGGGGCTCATGAAGGCAATAGACGTGATGGTCCGCAACGTGGTCACCGTGCGGCCCGACGACGATGTCGCGCACGCCATCGAGCTGCTGGCCGAGCACGACGTCAGTGCGCTGCCGGTCGTCGACGACAGTGGTACGGTGGTCGGAGTCCTGAGCGAGGCCGATTTGATGCGGCGGCGGGAGATCGGCACGGAAAAGCACCGCTCGTGGTGGCTCGAGGCCATAACGCCCGGCGTCACGCTGGCGACGGATTTCGCCAAGGAACATGGCCACAAGGTCCAAGAGCTGATGTCGGATACCGTCATATCGGCATCCGAGGAGACGCCGCTCGGCGAGATTGCTGCTCTGCTGGAGAAGCATCGCATCAAGCGGGTGCCGGTTCTGCGCGACGGCAAGCTGGTCGGCATCGTCAGCCGGGCGAACCTCATCCAGGCTCTGGCCGTCTCCCAGGCTCAGGCTGCCGCCTCGCCGAACGGTATCGGCGATCGCGGTATTCGGCTCGAATTGCTCTCTCGCATCGCTGCGCAGCCGTGGACCGACTTCGGCTCGCGCAACATCATCGTCAAGGACGGGGTCGTCCATCTCTGGGGCCTCGTCGGCTCCGACGAAGAGCGCAAGGCGCTGGTTGCCCTTGCCGAGGAGGTACCGGGCGTGAAGAGCGTTTGCGACGAGACCTTCGCCGCGTATGAATGACGGTCCTGCCGGTTCCTGTTCCGACGGCGCGGCCGAACATGAGCCTGGCACTCGGCGCGCTCTGCTGATGGTCGAGCTCGGCAGCGAGGTCGAGAGCTGAGGCCCACGCCTACCGCGCCGCCTTCTGCTCCTCCAGCCGGTCCGTCGCCGGCGGCGGCGTGCGCGAGAGGTCGGCGATTTCCTTGCGCAACTCCGGGGTCATCGCGACGTCGACCGACGCGAGCGAATCCTTGAGCTGGTCGAGATTGCGGGCCCCGATGATCGGCGCGGTGATCGCGGGATGCGCCGCCACCCAGGCGATCGCCGCGCTCACCGGATGCAGCCCCTTCGCCTTGCACAGAGCGACGTATTTTTCCGCCGTCTCGAACGCCCACTCCTCGCCGTAGCGCGCCTCGTACATCTTGTTGGTCTTGAGCCGGCCCGAGGCCTGGCCGAAATACTTGCCCGACAGCAGCCCGGCCGCGGCCGGGCTGTAGGGGATGACGCCGATGCCGTTGTGCTCGGCCATCGGCAGGATTTCGACCTCGGCCTGGCGCTTGACCAGGCTGTACATCGGCTGGATGACCTGCAGGCGCGCCCAGTTGTTGCGCTCCTGGAGGTCGACCGCGCGCTGGGTCTGCCAGGCCGACCAGTTGCTGACGGCGGGATAGATCACCTTGCCCGCGCGCACCAGGTCCTCCAGCCCGCGCATCGACTCCTCGATCGGCACCAGCGCGTCGTAGCGGTGCAGGAACAGCACGTCGATGCGATCGGTCTGCAGGCGCCGCAGGCAGCCCTCGATCGCCTCGACCATGTGCCGCCGCGAGGTGCCGCGCGCGTTGAGGTCGGGGCGGATCTGGGCGTTGACCTTGGTGGTGATCACCAGGTCGTTGCGGTGCTCCTTCGCCAGCCGGCCGAGGATCTCCTCGGACACGCCCTTGTTGTACTCGTTGGCGGTGTCGAAGAAATTGATGCCGGCGTCGCGCACCACCTTGTACATGGCCGCCGACGTCGCCTCATCGGCATCACCGCCGAACGACATGGTGCCGAAGCAGAGCTGGGAAACCTGAACGCCGGTGCGGCCGAGAAGCTTGTGTTTCATGGCCTGTTCTAGGCCAGCCAGTTCTCCACCCGCAAGCCCGGCACACGGCGGAACTCGCGCAGATTGTTGGTTGCGAGGGGCATGTCGAGCGAAATCGCGTGCGCGGCAATAAGCATATCGAGAGGGCCGATCAGGGTACCGCTCCGCTGAAGGCTCGACCTCACTTCGCCATAGACATTGGATGCGGCGCGATCGAACGGCACGACTATCAAGGCACCCAAGGCGCGTTCCACCGCTCGTCGAATGCGCTGGGAGGGAGCGATCTGGAACCCGAACATCAGCTCTCCGGCCGTAATCGCCGAAATCGCGATATCCCCCACCGAAAAGGCCAGGAAGCGACGCCGAACCTTTTCGGTCCGATGGGTAAAGATGTAGGACGTGATGTCCGTGTCGAGCATCACCTTCACGTCGAGCGTTTCCTCCTGCGCCGAGGTTGTTCACCCGTGCCCAAGGACTTGCGCACCTGCTGTTCCGTGGGTTGATGACGTTCGAAGGTGAAACCTGGGTCGATCATGTCGAGCGCATCGAAGAAGTCCTGCCAGGGATTGTCGTTCACCTCACCCTTCGGGCTCAGCACGACCGACTGGCCTTCACGACGGATATAGACCTCCTCGCCCTCGAAGCGGAACTCCTTGGGCAGGCGCACAGCCTGGCTGCGGCCGTTCTTGAAGAGCTTGGCTGTCTGCATCGGCTTTTCCGGCTGGTCTATACCATCTGGTATATACCGCGCGCCTTCCTCCCTCAACGCTCCGGCCGGCCGGATTTTCCGCTTCGCCATGGCTATGTCGGCTTTGCCACCGCCAGGAATTTCACTCCGTCGCCGGTCAGCGTGATCGACACCGGCGGGTCGCCGTCGGAACGCAGCCAGCGGCGCGCGACGGCGAGGCGGATCGCGGCATCGAGCGCGTCGCGGTTGTCGGTACCCAGCTTGGTCTGGACCTTGTCGACGTGCGTCCAGGTCGGCGGCGGCCGACGCCCCGTGAGTTCATGCACGGCGGTCAGCAGGGCGAGCAGGAACTGCCCCGGGCTTGGCGATGGGCTGGACGGAGAGTTTGCCATTGCGAAAGTATAGGAGCCTACCGGCTCGCGCGTCCGGTCAAATCGCTCTACGCTCCGTGCATGGACCCTTACGATTTCATCGTCACCGGCGCGGGCTCGGCCGGTTGTGCCGTCGCCGGCCGCCTCTCCGAAGATGGCCGTTTCCGCGTTCTGCTGCTCGAGGCCGGGCCGCGCGACAGCTATCCCTGGATCCACGTTCCGCTCGGCTACCACAAGACCTTCAACAATCCGAAGGTGAACTGGATGTTCGACTCGGAGCCCGAGCCCGAGCTCAACAACCGCGTCATGTACCAGCCGCGCGGCAAGGTGCTGGGCGGCACCAGCTCGATCAACGGCATGGTCTACATGCGCGGCAACGCCGCCGACTACGACGAATGGCGCCAGCGCGGCTGCGAGGGCTGGGACTATGATTCGGTGCTGCCCTACTTCAAGAAGGCCGAGGACAATGTCCGCGGCGGCAACGAATTCCACGGCACCGGCGGGCCGCTCAAGGTCTCCGACCATGCCTGGCAGCCGACGCTCGCCCGGGCGATGCACGATGCCGCCGTCGAGGCCGGCATTCCCGACAATCCCGACTTCAACGGCGCCAACCAGGAGGGCGTGGGCTACTACCAGACCACGATCAACCGCTCGCGGCGCTGGTCGAGCGCCCGTGCGTACCTCTCCGGCGCCAAGCAGCGCAAGAACCTGACGATCGCCACCTCGGCGCACGCGACCCGGCTGCTGATCGAGAACGGACGCTGCGTCGGGGTCGAATACCGAACTCCCGACGGTCTCGTGCAGGCGCGCGCGAAGCGGGAGGTGATCGTGTCGGGCGGCGTCTACGGCTCGCCACAGCTCCTGATGCTGTCAGGGCTGGGACCGGCCGAGCATCTCAGGAAGCACGGCATCGAGGTTGTGCGCGATATGCCGGGCGTGGGCAGCCACCTTCACGACCACTTCAACACCTACGTCGCCTACAGGTGCTCCCAGCCGGTGACCATGAACGACCTCGTCAACAGCCTGCCGCGTCGCATCCTGGCGGCGGCGCAATATGCCTTCGGCCGCACCGGCCCGCTCGCCAGCATGGGCCTCTATGTCGGCGCGATGGTGCGCAGCGACAAGCGATTCGAGCGGCCCGACCTGCAGATCAACATGACCGCGTGGGCGATCAAGGACCGCAATCGCAACGGCGTCATCGCCCAGCCGTTCTCGGCGTTCGGCTTGAGCCCGGTGCATCTGAGGCCCGACGGGCGCGGCACGGTGCGGTTGAAGTCGCCCGATCCGCTGGCAGCGCCGGAGATCCGCTTCAACTTCCTGAAAAGCGCCAACGACTACAACGCTCTGATCCAGGGCATGCGCATCTGCCGCGAGATCGCCAGGCAGCCGGCGCTCAAGCCGTTCGTCGTCGAGGAGATCCTGCCCGGCCCTCAGATCACCGAGGAAGCCGACCTCAAGGCCGACATCCGCGCCCGCGGCGTCTCCAACCTGCACCCGGTCGGGACCTGCCGCATGGGCCGCGAGGTCGATGCCGTCGTCGATCCGCAGCTTCGGGTCTATGGTGTCGAGGGGCTGCGCATCGCTGACGCCTCCGTCATGCCGTCGATCGTCGCGGGCAACACCAACGCCCCGTCGATCATGATCGGCGAAAAATGCGCCGACATGGTCCGGCAGGCGGTGCGGTAGCCAGTTCCGCGGGCCGGGGAGCACGGCTGGCCCTTGAGCCCACCGGCCCAATGGGGTTTGATGGCGCGTCTCCCCCATAAAGGACAGCGCGCATGACCGACGAGAACCCTGACAACAAGTGGATCGGCAAACGCACCCCGCGCCCGGACGGCGCCGACAAGGTGACCGGCCGCGCCGCCTATGCCGCCGACACGACCATGCCCGGCATGATCTGGGGCAAGGTCCTGCGCAGCCCCCATCCGCATGCCGTCATCAAGTCGATCGACACCTCGAAGGCCGAGAAGCTGCCCGGCGTGAAGGCGGTCGTCACGTCCAAGGACATCCTCGACTTCCCGATCGAGAAGGGTCCGGTGATGCTCGGCATCCAGGACATGCGCTGGATGTGCCGCAACGTCATGGCGCGCGACAAGGCGCTGTTCCACGGCCATCCCGTCGCCGCCGTCGCGGCCGACACCCAGGCGATCGCGGCCGAAGCCTGCAAGCTGATCGAGGTCGACTACGAGGTGCTGCCGTTCGTCATCGACGTCGACGAGGCCAAGAAGGACGGCGCCCCCATCCTGTTCGACCACGTCAAGTTCGACGGCAAGCCCTCGAACATCGCCGGCACGCTCGAGCACAAGCTGGGCGACGTCGAGGCGGGCTTCGCCGAGGCCGACGTGATCGTCGAGCGCAGCTTCAAGACCGAGGCGGTGCACCAGGGCTATATCGAGCCGCATGCCTGCCTGGTCAGCCATGTCGACGGCAAGGTCACGGTATGGAGCTCGAGCCAGGGCCAATTCATGGTCCGCGCCATGTGCTCGCTGATGTCGGGCATCCCGCAGAGCAACATCCGCGCGATCCCGGCTGAGATCGGCGGCGGCTTCGGCGGCAAGACCATCGTCTATCTCGAGCCGGTTGCGCTGGCGCTCTCGCGGAAGTCGGGCAAGCCGGTCAAGATGGTGATGACGCGCGAGGAGGTGATGCGCGCCTCGGGCCCGACCTCGGGCTCTTCCTCCACCGTGAAGATCGGCGCCAAGAAGGACGGCACCATCGTCGCCGGCCAGGGCACCTGGTACCTGCAGGCCGGCGCGTTCCCCGGCTCGCCGATCCGCGGCGCCGCGGGCTGCGCCTTCGCGCCCTACAACATCCCTAACGTCCACTCGAAGGGCTACGACGTCGTCTCCAACCGCTCGAAGGTCGCAGCCTACCGCGCGCCAGGCGCCCCGATCGGCGCCTTCTCGGTCGAAAGCGTGATGGACGAGCTGGCCGAAAAGCTCGGGATGGATCCGATCGAGCTGCGCCTGAAGAACGCCGCCAAGCAGGGCACCAAGGCCGCGCACGGGCCGGTCTATCCGGTGATCGGCTATGAGGAAACGCTGCGTCAGGCCCTGGCCAGCGAGCACTACAAGTCCCCGCTCGGCAAGAACCAGGGTCGCGGCGTTGCCTCCGGCTACTGGTTCAACGCCGGCGGCGAATCGAGTGCGCAGGTCAACATCACCGAGGACGGCAACGTCACGGTGATGACCGGCCATCCCGACATCGGCGGCTCGCGCGCCTCGACCGCGAACATCGCGGCCGAGCTGCTGGGCATCCATCCCAGCCGGGTCAACGTGCTTATCGGCGACACCGCGACTGTCGGATTTTCGAATTTGACCGGCGGCAGCCGCGTCACTTTCGCCTCGGCCATGGTGGTCACGCAGTCCGCCGAAACGGTCATCAAGCAGCTTTGCTCACGCGCGGCGAAGATCTGGAAGATCGAAGAGGACGCGGTCACGTGGGAGAACGGCTACGCCAAACCTGCCGGCGACAATGCCGGCAAGTTCGAGCCGCTGTCGCTCGCGCAGATTGCGGCCAAGGCGACGGAGACCGGCGGCCCGATCGGCGCCGGCACGCAGCTCAACACGATCGGCGCCGAGGGCGGCTTCTCCACCCACATCGCCGACGTCGAGGTCGATCCGGCCACGGGCTGCACGCGGGTGATCCGCATGACCTGCTTCCAGGACGTCGGCCGCGCCATCCATCCCGACTATGTCGAGGGCCAGCTGCAGGGCGCCATGGCGCAGGCGATCGGCTGGGCGCTGACCGAGGAATATATCTACAACAAGCGTGGCCAGCTCGATAACGCGGGCTTCCTCGACTACCGCATGCCGGTGGCCTCGGACCTGCCGATGCTCGAATGCGGCATCATCGAGATTCCCAATCCGAAGCATCCGCAGGGCGTGAAGGGTGTCGGCGAGGTCCCGCTGGTGCCGGGCATGGCCGCCATCGCGAACGCCATGTACAAGGCCCTCGGCATTCGCTTCGCGCACCTGCCGATGTCGCCGCCGAAGGTGCTCGAAGCGCTCGAGCCCGAGCCGCACAAGCTGGCGGCAGATTAGCGCGCTTCGCAACGCGAATCGCGACGACTCACCTAACCTCTCCCCGAAGGGGGAGAGGAACATGAGGCGTCGAACCGGCTGATGGTATGCTGCAGCAGCCCATGCTCCTGTCTTGCAGACCGCGCGCCCATCACACTGTTCATGCGTGAAAGCCTGCGACACCTCGCCCTTGTGAACGAGGCACATTCGGCGCATTTGGTTCGTACATGGGCTGGACCTCCTTCCCCCGGGAGGCCGCCCCACGCCGAGGAGCCATGGCGATGTCCACAATGTTCGTCCAGAATGCCGCCGCGTTTGCCGCGCCGCCGGCCACGACCAAGAAACGCGCGACGGCCGACAAGATCCAGGTCGACCTGCAGGAACGCATTGACCGCCTCGCCGCGCGCGACGAGAAGTTCCGCGGCTGCACCGCGTCGCGCCCGCGCCCCTCGTACGCGCGGATGGACGGTGCGCCGAACTGGACCGTCGATGGCTTCCCCGGCCTGCCGTCTGGCGGCTTCGGCCGCATGGTCGAGCTGCTCGATCAGGCGCGGAAAGAATACGAGCTGGTCGGATAGGGTTCATCATCTTCCGGACCGCGAGCGTCCCGCTCGCTCATCGCGCATGAGCGAGCGGGATGCTCGCGGTCCGGCAGAACTTGATCTCCAGCCAATCTCACCCCAGCTCGCGCACGTCGGTTAGCCAGCCGGTCACGGCGGCGGCGGCAGCCATCGCCGGCGACATCAGGTGCGTGCGCGCGCCCGGGCCCTGGCGGCCCTCGAAATTGCGGTTGGAGGTGCTGGCGCAGCGCCTGCCCGGCGGCACCTTGTCCGGATTCATCGCAATGCACATCGAGCACCCCGGCTCGCGCCATTCGAAGCCACTCTCCCGGAGGATTCGGTCGAGCCCCTCCTCCTCTGCCTGGCGCTTCACGAGGCCCGAGCCCGGCACCACCAGCGCCCGCACGCCGTCCGGCACCCGCCGCCCTCTTGCGACCGCGGCGGCCGCACGGATGTCCTCGAGGCGGCCGTTGCTGCACGAGCCGATGAACACCACGTCGATCGCTAGCCCGATCATCCTTTGCCCCGGCACGAGCCCCATGTAGTCGGACATGTGCTCGTCCTGCGCGTCGAGCGACTCGGGTACGCAGCCCGTGATCGGTATGACCGCCTCGGGATTGGTGCCCCAGGTCACCATCGGCGCGATCTCCGTGGCATCGAGCGCGACGCTCCGGTCATGGATCGCGCCGGCATCGGACGGCAACGTCCGCCAGAAGGCGATCGCCCGTTCGAGCGCCTCGCCCGCCGGCGCCTGCTCGCGGCCGCGCACATAATCGAAGGTTGTCTCGTCCGGCGCGATCAGGCCGGCGCGCGCGCCGCATTCGACCGACATGTTGCTGACGGTCATGCGGCCCGCCATGTCGAGACTGCGGATTGTGTCGCCGCAGAACTCGATCAGGTGCCCGTTGGCGCCGGCAGCGCCGAGCCGGCCGACGATCGCCAGCGCGAGATCCTTCGCCGAGGTGCCGAACGGCAGCCCGCCGTTCACCTCGACCTTCATCGTCTTCGGCTGCTTCTGCAGCAGCGTCTGCGTCGCCAGCACATGCTCGACCTCCGACGCGCCGATGCCGAAGCCGAGCGCGCCCAGCGCACCATGGGTCGAGGCGTGCGAATCGCCGCTGACGATCGTCTGGCCCGGCAGCGTGAAGCCGAGCTCCGGCCCGACGACGTGGCCGATCCCCTGGCGAACGTCGAGTACCGGGATATAAGGCACGCCGAACGCGGCGACATTGGCCTCCAGCGTCTCGACCTGCAGCCGCGAGGCGGCGTCCTCGATCCCGGCTCGCCGGTCCTCGGTCGGGATGTTGTGGTCGGCGACCGCGAGCGTCGCCTCGGGCCGGCGCACCGCAAGGCCCGCCCGCCGCAACCCGTCGAATGCCTGGGGGCTGCCGTGCTCGTCGAGCAGATGGCGATCGATGTAAAGCACGCAGGTGTCGTCGCCGATCCGCTCGACGACGTGGCTCTCCCAGATCTTGTCGATGAGGGTGCGGGGTTTCATCATGGAAGCCTCGCAGTCCAGCGGCCGGCGCGCAATCGGCCTCGACGCGAGACCTGCTTACCGCCGCAGCTTCTCCGCCTGCTCGAGATGGCCGCGCAGCACGGGCACCATCTCCTGCGCGAAGAACTTCATGCGCTCGTCGTCGCCGTTCTGGGCATAGGCCTCGAAAAACGCGAGGTCGTCGCGCAGCCCCTTGATCTGCACCTCGATATAAGCCTTGGCGAACGCCTTGCCGGGCGGCGTGTGGGCAAGCTCGTCGGACAGCGCCTTGTGGCTCTCATCGAGTGCGTCGCGGGGCGGCTTCAGTTTCGTCTCGGCCACCGCCTGCCTGAATTTCATGCCGGCCGCCGAGTAATCGAGGATCAGCTGGCGAGCGAAGTTCTGGACGACCTCCGCCTTGGTCTTGCGCAGCGCGAGCTGGCTGCTCGCGACCTCGAACTTGAGCATGGCCACGGCCTGCCGCAGGAAGGCCTCGGTGGTGATCGCGGTCTGCGGCCCGCGCGCCGCGGCGTCGGGGGGAGTCACCGCCTGGGCTGCAGGCATCAACAGGAGAGCAGCGAGGAGGCAGGATAGCGAGCGCCATATCCCTTGTGCCAAGGCCGCATCTCCCCTTTCGACATGGGTCGAGTCGCCTATAACATACCACATTAAGGCGCTGTTGTGACGGGCCGCGCTGAGATCGGCCGCTCGTGCGCCAATTGCGCACAGCATGGGCTGGTCACACCCCCTCGATTTCGTTCCCTGTAAAAATCCCCCGTGATCAAAATGTCACTGCACGCGGCCCTTGCCGCCTTTTTGTGGCTGGGCACCGGGTCGCCCGGCAATGCGCAAACGGCGCCAACCGCCGAAGCGACCATCGCAGAGGAGCAGCTGCTCGGCGCCGCCGATGAGGAGGATCGGGCACAGGCCCTGTTGCCCTTCACACGCGCGCACAGCGCCAGCGGCACCGTCGCGGGCTCCCTCGCCGAATCGACCGCGGCCGTCGGCGTCCCGCCCGCGGCCATGCTGGAGGCGTTACGGGCGCTCGATGGCGCGCCCGGCCCGCGCCAGCCGCAGGACGGCAACGCCTTCTTCGTGCGCTGGGAGCAGACCTACAGCATCGAGGACCGTCCGATCGGCGTCGGCCGCGTGCTGTGGGCCGAGCTGCGCACGGCGGACGGCAGCACCGTCGCCATCCATCGCTTCCGGCCGCGCGAGGGCGGCGAGCAGTTCTTCCGCACCAGCGGCGAGGCCGCGACGCCGCCCGCGATCGCCCTGCCGCTCGACGAGGTGAATGTCACGTCGCGCTTCGGCCGGCGTTCCGATCCGCTCGCCCGCTTCTCGGCCTTCGGCCCGGTGGCAGGCGAGGCCATGGGCGGGCCCCTGCCCAACCCGCGCGCGGCACGACAGGCCGCCGCAGCGGCACGGCGGAAGAATCGGTTCTTCTCGGGGTTCGCCCCGCGCATCCTGATGCACGAAGGCGTCGACCTGGCCGTGCCGCGGGGCACGCCGGTGTATGCGGCGTCCGAGGGCGTCGTGGTCGGCGCGCGGCCGAACGGCGGCTACGGCAACTGGGTCCGAGTCGATCATGCCGACGGCGTCGCCACCGCCTACGGCCACCTCTCGCGCTTCGCGCCGCGCATCAAGCCGGGTGTGAGGGTCGCGCGCGGCGAGCTGCTGGGTTTTTCCGGCAACACCGGCCGCTCGACCGGCCCGCACCTGCACTTCGAGGTGATCGCCGACGGACAGCCGGTCGATCCCCTCACTCACGCGGGCATGGCCCAGCTCGCCGGCACCGACCTCGAACGCTTCGCCAAGCAGGTCGCGGCGGAAGAACGCGAACGGGAGAGCGAGTCCGTCACGACGGACTGACCCTTTCGTCTCTCACGTCTTCTCATCGTCTTCCGGACCGCGAGCCTCCGCCTCGCTCGGACCCATGAGCGAGCTGGAGGCTCGCGGTCCGGAAGACGATGAGCCCTCGTCGGATTGTGGCAGCATCGGTCGATGAGCACCCGACTGGACTCCGCCACCAACCAGGCCGTTCAGCGCACGGCGTCCGACTACGACCGGCTACCCGATCGCCAAGCTCGCCGCCGCCGCGCTCCTGTCGGCGTAGTTCGTCATCCCGAGCGGAGCGAAGCGTAGTCGAGGGAACTGTTCATGTCGCCAGCAGCACATGAAAAGATCCCTCCACTCCGCTTCGCTCCGGTCGGGATGACGGAGGGGTTTGACCGCCCGCCAAACCACGCCACACTCGCCCCAACGGGAGGAAGAGCATGGAATTCGACGTCATGACGCGCGCGACCACGTGGAACAACGTGGCCGACCTCGCCCGCCGGGTGGAGGCCGCGGGCTTCTCCGGCATGCTGTTCACCGAGGGCCACCAGGTGCCGTGGATGAACATCGCCGCGGCGTCGCTGGCCGCGCCGTCGCTGCATTTCTCGACCGGCATCGCGATCGCCTTCGCGCGCAGCCCAATGGTCTCGGCCGAGATCGCCTGGGAGCTGGCGCAGAACACCAACGGCAAATTCCGCCTCGGCCTCGGCAGCCAGGTGAAGGCCCATATCGAGCGGCGCTATGCCAGCCAGTGGGACAAGCCCGCGCCGCAGATGAAGGACTATGTGCTGGCGGTGAAGGCCGCCCTGAAGGCCTTCCGCCGCGAGGCGCCGCTGAAGCACGACGGCCCCTACTACAAGATGAGCCTGCTGCCCGAGCAGTGGACGCCGCCGCGCCACGACCACGAGGACGTCAAGGTCGACATCTCGGCCGTCGGCCCGATCATGGTCCGGGTCGCGGGCGAGGTCGCCGACGGCGTGCATGTGCACCCGATGCATTCGATGCATTACATCAACAACCGCCTGCTGCCCGGCGTCGCCGAGGGCGCGCAACGGGCGGGCCGCGATCCCAAGGCGATCGACCTGATCATCCCGGTGATCGTCGCCGCCGGCGACACGCCGGAAGAGCGCGCCAACCCGATCGTGGAGGCGAAGACGACCATCGGCTTCTACGGCGCCACGCCCAACTACGCCTTCCAGTTCGACGACCTCGGTTACACCGGGATGCGCGACAAGCTGCGCGACTGCCTCAAGACCGGCGACGACGCGCGCGTCCAAACACTGATCACCGACGAGATCCTCGACCAGTTCGCCGTGGTCGCGCGCTGGGACGACGTCGCCGACCGGATGATCGCGCGATATAAGGGAATTGCGTCGAGGCTGGTGATCTACCTCGCCTCGCACTGGCGCGAGATCGACGGCAAGACGCTGGACCGCTGGGGCGAGGTGGCGCGGGCGGTGAGGAAGGCAGGGTGATGGCCGTTTCTATTGTTGTCGTCGACTCCTCAGAACCTCTCTCGAGAAAAATCCTACTATCTTCGAGAGAAACTACGATCTCTTTGCCACCGCGCTGGCTGCTACCTATACTTCCAAAGCCGTGCAAGTAACTCGCGTGGTTTTCGGCGAGGGCGAGTAGATGACAAAGTTGAGCTCTCAAAAAGTCGGCGACGACTTTGAGAAGAAAGTAGTCAGTTACTACGAAGGCATGGGATTTAAAGGAGACTGGGTTTGAAGGAATGGTGAAGGAACTTACAAACGGGGTGTTCATAGACATTTGAACCGTGAGCTCGTGCAACTCCTCAGCTTTGAGCGCGGCGAATACGCGGATGTTGCCATTCACGCTGGCCAGATGTGCTCGCCCGCCCCCAGCGCAGGGACCTCGACATGCAACCTTACCTATTCGACGAAGTGCTCTTGCACTTCGCTTGCACGTCGACCTCGTCGATAAGGTCCTGGAAATTTCCATCGATACCGACGACCAGATTACCTTCCTCCGCTACGAAGTGCCCTCTGAGGCCTGATACCTACAGAGTGCCTTCAACGGCGTCGATCGCGAAGGCTCACTCGGAACGGTCGAAGCGATAGTGAAGACGGACGCATCCTTTATCCAGCGCCTGAGCACTGATCAGCGTCGGACTCGCGCGATGACCCGTCGGGGGGAACAGGGGCCGGCCACCGCCCAGCAGCTCGGGAATGACGTAGATCTCGATCTCGTCGAGGGCGCCCTTTTCCATGAAAGCCATTTGCAGTTGCCCGCCTCCCATCATCCAGACGTTGCCGTCTTCGAGGGCGCGCAACTCGGCAATGAGAGCGTCGACGTCGCAGCGCACCTCGAGCTTGCCTTTCGGATGATCGATCGGCCCAGACGTGACGACAATGACCCTGTGCTCGTCATAGCCCCAAGGAGCGGGATCGTTGGCGAGGAAATCGTAGGTGCCGCGTCCCATGACGAGCGTCCGGACGCGCTTCAGGAACGACCTGTAATCGTGCTCTCCCAGGTCCATGTCGTCGTACTGGAAGAGCCAGTCCAGCTTGTCGTCGTCGGTCGCAATGAAGCCGTCGAGGCTCGACGCAATATAGCCGAGAATTCTCGCCATTCGTTCCGGCTCCTTCGGGTCGTCGCTTAAGCCGCTTTCTTGTCCCCGCCCTCGCCGACCCGCGCCGCCAGGCTCGCCGCCATGAACTCGTCCAGATCCCCGTCCAGCACCTTCTGCGGATCGCTTCGCTCTACCCCCGTCCTCAGGTCCTTCACCATCTGGTATGGCTGCAGGACATACGACCGGATCTGGTGGCCCCAGCCGATGTCGGTCTTGTTCGCCTCGGTCTCGGCCCGCTCGGCCTCGCGCTTCTGCAGCTCGACCTCGTAGAGGCGGGCCTTCAGCATCTGGATCGCCTTGGCGCGGTTCTGATGCTGGCTGCGCTCCTGCTGCACGGCAACGGCGATGCCGGTCGGCAGATGGGTGATGCGCACCGCCGAATCGGTCTTGTTGACGTGCTGGCCGCCCGAACCGGAGGCGCGGTAGGTGTCGACCCGCAGCTCCTTGTCGATCAGCTCGATCTCGATGTTGTCGTCGACCTCGGGATAGACCCAGACGCTGGCGAAGGACGTCTGGCGCCGCGCGTTGCCGTCGAACGGGCTGATGCGCACCAGCCGGTGCACGCCCGATTCGGTCTTCAGCCAGCCATAGGCGTTGCGGCCCTCGACCTTGAAGGCGCAGCTCTTGATGCCGGCCTCTTCACCGGCGCTCTCCTCCAGCCAGCTGACCTTGAAGCCGCGCCGCTCGGCCCAGCGGACGTACATACGCGACAGCATCTCGGCCCAGTCCTGCGCCTCGGTGCCGCCGGCGCCGGCGTTGATCTCGACATAGGCGTTGTTGGCGTCGGCTTCGCCCGCCAGCAGCGTCTCGAGCCGGGCGGCGCGGGCCTCGGCGCCCGCCTCGCGCAGGGCGGCCTCGGCGTCGGCGATCATCGCCTCGTCCTTCTCGGCCTCGGCCATCTCGATCAGCCCGGCATTATCGTCGATCGCGGCGCGCAGGCGCTTGATGGTGGCGATCGCCCCCTCGAGCTTCGTGCGCTCCTGCATGACCGCCTGGGCCTGCTTCTGGTCGTTCCACAACGCCGGATCCTCGGCGCGCGCGTTCAGCTCGTCGAGACGGACGACCGCACGGTCGTAGTCAAAGACGCCTCCTGAGGAGTTCGAGCGACTCCTCGATTTCGGTCACCATGGCCTGGGCTTCGGCGCGCATTGGTCCTACTCGCTATTCTTTGCAGCTTTCATATTCCTCTCCCCCCAGCGGGGAGAGGACAAGGAAGTTGCGTCTTGTGAGGGGTTGATATCCGAACTCAGGCCGTTGCCTCAAGCGGCACGGACAGAACTTAGTACGTCTCGCCCGTCCCGCTCAGGGTCGATCTCCGGATGCCGCCCGCCCCCATTGAGTCGGCCGAATCGCCGGACGCTGCGCCCGCGGTGTTCGGGCCCTGGGCTCCGTATTCGTTGGGCTCGGTGCCGGGCTTGAACGCCTCGTCGATCGCGTTCGGGTCACCGGGATAGGCCGGCAGACCGCTGTCGTGATTGACCTTCACGATGCGCAGGCCGGGCGGGATGCGGAACGGCACCGGCGGCTTGTCCTTGAAGATCACGCGGGCAATGCGCTCGTATACCGGCGCGGAGGTGCCGCCGCCGGTCTCCTGATCGCCCAAGGTGCGCGGCTCGTCGAAGCCGACATAGATGCCGATCGTGTAGTCGGGCGTCGAGCCGATGAACCAGTTGTCGCGGCTGTCGTTGGTCGTGCCGGTCTTGCCGGCGATCGGGCGGCCCAGCACCGCGAGCTGGCCCGCCGTGCCGCGCGTGGTGACGCCCAGCATCATGTTCACGACCTGGTAAACGCTGGCCGGATCGTGGAACGGCTGCCGTCTGTCGACGATCTGCGGCGGCGGCGGCCTGCCGCCGGCGGACGCCTCGCCGCAGCCGATGCACTCGCGGGGCTCGTGGCGGTAGATGGTCTTGCCGTTGCGGTCCTGCACGCGGTCGACAAGGCTTGGCGTGATCTCGCGCGCGCCGTTGGCCAGCATGGCGTGGCCCATGGTCATGCGCAGCAGGGTCGTGTCGCCCGCGCCGAGCGCCATCGGCAGGTAGGCGCCCATGTTGTCCATGATGCCGAATTCCTTGGCGACCTGGACGACGCGCTTCATGCCCATCTGCGCCGCCATGCGCACCGTCATCAGGTTGCGCGACTTCTCCAGGCCGTTGCGCACGGTGAGCGGACCGAGGAAGCCGCCGCCGTAGTTGCTCGGCCGCCACACCGGCTGGCCATAGCCCGGCGCATATTCGAACGGCGCGTCCTCGACGATGGTCGAGGGCGTAAAGCCCGCGTCCATCGCCGCGAGATAGACGAACGGCTTGAACGACGAGCCGGGCTGGCGGTTGGCCTGCACCGCGCGATTGAACTGGCTCATGCCGTAGGACCAGCCGCCCGACATGGCGAGCACGCGGCCGGTCTGAGGATCCATCACCACCACGCCGCCGTTGACGTTGGGGATCTGGCGCAGCGCATAGCTCTTCGGCGGATAGGGCTTGGCGTCGGGCCGATAGGCGGTGCCGAGCGGGCCGGTGGTCGGCTTCTCGACGTTCTCGACCACGACGACGTCACCGACGCTCACGACGTTGGCCGGGCGGCCGGGAGAGCCGCCGACCCGCTGGTCGGGCAAGGTCGGGCGAGCCCACCGCATCTCGGCGAAGGGGATGGTCCCCTCGGTTCCTCCACCATCCGGAGAGGGCGGCAGGCCCGCGATCGTGGCCGACTGAGCCTCGACCTTGGTGACGACAGCGAGCTGCCAGGTCGGCAGCCCGAACAGCGGGCGGCGCTGCACCAGGCGGGCGAATTCGTCCTCCCAACCGCTGCCTTCCTTCACGTCGGCGATCTTGGCATAGGGGCCGCGCCAGCCGTGGCGGCGGTCGTAGGCGATAAGCCCCTCGCGCAGCGCCTGGTCGGCAATTCCCTGGATGGCGGGATCGAGGGTGGTCATCACCGTCAGGCCCGACTCGTAGAGGCCCTTCTCGCCGTAGGCCGCCAGCAGGTTGCGGCGGACCTCCTCGGCGAAGAAATCGGCCTGCACGACCTCGGTGGCCGAGCGCTTGCGCACGGTGAGCTTCTCCGCCCTGGCGGCCTTCTCCTCCTCCGCGCTGATGTAGCCGTCATCGCGCATGCGGCCGAGCACGTAGTCGCGCCGGGCGTAGGCTTCCTTCTCGTTCCTGACGATGTTGTAGCGGTTCGGCGCCTTGGGCAGCCCCGCGAGGTAGGCGATCTCGGACAGGGTGAGCTGGCCGAGCGAGGCGTCGAAGTAGTTGAGCGCGGCGGTGGCGACGCCATAGTTGCCCGAGCCGAGATAGATCTCGTTGAGATAGAGCTCGAGGATACGCTCCTTGGAGTAGGTCTCCTCGATCCGGAACGCGAGGATGGCTTCCCGGATCTTGCGGGCGAGCGTGGCCTGGTTGTTGAGCAGGAAGTTCTTGGCGACCTGTTGGGTGATGCCCGAGGCCCCTTCGGGCCGCTTGCCCGGGTTGGCGAGGTTGGCAATGACGGCGCGGCCGAGCCCGATGAAGTCGATGCCGGGATGGGTGAAGAAGCGCTGGTCCTCGGCGGCGACGAAGGCCTGCAGGACGCGCTTGGGCATGGCGGCGACGGGCACGAAGACGCGCTTTTCCTTCGCGTACTCTGCGAGAAGCCGGCCGTCGGAGGCGTAGAGACGCGAAACGGTCGCAGGCTGGTAGTCGGCGAGCTGCTTGTGGTCGGGCAGGCCGTGGCTGAAATGCCAGAACAGGCCCGCCACGATGCCGAGCCCCACGATCATACTGGCCAGGGCAAAGGCCATACCGATTTTGATGAGATTGAGCACGATCACCGTCTTAGCAAAGGTTGGCACGGACTTATGCCTTTTCTTGGGCAGCCCGCGCGGCCTAATTTGCCGGCATGGACACAAAACGGCTTCACCACTTCGTCGACTCCTTCTGGGACGATTCGATCCTGCCCTCGATCACCGAGTACATCCGCATACCCAACAAATCGCCCTCCTTCGACCCGCAATGGGTGGAGCACGGCTACATGGAAGAAGCCGTCGCGCTGATGGAAGGCTGGGCACGGCAGCAGCTCGGCGCCTTCCCGGGCGCCACGCTCGAGGTTTTCCGCCTGCCCGGCCGCACGCCGCTCCTGCTCATGGACCTGCCGGGTGATGGGGACGACACGGTGCTGCTCTACGGCCATCTCGACAAGCAGCCCGAGATGAAAGGCTGGTCGGAAGGGCTGGGACCGTGGCAGCCGGTCCTGAAGGGCGACAAGCTCTACGGCCGCGGCGGCGCCGACGACGGCTACGCGATCTATGCCTGCCTGTGCGCGCTGCAGGCGCTCAAGGAGCAGAATCTGCCGCGCGCGCGCTGCGTCGTGATGATCGAGGCGTGCGAGGAGTCGGGCAGCTACGACCTGCCCTACTACGTCGACCATCTCAAGGACCGGATCGGCAATCCCTCGCTCGTGGTCTGCCTCGATTCGGGCTGCGGCGATTACGAGCGGCTGTGGCTCACCACCTCGTTGCGCGGCATCGCAGCCGGCACGCTCACGGTGCGCGTGCTGACCGAAGGCGTGCATTCGGGCGATGCGTCCGGGATCGTGCCCTCCTCCTTCAGGCTGACCCGCGCGCTCCTGTCGCGGCTCGAGGACGAGGCGACCGGCGCGATCAAGCTGCAGGACCTCTATGTGCAGATCCCGCCACAGCGCATCGAGCAGGCCAAGCAGGCGGCCGAGGTGTTGGGCGACTCGGTCTATACCAAGTTCCCCTTCGCCGGCACGACGCGGCCGATGGCCGAGGAGCGGGCCGATATGGTGCTGAACCGTACATGGCGGCCTCAGCTCGCAGTGGTCGGCATGGACGGCTATCCGACGCCGCAGGATGCCGGCAACGTGCTGCTGCCCTTCTCGACCACCAAGCTCAGCCTGCGCCTGCCGCCGACGCTCGACGCCCAGGCGGCGATGGACGCTGTCAAGACGGCGCTGGAGGCCGATCCTCCCTCCGGCGCGACGGTCGAGTTCGGCGGCAAGGACGGGCAGTCGGGTTGGCATGCGCCGGCGCTCGCGCCGTGGCTCGAGGCGGCGGTGGCGCAAGCCTCGCAGGAGGCTTTCGGCAAGCCGGCCGCCTACATGGGCGAAGGCGGTTCCATCCCCTTCATGGGAATGCTGGGCGAGAAGTTTCCGGATACGCAGTTCGTCATCACCGGGGTGCTGGGTCCGCACTCGAACGCGCACGGACCCAACGAGTTCCTGCACATTCCAACCGGCAAGCGGGTGACGGCTGCCGTGGCGCGGCTGATCGTGGCGCATCACGCGCGGCCGCGCTGACGCTCAGGCCTTATGGCTCCTGCCGCTGGACCCGAAGTGGGCATCGACGGAGGCTCGCAACGCGCGGGCCAGCGCGATCTGGTGCTGACGCACCGTCAGCAGCGTCTCGTCGCGCGGGTTGCTGAGATAGCCCAGCTCGACCAGGGCGGCGGGGATGTCTGGTGACGTGAGCACCGCGAAGCCTGCTTGGCGGTGGGTATGGGGCAGCAGGCGGATGCCGGCCTGTCCGAAGGTGCCGACGATCGTCTCGGCCAGGCGGCGAGAGTCGTTGACCGTGCCGCGCTGAGCCATCGCGACCAGGGTGCGGGCGACCGTGCTCGAGGGCACGACCGCCGTGTCGCCGAGATTCTCGCGGGCGGCCAGCGCCTCGGCCTCGCGGTCGCTTGCTGATTCAGACAGTGTATAGACGGAGGCGCCTCGGACCTCGGGGTTCGAATGGGAGTCGGCATGGATCGACAGGAATAGGTCGGCGCGCGCTTCCTGCGCCCGTGCCACCCGCTCACGCAGAGGTACATAGGTGTCGATGGAGCGGGTGAGGATGACGCGATAGCTGTTGCCCGCAAGCAGCTGCTTGCGAAGCTCGCGGGCGACGGCGATTACAACGCTCTTTTCCTGCGTGCCGTTACGTCCGAGCGCCCCTGGGTCTCTGCCCCCATGGCCGGGATCCAGAGCGATCAGTCTAGGTGTGGGAAAACGCTTGGGAGATGGAGCGACAAAGGGCTTCGGAACGGGGTTCCTGATCGGCGTCTTCTTGGGGGCAGCCCACACACTAGGCGCTGACAGGATCAGCGGCAAAGAAATGATGGAGCGCCTCAGCATTGTTGTTCTTTAGCATTTTCAATGAATTAACGCAATTTCCTGAGGATCTACTTTTTGTTTGTCGGGTTTGCCCGAACACCGTATGTTGAGTCCTGCGAGCAGTCGTCGCCGTCGTAGCGCCCTCTTCGGAGGCCGCGCTCCGGGTGACGACTTATCAGGAACCTCGAGGTCGGCAGGGCTGCGTCCGTAGTCCGGCGATGCGATGCTTCCCCGCCTTGGCCAGATTGAGTGGGCCGTTCGGCGGGTCGAAACGCACCGCCCCCCTCGCGCCAGAGAGGCGGCAAGGCCGCCGGTTGCTCGCGCCGGATCGGGTCCCCAACGTCTCGAGGAGCGCGCCAATGGCCCGCCGCATGTTGATCGATGCCTCCCATCCCGAAGAGACCCGGGTGGTCGTCGTCGATGGGACCAAGCTTACCGAATTCGACTTCGAGACCGGCTCGCGCAAGCCGCTCAAGGGCAACATCTACCTCGCCAAGGTCATTCGCATCGAACCCTCGCTGCAGGCCGCCTTCGTGGAGTACGGCGGAAACCGCCACGGCTTCCTGGCCTTCTCGGAAATACATCCGGACTACTTCCAGATCCCGGTGGCCGATCGCGAGAAGCTGATCGCCGAGCAGCAACGGCTCGCGGACGAGGAGCCCGAGCACAGGTCGGAGAGGTTCGACCGGACGGACATCGAGGACGCACGGGAAGAAGCGGCAGACGCGGCAGAAGACGCCGAGGCGACGAACGGGAGACCGGAGAACGAGAGGCCGGAAGAGGCGTCGCCTGTCGCAGGGTCCCTGGAAGAGCCTGCGGCGATCCAACCGCCCGCGGCCCACGAAGAGCCAGCGTCGGCCGAGGCATCGCGTCACGAGGCGTCCCCTCACGAGGCAGCGCCCGAACCGGCAACCGAACCAGGGAGCGAGACCGAGGCAGCGCCCGCTCCGGCGCCGGCACCGGCGGAAGCCGCTGGCGCGGAAATCGCCAGCGCCGCACCTGCCGCAGAGGCAACCAGCGAAGCCACGGCTGTCGAGCCGATCAGCGAGGCCGCGGCCGAGAAGCCGGTCGATGAAACCGGAGCGCTCGCCCCGACCGGCGCCGCCACAGTGGCGGATGCGGCTGGCGAAGCAATCGCCGCTCCCGAGACGGCCAGCGAGCGTCCGGCCGAAGCGGAAGGCGAAGTGGTGGCGCAGGCTGCGGAGATTGCAGTCGACAGCATCTCGGCCCCTGCCCCGGTCGAGGTGGTCGGCGGAGACGATGCCGGCGAGGAGCCGCAGAGCCGCGAGCGCCGCCGCCGCCAGCCGATCCGCCAGTACAAGATTCAAGAGGTCATCAAGCGCCGCCAGATCCTGCTCGTCCAGGTCGTCAAGGAAGAGCGCGGCAACAAGGGCGCGGCACTCACCACCTTCCTGTCGCTGGCCGGCCGCTACTGCGTGCTGATGCCCAATGCCGGCCGCGGCGGCGGCATCAGCCGCAAGATCTCAAATCCGGCCGACCGCAAGCGCATGAAGGAAATGCTGGCCGAGCTCGACGTGCCGCAGGGCATGGGCGTGATCCTGCGCACCGCCGGCCTGGAACGCTCCAACATCGACATCAAGCGCGACTACGAATATCTCAGCCGCCTGTGGGACTCGATCCGCGAGCTCACCATGCGCTCGACCGCGCCGGCGCTGATCTACGAGGAAGGCGACCTCATCAAGCGCTCCCTGCGCGACATCTACGACACGGACATTGCCCAGGTGCTGGTCGAGGGCGAGGCAGGCTTCCAGGCCGCCAGCGGCTTCATGCGCCAGCTCATTCCGCACCAGGCGGAGAAGGTCCAGCTCTACAACGAGCAGATCCCCCTCTTCCATCGCTACCAGGTCGAATCGCAGTTCGACGCCATGCACCTGCCGACCGTGCAGCTCCGCTCGGGTGGCTACATCGTGATCAACCCGACCGAGGCGCTGGTCGCAATCGACGTCAACTCCGGCCGCTCGACCAAGGAGCGCAACATCGAGGAGACGGCGCTGCGCACCAACCTGGAGGCGGCCGAGGAGGTCGCCCGCCAGGTCCGCCTGCGCGACCTCGCCGGCCTGATCGTGGTCGACTTCATCGACATGGAGGAGAACCGCCACCAGCGCCAGGTCGAGCACAAGATGAAGGACGCGATGCGCAACGATCGTGCGCGCATCCAGATCGGCCGCATCTCCGCCTTCGGCCTGCTCGAGATGTCGCGCCAGCGGCTGCGCCCGAGCCTGCTCGAGCATTCGACAGAGATCTGCCCGCATTGCGCCGGCGTCGGCCGGGTGCGTTCCATCGAATCGGCGGCGCTGCATGCGCTGCGCGCGATCGAGGAGGAAGGCGTTCGCCGCCGCTCGAGCGAGATCGTCGTCAGCGTGCCGCCCAACGTCGCGCTCTATCTCCTCAACCAGAAGCGCCACGGGCTGAGCGAGATCGAGCAGCGCTACGCCTTCCACGTCACGATCGAGGCCGACGACGAGCTGCATGCCGCCGATTGCGAGATCGAACGCGTACGTCCGCGCCGCGACGACCAGCGGCCGGCCCAGGAGCTCGCCCGCGCGAGCTATGACGCGGTCGCCGGCGAGGAGCCTCTCGCCGCCGACGACAGCGAAATCGACGATGCTGCCGAGCCCGGGGCCGAGGTCGAGCGTCTGGCGGGCGACGAGGAAGGTGCAGACGGCCGCAACCGCAAGCGGCGGCGGCGGCGCCGGCGCAGCGGCCGCCGCGATGACGATCGTCCGCAAGGCGAAGGCGAAGACCGTCCACAGGCTGCTGTCGGCAACGGACACGATGTCACGCCGTCCGGCGACGAGCCGTCGATGGACTCCGATCGCGACCCCGTCGGTGACGAAGAAGGCGACGGCCAGTCCTCGGGCGAAGCTCGGGCCGACGGCGAGTCGCCCGGCGATCGCCCCCGTGTCGAGGGGCGCGAGGATACCGCTGATGGCGATGGCGGCGACGCCAATCGCCGTCGGCGGGGCCGCCGCGGCGGACGTCGCCGCCGACGCGAGAATGGCGACGGCAGCGAGCCGATCGGCGAGCACGCGCATCAATACGGCCAGGAGCCGAACGGCGGCTGGGAGCCGCGCGCCGACGAGCCCGTTTCGGCCGATGCATCACCTTCCGCGCCGTTCGAGGATCAGCCTGTTGCATCGCTTGACGGCCAGCCCGCCGTGCCATTCGATGGTCAGCCTGTCGAGCAGATGGCGGGCGGTCAAATGCCGGTCGAGGCTGCGCCTGCCGAATGGCGGCCCGCGATGATCGCAGAAGCCGCGCCCGTCGTGCCGCCGCCGGCAGTAATCGCACCTCCGCCCGAGCCTGTGGTCGCCCAGGCACCGCAGCCGATCCCGTTGCAAGCTGAGGTGGAGGCCGAGCAGACTCCACCGCCGCCGGTCGTGCCGGTCATCTCGGCCGACCTGCCGCCGGAGAAGCCCAAGCGCGGCTGGTGGCGGCGCTGAGCCATCTCCTAGATTGAGAAAATGGGCGCCTCTCACGGGGCGCCCTTTTCATTTCGACCGTGTCGCTCCGGGACGAGACAGCGCCTCCCATCCCGAATCCGAGTGCACCGATCACGTAAGCGTGATCGAAAACCATTCGTAATCAACATCTCTCGATTCCATCCCCGTTCGCTGGCTTGGCTCCCAGCCGGAGAGTACGCGTAGCGCCCCTTTTTCGCGTGGTTGCGCCGAGTACATGCTGCCCGAGACCCCTGTCCCCAACAGCATCCAGAAAAGCATTGCGTTGGGTCGTTACGACGAGGCTGCACTGGCGCTCGACAAGCTTGCGACGGAGCGGCCGTCGTTGCCGGTCCTCGTGGCCCTTGCTGCTGTCAATCTGCAGCTCGGCGACCTGAAGTCGGCCAAGGAGCAGGTGCTGAAAGCGGTCGAGGCGGCGCCCAATCATCGCGAGGCTCGGACCCTGCTGGCCCGGATTCGTGCCGCACTCGAAGAGCGCGAGGAGGCGTTGGTGGATTTCGGCGCCGCTCTCGATCTCTCGCCTCCTCCGCCGGACGATCCCGCCGGAACGCCGGTTCATCTCGCGCTGCACAACCTCGAGCAGCTCACCTACCTCGAGCAGCTGCACGGCCTGCCGCCCGGTACGCTGCTCCCGATGCCGGCCGCGCAGCGCGAGGAGACGCGCCGCTGGTTCAACGACATCCTCGACAAGGCCGGCAGCGTCGCGCCGCGCATCAAGCTCAGCGGCGACTGGGGCCGCGCGCTGGCCGAGCCGCCGCGCATGAGGCGCAACGAGCCCGCCCCCGAGCGCTGCCTCAATCCGCGCAACGACGCCGGGGAGATCACCCGAGCCTTTCACGAGGCGGGCGGCGTGGCCTGCGTCGACAATCTCCTCTCGCCGGCCGCGCTGGCGCAACTCCAACGCTTCTGCCTGGAGTCGACGGTATGGCGGCGTTCCTACCGCCAAGGCTATCTCGGCGCCTATCCCGAATCGGGCTTCGTGAGCCCCCTGTTGCTGCAGCTTGCCGCCGAATTGAAGGCGGCAGTGCCCGAGCTGCTGGGAGAGCATCATCTCACTTACTGGTGGTCGTTCGTCTGCCAGCACCAGCGGCCGGGCACCGACATCCATGCCGACCAGTCCGACATCAGCCTGAATTTCTGGATAACGCCCGACAGCGCCAACCTGGCGCCCGATGGCGGCGGGCTGGAGATGTGGAATGTCACGGCGCCGCCGGAGTGGACCTTCAACAATTACAATGCCGACAGCTATCGCATCCGGCTGCATCTGAGCAGGATCGGCGCGCGGCAGAAATCCTATCCCTACGCCGAGAACCGCGGGCTCCTGTTCAAGGGCATGCTGTTCCACGAGACCTCGAGCTTCCGCTTCGCCGAGGGCTTCGAGAACCGGCGCCGCAACATCACCATGCTGTTCCGGCGCGGCAAGAGCCGCTGAGCGTTCCTCGGGTTGACGGGGAGATAAGGCTCGCGCCGGAGCCAGGCTCGCCTCTCAAGCAAAGGGGCACCGCGATAGCTCGCGGTACCCCATGCTTATGCTCTTTAGCGGCCAATCGGCCTTCCCAGTGCCGGGCCGCCAGCGAGCCGCCAGATCTGCGGTGAAGGGTGAGCCCTTCCGCTGGATGCTCCTGACCAGCGTTACTTACGTGGGCAGGGAATACCGACGTACTTTTGTTCCGCATTCGAATAGGCGACCGTTCCACACGGCGCCTTCTGGCCGGCCTCGGCGCCAGCTTTGTCCGACCATGAAGTTAAGCCCAAGAAGCGACCGGCGATGGCAGAATCGGGGGGACGATTTGGCCGCTGCTCTCCACGCACGATGCCAGCGCGCCTTTCCCAATTCCGGGCGGAGCACCCCACTTGACTTTCATCGCATCTGCAACGCGGGAGCCGCCTATGCGTACGGCTGGTTGAGTCGCGAGATTTCAGGCATCGTCAGCAACGGCCACATCCTGGCTGTCATGCAGGCCGCCGGATGGTGTGGGAGGAGAAGAATCTTTGCACCCAACCAAAACTGCGAGCGCACTGGCGCGATGGCGTGAAGTCGCTCTACGGAGCGCAACGCGCTCACGCCGTGGCCTGCCATCGACATTGCGCCACGATGCTGCTGCCTGTGCTCGGCGCGTTTGCTGGATGATAGCGGTGATGACGTGCGCCGCCCTGCTTGCGCCCCGTGTCCAGGCGCAAGTGTTGCCGCGGCCGTTCGAAAACATGACGCATATCGTTTGCGTCGACCAGAAGTTGGCCATCGAACTGGCAACTGTATACGTCGAGGAAGCGGCTCTCGGAGAAAGGCTACTGGCTCACCTTGCAACACGGGGCGTGTGCGAGAGGACGACATTCAGCGGCAAGCCGGTAGCCGATCTGTACCCCAGCAAAAGACATCCTTCCGGCAAGCCGCAAGAGATGCATGTGTTCGAAGTGGACGTAACGAACAGCGAAGTCCTCGCGGGCCGAACCCGAGTCTATATGTTGCTGTACGTCCTGCACGATAACGAGGTTTGAGCAACAGCAGCCTACAGAAAAGCAGACATACGGGAACGCCTCGGCCGGCGAAGCCAGAAAGGCATCTGTCCGCGGATTTTCAACATCTCGAGGTTGTAGCTCTTCTGGCGACGTCAGACTTTCACCTGGTCACTCAGCCAGTCGATCGCGGCCTGGGCGCCGCCCTTGGCATGCGGGATGGAAAGGGCGGCGAGGCCCATCTCGATCACGCTCAAGGTGCCGAGGATCATCGGCGCATTGACGTGGCCCATGTGGGCCACTCGGAACGCCTTGCCGGAAAGCTCGCCGATCCCCTGCCCGAGGATCACGCCACACTTGTGGTTGGCATAGGCGCGTAGCGCCTCCGGATCGTGGCCATTCACCTGCACGCAGGTGATCGAATCGGCGCGCTCGCTCGCCTCGACGATGTTGAAGCCGATCGCCTGGCCTTCCGACCATACGCCGACCGCGCGCCGTACTGCCTCGGCCAGCAGCCGATGGCGCAGATAGACGTTCTCGAGTCCCTCCTCGAACAGCATGTCGAGCGCCTGACGGACGCCGAAAAGAAGGTGCTCGGGCGGCGTACCGGCGTATTTCTGGTAGTGCTGATCACCCTCTCGATCGGTCCAGTCCCAATAGGGCGTGCGCAGTCCGGCAGTCTTGTGCACCTCGCGCGCGCGGTCGTTGGCCACGACGAAGCCGAGACCCGGCGGCGTCATCATTCCCTTCTGGGAGCCCGACATCGCCACGTCGACACCCCACGCGTCCATCTCGAACGGCATGCAGCCCAGCGAGGCGACGGCGTCGACCATCAGGAGTGCATCGTGCCCGGCGGCGCGGATCGCCTGGCCGATCGCCGCGATGTCGTTGACCACGCCGGAGGCGGTGTCGACCTGTGCGACCAGCACGGCCTTGATGGTCTTTCCTCCCTTGGCCTTGTCGGCCTTGAGATGCGCCTCGACCTCGGCCGGCCGCACGGCGCGGCGCAGGCCACCCTTCAGGATCTCGACCTCGGCACCCATGCGGCGGGCGCCCTCACCCCAGCCGATGGCGAAGCGACCGCTCTCCAGCACCAGGACACGGTCACCCTTGCTCAGCACGTTGGTGAGCGAGGCTTCCCACGCGCCATGGCCGTTGGAGATGTAGATGTAGGCGTGGCCCTTGGTGTTGAAGACCCGCGCGATGTCGCGCAGCAGGCCATCGGTCAGGGCCAGCAGAGGACCGGAATAGATGTCGACGGCCGGGCGATGCATCGCCCGCAGGACCTCGTCGGGCACCGTGGTCGGGCCGGGTATCGCCAGGAATTCTCGTCCCGCACGCACGCTCATGTTTGTCTTTCCTTTCGTCGCGTACCCTAGCATGGATACAATCGGGCATGATCACCCGACGTTTTCTCATGGCCGCCACAAGTGCCGTTGCGGCGCCGAACCTCGCGCGCGCCAACAGCTTTCCCAACGGACCGATCCGCATTCTCGTGCCGTTCGGACCGGGCTCGGCGACCGATCAGGCCGCGCGTAACGTCGCCGACGGGCTGAACAGAACCTTCGGCGTGCCAGTCGTGGTCGAGAACAAGCCGGGCGCCAACGGCGCGATTGCCGCCGACCTCGCGGCCAAGAGCAAGCCGGACGGGCAGACGATCTTCGTCTGCTCCAACACCGCCGCCGCCTCCAACGTCGCGCTCATGAAATCCCTGCCCTACGATCCACTGCGCGATTTCGACCCCGTCACCATCATTGGCAAGGCGCCGGTCTTCATGATGGTGAACCCCAAGATCGAAGCCAGCACGGCGCAGGAATTCGTGGCGCTCGCCAAGCGCCAGCCAGGAAAGATCAACTTCGGGTCGGGCAGTTCCTCGACGCGCATATCGGGCGAGCTGCTGAAAACCAAGGCCGGCATCGACATGGTGCACGTGCCGTACAAGAGCACGCCGCTCGCACTCCAGGACACGATGAGCGGCCACGTGCAGATGTGCTTCACCGACCCGGTCACCGGACTGCCGCAGGTCAAGGCCGGCACGGTGCGCTGCCTCGGCGTCGGCAATCGCGGCCGCTACAAGCTCACGCCCGACATCCCGACTCTGATCGAGCAGGGCATCCCCGACTTCGAGCTGATGACCTGGACCGGAGTCCTTTTTCCCAGGGGCATGCCGCAACCGGTATTCAACACGCTGCGCGACGCGATCGTGAAGACCATTACCGAGCCCGGTTATGTCGAGCGCCAGGCCGTCGGCGGCTCGGAGATTGCGCCGACCACGCCGGAGGAGATGCGGCAGATCCAGGTCGCCGAGATCCAGCTCTATCGCGACATGATGAAGGTGGCGGGGATCGAGCCGGAGTGACCGGCGCGCACTACCAGGTCGCGCGAATGCCGATCCGCGCGCTCTGCGCATTGGATTGGCTGCTGAGCGAGGCGCGAGCGCTTGCGAAGAGCGACACGCTTTGTGCCAGCTCGACATCGCCCGACAGACCGATGAGCAGGGCATCGCGCGAGACTGGCGCCGTCACGGTCGAGAACTGGGCGCTGCTCGCGGCGGTGAATCCGCCGGTGGTGGTCGCGACCGTGTCGCCGAATTCGTGCGACCAGCCGACGAGCCCACGGGCGTAGATCGATCGCTCCGGAGACAGCGCGATCGTCGTGCCGACCGGAAGCGCGAGAAGCGACTGCACGCTGGTCAGCGACTGGCCGTTGATCTGCTGCGTCGGGCCGGAGCCCCATTCCGTCGTTCCGCGCGAGCCGAGCGCCAGGACGCTCGTGCCGACGGTCGGCTCGATCTGCCAATCGCCGAAGGCGAGCCGCATCCCGGCAGAGAGCTGTCCGCCTCCGCCGCTCAACGTCTCCGCGCCGCGCGTGGCGGTCGACCAGGCGCTCACAGGTCGCGTGATCGTCTGGTCGATCACGAGGTAGGACGCTTGGCCGCCGAGGAAGAACGCGCCGGCGGAGATCTCGCCATAGAGCGCGAGCTGCAGCGCCGCGCCGTCCGCAGAAGCGCCATTGTTGGCCCAGGTCTTCAGGGTGCCGCCACCGACGGCGAAACCCGCACGCGCGAAGCCGCCGAACGAGGTGTCGATGCCGGCCATCACTCCGCCCGCCCGGGACTGAAAGCCGGGCACGTCAGTAGAGGCGACCTGCTGCAATTCGCCGAAGCCGCTGGTCCATGCGGTGGATCCATACGGACCCGGCGCAGTGGTGCCCGACCCGCTGCCGCGGCGACGTGCGTCGAGCTGCCCCGTAACCTGTTCGGCGAACCCCCGCCATGTGGTGCGCGTGGCAAGCAGCATGTCGCCATAGATCGTCGCCGAGAGCTGTTCCATGGCCTGCGGGATGCTCGCGGCAGGCAGCGCATAGAGCGGCGTGAACAATGCCGCCGTCGCGCCGCTCATCCGAAGGCCCGCCGCGGGCCGGATCGCATCCAATGCGCGACCGACCGACGACTGGTTGCCCGTCTGCGGCAGTCCGGCCAAGCCCAGATTGCCGAACATCGCGGGCGTCGCGACGAGGTTGACCGTGTTCGGCGCGTAAAGCGCATCGAAGCGAGTACCCTGGGCGAGCCCGGCCGGCTGGGTCAGGCTGGTGAAGCTGCCCAATACACCGCCCTCGGCGGCGATCACGTTGAACTGCTGGCCGAGCGACGGCGTGAAGCTGTTCGATGCGGGCGGCGTGATGCCGCGCAGCAGCGGCAGCAGCGTGCCGTCGGCGGCGAAGCTGTTGCCCGCACCAACCACGACGACGCGGCTGTAGTTGCCGGCCCCGTTGCCCGTTCCCATGCCGTCGATATCGAGCTGAAGCGTGGCGCCCGGCGCCATCGCGATCGGCGCGGCAAAAGTCAGTGTGCCGGGGCTGTCGCCCGGCGCGAGCGTGCCGCCGTTCGCGATCGTCGTGCTGCCGCCGATCAAGCCAGTGCCGCGAAGCGTGCCTTCGACCGTGACCGGCGACACGATCACGCCATCGACGGCGAGCGTGGCTCCCGCATCGACTGTCGTCATCCCGGTGTAGCTGCTCACCCCGCTGAACACGATCCGGCCGCCGGTTTCGCTGTTGGCGATGGTCACGCCGCCCGGTGTGCCCGGAACCGCGTCGGAGAGCGCTCCCGCGAACGTCGCGCTGTTACCGCGCTGGTCGATCCGATTGGTGCCGGACGCATCGAGCGTGAAGTTCTGCGTGGAAATCTGTCCATTTGCGTCGACCTGAAGCGTGCCGCCGGTGAAGGCCGGCAGGACGATCGTGCCCACATCGCTCAGGAAGTAGGTCGAGCCCGCGGCGATCGCGGAAGGCGCGACCACCACGTTTGCCGTGCTGACCGGTCCGTAGGTTCCCGATCCCAGGTACGGAAACAACCCCATCGCGCCGGTTGCAGGATCGCCGGTGATCAGCCCGCTCAGGCTGACCAGCGTGCCGTCGGCTACGGTGTTGAACAGCACGTTGCCTTCCGGCGTCATCGAGCCGAGCAGCGTGAAGTTGCCGACGCCGCTGCCCTGCGGTCCCACGCCGATGCCCCAGAAGTAGCCGTTGTTGTAATTGGTGATCTTGAAGGTGCCGGGGCTGGTCGACGAGAAGATCGGCTGGCTGACCAGCGACCATGTCGTGCTTGCCGTCCAGCGCCATTGCGGCGACGTCACGTCGGCATAGACGACGTCCGTCGGCGGCGGCGGCGTGAAGGTGGCGGGGTTGTAGGGAGCCATGTAGGCCCAGTGGGTGAGCAGGGTATCGCCACGCGTGATCATCTGCATCTCGGCCAGCGATACGCCACCGATCTCGCGCATCTGGCCAATGCCGATGATCGGCGGATTGCTGCCGCTCTCCGACGTGAACACGATGATGACCTGCCCCGCCGTCGACACGAAGCCCTTCATGTTCGTCGTCGAAAAGCTTTCGAACGGGCCGATGCTCAGCGTCGCATTGCTGACGCCGGTGAAGTGCCCGTGATCGGAGGTGCCGATCGTCCAGAGCGTCTGATCGCCGGTCGGCACGACCTGCGAAAGGTCCTGGCTGCTGGCCGTGTAGGCGATGAGGTTCGGAACCGCGACGTACCAGTTCGAGTTCGTCCACACGCTATCCCAGACCGTGCTCTGGGCGACGGCCGGAAACGAAAGTGTCGAGAGGCTCACTGTGAGCAAGGTTCCCGAGGCCTTTGCCGTGAACCTCCTCACGATCACGCCGCAACGCCATCGATCCATCGCCCCCTCCAACGCGTTCCATTGACGGGAAGCTTACATGATCGATTCGAACCTTGGCTCCTGCATTTCGGGTGACACGTTTCGACCTTGCAGGATACATCTCGTCTCGTACGGCGACAGAGCGCGGCCCTCACCCTTGCGCAATCAATCGCGCCAGGGCCGCCGGTTCGGTGAGCATCGGATAGTGGCCGGTATCGAGCTCGTGCCAGCGGCCCTTCAGCCGGTCGGCGGTGCGGCGCTGATGGGCCTGAGGCGGGTTCGAGCTGCGCTTGCACCAGATCACCGAGGTATTCCAGGACTGGTCCCAGAAGCGCTCGAGCCGGACCGGTGCCTGCATGGCGGCAATCGGATGCGGTGTGCAGCGCTCGATCGCCCAGCGCCGCGTCTCGGGATCGAGATCGGCGAACAGGCGCGTTTCGAAATCCTGGCGCGACGGGCCGCTCGTCAGCGCGGTGTTCACTGCGGTGGGACGCTTGACGATGTCGGGCAACGCCTCGCCGTCGAGCAACGCGAGCGCATCGGCGAATACCAGCCGCGCGATCCTTTCGCGCGCCCGTTCGGCAGCGGCGGCCATCACCATGCCACCGGTGCTCGTGCCGGCCAGCACCACGTCGGTCAGATCCTCGTAGAACAGCAGCTCCGCGATCTCGGCGGCATGCGTCTCCGTAGTGATGCCCGCGCGCACCTGGCCCTTATGCTCGGCGCAACCATCGAGCGTAGGCGCGAGCACGCGATGACCGGCGCCGGTCAGCTCTGCAGCAACCCGCTTCCAGATCCAGCCACCCTGGTAGGCGCCGTGTACCAATACGAATGTGCTCATTTGCCCGCTTTCCCCCAATTTTGTCTGGGAGGAAGTCTCTTACGCGGGGCGCGCGCCGTCAAAGCGACGGAAGCGACCCGCCCTGCTGCCAGGGCGGGTCTTCACGTCTGATCAGCCAACGGCCTTCAGATTGTCAGCGGACTGCTTGCCGCTGCGGCGGTCGGTCACGAGCTCGAACTCGACCTTCTGGCCTTCGCTGAGAGTGCCGAGGCCCGCGCGCTCGATCGCGCTGATATGGACGAAGGCGTCCTTGCCGCCGTTATCGGGCTGGATAAAGCCGAAGCCCTTGGTGGCATTGAACCATTTGACGGTTCCCGTGGTCATGGGAATACCTTTCACGAACGTAGAAATGCTGATCAGCGTGCCGCTTGGGGGGCGGAACGCCAATCGTCGAAGGCGCATTGATTTTCGGGATGGAGTCGGGGGCCGCGCCCACTTACGCAAGCCGCGGCCAAATCATCTATCCGTCTATCGACCGCGACTGTATGAGCCCCGGCCCGCAGATTTGCAAGTCTGGTGCACCGGCACCATGTAAGGGAATGCAAGTGTCCGACTCCGAGATTCGCCGCACCGCCGCCACATTTGCGCGGTCGTCGTGGGGCTCCGGCGTGGTGCAGCTCGCGACCTCCTTCGGTCCCTTCCTCGCCGCGTGCGTGGCAATGTATCTCGTTTATCCGCTGTCGCCTTGGCTCACGCTCGCACTCGCGCTACCGACCGGTGCGCTGCTGGTGCGCGTGTTCATCATTCAGCACGACTGCGGCCATGGCTCGTTCTTCGCATCGCGGCGCGCCAACGTCGCGGTCGGTCGACTGTGCAGCCTCGTCACGCTGACGCCGTTCGCGAACTGGAGCCGCCAGCACGGACGGCATCACGGCGACTGGAACAATCTCGACCGCAGCGGCGGCGGCGCCGACATCTATTCCGCCTGCCTCACCGTGCAGGAGTATCTGGCACTGTCACCCTGGCAGCGCCTGCTCTACCGCCTGCCGCGCCACCCGCTGGTCGCCAACCTGCTCCTGCCGCCGCTGGTGTTCTTGCTGCTCTATCGCGTGCCGTTCGACACGCCGCGCGAGTGGCGACGGGAGCGCCTCTCGGTGCATCTCACCAACCTCGCGCTGCTCGCTCTGTTCGCCCCCCTGGTCGCGCTGCTCGGCTGGCAGGAGGTTCTGCTCATCCATGTGCCGGTGATCGCGGTGTCGTCGGTACTGGGCGTGTGGCTGTTCTCCGTGCAGCATCGGTTCGAGACGGCGCATTGGTCGCCGCGCAGCGACTGGCAGTTCGTCGACGCGGCGCTCAGCGGTTCGTCGTGGCTGCGCCTGCCCGCGACGCTGCAATGGCTCACCGGCAATATCGGCTTCCATCACGTCCACCACCTCGATCCGCGCGTGCCGAACTATCGCCTCCGCGCCGCGCACGAGGCGATGCAGTCTCTGCGCGCAACGCCGCCGCTCGACCTCGGCCGCGCGCTGACGGCGCCCTGGCTCACCCTGTGGGACGAAGCCACGGGTCGCCTCGTCCGCTTCCGCGACGCCCGGAACCTGGCGTGATGCGTTTCCTTGGCAAGCTGCGCGGCAAAGGCACACTGGTGTGCGGCGACGAGACGATCGGTCCGGCAGACTACGATCTCGACGGCTACACGACGCGGCCCGGCGAGGTGGTGGCGTCAGGCGAACTGCGCATGCCGCCAGCTGACCTCCAACGCTCCTTCGGCCGGCGCGACCTCCGGCTGCTGACCTCCGACGGCAAGGTGTTCCATGTCCGCTTCAGCGGCAAGCCGTCGGACTCGCACGCCGATGCCGCCCACGTCGACGTGACGGAGGGCCTGCCTCCGGCCAAGGAATGGCGGCACTAACCATGGCGCCTTGTGGGCGGAAGGCGCAGACACCATCTAAGGTGGACTTTCGCGACGAGATCGCGCTGCTGCGACGTCCCCAGGAGATGCAATGACCGACGACAGCAGCAACAAGAAGAACAGCGTCGACGTGCTGAGCGGCGATGAGGAAGTCACCCTGCGCCGTGTCGCCTATGGCGAATCTCCGGTGCATACGTTGCGCGCCGCCGATCTCACCCATCTGCGCGCCCTGCGCCTGATCGAGGACGGCAAGGACGGACCGGTCCTGACCGCTAGGGGAAAGGCCCATCACGCGGGCTTGCCGCGTGCCCTGGGCACCGTGCGGCACAAACAGCAGGACGACCTGATTGGTGCGCTCAGCAATGCGCTACGCGACGTAAAGCGCTGATTTTCCCCTTCTTAACAAAAAGTTGCTCGGCTTTTTTAACCGATGCAACTGCGGGCTCCGTCCGGTGTTAGTGCAGTATGCGCATCGAGCAAACACACCCCGCCGCCCTCGGCCGGCAACTCGCCGAGTGGCGCCAGCCGCTGGACGCCGATCCTGACCTCGACGCGGCGGTGATGCGCCTGTTGAGCGCAATCGAGCGCCAACTGCAGCGCCCGCAGTACGCCCGGGAGCGAAAGGACTGAGCCGCTTCAACCTATTCGAGCTTCAGTCCGATTTTTCGGATCAATGCCGCCCAATGGTCGGCCTCGGCGCGATAGGACTCGCGAAAAGCCTCCGGAGAGAGCGGTTCGGCCGCAACGGCACCCATACCGGCTACGCGCTCGCGGTAGGCCGGATTGGTGATCACCGCATTGAGCTCGCGATTAAGCTTGTCGACGATCGGCCGCGGCGTGCCTTTGGGCGCGAGGACGCCGTACCAGCCCGCCACGTCGAAGCCGGGAAAGCCCTGCTCTTCCAGCGTCGGCACGTCGGGCAACACCTCGAGCCGCTTTGCCGTCGTCACACCGAGGCCGCGGATCTTGCCACCGGCGATGCCCGCCTTGGCCTCGCCGATCGGCGCCACGAACACATCCATCTCGCCGCCCGACAAAGCCAGGATGGTCTGCGGCACGCTGCGGTACGGTACCATCTCCGCGCGGCCGCCAATCGTCTGCAACCACTGCTCGCCGACGAGATGCGCCAGGCTGCCCGGCGACACGTTGGCGAAGGTCACCTTGCCGGGATGGGCGCGGATGTAGTCGGCTAGTTCCGGCATCGAACGTGCCGGCAGACTCTCGCGCACCAGGATCGCGAACGGTGCCCACGCAAGGAGAGCGACCGGATCGAAGTCGCGGTCGGTGTCGTACAGGTTGTTGGCGTAAACGAACGGATTCGTGACAATCAGGCTGGCGATGCAGAACAGCAGCGTGTAGCCGTCGGCCGGCGAGCGCGCTGCGATCTGTGCCGAGATGCCGCCGCCCGCGCCCGGTTTGCCGTCGACATAGAAGCGCTGGCCGAGCCTCTCCGACAGCGCCTCGAACACGATGCGGCAATGGGTATCGGTGATGCCGCCGGTCGACGGCGACACCACGCGCACCGGCTTCGACGGCCAATCTGCCTGCGTTTCACCGCGTTTTGGCAACAGAAACGGTGCCGAAGCGATCAGGCCCAGCGCACGCCGTCGCGATGATGCATCACGACGCCCGCGCAATTCCCTCCATTGCATCCACATGATCGTTTCCTCCGCTTCTTGTTTTCAGGAACGCGATGACTGCGCGCGCCACCACGTCGGGCGCCTGCAAGGTGGCGACGTGACCGAGACCCGGCAGGGTCGCGGTCTGCGCATGGGCGATGGCGCGCGCCAGGGAGAGCGTGTGCGCCGGCGGAATGAGCCGGTCGTCGGCGCCGACCAGCACCAGGGTCGGCGCCGTGATCGCCGCGAGATCGCAGGCGACCGCCTGAGCAAGAATCCCGGCGCGGCGTTGCCTCTGCTCGGCCGTGCGACTCGTGCCGTTGAAGATGTCGACCACTTCGGGATGGGCCGCGATATGCGCGACCGGGAAGAAGAAGGTCGCGATCTCCGCCGCCGTGCCGGGAAGGCCGGCGCGCAAGGCGGCGAGCCTGGGGAAAGCATCCGGATTGATCGAGAGCGGCGGCACGCCGGCGCGGAAGGTGCTCGACAGCACCAACCGGTCGATCCTGGCGGGATGGCGCACGGCCAGAACCTGCGCGATCACGCCGCCGAGCGACGTGCCGAAGACATGCGCACGCTCGTAGCCGAGCGCCGCGATGAGCGCAGCCGCATCGTCGGCCATCTCGGTAAGCCCGTACGACAGCGGCGGATTGCGCGTGCCGCCCGAATCCCGCTGGTCGTAGGCGACGACGGTGAAGTGCTCGGCAAGCAGCGCGCCGAACGCGTCGAACATCGAATGGTCGGCCTCCGCGCCGTGGATCAGCACGACGGGCGCGCCCGTGCCGCTCACCTCGCAGGCGATCGACGTGCCGTTGGCATCGATGCGGCGCACGGCGGCACTCACTGCAGCAGCGCGCCGACCGCGCCCGCCAGCTCGCGCGCCGGGTCGGCCGGAATGTAGGGCATGCGCCAGGCGACGTGCCCGTCGGGCCGCACCAGCACGGCGCCGCGCAATCCCATCTCGATGCCATCGGCGGGATGAGCGTTGGGCAGTTGACGCAGTCCAAGTGGCATGCCGAGCTTGGCCGACACGTCGCGACCGGCCTCGAGCCAGGCGTTGCCCAGCGGCCCGGTGACCACGGTGAACTCCTGATCGAACCAGTCGAGCGTCGAGTGCTTGCGCGCGGGATCGAGCCAGAGGTGCGGGAAGCGCCCGCCCGGCCGGTCGCTCGGCGTGTAGTAGCGCGTGAGGTGGCCGCCCTTGGGCGTCCCGTCGGGGATCACCGCGCCCTCCTCGTAGGTGAAGCCCAGCGCCTGGCCGATGCTGTGCAGGTGGTTGTCGAGGTCGTTGATCCAGAAGGCGATGTGATCCTCGTTGCCGGAGCGGATCGCCTGTTCCATGCGCAGGAAGCGCGTACGGTTGCCGACGCTGAAGTCGGCGTTGGACTGTGCCACCGGCCGGCGCTCGACGTCATAGCTGTCGAGCAGCTTGTCCGACGCCCAGCCGCGCAGCACATAGACCAGCTTCCAGGTCAGGTTGTGCGCATCCTGCACGCCGGAGTTCAGGCCGAAGCCTCCCGTCGGCGGGAAGCGATGGGCGGCATCGCCAACCAGGAAGACGCGCCGCCTACGGAACGTCGCCGCGACCTGCCGGCTCATCCGCCAGATCGAGCGGTTGAGCAGCGTTACCTCGAGGTCGGGCACGCCGACGTGCAGGCGGATCATCTCGATCGTCTCCGCGTCGGTCCAGGGCCGCGGACGGTCGTCCTTCTCCTGGCCGATCTGGATGATGCTGAGCCAGCGGTCGCGGCCGTTGGTGTTGAGGATGCCGGCGCGCGGCACGCCCGGCGTATCCGAATAGATTTGGTAACCCGCGGCCTCGCGGGCGAGCGGGAAGCGCGACAGGTCGGCGCGCCAATATTCGTTGAGCAGCACTGCCATCGACGCTGGCCCGACCATGTCGATGCCCGCCTTCTGGCGCGTCCGGCTGCCGGCGCCGTCACACGCCAGAAGGTATTTCGCGTGCCAGCGCTCGGTCTCACCGGTCTCGACCGAGCGGATCTCGCATTCTACGCCGTCATCCGTCTCCTCGAAGCCGACGAACTCGGTCGAGAAGCGCACCTGCACGCGGTTCGAATGCTCGATGACGCGGTAGATCTCCTCCTCGACCGCATCCTGCGCCACCAGGCACTTCCAGGCCGGCGTCTGCCCGAGATTGGGCTCCGGCCGCGAGCGGCCGATCTCCCGTCCGGCGATGCTTTCGACCTGGACGAACATGTCGGAATTGTCCTGCAGGCCGCGATCGCGGATGCGCTGCTCGATGCCCCATTGGCGAAAGATCTCCATGGTGCGCACCCAGCAGCCGCGCGACTTGGGATGGTCGGTCGTAGTCGGGCTCTTCTCGACGATCACGGCATCGATGCCGAAGCGATCGAGCAGCAGGCCCATTGCCAATCCGACCGGGCCGCCGCCGACGATGAAGACCGACGTGCGCCGCTGAACGTCCGTGGCTTCGGCCATGCGCTTCCTCCTGCCTTGTTGAGGAGACTTTCCGCGCCCGCGCTCTATCTCACCAGAATATGTTTGATATGTTCGTGATCTCGTTTCGAGATCGGGAGGGCTCGATGGATCTGCGCCAGCTCCGCTACTTCTTGGCCGTCGCCGAACGCGGCGGCTTCGGCGCGGCTGCCAGCGCGCTCAACGTCGCGCAGTCGGCGCTCAGCCGGCACATCCGCGTGCTGGAGGAGGAACTCGGCGGCGCGCTGCTGGTCCGCGGCACGCGCGGCGTCTCCGTCACCGAGTCGGGCAAGGTGCTGCTCGACCGCAGCCGCTGGCTGCTCGGCAGCCTCGACGACATCAAGGCCGAGGTGCAGACCGAGAATCGCGAGCCGAGCGGCACGGTGCGGCTCGGCGCGCCCTCCAGCCTGGCCGACATCTTCTACGCGCCGCTCGCCCGCGTGTTCGCCGCGCGCTTCCCGCGCGTGCAGTTCGAGCTGAGCGAGGGGCTGACCGAAGAGATGACCGACCGGCTGCTTCGCGGCGAGATCGACGTCGCCCTCGTCTCGGCGCCGCGGCCCAACGATCATCTCGACTACGAGACGCTGGTGGTCGAGCAGGTGTTCGTGATCGGGCCGCCGGGCGATCCGCTGCTCAGGTCCGGCACGATCACGCGCAAGGCGTTCAATGCGTTGCCTGCGGTTGTCCGCCCGCTCAGCCGCAATCCCTTTCCGCTCACGACGCCGTCGGCCTTCCGCGTCGAGAGCATGACGCCGCTCAAGCAGATGGTGATGGACGGGCTGGGCTACGGCCTCCTACCCTTCTCCGGCATCCATCAGGAGGTCACGAACGGCACCTTGTCGGCCGCGCTGGTGCCCTGGATGCGCGCCGATCGCGTGCTCGCCCTGCCGCGCGGCCGCCCGGTGAGCCGCGCCACGCGCGAGACGGTGACGGCGCTGAAATCGATCTGCCGCAGCCTCATCGCCAACAGAAAGATCCTGACGACAACGCGGTCCGGCCGGGTCTGACACCTGCAAAATCAAATTCGCCTCTCGGTACGTCGCCCCGACTGGAACGAAGATTGCCACGATCGGCATTCCCGTCGAGACTGATATGCAGCACAGCATGCGCTCGGGCATGCCTTCGGCAGCTGGTGGGAAGAAGCGATGGACATCATCGTTCACGGCCATAGCGTTACGGCCGGCGGGCGGACCCTTTTGGCGATGTTCAGCCGGGACGGCTGACGTGCCTGGGGTCGCAGGCGCTCCGCTGGGCGCACAATTGACAGATGGAGGCGCCACCTTTCGCGTCTGGGCTCCCCTTGCCCGGGACGTGAGCGTGCGCGGCAGCTTCGACGGCGGATCCGACCATCCGCTCGCAAGCGAGGGCAACGGCTATTGGTCCGCCTCGATCGATGGTGTCCGCGAGGGAGACGAATACATCTTCTTCGTGCACGGCCCCGGCACCAGCGGTGAGAAGCGCGACCCCCGCGCGCGTGAACTGACTCGCGAGCCGCCCTTCCCCGACAGCCGCTGCATCGTCACGCGGTCCGACGCCTATTCGTGGCACGACGCCGGCTTCGTGCGCCCTCAATTCGGCGACCTGATCCTCTACCAGCTGCACATCGGCGCTTATTGGTCGACCGATCGTGATGGTAGCGACCGTCGGGCCGATCGCCCGGGACGCTTCCTGGATCTGCTCTTCCGCATGGACCACCTGGTGGAGCTCGGCGTCACCGCGGTGCAGCTGTTGCCCGTCCAGGAGTTCGCCGGGCCGCGCTCGCTTGGCTACAATGGCGTCGACTATTTCTCGCCCGAGATGGACTACACCGTGGCGCCGACGGACCCGGACTATCCGCGCTACGTCGACCAGGCGAACGCCCTGCTCGCCCGCAAGGGCCAAGCTCCGCTCGCGCCGGATGCGCTCGATGGCCAGACACGGCAGCTGAAGGCCGTCATCGACATCCTCCACCTGCACGGCATCGCCGTGATCCTCGATGTCGTCTACAACCACGCCGGCGGCGATTTCGGCGACAAGAGCCTGTATTTCCTGGATCGCGACGTTCCCGGCGACAACAACCGCAGCCTCTATTTCACCGACCAGGGCTGGGCCGGTGGCCTGGTCTTCGCCTATTGGAAGCCGGAGGTTCGGCAATTCCTGATCGACAATGCCAGCTTCTTCCTCGACGAGTATCACGTCGACGGTTTCCGGTTCGACGAAGTCACCGTGATCGACCGGCACGGCGGCTGGAGCTTCCTGCAGGAGCTCACCGACAGGCTGCGCGGCCAACGTCGCGATGCGCTATTGATTGCCGAGTACTGGGCCGATCAATCGGCGGTAATCCGCACCCACGCCGAGGGAGGTGCCGGCTTCGACAGCGCCCTTTCGGCGGATCTGCGCGGAGCGATCCGGAACCTGCTCGGCCAGGTCGCGGCTGGCAACGATGCGAAGATCGACCTCATGCCTCTCGCGCAGGCGCTGCGGGCCGCAGGCGATGCGGGCTATCGCAAGGTCCAGCATCTCGAGAACCAGGACGTCGTGCGAGTCGACAACGAGACCGATCGTCAGCCGCGGATCGCCCTGGCAGGGGATCCCTCCAACTCGCGCTCATGGTTTGCACGCAGCCGCGCGCGCGTTGCGACCGGCTTGCTGCTGACGGCGCCCGGCATTCCGATGCTGTTCATGGGTGAGGAGATCTACGAGGACAAATATTGGAGCGACAACCCCTCCTACTTCCGGACCTCCTTAATCTGGTGGGACGGCCTTGCCACCGACCGGTCCATGCGCGACTTCTTCCGCTTCACGCGCGAGCTTATCTCGCTCCGCCGTGACCTGCGAGCGCTGCGGCGCGGTTCGCTCAACGTCTTCCATGTCAACAATGCCGATCGGGTGCTGGCGCAGCATCGCTGGATAGAGGGCGTCGGATCGGATGTGCTGATCGTCGCCAACCTGCGCGAGACGACCCACTTCGCATACCGCATCGGGATGCCACGCGCCGGTCAGTGGCGAGAGCGTTTCAACAGCGATGTCTACGAGCAATGGGTCAATCCCGACGTCCAAGGCAACGGCGGCGGCGTTCGCGCGGATGGCGCTGCGATGCATGGCCTCCCCACATCGGCGGAGATCGTCCTTCCGGCCAACGGCTTCGTCGTGCTCACCTATGACGGTTGAACGAGATGAGCCGGCCATGGCGTCCTGTCAGGCCGAACCGACGTAAATCCCCAACCTCATCGAGCCTTCAAGCCGAGCGTGCCCAGGACAGCCTGCACGCGAACGATCTCCCTCGGAATCAACTCTCCGAACTCCTGCGGCCCCGATCCAACCGGAATCAGGCCGAACTCTTCCAGACGCGCGACGAAGGTCGGGTCCGCAAGGATCTTGGCCACATCCTGATGAACGCGGGCGACTTGCTCGCCCTGGACACCACTTCTTGTGATCAGCCCGAACCAGGCGACGGCCTCGAAGCCCGGAAAGCCCTGCTCGGCCACCGTCGGGACTTGCATGATGAGGAAGCGCACTTTGAGTAATACTTTGGGCCTATCGCGGAGCCTTGGCCGGTGGACCGGGCAAACCATGTCGTCGATGAGCGGGACGAGAAGGATCTCACTCTCGTCCCCATCCGGAAGGGCGATGGTGGGCGCCGCACGGATCGAACGTGCGACCTCACCCATGTATAGGGTGTGCTCTACCGCTGAGCTAAGCGCCCACGGCTGATGTAGCGGATTGGCCGTTGCATCGCTCGCACTCTTGCGGAGTACGGCAGAAGCAGCCCTCCTACCCCTAAGACGGCGTCGACCGATAGACCGCGTTTTCCGCACGGGTGTCGGCGATCGAGAACCAGCGGTGCTGGTTGGCGCGGAACGCACGCCAGTTGGTCAGGATCTTCTTGAACTGCTCGTTCGCCGCCGCCTCCTCGTCGAGCACCTGCTCGAGCGCGACCCGTAGCGCCTTGATGATCTCCTCCGGCAGAACCGAGAGCTGCGTGCCCGCGGCGACCAGGCGCGCGATCGCCTCGGCGTTCTTGGCGTCGTAGGAGGCGAGCATCTCCTGGTTCGCGACGGCGCCGGCGGCCCGCATCGCGGCCTGGTAACGCGGCGGCAGCGTCGCCCAGGCCTTCTTGCCGATCATGAGCTGGTTGGTCGCCTCGAGCTCCATAACGCCCGGCGTGTAGTAGTATTTGGCGACCTTGTTGAAGCCGAGCTTCTCGTCATCGTACGGGCCGACCCATTCGCAGGCGTCGATCGTGCCGCGCTCGAGCGAGGGATAGATTTCGCCGCCGACGATCTGCTGGGCGACCACGCCGAGCTTTGCCATGACCTTGCCGCCAAACCCGGCCGTCCGCATCTTCAGCCCCTCGAGATCCTTGGGCGTCTTCAGTTCCTTGCGGAACCAGCCGAACATCTGGCCGCCGGTATTTCCCGAAGTGATCGCGACGACGCCGAAGCCATCGTAGACCTCGTCGACGAGCGCGCGTCCGCCGCCGAAATTCAGCCAGGCGGCGTGTTGGCGCGGCGTGAGACCGAACGGCAAGGACGCATCGAAGATCGCCGCCGAATTCTTGCCGATGTAGTAGCCCATGTAGGTCAAGCCACACTCGACCGTGCCGTTCGCCACGGCGTCGAGCACCTGCAGGCCGGGCACGATCTCGCCGGCAGCGAACGTCTGCAGCTCGAACTTGCCATCGGTCAGGTCGCTCACCGTCTTGGCGACGGTGTTGACCGCGCCGAACAGCGTGTCGAGGCTCTTGGGATAGCTGGCCGTCAGGCGCCACTTGATGACGGGATCAGTCTGCGCAATGGCGGGCGCAGCGAGCGTGCTGGCAGCCACGGTAGCGGCGGCGGCAGGCAGGAATTTACGGCGGCGAACGGTCATCGGTCATCTCCTCCAAGATTGTTGGGGGGAGACTACGCTGCGCTCCAACCGCCGTCGATGGAAATGGCCGACCCTGTGGTGTCATCGCCGTCCGGTCCGCACAGGAAGGCGACCAAGCCCGCCACCCGCTCGGGCGACACGAACCGGCCCGACGGCTGACGCGATCCCATGAAGGCCTTGACGGCTTCGTCCAGCGACAGCTTCTCCCTGGCCATGAAGTCGGCGAGACGCTGCTCGATCGCCGGTGTCGGCGACGAGCCGGGGCAGATGGCGTTGCAGGTGATGTTTTGCGCAGCGGTCTCCAGTGCCACGGCGCGGGTGAATCCGATCAGCGCCGTCTTGGTCGTCACGTAGTCGACCCGGTTGACCACGGCGCGCAAGCCGAAGATCGAAGCGACGTTGACGATGCGACCGAAGTCGCGCCGGCGCATTCCGGGCAGGATCAGGCGCGTGGTGTGGAAAGCCGAGGAGAGATTGACTGCGAGCGCACGATCCCAGTCCTCCGTCTTGAAGTCCTCGATCGGCGCGAAGTGACGGACGACCGCATTGTTGACCAGGATGTCCACGCCGCCGAATTCCGCCAGCGCTGCCTCGACGAGCAACGCTACCTCGGCGGGCTTCGAGAGATCCGCACCATGATGCACCACGCGCACATCGTGCGCGTCGGCAATCCGCCGGCGATTGGCTTCGATCGTCTCGGCATTGCCGAGGCCATTCATGACGATGTTGCAGCCGTGCGACGCGAGCCGCTCGATCGTCGAGAGCCCGAGCCCCTGCGTCGAGCCGGTGACGAGTGCGGTTTTGCCTTTCAGCATGGTTCCTCCCGGATGCTAGCTTAGCAGCCGGTGCGAATGTGGAGGAAATAATGGCAGTGGTGGGCTTCGTCGGCGTGGGACGGATGGGTGGACCGATGGCCTCGCGCCTGCTCGATGCAGGCTATGAACTGTGTATCTACGACGTCTCTCCGGAAGCGCTGAAGCCCTTTGCCGAGCGCGGAGCCCGGGTCGCCGCCTCGCCTGCCGAAGTCGCCTCGCAGGCCGAGATCGTTCTGGTCAGCCTGCCGACGCCCGATATCGTCCGCCAGGTTGCGCTGGGCGGAAATGCTGGCATCATCAACGGCTCGAAAGTGCGCCAGATGATCGACCTGTCGACCACCGGGCCCGGCGTCGCCGCGGAAGTGGCCGGCAAGCTCGCCGAGCGCCAGATCGGCTGGGTCGATTCGCCGGTGAGCGGCGGCATGACCGGCGCCAAGGCCGGCACGCTCGCGGTCATGGTGTCCTGCCCGAAGAAGATCTTCGGCGAGATCGAGCCGATGATGAAGACCTTCGGCAAGCTGTTCTTCGCCGGCGAGAAGCCCGGCATGGCGCAGACCGCCAAGCTCGCCAACAACCTGCTGGCGGCGACGGCGATGGTCGCGACGTCCGAGGTCATGGCGATGGCCGTGAAGGCCGGCCTCGATCCCAAGCTGCTGATCGACATCATCAATGCCTCGAGCGGCCGCAACAGCGCCACGCAGGACAAGTTCCCGCGCGCCATCCTGCCCCGCACCTTCGATTTCGGCTTCGCGACCGGCCTGTCCTACAAGGACGTCCGTCTCTGCGTCGAGGAAGCTGAGGCTATGGGCGTGCCGATGGTCGTCGGCGGCGCGGTGCGCGAGATGCTCGCCATCACTCGAGCCCGCTTCGGCGCCGACTCCGACTTCACCCACATCGCGAAAGTTCTGGAGGAATGGGCCGGCGTAGAGATCAAGGGCTGATCATGTTCCTAACTTCGCGCCGCGCGGGGAAGAATTCATGAGATGTCCGCAGCGTCATCCGCTATGCAGGGCATGCATCTTGCACCGCAATGGCCGTTTGGGACGATCGGTCGGCCCGGGGCCGACTGCTATACGGAAACTGGAGGGAAATTCATGAAGCGTCGTGATGTGTTGGCAGCAGGACTGGGCGCGGTCGCCCTCACCGCCCCGGCTCTTCGGTCGAGCCGGGCCCAGACCAAGACGCTGACGATCGGTGGTTCGGTGCCGCTCACCGGTGCCGCCGCGGAGACCGGCCTCAACGTCAACAACGGCTACATCACCGCCGCAACTTATATCAACGACGTGCTGGGCGGGGTCGAGATCGCCGGAGACAAGTACAAGATCCAGCTGAAGCTGTTCGACGATGCGAGCGACCCGGCGCGGGCCACGACGCTGATCCAGCGCCAGATCGACGAGGGCACGGATTTCTTCCTCGGCTCGTTCGGCTCCAACATCGTGCTGCCGACGGTGGCGATCACCGAGCGCGCCAAGAAGCCCATGGTGCAGACCGGCGGCGGCTCCGACGCGATCTTCACCCGCGGCTACAAATACGTATTCGGCATGTTCCCGCGCGCCACCCGGCAGTTCGCGGCCGCATCGGCGCTGTTCAAGACGCTGCAGCCGACGCCCGCGAGCTACTCCGTGATCTACAACAACGACGCCTTCTCCAAGACCGCGGCCGAGGGTGTGAAGCTCTCGTGCAACGAGGCCGGCTTCAAGCTGCTGGACACTTTCGAGCTGCCGGCGAAGGTGACCGACGTCTCGAGCGTCCTTGCCTCGGTGCGCGCCAACACGCCGGACATGCTGCTCTGCGTCGTGCACGACCAGAACTCGCTGCTGATCGCGCGCCAGATGGTGGCGACGAACACCAACGTGAAGCTGCTGTACCAGGGGCTCGGCCCGCAGCTCGCCTCCTATCGCGAGGCGCTGGGCAAGTATTCCGAGTCGATCCTGTGCTCGACCTACTGGGACGAAGCGGTGCCCTACAAGGACAAGTTCTTCGGCGATGCGAAGAAGTTCACCGAATACTATCGCAGCAAGTTCACGCGCCCGATCGCCTATCACGTCGCCGGCGCCGCCGCCTGCATCGAGACCTATGTGATGGCCATGCAGGCTGCCAAGAGCATCAAGCCCGATGCCGTGCGGGATGCGCTGGCCGCGGCCGACTACGAGACCTTCTATGCGCGCATCAAATTCACGCCCGACGGCGACGGCGATCCGCTGACCCTGGGCGGGATGATCGGCCAGGTCCAGAAGGGCAAGCTCGAGACGGTGTTCCCGGAAGCGGCCAAGTCCGCGGCGGCCATCTATCCGGCTCAGCCCTGGGACAAGAAGGCTTGATCGGTTTGCCGGGAGCGCGGCTCTCCAGAGCCGCTCATGGGGTGGGGCAATGCGAGGAAGAGTGGCTCTGGAGAGCCGCGCTCCCAGCGAAGATCATGAATGTGACATGAACCTGATCGCGCAAACGCTCGCCGACGGCCTTGTCCTCGGCGGCATCTACGCGCTCGCCGCGGTCGGCTTCTCGCTGATCTTCGGCGTGCTGCACGTCATCAACCTCAGCCACGGCATCCTGGTGCTGATGGGTGCCTACCTCGCGCTGATCTTCTCCGAGGCGCTGCACATCGATCCGCTGCTCTGCATCCCGCCGGTGATGGCGGTGCTGTTCTGCGTCGGCTATGCCTACCAGCGCTTCCTGATCCAGCACGCCGTCGACCGCGCTTCGGTCAATTCGATGCTGCTGACCTTCGGCGTCGCGCTGATGCTGCAGAACGCCATGATCTGGGTCTTCTCGCCCGACATGAAGAGCATCACGCCGAGCTATGCCTTCACGTCCTTGAAGCTCGGTCCCGTGAATCTCGACGCGGTGCGGCTCAGCGCGCTGGCGGCGAGCCTGATACTCCTGTCCTGCCTTGCCGCCCTGCTGCGCTTCTCGCCGCTTGGCCGCGTCATCCGGGCGACGGCGCAGCAGACCATGGCCGCGCGGCTGTGCGGCGTGAACGTGCGGCATGTCTATGCGCTGACCTTCGCGGTGTCGGCCGCGTTCGCCGGCGCGGCCGGCATCGTGATCGGCATCATCCTGCCCTTCTCGCCCATGGACGAAGGCGGCTGGACGCTGAACGCCTTCGTCGTGGTCGTGCTGGGCGGCGTTGGCAGCCCCGCCGGGGCGCTGATCGGCGGCCTGCTGCTCGGCCTGGTGAGCACCCTCACGGCGCAATATGTCGGTCCCGCTTTCCCCAACGTGACTATGTTTCTCCTGCTCGTGCTCCTGCTGCTGGTCCGGCCGAACGGTCTCCTCGGCAACGCCTTCGCGCCGTCCCGATGAAGCGCAATCCCACGCTGATCTTCCTGCTGGTCGCGGCCATCGTCGTCGTGCTGGCGGCCGGTCCCCTGTTCCTGCCGCCGTTCTACGTCCGTGTCGGCCAGCTGATGCTCTATTCGGCGGGGCTTGGCCTCGCCTGGGCGATCCTCGGCGGCTTCGCGGGCTATGCGAGCTTCGGCCATGCGGCCTTCATCGGGGTCGGCGCCTTCACCGCCGGCCTTGTCGAGGACAAGCTGTCCCATCTGTCGCCAGCCCTGCTGCTGCCGATCGGCCTGCTCACCGGCGCGGCCTGTTGCGCGGCCCTGGCGGCCCTGCTCGCCTATCCGATCCTGCGGCTGCGCGGCACCTTCTTCGCCATCGCCATGCTCGGCGTCAGCCACGTCTGCGCCGAGGTCACCAACAACATCGATTTCTTCCAGGGCTCGATGGGCCTCAACTTCCCGCCGATCGCGCCGGCCGGCATGGATCCGGCCAATTTCTTCTACGAGATCTACCTCGTGGCCGCGCTCTTCATCCTGCTGGTCTCCTGGCAGATCCGCCGCAGCCGCTTCGGCGCGGGCCTGCTCAGCATCCGCGAGGACGAGGACACCGCGCGCATGCTCGGCGTGCCGACCGAGCGCTACAAGCGCCTGGCCTTCGTGGTGAGCGCGGTGCTGACCGGCGTGATGGGCGTGATCTACGCCCATTCGCTGGGCTACATCACCACCGATTCGGTCTATCGCGACGACACCAATCTCAGCCTGATTGTCTATTCGCTACTTGGCGGCATGGGCACGCTGTTCGGGCCGGTGATCGGCGCCTTCCTGCTGGTCTTCGTCACGCAGGTGATCCTCGGCCGCCTGCTCGACTTCCACCTGTTCGCGACCGGCCTGCTGCTGGTGGTCCTGGTGCTCTCCGCGCCGGGCGGCGTCGCGGGACTGTTGAAGAAGCGAAAGCGGACCGCACCATGAGCCTCCTCACGGTCGAGCGCCTGTCGAAGAACTTCCGCGGACTGGCGGCGATCAGCGACGTCTCGTTCGCGATCGCGGCCGGCTCGATCACCAGCATCATCGGCCCCAACGGCGCCGGCAAGTCGACGATGTTCAACCTGATCACCGGCTACCTGCCGCTGACGGCGGGCGAGATCAGGTTCCGCGAAAAGCGCATCACCGGCATGGCGACCAACCGCATCGCCGAGCTCGGCATCGCCCGCGCCTTCCAGATCGCCCGTCCGTTTCGCGATCTCACCGTCTTCGAGAACGTCCGCGTCGGCGCGCTGTTCGGCAAGGCCGGACCGCGCGATGTGGACGCCACGACACGCCGCGCCATGGAGCTGGCGGCGATCGCCTCGCTCGCCGAGCAGCCGGCGAGCAGCCTGACCGTCGGTCAACTCCGCCATCTCGAGGTCGCCCGCGCCATCGCCACGCGGGCCGACCTGCTGCTCGCCGACGAGCCTTGCGCCGGCCTCAACCCGACCGAAACCGCGGCGATGATCGACGTGCTGCGCCAGGTCCGCACCAACGGCGTCACGGTCGTGCTGGTCGAGCACGACATGCCCTCGGTGATGGAAGTTTCCGATCGCGTGCTGGTGCTCGATGCTGGCCGCCTGATCGCCGACGGCGCACCGAAAGTAGTCGCCAACGACCCCAAGGTCATTGCCGCCTATCTCGGCACGCCCGACGCGGCTTGATCTCTCTTATGCTGGGAGCGCGGCTCTCCAGAGCCGCTCTTCTTCAGATCGACACATCCCATGAGCGGCTCTGGAGAGCCGCGCTCCCAGCTCAATGCCCGAGGAAGGCCCGCCGGACGTAGTCGTTGGCCAGCAGCTCCTGACCTGTCCCGGCGAGCACGACGGCACCCTTCTCCAGCACGTAGCCGCGATGGGCGATGCGCAGGGACTGGTGCAGGTTCTGCTCGACCAGCAGGACGCTGATGCCGCGCTTGTTGACCGCCTCGATCAGCCTGAACACCTCCTGGACGACCATCGGCATCAGGCCGAGCGACGGCTCGTCGAGGATGATAAGCCGGGGCTCGGCCATCAGGCCGCGCGCGATCGCCAGCATCTGCTGCTCGCCGCCGCTCATCGAACCCGCGAGCTGGCTGCGCCGCTCGGCAAGGCGCGGGAACAGGGCGAACGCCTGCTCGACCAGCGCGGCGACCTCATGGCGCTGCTTGATGTGCGCGCCGAGCTGCAGATTCTCCATCACCGTCATCTGCGGGAAGACCAGCCGGCCTTCCGGCACCAGCGTGATGCCGCGGCGCACGACATGATGGCTGGGCGTTCCGGTCAGCGTCTCGCCGCCGAAGCGGACGGCACCCTTCTGCGGGCTGAGCACGCCCGCGATCATGCGCACCGTGGTTGACTTCCCCGCGCCGTTGGCGCCCAGCAGCGCCACGATCTCGCCGGGCTGCACGCTGATCGAGACGTCCCGCACCGCCAGCGCACCGTCATAGGCGAAGGCCAGGCTCGTGACTTCGAGCGCGCTCATGCCGCGGACTGTTGCCGGTAGGAGTAGTTCTTGTCGAGCCGCTCCATCAGATAGTCGCCGTAGCGCACGGCCGGATGCTTCGCCGGCCGGCAAGTCGGCAGCACCTCGACGATGCTGTCCATCGCCATGTCGAAGAAGTACGGGCACGAATAGCGGTCGCTGCCCGACAGGTTCGTCACGCGGTGCGGTGTCGACTGCCAGCGTCCATTGGTCCAGCGCGACAGCATGTCGGCTACGTTCACCACCCACGTGCCCTCGAGCGGCGGCGCGGCCAGCCAGGTGCCGTCCTTGCGCCGCACTTCGAGGCCGCCCTGCCTGTCCTGGGCCAGGATGGTGACGAAGCCATAATCGGTGTGCGGCGCCGAGCCGAAGGCATCATCGGGCGCGTCCTTGGCATGCGGCGGATAATGCAGCAGGCGCAGGAACGTCGTCGGCTGCACGAAATGCGGCGCGAACCAGTCGCGCGAGAGGCCGAGCGCGAGCGCCATCGGCGGCAGCAGGCGCAGGCAGAAGGCGTGCATCGCCTTTTCGTAGGCTTCGACGGGTTTGCGGAAACCCGGCAGGTCGGGCCACAGGTTCGGGCCGTCGAGCGGTCGGCCGTAGCGCGGATCGTCGGGCGCCACCTCGTGCATCAGCATGAACGATTCCGAATCGTTCGGCTTGGTGACCTTCGCGACTGACGAAGTCTGGATGATCGACGTCTTGGGCGCCATGTAGCCGCGATGAAAGCGGTTCATCGCGATCGCGTCCTTGGCCGCGCGCGGCTGGGCGTGGAAGCGCCGTGATGCCTCGAACACGCCGTCGACCAATGACCGGTCGACGCCGATGCCGCGAAAATAGCAGAAGCCGATGTCGGTGAAGGCCTGGTCGAGCTGGCGGGCCAGCGCCTCGTCGGTGGCGCCGGCAAAATCGATGACCGGGAGCATCTGGGCACTCATCAGTCGACCTCAAGCAAGACTCAGGCCGCGTACTGGCTCGACGTGAGGGCCGGCCACAGCGCCTGCGGTCCGGCCTTGGCGAACGCCGTGCCGATCTTCTCGCCCCAGAAGCTCTCGCTGCCGAAGTCTCGGCGCCACACCCAGAGCCGCCGCGTGTAGTGATGCAGGATGTGCTCGTGGGTGAAGCCCATCGCACCCATCGACTGATGGGCGATGGCGGCGATGCGCTGCGCGAATTCCGACGCCTGGCTCTTGGCCGCGGCGATCGAGAAGCGGCCGCCCTCGGCCAGCCCGCCCTCGTCGGCATCGCGCGCCGCCGCCTCGGCCGAAGCGATGGTCGCCGCGACGCAGCTCGCGAGCTCGGCCAGCATGTGCTGGATCGCCTGGAAGGTCGAGATCGGCCGGCCGAACTGAACGCGCTGCTTCGAATATTCGACGGCGATCGCCAGCACCTTGTCGGCCGCGCCCGCCATCTGCATGGCGCGCACCAGCGCGGCCAGCTCGACCGCACGCTCGAGGCTGACCGGCGAGGCGGCCGCGAACTCGCACGCGGGGTTGTCGAACGTCACCGTGCCGTAGGGCTCGCCGGCGTGGGTCGGAACCTCGTTGATGCTGACGTTGCCCGCCGCGACGACAGCGACCATCGGCTTGCCGTTGGCGTTGGCCACGGTCACGAAGCGGTCGGCCACCGCGGCGAACGGCACGCGGTCCACCTTGCCGCTGAGGCGATTGCCGTTGAACGTCACCTTGCCGAGCGCCAACGTGCTGGTCCCGGTCGCCGGCACGCCGTCGGCGGCGGACACCAGCAGGTTGGCGAGCGCGGTCTCGGCGAGCGGCACTGGCACGGCGTGCGAGCCTGCGAGCCGCAGCACCGCCAGCATGTCGGCCAAGGTCCCGCCCGCACCACCCTTGTCCTCGGGGACAGCGATCATCGGCAGGCCCATCTCCTCGATGTCCTTCCAGAAATCGACGGGCCACACGCCCTTCTCGACACCGTTCACGATGCCTTTGCCGCAGCGCTGGGTGAAGAAGCGGTCGGCAGTCTCCAGCAGCATCTCGCGCGATTCGCGGTCCATTGAACTCTCCGTCACAATCCTGGCTGTCTTCTGATCCGTCGTCCTTGGCGCGCTGTCACCTCAACCCCAGCCCGCGGGCAACGATGCCGCGCAGGACCTGAGTGGTGCCACCCTGGATGGTGTAGCTTGGCGCCATCATCGTCGCGTACTGCGCCACGTCGAGGAAATCAGCCATGTCCTCTTCCGTCGTGGCATCGCTCTCGGCGAGCACGCGTGCGATCTCCGGCAGGTCCTGCTGGTAGATCGTGCCGAGGTCCTTGACCAGCGACGCCTCGATCGCCGGCGACTTGCCGCCCTGCATCATGCCCGCGACGGCAACCGACATCTGCCGCAAGGTCCACAGCCGCGCGATGATGCGGCCCAGGATCGCCGCAGCGCGCTTCGCCGGCTGGCGGCCGAGCACGCGAACCAGCTCGCGGAGAATGTAGTAATTCTGCATGAAGCGCTCGGGACCGGAGCGCTCGAAGGCCAGCTCGCTGGTGACCTGCAGCCAGCCGTCGCCTTCATTGCCGATCAGGCAGCTCTCGGGAATGAAGGTGTCGCTGAACGTGACCTCGTTCCAGTCGTGCCGGCCCGCGAGATTGATGATCGGCCGGATCGTGATGTTCGGCGTCTTGAGGTCGACCAGGATCTGGCTCAACCCCTTGTGACGGTCGCCGTGCTGGCCCGATGTGCGGACCAGGGCAATGCAGTAGTGATTGCGATGGGCACCCGAAGTCCAGACCTTGGTGCCGTTGACGCGGAAGCCGCCCGGCACGGGCTCGGCACGGGTGCGGACAGAGGCAAGATCAGAGCCCGAGTCGGGCTCGCTCATGCCGATCGAGAAAAAGCACTCGCCCGCGGTGATCCGCGGCAGGATCGCCTGGCGCTGCTCCTCGCTGCCGAAGCGCAGCAGCAGCGGGCCGGACTGGCGGTCGGCGACCCAGTGGGCGCCGGCGGGCGCGCTGTTGCCGAGCAGTTCCTCGGTGACGACGTAGCGCTCGAGGAAGCTCTTCTCCGAGCCGCCGTACTGCTTGGGCCAGGTGATGCCGATCCAGCCCTGCTTGCCGAGCTCGCGGCTGAATTGCGGCGAGAAGGTGTTCCAGCTGGCGAAGCGGTCCTCCGACTTCACCGTGGGCAGCGTCTCGTGAAGAAATGCGCGGACTTCGACGCGCAACTCTTCCGCTTCCGGCGGCAGATGGAACGGCGGGAACTCGAGCTTGGGTATGGACATTGGCCTTCTCGGCGGTTGGACGCTTCCTCTGTGTCGGCTAATCCTAGCCCGCGCAACAGAGGAGTTTCGAGGGTCGAATGCCGCGCCGTCCTCCCCGCCTGCCGCCGATGATGGCGGAATTCGACGACGACGAGCGGGAAGCCGTGCTCGCGGCCAACCGCGCCTTCTATCGCGCCTTCAACGAGCGCGACTACGAGGCCATGGAACAGCTCTGGGCCCCGACCGGTGCCATGGTCTGCCTGCATCCCGGCCAGGGGCCGCTGCATGAAAGGTCTGAGATCCTGCGCAGCTGGCAGGGCATCCTGGGCCATCCCGAGTCGCCCAAGGTGCGCTGCACCGACGAATGGGTGGTCGGGCGATCCGGCCTCGCCATCGTGGTCTGCCGCGAGATTCTGGCCAACGGCCAGCTCATGGCGACCAACACCTTCGCGCGGCTGGCCAGCGGCTGGCACATCGTAGGCCACCACTCAGGCCCGGTCCCGACGGTCGACCGGAGGCCGACGGCCGCAGCGGCCGTCGCGCCGACGCGGGACCGCCGCAAGCTGCATTGAAAGATCATCATCTGAGGCTTGCCGGTGGCTCAGTGGGGCTTTCCCTCTCCGCCCTTCGGGCACCTTCCCCGTCAGACGGAGAAGGCGGGGTGGGAGAAAGCGACACAACCGCTCTTTCCCGTTTCAGATCAAGATAGTCAGCGCCCAAGCGGGCCGTCGTTGCGGATCAAGCTGCTAAGGCGGCTGTAAGGGATTTCGACGGTGTAGCGTCCCATCACGTACGCAGCGACGTCGTACTGGTTGAAGATGATCTCGAGGGAATCGGCCTTGAAGAGATAGCGATCGGGATCGGCCATGAGCTTGTCGAAGGCGGTGGGCTCGAGCGCTTCGGCGAAGCCCGGCCGCTCCACGAACTGCCGCTTGAGATCGGCACGGGCGATGTCGGTGATGATGCGCTTCCAGTCCGAACCTGCGGCGAAGACGCCGGCAGGCGGCACGCGGTGGCCGGTGCGCAAGTCGACCAGCGTTGCCGTCACGCCGCTCGATCCATGGGCGCCGCCGGTGAAGATGTAGAAGGTCGTCGCCACCGAGATGCTATGTGGGCTTGGGCGAAAAAGCTGGAAGCTCTGGAGATACGTCCAGACCTGATTGATACCGTGATACCCGGCATCTTTTGGCGGTACGGCATCCTGGGCGCCTTTTTCCGCCGCAGCGGCAAAGGCTCTGTTGACCGCCGAGAAATCGACGTTCGGACCATCGAATTGCGGATAGCTGGCATCGATCTCGTAGCGCGTCGTCCCGACCTTGCCGCTCCGCACCAGCGCCTGCTCGCTTACGAAGGGATACGGTCCTTCGCTCTCGGCCTTCAGTGTCGCAATGCGTGCGACGTAGCGCTGCCTCGCGCAGCGGGCAACGTCCTCCGCGCCACCTGTGCAGGCCTTCGCCCGGTTGGCGAGCCAGCGCAGCTGGTCCTGGCTCAGGTGATCCCTGGCCGTTCCGGACAGTCGGTTCCAGAGGGTGCCGTAGACCGTTGCCATCTCACGGTCCGCCTGGGCCAGCCTGGCATCGTCACAGATCGCCCGTTCGACGGCAGTGGATGCCTTTGCACAGTCGAAGCTCGGCTGCGCTTCGGCGGCGGCGGCGGACCAGAGCAATACGATGGCCGCGGTCGCAATTCGAACGATCACACGCGCCTCCACTGTTTCAGGCGTCGAACCGCCTCCTCCATCTCCAACGTCGAACCGGCAAAGGAGATGCGTAGTGTCCCCGCCCCGCGCGCCCGATCAAAATCGACGCCGGGCGTCGTCGCCACCCCCGCCTCGCCCAGCATTCGCTTGCAGAAGTCGCGGCTGTCGTTGGTCAGGTGGGAGACGTCGGCATAGATATAGAAGGCGCCCTGCGGCGGTGTGAGCCGGTCGAGACCGGCCGCCGGCAGACCCGCCATCAGCAGATCGCGATTGACCTTGTAGCGCCGCACGTGGCCGTCCAGCTCGTCGCGGCCGTTGAACGCCGCAAGCGCCGCATGCTGGCTGAGTGTCGGCACCGAAATGAAGAAGTTCTGGGTCAGCCGCTCGATCGGCCGTACCAGCTCGTCAGGCACGATCAGCCAGCCGACCCGCCAGCCGGTCATCGAGAAATACTTGGAGAAGCTGTTGACCACGATGGCATGGTCGGAGACCTCGACCGCCGACGTGGTTTCGCCCTCGTACACGATGCCGTGATAGATCTCGTCGGAGATCAGCCGCACGCCCCGGGTGTCGCACCAGTCGGCCAGGGCTTTCAGTTCCGCGCGGCTCACCATCGTGCCGGTCGGATTGGACGGGCTCGCCACGATCAACCCGGCGATCGGCCCTGCCTTCTCGAGCGCGGCGACCGTCGGTTGGAACCGATCGGCCGCGGAGGTAGGCAGGTCGACGGCTTCGAGGTTGAGTGCCGCCAGGATGTTGCGATAGGCCGGATAGCCCGGTGCCGCGAGCGCTACCCTGTCGCCCGCGTCGAAGCTTGCGAGGAAGGCGAGCGGAAAGCCACCCGAAGAGCCGGTCGTGACGATCACGCGCTCGGGCGACACGTTGGCACCGTAGGTGTCGCGATAGTGCCGTGCGATACGCTCGCGCAACGCCGGCATGCCGAGCGCGGCGACATAGCCGATGCGGTCGCTGTCGAGCGCGGCATGCGCCGCGGTCAATGCGGCTTTGGGTGCAGGCGTGCTGGGCTGGCCGACCTCGAGATGGATGACGGTGTCGCCCGCCGCTTCCTTCTCGGCGGCAGCGGCCATCACGTCCATGACGATGAACGGATCGACGGCGCCGGAACGGCGCGAGACGGGACGCGACATGGCGTGCGTCAGCGCGACGTGGCGTTCAGCGCCAGACCGCCACCGGCCGGGTCGATACCGCTGTTGCAGCTTACGCCGCCGCTCCTGATGCCGTCGGGGCAAGCGATCGCTTCGACATATCCGCCCCGGCCGGCATGCGCCTTGAGCGCCGCCGCGACATATTGCTTGTCCTGCACCGTGCCGCGCGCAATCAAGCCGGTGGCGTAGGCAGCGGACGGCGAACCGCCGCCCGCGCCGGCAAACAGCACCTCGCCATTGCCCGGATTGCCGATCACGAGCGGGCTGACGGCCGTGCTGTCGGCGGTCGGCGTGCCGAGCAGGATGCCGGTACCGGGCACGATGATGCGCGATCCGAAGAGCTGGCCCATCGACAGGCTGCACGCCGCCGCGTTGCCCTTCTCGTCGATCGCCGCGAGCCCCGCGATGCCGCCGGAATCCGAAGGCGCCGCGCCGCCGCCTCCGGGCTGGCCTTTCCATCCGGCGAGCGCGCTGGCCCCGGCCATCGGCGCGGGCGCCACATAGACGCGGAAACCACCATAGCTTTCGCCGGCGGGCGGGCCGGCCTGGGGAACGGCGCTGCGGATCGTCTCGAGCGGCATGCTCCCCCCGAGTTGCGATACCTGTTCTGACACCAGCCGGGCCAGAGTGCCTTGCGAGAGATCGACACCGCCGCGCTGACGGAGGACGCCGAGAGTCGCGGCAAGATCGGTCTGGGCGAAGCTGTCGCCTTCGGTCACCGCGATTCCGCCCCCCTTGCCAAAGATACGGCGCGCCTCGCTGTCGGCACCGAGCGCCACCGCTCCCGCCTGCAGGTCGCGCGACAGGGCGCGCGACACCGGCACACCGAGTCGCGCAAGCCGCTCCGCGGGAGCAACGGTCGCCTCCCAGCGCGCCTGGCCATGGCGGACATGCATCAGCGTGATCGCGCGCACGCCGCTCGGAACCGTGATCGAAACGCCGCGGATACCGCCCGGTGCCGAAACGGGCGCGAAGACGAACGCCTCGCCGGCACGGGTCTTTGCATCATGCACGATGCATGCACCCGATGCGCCGAGGCTCGCGGCGGATGGCAAGGTGACCGCCATGGCGAAATACATCGCGACTGCGGCGTCCGTTGCGTTGCCGCCGGCCAGCAGAACATCACGTCCTACCTCGGCCGCGCGGCTTTCGTCGGCCGCGACAGCGGCGAATTTGACACCGCGCAAGAGGGCACTGAGCGGTGCGCGGTTGGCCGCGATTCCCGTGGGATTGGCAAGATTTTCCGGCGAGGGCTCACTTCCGCCACAAGCCGAGAGCAAAAACCCGGCGGCCAGCGCCAGCTTGCGCAATTGACGGCGCGGCCGGCCATTCATAGCTTGACGGTTAGCCGTGCCGCCCGTGATCCAACGCATCTTCGCCCTCTCCTGTGCCGTGTTGCTTGCGCTCACGCCGCTTCGTGACGCCGTTGCGCAGCAAGGTCAACGGCTCAGTCTGGTCCGCGACGCCGAGATCGAGAACTCGATCCGGGTCATGGTTACGCCGATCTGGCGGGCGGCGGGCCTCGATCCCAGCGCGGTCGAGATCATGATCGTGCAGGACGGCACGCTCAACGCCTTCGTCGCCGGCGGCCAGCGCATTTTCATCAACACCGGCCTGCTGCTGCGCACGGAGCGACCCAACCAGCTGATCGGTGTAATGGCGCACGAGACCGGCCACATCGCGGGCGGCCATCTGGCGCGCGCGCAGGAGGAAATGGAGAAGCTCAGCACGCTGCAGATCCTCGAGGCGCTGCTCAGCGCGGGCGCGATGGCCGGCGGCTCTGTGGCCGGCGGTGCCGGCCGGCCGGCTCCCGCCGATGCCGGCGGCGGCCTGGGCGCGCCCGGCTCGCTGAGGTATTTCTTGAAATATACCCAGACCCAGGAGAACTCGGCCGACCAGGCTGCGATGACTTTCCTCGAGCGCACCCACCAGTCGGTCAAGGGGACCATTGAGTTCCTACGCATCCTGCAGCGCGACGAACGCATGCTGGTGGGCCGCCGAGATCCCTATCTTTCAACCCATCCGCTGACACCCGACCGCATCGCCTTCTTCGAGGAGGCAGCCGCCCGCTCGCAATACACCAATGTCCCCGAGTCGGCGCAATTTCTCGACATGCACCATCGCATCGTGGCCAAGCTTATGGGCTTCCTGACGCCGAGCGTTGCGCTGCAGCGCTACGCCGAGGGCGACCGTGCGGTGCCGGCACGCTACGCCCGCGCGATCGCGCTCTACCGCACGGGGGCCCTCGGCTCCGCGCTGCTCACGATCGATGGCCTGCTCAAGGATTACCCCAACGATCCGTACTTCCACGAGCTGCGCGGTCAGATGCTGTTCGAGAACGGTCGCGCTGCCGAATCAGTGCCGTCCTATCGCCGCGCCGTGCAGCTCCTGCCGGCCGTCGGCATCCTGAAGGTCGATTTTGCCCGCGCCCTGCTGGAAACCAACAAGCCGGACAACGACCGCGAGGCGGTGCGCAACCTCGAGCTCGCCAACCAGACCGAGTCGGGCAATTTCGACCTGTGGCGCCTGATGGCCACGGGCTATTCCAGGCTCAACAATCCCGGCATGACCTCGCTCGCGCGCGCCGAAATGGCGATCATCCGCGGCAATCGCGCTGAGGCACAGTCCCATGCCGCAACGGCTGAACGCCAGCTCCAGCAAGGCACGCCCGCCTGGCAACGCGCCCAGGACATCAAAGCCTACATAAACTCCCGGCCACGCCGGAAATAAGACGCCCTCTTTTCGGAGTGACCTGCATGCGTTCCATCCTTCTGATCCTGTGCGGCGGCCTGGTGGCCGTCGGCGTCGTCCTGGCGGCGCGCGGCACGATGCCGACCGGCCTGGCGACGGCGCCCGCGACGAGCGGCGACAAGGCGGCGCTCGGCAGGTCGATTCGCGACTATCTGATGGCCAATCCTGAGGTGCTGGTCGAGGCCATGCAGGAGCTCGAGCGCAAGCAGGACAGCCAGCGCGACACCGTCGCCCAGAAAGCGATCCAGGAGAATCGGTCGGCGTTGATGAGCGATCCGGAGAGCCCGATCGTCGGCAACCCGAACGGCGACGTCACGATCGTCGAGTTCAGCGACTACCAGTGCCCCTACTGCAAGCGCGCTCACAGCGCGGTGAAGTCGGTGCTCGCTGCCGATAGCAAGGTGAAGCTGGTCTTCAAGGACCTGCCGATCCTGGGCGAGCCGTCGCGCATCGCGGCATTCGCGGCGCTCGCGGCACGGGCGCAGAACAAGCACCTCGCGCTGCACGATGCCCTGATGGAGTTCAGCGGGAAGCTCGACCGCGACCGCATCATGGAGATCGCAGCTTCGGTCGGCCTCGACATCGCCAAGCTTCAGAAGGACATGGACGATCCCAAGCTCAAGGTGCTTATCGAGCGCAACATGGCGCTCGCCTCGGCGCTCGGCGTGCGCGGCACGCCCGCCTTCGTGATCGGCAACCAGTTCGTCCCCGGCGCCGTCGACGCCGACACGCTGAAGCGTATGATCAGCGACGCGCGCACCAAGGGATAATCCCTCTCCTCCCCATCCCCATGGGGAGGAGGGCTTGTCCGGCTTTACCGCGACAGCGTCGCGCTGAGACCAAGCATGTTGACCAGGTCGGATCCCGGGCGGCGGAAATACTCGAGCTTGTCGATGCCGATCGGCGGATCGGGCCTGGCTTCGAGGGTCAGCGTCCCGCCGGTTTCGATGAAGCGCGCGACCGTGTCGAGCAGCTTGGTCATGTCCTCCGAGATCAGCACGCCCGACGGCTGGAAGCGCCGCACCTCCTGAGCGAAGCCGGCGCGCACGGCGGCCAGCGGCTGGCCGCTGGTCGTCGCCACCGCCCGGAGCGAACGTTCGACCAGGCCGCGGTCGGCGACGCCGAGCTTGGCGCCGCTCAGGCCGGCCTTGGTCCGCAGCAAGGCGAGGGTGTCACCGTCATCGATGGCCTGCCAGAAAGCCCCATCCGTCCCGACCAGCTTCATCGACAGGTCGATCTCGCCCAGTTCGGGCCCCGTCAAGGCGCAGCGATCGACCGACACCTCGGACTTGGCGCGATCCTCCGTACCTGCGCAATCGAGCTCGAGGCGAAGGTCTTTCAGGCCCATCGCCTGCAGGGCGATGCGCAACTGCAGCGTCTCGAGGCCGCGCAGCGGCGGCGCCAGCACAAAACCCTGGATACGCAAGCCGGAGCGCTTGACGTCCTGGCCTTCACGCCTGGTTTCCGAGCTGATGCTGCCCAGGGAGATGCCGTAGCGCGTCAGCGCCTCGCCGCCGAAGCCCGACACGTTTGCGGCGTCGAGATCGACCCGTCCGACCGGCATGCCCGGCCGCCATGCCGGCGCGCTCATGGCGGTGAACGCCCGCCGCAGATCGAGATTGGTGAGCTTGAAATCGGCGACCCGGATGGAGGGTGCCTTGGCCGCCTTGGGCGCGATGTCGAAGCCCGTAATTGCGACCGAGCCGATCATGCCCTTGTCGAACCGTTCGATGTGCACGGCGCCCAGAGCGACCGAGTCGCCCTTGATGTCCGTGAAGACGGTGCCCTTCTGCTCGAGGCGCGCCATCGATAGCGCTCTGGCGATGCGCGCACCGAGATGGCTGAGCGGATTGGGGCTGCCGACAGGCGGAGGCTCGTAGCGTTGGAGGTCGAAGCCCTCGACCACCAGCGAATCGATCGACCAGTTCGCCCGCTCCTCGACCGCGTGGATATCGTCGAGCTCGAGCCGGCCGGCCTGCAAAGGATCGCCGAGTTGCAGGCCCGAAAGCGGAGTGTGGCCCTTGATCAGTTCGCCAAGGGGCCAGGCGAGTCCCGAAGCCTGCCAGCGACCGATGGTGATCTCGCCGAACTGCTTCGTCCGCAAATTGGTGAGCTGGATGCGCCGATCGAGCAGTCCAACCTCGACCGCTCCGACTGTCGTCTTTCCATCGAGCTCCATGTCGCTCTTGATCTGTGCCGCGGCGTGCTTCTCGATAGTCGGCACTGCCGCCACGGCACCGCCGACCAACAGGACAACGACAACGGCGGCAACGAGGAGCTTCTTCATGGTTCGGCGTCCGGCTGCTTCGAAGGTTGCGCCGCATCGAATGCCGGGTGCTTCATGCAGGTTGCATGGACGCGCTGGATGGTCGGGAACCTCGACATATCGACCTTGAAGCGCGCCGCATTGAAGACCTGCGGCACGAGGCAGAGGTCGGCCATGGTCGGCCGGTCGCCGTGGCTGTAGCTGCCGGTATGCCGGTTGCCTGCAATCGAGGCTTCATAGGCCTCGAAGCCGGTCTCGATCCAATGGCGCGACCAGGCAAAGGTGGCCTCCTCCGACTGCTCGTACCTCTCGCGCAGATAGGCCATGACGCGCAGGTTCTGGATCGGATGGATGTCGGCCGTCGGGATCAGCGCCAGCGACCGCACGCGCGCCCGGCCGACCGGATCCGTGGGCAGCAGCGGCGGATTGGGGTGCGTCTCGTCGAGATATTCGAGGATCGCCATCGACTGAGTCAGCACCTCGCCCGAATCGAGGACCAGGGCGGGCACAAGCTTCTGTGGATTGATCGCGACATAGTCGGGCAATCGCTGCTCGCCCTTGCGCAGGTGCCGGAACGCATGCTCGACCGCAATTCCCTTGAGGTTGAGCGCGATGCGCACGCGAAACGCCGCCGACGAGCGGAAGTAGCCGATGAGCTTCATGGAGCCTCCGCCGCCGTTATAGCCGCGGCCCGGAGCGAAGCCGAGTGGCCACTTCAAGGCATGATCGCCTCGTCATCGGTGCGGTCCATGACCCCTCCGCCCCTGCGGGGCACCTCCCCTCAGGGCGGGTCGTACTTCACGACCTTCTGGTCGATTGCGCCGAAGATCGAGCGGCCGGCGCGGTCGAGCATCTCGATGCGGATGTGGTCGCCGAATTTCATGAACGGCGTGGTGGGTTTCCCGCTTTCGATCGTTTCGCGCACACGGCGCTCAGCGATGCAGGAACAGCCGACCGAAGGATCGCGATTGGCGACGGTGCCGGAGCCGACCACCGTGCCCGCCTCCAGGAATCGGGTCTTCGCGGCGTGGGCGATCAGCTGGCCGAAGTCGAAGGTGAGATCGGTCGCCGCGTTGGGATGGCCGAACTCCTTGCCGTTGAAGGTCGAGATCAGCGGCAGGTTCAGCTTTGCGCCGTCCCAGGCCTCGCCCAACTCGTCGGGCGTGACCGCAACCGGCGCGAAGGCCGTCGCCGGCTTGCCGTGGAAGAAGCCGAAGCCCTTGGCCAGCTCGCCGACGATCACGTTGCGCAGCGAGACATCGTTCAGGATGGTGACCAGCTTGATGTGCTTGCGCGCCGCCTCGGGCGAGACGCCCATCGGCACATCGTCGACGATCACGCCGATCTCGCCCTCGAAGTCGATGCCCCACGCCTCGTCGGCCACCTCGATCTCGTCGTTGCAGCCGACGAAGGAGTCCGAGCCGCCCTGGTACATCAGCGGATCGGTCCAGAAGCTGGGCGGCATCTCGACGCCGCGCGCCTTACGGACCAGCTCGACGTGGACGACGTAGGCCGACCCGTCGGCCCACTGATAGGCGCGCGGTAAAGGCGCGGCGAGCGCGCCGGTATCGAGCTCGAATGAGCCCGGCGCCTTGTCGTCGCGCAGCCGCTCGGAGAGATCCATGAGCTTGGGCGCGACGTTGACCCAGTCCTCGATCGCCTTCTGCAGCGTGGGCACGATGCCGGTAGCGCGGACCGCCCGCTTCAGCGCACGATCGACGACGACCAGCGTGCCGTCGCGGCCGCCTTCTTTTAGCGATGCGAGCTTCATTACTCGGCCGCCTGCTTCAGCTCGACCGGACGCCACGACTTCACGTAGCCCTCGAACTCGACGCCGGCCGGCATGGCGGCGATGTCGATCGCGTCGCGCGTGTCGATCATGACGGCGACCTCGTCGGTCTCGGTCCTGCCGCCCTTGGTCGCGGCATTGAACGCCTTGGGATGCGGGCCGTGCGTGAAGCCCGAGGGATGCACCGTCATCATGCCGGGATGGATGTTGTCGCGGCTGAAGAAGCTGCCCTTGTGATAGAAGATGATCTCCTCGAAGTCGTCGTTGTTGTGGAAGAACGGCAGCTTCAGTGCCTCCGGATCGCTCTCGAACGGCCGCGGCACGAAGGTGCAGACGACGAAGCGCCCCGCCACGAAGGTGGTATGCGCCGACGGCGGCAGATGCGCGCGGTGGCTCATCACCGGCCGCAGGTCGCGCCAGTTGATACGCACGACGCTGAGATCGCCGTGCCAGCCTACGACATCGAGCGGATTGAACGGGAAGGTCACCGTCGACAGCGTATTGCGCCGCTTGACCGAAACCTTCCAGGGGCGCTCGTTCTGCTGCGCCTTGAACGCGTCGTCGATATGCGGCGTGTCGAGCATCGCCGGATCGAAGATCGCGTGCCGGCCGATGATGCCCTTCTCCGGCAAGGTGAAGTGCTCGTTGGTCGCCTCGACCATCAGCGATGTCGTCGACTGGCTCGGCGACAGCCGCCACATCGTGCCGCGCGGAATCACGAGATAGTCGCCGTCGCGGTACTCCAGCCGGCCGTAGTCGCAGAACAGCTCGCCCGCCCCCTCGTGGATGAACAGGAGCTGGTCGCCGTCGCTGTTGCGCGCCAGCTCGGTCATCGGCCGGTCGAGCTTCCAGATGCGCATCTGGAGGTGCGGATTGTCCATTACCCGCTCGGCCTGCCACGGGCTCGGCTGCGCCGTCGCGAGCTTGCTGAGGTCGAGCGCGCGCGGCCGGATCGGGCCGTCGAACTCGACCCAGTCGGTCGGCTTGTGCCTGTGATGGAACTGCGCCGAGGGCCCGAAGAAGCCCTCCTTGCTGATCTCGCGTTCGTAGGTGCCTTCGGGGAGGCGGACATGCGCCTGACGCGAGGCCGTTCCCTCGACCTGACGGAGGGGAATCCAGTTCTTGGCCATCTTGCTTCCTCCTTTGAAACCCTTCCTCCCTCCGCGCAGCGCGGGGAGAAATATGACGCTATCCCTTCAGCACCCCTCGCCGGATCTGGTCGAGCTCGATCGATTCGAACAGGGCGCGGAAGTTGCCCTCGCCGAAGCCATCGTTGCCGCGGCGCTGGATGATCTCGAAGAAGATCGGGCCGATCACCGTCTGAGTGAAGATCTGCAGCAGCAACCCGCCGCCCTTGGTCGGTGCGCCGTCGACCAGGATGCGATCGTCAGCCATCCGCTTCAGGTCCTCGCCATGGCCCGGCAGGCGCGCATCGACCTGTTCGTAGTAGGTGTCCGGCACGTCCTGGAACGGCACGCCCTTGGTCTTGAGCGTCTCCACCGCCTCGTAGATGTCGGCCGTGGCGAGCGCGATGTGTTGGATCCCCTCGCCATGATAGGCCGAGAGATATTCCTGGATCTGCGATTTGTCGTCGGAACTCTCGTTGATCGGGATGCGGATCTTGCCACACGGGCTGGTCATCGCCTTGGACTTCAAGCCGGTCAGCTTGCCTTCTATGTCGAAGTAGCGGATCTCGCGGAAATTGAAGAGGCGCTCGTAGAAGTCCGACCATTCGGCCATGCGGCCGCGATGCACGTTGTGGGTCAGGTGATCGATGCCGGTGAGCCCGACGCCCTTCGGATGGCGATCGACGCCCGGCAGGAACTCGAAATCGACATCGTAGATGCTGCCGCGCTCGCCGTATCGGTCGACCAGGTAGATCAGCGAATCGCCGATGCCCTTGATCGCCGGGATGTTGAGTTCCATCGGCCCGACCTTGTTCTCCACGCCCCAGGCGCCGAGCGACAAGGCGCGCTTGTAGGCGAAGGCGGCGTTCTTCACCCGGAAGGCGATGGCGCAGACACTGGGGCCGTGCACGCGGGCGAAACCCTGCGCGAAGCTCTCCTTCTCACCGTTGACGATGAAGTTCACGTCGCCCTGGCGGAACAGAGAAACGTCCTTCGAGCGGTGACGCGCCACCTTCATGAAACCCATGGTCTCGAACAGGCGGCCAAGCGCCTCGGGCTCGGGCGCGGTGTATTCGACGAATTCGAAGCCGTCAGTGCCCATCGGATTGATGGGGTCGGGCTCGAGCAGTTTGGGGTCGCTGACACTTGCCATGATTGACCTCCAAGTCGAATTAGTTTCATATGTAACTATTATGCCGAAGCCTTTGCAAGCCCAATTGCGAACACTCGAGCTGGAGAATTTTCTCCCTTACCGGCTGTCCGTGCTGGCCCAGGTCGTGAGTGAATCGCTGCACGACCTCTATGCCGGGCCGTTCGATCTCACCGTCACGCAGTGGCGGGTCATGGCGGCGCTCGGCCGCTTCGCGCCGCTGACGGCCTCAGATGTGGGTCAGCGCATCGTCATGGACAAGGTGGCCGTCAGCCGGGCAGTCGCTGGCCTGATGAAGCGCGGGCTGGTCGAACGGGCGACCGATCACCGGGATCGGCGCCGCGCCTCTCTCGAGCTGAGCGCCAAGGGGCGAGCGATGCATGCGCGGATCGTCCCGCTGGCGCTGGAATACGAGCAACGGCTGTACGAAGCGCTCAGCACCGAGGAGCGGCACAAGTTCGACGGGCTGAGCGATCGGCTTTTCATCCACGCGCAGGCCTTGCGCCAAAGCCGCTAATTGCTGCTATAAGGCCGCGGACACACAACATGGAGGCAGTTTTGGCCGCAAAGGCCGCCCGGCGCCCATCGGCCGAACAGAACAAGCCGGTGCTGGTGATCAACGGGCCCAATCTGAACATGCTGGGCAAGCGGCAACCGGAAATCTACGGCCGGGAAACCCTGGCAGACGTCGAGAGGGCGTGCCGGGACGAAGCCGCGCGCCTCGTCCTCGCGGTGGAATTCTTCCAGAGCAACCACGAGGGGGCGCTGGTCGACCGGATCCAGGCTGCCCGCGAGCAGAACAGCGCCATCGTGATCAACGCCGGGGCCTATACCCATACCTCCGTCGCCCTGCTCGACGCGCTGAACGCCGCCGAGCTGCCGACGGTGGAAGTGCATCTTTCCAATATCTACAAGCGTGAAGCCTTCCGCCACCACTCCTATATAAGTCCCGCCGCTGTCGGCGTGATCGCGGGGTTGGGAAGCCAGGGTTACCTTCTGGCTTTACAGGCGCTGGCGCGCCTGCTGGCACGCTGAAGCCTCATTCGGGAGCGTTCGTCCATGGCCAAGTTCGAGATGGATACGGATTTCATCCGTAAGCTGGCGGCCATCCTCGAGGAAACAGACCTCGGCGAGATCGAGCTGGCCGACGGCGAGCGCAAGATTCGCGTTGCGCGGGCGACCGTGGCAGGTCCGGCGCAGTTCACGATGGCACCCCCCATGGTTGCTCAAACCGGCCCGGCGATGGCTGGGCCTGCTGGCGCCGTGGCTCCCGCATCCGGCGATCTCGGCAAGCATCCCGGCGCCGTCAAATCGCCGATGGTCGGCACGGCATACCTTTCACCGGAGCCCGGCAAGCCTGTATTCGTCCACGTCGGCGACAAGGTCACGGCCGGACAGACGCTGCTGATCATCGAGGCGATGAAGACCTTCAATCCGATCAAGGCCCCCAAGGCCGGTGTGGTCACCCAGGTCCTGGTCGAGAATGCGCGGCCGGTGGAGTTCGCCGAAGTCCTGATGATCATCGAATAATGTTCGACAAGATCCTGATCGCCAATCGGGGCGAGATCGCGCTCCGCATTCATCGCGCTTGCCGCGAGATGGGCATCCAGACCGTGGCGGTGCATTCGACGGCCGACAGCGACGCCATGCATGTGCGCCTGGCCGACGTGTCGGTCTGCATCGGCCCGCCGCCGGCCCGCGACAGCTACCTCAACATTCCCGCCATCCTGTCGGCCGCCACCATAACCGGCGTCGACGCGATCCATCCCGGCTACGGCTTCCTGTCCGAGAATGCGCGCTTCGCCGACGCGGTCGAAGCGCATGGCTTCACCTTCATCGGACCGACGGCGGAGCATATCCGCATGATGGGCGACAAGATCGTCGCCAAGCAGACCGCGCACGACCTCGGCCTGCCGCTGGTGCCGGGTTCTCCCGGTCCGGTCGGGTCGGTCGAAGAGATCCTGGCGCTGGGCGAAAAGATCGGCTGGCCGGTGCTGATCAAGGCGGTCGCGGGCGGGGGCGGACGCGGCATGAAGGTCGTCGAGGCGCCGGAGGGGGCGTCGGAGGCGTTTTCGCTGGCACGCGCCGAAGCGAAGGCCGCCTTCAGCAACGACTCCGTCTATGTCGAGAAGTACCTCGGCCGGCCGCGCCATATCGAGATCCAGGTTCTGGGCGACGGCCGCGGCGCGGGCGTGCATCTCGGCGAGCGCGACTGCTCGCTGCAGCGCCGTCACCAGAAGGTGCTCGAGGAAGCCCCCTCGCCCGCTCTCAATGCCGAGCAGCGCGCGCGCATCGGCGAGCTCGCCGCTGCCGCGGTTCGCAAGCTCGAGTATCGCGGCGCCGGCACGATGGAGTTCCTGTTCCAGGATGGCGAGTTCTACTTCATCGAGATGAACACCCGCCTGCAGGTCGAGCACCCGATCACCGAGGCGGTAACTGGCATCGACCTTGTACGCGAGCAGATCCGCATCGCTGCCGGCGGATCGCTCTTGCTGCGCCAGGAGGACATCGCCATCCACGGCCATGCCATCGAGTGCCGCATCAACGCCGAGAACCCGCGGACCTTCGTGCCCTCGCCCGGCAAGGTGGTCGAGTATCATCCGCCCGGCGGCCTCGGCGTTCGCGTCGATTCGGGCCTCTACGGCGGCTACTCGATCCCGCCGTTCTACGATTCGATGGTCGCGAAGCTGATCGTCAGCGGCCCAAGCCGCAACGAATGCCTGATGCGGCTGCGGCGCTCGCTCGAGGAGTTCGTGATCGGCGGCATCGAGACCACCATCCCGCTGCACCAGGAGATCATCCAGCAGCAGGAATTCATCGACGGCGACTACAACATTCACTGGCTGGAGAAGCTGGTCGGCCTGAAGAAATAAGGACGGCATGCTCGAGATCACGCCCGAGCTGCTGCTGCAGGCCTATCGCATCGGCGTCTTCCCGATGGGCGAGCGCCGCGACGACCCCAAGCTCTACTGGCTCGACCCCCGGCTGCGCGCGGTGCTGCCGCTCGACGGCTTCCATCTGCCCAGGCGTCTCGCGCGTACCGTACGTCAGGGCACCTTCGAAGTCAGCGCCGACACGGATTTCACCGGGGTGATGCGCGCCTGCGCCGAACCGCGACCTGGCCATCCCGAAAGCTGGATCAACGAACCGATCCTGGCACTCTACAGCGAGTTATTCGCACGCGGCCATGCGCACAGCGTCGAATGCCGGCACGATGGCCTATTGGTCGGCGGCCTCTATGGCGTCTCGGTGGGCGCGGCCTTCTTTGGCGAGAGCATGTTCAGCCGCCAGCGCGATGCGTCCAAGGTCGCGTTGGTCCATCTCATGGCGCGGCTGATCAAGGGCGGCTTTCGCCTGCTCGACTGCCAGTTCATGACCGATCACCTGCGCAGCTTCGGCGCGATCGAGGTGCCGCGCGATGAGTTCCGGACGAAGCTCGCCGACGCGGTCGACCGGACCGCAAATTTTCAGCGCGAGCTGGGCGGCGAGGATCCGGTTGCCATCGTGCAGGCGAGCACGCGCACGTCGTAGACGCCGTCGTCGAGCGCCGACAGCGCCGGCGTCGAGGCGAACATCCAGCCAGCAAACAGCTTCTGCTCGGGCTGGCCGGGCTTATGGTCGACGATGGTGAGATAGGCCGCCGATTCAGGCGGCGCGTCCGGCGTGTTCACCAGGCAGTCACCGACATTGATATCGAGCGTGCCGAAGCGTGTAGCCTGGCCGACCGGCGCGTAGAAGCGCTGGGTGCGCGCCGTCACCTTGTCGAGGCCCTGAAGCTCGGCGACGCGCCGGCCCGGCCCATCGGGGATGCCGCGCAAGGTCGCGGGATTGTCGTTGCGCGGGGGCGGCAGGGGCTGCTGTTGCTGCGCGGTCGCGGGGCCAAGCCAGACGAGCAGTGCCAGAAAGGCCAATGCAACTCTGCTGGGAGCGCGGCTCTCCAGAGCCGCTCTTCCTTCGGTCAATCGCATCCCATGATCGGCTCTGGAGAGCCGCGCTCCCAGCCGCATCACTTCTCTGTCGCGTGCGGAACCGCCAGGGCGTCGATCAACTCGTGCAAGGCCGCCTTGATCTGCTGTGCGTCGCATCCCATCAGGACTCCGTCCTCCAGCGCATCGGCGCAGAGGCCCTCTATTTCCTCGATGTTCTGGTTCAGCACTTTGATCTTTTCGAGGCAGGACACCGGCTTGCCGTCGGACTGCCGCCATACCGGTGGCGCTTTGGGAACCTGTGCATTCATCACTTCGACCCCGTGCCGCTGAACATGAACTTGGCGATCAGTTCGGTGATGGAAATGGCGTCCTGCGTGTTGGCGACTTCGCCACCGGGTTGGATCATCGTCTTGTCGCCGCCGGGATCGAGCACGATCACCATGCCGCCGAGCAGCGATTCGCTGACGATCTTGGCATTGGTGTCGACGGGAACCTGCACGCTCGAGGTCACCGCCATGTGGACGACGGCCTGATAGGTCTTGCGGTCGAGATCGACCGAGGTGACGGTGCCGATCTTCACGCCGCTCAAGGTGACATCGGCACCGCGCTTCAGCCCATCGATGCGCCCGAACCGGGCAGTGATCTCGTAGCCGTCCGCCCCGCCCCGATCCGACTTGGCGAAGGCATAGAAGACAAAGACGCCGGCCACCACCAGCACCAAGGCTCCAACGATCGTCTCGACGACACTGCGACCCACGCGCTTCTCCCCTACCGCGCGGCGCTCAACCCGGACGCCACGCCTCGTAGGGCGGCTTGGGTTTGTCAGGGCTGGTCACGAGGGTCGAGCCCGGTGGCCGGTAGGCGAGGTCGGTGCCGCTGAGGTTGCGCACGTGATCCTTCTGCCAGGTCTTGCGCGGCAGACCGCCGGCGGGCGGCGGCGCGTCGGTCGTGTGATGCAGCCAGCCGTGCCAGTCCGGCGGCACGCGCGAGGCTTCCACGTCGCCGTTGTACATGACCCAGCGCTTGCGGCGCTGCCCTTCGACGGGGCGCTTGTCCTGAAAGTAGCGATTGCCTTGTGCGTCGCTGCCGACGAGTTCGCCGCGCATCTTGGTGAAGAGCCAGGTGCCGAACGTCATTCACTCACTCTCGAAAAATGTCTCGCGCCGCTTGTACGCGGGCGTCTGCTGGCTGGCAACGCGACGCATCGATGACGGTGCGCGGATCATTCGCTGTACCGTGATTCGACACTGTGTTGCCACTTTGCATCATGTAGTGCCATCAACAGCTTGCTCTACAAAATATAGTTGCGCACACAAGATTTTGTAATTTAGTATCATCGTGTGCCTATATCTGCGTGCTCAGCATCGAGTGAGAGCACCCCACGATCGAACGAGATAACGGGAACTGGGCACGGGGGTCCGATGATGCGCTTGGAGCGCCGGTTTACGCGAGCAGGAAGATCACCATTCGAAGGGATGGCTTTCCGTACTGGCGATTCGGAAATCCGCAATCCCGACGGCACGATCATCTTCCAGCATCGCGGCATCGAGGTGCCGGCGGCGTGGTCTCAGGTCGCGACGGATGTGATCGCGCAAAAATATTTCCGGCGCGCCGGCGTCGCACGGCTCCTAAAGAAGGTTGCCGAGGCCGATACGCCCGAATGGCTGTGGCGTTCGGTGCCGGACGAAGATGCGCTTGCCGCGCTGCCGGCCGACCGGCGCTTCGGCGGCGAGGCCAGCGCGCGCGACGTCTTCCATCGCATGGCCGGCGCCTGGACCTACTGGGGTTGGAAGGGCGGCTACTTCGACAGCGAAGGCGACGCCCTCACCTTCTACGACGAGCATTGCTTCATGCTGGCAGCGCAGATGGCTGCGCCCAATTCGCCGCAGTGGTTCAACACCGGCCTGCACTGGGCTTACGGCATCGATGGGCCGGGCCAGGGCCACTGGTATGTCGACCATCGCGACGGCGCGTCCCATCCATCGGAGTCTGCATACGAGCGGCCGCAGCCGCACGCCTGCTTCATCCAGGGCGTGTCCGACGAGCTGGTGAGCGAGGGCGGCATCATGGACCTGTGGGTCCGCGAGGCGCGGCTCTTCAAGTACGGCTCGGGCACCGGATCCAACTTCTCCGGTATCCGCGGCTCGGGCGAGCGGCTGTCGGGCGGCGGAAAGTCGTCCGGGCTGATGTCGTTCCTGAAGATCGGCGATCGTGCGGCCGGCGCCATCAAGTCGGGCGGCACGACGCGGCGCGCGGCCAAGATGGTCGTGGTCGACGTCGACCATCCCGACATCGAGGAGTTCATCTCCTGGAAGATGCTCGAGGAGCAGAAGGTCGCGGCGCTGGTCGCGGGCTCCAGGCTCGCCAACAGGCACCTCAACGCGATCATGGACGCCTGCGCCGAGGGACTCGATCCCAGGGAGAACCCACGGCTGCGGCGCGAGATCGCCGCCGCGCGCCGGGCCGAGCTGCCGGAGAACTACATTCAGCGGGTCATCCAGTTCGCACGCCAAGGCTACAGCCACATCGAGTTCCCGGTCTTCGACCTGAATTGGGAGTCCGAGGCCTATGCGTCGGTGGCCGGGCAGAACGCCAACAACACCGTGCGGGTGACGGACGAATTCCTGCGCGCGGTCGAAGCGGACCGTGACTGGGCGCTGACGGCCCGCACGACCGGCGTGGCGCTGAAGACGGTCAGCGCCGAGGCCCTGTGGGAGCGCATCGCCGAGGCAGCCTGGCATTCGGCAGATCCCGGCGTGCAGTTCGATACGACGATCAACGACTGGCACACCTGCCCCGAGTCCGGACGCATCAACGCGTCCAACCCCTGCTCGGAGTACATGTTCCTCGACGACACGGCCTGCAATCTCGCCTCGCTGAACCTGATGCGGTTCCGCCGGGACGACGGCGCGGTCGATGTCCCGGCGCTGGAGCATGCCAGCCGCCTGTGGACCATCGTGCTCGAGATCTCAGTGATGATGGCGCAATACCCGTCGCGCCGGATTGCCGAGCTGTCCTACCGCTACCGTACCCTCGGCCTGGGCTATGCCAACCTCGGCGCGTTGCTGATGGCGCGCGGGCTCGGCTACGACTCGGTCGGCGGTCGCGCCATCGCCGGGGCGATCGCCGCGGTGATGACCGGTACCGCCTACGCCACCTCTGCCGCAATGGCGGAGACGATGGGCGCCTTCCCCGGCTTCGACGCCAATCGCGCGGCAATGCTGAAGGTGATCCGCAACCATCGGCGCGCCGCGCACGGCAAGAATGCCGGCTACGAAGCGCTGGCCATCGCACCGGTCGCACTCGATATCGCCAACTGCCCCGACGCCCCCCTCGTCGCAGCAGCAAAAAACGCCTGGAATCAGGCACTGGAGCTCGGCGAGCAGCACGGCTTCCGCAATGCACAGGTGTCCGTGATCGCGCCGACCGGCACGATCGGACTGGTGATGGATTGCGACACCACCGGCATCGAGCCCGACTTCGCTCTGGTGAAGTTCAAGACGCTGGCCGGCGGCGGCTACTTCAAGATCATCAACCGGACGGTGACACTCGCTCTCGAACACCTCGGCTACGACGACGAGAGTGCCGCTCGCATCGTGGCGCATGCGGTTGGTCACGGCACGCTGAAGGGCGCGCCTGCGATCAATCACGAAGCGCTTGCGGCGCGTGGCTTCGATGCCGCGACGCTCCAGCGGATCGAGAAGGCGCTGCCGACGGCGTTCGACATCCGCGCCGCCTTCTCGCGCTACACCCTGGGTGACGATTTCTGCCGCGGGATCCTGGCGCTCGACGAGGCAACGCTCGCCGATCCCGAGCTCGACCTGCTCGCGCGTCTCGGCTTCTCCCGCAGCGACATCGCTGCCGCGAACGTCTTCGCCTGCGGGACGATGTCGATCGAAAGCGCGCCTGATCTGAAGCGCGAGCATCTTTCCGTGTTCGATTGTGCGAATCCCTGTGGACGAGATGGCACGCGCTGCTTGTCTGCGGAGAGTCACATACGCATGATGGCGGCAGCACAACCGTTCATCTCAGGCGCGATCTCCAAAACGATCAACATGCCTAACACCGCAACGGTCGAAGACTGCCGCAAGGCTTACGAGTTGTCCTGGAAGCTTGGCCTGAAGGCCAATGCTCTCTATCGGGACGGCTCCAAGCTTTCGCAACCGTTGTCGGCAATGGCAATCGGCGACGACCGCGCCGCCAACGACGACCTCGTGGAGATGACGCCTGCGGCGCGTGCGCCGGTGATCGCCGAACGCATTGTCGAACGGATCGTCGAGCGCGAGGTGCGGCGCGGACGCGAGCGGCTGCCGCAGCGGCGCAAGGGCTACACCCAGAAGGCGATCGTCGGTGGTCACAAGGTCTACCTGCGCACCGGGGAGTACGAGGACGGCAGGGTCGGCGAGATCTTCATCGACATGCACAAGGAAGGTGCGGCCTTCCGCAGCGTGATGAACAACTTCGCCATCGCCATCTCGATCGGCCTGCAATACGGCGTGCCGCTCGAGGAGTTCATCGAGGCCTATACCTTCACCCGCTTCGAGCCGTCGGGCCTGGTCGAAGGCAATGACGCGATCAAGATGTCGACGTCGGTGCTCGACTACATCTTCCGCGAGCTCGCGATCTCCTATGCCGGCCGCACCGACCTCTCGCATGTCGAGCAGGCGGACCTGCGCCCCGACGGCGTGGGCCGCGGCACGGTCGCCGACGGCCTGCCGTCCTCCGGCAGCACGGCCGCGCGGGCTGCCGCCGATGCCGTGAGCCGCATCGCCGGCGCGGGCTACACGCGCAGCAATCTTTACGTCTTGAACGGCCGGACGGCCGGCAATGTCGCGATCGCCGAAGAAGCGCTCGCAGCCGGCCACCTGCCCAACGAACTGACAGACGGCCCAGCCGTCGCTTCGGCGCCCAACGCCACAGCGGCCGTCGTCGGCGTCGCGACCAGAACGGCATTCACCGCGAAGCTGCAAGGCTTCGAAGGAGATGCCTGTCCGGAATGCGGCAACTTCACCATGGTCCGCAACGGGACGTGCCTCAAATGCACGACCTGCGGCGGCACCACTGGCTGCAGTTGAGCATGCGTGGCGTAGCGTACCCGCGTACCCCGGGGCCCTCGCGGTTGGGGACCTCAAAGCTAACCATAGGAGACAGTTATGGCTGCCAAGAAAAAGGTCGCTAAGAAAAAGGCTGCTAAGAAGAAGAAGCAGTAATCAGGTAAGGGCGTAAGTCAGGGTTCCAGACCCTGACCCCTCTAACCAAACGCCTTTCGGCCTCCGGTCGGGCGCCCCTCATCAGGGACCCCGCCGGAGGCCACCTTCAAGAATTCGTGCATTAAAGCCAATGCGCATCCCCGTTCGCGGGGATGGAAAGGTGAAACTGATTTCGGACGTCCGGCGACCTGATCTGGTCTGCCGGACTTTTTTTGTCCGGCTTGATCCTGCCAGAATTCGGCTCTATCCAGCGGAAATGGATACTGACCAGTCAGTCAATCTGCCCGATTCCCCTCGTTCTACCCGGACCCGGCGCCCCGATGACCGCGGCCCCGAGATCGCGCGCGCCGCGCTCGACCTGTTCGTCACGCGCGGCTTTGCCGCCACGAAGCTCGAAGACGTCGCAAAGGCCGCCGGTGTCAGCAAGGGCCTCCCCTACCTCTACTTCAGGAACAAGGAAGAGCTCTTCAAGGCCGTGATCGCCGAGGCGATCGGCGAGCCGCTGGTGAAAGCGACCGAATTCGTCGACAGCTACGAAGGCTCGACCGAAGACCTGCTGCGCGACCTCATCGTCAGGTTTCGTGCTTTCGCCGAGAGCCCGCTGGGCGGCGTGATCAAGCTGATCCTCGCCGAGGCTGGAAACTTTCCCGACGTCGCGCACTTCTACTGCTCGACCTTCGAGCTGCGCGGCCGCGCCCTGTTCGCCAAGACCCTGCGTCGCGGCGTGGCGCGCGGCGAGTTCCGTCCGATCGCCGATATCGACGCCACCGCCATCGTCGTCGCCCAGCCGCTGGCGATGCACTCGGTGTGGCTGCGCTCGCTCGCACCCTTCGACAAGCAGGCTCCGACCAACGACGCGTTCTACGCCGCCTATCTCGATCTGATCCTCAAGGGTCTACGGTCATGACCGCCACGAAGAGAGCTCTGATCGCAGCCGTCGGCGTTGCCGCTGTGCTCGCCGGCGGGGCCTTCGCGTGGAAGGCGACCCGTGCCCCCGCGTCCCAGGTCGCCTCCCGATCTGTGACGACCTCCCGGCCGCTCGAGCTGATTCCGCAGGAACTCCATACGATCAAGCCGCGCGGGCTCGTCGACATCATACGGTTCACGGGCACGACCCAGCCGATCAACCAGACCGTCGTCAAGGCGCGCGTCGCAGGACGTCTTGTCGAGGTCCTGGTCCGCGAAGGCGACAAGGTCACGAAGGGCCAGTTGCTCGCGCGCTTCGAAACCGCCGAGCTCCAGGCGAAGGTCAACGAACGTCAGTCGGCGGTCGACGCTGCGCGGGCCGAGCTACGCTGGGCGTCGCGCGACCGCTCGGACAAGGAAACCCTTTCCGCCCGCAACATCGTTTCGCAATCGGCAGCCGACCAGGCGCGGTCGACAGCCGAGAACAGGACCTCGATGGTGGCGGTGTCGGAAGCCCAGCTCGAGGTCGCGCGCAGGAACCTCGCCGATGCCGAGGTGCGCGCCCCCTTCGCCGGCATCGTCGGCGAGCGCATCGCCAACCAGGGTGAATCGCTGCCGATCGACGGCAAGATCGTGGCGTTGCTCGACACCAGTCATGTAGAGATCGCCGCCCAGATGCCGGCGGCAGACGTCGTGCGCCTTCAGGTCGGCCAGATGGCCACCATAAGCCTCGAAGGCTTCGGCGAGCGGCCGTTCAACGGCAAGGTGACGCGCATCAGCCCGACGGCCCAGCCAGGCTCGCGATCGATTCCCGTCTATGTCGAGATCCTCGACCACGACGACGGCCTGCGCGGCGGGCTGTTCGGCACGGGCGCCATCGCGGTCAAGGAGAAGGCTCACGCGCTGGCCGTGCCGGCCGCGGCGATGCGCAAGGACGACGACGGCGACTTCGTGCTGGCGGTAGAGAACGCCACCCTCGTGCGCAAGCCCGTCGGCGCCGTGCGCACCTGGTCGCGTGGCGAGCTGGTCGAGGTGAAGGGCCTCGACTCCGGCATGGTCGTCGTCGCCGCTCCTCTGCCCGGGCTCAAGGCCGGGCAGGCGGTGAAGCTCACCGACACCCGGTAGCACGCCATGAAGCTCACCCGGATCGCGGTCGACAATCCCGTCTTCACCACCATGATGATGGTGGCGCTGCTGGTGCTGGGCCTATTCTCCTATCGCCAGCTCGGCGTCGACCAGTTCCCGAACGTAGACTTTCCGGTCGTGGTGGTGACGACCAACTATCCCGGCGCGACGCCGGAAACGGTCGAGAGCGAGATCAGCCGCAAGATCGAGGAGAGCGTCAACGCCATCGCCGGCCTCAAGACACTGTCGTCTCGATCGCTGGAAGGCCAGTCGATCGTCATCGCCGAGTTCGAGCTTTCGATTCCCTCTGCCGTCGCCATGCAGGACGTGCGCGAGAAGGTGCAGACAGTGCGCTCCGCTTTCCGGCCGGAGGTCAAGGAGCCGCTGATCCAACGCCTCAACCCGGACGACCAGCCGATCGTGTCGATCGCCGTGCGGTCCGACATCCGCGGCGTGCGCGAGCTCACGACCATCGCCGACCAGATCATCATCAAGCGCATCCAGACGGCACGCGACGTCGGACGCGCCACCATTGCCGGCGGCGTAAAGCGCCAGATCAACATCGAGCTCGACCCCGGCCGCATGCAGGCGCTGCGGGTCGGCGTCAATGACGTACTGGCGGCGGTGCGGGACGAGAACCAGAACTTCCCGGCCGGCAACGTCCAGCGCGGCAACGACGACCGCATCGTCGAGGTTACCGGACGAATGGCGGAGCCCGGACATTTCGCCGACCTGATCGTCGCCCGGCGCGGCGCCGCGCCGGTCTACCTGCGCCAGGTCGCCAATGTCGTCGACGGACAGCAGGAGCGCGACAACATCGCGATGCTGGCCGGCGTCCGGGCGCTCGCCATCGACGTGGTCAAGACCCAGGGCTCCAACACCATCGACGTCGCCAAGGGCGTGCGCGCCGCGGTCGCCGAACTCCAGAAGTCGCTTCCTGTCGACGTCAGGCTCGACATCGTGCGCGACAGCTCGCGCGGCATCCAGAACTCGGTGAGCAACGTCCAGCAAACGATGATCGAGGGCGGCTTTCTCACCATCGCCATCGTCTTCCTCTTCCTGCATTCGTGGCGTAGCACGGTGATCACCGGCCTCGCCCTGCCGATCTCGGTGTTCGGTTCGTTCATGGTGATGGCGGCCTTCGGCTTCACGCTGAACGTGCTCACATTGATGGCGCTCAGCCTGGCGATCGGCATCCTGATCGACGACGCCATCGTGGTGCGCGAGAACATCATGCGGCACATCGGCTTCGGCAAGACGCATCGCCAGGCCGCCATCGACGGCACCGACGAGATCGGGCTCGCGGTGCTCGCCACCACTTTCTGCATCGTCGCAGTGTTCCTGCCGGTCGCCTTCATGGGCGGTATCATCGGCCGCTTCTTCTTCCAGTTCGGCATCATGGTGTCGGCTGCCGTCCTGATCTCGCTGTTCGTATCCTTCACGCTCGACCCGATGCTGTCGTCGATCTGGTACGATCCGCAGGCGCACAGCAACAGCCGGTTTGCGCGCACGGTGAGGGCGTTCGAGGAGAGCGCCGCCCGGGCCTACCGGTGGATCCTGAGCGGCGCCCTGCGCTGGCCGAAGACGACATTGCTGATCGCGCTCGCCGCCTTCGGCGGCAGCTTCGCCCTGCCGAAATACATCGGCTTCGAGTTCGCGCCCCAGGCCGATCTCGGCGAGCAGGTCGTCGCGATCGAAACGCCGGTCGGCTCGTCGCTCGACTACACCGAGGCGAAGCTCCGGCAGGTCGATGCCGCGGTGCGCGAGTTCCCCGAGATCGACTACACCTACGGCACGGTCAACACCGGGTACGCGAACGGAAAGAACCAGGCGAGCCTTTACCTGCGCTTCAAGCCGCTGAAGGACCGCAAGCGATCGCCCGAACAGCTGGCGCAGCCGATCCGCGACCGGCTTGCAACCATTCCCGGCATCCTGGTCTCGATCAACATTCCCGGCGGCCCCGCCGGCGGCGTGCAGAAGCAGCTCCAGCTTTCGCTGCAGGGCCGGGACATGGCGGTGCTCGACCGGATCTCGCGCGAGGTGATGCGGCGGGCGGCCGAGGTGCCCGGTCTCGTCGACCTCGACCGCAACCTGAAAGCCGCGAAGCCGATGCTGTCGGTACGCCTGCGGCGCGATGCCGCCTCCGATCTCGGCCTCGGCACGGCGCTCGTCGCGCAGTCGCTCCGGCCGCTTTTCGCCGGCGACGAGACCAGCCTGTGGCGCGCGCCCGATGGCGAGAATTACACAGTCATGCTCCGCCTGCCGCTCGACGACCGCACCGGCGTGGCCGACCTCCAGCGCATCTGGTTCACCGCGGGGACCGAGTCCAACGGCCTGCCGCGCATGGTGCACATTGCCCAGATCGCCGACATCGTGAACGACGTCGGCGCCTCGCAGATCAACCGACGCGACCTCAATCGCGAGGTCCAGATCACCGCCAACGTCTCGGGACGCTCCACGGGCGAGGTCAGCAACGACCTGCAGAAGATCCTCGCCGACACTTCCCTGCCGCCCGGCTACCGCTTCGTGTTCGGCGGCTCGACCAAGGACATCAACGAAAGCGCAGGCTATGCCGGGCAGGCGCTGCTGCTCGCGGTCATCCTGATCTACCTGATCCTCGCCTCGCAGTTTGGCAGCTTCCTCCAGCCGGTCGCGATCATGATGTCGCTGCCGATGTCGCTGATCGGCGTGTTCCTCGGGCTGCTGATCGCCGGCTCCACGCTCAACATCTTCAGCGCCATCGGCTTCATCATGCTGATGGGCCTGGTTACCAAGAACGCCATCCTGCTGGTCGATTTCTTCAACCAGGCGCGCGGCCGCGGCATGGCCGTGAACGAGGCCCTGCTCGAGGCCGGTTCGATCCGGTTGCGGCCCATCCTGATGACCACCCTGGCGATGGTCTTCGGCATGATGCCGCTCGCCCTCGGCATCGGCGAAGGCGCCAGCCAGCGCGCGCCGATGGCCCACGCGGTGATCGGCGGCCTGATCAGCTCGACCCTGCTCACCCTGGTCGTCGTGCCGGTCGTGCTGGTCTACATCGACCGCATCGGGGTCTGGGCGCGCAAGCGCCTCCACCGCTCGGCCGACGACATGGCTCGTCTGCACAAACCTGCCGAGTAATTTCTCACCGCCGCCGCACTTCGTGGCACGAAACGCGCTATGCTTTCTCTATGCCCGATGACAGCCCGACCGTCGGCCTGCGCGTCGTCGAATCGCTTGCGGCGGTCGACGCTGCCCAATGGGATGCGTGCGCCCTGGCGCCCGGCGCCGCCGGCAACCCGTTCCTGAGTCACCGGCTCCTCAAGGCGCTGGAGGATTCGAAGTCGGTCGGCCGCCGCACCGGCTGGCAGCCTCAATATCTCCTGGCCGAATCGGGCGACGGCACCCTGCAAGGCGCCGTGCCGCTCTATATGAAGAGCCACAGCCAGGGCGAGTACATTTTCGACCACGGCTGGGCGCAGGCGTTCGAGCGCGCCGGCGGGCGCTACTATCCCAAGCTCCAGGCGGCGATCCCGTTCACACCGGTTCCCGGCCCGCGCCTGTTCGTCCGCCCCGGCCCCTACGCCGACGGCGTGCGCGACGCGCTGATCGACATGCTGGCCAAGATCGCCGGCGACAACAACATCAGCTCGGTGCACGCCACCTTCTGCACGGAGGACGACTGGAAGCGATTCGGCGCGCACGGCTGGCTGCTACGCCTGGGCCAGCAGTATCACTGGAGCAACGACGGCTACACAAGCTTCGACGATTTCCTGCGCGCGCTCTCATCGCGCAAGCGCAAAGCGATCCGCAAGGAACGCGAATCCGTGCGGCGCGAGGGACTGACCGTGCGCCGGCTGTGCGGTGACGATATCAAGGTTGCGCACTGGGACGCCTTCTTTGCATTTTACATGGATACCGGTGGCCGCAAATGGGGCACGCCCTACCTGACACGGGCCTTCTTCGACATCCTGGGTTGCACGATGGCCGACAAGGTCGTGCTGGTGATGGCCGAGGCGGACGGACGCCCGGTCGGCGGCGCGCTCAACCTCAAGGGAGACGACACCCTATATGGCCGATACTGGGGTTGCCTCGAGAGCCATTCGTTCCTGCATTTCGAGGCCTGCTACTACCAGGCGATCGACCATGCGATCGAGCATGGGCTGGCGCGAGTGGAGGCCGGCGCCCAAGGCGACCACAAAATCCAGCGCGGATACCTACCAGTGAAAACCTACTCGGCGCACTGGATCGTCGATCCGGGCTTCCGACGCGCCGTCGACAGCTACCTCAAGCAGGAAAGGCCGGCGGTCGAGCAGGAGATCGCGAGCCTGATGCAATATTCGCCGTTCCGAAAGGAAAACGAGCAGTAGACGGTATCCAGCCGAAGCGGCTGCTAAGCCAACTTCATCATCAAAGCGCGCGCCACTGCGAGCAAATCCCACTCGCCGTTCAACTGGGTTTTCTGGGCCTTGCGAGGGTCCCCTTCCACTTTCGCCCGCCGATCTCGTGCCAAGGTCTCGTAGAGAGCGCTTGCTATGGCTTCCGGCGAAGGCACCGCCGACTGTGCTGCTTTCGGCGGTGGAGGGGTTTCCGCTTTGCCTGGCTCGGCGCCGGCGCCGCGTACTCGCATCTTACGCGCTGCTCGAACAACTGTTGTCCGAATTAGATCTTTCTCGAACTCCGTCGCACCGGATTCATAGTGCTCCAGAACCTCGCCCGTCGTTTCCGGAAACTTGAGCGCGCTCCACTGCCGGTGTGACGTCGCAGCGGAACGATAAATTGCCGCCACGCTGTCTATTTCCTGGCGCTCTTCCGACGTGACTTTGGCTTCAGCGGCTATTTCCACCTTGAAGCTGGCCTTGCTGATGGTGCCGAGCCGGATCGCTGCGGTGCCGTCAGCTGCCGGCTGGCGGGAAACGATTACTTCCTTTGGCCGCTGTCGGTAATGAAGCATTGAGGCGTCCTAAATCCCGGTCAAGACCCGATTACTGTACGTACTGTAACAGCAACTCATGCCATCGGTTAGGGATGTTTCAGCTAACGATTCCTTGAAACAAAAATGTCAGAGCCGGCCCGCGGCCCTCGGCATGCGCCATGCTGGCACGCACCAGCGCCACCCGCGAAACCGCGGTGGCAAGCACCGCGGTCTGTACAAGGCCATGCAGGGCGGCAGGAGTGCCTTTACTCGGCCAGCACGGGTTCCTGGCTCGCCGGAGGCAGCGCCTTGGGCTCGGGCGGAAGGTAGGCGAAGACCAGCTTCGCCGCCGCGCCCTCGCCTTCCGTGTCGACCCGTACCGTGCCGCCGCCGTTGGCGAGCTTGCCGAACAGCACCTCTTCGGCCAGCGGCTTCTTGAGATGCTCCTGGATGACGCGGGCCAGCGGACGCGCGCCGAACAAGCGGTCGTAGCCCTTCTCCGCCAGCCAGCGGCGCGCCCCGTCGGAGAGCTCGATGAAGACCTTGCGGTCGGCGAGCTGGACCTCGAGCTCGGCCACGAACTTGTCGACCACGCGGTTCATGCTCTCGGGACCGAGGTTCGCGAACTTGATGATCGCGTCGAGCCGATTGCGGAACTCCGGCGCGAACAGGCGGTTGATCGCGTCGTCGTCCTCGTCGTGCCGGGCCTCACGGCCGAAGCCGAGCGCCGGCTTGGCGAGATCGGCGGCGCCCGCGTTGGTCGTCATGCACAGGATGACGTTGCGGAAGTCGACGGTCCGGCCGTTGTGGTCGGTCAGCTTGCCGTAGTCCATCACCTGCAGCAGCACGTTGAAGACGTCGGGATGCGCCTTCTCGATCTCGTCGAACAGGATGATGCAATGCGGATGCTGGTTGACCTGGTCGGTCAGCAGCCCGCCCTGATCGAAGCCGACATAGCCCGGCGGCGCGCCGATCAGCCGGCTGACGCTGTGGCGCTCCATGTATTCCGACATGTCGAAGCGCACCAGCTCGAGGCCGAGCAGGCGCGCGAGCTGGCGCGTCACCTCGGTCTTGCCGACGCCGGTCGGACCGGCCAGCAGATACGATCCGATCGGCTTCTCCGGCGCACGAAGACCGGCGCGGGCCAGCTTGATCGCCGAGGCGAGCTGGTCGATCGCCTTGTCCTGCCCGAACACGACGGTCTTCAGGTCGCGATCGATGCTGCGCAGCAGCTCGGTGTCGTCCTTCGACACGGACTTCGGTGGGATGCGGGCGATCTTGGCGACGATCTCCTCGATGTCGTGAAGCTCGATGGTCGACTTGCGATCCTCGGGCTTGCGCAGCATCTGCGCCGCGCCGACCTCGTCGATCACGTCGATCGCCTTGTCCGGCAGCTTGCGGTCGTGGATGTAGCGCGCCGAGAGCTCGACCGATGCCTTGATGGCGTCGTCGGAGTAGCTGACATGATGGTGCTTTTCGTACACCGACTTCAGCCCCTTCATGATCTCGATGGCATCGCTCATCGACGGCTCGTTGACGTCGATCTTCTGGAAGCGGCGGACCAGCGCGCGGTCCTTCTCGAAGTAGTTCCGGTATTCCTTATAGGTGGTCGAGCCGATGCAGCGCAGCTCGCCGGACTGCAGCGACGGCTTCAGCAGGTTCGACGCGTCCATCGAGCCGCCCGAGGTGGCGCCGGCACCGATGATCGTGTGGATCTCGTCGATGAACAGCACCGAGTTGGGCTTCTTCTTGAGCTCGCCCAGCACTGCCTTGAGCCGCTCCTCGAAGTCGCCGCGATAGCGCGTGCCGGCCAGCAGCGCGCCCATGTCGAGCGAGTAGATGATCGCTTCCTTGAGCACCTCGGGCACCTCGCCCTCGACGATCTTGCGCGCCAGCCCCTCGGCGATCGCAGTCTTTCCGACGCCCGGCTCGCCGACATAGAGCGGGTTGTTCTTGGTGCGGCGGCAGAGCACCTGGATCGTCCGCTCGACTTCGTGCTCGCGGCCGATCAGCGGATCGACCCGGCCCTCGCGGGCCTTCTGGTTGAGGTCGACACAGTATGCAGCAAGCGCTTCGTTGCCCTGTTTCACAGCCGCCTCCCCGCCGTTCTCTTCCTCCGAGCCCGAGACGCGGCGGGCGCGGGCACGACCCGGCACCTTGGCTTTGCCATGGCTGATGTAGTCCACGGCATCGAGCCGCGACATGCCCTGGTTCTCCAGGAACGAGACGGCGTGGCTGTCGCGCTCGGAGAACAGTGCGACCAGGACGTTCGCGCCGGTCACTTCCTTCCGTCCGGACGACTGGACGTGCACGGCAGCCCGCTGAACCACGCGCTGGAACCCGGCGGTCGGCAGCGGCTCGCTCGGCGTCTGGGTGACGATGCCCTTCAGACGGTTGTCGATGAAGGATTCGAGGTCATGCCGCAGCCGGTCGATATCGACGCCGCACGCCTTGAGCACCGGCGTCGCGTCCTCGTCTTCCGTCATCGCCAGCAGCAGATGCTCGAGCGTGGCGTATTCGTGCCGCCGCTCTCCGGCGAGGGCGAACGCCCGGTGGAGCGACTTCTCGAGGTTCTTGGACAGCATGGACATTAGACCCACCTCGACTGAAAAAAGGGGCTTACTACTCTTTCTCTAACGTGCACTGCAGCGGATGCTGGTTCTTGCGCGCGTAATCGACGGTCTGCGTGACCTTGGTCTCGGCCACTTCGTAGGTATAGACGCCACACACGCCCACGCCCTTCTGATGGACGTGAAGCATGATCTTGGTCGCCTCTTCGCGGTTCTTCTGGAAAATATGCTGCAGCACGTCGATCACGAACTCCATCGGCGTGTAGTCGTCGTTCAGCATCAGCACCTTGTACATCGACGGCTTCTTCGTCCGCGTCCGGGTGAGCGTCAGTGCGCCGGAGCGCTTCTCTCCGTCACCATCGTCATCGCCGTTTCCGCCATTCCGGCGCGACGGCGGTTGCTGCGGCGGGCCGCCCGGAGGCTCATTCGGGCCGCCGAGCCGGTCGCCGACGAGGCGCCAGTCATATGCAGAACGGGTAGGCATCATCGTCGTGATCGGACCTCTGTCTAGGACATCTGAAATTATATAGGCACGCCGGGCCTTTCCGCTACCTCGCCCGCAAACCATCCTTGCCGACGACCAACATCCACCGATCCGCCCTTTCGCGTCCCGGACGCAGATTGGGGTCGCGGCGCAACTCGGCCGGCTCGAGGATACGCGGACGATTGACTGCGACACCAACGTTGTCGAAGGAAAACAGTTTCTCAGCGAACTTCACGTTCGCAAAGCGATCCGTTGGATAGTGGTACGCTTGAAAGCCCCACACACCGTCGCGGCATGACGCCACCGTCCACCAGAAATCGTTGTCGGGTAGCCGCAGCCCATCGCGCGGCGGCCCGAAAGCCGCGCTTGCCTGAAGCGCAGCCATCAGGTCGCCGGCCTGGGCGGCGGTCAGCAGACGCTGGCCGCGCCGCATGCGCCAGGGAGCAGTGATGTCCCCAAGCTCGCCAATAGTGATGCTCGACACGGTCGTCGCCGGCGCTTGGTCGGCAAGCACGCCGATCTTCAGGCCCGCCGTGCCGTCCGGCTGCAGGAACAGCTCGTAGGCCCGGACCTGCTCCTCCCACAGTGCATTGTAGATGAGGCGTACGCGATTTCTTCCGCCGGGACGGCAGGCGGCACGAATGTCCTCCGCGGCGACATAGGAGAACCAGTTGAGGCTGCGCACGATCGGCTGATCGACGGTACGCTCGGCGCGCTGGGCCCAAGCCGTCGAAACCATACCCAAGGTGAGCCCTAAAGCCGCAGCCATGATCCTCATCATATTCCGACCCTCTTTTCCATGCAGTTTTCGCACCAATAGGGCGGCAGTAGGGCCGGCAAGAAGTTGCAACACGCTCCCGACTTTTGTATTGTTCGAAGAACCGCTCCTAACCTCTTGGTTTAGGCGGAATAATTAGAATCCCAGCGTGTGGCGTTTTTGAGATGACCCCCTCCCTCAGGCGCTTTGCGGCAATAGTGTGCGGATTTGCCGTCTGCTCTTTCGTTGCCGCCATGCTGCCGTTGGCGGGGGCGAGCGCACAAAACACGTCGAGCAAGGCCCGCGCGGCGCCGTCGGCGAAATCGCATGTAGCCGCAAAGAACCTGCGCGCGTCATCGCGCTGGGTGCCGAATCCGAACGTTAGCTCCAGGGATTCGTATCTCATCGTCGATGCCGCCAGCGGGCGGGAACTGGCGTCCGATCAGGCCGACGAGCTGCGCCATCCGGCGTCGCTGACCAAGCTGATGACGCTCTACCTCACCTTCTCCGCCCTCGATTCGGGTCGGCTCTCGCTCGGCGATGCGCTGCCGGTGTCGATCAATGCCCTGAATGCTCCGCCGACCAAGATGGGCATGCTGCCCAACGGCTCGGTCCTCGTCCGGGATGCGGTGATGGGGTTGGTGACACGCTCGGCCAACGATGCCGCAGTCCTGCTGGGGGAAGCGCTGGGCGGCGATGAGGACAGCTTCGCCCGGCTGATGACCCAGAAAGCACGTCAGCTGGGCATGGCCTCGACGGTGTTCCGCAATGCTTCCGGCCTGCCCAACCCGGAGCAGGTGACGACGGCGCGCGACATGGCGCGGCTCGCCAACGCCCTGCTCCGCGACTTCCCGCATTATTACCCGGTCTTTTCGGTGCTGAGCTACAGTTATCGCGGTCGGCCACTTGCGAACCACAACCGCATGCTGGCGACCTACGCCGGCGCCGACGGCCTGAAGACCGGCTACACCAATGCGTCGGGCTTCAACCTCGTGATGTCCGCGATGCGCGACAATCGCCGGCTGATCGGCGTCGTGATGGGCGGCAACAGCGCCTTCCAGCGCGACCGGCTGATGGCCGAACTGATGGATCGCGGCTTCGCGACCGCCCAGGCCACATCGGTTTCGGCCTGGACCTCGCCGCGCGTACCGTCATCGGCGCGCTATTCCGCCGCGAATTTTGTTCCAGGCTTCGGTACCCCCGACGCCGTGCGCGTCAACGCGGTCGCCAAGGCCGAGCCCAGCCCACAATCGCCATCGGGTCCATCGACTGCCGCAGCGTTCCGCTTCGGCACGGGGCCAGGAGGGATGCCGGTGCCCGCGCCGGTTGCCCAGGGCAGCTGGGTGATCCAGGTCGGATCGTTCGGCGATTCGCGCGCCGCGCAGTCCGCGCTGGAGCGGGCCAGCAACGCCCTTCCCGAGTCGATCCGCTCCCATGGCGCGGCGACCGTCGACGAGGTGAAGCATGGCCAGAAGACCGTGCACCGCGCCCGGTTCACCAACCTCTCCCAGGACGAAGCCACCGACGGCTGCAAGCGCCTCAACCAGCGCAAGATCTACTGCTCGGCGATCCAGGTCACCGCCTGGAATGCAGCGCGCTGAGCGCCGGCGCGAGGCGGGCAAGGAACGCCCGCTTGTGCCGACGCTGCCACGGCGTCAGCTCCCATGATCCGCCGGTCGGCTGAAACCGCTCCTCGACCGGCGCGAAGACCGACACGATCGACAATACGCCGGCAATCCGCACCTTGAGCAGCGCGATCCGGTATCGAGGGCCCTCATAGGCCGCCAGCCGCGCGACGTCGCGAGCGCTGAGACCGCCAACAATGGCGCCCGCCACTTCGCTCTTCGGATCACGGACGGCGATGGGATAGCTGCCACCCCTGATCCTTCTCCGCGCATGCCCCGGCAGTGTCGCCGGCGCGAACGCCGCCGGCGGCAAGCGGCGACCCAGCACCAGTGCCGTCACGTCCCGATCGAGCAACGTGCCGTAGAAGAAGAACCGCATCAGTGGTGGCCGGGGGCCTCGTCCGGCAGGCTGACGCCGCTCGCCAACAACGCGGCCTTGAGGTCCGCCTTGAGCCGCTCGAGCCCCGCCTCGTTGGCGCTCTCGCAGCGCGCCACCAGGACGGCCTGGGTGTTGGAGGCACGCAGCAGCCACCAACCGTCCGGCGTGTTGACCCGCACGCCGTCGATGTCGTTGACCTTGGCGCCGGCCTCCTTCAGCCGCGCCTTGACCTCCTCGACGATCTTGAACTTGCGCTCCTCCGGGCAGTCGAACCGAAGCTCCGGCGTGTTGACGAGCTGGGGAAGCTTGTCGCGCATCTCGGCCAGGCTGTCGTTGCCACTGGCCACGATGTTGAGCAGCCGCAGGCCGCAATAGAGGGCATCATCAAAGCCATAGAAGGTGTCGGCGAAGAAGACGTGCCCGCTCATCTCGCCGGCGAGCGGTGATTTCAGCTCGGCCATCTTGGTCTTGATCAGCGAGTGGCCGGTCTTCCACATCAGCGGCGTGCCGCCGGCGCGCTGGACTTCGTCGAACAGCGCCTGGCTCGCCTTCACGTCGCCGATGATGGTGGCGCCGGGGTGGCTCTTCAGCACGTCGCGCGCCCACAGGATCATGAGCTGGTCGCCCCACAGGATGCGGCCCTTGCCGTCGATCGCGCCGATGCGGTCGCCGTCACCGTCGAAGGCGATGCCGAGGTCGCACCCTTCCTTCTTCACCTTGGCCTGCAGCTCCTTGAGGTTCTCCGGCACCGTCGGATCGGGATGGTGCGCCGGGAAGGTTCCGTCGACCTTCTCGTTCAGGATGAAATGCGTGCCGGGCAACCTGTCGACCACCGCGTGGATCGAGACGCCGACCGCGCCGTTGCCGGTGTCCCAGGCGACCTTGAGCTTGCGGCCGGGCTTCACGTCCTGCAGCAGGCGCGCTGCATAGTCGGCCAGCACAGGCCTCTTCTCGACGCTCCCTGCTCCTGTCTCGAAATCGCCGTTGGCGGCAATCTCGCCGAGCTTCTGGATGTCGGCGCCGAAGAACGACTTCTTGCCCATCATCATCTTGAAGCCGTTGAAGTCGGGCGGATTGTGCGAGCCGGTGATCTGGATGCCGCCATCGGCCTCGAGGTGCCAGACGGCGAAGTAGAGCATCGGCGTCGCGGCCAGTCCGATGTCGATGACGTCGACGCCGACGGCGTTCAGCCCGTCGATGCAGGCCTCGGCGAGCTCCGGCGAGCTCAGCCGGCCGTCATAGCCCAGCGCGACCTTCCTGCCGCCGTTGCGCCGCACCAGCGTGCCGAAGGCACGACCGATCGCGCCGGCATCGGCGGTATGCAGCGTCGTCCCCACGATGCCGCGAATGTCGTACTCGCGCAGGATCGTCGAATCGAACCGGTGGGCCGTTTTGCTCATCGATTGGCTCCCGAAGGCGTTAAGTCAGGACCGCGGCTTGGGGCGCCCCACCCCTTCGTAGGCAAAGCCGAGCTCGCGCATTTCCTCGGGATCGAAGATGTTGCGCAGGTCGACGATGCGGGGCCGGCGCATCGCCTGCTTGATCCGCCGCGGGTCGAGGCCGCGGAATTCGTGCCACTCGGTGATCACCACCAGCACATCGGCGTCGGTCGTCGCCTCATAGGCCGTCTTGGTGAAGGTGATATCCTTCAAGACCTTGCCCGCCTCGTCCATGCCTTCGGGATCGAAGGCCACGATCTTCGCGCCGGCAGCCTGCAACGCCGGCACGATGTCGAGCGCCGGCGCGTCGCGCATGTCGTCGGTGTCGGCCTTGAAGGTCAGCCCCAGCACGCCGACCGTCAGGCCTGCGACCGAGCCGCCGCAGAAGTCGACGACCTTCTGCGCCATCTTCTTCTTTCGCGTGTTGTTGACCTCGATAACCTGCTCGACGATGGTCTGCGGTGCGTTCGCCTCGCGTGCGGTGTAGGCGAGTGCAAGCGTGTCCTTGGGGAAGCACGAGCCGCCGAAGCCAGGGCCGGGATGCAGGAACTTGCGCCCGATGCGGCCGTCGAGGCCGATGCCGCGCGCCACGTCGTGCACGTCGGCGCCGACCCGCTCGCAGAGATCGGCGATCTCGTTGATGAAGCTGATCTTCGTGGCGAGGAAGGCATTGCCCGCGTACTTGGTGACTTCGGCCGTCTCGATGTTGGTGAACACCATCGGCGTCTGGATGAGGTTGAGGGGCCGGTAGATCGTCGACATAACGTCACGTGCACGATCGCTCTCGACGCCGATCACGACGCGGTCGGGCTTCATGAAGTCCTCGATCGCCGCGCCTTCGCGCAGGAATTCCGGATTGGAAGCGACGTCGAATGCCGCCGCGGGCTGCGTCTCGCCGACGATGCGCGCCACCTCTCGGCCGGTGCCGACCGGCACGGTCGACTTCGTGACCACCACCGTGTAGCCGCGGATCGAGCGGGCGATCTCGGCGGCCGCAGCATAGACGTAGGTCAGGTCGGCATGGCCGTCGCCGCGACGGGTCGGCGTGCCGACCGCGATGAACACGGCGTCGGCATCGCCCACGGCGTCGGCGAGATTGGTCGTGAAGGAGAGCCGGCCGGCCTTGCTGTTCTCCTCGACCAGTGTGTCGAGGCCCGGCTCGTAGATCGGCATTTGCCCAGCGCGGAGACGATCGATCTTGCCGGCGTCCTTGTCGACACAGACCACGTCGTGCCCGAAGTGGGCGAAACATGCACCGGACACGAGTCCGACATAGCCCGATCCAATCATCGCAATACGCATCGATTCAACCTTTCAGCAGACGATCAAGAAGTGCACGCGTCTCCGCTGCCGTGTCGGCCCTGCCGAGGGCGACGGCGACGTTGGCCTCGAGGAATCCCAGCCGATTGCCGCAGTCGTATCGCCCGCCAGTATAGCGCATCGAGTGGAACGGCTTGCCGCCAATCATCTTGGCCAGCGCGTCGGTGAGCTGGATTTCGCCACCCGCGCCCGCCTCATGCTTGTCGAGATGATCGAACACTTCCGGCAGCAGCACGTACCGGCCAATCAGCGCCAGGGTCGACGGCGCTTCTTCGGGCCTGGGCTTTTCGACCAGGCCTGTGATCTCGGCAAGACCGTCCTTTTCGGCCTTGATCGCGGCAATGCCGTAGCTCTTGGTCTGCTCGCGCGGCACCTCGACGACGGCGACGACGCTGCCGCCGGTCTTCTCGTGGGTTGCAACGAGCTGCGCAGTGCAGGTCGGCGAGCCGATCATCAGCTCATCCGGCAACAGCACCGCGAACGGCTCGTCGCCGATCCAGTGACGTGCGCACCAGACGGCATGGCCGAGACCGAGGGGCTTCTGCTGACGCGTGAAGATCGCATTGCCCGGCTTGATGGTGGCATCTTCCGTCTGCTTAAGCTCGGCCTTCTTGTTGCCGCGCTGCACCAGCGTGGTCTCGAGCTCATAAGCGTGGTCGAAGTGATCCTCGATCGGGCCCTTGTTGCGGCCGGTCACGAAGACGAATTCCTCGATGCCGGCGGCCAGGCATTCCTCGACCGCATATTGAATCAGCGGCCGGTCGACGACGGTCAGCATTTCCTTCGCCATCGCCTTGGTCGCCGGCAAAAACCGCGTGCCGAGACCGGCCACCGGCAGGACAGCTTTACGGACGCGCTGGGCCATGACGGTCGACCTCCTTCTCAACAACCATATTACACAAATAAATCAATGATTTGATGGCTTGCACGGGGCCGGTTGATGCCACAGCCTGCCCGCCCATGGCAAGTCATCCGAGCAGAACGTCCTTGGCACGATTGATGCGTGCTGCGAGATCGGCGCTGCCGCCGACATCGGGATGGACCTTGAGGATGAGACGGCGATGCGCAGCGCGAATCTCCTCCTCGGTGGCCCCGGCGGCGAGGCCGAGAACGGCGTGCGCCTCCTCGCGTGTCATATCGGCGCGTGGATCGCGTGGCGGCGATTGCACTTTGCGCCAATCCGCACCGAGACGGCGGTCGAGGTACGATTCGAGGACGCGCAGCGAATCGGCATCGCCAGCACATTCGACATGCAGATCCAGAAGCTCGCTGTCGGACAGCATATCCAGGCCGCGTCCGGCGAAGCGGCCCTTCAGGATGCGGCCGCCGACATCGCCGGTGGCGTGATCGATCCAGGCCTCGACGAAGGCGGTGTGCACTTCCGTGCGCTGCCCCGCGCCCGGCGAGCTGAAACCGCCGCTCGGCCTTTGCCGCACGTAGCGGGCGATCAATGCCGTGCCGAGAACGCCCAGCAGGCCGAACAGCTCGGGCAGCAGGCCCGGCAGGAATCGTACGCCGAAGATCAGCAGGCCGCCGACGCCGACACCGCCCGCCAACACCACGATCGGACGGAGAATCCGGGCGACCGCCGAAGGATTGGCGCGCAGAAACCAGAAGATGCCGAGCCCCAGGAACGCAAGCAGTGCGAGCGCCAGAAGCAGGGCCGGCATGGGTCAGGGTTTGGGTAGCGGCGCCGGGGCGGACGGCGACGGACCGGCTGGTGCCTGCTCCTGCCGCTGCCGCTGGATATCCTTCCAACGCGCCACGTTGCGGTTATGCTCGTAGAGATTGTTTGCGAAGCTGTGCCCGCCCTGGCCGTCGGCAACGAAATAGAGGGCGCGCTCCCGCGGCGCGGGCGCGACCGCCGCCAGGATCGAGGCGCGGCCCGGATTGCAGATCGGCCCCGGCGGCAGGCCGGCCACGACATAAGTGTTGTAGGGCGAGCTCGACTGCAGGTCGGCGCGCGTCAGCTCGCGGCCCTGCATGCCCTTGCCGTTGGTCACACCGTAGATCGTGGTCGGATCGCTCTCGAGCCTCATCCTGATCCGCAGCCGATTGACGTAGACTGCCGCCACCCTCGTCCGCTCGGCCGGTACGGAGGTCTCCTTTTCGATAATCGAGGCCAGGATCAGCGCATCGCGCTTGTTTGCATAGGGCAAGCCGGGGGCGCGTTTGCGCCACGCCTCGTCAAGCGTCTTCTCCATCGCCTCCTTCATGCGCAACAGCACACCGTCGCGCGTGTCGTCACGTGAATAAAAGTATGTTTCCGGCAGCAGATCGCCTTCCTTCACGTCGACAGTGACCTCGCCGGACAAGGCGTCGGTCTTGCGCACGAGGTCGACGATCTCGGCCGTCGTCGTCCCTTCGGGAATCGTCAGTCGGCGCTGCACCAGCTTGCCGGACTGGAGCAATTCGACCAGCCGGGCCATCGAGATGTGCGGCGGCACCTCGTACTCGCCGGCCTTGATCGGCTTGGGCGTCGGATCGACCATCAGGGCGATGCGGAACAGGCGCGGGTGGGAGATCACACCCTCCTCCTCCAGCACCTTGGCCATGGTGGCAGGCCCGGCGCCGCGCGGAATCAGGACGTTCTTCGTCTTCTCCAGCGGCCCCTGCGCCTCCAGCATCGATCGGCCGACGAATAGCCCGCCGACGATGACGGTGACGAGCAGGGCGATGAAGAACAGGACCCAACGGAAAAAGCTGAGCACGACTCAGCCTCTGGTGATCAAACCGGACCGACGATCAGACAGGCGTTGGTGCCGCCGAAACCAAAGGAATTGCTGAGCGCATGGCGCACCTTGCGCTGCTTGGCTTGCTTGGGCACCAGATCGATGTCGCAGCCTTGCTCCGGTTCGTCGAGATTCAAGGTCGGCGGCACGGCCTGTTCGATGATCGTCTTGATCGAGTAGATCGCCTCGATCGCGCCCGCGGCCCCGAGCAGATGGCCGGTCGCCGACTTGGTCGAGGACATCGAGAGATTGTAGGCATCGCTGCCGAAGGTTCTCTTGACGGCGCCCAGCTCGATCACGTCGGCCATCGTCGAGGTACCATGCGCATTTATGTAGTCGATCTGGTCGGTGCCGAGATTCGCGCGCTTGAGCGCCGCCTTCATGGCGCGCTGCGCGCCGCCGCCATCCTCCGCCGGTGCGGTGATGTGATAGGCGTCGCCCGACAGGCCATAGCCCAGGATCTCGCCATAGATCCTGGCGCCGCGCTTCTTGGCGTGATCATATTCCTCGAGGACGACACAGCCCGCGCCCTCTCCCATCACGAAGCCGTCGCGCCGCTTGTCCCACGGCCGCGAAGCCTCGGTCGGTGTATCGTTGAAGTGCGTCGACAGCGCCTTGCAGGCATTGAAGCCGGCGATGCCGATGCGGCAGATCGCAGCTTCGGCACCGCCCGCCACCATGACATCGGCATCGTCAAGCTGGATCAGGCGCGCGGCGTCGCCGATCGCATGAGCACCCGTCGCACAGGCCGTGACCACGGAATGGTTCGGCCCCCTGAAGCCGTACTCGATCGAAACCTGGCCGGAGGCGAGGTTGATCAGCGCCGACGGGATGAAGAACGGGCTGACCCTGCGCGGCCCCCGCTCCTTCAGCGTGAGCGAGGTCTCATAGATCGTGCTGAGGCCGCCGATGCCGGCGCCGATCATGACGCCGGTGCGGTCGAGGCCTTCATCGTCCACCGGTTTCCACCCGGAATCCTCGACCGCCTGCTTGGCGGCCGCCATGCCGAACAGGATGAACTTGTCGACCTTCCGCTGATCCTTCGGAAGCATGTAGAGGTCGGCGTTGAAATGCCCGTTGGCCTTGTCGCCCTGGGGCACCTCGCCGCCGATCCTGGTCGCGAGGTCCGACGTGTCGAAGGCCTGGATCGCGCGGATCCCGGACTCTCCTGCCATCAGCCTGCGCCAATTGGTGTCGACGCCGTCTCCCAACGGCGTCACCATGCCCATACCGGTTACGACGACACGTCTCATCGTCAGTCCGCCTTCCGTCTTGCGCGAAGGGGGTTGGCTCAGGACTTGGCGTTGCTGGTGATGAAGTTGATGGCGTCGCCGACGGTCTGGATCTTCTCGGCCGCGTCGTCCGGGATCTCGATGCTGAATTCTTCCTCGAAGGCCATCACCAGCTCGACCGTGTCGAGAGAGTCCGCGCCCAGATCGTCGATGAACTTGGCATCTTCCTTTACCTGAGCAGCCTCGACTCCCAGGTGCTCGACGACGATCTTCTTAACGCGCTCGGCAACATCGCTCATTTTCTTGTCCTTCCCGTATCTTCAATCAATTTCGCCCGAGGGATGGCGATTTCGGTTCTCGTAACATAGCTCCCCAGCCAAAACCAGCGCCGGAAAGCCCACAGAATCAGGCACTTGTGCCCTTCTTCGTCAGATCATCGCCATACCGCCGTTAATGTGGAGGGTTTGCCCGGTGATGTAAGCGGCCTCGTCGCTGGCCAAATAGACGACACCCGCGGCGATCTCCTCGGGCGTGCCCAGCCGGTCGGCCGGTACGCGCCCCAGGATCACCTTCTTCTGGTCTTCCGTCAGCACATCCGTCATCGGCGTAGCGATGAAACCCGGCGCGAGGCAGTTCACGGTGATCGAACGCGAGGCCAATTCCTGGGCGAGCGACTTCGACATGCCGATCAGCCCCGCTTTGGCCGCAGCATAGTTCGCCTGTCCGGGATTGCCGGTGACTCCCACGATCGACGTGATGTTGATCACCCGGCCGAACCGTCGCCGCATCATTCCCCTCATCACCGCGCGGGTGAGACGGAAGGTGCCCGTCAGATTGACCTGCAGCACGCTCTCCCATTCCTCGTCCTTCATCCGCATCGAGATGTTGTCGCGCGTGATGCCGGCGTTGTTCACCAGGATATCGATCTTGCCCATCGCCGCTTCGGCAGCCTTTGCCAGGCGCTCGATCTCGGCCGCATCGTCCATCTTTGCCACCACGACATGGGCACGCTCGCCAAGCGAGCTCTTGAGCTGCTCCAGCGCCTCGGCGCGGGTGCCGGAAAGCGTCACGGTCGCCCCCTGTCGGTACAGCGCCCGCGTGATGGCGCCCCCAATACCGCCCGATGCGCCCGTCACCAGGGCGGCCTTGCCGGTCAGATCGAACATGGTCTTGCCTCAGGCCGTCTTGAGAAAGGCTTCGATGTCGGCCGGCGTATTGAGGGCCGTGCCGCTCATCTCCTTGTCGATGCGCTTGACGAGGCCGGACAGGATCTTGCCCGCGCCGCATTCGATCAATGCCAGAACGCCGGCGGATTTCATATACAGCACGCTCTCACGCCAACGCACCAGGCCGGTTACCTGTTCCACCAGCCGCTGCTTTATCTCTGCCGGATTGGTCACTTCAGAGGCCAGCACATTGGCAACAAGCGGCACCTGCGGGGTTCCGAGCGTGACCTGATCCAGAGCCGCCTGCATGGCGTCGGCGGCCGGTTGCATCAGGGGACAGTGGAATGGGGCGCTCACCGGCAAGAGAATTCCGCGTTTGGAGCCACGCGGCTTGGCTGCCTCGATCGCCCGCTCGACGGCCGCCTTGTGGCCGCTGACCACGATCTGGCCGCCGCCATTGTCGTTGGCGACGGCGACCACTTCGCCTAGCGCCGCTTCCCTGCATGCCTCCCGCGCCGGTTCGAGCTCGATGCCGAGCAGCGCCGCCATCGCGCCCTCGCCAACCGGCACCGCCTTTTGCATCGATTGCCCGCGCAGCTTCAGGAGCCGGGCGCCGTCGGCAAGGTGGAGCGCGCCGGCCGCCACCAATGCCGAATATTCCCCGAGCGAGTGACCGGCCACATGCGAGGCCAGGGCCGGGAGCGGCTTGCGGCCGTCCTTCTCCAGGATCCGCACGACGGCCACGCTGACGGCCATCAGGGCCGGCTGGGCGTTCTCGGTCAGCGTGATCTCGGATTCCGGGCCTTCGCGCATCAGTTTCGAGAGATTTTGCTTCAGGGCCTCGTCGACTTCCTGGAACACATCGCGGGCGGTCTGAAACGCGCCGGCAAGGTCCGCGCCCATGCCGACGGCCTGGGATCCCTGCCCCGGAAAGACGAATGCGCGACTCATGGGCCGTTTCTCCCTGTCTTGGCAATTATGCGGCGGCTGTCATACCCGCTCGGGGAAAGGCCGGAAAGCTTGCTTTCGGGAGATTTGCCTGTATAACCGCCGCTCTTCGGGGCCTTAATCGGCCCCGTCTCCTTGCCGGCCCCCAGAGGTCGGCTAGATCCGGGCGGTTCTCGCGAACTCCGGATCGCTAACAGCCATAAGGAGCCCGAATGGCATTGTACGAAAACGTCTTCATTGCGCGTCAGGACGTCCCGACGACGCAAGTGGAGGCCCTCACCAAGCAGTTCACCGACCTGGTCACCGCGCAAGGCGGCACCGTCTCCAAGAGCGAATATTGGGGACTGCGCTCTCTCACCTTCCGTATCCAGAAGAACCGCAAGGGTCACTATACCCTGCTGAACATCGATGCGCCGTCGGCTGCCGTCAAGGAGCTCGAGCGCACCATGTCGATCAACGAAGACATCATCCGGTACCTGACCGTGCGCGTGGACAGCCTCGAAGAGGGTCCGTCGGCCGTCATGCAGCGCAGCAGCGAGAAAGCCGACCGGCCGGGCGGCGATCGTGGCGATCGCGGCGGCTGGTCCGACCGTCCACCCCGCCGTGAGCGTCCGCGCTTCGGCGAAGACGCCATCGCCGCGATCCCGGGAGAAGAAGAATGAGCGCCCAACGTCGTCCCTTCACCCGCCGCCGCAAGAGCTGCCCGTTCTCCGGGGCCAACGCACCGAAGATCGATTACAAGGACGTGCGCCTGCTGCAGCGCTTCATCTCGGAGCGCGGCAAGATCGTGCCGAGCCGCATCTCGGCGGTATCGTCCAAGAAGCAGCGCGAACTCGCCCAGGCGATCAAGCGCGCCCGCTTCCTGGCGCTGCTGCCCTACGTGATCGCGTAAGGAGCACTGCACCATGCCGATGAACGTCATCCTGCTGGAGCGCGTGCCCAAGCTTGGTCAGATGGGCGATGTCGTGAAGGTGAAGCCCGGCTTCGCCCGCAACTACCTGCTGCCGCAGAAGAAGGCCCTGCGCGCCACCAAGGACAACATCACCTACTTCGAATCGCAGCGTAAGGTGCTGGAAGCCCAGAACCTCGAGCGCCGCAGCGAGGCCGAAGCCGTCGCCGGCAAGATGAAGGACGTGAAGGTCACGCTCATCCGTCAGGCCTCCGAGGCTCTGCAGCTCTACGGTTCGGTCACCTCGCGCGACATCTCCGACGCCGCCAATGCTGCCGGCGTCAAGATCGAGCGCAGCCAGGTCGAGCTCGACAAGCCGATCAAGACGCTCGGCGCTCACAAGATCAGGATCCATCTCCATCCCGAAGTTTCGGTCGAGATCACCGCTCTGGTCGCCCGCTCGGCGGACGAGGCGGAGTTCCTGGGCAAGGGCGGCAAGCTTGTCGCCGAGAACGAGCGCGCGGCCATGGAAGCGGCCGAAGCGGCACAGCGTATCGCCGATCAGGCGGCTGCGCTGTTCGAAGCCAAGACGGCCCCCGAAGGCGAGACCGCCGAGACTGCGGCTCCGGCCGAGGAAGAGCCGGCCGCCGACAAGTAGCGGCGCGTCCATCCCTGGGTTCCACGAGCTCTACGTACGCATGCCTTCGCCCCGCGATGGCATGCGTTTTCGTTTGGGCGCCCCTTTTTCGAGCACCTCGTGATCTGGCGGATTGGCGCGATCGCCACGGCGGCGCTGGTCGCGCTGCCGTTGCTCGGCCTCGCCTCAAGCCTGCTCGTCGGGCGCGCGGAGATGTGGCGGCACCTCGCGGAGACGCAGTTGCACGACATCGTCGCCAACACGGCCGTGCTGCTGTTGGGTGTCGGTGTGGGCACGACGGTGATCGGCACCGGCACGGCGTGGCTCGTCACCATGCACCGTTTTCCGCTCAGCCGGATGTTCGAATGGGGCCTGATCCTGCCCCTGGTGCTGCCGACCTATATCGTCGGCTACGCCTACGCCGACTTGCTGGCCTTCGCCGGACCGCTGCAGAGCGGCCTCCGCGCCATCACCGGCTGGCAGCGCGCCGATTACTGGTTCCCGGAGCCCTCCTCGGCCCTGGGCGTCGCTACGCTCTTCACGTTCGTGCTCTATCCCTATGTCTATCTCGCCGCCCGGGCTGCGTTCCTCGCACAATCGCAACCGCTTCTCGAAGCTAGCCGCATCCTGGGCCGCGGCCCATGGCGAACCTTCTTCGCCGTCGGCCTGCCGATGGCACGTCCGGCGATCGCGGCGGGAACGGCCCTGGCGCTGTTCGAGGCGTTGGCCGACTTCGCCACGGTCCAATATTACGGCGTGCCGACCTTCACGACGGCGATCTACCGGATCTGGTACGGCATGGGCGATCGCGACGGCGCCGCCCAGGTCGCTGTGGTCCTGCTCGCCATCGCCGTGCTGCTGATCGTGCTCGAACGACGCTCGCGCGGCCGCGCGCGCTATCATGTCACCTCGAACCTGCGCGAAAATGCCGGCCCGAGCGACCTCACTGGATGGCGTGCCGCCGCAGCCGGCATCGCTTGCACCCTGCCGGTGCTGCTGGGTTTCGCGGTGCCCGCGACGCATCTCTTCCTGCTCGCCGCCCGCTCCGATATGCCGCAGGCGGCCCCGGCCTTCCTGCGCGATGCGATCCACAGTCTGGTGCTCGCGGCCGTGGCAGCCGTGGTGATCACGGGGTTCGGCCTGTTCCTCGCCTATGCCGGACGCCTCGTCCGCCGGCGACGCTTCAATCGCGTGATCGAGTTCGCGTCCCTCGGCTACGCCATCCCCGGCGCCGTCATCGCCGTCGGCATCCTGCTCCCGCTGACCGCCGCCGACCGACTGCTCGGGCACACGGCGAAGGACCTTTTCGGACTATCGGTCGGCCTGGTCCTGAGCGGTACGCCCGTGGCCCTGCTGCTGGCCTATACCGTCCGCTTCCTCGCCGTCGGCATCGCCAACATCGCGCCGGGGCTGGCTGCAATCGATCCGGCGATGGATGCCAGCGCGCAAATCCTTGGCGCGCGTCCATCGACGATCCTGCGGCGCATCCATCTGCCGATGCTGCGTGGTCCGGCGATCACCGCCGCGATCGTGGCCTTCGTCGAGGTGTTGAAGGAATTGCCGGCGACCCTGCTCATCCGGCCGTTCAACTTCGACACGCTGGCTGTCGGAGTCTATCGATTCGCTTCCGACGAGCGCCTTGCCGAGGCGGCGGCCGGCGCCCTCGTCATCGTCGCCGCCTCGTTGATTCCAGTGATCCTGCTCAGCCGCTCGATCGCGGCGGCGGCTACTTCCAACCGGCGCGGTCCATGATCTTCAACGCTTCCGCATTGTTCTGGGCGTAGACGCGGGCGTTGAGCTGGTCCTCCTTGAAGGCGCCCAGCGAATTCAGCTCCGGCGACAGCTCGACGCCGGAAATGACCGGATATTCCGAATTGCCCTCGGCGAAGTAGCGCTGCGCCTGCGCCGATACCAGGTACTCGAGGAACTTCACGGCGGCATCCTTGTTCGGCGCGTACCGCGCGACCGCACCGCCGCTGATGTTCACGTGCGTGCCACGATCGGCCTGGTTCGGAAAGACGACGCCCAGCTTGGCGGCAAGCTCGCGGTCTTCGGCCTTCTTCGAGCGCAGCAGGTTGGCGAAGTAATAGGTGTTGGCGAGGCAGAGGTCGGCTTCGCCCGCGGCGATCGCCTTGATCTGGTCGGTATCGCCGCCGCGCGGAGCGCGTGCCAGGTTGGCCGCGATGCCCCTGGCCCATGCCTCGGTCTTCTCGGGGCCGAGCGCCGCGAGCAGCGAGCCGGTCAGGGACTGGTTGTAGATGTGCCCTGAGGTGCGAACGAGCAGCCGCCCTTTCCATTTGGGCTCGGCCAGGCTTTCGTAGGTTGGCACCTCGGATGGCTGGACCTTCGCCTTGTTGTACAGGATGACCCGCGCGCGCTTGGAGAAGCCGAACCAGGTGCCGTCAGGATCGCGCAGATGAGCCGGAACGGCGGCGTCGAGGGTCCTGGAGGAAGCAGCCTGCAGCAACCCCATCTGGCGGGCTCGCTCGATTCGACCCGCATCCGTCGTGATGAAGACGTCGCACGGACTCTTGTCACCTTCGGCCCGCAGCCGCTCGACCAGCGGGTCGGGTTCCGCGTCGACCCGGTTGATCTTGATGCCGGTAAGATCGGCAAAATTGCCGTAAAGAGCCTCGTCGGTGTTGTAATGACGGGCTGAATAGAGATTCAGCGTCCCGGCCTGCGCCATGGATTGTCGAGCCATCGTCACGCCGACACCAAAAGCCAGTCCCGACTGCAACAGGTTTCGTCGCTTCACCGCAGCCTCCAGGTCGCAAGGAATTCAGCCGATGTGCGTCTAGCACTGGGCGCCCGCGACTGCAAATCGCTCGCAGAACGGGCAGGCATTTTCTTTTGCGTGCCTGTACAAATCTACCGTGAACGCAACTTGAACGCGGGCAAGGGGTTCACATTTAAGGCAAAATTGTGGAACAATTCAGCGGGGAGTTGGCGGTTCCGATCAGCTACGGGGGTCAACGATGTTGTTAGCGAGGGTTCTTTCCCGAGTGCTGGGGGAGGGACAGCTGACCATTATCGATGCGGCCGGCCAGTCGCATCGCATTCAGGGGGCCAAAGCGGGCCCGGCGGTCACCATGCGGATACATTCATGGTGGACAGGCATCCGGCTGGTTCTTCACCCGCGGCTTGCCTTCGGTGAAGCCTACATGGACGGCAATCTCACGGTCGAAGACGGCGACATATACGACCTGCTGGACCTCCTGGGCCGCAACATGGCGGCGATCGACGCCACACCGTTCGTCCGCTGGTCCTATTTCTGCCAACGCGCGATCCGCTGGATCGAGCAGTACAATCCAGTGGGTAAGGCGCAGCGCAACGTGGCGCACCACTACGACCTCAACGGCCAACTCTACGATTTCTTCCTCGACCGCGACAGGCAATATTCCTGCGCCTACTTCAAGAATGGCGACGAGCCGCTCGAGCAGGCCCAGTTCGACAAGAAGCAGCACATCGCCGCCAAGATGATGTTGCTGCCCGGCCAGAAGGTGCTCGACATCGGCTCGGGCTGGGGCGGCATGGGCCTGTTCCTCGGCCAGCAGTACGGTGTCGACGTGACCGGCGTCACCCTGTCCAAGGAGCAGCACACCGTCTCGAGCCACCGCGCTCTGGAGGGTGGCCTGGCCGACCGGGTGCGCTTCAAGCTGCTCGACTATCGCCAGGAGTCCGACCGCTACGACCGCATCGTGTCGGTCGGCATGTTCGAGCATGTCGGCGTCGCCCACTATGTCGAGTACTTCCGCAAGGTGAAGGAACTCCTGAAGGACGACGGCGTGATGGTGCTGCACGCGATCGGCCGCATGGAGCCGCCGGGCGCGACCAACACCTGGCTCAAGAAGTACATCTTCCCCGGGGGCTACACCCCTGCCCTGTCCGAGGTGATGGCGGCGATCGAGAAGGTCGGCCTGTGGGTGACCGACGTCGAGATCCTGCGCCTGCACTATGCCGAGACGCTGCGCCACTGGCGCCAGCGCTTCCAGGCCAATCGTGAGCGGATCAAGCAGCAGGTCGGCTACGACGAGCGTTTCTGCCGCATGTGGGAATTCTATCTCGCCGGCTGCGAGATCTCGTTCCGGTACATGAACCAGATGGTCTTCCAGATCCAGCTCGCCAAAAAGCAGGACACGGTGCCGCTGACCCGCGATTACATCGTCGACACCGAGCGCGGCATGACGATCGGCCGCTCGATGGCCGCGGAGTAACCCCCATTGTTGTTCTGCTTCTTTGTGGATAAAGGTTGGTGGACCCTTTTTGTCTCCCCTACTCTAGCTATTCGTCTCCCCTCCAAAGTGGCAAAGGCTCTGCATGGAGCCACAACAAGACAAAGAGACAAAACCCCGGAACATCGTCCATCTCGAGACGGTGGTTCGCCAACCGCCGCACAACTTCGAAGCGGAGCAGGCGTTGCTTGGCTCGATTTTGGTCAACAACGCCGCCTATCAGCGCGTCGCGGAGTTCCTGAAGGGCGAGCATTTCGCCGACCCGGTGCACGGCAAGCTTTTCGACTCCCTCGCCCGCCTGATCGAGCGCGGGCAGGTGGTCAGCGCGCTCACGCTCAAGACCTATATCGAGCATGACGAGGAGATAAAGGCGGCAGGCGGGCCGGCCTATATCGCCCAGCTTGCATCGGCCTCGGTCCATGTCATCGATGCCGGTGACTTCGGCCGGATCGTCCACGACCTCTATCTGCTGCGTCAGTTGATCGATCTCGGCCAGGACGTGGTCAATAGCGCGTTCAAGCCAACGCTTGAAGAAACCGCCATCGAGCAGATCGAGGTTGCCGAGAAGAAGCTCTACGACCTGGCGAGCGTCGGCCAGACGGAGGGCGGCTTCAAACCGTTCCGCGCCGCGCTGACCGAGGCGATGGTCGCGGCCGAGGCCGCCTACAATCGGGCAGGCCAGCTCACCGGTGTCGCGACGGGCCTCAGCCAGCTCGACATGCTCCTGGGCGGATTGCACCGGTCGGATCTGCTGATCCTGGCCGGCCGCCCCTCGATGGGAAAGACGGCGCTCGCCACCAACATCGCGTTCAACGCCGCCAAGGCCTATCGCGAGGCCATCGTCGACGGCGTGCCAAAGGCCGTCGATGGCGCAGTGGTCGGCTTCTTCTCGCTCGAGATGTCGTCCGAGCAGCTCGCCACGCGCATGCTCTCCGAGCAGGCCGAGATACCGTCCGAGAAAATCCGCAAGGGCGAGCTCATCAGCAGCCACTTCGACAAGGTGCTCGAGATCAGCCGCGAGCTCGAGCATCTGAACTTCTTCATCGACGACACGCCGGCGCTCAGCATCGCCGCCCTCCGTACCCGCGCCCGCCGTCTGAAGCGCACGCACGGGCTCGGCCTGCTGATCGTCGACTATCTCCAGCTCCTCGCGCCCTCGGGCAAGTCGCGCCAGGAGAATCGCGTGCAGGAGGTTTCGGAGATCACGCGCGGCCTCAAGACGCTGGCCAAGGAGCTCGACGTGCCGGTGCTGGCGTTGTCGCAGCTCAGCCGCGCGGTCGAGCAGCGCGAGGACAAGCGGCCGCAGCTCTCCGACCTGCGCGAATCGGGCTCGATCGAGCAGGATGCCGACGTCGTGATGTTCGTCTATCGCGAGGAATACTACCTGACTCGCACGGAGCCGGCGCGGCGCCCCGAGGAGAGCGACCAGAAATTCAACGAGCGCCACGACGACTGGAAACAGCGCTGCGAGCGGAGCTACGGCAAGGCCGAGGTGATCGTGGCCAAGCAGCGCCACGGTCCGACCGGCATCGTACGGTTAGCCTTCGAGGGCCAGTTCACCAAGTTCGGCAACCTGGCAGCCGATGCCGATGGGCCGGGGCCCGTCTTCGAGTAGGCTCGTCTTCGAGTAGGCCCATTTTCGAGTAGGATTTTCCGATGTCCCTGTCCGCCGACAACGACGCGACGCGCCGGGCCGGCGCGATCCTCACGGTCGACCTCGCCAACATCGCCGCCAACTGGTGCGGGTTGCGCGATGCCGGCCGTGCGGATGGCAAGCCGATCGACTGCGCCGCCGTGCTCAAGGCCGACGCCTACGGCACCGGAGCGACGATCGTCGGGCCGCGCCTCGCCGCCGAGGGCTGCCGCCACTTCTTCGTCGCCCACATCGAGGAAGGCATCGCCTTGCGCGGCGTCCTGCCCGACCATCCCATCTATGTGCTGAACGGCTTGCTGCCGGGCACGGAGGCCGACTTCGTGGAGTTCGGCCTCACGCCGGTGCTGAACCATCTCGGCCAGCTCAATGCCTGGCGCGCCGCCGCCCAGCGTTTCAACCGCGCGCTCGACGCGGTGATTCATATCGATACCGGCATGCACCGCCTGGGTTTCAGTGCCGAGGAATCCCAGGTGCTTTCCAACGAGCGCGGCCGCCTGCGCGGGCTGCGTCTGGCGCTGCTGATGAGCCATCTCGTGGCGTCGGAAGAGCAGGCCAATCCGATCAACGGCGAGCAACTGGCGCGCTTCCGCAGCTTCGTGCGCACGATGCCCGGTGCACCGGCGTCGCTGGCGAACTCGTCGGGCATCTTCCTCGGCCCCGATTACCACTTCGACCTGCTGCGGCCGGGTGCGTCGCTCTACGGCATCAATCCCCTTCCCGGCCAGCCCAATCCGATGCTGCCGACCGTGTCGTTGCATGCACGCATCCTGCAGGTCCGTCGAATTGACGCTCTCCAGACCGTTGGATACGGTGCCGCGTGGCGGTCGGCCCGGCCCAGTCGAGTGGCGACGATTGCACTTGGATATGCCGACGGCTACTTCCGCGTCCTCATCAACCGCACGCACGTGCATCTTGCCGGGCATAAAGTGTCCGTGATCGGCCGCATCTCAATGGACCTCGTGACGATCGACGTGACCGATGTGCCCGAGGCCGCGAGCCAGCCGGGAGCACCGGTGGAGATTCTGGGGCCGCACCTGACGACCGACGATCTTGCGGATCATGCCCGCACCAACGCCTATGAAGTGATGACCGCGCTCGGCCGGCGCTACGCGCGTGTCTATCTCGATGCGGGCCCCCTCGATGTTGGGCTCGATGCGGAGACGCAGGCGTGACAGTTCCCGTCGTGACCCAGCTCGGCCGCATGACGCTGGCGCTGCTGGCAATGATCGGGGCGGTCACCTCCTTCGCCGTACGGGCGATCCGCCATGGTCTCCAGCCGCCCTATTACCGCCAGCAGATCCTGCGGCAGATGCTGGAGATCGGTTACTATTCTCTGCCCGTCGTCGGCCTCACCGCGATCTTCACCGGCATGGTGCTGGCGCTGCAGAGCCATACCGGCTTCGCGCGCTTCTCCGCCGAGTCGGCCATTCCCAATGTGGTGGTCGTTTCGCTGACCCGCGAGCTCGGCCCGGTGCTGGCCGGCCTGATGGTCGCCGGCCGGGTCGGCGCCGCGATGGCAGCCGAGATCGGCACCATGCGGGTGACCGAGCAGATCGACGCGCTCACCACCCTGTCGACCGATCCGTTCAAATACCTCGTGGCGCCGCGCCTGATCGCCGGCATCCTCACCCTGCCGGTGCTGGTGCTGGTCGCCGACATCATCGGCGTGCTCGGCGGCTACCTCGTCGGCGTCTACAAGCTCGACTTCAACGACGCCACATATCTCCGCAACACCGTCGATTTCCTGCAGTTCCAGGACGTGTTCTCCGGCCTGGTGAAGGCCGCGGTCTTCGGCTTCCTGATCACGCTGATGGGCTGCTACCACGGCTACACCTCGAAGGGCGGCGCCCAGGGCGTCGGCGCGGCCACGACCAACGCCGTCGTCTCGGCCTCGATCCTGATCCTGACCTTCAACTATTTCATCACCGAAGCCTTCTTCGCCCGCTGATGAGCTCGCCCAAGATCTCGCTGCGCGGCGTCACCAAGGCCTTCGGCGCCAAGCAGGTGCTGCGCGGCATCGACCTCGACGTCGCGACCGGCGAATCAGTCGTCGTGATCGGCGGCTCGGGGACCGGCAAGTCGGTTCTCCTCAAATGCATCCTCGGCTTGATGCGGCCCGACAGCGGCTCGATCAAGGTCGACGGCGAGGAGACGACCGGTCTGAGCGTCAGCGGGCGCGCGCAGGTGATGCGTAAGTTCGGCATGCTGTTTCAGGGCGGCGCCCTGTTCGATTCGCTGCGCGTGTGGCAGAACGTCGCCTTCGGACCGATCCAGAGCGACGGCATGGCACCGGCGAAGGCGAAGGAGCTGGCCCTCGCCAAGCTTGCCAATGTCGGCCTCGGTCCGGAAATCGGCGAGCTCTATCCCTCGGAGCTGTCGGGCGGCATGCAGAAGCGCGTCGCGCTGGCCCGCGCCATCGCGCGCGAGCCGGAGATCATCTTCTTCGACGAGCCGACCACGGGCCTCGATCCGATCATGGCGGACGTGATCAACGAGCTGATCGTGAAGTGCGTCCACGAGCTCGGCGCCACCACCATCTCGATCACCCACGACATGGCTTCCGCGCGCAAGATCGGCCATCGCCTCGCCATGCTTCACGAGGGCAAGCTGATCTGGCAGGGCCCGGTGGAAGACATCGACCATTGCGGCAACGCACACGTCGAGCAGTTCATCCACGGCCGCGCCGAAGGACCGATCCGGATGCAGGTGAGGAAATTCTGACCATGGCCGATCGAACGCCCGCCCTGGCCGAGGCGCGGCGCTGGTTCGCCGAGGATCTTCGCATGATCTGCCATCTGCGCGACGAGCGCGTCGTCGCCGCTTTCGCGACTGTGCCGCGCGAGCGGTTCGTGGGTCCCGGCCCGTGGCGCATCCGCCATTTCGTCGACGGCTACTGGACGACGCCGGACGACGATCCACGCCACCTCTACCACAACGTCCTGATTGCGCTCGACGAGGCCCGCGGCCTCAATACCGGCGAACCCGCACTATGGGCTCGGCATTTCGATGGGCTCGGCATCGTCGACGGCAGCCGGGTGCTGCAGATCGGCGCCGGCGCGGGCTACTTCACGGCGATTCTCGCCGAGCTGGCCGGCCCAACGGGCCATGTCGACGGAATTGAGATCGACGCCGCGCTCGCGACCGCCGCCCGACGCAATCTCGGTGCCTGGCCGACGGCGCAAGTCCACGCCGCGGACGCCAGCCGTCGCATCGACGGCCGGTGGGATGCGATCGTGGCCTTCGCCGGCGCCACGACACCGCTCGCCTGGTGGCTGGATGGCCTCGCCGATCACGGCCGATTGCTCTTGCCGATGACGGCGAACCGGGAGCGTGGTGGGTTCATGCTGCGTCTCCAGCGAGACGGCAACGGCCTGTCGGCGCGCTCGGCCGGCTGGGTCGGCTTCTATCCATGCGCCGGCGCGCGCAACGCGGCCGACGAGGCGGCACTCGGCCGGGCGCTCGACGACAGGCCGGGACAGGCGGCCCTGCGCAGCCTGCGCCGCGATCCTCACGACGCCGACGAGACGTGCTGGCTGCACGGCGACGGCTGGTGCCTATCCAAGCACGAACTCCACTGATGGCGCGCCCGATCAAGCGCTTCATCTGCCAGTCCTGTGGCGCGGTCACGAGCAAGTGGAGCGGCCGCTGCGAGAGCTGCGGCGAGTGGAATACCATCGTCGAGGAATCCGCGCCCGCCCCCGGTCCGGCTGGCAGCGGCATGGCGCGCCGCGGCCGCGGCAGGCTGCTCGACTTCGCCGGCCTCACCGGTACGACGCCGCAGCCGCCGCGCTACAAGAGCGGCATCGTGGAATTCGACCGCGTGTGCGGCGGCGGCCTGGTGGTCGGTTCGGCGCTGCTGATCGGCGGCGATCCGGGCATCGGAAAGTCGACGCTGCTGCTGCAGGTCGCGGCGGCGCTCGCCAGGCAGCACATGGCCTGCGCCTATATCTCCGGCGAAGAGGCGCTCGACCAGGTGCGGCTGCGGGCCGAGCGGCTGGGCCTCGGCAATGCGCCGGTGCACCTCACCACCGCAACCTCGGTGCGCGACATCGTCGCCACCCTCGAGCAGCCCGATGCGCCCAAGGTCGCCGTCATCGATTCGATCCAGACCATGTGGCTCGACACGGTCGACAGCACGCCCGGCACCGTGACCCAGGTCCGCGCCTCGGCGCAGGCGCTGGTCGAGCTCGCCAAGCGTCGCGGCATCGCGGTCCTGCTGGTCGGCCACGTCACCAAGGACGGCGCCATCGCCGGTCCTCGCGTGCTCGAGCACATGGTCGACACGGTGCTCTACTTCGAAGGCGAGCGCGGCCATCAGTTCCGCATCCTGCGCACGGTCAAGAACCGCTTCGGCCCGACCGACGAGATCGGCGTGTTCGAAATGTCCGACCGCGGCCTGTCCGATGTCGCCAATCCGTCCGCTCTGTTCCTCGCAGAACGGCGCGGCCACGTCTCGGGCGCCTGCGTCTTCGCCGGCATCGAGGGCACGCGGCCGGTGCTGGTGGAGATCCAGGCCCTGGTCAGCCCTTCCGCCCTCGGCACGCCGCGACGGGCGGTGGTCGGCTGGGATTCCAACCGGCTGGCCATGGTGCTGGCGGTCCTGGAGGCGCGCTGCGGCGTCACCACCGGCGTCAACGACGTCTATCTCAATGTCGCAGGCGGCCTGCGCATCGGCGAGCCGGCGGCGGACCTGGCGGTGGCGGCGGCGGTCGTCTCGTCGCTCGCCGACGAGCCGGTGCCATCCGAGATGGTGGTGTTCGGCGAGATCGGCCTGGGCGGCGAGGTCCGCCCCGTGGGCCAGCGCGAGGCACGGCTGCGCGAGGCCGCCAAGCTCGGCTTCCGCAGCGCGCTCGTTCCGCGCGGGAGGGCGGGCAGCGGCCCCGCGTCGCGACCGCCCGAGGGCATCGTTGTTGACGAAATCGAGCATCTGGCCGACCTTGTCGCCCGCTTCCAGCCCGCCGATCGGCCCCTCAAGCGACCTCGTCGCGAGGGCGGCCCGGAACGAAGACGCGAGTAACGCCGCGACCAACGCCCAAAGGCAGCACAGAGGATCATGGACAAGCTCGGCATCAACGTTTTCGACGTCGCAGTCATCGTCGTCGCCGTGTTCGGCGCGGCCATCGGCATGTCCGCAGGGTTCGCGCATGCCGTGCTTTTCATCGTCTCGTGGGTCGGCGCCGGCTGGATCGCGCTGAACTATTCACACCTGATCGAGCCTGAGATCGTCAAGCTGGTGCAGAGCGCCGAGCTGGCCAAGTTCGGCTCCATGCTGGTGGTCTTCGTCGCCGCCCTGATCGTGCTGGTGATCGTGACCAACGCGCTGTCGCGCACGATCCGCGTGAGCCCGCTCAACAAGCCCGATCACATCCTGGGCGGCGGCTTCGGCGTGATCTGCGCCTGGGTCGCCATGGGCGTGGCCTACCTGTTCTTCACTTACCTGGGCCCCAAGCCCATCCCGTCGGTCATCGAGTCGGGCGCCACCTTCCCGCTGATCCGGGATATGGCCAACTACGTCGAGCCTTATCTGCCGCAGGGATTTCGGGCTCGCCTGACCCAGAAACCAGATCCCGCCGCCAGCACCACCCCCTCCCCGTCGCCCACGATCGAGGCGCCCAAACCGCCGCAGTGACTTATCCTTGATGGCGCAGCCGGCGGTCCCCAGATATAACCCCGCCGTGCTGACCCAAAAGAGAGCCCCCGACGACGACAAATTCCACGAGGAATGTGCGCTGTTCGGCATCTACGGGACCTCCGATGCTGCCGCCCACACCGCACTGGGTCTGCATGCCCTGCAGCACCGTGGCCAGGAAGCCTCGGGGATCGTCACCTACGACGGACGCCGGTTCCATGATCATCGCGCTGCCGGCCTGGTGGGCGACATATTCGGCGAGCAGTCGGTCATCGCCCGGTTGAAGGGCTACTGTGCCATCGGCCATAACCGTTACGCCACGACCGGCGGCTCCTCGGACCGCAACATCCAGCCGATCTTCGCCGACTTCGACTTCGGCGGCCTCGCCCTCGCCCACAACGGCAATCTGACCAACGCCTATATCCTGCGCAAGGAGCTGGTGCGGATGGGCTGCCTGTTCCAGTCCACCACCGATACCGAGGTGATCAATCACCTGATCGCGCGCTCGAACTACTCGACCCTGGTCGATCGCATGATCGACGCACTGGGGCGGGTGAAGGGCGCCTACTCCCTGCTGCTGCTGACCAACGAGGCCCTGCTCGGCGTGCGCGACCCGATGGGCGTACGCCCGCTCTGCATCGGTAAGCTGGACGATGCCTGGATCATCACCTCGGAGAGCTGCGGCCTCGATATCCTCGGCGCCCGCTTCGTGCGCGACGTCGAGCCGGGCGAGATCGTGATCGTCGACGGCAGCGGCCTGCGCTCGATCAAGCCGTTCGCCCGGCAGCAGCGCCGCTTCTGCGTCTTCGAGCACATCTATTTCGCGCGGCCCGACAGCAAGATCGAGGGTGTCGGCGTCTACGAGGCGCGCAAGCGGATCGGCGTCGAGCTGGCCAAGGAGAGTCCGGTTCCGGCGGACGTCATCGTCCCGGTGCCTGACTCCGGTGTACCGGCGGCGATCGGATTCTCGCAGCAGTCGGGCACCCCGTTCGAGCTCGGCATCATCCGCAACCACTATGTCGGCCGCACCTTCATCGAGCCGGCCGACCATATCCGCCATCTTGGCGTGCGCCTGAAGCACAACGCCAACCGCGCCCTGATCGAGGGCAAGCGCATCGTCCTTGTCGACGATTCGATCGTGCGCGGCACGACGTCGATGAAGATCGTCGAGATGGTACGCAGTGCCGGCGCCAAGGAAGTGCACATGCGCATCGCCGCGCCGCCGACGACCGATCCCTGCTTCTACGGCATCGACACGCCCGACAAGGACAAGCTGCTGGCCTCGCGCTACGACGTGGCCGGCATGGCCAAGTTCATCGGCGTCGACTCGCTCGCCTTCCTGTCGATCGACGGCCTCTACCGGGCGATGGGCCTGCCGGAGGGCCGCGACGCGCGGCAGCCGGCGTTCTGCGATGCCTGCTTCACCGGCGACTATCCGATCGCGCTCGACGACGTGAACGGCGTCGAAGACCGCCAGCTCTCGCTGCTCGCCGAGCCGGCCTGAGATCATGCCTTGCCCATCTAGTTCCTCCCTGCGCGAAGCGCGGGGAGGTGCCCCGCAGGGGCGGAGGGGTCAGAGGCCACGGCATCGGTGTGGCCTATGACCCCTCCGTCGCGGATTACCGCGCCACCTCCCCGCGCTGCGCGCCGGGAGGAAGCTTGAGCATGCGCCTGAAAGGCCGGATCGCGCTGATCACCGGCGCCTCGCGCGGTTTGGGCGCGGCGGCTGCGGTGGCCTATGCCCGTGAGGGCGCGCACTGCGTGCTGGTGGCGCGCACCGTCGGCGGGCTTGAAGCGGTCGACGACAGGATCAAGGCGTTGGGCGGCGACGGCGCCACTCTGGTGCCGCTCGACGTCACCGACGGCCCGGGCATCGACCGCCTGGGCGCCGCGCTCTACGAGCGCTTCGGCAAGCTCGACGTCCTCCTGGGCAATGCCGGGGTGCTTGGCACCCTGTCGCCGATCGGCCATATCGAGCCGGCGATCTTCGAGCGCGTGATGGCGGTCAACGTCACGGCCAACTGGCGGCTGATCCGTTCGCTCGACCCGCTGCTGCAGCGCTCCGACGCCGGCCGCGCGATCTTCGTCACCTCCGGCATCTCGCGGGTCGTCGTGCCATACTGGAGCGCCTACGCCGCGAGCAAGGCCGCGCTCGACATGATGGTCGCCACCTACGCCGCCGAGTGCGCGCATACCAGGGTGCGGGTCAATCTCTACAATCCCGGCCCGATACGCACCGGCATGCGCAAGGAAGCCTTCCCCGGCGAGGATCCCGCGACCCTGCCGCCGCCCGAGGCGCACGGCGAGGGCCTGGTCCAGCTCGCCCTGCCCTCCTGCACGATGAACGGCGAGTGGGTGGCGGGCGACTCCCGTGAGAGCTAGGCGATTATCGACGAACTACACGCCCAGATACGCCCGTCGGACATAGTCGTTGGCGCGCAGTTCCGCCGTCTGGCCCTCCGCCACCACGCTCCCCGTCTCCAGCAGGTAGCCGCGGCTCGCCAGCGCCAGCGCCATGGCCGCGTTCTGCTCCACCAGCAGGATCGCTACGCCCTCGCGGTGGATCTCGCGCAGGGTCCGCGACAGCTCGCGCACCATAAGCGGTGCCAAGCCGACGCTCGGCTCGTCGACGAGCAGCAATCTCGGGCGCGCCATCAGGCCACGAGCGAACGCCAGGATCTGCTGCTCGCCGCCCGACAGGCTGCCGGCGGCCTGGTGACGCCTTGCCGCCAGGATGGGGAAGCGGGCGAACATGGCCTCCATGTCGCCGCGTGACGCCGCGTCCCCGCGCAGAAAGGCGCCAAGCTCCAGGTTCTCGCGCACGCTCATGCGCGGAAACAGACGCTTGCCTTCCGGCACGTGCACCAGGCCCATCTCGACCTTTCGCCGCGGCGATACGGTGTCGATGCGCTCGCCGTCGAACCACACCTCTCCGCCCGCCAGCGGCACCAGTCCGGAGATCGCCCGCAGGCAGGACGTTTTGCCGGCTCCGTTGGCGCCGATCAGCGTGACGGACTCCGCGGTGTCGACCGCGAGCGAGACCGCATCGAGCACGCGGGCCGAGCCGTATGCCACCGCGATGTTGCGCAACTCAAGCAGCATCGTTCTCGAACACGCCCAGATACGCCTCGATGACCTTCGGGTCCGACGCAATTGCGGCGGGCGAACCATCGGCGATGACCGAACCGAACTGCAGCACGGTGATGTGCTGGCATACCCGCATGACCGCCTGCATGTTGTGTTCCACCAGCACGATGGTAATGCCCTGGAGGTCGCGCAGGCTCTGGACCAGAGCCATCATGCGGTCGACATCCTCATGCAGCAGGCCGGCGACGGGTTCGTCCAGCAGCAGCAGCCGCGGCGAGGGAGCGAGGCCCACGGCGATCTGCAGCAGCCGCTTGTGGCCGTGCGACAGGCTGCCGGCGATATTCTCCTCGCGCCCGCCGAGCCCGACGAAGCGGATTATCTCCAGCGCGCGCTCGCGTTGGGCGTCGTTCTGGCGGCGCGTCCCGGGCGTCTCCAGCAGACCGGCCCAGAAGCCACTGCGCGCATGCACGTGCAGCGCGCTCAACACGTTGCGGAACACGGTGAAACCGGCGAACAACTGCGACAACTGATACGTCCGAACGATGCCCCGGCGCACCAGGCGGTGCGTCGGCTCGCCGGTGATATCGGTCCCTTCGAAGCGCACGCGCCCCTCGGTCGGACGCAGCACGCCGGTCAGCACGTTGAACAGCGTGGTCTTGCCGGCGCCGTTGGGACCGATCAACCCGCGTATTTCGCCGGCCTCGACCGAAAGCGTCACGTCGTTGACCGCGACCAGCCCGCCGAAGCGATGGGTGAGCCCGGATGCCTCGAGCAAAGCCATCTCAGGTCTCGCGATCCACGCCGGGAGACGGAACACTCCCGGGCAGCGAAGATCCGACGCGGCGCGCCCTGAAAGCGGCGTACGTCCCCGCGATGCCTTGCGGCATCAGCCGCATCGACAGGATCAGGATCAGCCCGAAGGCGAGCAATTGATACTTGCCGGTCATGCGGAACATCTCGGGCACCAGGGTCAGCACGACCGCACCGACGATCGGCCCGGCGATCGAGGCGAACCCGCCGACCACGATGAAGATCAGCATGTTCACCGAGTATTCGAAGGTGAACACCAGCGGACTGATGTAGGCGAAGTAGGCCGCATAGAAGCTGCCCGCCACGCCGGCGAACAGGGCGGCCACGATGAAGGCGATCAGCTTGGTTCCGGGCACGTCGATGCCGACCGACGCCGCCAGCAGCTCGCTTTCGCGGATGCTCCACAGCACATTGCCGAACCACGATCGGCTGACGCGATACACCACGCCGACGGTGATCAGCGTCAGGGCCAGGCACAGGTAGTAGAACGGGACCTTGTTGAGCGTCGTGAACAACGCGGCGGGCTGGGGCGGCGGAACATCGCGGATGCCGTACCAGCCGCCGAACGGATCCTGGAAATAGGCGAAGAGGCCGTTCACCACCTGACCGAAGGCCAGCGTCACGAGGAAGAAATAGACGCCCCGGACGCGCAGGCTCAGCCGGCCCACCGGGGCGGCAACCAGCGCCGGAACCAGCGCCGACAGCGGCAGCGCCGCCCAGAACGGCCATCCCGCCGACTTGGTCAGCAGCGCCGTCGTCATCGCGCCGATGAACATGAAGCCTGCCTGACCGAAGGAAATCAGCCCGCTGACCCCCAGCAGCCACATGCTGACGGCAAGCATCACGTTGATGCCGATCAGGATCATGACATGCAGGATGTAGGCGTCGCTGACCAGCAGGGGCAGTGCGACGAGGCCCGCGATCAGCGCGGCAATCCACGCAACCGTCGGCGGCGTGCTGCGCGGGCTCATCGCGACGCCCTGTCAGTGCGAGACATCGTAGCCGAACAGTCCACGCGGCCGGACGATCAGGATCAGCATCAGGATCGCGAAGTCGATGATGAAGGCGAGCTCGCCGCCGAACAGCGTCCCCGTCGCGCTGTCCGTCAGCCCGATGAAGAGGGCGGCGACCACGGTGCCGGCAATGCTGCCCATGCCGCCGATCTGCACGATGATGAAAGACTTCAGCAACGGCTCCGCACCCATCTCGGGGTCGATGCCGAACAGCGAGCCGAGCATGGCTCCGCCCACCGCCGCCAGCGCGGCGCTGACGATGAAGGCCGTGACGTAGACCTGTTCGCTGCTGATTCCCATCAGCAGCGCCGCCTCGCGGTCCTGTTCCACCGCCCGCATCGCCTTGCCCGGGCGCGTGTAGTGGAGGAACAGATAGAGCGCGATCGCCAGCACCACGCACAGCCCGGCCGCGAACAGCCTTTGATTGGCGATGAAGACGCCGCCCAGATTCATGACGCCGGGCACGATCGCCGGGATGGCGATCGGCTCCGGCCCGAAGATCGCCCAGGATGCCGAGCGGATGGCGAAGGACGCACCGATGCCGATGATGAAGCAGTTCAGGATGTCGTAGTGCATCGGCCGGAACAGCACGTACTGGCAGAGCACCCCGACCGCGGCCGCTGCAGCAGCGGCGCACAGCATCGCAAGAGCGAACGGCAGCCCCAATTCACCGACGCCGAGGAAATACACCGCGAACGCCGACAGCATCACCAGCTCGCCGTGCACGAAGTTGACGACGCGCATGATCCCGAACAGGAGCGTGACCCCCAGCGCGATCAGCATGTAGATGAGTCCCGTCACCAAACCGCTGGTGACGATCTGCAACGCGAGGGTCATGCGCGGCGATCAGACGTCGGCGGGCCAGGGGATGGTCGTGAGCTGGACGGGCTTGCCGCCCTTGATCACGGCGATCGGAATGGCGCGGGTGATCGACGTGTCGATACCATACACCGATTTCATGCCGAAGGCTTCCGGGCCGTACAGCCCGTCCCACTTGGCGCCGCGCATGGCTTCGGCAATCTTCACCGGGTCCGTCGATTGCGCCTTCCTCATGCCCATCGCCAGGATGAAGGGCGTGTCCCAAGCGGAGTAGGCGAAGGTGGGGAAAGGCGGACCGTATTTCTTCAGCCACCAGTCCTGCAGCTCCTTCTGCTGCGCGTTCTGGGGGTCCACCAGCGTGTCGAACAGCAAGGTACCCTCGGCCGCGTCCGCGCCGGCGACCTCGACGAACGACTTGGCGTCCGAATAGCCCAGCATGATCTTGCCCTTGTAGCCCAGCTCGCGCAGCGCCTTGCAGCCCAGAGACTGATCGCGGCCGATCGTGCCGCCAAAGTCGATCAGATCCGGCTTCGCGTTCACCAGACGCGTTGCAACCGGGTAGAAATCCGTCGAACCGCGCTTGAAGTATTCGTTGGCGACGTTGCTGAAGCCGTTCTTCTCGGCGATCATCCGACGGTCTTCGGACTCGGTGAACCCGGCCTCGTCAGACGGGTTCATGTGGCCGGTCTTCTGCACGTCCTTGTAGGTTGCGCGCAGCCACGGATACACCGCATAGGCGGTCTCGTTGGTCGGGGCGACGCGGAAGCTCAACGGAAAATCGGGCGAGGTGAGATGCGCCTTGCCTGAGGCATACGACATCTGCAGCGCCTTGACCGCGGTGGTCTTCGCCACCACCGGCACCGAATTGCCGGAGCCCAGCGAGATTAGGAACCGCGTCCCATCCGCCAGCATCTTCTCGACGATCGTCACGGCCTCGGCCGGCACGTACTTGTTGTCGTAGAACGAAAGCTTCAGCGTGTAACGGTCGGGCCCGATCTGGATGCCCTCTGCGTTGATCAGCTCCACCCCGCGCTCCAGGGTGCGCTGCGTCGTGATGCCGGTCGCCGCTCCCGGACCGGTCAACGGAAGGCTGACACCGACCGCAATCACCTTCGCCTGCGCCTGCGCCTGCCCGACACCCAGTGCCGTAAGCGATGCGCCAGCCAACAACACGCGACGCCGTTTGACGTTCATGGTCGTTCCCTCCTCGCGCCGCTTCCATCAACCCCGGTGAACCGGCCCGCAGAAGCTTGTGATTATTTGCGCATCATTGGTGTGAGAAGGATGTTTGGCAACCAAAAAGGATGATGCGCCACCGGCAAGACGCAACTGCCCGTTTTCGATCCCCGTGGGTCGGTGCGCCGATGTTGAGCAGGCGTGGGCGCGCCGACTGCGTCGCCCGAGATCAAGATACCGCGGACTCTCAGCGCTGCTTCTTCGCGCGGCTCGCGAAGGGATTGTCGGGCTTGCGCATGGTGATGCGCATCGGCACGCCGGGCATGTCGAAATCGTCGCGCAGGCGGTTCATCAGGTAGCGCACGTAGTCGTTACCCAGCTCGTCCGGCTGGCTGCACGACAGCATGAAGGTCGGCGGGCGGATCTTGATCTGGGTCATGAAGCGCAGGCGGATCCGACGGCCCTTGGCGAGCGGCGGCGGATGCAGCGTCTCCATCTCGCGCAGCCAGCGGTTCAGCTTCGGCGTCTTCACCCGCTTGTTCCAGATGTCGTAGGTCTCGAAAACCTTGGGCATGAGGCGCTCGACGCCGCGGCCGCTGAGCGCCGAGAAGCCCACGATCGGCACGTCCTTGACCTGGGCGAACGACGCCTCCAACCGGTCGCTGAGCTTGCGCCACTGCTTGTTCGCCTCGCGCCGGTCGTCGGCCAGCAGGTCGGTCTTGTTGACCGCAATCACCAGCGCGCGGCCCTCCTCGATCACGCGACCGGCGACCGCGAGATCCTGCTTCTCGAGCATGTCGCCGGCGTCGAGAACGACCACGACCACGTCGGCCAGGCGAATGGCGTCGAGCGTGTCGGCGACGGAGGCCTGCTCCAGCCTGGCGTCGATGCGGCTGCGCCGCCGCATGCCCGCGGTGTCGATCAGGCGAATCTTGCGGTCGCGCCACTGCCATTCGACGCGGATCGAATCGCGCGTGATGCCGGCTTCCGGCCCGGTCAGCACCCGCTCCTCGCCCACCAGCCGGTTGACCAGGGTCGACTTGCCGACGTTGGGCCGGCCGACGATCGCCAGCATCATCGGCCGCTTGGCGGCCTCCTCGGCGTCGGCATCGAGCACCTGCTCGACATCGAGTTCCGGCGCATCCTCCTCGTCCGGCATCGGCTCGATGTGCTGGCCGAGCGCCTCGTGCAGATCGCTCAGGCCCTCGGCATGCTCGGCCGAGATCGGGATTGGCTGGCCGAGGCCCAGGCCGTGCGCTTCGGCCAGTCCGTTCTGGCCGGCCCGGCCCTCGCACTTGTTGGCGACCAGGATCACCTTCGAGGAGCGCTTGCGCAGCCAGTTGGCAAAGCTCTCGTCGAGCGGCAGGACGCCGGCGCGCGCGTCGATCAGGAACAACACCACGTCGGCGCTGTCGACGGCGCGCTCGGTGAAGCGGCGCATCCGCGCTTCGAGCGCTTCACCGCCGATCGTCTCCCAGCCCGCGGTATCGAGCAGCGTGAAAGCGAGATCGCCGAGTTGCGCTGGCGATTCGCGCACGTCGCGCGTCACGCCCGGCGTGTCGTCGACGATGGCGTGGCGTTTGCCGACCAGGCGATTGAACAGCGTCGATTTGCCGACATTGGGGCGACCGACGATAGCGACGCGCGGAAGCGCCGCCGCGGAGGGCTGGGGGTCAGCGGAGCGCAATGAGCCTGCCCGAGGCGGCCAGGACGAAGATCATGCGGTTGGCGACCACCGGAGCCAGTCGCATCGGCTCCCGCAAGTCGAGCTTGCCGATGATCTCGCCGGTATAGGGCGAGAGCGACACCATCTCGCCGGTTGAGCCCGCGATCAGCAGCCGGTCTGACACGAGCACCGGCCCCCCCCAGAGGATCGGCTTGCGCCGGCTTTCGTCCTGGTACTGGCTGAGCGGCGTGACCCACTTCACCTTGCCCGAGTCGCGCTCGAGCGCGGCGACGTCAGCCGAGCCCGTGACCACGAAGACGAAGCGTCCCGCCACCCACGGCGTCTGGTTGCCGCCGATATTGCGTTCCCACTGGCGCTGGCCCGAGCGCAGGTCGATGGCGGTCAGCGTGCCGGCTATGCCCATCGCCAGCACCAGGCCGCGATCTATGACCGGCCGGCCGCGAATGTCCGCCAGGTTGCCGAAGGCACGCGCTTCGCGGCGCGGTCCGACCAGTGATTCATTCCATATCGGCCGGCCGTTATCGAGCCGAAAGGCGACCAGCTCGCCCGATGTGAAGGGCGCCACGACGACGTCGCCCGAGCCGGCGGGGCTGTTGCCGCCGACGTAGCCTGCGACCTCCTGCAGGGCCGAGAAATTCCACAAGTCCGAGCCGTCGACCGCCGCCATGGCATGCAGCTTGTTGTCGATCGAAATGGTGAAGACGCGATCGCCGAACACCAGTGGCGCGCCGCGGATCGGCGCGCTCACCATCGAGGTCCAGACCTCCGTACCAGTGTTGGGATCGAGGCAGAACACCTCGGCAAAGCCGGTGGTGACGAACAGCTTGCCGCCGTACCACGCCAGCCCGCCACCGAACTCATCGGTGTCGCGCGCCTTCTCGGGCTTGAGCGTGACGCTCCAGATCCTTTGGCCGGTGTCCGCGGAATATGCCGAGACCGTGCTCTCGGCATCCTTGGCGAAGACCTTGCCGTCGGCCACCACGGGCGGCGTGGTCAGGATGCGCGACGATGAGGATCCCGCACCGACGTCGGCCGTCCAGACAACCTGCGGCGAGTCGCCGATCGCCAGATGCTGCATGGCGTAGTTGGCGAAGCCACCGGACTGCGGCCAGGAATCGTTGACGACCGGCGCCGGCAGGGTGACCTGGATGCTGCCGGCATCCTTGTCGGGCTCGATCTCGCGGCGATCGGAGAACACGGCAATCCGCTCCCCGGCCAGCGGCGGCTTGCTCTTGTCGAAGATGCTGCAACCGGTCAGCGACAGCGGCAGCAGGAGTGCGGCCAGCAGGATACGCGAAGCGGTGATCATGACGCTATTTGCCCTCGCCCGGACCGTAGTAGCTGAGCATCGCCTGGGCACGCTGTTGCTCGCCCTGCGGCGAAGCGGGGTCCTTGACGATCGCCGTCCACAGCTCGCGGGCGCGCTTGAGGTCGTTCTTGCGCGCCGCCGCCAAGGCCTTCAGCTCGGTGACGCTGGCATGAAATGGCCGGTCGGGCATGGCAAGCGGATCGAGTCGGGCGACCACTGTGTCGAGCTTGCCGGCGTCGACGCTGCGGTAGCCCGCGATCACCAGGGCGAGGTCGGAGAGCTCGGGCGGCAGCTTGGCGGACACCGCCTCGAGTGCGGCGACCTGCTCCTCCGGCTTGTCGAGCAGCTGGGCGGCTGCGAGCGCGGCCAGCGAATCATAAGGTGCCGGAGCACTTCCGGCCTGCCTGTTCAGCTCGGCCCGGGCGGCGGCATTGTCCTGTCCGATCTTCGCCAGGGCGGCCGAATAGGCGGCACTCGCCGCCGCGCGCTGGGCGCTGTCGTACTGGCGATAGCCGACCATGCCCGTCACCGCTACCACGGCCACTACGGCGCCGCCGACGACCCAAGTGCCCCAGCGCTTCCACCAGAGCTTCATGTCATCCTGGCGGACGGCATCGTCGACTTCCTGAAAAGCAGCGGAGTCGGACACGCAGAGCTCCCGAAAATGAAGAAGAATCAACAGCTTTGGCGGCGGTTCATAGCCCCCCATTGGGGGTTTGGCAAACCGTCAGCCATCTGCAACAATTCAGTCGACCAATGAGCAATCTGTACCGTTTGGCCGACCAGAAGGCCCGGCGCCGGATCGTTTCCTTCGACCGGCGGGAACTGACCCGGATGCTGAATCTCTACAGCATGCGAGTCGCCTCGGGGGAATGGCGCGACTACGCCATCGACTTCCGGCCGGGCATGGCGATCTTTTCGATCTTCCGCCACACCGCCGAGCAGCCGGTGTTCGCCATCGCAAAGGTGCCGGGCACCGCCCAAGGCGCCTATATGGTCTACAACGGTCCGCGCAAACTCGCCCATGGCGACAATCTCGAAGACGTACTGGCCATCTTCGATCGCAAGCTCAGGGTCCTGCTCGGGTAAGGCGGCTGGGAGCGCGGCTCTCCACAGCCGCTCAGCATTGGTGGCCAACCGAAGGAAGAGCGGCTCCGGAGAACCGCGCTCCCAGCGATGAAAGGCTGCCTGCTATCTGCTGTCTTTCGCCGTCGCCGCACCTATGCCGGCGCCGAGCGCGGTGCCCACCAGCGCCGGCCCGAGAAGCGGCCAGCCGGCGACTGCAGCCACGGCCAAGCCAGTGCCGGCGCCAATGCCACCGCCGGTCACGGCGCGTTGTCCCCAGGTATCGCCGCAGGCCGACAACGACAGGGCGAGCGGGATCAGCATCACAGCAGCGAATTTGCTTTTCATCTTTGGACCTCAGAAGGGACTTCAGCGTTCCCCATTTGAGGCTTAAGGTCAAGATTGATCTTTAATAGATTGATATATAGTCACAAATTTGACTCGTAGTCCGCTGACTTGAAACCGACGAGCAGCTTGCCGCCGGGCAGCTCGAGGACAGGCCGCTTGATCATCGAGGGTTGGGTCAGCATCAGCGCGATCGCCTTGGCCTCGGTCAGCTCTGCCTTCTCGGTGTCGGGTAACTTCCGGAAGGTCGTGCCCGACCGGTTAAGCAACGCTTCCCATCCCACCGTCCTCGCCCAGCCTTCTAGCCGCGCCCGGTCGATTCCGACCGTCTTGTAGTCATGGAAGGCGTAGGCATGGCCTGCTTTGTCGAGCCAGGCCCGCGCCTTCTTCATCGTGTCGCAGTTCTTGATGCCGTAGATCGTGACGCTCATCCCCGCCCTCGCCCGTCGCTGGTGGTCGCTCGCGCCAGCATAGGCGAACGGCTACCGCCCCTGCGAGACCGCCGGTACCGGCGGGCGGCAGCGCGGGCGGCCCGCTTGGCCGGCTCCACCATCGCGGTTCCACCAGCCGCCGCCCAGTGCCTGGAACAGCGCCGCGGTATCGGTGAAGCGCGCGGCCTGAGCCTGCACGCGGTTCAGCAGCGTCTGCTGGTACGCGAGCTCGGTCAGCAGCACGGCGCTGTAGATGATGTCCCCCAGCTCGAGCCGGCGGCGGGCGATCTCGCGGGCGGTCGCCGCCGCGCGCTCGGCGTCGACCGCGGCCTTGAGGGCCAGGGCGTCATACTCCAGGGCGCGCAGGACGTCGGCGACGTTGCGGAACGCAGCCAGCACCGTCGAGCGGTACTGCGCGTCGGCCTGCTCGAGACCGGCCTGGGCCGCCCGCTTCCGCGCCGACAGCGCACCGCCGTCGAGGATGGTCTGCATCAGGCTGGCGGCCACCGTGGAGCCGGTAAGGCCTGGCCCGAACAGCGTGTCCACGCTCAGTGCCTGGGTGTTGACGCCGGCGCTCAGGGTGATCTGCGGGAACTGGTTGGCGATGGCGACGCCCACCAGCGCACCGGCCGAGTGAAGGTTCGCCTCGGCCGCGCGCACATCGGGCCGCTGCTCGACCAGCTTCGCCGGCAGGCTGAGCGGCAGCTCGTGCGGCAGGCGCAGGTCGGCGAGCGAGAACTGCTCGGTCAGAGCTTCGTTGGGCAGCCGCCCGGTCAGGGTGGCGAGCAGGTTGCGCTGCAGCGCCAGCGCCTTCTGCAGGGGCGGCAACGTGGCCTCCGCCTGGGCGACCGCCGCCTGCTGGGCGGCGACGTCGACCCCGGCGATCGCGCCCAGGCTGGATTGGCGCTCCAGGATGCCGAGCGTCTCGCGCTGAGCGGCGATGATGCGTTGGGTGGCCTCGAGCTGGCCACGTAGCGACGCCTCCTGAATCGCCGCGGCGACGACATTGGCGGCGAGCGACAGGTAGGCACCCTCGAGCTGGAAGCATTGGGCCTCGGCCAGCGCTTCGAGGGACTCGATCTGCCGGCGGTTGGCACCCCACAGGTCGAGCGCATAGGTGATGGTGAGACCGGCGGTGAACAGCCCGTAAATCGATCCGCCAGACGCGGGTACCGGCGACAGGGAACCCGGCGTCTGGTTCTGCGACGCGCCCAGGCCGCCCTGAAGCTGCGGGAAAAGAGTGGCGCGCTGGGCGCGAGCATTTTCGCGCGCCATCCGCAACCCGGCCGCGGCGGCCCGGATGTCGGGATTAGCGCTCAATGCCCGCTCGATCAGGCCGTTGAGCGGCGCGGACTCGAAGACGCCCCACCACTGGCCAGCGATGTCGAGGCCCTGCACCAGCCGCTGCGCCTCGCCGCCGGGAATGTTCGTGGCGACGAACTCACTCGTCGTGTCAGGCAGGAACGAGTCGGCCTTGGGCGGATCGGGCGGCGTGAAATCCGGACCGAGCGTGCAGCCGCCCAGCAGCAGCCCACAAGCCAAGAAAACCGAGCGAGGCGGGAGCGGAAAAACCGGCATGTCAGTCCCCGAGCTGCGGCGCGGCGCCGGCTTCGGCTCGGACCGGCTTCGGATCCTTCGTCCGCCGGTCGAAGACCCGGTTCACGACCACGAAGAAGATCGGGACCATGATCAGGGCGAGCACGACGACGGCGATCATGCCGCCCATCACCACGGTGCCGAGAGCCTGCTGGCTCTTCGCGCTTGCGCCGGCCGCGATCACCATCGGCGCGACGCCGAAGCAGAAGGCCAGGCCGGTCATCAGGATCGGCCGGAAGCGCAGATGGCACGCCTCGAGCGTCGCCTCCCTCAACGACTTGCCCTGCGCGCGCAACGATCTGGCGAATTCGATGATGAGAATGCCGTCCTTCGCCGCGAGGCCGATGATCGTGACGATGCCCACCGTGAAGTAGACGTCGTTGGGCAGGCCGCGCAGCGACGCGGCAATGACCGCACCCAGGATGCCGAGCGGCACGGTCAGCAGCACGGCGAGCGGGATGGTCCAGCTTTCGTACAGCGCGGCCAGCACGAGGAAGACCAGCAGCACCGACAGGCCGAGCAGCAGCGGCGCCTGCGAGCCGGAGAGCTTCTCCTGCAAAGACTGGCCGGTCCACTCGTAACCGAAGCCGCGCGGCAGCTCGTCGGCGAGCCGCTCCATCTCGCGGATCGCATCGCCGCTGGTATAGCCTGGCTGCGCCGAGCCGCTGATGCGCACCGACGGGTAGTAGTTGAAGCCCACGATCTGGGTCGGTCCCACCGCCCAGTTCACCCGCGCGAACGAGGACAGCGGCACGAGCTGGCCGCGGCTGTTGCGGACGTTGTAGCCCAGGATCTCCTCGGCCTGCATGCGCGACGGGCGGTCGCCCTGCAGGATCACCCGCTGCATGCGGCCGCGGTTGGGGAAGTCGTTGATGTAGGCCGAGCCGAGATTGATCGAGATCGTGTTGTTGATGTCCTCGAAGGTCACGCCGAACGCGGCGGCCTGCTCGCGGTCGATGATGAGCTCGACCTGCGGAGCGGGCTGGAGCCCTTCGACATAGACATCGCGCAGGATCGGGCTGCGCTTGGCCGCCGCGAGAAGCTGGTCCCTCGCCCGGATCAGGTCGGCATAGCCCTTCTGCCCGCGGTCCTGCAGTCGGAAGCTGAAGCCGCTCGAATTGCCGAGATTGTCGATCGGCGGTGGCTCGAGTGCAGAGATGTCGGCGTCGCGGATGGTCGGCGCCAGCTTGGTGTTCACGTCGCTCGCGATCCTTGCGGCCGAGTCGTCGGCACCGCGTTCGGACCAGTCCTTCAAGGTGATGAAGGCCTGTGCGGTGTTGGCGCCCTGGCCGAGGAAGCTGAAGCCGGTCAGGAACGTGACGTTGTCGACGCCGGGCCGCTGCAGCAGGTAGGATTCGACCTTCTTGATGGCGTCGAGCGTGCGATTGTACGAGGACTCCGGCGGGGTCTCGACGTCGGTGGTGATGAAGCCCTGGTCGTCGATCGGCAGGAACCCGCCGGGCAGCGAGACGAAGGCCCAGCCCACGCCGACGAGCAGAGCGGCATAGACCGCCATGAAGCGGCCCGCCTTGCCGAGCGACCAGGCGACCAGGCGGCCGTAGCCGCTCCGGGTCGCCTCGACCCTGGCGTTGAACCAGCCGAACAGACCCTTCTTGCCGTGATGGTGGCCCTTTTCGACCGGCTTCAGCAGCGTCGCGCAGAGGGCGGGCGTCAGCGTCAGCGCCATCAGGGCGGAGAAGCCGATCGCGGCCACCATCGCCACGGAGAACTGCTTGTAGATGATGCCGACCGACCCCGGGAAGAATGCCATCGGGATGAACACCGAGACCAGCACGAGCGTGATGCCGATGATGGCGCCGGTGATCTGGCCCATCGCCTTCTTGGTCGCCTCCTTCGGCGACAGCCCCTCCTCCGACATGATGCGCTCGACGTTCTCGACGACGACGATCGCGTCGTCGACGAGAATGCCGATGGCGAGCACCATGCTGAACAGGGTCAGCATGTTGATCGACAGACCCATCAGCAGCAGCACTCCGCAGGTGCCGAGCAGCGCGATGGGCACCACGATCGTGGGGATCAGCGTGTAGCGCACGTTCTGCAGGAACAGCAGCATTACCAGGAAGACCAGCACCACGGCTTCGAGAAGCGTCATCAGGACCTTCTGGATCGACGCCTCGACCACCGGCGTGATGTCGTAGGGCACCGCGTACTTGATGTTGGCCGGGAAGAACCTCGACAGCTCCGCCATCTTCGCCTTCACCGCAGTGGCGGTGGCGAGAGCGTTCCCGGTCGGCGCCAGCAGCACCGAGAGGCCGGCGGACGGCTTGCCGTCCTGCCTGGTGTTGAACTGATAGCTCAGCCCGCCTACTTCGATCCGCGCCACGTCGCGCAGGCGCACGGTCGAGCCGTCGGTGTTGGCGCGCAGCACGATCGCGCCGAACTCGTCGGGCGACTGGAGCTGGCCCTTGACCAGCACCATCGCGGAAATCTGCTGGTCGGAATTGCTCGGCTCGACGCCGATACCGCCAGAGGCGACCTGGGCGTTCTGCGCGGTAATCGCCTTGCTCACGTCGTCGGCGGTCAGGTCGAAGCCGACCAGCTTGGTCGGGTCGATCCAGATCCGCAGCGCCCGCTCGGTCGAATAGAGCGTCGCGCGGCCGACGCCGGGGATGCGGCGGATCTCGCCCAGCACGTTGCGCACGAGGAAGTCGCCGAGCCCGACCTCGTCGATGCTGCCGTCGGTCGACTCCAGCGTGATGATCTGCAGGACGGCGCTCGATGCCTCCTCGATCAGGATGCCCTGCTGGATCACGGCGCGCGGCAACCGTGCCTCGACACGCTTGATGCGGTTCTGGACCTCGACGGATGCCGTTCCGGTGTCGGTACCCGGCACGAAGTTGGCGATGATCTCGACCTGGCCCAGCGAGTCGCTGGTCGATTCGAAGTTCAGGATGCCGTTGGCGCCGTTCAGCTCCTCCTCGATCAGCCGCGTGACGCTGTTATAGAGATTCTCGGGCGAGGCGCCGGGATAGCTGGTGCTGATCGAGATCGAGGGCGGCGCGATGATCGGATACTGCGCCACCGGCAGCTGGGGAATCGACAGGATACCGCCCAGGCAAACCAGCAAGGCGACGACCCAGGCCATGATCGGCCGGTCGATGAAGAAGCTCGGCATGGTTCGATCCGTCAGCGGATCGAGGAATCGGCGCGCCGCTCGCTCTGCCAGGGCTGCGGGGTGACCACGTCGCCGGCAACGAACTTCTGGAAGCCGTCGACCACGACTCGATCGCCTGGCTTGAGGCCCTCCTCGATCAGCCAGTTGCCGCTGACCACCCGTCCGAGCCGGACCGGCTGCGACACGGCGCGATTGTCGTCACGCAGGACAAACACTTCGCTCATGCCGGCGTCATTGCGGCGGACCGCCTGCTGCGGGACGGCGAGCGCGTCGGGATCGACGCCCTGCACGATTTGCACGCGGACATACATGCCGGGCAGCAGGTCGCCGTCCGGATTCGGGAACTCGGCGCGCAATGTCACCTGCCCGGTGCTGGGATCGACGGTGGTGTCGGAGAACAGCAGCTTGCCGTCGTGATCGTAGGCTTCGCCGTTGTCGAGCACGAGACGGACCTTGGCCGCTTCGGGGCCGGCGGCCTCGAGGTCGCCCTTCGCGAGCGCGCGGCGAAGCTGGTGCATCTCGGTGACAGACTGCGTGAAATCGGCGTAGACCGTCCTGATCTGCTGGATCGTCGCGAGATGGGTGGCCTCGCCCTGCCCGACCAACGCGCCCTCGGTAACCCGCGCACGGCCGATGCGACCGCCGATCGGCGCCCGGACCGTCGTATAGTCGAGATTGAGCTTCGCCCGCGCGACGTCCGCCTGGCGCAGGGCCACGTCGGCCTTGGCCTGACGCGCCGATGCGGAGGCAACTTCGAACTGGGACTGGGAGGCGGCGCGCGTCGCGACCAGCGCCTCGACGCGTTGGGCCTGACGCGTTTCGTGCTCGAACACCGCAACGGCCTTTTCGAGCGCCGCCGACATCGCACTCAGCTCGACCTGATACGGCGTCGGATCGAGTTCGTAGAGCACGTCACCGGCCGACACCTCGCTGCCCTGCGCGAAGGTCCGGACCATGACGACCCCAGGCACGCGGGCGCGCACCTCGGCAATGCGCGTGGGCGCGATCCGGCCCGGCAATTCGCGCAGATAGGGCCGCGTCGCGGGCACCATCGTCATCACGCCAACGGTCTGGGGGGTGGCTGTTTCGGCCGGAACGGCGCGGCCTTCACCCCGGACAAGGAGGACGGCACCCACAACGCAGACCAAGGCGAAAGGAACGGCGATTCGCAGGGAAATCATTGCCTCGCTTCTCACTGAACGTCAGGACCAGGATGGGAGGCGAGAAGTTCATATCGAATGCAACGCGATTGCAAGCGCAATATGCTGCGATGCAACACAAAGACGCAGAAGTCCAAAAACCGCCTTCAAGCCCTTGAATCGAAACGGAATGGCCCTACCCGGCCGGGGCGAAACCAATCGAGCATGACGTGCTACGGGAGGGCGCTCCGCCGCGAATGCTAACGGACAAAGTCGCCGGTCTTCAGCTCGATCGGCTGACCGTGCGGGGTCCGCGCGGCGGCGCGTTCCCAGGCGTCACGATAGGTCGTCAGATCGGACCGAGTGGTCACGGCCTTCTCCGCCATCATGCGTTCCAGCGTCGCGAGCCAGTGATGGTAGTAGGTTTCGCCGGTATCCGGATCGCCGGCCGCCTGGGCAGCCTTGATGGTTTCGCCCAGCATCGTCGCCCACTCGCTCCATGCGAAGAGGCCCCTGGCATGCAGCGCCAGCGTCATGGCAAAAGCCTGCGCCTGCCATGGCTCCCGGAACACCGGCCCCTGCGCGTCGGACGGCAGGCCGGGATTGGCCTCCAGCGCGCTTTGGGTGGCGTCAGGATCGATCGGGGTCATGTCAGGCCGGCTCCAGGTAGGGCTCGAACGCCTCGACCGAAACCTTCAAGGTCGGATCGGCATCGCCGCCCCACAGGTCGCGACCGTCGAAGCGAACTGTGTAGAGCCATTGCGGATTTTCACCGCCGCCCGTCGCCGCGCTGTCCGGAAAAACCTGGCAGCCGTGCAGCCGCTCGACCACGCCGACGTGGCCGCGGACATAGCGCGGCAGGCGCGTGTGCCCCCTGGGATGAATGTTCCTGGCAAGAACCCGATCGCCCGCGGCGAATCGCGCGGGCGCAGGCTCAGGCCGGGTGAAGCTGCCGCGACGGCTGATCCGATCGAGGTTCGCCACGGTGAACTTGCCCTTCGGCGGCGTCTTGCCGGGGCGAAGTGAGTGACCGGCCGCGATTTCGTCGGGGTCGGCGTAGCCATACTCGACCAGTGCCCATTCGCAGCGCGCCAGCCAGCGATGGTAGTAGGACGTGAGGTAGCGATGCGGTGGCAATTGCTCGATGCCATAGCGGCCCTGGTCGATGTTCCATCCTCCGATCGCGCCCATCACGCGACTCGCGGCCATGACCTGGCCTTCCCATTTGCCGTGGAAGACCGGTCCGCTCTCGTCGGGATCGACCGTGCCGAAGCCGTCCATTCCGCCCATATCGTGAATGCCGTTCATGGCCGGTCTCCTGCGGGTGTGCGCGGCAGGCCGGTGCCGATCATCGAATCGCGCGTCACCAGTTCCGCGAGTTGCTCCTCGCTCCAGCCTTCGGTGCCCGCGGGGCGCTCGGGCAGGACCAGGTATCGGACCTCGGCGGTCGAATCCCAGACGCGGATCTCGGCCTGCTCCGGCACGGTCACGCCAAACTCGCGCAGCACTGCACGAGGCTCCTTCACCGTGCGCGAGCGATAGGCGAAGGACTTGTACCAGACGGGCGGCAGGCCCAGCACGTCCCACGGGTAGCAGGAGCACAGGGTGCAGACGACGATGTTGTGCCGATCGGGTGTGTTCTCCACCGCCACCAGATGGTCGCCGACCCTGCCCTCGTGGCCGAACGGCGCGGCGGCCTTGCTGGCGTCGGTCAGCAGCGCCTCGCGGAAAGCAGGATCTGTCCAGGCCCTGGCCACGATGCGCGCGCCGATATGCGGTCCGATCTTCGTCTCGTAGGTCTCGACGATCGCGTCCAGCGCCGCGGGATCGGTATAGCCCTTCTCGATCAGGATGGTCTGGAGCGCGCGCACGCGCAGCTCGGTTTCGGAGAGGTCGGAGGTCTCGCCGTGGTCGTGATGGTGATGATGCCCAGGGTGATCATGCGTGCTCATGACCGCCATAAAACCAGCCGCACGGCCGCCTGAACAGTGGCAATTGCCGGCACCGCATCACGCGCTCCTGCCCCGCAAGCTGTCGGCAAGCGCGGAAAGTACGTCGGCCAGCTGTCTTGTCGTCTCCGGGGGCGGTAGCGGCATCTTCAGGCTTCTGGAGCCGGTGGCAGCGTCCCGCTCGATCCAGGGATGCGCCGCCGCGTTCGGGCTGCCGGCGGTCGCCAGGGCCGCAACGAATTGCGCGCCGATCTGCATCAGGGCCGGCCACGGGTTGGGAGCGGTATCGAGCGGCGGCGCTCCGGTCCCACCATTTCGCGCGACGGCGTCCTGATCTGTATCGCTTCCGGTTGCCTCATCCAGAGCGTCATCCAATGCGCCGTCATCGACGGCAACGACATTCGCCACTTCCTCGGCCGGTGCCACCGCCTCGCCCTCACCCATGTGGCCCGTGACGTTTTCCACGTCCTTCATGAAGCGGGTGAGTCGCGTTCCGCCGAGCAGGATCTCGCCGTTGCCGCCGTCGAGAATGCCGGCCGACAAGGAGCGCTTGAACGCCAGCACCGAGAGCATTCCCTCCTCGATCGTGCCCTTCGACACGAAGTTGATGATGCGCACCGGCCGCGACTGCCCCATGCGATGGATGCGCGCAATGCGCTGCTCGAGAACCGCAGGGTTCCACGGCAGGTCCATGTTCACCAAGGTCGACGCGCGCTGCAGGTTGAGGCCCGTGCTCCCGGCATCGGTGGACAGGAACACGCGGCAGGTCGGGTCGTCGCGAAACCGCTCCACCAGCGCCGGCCGCTTCTCCGACGGCACGCCGCCATGGAAGCTGACGTAGCCCAGCCCACGCGCCTCGAGACGGCGGATGACGATGTCGTGGGTCCGCGTCCATTGCGAGAACACCACCGCCTTGGCCTCCGGGTCGGCGAACAGGTCATCGAACAGCGCCGCCAGCTCGTCGGCCTTCACGCCATGGTCGGTTTCCTGGTCCAGAAGATACGTGCTGTTGCAGGACATGCGCATGTTCTGCAGCGCGCAGGTCATCCGGCGTTGATCCTTGTCCGACAGGAACCCGGTCCGGCGCCAGCGCTGGACGATCTTGGCGACGATGTCGGCGTTCTCCTGATGATAGCCCTGCTGCGCCTCGGTCATTGGCACCAGCAGGTTCTGGTCGGTCCGGCTCGGCAGCTGCCGCAGCACCTCGGACTTGCGCCGGCGGATCATCACCGGCGCCAGCGTCTCGCCGATCGTCTCCAACCCTGTGTAGCCGACGACCCTCCCGCTATCGTCCGTGACCTGATGCTCGTAGAGCAGCTTCCAGGTCGGCCCCAGCCGGTGCTGGTCGACGAACTGGACGATGGAGATCAGCTCCTCCAGCTTGTTTTCCAGAGGCGTACCGGTGAGCACGATGGCGTAGGTGCTGTCGATCCGCTTCAGGGCGCGCGCGGCGATGGTGTTCCAGTTCTTCACCCGCTGCGCCTCGTCGACGATCACCAGCTCGGGCGCCCAGGCCGCGATCAGGTCGAGGTCCGGTTTCAGTTTCTCGTAGTTGGTGATCTTGCAGAAATCGTCCAGGGCGTAGTCCTTCTGCCGCTGCGCCCGGCCGCCGCCGATGACGCGCGCTGCGCCTTCGCCCTGCCGCCCCGTGAAGCGTGCGATCTCGCCTTGCCACTGGTACTTGAGCGAGGTCGGGCAGATCACCAGCACTTTCGAGACGCCGAAATGGCGGGCCAGCAGTTCCATGGCGGCAATCGCCTGGATGGTCTTGCCCAGGCCCATGTCGTCGCCGATCAGCGCCCGGCCGGCGCGCACCGCAAACAGCGCCCCCTCCGCCTGATAGGGATAGAGCGGCACTTTCAGCAGCGACAGAAGATTGGGATCAGCAGCGGCGCGCGGGAACAGCCGCTCGAGCTTCGCCACCCGCCGCTCCGCATCGCGCCATGCCGCAACGAATTCGAGCGCATCGTCATAGGCGCGCAATTCGTGATCGCCGTTCGACGCCGTGGCGAGGAAACGCTCCAGCTCGCCGAGGCGCTCGTCCGGCAGGAGCCCGCCGTTCTCGAAGTCGAACAAGCCGGCGGCGGCCTCGCGCACAGCCGGCGGGCAATCCGTTCCAGCGCGGAAGTACACGCGGCGCCGGCCGTCGTTGCGCAGATAGAGCTCCGAGAATGGCGGCTGATAGCCGCGGGCGAACGCCGTTTTGGCGCCGCGCCTCTTCAACAGCTGGGCAAGCGTGAATTCGAGGTGCTTGCACGTCCCCAAACCGCTGGTGGAATAGTCGGGACACGAACAGAAATTGCCGCCCGGACCGCGGCCCCGAATCGCACACGATAGCTGGACTTCGAAGCCGGATTGCTGACCCGGAACTCGGAGAAGAACGGGTCGCTGCCCAGATTCTCGAGCCCGAAGGCCTGCTCGCGGCCGAACTGGCGGCGCAAGCCTCGTTGCCACGCCAGCAACGAAAGGTCGTCGGGCGCACGACTGCGCGAGAGCTTGGGTTCCTTGGTCGGCTTGGTCGCGGACTTCGACTTTCGGCGGTCGGATTTCATGGAAGTGCACTTCGTTGAAAAAGGATCTCCCGTGAGACATCGATCCCGCATCTCATGCCCGTTTCCCCGTGCCGACGCTATTTGGATAATTCGAAGTCGCTCGCAATGTCGGCGAGAATGCGCTTCCGCACCTCCGCCTCGACTGGCGTCAGATCGACGAGCGACAGCAGTCGTTCCCGCGAGACGAGACCACGGCGGGCAAGTTCGCGCGTGAAGATGAGATCTTTTTCACGGCGCGCTGCGTACTTCGCGATAGCGAGATCATGTAGCTCGAGGCACAGTCCCTTCACGCCGTGCGTGTTGCCTGGCTTCAAGTTGACCAATCTGTTTTTCCAGCCCTTGGGCAGCTTTGCCGCCGTTTCATCGACCGGATCTGCGTAAAATCCAAACTCTTGGTGAAAGGGCGAATCAACGCCGATCTCGTTCAGCAATTCCGTCTGATCGCGCTTTCTCAGCACCATCAGGTCAACCTCGACAGACCGGATAATGTCGTCGGGCAGATCCGGATACTTTCCGTGCAGCGCCTGGCTGCCGATGATCACGAACTGCTTTTCGCCCGTGATCTCGCCGGCGGCGCGCAGAACGTGGTCAAGCTGTTGCTTCTTCACGAAGTCTCCGGACTTCCGTCTGCGGCAGGAGGCCAACAAACGGCATCGACTGGCGCAGCCGGACGGCATTGTCGTCGCGGCCCAGCATCGCCGCGAAAAGCTCGCCGTCGTCGCCCCGCGTGGCAATGGCTTCCCACTCGTCATACGCCGATACCCAAGCCCCCTGCCGGCGCCAGCGATGGAGATTGGCCATGGTCTGCGCCCGTATCTCGCGCGGCGTGAACTGCCGTACGACCGCCAGCGCAATCGACCGCTTCAGCTCATCCAACGCCTCGTGCGACAAGCTGGGGCGTGTCGCGGGACGTATGCCGACTTCGGTCAATTCGAGCGCATCGCCTTCGCCCACACCCCAGGCATCAAGCGTCGCCTTGGGAACGATGACCCCAAGAGAGTTACCAATACGCCGGAGGGACAGCTTCATGTCGATATTATAACTTGTTATAACATCGAAAATCAACGCGGCTTCGCGCCGATGACGATCCGGATGGCAGCTTCCGTCGGCCCGGGCGTTTGCGGACCATCGAGCATGCCGCGAAACCGGCTCCAGTTCGCCGGCCAGTCGCCCTTGGTCACGTTGAAGCCGGCCGAGCGGAGGGCCTCCACGAGGGTGGACGCCGCCTCGTTCGTCGCGGAGTCGCTGCCTTCCTTGATGAGCACGACCACCCCGAAGATCCCCGCCACGCCGGTCCATGTCCAGGTCCCCGGCGCCCAGCCGGCATCGCTGAGATAGGCCGAGATGGCCGAACCCACGGCCTGGGCGTCGGATATCGGCTGGACAACGAACACGGCCGCTTTCGTGCCGGCATATTTCCGCAGGCTCGCGACGACCGGCGACGGCTGCAGTTCCCGAGTTGCCGCAGCGCTTTCAGGAATGCCCTGCCCCACGCCCTGGCGCGGCGCCTGCGGCGCGGAGTCTGCGGTACGCGAGGCAGCCTCCCTGACGAGCTTCCCCAAATCGGCCAGTCGCTGCTGGATTTCCGCTGTGTCGAGCTGCGGCGTCCGCACCTTCTCGCTGGCCGCTGCGCTCTCGCGAGTCGTTCGTGACGCCCGCTCGTTGGCTTCGCGGGCGGTCTGCTCGAACGCCACCGCACGCTCGCGCGCCGTAGAGGCGTCCTGTTCGAGCGCCGCTGTCCGCGCGCGCATTGCAGACAATTCCTGTTCGAGCGCTCCTGTCCGCCCCCGCGCGGTGGAGACTTCCTGCTCGAGTGCCGCCGCCCGTCCCTGCCGCGCAGAGACTTCCCGTTCGAGCGCTGCCGTCCGCTCGCGCGCCGCAGATACTTCCTGTTCGAGCGCCGCCACGCGATCTCGTGCCGCGGCGACATCCCGCTCGCGCTGCAGGGAGTCCCCCTCCATGGCCTTGTATCGATCGAGAGCGGCTTGCTCTTGGGCGCGCACGGCACCGTTGTAGCGGAACGACAGCCACGTCGTGATACCGAGCGCCACAACGGCCAGGATGACGGCAACAAGGCTCACGATCACGGCTTTGTCCATGAACGCCGCCCATCCCCGAAGCTGATCGATATCCATGCTCATTAGCTTGTTGGAGCGCATTCCAGGGACGGTGGTCGTCATCGTTCTCTGCCTATGCGCGCGTGATCGAAGCCGGCAATGTATCGCTTCGCTGTCGTGCGTCGCCGATTTTTAATCAACAGGCATCGAGCGCCAACCGCGGGGAGCAGTCACCGCGCCGCAGTGACAAATTAGTGGCGGCCAAGGACGTTGCGCTTTCGAGTGCACGGTTTGCAGGGGCCAAGCATCATGCTCCTCCCCATCAACTTGATTGCCGGCAGTGTCGCCAGGCTGAGGCTGGAATGTTCGATCGATGCGAGTGGCGCAATGAACCGGCGCAATGGAAGCTGTCGCGAGCCGGCCTTGAGGTCGTCACGGACAACGCTACCGACTTCTGGTCCAAGACGCACTACGGCTTTACGCGCCACAGCGGGCACCTTTTCGGATACACGGCGACGGGCGGGTTCACCGCAAGCCTCCGCGTCCGCGGAAAATTTGAAAGCCTGTACGACCAGGCCGGGCTCATGGTTCTCATCGACAACGACAATTGGATCAAGGCGGGCGTCGAAATATCCGATGGCGAGGCAATGCTCAGCAGTGTGCTGACGGTCGGCTCCTCGGACTGGGCCACGGGCGCGTTTCCCGGCGATGCTTCCGATTTCTGGCTGAGGGTCACCGTGGACAACAACGTATTGCGCCTTCAGGTCTCTACAGATGGGAGACGTTGGCCGCTGGTCCGGCTTTGCCCGTTCCCTCCGGCACCGCACTACCTTGTCGGGCCGATGTGCTGTACCCCGGAGCGCGAAGGGCTCTCCGTCCTGTTCTCGGACTTCACGGTCGAGCCTCCCAGCCAAAAGGCTCTGCACGATCTCACGTAGCCCCGCTACGATTGTCCCGGCCGCAGATAGCTCACGAACATGCGCGCGACCTCAGCCACAATCTCGAAGGGAACGCAGCGAGGTGCTGCTGCACGTGGCGATGCATGCCGCCGGGCATCGCGGGCAGGTCGCACTCCTGCTACAAAAGAACGGCATCCAGCCCGTTCCGGACCGTATCACGGATTTCCTGAAAGCGGAGGATCCCCGTCCGGGCCCGCAGGCCCCCGCCATCGAGGTAGCAGCATGACGACTCCCTTGTCGCTGGAACGTTTCCCTCTCCATCTCGGCCTCGGCGCCCGGGCCGTGTCGGAGCCCGAGTTCACCGGCATGGAATGGTACGCGGGCTATGCCGAGCGCAATGCCGCCGACGGCACCGAAGGGCGACTCGTCTCGCAATACAGCTTCAGCGAGAGCTGGACGAGCTGGGAACGGCATCCGGCCGGCGAGGAGGTGGTGATCTGCACCGCGGGCGAGATCACACTTTTCCAGGAGCTTCCGAACGGGACCGAGAGCGTAACCCTGCGACCGGGCGAATACGCGATCAACCCACGCGGCGTCTGGCACACGGCCGATATCGCCGACCACGCGACGGCGCTATTCATCACCGCGGGTATCGGGACGGAGCATCGCCCTCGTTGACGGCGATGCGCCGGGCGAATGAGATGCGCTGGCCGTTCCGCCGCCCCTGGCATCTTCACCGATAGCCCTATGGAAATTCCATGCCCGCGTACCGCAGCTTTCTCTTCGCTCCCGGAAACCATGCGCGGAAGGTCCAGAAAGTCTTCGACTGCGGCGCGGACAATGTGATCCTCGATCTGGAGGATGCGGTCGCCAAGGCCGAGAAGGTCGCGACCCGCGCGCTCGTCGTGGAAGCGTTGAAGCGACCGCGCAGGGGCGGCGCATACGTGCGGGTCAACGCCTTCGGCACCGAGTTCTGCTATGGCGACGCGGTGGCAGTGGTCGGGCCCGGCCTCGACGGCATCATCCTGCCGATGGTCGAGAGTCGCGACCAGATTGTCGCCTTCGACTGGCTGGTCGGCGCGCTGGAACGCGAGCGTGGCCTGCCGATCGGTGGCGTCGACATCATCCCGATTATCGAGACTGGCAAAGGTATCGCCAATGCGCGGAGCATCGCCGCCGCCGGCACGCGCGTAAAGCGCATGGCCTTCGGGGCGGGCGACTACACCCTCGACATGAACATGGAATGGACGCTCGGCGAGAGCGAGCTGGAGCACGCCCGGGCGGAGATGGCCGTGGCGTCGCGCGCCGCCGGCCTCGAAGCGCCGATCGACACCGTATGGGTGCACATCAACGATCTCGAGGGTCTCACGCGTTCAGCCAAGCGCGCCCGGCAGCTCGGCTTCCAAGGCAAGATGTGCATACACCCGCCACAGGTCGCGTTGGTGAACGGCGCGTTCACGCCGACCGAGACGGAGATCGCCTTCGCGCGGCGCGTCGTCGCCGCCTTCGAAAAGGCGGAGCGCGAAGGGTCATCGTCGATCCAGCTGGACGGCTACTTCATCGACTATCCGATCGTCTACAAGGCGCAACGCACGCTCGACGCCGTCCGCGCTACCGCAGCCTGAAAGCCTCATCGGAACGCTCATGCTCTTCCGGACCGCGAGCCTCCGGCTCGCTCAGATTCATGAGGCGAGCCGGAGGCTCGCGGTCCGGAAGATGGACACCATGAGCCCATTGGAATGGCGCGGTCAGATCACGCCTTCGGTTTCGAGGCTGCGCAGATCCGCGGCACTCATTCCCAGCAGCCTGCCGTAAACCTCCGCGTTGTGCTGGCCCAGGCCGGGGCCGAGCGTGTCGACGCCGCCCGGCGTGTCGGTGAGACGAGGCACTACGTTCGGCACGGCGAGCTCGCCGGCGCGCGGGTCGCGCACGCGGGCGATGTTGCCCCGCGCGGCATAGTGCGGATCCTGGAAGATCTCGTCGACCGACGCCACGATGCCGCACGGCACCTCCGCCACCTCGCACAGGCGCACGACCTCCTGCTGAGTGTGCTTCCTTGCCCAGTCGGCGACGAGGCCGTCGACCGCAGGGCGCTGCTTCTCGCGCTTGGCGATGGTGCCGTAGATGCCGTCGCCGGCCACCTCGGGTCGGTCCATCAGCCCGGCCATGCGCGCGAAGATCTTGTCGTTGGTGCAGGCGATGGCGATCCACCGTCCGTCGCCGGTCTGGTAGTGACTGTGCGGGCAGACATTGGGCGCCGCCGCGCCCATGCGCCGGCGGATGAACCCGACCTTGTCGTACGCCGGCGCCATCTCGTCGAGGATACGGAAGATCGGCTCGTACAGCCCGATGTCGATCTGCTGGCCCCGTCCGGTGGCGTCGCGGGCGCGCAGTGCCATCATCACCCCAAGTGCGCCGTAGAGTCCGGCCATGTAGTCCGCAAGGGTTGCCGAACCCGGTGTCACGGGCGGACCGTCGGGATCGCCGGCCAGGAAAGAGATTCCGCCGAAGGCATTGCCGATCCGCCCGAATCCCGGCTTGTGGCTATAGGGCCCGGTCTGGCCGTAGCCCGAGACCCGCAGCATCACGAGGCGCGGATTGACGCCGCTCAGCACGTCCCACCCGAGACCCCAGCCTTCCAGCGTGCCCGGCTGGAAGTTCTCGGTCAGCGCGTCGGCCTTCGCGACGAGCTGCTGGAGGATCGCCGCCCCCTTGGGCGACTTGAGGTTCAACGTGACCGATTTCTTGTTGCGCGCTTCCGACAGCCAGACCAGCGTGTCGCCGCACTCGCTGACCGTGCCGAGCCTGCGGCACGGATCACCGACCTTGGGCTGCTCGACCTTGATCACCTCCGCGCCGAACTCCGCCATGAGGGTCGCGCAATACGGCGCGGCGATGTAGGTCGCGATGTCGATCACGCGCAGTCCGGCGAGCGGACGGTTGTTCGAGGCACTGTCGGACACGATGCGGTTCCCTTACCTGGTGGCTTGATCAGAACATGTCCGGCGTGATGACGTTCTGCGGCCGCGGTCCGACCATCGCCGCGCGCATAGTTTCCGCCGACTTGAGCCTGATGTCGTCCCAGGCCTCGGGCGTGAAGAAGGCGGAGTGCGGGGTGATGATCAGCCGCCCCTCGCACCACGGCTCGCGCGCGCGGTAAGCGCGCAGGAGCTCGGGGATGGGCTCGACTGGCGGCTCGACCGGCAGCACGTCGAGCCCGACACCGGCGAGATGGCCGCGCTTGAGGAGGTCGGCGAGCGCATCGACATCGCAGATCGGCCCGCGCGCGGTGCTGACCACCACCCCGCCCTTCGGCATGCGCTCCAGCATGGCGCGCGAGATCATGCCGCGCGTTTCCGGGGTCAAGGGAGCGTGGATCGACAAGGTGTCGGTCTGCTCCATCAAGGCCTCGAGCGAATTGACCCTTTCGACGCCGACCCCGAGTTCCGTGCCGTTCGGCATGTACGGATCATAGGCGACGACGCGGAACTGGAAGGCCTTGGCCCGCAGCGCCGCCGCGGTGCCGATGCGGCCCAGGCCGACGATGCCGAAGGTCTGCACCCCGTTGCGCCGCAGCAGCGGGTCATTGATGTAGCGCCACGGCGCAGGCTGCGGCCGGCGCTGGGCCTCGAGATGGAGGGCGATGCCGCGGCGGAGCGACAGGGCAAGGGCGAGCGCATGGTCGGCCACCTCGGTGGTACCGTAGTCCGGCACGTTGCACACCATCACGTTGCGCGCCTCGGCCGCCTTGCGATCGATCTTGTCGTAGCCGACGCCCATGCGCACGACGCAGGCGAGCTTGGGGAACTTGGCGAAGTGCTCGGCCGTCATCCCGAGCCGCAGCGTCATCAGCCCGTCGACGTCCGCGCAGTCTCGATCCTCGAGCTGCGACAGGTCGGAGACGTTGCGCCACACCACGCGCACGTCCGACCCGAACACCTCGCGCTCGACCTTGTCGTTGTCGTACAGCTTCTCCGCGTAGAGCACCGTCTTGATCATGGCCTGGGCATTCCCTCCGTGACACGGCGCATCCTAGCAACCGCCGGCTACACCTCCAGCCGCTGCTTGTCCGCGACGCGGCGCCGATTTCGACCAGCAGACGCGCGGCAGCCGGCCGATCAGCGACGTATCGGATTTTACCTCCTTTTACCGGCCGTCTCCGGCTCTCTGCGATACAGTTCCAAACGAACAGCGGGCAGTGCAATGCCGGGCCTTGCCGAAGGACTGCGATCATGACGACCCCGATCAAGATCATGGCGATCCTCACCGCCCACCCCGGCAAGGCCGGCGAACTGAAGGCGCTTCTCCACGGCATGATCCCCCACTGCCGGGCCGAACCGGGGAACCTGCGATGGGATATCTGGCAGGATCGTTCGCAGGCAGACCGATATGTGCTCGACGAGCTCTATGAGAACGACTATGCCGTCGCCGCGCATCGTGAGACGCCGCATTTCAAGTACTATCTGGCCGGCATCCACGATCTTGCCGACCCCGTCGCATTCGTCCTCGAGCCCGTCGAGGTTGGGTCTCCGGAACTCTAAAGCGGCGCTCTGCCACCGCCGGCACGCTGCAGAAGCCGGGAGGCTGCCATCAAGTCCCTTGTCGCAAAGCCTTCGTTGAAGCGGCGATAGACCGGGGAAAGCAAAGACATCGCCTCATCGGATCTGTTCGTGCGGGCATGATGAGCGGCCAGATCGGTGGCTATCCTGAGCTCATAGGACAGGGCCTTGATGACATGGGCCTCGTCGAGCGCGCTCAGGAGAAGCTCCTCGGCGCGCTCATGATACCCTGCCCGGTCCAGGACAAGGGCCTCGATGCGCATCAGCTCGGAACGGCACCATCGTTCGCCCAGCTGCGCCTCGTAGCGCATCGCCTCCGCGATCGCATCGCTTGCTTCGTCCAACCGGCCTTCGCGCACGAAACTCTCTGCGAGAATGCCGATGCATCCGGCAACGCGCTGGACGAAGCGACTCTCGATGATCTCGTCGATCGCCCCCCTCATCCGCGAAATCGCCGCCTTGTTGCCGCGCAAGTCATCGAGCGCTGCAGCATAAAATCTCTGGATCGGAACCCAGAGCCCGATCGTCTCCCGCTCCAGGATGGACAGCAGCCTGGTCGTGTATCGGTCGAGAGCGTCGAGATCGCCGATCCAATAAGCCACTGGACAGCCCGCCACCGCCAGCACGTTCGACTGCGATGCCAGATGGCCGAGACCTTCCGCCGCCTCGATCGCATCGCGCGCAACGGCCGCCGCCTGGTCGGGACGTCCGCTCATCCAGGCAATGACGGGAATGTAGCAGCGAATGCCGATGAAGCGGTCGACCTGGAAGCCGGCCATCCGCGAGCCCCTGCCGACGCGCGAATGGGTCGCCGCCAGTCCTTCGAGCACCGCCAGGCTTTCCGCCAGCTCCCCCGTGTGCGCCTTTGCCCAGGCCAGCATGCGCTCGCCTTCCGGAGACAGGGACCAATCCTGGCGGCGGGCACAGATCGCCCGAAACTGCTCGAGCCGGCCGATCGAATCGGCGATGCGTCCGATGCGCATCAGGTAGATGGCAAGACCGACCAGCGCCTGCAGCTCGTAGGCGAGGTTGCCCGCACGCCCCGCGAACACCATGGCCGTCAGCCAGGCTTTCTCGATCTCGGCCACGTACGTCCGAGCATACATCATGCTCCAGGCACGAGACATCGCCAGCTTGGTCTTCAGAAGATCGTCACATCGGAACGTCTCCGCATGTTCCAGCGCCACTTCAACCCTGCCCTGCGCCTCCGCGATGAGCGACGTCTCGAACCACAGCGGTATGGTGGCAACGGTCAGGCGGACACCGAGTGCGGCGTCACCCGGGTCGCCGAAGGCCCATGCAAATGCAGCCTGCACATCGGCGGTACGGCCCAGGTAGCTTTGCGTCCAGTCGTCGCTGTCGCGCCACCCCCACTCCGCCTCCGACTGCTCGAACAAGGCGAGGATGCGCCGCGCGTGGGAACGCCGCGCCTGTGCGTCGAGTCCAGCCTCGTGCCGCTTTTTCGTCGCATAGCGCCGCGTGCTGTCGAGCAGACGATAGCGTAAACCGGCACCATTCACTTGTGCGGTCAGCAGCGACTTGGCGACGAGCCCTCCCAGGCCGGCGATGACATCGAACGGAGCGAGGGCCCGCGCCGCGGCGACCGCCACGACATCTTCCAGGTCGAACGCGCCGACGAAGACCGATACCAGGCAGAAGATCGTCGCTTCGTTCGGCGCCAGGAGGCCGAAGCTCCAGTCGATGGCGGCCAGCAGCGTCTCATGCCGCGGCGACGCCCCGTCGGTACGTTCGTTGTGGAAGCCGAAATGCTCGTCCACCATTGCGACCAGCTCTTGCGGCGTGTGAAGGTCCAGCTTGCCCGCCACCAGTTCGATGGCCAGCGGAAGTCCATCGAGCGAACGACAGATCTGGGCGACAGAAGCGCAATCTGCGTCGACGAGCTGGTATCCGGCCCACTCGGACGCCCGGCGGACAAACAGCTCCACGGCAGGAAACCGAAGGACATCGTCGATGCTGGCAGGGGTGCCGTCAGGCGGGACTGCCAGCGCATCGAGCCGCATCACACTTTCGGAGGGTACGCCCAGCGGTTCGCGGCTGGTGACCAGCAGCTTGGACCTGCCCGGTTGGCTGGCGAGCTTGCGGGCGAAGATGGCGACTGCCGGAAGGACATGCTCGCAATTGTCCAGCAGGACAAGAATCGAGCGTTGTCGAAGGTGATCGACGACCGCGGTCAGCGCATCTCCCATGTCGCCGCGCAACCCCAGAGCCGCGACCAGCGCAGACGGAAGCAGAGTCGGATCGTCTATCGTCGACAGATCGACAAAGCGCACGCCGTCCGGACAATCCGCTTCGAACGCGCGCGCGGCGGCGATGGCCACGGTGGTCTTGCCGACGCCGGCGGGACCGAGCACGCTGACCTGCGACTTGCCCCGCAGCCGGGCGAGCAGATGCGCGATCTCCCGCTCTCGCGCGACGACATCCCGCGGCAGGGGCAACCTGCCCGGCCCGCCTGCTTCCGGAGTGACACCCGCATCGGCGATATCGGCGACGCCGAGTTGCACGGGCGCCACGAAGCGGTAGCCCCGCCCGGCGATCGTTGCGATGTAGGTCGGCTGCTTCTGCGTGTCGCCCAGCGACCGACGCAGGCTGTGGATGTTGACCTTGAGGTTGCTCTCGTGGACGAAGATGTCCGGCCAGGCGGCGGTCATCAATTCGTCCTTGGTTATCAACTCACCGCTGCGTCGCACGAGCAGGTGGAGGAGTTCGAATGCCCTGCCCCCCAACCTGACGGCAGAGCCGTCGAGGACGAGCAACTGTCGGGCCGGCAAAAGACGGAACGATCCGAACGTGTAGGCAGATTCCTGCGGCATTGGACTTTTTACACTCTACGATAACCGGCATCGGCGCTGCCCTCGCATCGTTGCGATCCGACTATGCGAAACGGTCGCAGCAAGCACAATCGCGGTCGTCGGCACCGCGACCGGGCAGCGAAGTCCCCGGTTTTACTTCGTTTAACCTGCGTGCCGCCGCGTGGCCGCTATAACCGTAACCATCGGCTGCCTCGAGCGATCGGCGGCCTTCATGCTTCGACGACGCCGAGGATGACATGCCACGGTCATACGACAGCCTAACGCTCGAAGAGGCGAAGCGAATGCTAACGGCCGCCGAGGCGAAGGCCGCGAGCCTCGAGGTCGCCTACAATGTCGCCGTCGTCGATGCAGGAGGCCACCTGCTCGCCTTCCTGCGCCAGGATGGCGCGCTCGTCGGCAGCATCGACCTCGCCATCGGCAAGGCGACGACTGCCAGGCTCTTCGACAAGACGACCGCTCATCTGGCAGAGCTGGCGCAGCCGGGAAAGCCGCTGTTCGGCATCCAGCAGAGCAACGCCGGCAAGGTCGTCATTTTCGGCGGCGGCATTCCCGTCATGCTCGATGGAAATATTGTCGGCGCCGTCGGCGCCAGCGCCGGGACCGTCGAGCAGGACATCGCCGTGGCCGAGGCGGCAATCGCCGCGCTCGGTCGCTCGCCCTCCGCTCCGAAGGCAGGGCGAAGCGCGCAATAGCACGAGAACACTCCGTTCCGATTCCGTCGCGGAAGGGCAAGAACCATGCCGTACACGAGCGTCAACCCAGCAACAGGCGAAGTCGTCGAGACCTTCGCCAATCACACGGACGCCGAACTCCAGTCGGCTTTGTCCATCGCTCACTCGCTCTTCAAGTCCGATTGGTCGAAAGGGCGGATCGAACCACGGCTCGGGGTGCTCTCTCGCATCGCTGACCTGATGGAAGAACGCATGGAGCCCCTTGCACGGATACTGGTGCAGGAAATGGGGAAACGCCTTTCGGAGGCGCGCGACGAGGTCCGGCTCAGCGCCGATATCGCGCGTTACTACGCCAGGAACGCCGCGACCTTTCTGGCGCCGGAGAAGATCCGGACCCCGCGTGGCGAAGCCTGGGTCGAATATCACCCCATCGGCGTGATCGTCGCCGTCGAGCCCTGGAACTTCCCCTACTATCAGCTGGTTCGCGTCGCCGGTCCCAATATCGCCATCGGCAACCCCGTGCTGGCCAAGCATGCCAGCATCGTTCCGCGAGCCGCCGTCGCCTTCGAGGAGGTTGCGACGGCTGCGGGTGCGCCGAAGGGCACATGGACGAATATCTTCGCGACCGGCGAGCAGATCGCCACTCTGGTCGCCGACGACCGCGTCCAGGGAGTGGCGCTGACAGGTTCGGAGAAGGCAGGCAGCATCGTCGCCTCGCAGGCCGGCAAGCATCTCAAGAAGTCGGTGATGGAGCTCGGCGGCGCCGATGTGTTCGCGGTGCTCGACGACGCCGATGTCGACAAGGCCGCCGAAGCCGGTGCCGCCGCCCGCCTGTATGGAGCCGGACAGGTCTGCAACGGAGCGAAGCGCTTCCTGATCCAGGAGAAGATCGCCGACAGATTCCTGAAGAAATTCACCGACATCCTCGCCGGCATCAAGATCGGCGACCCGATGGACGAGAGCGTCGGCCTGGGACCGCTATGCTCGGTGAACGCGCGCGACGACATCGCCGCGCAGGTCGAGAGGGCGGTGAAGGCCGGCGCCACGCTGCATCACGGCGGCGCTGCGATCGAGGGACCCGGTGCCTTCTTCCAGCCGACGATCCTCACGAACGTCACGCGCGACAATCCCGCCTATTTCGAGGAGTTCTTCGGTCCGGTGGCACAGGTCCATGTCGTGCGCGACGACGAGCAACTCGTCGAGATCGCCAACGATTCGCCCTTCGGCCTGTCGGGCGCGATCTTCAGCGCCGACATCGACAGGGCCAGGGCCCTGGCATCGCGGATCGAGACCGGCTCAGTCTGGATCAACACGCGCTCGTCGACCGCTCCCGAGCTGCCGTTCGGCGGCGTGAAACGGTCCGGCTACGGTCGCGAGCTCTCAGAATTCGGGATCAAGGAACTCGTCAACCCGAAGATGGTCGTCGTCGCCAAAGGCTGAACGTCGCCGACGACCCACCCGCAAGTCTCCACCCCAAGCATCGACACGAAAGGACACAGACATGAAAGCCGCGCGCCTGCACGAGTATGGCAAGCCCCTCGTTCTCGAGGACGTGCCGGTTCCCGACATCCAGCCCGACGATGTTCTCGTCCAGGTCAAGGCGGGCGGAATGTGCCGCTCCGACGTGCAGCTGATGGACGGATACTTCCGCAAATACGCCGACATCCCGACGCCGATTACGATGGGCCACGAGATCACGGGCATCGTGCACAAGATCGGCGGCGTCGTGCCCAAGGCGGCCGGACTTCGGGAGGGCGACCACGTCGTCGTCGCGCCCGGATGGGGCGACGGCACCTGCCGTCACTGCCTGGTCGGCAACACGCATATCTGCCCCAACGTGCGCTGGCCAGGCTTCGGTCCATACGGCGGATTCTCCGAATTCTTGCCCGTCCCGGCACGCTACGTGATCAAGGTCGACAAGCGCCTCGACTTCGAGGAGCTCGCGCCGCTCACCGATGCCGGCCTGACGCCCTATCGCGGCATCAAGAAGCTGCGCGATGCCGGCGCGCTCGGCCCGAACCGGGTGATGGGCGTGTTCGGGATCGGCGGGCTGGGCGCATACGCCGTCCAGTACGCCAAGCTGCTCGGCGGCGGTGCGACGGTGGTCGCCTTCGCCCGTAACCTCGACAAGCTCGCGGTCGCGAAGGAATACGGAGTCGATCACGCCATTGCCATCAAGGGCAAGTCCGCGGCCGATATTGCCAAGGAGCTCGGCAAGGCCACGGGCCAGAGCGACCTCGATGCCGTCATCGACTGCACGGGCGCGCCCGAGATGGTGCAGCTGGCCTTCGCCCTGCTCTCGATCAGCGGCCACTATGCCGATGTCGGGCTGGTCGGCGATCGCATCGACATTCCGTTGTTCCCGCGCGTCTCGCGCGAACAAACCCTGCATGGCTCATACTGGGGCAACAACACGGACCTGACCGAGGTCATGGCGCTGGCCGCACAAGGCAAGATCCGCCACACCATCAAGCCCATCAAGTTCGAGCAGCTCAATGAAAACCTCGAGCTTCTGAGGGCGGGCGAGATCGTCGGCCGGGCCGTGATGACGTTCTGATCGCCGGGCGGACACGCGCCGCCGCTCAGGAGAGCTGAGCAGCCCCTGGGACTCGGAGATGCCTGACGGTTGACTCCTGCCAGGCACCGAAGCGATACTTCGCCACATGGTGAAGTATCAAACGTCGAGCGTGGACCGCACGTTCTCCGCGCTCGCCGATCCTACCCGGCGGGACGTCCTGCTACGGCTGAAGGAGGAGCCCGGGCTGTCGGTGAGCGAGCTCGCCCGCCCGCTTTCGCTGAAGCTTCCCGGGTTGATGAAGCATCTGGATGTCCTGTCCGATGCGGGATTGATCACGCGGACCAAGACCGGCCGCACCGTGTCGGTTCACCTTTCGGTCGGGCCGATGCGGGAGGCGATGGAGTGGCTCGGACGGTATGAACGCTTCTGGACGGTAAGCATCGACCGGCTCGCTGCGCTCGTGGAAGAGGATGGCAGCCGATGACCAGGAACCTGCCGAGCGTGACCATCGTGCGCAGGATCAAGGCCCCACCCGCCAAGGTCTGGGCGGCGATCACGCAGCCCAAGCTAATGATGCAGTGGTGGGGTCCCGACGCGGGGCCGACACTCCGCGCCGAGGCAGACGTGCGGCCCGGAGGCCGATTCAGCATCGTATTCAGGTTGCTGAATGGCGAGGAGCACAACCCCACTGGAATTTATCAGGAAGTGGTTCCCGAGAAGAAGCTGGTTTTCACCTGGGAATGGCCCGGAATGCCGGAAAGAGAATCGCTGGTCACTTTTCTGCTTGCGCCGCACGACAGCGGCACCGAGCTGACACTGCTCCACGAGCATCTTCCCGACGAAGAGGCGCGCAAAAGTCACGAGCAAGGCTGGAATGGCCTTCTCGACAAGCTCCCCTCTTTCCTTGGAGATCCCGAATGAGTGAACTGGTGCTGACGACCTACGATTGGGTTCCCGAATTGCCGCGCGGCCACGTGCGCGACATACGGGTGCGTTGGGCGCTGGAAGAGGCCGGGTTGCCCTATCGCGTTGAGAGTACGCCGTTTCGCCCTCGCAATGCGGAGCACTTCTCGCACCAGCCCTTCGGCCAGGTGCCGTGGCTGACCGATGGCGACATCTCGATCTTCGAAAGCGGCGCGATCCTGCTTCATCTCGGCGAGCGCAGCGACGCCCTGCTGCCCGCCGATACGCGCGGTCGCAGCGACGCCAAGGAATGGCTTTTCGCGGCCCTCAACTCGGTCGAGGCAGCGAGCCAGCCCTGGTCCTTGTTGGCGTTCTCGGGCGAGAGCGACACAACGGCGGCCTGGAGGCTTTTTGACGGGTTCCTGAAGGTCCACCGACTTCAACATATGGAGCCGGTCTTGGCGGCGCGCGAATGGCTCGCCCGGAGCTTCTCCGTCGCCGACATCCTCATGGCCGACGTGCTGCGCCTGGTCGATCGGTTCGGCGGCCTGGCGAACTATCCCGCTTGTCACGACTATGTCGCGCGCGCCACGGCCCGCCCGTCCTTCTTGAAGGCACATGCCGATCAGATGGCGCATTTTGCGGCAGCAGATGCAGCTTGAGATGATCCGCTGCGGCGGCCGTCTACGGCAGGAAGGTCCGTTCCGTCAGTAGCCCGACCGCTGCCACCAGGACGACAGCCGAAATGACGGTCACCGCCCGCTTCTCCCAGGCGAAGCGGGACAGCAGGACGAGCGCCGGGAAGAGCAGCGCGACGATCATGGCCTGACCGGTCTCGACGCCGAGATTGAAGAACAGCAGCGACGAGAACAGCCCGTCGCGCGGCAGCTCGAGCTCGAGCAAGGCGCCGGCAAAACCGAATCCATGCACCAGGCCGAACAGCAGGCTGACCAACCATCGCCGCGATGGTGCGCGCTGCAGGAATATGTTCTCGCAGGCGACATAGGCGATCGATGCCGCGATCAGCGGCTCGATGATCTCCGCCGGTAGCCGCACGATCCCCAGGACCGAGAGCCCGAGCGTGAGGCTGTGCCCGACTGTGAAGGCGGTGACGATTGCCAGCAGCGATCCGATCCGCCCGCCGCGCAGCATCAGCGCGAAAAGGAAGAGGATGTGATCGAAGCCGGTCACGATGTGCTCGATGCCCAGCCGGAAGAAGCCGTACGCGCTTTCCGGTGCCAGTTCCGCGGCGGACGCCCCGGCCGGCGGGCCGCTGATCGCGACGCGCACTTCGGGCCGGTTCGGATCAAGCAGGAACTGCTCGGTTCCTGCCGGCCCCTCGATGCTGGCGAGCGTATGGTGGTCGCGGCCGAACACGGCGGAGAGCCCGTCACGCAGGGTCAATGTGCCGACCGCCGCCGCGCAGGCGTAGTGGATGACGACCACCACGATCGGTCGGCCGGGCTGGGCCGGCTGCACTGTGCCGGGCAGCGCCGCGCAGGGCGTGCCGTCGGCCGAAATCTCGACGTGGCGCGCGACGATGCTGGCGAGCGTATCTTGGTCGGCCGCAAGCGGCCCGTTCTGGGCCTTGGACAGCGCCTCGACGTCGAGCGTCAGGCTGTAGCGGACCGTCTCACCCTCGACCGTAATCCGCGCGAAGCCCGTCGTGCCGCCGGTGTGCGCCGCCGCCAATCCAACCCAATGGAAGAGCAGCGCGAAAGGCAGGAGCGCGCAGGCGAGACCGCGCCACCCGCGCCTCACCGGTGGAGGCTCCCGTCCAGCGCCTTCGTCCATTCCTCGCCGACGAATCGCGACAGGAGATAAATCCGAGGTTCGCCGTCGACCCGCACGTATTGCAGGTAGCCTTCCGGATTGTAGGCGCCGAACTGCGCCGCGAGCACCGGAGCGGGACCGTCCGCATAGAGCCTTGCCGCGAGGTGCGGCGGATCGAGCTCGAATCCCGCCACATCGGCGCCGGCCAGCTCCGCCGCCGGGATCTCGTTGACGGGCGCCGAGGTGTGCATCATCTGCACCGCCATGCTGAGGCGCTTGCCGGCGTCGCTACCGATGTCGGCGCCGTCCACCATCGCCCAGCTCTTGTCGCCGGTCCGCACCGCGCTGAGCCGCTCGCCGCCACGGATGATCTCAACCCGGCGAACCTGCTCCGGCAACAGGCCGAGGACGCCCTTCGCTTCGAAGGACACGTTCTGGCGCAGCACGGGCTGGCTGCCGCTCAGCACCATGCCGACGAGAAACACCAGCGCGACGAGCGCCACGGCCGGCAGGACGAACGTGCGCGCCCTGCTCATCGCCGGCGCCACCAGACGAAGCATCCGAGCGCGACGACCGAGAGCGGCAGCAGGATGACGATGATGCCGAATACCAGCTGGGTCTGCAGGCCCGTCAGGAGGATGTGGGGCGGCACGGGAACGCGCGCGGCAACGGCGGTGTTGCGCTCCTCGCGCGCCAGCCAGCGGATGGCGGACAGCAGCAGGTCGCTGTTGGCCATGTAGGGGAAGAACGAGTTGCTGGCGAAATCGCCGTCGCCGACGGCGACGACGCGCATCGGCTGGCTGCCGCCCTCGATCGTTCCCTCGGCGATCGCCCCCAGCACGCGCGGCCTCGGGACGGGCGGGACAACCGCGGCGGCATCGCCGACCGGGGCGGCCCCCGCGACCCGATGCTCCGCCGCCGCCACCGGCCGCGTATAGCTGTCACGGCTGCTCGCCAGAAGCGGCACGATCTGCACGCCTGCCGACGGGGCCGCAAGGCTCAGGGGCCGGATGCCGGGATAGATCGTCAACGACAGCGATCGCGTGACCGGGTGCCGATCGTAACCAGCGACTGCCACCAGCTCGGGATCGTTCTGGTAGTGACTCAACGGGTCGATGACGACCTGCTGCTCGAAGCGCATGCCGAGACCGGCCATCAGGCGCTCGAGCTCGGGCTCGAGCACGAAGCCGAGGTCGAACAGGAAAAGCGCGGAACCGCCTCGCCGCAGGAAGTCGCGCAGCGCGCTGCTCTCGGCCGGAAGCAGCGTGGTGCGGGGACTCGCCAGCACGACCACGGTGCAATCGGCCGGGACCTCCGTGCGTGTCGCGAGGACGACCTTCTGAACGTCGTAGCCCTGTGCTTCGAGCGCCCGGCGGAAACGTCCGACACCATGCCCGGGCATCTCAACGACGTGCGACGACGCATCGCCGTGGCTGTGGTCGGCCGCGTTCTCGAGATGCGTGTGGAACTCGAAATTGTCCATCGGCAGCTCGCCGTGGCCCTCGACAAAGCAGACCGTGATCTTGCGCTCGCGCAGCACGCGCTGGATGCCGAGCGCGATTTCGGACTCGTCGGTGCTGTGCACCAGCACGCGGCGTCCCTCCGCCTCGATCATTGCGGCGTTGTAGATCTTGATGCCGCTGGTGCGGGCGAGGGTCGGTTCCTTGTCGGGATCGACCGCCCGGAGCTTGAAGTGTGGATTGCGCCGCTCCATGACCTCGAGCACATCGCGGGAACGCTTCGCGGCGGGGTCGCGCGAGTTATAGAAATAGGTCACCGCGACATCGCGATCGAGCGCGTCGACCACCTTCAGGGCAGCGGGCGACGGCGTGTAGATCTTCTCGCGCGTCAGGTCGACATGGCCGTCGTGGAGGTGGAGCGCCACGTTGGCGAGCGCGCACACGCCCACGGAGGCGAGAACGATGCCAGCCATATAGAGCCTGCCGCGCCAGGAGCCGTAACCGATGTCGAGCGGCAGCCGGAGGGCGGCCCAGAACACCGCCACGATGGCCACGAGCCATCCGCCGAGCCAGAGCAGGGGGACGATCTCGAGCGAATGCTGTTCCATCGCTTCAGCGGCGCACGAGCGCGCGCACTGTCAGGAAAAGTCCCAACAGGATGACGGACAGAAAGAAGCCGGCATCGGACGTGTACATCGCCCCCACGGCGAAGGGCGTGAAGCGGGCCAGCAGCGACACGCCGAGGAGCCAGTTGTCGATCGGTGCCGGCAGCAGCGCCGCGAGCGAATCGATCGACCACAGCACGCCGAACAGGCCGAGCGACGCGACCGCGGCGACGATCTGGTTGGTGGTGAGCGCGGAGATGGCGAGCCCGATCGAGACCAGCGCGCCCGCGAGCAGGACCAGCCCGAGATAGCCGCTGTAGACCGGCCCCCAGTCGGGCCGGCCGAACAGCCCCAGGGTGAGCGCGTAGGTCGCGGTGAGGCCGATCATCGTCATGAGCATCAGCATCGCCGCCGCGAACTTGGCGAGCACGATGTCGATCTCGGGCGCCGGCGAGCTCAGCAGAAGCTCCAGCGTGCCGCCGCGGCGCTCCTCGGCGAACAGCCGCATGGTCACCAGGGGCACGAGGAGGACGAGCTGCATGGCCGACTGGAAGAAGATGTGGACGAGCGTCGCCTGCTTGGAGAGGGCCAGGGTGACGACGAAGCTGTAGCCGTTGAGGAGCAGAAAGACCGCGACCACCGCATAGGCGATCGGCGAAGCGAAAAGGGCGCGGATCTCCTTGACCGTGAGCGTGCGCAGGATCGTCAATGGACCGGCTTTCGCGCGGTGACCGCCAGGAAGGTTTCCTCGAGGTCCGAGCCGGCCTCTGACAACTCGACGACCGCGATGCCGGCGGCCCCGAGCCGGGCGACGAGCCGGTCGACCGCGGCAGGCTCCGCCGCCCGCACGCGCCAGGAGACCATGCCGTCCGCCACCGGCTCTTCGACGATCTCGGCCCCGGCCTCGGCCGCTGCCGCCCGCAGCAACGGCGTCACGCCGGCGCCCATATCGTTGCGGACCCTGAGGCGGACGAGGCCCGCGGCACCAAGCGGGCGCACGGCCAGCAGGCGTCCTCCGAGCAGGATGGCCACCCGATCGGCCAGCCGCGCGATCTCCGCCAGGATATGCGAGGTGACGACGATCGAGCATTGCTCCGCGAGGCCGCGGATGAGCTCGCGAAACTCGATGATCTGGCGCGGATCGAGGCCGTTGGTTGGCTCATCGAGCACCAGCAGGTCGGGTTGGTGCAGCACGGCCTGCGCGAGGCACACACGCTGACGATAGCCGCGCGAGAGCCGGCCGATGATGGTCTCGCCGACATCTCCCAGGCTGAGGCGCTCGCTGGCCCCCCCGATCGCGGCGCGCAACCCGCTGCCGTCGAGACCGCGCAGCCGGCCCATGAACTCGAGGAACTCGTTGACCCGCATATGGGGATAGAGCGGCGCGTCTTCCGGCACATAGCCGACCCGACGCCGTGCCGCCCGGCCGTCGCGCACGACATCGAAGCCGGCAACGCGAACCGTTCCCGCGCTCGGGCGGAGATAGCCGGTCAGGACGCGAAGGATAGTGGTCTTGCCCGACCCGTTGGGACCCAGCAGACCCATGACTTCGCGGTGGCCGACGTTGAAGGAGACGTCGTCCACCGCGAGGTGGGGACCGTATCTCTTGCTCAGGCCCTCGAGTGAAACCACCGCCATGGCGGAGCGACGGCTCAGGACCTCAGTCGTAGAATTCCGGCGCCTTCTTCATCGCCTTGAAGGCGTCCGGATCATGGGCGGTCATGAAGTCCGCCTTCTCCGTGGCCATCTGGTAGCGGATCCATTCGTAGGCGCTGAGCATGCCGCTCGGCGAGTACGCCAGCACGATGTTCGGCGGGACGCCCTTCTCGACGTTCTCGCGGAAGTAGGCGTTGTCACCGGTGAGGATCGTCAGGCCCTTGTTCTTCAGCTTCACCGTCATCATCTGGCTGCCCGGGGTGTGGCCGACCCAGCGCTTCACCACCACGGTGCCGTCGCCGAAGAGATCCTTGTCCCCCTCGAGCTGCAGCATCCTGACGGCGTTCGGGAGGTCGGTATTGGGTGAGCGCAGCGGCATGATGTCCCCGATCATGTAGGGACCGCCCGTGCCAGGCTGGGGCCAGAACGCATTCGCGATCTCGTCCTTCTGGAGCACGATCGTCGACTTCAGGAACTTCCCGACGTTGCCGCCATGATCGAGATGCATGTGGCTCGGGACCACGAAGGTGATGTCGTCCGGCTTCAGGCCGATCTTCTGCAGCTGCGTGTCGATGGCGACGTCAGGCGTGTTGACCGGCTTCAGCGCCTTGAACGCCTCGCCCCAATAGGACGGGTCGGTGATAATCTTGTCGTTGTTGCCGGTATCGAACAGCACGGTCCCCTTGGGGTGCTTGACCACGTAGAAACCCACCGGAACCTGGATGATGTCGGTCATCGAGGCAGTATTCAGCAGCGCGCCCTTGCCGATGGTGAGCGCTCCCGAACTGAAAGCGTAGAGCTTGAGATCCTGCGCGTACGACGAGGCACTGAACGCGGCTCCCGAAACGAGCGCCGCCAAACCGATCATCATTTTACGAATCATGCGACCCTCCCCGCTGAGGTAACGACCTAATTAGAGTCTGCTACAGGGTACGCGCAGCTATCCTGTGAAATGACCACATGCCTCGGTGGCCGTCAATGCTTCTGAGATGAGACGAGAAGAAGTTCTTCGTCGTGGCAGCGCGCGGTCGTGCATGCACTCGGTGTGAGCTGAAGCTATGTTGCGCGACACCGGGGCCGAAGGTGTGAGCCTCGGTCGCGATCCTTCCACGCAGCAGCTTTGGTGGTGCTTCATGAGCGGCGGTCTGTTGGCTCTTTTCGATGACATCGCCGCGCTGGCGAAAGTCGCCGCCGCGTCGGTCGACGATGTCGCCGCTCATGCCACCAAGGCCGGCGCGAAAGCTGCCGGCGTCGTGATCGACGATACGGCCGTCACGCCACGCTATGTCACGGGTTTCTCTCCGGCGCGCGAGTTGCCGATCATCGGGAAGATCGCGCTCGGTTCGCTCAAGAACAAGCTCCTGATCCTCCTGCCCGCGGCGCTGGCCCTCAGCCTTCTGCTGCCCGAGGCGATCACGCCGCTCCTGATGATCGGCGGGGCCTACCTCTGCTACGAAGGCGCGGAGAAGGTCACCGAGCTCTTCATCCCGCACGATCCGCATGCGCCGGAAGCAAAGGCCGAAACGGGGGCTCTCGACGCCGGGTCCTTTGAGGACGAGAAGGTCGCCGGCGCGATCAAGACCGATTTCATCCTTTCGGCCGAGATCATGGCCATCACGCTCGCCGCCGTTCCCGGCGACAACGCCGTGGAGCAGGCGATCATCCTCGCCGTCGTCGGCATTGGCATAACGGCGGCGGTCTACGGGGTCGTTGCGCTGATCGTCAAAGCGGACGATCTCGGCCTGGCGCTGGCGAACCTGGCGCCCGAGTCGCCTGTCGCCGCCCCGCTTCGCCTCACCGGGCGCGCGGTCGTCCACGCCATGCCGTATCTTCTCGGCGCGTTGGCGATGGTCGGCACGGCCGCGATGATCTGGGTCGGCGGCGGCATCATCCTCCACGGCCTCGAGACGTACGGCCTGGGCTGGCCCGCCCATACGCTCCATGACGCGGGCGCCGCCGCTGCGGAGGCGGTTCCGGTCGCGAAGCCATTGGTCGCCTGGTTGGTGGAAGCCACCGGAGCCGGCGTTGCCGGCTTCCTCGTAGGCCTGCTGGCCATTCCGCTGACGGGCCGGGTGCTGTTACCCCTCTGGCGGCAAGCCAGGTCGCTTGGCCGCAAGGTCCTGCCCCGCTGACCAGCCAATTGGCCGGTGCCGCTCGATCCAATCCTTCTCGTCGCGAACCTCGGTAATCTATGAGGTGGCCGCATCGCCGGTGGGCAAATGCGCGGCCTTCGCGGGAGAACGCACCAGCAGATACAAGGCGACGCCGTGCGTGATCATCAGCAAGGGAACATAGAGGATCGGAATGGCGTATGCGGCGCCCAGCTCTCCTGCCCGCGCAGGAAGGCCGACCTGGATGGCATGGTAGTAGTCGAGAACGAGGTCAGCCGTCCCTACGACATTGAAGGCGGCGACGAACAGCCAGAAGGCAGGACGTATCTTGATCGTGAGGAGCGCCGCCAAAGCGAGCAATCCGGTCACGAAGTCGCCATAGGCGGCGAAGGTGGCAAAGCTATCGGGCCGGCTGCGACTGACGACGCCCGGCACCATGAAGGCGAGCCCGAAGAAGCGAAAGCTGTGCAGGGTCGCGATCGCGCGGTGCGCTTCGATCCTGTCCATCGACTTGAGCCAAGGCAGGATGTACGCGCCCAGGCAAAGCAGCCACGCGACATAACCCAGGATGAGTTGTGCCTGGAAGATGGGCTCCGTCGACATTTCGGCCTCCTGTCAGATGGCGATGGTTGCGGCCTCGGACACCGCAACTCCGATCCGGGAGCCGGACTAAGGGCAGTTTTCCAGCAAGACACTATTCGCGATAATGTCGACGGGTCATGAAGCAGAACTTCACGATGCGACAGGGCGCGCTCGACGGGGTGGAGGCATTCCTGGGAGTGGCCCGGCACCGCAACTTCCGTAAAGCAGCGGCGGACCTCGCGGTGACTCCGTCGGCAATCAGCCAGGCGATACGCACCCTGGAGGCGCGTATCGGCGCAGCGCTCTTCATCCGCACGACGCGAAGTGTCGGCCTGACCGAAGCCGGCGAGCGATTCCTGTCACGCGCAAAGCCCGCCTTCGAGGAGCTGGTCGCCGCAAGCGCGGTTGCCCGCGATCTCGGCCAGCGGCCGGCCGGACTGTTGCGCCTCACGGTGCCACGGGCCGTGGTGCCGCTCCTGCTGGAACCGCTGATCGCCTCCTTCTGCCGGGCCTTTCCCGAGGTCGAAGTGGAGATCGCCGCAAGCGGGGAACTGCTCGACCTCGCGGCCGGAGGATTCGATGCCGGCGTGCGGATGGGCCAGTTCATTACCGCCGATATGGTCGCAGTGCGTCTGACGCCGCCCTTCCCGTTCGTGGTCGTGGGAAGCCCCGGCTATCTGCGCCGGCGGAGCCGGCCGTAACACATTGACGATCTGCGTCGGCATGCCTGCCTGCGCATGCGTCGCTCGAACGGGTCGATCGCGCCGTGGTCCTTCGTCGACGACGGCAAGCCGGTCGAAGCGATCGTCTCGGGTTCGCTGATCGCGCACGACTTTTCCACCCTGCTCGGCGCTGCCGTGGAAGGCATGGGGCTTGCACAAGTGCCCGCGCCGATCTCAGCAAGCATGGTGAAAGCAGGCAAGCTCGTCCGCGTGCTGGAGCCGTTCGCGACCATGGCCCCGGGCGTGTTTCTCTACTATCCCAGCCGGCATCATATGACGCCGAAGCTGAGAGCGTTCATCGATCACGTGAAGATCCGTTCGGGCACCACCGGCAACGCCCGGGCCCCCGTCGATGAAGGGCAAGCGCGTGGCACGGGAATACGCTGACGGACGCGTCGCGCAACTGGACGCGGTCACGGCTTTCCGAGGCTCGCAGCGCCGGAGTCGCGCTGAAAATCGGCCATCTCGTACAGCGGCCGGATCTCGACCTCGCTCGGTCCCGACATGGGATTGGGGCAGCGCTTCACCCAGGCGACCGCCTCGTCCATGTCCTTGACTTCCCACAGCCAGAAGCCGGCAACCAGCTCGCGGGGCTGCGCGAAAGGCCCGTCGATGACCGTACGGCCCGGACCGTCGAATGCCACACGCTTGCCCTCCGATGAAGGCTTGAGGCCATCGGCGAAGCGCAGGACGCCGGCCTTCTGCAGCTCGTCGTTGAACCTGCCCATCTCCTCCATCATCGTCATCGTCTCGGGCGTGGGCCGAAAGCCCTCTTCGCTTTCCTCGGTCGCCTTCACGAGCACCATCACACGCATCGCCTGTCTCCTTGTACGAGCCGGCCTCGTCGGCCTGATATCGGAACGACGAACGAAGCCTTCGGGAACCGACACCGTCCTGCAAAATATCCGGCGGTCGAGACGCAGAGAAATCACCGGCCGAGGCCTGGAACGATTTTCAGTTTCCGAACAGAAGCTCACCACCTCGCGCAAGTCGCCGATTGCCGGCAGGTAGCGAGCGACGACGTCGCTGAATGGTGCGCGCTCGGGGCCGGCGATCTCGACGACGCCGTGCGGGGCTCCGGGCGCTGGAAGCTTTACTCCTGCGCCCGGTCGAGAATTGCCTGCAGAGTCTTCGCGCCGTGCGCGTCCGCCGGCGGCGCCTCGCCGGTCTCCTCGATCCGCCGGCGCTGCGCATCCTCCCAGTGGCGGCCGTCGAAGAACCGCGTGGGCTTCAGGCTCGACCCATCGATCTCGTCCAGGCAGCGGGCATTGACGCTGATGCGATGCGGGTTCGCGCGCGGGATATAGAAGGCGTGCATGCCGCAATGCGAGCAGAAGGTGTGTTGCGCGACACCGGTGCCGAAGGTGTAGGCCTTGAGTGCGATCTTGCCCTTCAGCAGCCGGAACGCCGCAGGATCGGTGCCCAGGTGCAGGATGCCCTTCTTGGTGCAGATCGAGCAGCTGCAATGGGACAGCAGGTCGAGATCGACCTCAGCGCGAAACCGCACGCGACCGCAATGGCACCCGCCTTCCCGTGTTTCCAGCATGTCGGCCTCCTTATATCGACCGTGACATAGTCCACCGCGCAGCGGCAAGCTCGCCCGGGAGGAGACGTAACAATGACGGCACGCAAGATGCGGCTCGGCCTGTCGATCCGCGGCCACGGCTATCACCCGGCCGCCTGGCGCCATCCGGATGTCCCGGCCGACGGTACGCTGCACGTCGAGCACTATGTCCGCAGCGCCCAGGTCGCCGAGCGCGGCAAGCTCGACATGATCTTCTTTGCCGACGGTGCCGGCATTCGCCAGGGCGACCAGCCGCGCGGCTCGCTGGCCCGGACCGGCCGCGACATGGTCGAGCTGGAACCGATGACATTGCTGCCGGCGCTGGCGATGGTCACCACCCATGTCGGCCTGGTGACGACCGCCTCCACCACCTACAACGAGCCCTACAACCTGGCGCGCAAGTTCGCCACGCTGGACCTGATCAGCAAGGGCCGCGCCGGCTGGAACGTTGTCGCGTCTTGGTCGGAGCTCGAGGCTCAGAACTTCGGGCTGGAGACGACGCTCGATTACGACACGCGCTACGCCCGTTCCGCCGAGTTCGTCGAGGTGGTCAAGGGATTGTGGGACAGCTGGGACGACGGCGCGCTCCTGTTCGACAAGGCGGCTGGCCGGTATTTCGACGAAGCGAAGATGCACGTGCTCGATCACCGGGGGCGGTTCTTCAAGGTGCGCGGCCCGTTGAACGTCGCCGGCATGCCGCAGGGCCATCCGGTGATCGTGCAGGCCGGCGCTTCGGAGCAAGGCCGGGAGCTGGGCGCGGCGACCGCCGAGGTGATCTACGCGGTCTCCGGCTCGCTCGAGGGCGCGCGCGCCTACTACGCCGATGTCAAAAGACGGATGGCGAAATACGGCCGAGAGCCCGACGATCTGAAGATCATGCCGGCGCTTTGCCCGGTCGTGGGCCGCACGCGCGCCGAAGCACAGGCGAAGTACGACGAGCTGCAGGCGCTGTTCGACCCGCTGGCCGGGCTGGGATCGCTGTACGGCGCGTTCGGCGACTTGTCGGGCCACGCGCTGGACGAGCCGGTGCCCGACGGCGCGCTGGGCCCGCAGGAACTCCGCAGCCTCAGCGCCCAGCTCGTCGAGCGGATGAAACGGGAGAAGCCGACGATCCGCGAACTGTATCTCCGTGCCGGCATCACGGGCTCCGCACGGATCGGCACGCCCGCCGACATCGCCGATACCATGCAGGAGTGGTTCGAGGCGGCGGCCTGCGATGGCTTCAACATCACGCCGGCCACCCTGCCCGGCGGCGGCGAGGACTTCGTGGAGATGGTCGTCCCTGAGCTGCAGCGCCGCGGGCTGTTCCGCACCGGGTACGAAGGCAGGACCCTGCGCGAAAACCTCGGCTTGCGACCCGTGACGAGCCGCTATAGCCAGCCTCGGAAGGCTGCCGAGTAAGGGAGTAGCGCACTACACTCGCGACAAAAACCGTGTCATCCCGAGCGCAGCGCGGGATCTATGGCAGCACCGACCATAGATCGCTCGATGCGCTCGGGATGACAAGATTTCTGGGAGACCGAACGCATGAAGCAGAGCACGGATCGCATCCTGACCACCCATATGGGCAGCCTGCCGCGGCCGGCCATCCTGGCCGATTTGCTGGTGGCCCAGGCCGAGGGCCGGCCGGTCGATTCCGCAAGGATTCCGGCGCTCACCGACGAGGCAATGGACCTCATCGTGCGCCGCCAGCTCGACTGCGGCATCGATGTCGGCAACGACGGCGAGATGCCGCGCTCCACCTTCTTCGGCTACATCATCGAACGCATGTCGGGCTTCGGCGGCCAATCGAACCGCCGGCCGATCCGCGACATGCAGCAGTTCCCCCAATGGTGGCAGAACTTCCAGGCGCGCGGCACACGCCGGCTCAACGTCTACGGCTTCCCGGCCGCGATCGGGCCAGTGCGCTACGAGAGTCTCGACGGCGCCCGGGCCGAGCTGGACGCCTTCGCCCGCGCGCTGGCACGCCAGACCCGGCGCTTCGCCGAGACCTTCGTGACCGCCGTCTCGCCGGGCTTCGCCGCGTGCTCGATGGAGAACCAGCACTACGACAGCCATGAGGCCTATGTCTTCGCGCTCGCCCGCGAGCTCAAGCAGGAATACGAGTTCATCGTGGCGCAGGGCCACATACTGCAGATCGACTCGCCCGATCTGGGCATCGAACGCGCCGGCTACTTCCAGGACGAGCCGCTGCCGAAGTTCCTCGCGGCGATGGAGATGCATGTCGCGGCGCTGAACGAGGCCCTGGCCGACATCCCGCCCGAGCGGGTGCGCTTCCACGCCTGCTGGGGCAACCGCGACAGCCCGCACGTCAACGACGTGCCGGCCCCCGACGTGCTGCCGGTCTGCTACCAGGTGAAGGCCGGCGCGCTCTGCCTGCCTTTCGCCAATGCGCGCCACAGCCACGAGGTCGATGCGTTCCGGACCCAGAAGCTGCCCGATCGCATGACCCTGGTCTGCGGCGTGATCGAAACGACGCACAACTATGTCGAGCACCCGCAGGTGATCGCCGAGCGGCTGGAACGCGCGGTGCGCGCGGTCGGCGACCGCGAGAGGGTCATGGCCGGAACCGACTGCGGCTTCGGCACCATCGTCGGCGACACCCAGGTGTCCGAAGACGTGGTCTGGGCCAAGCTCGAGGCGATGCGCGACGGCGCTGCGATCGCCAGCCAGCGGCTCTGGGGTTGAAGATGCAAACCATAACCGGGAGAGAGACAGATGAATCGTCTTGAGGGCAAGGTCGCGGTGATCACGGGCGCGGGCTCCGGCATCGGCCGGGCGTCGGCGAAGATGTTCGTTGCGGAAGGCGCCAAGGTCGTCGTGGCGGAGATCGACGCGACCCTGGGCGAGGCGAGCGCGCGCGAGGCCGGCGCCGGCGCCCGCTTCGTGCGCACGGACGTGACCGACGAAGAGAGCGTCAAGCAGATGGTGCAACAGGCCAAAGACGCATTCGGCCGTATCGACGTGCTGCTGAATTGCGCCGGCGGCTCCATCCCCGAGGACAGGCCGGTGACCGAAGTCGATCCCTCGGTCTGGGACCACACCATCAACCTCGACATGAAAGGGCCGTTCCTGTGCTGCCGGCACGTCATCCCCGTGATGGTCGAGCAGGGCAAGGGCAGCGTGGTCAATTTCTCGTCGGTGGTGGCGTTGCGCGGCAACCACATCGCGCATGTCTACGTCATGGCCAAGGGCGGCCTGATCTCCTTCACCAAGGCCCTGGCCGGCGCTTACTCGTCCAAGGGTGTCCGCGTCAACGCCATCTGTCCCGGTGTCGTGCTGACCGAACGGGTCGCGGCGCGCTTCACCGGCGGCAACCACATCCGCTTCGGCGGGATCGACAACCTGGCCGCACAATACCCGTTCGCCGTCGGACAGCCCGAGGACATCGCGAACGTCGCCCTGTTCCTCGCCTCCGACGAATCGCGCATGGTGAACGGCGCCGCGATTCCGGCCGAGGGAGGCTTCTCGGCGTACTAGCGTCAGGTGAAGGTTTTCTCGAAGTAAACGCGGTTGAAACCGTCTTCCGAACGGCGCCCTACCTCGACATATCCGAGCTTGGGGTAGATCGAGAGATTGTCGGTCATCTTCTCGTTGGTATAGAGATGCACGTTCATGCCGCGCTGCCGTGCGGCATTTTCGCAAAAGCCGATCAAGGCCTTGCCCACACCGCGTCCGGCTGCACGAGGAAGGACAGCCACGTTCTCCAGCAGGATATACCCATCCTCGGCATAGAACACGATGAAGCCCTGGAAGGCAGCCTGGTCATCCGTCGCAACGAAGACCTCTCCTGCAGCGATCTGCGCGGCGAAGTCGGCGACCATCGGCGCCGGCTTCCGCCCGATCGACGGCACATAGCGGGCATAGGCCTGCTCGGCGCACTCCCGGATCTGGGCTTCATCGCTCGCTTCAGCTTGCCGGATCATGTCGCTTCGTCCTATTGCGCCGTCATGCCGCCGTCGATCACCAGCTCCGAGCCGGTGACCCACGATGATTCGTCCGAGGCCAGGAACAGCACGCCGTTGGCGATGTCCTCGGCGGTGCCGAGCCGGCCCATCGGCGTGCGGTCGAGCAACTGCTGGCGCACCGCCGGATCGCTGAAGCGCCTGTCGGTCAGCGGCGTATCGGCATAGCCCGGATGCACCGAGTTGATGCGGATATTCTCCTTCGCATATTGCAGCGCCGCCGACTTTGTGAAGAGCGTGATGGCGCCCTTGGCGGCCGAATAGGCCGGCGACGTGGGGCTGCCGACGAGGCCCATGACCGAGGACGTATTGACGATCGACCCGCCGCCGCCTTTGCGCATCGCCGGGATCGCCGTCCGGGTGCCGAGAAAAACACCCTTGGCATGAACGCCGAGCTCGCGGTCCCAGACATCCACCGGGAGGTTCTCGACCTTGCCGGGAAAGGCAACGCCGGCGTTGTTGAACAGGATGTCCAGCCGCCCGTGCACCGCCATCACCGCGTCAACCACCTCGGTCCAGTTCTGTTCCGAGGTCACGTCGAGATGCAGGTAGCGCGCGTCATGGCCATCGGCCCGCAGGGACGCGGCCGCACGCTCGCCCAGCTCGTCGCGGATGTCGGTCAGCACCACCTTCGCGCCCTCGCGCACGAAGAGATGCGCCGCCGCCCCACCGAAGCCCATCAGCTCGCCTTTGATCGCCGCCGCCGCACCGGTCAGCAACGCCACCTTGCCCCGCAGTCGCATCCTGTCCTCCCCTTATTTTCAGTGTGTCTCACGGCGTCGGAACACCGATCGATTTCAGCCGCGCGTGGGCGCGCCCCGCCCGCGCCTTCAGGCCATCGAGATAGGTACTGATGTCGTTGCCGGGCAGGTTCAGCACCTTGCAGCCGAGGCGCCAGTACTCTTCGATCTGCGCCTCGGTCTCCGCGGACCCGCGGGCGAGCTTGGCGTGCGCGTTGCAGGCGTCCGCGATCCGGCGCACGGCGGCCTTGAATGTCGGGTGCTCGAGCTGGAGATGCACGCCGAGGCGCGCGCTGAGGTCCGAGTGGCCGTAGGCGATCATGTCGATGCCCTCGACAGCGGCGATCGCCTCGACATTGTCCAGGCCCTCGAGCGACTCGATCGACACGCAGACGATGATGTTGGCGTTGGCCCAGGGTGCGTACTCGGACGCGTGACGCGCGCCATAGCCCCTGTATCCGGTATGCATCCCCTGCCCCGCGATGCCGCGATTGCCGATCGGCGGATACTTCGCCTCGCGCACGATCGCGCGCGCCTCCTCGACGCTGTCGACCTCCGAGACCTGGACGCCCATGATCCCCTGATCGAGGATCGCCGGGATCAGGTAGGTGAAGGACTTGTGGATCCGCACGATCGCCGAGACGTCGGTAGCCTGAAACCACCCGGCGAGATTGGCGATCGTCTCGAGGTCGAAGGCGCCGTGCTCGTGGTCGATCATGCAGTAGTCGAAGCCCGCGGCCTCGATGATCCACGGCACGCCGCGCGACGCAAACTCCTTGAGCCCGGTCCCGAGCGCGGCACGGCCCTCGCGGACGGCGCGGTGGATGCTGTTGTCTTTCATGGATCGTACGAGGCTCCCATCGCCAGGACGCGGCTACCCTTGTCGCGAGCGCGCCCTCTTTCGATGGCCATGATGGTGGGTACGTTGATCCATGTCACCGGCAGCGCGATGGGTGCGAGACAGCCGGCGGCAACGCGACAACCAGCCAACGTGGAGGCCGAAATGAAAGCGCTGGACGAAATGGATCAGCCATCGCCAAGTGATCCCATAAAATAGCCTTGACTAATTGATTAGTATATACTATTTACTAGGCCATGCCCGCAACCGCCCCCATCGACGCCGTTATGCAGGCGCTCGCCGTTCCGACCCGGCGGGCGGTGTTCGAGCGTATCGTCCGGTCCGGCGAGATCACCGTGGTCGAGCTGACGCGCGGTAGCGGCGTGACGCAGGGAGCCATCTCCCAGCATCTGAAGTCGTTGAAGTTGGCGGGCCTGGTCGTCGAACGCCCTGAGGGCCGCAACGCCTACTACCGCGCCCGGCCCGAGGGGCTCGAGCCGCTGGCCGACTGGATGGGCCACTACGGCGCCTTCTGGCGCGACCGGTTTGCCGACCTCCGTACCCTCCTCAAGGAAATCGATCCATGAACGACGTTGCCATCGACACCCGGGACATCGTGGTCGAGGAGGTCTTTCCGCATCCTCCGGAGAAGATATGGAAGACGCTGACGACCGGCGCCCTGATCGGCCGCTGGCTGATGGCTCAGACGGGGTTCGAGCCGGTGAAAGGCAAGCGCTTCACCTTCCAGACCAAGCCCGGCGGGGCATGGGACGGCGTCATTCATTGCCAGGTGCTGGAGGTTATCCCGAACGAGCGGCTCGTCTACAGCTGGACGGGCGGGCACGAGGAGAATGTCGGCTACGGCGCGCCGCTGGACACGATCGTCACCTGGACGCTCTCCCGGACGGCGAACGGCACGCGGCTGCGCCTCGTCCATGCCGGCTTCGTCGTGCCAAGGAACAAGTCCGCGCTCGATACCATGGGCAGTGGCTGGAAGAAGGTCGTCCCGAACCTCGGCGCCATCGCCGGCGAGCAGGACTGACCGGGCCCGGCGCCGGGCCGTTGCCGACGCTTCATCACAGGAGAGAAGAATGAGCGACGCTTATACCGGCGGCTGCGCCTGCGGCGCGGTCCGCTACGAGATTTCGGCCGAACCGATCTTCATGAACCACTGCCAGTGTCGCGACTGCCAGCAGACGAGCGGCACCGGGCACGGCTCCTACCTGACCTTCCCGTCGCGCGCGCAGGTGAAGGTTGCGGGCCGGGCGACACACTGGGACGCGGTCGCCGACAGCGGCAACGTCAAGACGCGGGGTTTCTGCCCCGCCTGCGGATCGCCGGTCTACCTGACGTTCGCGGCCATGCCCGACCTGTTCACCGTGCACGCCGCGAGCCTCGACGATCCGGGCCGGTATACGCCGCAAGTGGTGACCTACGGTGTCCGCGGTCCCGCGTGGGACCACGTCGATCCGGCCCTGCCGATACTCGAGAAAATGCCGCCGGCCTGAGGGGGCGAACCGGCCGCGCCGATCGTTCGATCGGGGCCGACATCATCCCTCGAACTGCATGCAGGAATTGGCGGGTGCTGCGCACGTCCCATTGTAGGTAGCTCTTTTGCTGCCACCCCCGGTTGCCCGCGCGTGGGGTAGGTTGCCACAGCCCTCGCTGCACACCCCAAACCCAGCAGTGAGTGGTTAGGCCCTGCATGGGTATACCCTGCCCGTGCGGGGCCGCCCTTATCCCGCGCCATGCAGTACTGGATCGGCCGTGGCGGCATTGAGCCCAGCGGACCAGCCGTGCAGTTCCGCGCTGCCGCGGACTTCACATTATGGCACGTCACTCTGGAGAAAGAGCGCGCGGACGTTTCTTATCTCGCGACGGCAGAAAGCACAGCGGTAACCTCGTGCCAACAGGCCGCCTCGCTCGAGGGGTAGCCCAAGTGTGGTCAGTCCTCTGCGTCGGCGCGTTGGCGTCACTCACGGTTACTATCCCGGCGCGGGCCGACGATGAGGTGGCTTATGAGCGGTGTGGGCGATAGCGATACGACGATGGCTCGGAGGATTAGAGCCCTGAAGCGCGGGATTGAGAAATCTCTGATGGAGCTGACGGACGTTGAAGTCGCCATAAACGGCAGGCGTTATTCCGAGCCGGTTGAGGGTGGCGGGCTTGAGAGAAAGCGATTGCGCCTGACGAACTTGATCGTGGAAATGGATGCCAAGCTCAAGCGGCTTCAGGCGCAGTTTCCCGGTGATCCGGACGCAAGGCGCCGCTTATGGTCCCCCGAAATGAGGTCGAGCATTCCGCCAGATTCGATGCGTAGTCGATCCTGAACGCGTCGAGGCCCACCTATTTCTCGACGCTTGCTGGCTAACGGGAGAGAATTACAGGGGCAAGAAGCTCCCCTGCTCCACCTGGGGAAGGCGCCCGGAAGTCAAGCAACGAGAAGACAACCGATCGTCTGCGTCACCCGAGCCTTTCGAGAGTAAGCTGCCGCCATCACTCGGGAAGTGGGCGGGAAATTCCAGCGTCCCACGCTTTCGATAGAATCCCAGCCTCCTGGTCGTCCTGTACCGCGTCCCGCTCCAATTTCTCTGCGAGCTCAATCAGGCGCGGAGCAATCGGATCTCCCCATTCTGCGCCTGCCTCTCTGCGGACCTTAAGAGCCAGTCGCTGATAGCGCAGCGCTCGCGCGCGAAGGAACTGGGGCGTCAGAGCCATTCTTCACTCCCACAATTCGGTGGAACAAGATCAAAATAAGGGGAGAAACTCCGTTGCCCCGGAAATCATCCCTCGCGATGCGATCCCTTGTAGCGAGAAACGCACCAACAAAAGCAGCTGGCGATAGTGGAAAGAGTATGCCCCGGAGAGCCAAGCTTCACGAATGCATAGGGGGTAGCTCGTAGGCGGCCGCGGATCGGCAGACAGTCTCAGCTATGATTTCGACCGCACACCAGCCTCTCGATCCAGCCCCGACTTGAGAATTAGATAGACGGACCGCGACTGTTGGACGATGAGTTTTTGCCTTCTCCATTCACTCAGGATTCGACTGACGTTCTCGCGTGCCACGCCAGCCAGTGCGGCCACGTCCTGTTGGCGGAAGTCGCGGACAACGACTTGGTCCGGCGTGCCCGTGGGTTCGCCAAGGTGCTTGGCGAACTGAAGAAGCGCGCGTGCAACGCGAGCCTTGAGCGAAAGGTAGCTCGCGGCCGCAACCTCTTCATTGGCTTGCCGCAGTCGTGCGGCAAGGCTGTCCACGAGGTGGGCGTACAGTCCTGGAGATGCACGCAAGCATTCGAAAAAGGTGCTGCGGGCGATGAAGGTCAACTTGCTGTCTCTCAGCGCATGAACCGAAGCAGACCTTGGTAGCCCATCAATCATTGCGAGTTCTCCCACAATTGATCCGGTTCCCAGGATCGCGAGGATTCGCTCCGCGCCCTGGTTTGAGGCTACGCCAACCTTGAGCGCGCCTTCCTTGAGCCAATAGCATCCATCGCCTGGAGCACCGATTTCAAAGAGTGCCTGCCCTTTCATGAGCTTTATCGTCGGGGCCTCTGCCAGCAATCGCGAGGAGCACTCAGCCGGGAGCGCCGACACCAGATTGCGAGAATCGAGGGAAGTAGTTCGACCCGCCATCACCTTTACGCCTTCCAGTGTGCATTTCCGAAGCTCATATTAGGCTCTGTAACGCCCTTCTTGCTTCTGCAAAGTAAGCCGAATAACCCCGCTTGCCTGCAACGGCAAAATCAGCGAGCCAAGGCCGGTGTGCAGCGCTGCCCCAGAAACCAGGACGTTGGCACCAATTCGCCGTTGCAAGTAGGAAGATGTGGTCGGATCTTTCCGCGTTTCGAGGGAACGAGATGGAAGAACTGAAGCGACCCCACTCCCGATAGAGTCGCATTGATCCTTCCACAGAGTGACACTTCGCATTCAGGAAAAAAAAGCGGTGCAATTCGCACAGCTACCCGCACAGATGTGATGCCTATCACATCCTTGTTCTGACATTGCAACTATCAACGCGATGAGTGTAGGGTCTTCGGGGCAGCTCTCCGCAGGGGTGTAGGGAGCTTCATAGGGCTGTGGGAATCGCCGCAGGGGTGCGGGACTTCTCAAGGAGGTGGTGGGTTCCGCTTGGTTGCATAAGATGTCCGATGGACTATCTTTCTTGGGGTTTGCACATGGCTAATTCTGCAAAGCGACCAGGGCGGCAAGCCTTTGGTCCTCTCATAGAGAAGCTCAGAAATCTGGGCGTGGAGAGTGACAGGGAACTGGATGCCGTTCTGAATTGCATCAACGTGAAAGCGGGCATCAGTCGAGGTGAGGATATAATAGCCTCCGATAGGTCGCGGAGATGCTCAACGGTGCTTGTGGAAGGGGTGGCCTGCTTGTACGAGCGGCTCAAGGACGGCCACCGCCAGATATATTCATTCCAGTATCCTGGCGACTTCTGCGATCTTCATCGGCATGTATTGCCAAAAGCATGCAGTGAAGTCGCTGTTGCGGCGATGACGGACTGCTCGATCGGTATCATCGAGGACAAGGACCTCGAGCGACTGATAGCGCAGTATCCGTCATTGGGCTTGGCTGTTTGGCGCGCAACCATGCTCGAGGCGAGCATAATCCGCAAGAAGGCGCTCACCGTTGGGCGACAACCGGCGCTTCGGCGCATCGCCCACCTCCTGTGCGAGCAATTGGCCCGCCGGGAAGCAGCTGGCATCGACGATGCTACCATTCCACTCACACAAATAGACTTGGCAGATGCGGCGGGACTTTCGATCGTACACGCCAATCGCACATTCCAGGAGCTTCGGAGACTAAATGTTCTGTCGAAAGAGAAGCGCACCGTCAAAGTAATAGACAAAGAACGCCTCGTCTCCATCGCGCTTTTTGAGGGAAGCTATTTGAATATGCCGCAGCTGCTTTCTGGCTGGCAGGTCAAGATAGGGCGCGCCTCAACGTCAGCCAAACGATCATCTGCCATGTGTCATCCGCCATCTTCCGCAAAGCACTCGCATTCAAAGCCTGCACGGCGAGTGATCGGATCCGGCACGGCAACGCGCATCTTTGCCTTCCTGGCGGTTGTCGAGTGTGTGTCCGATGCAGGCCGCTTGTTAGCTGAAGTCTGCGCGTGAGAGATGTGCGCCGGCCAATTGGTGAGCTAGCGGGGACGTAGTTGCCTGAAAGCATGGCAGATGACGAGCCGCCGCACCTCGACGCGGTCATGCCGAGGGGCGGCGTGTTGTCCAGAAGCGGATGAGACATCTCAAGCGGACAGATATCGAATTGGAGCGCGAAGTTTACGCCAGCCAATCGCGGCATGAAGTGACGCCAGGCCCTCAGGCCGATGCTCGCCTTATTAGTGCTGTCCTGCTCGCCGCAACCAAACCGTCAGGTCCTCACCCCGTCGCGATTGAGATCTGCAATTCCGGTCTTAGTCTGAGCAAAAGAAGTGACAGAAAGGAAGGCGGACTTCGGCGGCGTTTAGTCGAACCGCGAGATATCACAGGAAACCTTCAAAATATTGATGTCGATGAGGATCGCAAGCCTTGTGAGAACCACAACAATTTCTCGTTGCCCTATCAATGCATTCGACCGGAGTCCATGCGATGCAAGCGACTGTGACCGTTGGCCTCATTAAATCGTGGCAGATGCCGGTTCATCTCGACGGTGAGTTCAGGGCACCCAAGACCCAGGATTTCGTTGACATCCGCAATTATCGCCCGTGGCTCGATCCCGTCTGTTTTCATTTCTCGAGGCACCCGAGCAGTCTCGCTCAGTCTATGCCGGCAGCTCTGCCAGTCGTAGTTCCGGTCGTTCTTTCAGCATGGAGGCGGCGATGGTTGGCTCGATGAAGCCTGCAGAGGCCGGCGAGCTCGACGCCCTGGCTTTGAAATTCAGAAGTCTCGGCCTTAGCTCCGGATCAGACCTCCGAAACGCCTTGAGGCTCGTAAAGGCCGGGAAGACCGTGAACCGCGGTGCAAGTATTGGCGATACGCATTGTCCGCCACGACAACTAACGGTGCTCCTGAAGGGTGTGGCGTGCACGCACAAGAGACTTAAGGATGGCAGCCGCCGAATCTACACCTTTCAGTACTCGGGTGACTTTTGCGACCTCTATCGATGCGTTCTGCCGGGTATGGATCAGACTGTAACGGTGACGGCTTTGACCGACTGCTCGATCGGCACAATTCGCTATGACGACCTCGATCAAATGCTTTTACGGCGCCCTAAGATCGGTCTGGCATTCTGGCGCGCTTCGATGCTTGAGGCGAGCATCGTTCGTGAAAAACTGCTCAATACAAGTGGGCGAGCAGCCCTTGCTCAGGTTGCTGGCATCCTCTGCGAACAGTTAGCTCGACTTGAGGCGATCAATACCAGCAGTGCCACAATCCCTCTCACGCAGGGCCACTTAGCCGATGCCGGAGGGATTTCCGTCGTCCGCGTAAATCGTATTATTCGAGATCTTCGGAAACTTGGCGCTCTCTCGAATAAGAAGCGGACTATTGAAGTCGCAAGCAGGGAACGACTAGCTCAGCTCGCCAACTTCGACGGAAAGTACTTGAATATGCGAGATCTTCTGTCGAAATGGAAGATAGACATCGAAACTGACAGATAGTTCGGCTGCCGCATTGGCTTCAGCCCACTTCGACCTTGGCTTGTCTGATGGCCGTCCTCGCGTTCGAATGCCTCCGTCGTTGCCAACCAGTGATCAAGCTCGGCTTGCAACTCGTTTCCCGCTTCTCCAGCTCGTCGCCTTGTGCCGCGACGCGTTCGCCTTGATGTTCGTGCCATCAGCGCCCCGTACCCCGGCGTTACAAAACCCGCTGTCTTGGCAAGCTTCGGGACCTGCACGAACAGCTCGCCCCGCGCCTTCAGATGACGCGGCCGGAATCCATTGATCGTCCAGCAGTCCGTCGAGTTTTCGCAACGACCACCATGAAGTCGGCCCTCTCGACGCTCCCCGCACGACGCGACGCGCCCGATGAAACGCCGCAAAGCCGGCGCAGCCCACGGTGCGGCATTCGCAGATATGATGGCCCGCCAGCCTGGTAAACTTCCCAACCACCTAGAGCATGGAGCAAATCGACTGAGTAAGTGGACCTGCACGGACGCAGCTTCCAAAATTAGCTTGCCGCCGTTCATATTATTTGCCAATGGAACAGGCGCGAGGGGTGTGGGGATAGTCTTTGGCGCTACATTTTTGGTCGTTGCGGCTGCGTGTGGACGTTGCTCCGAAGGGGCACGTATGCCAAGTGGCTGGTCGTCGCGATGCTCGAGGCCTCTAGCATCTGGTCGGGGATGACAGGCCTTGAGCCGAGCGCATCTCATGTGACTCAGAACAGATGGATCAGCTTCAGGGTGGGTCTCGAGAAAAAATGAGCAGCCCTATCCGGTATCTCTTGCGGATCACCCGCCGGGGTCCATCGACCGCACCGTTTGGCTGGCAAATCATCCGCCAGCAGGACTCAGTTGAAATGGCGCGGTCAGAGAAGACATTTTCCACACGGGCGGAAGCCCTGGCAGACTCAGTACGAGTTGCCGCACCCTTGGCACTAGACGGGCCCCCCGAAGTTAGGGACTGAGCAGCGTAGACTTCGCGCGCGGCGGTTACCGACCAGTAGGCCCCGCTAGCCCAATCCAGCGTGGCCAAGAGTCTGACCGACGTTTTGTGTTCGACGACCTTGAGGGTGCCTTCATGTCGTTCGGCGGGGTGGCGCAGGAGGTGCTGTTGGACAATGCGCGGGCGCTGGTCGCGCACACCTCGGATTGCTGCATCGAGGTCGACACCAACGCCCACAGCGTGCCGTGGCGGCTGATCGGCCAGACCTTGCGGGTGGTGGCCGGCGGGCGGGTCAGCATCGAGCACCGCGGCCAGGAGGTTGCGGCCCATCCTGAGACGGCCGGACGGCGCCGACGACTGGTCGAGCCGGCACACTTCGCGGGCATCGCACCGATGAGCTGACCTTGGGCGAGACACTGGCCCTGCTGTGCCGGCGCGAGGTCGCGCGCAAGGACGAGCGGCGCATCGAGATGGCCAGCAAGATCGCCCACTTCCCCACCCTGCGCGATCTCGATGGCTTCGAATTCGCCGCCCAGCCATCGCTCGACAAGGGCCAGATCCGCGCGCCGGCAGCGTGCCGCTGGGTCGCCAACGGCGACGCGCTGCTGCTGCTCGGCCCGCCTCGCGTCGGCAAGACGCACTTGGCGATCGCGCTCGGCCGTGGGGCCATCCGCGAGGGCTACTCGGTGCTGTTCGTGTCGGCGCTCGTCGCCGGGCTGGTCACGGCGCCCGCCGAGGGACGGCTGGAGGAGCGCCTGGCCTTCTACGCCAAACCCAAGCTGCTGATCATCGACGAGCTCGGCTATCTGCCGTTCGATCCCAATGCGCGCACCTGTTCTTCCAGCTCGTGTCGCGGCGTCACGAGTGTGGCAGCCTGCTGATCGCCTCCAACCGCTCGGTCGCCGAGTGAGGCTCGTGTTCGGCGATCCGGTCGTGGCCACCGCCATCCTCGACGCCTGCTCCACCACAGCCACGTCGTCACCATCCGCGGCGACAGCTATCGCCTGCGCGATGCCCTCCTGTGGGCTCCGCGGATGAACCGCCTCCCCTCAATCAACGGGGAGCAGTTCTAGCTGTCGCCAGGGGCACTTCCGGATGTCGCTTGATACACAGCCGATAGCGGCGAGTGGCAGTTCTCCCGACGCTTTCAAAGCGCGGGCGAGCGGCAAATGCAATCAGCACCGTAATCCCTGCTCGAGCGCCCAAATGGCTGCTTGCGTTCGGTTCGCCACGCGTATCTTCCGCAGGATCGACTTCATGTGCACCTTGATCGTCGCGTCGGTAACACCGCACGTGCGCGCGATCATCTTGTTTGAATGGCCCCTCACCACGCTCTTGAGGATTTCCTCCTCGCGCTGGGATAGGCCATGAACAATTCGAAGCGAATTGCTCCGGTCAACGGCACCATCCTCCGCATCGTCGCCCGGTGCCGGATTGTTTGGAGCCAAGCCTAGCTCATCGACTTTTTCCTGGCACTCCATCGAGCTGGGCATCGGCGATATCTCGGTCTTGAGGATCAGGATCCTGAGGTTTGCCTTGATGATCTGCTGGAGAGTGCCGACAAGCGTATCGGGCGACGCGAACAGTGGAATGAATCCATCGATCTCCGAAGCCAGCAGCGTCTGACAATCGGCCGCCGACGTACGATCGAAAAGTAGAATGATCTTGGTTTCCGGCCAGCGCTTGCGAATGTTGGCCGCGGCCGTGGCCGCCTCGTCGACCGGCAGCGCACCAAGAATGACGAGCCTCGGCGCATCTACGACAAGCAATGGATTTTCGATGTCGGTCGTTGAAGCAACGCTTCCAACTACCCGATAAGAATGGCTGGCCATAAGCGAGACAAGTGCTTCGCGTACCAGCGAACGCGGCTCAATGACAATCGTCGCGATACCCTGTTGCATCTTTCGGCCCCCACCAGCTTGGTAAGGAACCGTACAAGGGTGCAGAGGTCACCGAATTAACACAGGATAAGTCACCCCTTCACTTTTGTGGGATTGTTTAAGCCTGCGATTGGCCGTGGATTTTGGCACACCCAGTGCAATCGGATGATGCAAGTCCCGGGCGCTGCTGGCTAAGCATCCCCTCGGCGGTCAGCGCGCCGTGCGGATCAGCTCGGCGCTCGAGAGTGACCATCGCCGCCGGGCCCTGTCGCCATCATCGGCAGCGCCGAAGGGCAGCATATCGTCCAGGAACGTGAGGTATGTATCGCCTCCTGCTGCTTACGCCGGTCGGCAACGTGCCTCGATCTGTTGCCAATGGTGATCGTCGAGCCAGAGCAGTTTAGGTCGCACCGGGTCCACTTCCTTGGCAACAGACAATCACACCCTCCGCTCTGGTCGAGCAGATTGCTGGGGTATTGCCCCTAGACGACGGAGAAGTCGGCGTTGCTCAGCGCGAGGCCGGGGGAGAGCGTTGCGAACTGTGTCGCACCGCCGGCGGCGTTGCCGTTGCTGTCGTAGAACAGCTTGCCGGTGTCGGTTTCGTAGATGATGCGGTCACTGGCATCCTGCGCCGTGCCGCTGGCATTGGCGGCGAACTGGGCAAGGCTCAGCGTCCCGGTGCCCGCGATGGCCGTGAAGACCGCGTTGTCGAGTTGGATCGTGTCCGCGGCGACGTCGAAGTCGGTGATCGTGTCGATATTGGACAAGCCAAGGGCACTTCTGAAGACGAATACATCGGCGCCGAGCCCGCCGGTCAGCACGTCCGAACCCGTTCCGCCATTGAGGAAGTTGCGGCCAGCGTTGCCGACGAGCGTGTTGTCGAGCGAGTTGCCGGTGCCGTTGATGTTGCTGCTGCCGGTCAGGGTCAGCCGTTCGATGTATTGGCCGCTGAGGTCGAAGCTGACGGAGCTGTTGACCCGGTCCGTTCCTCCGCCGTTTTTCTCGACCACGAGGTCGCCGGCATTGTCGACCGTGTAGGTGTCGTTGCCGGCGCCGCCGGTCATCGTGTCCGCGCCCGTCTTGCCATCCAGGACGTTGTTGCCGGAGTTGCCGGTGAGGGTATTGGCGAGCGAGTTGCCGGTGGCGTTGATGTTGCTGCTGCCCGTCAGAGTCAGCCGTTCGATGTACTGGCCGGTCAGGTTGAAGCCGACGGAGCTATTGACCTGGTCCGTTCCTCCACCGTTTTTCTCGACCACGAGGTCGCCGGCCTTGTCGACCGTGTAGGTGTCGTTGCCGGCGCCGCCCGTCATCGTGTCCGCGCCCGTCTTGCCGTCGAGGACATTGTTGCCGGCGTTGCCGGTGATGGTATTGGCGAGCGAGTTGCCAGTGCCGTTGATGTTGCCGCTGCCCGTCAGGGTCAGCCGTTCGATAAACTGGCCGGTCAGGTCGAAGCTGACGGAGCTGTTGACCTGGTCCGTTCCTTCACCGTCTTTCTCGATCACCCTGTCGCCGGCATTGTCGACCGCGTAGGTGTCGTTGCCGGCGCCGCCTGCCATCGTGTCCGCGCCCGTCTTGCCATTGAGGACGTTGTTGCCGGCGTTTCCGGTCAGAGTGTTGGCAAGCGAATTGCCGGTGCCGTTGATATTGCCGCTGCCGGTCAAGGTCAGCCGTTCGATGTACTGACCGGTCAGGTTGAAGCTGACGGAGCTGTTGACCCGGTCCGTTCCCTGGCCGTTTTTCTCGACCACGACGTCGCCGGCGTTGTCGACCGTGTAGGTGTCGTTGCCGGCGCCGCCGGTCATCGTATCCGCGCCCGTCTTGCCATTGAGGACGTTGTTGCCGGCGTTTCCGGTCAGAGTGTTGGCAAGCGAATTGCCGGTGCCGTTGATATTGCCGCTGCCGGTCAAGGTCAGCCGCTCGATATACTGGCCGGTCAGGTTGAAGCTGACGGAGCTGTTGACCAGGTCCGTTCCCTCACCGCTTTTCTCGATCACCGTATCGCCAGCATCGTCGACGTAGTAGGTATCGTTGCCAGCGCCGCCCTGCATCGCAATGGATCCGGGGGTTCCGATAAGCGTGTTGGCCCCAGTCGTGCCTAAGATAACGTTGATCGGCACGGTGCCGCTGACGTCGAACATGGCCCCGCTGATCCCGGACGGCGCGATACCGTTCAACCGGATGGTCCGCTGAGGCGAAATGGTAATCCGCGTGCCACCGAACCCATCCGACACGGCCGAGGCGAGGATTGATGCGAGCGAAATCGTACCAGTCAGGACGATGATGTCCGTGCCGGGCCGAAAGCCCTCGATCTCGAGCCGGCCAGAACTCGCGGCACTCACCTCGAGGCGCGCCGCGCCGCCGCGGATCAAAACGTAGTCGTTTCCGGCGCCCGGCGCGAAGACATTGGCGCCAGTGCCACCGATCAGATAGTCGTCGCCGCCGTTGCCCGCGAGACGATCGCCGCCATTGGTCGAATTGTCGATGATCACGTCCGCGCCGGCCGTGCCGTTCAGCGTTGTGCGGCCGATCCCCTGATCAAAGGCAAAGACGTTGTCGCCGGTGAAGGTGAGCGTGGTGTTCTGCGCCGTGGGTGCGACGACGCGCATTTTCGTAACGCCAATCTGCCCGCCGTCGGCCAAGCGCGGGACAATCTGGTACTGCGGATCGGCCCGAAGGTACGGCATGTCGGAACCCATGATCCAGCCGTAAGCACGCATCGCATCGGCCGCGACGCGGTGGTCGGTGGGATCGTCGCCGCCCGCGAACACGCTGATGATGTTCGCGTTGCTCATCGCGGCGAGTTCCGCGTAGTAGCCGTCGTTGAACGCAGAGCGGCCAGTCTGATAGTTGCCCCAGGAACGCAAGCCATCCGCCACGTCGGCCCAGCTCGTCAGCGCGTTGCCGGCGCTATCATACACGTTAAGCGTGTAGTTGAAGCCGTTGTAGGGATTGAGGTCGGGTGAGAGGAACCGCCCGCTGAGGAAATTCGCCTCCCATTTCAGCACGGCGCGCGCATCCTCGTTACCCTGAAGTGCACCGAGAGCGGCGGTGCTGGCGAAAAAATCCTGCTGCCAGGGCGCAATCACCTCGCCGCCATAGTTGCCCTCGAAATAGCCGTGGACCTCGCCCTGCTTGACAGTGAGCGTCGCCGTCGTGGCACGCAGAAAGGCCCAGTTGTTGTTCGCGATCTGCGTGAAATAGGCCTTCTCGTAGGACCCGTCGGGGTTGGCGTAGGCGGCTTCCTGCACCGTGCGAAGCGACCAAGCCTGCACACGCAGCTCTTCGACCCCGTTGGCGACGAGACCTTTCGCGCCCTGACGCGAAGGGTTCCAGGTATTGGCGATCACCCAGGAGGCCTGGGCATTCAGCATGTCGAGATGGTACTGGTCGCCCGTCATCAGCCAAGCGACGTACGAGAGGTCCGGGCTGTGCGAGCGGTCGGTGGTCCAGCCTGACTCGGAACCGGCAATTTGGGAGGGTCGAACCTCGCCGCGCCCGTCGATCCACAGCTGGGGATAGTCCGTGACCGCAAGGTAATGGCCCTTGGTATTGTCGTAGTAATGCCAGGGAATGCTGCCTGCGGCCTGGTCTTGGGCAAGAGCGAGGGCGGCGGCCGAGGCATCCTGCGTGATTAGCCAGCGGGCGTTCAGGTCGGTGGTCGGGCCGATGTCCGGCCGCCCACCCGTGGTTGGCATGTACTGGGTAAGCCCGTTGCCCCCGAGCACATTGGTCCAAGAACTCGGCACCGCGCCCGCCGCGCCCACCGAGGCGGTAAGGTCGTAGCTCCAGATGGCGCCGGTCCGCTCCAGGTAGTCGATGTCATGCTTGACGTTCAGCGTCTGCGTGGCGCTGCTGTCCCCAGTGACATCCTGCGCCCAGACTTGGTACTGGTACTGGGTCAGGTTTGTCTTGCTGAAGCGGGTGGTACCATCCTCGACGATCGACAGGCTATTGAACTGGATTGCGCCGCCGGAGGAACCCATGGCGGCGTCGTTCCGGAACCACACCTTGGTCGAGACGCTGCCATCGGCATAGGTTACGACATCGAAGGTGAGGCGTAGCGCGCGGGTAACCGCCACGTCGAAACTGATTTCGGTGGCCAGCGGGCCCTGGCGGATTACGTCGAAATTGTTGCCCGACACAGCGGCGGAGAGCTTCTGTGCAGCATCGACCGTCACCGCGCCCAAGCCCGCGATGTCCATGTTGACCTTGAGATCGTAGCCCTGCGCCAGGGCCGCATTGGCCGCGATGGCCGTCCCCGCCGTCGCACTGCTCGGCGTCAAACTGCCCTGCAATGTGGTGCCGGCGGCTATTGTCGGCGCGACGGCGGTCAGAACGGCCGACTTCACCGACCCGTCGGCGTAGCGCGACACCACGTCCATCTGTAACGCTATAGTCTGAGTGCCGATCGTGGCGCTGACGGACTGGCCCTGCGGCACGTCTCCTTCGGCGAAAATTTGGTTAAACCGGATATACTGGCGAGCGCTGCCCGCCGTCTTCACGTTCTGAAGACTAAAACTCACATTCTCCCCGCTCATCCCCATTCTCCCCCGCCGCTTCGCGACGCTATTGGTATTACCCATTCTTGGGTATCACACTACATCTAGCGTGATTTATGCAACTTTGCATGTCTAATCACGCCACTCTTTGCAATCGGCCTTCTCTCTCCGCCGGTTGGTTGTATGGCTGGAAAGTGCTACGGTGTTGCTAACAGGCTGTCGCTTATGCGGTAAAAAAGTGGAAGGAACGAGTGACCTTGGTGTGGCCTCTTGCTCTCCGCCGGGCGCCGTCCACATCGGAACGAAGGCATGATCGACAATCTCGTCATCTTGTTTACCTGCGGCGGCATCGTGGCCGTCGCGATTCGCGCGATCTTGATGGAACGCAGGAATAGCGCCGGATCCGGCCGCCGGACGCGGCGCTGAACGAACCGCCCCAATGCAGGCACTGTTCATTTTTGGCTGCTGGGCGTCCCTGATCGGGCTCGGCTTCGTGGCGCCCTTTACCGCAGCGCTCGCCTATATCTGGGTGGATTTGTTCCGCCCGCAGGACGTCGCGCCGACGCTCGGTCAATTCATTCCGTTCTCTATGGTAACTGCCGTGATGGCGGTCGGCGCCTATCTGGCGCTGGATCGACGAGACCCGCCGCGTCTTGGACTGCTTACCGGACTATTGGTCGCTTGGGCTGTGTGGATCACCCTGACGACGACTTGGTCTTTGTTTCCCTATGTCGCCTGGTGGAAATGGGACTGGGCTTTCAAGACGATCATGTTCACGACGCTGCTGCCGTTCGTCTTTCGCTCCCGTATCCAGATGGAAGCTGCGCTGCTCGTCATTCTTTGCTGCATCGCTTCGAATGTGCTGCCTTTCGCGTTCAAGTCGGTGTTCGGCGGCGGCGGCGGCTATGGCCGCGCCTTTGGGCTGGTTCCGGTTAATGGCGGTTGGGGTGGAGAGGGAAGCACTCTCAGCACCTATGCGTTCGCATGCCTGCCGCTGGTCACCTATCTGCAGCGCCATTCTCTGCTGGCGCCTGGGCGGGGTTGGCTCCGTTGGGTCTATCTGGCAGCTCCGGGCTTCGCGGTCATTGGTGCCTTCGGCAGCTTCGCGCGCGCAGCGCTGATCGCCTGCTTCGTCTGGGCGGCGTTGGCCTGGTGGCAATCTCGCCGCAAGCTGCAAACTGCGGTCGTGATGGTAGCCGCGGCCGCGGCCGTGGTACCGCTGATGGGCGATGCTTGGTTGGCGCGCATTTCGACGACCTTCGAGCCGGCCAAGGAGCAGAGCGCCAACACACGCCTATTGATCTGGGCGTGGACTGTCGACTTCGCCAACCAACATCCAGCCGGCGGTGGCTTCATGGCCGAACTCGCCAGCCGGATCGAGTGGCGCAACGAGGCTGGTGAGGAGATAGTCGAGGAACGCCGCGCCTTTCACAGCATCTATTTCGAGGTGCTGGGGGAGCAGGGCTGGATCGGCCTCGCCATCTTCTTCACAATCATTGTCGTGTTTTTCGTCGACATGCAGCGCATCCGACGTCAGGTGCGGAACCGGCCGGATCTCGAATGGCTCGGCGACCTCGCCCGCGCATTGAGCCACGGCATGCTCATCTTCATGGCCGGCGCGGCCTTCGTCAGTATCGCTTTTCAACCGCTGCAATACTACCTGCTCGCGTTGGCGGTCAGCGCCTCGGCTGCGTTACACCGAGCGGCGGCGCAGCCGGCGCCTGCGGCGGCCGAAGCCCGCATCACACCGGCCCTGCCCGCCGGCTGGCGCCGACGTGCTGCGCAGGCGAAGCTTCCGAGATAGCTCACGCCCCGTCCCGAGGATCGATGTCCATCAGCCAGCCGCGGCCGCGGTGAAATCGCGCTCACCCGCTACGCTCAGTCCGAACTCAAACGTCTGATCGACGGCATCGAGCTCACGTTGCCGCACGCATCACGTCTGCCGACCTTCACCAAGCGCCCGCCTGCCGTGGCGACTCTTCCGCCAACTCATTGAGCCAATCAACACCGATCCCCTCGATCCGGCCCCAATCGGCGAAGATGGGCTAAAGCCCGGATATTTGTGTATCTTGACCGCCGAGCCTGCCCCGGTTCCTATTGGCCGCCTGAAATTGCTCGGGCGCAAACTACCGTCCGATGGGCAAAGATATGACGACAGGAGCAATCGCCGGGATCATCCGTAGGCTCAACTCGCTGGCAATCGACAATCCACGCGTCAAAGACCTGATTATTCAGTTCTCCGAGAGTATTGGCTACGATCTCAAGCATGCGATACGCATCGTATACGAAGAAGAATGTCAGAAATGGATCGGAGATCTCAATCCACAGCAACTGGACGTTCTCGAAATTTCTGCCGGGGCATCCTGGAGAAATTTGCCATTCAAATCCTATTCAGAGATGAACTATCCAGAATACGACATATGCTCCCAGAAAATTGACCGCCAATTTGATCTCATCATCGCGGACCAGGTATTTGAGCATTTGCTTTGGCCCTATCGTGCCGGCCGAAACGTCTACGACATGGTGAAGCCCGGTGGTCATTTTCTCATAATGACCCCCTTCCTGATCCGCGTGCATGCTGTTCCCACAGATTGCAGCAGATGGACCGAGATGGGGCTGCATCACTTCCTAGCGGAATGCGGCTTTGATTTCGATCAGATCCGAACCAATTCCTGGGGCAACCGAAAGATGCTCAAGGCGAATCTGGTCAATTGGGCCCGCGCCGGCTGGCGCAAGAATTTTCCGAACGAACCAGCCTATCCGCTTCAAGTTTGGGCTCTTGCCCGCAAACCCACCTAGAACGTATCGCCGGTTGTCGGCTTGCCGACTCGGAAGCGCGCCAAACCGATCCGGGTGGCGCGACTTGGTCGCAAGACGAGCCCTGCGGGCGAAGCGGGATGTGATCCATGGAGGATCTGCCCGAGTGGAGCTCCGATGCATCGCCATGGACTGCGGCACGACCAACGGGAGCGGACCGACGATTTCCGACCCTGCAAGGAGCACCACGTTGGTGGTACACCGATGAGCAATCGACCTTTCGCGGAGGCCAAGGCAGAGCGAGACAATTCGGTCTGCTCCACTACCAGCCGTTGACCTGCCGCGCCGAGCGGATATGTTCGCCGCGGGGTTAGGGGCTTCGGCAAGTGGTGCGGGGTGTTCGATGGCATGGCGGGCAACGGGAGAAAAAGCGCAGACGCCGCCTTGCAGATCGCTCGTGGTCCAGCTTTTCAACGGCGGCCCCGATCGGGGCGGAGGGGACGACAGGCCTCAGCACGGGCGCTACGAGAGCTGCCTCGAGGAAGCCGGTTTCCGGATCGAGACCATAAACCCAAACCAATCGCCCTGGAATCTCGGGCCGCGTCATCACAATGCCTTTCGCGGGCTCGACCCGCTGCGCGCTCTGCGCGTCCTGCTGTTGCGCCGCGATGCTGCAATCATCTGCGCCCACGCGGAAAGCGCCTTGATCGTGCTGCTGCTGCGCAGGCTGTTCCGCTTACGCGCCAGGGTTGTTGTCTGGGAGCTGCAATGGTCCGCCTCCTGGCGGTTCCGCGTCATCGTGAACAGGCTGGCTATTCGGCGGGCCGATTGTTCGGTGGTGTTCGGCTCCAACCAGATCGAGCTGGCCAGAGAGCGATTCGATCCCGGCGCCCCGCTTGTCTGCATCCCGTTTTGCATCGACCTCGATTTCTTCCGGGCGCAGGCCTGCCCGGACGAGACGCCGAGCGAGATATTCTCCTGCGGTTTCGACGACGGGCGCGATTTCCCGCTGCTGCTCGAAGCGTGCCACGGCCTGGGCTTGCCCGTGCTGATCAAGACGGGCGGGAAATTGCCGCTCGATCCGGTCGGCCATGCGACGGTACGGCAGAATTTCGAGCGCCTGTCCTACCCCGATTTCCGCCGCCTCTATGCCAGGGCACGCATCGTCGTCGTCACCACCCACGCCACCGAAAATGCCAGCGGCGTCACCGCGCTAATGGAGGCGATGGCTATGGGGCGCCCGACCATCGTCACCGACAATCCCGCGCTGCGCGACTATTTCGCCCCGCCGGACGCGCTCAGGATCGTTCCTGTCGGCGATGCCGCCGCCTTGCGCGCCGCCATACTCGACCTCTGGCGCCACCCGGAGGAGGCGGAGGCCATGGGACGGCGCGCCCGTGCCTTCGCGGAGCGGCATTTTCATCCGCGCCTGCATTTCCAGCGCGTGGCCGATCTGTACAAAAGCCTTCTGCCGCCTCCCTCCGCGGGCGTTGCGCGGCCTCGGGGAGCACTGGAAAATCCGGGTTAGTCCAGCAACTGCCACATCACAGTCGACCGGTCGCGATGCATGGGACGATGCGCGGGACTCGGCTTCCCTCATTTCTTCCTGATCTATCCGGATTTGGCGCACGCTGATCGCACCGAGTGGACCGTATCGCCTTTGTCGGCGGCCATAAGCGCGCTGGTGCGCGGCGCCTGAATTGGTGACGCCGGTCCTGCCGTTGCGAATTGAGTGGATAGCCTGGCGCGGCTCGCCGCAAATTTCTACCGTGCTGCGGCAGATGCTTTCGAAGCAGTGGACCGACAAATGCGAGTCATGCTTTGGCGCCAACGACTTGGACGCCCACGCCCTCTGGTGCAGCGCGAACGGGGTAACACCTGATGGCGGGCTATCGGTACGTTGCCAATCGCGTATGCTGCAGTTGATCGAAGCACGCGACGACGCTCCGGGCATATGGCGCGACGTGTAGCAACGGTTGTCGTGGGATTTCAAGGGCTTCGTGCAATCAGGGCATGCGTCGGTCTCGGCTTGAATTGTGTCGGGCATACGAACCGGCACTTCGGGTCCGACGGTTCCCATACGGCGCGAAACCCTCGATGAGAACCCGGAATGAACGATCTGATCACAGGACGACCAAATGCTTGGGGCAACAACGGCGAGTGTGGCGCAGGGCCGATCAGAGGTTCCTCCGATTGTGGCGGCGCATCAGACCAGGAAGTTCGCATACATTGACGCGGTGCGCGGCTATGCAGTGTTGCTGGTCATCACCTGCCATACTGGCGGAATGTTCTCGGAGCTTCCGTATCCGCTCAAGAAGCTGACGAACTTCGGCTGGCATGGCGTGCAGCTGTTCTTCCTGATGAGCTGTGTGACGTTGCTGCTGTCATGGCGGTCCGACGAAGCCAAGAACCGCGCCAGCGTGACGGACTTCTGGACTCGGCGGCTATTTCGTATCGCGCCGATGTACTATCTGGCGGCATTGCTCTATTTCGTCATCGAGACGCCGCCGAGCGGCTTTGATCTCGGCCAAATGCTGGCGACGTTGACATTCGTAAATGCGTGGCATCCGACCCTGATCCCGACAGTTCCAGATCGCTGGATGGTGGTGCCAGGCGGATGGAGCATTGGCGTCGAGTTCACATTCTATTTCTTCTTTCCGCTGATGGCCTTGCTGGTCCGCTCGATGCGCGGCGCTCTCGTGTTTTGTGGAGTCGCGCTGGCGGTCGGATGCATTGCGAATCCGATGATGTACAACGCACTGTATGGCCACTACAGCACGTCGGCGATCGAGAATTTCCTTTATTTCTGGTTTCCCAACCAGCTTCCCGTTTTTGCGCTGGGCACAGTGCTATATTTTGTCCTGCTGCGGCTGCAGGCCAGCCCCCAGAGCGCGATTGCAACTTTGCTTCGCCGGTACGGCATGGTGATCATCATCGCCTGCTTCGCGGCGAGCGTCGTAGCGGCGAACCTGCCCTTTCCCGGCCGCCTCCCCTTCGCGCCCCCACTTGGCTTGCCGGCGCTTCTGGTGGCATCGCTGATCTTCATGATCGTGGTTGCAGTGCTTGGGAGCAATCCGCGCAGCCCGTTCATCAACCGGGCCATCTGCTCTCTGGGTCAGGTCAGCTTCAGTGCCTATCTGTTGCACTTTGCGGTGCTTCACAAATTGCCGCAATTGCTGCCGGATGTGTTCGATGTCCGCGCAACGGGCTGGCAGGCAATCCTCGTGTGCTTTGCTCTGTGGCTGGTCGCGCTTCCCGTGACTTATGCGCTTTCGATGATCACGTTCCGGCTGGTGGAGAACCCGATGATCGATGTCGGTAGGAGATTGCTGGCGCCGCGGCTCAGGAGCAGCTCTTAACGCCGGAGGTCGAGAGCGAGACAGTCCACCGATGACCGCACTGGCCTGGGTGTCGGAACGCCGCAAGCGCCCTTCTCCGGCGGCTATCGCCAGCGGTGGTATCGGAATCACTGCCCGCTCGCCGCCTCGACGTCGCCGGCGACGCGTTCCATCCAGAGTGGAACTTCACGATTGAGCCGCGATGGACGAGACGTTGCGGCTAGCGCCGACGTCGTCCTAGGATAGGGAAAAAGCCATGAGTGTACGATTTGAAACTCTCGGCAATGCGAGCGTCCTCGTATTCGAGAACGGCAAGCCCTTGCTAGCCACCGATCCTTGGCTGGTCGGCACTTGCTATTTCGGCAGCTGGGCGCTGGATCACCCGCTTTCGCCCGAGCAGATAAGGAACATGGTCGACGCCGAATGGATCTGGATCTCGCACGGTCATCCTGATCATTTGCACGATGAATCGCTGAGCCTGCTGCCCGCAGGAAAGCAAATCCTATTGCCGGACCATTATGACACCGATATAGCGACCGGGCTGCAGAGCCGGGGTTTCGCGGTGACCGTCCTGCCCTATCGGTCCTGGCATCGGCTGACGCCCGATGTTCGGGTGATGTGCATCGACAATATCAATCAGGATGCCATTCTTGTCATCGAAGCGGGCGGATCGCTGATCGTCGATCTCAACGATTCGCCGCTTTGCGGCGAATTCGGCTTCTTGCGGCAGTTGATCCGAAGCTATTCGCGTGAAAAGACGTACCTTTTGGCGCTTTGCTCGGTCGACGCGGACATGTTCAATTTCGTGGACGAGGCTGGCCGGCCACTTGCTGGCCCCCCGGACGAGCGAAAGCCCGGTGCGATCGAGGTGGTCGCGCGAAAGGCGGCTCAACTCGGAGTTGGCTTTTTTTGTTGCTCCTCGTCACAGCATATCTATGTGAGGGCGGATTCCGTTTGGGCAAACCCTCATCGCATTGGCTGGGCCGATATGCAGCGCTACTGGTCGCGGCCAGAGGTAAAGCTCATAGAGCCATTTGTGACCGTTGATCTCGCGACCGGTACGTATTCGCGGAATCATTCCCGCCAAGTATCAGACGAAACCCAGATCACGGCGACGACTGCGGACGATGACTGGTCCAGCACGCTGACCATTCCGGAATGGAACCGCGTCGAGGCTTTCATGAGCAAGTTCCAGCTGGTCCGGCGATATATCGACTTCGTGAAATTCAATGTCGGAGGAGAGGTCCGCCATATTCCTCTTAACGGCCGGGGCAACAGCAAGAACGCCCGAGGCATCGTCTTTCACGTTCCAAAGGATTCCCTACTGAAGACAATAGAGTACGGCTATTTTGATGATCTGCTGATCGGCAACTTCATGAAGGTCCAGTTGATCAATACCCGACTATATCCGCATTTCACACCGCTGGTGGCGAAGATCGGCGGGAATGCCAAAGTCTACACAAGAGGGCAATATTTCCGATTTTTGGCGCATTATTATCGGAGAAATCCCATAGGGATGCTGAAATATAAGGCAGTGGTCGAATGGGAGCAGACTGTCCTGCCTTGGGTACGGACCCTGTCGGAACAGCTCGGAGTTAAGCGCCCTTTGAAGTATTTTTATCGACGGTTGATCGGAGAGTCTGTCGGCTCTCGGTAACGAAATCGAGTCGGCCCGGTCGGCGGAGCGACGTTGGTACGTGGATGCACTGCTTTGGCGAGCCCCAATGCCAGTCCGGGCAAACGGAAGGCAGGGATCGGAAAAAATCGCAGGGCGCATCCTCGGACACATTCGGTCGGGGTAAGTCCGATGCCCCAATATGCCTGCTTTTCCGCGCACATTTCTTGAGCAATCGACGTGCTACAACCCGCTTGCCGGCGCGTGAGCAATCCACTCTCCTGGTCAGGCGCGGCGCTCTGGATGCGAACCTGGAAAAGTCATCTGAATGGGGTGCAGGACGATCAATGCCTGGGGAAACAATGACTGATGTGAACCAGGGGCAGCCGCCAGTTCTCCCGACTGTGGTGGGAGCACTGGACCGGGAAATTGGCGGTCCCCGACCCATCGCGAGGCTATGCGCTTCCGCTGGCGATTGCTTGCCACGCGGGAATAATGCTTCCGGAGCGACTGCTCCGTATCGCACCGATGCGTCGTGTGCCTGGTACGCGCCGGCTCGGGTACCGCGGTCACACCGTTCGCTACCGAATGTGATTACGCCCGTTATGGTGTCGGCATGATCACGCGTTTGTCGTTTTTCGGGTTTCGCCCCGCCCCGCACGCGAAGGCGCGACATGCTTCGAAGATCGCGGCGAAAAGAGACAGGGTGCTGCTCGTCGCCAGCATCTTCCCGCCCGTTCTGGGTGGATCCGCCGTCGTTTACGAGAACCTCGCTCGACACGCCGCTGGACGCATCACCGTCCTGGCGCCTACCGTCAACTATGTCGATGGAAGCGAATTGGCGGGCTGGCAGGCGTTCGACGCGGCGGCGCCTTACCGCATCGAGCGCTGCCCCCTGCTGCGCACCCGCCTGCCGAAGGACGAGGTCCGCGGGATGGCGCGCGGGCGGCTGCTGCTGTCTGAATTGGCGCTGCGGCTTGTCATCTCGGCAAGGTTGCTTCGGCTGATCGTCACCGAGCGGACAAAGACGGTTTGCATCGGCGACGCGTTGTCGGGCGGGTGGATGCTTGCGCTGCTGCGCTGGGTGCCCTTCATTCGTACGATCGTCTATGTGCACGGCGAGGAACTTACTACCATCAGCTCCTGGGACCCTCAGCGCCGGCGGACGCGCCGAACCTTGCGGCTGGCGGATGGCGTGATCGTCGTCAGCCGCTTCACCGAGGCGGTGGCGCACGAACTCCTCGGACCGGCGGAAGGAAATGCCAAGCTGGCGCTCATTCCCAACGGTGTCGATGGGCAGCGCTTTCGGCCGCTCCCGCGCCGTGCCGAGCTTGTCGAGCGCTATGGGCTGAGCGGCCGTTTCGTCTATGTCTCGGTCGGCCGGCTGGTGGAACGTAAGGGCCTGGACAACGTGATCCGCGCCATGCCCCAACTGCTGTCGTCGGTTCCCGACGCGATGCTCCTGGCTGTCGGCGCAGGTCCCTTCGAGCCGGAATTGCGCAGGCTGGCCGAGCTCAATGGCGTGGCCGACCGCGTTGTATTCGCCGGTGCGGTGCCCGACGCCACGTTGGCCGACCACTATCGCCTGGGGGACGTTTTCGTGATGCCGAACCGCCGGCTTCCCGACGGCGACACTGAGGGCTTTGGCCTGGTGTTCCTGGAAGCCAATGCCTGCGGCCTGCCCGTGATCGCCGGTCGCGACGGCGGTAGCACCGACGCGGTGCAGCACGGCGACAATGGTCTGGTCGTCGATGGCGCGTCCGTAGCGGAGGTCGCTGCGGCCATGCGTCTGCTGCGAAAGGATGCGACGCTGCGAGACAAGCTGCGCCGTGGCGGGCTGAGGGTTGCCGCGGCCTCCGGCTGGTCGAAGCGAACAGATATGTTCCTGAAGCGCTGTACGGTGCGATAACCATCCGGCGTGCCGAATGGCCCTGCCCAGGATTGATTGAAACTTCGGGCAATGGCCGCGGGAACAGCCGCCGAGCACGGCAAGAATCGGAGTTGACGGTTCGTCAGGTCACCTTCGACGCCGCGCGGTAGCGGAACCGGCGGCGAGCAGGCTCATTGCAACACCACGCCGTAGCGGCGCAGGCAACGAGGCGACCCAGCTCTTGGCACGGCTCGTCAGCGGAAGCTTCTGCGACGGGATCATGGCGCGAATATCCCGCACGGCCTGGAAATCGCCCCGCGCGAACGCCGTATCGAGCGCCCCCAGCCGGCGATCGACAATGCTGTCGCGGATCAGCCCTGCATACGGCGCCACCGAAGGCCGGGTGGCTAGGACGTGCTCGAGGATGCGGCTGTCTCCGAGATTCATTGCCTGCACATCGGCCGAGAAGCCGCCGCCGTGCTTGCGGATGCCGACCAGTGGCGCCCCACGAACGACGCCGAGGGGCGGATGCTCGGCCATTCGGAGGGCGGTGGCGAAGTCTGTCCCGACAATGCGGCTGACCGCCTCATCCCACCCCCCGACAGACAGGAAGAAAGCGCGGTCCGCGACCATGCACGAGGGGAAAAAAGGCTGGAAGGCGACCAACCGATCTACCAAAGGCTCATCGAACCATCCGAGCGCGGTTCCCGATCCCGCTGTCCGCAAGCCTCGCCAGAATTCGGCTGGGGCGGAGGAGAACTTGCTCGTGGAGCTCCATTTTCCGTCATGGACTGTCACGAAGTCGGCATAGCCGCACCGTGTCTTGGGTTCGGCCTGCCAGAGCGAGGCCATTGCGGCAAGAAACCCCGGCCGCCATAGGTCATCGCTGTCGCAGAAGGCAACGAGGTCGCATTTTGTGGCACGCACGCCGATGTTGCGGGCGACGAGGTCGCCGGAATTCGCAATGCGCACATGCCGGACCTTCGATGCGTAGCGCCTCAACACCGCATCCGTGTCGTCCTGCGATCCGTCGTCCACCACGATGATCTCGTCGGGAGGCAGGGTCTGCGCCAACACGGCGTCAAGCGTGGCCGGCAGAAGTGCTGCGCGGTTGTAGGTCGGTATAACAACGCCGACGCTCATCTTGCCCCCAAACACGATCGGTGGCCCTTCGCCCCTTTCGCCGAATCGCGAGGCACAGCAGGTGCAGGCGAGAACGAGCACCCAGCTACCGAGCACTTGGCCGCCAGTAATGCGTCACTCCCTGAAAAAGTGTCAAGACCAACGTTCGAGGTCTGAGCCCGGGCTGACTTTCGCCTGCAGGTCGGGAGCGACGACGCCTTGTGCTTGGCGTGCCGATGGCCTGCAGTGCGACACACCTTAGCGGCGTCCATGCCGCGGATTGGCTGCGGCGCGGAATTCGCCCTATGTAGAAACCCGGTCCTCCCATTGAAAGGCGATGATCCATGCGTGCCGCGGCACTCCTGCTTATGCTTGTCCTTCTGCCGCTGTCGGGCATGCCGCGTGCCGACGCGCGCGTGCTGGAGGTGGGCCCGGGTCGTCCTTTCGCTCTGCCGTCTGCCGCCGCCGTCGCAGCCCGGCCGGGAGATGTCATCAGGATCGCTCCCGGAACCTACGAGGACTGCGCGGTATGGCGTGCCAACGGGATCGTCATCGAAGGGGAAGATTTCGAGCGTGTTATTGTCGGCAACCGCACCTGCAACGAGAAGGGCGTTTTCGTCATTTCGGGCAACGACGTCACCGTCCGAGGCGTGACTTTGACCGGTGCGCGCAGCGCCAACGCCAATGGCGCCGGTATCCGTGCAGAGGGAGTCAACCTCACCGTCGAACATGTGCGTTTCCTGCGCAATGAGAATGGCATCCTTTATGCCGGCGTGACGCGCGGCGCCCTGATCGTCCGCGATAGCGCATTCATCGGCAATGGCAGCTGCGAGCAGGCCTGCGCCCATGGCATCTATGCCGGACCGCTCGAGCTGTTGCGCTTGGAACGCTCCCACTTCCTCGCCACACGGGAAGGCCACCACGTAAAGTCGCGCGCTTTCCGAACCGAGGTGCTCGACTGCCACATCGAGGACGGGCCCGAGGGAACGGCGAGCTATCTGATCGACATACCGAATGGCGGCGCGGCGCTGGTACGCGGCAACCGATTGTCCAAAGGCCCGCGCTCGGGCAACCGCAGCACGGTGATTTCCATCGGCGCCGAAGGCTTGGACCGGCCGACGCCGGAGATCCGCATTGAATCGAATGTCCTCACCGTCGACGGCAGCTATCGCACCGTCTTCGTCACGAATCGCACGGCGACCCCGGCTTTGCTGCGAGGAAACAAGCTGCCACCGACGGTCACGCCCTTGCGCGGGGATGGACAGGTTTTATCCGAGTCAGGAACCCTTCGCTGAATCTTCGTGAGATCACGGTCGTCGCCCGAGCGCGAGGCCGGAGAACAGGTCGCGCCAGGCGGCAACCATGTCCGCCTCCGCGAATTCAGCCTCGGCGCGCGCCCGGTTGGCGGCGCCGAGGGCAGCCCGCAGATCGTGCCGCGTCGCGAGCTCCGCCAGCGCATCGGCCAGGGCTCCATCCTCTCGCGCCACGACATAGGGGCGGTTTGCCGCATCGAGCATCGTAGCGACGTCGCCGACATTGGTTGCCGCCACAGGCAGCCCCGACGCCATCGCTTCGAGCACGGAGAGCGGCATCTGCTCGGTGTCGGACGAGAGCGCGAAAATGTCGAAACTGGCGTAGAGCGGAGCCGGATCCGCGCGGTGACCGGCGAACTCCACTTGCCCGCCGACCCCCGCCTCCGCGGCCAGGGCTGCCAACGCCGCCCGATCAGGGCCATCACCGACGATCACCAGCCGCGCCGGCACCACGGTGCGCATGCGGGCGAGAGCGCGGATCAACCGCGCGATGTTCTTTTCCGGGCGCAACGCGGCAACGGTGCCGATGACGACCGGCTGTTCGCGGTCGCGCGGTCCGGCGGCAGCGAAACGCGCCAGATCGACGCCGTTGGGCAGCAGCCTCAATCGCGCTGGCGGCAGGCGCCATATCTCGGTGGCGATGCGCCACAGCAGGCGGGAGGGCAGCACCACCGTGGACCGACGCAACACCAGACGGCGAGTGAGCACGCGACGCGGCAGCTGGCGCGTGCGTTCCTCCGGGCCGAAGCCATCTTCCATGTGCAGATGCGGCACTCCCATGCCGACCCGCGCCAGCGCCCATTCGATGCTGCCCCAGTTGCTGGTGACCAGCACGGCGGGGGCGATGTCGCGCAGCGCACCCCGGAAACGGCGCAGATTACCCCACGTGTCGCCCTTGACCACATCGACCTGGGGGAAGCTGACGTCGAGCGCAGGGTTGAGCAGCGATCGCGCCTCGTACCGCCCATCCATCGCCACTACAGCATGACGGAACTGGTCACCGAACCGATTCGCGAGGACGGTGAACCGCATTTGCGCCCCGCCGACGGCAAAGGTCGGGAAGACGTGCAGCAGGAGGGGCGCGGCAGCGCGCATCGCGGCCCCACTCGGAAGGATCATGATGATGGCCTCACAGCCCGGCCTCCAGCGCCACGAGGCCGCCCCACTCCCGCAATGCCAGCCAGCTCATGGCAAGGTAGTCCGCGCGGGGCACCCAGTCGGAGAGTCGACCGTCGGGACGGCGCGGTCGAGGCACCGCTGCCGGAAGCACCGGCAGGCCGGCGCGCGCCGCCTCCCGCTGCGCGCGCGGCATGTGCCAGGCATGTGTGACGAGATAGGCCGCGCCGATGCCCGCCTGGCCCAGCATGGCGGTGGCGAGGCGGAGATTGTCTCCCGTGTTGCGTGCGGCAGGCTCCTCCCACCGCACCGGAACGGCGAAATCCTGCTGGAGCACGGCGCGCATGGTGGCGGCCAGCGGCGGGACGTCCAGCCCGGGCGGCCCGGCGGTGACGAGCATCGGCAGGCCCGTCTTGTGCTGCAGGGCGGCACCGCGGCGCAGCCGTTCCAGCGTCAACGGGCCCACATCCGGCCCGTCCGGACCGTTGCTTGCCTCCGCGCCGAGGATGATGATGGCGCCCGGCACAGCCGCGGGCGTCACCGGTGCCGCCCATTCAAGCGAAGCGAACAGAAGTCCGGACGCCATTGGTGTAGCGAGCAGCAGGACCGCAGCGATGGCAAGCACCGCCACTGCGCCGCCACGACGCCAGCCTCGCCAGGCGAGCGCGGCACCTGCGAGGGCGACCAGCAGCAGCACGTCTGGCGGCAGGGCAAGTGTACCGAGCATGCCCCGCACGGAGGCGAACAGCGGCTCGGTCGGGGCTACGTCCATCGCCGCACCCGCCCCACAGGGCCGCGCAACTCATCAGTCAGCGAGTCGCCTGCGAGCGACCTCCGGACTGGCTGACCGCGCCCAGAAACAAGGCCGGAGATCGGCTTCTCGCCAAAGGACGGCACAATACCGACGCCGAGCGGCGATGTCGCCACGACGTTACACATACGGCAGTCCCTCGAGGAGGGCAGCTGTGACTGGCAATGAGCAATCATGTCATACGGCGTCTCAAGGTGGCCGCTCCCCTCAATCGACCGCCAAAACCTGAAATCGGACTGCCTTTTATAACCGTAGACCCTCGCGCGAACTTGCGAAATCATTTTCGCATCGCCTCGCAAGAATGGCGGAGCCTCGCGTCTCCACCTCGAGGCAGTTAGCTTCTTCCAGATCCAAGGAACGATTTGCAATCGGTGTTCCATTCTTGTCCGTCTTCCAACTCTGCGACTCATCGGAAAACTCGCGCGCGCCGGACGCGGTCGCACTTGCGGGGGAAAGGGCGATAGAGCCCAAAGCCTCGAGCGGCACATTGAGCCGGACAATCACGGTCCCCGCTATCGATCAGCCGTACGTTCCGCAACGCGCTGTTGCGGCCGAAGTTCAGAAGCGGGATGCCCCATACGCTTCCTTGCGCACCGCGCCAGCGGGTGGGCGACATAGCACCGAGCCATGATGAAGCATAGGGTAGTATCTTTCGTAACCCTGCCGACTTAGACTCATGAACCCGAGACAATCGACGGATCGGCTGATGGTAGAGACAAACTTGCATGCCAGCGTGATCGTATGCACGCGCAATCGTGCGGTCTCGCTCCGCGAGATGCTGACATCGCTAACCGCGATGGGCATACCGGACGACACCCAATGGGAGATTGTCGTTGTAGACAACGGCAGCACAGACCACACCGCCTCCGTAGTGGGCGAATTTGAAGGGAAGCTACCGGTTCGCCGCGTCGTCGAGGCCACTCCGGGCCTATCCAACGCGCGCAACTGCGGCATACGCGCTGCACGAGGCCGCTACCTCCTCTGGACCGACGATGACGTGTCGGTCGATCCGAATTGGCTCTCGGCCTATTTGGCAGCATTCAAGCGCTGGCCGGACGCAGCCGTCTTCGGCGGCAAAATCATACCATTGATCCAGGCGCCAACGCCGACCTGGTTTGTGCACGGCCGACAACTGCTGTCGGGCATGCTTGCCGAACGGGATTTTGGCGACGCACCGCTGCCCTTATCCGTTCCTGACAATCGGCTCCCATACGGCGCAAACTATGCAGTCAGAACCCGTGAGCAGCACCGTTTTCCCTACGACCCGGCTTTCGGCGTCGCGCCGGGACGGGCGCGGCTGGGAGAGGAACAGTTGGTCATCGAGGCAATGCTGAATAGTGGGGCGACGGGCTATTGGGTACCTGACAGTCGCGTCCGACATCGCATCCCTCCCAGCCGCCAGACGACGGCTTACATCCGGAAATATTACCAGGCTGAAGGAGCGACCGTAGCGCAAATCGAGGGCGACAGGGGTGCACCGTTTCTTTTCGGAGCGCCGCGATGGCTGTGGCTTAAATGTCCGACCTCATGGCTTCGTTTTGCCTGGTTGCGCATCGCCGCGCACGCGCCCCAGTGGATCGAGGCCTTGAAGGTCAACGCCCACTACTGTGGAATGTTGCAATATTGGCGCGAGACGCGGTCAAGGAGATGCAGGCGGCCTGCGAAGTAGGATCGACTGTAAATCCGCAGGATCCAGCCAGGCAGTTGCAAAGCGATTGACTTCGATCGCGAGAGCGAGTGTTGCAGTCATCTGGTGAAAGCCTTCAATCTTCTATCGCACAACATCGAGGCAGCCTGCCGCAGGGCAGCGCTCAATCTGAGAACCGACGACGGACGGTCCCGCACATAGCCGCCCAATTCGGAGAGGCAACGCGGCTGCCGATTACGCAATGCCGATAGAAACGAGAGAAGGAATGCATGGTCCAGCTGGGCAAGCCACTCCCGGTTACGACGGGACTGGGCGGCGCTCAGCTTGAAATGCCGCTGGACATGCATGTGGAAAGCCACTACGTGCCGCAGCCGAACGAGGTCGTCGATTGTACCCCATTCGCATCCGGCGAAAATATTGACACCGCGTCCACAAATCACCTGATCTGAAGGGGAGAAGAAGACCTTGCGGGCGCGCTGCGCAATCTGAAGCCAGAAGAGCGTATCCTCTCCAGCCCGCCACCCTTCCCGGAATCGCAGGTCCGACATCGCCGCGAAACGGTAGGCCACCGTGGGAGTACCGATCGGCGAGTTGACCAGGATGAGCGAGAAAAGATCCCCCGCAAACTCGCGAAGATTGTCGACAATCTGCATGCCCTCCCAGGCGAATGCCGTCTGCTCGAAACGCGATGCGGCATCTCCTTCTCTTCTGTAATCCGCGAAGTACAGATCGCCTCCACGCGATATGGCACCCTTTATATTTGCAATATGGCAATCGGGCCAACGGTCATCCGAATCCAGAAAGGCCACCACCTCGGCCTCACGCAAGCGGTCCAAAGCGTAGTTCCGCGCAGCACCAGGGCCAGAGTTCGGCTTGCGGTGCAACGTTATGCGGTCATTCCCCAGTTCGGCTCGGGCTCGGCCAATTTCGTCGATCGGATCAATTGGCGACCCATCATCAACAATGTGGATCGCAACTCCATCCAGCGTCGTCTGGGCGAGGACGGCATCGAGGCTCCTTGCCAGGATGCCAGCCTTCCTCTGATAGAACGGAATGATGATAGCGATAGGGGGCATTAGGGTGAGTCCCGCATCTACTGGCCTTTTGCACCATAGAGACCGGGGAGACGGTCTCTCGTTGCGTCAGCCGGTGCGATAACTGATAGCGAGCACGAACGCACGGACCATTTTGCTGTCACCTTAGGCCTTCTCACGCACCGCTCGCATCCGTGCAAGTGCAAGCCGATCGAAATACCACCAGGGCAACGACCGGCGCGGTACCATTCGATTGCAGTGTTCCGCGTAAAGCGCTGACAGATATCTTGGCAGCCCGACCGGACCAACATCCCGCATGATCTGGCTGATAATACGGTTCTGAAAGTGACGCGTGGAATAGCTGAGCATGCGCCGATACTGGATACGCAGAGTGTGCAAGCGCGTGATTTGCACGGGTTCGCAAAAGAACCCCGCTTTCTCGCAGACAGCAACCCGATGATCGTCCCAGTTGGTTTCATTCTCCAGATCTGTCTTGGCCATGGCTGCGATCAGGCCGTCATCACCGATCAGGTCATCAGGCAGGCGTATCGCCTTCTTCTTCATCCGCGCGAGAAAGCTGCCTCGCACCGCATAAAGATCTCCGAAGAGACCGTGTCGCGCGCGCATCTCGGCACGGTAAGCTTCTGCCCGCCGCCCGTTGAGGGGCATGCCGGCGGCGACATTCGCATGCCTGTCTTGCGCCAGAGTGGAAACCAGGGCAGTGACCGAGCCTGGCGCAATCTCCGCATCACCATCGACAAACACATGCACCTGGGAAAATTCCTCGAGAGTATCGAACACGAAGCGATTCCATGTTCGAGACTTGCCGCCCCGGGCAAATTCATGGACGGCCACGTTAGGTGCCGGCACGGTCCGTGCTATCTTCGCCGTTCGATCGGTCGAACCGTTGACGATGACGTGGATCGGTGCGCCGTCCGCGTCTTGCAGCAGCGAAGCAAGGCATCGGGCTATTCGCCGCTCCTCGTTGTGCGCAAGCACAGCAATGCAGAGCAGCGGTGACGTCGTGACTTCCATCACTGCCTCTACTCCTTCTGGCCGAGTTTTATTTGCGAACGCTCAATCGAAACACTGGCATGCCGCAGAGTTCCAATTAAACCGCCAACAGCCCAGCACGGACACAGTTCCTCCATGGGTCTGCATTGGTGCGCGCGATGACATGCGTACCGCATCAATCAGCGCCCCATGTCCTTCTTCCCGTCCAGCGCACGTTCGGCCAAGGCAACGACGCGGCACGCGTTGCCGGCCCAGGTGAAATCTCGTTGCAATATCTCCTCCCGCGCCGCAGTGCCGAGGCGTGCACGAAGCGCCGAGTCGCGCGCCAAGGTCTCGACCGCCTGCCACATCGTCTCAGGGCTGGCCGGGTCGAACAGCAGCGCTGTGCGGCCCTGCTCCAATACTTCGCGGATATTGGGCTGGTCGGGGGCAATGATGGCTCGCCCCGCCGCCATGTATTCGAACAGCTTCAGCGGCGAGGCATAGGGCACGGAGGCCGGCTGCAACGCGATGTCGAAGCCGGCCACCAGGCGCGGAATCTGCTCCCGGGTCGCAAGGCCGGTGAAGCGCACGCGATCGGCCAGTCCGAGTTCCGCGGCGAGTGATTCGAGATCGGCGCGCGCCGGCCCCTCCCCTACCACGGTGAGGTCAAGGCGCGGCGTTCCCTGCCAGGCGGCAAGCCCACGCAGCACACGGTCAAGCCCATGCCAGTGGCGCACGAAGCCGACGAAGCCGAGTTGCACTGCCTCGCTCGCCGCTCTTGCGGGAAGCTCGGCGAAATCCTGAAGGTCGATACCGTTCGGCACCACTGCGACGCGCGTGCGCGGCACGCCCGCCTTGGTCACATGGTCGGCCAATACCTCTGTGACAGGCAGGACGATGTCCGCACGGCGCCAGACGAAGTGCTCAGCGGCATGGGCCAGGCGGTTCAGCCGAAGGCCGCCGAAGCGGGCGCGTTCCTCGGCGAGCGGCGAATTCACTTCCAACAGAAGTGGCACGCCACGACGCCGGGCCACCCAGCTTCCTGCCATATGGAAGAGGTTGGCACGCTCATAGATGATGTCTGGGCAGAAATCCCGCGCCGCCCGCGCCAGCCGCGCCGTGGAGACCAGGCCATAGGCCATCTCCGCCAACTCGCGCAGCGCACCGGGCAGCAGGCGCCGGATACGTGCGAGAGCCGGACTTTCGCCGCCCAGCGCTACCGCATCGTACGCCGGCGGGCCGACGACGCAGACCTCGTGCCCGGCAGCGCGCAATGCGGCGACCAGCGCGTCGATATGAACGCCCTGCCCGTCGTGTGATTGGATCCGATGGCTGTAGAGGATGCGCAAACTAGGCTCCGTCCGCTGCGCGGCCCGACGCGCGCATCTTGCTCGGCAAGCAGGCTTGACTCCAGGTCGTTGCCCAGACCGGTCGTCCGGAAGATAGGAAGGTTTGCAGCTCGACAGGAACTGGTGTTTGCAAGGCCCCTTCGCCCCATGGTCGAACTGAGCATCGCCATCGCACCACGCTGGCCAATCGACGTGCATGGCACGGCGCTCATCGAATCCGCGCAGGCGCCGCGGCGCGAAGGGGACCCTCATGAGGACCATCGGCGGAGGCGACGGCCGACGAACTCCGTCCCGTTCCACAACTCTTCCCGCAAAGGGTGCCCCGACAGGAGGAGACCGACCAACCACCCCGCAGCAGCACCGGCGAGCGCGAGAGCCAGTGCCGAATGCGAGATGCTGAAACTGAACCCGCCTTGCAACACGATGACCAGCGCCGGCACCGCCGAAGAGCAGATCGCGACGACGATGCTGCGCCAGACCGCCGCCGCGATGTCGGCCCAGGAAACACCGATCCTCCGCCCGATGAAGCTGACGGCGACGAAGACCTGCATCGGCGCGGTTACCAATTGTGTCGCGGCCACCGTTTCCAGACCGAAGGGCGATGCCACAAGAATCAGAAGCATGGACGGGGGCAGCGATATCAGGCTCATCCAGAGCGTGTCGCGCACACGGCCAAGTGCAACGAGCGTTGGGTAGGTCATGAAGGCGGGAAACATCGCGAGCGCCGCGAGCGCCATGATGCGGACCAGGGGTGCGACTTCCTTCCACTGCTCCCCATACAGGATGAGCACCGCAGGCTCGGCGAGCAAGGCGAGGCAGAGCAGGATCGGCCATTGCAATGCCGACATGTGGGAAAGCGCGAGAAGGTAAGACGGCTTCAGATCGACACCGGCCTGGGTCTGCCGTGACAGCGCGGGAAGGAGCACAGGACTGAAAGCGCTGATGACCAACCGGTCGGGCAACTGGCAGAGCGAAGCGGCCCGTCCGAAAAGGCCAACAGCCGCCAATCCGATACTCCTCCCGATGATAAGCTGTGGCAGGTGTTCGTAGAAGACGTTGAGAATGGCCGTCGCCGTCGAGACGGTGCCAAACTCGAACGGCTCCCTCCATCCGCGCAGGGAGACGCGGAAGGCCGTGAAACAGGGACGCACGACCCATCCCATCAGGACGCCGGACGCGGTTGAAGCGAGCGCGGCCCACGCCAAGCTCATCACTCCATGCCCAAGCAGAGCAAGGCCAACGACGACGACGAGGTAAATCGCGGTCCCCAGCAGGCTAATTCCCGCTAATATGTCGAAAGAGAGGTCCCGCAGGAGGAGGCTTCGGCTTGGAAGCCCGAAAGGACCTAACAGCATATTGACGGCAAAGAGAGGCATAAGTTGCCGGAACCGAGCATCGTCGTACCATTCGGCAATAAATGGCATTCCTACCAGGATGACCAATGCACACAGCGCCGAGGTGGCGAACAACGTAGTAAACGCTGTGCGAAGGTGTTGATCGGTCAGCTGCTTGACCTGAACCAAGTAATTGCCGGTGCCGAATTCGCGGAAGATGTCCGCCAGGATTACGAACGACATCGCAATGGAAAAGATTCCGAAATCCTGCGGCGTAAGGAGTCGTGACAAGATGATTGACGTCACGAAGCTGACAGCAATCGAGGCGTAGCGTTCCACTGCCGAGAAGGCGAAGGAACGGCGGATACCGTTGCTCATCATCCAGCTCCTTCATCCGCAGCCGATCGGGCGTCAAGCTGCGGAAGCGAGGCGGGCAGGCAGCGGCCCGCCTCGGCATTTCGATCTGCCGCAACCGTGCCGCGGCAGGATACGACGCTGATCGACCGCCGATGCACGCAGCCAGTGACGACGCAAATGTCGCGCGGCCGACGTCTGCAGACTGGTGTCACGGCATGTCTCTCTGGACTGGGTCGACGGCGTCCGGCCAAGCTGGGCGGGAGAGCCCAGCATCAGGCCTGTAACGCCGCCCTGCCTTTGGCGCGCCGGTCGTGGTTCGCCGGAAGACCTTTGAGACGGCATCGGTCCTCAGCAATGAAGCAATCCAGCCTACTGCCTGCCAGCTGCGAAAAATCACGCGGCCTGCATTCGTGCTTTCCAGGAAGCGCTTGTACGGCAAGGACGATCCGCAGGCATTGGCGATGCGGTTGTACAGCGCTTCCGGCAGATCATCGATTGACTGCCGCATCGGCGCGCCGTTCCAAGCCGTCATGGCCAGGTAACGGCGGTAAATCGCGCGCTGCGGCGTGTATGCGGTCGATATCCAAGGCTTCTGCGGAGTGGTGTAGTGAATGATGGCAGGGTCGCGGGTCGCAACCGCAATAGCCTTCCGCTCTCGCGCGGAGAATGACCGGTTCGTCTCGAACATCCTCGCCTGGCAGTTCCAGCGGAATGGCAGAATGCGGGTCTCGGCATGAAGCAGGGCGTTGATGGCGTCCTGATCGTGATAGCGGAGCCTATCTCCCTCATGCTCAGCGTAGGCAATGATGCTGGCAGCCAAGTCATGGTCGCGCCAGCGTTTGACGTTAATGAGAAGCACCCCGGCGTTCACATAGGTTGCACTATCCGGCATCCCGAGCACTCTCGGTCGCTCAGCCCCATAAGGGTCCGGCACAGCCGCCAATGCGTAGTCGCCGAGATCAACCTCCCAGAGACCATCCAAGGTGGACACCACCACGAGGTCGCAGTCGAGATATATGATCTTCTCGCAGTCAGGCGGGAGTGTATCGAGCGCTAGAATTCTGAGATAGGTCTCGACCGTGATGTGCCCCGACGTAGGCAGTGCGTTGAACCCCTCCAGTCCGAAGTGCTTGATAGTCACCTTCGCATCGGGATGATAGGGAAGGATGCTGACAAGCTTGCGCTCGGCCGCGGCATCCTGGCCGCTCGAGACGACGGTGATATCCAAAGAGTGCCGTTGGTTATTTTTCAGCAGCGATGCTATTGCCACGGCCAGATGCTGATAGAATCTGGGATCGCAGCAGAACATCACGCGGATCGGCTGACCGGGTTCGGAGGAACTGGCTACCGTTGCATCGCCAAGCAGGGTCATCACAGTATCCCTCCATGCCTCGGAGCGATCACAGTTCCACGCAAAACCGCTTTCGCCCTACCGTAACTCTGGCACAACTTCCATCCGACGGTGCGCTTGGCAGCGGTCCTCCACCACCGCTTGGTGCGCACGACCGTTGGGTCGATCTCCAACGCGACAGCCGCAAGTCCCGCTGCATCGGCCTCCATTCCTTGGTCGAACCAGCAATCGGATGCGACAACCACTTCCTCCGCCAGCCGGCGCATCGCGCTTCGCGCGAGGTCCCCGGCGCCGGGAACGTGCTCGGCCTGCCGTTCGAAAAACCGGCGGAACGCCAGTGCGCGCTGCTGGTAGTCCGGTATCAATCGATCTACATGGTATTCATGACGCATATTGGAAGCGTGGATGCGTGTAATGGCGGTTGGCGCACCTAAGATGCCGACGTCGGCATGCGCGGCCAATCGGAGCCACATCTCCAGATCTCCACTATGCGGAAGCTCGGGCAGGTAACCTCCGAGCCGCTGCTGCAACGTCGTCCGCACGATCACACCCGAGGCCGGCACCAAGCATATGGGCCGACGGCATAGGCTCGCGATGAAATCTCGGCCAGTTGTCACCGAGCCACAGGGGTCGGCGGCACGTGCCTGGGCCATCGCCGCCTCGCCATTCACGCTACCATCAACGTGGCAGAGCGCTCCGTAAACGAAACCTACTTCCGGCCGGGCTTCCATGAGGGCAATGCTGCGCGACAAGGCCAAAGGGGCAAGTAGATCGTCGGCGGAGACCAACACCATGTATGGCGCGGATGCCCAGGCGATGCCGTCATTGTAAGTGGCGGTATGCCCCTTGTTCACCGGATGCGCGAAGACAGAGACGCGGGAATCCCGCGCCGCGAGGCGGCGTGCCTCCTCCAATGAGCCATCCGTCGAGGCGTCGTCGATAATGAGCACGCGGACCTGAACGCCGTCCTGGGACAGTATGCTGTCCACGCACTGCTCCAGGAAATGCCCGTAGTTGTAGCAGGGAATGAAGACGTCGACGCCCATGGTCGTGGTGGCGGACATCGCGGATAAAGGCGAGGATCCGCGCAAGGCCATGGTCATCGCGGGTCCACTCATATCCTTGCCACTCATGGCGCCGCCTCCGCATGTGCTACTTCCCGCGAAGGCTGCTCAGCCTGCTGCCCTGCGAGGAATCCTTCCATCATCAGCAGATGCCACAGTGCCTGGCTATGATCCGCCGCACCGGAGGCATGTCGATCCACCAGCTGTCTCAGCGCCTGCAGATCGAACAGTCCGCTCTCGGCCATCGGCCCACCCGTCAGCCGCGCCCTGAGCTGCAGCCCGGCGGCGCGGAAATGCCCGCTGAGTTCCGCTGCGAAACCGCGCTTGCGCCGCTGCAGCAGGTCCGGCGGCAACAGCGACGCGGCAGCCTCGCGCAGCACGCGCTTGCCGACGCCGCCGCGCAGCTTCGCCTCCGCCGGCAGCGTCATGCCCCAGCTTACCAGGTCCGGGTCCAGTAGCGGCGGGCGCACCTCCAGTGACACCGCCATGCTGGTGCGGTCTACCTTGGTCAGGATGTCGCCAGGCAAATAAGTATGGAGATCGGCATATTGCGCCTGCAGCAGTGGGTCTTCCGGGTCGCATTCTTCCATCAGCGCCGCAAAGCGCGCCGAGGGATCATGACCCGTCACCGCGGCGCGCTGAGCGGGCGAGAGCAGCGCCCGCCGCCTTTCCTCCGCCAGCTTGCAAACCGTACCATAATAGCCGAGCGCGCTGTCCAGGCTGATCTCGGTCAGCGTCGTCTTGGCACGCAGCCAGCGCGGCGCGCGGTCCAGTTTCGGATAAGCGCGGGCGAGCGCGCCTACCGCGCCGCGTCGCACCCCGGCCGGCAGCAGTCGTCGCACCGCCTCGGCCATCATGTGGAAGCGATAGCGGCGATAACCGGCGAATACCTCGTCACCGCCGTCCCCGGACAGCGCCACCGTTACATGGCGCCGCGCGAGGCGCGCCACCGCCAGGGTCGGCACCGCAGAATGGTCGCCGAACGGTTCGCCGAACAGGCGGGGAATCTGGCGTGCCATGGCGAGGTAATCCGCGGCCGCACCATCCTCGGAGACATGGCGCGTCCCATAGCGCCTGGCCACCATCGCGGCGTCCGGCCGCTCATCCGCCGCGCCGGCGAAGCCGATGGTGAAGGTGGCGAGCGGCTCGCCTGCGGCCATCGCCGCGAGGCCAGTCACTGCACCGGAATCGATACCGCCCGAGAGGAAGGCACCCAACGGTACGTCGGCCATCATCCGGGCCCGCACCGCAGAATCAAGGCGCCGCTGCAATGCCCCCGCGGCATCGGCGTCGCCAGCGCCGGCCGTGCGCGGCGGCGCCCAGAAGCGGCGCTGGATCGACCGCACCTCCCCTCGGCCGAGAAGCATCAGATGTCCCGGCGGCAGGCGGCGGATGGCGGAATAGATGGTCGCCGGGTCCGGCACGTAGCCGAGGGCCAGGAAGTCGTCGAGCGCCACCGGATCAAGGCGGCGCGGCAGATCGGGCAGCGCCGTCAGCCCGCCGATCTCCGAGGCAAAGGCGAAGCGGCCGTCTGGCAGCCAGGCGTAGTGTAACGGCTTTTCGCCGAGCGGGTCGCGCGCCAGCAGCAGCCGCCCCGCCCCGCGGTCCCACAACGCGAAGGCGAACATGCCGACCAGCCGGGCCGGCATATCCGCGCCCCATTCCTTCCAGCCATGGAGCAGCACTTCGGTGTCGGAACGACTGCGGAAGACATGGCCGCGCGCCTCGAGCGTCCGGCGCAGAATCTCATGATTGTAGATCTCGCCATTGAAGGTGACGATCACCGTCCCGTCGTCCGTGGCCATGGGTTGCGCCCCACCGGCCAGATCCACGATGGCCAGCCGCCGGTGGCCGAAGCCGAGATGCGGCTCAGCATGGAAGCCTTCGCCGTCTGGGCCACGATGGCGCTGTGCATCGGTCATCGCCCGCAGGGTTCGCACGGGCGGATGCGCGGGCTGAAAAGGGTGGAACAGGCCTGCTATTCCGCACATTGGAGCAACCCTTTCCGGCATGGCGCGTTCACCACGTCGCCACTACAAGTAACAAAATAGATTGCGTTCCCGACTTGCCGTTGGCCTACCCGTGCTGGTAGCGACAAGCCGTACCGGAAGGCGTCGGGCCACCGGCGACGCGGTCTCATGGTGCGAGGATTCTGCGTGTCCATTGCCAAGAAGGTGGTCGAAGCCCCCGCCGGCAAGAAGGTCATCGAAACCCATGCCGGGCGGGTCCAGTCGCGGCGATTGCACGCCATGCTGCGGACGCCGTGGCCGTGGCCGCGCGCCGTGATCGTCATTTTCCTTCTATCGCTGCTGCTCTGGGGCGGCATCGTGGCCATCATATCATTCGCTTTCGACTAGCTCGGCAGCCGCCAGCGGCAGCCGCCCGGCGCGCATCCAACCGACTACGTCCCGCAACCCCTCGAGCAGTCCCAACGGCTCGTCGAGATCAAGCGCCGCACGTGCGGCTTGCGGCGCGCCGAGCGAATGGCGCACCTCTCCGGCGCGGCCGGGCGCGTGGCGAATAACAGGTACCTTGTGACAGGCTTCGGCCAAGGTCTGCGCCAGATCCAGCACCGTGGTGCTGCGCCCGGTGCAAACATTGAACACCGGCGCCGCGGTATCCGCCCGGGCCATGCCGGCCCGCAGCGCCGCCACGACCGCCGAGACATGCACGAAATCGCGGGTCTGCATCCCGTCGCCGAACACCGTCAGCGCCTCGCCGCGCAGCAGCCGGTCGGCGAAGATGGAAATCACCCCCGAATAGGGCGAGGCCGGGTCCTGTCGAGCGCCATAGACGTTGAAGAAACGCAGCCCGAGCGTCGGTATGCCGTGCACCGTGCCGGCGACCCGCGCCTCGAGCTCGCAGCCGAGCTTGTCGGCGCCATAGCCGGAAAGCGGCCGGGTGTCGGCCGTCTCCGCCAGCGGGACCGCGTCGTTGCTGCCATAGACGGCGGCGGAGGAGGCGTAAACCACCGGTATGCCTCCCACCGCCCGCGCCGCGTCCAGCAGCGCGACGAACGCCGAGAGATTCACCCGGTGCGTTTCCCGCCACTCCCGCACGCCGCGCTCAACCGAGGCGATGGCGGCGAGGTGGAAGCAGCCGGCAACGCCGTCCATGGCGCGCGCCAACAGCTCCGGGTCGCCCACATCCCCGACCAGCAAACGTGCACCGGGGACGAGGTTTTCGCGCCGCCCCGTGGACAGGTTGTCCAACACCCGCACGCGCTGCCCCGCCGCGACAAGGGCGGCGCAGAGATGCGAGCCGATGAAACCGCAACCGCCGGTGACCAGCCAGAGAGTCATGCCGCGCCCCTCCGCATCGCCAGCAAGCCGGCGAAAAGCTCGGCTTGCCCGCGCGTCGTCTCACCCCATCCGAAGCGTTCGGCATGGGCGCGGGTGGCACGGCGGGCCGGCGGGTCGGCCAGAATCTGCCGTAGCGCTTGGGCAATCGGCCCAGGGCCGACCTCGTCCAGCACCAGCCCGGCCTCCGGCGCCGAGATGGCTTCGCGGCTGCCCCAGGCCGGTCCGGCAACCACCGGCGTGCCGCAGGCCATCGATTCCAGCATCACATTCGCCCAGCCCTCGCGCGTAGAGGCGAGCACCAGCGCATCGGCCGCGCCGTAGAGCTTGGCGAGTTCATCATGGGGCCGGGCGCCCAGCAGGTGCACCCGTCCGGCCACGCCCAGCCGCTCGGCCAGCGCCGCCAGGGCGCGGCGCTCCGGGCCCTCGCCGGCAACCAGCAGCGTGGCGCCGGGCAGCTCCGCCAGGGCGCCGATCACGTGATGATGCCCCTTCCTCTCGATCAGATGCCCAACCGAGAGGATAACTGGTCCCGAGAGGCCCAGTTTCATCCGCAATGCGTCACGATCCATCGGCGGCGTGAAGCCGTCGAGATCGACTCCGTTGCGCAGCACCGTCACCTTCCCCGGCGCCGCACCCAGGGCAATCAGCCCCTTGGCGAGACCCGCGCTCACCGCGATCAGCGCATCCGCATCGCGTAGCGCGGTGCGGATCAGCCGGCGCGGACCCGCGAAGTGTGGCAGGTGGCTGGTGTCCGAACCGCGCGCGGTGATCACCACCGGCAATCCGGCCTCGCGCGCAAGCCACGTCGCGGCGACGCCGTCCGGGTAGAGATAATGCGCATCGATGGCGTCGAAGCGCTCGCCCTCGGCCAACAGCTGGGCGAGTGCCGAGCGGCCGGCGCGCAGCAATGCCCAGGGGCCGGTATACATGCCAAGGCGCGGCGGCGCCGCGTATCGCGGATGCAGAACGCGCAGGCCGTATCGCATCTCCTCGGCCGGCGCCGCGGCGCAGCGCGCCCAGTCACCGAACCGCGCATCGCGCGAGGGGAACCAGGGTACCGGCGCGATCACCGTGCTGGTCGCTGCACCGCTTGCTACCAGGTGGCGCAGCCGGTTCTCGACGAAGATGCCGTGGTTCGGCTGCGCCGCGTTGGGGTACAGCGTGCTGAAGGTCAGCAAGCGGAGCGGTGCGGCGGCCCTGCGCTCGGCCTGAGCGGGAAAGGGCAGAATATCAGCCGTCGCGGTGGCCAGGGAGGACAGACGAGCCATGACTCAGCGTGCTCCCGCCCGCAGCACCACCACCCGCACCGTGGCGAGGATGATGCGCAGATCCAGCCACAGGCTGCGCCCCCGGATGTACCACAGGTCATACGACAGCTTGTCCCGCGCATCCTCGATCGAAGCGCCGTAGGGGTGTTTCACCTGCGCCCAGCCGGTCAGGCCCGGGCGCACCGCGACACGGTCCGCGTAGTGCGGGATGGCGGCAATGAGCTTCTCGACGAACTCGGGCCGCTCGGGCCTCGGGCCGACGAAGGCCATTTCGCCGCGCAGGATGTTGATGGCCTGCGGAATCTCATCGATGCGCGTGAGGCGGATGAAACGGCCCACCCGCGTCACCCGGCTGTCACGCGCCGCGGCCCAGACCGCCGTGCCGGGCTTCTCGGCATCGACCGTCATGGAGCGGAACTTCAGGATATGGAAGCGGCGGTGGTGCAGCCCCACGCGTTCCTGGCGGTAGAAGACCGGCCCGCGTGAGTCGAGCTTGATCGCCAGCGCGACCAGCAGCAGCAGCGGCAGTGTCCCCAGCAGCAGGGCGAGGCTGGCGGAAATGTCGAGGGCGCGATGAAGGACGTGCTCCAGTGCGCCCTGGCGCAGGGCGCGGGTCCCACTCAGCCAGGTCTTGGGCAGGATTTCTGGTACCACCTGCCCTTCCGCGCTCACCATGACGGCGACCTTCCCGCCCGAAAAGTCCCGCGCCGCCCCGATTACGTTGCCACCACGGAAATCGTGATCGTGGAGTACGGCCCCAGGAACGTTCAATACGGACATGGATTCTCCTTCCCATAGCGGCGACACCCCCAACGGTTGCGCACGCTTTGCCCAGCTCTTGGCGGGCCACCGTATCCACATCGCATGCAGATTGGCATCCAAGCCGAATAGGTACCTCCGATGTGCCCGGCTGACGGTAGCCAGAGCCAACCAAAGGCGCGTCAAGCTCCAAGACGTCGTTGCTGTCGCCGCCAAACAGTGCTCCATTCCCGCCGCAATCGGGCAGTCAATGCCGGCAGGCCCGGAGCCGGATCCTGCCAGTGCCGGTGCCGGCAATCACACTGGCCTTGGCTTTGCCGGTGCCGGCAATGACCTTCCTCCGGGCTTTGGCCGGCGGCCGTCGATCGCGGCCGTACCGATCGAGGTCCACGGCTTCACGTTCGACGGCGTCAAAGCAACCGGTGCGTGCACCGCCTTATTGCCGTACGCCAACTCGGCTGATTCGGGGAGGTCATCGCGGCTCTGGCGGCGCATTGCACTTGCCATACCCAGCAACTATCCCAGTAGGCGGAGCCACGGGAGCTGCCTGTCCACCGTCCGGCGAAGGCGCAAATTGGCGCCTGAAACGGCAAAAAGCGCGCCCGGCGGCCCCAAGTGTGGCCCTCGCCACAAACCCATATGTTCCCATCTCAAGGAGCAATAACCATTTGTTACGAAGGGATTAACCGGTCACGCTTCACTCGTGAGTGCTACCCCTTGTGAAGACGATCCCTCGACGCTCGATGGCGGCAATATCGGCGTCGCCGGATGCCGGTGTCCGATTCGGGAAGCGGCATGGACTTCGCCTCGAGTTATCGCAGGCAGTCCAATGCCCGGTCTTTGCAGGCGGTTCACTTGAATCAACAACATCATCGGCGAACAGCAAGCTTCGGATTGATAACGGCAATCATCATTGCCGTCATTGCGCACGGTTCCCTGTATCCTTTCCAATTCCGTATCCCGGCGACGGGCGACGGCCCGATAAGCGCCCTCATGCGTTCCGGAATGGCCAGGTCCGGCCGGGGCGATCTCATCGCCAATGTCCTTCTTTACATGCCCCTTGGTTGCTTCGGAGTTCTATCGCTCCCTCGCTGCCTCCGGGTGCGGCTCCTTATTGTCGCCGTCTTTGGAGCCTTGCTGTCGGCGAGTGTGGAACTCATTCAGTATTTCGAGGCGGAAAGAGTGACGAGCGCCGCGGATCTCTACGCGAACCTGGCGGGGACGATACTGGGCGGCCTGGGCGCAACGTTGCTCTCGCGCCCCTGGCGCGTCCCGTTGACGGCGGTATTTTCGCCAAAGCCGATACCATTGGCCCTGATCGCGGCATGGACCGGATACCGGCTGTACCCCTATGTGCCTACCATCGACCTGCACAAGTACTGGAATGCCCTCAAGCCCATCGTCCTCCATCCTGTTCTCTCGTTCGAATCGCTCTACAGCCATACGACGATATGGTTGACGATTTTCGCGCTGATCGGAACGCTTGTCGGGCAACGTGGCGCGGCAATGCTTTCCGTTCTGTTTTGTGGGTTCGTCCTGACGGCCCGTGTGCTGATCGTCGGGACGGTGCTCAGCGTTTCCGAGGTTGCGGGCGCTGCTGCTGCAATTTGCCTTTTGCCGCTTCTACATCGTCTTTCCAGCCGGCAGAAGGCGGCTTCGTTGTTTGCCTTGCTGGGCGTGACCGTCCTCATCGGACGACTGCAGCCGTTCGAGTTCGCGCCGATGCCACGGGATTTCGAATGGATGCCATTTCTCAGCTTGATGAGGGGATCGCTAGCGGTCAACGTCATGTCGCTTTTCGAGAAATCTTTCCTGTATGGCAGCTTGATATACCTGTTTATTGAAGCCGGCGGGCGGCTCCCGACTGCCGCGCTCGTCGTCAGCCTTACTCTTTTCGCCACGAGCTGCACGCAAATGTACTTGCCTGACCGTTCTGCCGAAATTACAGACGCGGTGATCGCGCTATTGCTTGCGATCGGCTTTGCGCTCACCCGCGAGACTCCACGAAGCGCTTGAACACGGCATAGGCCCTGCACAGTCGGCGGCAAGCTCCCGCACCAGGCAATAGCGGCAGAATTCCGGCGGGGCGCCGCTTATGTCGCCTCAATTCTCTATCCGGCACCCCATTAAGCTATTGATTGTCCAAAAGAGTAGTCCAAAAGAGCCGATCCTGTCGTCTCCCTCTACGTTGCGATCTGCATTCGACTTTGCGTACGTTCGCTGGAGCAGGCACGGCATCCGGTGCCATTGCTTTGGGGATAGGGTCAATGCGGTCACCAAATGTCTTGCACTATGTCGTCACGGTTCTCGCTCTCTCGGCGATGGGCTGCACAAATCCCGGCACGGCACCGCCCAACAGCGCCGCCGTGCCGACCGGAGCGGCCGCGCCCGAATATGTGATCGGCCCCGGCGATAGCCTCGACGTCGTCGTCTATTCGTCGCCCGAGTTGAGCACGACCGGCCTGCCGGTACGTCCGGACGGACGCATCTCGACTCCCCTGGTGCCCGACATCGTTGCCGCCGGCCGGTCGCCCACCGAGCTCGCCACCGACATCAAGGCGCGTCTGCTGCCCTATGTGTTCGAACCCAATGTCACGGTGATGGTGCGCAACTTCGTCGGCGCCCCGGCACAGCAGGTGCGCATCATCGGCGAGGCTGCCCAGCCGCGCACCATGCCCTATCGCGAAGGCATGACCGTCGTCGATGCCATCATCGAGGCGCGTGGCCTGACCCGCTATGCGGCCGGCAATCGCGCGGAGATCATCCGCCGCGGCGGCGCCGGCACGGCGCCGAGCAACCTGCGCGTCCGCCTCGACGACCTGATGCGCGGCGGTGACATGAGTCAGGACGTGCCGCTTCGCCCGGGCGACACCATCGTGATCCCGCAGGGCTGGTTCTGAGCCGTGGCTGTCATCGACCTCGTCCGCCGCTACGCCGCAGCAGCCTGGCGGCACCGCTGGAAGGCCGTGGCGCTGATCTGGCTGGTGGCGCTGATCGGCTGGACTGCCGTGCGCATGCTCCCGGACCGCTACGTCTCCACCGCGCGCGTCTACGCCGACGCCGATGCGGTTCTCGGCATGCTGCTGCGCGGCATCGCCATGGACAATTCACCGGCCGCGCAGGTCGAGGTGCTGCAGCGCACCCTGGTCAGCCGACCCAACCTCGAACGGATGGTCGACCGCTCTGCGCTGTCCCAACGCATCGCCGCCGGCGCCGACCGCGAGAAGGTCGTCCAGGCGCTGGCTCGCGATCTTCGCTTCGGCGGTCAGACCCGCAATCTTTTCACCGTCGAGTATATGGACACCGATCCTCGCATCGCACAGAATGTGGTGCAACAGGTAGTGGATCTGTTCCTTGAGCTTGCCAAAGGCTCGGACCGCCGCCAGATGGAGAGCGCCCGCGCGTTTCTGCTTCAGCAGCTCGCCGCGTACGAACAGCAGCTCCAGGAAGCCGAGCGGCGGCGCGCGGAATTCACCGCACGCTACCAGGACCTGCTGGCGATGAACGGCAACAGCTCGCGCCTCGACGCGGTGCGCGCGCGCATCCGGTCGCTGCGCGGTGAGCTGTGGGATACGACCAACCGCCGCAAATTGCTGAATCAGCAGATCGCCGACATGAAAGACGCGGCGCCCGCCGCGACTACTGCGGCATCCGTCGCCGACGCAGAGCAGCGCCTGCTGGTCTTGCGCCGGCGCTATACCGATCTGCATCCCGAAGTGACCGCGGCTCGCGGCGCCCTGGAGGCTGCCCGCGCCGTAGGCAGCGGTAGCACGGCCACCGGCACGCCGCTCCCCAACCCGGCGCGCGAGCAACTGCAAGTGCGCCTGATCGATACCGAGACCCAAATCGCCTCTCTGGAACGCCAGTTGCGCGAAGTGGAATCGGACAGCGACCGGCTGGAAGAGATGGCGCGCAACGCGCCCGAGGCCCAGGCGGAATTTGCCAACCTTGACCGTGACTATAACGTCATTCGGCGCAACTACGAGGAACTGCTGGCTCGCCGTGAGTCGATGAACATCGCCGAGGCCGCCCGCACTGGCACCGACCGCGTGACGCTCGAAGTGGTCGATCCGCCGACGCTGCCGACCGCCCCTGCCAGCCCCAAGCGCCTGCTGATGGCGGCCGGAGTGCTGCTGGCGGCACTCGGTGCCGGGGGCGCGCTGCTGTTCCTGCAAGTGCAACTCGACACTTCGTTCTATACGTTGCGCGAGCTGCGTCGCATCGGCCCGCCGGTGCTCGGCACCCTCTCCGCTCCGCTACGTAGCCGTCTGCGTAGCGCTGACGTCGTGCTTGTCGTCGCCTGCCTGCTGCCGCTACCTCTTGGCCTCATCGTTGCGGCTATTGGACCGTACGAATTCATGGCAAAGTTCATCGCATGACGCCCACCTTCCCTCGGCGCTCCCACCTGGTCGAGCGTGCCGCCGATGCAGCCCGCGCCGCCATCGCGGCCGATACGCTGCCCGCTCGCATGCCGCGACCACTTCTGGCGCCCGTGGGGACGCTCCCCCTGGTAGCTGAAACGGCGCCACCACGCCCGCCCTTGGCGTCAATCGAGACGCCTCCCGCGGCAGTCGAAACAATGGTGCCGCCGGCCGGCTGGAGCCAAGCCGCCGCTCCCCTCCAGCGCAACGACCTCGCACCCATTGCCGGTGCGCTGCTGCATCGCGCCGGCCTCGTCGACGCGGCAAGCCCAGCGTGGGAAGAGATCGCTCTGATCCGCGAGCAGGTGCTGCGCAGCATCGAGGCGACGCCTCCGGCCGAGGGACGGCAAGCGCGACTGGTGGTGATCACCAGCAGCCGCAGCGGCGAGGGCAAGTCGTTTACCGCGCTCAACCTCGCCGCAAGCATCGCCGAGGGAGCGCATCGCCCCGTGATCCTGGTAGATGCCGAGCGGAGTGCCGGCTCGCTCACCGACCTTCTCGGCCTGCGCGATGCCCCGGGTCTCGGGCAGCTACGCGATACGGATGATCCCGACCCTATCGGATTGCTTCGGCGCACCGAAATCCCCGACCTGTTCGTCCTGCCGCATGGTGCGGTTCAGCCTGCGGGCGCACAGAGCAGTGCCATGACAGACGCATTGCTCCATCTCGCCAAACGGCTATCGGACCACATCATCCTCCTCGACACGCCAGCCTGCCTGGAATCCAGCATCGCCGGCGTGCTCGCCACGGCGGCCGGTCAGGTCGCGCTGGTGGTCGAGGCGGAACGCACCAAGCGGGCGGAGGTGGAAGCGGCCCTCGACATCCTCGATGCCTGTCCGACGCTGCAACTCGTCCTGAACCGCTCGGCGCTGCGGGTTAGCGACCGCTTCAGGGCGCGCGCCGCGCACACTGGCAATGTGGCGGCCGGTGCTCATCAAGCCTGACCCAACCCTGCCGGCCTGCCTGGTGATAGCGCTGCTGGTCGCCCTGCCTGCCGGCGCGCAGAACACGCCATCGGCGAATAGCGGGACACCGAAACCCGTCGCCACTGAAGATGGCGGCGCCACGCCAGCGACGCCGCCAACCTTGGAATCGCCGGCGATCGGCTCGCTCGACGGCCGCGATACCCCGCTCTCTGCCCGCCCATCAGAAGGCGGCGCGCTGCCGGGTTTCGCGACGACCGCGCCGGGCCTCGGTGTTGCCGGCATCAGCACGTCCGATCTCGGCAACCGACCCTATGCCATCCGACCCTCGATCGGGGTCGGGGTTCTCGCCACGGACAATCTGTTCCAGACGAGCTCCGACCGACGCAGCGATATCGTCACCACCCTGGCGCCGAGTATCGAAGCCGCGGTTTCCACAGTTCGCCTGTCCGGAAGCCTGCGCTACACGCCGGCGCTGCGCCTTTATGCTTCCGATACCAGCCAGAACGGCCTGGACCAGGTTGGCGACGGACAGCTCCTCGCCGCGTTGATTCCCGGGACGCTCTATCTCGACGCGCGGGGGACGGCCAATGTGGTGCCAGCAACAGCGGGGTTGATCCCCGGCAGCGGGCAGATGGTCACCGGAAGCAACACCGTGCAGACCTACACGACACAGGTCACGCCCTTTCTGGTGCACAACTTCGGCAGCGCCGCCTCATCCCAGCTCGGTTATTCCTTCCAGTATTCGGGGCAGAACGGGGCTGTTTTCAACAACAGCGACTTGGCCAGCTCCAACGCGACCTCAAACTTCACCGCGCACCGCGGCTTCGCGGTATTGCGCAGCGGCGAAGATCTCGGCCGCCTGGCGCTGCAGGCGCGCGTCGACGGCATCTGGTACGTCGGCGACGGCATATATGAAGGCTCCCACAACTTCGTCGCCGGGCTCGGAGCGCGCTACGCCATCCTCCGAAGCGTCGCCGTCGTCGGTGATATCGGCTATGAGAACCAGTATTATGGCGGGACCGACCCGATCAGTATCGAGGATGCGGTCTGGTCGGTCGGGCTGCGGCTGACTCCGAGTCCGGATTCTTTCGTCATCGTGCGATACGGTCACCGGAACGGTTTCAACTCCTTCAGCCTGAATGCAGGTGTCGCTCTCGGGGTGCGCACCAGCCTTTTTGCCACGTATAGCGACACGCTCGGTACGTCGCTGACCCAGGGCCAGAACCTGCTCGCAACCACGACCACCGATGCGCTCGGCAACACGGTGGACAACCAGTCCGGTGCGCCTGTCGTACTGATCAATGCTTTCCTCGGTCTGACCAACACGCTCTACCGGATGCGCACCGGTACGGTGTCGCTGAACCATCGCTGGACGAGAGACAACTTCACCCTTTCCGGCACCTGGCAGGATCAGGATCCTGTTACCTCTGCTAGCAGCACTATGCTCGGCACCTCCAGCAACGGAGGCTATGCGGCCTTCAGTTGGGCGCATGATTTCTCGCCAAACACCACCGGGACGGCGACGGCGCAATATGGGCACGTCAACGGGGGACAAATCGGCTCCGGTAACACCAGCTTCGGGCAAACCGTCGTGGGCGACACGGATACCTATGCTTTAGCGGCAACGCTGTCGCACCGGCTTAGTGAAAAGCTCACCGCCGGCATTCAAGCCGCCTGGACCAGCACCACCTCCCCGGTGGCAGGCCAGGGCTACACGCAGGGCGTCATTCGCGCCGGCTTGCGACGAACCTTCTGAGGCAGCGCCATGAATCTCGAACAATACGGATTCCGCGAGCCACCCTTCCGGATGACCCCGGATGTGCGGCTGTTCTTTCCCAGCACGGCGCACGGCCGGGCCTATGCGCATCTGCTTTACGGCCTGTCGCAGCGCGAGGGCTTCGTTGTCGTCACCGGCGAGGTCGGTTCTGGCAAGACCACGCTGATCGAACGGCTCTGCGCCGAATTCGCCGCCAAGGACCATGCCATGGCGCGGGTGATGACGACACAGGTCGATCCCGTGGAGCTACTGCGCCTCGTCGCCATCGCTTTCGGCGTCCCGGCCGGGGGCGGCAAGGCGGAGCTGCTGGAGGGCATCATCGCCGCGCTCCGCCGCGGCGTCGCCGAGAGGGGCCGACGGCACGTCCTCATCGTGGACGAGGCGCAGGCCCTGCCGGTCGCCTCGCTCGAGGAGCTGCGCATGCTTTCCAACGTGACCGAGGGCGCGCGGGCGCTGCTGCAGGTGCTGCTGCTCGGGCAGCCGCAGCTCCGCCACACCCTGGCGCGGCCGGATCTCGACCAGCTCCGCCAGCGCGTCCTCGCCGCCTATCACCTTGCCGCCCTGACGCGCGAGGAGACTCATCTCTACGTCCGGCACCGCATGACCTCGGTAGGCTGGACCGGTTATCCAGCCTGGGAGGACGCGGCACTCGACCTGGTGCATGAGCATTCCGGCGGAATCCCGCGGCGGATCAACCGACTCTGCGCCCGGGTGCTGGTTGCCGGCGCCCTGGAACATGCCGCGGTGCTGACTGCCGAACTGGTCAGCGTCACCGCAGACGAGCTGTCGCAGGATCTCGGCGCAATCTGCGCCGAGGCCCCGCCGCCGGAGAGCCAGGAGGACCGCACGACGACGTTGCGCACCCTCACCGAGCGTCTGGGCCAGCTGGAACGCACGTTGGGGAACCGTGAACCCCCGCCTCGCCGCCTGCGGAAGCTATGGGCGCCGTTCGCCATCCTTGGAGGCCGCCCATGAGCCCGATACGCAACGCCATGTCCGTCGATGTCGAGGACTGGTTCCAGGTCCAGGCCTTCGCCGGCATCATCGCGCGCGACAGCTGGGACGCGCGCGAACGACGCGTGGAGGCGAACACCCATCGCGTGCTCGACCTCTTCGCCGCCGCCGACGTGCGCGCCACCTTCTTCACCCTGGGCTGGGTCGCTGAACGGCACCCGGCCCTGATCCGCCGTCTCGTTGCCGAGGGCCATGAGCTGGCAAGCCACGGCCATGGCCACGAACAGGTAAATGCCATCGGCGAGGCCGCGTTCCGCGCCGACATCCGGCGCGCCCGAGCGATCCTGCAGGATATCGGCGGCGTGCCGGTGATCGGCTATCGCGCCCCGACCTTCTCGATCAGCGCGAGGCACACCCCGTGGGCGCATGCGGTGCTGGCAGAAGAGGGCTACCGCTACTCCTCCTCGGTTTTCCCCGTGCGCCACGACCTCTACGGCGACCCCGATGCTCCGCGCCGGCCGCACCGGCCGCGCCCGGATGGCGTCGCCGAGATACCCATGACGACCGTACGGGCTTTCGGGCGCAGCTTGCCTTGCTCTGGCGGCGGCTGGTTCCGCTTGATGCCCTATGGGTTGACGCGCCACGGCCTCCGCCGCGTCAACGCGACCGAGGGCCAGCCCGGTGTGTTCTATTTCCATCCGTGGGAGATCGACCCCGGCCAACCCCGCGTCGAGGGAGCCGGGCGACTTTCGCGCTTCCGCCACTATGTCGGGCTTCCCCGGACGGAAGCGCGGCTGGCGCAGCTCCTGCGCGATTTCAAATGGGGGCCTGTAGACGAAGTGTTCGGCGCCTCGATTGCCGCGCCGCAGATCGAGGCAGCCTGACATGTCGGTCCGCATTCGCCCCCTCGACGAGACCAATGCCGGCGCCTGGGATGCTTTCGTGCGTGCCCGGCCGGAGGGCAGCTTCTTCCATCTTTCGGCCTGGGCCCGGGTGATCGCACGGAGTTTCGGGCATTCTACTCATTACGCGCTGGCCGAACAGGATGGCGCGGTTGTCGGCGTGCTGCCGCTGGTGCGCATGAAGACCCTGCTGTTCGGCGATGTGCTCGCCTCCACGCCTTACTGCGTCTATGGCGGCGCAATCGCCGCCACGCCGGAAGGCGGCGCCGCGCTCGATGCGCATGCCCTCGAGCTGCAGGCGAGGCTTCGCGCGCCGTGCCTGGAATATCGCCGCCTCGGCGCGGCCGACCCAGGATGGGTCGAAAGGCCGGCGCTTTACTACACATTCCGCAAACCGATCGCCGCCCTCACCGGCGACGAGGCCAAGGACATGGCCGCCAACATCCCGCGCAAGCAGCGCGCCGAGGTTCGCAAGGGGCCGAAACGTGGTCTCGAGACCCGCACCGACCGCGATGTCGAGACGCTTTTCCGGGTCTATGCGGAGAGCGTGCGCAACCTCGGCAGCCCGGTCTTTCCCAAGCGGTACTTCCGCGCGCTGCTCGAGGCCTTCCCCGAGGAATCGGACGTCACCACGGTGTGGCACGATGGCCAGCCGGTGTCCTCCGTGCTTTCCTTCCATTTCAAGAAGGAGGTACTCCCCTACTACGGCGGCGGCACGCGGGGAGCGCGCGGCCTTGCGGCGGCCGACGTGATGTACTGGGAGGTGATGCGCCGCGCGGCACGGGACCGCGGCGCCACGATGTTCGATTTCGGCCGCAGCAAGGCCGATACCGGCGCCTTCGCCTTCAAGACAAACTGGGGCTTCGAGCCGGAGCAGCTTCATTATTGCTATCGCCTCGCGACGGGCGCGAAGGTGCCGGACAACAACCCGAACAATCCGAAGTACCGCTATTTCATCTCGGCCTGGAAGCGGTTGCCGTTGCCAGTGGCCAACGCGATTGGCCCGCATCTTGTGCGCGGCCTGGGCTGAACTCATGGGCAAGCCGCGGCTTTTGTTCCTCGCGCATCGCATCCCCTATCCGCCCGACAAGGGGGAGAAGATCCGCGCATGGCACATGCTGGAGCATCTGACGCGGGACTGGGCGGTGGACCTCGGCTGCATGGTGGACGATCCGGCGGACGCCCAGCACTTGCCTGTCCTGCATGGCTGCTGTGCGGAGGTCCATGCCGCACCTGTGACGCGCAACGGACGCATCGCCCGTACCCTGTTCGGCACGCGGCCCGGGCAGCCGCTGAGCCTCGCCTGGTTCCATGAGCCTGGCCTCGCACGCTGGGTGCGTGCCGGCCTCGGCGCGCGGCGCTACGAGGCGGTGCTGGCCTATTCCTCGGCCATGGCGGCCTATGTGCCGCCGGGGCCCGGGGGGCCGCTCTGCATCCTCGACATGGTGGATGTGGATTCCGAGAAATGGCGCGCTTACGCCGCTTCCGAGAGCGGGCCCAAGCGGCTCGTCTGGGCGCGCGAGGCGCGCACCTTGCTGGCCTTCGAGCGCCGCGTCGCGGCGCATTTCGATCGCACCCTGCTGGTCTCGGAGCAGGAAGCGAAGACCTTCGCCACGCTCGCGCCCGAGGTCGCGTCCCGGATAGACTGGATGGAGAATGGCGTCGATATCGCGCGCTTCGATCCGGAATGCCACGGGTCCGACCCCTTCGCGGCCACATCGCCTGCCATCGTCTTCACTGGCACGATGGACTACCGCCCGAATGTCGAGGCGGTGAGCTTCTTTGCCACTAAAGTGATGCCACATTTGGCGTCGCTCTCGCCGGCGCCGCATTTCCACATCGTCGGCGCCAATCCATCGCCCGCGGTGCGGGCGCTGGCCGAGCTGCCGCGCGTGCACGTCACGGGCAGCGTGCCGGATATGCGGCCCTACCTCGCACATGCGGCGGTCGCGGTGGCGCCGCTGCGCATCGCGCGCGGCATCCAGAACAAGGTACTGGAGGCTATGGCGATGGCACGCCCCGTGGTCGCCTCGCCGGAGGCACACGAGGGCGTGCGGGCCGTTGCCGGACGCGACCTCCTGGTGGCGGACGGCGCGGAAGCGATGGCAGCGGCGGTGACGCAGGTGCTGGCCGGCAGAATGCCCGGCCTGGGCGCCGCAGCGCGCGCCGCCGTGCTGGCCGGACACGACTGGAAGGCGACGCTGGCGCGGCTGGACGGCATCGTGGAAGCGGCATCGCGGAGCAAGGCCGCCTGAACCGGACGGGCGCAGCCCCGTCGGATCATCCCGCAGGCGACCTGCGACCTTGTAGCGAGCCGATTGGCAGCAAGCCTTTGGCGTACGTCCGAGCTTGCCGGCCTTCCGTCGAGGATTGCCGCCGGATTGCGGGCAAAGTTGCACCAGATACAACGAATAGCGGTGCGGACAGGGGGGGATTTCGAGACTCCCGCGATGGGGCGCCCCTGCCTCCACTCCGGGCCCGAGTGGACTTTGGTCTTACTCCTCTTGCTCGATTGCGACGGTACCGGCGGAAACAAATACTCCGGCCATGCCACTACGAAATGTCCAATTTGGTCTTGAGACCGTCATCACCCACCCCGATCTCGTAAATCTATACGAGTGTTCGATTGGCGACGGAACGAGAATCGGCCCGTTCGTCGAGATTCAGAAACATAGCCATGTCGGCGCCCGCTGCAAGATTTCCTCCCATAGCTTCATTTGCGAAGGCGTGACGATCGAGGACGAGGTCTTCATCGGCCATGGCGTGATGTTCACCAATGGGCTCTTCCCTCGCGCCTGCACACCGGAGGGGCGGCTCCAAACAGACGCCGACTGGACGATGATGCCGACGCGCATCTGCCATGGCGCCTCGATAGGATCGAATGCCACGGTCATCTGCGGCAACACGGTCGGACGCTTCGCGCTGGTCGGCGCAGGGGCGGTGGTGACACGCGACGTGCCCGACTACGCGATCGTCGCCGGCGTGCCGGCCAAGGTGATCGGCGATGTCCGCGACCGCGAAGATCTTCCCACTCAATCAACAGGAATGGCGACTCCATGATCGGTATCGGTGTCATCGGTTACGGCTATTGGGGGCCGAACCTCGCGCGATCGGTCGCCGAGACGGAAGGCTGCCGCCTCGCCGGCATCGCCGACTTCTCGGCTGCCGCGCTGGGCCGCGCCAGCAAACGCTATCCGGGCGTTGCGTTGCATCAGGACCCGCGGGCGCTGATCGACGACCCCGCCGTCGATGCGGTGCTGGTCGCCACGCCGGTCGCGACGCACCACGACCTGGCCGTTGCCGCGCTGCGCGCCGGCAAGCACGTCATCGTCGAGAAGCCGATCACGGCCTCCTCCGACGATGCGCGCCGGCTGATCGACGAAGCGGCACGGCGCAACCTCACCCTGATGGTGGACCACACCTTCGTCTACACCAGCGCGGTGCAGAAGATCGGCGAGCTGATCCGCTCCGGCGATCTCGGCAACGTCTACTACTACGACAGCACCCGCGTGAATCTCGGCCTGTTCCAGCACGATGTGAATGTGATCTGGGACCTCGCGGTGCATGACCTCTCGGTGCTCGATTATCTGTTGCAGGAAAAGCCCGCCGCAGTCTCGGCCAGCGCCGCGGGGCACATCCACGGGCGGCAGGAGAACATGGCCCATCTCAGCCTGTTCTATCCCTCGGGCGCCGTCGCCTATCTCAACGTCAACTGGCTCGCACCGGTAAAGGTACGCCAGACGCTGATCGGCGGCAGCCGGAAGATGATCGTCTGGAACGACCTCGAGCCGACCGAGAAGATCAAGGTCTATGACCGCGGCGTGACCCTCGGCGACGGCATCGACGAGGCGACCGCGCGCATCTCCTACCGCAGCGGCGACATGTGGGCGCCGCAGCTCTCGGTGAAGGAAGCGCTGCTCACCGAGATGGAACATTTCGTCGACTGCGTGACTCACGGACGCGAGCCGATCACCTCCGGTCGCTGCGGCCTGGCCGTTGTCGAGACACTCGAAGCCGCAATGCGCTCCCTCCGCCAGCGCGGCCAGCCGATCGATATCTCTCCCGTAAGGATGGCTTCATGATCCCGCTTCTTGACCTTCGCGCCCAGTATTCCGGCATCAAGGACGAACTCAATGCCGCAGTGCTCGAGACGCTCGCGAGCGGCGCCTATGTCTCCGGTCCGAAGGTCGATGCCTTCGAGAAATCCTTCGCCGCCTATACCGGTGCCAGGGAAGCCGTGGCGCTGAATTCCGGCACCTCCGCGCTGCACCTCGCGCTGCTCGCGCTCGGCATCGGGCCGGGCGACGAGGTGATCGCGCCCGCCATGACCTTCGTCGCGACAGCCGCGGCGATCCGCTATACGGGCGCGACGCCGGTGCTGGTCGACGCCGATCCGCTGACCTGGAACATCGATCCGACGGGTATCGCTCGCGCGATCACGCCGCGCACCAGGGCCATTATCCCCGTGCATCTGCACGGCCGCATGGCCGACATGGACGCCATCATGGCGATCGCGGCACAGCATGGCCTTCCGGTCATCGAAGACGCCGCCCAGGCGCATGGCGCGACATGGGAAGGACGGAGCGCGGGCACGATCGGTTCGATCGGCTGCTTCAGCTTCTACCCAGGCAAGAACCTCGGCGCCTGCGGCGAAGGCGGCGGCACCGTCACCAACGATCCCGCCCTCGCCGCCCGGATGCGCAAGCTTAGCGACTGGGGCCAGGAAGGCCGCTACAACCACGTCGAGCATGCCTTCAACTACCGCATGGATGGCCTCCAGGGCGCGATCCTGTCGGTGAAGCTCGCACACCTGCCGCGCTGGACGGAACGCCGGCGCGAGGTCGCAGCCCTCTACGATACGCTGCTTGCCGATCTTCCCGTTCAGCTGCCCGCGAAGCCCAAGGCGTTGGAACACGCCTACCACGTCTACGCGCTGCGTCATCCGCAGCGTGACCGGCTTGCCCGGGGACTCGCGGACGCCGGCGTCGCCACGGGTCTGCACTATCCGCGCCCGGTGCATCTGCAGCCGGCCTATGCCGATCTCGGCAGGGGCCCCGGCAGCTTCCCGGTGGCCGAGGCCCTCGCCGCCGAATTCCTCTCCCTGCCCATCTTCCCCGAGCTCACGCCCGACCAGCAACGCCATATCGCCGGCGCGTTGCGTGACCTCCTCGCTCCTGCCTCGGTGACCAGCCATGCCGCGTGAAATCAAGGAAACCCTCGATCCTCAGGGCGTGCTCGCCGGCACGACCTGCCTCGTCACCGGCGGCGCCGGCTTCGTCGGCTCGAACATCGTCGAGCTGCTTCTGGACGCCGGAGTGGCGGAGGTGCGTGTCATCGACAACATGGTGCGGGGACGGCGAGATAACCTCGCCCGCGCCCTCGCCAGCAACCGGGTGCGCCTGATCGAGGGCGACATCCGGGACATGGCAACGATGAAGCCGCTCGTCGACGGCTGCGACACGGTCTTCCACCAGGCCGCGCTGCGTATCACGCACTGCGTCCAGGAACCGCGCACCGCGTTCGAGGTAATGGTCGCGGCAACTTATGATCTCGTGGAGCTGTGCCTCGCGGCGAATATCCGCAAGCTGGTCGCCGCCTCGACCGCCTCCGTCTACGGCATGGCCGACCAGTTCCCCACCACCGAGGCGCAGCACCCCTACAACAACCGCACCCTGTACGGCGCAGCCAAGGCTTTCAACGAGGGGCTGTACCGCTCCTTCAACGACATGCACGGACTGGACTACGTCACGCTGCGCTATTTCAACGTCTATGGCCCGCGCATGGATATCCACGGCCGCTACACCGAAGTCCTGGTGCGCTGGATGGAACGCCTCGCCCGCGGCGAGCCGCCGATCATCTTCGGCGACGGCCTGCAAACCATGGACATGGTCCATGTGCGCGACGTGGCGCGTGCGAACATCCTGTCAGCCGTCGCGCCGGCCAGCGACGTAGCGCTGAATGTCGGCAGCGGAATGGAAACGTCATTGCTCGACCTTGCACGGCTCCTGTGCCGCGTCATGGGCCAACCGCAGCTCGTGCCGGTGCATCAGGAGGCGCGCGCTGCGAATCCGGTGCCGAAGCGCCTCGCCGACGTGTCAAAGGCCCGCACCCTGATCGGCTTCGAAGCGACCCAGCCCCTCGAAGAAGGCGTCGCCGAGCTGGTCGACTGGTGGCGGTCCGAGACCATGCTTGCCGGAGCCGCCGCATGATCCCCATCACCAAGCCCCTGGTCGGCGAGGAGGAAGCCCTCGCTGCCGCCGAGGTGGTGCGCTCCGGCTGGCTGACGCAAGGCCCGCGGGTCGCGCGCTTCGAGGAAGCGTTCGCCGCCATCACCGGTGCGTCTTATGCTTGCGCCGTATCCAACTGCACCACGGCGCTGCATCTCGCCCTACTGGCGGTCGGCGTAGAGCCGGGCGACGAGGTCATCACCGTCAGCCACACCTTCGTCGCCTGCGCCAACGTCATCCGCCAATGCGGCGCAACCCCGGTCTTCATTGACGTCGAGCCGCTCGGCTACGGCATGGATGCGTCGCTGATCGCCGCGGCCATCACCCCGAAGACACGTGCCATCCTCTGCGTACACCAGATGGGCATGCCCTGCGATATGGAGGGGATCATGGCGGTCGCTCGCGCGCACGGGCTGCGCGTGGTCGAGGATGCGGCCTGCGCGCTGGGTTCGGAAATGCAGTTCGACGGATCGTGGCGGCAGGTCGGTGACCCGGCGGGCGATGTTGCGTGCTTCTCGCTGCACCCGCGCAAGGTCGTTACCGTCGGCGACGGCGGCATGCTGACCACGCACGACGCCCATCTCGATGCGCGCTTCCGCCTTTTGCGCCAGCACGGCATGACGGTGTCGGACACGGTGCGCCATGGCAGCGCGCAGGTGATCTTCGAATCCTACGAGGCGGAGGCCTTCAACTACCGCCTCACCGATATTCAGGCGGCGGTCGGCATCGAACAACTCAAGCGCCTGCCGGAGATCGTCTCGCGCCGCCGCGCCCTGGCCGAGCGCTACCGCGAACGCATCGCGGCCGAGACGCCGGAGATCGCCGCGCCTGTGGAGCCCAATCGCGCGCTCACGAACTGGCAAGCCTATGCGGTGCGTCTTCCCGACGGGACGAACCAGCGCGAGGTGATGCAATCGATGCTCGACCGCGGCATCGCGACACGCCGCGGCATCATGTGCATCCACCGTGAGAAGCCCTATGCCGAAACGGCGCGCTTTCCCCTGCCGGTGTCAGAAGACGCACAGGACCGCACGATCGTATTGCCGCTCTATCCGCAGATGACGGAGGGCGAGCAGGATCAGGTAGTGAGTGGGCTGGCTGGAGCCGTCCGGCAGTGAAGCCTTCCGCACCGGGCTGGAGCGCGGGCCGGATATGCCGCCTGATGCGCGAGGCGGTGCAGCGATGCAGCCTCGATCTGGGGGGGACTGCCGTGTTGACCGAGGCGGCGACCGGCGCCTACGCCGTCACGGCACCGATCGCTGCGCTCGCCGGCGCTCAGGTCACGGCGCTCGCTCGCGACAGCCGCTACGGCAGCGCGCGCGATGCAGAGTATGCCGTGATGGAGCTTGCCAGCGCCGCCGGCGTGGCGGAGCGGGTACGCATCGTGCAGGCAGTGCCACAAGATTTGTCCGGCTACGGGATCGTAACGAACAGTGGGCATCTTCGCCCGATCGATGCGGCTATGATCACGCGCCTGCCAGGCAATGCCGTGATTGCCCTGATGTTCGAGGCATGGGAGCTGCGCGAGGGCGACATCGATATCGATGCCTGCCGGGCACGCGGCATCCGAATCGCCGCCGTGAATGAGCGGCATGCAGCAGTGGACGTGTTCTCCTATCTCGGCCCACTGTCCCTCCACGCTTTGCAGGACGCTGGTGTCGCCTGCTATGGCGGGCGCGTCGCCTTGCTCTGCGACAATGCCTTCGGACCATACATACTTCGCAGCCTCTCCAACAACGGCGTAGAGGCTGCGGTGTTCACCGAGGTGACCGCAATGCCGCAAAGCGCATGGGATGCCGTGTTAGTCGCGTTGCACCCTCATGCTAAACCGCGCATCGACGCGGCGGCAGCGGCGCGGCTGGCGTCGGTCGCGGCGGATGCGGCGATCGTGCAAATCTGGGGCGACATCGATCGCACGGCGCTTGCAGCGCATGGCTTCGAGGCCTGGCCGCCGCAGGCGCCACGCACAGGCCACATGGCTGTGCTGATGTCCGACATCGGGCCCGAAGCGGTCGTACGGCTACAGGCAGGCGGACTAGCCGCCGCGTCGCGCGTATGGCGCGGCGATCCGGTTACGCCCGATGGGATAGCAGAACTCGTCTGACGATGCGTGTCGCCCTGATCGGCGGGGCGGCCGGCGAGGACCGGAATTCGGCCATCTGAGGTGGCGAAGTGCACGTCGCGCATCGTGATATTTGCGATCTCTTGAGGACGGCGTGAGGCCTGAGGTGAGCCGGCGCAGCTGGGCGCGGAAGTTCGCGTGCAGACAGCAGGCCCTGAAAGTGACGAATATGTAGACCTCGGCGCTGTGCCCGAGCGGATGGAACATGTGCGGCAGTACGCGCATTTTTCGAGCATGCTGCGCACCCTCGCCTCGCCCCGCGTGAACCCAAAATATTGATCAGTCGACAACTGACGACAACACTCCTGTCGCACGAGCCAATTGCTTCAAGTGTCGATATGAATGCCAAAATCCGAGCAGAGAGCGCACCACCAATAGAATTACCACTAACAAGTCGTACGACTAGCCCGACTGGACTTCGCCGCATCCATGTAGATCTGGATAGACTAAACGTAAGCTGGCCAACCAGATGTGCAATATGTCCCATTCTTCAACAGTTACTTTTCTTAACCATAGTTGCATCAGTATCTCGTCCGCAACAACAACCATTCTCTGCGATCCCTGGTTCACGGGTGCCGCCTTTGACGGTGGCTGGCGCCTCCTATTCGAGGACAGTCACGATCTCGACACGATCGCATTCGACTGGATCTGGCTCTCGCATGAACACCCTGACCACTTTTCACTTCCCACTCTCAAGCAACTTAAGCGGCCGAGTCGGTTCATCTATCAAGCAGCGCCAGACGGCAAGGTCCGCGCCTATCTTCAGGCGAAGGGACACGAGGTCCGCGAAGTCGATGACTGGGAAACCGTTAGCTTTGGCGACATAACCTGCCAAGTGTTTACTTCCGACGGATACGATTCTGCAGCGTTATTTACGCTGCCAGACGGATTCAAGGTCTTGAACCTTAACGATTGTCGCGCAGAATTGGACGGGCTAATCGAACGGATCGCAAAGGACTCCGGCCCGATTGACCTGCTCACGATCCAGTTCTCCTACGCCAATTGGGCAGGAAATGTGGGAGACGATGCGATCCCGCGTTACCTTCATGAACAGGTAGTTGCGCGGATGGAAATGGTGATCGCGACCATCAAGCCAAAGGCCACCTTGCTATTTGCCTCCTATGTCTATTTTTCTCATGATGAGAACTTCCACTGGAATGCGCACTTCTGGGCTGATGAAGTCGCAAGCAAGTTGGCCCCGTCGACCAAGCTGATTTTGCCCAAGCCGAATCAGGTGATTCATCTGGAAGCGCTTGATGAGGCCGATTTCAGCTCTCCGAATGAGACGGGGCTCGCCTTCTGGACCGAGCTTCATAGTAAGTCCAAGCCCATCGACCACGCTCAGGAACACCTGACACTTGAGCAGCTGCGGGCTGAATTTGCGCGTTTTCATGCAGAAATCTGGCATACTAACGATTTGAGCTTAGCGCGTTCGACCAGCTGTAGTTCCATCGACCTCAACGTGAAGATCACCGACCTGGGTCAGACTGTACACCTTGATCTTTACGAAGGGACCATGACAAGCGTTGTGGACGACACTTATGATATCGCCGTCTCGTCGGAGGTGTTGAAGTTCTTGCTTCTCAGCAAATTCGGCCGCGGAACGCTGACGATCAACGGCCGTGCCCATTTCAACTATCGAACGGCCTACCGTTTTTTTGTGTTCTTCTTTATCTATTACGCCAACAACATCGGCAAACGCCTGACGCCCGATGGCGGGCTGAAATGGGAGAATATGTACAGTGTGGCGAAAACCGTTGTGCTGGATTCAATCTTTCACACCACGCCGGGAGCGAGGCTCGGCTACGAGAAGTTCATGAAGGATTTCTTGCGGAGATGAGGTTGCTTGAATCATCTCGGGGCTAAGCTTGGCTGCGATCCTGAGTGGCAATGGACACAGAGCCTTGGAAGCCAGTTCCTTGAGCTCGATTCTCAGCGGGTACCGATAGCCATTTGACCGCTGCCGATCTGCCTCTGCGCCTCGACGAGATCGCGCGGCGAACGAGCGGTGAAGCCTCACATCCTGCACAGGCAGTGCCATCGACTGATCTGGTCTTCGTCCGTTGCTGAGAGCCGTGCGTACTTTGGATGACCGCTTGTCTCGTCGCCGCATTCCGGCCCCAGCAGAATGCGCGAGCGCCTTGCGCGACCACTAGTTCTGCATCTTTGAGTGTAGCCCATCCTGCCAACCTCAAGACGGCCGCTGGCCCGCGCAGTGCGTGCTCGCGATTGATCGTCAGCCACAGCGAATTCTCAGAGACCCCAGGTGAAAGAATAACAGAGCGGTTTCCACCGGGTGAAAAGGGATTACTCCGAATGTCCGGGCTTCTAAGGATTTCCTGCATCAAAGACGTAAGGCAAAGTGCCCCTTACCCGCGGGGCGAGGGTCACGGCGACAGCAGGACGTCCCGCGGTCGTCATCGAGCAATTCAGGTCTTTTCCGTCGGCAATGCGTGGTTGCGAGGCGTGCATGAACGAGATCAAGCGAGAGAATGCGATCATCGAGATCGGCATGGCCGCAGTGGTGCTGCGCGATGTTCTGGCTGGTCTGGTCGCTGCCGGCAATCCGGCCCGGCCGCTCAAGCGGGTCACCGGCCGGAACGGCGCCTCCGGCCAGATATGCCACGGTCGCGTCGCGCGCCGTTGCGCCGACGCCCTGTTGCAAGAATAGCAGCGGCCCCGATCATGCCCGCGAATCCAATACTCGTCACCGGCGCGGCCGGCTTCATCGGCTTTCACGTCGCGCACCGGCTTCTGCGGGACGGGCATACGGTCGTGGGCCTCGACAACCTCAACGCCTATTACGATCCGGCCCTGAAAGAGGCGCGCCTGGCCGAGCTGGAAATGTACCCCGGCTTTGAGTTTCACAGGCTCGATCTGGCCGATTGCAATGGCCTGGCGGCGCTCTTCGCCCGCTACCGATTTCACCATGTTATCCATCTCGGGGCACAGGCGGGTGTGCGGCATTCCCTCGTGGACCCCCACTCCTATGTGCAATCCAACCTCGTCGGATTCGCCAACGTCCTTGAAGGATGCAGGCATAACGGATGCCGGCACCTGCTCTATGCCTCCTCCTCGTCGGTGTTCGGCGCCAACACGCGCCTGCCGTATTCGGTCCACGACAACGTCGATCATCCCCTGAACCTCTATGGCGCCACCAAGAAATGCAACGAGCTGCTGGCGCATTCGTACTCGCACCTGTTCGGCCTGCCGACGACCGGATTGCGATTCTTCACCGTCTACGGACCCTGGAGCAGGCCCGACATGGCGACTTGGCTGTTCGCCGACGCCATCATGAGCGGACGCCCGATCCAGCTCTTCAACCACGGCCGCATGCGGCGGGACTTCACCTATGTCGACGACGTGGTGGAGTCGATCATCCGGCTGATCGACCGCACGCCGCAAACCGATCCGAACTGGAGCGGCGACAAGCCGGACCCCGCATCGAGCGCAGCCCCATGGCGCGTCTACAACATCGGGAACCACAGTGCGGTCGAGTTGCTCGAGGTCGTCCGGCTGCTCGAAGAGGCGATCGGCATCAAGGCCGAGTGCGAGTTCCTGCCGATGCAGCCAGGGGACGTGCTGGAGACCTATGCCGACGTCGACGACCTCGCGCGCGAGGTCGATTTCAAGCCGGCGACCTCGATCGCGGACGGCATCGGCCGGTTCGTCGAATGGTTCCAGATCTATCGCGCGCTGACCCGCCGGCCGCCGGCGCTCGTCGGCGACGCGGTCTTCAGCAAGTGAGCGGGTCCCCCCTCTCGGTGAACGGACTGGTCCCGGTGGCGCATCAGCCGTCAGGGATCGATCGAAACGAAAGCGTGAGCGCCATGCAGACCAGCCTGCCCGTCACGGTCCTGTCCGGCTTCCTCGGCTCGGGCAAGACGACGCTCCTGAACCATGCACTCCGCAACCGCGTGGGGATGCGAATCGCCATCATCGTCAACGACATGTCCGAGGTGAACATCGACGCCGAGCGCGTGCGCGCCGGCGGCCCCGAGGTGCTGCACCGCGACGAAACGCTCGTCGAGATGAGCAACGGCTGCATTTGCTGCACCCTGCGCGGCGACCTCCTGACCGAGGTGCGCCGCCTCGCCGCCGACGGCCGCTTCGACTACCTGATCGTCGAATCGACCGGTATCTCCGAGCCGCTGCCGGTCGCCGCCACCTTCGACTTCCGCGACGCGGCGGGGGTCAGCCTCTCCGACGTTGCCCGGCTCGACACGATGTTGACCGTGGTCGACGCCGCCAACCTCACCCGCGACTTCGCCAGCCACGACTTCCTGCGCGACCGCGGCGAGCAGCGCGACGCCCAGGATCAGCGCACCCTGGTCGAGCTCCTCGTTGACCAGATCGAATTTGCCGACGTCATCGTGCTCAACAAGGTGACCTCCGCAGGTCCAGAGCGGCTGGCCGACGCCCGCCGCATCATCCGCAGCCTCAACCCCGGCGCGCGGCTGATCGAGACCGACTTCTGCGACGTCCCGCTGACCGACATCTTCAATACCGGTCTGTTCGATTTCGAGAAGGCCCGGACCCGCCCGCTCTGGGTCCAGGAGCTGAACGGCCACGAGAACCACGTCCCCGAAACCGAGGAATACGGCATCGAGTCCTTCGTGTGGCGGGCCCGCCTGCCGTTCGACTCCGGACGAGTCCGGGCCGTGCTCGCCAACGCCATGCCGGGCGTCCTCCGTGCCAAGGGCTGGCTCTGGACCGATACCGACCCCAACCTCATCTTCGAATACAGCGTCGCCGGCGGCCTGGCTGACCTCCGTCCCCTCGGACGCTGGTGGGCGGCAACGCCGCAGAGGGACTGGCCGACCATCCCCGAGGCCGTCGCCCGGATCCACGGGAACTGGCGCGCCCCGTTCGGCGACCGCCGGCAGGAGCTCGTCTTCATCGGAAAGGGCATGAATCGCGCGGCGATCACGGCGGCCCTCGAGGCGTGCCTCGTTCCGCGCCCGAGGATGCCCATCGGTCGGAAGCCCGGCCTGCACCGCAACGCCGGTCTGGCCGGCTACGCGAACACTCCCAAAGTTCTCGATCCCAGCCCGAGCTGAGAATGGTCGGTCATAATCCTCGACAGCCATCGGCCGCACTGTGCGAAGCGACACCTGCTCTTGCCCACGGTCATTGCCGGCGGCGCCGAACGAGTACGGACCACGAGGGAGACCCGTTCGCCCCGTTGTTCGTCCTCGCCCAACCTTCCCGAGAGCTGCGGCCGCCCGCAAGGACGGAGTTTGCCGAGGTGAAAATGGGTTACTCCGATTGCCCCGGCCGCTCGGCATTTCGTGCTCGGGCAGCGCAAGGCAGATTGTTCCTCCTATCAGCATCCCGAGTGGAGGCGTCGACCGCAGGAATCCTGCAGTCGCTGGCGGGAATTTTTAGTCTTTCCTCTCATTAACGCGGTTTTGCGGGGCATAAATGAACAGGATCCTGGAAGAAAACCAGATCACCGAGGGACGTGCCGACAAGTCATATTGGGATGTCCCCCACAGCACCGAGATCGAGGGCTTCGCGACTGACATGAGCGTCAACGCGGGCAGCCGCGTCGACTTCAAGATCAACGTGAACGGCGACGCAGGGAGCGACTACAAGGTCGAGATCTTCCGCCTTGGCTACTACGGCGGCAGCGGCGCCCGCGAGGTCGCCGACTGGACGAACACCAACGCCACGGTCCAGCCGGACGCGCTCGTCGACGCCTCGCGCGGCATGGTCGACGCCGGCAACTGGTCGGTGACGGATGGCTGGAACGTGCCGGCCGATGCCGTCTCCGGCGTCTATCTTGCCCGCCTGCAGCGCCTCGATGAGAACGGCGACCCTATCGAAGGCGCCGTCAACCAGATTCCCTTCGTCGTGCGCAACGACGGCGAGACCCACGACATCGTCCTGCAGACCTCCGACACGACCTGGCAGGCCTACAATGCCTGGGGTGGCAACAACGGCGTGGTTGGCGCCAATCTCTACGGCGACCAGAACGGCAGCATCAACTGGGACCCAATTCCAGGGGCCGGCAGCCACTCGCAGGACCGCGCCTACGCGGTCAGTTACAATCGTCCCTTCATCACCGACGACGGCACCGGCACGAACGCGGGTGCGCAGGACTATCTTTTTGGCGCCGACTATTCCGCGATCTACTGGCTCGAGCAGCAGGGCTATGACGTTTCCTACATTTCAGGCATCGACACCGATAGGCTCGGGGCCGACTACCTCAAGAACTACAAGTCGTTCATTTCGGTCGGACATGACGAATACTGGTCGGGCGATCAGCGTGCAAACGTCGAGGAAGCGCGCGATTCCGGCGTGAACCTGCTCTTCTGGAGCGGCAACGAATGCTACTGGAAGACCCGCTGGGACGTCGCTTACAGCGCGGACGGCACGGAATACCGCACCCTCGTCTGCTACAAGGAGACGCTCGCGGTCGGCGACCCCAACGCCGGCCCGAACGATTACTACAACCTCGATCCTAGCGACATCTGGACCGGGACGTGGATGGACACCCGCTTCCACGGCAACCCGCTCGCCGGCGGCGGCAACCTCGCGGACGTGGATCCGATCACCGGAATGAATCCGGCATGCCATTGTGGCCAGAACCAGCTCACCGGCCAGCTCTTCGGGCCCGACGGCACCGGCCAGTTCGGCGGTGCCCTCGACGTGCCGGCGAACTACGCCAGCCTGCGCGTCTGGCGCGACACTACCATCGCCAACGGCGGCCAGCTCGACATTGCCCCAGGCATTCTCGGCTACGAGTGGGATACCTCGCCTGACGACATCCTGCGCCCCGCAGGCCTCATCAAGCTGTCCGAGACGACGCTGCCCTGGGACGCCATTCTGGTCGACCAGGGCAACAATACCGCGCCGGGCGTCGCGACGCATAATCTGTCACTCTATCGCACGGCGAGCGGCTCGCTGGTCTTCGGCGCCGGCACCACTTTCTGGAGCTGGGGCCTCAGCGACCAGCATGACAGCTCTCCCTACGGCGCCGACATCGCCAATACCGACCTCCAGCAGTTCACGATCAACATGTTCGCCGACATGGGGATCCAGCCGGGAGTCGCCGACGCCTTCCTGATTTCGCAGGGGCTGAAGCGTGCCAGCGCGTCGACCGACACCACGCCAGCGGTGGCCTCGATCAACGAGCTGCCTGACACGACCGAGGCTCTCAAGGTCGTGACGATCACCGGCACGGCGACCGACAATGACGGCAACCCGTCGACTACCGACGGGCAGGTGGCCGCAGTCGAGGTTTCCCTCGACGGCGGCGCCACCTGGAAAGTCGCAAATTCGGCCGACAACTGGGCCACCTGGAGCTACTACTGGTATCCAACGAAGCAGGGCGCTTACACGATCGAGGCCCGTGCAATTGACGACAGCCTGAACGTCTACAACATCACCCCGGACAGCAAGGCCGTCATCGTCACGGCGGCGAGTACCTACAGCGCCTTCGACGGCGCCACGCCGGGCTCGCCGGTCCTGTACGACGAGGGGACAACGGTCGAGCTTGGCATGCGCTTCGCCGTCGACCGCTCCGGCAGCGTGACCGAGCTCAAATACTGGCGCGGCAGCGGCGACGCCAACGACACCGACGTGCGCGAGGGCCATCTCTGGCGTGCCGACGGTACCCTGCTTGCCACGGTGACCTTCACCTCGGGCGTGGGTCAGGTAGGCTGGCAGGTTGCCACCCTGTCGTCGCCCATCACCCTGACGGCGGGGGTGCAATATGTCGTCTCCTACCGTACCGACAACAACTACGTGGCGACGAACAACTATTTTGTCGAGGCGAACGACGTGGCCTTCGACGGCCTCGACAACGATTCCTTCTGGGGGCGCAACGGAGTCGTGCGCGTCGACCAGGACGGGGTCGGCGGCGGCAACGGCGTTTTCTACCAGGGCAGCGGCGCAGCGGTCATGCCGTCGAACTCGTTCAACGGCGCCAACTACTGGGTCGACATCGCCTTAGACGCCGGCATCGTGCCGCCGAACTCGGCTCCGGTCATCACCTCGGCTGCGACGCTGACCTCGCCGGAGAACCGGCTGACCGTCAGCGCGATCACCGCGACCGACGCCGACTTCGACCGGCTCACCTACGCGATCGCCGGCGGCGCCGACGCCGCGCGCTTCACCATCAACGCCCAGACCGGTTTGCTGAGCTTCGTCTCCGCCCCCGACTTCGAGGCTCCAGCCGACGTGGGCGCCAACAACGTCTACGACGTCACCGTCAGCGTCAGCGACGGCAGGGCCCCGGCTGTGACCAAGGCGCTGGTGATCACCGTCACCGACGCCAACGAAGCACTTTTCAGCGCCTTCAACGACGCCACGCCGGGCACGCCGGTCCAGTACAATGAGGGGTTAACGGTCGAGCTCGGCATGCGCTTCGCCGTCGACCGTGCCGGCAGCGTGACCGAGCTCAAATACTGGCGCGGCAGCGGCGACGCCATCGACACCGACGTGCGCGAGGGCCATCTCTGGCGTGCCGACGGTACCCTGCTTGCCACGGTGACCTTCACCTCGGGCGTGGGCGAGACAGGCTGGCAGGTTGCCACCCTGTCGTCACCCGTCACCCTGACGGCGGGAGTGCAATATGTCGTCTCCTACCGTACCGACAACAACTACGTGGCGACGGGCAACTATTTTGTCGAGGCGAACGACGTGGCCTTCGACGGCCTCGACAACGATTCCTTCTGGGGCCCCGGCGGAGTCGTGCGCGTCGTCCAGGACGGGGTCGGCGGCGGCAACGGCGTTTTCTACCAAGGCAGCGGCGCAGCGGTCATGCCGTCGAACTCGTTCAACGGCGCCAACTACTGGGTCGACATCGCCTTCGACGCCGGCATGGTGCTGCCGAACTCGGCTCCGGTCATCACCTCGGCTGCGACGCTGACCTCGCCGGAGAACCGGCTGACCGTCGGCGCGATCACCGCGACCGACGCCAACAACGATCCACTCAGCTACGCGATCACCGGCGGCGCCGACGCCGCGCGCTTCACCATCGACGCCCAGACCGGAGTGTTGAGCTTCGTCTCCGCCCCCGACTTCGAGGCTCCAGCCGACGTGGGCGCCGACAACGTCTACGACGTCACCGTCAGCGTCAGCGACGGCACGGCCCCGGCTGTGACCAAGGCGCTGGCGATCACCGTCACCGACGCCAACGAAGCACTTTTCAGCGCCTTCAACGACGCCACGCCGGGCTCACCGGTCCTGTACAACGAGGGGACAACGGTCGAGCTCGGCATGCGCTTCGCCGTCGACCGCTCCGGCAGCGTGACCGAGCTCAAATACTGGCGCGGCAGCGGCGACGCCAACGACACCGACGTGCGCGAGGGCCATCTCTGGCGTGCCGACGGCACCCTGCTTGCCACGGTGACCTTCACCTCGGGCGTGGGTCAGGTAGGCTGGCAGGTTGCCACCCTGTCGTCGCCCGTCACCCTGACGGCGGGGATGCAATATGTCGTCTCCTACCGTACCGACAACAACTACGTGGCGACGGGCAATTATTTCGTCGAGGCGAACGACCTGGCCTTCGACGGCCTCGACAACGATTCCTTCTGGGGGCGCAACGGAGTCGTGCGCGTCGACCAGGACGGGGTCGGCGGCGGCAACGGCGTTTTCTACCAGGGCAGCGGCGCAGCGGTCATGCCGTCGAACCCGTTCAACGGCACCAACTACTGGGTCGACATCGCCTTCGACCCGGACACGGCGCCGGTTATCACCTCGGCCGCAGCGCTGACCTCACCGGAGAACCGGCTGACCGTCGGCGCGATCACCGCGACCGACGCCGACAACGATCCGCTCAGCTACGCGATCACCGGCGGCGCCGACGCCGCGCGCTTCACCATCGACTCCCAGACCGGAGTGTTGAGCTTCGTCGTCTCGCCAAACTACGAAGCTCCGGCCGACGCGGGCGCCGACAACGTCTACGACCTGACCGTCGGGGTCAGCGACGGCATCGCGCCGGCCGTGACCCAAGCGATCACCGTCACCGTCACCGATGTTGCCGAGAACGGCACCGGCTCGAACGTCTTCGGCCTGACCGACGCGCCCGCCGCAACCGACACCACCGACCCGACCGACTACGAACTCGGCATGAGGTTTACAGCAAACGCTGCGGGCACCATCACCGAGCTTCGCTACTTCCGTGGCGCGGCGGACGCGAACGATACCGACACGCGCGTCATGAACCTGTGGACTGCCACCGGCACCCGGCTCGGGTCGGTCACCATCACCTCGACCGCAGGCGAATCGGGCTGGCAGATCGGCACCCTCTCAGCGCCGATCGAAATCCAGTCCGGCGCGACCTACGTCGTATCCTACGGGACCACACAGAACTTCGCCGTTACCGGGAACTACTTCTCCACCGCCCACATCGGACCTGGCGGCCTGCTGACAGCCGGCATTGGCAGCGGTGTCTTCGCCTCCGACACGACCGGCATCTTCCCGACCCAGACCTACAACAATGCAAACTACTGGGCCGACGTCACGTTTGTCCCCACCGTCAACAGCGCGCCGGTCTTCACCTCGGCGGCCACTGCTTCGGCCGCCGAGAACCAGCTTGTCGCCGCGACGCTCACCGCCGCCGATACCAACAGCGACACGCTCACCTACGCGATCGTTGGCGGCGCCGATGCCGCGCGCTTCACCGTCAATGCCTCGACCGGCGTGCTGAGCTTCGTCTCCACCCCCGATTTCGAAGCTCCGGCTGACACGGGCGCCAACAACGTCTACGACGTCACGGTCAGCGTCAGCGATGGCATCGCCCCGGCCGTGACCCAGGCGCTGGCGATCAGCGTCACCGATGTGGCCGAGACGATCAATTCGAACGTCTTCGGCTCGACCGATGCACCGGCGACGATCGATACGGCCGACCCGACCGACTACGAACTCGGCATGAGGTTCACGGCAAACACCTCGGGCGTCATCAACGCGCTGCGTTATTTCCGCGGCGCGGCGGATGCGAACGATGCCGACACGCGTGTCCTGAACCTGTGGCATGCTAACGGTGTTTTGATCGCATCGGCCACCGTTACCTCGGGCGTGGGCGAATCCGGCTGGCAGGTCGGCGCCCTTTCGACGTCGGTCGCGATCGAGGCCGGTGCGACCTATGTCGTGTCCTACGGCACCACGCAGAACTTCGCCGTCACCGGGAACTACTTCTCGGCCGCTCACACCGGTCCGGACGGCGTGCTGACCGCCGGCGTGGGCAGCGGCGTTTTCAACTCCGGCGCGACCGGGCTCTTCCCGACCATGAGCTACAACGCGTCGAATTACTGGGTCGACGTCAACTTTGCCCCCGACAACCCCAACCGCAAGCCGACTTTCACGTCGGCGGGTACCGCCTCGGTCACCGAGAACCAGGTTGCGGCCGCGACGCTCACCGCCACCGATCCTGACGGCGACCCGCTCACCTACGCGATCGTCGGCGGTGTCGACGCCGCACGCTTCACGGTCAACGCTGCGACCGGCGCGCTGAGCTTCGTCTCCGCTCCCGACTTCGAGGCTCCGGCCGACGCGGGCGCCAACAACGTCTACGACATCACGGTCGGCGTGAGGGACGACAAGGGCGCGACGACCACCCAGGCGCTGGCGATCACGGTCACCGACACCAACGAGGCACCGACGATCGCCGCGATCGCCGCGCCGAACACCAACGAGGACGCGGCGAACCCGGTACAGATCGACCTGCTCGCCGGCGCCACCGACCCCGAGGGCAACGCGATCTCCGTGCTGTCGGGGGTCACCGTCACCTCGTCGAACGCCGCCCGCACCGTGGCCTTCACCGTCTCCCCGGGTGGCGTGCTCAGCTTCGATCCCGCCCAGTTCGGCGAGCTCGACACCGGCCAGACCGAGCTGCTGACCGTCAGCTACCAGATCGGCGACGGCGTCAATGGTGCCGTGTCCAACACCGCAACCATCACCGTCGAGGGCCGCCACGACAACATCGCGCCGACCTTCTCCTCACCAGCCATCGCCTCGGTCGCCGAGAACCAGCTGGCCGCCACGACGCTCGCCGCCACCGATGCTGAAGGCGACACGCTCACCTATGCCATCGCCGGTGGGGCCGATGCCGCGCTCTTCACCGTCAACGCCACGACCGGCGCGCTGAGCTTCGTCTCCGCTCCCAACTTCGAGGCCCCGGCCGACGCAGGCGCCGACAATGTCTACGACGTCACGGTCAGCGTCAGCGACGGCACGGCCCCGGCAGTCACCCAGGCGCTGGCGATCACCGTCACCAACGTCAACGAGGCACCGACGATCGCTCCGATCGCCGCGCCGAACACCAACGAGGACGTGACCACCCCGGTGCAGATCGACCTGCTCGCCGGCGCCAGCGATCCCGAGGGCAACGCGATCTCCGTGCTGTCGGGGGTCACCGTCACCTCGTCGAACGCCTCGCGCAGCGTGGCCTTCACCGTCTCCAACGGTGTGCTCAGCTTCGACCCAACCCAGTTCGACGCGCTCAATGCCGGTGAATCCGAGCTGCTGACCGTCAGCTACCGGATCAGCGATGGCGTCAACGACGGCGTGCCTAACACCGCAACGATTACGGTCGAGGGCCGTGACGACGACTTGACACTCACCGGCACTTCTGCGGCCGACACCCTGGTGGGCGGCGGAGGCAACGATACGATCAGCGGCCTCGCGGGCAACGACACGCTTCGCGGCAATGGCGGCAACGACATTCTGGACGGCGGCTCCGGCAACGACACGCTGGACGGCGGCTCCGGGACCGACACGGGTTCATACGCCTCCGCGACCTCGGCAGTGACGGTGAGCCTGGCAAACTCCTTGGCGCAGAATACCGGCGGCGCGGGGACCGACACGCTGACCGCGATCGAGAACCTGACGGGCAGCGGCTTCAGCGACACGCTGACCGGTGACGGCAATGCCAACACGCTGGTCGGCGGGGCGGGCAATGACACGCTGAACGGCGGCCTCGGCGACGACACGCTGGACGGCGGCGCCGGCAACGACACGCTGAACGGCAGCACCGGGACAGACACCGCCTCCTACGCCTCCGCGACGGCGGCGGTGACGGTGAGCTTGGCTGTCACCACGGCGCAGGCGACCGGTGGCGCGGGCACCGACACGCTATCCGCGATCGAGAACCTGACGGGCAGCGACTTCGGCGACACACTGACCGGCGACGGCAATGCCAACACGCTGACCGGCGGCGACGGCAACGACACGCTGGCTGGCGGTGCCGGCAACGACCTGCTTGACGGCGGCTCCGGGACCGACACGGCCTCCTACGCTTCTGCGACGACGGCGGTGACGGTGAGCCTGGCGGTCACCACGGCGCAGGCAACCGGAGGCGCGGGAACGGACACGCTGGTCGGGATCGAGAACCTGACGGGCGGTAGCGCCAACGACACGCTGACCGGCGACGGCAACGCCAATACGCTGGAGGGCGGTGCCGGAAACGACACGCTGAATGGTGGCGGCGGGACCGACACTGCCTCCTACGGCTCCGCGTCTTCGGCGGTGACGGTGAGCCTGGCGGTCTCCGGGAGCCAGAATACCGGCGGCGCGGGAACCGACACGCTGATCGCGATCGAGAACCTGACCGGCAGCAGCTTCAACGACACGCTGACCGGCGACGGCAATGCCAACACGCTGAGCGGCGGGTCGGGCAACGACACGCTGACCGGCGGCCTCGGCGACGACACGCTCGACGGCGGCTCCGGCACCGACACGGCATCCTACGGCTCCGCGTCTTCGGCGGTGACGGTGAGCCTGGCGATCTCCGGGCCGCAGAATACCGGCAGCGCGGGAACCGACACGCTGATCTCGATCGAGAACCTGACGGGCAGCAACTTCAACGACACGCTGACCGGCGACGGCAATGCCAACACGCTGAGCGGCGGGTTGGGCAACGACACGCTGGACGGCGGTGCCGGCAACGACACGCTCGACGGCGGCTCCGGGACCGACACGGTATCCTACAGCTCCGCGACTGCGGCGGTGACGGTCAGCCTGGCCCTCACCTCGTCGCAGAATACCGGCGGCGCGGGGAACGACACGCTGGTCGGGCTCGAGAACCTGATGGGCAGCGACTTCAACGACACGCTGACCGGCGATAGCAATGCCAACACGCTGAGCGGCGGCGACGGCGACGACACGCTGACCGGCGGCCTCGGCAACGACACGCTGGACGGCGGCGATGGGACCGACACGGCATCCTACGGCTCCGCGTCTTCGGGAGTGACGGTGAGCCTGGCGGTCTCGGGGGCGCAGAATACCGGCGGCGCGGGGACCGACACGCTGATCGGGATCGAGAACCTCACGGGCGGCAGCTCCAGCGACACGCTGACCGGCAACGGCAACGCCAATACGCTGGAGGGCGGCGCCGGAAACGACACGCTGAATGGTGGCGGCGGCACCGACACTGCCTCCTACGGCTCCGCGTCTTCGGCGGTGACGGTGAGCCTGGCGGTCTCCGGGAGCCAGAATACCGGCGGCGCGGGAACCGACACGCTGGTCGGGATCGAGAACCTGACGGGCAGCGACTCCAGCGACACGCTGACCGGCGACGGCAATGCCAACACGCTGAGCGGCGGGTCGGGCAACGACACGCTGACCGGCGGCCTCGGCAACGACACGCTCGACGGCGGCTCCGGGACCGACACGGCATCCTACGGCTCGGCGACTGCGGGGGTGACGGTGAGCCTGGCGGTCTCCGGGGCGCAGAATACCGGCAGCGCGGGAACTGACACGCTGATCTCGATCGAGAACCTGACGGGCAGCAACTTCAACGACACGCTGACCGGCGACGGCAACGCCAACACGCTGAGCGGCGGGTCGGACAACGACACGCTGAGCGGTGGCGCCGGAAACGACTCGCTGGACGGCGACGCCGGCAACGACACGCTGGATGGCGGCGCCGGCAACGACACGCTGAACGGCGACATCGGGACCGACACGGCATCCTACGGCTCCGCGACCTCGGCGGTGACAGTGAGCCTGGCCCTCACCTCGTCGCAGAATACCGGCGGTGCGGGGAACGACACGCTGGTCGGGCTCGAGAACCTGATGGGCAGCGACTTCGACGACACGCTGACCGGCGATAGCAATGCCAACACGCTGAGCGGCGGCGACGGCGACGACACGCTGACCGGCGGCCTCGGCAACGACACGCTCGACGGCGGCGATGGGACCGACACGGCATCCTACGGCTCCGCGTCTTCGGGAGTGACGGTGAGCCTGGCGGTCTCGGGGGCGCAGAATACCGGCGGCGCGGGGACCGACACGCTGATCGGGATCGAGAACCTCACGGGCGGCAGCTCCAGCGACACGCTGACCGGCAACGGCAACGCCAATACGCTGGAGGGCGGCGCCGGAAACGACACGCTGAATGGTGGCGGCGGCACCGACACTGCCTCCTACGGCTCCGCGTCTTCGGCGGTGACGGTGAGCCTGGCGGTCTCCGGGAGCCAGAATACCGGCGGCGCGGGAACCGACACGCTGATCGCGATCGAGAACCTGTCTGGCAGCAGTTTCAACGACACGCTGACCGGCGACGGCAATGCCAACACGCTGAGCGGCGGGTCGGGCAACGACACGCTGACCGGCGGCCTCGGCAACGACACGCTCGACGGCGGCTCCGGGACCGATACGGCATCCTACGGGTCCGCGACTTCGGCGGTGACGGTGAGCCTGGCGATCTCCGGGCCGCAGAACACCGGCAGCCCGGGAACCGACACGCTGATCTCGATCGAGAACCTGACGGGCAGCAACTTCAACGACACGCTGACCGGCGACGGCAATGCCAACACGCTGAACGGTGGGTCGGGCAACGACACGCTGACCGGCGGCGGCGGCCAGGACACATTCGTGTTCGACTCGGCGCTGACCGGCAACATCGACACGATCGCGGACTTCAGTTCGTCGAACGACACAATAAGGCTCGACCAGAGCATCTTCACCGCCCTCAACACGGGCACGCTCTCGGCGTCAGCGTTCTTCGCGGGCGCGGCCGCCCAGGATTCGAGCGATCGCATCATCTACAACTCGGCGAACGGCAACCTGTACTACGATCGCGACGGCACAGGATCGACCTATGCCGCCGTGCAGTTTGCGCACCTCAACGGCACGGTCTCCCTCAGCAACAACAACTTCACCGTGGTGTCCTGACCGGCGTCATGTCGCTCGGCTCGGCGGCCGAAGATTTCGTCTTCGGCCGCCGTCGTGCCCGATTGGGTTAGCGGCGGTGGAGCATGGGCTTCATGATGATCGCGGCTGGCGTCTCTGCACTATTTCGCGGCCGACGCGAAACAACGAAGAGCGAACGATGATGTCGGAACTTGCCAAGGCGACGACGTCGGTGGCGAAGACGGCGGTGTCGTGATCGAGGTCGACGCTGACCCATCCCCCATTTGCCCCGCACGGCCAATTGCCCGGCCAGATGTCGCTGGCTGCGGCTCACCCACAACAGCGCCGCTTGCGGGTCGCCGACGCGATCAGCTAGGTCAGCCCTTCCAGCAAATTCTGTTATTTCTCGCAAAGCCCCCAGATCCGCGCCCGTATCCCCCTGCAGTACGTCGCCCTATACCGGCCGGTATCGTGGATGCGCTCGACAACTGCGACCACGTCGGCAACGTCCTGCTCGGGTTCACTGGATGAATCAGGTCCCCAACCTGCTGCTGCGCCAAAAGAACTACCTACAAAGCCCTGGCGTGAGCGCCACTCCGATGGCGTAGGGTATGAAGGTTGGCCGACGCTGCATGGGCAGCGATCTTTCTCGGCTACCGCTCGTTCCAGCGCTGGGGATTCATGCGCAAGGCAATCGATACCGCCCCGAGGAATGGCGTCTTCGTCATCCTGGAGGATGACGCAAGTGGCACCTATGCGGTCGCGCGCTGGTCGGCCGAAGCCGCACAATGGCTCGATGATGACGACGCACCTATTCAACTCAACGCGACACATTGGCATCTGCCCCAAACCACCGTGGCGGCGGTCGACAAGAGCAAGCCGCTCGCGGACCCGCGCATTTCCCGGAGTGCTCCCGGCGGCCTGACCGCGCAGCCATCGCGTGACGCGATGCAAGGGGATCCCCCAAACACCGGGGCCGGGCTTGCCGCCGGCTGGATCGTTCGTAAGCGAGGCAGCATCCTGACGATGGCAGCCGGCTTGCTCGCCGGCGTGGCGGTCGGGCCCCTGCTCTATCACGATGATCTCGGCGCGCTCCGCCTCCCGTGGACGGCAGAATCGGAGAACGCGACGGGCTTGAAGCACACGCATCGAGAGGAAATGGAACGGGCCACGAAGCTCGCAAGCGATGCGACGGCGGCGCGGCGAGAAGCGGAGTCGCAGGTTGTATTGCTCCGCTCGGCAGGCGAAGCGGCAAGTCGGGAGAGAGAGGCCGGTCAGCATACCATCGAGCAACTGCGTCAGGCACTTCAGGCAGAGCTCGCCAAGGCCGGCAAACTTGCCGGCGAACTCACGGAGGCGCAACGCGACACCGCCACCCAAGCCTCACTTGCCCAGAAGGCGATCGATCAAGCCGCGCGTGCGGAGGCAGAAACGGAGCGCCTCACCGGCGAACTGCGCCAGGCGCTGAAGCAGCAGGAAGACAAGTCCGCACAGGCAAACGTACGTACAACCGAGCAAGCCGCCCTGAAGCAGGAGCGAGACAAGGCCGAGAAGCTTCGCGTCGAGCTTGCTGCAGCACGGCGCGAAGGAGAGTCACGGGCCGCGATGTTGCGCTCGGCAAGTGACGAGGCCACGCGGCTGAAGGAGGCGAGCGCACGGACCACGACCGAGCTGCGGCAGGCACAAGACAAGGCTGAAAAGCTTGCCGGTGAACTGGCTGCCGCGCGGCTGGAGATCGAGGCCAAGACAGCGGCGGCGCGGACCGCGAGCGATGAGGCCCGGCGCGCGGTTGAGACGACCAAACGAGCCGCCGACGAGCAAGGCCAGGCCCTGCGCGACGTGCAAGCCAAGGCCGAGAAGCTCGCGGCCGAGCTGGTGGCAGCGCGACAGGAGGCCGAGGCGCAGACAGCAGCGGTGCGGACCGCGCAAGATGAAGCCCGGCGCGCACTCGAGACCAACAAGCGGGGCGCCGACGAGCAAGGCCAGGCCCTCCGCGACGCGCAAGACAAGGCCGAGAAGCTCGCGGCAGAACTGGTAGCAGCGCGACAGGAGACCGAGGCGCAGACGGCGGCGGTGCAGACCGCACAAGATGAAGCCCGGCGCGCACTCGAGACGAACAAGCGGGGCGCCGACGAGCAAGGCCAGGCCCTCCGCGACGCGCAAGCCAAGGCCGAGAAGCTCGCGGTCGAGCCGGTGGCCGCGCAACAGGAGGCCGAGGCACAGGCAAAGGCGGCGCAGGCCGCACGCGATGAGGCCCGGCGGACGGTCGAGACGAGCAAGCGAGGCGCCGACGAGCAAGGCCAAGCCCTCCGCGACGCGCAAGCCAAGGCCGAGAAGCTCGCGGTCGAGCTGGTGGCCGCGCAACAGGAGGCCGAGGCACAGGCAAAGGCGGCGCAGGCCGCACGCGATGAGGCCCGGCGGACGGTCGAGACGAGCAAGCGAAGCGCCGACGGGCAAAGCCAGGCCCTGCGCGACGCGCAAGCCAGAGCCGAGAAGCTCGGCACTGAATTGGCGGCGGCCCGACGGGAAGTCGAGTCCCACCTGTCCACGGCGCGTTCGGCGAAGGACCAGATCGCGGGCGTGAAAGAGGCTGCGGAGCGCAGCACCGACGAGCAGCGCCGCGCGCTGCAGCAGGAACGGGACAAGACAGAGAAGCTCGCCGCCGAGCTTACCGAGGCAAGGTCAAGCCTGGAGAAGCAGGCGAAAGCAAAGGCCGTCGAAGCTGTTGCCCAGGACAATCAGTTGGCAGCGATGCGAAGCGAGTTGCAGAAGGCAAGATCGGACGCCGCGGTTGCCCGAGAATCCCTCGACGCGGAGCGCACTCGGACCCAGCGCGCAGAGCAGCAACTGGCGACCATCCGGGAAGGCACGGCGGGACGCAGCAGCCGCTTGCCGTCGGCAGCGTCGTCTACCGTCCAGCAACCCTCAGCTGCTCCACCTTCGGCACCGCAAGCAACGGCGAAGCCGGCAGTGGGCCCTGAGCCAGGCGATCCGCAAGCCATCCGCCTGATCGCGCGCGCCAGCCTGTTGCTGGAGCAGGGCAATATCGGCGCCGCGCGGAACATGCTCGACCAGGCGGCAGAGATGGGCAGCACAGAGGCGCTGTTCTGGCTGGCGGAGACATATGACCCATTACTCCTGTCGGCGCGACAGACCTTCGGCACCCAGAGCGACGTCGCCAAGGCACGCGAACTCTACCGCAAGGCGCTCGCTGGCGGTGTCGGCGAGGCCAAGCTCCGGCTGGAGGCATTGCAGCAACGGATGGGAGCCCGATAGACGGCACGAACGGGCGATGGGAGAGCGATCAATGATGGTGAGGTCCATGAAGAAGCTGGCAAGCGCCGTTGTGCTGTGGGCGGCGGTCGTTCCGTCACTTTGGTGGTCGGCCTCAGCCGAAGCGCAGGATCAAGCGGCCCGACGCGCACCGACCTACGCCGAGCGGCAGGACAAGATCAATGCCTGGACCCTGGGCCTCGCCGCAGGCCTCATCGAAGGTGCCCCGCTGCGGCTGGCCGCGGAAATGGCGCGCGTGGTCGACGACGGGGAGAATCTTCACGTCCTCCCGATCGTCACGCGCGGTCCAACGGAGAACCTGAACTCCCTCCTCTATTTGCGCGGCGTCGATCTGGCGATCATCAATTCCGACTCATTGGATGAGTACAAGGTCGCGTTCCCCGATATCGGCTTCCACGTGAAGTATCTGCTCAGTCTTTTCCCGTCCGAGCTTCACGTCTTCGTCCGACCGGAGATCCAGAGCCTTCAGGATCTCGCAGGAAAGAAGGTGAACTTCAACACTTTGGGCACGGCAGCCGCCTACTCCGGACCGCTGATCTTCAGCCGATTGGGCATCAACATCGAAAAGACGTTCATTCCGCATCAGTTGGCATTGCAACAGATGCGCAAAGGCGACATGGCGGCCGTCGTTTTCGTCACGGCCAAGCCGGTCGACGCCTTCATCCGTGGCCAGTGGGAAGGCGGCTTCAAGTTTCTGCCGGTGACCTACGACCTGAAGTTCGAGGACTACTACCTGCCGGCGTTCCTGGAAGCTTCCGACTATCCCGCGCTGGTAAAGCCGGGCGAACGCATTGCGACTCTGGCCGTGCCCACTGTCCTGGTCAGCTACAACTGGCCCGCGAACTCGAACCGATATCTGCGGGTGGCCCGCTTCACCGATCGTCTCTTCGGCCGAATCGACAAGCTCCAGGTGCCCGGTTTCGACCCGAACTGGAAAACCGTCAATCTGGGTGCCACAGTGCCAGGCCTTGGCCGCTTCCCTGCGGCGCAGGAGTGGCTGGACCGCCAGAGCCGCCAGGTTGAGCGAAAGCAATGAAGCCCGTTACCGCCTGCTTCCTCGTCGCGCTCGCGTCGGCGGGCGCCCCTGCAATCGCACAGGGGGCCGGCGATCCCTTGGACAAGCCGCGAGCGTGCGCGAGCCTCCCAGATGCCGAGAGGGCGAAGTGTCTGGACAGGCTCTCTCGCGAAATCACACCGGAGTCCGTGCGACCGCGGACTGCGTCCGGCTCCGGGAGCACGGCGACGCCGGAAAGCTGGATGTTCAGCGAGACGACGTCACCGCTCGATTATTCGCCGGTTGTGATCGCGTCTGCGACAGCCAGTGGTGCACCGGACGGCTCCGGCCTCAAGCTCTTGATTGCGTGCCGCGGCGGGAACACATCCCTGACGCTCACCGCTCCCGGCGGCTTGCCGGCCGGCGACCGCTACACCGTTTCCTACACCGTCGACGGTGGCTCGCCAACGATGCTTCCGGCCGCTGCCGTGCCGTTCGGGACGGGCGTGGCCATCGGTGCCGATGTCGTCCGCTTGCTGGCTTCGCTGCCGGCTCAGGGCGAGATCGCCTTCCGCATCCTTGGCGGCCAGGGCGGAGCATGGGAGGGGCGCTATTCACTGGCCGGCTTGAAGACGACACGGGAGCGAATGGCCGTTTCCTGCAAATGGCCGATCAAACCCGACACGACGCGGAAATGGTGATGGCCGCGGCATGCTTCTACCGACATCAGGAGGGATGATGGCAAGATCGAGAATTTCTGTTCTGGTCGCTGCGCTGTGCGTGGCGGTTCTGCCCCTGCTGGACGCGCCGCCAGCGGCGGTGGCGCAAACCAAGCAGTCGGCGGCACCTCCAGCCACCCCCGGCAAGAGCAAGGGGCATCGGCTGGTGCTTCAGGTGAATACGAATGAACCGGCAGTGATGAACCTGGCGCTCAACAACGCAGTCAATGTCGAGCAACACTACAAGGGAATCGGAGAGCCGGTTCAGATCGAGATCGTCACCTTTGGCCCCGGCCTGAATATGCTGCGCGACGATACCTCGCCGGTGAAGGAGCGGATCAAGTCGCTGGCAGCAACGTCGCGGTCGATCTCGTTTTCCGCCTGCGACAACACAAGGGCGAACATGAGCCGGGTCGAGCAGAAGGAGATACCGCTTGTCTCGCAGGCCACCGTCGTGTCGTCCGGTGTCGTGCGGATAATGGAGCTGCAGGAACAGGGTTGGAGCTACGTGCGCCCATAACCGCGATGCCTGAACCCCGGTGACGAGGCCTGTGGCGAGAGCCATCTGTCTCGCATCACGCAATATGATGCATAGTTGGATGATCGAGAGGATCTGGCGCCGATTCTGTCCTAGCGACGCCAGATCCACTCGGGGCGTCGGACGGCGCTTAATTGTGGTAGTTTCCTGGTGTCGGGACTTACCGGTGCCCGACGGGTTTCGAATTTTCGCCTTGATGGCAGATCGGCGCCTCGTCCATCGCGGTCGTCAATGATGGCGGCTGTGTCTTGATCGGCGACTCGACGCGGACCTCGCGACGCTCTCGCTCCCATTCGTCGAGCAGTGCCCCCGCTCGACAGCAAGCCGTTCCGAGCGTTACGCCATCAAACCGGAAGATCGCAATGTCGATCGCTCGAATGCTCGCCGCTGCATTTCTGCCGAGGGATCGAGCTCCTCGACAGACGCGCGCACGTCCGCATCCATCGTTGTGCCACCCAGACGGTTCAGGCCGCAGCGAACCCTTGCACGGGACGAAGCTCCGGCGAGCGGCGACTGGAATTGACACCGTAACCCTGCTCGAGCGCCCAAATGGCCGCCTGCGTGCGATTCTCCACGCGGATCTTCCGCAGGATCGACTTCATGTGGACCTTGATCGTCGCGTCGGTAACACCGCACGTGCGCGCGATCATCTTGTTTGAATGGCCCCTCACAACGCTCTTGAGGATTTCCTCCTCGCGCTGGGATAGACCGTGAACAATTCGAAGCGAATTGGTGCGGTCAACCGCCCTGTCCTCCGCGTCCTCGCTCGGTGCCAGAGAGGCTGGAGCCAGGACGGGCTCATCGCTCTTTTCCTGCCATTCCATCGCCTGTGCGATCGGCGCTGTCTCGGTCTTGAGAACCAGGATCCTGAGGTTTGCCTTAACGATCTGCTGGAGAGTGCCGACAAGCGTATCGGGCGACGCGAATAGCGGAATGCATCCATCGATCTCCGAAGCCAGCAGCTTCTGAAAATCGGCCGACGACGCATGATCGAAGAGGAGAATGATCTTGGTTTCCGGCCACCGCTTGCGAATGCTGCCCGCGGCACTGGCTGCCTCATCGGCCGGAAGGGCACCAAGGATGACGAGCCTCGGCGCATCTGCGGCACGCAAGGAATTTTCCATCTCGGCCGTTGAAGCGAAGCCTCCGACGACCTGATAAGCATGGCTGGTCATCAGCGAGACCAGTGCTTCGCGTACCAACGAGCGCGCCTCGATGACGATCGTAGCTACAGTCTGTCCCATCCCTTGACTCCCACAAGATGCAGTAGCCAAACGTATACGGGGTAATCGCGGTCACCAAATTAACACAAGATAAGTTGCCTCACTGATTTTGTGAACTTCGTCAAGTTCGCGGTGGCAGATGGGAAGCCACCTTGGAAGCTTCTGATCTACGCTTCATATGTGGCCCTCTTACGACACGCCGACTCGATGCCGGGCGCGGGGACGAGCGCCGGTCCTTGCAGTTGATTCAGGCGATCTCTGATGCCTCCGCCGCCCAGACGCTGCTCAGCGATCAGCAGCCGGCTGGAGGCACTGCCTTCGATCGGCGCGGCGCCTCGTCGAGGATTTCCCGGGCCAACTGCAACGACCGGCGCGACGCTCCCCCGGCAGCTCCTCCCAACTGATCAGCAGCCTCAAGATCGCCTAATCGACTATCGATCACGTCTCTCAACTCGTCCAAAACGTTGTTACCTGTCGCATCGATTACCTTCGCCATGACCCCCACGACCATCTCAAGGGCTCGAATGCGATCGTTTTGAAGTTCAATAATGTCGTGCTCGATCATCGGCGGCTCCGTTCAGCGCCAGATAGCCTATAGCGGCGGTTCGAGCCGTCATGACATAACTCGTTGGAGTTACCCTCGTAGAGACCGATGAAGCCCCTCGCCGCGAATGGCTCCGCTGTTCTTCTACCTGCCCCGCTCCGGGGAGCGTAGCACCCGGTCAGCTGCTGATGCGCTCGGCGTCGCGGACCCGCTGGACGTAGACATTGATGATCAGCGCCGCCAGCAGAATCAGGCCGCGGATCAGGATCTTGAGGAAGCTATCGATCTCGACATGGTCGAGGCCGTTGTTCAACACCCCCAGAATCAGTAGCCCAATGATGGTGTTTCCGATGCCGCCACGGCCGCCGAACAGGCTGGTGCCGCCGACCACGACGGCGGCGATGGCATCCAGCAGGTAGCCGTCGAACTCGTTCTGCTGGGCGCTGCCGAAGTGGGCCACGCCAAGCATGCCGGCGACGCCCGAGCACATCGCCGAGATGACGATGACGGCCCCCAGCACCAGCCTGACATTGACGCCGGCATATTCGGCCGCCTCGCGGTTGCCGCCGACCATGTATACGTAGCGGCCGAAGCGCGTGTAGGTCAGCACCAGGTGGCCGGCCAGCAGGAACACCGCGGCCACGAGCACGAGGCACGGCAGGCCAGCCACCCTGCCCGCCCCCAGGAGGGAAACCAGGTCGGGCACGGCATAGGCGATCTGGCCGCGCACCAGCAGCGCGCAGATACCGGCACCGATCTGCATCATGGCGAGCGTCATGATGAAGGACGGAATGCCGATCAGCGTGATGCCCACGGCATTGACCACGCCCAGCAGGAAGCAAACGATCAGTGCCAGGACAATGGCGGCCAACCCCGGCAGCGGCACGTTGGCGATGTTCACGTAGCCTTCCTGCAGGGTGAAGTAGGCGACGGCGATGCCGGTGACGTTGGCGATGGCGGCGACCGAGAGGTCGATCTCGGCACACAGGATGACGAAGGTGAGGCCGACGGCCATGATCCCGGTGACCGAGATCTGGGTCAGGATGTTCGCCGCATTGTCCAGCGACGCGAACGACCGGCTGGTCAGGCTGAAGAAAGCCACCAGCACGATCAGCGTCGCGAAAGGCGCGATGATGCGCATCTGGTTGCGCAGGAAGGGCCCGATCGTTGCCATGTCACGCCGCCTCCAGAAGCTGGTCCTTGCTGACGGTCTCGCCGGCAAATTCGTGCACGATGCGCCCTTTCTTCATCACCACGATGCGGTCGGCGAGCGACAGCACGGTCTCGGGCTCGGTCGACAGAACCACGACCCCCATGCCCTGGTCGCGCAGCCCCTTGACGATGCGGACCACGTCCTCCTTGGCGCCGACATCCATGCCGCGCGTCGGTTCGGCCAGCACCAGGACCTTGGGCGGCCAGGTCAGCCACTTGGCGAGCGCGACCTTCTGCTGGTTGCCGCCCGACAGGCTGCCGAGCAGCGTCTCGACCGTCGGCGGCCGGATCGACAGCGACTGGACATGCCGGCGGGCGATGTCCTTCTCGACCGAGGGCCGCAGCAACAGGCGGCCGATCCGGCCCAGCACGCTGATCGACATGTTCTTGTAGACCGGCTCGGTGGGAAAGAGCATCGACCGTCGGCTCTCCGGCACGAAGGCGATGCCGGCGCGGCACGCCTCGGCGGTGCTGCGCGGCCGCAGGACCCTGCCGCCGATCGACATGGTGCCCGAGCTGGCCCTGAGCTTGCCGAACAGCGTGCGGGCCAGCTCGATCAGGCCGCAGCCCATGAAGCCGTAGATGCCCAGCACCTCGCCGGCCCTGACATCGAGCGACACGTCGGCGAAGGCGCGGCCGGCGCCGAGCCCGCGCACGCCCAGCACGACCGGCGCCCCGGGCCGGCTGTCGAGCGCGATCGCGCCGGTGTAGCTGCCTTCGAGCTCCTCGTGGCCGCGGCCGATCATGCGCTGGATCACCCAGCCCTTGTCGATGGCGCCGGCCGCCTCGGTGGCGATGAGGCGGCCGTTGCGGAAGATCGTGACGGTGTCGGAGATCCCCAGCACGTCGTCGAGGAAGTGCGAGATGAAGACGATGCTGCGGCCGCTGGCGCGCACGCCGCGCAGCACCTCGAACAGGCGCTGGACCTCGGGCGGCGAGAGCGCCGACGTCGGCTCGTCGAGAATGACGATGCGCGCGCCCGAGAACAGCACGCGGGCCAGCTCGATCAGCTGCTGCAGGCCGATCGCCAGCGAGCCCATGCGCGCGCCCGGGTCGACGTCGATGCCCAGGTCAGCGAGCTGCCGGCGGGCCCCCTCCGTCATGGCACGCCAGTCGACGATCCCGCCCCGGGTCGGCTGGTGGCCGAGATAGACGTTCTCGGCCACGCTGAGATCGGGCACGACGCTCAGCTCCTGGTGCACCATGCCGATGCCCGCCGCCAGCGCCTCGCGCGGCGAGCGGAAATGCACCGGCCGGCCGTCGATCGTCATGCGGCCGTCGTACTGGCCGTGCAGGCCGGCGATGATCTTCATCAGGGTCGATTTGCCGGCGCCGTTCTCGCCGACCAGGCCGTGGATCTCGCCCCGGCGCAGCACGAAGTCGACGTCGCGCAACGCCGCGACGCCGCCGAACGACTTGGAGATGCCGCGCAACTCCAGCGGCGGCACGGCTTCTTCGGTCATGTCCGACGCGGGCACGCAAGCCACTGGCGCCAACTTCGGTCCGCTGGGAGCGCGGCTCTCCAGAGCCGCTCTTCTTCGCATTGCCACATCCCATGAGCGGCTCTGGAGAGCCGCGCTCCCAGCAGTCCGATCCCATCGAGAGCATCGGACAAAGTTGGCGCCAATGTGCACACGGACGCGAGTCCGCCCTAGATCAGGAAGTGATCCTGCATCCACAACATGCCCGCGGCGTTCTCCTTGGTCACCACCGGACCGTCGGTGACGATGCTCTTGGGAATGCCGGAGCCCGCCTTCTCGCCGGCCGTGACCGCCGCCACGCCGGCGATGATGGCGCCACCATGGATGCGGCAGCTCGGATTGCGCACGGTAGCGAACACGCGGCCGTCGGAGACGGCGTTGATGGCCGGCGGCATGGCGTCGACGCCGCCGATCAGGATATTGGTGCGGTTGCGCGCCTTCATGACGTTGTAGGCAGCGAGCGCCATGTCGTCGTTGTGGAAGAAGGCGGCATCGATCTGCGGATACTTGGTGAGATAGGTCTCCCACAGGCGCGCCACCTTGGTGACGTCCCAGTCGGCGGGCTGGGTGTCGAGCACCTCGATGCCGGGATTCGCCTTGACCACCGAATTGAAGCCCTTGGCGCGGCCTTGCGCGCCGGTGTGGCCGAGCGCGCCCTGGGTCATGATCATCTTGCCCTTGCCGCCGAGCTTGGCGACCAGCGCCTGCGTCACCGACGCGCCCATGAACTCGTTGTCGGGAGCAAGGAAGCTGTGGACGTTGATCTTGTCGAGGGGCGCGATCAGCGTGTCCATGTCGATCACCGGAGTGCCGGCATCGATCATCTTCTGCACCGGCTGGGTCAGCGTGCCGATGCCGAAGGCCTGGATGGCGACGAAGTCCCATTTCTGCGAGGCCATGTTGTCGACCGCGGCGCGCTGCTTGACGGCGTCGAGCTGGCCGTCGAACCACGTCACCTCGACATTGAACAGCTTGCCCCAGTATTCAGCCGCGGACTTGCCCTGGGCGCACCAGGTGGCCTGAAGCCCGGCGTTGGAGAACGCAGCCTTAAGCGGCTTCTCCGAGCGGCCGGCCGCGACACCCGCCATTGCCGGGCTCACGCCGATCATGCCGAGCGTCGCCGCCGCTCCTCCGACCGTAGCGACGGTGAGAAAGTCACGCCTTGTCCTTTGGAACGTGTCCGTCATCGCTTCCTCCATGGTGAACCGCTCGAATGGCGGTCTTCACGCGAGTCTGGCAGCGCGGGCGTTCAGCGGCAAGGCGGGGCGCCATGCGATGAGGGGCAGCGAGCTAGCCGTTTGCGGTCATTGCCTGCATCCACGAGCCCCTTTGACAGGGCGTCGGTTCAGCGCATCATTCCCGCGTGAGCGAACGTCAGCTCGATCTTTTCTCCGATGCCACCGTGCGGACGGGACCGTCCCCGCCGCCAAGCATGGGACAACCCGTTTCAGCGGCCGACAAGGACGACGCGGCGTTGATCGCCGCCATCCCGGAAGCGAGCCTCGCGAACGGAACTCTGCTCGCTGCGGAAGCCGGGCGGCGGCGGCTTGCCGGAGCCATCCCCGCCCTCGCGGCGCTGTGCCGACGCTTTAAGGGATTCGGCGCGGACCGCCTGGTGCCCGAACAGGCGGCGGCGCTTCGCGCCCTTGGCGAAATTGGCGGTCACGAAGCCGGGCAGGTCGTCTCCGGGCTGATTTCCCGGGCGGTCGTACAGGGCCCGACGCTGGGGGTCGCGGTCGACGCGGCCGCCACGGTGCACGCGCCCCTGCCCCCCAGCGTGCTCGGTTCGCTGCTGCAACACGCCGATCCGGGCATTCGGGCCGCCGCCTGCCGCTGCGCCCGCCGCTCCCCGGAGGTCATAGCCCTCCTGATACGTCTCCTCGAAGATCGCGATCGGGCGGTGGCGGGCTCGGCAGCGTGCGCGCTCGGACGACTGGGACGCAGCGACGCTCGCCCGGGCCTCAAGCAATTGCTGCGCGAGGCGCCGTCCGTGGATGTCGTCGAATCCGTGCCGGCGATTGCCGACGAGGAGTGCATGGTCCTGCTCGGCCGGCTCGCCCGCACCATGCCAGACCTCGCGGACGCGGCGATCGACGCTCTCGAGAGCATCGATCATCCGCGCGCCAGCGCGATTGCTGCGGCGGTTCGGCGTCCACCGCCACCCCCGGTCAGCCCTAGTTGAGTCGAGCGCGGCCTGCCACTCGTCACCACCAAGCTCGCCAAGCTCGGCGCGTCGACGGACTCGAGCGCACCGGTGCCAAAGCCGCGGGCTAGTAGTACCAGCCAGTGGGATAACCACCCCAGGGGCCCCAGTCCCAGGTCGCCATCATCGCACTGGCGGCCATGGCTTGCTCGTCAGCCAGGTTCTTCTGCAGGACGTCGAAGTTGTAGGTGCCGTAGGCCTTCTGGTCGCCGACATACAGGCAGCCGCAGACCGTCGGATCGGGATAGACGTAGAAGGTGCGCCCATCGCGGGTCTCGCGCGCGAACCTGTTCGGCGGCAACTGCTTGAATGCGGCTTGCCTCGCCGGCGTATTGACCGGCACGAACTTGAACCCGGCGGCCGCCAGCATGTCTTCCTTCTGGCCGATCTTCTGTTGTGGAGTCTGACAGGCGGCGGCAGTGAGTGTTCCCAGAATGAGAAGAGTCACACGAATCTTGTTCAAGGCCGTTCTCCAAAGCCGTTGTGCCAGGCTTTCGAAGAATAGCCCATGGCATCCGCGCAGACCAATCTACCAGCGCGCGGGCGTTTCGTCGGCGCCTGCAGCGCCTTGGAACTCAGGCTCCCACGGTCTCCGTGCGGCCGCTCTTCACCGAGCGGCACACGGCCTCGAAGGCGGCCACGGTCGCGATCATGTCGGCGGCATCGATCGGATAGGGCGCCCGGCCCTCGATCGCATCGGCGAAGGCCTCCAGCTCGAGCCGCAGCGTGTCGACGGGCGGGAACGCCCGACGGAGCGGGCTCGCCTGCCCGACCGCGTGGACGAGCAGCGTGTCCTCCTGCAGCATCTCGGCCGAGCCCTTGGTGCCGAAGAGATGCGTGCGCCAGTAGCGCGGCGTGGCGCGCACGGCGCTCAGGGTCCCGGTCACATCGTTCGCGAAGCGCAGCAGCACGGACAGCGTGTCGAGCGGCCCCGGCGCCGGCTTGCGCGAGACGAGCTGGGCATGGACGAAGCGTACCGGTCCCAGCAACGACACGAAGGCATCCAGCACATGGATGCCCGTGCCGGTCATGCCGCCGGCCGGCGATTCCTCGGCATCGTGCCGCCACGGCGCAAAATTCGCGGAGGAGTTCTCGTTGCTGAAATGGCCCTCGACGTGCAGCACTTCGCCCAGCTCCCCCGCGGCCAGCAGCCGCTTCATCTCGCCGAGCGCCGGGAGGAAGCGCCGGTTGTGGCCAACGGCCAGCAGGGTGCCTGCCGTACGGGCGGCGCCGACGGCGGCGACGGCGTCGGCCGCCGTCAAGGTCAGCGGCTTCTCGCAGAAGACCGGCTTGCCCGCCGCCGCGACCGCCTCGATCTCGGCGCGATGCAGCGAGTGCGGCGTCGCCAGCACGACCGCCTGCACGGCGGGATCGGCCAGCATCGCGGCGAGGGTCGGCGACAGGACGAGCCCGTGGCGCCGGGCGATCTCCTGCTTCGAGGCCGGATCGCGCGCGACGCCGTGCACGAAGCGGATGCGGTCGCTCCTGCCCTGCACCGATTCGACCAGAACATTGCCCCACCACCCGAGGCCGACGATTCCGGCATCGATCATGCGCTCTCCCCCTTTTCCGTTCCTGTCTTCGACCGACCACGAAGCGCGCCGTCGGTCGGCTTCTTGCCATCGACACTATAGAAGATGTTCTCGATCGCGTGCATGGCAGCGCGCCGCATCGGGCTCGGGGCGGTACCGCACTCGTCGCTGATGAGGTTGGCGGCGCGTCCGAGCGGACGCATACTTCCTTCGCTTGAAGCGCTTCTGGGGAACGAGACACTGCTGCAATGCGCGACACATCTTGGATCAGGCGTTCGTATCCAGCTCTGGCCTGCACCAGACAAGGCAAGCTGAGCCCATGAAGCAGGATACGGGGGCGGGCAGCACCCACCCCAAGAGAGGGATGCTCGGCCACTGCAGCTTTCTATGGCGTTTTATCCTCTTTGCCCTGCCCTTCTGGTCGGCGGAGCACAAATGGATGAACCGGGGTCGTCTGGCATTGGTCGCGGCCCTGACGGTTGCGCAGGTTGCGGTTCAGGCCGGCCTGAATGCCTGGTCGGCGCGGCTCTACAACGCGCTGGAAGCGCGCCAGCTCGATACGTTCCTGGAGCAGATCGTGACTTTCGCGCTCCTGCTCCTGGCAAGCATCGCCGTGTTCTCCACATCGCTCTATGTCAGGCGTCGCCTGCAATTCGCCTGGCGTGTCTGGCTGACGAAAACCACCTTGTCGGTCTGGATGGCGGAAGGAAGGCACTACCAGCTCGGCCTGATCGCGGGCGACCATGACAATCCGGACGGGCGAATCGCCGAGGATATCCGCGTGACGACCGAGTCGGCTGTCGATCTGGGCCAGTCCTTGTTCTACTGCATCTTGCTCCTCGTTACGTTCATCAACGTGCTGTGGACGCTCTCCGGTGTCGTGCACGTCGAAATCGGCGGGACGGTCATTCCCATCCCCGGCTTCATGGTGTTCATCGCGCTCATCTATTCGACGATTGGCACCAGCATGGCTCTATGGGCAGGGCTGCCGTTGGTCGGCGCCTCCAATCTGCGGCAAACGGTCGAAGCCAACTTCCGGTTCGGCCTGGCACGTGCCCGGGAATATTCGGAAAGCATCGCCTTGATTCGCGGCGATGCCGATGAGCGCACGCATCTTCAGGAATTGCTGCGCGGCGTGAGGCGCGGCTGGGAGAGCCAGACCTATGGCCTGGTGCGCATCATCGTGTTCACCACCGCGTATAGCGTGCTGGCAGCCCCGTTTCCGCTTCTCGTCGCGGCGCCGCGCTACATCATGGGGTTGATCACGCTCGGCACGCTGATGCAGATGGCGCAGGCGTTCCAGCAGGTCACCGCCGCGCTGTCGTTTCCCGTCGACAATCTTTCCACTATCTCGCTGTGGCGGGCCTCCGTCGAGCGCGTGATGGCGTTGCAGGACGCGATGGGCGGGCTCCGGGAGAAACTCGGCGAGAACCGCATCGAGGTGGGCCACGAGGGCTCCTCGCTCCACCTCGCCGCCGTACGCGTGATGGAGCACGATGCTGTGCCGCTGATGCGCGAAATCACGACCCAGATCGGCCCGGGCGAACACGTGCTGATCGACGGCAACACGCAGGTCTGCCACAAGCTCATCCTTGCCATTGCCGGGCTTTGGCCATGGGGCGCCGGAACAGTCACGCTGCCCGCTGATGCAAACATCTTCATCGCCAGTGACCGGCCGTATTTGCCCGTAGGAGCTTTGGGCGAAGCCGTCTGCTACCCGATGACACTGGGCATGTGCACGCCGGACGACATCAATTCGGCGTTGCGGCGCGTAGGCTTGGGCGATTGGGCCGGTCGCCTCGGCGTGATGGAGAATTGGGACCGTGTGCTCTCCGCCGCACAACAGCAGAGGCTCAGCTTCGCGCGGATGTTGCTTCATCGGCCCGACTGGATTTTCCTGGCGGAGGCAACGAACGCACTCGATGCAGCAGGCCAACGCGAGATGGCCGAGTTGCTGGTCGCGGAACTTCCGTCGGCAGCGGTCGTGGCCGTTGGTCGAGCCGGGTTGTTCGACGGATTTTTCCAACGCGTGCTGCATGTCGAGGCAGAGACCGCGTCCGGGTAACCGTCACGCGGCGCATATTCGAGGGAGTGACTCATGGGATCTGCTGGAACCGATGCCGAGGCCGTGCCGGGGTCCTCTGCGCCTTCCGCGCCGGTGCGTTCACTGGCACTGCCTGCATCGTTCAAGTGGGGCGTCTCCACCGCGGCCTACCAGATCGAGGGGGCTGCCGCAGAGGACGGCCGCGGGCCCAGCATCTGGGACCTGTTCGGACGACAGAAGGGCCGCATCGCCAACGGCGATACCGGCGATGTGGCGTGCGACCACTACCATCGCTACCGCGAAGACGTGGCGCTGATGCGCCGGCTCGGCGCGCAGGTCTACCGGTTCTCGGTGGCCTGGCCGCGCGTGTTGCCGCAAGGGCGCGGCAAGGCCAACAGCCTGGGCCTCGACTTCTACGATCGTCTGATCGACGAGCTGCTCCAGAGCGGCATCGAGCCCTGGCTGTGCCTGTATCATTGGGACCTGCCGCAGGCCCTGGACGATCTCGGCGGATGGCAGAACCGCGATATCGCGCTCTGGTTCGCCGACTATGCCGCCTTGATCGCGCGCCGCTATGGCGATCGGGTCCGGCACTTCGCCACGTTCAACGAGCCCAATGTGTGCACGCTGTTCGGCTACGGCATGGGCTGGAACGCGCCTGGCATTGCCGACCGGAGGAGCTTCCTGCAGGCGTCCCACCACGTGAACCTCGCGCATGGCGAGGCGGTCCGCACCCTCAGGGCATTGGCGCCGGGGGCTCTTCTCGGTGCCATCCACAACAGGCAGATCTGCCTGCCGATCAGCGCCGCGCCGGAGGACGCGGTCGCGGCAAACCTCCTGGACGCCTGCTGGAACCGGCTTTACGCGGACCCGCAATGCTTCGCCGAATACCCGCCCGAGCTGGTCGACGGCGTGCAGGAATTCGTGCAGGCCGGAGACATGGCGCGCATCGCCCAGCCGATCGACTGGTTCGGCCTGAACCACTATTGCCCGATCTATGCGCGCGCCGATCAGGGCCCGCTCGGTTTTGCCTGGGCCGATGCGCCGCACGATGTCCCCCTGACCGGCGTGGGCTGGCGCATCGATCCGGACGCGTTCCGCAACGAGCTGATCGCCACGCATCGGCGCTACAAGCTTCCGATCTACGTCACGGAGAATGGCTACGGCGCGAACGAGACGCTGGATGAAGCGGGCGGCGTGAACGATGGCGGGCGCATTTCCTATCTCGCCGCCTATACCGGGGCGGTGGAGCAGGCTGTCGCCGCCGGCGCGGATGTGCGTGGCTATCTTGCGTGGTCGATCCTGGACAACCTCGAGTGGGGCGCCGGCTACGCGAACCGCTTTGGGCTCGTCTACGTCGATTACGCGACCCAGAAGCGTGTTCCCAAGGCGTCCTTCGATTGGTTTGCGAAGATGATCCGGGCGCAACAGCCGAGCGATCGCGCGTGATCGAAGGCTGGGTTACGCGGGATGCCCATTCGTTGCTGCAGCCGTTGCAACCGGTGGCATTTTCCAGATCGTTGCCGCGCGAGCCGCTCCCCACGATCGACGTCGACGACAGCCGGACCTTCCAACCCATCGAAGGCTTCGGGTTCTCGCTGACGGGCGGCAGCGCCTATCTGCTGGCGGGGCTCGCGAAGACGGAGCGCGCGGACCTGCTGCAGGAGCTGTTCGGCCCGACCGAGGAGTCGGTCGGGCTGAGCTGCCTGCGGCTGAGCATCGGCGCCTCCGATCTCGGCCGTAAGGATTTCAGCTACTGGGGCCTGCGCCGCGGCACGAAGAATCCCGACCTCGCGCGCTTCAACCTTTCCGCCGGCGACCGCGAGGTCGTTCCCGTGCTGCAGGAGATCCTGGCGATCAATCCGACGCTGAAGATCATCGCCGCGCCGTGGTCGGCCCCGCCGTGGATGAAGAGCAACGGCAGCTACGTGGCCGGGCGGCTGAAGCCGGAGTGCTATCCGGCCTATGCACAATACTTCGTGAAGTACGTGGAGACGATGCGCGCGCATGGCATCCACATCAGCGCGGTGACGCCGCAGAATGAGCCTCAGAATCCGAGGAACGAGCCCAGCATGGTGATGAGCGCCGCGGAACAGGCGGACTTCATCGGCGGATACCTGGGACCGGCGCTGCGCAAGGACGCGCCCGAAACGGAAATCCTCTGCTGGGACCACAATTGCGACGGCGCCGACTTTCCGCTCGCGGTGCTGAGCGACCCGAAGGCACGTGCCTACGTCGCCGGCGTTGCCTGGCATCTGTACAACGGAACGCCGGACGCGATGTCGTACGTGCGGGCACAGTATCCGGACAAGAAGGTGTACTTCACCGAGCAATGGGTCTCCGCCAAGGAAGACTTCATGGGCGCGCTGCGCTGGCATACGAAGAACGTCATCGTCGGCTCCCTGAGAAACTGGTGCCGTACCGCGCTCGAGTGGAACCTCGCGTCCGATCCCCGGCACGCCCTGCACACACGCCTCGGCGCCGTGGGAGCCCTGGGCGGCATCACCATCGGGGCCACGGTCAAGCCCCGCCGCGGCGCCGTCGCCATCAGAGCCACGATCAGGCGAAACCCCGGATACTACCTGATGGCCCACTCGGCGCGGTTCATCCGGCCGGGATCGGTCCGGGTCCACTCGAGCGAGGTCGATCGGCTTCCCAACGTGACGTGCCTGACGCCCCATGCGCAGATCGTGATGGTGGTCATGAACGACGGCGAAGTCCCAAAGCGCTTTCGCCTTCGGCACCGCGGCGCGTACGCCACGCTGGCGCTGGGCGCAGGCGATGTCGCAACGCTCCGCTGGAGCGCCGCAACAAGCGCATGAAGGAGTGGCCGTCTAATCGACGGTAGCGCCCGAAATGCGCACCAGCTCCGCCCATTTCGGCTGCTCGGCAATGACAAAAGCGGCGAATTCCTGAGGGGTGCTGCCCACGGGGTCAGAACCCTGCTCCGCGAGACGCGACCGCATTTCCGGACTGCCGACGATGGCCACGATCTCCGAGCCGAGGCGCGCCACCGCCGGAGCGGGCAGTCCTGCCGGCCCCATGATGCCGTTCCATAGCGCCACCTCGTAGCCCGGGATCACTTCCGCAATGGCCGGTATGTCCGGGAGCAGCGCCGAACGCCGCGCGGTGGTGACGCCAAGCGCACGCAGCTTGCCCGCCCTCACCTGCTGGAGCACCTCGACCAGGGGGCTGAAGCTCAGCTGCAGCTTGCCGGAGACGAGGTCGGCCGCAACGGGTGCGCCGCCGCGATAGGGCACGTGCACCATGTCGATGCCGGCCCGTTGGGCGAAAACGGCGGCGGCCAGATGCAGGGAACTGCCGGCGCCCCCCGAGCCGTAGTTCAACTGGCCGGGCTTGGCCTTCGCATAGGCCACGAGCTCGGCGACACTGTTCGCCGGCACCTCGGGATTGACGACGAGCAGGTTCGGAATGAAGGCGATCTGCGAAATCGGCGTGAAGTCGCGGACCGGATTGAATGGAAGCTTGCGATAGAGCGCCGCGTTGGTCGCGTTCGTCGAGCTCGTCGCCATGAGCAGCGTGTAGCCGTCCGGTTCCGCCCGCGCCACCACTTCGGCGCCGATGTTGCCGGCGGCCCCGGCTTTATTGTCGACGACCACGGTCTGGCCCAGCCGCTCGCCCAGCGCCTGGGCCATCAGCCGCGCGGTGACATCGGTGCTGCCGCCCGCCGCGAAAGGAACGACGAGCCGGAGGGGCTTGTCGGGCGTCCAGCGGGATTGGGCCGGCGCAGGCCGGCCGACCGCACCGGCCAACAGCAGCGGAAGGGCCGCAAGGCCCTTGGAAAGGGATCGACGCTTCACGGCTCATTTCCTCCTAACGATACCGGGCGCGTTGCTCGCGTCTCCGGTTGGACTCCAGACGACGATTGATCTCGCCTGCATAGACTGGCCTTGTCCACCCCGCAGTCTGCGCCCCGCAACCTCCGGCGTGACTCGAGGTTTGGTCATGCAGTCGGTCGAGATTTCGGCGCGGAGCTGCTGGCCTGATCGTGGGCGCGGCGTCGCGAGATCAATCGGCGGCTTCTGCTTCCAGAGCGTCTCCGTGCCTTCGGCCACCGTCGGAGCGGCGATCCGCACGGTAGCGGCCCGGCGACAGGCCATGATGGCGATGGAACAGTTTTGAGAACGCGGCCGCGCTCTCATAGCCGACACGGGTCGCGATCCGTGCGATCCCCTCGTCGGTCGTTTCGAGCAGAAACGCAGCCTCCGACATGCGGCGTGCGATCAGGTAGCGGTACATCGGCTGACCGACGAGCTTGGTGAAGCGAGCCGAAAACGCCGAGCGACCGAGCCCCACGCTGTGCCCGAGATCGCCAAGGGTCCAGGGCCGATCCGGTCGTTCGTGGATCAATTGAAGCGCCGGCCCGATGTGCGGGTCCGCCATCGCCCCCAGCCACCCGCCTTCGCCGGGACCGAGAGACTTGATCCAGCTTCGCAAGACCTCGACGAACAGCACTTCCGTGAGTCGGGAAAGCGCGACGCCCTGGCCGGGACGCTCGAGCGCCGACTCGCCCACCATGCGTTTCAGTATCGCCTCGAGCCATCCGCCGTCTTCCGTCGGCTTCAGGACAAGCACGGGCGGAAGCAATTCCAGGATGCTGCCCCGCGAGGGCCGCGCCACCGTGAAATTGCCGCAGATCATCGTCGAGAGCGGCTGCGCAGTGCCACCGTGACGAACGAGACCGAGACGTCCCGGCAGTCGTTCGAGGTCGAGAATCGGTAACGGCTTCGTCTCGCGATCCGAGTAGATCACATGAGACTCGCCGCGTGTGACGACGAAAAAATCGCCCTCGGTCATGTGGAATTCCCGACCCTGTTCGAGCGTGAGGGTCGCAGAGCCACGACTGAGATAATGGAACAGGGCGTAAGGGCGCGCCGGCAACGCCAAATTCCAAGGATGCCCGAGCTCGAAGTGAAAGAGCAAAGTCCCGCCGAAGCGAACGCGATCGAGCACTTCGGCGAGAATGTCCATGCACTGATGCTAATCCGCCGGACGGTCAGACACAATATTCGGACGATTGAGCCCTGTCGTCTGAGAGAGCCGCGCATTAGGTGATGTCGCGGTAGGCCGACGTGTCGTGCGGCAACCATTTTCGCCAAGGGCAGATGGAAACTCCGTTACCTCACCCGACCCCTGCCCACTCCCCGGCCCCCCATCGTCAGACATTCCAACAGGAACAACCCATGCGCACTCTTCTCTTATCGGCCGCCACCGCTCTCCTGGCTGGAGCACCAATTGTCGCCTCCGCTCAATCGGCTCGTCTCCCGAACGGTGCGGCTCACAACATTGTTCTCGTCCATGGCGCTTTCGTCGACCAGACGAGCTGGAAACCCGTTGCCGATATCCTCTCGAAGAAGGGCTACACCGTAACGCTCGTCGAGAATCCGCTCACATCCCTCGCAGCGGATGTCGACGCCACCAAACGCGCGCTCGCAAAGCAGAACGGCAGGACCGTTCTCGTCGGCCACTCCTGGGGCGGCGTGGTCATCACGCAAGCAGGTGGCGATCCCAAGGTCTCGGCGCTCGTCTACGTCTCCGCCTTCGCGCCCGACGTGGGCGAATCTCTGGCCAGCCTGGCCAAGGCCGGCCCGGCAACCGAAGGCACCGCGGCAATCCATCCGGACGCGAAGGGCAACCTCTACATCGATCCCAAGGCGTTTCCGTCTGCCGTGGCAGCCGACCTTCCTCCGAAGATCGCCGAGACCCTGGCAAGCCATCAGCTCCCGCTGAACCACGTGGCCTTCGAGGCGCCCGTCGATACGGCAGCCTGGCACAACAAGCCGACCTTCTATGTGATCAGCACGAAAGACAAGGTCATCGCCCCCGAGGCGCAAAAGATGTTCGCCGCCAGGATCAAGGCGCAGACGACGGAGGTCGCCGGCAGCCATGCCTCCCTCGTCGTCCACGCAAAGGAAGTCGCTGACGTCATCGAAAAGGCCGCGCTCGCGGAGTGACGACCGGGGCTCCCGTCGCGGTCGTGCCGGGAGCCCGCGCCCCATAGGCGCTAACATTGGTCGGCAGACCAACATACCCCTCATCCTGAGGAGCGTAGCGAAGCGGAGCGTCTCGAAGGATGGGAACGCGAAGGACGGAGCTGCCTCGATCATGAGGCATCGGAAAAGGGCCTGTTGTCACCCTTCGAGACACTCCGCTTCGCTCCGTTCCTCAGGGTGAGGTGGAGCTTGAAGCCAAGGTTAGCGCCTATGACCCCACCTCCGCCAGTACCGCAGCTGCCGCAGCGACGCCCTCGAAAAAGGTCTTGGTCGCAGCATCACGCCGCCAACGCTCACTCGATCACTTGGAACCACGCATCCGGAGAATGACATGATTGAAGCCAACACCCTGCGCCCGTCCGCCGCCACGCTTGAAACGGCGCCCACCCGCTACGTCGACGGCAGCGGCATCCGCTTCGCCTATCGCCGTCTCGGCCCGTCGACCGGGACGCCGCTGGTTCTGCTGCAGCATTTCTCGGGCAACATCGATGCGTGGGATACCGCCGTCGTGAATGCCCTGGCCGTCGATCGCCCGGTGATCGCTTTCGACAACGCAGGGGTTGGACGCTCGACCGGCCAGACGCCCGACAACATCGCGGCGATGGCCCGGGACGCGGTCGCGTTCATCGACCTGCTCGGCCTCTCCAAAGTCAACCTGCTGGGCTTTTCCCTCGGGGGCTGCGTCGCCCAGCAGATCGCCGCCGAGCACGGACGGCTGGTCCGCAGGCTCATCCTCGTCGGCACCGCTCCGAAGGGCGGAGAGGAACATCTGTTGGCGGTCCTTCAGGAGGCGTTCTCCCACACCGAGGCGCCGGATCCCCGCCTGCCGCTGTTCTTCACGAAGTCGGCCGCCAGCCAGTCAGCGGGCGTCGCGTTCCTGAAGCGGGCGAAGATGCGTAAGGAAGATCGCGACACCGATAGCGGCAGCGCGGTGACCGATCCGCAGGCCAAGGCGCTGATCACCTGGTGCGCCACGCCTGATCCCGAGCACGCGATGCTGCGCGCGATTTCCCAGCCCGTCCTCGTGATCTGCGGCAGCCACGACACCATGCTGCCGGCGGACAATGCCTATGCAATGTTCAAGGCGCTGAGCAACGCTCAGCTCATTCTGTATCCCGACTCCGGTCACGGCGCCCTCTTTCAGCACCACGAGCTGTTCGTCAGCCACGTCCGGACGTTCCTGGATGCGTAACCGCTCACGAGAGTCGTTGTGGAGGACAGAATGACCACTGCAAAGATCGAGGTCGAACGGTTCAGCCTCACCTGTTCCAAACCGTTCGACGCCGTCGTGGCCGCTCTCACGTCAGCGGTCGGCCAACCTGACATGGTCGAGTTCTTCAGGGCGACGAAGGCTGCGAGCTCCTTCCCGGACTTGGAGCGCGTTGTGCAAAGTGGCCTTGGCCGTACCGGTTTGATGCTCTTCGCCGAATTCGATCTGGGTGCCTATGTGCGCCGCGAATCCGGACTCGAGACGCCGAGGATCATGCGATTTCTGGTGGGCAATCCGCTCATCATGAAGGAAATGGTCAAGCACGTTCCCGATGCCGGCTCCTACGCGCCGGTCACGATCCTCGTCGATGAACGACCCGATGGTGTCCATGTTTCCTACGACAGAATGGAGAGCTTTCTCCGCCCGTACGGCAACCTGGACGCTCTCGCCGTCGCCCGCCGTCTCGATACGAAAATCACGGCCCTGCTCCACGAATGCGCAAGCTGACCCTTACCGACATGTACAAGACGTTTCTTGCCACCCTCACCGCCGCGGCACTTTCCGCCGGGGCTGTCGCGGCCGCTCCCGCCGCCGGCGAAGAGCCGCGGGATGCCGCGAGCCTGAACGCGATCAGATCTCAGTTCGGCAGACTCATGACACTCGCCAACAAGCACGACTTCGAGCCTCTCCATGGGATGTTCTGGCAATCGCCCTCGGCCCTGCTGGTGGCGAAGAGCGCGATCCCGTCCGAGGGGAACTGGGCGGCTTTCTGGGGCAACGAGGCGGTCGATCGGAAGCTGCACGACATCGGCAGCTCCGGTCCGGTCGTGCTCGAGCCGGACTATGCGAAGCTCAAGGTCGTCGGCCTGACGCGCGACATCGCGGAGTCCTACGTGCCGATGAACATCACGGTCTCCTATGCGGGACAGGATGGAACGGCCAGGCCGTTTCTGATGATCATCAACTGGCTGCGCGTCGGAGAGGACTGGAAGGTCGCCTCTGAAATCATCCTGCCGGTGCCGCCGGCACCCGCCGCGAAGGGCTAGCGAGACGCAGCCGGCACTATTCCGTCACCCGCCCGGATGAAAGGCTCGGCGCTTCCTGGCCCGTCCTCGCCACGTATTCCGTGTAGCCGCCGCCATACTGATGGACGCCCTCGGGGGTCAGTTCGAGCATGCTTGGGCGAAATAGCCCATCCGGACGCTGGCACCGAGCGCCGCGCTGCCCTCGTCCGGCTCCGTCCCTCCCGCCACCAGCTTCAGCAGGGTCGACGTCCCCGCCCCGTTGGCGCCCAGCACGCACCAGCGCTCCTGGCGCCGAAGCCGCAGATCGAGCCCCTCGGCTGCGCAACGAACCGGCTTCGTCGTGCCGCACAGCCGGTCCGCCCTCCGGAGTATGGGCTATGGCTGGACAAATGTCGTCCCGAGCTCGGCGCCACGCGAGCGAGCAGGACTGAGACCGGCGGCTGCGCCTGCATCGAGATTGCCCGCGCACGGTCAATTGCCAGCGTCGCTCTCTGCTATCCGAGGCTGGGACGCCGCACCTGGCGCCAATGACGATGCTCTCGGGGGGAGACACGACCATGGTTCGTAAGCTTGCGGCGGAATTCATCGGAACAGCCTGGCTCGTGCTCGGCGGGTGCGGCTCGGCCGTCCTTGCCGCCGCGTTCCCGCAACTGGGCATCGGCTTTGCCGGCGTCGCGCTCGCGTTCGGTCTCACGGTGGTGACGATGGCCTACGCCATCGGCCACGTCTCCGGCTGCCATCTGAACCCCGCCGTGTCGGTAGGCCTGTGGGCGGGAGGCCGGTTCAAGGCCAGCGAATTGCCGCCCTACATCATTGCGCAGGTGCTGGGGGCTCTCGCCGGAGCGGCAATCCTCTATGTCATCGCCAATGGCCAGGCCGGCTTCGACGTCCATGCCGGCTTCGCCAGCAACGGTTACGGCGACCACTCCCCCGGCAAGTTCACGATGGGATCGGGCTTCGTGTGCGAAGTGGTGATGACGTTCGGCTTCCTGTTCGTGATCCTGGGCGCAACCCACGGCAGTGCGCCCAAGGGCTTTGCGCCCCTCGCGATCGGGCTTTGCCTCACCCTGATCCATCTCGTGAGCATCCCGGTGACGAATACGTCGGTGAACCCGGCCCGCAGCACCGGACCGGCGCTGTTCGCCGGCGGCTGGGCCATCGAGCAGCTCTGGCTGTTCTGGGTCGCGCCCCTGATCGGCGCCCTCGTTGCCGGCGGCGTGTACCGCTGGGTCGGCGGCGACGAGCCCCGCGCAATCGAGGTTTCGGGAGACCCCCAGCCCGCGCGCTAGGCCAGGGTCGAGGACCGGCGCCGCCCCCCGGCCAACTGCCGGGGTGGAGGCCCGGGGCTTCCTGGCCCGTCCTCGCCACGTATTCGGTGTAGCCGCCTCCGTACTGATGGACGCCCTCGGGCGTCAGCTCCAGCACTCGGTTCGAGAGCGCCGCCAGGAAGCGGCGATCATGTGAGACGAACAGCATGGTGCCCTCGAAGTCCGCCAGGGCCGCGACCACCATCTCCTTCGTCGCCATGTCGAAATGGTTCGTCGGTTCGTCGAGCACCAGAAAGTTGGGCGGGTCGAACAGCATCTTGGCCATGACCAGCCGCGCCTTCTCGCCGCCCGACAGCACGCGGCAGGGTTTCTCGACATCACCGCCCGCACGCAGCGGAGGCCGTCACGGCCGCCGTCGCCATTCGCAACCTCCCCGACGAGATGCATTGCGTCCTGAAGGCGTGGGCAGCGCAAAACAACCGCAGCCGCGAGGCCAAAGTTCGCGCCATCCCGGAAGCCGCGGTGCCGCCCGAAGGGCGGCTGCGACTAACCCACGCCGTAAGAAGCCAGGCCCTCCGGACGCGAGACCTTGCCGACATAGCCCAGATCACGCCGCGCGGCGCTGTCGTCGATCGTGAACTCGCGGCCGATCAGGCGCACCATCGTTCGGGTCAGGGCGGGATCCTGATCCGAGCGCCTGAGCCTTGCACCGAGCTCCATCATGCGCCCCATGAAGAAAGCTGTCCCATAGGAAACCGAACGGAGCCTATCGATCGACAGCCCCTGCAACTTCGCCAGGCCGTCGACGAAGGCCCGGAAGGTCGTGTTGTCGGGATCTCGCACGAAGTAGGCTCTGCCGCCGTCTCCCCGATCGAGAGCGCAGATCAGCGCTTCGGCGACATTGTCGACATGGCAGGTGGAATAGGGATAGTCGCCGCGCGCGATGAAGGCGAACTGGCCCGACGTGATGGCGTGCGGGATGTTGCGGCTGAAGGCGTCGCCCGGCCCCCAGATGCCCGGCGGACGAATCGCGATGGTGCGGAAGCCGGGCCGGTTGGCCGCAAGAACGCCCGCCTCGCTCGTCGCCTTGCTGGCGATATAGGGCGAGAAACTGTCGGGAAAGGTCGGCGCGCGCTCGTCGGCGTTGCGGATCGGCGAACCGCGATCGTCCATGATGACGGCGGCGGCCGTCAGATAGAGGAAGGATGAAACGCCGGCTGCCTGTGCCGCCGTCAGCAGGGCTTTCGTGCCATCCACGTTGACGTGAAAGTACGGCGCGCGCGGACCGGCGAAGTGGAAGTGGGCGGCCAGATGGATGACCGCCTCGACCGTCGGCATCGCCATGCCGCCGGGATTGTCCATGTCGCCGCGGACCGGCATCGCGCCGAGCGCCTGCACCTTGCCGTCGGCCGCGGACGTGCGGCTCATGGCGAGCACGTCGTGGCCTTGCGCCACGAGCCTGGGAATGAGGCGCGAGCCGAGAAAGCCAGACCCGCCGGTGACGAGGATCTTCATGAATCTACTCCGGTAAAGCTGGTGTGCAGATCGCCTGCACGGCGCTGTCGCGCAGGCGGGCGACGATGGCGGGATCGGGCGGTCGCATCCCAACGCCCGGCTGGAGCGTGGCGCTCAGGAACAGCATCGCGGCCGAGTTGACCGAGGCCCAGGCGACCTGGACAGCCGCCTCGGGCGCTATCGCCAGCCGGCCGGCGGCCTCGATCTGGGCAATGCGGTGACGCAGCAGCGCCTGCCCCTCCCGGGCCGCAGGCAGATCGGCGCCGGACAGGAAACGCGCCATCATCGCCGCGTACAGGCGCGGGCGCGCCGCGGCGAACCCGACATAGTTATCCCAGCCTTCGATCAGCGCCGCGACGGGGTCCGGCGACTGGATGGCCGACCTCTTCGATGACAGGAACTGCTCGAACGCTTCGGCGATCGCCGCGCTCAGCAGACCGTCGGCGCTCTGGAAATGATGATAGAGCGTGGGCGCCGTCACCTTCGCGATGTCGCAGACCGCCCGCGTCGAGAAATGCGCTTCGCCCTTCCCCTCGATCAGCGTCAAGGCCGCTGCCACCAGTGTCGTCTTCGTATTCATTCCTGGAATATAGCATCGCTATATTCTATGTCTATAGCACCGCTATATTACTGATGGAGTGAGGCTCCCGAGCCGCGGGCACAAGTGAGATTAGAGGGCCAGACTGGTTGGATTGGGCGATTAGCTCACCGTCATTTCGCGCACCCATTGTAAAAGTTCGTCAGCGACTAGCCAACGCGCCGCGGTGCCCACGCCGAAGCGGCTAAGCCGTGCTGCCGCTCCTGTCGCGTAATCGATGGCCGCTCGTGCAGCAGGTCCGCTTGCCGCAGGCAGACTCCCTGGTTATATCACTGGATATACTAGGAGGCGGCCATCGGCAAAGCTCAGCAGCGTGCTGTTCGGAACTATCGCTCCCGACTCGGGGAACGCGGGCTCGCGCGCTTCGAAGTGCTCGGTCGCGAGGCGGATCGTGAGCTGATCCGGTCTGTCGCTCGCAAGCTTGCGGAAGATACACCCGAGGCGGCATCGCTGCGCGCGACGGTCAGCCGGTCGGTTTCGGGCGACCCACCGCGCAAAGGCGGCATTGTCGCGGCGCTCCGGCGTTCGCCGCTCGTCGGCGCGGAACTCGATCTGACCCGCTCCCGCGAAGAGGGCCGCGACGCCGGGATCCGATGAGGTTCCTGCTCGACACGAACATCATCAGCAACGTCACCAGGCCCACGCCGTCGGAATCGCTGCTGACCTGGATGGCGGAACAGGCGGACGAGGATCTCTACATCTCCTCGCTGACAGTTGCAGAAATCTGGCGAGGGGTGCTCGAGAAGCCCGCCGGCAAGCGCCAGCGCGAGCTCGAGGCGTGGTTTGCGGGGCCTGAGGGCCCTCAATCCCTGTTTGCCGGCCGCGTGCTTGCTTTCGACGAAAAGGCGGCTCTCGCGTGGGCCCGGCTCATGGCGGATGGAAAGACGCACGGCCGTCCCCGCAGCGCGCTCGATACCATCATCGCTGCCATTGCCGAGGTGAACGACTGTGTGATCGTCACCGACAATGAACGCGATTTCGACGGCAAGGAGATCGTCAATCCGCTCAGGTAGCCCGGTGCGCGTAGATGCAGGCTACCCGCCGGGATGCAGGCCCGGGGCTTCCTGGCCGGTTCGCGCGACGTATTCGGTGTAGCCGCCGCCGTACTGCTGGACGCCCTCGGGCGTCAGCTCGAGCACGCGATTGGAGAGCGCGGCGAGGAAGCGGCGGTCGTGGCTCACGAACAGCATGGTGCCCTCGAAGTCCGCGAGGGCCGCGACCAGCATCTCCTTGGTCGCCATGTCGAGATGGTTGGTCGGCTCGTCGAGCACCAGGAAGTTGGGCGGGTCGAACAGCATCTTGGCCATAACCAGCCGCGCCTTCTCGCCGCCCGACAGCACGCGGCACGGTTTCTCGACATCGTCGCCGGAGAAGCCGAAGCAGCCGGCGAGCGACTTCAGCGCGCCCGTGCCGGCCTGCGGGAACGAACTGTCGAGCGATTCGAAAACCGTCTCGTCGCCGTCCAGCAGGTCCATCGAGTGCTGCGCGAAATAGCCCATGCGGACGCTGGCGCCGAGCGCCACGCTGCCTTCGTCCGGCTCGGTCTCGCCCGCGACCAGCTTCAACAAGGTCGACTTCCCGGCCCCGTTGGCGCCCAGCACGCACCAGCGTTCCTGGCGCCGCAGCCGCAGATCGAGCCCCTCATAGATCGGCTGCGACCCGTAGCCCTTGTGCACGCTCTTGAAGCTCACGACGTCGTCGCCCGAGCGCGGCGGGCTGCGGAACTCGAATCGCACCGACTGGCGGCGCCGCGGCGGCTCGACCTTCTCGATCTTGTCGAGCTTCTTCACCCGGCTCTGCACCTGCGCGGCGTGCGAGGCACGCGCCTTGAAGCGCTCGATGAACTTGATCTCCTTGGCCAGCATCGCCTGCTGGCGCTCGTATTGCGCCTGGCGCTGGCGCTCGCTCAGCGCGCGCTGCTCCTCGTAGAAATCGAAGTTTCCCGAGTAGGTGATGAGCGCGCCGCCGTCGATCTCCACCACCTTGCCGATGATGCGGTTCATGAACTCGCGATCGTGCGAGGTCATCAGCAGCGCGCCGTCGTATTTCTTGAGGAAATCCTCGAGCCAGATCAGGCTTTCGAGATCGAGATGGTTGGAGGGCTCGTCGAGCAGCATGGCGTCGGGCCGCATCAGCAGGATGCGGGCGAGCGCCACCCGCATCTTCCAGCCGCCGGAGAGCAGGCCGACATCGCCGTCCATCCGCTCCTGGCTGAAGCTCAGCCCGGCCAGCACCTCGCGCGCGCGCGCCTCCAGCGCATAGCCGTCGAGCTCCTCGAACCGCCCCTGCACCTCGCCATAGCGCTCGACCAGCGCGTCCATGTTGTCGCCCTGCTCCGGATCGGCCATCGCCGCCTCGAGCGCCGCGATCTCGGTGGCCAGCGCACTGACCGGCCCGACGCCGTCCATCACCGCCGCGACCGCGCTCATGCCCGACATCTCGCCGACATCCTGGCTGAAATAGCCGATCGTCATGCCGGCATCGACCGTCACCTGGCCGTCATCCGGCCGGTCCTGCCCGGCGATCATCCGGAACAGCGTCGTCTTGCCCGCGCCGTTGGGCCCGACCAGCCCCACCTTCTCGCCCTTCTGGATACCCATCGACGCGTCGATGAACAGGATCTGGTGGCCGTGCTGCTTGCTGATATTGTCGAGACGAATCATGCGCCGGTGCTGACTGGAAAGCAGCCGCAACGCAAGCCACAGTCAGCTGACGGTCTTGCGGCGGATTGCCCCGTCACCCCAATTCCTTCGTCCCCGCCAGAGCTCTACCGGGTGGCGTCGGTCAGCTAGTATTTCGTCCCAAAGAACGAATTGCTGAAATGCTGGGCGTATAGTTTTATCGCGTGGCTTCTTTCCTCGGCAGACAGGGATTGGGACGGACCCACGGGCGTATTGTTTGCGTCTACAATGTATATTTTTCCGCTCTGTCCGTCCCTGAGCACATCCAGCTCGCCGAAATCCAGGCCGATCTCCTTGGCGAAACTCCTGCACAGGCTGATTTCTTCCGAGTCCAGCAACGAAGATGCCGGAAGAAGGAAAGACACCACGTTTGTACGCCCGAACCTCATCGATTTTTCGCGCAGCTTGACGATGCAGTAAGGAGATACCGGCCCGAATACCGGCAGGCGTATGTCATACACAAGATCGTGCCCGCACTCGTTATCGACAATCTTCTCGTAAACGACATTCGGCTCGATTTCCGCGACAGGAAGAAGAATGACTCGCCCATCGTGCACTGCATTGCGATCACTTTTCCTGACGCAGCTCCCTGTTTCCCCGAGAGGATCGACACTCAAGCGGTAGCCGAACACCTTCTCGAAATTGACCTGCACGTTGCGCTTGCTGCAGCTGAAGTGAGTATCGTTTATGATGGATCGGTTTTTCGGTACACGATTGCGCTCCTTTTCGGAGATAATGTATTTCGACCGAGGCGCCCACCTGATGAATCGCGTCGAGTCGGCCTGTAGCTCCTCATCGCTCGCTTCATCCAGGGCCTTGCAATGAAAAAGCCGGGCTTTGCGGCGGCTTTTCCAGATCGGGCTCGACCTGAAATGCTCCATGTCGCCCAGAACGACGAGAAGAGGCTGTCGCTCTATCGATCTTCTGAGGAAGACAGATTCGACGACTTTCTTGTAATCCGGAACGGCGGGATCGGCAGCAGCCCCGGCCAGTTCATGCCCGGTTCTTGCTCGAGCCCGGCGCCACGATGATCGTCCCATCCACGATCGTGCTTGGCCGAGGCGCAGGCCGGCCGCCTGCAGGGGCAACTTTACCGTGTCGAATATCGCGCGCCAGACCATCTTGGTCGATCAGATCACGAAAGTCTCCGAAAGTCCTCGATCGTCAGTCGGACGGGCACGATCCGGGCCCCATATTCCGCGTCGCCACCGCCGCACCGATCGAGGATACGGTCCCGCTCCCGGCAGTCAGCGCGTCAGCACGAGGTGGGTCGCGAGTGCCGTCGGGACCGTCTCCGTCACCCGATAGCCGAGACCTGGCAGGTTGATGCCGGCGAACAGGGATTCGCCGCGGCCCAGAAAGACGGGCGACAACGCCAGATGCAGCTCGTCGATCGCTCCGGCGAGCAGGTACTGGCGGACCGTCGATACGCCGCCGCCGATCTTCACGTCGAGATCGCCCGCGGCGGCCTTGGCCCGGGCGAGCGCCGCCTCGATCCCGTCGGTGACGAAATGGAAGGTCGTCCCGCCCGCCATCACGATCGGCGGCCGGGCGTGATGCGTGAGGATGAAGGTCGGCGCGTGGTACGGCGGATTGTCGCCCCACCAGCCCTTCCAGTCGGGCCCGCCCCAATCGTTGCCAGCCGGCCCGAACATGTTGCGGCCCAGGATGAAGGCGCCGAAGCCCGCCATCGCGGCGGAGGCGAAGCGATCGTCCGTCCCGCCCTCCTGCCCGATCATCGATCGGAAGGCCCGGGTCGGGTAGAACCAGTCGTGCAGCGCCGGCCCCCCTTTGCCGAGCGGATGCTTCAAGCTCTGGTCCGGGCCGGCGCCGAAGCCGTCGATCGATACACCAAAACCCGCGACACGCACCTTGCCCAAGGGGACCTTCCCTTAACTGTGAACCAAGGTGACGAGAAGCGCGTCCAGCTGCGCGAACTGCTCGGGCATCGCGCCTTCCATTCCGGCGCAAGCCTCGTCGACCGCTTGCTTCGACGGATAGCGTTCCTGCAGGACCAGCCGCGTCCGGCCCTCGCCTTCCTCGAAGGTCACCGTGGTCACCGCGGCGTCCGTGCTTTCCTCATTGGTCCAGACGAGCCGCGCGGGCGGCGACACGTCGAGGTACCTGCCGAAGAAGGCCATGGAGTTCGCGGCGTCCTGTCCGAACGCAAGCCGGTAGCCGCCCCCGGTGCGAACGTCCATCTCGCAGGACAGCAGGGGCACGGGCGACGACTTCGGCGCCCACCATTGCCTGAACAGCTCGGGCCTAGTCCACGCGTCGAAGACGAGCCGCGCCGGCGCGTCGAAGGTCCGCGTCACCACGAGCTCGCGGTCGGACCGTCGCTCGACCGTCGTGCGGCCGCTGCTCACCATTTCTCCCATCGACCGTCTCCGTCGCGCCCAATACTAAACCAACTTGTTTAGTGTCTAGCGCGGGAGCCGGCTTCACGCAACCGGCTGCGGCCACGGACGATGCCCCGTTTTTACCATGCTTAACCGGCGGGACGAGGCGTTTGCCCCTATTCTTCTCCGCCGGCTCGTCAGACCTGCCGCTGTCGAGGACGATGCCCCTATCCTCAAGGAGAAAGCCTTGACCCAGCACGTTCTGTTCATCGTGACCAATGCCGCCGTGATCGGCCCGCACAATCGCAAGACCGGCTTCTTCTTCGCCGAGGTCGCTCATCCCTTCGACGTGCTCGACACGGCGGGTATTGCGATCGAGTTCGCCTCGCCCGCCGGCGGATGGACGCCCTACGACGCGTATGATGCGAACGATCCGGCCCAGAAGGCGTTCTTCGAGAGCAAGGCCTTTCGCCGCCTGAACCGCAGCCGAAAGCTGTCGGAGGTGGACGCGGCGGACTACGAGGCGATCCTGGTGCCCGGCGGCCTCGGACCCATGGTCGACATCCAGCGCAATACGGAGGTCCAGAAGGCGATCGTGCGGGCCTGGACCACGGACAAGCTCGTCACCGCCGTGTGCCACGGCCCGTGCTCGCTGCTCGGCGTCGACCTCGGCGACGGTACGCCGTTCGTGCGCGGCAAGAAGCTCACGTCATTCTCGAAGAAGGAAGAATTCGACTACGCCCGCGAGGACGTGCCCTACGAGCTCGAGGACGCCCTGACGGCGGAGGGCGCGTCGTATTCGTCGACCGCCAACTGGCAACCGCACGTCGTCGTCGATGGCCGCCTCATCACCGGCCAGAATCCCGCGTCGGCCGGGCCGCTGGCGAAGGAGCTGCTCGCGGCCCTGAAGAAGCTGGCGTGAAGAGCTGAACGAGCCCGCGTCGTCTCCAGCATCACCGTGGCCGAACTCCTCTTCGGCTTCCGCACGCTACAGGACGGCAGGCGAAAGGACATGCTGCCAGCGCGGATCGACGGCTTGCTGGACCAGTTCGCGGGCCGCATCCTGCCCCTCGACACGCCAGCGGCGCGGCACTACGCGGAGCTCGCCGCGACGGCGCGCCGGGCCGGAAAGGGCTTCCCGATCCCCGACGGCTACATTGCCGCGATCGCCGCCGCGCACGGGTTCGCCGTCGCCTCGCCCGATACCAGCGCCTTCGCGGCCGCGGGCCTCACCGTGATTGCCCCCTGGACGGCCGCACTATGGCGAGGCTCGATGACCAAAGTGAAAGTGGCCGGGTTCGGCGTCTCGCTCGACGGCTTCGCGGCGGGCCCCGACCAGAGCCTGGAGAACCCGCTAGGGGTGAACGGTCCGGACATCTTCCAACGGTTCTTCCCGACCAACACCTTCCGCCAGATACAGGGCTGCATGGCCTGAAGAGTGCCTTGACCACCGACGGTCAAGGCAGCCACGGCGACACCGGTCGGCTCGAAGTCGGCGACAGTGCGCATGACGACCGCGAGACTGCGCATCATCGCCGTTGCGGCAATCGGGGCGGCGCGCGCGGCGTGGGGATCCGGCACGTGAAGCCGCGCGCAACGCCGCGCTATGGCGGTGTCGACCGCGAGAATGAGGGCTTCGAAGCTCCGAGACGATTTGCCTACCGGTGCAATCTTGACCACTCCTCACGAAGCTCCCGTATCGATCGAAAGCTGGCGCCGGCACTACTGCGCCGTCAGGCCACCCTCCTCGCTCGGCTGCTGACCACCTGTGACCCGAGCCGTCTTGTCGTCCGTGCCTTGCCCAAATTCCCGACGCAAGCCTTCGGCCAGTTCACGAGCTGGCCAAGGCAGCCAGACTGTGGCTCACAGACTGGTATCGCTGCTGGGGCTAGCGACGCCATTCAGCTGAAGTTGCGTACCGCAGCCGGGTGCTACTCCACGAACACCTCGTCGCGCTTCCTGCGCAGCGACGGCAGAACTGCCAGCACCAGAAGCCCCACCGAAATTGCAAGTAGCATCGCCGACAGCGGACGGGTCACGAATTCCGACCAGTCACCACGCGAGATCAGCAGCGTCCGGCGCAAGTTTTCCTCCATCAGCGGACCTAACACCATGCCAAGCAACAGCGGCGCCGGCTCGAAATCGTGCTTGATCAACAAGTAGCCCACGAGGCCGAAAAAGCCTGCCAGGATGACGTCGAGCGGCGCGTTGTTCACGGAGTAGATGCCGATTGCACAGAAGATCACAATCGACGGGAACATCAGCCGGTACGGCACGCGCAAGAGCCGCACCCAGATGCCGACCAACGGCAGGTTGATGACGATCAGCATCAGATTGCCGATCCACATCGACGCGATCATGCCCCACACCAGATCCGGCTGCTTCTGCATCACCTGCGGGCCCGGCACGATGCCGTGTATGGTCATCGCGCCAACCATGAGCGCCATCACCGCGTTCGGCGGGATGCCGAGCGTGAGCAACGGGATGAAGGAAGTCTGCGCCGCCGCATTGTTGGCGCTTTCAGGCGCCGCCACGCCCTCAATCGCACCACGGCCGAACCGCGACGGATCCCTAGCCATCTTCTTCTCCAGCGTATACGCCGCGAACGAGGCGATGACCGCACCGCCACCCGGCAGAATGCCGAGCACCGATCCGAGTGCCGTCCCACGCAGAACGGGAAGAAACGAATCCTCCAGATCCTTTCTGGTTGGCATCAGACCGGTGATCTTCTGCTGCACCAAATCACGATTCATCTTACCGTCGCCGTCGAGGTTGCGGATGATTTCGGCGAAGCCGAACACGCCCATTGCGACCGTCGCAAAGCCGAGGCCGTCGGCCAGTTCAGGAATGTTGAACGCCATGCGCGCGGCACCGGTCTCGATGTCGGACCCGATCATCGACAGCAGCAGGCCGAAGACGATCATCGCGATCGCCTTCAGCACGGAACCCTTTGCCAGCACCACCGCGAAAATCAGGCCGAGCACCATCAGCGAGAAATACTCGGCTGGGCCGAACGCCAGCGCCAGTTCCGTCAGCGGCGCGCCGAGCACCGCGATCAGTACCGTCGCGACGCAGCCGGCGAAGAACGACCCGCACGCTGCAATCGCAAGTGCCGGACCGGCACGGCCCTGCTTGGCCATCTGGAAGCCGTCGAGTGCGGTGACAATCGACGTCGCCTCACCGGGGATATTGACCAGGATCGAGGTGGTCGAGCCGCCATACTGCGCACCGTAGAATATGCCGGCGAGCATGATCAGCGCGCCGACCGGCGGAAGCCCGAAAGTGATCGGCAACAACATCGCTATGGTGGCGATGGTGCCTATGCCCGGCAACACGCCGATCAGCGTTCCCACGAGCACGCCTATAAGGCACAGCAGGAGGTTGATGGGAGTCAGTGCGACCCCGAACCCGTGGGCGAGATTTGCGAACAGATCGACCATCACGCCTCACGGAGTCATGAAACGCGGAAAGAGCTGAAACGGCAGGCCGAGCGCATAGGGAAAAAGCAGGCTGCAACCGACCGTCAGGCAGACGCCGACGATGATCGCCTCGCCCCATCTGGTCTCGTCAGTGGCGAGTGCGGCGAGCATGAAGCTCACGAAAGCGGAGATGAGGAGACCTAACGGGCGTATCGTAAAGGCAAAGGAAACAATCGCCAGCGATATAAAGAGCGGGCCGCGAAAGCGATACTTCTGGATCGGTGGTCCCTTGGAGAGAATGCCGACCAACATCACGCCAAAGCCAAGCGTAAACAGCAGCCCCGCAAATATGCGTGGAGCGGTGCCGGCACCGAAGGAGGCTCCGTCCATGCCCTGCAGGTCGCGCGAAGCCCATAGGGCAAACAGCGCAAGCGCCATAAGCACCACCCCAGCGATGAAATCCTGGGGGTGCTTGATCCATTTGGGCGCCATGGATTTGCCCGTCTGTTCCCAGTGACCCGGCGCATCATTCATATCCAACTCCACCAAGTCCAAAGACCGTCCGACCGTATTGCTCGGCCTGGCGATTGCTCCATGCGTCTTTCTGGATTCAATCGTCCCAGCCCAAATTCACATGAGGTACGGACCATTGGGAAACGGCCATCGGCTCCAATATCGGAGCCCCGAGGAAGGGCGCCGACAAGCAATACAGGCCTGCGTGCGTTGATACCCAGATCAGGTTGCGGTCCCATTCGATAAAGACGGCTTCTGTCGTACCCCGGCGCCAGCTCAGATAGTTCTCCATTTCGCCATCCCGAGGCGGAACGAAATAAGCGACCTCCTTTGGCTCCGTCGGATCCGAAATGTCGTACAAGCGCAGGCCCGCATTGAGATACGACAACGCGACAACATCCGGGCGCGCCCTGCCTGGAGCGATCCAGTGCTGCATGGCGCGGGAGCTAAATCGCCCGCGTGCCATCGCAAAGTCCTTGTAGGGCGCATCCTGATGCGGCATGGGTCGCGGAAAGATGCCGATAATGCGTGGGTTGGTCAGGTCCTTCACGTCAACGACATAACTCGTATGGAATGGCTCGCGGCCGTCAGCTTCGAGCGCTTCGGGCACCGCGACGACAAGATCCTGGAGCCGCGGATAGCGCACTGGGTCCGCCGTCACAGGTACGACATGGTGATAGGGAATGGCGCCGATGGCCTCGAGCGGGTGAGTAACCTTGCCATAAACCTTAGGGTTGTGGATGTCGGACAGGTCGTGGACGTACATTCCAAAATGTCCCCAACCACCATAGCCGACGGTGCCGCCGTCCTCGACCCTGACCGGGACGATGCAGGGGGTACGGTTGCCGGTCCATGAGCATTGATCGCCGGCAAACGGATAAGTGGTACGATAGAGTTCCTCCTCGTCGAGCCGCTGACCTGGAACCCACCACCTCGACACTTCCTTCACCTTCGACGGATCCGTCATGTCGACGATCATCAGGCCGTTGCTGTAGACACGCTCCGTGCTCTCCATGCGCAGTTGGTCGTCCCAGCCTGCCGCCAGATAAGCGTACTTGCCGCCGTCGTAGAACGGCAGATGAACGCCGAACCCATTCCTGCCCGTCTCAAACTCGTTCAACAGTTCAGTCTTCTCGGGATTTGTCACATCGTATGTCTTGATACCGCGAAAGCCTGGATCATCGATCGCCTGGCGCGCATAGTCCGGGTGATATTTCCCCCGCGGATACTGCGGTGTTCCCGGCGTCAGCGGCATCTGATGCCCGATTACCCGGATCCATTTCTTGAGCTCCTTGTTGTACACACAGCTTTGCATCACACCGAGATTGCTCTCGCCGATCACCACGGCTTTCTTGGGTTCGGTGATGTCGACCCAGCCGCCCTTATACGCGATGAGGCGACGCTTCCCCTTTGCCCACATGCACGAGTGCTCGTCCCCGAAGATCGACAGGTTGATCGACGGGAAATAGGCGACGACGTCCATATTGGAGCTGTATTGATTGCGGTCGAGGAAATTCAACGCGCCTGCCGGCAGCCGGAACGGTACGACTCCACCTCCCGCCATGACACTGAAGTTTCTCTCTCCATCGTCTGAAGATTTCATTGCATTCGAGTGATCGTCATTCTGTGCCATGGTGGATCCCCTGTACGTGATGGTGGTTCTCGATTTCGACAAAATTGAGCGAGCACCCTATGGACACTCGGTTGTTTTCGAAGGGGGCAACCCGGCCATTGTGTATGGGCGATCGAGTATGATCCCTCACCCGGCCGTCTACCCGGACCGCGTCTGGGTGCGATACCAGTCGAGTATTTCGGCGCCAGTCCACATCACCACATCCTCGTGCGACATGATGTGGTCGTAGAGCATCTCAAGATATTTGATGCGATGCGGCACACCGGTGAGATAGGGGTGAATGGCAATCGCCATGATGCGCGGGGCCTTCATACCGTCCAGGTAAAGCCGATCAAAATGGTCTCGGCCGCGGCGATAGATTTCATCTGACGCCTGCTGCTGAACTGCGCTGATGACGACGTCGTTGATCTCGACTGTATATGGGACGGAAACAATGCGCCCGCTTCGAGTCTCCAGTGAGACGGGCTGCTCGTCGAGCACCCAGTCTGCGACGTACTCGATCCCTGCCTCGGCCAGCAGATCGAGAGTATCGTCGGTTTCGGTCAATCCGGGGCTTTCCCATCCGCGTGGCGGAGCGCCGGTGATTTTGGCGATCGCCTCGATCGTCGAGGTGATCGCGGCCATCTGGTCGCTGGTCACGTGCGCCGGCTCCTGCAAGTAACCATGCCCCATGAACTCCCAGCCGCAACGATGAGCCGCCAAGCATGCTTCCTCGTACTGGCTGCACGCGGTACCGTTCACGGCGAACGTGGCCTTCAAGCTGCGACTGCCCAGAACATCGAGAAACCGTGAGAAGCCGACTCTCATTCCGTATTCGTGCCAGGCCCAATTCGGAATGTCGGGCAGCAATGCCTGCCCCATCGGCGGTGGCAGCACCGCACGCGGCATTGGACCAAGAGGACTCCAGCTCTCGACGTTGACGATCGTCCAGACTGCGACACGCGCACTATTGGGCAGTGCAAGCGGCGGACGGGAATTGATGGAGCTGTAAGCGACCCGCTTGAGGACGCTGGCGCCGATGTTCCGATTCATTGTTCTCTCACGGACCTGAAAAAATGCGAGTAAGTTCGATGTGAAACACCCTGCGAGCACGGACTGTCGTTTGGGCCTCCCCGCTTGTTGATCTTCTGGCTTATTGCTGCGCTATGCCTAGCTCGCGGATAAGCTTGGACAAGCGCTCGTAATCCTCATTCCACAACCGACCGAAATCGGCCGGCGTGCCTGGAGCGGCGAAAATGTACTGACGGGTGATCTGCTTTTCCGTTTCCGGATTGGCCATCGCGTGATTAACAGCCGCGTTTATGCGGTTGATCATCGCAGGCGGCGTTCCCTTCGGGGCAAAGAACCCGAACCAACCGAGCATCTCGAGTCCCGGCACGGTTTCCGAAAGCGTAGGCAGATCCGAGGCTGCCGGGTTCCGCGCACGTCCGCTCATTGCAAGAGCCCTGAGGCGGCCATCCTTTGAGTATTCCAGACCGTTGGCAAAGCCGAGCGAACCGACTTCAATCCGCCCAGTGATCAAGTCTGGCACAATCTGTACGCCACCGCGGTAGGGAATGTGCGTATAGTCCAACCCTGCTTGCTTCCGTAGCATTTCGAACATTAGATGCGGGAAACTGCCCAAACCGACGGTGGCGACTCGTACAGCCTTGGGATTGCCCTTCGAGTACGCGATAAGCTCCTCCAGTGAACTGACCCGCAAACTTGGCGTCGCGACGATCGTCACGTAGTTGGTGTAAGTGAGCGCGACAGGCTCGAAGGCCGCCCTCATGTCGAGCGGCCACTTATTCATAATCGGCGCAATAACCATACTGCCGAGTTGGCCCATCGTGATCGTATGACCATCAGGATCCGCGCTGGCCACAGCCTGCAAGCCGATGAGCCCGGAAGCTCCCGCCCGGTTCTCGACCACGATCGGCTGCCCCAGGCTCTTGGCCATATCTTCGGAGAGAATGCGGACAATGACGTCCGCCAGATCACCCGCCGGGAACGGAACGATGACCTTGATCGGCCGCGTATGTTGGGATTGCGCGAAAGTGCTGGCGTACGGCGCCGCGATGAATACGGACAACAGGAGGCAAAAGCTTCTCAGTGCGCGGTGCAGCATGAATGACTCCAATCATTCCTTGTGCCGCTGAGTTTCGAAGCCCTGCCTTGGCAAGTCAAAATGAAACCTGTTTGTCCTTCCCAATATATGAAATTTATGAAATGCTGTAAGAAATCTCAATAGACGGCCCGAAGATATTGAGAATTGCGCTTTTTTTGGGGTTAAGTGGTCGTCAGCGAAGGAGTGTTGCTCGACTTCGTGGCCCGCGAGCCAGCGACTTTGATGACATATTTCCCACTATATGAAACTCTGTCCCGGCACCATCGCTGGGGGGAGCGTCGATGACGAGCAATGTGCCAACATCCGTACAGACGGTGCAACGCGCCATCAGCCTGCTTCGATTGATTGCATCGAGCAATACACGCGACTTGCGGTTGATCGACCTGGCCGAGGGAAGCGGGCTGAACAAATCGACCACCCATCGTCTCATCCAGTGTCTTCTCGAAGAGCGAATGCTTACGCGGGGCCAGAATGGCCGCGGTTATCGGCTCGGCCCCCTGCTCCATGAATTCGGGCTGGCCGCCTTGCCCGCCAAGGGCATCAAGGAGATCGCCCATATGCACCTTTGCAAGGTCGCCGAAATGACGGGGGACATGACTTTCCTGGTGGCGCGGAGCGGGTTTGAAACCATTTGCCTCGACGCCATCGCAGGCCATTTCCACGTGCAGACGATGACGTCAGGTGTCGGCGACCGCCATCCGCTCGGCATTGGAGCCGGTGGCCAAGCGATCCTTGCCGCGCTTGCCGATTCCGAGATCGAGCTCGTGTTCGATGCCATACGACATCAGCTGAGGAACTATAGCCGGTTTACGAGGCAATCGATCTTGCACGATGTCGCGCGTTGCCGGAGTCGCGGTTATTCGCTGGACGAAAACATGGCCGCGGACGGCATCAGCGCGATGGGTAAGGCGATTTGCCTGCCGAACAAAATACCTGTCGCCGCCGTATTCATCGCGACGCTGTCCTCGAGAATGCATCAATCACGGCGCTCAAAGTTGGCGCGTCACCTTCATACATGTGCTGCAGCAATAGAATTTCACATGTCATAGCCCCACGATCGCCGCGCCCTGGGCTATCGGACCGTCGAGCAAGTGCCGACGGAACGCGCCACCCACATCGTCCTCGCGAGGCAGCGCGACCGATCACGGCGCGCCGCCGATCTCCTTCGCCTCCTGGCAGAGGACCTGCTTGCGGTCGTGTCACTGATCCATCGACACCTCGACGCAGCGCACCGATCGCCGCGCCATGGTCGTGCAACGCCGGCACTCCGCCTTTCGCTAAAGACCGCGGATGGCGTCGAGTGACGCCAAGGCCGTCGCAGGCTGCCCCGCCATCAGATCGGCGGAATGGAGCATCGGATCGAAGACGATGCCGGCTTCCCGCTCAATATCCGTGAGCGGGACCTGATGCCGCTTGAACTTGCCCGGCCCGAATCGCTCGATTCCAAACTCGTCGACAACGTTCTGCTGGCTGAGAATGAAGGCGAAAACCTTCAGCTCCTTGCCACCTTGCAGCTCGTCTGCCACGCAGACGACTTTGAAGAAGCGGATCGGATACTTGATCACGCCGCGCCCGAAGTCCGCGCTCGGATCCTCCTTGTCCAGGATCGGTCCGGCAAGAATGCAGGCCCTCGAGTCCTGCTCCTTACGGCTGCGCTGGATGTGGTTCTCGAAGGCGCCCCAGACGCCTTCCCGGCCGCGATAAGTGCGGTCGTTCCGCGCCGGATTGGCCTGGTTGAACGCCTCGTGTTGGGGGGTGCAGTTCGTCCAATGGAATGTGTCGCTGTTGGCGAACTCGATCTCTAGGTCGTTATCCCCCCATTCATTGTCCTCGCGGCGCACGATGTGCCCGCGGTCGATGTTGCCCGCCGGCTTGTAGAAGTCCGCGTCGAAGATCTGCACGGCGGCCGGGATCCGCGGATCCGGTATCCACCGGTCGCTCCCCCAGTCTTCGCGTTCGCCCTCGACCTTGCGCTCGGGAGAGTAGTCCACGTTCACGGCCGACCACATCTGAAGCCGACGCACCCGGTTCATCACAAGCTCGAAGTGGTGGTATTTCAGGACGAGCGGTCGGCCATCCTCGCCCTTGTAGATCTCCGCAAGGCGCTCCGGCGCAATCGTCGGTGTCGGCACGACGATCGTCCCGTCATCGTCGAGGAAGCCGGGATCGTAGCCCTCGCGGCCGTCATAGTCGGGATCGAACCGGATGGATCGCTCGACGGCAACCGGACGTTCGGCCCCCGCGACAGGGGCCGTCGTCATTGCGCCAGCCGTAACCGGCGCGCTTATGTTGATCGTGACCGGCCCCGTGAACGTAAACTGAATGGCTCCCATCCTCGTCTCCTGCAACGTTGTTGCGGCTGCAGCGAGCGGCGCCGCGGTCTTGATTGAGATTGCTTCCTTGCCCATCGCGCCGGTGACTGCCGCGATCGCTTCGGGCACGGGGTCCGCAGTCAATGCGATCAGCGCGCGCAAGATTGCCGCTTCGCTGGACGAGGGGGCGCTCATGGTCGCCAACTTCGCGACGATCGCGCTGATCCGGGTCCCCTCGTTGGCGATCCAGTGGACGGCATCGTCGCCCATGTCCCTGGTCCACAACTCGCCGTTCCGCGTCAGTGGTTTGCCGTCGCGCATGGCGGGAATGGACGCATGGTGGAGGGCGACCAGTTCCCAGTGCTCGCTGAAGGCCGGGGCGCCGGATGAGCCCTCGAGGGTGTCCGTCTCGTACTGCAGGAAGCCCTCGGCCTCCAGGATGTCGACGAGCCGGTTCTGCGCCACCGCGTATCGCTTCGGCTGACCTTCAGGGTGCTGGATGATGTTCACCGGCTGACCCTTGAGGATTTTTGGCCTCGCTTCGATCAGCGTGATCTGTCCCAGGTCGGAGAGCGCCTCGCCGCGATCGGTGAGCGGCGCCACCGCGATCACGGCGAAGTCGAGTGATCGGTCGCTGAGGAAGAACCGCTCGGGCTCCAGTGCAAACGTCAGCCCGCGAGCGAGGCCGCGCTCGGTCAGCTCGTGAAGGAAGTTGGCGCCGCAGCCGACCGCGTCCGTCCGGGTGGGGAACACGTGCCAGTTCGTCATGAGCAGATCGGTACTGACGAGGAACCCGGTGGCAAAGCCCTCGGGCTCGATGTTCGGCGCCGTCGAGCTGACGATGCGGGCGACCGGCCGGCCTGCTTTCCGGGCTTGCTCGCTCGGAGCGAGCCCGACCCAGTCGAGCGACGCTCCCATGCGTCGCTCGACGCCAAAGGGCAGGTCTGTCGCTGCGCTTCTGGCGTTGACAAGATTGATGCCCATCAAACGCTTGCGGAACAGGTCCTGCCGCTCCGGCGAATCGGCCGAACCCGGGCCTTGCGTGGCGATGATTTCCTTCGTGCGATCGCGTTCCGCCGTTCGGGCGCGCCACCGGTCGAGCGCCGCGCGCTGAATCTCCTCCCTGGCTTCGCGAAGCCGATCCAATCTCGACATTGGCTTCACCCCTGCGTTGCTTAGTCTATTATTATATCTCGCCTAAATTGCATGCGCAATTCCCGCCGCCACTGCCGCTCGCCTGGTCATCAGTACACGCTTGTGTTGCACGCTGATGTAACCGCCACCGAATCAAGTTGCGGCGCCTCGATCTTCGGCCGCACTCTGACTGGCCCGGTCCGCGGCGAGTGGTCGGACGGGGGTGGGCCGGACGAGGACTGGAAAGGCCGGTGGGCGACATGCCGCCCTGCAGCGCGCCGACCTTCATCCTGACCCTCTACCAGCGGCCGCCGATCGAGATGCTGGGCGGCACGACCTTCCATTCCGTCACCGACGGCATCGAGAGCGCCCTGCACCAGGCACGCCCTGCGGCCGGCGCAAAGGACACCAAGATCGGCGGCGGTGCCGCGACGGTGCGGCAATACATCCAGGCCGGATACGTCGACGAGATCCACCTCGCCGTGGCGCCTGTCGTGATCGGCCGGGGCGAGCCGCTCTTCAATGGCCTCGATCTCCGCGCCCCGGGCTATCGCACCGTCGATCTTGCGCCGACGGAACGCGCCACCCACATCGTCCTCGCGGGGTAGAGCGGCAGGACAGGGCCGGCGCCGCAATGTGATTTCAGACATTGCAGCAAGCGGGCGACGCTCCAGATCTGACTGTGAAGGAGCCGACCCTGACCGCCCATGTGCTGCAATCCTTCGAGTTCACGGACCGGGATCGCGAGATCGCCCAGTCTTTCGGCAATCTCGGGAAGCGCGATCGTCGCGAGATCCGGGTTCGGCACAAGGCGAGTGAAGATCGCATCCTGAGGCTGCCGCCGGAGGCCGCGATTATGCTCCGGCCGACCCTCGGCCATCTTGCGGAGGACGGGCGGGCTGCTGGTCTCGCCGAGCCGGCGCGGGAGCGCGGAACGCCGCTTCGCGATCACGCCCGCTGAGCCGTCAACCCTATTCCAATTGAAAGGTCGGCGAGCCCGCGCGCCGGATTGACCCGCAATGTTCTTCGAATGGATGGCCGATCCCGCAATGTGGGCGGGCCTCGCGACCCTGGTCGTGCTGGAGATCGTCCTCGGCATCGACAATCTCGTCTTCATCGCCATCCTGGCCGACAAGCTGCCGCCGCACCAGCGCGAGAAAGCCCGCCTGATCGGGCTGTCGCTGGCGCTCGTCATGCGCCTAGGCCTGCTCGCCTCGATCGCCTGGATCGTGACGCTGACCGAGCCGCTCTTCACCCTTCTCACGCTCGAGTTCTCCGGCCGCGACCTCATCCTGATCGGCGGCGGCGTGTTCCTGTTGTTCAAGGGAACGATGGAGCTGCACGAGCGGCTCGAAGGCGCGATGGGCCACAAGGAGGGCAAGGTCGCCCACGCCGTCTTCTGGCAGGTCATCGTCCAGATCGTCGTGCTCGACGCCGTCTTCTCGCTCGACAGCGTGATCACCGCGGTCGGCATGGTCGACGAGCTGTCTGTGATGATGATCGCCGTGATCGTGTCGATCGGCGTGATGATGGTCTCCTCGAGGCCGCTGATGGCCTTCGTCTCCAAGCACCCGACGGTCGTCATCCTCTGCCTCGGCTTCCTGATGATGATCGGCTTCTCGCTGATCGTCGAGGGCTTCGGCTTGCACATCCCGAAGGGCTATCTCTATGCCGCGATCGGCTTTTCGGTGCTGATCGAGGCCTTCAACCAGGTCGCTCGCCGCAACAAGGAGAGGCTGATCACGACCGGCGACCTGCGCGACCGCACCGCCGACGCGGTGCTGCGGCTGCTTGGGGGCAAGCGCGGCGACATCCAGCTCGGCGAGGCGGCGGAGGCGATCGCGTCGCGCGCCGAGGAACAGGCGCTGTTCGCGCCGGAGGAGAAGGACATGATCCGCGGCGTGCTGACGCTCGCCGAGCGTCCCGCGGTGTCGATCATGACACCGCGCACCGAGATCGACTGGCTCGATCTCGACGACGACCAGGAGGCGCTGAAGTCGAAGATCCTCGATCTCGGCCATTCGCGCTTCCTGCTGGCGCGCGGCAGCCTCGACAGCTTCGCCGGCGTCGCCTTCGCCAAGGACCTGCTACGCGACCTGCTCGAGGAGGGGCGCATCAACCCCGAACGGTCGCTGCGCCAGCCCCTGCTCGTCCACGAAAGCGTCAACGCGCTCCGCCTCATGGAGCAGCTGCGCAAGTCGCCGCTGCAGATCGCCGTCGTCGTCGACGAGTTCGGCTCGCTCGAAGGCATCGTCACGCCGACCGACATCCTCGAGGCGATCGCCGGAGACTTCCCGGACGAGGACGAGGAGCAGCTCGTCGCCGATCGGGCCGAGGACGGCTCCTGGCTGGTCGACGGCTGGATCGACATCCGCAGGGCCTCTAGTCTGCTGGACGTCGACCTCGTCGACGAGACCGACCGCTACTCGACCCTGGCCGGCTACATCCTCTGGCGCCTCAGCCATATGCCGGAGGCCGGCGACAAGGTCACGGCGGGAAACCTGGAGTTCGAGGTCGTGTCGATGAACGAGCGCAACATCGACAAGGTCCGGGTCCGCAAGCTGACCGAGCCGGCGTGACCGCAGGAGTACGGTAATGGCCACCACCGGCAGCAGGCTCGGCGGGCTGCTTCGATCGCTGACGGCAGCGATGCCGCCGCCGCCCCGGAGTGCCGCCGATCGCACCGATCGATGCGGGATGGCGATCGCTTCTGATATCCTCGGCGACAATCACGAGGTCGTCTCCGACGAAGCGGCTCCCCGCCCGCCAGACAAAGGAATGCCTTCGGCATCGGGATCCCGCCCCTGGCTGCGGTCGAGCTGCCGCATGACCGGCGTCACCGTCAGGCCGTGCAGGAGAACCGACAGGAGCACCACCAGCCCGACAATGGCCCAGAGGCGCTCCCCGCCCTCGGCGGGCATGTGGTTGAGGCCGTAGGCGAGATAGTAGAACGAGCCCACGCCGCGGATACCGAAGAAGGCGAGCGTCAGCTTCTCGCCCCATGCCGCCTTGAACCCGGCCAGGCCCACCAGCCCGGCCAGCGGCCGGATGATGAGAAGGATGACGATCGCCGCGGCGATGTCCACCAAGCGGAGGGGCGCCAGGAGACCGCTCACCAGGGCTCCCCCGAATAGCACCAGCACGACCATCATCATCAGGCGCTCGATCTGCTCGGCGAAGTCGTGCATCTCGCGATGAAAGTCGTGCTCGCGATGCGCTTGACGTAGCGTGAGCGCGGTGATGAACACGGCCAGGAAGCCATAGCACTCGAAGAGCTCGGTGACGCCGTAGGAGACGAACGTGGCGGCAAGGGCGATCAGGCCGTCGCCCGTCTTGGCGAGCCTGGTCTCGGCCGGCACCCGGAAGGTGAGCCAGCCGAAGAGGCGGCCGACCAGCCAGCCGCCGGCCACGCCCGCACCGATCTCCCAGAGAACGCCATGCGCGATCCACTGGCCCAGCCACGGCTCGCCGTTGGCCGCGTAAAGGCCCAGCGCGATGGCGAGATTCACGAACGGGAACGCCAACCCGTCGTTCAGTCCCGCCTCGGAGGTAAGGCCGAACCGGACCTCGTCCTCCTCGCCTGTCTTCGGCGGGCCGACCTGGACGTCCGAGGCGAGGACCGGATCGGTCGGCGCCAGGCTTGCCCCCAGCAGCAGGGCGATCACCCAGGGCAGACCGAGGCCCCATGCCCCCAGAATCGTGATGGCCGCGATGCTGAGCGGCATGGTGATGGCCAGCAGCCGCCAGGTCACACCCCATCGCCGCCAGTTGAAGACCCGATCGAGCTTCAGCCCCGCCCCCATCAACGCGATGATGACCACCAGCTCGGTGAAGCGCTCGGTGACTTCGGGATAGGCCAGCGGCAGCGGCTCCCCCGACACCTGCGGGATCAGGAACACCGCCGCGCCGATCGCGATACAGACGATGGGCAGCGAGAGCGGCAGGCGCTTGAGCGCCAAAGGCAACCAGGCCACGAGCGCGATGAGGACGCCGACCCCCGTCAGCACGAGAATATAGGGGTCGGGTGACCAGTCGCTGAGATCAAACATCCGCCCTTAACGGGACGGGCTGCCTTTCGATGCACTGACCTCGGCGCGCGCCATCGACATCGTTCTCGCAAGGTGGACGGACACACCCTCATTCTGGTATCTACCACACGATAGACACCACCACGGAGCCCTTCCATGAGCGCCACGGCAAAGCTGTTCACCCATGGGCGCAGTCAGGCGGTTCGCCTGCCCAAGGAGTTCCGCTTCGAAGGCACGGAAGTCCGCGTCAGCCGGATCGGCAGCCGCGTGATCCTGGAACCGGTCGGCGCCACGGACGCCATGCCGTGGGCCGAGCTCGATACGCTGGGCGACCGGCCCTTCATGGCAGAGGGTCGCGAGCAGCCCGCGATGCCGGCGGACCGCGCCATTTTCGAGTGATGCTCCACCTCGACACGAACGTCGCCATAGCGCTTCTGAACGGAAAGCCCGCGCCGGTCCGCGCGCATTTCGATGCGGCACGCGAGGCGGGAACCCCGCTCGGGCTGTCGAGCATCGTCTACCACGAGTTGATGGACGGCGCGGCCGCCAGCGCGCACCGGCGCGCCAATGAGGAGAAGATTGCCCTGTTCATCGTCGCGGGCCGGATTGCCCTCCTCCCGTTCGACGAAGCGGATGCCGGCGAAGCGGCTGACATTCGCGCCCATCTGAGACGGCAGGGCACCCCCATCGGCCCTTACGACGTGCTGATAGCGGCCCAGGCCCGCCGAGCCGGCGCGCCGCTCGTGACCGCCAATACCGGAGAGTTTGCGCGCGTGCCGGGCCTTCAGGTCGTCGACTGGTCCTCTTGAAGTGCACGGCCACGTCCCGTGTGAGAAGTGTGGCGTTAACGTGAGGCTGCAAAAGGGACCCGAATGAACACGGATATCAGAACCCTGATCGAGCAGGCGCGCGCTCTGCCGCCCGAGGATCGCATTGCCCTGGTCGAGGACATGCTCGACAGCCTGGACCGTGCCGATCCCGCAATCGATGGGCTATGGGCGCGTGAGGCCGCCGACCGTGTCGCGGCCTATCGCCGTGGCGACCTTGCCACCAGGGACCTGAGCGCGGTCGTCGCAAAATACAGGCCGTGACGGTACGCTTCCTCGAGATTGCCGAGATAGAGTTCGACGAGGCCATCGACTGGCACAGGCAACAGGTCCTCCCCTGCCGCGCCGCCCCTGGTTGGGGACGTCGTGGGCGGTGACCGGACAGACGGGCAAATTGACGCGCCGGCGCAGCATGACGCCCTCGCGGCGGGCGTCGTGTTCAGGCGACACTCCCGCATTGGCCGCGGGCCGTCGCTCCGCCCATCGCCCTCTTCCATCCGGACATCGGCAACCGTGGCCCTCATCGGCAAACCGATGTCATGGTCGGATGGCTTCATCAGCGGGGCCAGCCGGCCAAGGTGGTCCGGATGCCCTGTCCGTGCTGGAGTATGCCCGTAACGCCACGAGGAGGAGACCAGCATGGCCGACGCACCGACGACGATCCGCGGCGACGTCATCTTTGACGCGGAGGGCCGCAACACCGGCGGCTTCCGCAACGACATCACCGTCCGCCGGCCCGGCGGCGGCCCCAGCGAGGTCTATGACCTGCCCACCGACGAAGGGCCCGGGCATGGCGGCAATTCCAGCGCACCCTATCCGCTGGCGTATTTCACCTCCGCCCTGACCGCCTGCGTCATGGTGCAGCTCCGTGCCTTCGCGCGACGCCTGAAGATCGAGGTGGCCGACATCGCGGTGGATACGCGCTGCCACTGGGAACGCGTGCAGCAGGGCGGCGCGCCTTATGTCAGCGCGCCGGTCGCCTTCACCATGGATATCAACCTCGGCGCTACCGTGCCGGAGGCGGATCAGCGCCGGCTGCTCGCGGCGGCCGAGAAGGGCTGTTTCATCGAAACCGCGCTGAAGCCGGGTGTCGTCCGTCACCGGCTGAAGATCAAGGACCAGTGGGTCGAGGTTCGCTCTGGCACGTAAGTCAGGGGGCCCTTGCCCGGAAGTTCGACGTCGCCGAGCGCGATGCGCGCAATCGCGCGCTGGGCCGGGCCGGCGAGGAGCGCGTCCTCGTCCACGAGCGCGCCAGCCTGCGCGCCGCTGGCCGGCCCGATCTCGCCGAGCGCATCCGCTGGGTGTCGCACCAAGAGGGCGACGGCGCCGGCTATGACATCCTGAGCTTCGACACCGCCGGCAGGGATCGGCTGCTCGAAGTCAAGACGACGAAGGACTGGGAGCGGACGCCGTTCCCCATCACGCGAAACGAGCTGGCCGTTGCCGGGGAGCGGCGCCGCGACTGGCACCTGGTGCGGCTCTGGAATTTCGCGCGGGCGCCCAAGGCGTTCGAGCTGCGACCGCCGCTGGAGGCGCACGTGTCGCTCATGGCGACGAGCTTCCCGGCAAGCTTCCCGTAGGGCCGGACCGAGCCCGGCCGCGCCGCGACGATTGCGCAGCGGCGTGCCCAAAAGTCGTGAACGGCCCGAACAAGTGTGCTATCAAATTGGGGAACAAATCTGGAGCCGTCATGGAAACCTTCTCGATACGCGATCTGCGGGAGCGCAGCGGCGAGCTGGTTCGTGAGGCCGAAGCCGGGCATTTGTCGATCGTCGCCAAGCACGGGCGGCCGCTCTTCGTCGCCGTCCCCCTGGACGAGCACCTCCTGAGGGAAGGCGTGGCCGTCGCCCTGGCGATCCGCCTCTTCGCCGAGAAGGCGGTGAGCCTCGGCAAGGCCGCAAAGCTGGCCGACCTCCCCCTCGAGACATTTATCGAGCATCTGGCCGCGCGGGGCATCCCGGCGGTCGACTACCCGCCCGAGGAAGTCGACGAGGAGCTGGCGGCGTTCGAGACCCACGATCGGTGAAGCTCGTCGTCTCCGACGCCTCACCGCTGATCGTGATCGCGAAGAGCGGGCTCATCCCCGTGCTGACCCGCCTCGTGAAGGAGATCATCATCCCCGGAACGGTCTACGCAGAGTGCACGGTCGATATCGCCTTGCCCGGAGCGCAGGCCGTCCGCACCGCTGTCGAGAGCGGGCAGATCCATGTGCGGCCCGACATCGCGAGGGCGGACGGCGTCCCCGACGACGGTTTGGCGGGCCTGGGGGCCGGCGAGCGCGCCGCGATCGACATGGCTGTGGCGCTGGACTGCCCTGTCCTGATGGATGAACGTCTCGGACGGCAGATGGCGAAGCGCAAGGGTATCCCCGTGATCGGCAGCGCCGGGCTCCTGCTCGTGGCCAGGAAACGCGACCTGATCCCCGCCGTGGCGCCGATCCTCGAACAGTGGCGCCAGTCCGGCTATTTCCTGTCGCCGAGCGTGGTTAGAGCCATCCTCGAACGCGCCGGCGAAGCATGACGCCCGCGCGGCGCGATCGAATACAAGCACCGGAACATCAGCGCCGTGCTGAAGTGCCTGGGGGAGGACTGGATCCCCGGCGACAAGCCCGCCTTCAATGTCCAGGCGTCGCTCGTCGTTGCGGTGGTGCGCTGGCTCGATCGTCATCCGTCGTGGCTCGCCCAGCCGGCGCGGCGGGCGATGGGACCGGCGCCGTCGGGATTGCGCGAAGAACCGATGCTGTGGATCGGTCCGCCGCCGACCCACAGCAACGCGCCGCCGCCCGACGAGCTCGAGCAGAGGGCGGCCCTTGCCCGGAAATTCGACGTCGCCGAGCGCGATGCGCGCAATCGCGCGCTGGGCCGTGCCGGCGAGGAGCGCGTCCTCGTCCAGGAGCGCGCCAGCCTGCGCGCCGCCGGCCGGACCGATCTCGCCGAGCGTATCCGCTGGGTGTCGCACCGAGAGGGCGACGGCGCCGGCTATGACATCCTGAGCGTCGACACCGCCGGCCGGGATCGGCTGATCGAGGTGAAGACGACGAAGGGCTGGGAGCGGACGCCGTTCCCTATCACGCGAAACGAACTGGCCGTTGCCGGGGAGCGGCGCCGCGACTGGCACCTGGTGCGGCTCTGGAATTTCGCGCGGGCGCCCAAGGCATTCGAGCTGCGACCGCCGCTGGAGGCGCACGTATCGCTCATGGCGACGAGCTTTCAGGCAAGCTTCCCGTAGGACCGGACGCAGGGCAAGGACGACGGCGAGACCGGCGTCGACGACCGCTTCGCCCGGCGCGCCATGGACGGGTTCGGCGCCTTCATTTTCGGCCGCATCCTGTTCGACCCGGTCCACGATTTTTGAATTCGGCCTCGCGTGGACGAATGCGGCACGACCGAAAAACTACCGTCACTTGCTCTCCTCTAGCGGCCAAACCTCGACCACACCATGCGCAACGGCGCATGGAACATGAGAGACCTTCTCCACGGCCTCTGCGAGGCTTGCGGCTTCGATTACGGCGAAACCTGCGATTGGCAAGGCGGACGACATGAATGGGCCATCGCGAGTTTCAAGATGGGCCGCTTCTGGATTGCGCACCTGCACCGGCCTACCCGCAATACCCATCAGAGTGCCCTCCGAGCGCAGTTTGGCGTCCTGGGCGTGGGCAGCATCTCTCACAGCCTGGGGTGTACGATCGTATCCAGTCTGATCACCATATCCGATCGTGACGAACCTAGGCATTGTTTGGTCTCCGTTCGACATTCTGGCGGGCGACAACGGCGGGAGCAGGAGCCGAGAACTATCGATAGCCTTCGTCTGGAAAATGTTGAACGACGCATCCCACGCTATCCGATACCACCCCTCGGCGCGAAGACCGGCATCCCGGTCTAAAAGTTCCGCGGCGCGCAAGCGCCGCCTCTCTTGAAGAATGATATCACTTATCTCATATTGCTATCATAGCAATCATCCTACGAGGACACCATCGTGGCCGCCGTCACCATCCGCAACCTCTCTGAGGCGGCGCATCGCGCCCTGAAAGCCCGCGCGGCGCAGCACAATCGCAGCACCGAAGCGGAAATCCGCGCCATCCTGGAGGCTGCGGTGCTTCCCGAGGGCCGGGTGCGGCTTGGCACCGCCTTGTCCGAAGCGAGCCGGAAGATGGGCCTGACCAATGCCGACATCGAGGCCTTCCAGGAAGCCCTCGAGCAGGTCCGCGACAAGCGGCCCGCCGAGCCGCTCAAGTTCGACTGATCGGCCGCCCGAACGAGGGCGCTTCAAATGATCCTGCTCGACACCAATGTCGTCTCCGAGAGCATAAAACCCGAACCTGACCCATCGGTCCTCGCCTGGCTCGACGTCCAGACGGCCGAAACGTTGTTCCTCTCCAGCATCACCGTGGCCGAACTCCTCTTCGGCTTCCGCACTCTGCCGGACGGCAGGCGAAAGGACATGCTGGCCGCGCGGATCGACGGCTTGCTGGACCAGTTCGCGGGCCGCATCCTGCCCTTCGATACCCCAGCGGCGCGGCACTATGCGGACCTCGCCGTGATGGCGCGCCGGACCGGAAAGGGCTTCCCCATCCCCGACGGCTACATCGCGGCAGTCGCCGCCGCACACGGGTTCGCCGTGGCGTCGCGCGATGCCAGCGCCTTCACGGCTGCCGGCCTCACCGTGATCGACCCTTGGACGGCGGCGAGCTGACCGGCACTTGCGAAGGCCCGCTCGAATCGTCCCGAAGTACGCTTCGTCCCTTCCCTGGGAGGGGACAAGGCTCAGTCGCCGACGAGTGTCCAAAGGTGCCGGCGCAACGGCGCCTCGTCTCCGAAGAAGCTGGCAATCATCGCCTGCAGGAAGCTCGCCGGCTCCAATCGCGAAAGGTCGAGGGGATGGCCCGCCTGTGCCGCCAGCAGCGCGGTAAAGGTGAGCTGGGTTCGCCCGTTGCCTTCCCGGAACGGGTGAATCGCATTCAGGTAGGCAAGGAACGCGGCGGCCTCCTCGGCGAAAGCCTTCGCCTCCCTTTCCCTCAGGAGATCGGCGTCCCGCAACCGGGCGAACAGCGCCCGCATCTCACCGGCGATATTCTCGGGAAAGCAGAACGGGCTTCGATCCTTGGTCATTCGAACGGTCCGGTAACGTCCCGCCCACCCGTACACATCCTGGAAGAGATGCCGATGCACCGCGCAATAGTGCGCGGCGGAAAAGCGGCCGTGAGGAAGCGGCTCTTCAGCCCGTACGGCAACGCTGAGCGCCTCGAAGGCGCTGAGCTGGCCCTGGTAGCGCAAGCCGAGCTTGTTCTTCAGCACCGTCGTCCCGGCGTAGCAGTACCGGTCGGGCTCCGCGTCGTAGAAGTCGACGCTCAGGCCTTCTTCCCGAACTGGCGGGCGATCGACCGTCGGCGCTCGTCCCCGGAGGCGCCCGCGCGATCGAAATCCGCGAGGGTTCGCTTCGCTTCCGCCGACAGATGGATTCCTTCGACCGCCGCGATCCTCGCCATCGACTCGCGTCCGACCGTCATGCTCTCGCGGATACGCCCGTCCCGGCCCTGGACCCTCACCTCGCCGCCCGAGCGGCGAAGGACGGATTGTGCAGCCTCGGTCGCCTCGGCCTGCGTGCGGTAAACGCCGGTGGCGCGATCCGCGCCGTCGCGCCTGACCAGCCAGCCGTCCTCCGTGGGCACCACATGGACACAGGTCCGACCCTTGGTCACCGGAGACATGGAGATGTTGCGACTCGTCATCGATTCCATCCTATCACAAAGCCGTCCCCTCTTCCCGCTCACTGGAGCGACGGGCAAAACGACGCGATCGTCGCGGACTATTTCGCAATGCTCGCAGACGATGTCGCCGGGCGTCTCTACAGCAAGGCCGGGCACAATCGCCTCCTGCAGGCGACGATCGGCCGCCCGCGCGGCTCGATCGAATACAAGCACCGGAACATCAGCGCCGTGCTGAAGGGCCTGGGGGAGGACTGGATCCCCGGCTACAAGTCCGCCTTCAACTTCCAGGCCTCGCTCGGAGAGGCGGTGGTGCGCTGGCTCGATCGGCATCCGTCGTGGCTCGCCCAGCCGGCGCGGCGGGCGATGGGTCCGGCGCCGTCGGAATTGCGGGAAGAACCGATGCAGTGGATCGGTCCGCCGCCGACCCACAGCAATGCGCCGCCGCCCGACGAGCTCGAGCAGATGACGGCCCTTGCCCGGAAATACGACGTCGCCGAGCGCGATGCGCGCAATCGCGCGCTGGGCCGTGCCGGCGAAGAGCGCGTCCTCGTCCACGAGCGCGCCAGCCTGCGCGCCGCTGGCCGGACCGATCTCGCCGAGCGCATCCGCTGGGTGTCGCACCAAGAGGGCGACGGCGCCGGCTATGACATCCTGAGCTTCGACACCGCCGGCCGGGATCGGCTGCTCGACGTTCAGACGACGAATGGCTGGGAGCGGACGCCGTTCCACATCACGCGAAACGAACTGGCCGTTGCCGAGGAGCGGCGCAGCGACTGGCACCTGGTGCGGCTCTGGAATTTCGCGCGGGCCCCCAAGGCGTTCGAGCTGCGACCGCCGCTGGAGGCGCACGTCTCGCTCCTGGCGACGAGCTTTCAGGCAAGCTTCCTGTAGAACGCGCTGCGACAGGTTAGGCCCGATGCCCTGCTATGTCGATTAAATCCACAGCCGCCGTGGCGCCAATCTGCTCGGCCAGGGAGAGCTGCTATTCAGCGGCCTGGACCTCCACGCCTCGGGCTATCGGACCGTTGAACATATGCCGACGAAACGCGTCACCCACGTTGTCCTCGCGAAGGTAGAGACACTGATCACAGAAGCCACTTCGCACTGGTTGCCACCAAATACGCTTGCAGTACCGGGAAGAGCAGCACGATCATCACGACTAGTGCTATATTGCCATCACACCTACATCGCTGTGCTACATTGATCGCTACCAGGGTAAAGCCCTTGCCCAACCGTCTCGGCTTCAGTGAGGCTTTAGTTGTACAAGCTCTCAAAGCCTTTTGAGAAGGCTATCCGCGGGCTCAAACCGCCTACATCGAAGGACTTTGACTCGCTGTTGTGGGAAAAGGCGTTGCGCGACAACCCGCATGCCGGCCCCCAAGCGGAGCGTCTCGTCAAAACGGCGGTGTGGATTGCCGATAAGTTCGCTAGCGCACGGTCACGTTTGACCACACTTGAACTGGATACCCTGAACTCCAAATGGCGCATACTGCTTGCCGTCGCCAGTGTTAACCGCGAGTTCCGGACCGGCAAGGCGCTTCTCCGGGAGCAACTTGAGGCAGACGACAGCGACTCCCTGATTCTCGACGACCTTAGCAACAAGCAAATTCGGGGGGGCGCAGGTGTCCCCCTCGGTGTCGATGACGCCAACGAAACAAGCATCGATGCAATCGAGTCTTGGATCTACGATGCGCTGCAAACACCGGGCACAAGCGAGCCTACTGGCGATCTCACCGTCACCGCGATTAAGGGGATCCGCGCCTACACTTGGCGCAAGGCAATGAACGCGTTATGGAACGACGCGCGGCATCAGGGCTGGTTTGTTGAAGAAAGCGATGCGGCAGCATTCTGGCGACCGAGCGACCATGAACTTGAAAAGCTTATCGCGGCCTGCCTGCAGCGACAACAATTGAACCTACTTAACTTTCCAACGGTCGATCGGCAGGCCTGGCCGCTGCTGTCACCCGCCAGCCGCCGCCAGCTGAGCATGCCGAAGTCGGTGATAGAGGCAGTACGGCGCGGCGTGGAAGTCAACCTCAAGAGCGGTCAGCTTCCGCATCTATCGCGGCATCTTCCCCCATTTGTAGTGGAGAAGGGCGGCCTCGAGGGCAGTTATCTTGCTGAGTTTCTCGACACGAAGATGCCACTCCACCAGCTGTTGACGCCCATGCTCGTACTCCGCGCGTGGCACGTGATCCGAGATGCAGCGGAGGCGATCGAAAGGATCACGCCCCTGACCACAACGCTGGACGCCAAATCGGTTATGACCCAGTCGCTCGTAGTGCAGCGCGCGCGACTTCGCGCCGCCCTCGAGAAGTCCCTCCGTATCGACAGAAATTGCGCAGAAACGCTGATCGATTTCCTAGTTTACTACCCGGCAAGCAAGGACGCGAAAGGGCACAAGGGCTTGTGGGCGGCACCACTGGTGCCGATCCCAACAACCGACCTAATTGCGCTGCCGCTGACCGCGTTGCTCACAAGCAATCCGCTGCGCCGAATGGAAGCTTGGCTCGAACGCGGCGGTATCGATGACAGCAATGCGGTTACATCGAGGGGAGACCAGTACGAAGCCAGCTATCGCAAATCAATCTGCGAAGCGGTCGCCACAAACCCGACTTTCGTGAATGCTGCATGTGCACCAAACGGCATTAAGAGCACAGCGGCCTTTCCTGAACAAATCGATCTATTGATCGCTTTTGGAGGCCTGTGCCTAGTGGGTGAGGTCAAGTTCTTCCTGACGCCAGCGGACCCACACGAACGCGCCCGCTACTTCGGCAAGCTAGAAGACGCGGCCCAGCAGGCGGTGCGCAAGGCTGCGGCGCTGGACGCGCGTCGCGACATCGTCGCGAAGGCGCTCGGCACCGACGAGGATGCGGCGAAGGCGCTGGAATTGCGCCCGATAGTAGTCACCAATCAGGGCTTCGCATTCTCACTGGAGGTGAACGGCGCCCGCGTGGTTGATGCCAAGTTCTTGCTCACCTACTTAAGTGGCGACGATATGGTAAGCGGAATGGCATACTCGACCAAGCAGGTGAAAGCAGCCACCTCTACCGTATCCTTTTATTCGAGCGAGGTTGAGGCGGCACGCCGGTTCGACACCGAGATGCGCGCGCCGTACGTGCTCACGCGCCATCTTGAGCGCGTCAAATTTCGTTCTACCCTCGTGCCGATGCCTAAAGGGCCACCGCTCGCGATCATTTCGCCATTTGTCGACGACATGTCTGGCCTAGAGCTGGCTCAGGCCAAGAGCCTGATCGGACGGGTGAACGGCTAGGCCGGCGCCTTAAGTTTAAGGCTGATTGACGACGTTTGCTCTTGGATGAGTCCGGCACACTGTGAGCTGCGGCGACACAGTCGCTCCGATTTACTCGTGTCGCCGTCAAACACGAAATGAACAGCGCATCGACCTGCACCTCTTCGTCGGGTCGGTGATACCGGCCAAGGGTGATTCTTTAGTAGCGCGGCTTTCCAATAGTTTCCTGCCGAGCCATCCCTGACGGTGCTATGCTCTCGCCCCACACCTCCGGCCTTCACGTACGCGCGAACATGCCTTCCGACAAACCGACCTCATCTTGGGATCCCTCTAGTCCGGCAGCCTCCGCGAAGGCTGCGGAAGCATTCCGTCGAAAGATGGAGGAGACAGCACGAGAGATTCGCGATCTGATTCTGGCACAGCCCCAAAAGGGACTGCTAGGATACCTGTGGACGCAGTTCTCATTGGGCGCGCTTCGGCACCATGAGAAGAGCGGCGAGAGTCCGCCAGATTCTGCCCTTGCTAGGAAAATGCAAGCCGTCTTGGAGTACGTCCACGCCATCTGGACCACTCACGCTGGCCCATATCCGAGTGGGTCAGTAGATACGACGAAGGCAAACCACCTGATCGAGCTTTGCGATGAATTGATCACCAAGTCCATGCTCCAAGCGATGGCAAGCAGCTTGGCAAGCACAGAAGCCGCTTTTGGATCTGCTTCGAAAGACGTCGAGGTACAGGCGAAGCACACTTGGATACTTATTCGAGGACACCGCTACCAAGTTCTCGAGGAGGAATTCTTCCGGTTTGCTCTCTCCCCGCATGAGGCGGCGCTCAAGACCGCATACGGTATTGGGGCTTCTGAAATCGCAACCGGTATCCAATCGATCGCCGATTCATTTCGCATCGGTTACGGTCGAGCAGTCGAGGTGTTCGGTCGACAATTCGAGCGCTATCAAGATTTCATTGAAGATGAGCGCCTTGAGCCAGGAGCCGCTATAGCGAGACTTGGGTCTGAGAATCCCTCCTTCGCTGACACCATGGCTGCGGCATGGGACGACATGATTCAAGGTGGCATATGTAACCTGTCGAGACATACAGCACTTCCTGAACCACTACTTCGTGACTTGGCATACGATCTTGGCGGCGAGGCGAAGTTCTTTGCGCCCGGGGAATTCGTCGGCACGCCTTATCGCGCGCTGCCAGCACGGGTGAAACCGCTGGTTAAGCTTGACGATGGGTACTATGCCACCGACGGGCAGTTCGTGCGCGACACGGCGTACCGGGCCATTCAGTGGGGCCTGCTGTCGAGGGTCCCAAGCTATCGGCAAAGCTGGACCCAGAACCAAAAGACGCAGGTCGAGAACGCGTTTCCTGAAGTCCTGTCTAGTCAGCTGCGTGATGCCCAGCTCTTTCGCGAGGTGTACTTCAAGGATGCCTCGACGGGGCAATGGGTAGAGACCGATTTAGTGGGTGTCGTCGATGACACTCTCTTCGTGGTGGAGGCTAAGGCAGGTGTGATGGCGATGCATTCACCGGCCACGAGCTTCGACGTACATGTGAGAACGATCCGAAATCTTGTTGTAAGTGCCTACGAGCAATGCCGCCGTTTCCTAGAATATCTCGCAAGTGCTCCAGAAGTTCCGCTTTTCGCGCTTCGGTCAGGAAAGCATGTTGAGGTGGCGCGCTTGCGCAAGGCGTCCTTTCGCAAACTTCTGCCCCTCGGATTGACGATTGAGTCGTTCTCGCCATTTTCGGCGATGTGCAAAGAGTTACCCCAGATCCAGCCGATTCTGGGGATGCATCCTTTCATCTCGCTCTCGGTCGACGACATCTTTGTCCTGAAACGGCTCCTGCCGACGACAGGAATTCTGTTTCACTACCTTGAAGTGCGCCAAGCTGTTGCGGGCCTCCCGCTCGCCCGCATGTTCGACGAAATGGACCATCTCGGCGCTTACATTCAAAAGAACCGATTCGATCAAGATATGCGGCAACAACTTGCCAGCCACATCATGGTCATGTGGGATTCCTTCAGTCACACAATCGATCGGCACTTCGAGCGGGAGGACTGGCACAACGCGCCAATTCCGGCACAGCCGTTTCCGGCTAACTTCCTGAAACTCCTAGATGCTCTGGATCTCTCACGGCCGCCTGGATGGCTTCGGATCGATTCAGCGTTGCGAGATTTCGGCGACGAGGGGCGCAAGAACGTCGCCAGGCAACTACGAGCATTGGAAGAGACATTACCGCAGACGGGAATGCGCCGTTTCTCTGTCGGCGAAGGCACGCCGTTGCAAATATGGTTGTCCCGCGAGCTCGCAAGGCCAACAGCGGCGGAAATAAAGCGCCAGGGCGAGATTGTGTCCTTGGCGTTCCAAAGTCCAGAAACAATGGTGGTGGTGCTTGATTACGACACCGACGGGAATATTCGGGGAACCCGTTGCTCCCTTGTCCCGAGTCCTCCGATCGTGCGAGCGGACTACGCCGAGCTGCAGGCAGAAGCGGGAAGACAGAAAAGCAGAGTAGTCGACCTGAGGAAGGACAATCCCAGCTTATGACACATCTGCGTAATCGACCCCGGATGAAGACCGATCTTCGGCTTGTGGGATGGTCCAGAACGCTTCGGACGATGTTGCCTGAAGAGTCTACTATCCGAATTCTGACGGTTGGTTTGTAATTGCAATACAGGATGCTCGCTAGAAACAAGTGCTGTATTATTGCTTCTATGGAAATCTCGGAACTCATCCCGGCAGTCGGAAAGTCTCAAAGCATTTATTGCCGGGCCTGCGGCAGGCACACGGAGCTAACCTTTGTTAGATTCGACGAGGTCGTCTCTGGCATTCATATCCAGATTGAGGGCCTCCCAATGCTGCGATGTAAGGCTTGTAGCAAGGAGCAACTGCCCGACCTTTCGCAAGCGGCAATTCTGCATACGCACGAGCAAGCAACCAAGAAGAACTCGCCTCGTGTCAATGTACAGCGCCGAAAGCGTACGAACGATTTCGGCTTCACCACCGTAAAGTTTCAGTATGATCCAGACGACTACTTCTATATTCCCGGACTGACGAGACCATGGGACGAAGGGTTCCTGCAACCGGTCTTTTTCAGTCGCAGAGTGCTTCTCAAATACGACAACTCACCAGAATATAGTGTGCAGTTTGCGTCTACTACATACGGCACCATCTACACTGGTTCTGAATACATTTCCTTCGGGATTAATCAGTACGGCAACGTCGTAATGTGGCTGGGCGATATTGCCAAGCTGCCGGAAGCCGAGCAGTACTACTTAAGATCAGAAAATATCCCGTCCGACCATTCTATCGGCAGTGAATTTTACGACGGACAGATTGAGGTTAAATTTACTGATCCGTCGATCGAGAACAATTTGTTCGCGCAGAGGTCAGAATTTGTTGACGCCTGCTTTAGCCGGTTCGGGGTTAAGATCGCGCACCTTGATCAAGAAGCGCTAGAGTTGGCCCAGGTATTCAACCCTCCTTTAGTAGACACGCCTAAGGAACGTCGTCACGTCGCAGACGTCCTAAACAAGATCTACTTGGAATCACTCGATAACGGCGCTCTTGACAAGATCAGTTCGTCGATTGGCGCACGCAATCTTGGCAGTGGGAGCTTAAAACGTTTACAATCTATTCTTGAGAAGATCGCACCCACGGAGAATGTCGCACAAATCCTATCGCCGCTGTTTGTACTGTATGATCTGCGTGTGATTTACTCCCATCTCACATCATCGAACAAATCAGCAACTTCGCTTGCCGCGATTGCGTCTCGACTGGGCATTCCCCAAGATAGTGGACTTGCCGATGTCTACCGTAGCCTCATGCAGCAATTGAGAGAGTGCTTCCAAAAACTGACTGAGCTCATCAAAACAAAGTCTTCCAAATAGGATTTATTCCCACTCGATCGTCCCCGGCGGCTTGCTCGTGATGTCGTACGTCACCCGGTTGATCCCGCGGCACTCGTTGATGATCCGCGCCGCCACCCGCCCCAGGAACGCGTGCTCGAACGGATAGTAGTCCGCCGTCATCCCGTCCGTCGACGTCACCGCCCTTAGCGCGCACGCCTGGTCGTAGGTCCGCCCGTCGCCCATCACGCCGACCGTGCGCACCGGCAGCAGCACCGCGAACGCCTGCCAGATCTCGTCGTACAGCCCCGCCTTGCGGATCTCGTCGAGATAGACGGCGTCGACCGCGCGCAGGAGGTCGAGCTTCTCCTTGGTGATGTCGCCGGGGATGCGGATCGCCAGGCCCGGGCCGGGGAACGGATGGCGGTTCACCAGGTCGGCGGGCAGGCCGAGCTCGCTGCCGAGTGCGCGCACCTCGTCCTTGAACAGCTCGCGCAGCGGCTCGACCAGCTTCATGTTCATGCGCGCGGGCAGGCCGCCGACATTGTGATGGCTCTTGATGGTCACCGACGGGCCGCCGGTGAACGACACCGATTCGATCACGTCGGGATAGAGCGTGCCCTGCGCGAGGAACGCCGCGCCGCCGATCTTCTTCGCCTCCTGCTCGAACACGTCGATGAACAGGCCGCCGATCGTCTTGCGCTTGGTCTCCGGGTCAGTGACGCCGGCCAGCGCCTTGAGGAACAGCTCCGACGCATCGGCATGGACCAGCGGGATGTTGTAGCTGTCGCGGAACAGCCGCACGACTTGCTCGCCCTCGTCCTTGCGCAAGAGGCCGTGGTCGACGAACACGCATTGCAGCTGGTCGCCGATCGCCTCGTGCAGCAGCACGGCCACGACCGAGGAGTCGACGCCGCCCGACAGGCCGCAGATCACCTTGCCGGTGCCGACCTGGGCGCGGACCTGGGCGATGGCGCGCTCGCGGAACGCGGCCATCGTCCACTGGCCGCTGCAGCCCGCGATCCGGAGCGCGAAGTTGCGCAGCAGCTTGGCGCCGTCGGGCGTGTGCATCACCTCGGGATGGAACTGCACGGCGTAGTAGCGCCGCTGCTCGTCGGAGATCGCCGCGAACGGCGCGTTCTCGCTGGTGGCGATGACGGAGAAGCCGGGCGGCAGCTTCGTCACCCGGTCGCCGTGGCTCATCCACACCGGCTTGCGGTCGCCCGGCTGCCAGACGCCGTCGAACAGCGCCGACTTCGCCTTGACCTCGACCTCGGCGCGGCCGAACTCGCGGTGATGGCCCGCCTCGACCTGGCCGCCGAGCTGCTGCGCCATGGTCTGCTCGCCGTAGCAGATGCCCAGCACGGGGACCTTGGCGGCGAAGACGGCGGGATCGGCCGACGGCGACTGGCCCTCGATCACCGAGGCCGGCCCGCCGGACAGGATGATGCCCTTGGGATCGAACTGCTCGATCTTCCTGGCATCGACGGATTGGAACGGATGGATCTCGCAGTAGACCCCGGCCTCGCGCACGCGCCGGGCAATCAGCTGGGTGACCTGGGACCCGAAATCGACGATCAGCAGTCGGTCGCTCATGGGCCGATATAAGGGGCTGCCACCCGCCCCGCAATGTGGATCATCGCTGGGAGCGCGGGTCTCCAGACCCGCTCAGACTCATGAGCGGGTCTGGAGACCCGCGCTCCCAGCAAGAGCATGAGTGCCCTTCAAGCGGTGACTCTCACCCCTCCTCCCCCGCTTGCGGGGGAGGTGGCGCGGTAATCCGCGACGGAGGGGGCGTGACGCACCATCTCCGTTGCCTTCCCCCTCCGTCAGCGTAAGACGCTGACACCTCCCCCGCGAAGCGGGGGAGGAATTCCCTGGGTCACGTTCACCCCTCCTCCTCCGGCGCCAGCTTGCGGCGGACCAGGGGCACGTCGAGGTCGCGCCAGGCGTAGGCGACCTCGTCGACCGGCTCGCCGCCCATGCGGTCGGTCCGCTGGCCGACCAGGTCGCCGCCCAGGCCCTCGTAGAAGAAGCGGGTCGAGTTGCGGGCGAGCATCCACAGCACGACGGTGTCGAAGCCGTCGGCCCGGAGCTGGCGGAACATGGCGTCGAGCAGGCGGCGGCCGAGGCCGAGGTTCTGGAAATCCGATTCGACGTAGAGCGTGTAGACCTCGCCGACGCGGCTCTCGGTGCCGTTCAGCCCGTCGGGCGGATCGCGCACCGGGCCGCAGCTGCCGAAGCCGACCACGCCCATGTCGTCGTCGTCGGCCACGAAGATGCCGCGCGCCTCCTTCGGGTCGGCCAGCGCGCGTTGCCACCACGCGGCCTGGCGGGCCTCCGACATGCGCGCCAGCATCGCGTCAGGCAGCAGGCCGGCATAGGTCGATTGCCAGGTCTCGACATGGACGCGGCCGATCGCCTGGGCATCGCGCGGGGCGGCGCGCCGGATCTTCACGACTTGCGCACCATCGCGGCCGCGAAGAAGCCGTCGGTGCCGTGCTTCAGCGGCGACAGGCGGAGGTACGGCCCCGCCGTGGTCTCGGTCGGCAGGCCGAGGTCGGCCGAGGGGACCAGCGAGAACTCGGGATGGCGCTCGAGGAAGGCCTCGATCTGGCGCTCGTCCTCGGCCGGCAGCACCGAGCAGGTCGCATAGACGAGCCCGCCGCCCGGCTTCACCAGCCGCGCCGCCGCGTCGAGGATCGCGGCCTGCTTGGGGACGAGCTCCTCGAGGTCCTTCGGCGTGAGCGTCCAGCGGCCGTCGGGATTGCGCCGCCAGGTGCCGGTGCCGGTGCAGGGCGCGTCGACCAGCACGCGATCGAACGTCTCCTTGTGGCGCTTGACCCATTTGGCGCTGTCGGCGCCGAGCGCGCGGCGCTCGACATTGTGCGCGCCGGCGCGGCGCAGGCGCTGGGCCGAGCGGTCGAGCCGCGTCTCCAGCACGTCCATCGCCACGACGCGGCCCTTGTTGTTCATGCCCGCCGCGATCGCCAGCGTCTTGCCGCCGGCGCCGGCGCAATAGTCGACCACCTGCATGCCGGGCTGGGCGTCGACCAGCGCGGCGACGAGCTGCGAGCCCTCGTCCTGGATCTCGACCAGCCCGTCCTGGAACGCCTGGCCCATCACGATCGAGAGTCTTTTCTTGAGGCGCAGGCCGTCGCGCGCGTAGCGCATCGGCTCGGTCTCGATGCCCTCGCGATGCAGGGCGGCCCGTGCCTCCTCGACCGTGGCTTTGAGCCGGTTGACGCGCAGGTCGACCGGCGGCGGCGTTTCGAGCGCGGCGATCTCGCGGCCCCACGCCTCGCCGTAGGCCTCCTTCAGATGCGGCGCGACCCATTCCTGGACGTTGAGGCGGACCCAGTCGGGCTGCTCGGGATGGGGCAGCGAATGGCCCTCCATCTGGCGCAGCGCGCGGCGCTCGCCGTCGTCGAGCGGCACGGGGCGGTAGGTGCCGCCGTCATACATCGCCTCGATCTGCTCGAGGGTGAGGCCGTCCTGCAGCATGAGATCGGCGGAGACGATGGCGCGGGCGCCGCGGTCGGGATGGCGCGTCCTGTCGAGCCACCACGCGAGCTGGCCGTAGTGGCGCAGGATGCTCCAGGCGCGGTCGGACACGGCGCGGCGGTCGCCGCTGCCGATGAAGCGGCGGGCGCGGAAGAAGGCATTGGCGACGCCGTCGGCCGGCCGCTCCTGGCGGCCGAAGATCTCGTCGAGCAGTTCCATGGTCGCGGCGATCCGCGCGCCCGGTGTCACATCGTTCTCCTTGGTCGCCCTGCCGCTACGCTGAATGCCGCCCGAGTGCAACGCCTGCGTCCGGGAGGCGCATCCTTCGGGCCCTCTGGCATGGCGCGGGAAATATCCCTATTGGAGGAGCCGTGTCGTCCCCTGCTCTTCCAGCACGCCGGCCGCGCGAATCGATGATCGGCCGTCTCACGCTTCTCGTCTGTTCCGTGCTGGCGACGCTTTTCCTCCTCGAGATCGGCTGCCGCCTGATGCGCGGGCCCGAAGCGCTGCTCGACTGGAGGAACATCGTGCTGGTGAAGCGGCTCGAGATGTCCGCCCAGAACATCGGCCATCGCTTCACCTACGATCCGCTGCTGGGCTACGTGCAGCGCAACGGCTACTCCGACCGGCTGATGGCGTTCGGCGAGCATGGCTTCCGCCGGATGCCGCCGCCGCCCGCCGATGCGGCGGAGGGGCCGCCGATCCTCGCGACCGGCGATTCCTACACACAGGGTGACGAAGTCGACGACGATCATACCTGGCCGGCGCAGCTGCAGGGCCTGCTGCGCCGCCGCACGATCAATGCCGGCGTCGCGGCCTACGGCTTCGACCAGATCGTGCTGCGCACCGAGCAGCTCGTGCCCGTGGTGAAGCCGGGGCTGATCGTCCTGGGCTTCATCGGCGACGACCTGCGGCGGGCCGAGATGAGCCGCACCTGGGGGACGGAAAAACCGTACTTTTCCGTGCGGAACGGGGTGGAGGAGCTGCATAATGTGCCGGTTCCAGCCTCGCCGGACCCACGCGACACCCTCGATTTCCGGCAAAAAGCGGTCGGTTGGTCGGTGCTGCTCGACACCATCCTGATCCACCGGGGCCTGCAGTACGAGTGGCTGGTGGACCATCGGCGGGCCACGCCGCCGGGCACCGGCACACGCCTGGCGTGTCCCCTGCTGCGCCGGATCGCCGCCCTCGGCGTGCCGACCCTGGTGGTGGCGCAGTACGATTTCTACGTCTGGCAGAACGCCGAATTCGCCGCCGAGCAGCGCCGGATCTCGCAGGACGTGCTGAAATGCGCCGACGCCGCCGGCCTCGCCAGCCTCGATCTCTACGACCGGACCGAGAAGGCGGTGCGCGCGCGCGGCCACGACGCGCTCTACCTCACGTGGCACCCCAGCCCTGCCGGCTACCGCCTGATCGCCGAGGCGATCGCCGCCGAGGTCGAGCGCCTTCACATGACCCCGACGCGATAATGAAGGAATGGGTCCTACGGATCGGCCTTGTCCTGGGCGCGATCGTGGTGACGCTCGGCGCACTCGAGCTCGGCGTGCGCCTGGTCACGAACGCCTGGACCACGTCCTTGCCGAACTTCGTGCTCGAATCGCGCAAGGTCCAGGCAGCGCGCAACGAGAGCCGCTATGTCGAGGATCCGACACTCGGCTACGTGCCACGCCCCAACTCCAGCGTGAAGGGCTTCGGCATCGATGCCGAGGGCTTTCGTCGCTCCGCCGCGATGCCCGACAAGGGCGCGACGCCTGATGGGGAGGCGACGCCCGAGGGGGGCGTCATCCTGGCGGTGGGTGATTCCTTCACGTTCGGCGAAGAGGTCAAGGACGACGAGACCTGGCCCGCCTATCTGCAGCAGCTGCTGGGCAGACGGGTGCTGAACGCCGGCGTGAGCGGCTACGGTTTCGATCAGATCGTGTTGCGCGCAGAGAAGGTCGTGCCGGACCTTCATCCGTCGAAGATCGTCGTCGGCTTCATCGCCGACGACATCGTGCGCACCGAGATGCGCCGGCGGTGGAGCGCCGAGAAGCCCTACTTCGACATCCAGCACGGTGCGCTGGTCCTTCACCGCGTTTCCGTCCCGCAACCCGACCCGAACACAAGTCTTGGTTTTCTCGAGCGTACCCTTGGTTATTCCTACCTGCTGGACTTCATCTTGAGTCGGCTCGACCTGACCGACAACTGGCACAGCGACCATATCCGCGTCCACCCGTCCGGCATGGGGGAGAAAATCTCCTGCCTGCTGACGCACCGGCTCGCCGATCTGCAGCGGCGGAGCGGCGCGCGCGTCCTGGTCGTCGCGCAGTACGATACGGTCGTCTGGCGGGACGCAAGCTTCGCCGCCGAGCAACGCCGGCTTACGAAAGGCCTGCTAGACTGCAGCCGCCAGCAGGGCCTCGAGGTGCTCGACACCTTCGATGCGCTCGCGGCGCACGGCGGCAAGGGCGCGGCCAGATCACTTTACGCTGAGTGGCACATGAACGATGCGGGCAATCGACTGACCGCCGGGCTGATCGCCGCCGCACTCGGCAACGGCGGCAACTGATGCGGGGCCGCATCGCCCTGCTGGTCGGATCGATCATGTTCGGCCTGATCATCCTCGAGCTCGGCTTGCGGGCCACCCGCGGCTGGGACGGGCTCACGCACTGGCCGAACCTGGTCGAGCAGGCCCGCAACCTGGGCTGGGTCACGGGCAACGTCAGCCGCGCCGTGCACGATCCGCGGCTCGGATTCATCGGCCGACCCAATCACACGACGAGCGACGGGATCAGCTACGACGCGCGCGGGCTGCGCCGCACACCCGCTCCGGAGGGCATGGTATTGGCCGAGCCGCCGATCCTGGTGATCGGCGATTCCTACGCCCATGGCGACGAGGTCACCGACCGCGAGACGTGGGCCGCGCAGTTGCAGCCGCTGATCCACCGGCGTGTCGTCAACGGCGCGATGAGCGCCTACGGCATCGACCAGATGGTGCTGCGCGCCGAGGTCCTGGTGCCCGAGGTGAAGCCCGCCGCGATCGTGATGAGCTTCATCGCCGACGACGTGCGGCGCACCGAGATGAAGCGCGTGTGGGGCGCGGAGAAGCCGTATTTCGAGCTGGTCGACGGCAAGCTGGTCGAGCGCAACGTGCCGGTGCCGCTGCCACCCGCACCCGGCTCGACGCTCGACATCTGGCGCGTCCTGCTCGGGCGCTCCCTGCTCTTCGACACCGTGCTGCATGCCCTCGACTGGCATTACAACTGGTACATCGACGACGAGCGCGCATTGCCGCGCGGCACGGGAGACAGGCTCGTCTGCCCGCTGCTCAAGCGGCTGGCGGCGCTCGGCGTGCCGGTGCTGGTGGTCGCGGAGTACGACCCGTTCCATTGGCTGGACGACGGCTACCGATCCGTGACGCGCCACGCCGACGATCTCGTGTTGGCCTGCGCGAGCGCTGCCGGGCTGGCGACGCTCGACCTGTTCGACACGATCGACGAGGCGGTACGCACGCGCGGCCTGCGCACGATCTATCGCCAGCACCATCCGGCGCCCGCCGGCGCCGAGATCAGCGCCCGCCGTATCGCCGCCGAGCTGCAGAAGCGCCACATCCCGCCGGATGCGCCGTAGGACTGTCGAGGAGCACTTTTCCTTCACATCTCCCTGCCCAACTTGCGGGGAGGGAAGCTCAAATGGAAAATGACTACATCCCGCCGCGGTAATTCGGGGCCTCGCGCATGATGTCGACGTCGTGCACGTGGCTCTCGCGCAGGCCCGAGCCGGTGATGCGCAGGAACTGGCGGTTGGTCTGCATGCCCTTGATGTCGGGATTGCCGGTGTAGCCCATCGCGGCGCGCAGGCCGCCGACCAGCTGGTGGATGATGTTGCCGACGGGGCCCTTGTACGGCACGCGGCCCTCGATGCCCTCGGGCACCAGCTTCAGCGAGCTCTCGACTTCCTGCTGGAAGTAGCGGTCGGCCGAGCCGCGCGCCATGGCGCCGATCGAGCCCATGCCGCGGTAGGATTTGTAGGAGCGGCCCTGGTAGAGCAGCACTTCGCCCGGCGCTTCGTCGGTGCCCGCCAGCAGCGAGCCGATCATGGCGCAGTCGGCGCCGGCGGCGATCGCCTTGGCGAGGTCGCCCGAATATTTGATGCCGCCGTCGCCGATCGCCGGCACGCCGGCCGCACGACAGATCTCGGCGGCCTCGAGGATCGCGGTGAGCTGCGGCACGCCGACACCCGCCACCATGCGCGTGGTGCAGATCGAGCCCGGACCGATGCCGATCTTCACCGCGTCGGCGCCGGCGTCGATCAGCGCCTTGGCGCCCTCGGCGGTGGCGACGTTGCCGGCCATGACCTGGGTGTAGTTGCTGAGCTTCTTCACCCGCGTCACCGCGTCGAGCACGCCACGTGAATGGCCGTGCGCGGTGTCGACCACGATCACGTCGACACCGGCATCGATCAGCAGCTGCGCGCGATGCAGGCCGTCGTCGCCGACACCGGTCGCCGCGGCCGCGCGCAGGCGGCCCTTCTCGTCCTTGGCGGCGCCGGGAAACCGGTTGGCCTTCTCGATGTCCTTGACGGTGATCAGGCCGATGCAGCGATAGTCGCCGTCGACCACCACCAGCTTCTCGATGCGGCGTTGATGCAGGAGCTTCTTGGCCTCCTCCATCGTCACGCCTTCGCGCACGGTGACCAGCTTCTCGCTGGTCATCAGGGCGTGCACCGGCGTGGAGTTGTCGGTGGCGAAGCGCACGTCGCGATTGGTCAGGATGCCGGCCAGCTTGCCGCTGCCACGCTCGACGACCGGAATGCCGGAGATCTGGTGCGCGGCCATCAGCGCCAGCGCGTCGGCCAGCGTCTGCTCGGGGTGGATGGTGACGGGATTCACCACCATGCCCGATTCGAATTTCTTGACCTTGCGCACCTCGTTGGCCTGCGCCTCGGCATCGAGGTTCTTGTGAATGACGCCGATGCCGCCGGCCTGCGCCATGGCGATCGCCATGGGTGCTTCGGTGACGGTGTCCATCGCCGCCGACATCAACGGGATGCCGAGCTCGATGGTGCGCGTGAGCCGTGTGCGGGTGTCGGTCTGGGTGGGAAGCACCGACGAAGCAGCAGGCTTCAGGAGGACGTCATCGAATGTGAGCGCTTCCTGAAACAGCATGCCAACCTCCGGGAGGAGAAACAAAACGGCGGCCCCTTTGGGGGCCGCCGGGTTGGCGAGCCGTTATACACATTGCCGCGGACAAACCAAGCGAATTGGCGATGACGGCTTGTCCACAGAAGCTCAGATGCTGCCGAGGAAATCCCGTTTCCCGATCTCGACGCCGCACTGGCGCAAGATTGCGTAGCTGGTGGTGCAATGGAAATAGAAGTTCGACATCGCCATGTGCGTGAGATACTGCGCGCCCGTGAACGTCATCGGGTTGCCGCCGATGGTGAGCGTGATCTCGCGGGTTTCGCTGCCGTCGATCTGCTCGGGCTTGAAGCCCTCGATGAAGTCGAGCACCGCCTTGATGCGCGCGCGCAGCTCGGCGAGGGTCTTCTCGGCATTCTCCGGCGCCTTCGGCACCTCAGCGCCCGCCAGGCGGGCCACGCTCTCCTCGGCGAAGCGGCAGGCGATCTGCACCTGACGGCTGAACGGCAGCATGTCGGGGATCAGGCGCGTGCCCATGATGACGGCCTCGTCGACCTTCCTGGCAGCGGCCCAGGCAGAGCCCTTCTCGAGCACCTTGGAGATCGCGCCGAGCTGGCGCTGGTAGACGGGAACCGATGCTGCATACATGCCGAAAACCATGAGGAACTCCTCCTATTGGGACAGAAGGCGGCAAACCTATTCGCGGACGCGACGATTGCGTAGCTTGGAAATCGGTCTGCGCGAGGCGTATGGTGCCGCCGCTTTTTTGGCCACACCGCGAGAATGGAGATACCGTCGAAGATGAAGGGCGCATTCAAGAACGCCATCCTCGTAGCCGTCGTCCTGGTCGTCTGCGCCCTCCTCCTCGAAGTCATGACGCGCCTGTTCGTCGACGACGGCGTATCGTACGAGCTAGAGATGTGGAAGTACGCCACCGACGTGAAGGTGCGCGACCTGCGTCCCGACATGGGCCACAAGCACGGACCCGACCGAAATACGACGCTGATGAACGTCGGTGTACGGACCGAGTCGCACGGCTTCAGGGGACCGGCCATCGACGAGCGGGCAGCGCCCGGTGTCGCGCGCATCGCCTTCGTCGGCGATTCGACGACGATGGGCTGGGGCGTGGCCGAGAAGGACACCTTCGCGCACCAGGTGATCGAGAAACTCGTCAAGCAGGGCCGCAAGGTCGACGGCTTCAACGAGGGCGTCGGCAACTGGAACACGACGCAGGAACTCACCAACTTCGTCGACACCGGCCTGAAGATGAAGCCGGACATCGTCGTGCTGACCTACTTCATCAACGATGGCGAGCCGATGCCGACCTATCCGAAGGAGAGCTGGCTCGACCTGCACTCGGCGGCGTGGATCGTGCTGAACTACCGGCTCGATTCGCTGATCCGCCAGTTCGGCCCACGACCTGACTGGAAGCAGTACTACCGGAATCTTTACGAGGACAACGCGCCCGGCTGGAAGGCAACGCAGAAGGCAATCGCGGGCTTCGCCGAGGTGAGCCGCACGACGGGCGTCAAGATCGTGGTCTTCCACCTGCCCGAGCTCCGCGAATTGAAGCCCTATCCGTTCGCCGACGTCACCGCGAAGGTGAAGAAAGTCGTCGAGGAGAACGGCCTGCGCTTCGTCGACCTGCTGCCGACGGTCGAGAACATGGACCCAGCCAGCCTGTGGGTCACGGTCCCCGACCCGCATCCCAACGCCAAGGCGGATACGGCGTTTGCCGACGGCATGATCCGCGAGCTGCTGCCAATGCTGGACGAACTCTGCCGCACCGAGAGCAAGGGCTGCTGATCGGCGCCGGGACTTATTGAAAGATCATCGTCATACGCTGGAGACGCGTCACTCGAGTGACGCGTCTTCTCATGATCTTGCTGGGAGCGCGGGTCTCAGACCCGCTCGGAATCATGAGCGGGTCCGGAGACTGGCGCTCCCAGCATAAGATCACTTTCGGCGGAAGCCGGTGGCGACGACGTACATCTCCGCGGAATCGGCTCGGCTCGATTCCGGCTTCACGTGCCGCACCTTGGCGAAATCGCGTTTGAGGAGATCGAGCAGCGTGCGCTCGGTGCCGCCGCGCAGGACCTTGGCGACAAGGGTGCCGCCCGGTTTCAGTACCTGTGCAGCGAAGTCGTGCGCCGCCTCGGCCAAGCCCATGATTCGCAGATGGTCGATCTGCGAATCGCCGGTTGCCGAAGCGGCCATGTCGCTCAGCACCACATCGGCCGGTCCGCCGAGATGCTCCTGCAGCAGCGCCGGCGCATCGTCGTCGTAGAAATCCTTGGCGAGCACCGTGGCGCCGGCGATCGGCTCGACGGGGGTGATGTCGATACCGACCACCGCCCCGCCGCGCTCCGGCTTCGTCCGTTCCACCGCGACCTGGGTCCAGCCGCCCGGCGCGGCGCCGAGATCGACCACCCGCGCGCCCACCTTCAGGAACCGGAACTGGTCGTCGATCTGCAGCAGCTTGAAGGCAGCACGCGAGCGGTAGCCGCGCTTCTTGGCCTCCAGCACGTAAGGATCGTTGAGCTGGCGCTGCAGCCAGCGCTGCGAGGACGTCGTGCGGCCGCGCGCGGTCTTGACGCGCACGGTGGCTGCCCTGCCCGTCGGCCGACTTCCCTTGGGACCCTGGCTCATGGCGTCAGCAGGGGCGCTGGTGACGCGGATCGGATTCGCGATCGGCCTGCCGCATCAGGTCCATCAGCACGCCCTCGCGCAGGCCGCGATCGGCGACCCGCACCATCGGCGCCGGCCATTGCCGGCAGATGGCTTCGAGGATGGCGCCGCCGGCCAGCGCCAGGTCGGCGCGGTCGCTGCCGATGCAGGGCAGGGTCGTGAGCTCCGCGACCGAGAGCACGGAGAGCTGGTCGCAGATCCGCAGGATCGACTCGCGGCCTATGCGCGAACCGTCGACCATGGTGCGGTTGTAGCGCTTCAGCCCGAGATGATGGGCGCTGACGGTGGTGACCGTGCCGGACGCGCCGATCATCTGGACCTCACCCCGCGCGATCGCCCCTCCGATACCATGCCTGGCGCAGAACGGCTTCAACCCCGCCCGGATCCGCTCCACCATGTCGTCGTAGCAGGTGCGCGCGACCGGCTCGCCACGCGGCTGGCCGACGACGCAGGATTCGGTCAGCGTGACGACGCCCCACGGTACCGACATCATGTCGATCAACTCGATGGCCAGGCCGCCGCAGCCGCCGGACTTGCGTCCGATGCGCAGCCAGCTGACTTCGGTCGAGCCGCCGCCGATGTCGACCAGCAGCGCATGGGGAATATCCGGGTCGATGAGATTCTCGCAGCTCGCCACCGCAAGCCGCGCCTCCTCCGACGGCGGGATCACCTCGAAGCACAGGCCGGTGCGCGCCTTCACCAGGGCGAGGAAATCCTCGCCGTTGCAGGCGCGGCGGCAGGCCTCGGTGGCGATGTGCCGCGCGCGCGTGACGCGATTGCGCTCGATCTTGGCGGCGCAGACATCCAGCGCATCGAGCGTGCGATCGATTGCATCGCTGCACAGCGTCCCGCTCAACGCCACCCCCTCCCCCAGCCGGACCGGCCGGGAATAGGCGTCGATGACGTCGAAGCCTTCGACGGAGGCTCGCGCCACCAGGAGCCGGCAGTTGTTGGTGCCAAGGTCGATCGCCGCGAACGTGTGCGCAAAGCGCCCACTATGCCAGCCTCCCCTTGTCCCCTGCCGTGGCGTGGAGTCCATTGTAAGCTCTCGCTTCCCTGGACCAATGGTAACCGACACAAGCCCTGCAGCAAAGACCAGGATCGCGCATCCATGCGCCTCCGCGAAGAAAGCGGCGAGCGGCGCCTCGATCTCGGGTAGATCGTTCTGATGTTGCACTCGCGCGTCGACCCGGGAAGGCGTGATTCCGACGCGGCTCCAGCCAGCTCCGATCGACGAGTAAGTTGGGATTCACCGGGAAATCAATCGACCGACCCGGGCGTCGAGCCCTCGACGCCACCAGCAGGCCGCCGCCATCCGCATGATCTATCCACTGCCGACTGCCGCCTTCAACATCCCACGGCAAAGTGGCGGGTCGGACAATCCTTTTGGCGGCATTTCGGGAACTGCGAGCAAACTCTTGCAAAGACCGCCCGGCGTCGCTAAATCCACCCGCCTGCCCGGTGTTTCCGGCGCCCGATGGGGGATAGTTTAACGGTAGAACAACCGGCTCTGACCCGGTTAGTCTAGGTTCGAATCCTGGTCCCCCAGCCATTGTGGACGAGCCGAAGCCGCGAACGGTTCCGCCCTGCGCTATGCGATTCGGTTGTCGCGGAGACCGCTAATCGAATTGGAACTTGCGGACACCGGCTACGTGCGGGTGCCTGCAGATGCCTTCTGACTGACGAACTTTGTGCCGAATGCCATCGGCCAAACGACGTTTGAATTGGTGTTTGACATCCAATTGTCACCCGTGAGCACCAGAATCCTCGATCTTTCGACGAATTCGGCGCGCAATACTGTGCCGGATTCTCATTGGATCACGAAGAGCGAGAATCCCACGTACGGAACCTTCGTTTGGAGCTACCGCCGCGGCCTGGAACCAGTCGATCATCGGTTGACGCCCGATATACCGGCTTAGTCGACCGCGCCGCCAAAATAATTGTCGAGTGGGGTTCGCACCTCATCACGATGCCAACCGCGTCGGAGCCGGTTCGCGGCCCCATGGCAAAGCACGACCAGTTCGAATAGGCTCCACCCATGCACGTGATCAAGCCGTCCCTTCATTTGGCGATCGCCGGTGCGCTGGCGCTTTTCGCAACTCCCTGCATGGCGCAATCGAAATCGGCCGATTCAGACCCCGCCTTTCAACCGCCGCCAGTCTATAGCCCTCCCCCAGGCCAACCTTACAACTCGACAATCGGCAGCCAGTTTGGCTCGCCTTTTGGAAGCACGACAGGGACGCCGTTCGGATCGACCATCGGTCCTCCGCCGAGCACGTCCGCACCCGCAATTGGCAGTCCGAAAACCAACTAGCGCGGCGGCGGCACCCACTCGCCCCAGGGTGGCCGGTATGCCGGGGCAGGCGTGGCCACTGTTTGCAAAATGCGGTACAATGATTGGCAAAGATGTTGCTTGGCCGTCAGGAACATCCTTTTGGCAAAGGCCTCAGATCGCCCCAGCTTTCTAGTCTCTTTGGAAGGATGAGGTGAGAGTTTTTTGAGGCACCGTGGACGGCAGGTGCGCAAATAATGGGCTGATCGAGAGAGGAACCTAAACCTGGCTATGTGAGTTCCTTCGGCAGACAAGCAGACACTTGACCGTCGTTCGCAAGATGCCTGTTGCGGCTGCCGCGTGGGGGGATCGAGCTTCGCCGCGGAGGTCGTGGGGAACGGGACACAAAGAACAGGCCGAGTTTCCACGGAAGCAGATTGTGTCAATCCTCGAGAGGCCAAGGTAGGGCCGGTGCCAGCAACAGCAAAGCGTCGCAGTGAAATGCCATCGAGGTTGCGGACTGCAGGGTGGCCCTTTAGCTTAAGAGTCCACAGCGCCAGCGCAGCTGTGACCAAAGCTGGCCCTCTGCAGCACTCGTGACATTCGGAGCCTTGTCCACGAGATAAATGCACCATCATAGACACAGCGGAGCAACGCATCATTGGAGCCTCAGATTTGAGCGTGGAATGGATCTTTGGTCTAATGCTCGCGGTTTTTTGGGGTTAGGAACTCATGTCTGATTCTGGAAAATTGCGAGGCGTAGCTCTGGCTCAATCCCCGACCGATTCCGTCGCTCCAGGCGGAGAAACAGCCGCTCAAGGCGGAGAAACGGCAAGCTCGGCCGCCAGGTCGGAACGCATCCGGCGGCGGCGTCAACTCGCGCTGCTTGAGTCCGCCGACACGCAGTCGTCCGATGCAAACAGGTCTTCCTCGGCCGAAAGCGGCGGCTCGGTTCAGCCTGCTGCCGACGGCAGAAAAGAGCACGGGGGTCCGGCCACGGGAAGTGAAGCCTTCGCACCCGGGGCGGCTCGCGCGGCCAGACGGGCACGTTCGGCGGCGAGAGACGCGGCGGCTGGCCGAGTGATGCCCGGCGATGAAGGCGGCAAGACGCTCGCGAAAGCGGGCAACGAAGATCGGGCCAGTCCCACTCCACGACTCAGGCAGCCGCCCGCCGGCGATGCTGCGGAACTCCTCTACAAGATGCAAGTCGCGTCGCTGCCCAGACGTGGGCGGAAGCGCTCACATGCTGGACTTTTGTCGTTCTTGATCTGCGTGGTCCTTCCTACGGCACTGGTTGCGGTTTATTTCTTCGGCTACGCCAGCAATCAGTATGCGTCGGGCTTCAGATATACGGTGCGTGATGCGCAAATGGCCGCGTCAGGCATATCGAGCGGAGCAGCCGGCGGCGGGATGACATCTCTGATCGGGATGTCGGCGACGCCAAATCCCTCAGAAAATTACATGGTTGCCGATTTCGTCGCGAGCCGCCAAGCCATAGATGAGCTGCAAAAGCGGATCGATATCATCAGTCGCTACAGCAGTCCCGATATCGACTGGTGGGCGCGCTTCAACAAGGTCCGGCCGATAGAAAGATTTGTTTCCTATTGGCAGCGCATGATGACGGCAAGCTACGACCAGATCACGGGCTTGGGGAGCGTCGAAGTCCGGGCGTTCACACCGGAAGATGCCTATTTGATTGCCAACTCTCTTGCTCGCATGTCGGAAGAACTGATAAACGAGATCGCGATGCGTCCACAGCACGATGCGGTCGTCTTTGCAGAAGGCGAATTGAAGAAGGCTGAAGACCGCTTGCGCAATGTCCGCAATCAGATGACGGAGTTCAGAAACTCCGAGATGCTGATCGATCCTCAGTCCAGCATTGTGACCTCGAACGCCCTCATGGCGCAAACGCTTCGCGCAAACCTGATTCAGCTCCAGACCGAGTTCGGCTCCCTCCGGAGTCAGCAGTTGAGTGCCAATTCTTCGCTCGGCGCAAGCCTGCAGGCGCGCATCAAATCGACGACGGAGCAGTTGGCGAAGGTTGAATCTGAGGTAGCGAACGCCCGGGGGCTGGGGTCGAACAATCCCCTGTCGAAGGTCGTGGCGAAGTACGACGAATTGGAGCTCGAACGGCAATTTGCTCAAAACCAGACAATATCGGCCATGCAGAGTCTTGCCCAAGCAAAGGCCAACGCAATACAGCAGCACGTCTACGTGACGCCATATGTGAGACCCGCTCTGCCCCAGAGCTCGACGTATCCAGCGCGCTTCCTCTCCATCGGTGTCGCAGCCTTCGGATTTTTCCTGGTTTGGCTTGTCGGGCTGCTTTTGATCCGCTCCCTGCGAGAGCATCTGACTTAATGGCCACCCGCGAATTCATGTTAAGCGATCGGAAATTCCATGTTAAATGATCGGTATGGCAGATATGTAGTGCGGTCGACTCGACGTGGCTGTTCGCCTTTGTTGTTGAGCGCCTAGCAGAACGGCCCCGGACCCAGCAAATGACCGATGCCCTCCTCTCTTCTGGTCAGTCAGTCCCGACCGCTGGCGTTCCGGACGGCCCAGTCCCCGCTGAACCCTCGGATATCGTCAAGAACGGGAACTTTGCCGAGTGGCCTGCAGGGCGGGAATTCAAGCCGCGGACGCGTCGAAGCCGTTTGGCGCGTGATTGGTATCTCACCACCCAAACCGAGGCATCGGGAGCGGGAGCCCGTTGTGTCGAGATCGAAACCCAAGATCGCGTTCATCTGCCTGCTCTTGAAGTTTCGGGAGCCCAGGGATGGACACGAGTGGAAGCAGCGCTTGACGTGGACCGGCTTGCGGCGACACCGGTCAATCTCCTCAGCTTTACCGCCGCCGCCCGCTGGCCGGTCGAAAATCGCATCGTTGGCGTCAAGGGACTTGTCCGCAGTATTCAAATCCTCCGCCGCGTCGCCAGGGAAATAAAGGTTGTCACGACCGTTGCGTCGGACGTCGTCATCGACCAGAAACCCAGACGCCACACGATCGCCTTGAGCAGGGAATGCCGCGCATCCATTCAAGCGTCGGCGAATTCTGCCGAAAATTCAGAAGGCCAATCACTTTTCCTTGCCTTTACCTTCGACGCGACCTCAACGCCGTACCTGCTGACTGACGTCAAGCTGGAGAATCAGCGGAAAACGCTTTCGGCGCAGGACGATCTCCGGACGGTAGTCCGTCGCCTCATGGCGGAACGCATCGCCTTGAGAATGGCGACGGTACGGTTTGCGCGGGGCGCCGCCGAAGCGAAAAGCTTTCACGGGCTCGAAAGCATCGCTCGCAGCAAAGCCAAACTGTTGAGAGCAGATCTGCTGAAAGGCGATGGCGAGCGCCTCGTCCAGCGCCATTTCGAGCCAGATGAGGAAGGTCTGGACTTCATCATCGAGGATATATCGCTCTTAAGGGATCCGAACAGCCAGCCTGGCTTCGAGTTTGCACTCGACACGATCGCCGACACCGTGGCGCTGCGTCACATTGTTCAAGAAACCTTCCAGAAGCTCGCAGCCGCGGGGCCGCAGTGGCGCCAGATGATCGCCGATTCCCTGAAGAGCACCAAGCCGGACGTCAGGGATCAGCTGCACAAGTTCAGTCGTGCAGAGATCACGAGCATGGGAATCTACGAGCCGGCTTGTGGTCGCGACCTCGACCTCTACGTGCGGGTGTTGAAGCAACTGGCTCCTCCGGCAAAGCCTTCCTCACCGAGCACGACTTCGTCGAAAGCCGTCTCATCGAAAGGCGCTTCTTCAAATACCGTGGCCCGCCCGGAACAGAGCAAGGATCCCGCTGCAGCCAAGGGCACAAAGCGGAGCGTGCCCGGGGCACAACGGCCGTCGTTCGTCCGCAGCTCACGCTACGGGGCGTCCCTTCAGACGGCCGCGTGCTTCAATGATTACTTTTCTGTCCTTCGTGGCCAGATTTTGGGATTGGAACGCCAGGCTCTCCGGGAACGCAGCTGGCGCACGCGCGAGCTGCTGGCTCAAGTCGCCAGTGAGGGGGCGCTGGATTTCGAAGGATTGCTCGGGGTTTGCCAGCGTCTTTGCCGGACCCAGGCCGGCTCCAATCTAAGAGCCGCGATGGGTATCGCCGCCCCCAACTATCGCGCCCTCCTCTCGCTCGCGCGAGCGGTCGCGAACCAGGGCCTGGCGGAGGAAGATCCAAGGCACGCCCTGGACATTTACAGCGCAGTCCGCGCCACCGACGGCGCGGAGCTTCGCGAAATCGACTGGATCCAGCTGATCCTGCTGCATTTAAAGGCGGGCGACGTGGCGGCGGCCCAATCGGCGCTAGAATCGTCGGGGCTTCAACAGTCTCATCCCATCGAATTCGCCTTGCTTGCATCTAACGTCATCCGGGCCGGCGACCTTACCGTCCCCCCGAGAGAGCATTTGTACGCACTCAATCTCCTCTATCGCAAGAACGGCCTGGAGGATGTTCGCGTCACGAAGGCCGCCACGGCGTTCGGCGGTCTCGCCACCGGGCCGCTTGATCGGTTCATTGCCGACGGTCCGCTGGTCACCGTGCTGATGACGACATTCAACCCGGAAAAGGATCTGGACGTCGCCGTGCAAGCGGTTCTGGACCAATCCTGGCGGAACCTGGAATTGATAATCGTCGACGATTGCAGCACGCCGGAAAGCTTTGCGCACGTGAAACGATGGGAGCTCCAGGACCCGCGCGTGAAGGTTCTCCGCAACGACAAGAACATGGGTACTTACGCCTCCAAGAACAGAGGCCTGGACGTCGCCAGCGGCGAGTTCGTTACGTGCCATGATTCGGATGACTGGTCCCATCCGCGAAAGATCGAGTGTCAAGTCGAAGCGTTGGGGGACGAGGACATCGCGTGCTATTCGAATTGGGTACGCAGCTCGGCGATGCTGGAGTTCCAGATGTTCAGCGCCGCAGGATATCTGAACTATGAAAATCCGTCATCGCTGCTGTATCGTCGCCGATCCATCCTGGAAAAAATCGGATACTATGATTCCGTTCGTACCGGTGCGGATTCCGAGTTCAAGCACCGGATGGAACTCGCCTTCGGCAAGCAGAGCCTCGTCGCCATAGAGTTGCCGCTGGCATTCGGCCTCATGCACGACCAGGCGCTTACCGCAAATTCCCTGGGCCGCGGTTGGTTTTCACACGAGCGCAAAGTCTACAGAAGCGCCTGGCGGGCGTGGCACGACAAGATTTCCGGTGGTGAAGCGAGCCCCTACGTCCAGCTCGATCCGTCTTCCAGGGTATTCAGCATCCCCCTGTCCCTTTCACCCGACCGGCCGTCATTGGTGGAGGCAACGCCGGCACCGGCGCCGCGCCACTACAATGTCGTGATGATCAGCGACTTTCGAATGGCGGGCGGAAACACCGTCTCCACAATCGAAGAGATGAAGTGCCAGGTCGCCGCGGGAATCACGACGGCGATCTGCCAGGTCGGCGCATTCCGGAAAGGATTCCTGCACAAAGAGTTCATAGATCCGAAGGTGCAGGAACTGATTTCGGCAGGTGCTGTCGACTGGATCGATCTCGCGGACCAGGTGGAAGCAGACATATTGACCATTCGCTATCCCGGCGTTTTTCAGTTTGCAGAACGATTGAAGAGCGGCATACGGGCCAAGAGCGTTCGTGTCGTTCTCAACCAGCCACCGACGGAGAAGGATTCGCGGGATCGGCGCTACGATGTACGCACCGTTTCGGAAAATATCGATGCACTGTTCGGCGTCCCGCATTTCTGGGCGCCGATCGGACCGAGTGTCCGGGAAGCCGTGGAGCCGTTCATTCGCTCCCAGGACATGACGGAAACCGACTGGTTCAATATAATCGATCTCGATGAGTGGGGCGCCCCTCGCACCGCCTTTGTTTCCGACCGCCCGGTCATCGGTCGCCACTCGCGGGACGACTATACGAAATGGCCCGATCGGCTCGAGGATCTTTTCGGTGCCTATCCAGCACGCGCCGAGTTCGACGTCCGAATACTCGGTGGTATCGGATCCATAGCGGGCCTCGTCGGTGCCACCCCTCCGGAAAATTGGACGGTATATCCATTCAATTCAGTCCCTCCTCAGCAATTTCTGCAGGGTGTCGATTTCTTCGTGTTCTTTCACCATCCTCTGCGGGTCGAGGCGTTCGGGCGTACAGTAATCGAAGCCATGGCCTCGGGCTGTGTCGTCATCTTGCCACGAAGCTTCGAGCCCCTGTTCGGTGACAGCGTGACCTATTGCGAGCCCCAGGATGTCGGCTCGGTTGTGAGCTCCATCTACGATGCACCCGATCTCTTTCAGCAACTGAGCCGCCGGGGCTTCGAGTTCGTTCGCGATCACTTCAGCTATGGCGCCCACGTCGCACGCTTGAAGCAATTGGGTCTTACTGTGCTAAGTGATTCGAGTTCTGTTTGGGGGAGTAAGCATGGCAAGGACGATCAAGGGTAACTTCTATGAAGAAACTGGCCGATACAGGGCTGGTGTACGGCAGGTCCGCGACTATCTTAAGCGCGACATGGCTCGAATCGAGGGCTATCTGACGCCGAGAGATGCCATGTATATGGCTTTCGTAGACGATGTGCAGCGAGCGAACGACATCGGAGGCGACTTGCTCGATATCGGTGTCTGGAGAGGCCGGGTAACGTTTCTGTTGGCAAACATGGCCAGGTCGAATGAGAAGGTCTTCGCCGTCGACCTATTCGACTTGCGCGAGCCGACCCACAAGCAATACAATGATCCAGCCGTCTTCCAGAATAATCTTTCCGAACTCAAGCTCGTCGATAAGGTCCAGATCATAAAGGCACATACGGTTGCTGACCGTTCTACGATCCTCAGCGCCATCGGCGACAGTCGCCCGCGGTTTGTCTACATTGATGGAGGACATGACTACGCCACCTGCCGTAATGACGTTGCGTTGGCGTTGGACATGGTCTCGTCCCAAGGAGTGGTAGTCTGCAACGACTATCTTTCGCCTACTCATCCAGCAGTTACGGAGGCAGTCGTCGAAGAGGTCAAAAGCCGCGGAGACGCGTTTTGCGCCTTCATGATCGATTCGAAGCGACTTTGGCTCTGCCCTTCAAATATGTACAAGCTCTATTATTCAGAGACCACATCCATGTTTTCCAACGTGACCAGATCTCCTCAAATTTTTGGACGCAGAGCGCGGCTCGTAATGCGAGACAAAAAGGCCGCCAGGGACAATGCCGTGATGGATTGATTCCAAGAAGCAAAACTGCATTTGACTTCCCGGGAAGGCGAGCTTGTGACGCCGTTCCCGCCTTCCGGGATCGTCTTAAAGCTGCTGGAGAGGAAACGCAATAAATGCAGGTGGTGTTCGCCATCCCGCTGAAGTGTCCGCAGAACGAAGAAGAGCGCCTGCGGATCGATCTACTCTTGGAACTTACGCTGGAATCCGTCGCCCGCCAGACGAGCCGCGACTACATGGCCGTCGTGTGCGGTCACGTCCGCCCTGAGCGGGCGCTCGCGCGTCATCCTAACGTGATCTGGCTCGAAGTTACTTATACACCGCCAACGTCCAGTCAGGAATTCCGCGCCGACAAGCATCGCAAGCGGCTGGTCATCGCCCGACATGTTCAGCACCTGGCCCCACTCTATTATATGGCCCTGGATGCTGACGATCTCATCCATCGCAAATGCGTAGAGCACGTTCTCACAAAAAGCAACAACGCCGGTTTTTACGTGAACGAGGGTTATGCCCTGGATTTTCGAAGCGGCTTCATTGCCCCGATTCCGGGCGTCTGGAACTCACCCTTCCACAAAATATGCGGCAGCAGTGGAATAGTCTATTTGGAACCCCAAGACTTTCCGCAAGGTGACGGCGAGAACGACACGTCTCTGTTCACCAAGACGCAATCGCACACGCGACTTTTGGACAATACGACCAAATCGAATAGGATTCTCGCTCCTCTTCCATTTCGAGGTGCCGTATATGTCGTCAACAACGGCATCAATATCTCTTACGAGATCATTGGAGAGAAGAGGATGCATGTTGTACAACGCATTACCGAGCTTCGAATCCCCGCCTCCACTCCGGCCCTTCATCGTTACACGAATCCAGAGTTATTCAATGAAATTCGAAAGAACCCCGTGTTCCGGAATTTAGGTACTTAGGCCGAGCGCGAATCGAGCGGCCTGGGCCTGCAGTGCCCTCCGCCTCAGGCCATGACCTGCAGGTCGACATCACGGGGCCGATCGCCATGTCGAGGATGTGGGCATGGCCCATGTCCGTCGGCTACACATAAGGAACAATGGATCGGTCGGCGCCCCATCGCGCCGCTGACTTCGAAATTGAAGCTCGGCTTAACCTTTGCGCCCGTGCAACACAGCATCCTGCGCAATTACGCCGCTGCTCCTATTCTTCGGACACCTATCAGCGTGCACGCGTAACCAGCGCGGGTGGAAAAAACTCACGCCAACATCTGTCCGGCACGATTTCCCCTAATGGCCGCGCCACAACCTACAAGAAAATCGTTCCCTGGGCCCCTGCTTTCTTGCGCTTTCCAAACGCACGAATAAGCTCGTCCTTCCTCATCGGATCGACAAACGGGCAGCTATCGATAAGAGCACGAAATCGAATTAACGGTTCTGTCGGCATGGCCGGGCAATTCCGGAAATCGACAATTCCGTCCGGACCGACAACCGCAGGCTCGACCTCATTGAAACCGATTGAGGCGTAATAATCGAAGAACTTGAAATCGTCGCCTTTTGGAAGATCGCTGGCTTTGAGCCAATACCCGGGAATTCCATAAGAATGAGCACAGATCAAACCGTGAAGAGAGCTCGATATGATCGCCCGACAAGACTTGATCTGATCAACGACGGTCTTCAGACCGGAACAAATATCAATATTTATGGAAGTCGCACCTTGGGGAGGCTTCACCGGTTCAAGTGCATTATTCGACTCTCTGAAATGCTGAACAATCCCAAAGTCATGAACAGCTTCCACCTTGGGATTGTAAATCATCGGATACAATACTGCAGGATCCCCGTAGATCTCCGGGCAGCCAATACCCAATTCTAGGAGGCGCGCCCTGGACCGCGGCCCTCGAACTGCGCAAATCATCGACGCCGCTTCCGAGGGGACAACGACACCGTCCATGAACCCCATACCCCAAATGACGTGGTAGGATTTCATGGAGCCAAGGCCGCTGCCGATGACCCGATAAACTGGACGGCCCGCCCACCCCTTCACATCACGCACATGAACCACGGGGCGACCCGAAAGGCTGTGCATGAGATGCCCATTCAGCAGATCGCCCCAGTTGTTTCCAACTTTTCCGCCCCTCGCCCAGGAACCGACGACGACACTGCTGTCAATGTACATACTATTCCCCAAGCATTGCGAATGCGATCAGATGAGAGTGATGCGGCGGGGATCACAAAAATCCTCAGCGAGATATGACCTGAAGGGGTCCAACGCGCAACCGAAAAGATTCACCAAGGCGGCGCTCAACTTACCATTCGCGCAGCCCCTCATACCTGATAAACCTCAAACGCAAACAAAACCGGAACCAGATGCAGTTCCATGTCGATGCCTGGCGAGTTGCATCCGGGCACTGCCGAAAAATGAAACCGAGGGCGGTGCAAGTCGCTGGCGCCAGGTGATGCAGTTCTGTTGTCGCTCGACGTCGAGAACAATTCTTGCATCATTGGAGCAAATCTTGCGTCCTCGGCGTCGGGAAATCTGTCATATTGACACGACAGCAGGACAATGACTATTTCCCAAGCAGTCCTGATACATCAGACGGGAATGGTGATGATCGCCGCGCGACCCCTTCGAAAGGACTACCTTACAGCGCTGAAGAATTGGGGCCAGGTGATCACTTACCTGATGGTCCTTGAAACAGGTGCGCGTTTTCGCGGAAGCCGAATGGCGGCGATATTTGCGTTCTGCGAGCCGCTGCTGCTCGTCTTGCTGCTCGTGCTGATGCGAGGCGTATTCAGGGGCCGCTTTCCCGAATATGGGACATCCGTCTGGGTTTTCTATTCATCCGGCGTATTCCCTTATTATATGTTCCTGCGTGTTTCGGCCCGAACGCGAGTGCAATACGAGGCCGCGAGGCGGTTGCCGCGCGTAAGCAGTACCGAGCTGGTTATCGCCTCGTCAGCATCGGAAGCAGCGATCATAGTTGCCAGCGCACTCGTTTGGTTCGTCATTTTGTGGCTCTGCGGGCAACAAGAAGCGGTTCCGACTTCGTTGGGCATTTGCCTGGCGGCCTGCTTCTTCCTTATAATGCTCGGGGTTGGGGTCGGCTTGATAAATTCGGTTGTGTATCGACGATTTACTATTTGGAAATACATATACCCCCGATTCAGCCGCTTTCTCATGCTCATGTCGGGCATTTATTGGGTGGTCGACCTGATGCCACCTTATTTGAGGAGCATCGTTGTCTGGTTTCCGACTGCTCACGCCATAGAGTGGTTTCGCCTGGGACTTTATGGCCGATATCCCATCCACACTCTCGATGTGGGTTACCTCATTGGATGTTCGGTCGGCGCTCTTTTCCTTGGCATCTTGGTCCACTATTCTACGCTACGCTACGTCAGGTAGCCCGACGAGGTTGAGCGGTGATCGTCTTCCACTCGGTAACCAAGATTGTTGGCAAGGCATCGCAAAAGCGGACCGTCCTGGATAACGTGAATTGGCTGATCCCGCGGCGGGCGCAATATGTGATCCTTGGACACCCTGGTTCCGGCAAGACCACACTTCTCCATGTCATGAGCGGAATCAAACCTCCGACGTCGGGGTGGGTGGAGCGTCGGGGGGTCCTTTCGCCGCCAGTCGACCTTATGCGTTCGGCTCGCGGCTCGGTGGTTGGAAAGCAACTGGTTCGCCGTCTGGCGACGGTCTTTCACGTTGAGCCATCCCACTTGGAGGCCTTCATTGTCGAATTTGTCGGCATAAAGGAGGTGATGAGCATACCTCTCGTTTCATTGCCGCGACAGGTTCGACAGCTTTTTTCTTACGGATTGTACTATGGTCTCCCGTGCGACTATTACCTGTTTGACTCTAGAATTCCCACAGGGAAGGGAGTGGTGCGGGAGCGCGTTACAGAGGTGTTTGAACGGCGACGCCGCGAATCAGGCATGATATTTGCCACATCAAGCGCTCGTGCCGCACGTGAATTCGGCGGAAAAGGCGTTGTGCTGCATGAAGGGCAGATTTTTCTCTTCGATTCGTTGGAAGATGCTATCGCCCTGTTTGAGAGACTGCCGGCGGAGCCAGTAGACCCTTATAGAAGAGGGGTAGTGGAAGAGCAGAGCGAGCCCAATGAAGACGACGATTTCTTGATCTAATTCGGGTTTGGTCTAGCCTGTCTTCAATTCGGCGGAGAATGTGCGTAATAGCGGAATCCGCTCGGTCCAGATTTTGAATCGATCTTGCGTTGTCGGCGTCGATGCTGCTTGTTCGCTGGCTCGACCTGCTCAAGGCCTGTCGAAACTCATGCTGACAGTTGGGTGCCGGGAGCTGACTGATACGTCGCTACGCCATTCGCGATGACCAATGGGACAGTATCAAGGACATCCTGCCGGAACGTGCGGCTCATGTCGGGCTGAAGTGGACCCAACTGTATGTATCTCAATGCCTACGTGCCGCACCTGCAGACGGCGGGAGCGGTGGCGGGCTACTTGAGGAAACATCACGGCCAGCGCTTCGCGTCGACGGCTGCGGTGGCGCCCATGACGACGGCGTTCGTCGCGGCGATCGAGCAGTTCGTGGCCGACCACGGCGTCGACCTGGTGATGGTCGTACAATGCCAAGCTCTGCATCAACGGCCACGAATATCTCAAGCGCCAGCTCGCCCGCCGCGCCGTGGCGTTCGAGGCGCTCGACGGCATCAAGTCCTGCGCCGACCCCAAGCTGATGCAGCGGCTGACCGAGCGGCTTTCGGCGGCCAAGATCGATCACACCCGCTCGCCGGTGCTGCCGGACGTGCCTGCCATAGCCGAGGTCCTGCCCGGCTACGAATTCAGCGCCTGGTACGGGCTGGGCGCGCCGAAGGCCACGCCGCCCGATGTCGTCGATCTGCTGAACAGGGAGGTCAGCGCGGCGCTTGCCGATCCGCCGTTCAGCGCCCAGCTCGCCGAGCTCGGTGGCACGCCCCTCCCCGGTTCTCCGGCCGATTTCGCTCGCCTGATCGCTGCCGACACCGACAGGATCGGCAAGGTCATCAAGGCCGCCAGCCTCGTGCTCGAACAGGTCTTCCTTTATGCGCGGTCCGGAAGATCATGAAGGATTGAGGCGCCAGATCGTGACGTTCAGCAGCGTCGCAAAAGCAACCCATAGCGCATAGGGCACCAGCAGTGCCGCGGCGAGGCCGTCGATCCGGCGGAACAGGAACATGGTTCCCAGAATGGCCGCTTCGAGCGCAACGATCACGACAACCGCGGCGCCGATCGCGTGCAGTCCGAAGAAGACGACGCTCCAGCCGAGATTGAGCGCGAGCTGGAGGGCGAACAGGGTCAGGGGCCCGCGCGCCCTGTCGCCCCACGCCTCGAGCCATACCCGCCAGGCGGCGACGCCCATCATCACATAGAGGACCGTCCAGACCGGACCGAACAGCCAGTTCGGCGGGGTGAACGACGGCTTGGTCAGCGTCGGGTACCAGTCCTTGACGCTGCCGGCCGTCACCCAGCCGCCCAGCGCGCCGACCATGAGGCACAGGCCGACGCAGACCACGAGGGCCGCGATACGCCTCATGACAGCAGGCTCGCGCCGACATTGATCATGAGGGCGAGGATCGCCGTGTTGAAGGCGAAGGCAATGACGCCGTGGGCCAGGCTGACCAGGCGCATGTCGCGCGAGGTCGTCGCGACGTCGGCGGTCTGGGCCGCACAGCCGATGACGAACGAATAGTAGAGGAAGTCGCGATAATCCGGCGGCTCGTCGCCCGGAAAGGCCAGGCCGCCGGGCACGCCGCCCTTGCGCGGTCGGTAATAGAGATTGGCATAGTGCAGCGTGAAGATAACGTGCGTGAAAGTCCAGGCGAGCGCCACGGTGAGGCCGGTAATGACCAGGCTGATCACGGCGGGCGCCTCCCCGGACTTGATCGCCGCCAGCTCGGCGAAGATCGCGACAAAGCTCGCCGCTGCGCTGCCGACCACGAGGGTCACGATCACCCAGTCGCTTTCGTCGTAAAGCGCTGCCCGGGCGTGACAGGTCTCGACCGTGGAACGGGCGACCATCAGCAAGGCGAAAGCGACATAGATGAAGGCCGTCAGGTCCCAGCCCAGCAGGAAGCGCGTCGCGCCCCGGGTCGTGGGCGGCAGGACCATGGCGAGGGCGATACCGGCGGCGATCGCCACCAGCAGCCGGCGCCGGGCGACGAGAAACCTGCCGAATCGAGAACGAACCGCGACTGGATGGATCAATTTGTCAGTCCTTTTGGAAGACCAACACGAAAGTGTATGATTGCAGACCTCAATTCATCTCCCCGCCCTTGCCGGTCCTGTGTATGAACGCTAAACACACGCCGTCATTTTGTCGCAAGCGGCGCGGGGGGAAAAGCAGCATGGCGACGAAGAAAAAGACCACTTCGGCGTCGCGGCCCGCCCCGAAATCGGCTGCAAAACAGCTCAACGGTCATGCACCTGACAGTCGGTCGACGGGCACCGTGGAAGCGCGCGACACTGCCCGGCTGCTGCTCGAGATCGAGGCCATCCATTGCCGGCCAGACAATCCCTACATATTCACCTCCGGCCGGGCCAGCCCGGTCTATATCGACTGCCGCAAGATCATCTCCTTCCCGGAGGCGCGTGCCAAGATCATGCAGCACGCCTTCAAGAGCATCGAGCGCGACATCGGCTGGAGCAAGATCGACGTGGTGGCCGGTGGCGAGACGGCGGGCATTCCCTTCGCCGCCTTCCTCGCGGCCCTCGCCAAGAAACCGATGGTATACGTGCGCAAGCAGCCCAAGGGCTTCGGCCGCATGGCGCAGATCGAAGGCGACCTCAAGCCGAACAAGCGCGTACTGCTGGTCGAGGATCTCGCGACCGACGGCGGCAGCAAGCTGGTCTTCATCGACGCGCTGAACAAGGCCGATGCCAAGGTCACCGACTGCTTCGTTGTCTTCCACTACGGCATCTTCCCGCAGAGCATCGAAACACTGGCGCTCGCGGGGGTGAAGCTGCATGCGCTCGCGACCTGGTGGGATGCGCTCGAGGCGGCGCAGAAGGGCAAGTATTTCGACGAGAAGGGCCTCGCCGAAACCCGCGCCTTCCTGGAGGCGCCGGAGAAATGGTCGGCGAGCCATGGCGGCCGTCACCCTGCGTCGCGCCCGAGCCTCGGCCGGTAAAGCGCATATCTTGTGGCGCCGACCGCAGATCAATTTATCGCACACTCCACGCTAATTAATTCGCTACTTTCCCGGTGCCCAGTAGAGTAGCCACGTCATTGACGGGATTGATTGCATGCTTCGGCGCAGGTTCCTTGCCCTCGGGACGGCCGCCGGCCTCCTGGGCGGTGGCGCAAGCTCGTTCGCGCAGGCCGATCCCCTGCCCTCGTGGAACGATGGCGCCGCTAAGAAGGCGATCCTCGACTTCGTTTCGCGCACGACGGCCGCAGGCAGCGCCGACTTCGTACCGGTCGACCAGCGTATCGCGACGTTCGACAATGACGGCACGCTGTGGACCGAGCAGCCGATCTACTTCCAGTTCGCCTTCGCGATCGACCAGATAAAGGCGCTGGCGCCGCAGCATCCCGAATGGAAGGACCAGGAGCCGTTCAAGTCGGCGCTGGCCGACGACATTCCCGGCATCGTGGCGACCGGCAACAAGGGCCTGCTTGAGATCATGGCCGCCACCCACACAGGCATGATCACGGAGGAGTTCAGCAGGACCGTCCTGGAGTGGATCACCACGGCGCAGCATCCGCGCTTCAAGCGGCCCTATATCGAGCTGGTCTATCAGCCGATGCTCGAGCTGATGACGTTCCTGCGCGCCAACCAGTTCAAGACCTTCATCGCGTCGGGCGGCGGCATCGAGTTCATGCGGCCGTGGACCGAGAAGGTCTACGGCATCCCGCCCGAGCAGGTGGTCGGCTCCTCCGGCATGGTCAAGTTCGAGCTGCGCGACGGCAAGCCGGTGCTGATCAAGGAGCCCAAGGTCGAGTTCATCGACGACGGGCCGGGCAAGCCGGTCGGCATCAACCGCTTCATCGGCCGCCGCCCCGTCTTCGCCTTCGGCAATTCCGACGGCGATCAGCAGATGCTGGAATACACCGCGGGCGGTGACGGCCTGCGCTTCATGGGCCTTGTCCATCACACCGACGCCGTGCGCGAATATGCCTATGACCGGCAATCGCACATCGGCAAGCTCGACAAGGCGCTCGACGAAGCCGTCCAACGCAAGTGGACCGTGGTCGACATGAAGGCCGATTGGAAAACGATCTATCCCTTCGAGAGGAAATGATGCGCAAGACCCTTCTCCTGCTCACCTTGCTCGCCGCGCCGGCGGCAGCGCAGATGCCCGATGGCACCTACACCTTCAACCTGCTGCCCGATCCCAACAACATGACTTCCTGCATCGGGCTCGAGCCTTCGTTCGAGATGCCGTTCACGCTTGTCATGGCCGGCGGCAGCGGCACGCTCACGTCGTCCGGCGGGATCAGCCTCAAGATGACCCCGTCGGCGCCCGACCAGATCCACGGCGTCTTCGAGCTCTCCCTGCAGCGCTTCGATTACACGGTAAGTCTTGCAACCAAGACCCTGTCGGTCGTCGGCAACAATCTCGGCTGCAAGTTCACCGGCCCGGCGAGCTAGCAGCCGTGGGCGGCCCTGCCACGGGCATGATTGCCATCCCCGGCGGCACCTTCCGCATGGGGTCGGACAGGCATTATCCCGAGGAGGCGCCGTCGCACCGTGTCACCGTCGATCCGTTCTGGATCGACGCGACGCCGGTCACCAACGCGCAGTTCCGGGAGTTCGTCAAGGCGACCGGCTACGTCACCTGGGCCGAGATCGATCCCGATCCGATGGACTATCCCGGCGCCAGGCCCGGCATGCTGAAGGCGGGCGGCCTGGTCTTCACGCCGCCGAAGAAGATCGCCGACCTGCGCGACTGGAGCCAGTGGTGGCGCTTCACCTTCGGCGCGACCTGGCGGCGGCCCTACGGCAAGGGCAGCCACATCGGCGGGCTGGACGACCATCCGGTGGTGCAGATCGCCTACAAGGATGCCGAAGCCTACGCGCAATGGGCCGGCAAGGATTTGCCGACCGAGGCGGAGTGGGAGTTCGCCGCGCGGGGCGGCATCGACGGCGCGGAATTCGCCTGGGGCGACGAGCTCACGCCCGGCGGCAAGCACATGGCCAACACCTGGCAGGGCAATTTCCCGGTCGAGAACGACCAGGCCGACGGCTTCGCCCGCACCTCGCCGGTGCGCGCCTTCCCGGCCAACGGCTATGGCGTGCACGACATGATCGGCAACACCTGGGAATGGACGGCGGACTGGTATTCGCCCAAGCACGCCGACGACGCGCCGAAGGCCTGCTGCATCCCCGAGAACCCGCGCGGCGCGCCGATGGAGGGCAGCTACGATCCGCGCCAGCCGACGATCCGTATTCCCAGGAAGGTGCTGAAGGGCGGCTCGCATCTTTGCGCGCCGAGCTATTGCAGGCGCTATCGTCCCGCCGCGCGCCACGCCGAACCGGTCGATACCTCCACGAGCCATGTCGGATTTCGCTGCATCTCGAGGAGGCCAACATAAGTGACGACAAGAAGAGCCGCCGCCCGAACTCTCTGCCGGGGGCACGATACCGCCGGTCCTCGCCACTGCGAGACTTCGGCGTCGCGACCCAGCCGGCCCACACTCAGAGACCTGCACCCGCAGCCGCTGTCAATGATGCCTGCTTCCTCGTGATCTTCGGCGACGACATCGGTTCTGGGACCGAAAGCGGCAACGCGCTCCCGCATTGGATCGATCGGCCATTGCGCCCATACGATGTGGAGCACGAACGCCAGTCCTCGACAAGCATCAGCGCCACAGCCGAAAGAAGCGTCTCTCGCTCCGTGGGATTGATCAGAACTTGACGGTGACTCCGATGAGCGGGCCATGCAGGGTGAGATTGAGCCCCAAGACATTGGCACCGCTGTCGAGGCTGATACTGGTCGACAGCGCGCGGTATCCGCCAAGGGCGGCGATCGCATAGCCGTCGAACGGCCATGTGTAGCTGTAGAGCGCAGCGACCTGCCACGAGAACGTCGAGCTGCCGGAAATGCCGAAGCCGGCGACGTCGCCCTTCAGCATGACCTCTTGGCTGGGCGTGATCTGGTGGCGCATCCGCAAGCCGAAGAGGGGATCGACCCATTGCAGCGTCCCGCTGTCGGCGACGCCGACGCTTCTCGAGCGGTCGAAGCGGGACAGGCGCGGATCGGATAGATAGAGGGTGCCGGTGAGATCGAGGTTCACCTGGGTCGAGAGGTTCCAGTAGCGGATGCCGGCTAGGCATCGAGCGCGGTGAAGGACTGATCGTTCCCCGGCCAGCGCGCGACCTCGTAGAGGGCGCCGGCCTCGACGATGGTGAGCGAGGTAGTGACGGCCGCGTTGGACTGCGTGCTGAGCGTCACGCCGCGGATCGGGTTGGCATAGGACGCCTCCGAGGTCGGGACGCCGAGCTTCGCCCACACCAGATCGCCGTAGAAGCCGAAGCGTCCCTTCCTCCCCTCGAAGTAGCTGTCCCAGGCGGCCAGCGAGCTGCTCTTCTGGAAGAGGTCGACGATGCTGGCATTGAAGTTGATGGTGTTGCCGCGTGCCGTGGCGTTGCCTGCAAGGCCGTTCAGCCAGGCATAGCCCGTGAAGCCGAACCGCCAGTCGTCGTCGGACTTGCCGTCACCGGACTTCGGCTTGTCGGTAGCGGGCGCCTGCGCCTGGTCGGCGTCCGCCGCCGTGGGCGCCACCTGGGCCTGGGCAAGCGAAGCCGACAGGCCGAGCACGCAGGCGACCGCTGCGAGCAGAAGTGGATTGTTCAAGAAGATCTCTATCGGTGCTGGATAATGGTAATTCCCGCGCTACCGCCTTCGCGGCAGCAACGCGGGGAACGGCGTTGACTTCAGCGCTGGTTTGCCCGGGAGGCCTTGATCGCCTCTTCGACCTTCTCTTTCAGGTTTCCGATGGTGAAGCTTCCGCCGGCCTGCATCGGGGGATACTCGATGAATGTCGGCAGGTATTTCGCGATTACCTGCGCCGGTATCTGGAAGCGCCACATCTCATGCTTGAACGATTCATAGTAGGCGATCGAGCCCGAGGCGAATCCCCGCGCGGGCCAGTTCATACGCTCGAACGGATCGTGCCGCAGGTTGGTGAGCTTGGGCATGTTCGGATGCTCGACCGGTCCGATCCAGCCGAGCGGCTGGTCGATGAACTGGTACTTGTAGTTGTCGACCCGCACGGCACCGAGCTGTGTCTGGGCGAAGTACCAGACCTCGTGACGCTTGGAAGGTCCTTTGCCGGTGATCAGGTCGGTCTGGTCGTAGCCGTCGAGATAGACCTTGTACGTCCGGTCGCCCATCTGCTTGCCCTTCAGCAGCTCGGCGCCAATGTTCGGATTGCCGGCGGCGGCCACCAGGGTCGGGAACCAGTCGAGGCCGGACATCATGCCGTTGGAAACGGAGCCCGGCTTGACGACGCCCGGCCAGCGAATGATGGCGGGCGCACGGAAGGCGCCTTCGGTCACCTGGCCCTTGGCGCCGGCGAACGGCGTGGTGCCGCCATCCGGCCATGTATAGACCTCGGCTCCGTTGTCGGTCGTGAAGATCACGATCGTATCCTGCTCGAGGCCGTTGTCCTTGAGCCAGGCCAGGACGTCGCCGACATTGTCGTCCATCTGCTTCAGGGCGGCTTCCTCCAGGCCGAAGTCCGTCTCCCGGTTGCGCATCGCCTCGTACTTCGGCGACAGGTAAGTGTTCACGTGCGCGCGGGTGGGATTCATCCAGGCGAAGAACGGCTTGCCGTCCTTCTTCGCCTTGTCCATGAAGGAGATCGTCGACGCGGTGATGACCTCGTCGAACGTCGTCATGTCGTACTTGATGCCCGGCATCGGCCGCGGCGGCAGCGGGCCCTCGTCGACGATCCGCTGCTTGCCGATCTTGCCCCAGCGCGGCTGCTCGGTCGGATCGTCCGTCTCCGTCGCATAGCTGTGGACCAGGTTGCGCGGCCCGACCGTATCCTTCCACTCCGTCGGATAGGTCGAATAGAATGGATCCTCCATCGCATTCAGATGATAGAGGTAGCCGAAATACTCATCGAAGCCGTGAACCGTCGGCAGGAACTCGTTGCGATCACCGAGATGGTTCTTGCCGAACTGGCCCGTTGTGTAGCCCATCGACTTCAGGGCGGTGGCGATGGTCGGCGCCTGCGCCGGCATGCCGAGCGTGGATCCGGCCTGGCCGACGGTCGTCAGCCCGGTCCGGATCGGCAGCTCACCCGTGATGAAGTTGGCGCGACCCGCCGTGCAGCTTGCTTCTGCGTAGTAGTCGGTGAAGCGCATGCCTTCCGCCGCCAGCCTGTCCAGGTTCGGCGTGGCATTCAGCATCAGGCCCTGGTGATAGGAGCCGAGGTTCGACCAGCCGATATCGTCGCCCATGATGACCAGGATGTTGGGCTTCTTGACCGGCGTCTGCGCCTGGGCCGCGAGACCGAACGCCAGTCCGGTCGCCAGGATGGCGGCACCGAAAATATCTCGTTTCATATGACCGTTCCCCCAAGGCGCAGCTCGCGACGTGGTCGTGACGGTACGGCCGGGATTGTCCTTTTCGTACGCCAGAATTGCAGATAACAGCATTCGGAAATCGAGCAGAAGCGCTCGCGGGGTGCTGCTGTATGACGCTCAAAGAACTGCAGATTTTTGCGCTGCTTGCCGAGCGAGGCAGCGTGACCAACGTGGCGACCATGTTGGGTGTCGCGCAGTCCGCCATCAGCCGGCAAGTCGCCGACATGGAAGGCAAGGTTGGCCAGCGCCTCTTCCACAGGACCGGACGCGGGCTGGTTCCAACCGACTTCGCGCAATCCATGTTGCCCCGGGCGACCGCCCTGGTCGCCGAGATGAGGCAGTTCGCGGACGACGTGAAGGCGGGCGCCGGCACGTCAGGCGGGGTGGTCACCGTCGGATTTGTGCCGGCCGTCGCGACGCGCCTCAGTAGCCTGCTGTTCAACCGCCTGCGCCAGACCTTTCCCGAGATCAGGCTCAGCATCCTCGAAGGCTACAGCGGCGAGATCGAAACGTGGCTCGCCACGTCCAGGATCGATATCGGCGTCCTCAACAGCTACCGGTCCGACAACGCGATCCGCTTTCAGCCGATGTTCTCGTCCGAAATCATGCTCGTCGGCCCGGCCGATTCGACCGTGATCGACGGGCCGACCATCGCCTTCGAGCGCTTGGCTGACGTTCCGCTCGGCTTCACCGTCTCACCCAACAACCTGACGATGTTGTGCGAAAGGATCGCTCAACGAAGGGGTTTGAAGCTCCGTGTCGAGGCACGCTCCGATTCGGCGAACGTGCTTCACACGCTCGTCGCGAGCAGCGGGCTCTACTGCCCGCTGCCGTATCACGCGGTTTCGGCGCGGCTTGCGGCAGGTGAATTCAAGGCCGCGAGGATCATAGGTCCTTCGATCACCCAGAAGGTCGTGCTCGCCACCAGCACCAACCGTCCGCTCAGCCTGCCGGCCCGTCGCGTTGCAAAGCTGCTGATCGACTTGAAGCAGGAATTCCTCGCCGATCACCGGTTTCCTTCCCGCGGCGAAATGGCATCGGTGACGGGCTGACAGCCAGGCGGGTCCCGTCACTCAGGCCTCGGCAGAGCGAGCGGGCGAGCTTCGCAACAGTATCGGGTGAGGTCTTTTGGATTGAAAGTTCCGCGTGGCAAAGATCGACGCCACGCCTCGCGTAGCTGCAGATTGCAGATATCAGCTTTCAGATGACGCCGTCGGCACCGAACCAGATTCACGGCGTCTTCGAGCTTTCCCGGCAGCGCTTCGACTATACCGCCGATCTCGCAACCAGGACGCTATCGGTCGTCGGCAACAATCTCGGCTGCACGTTTTCCGGCAAGGCGGGATAGCCGCGGTGAACAGACGCGTCTGACCAGGGTTGGAACCAGTCAGACGCTCGCCGTCCACGCAATGACTGGTTCGCATCGGACAGCGACTTCCTCTAACCTTCAATGGATCAGGTCAGCGGGTAGCTTGACCTTCCAGGTAATTTCCCCGAACCAGCGGGGAGCCAAGCCGCGACATTGAACAGCTGGCCGAGCACATGCGGCAGCGTCTCGACGCTCTAGTCAGATGGAGGAGAAGGATCATGGGCGACAGATCGAGGAGGATCGATGCCAAGCGCCGCCACATGTCGACGGCAGGCTGGCATGGGAAGCCACAGGGACTTCCTACCACGCGTGCGGCCAGCCTCGCTTTCGATCCGCGAGGCGCCGGAAGAGGTCAACCCGCCGCCGGGGCGCACTGGTGAAGACGCTCATCTCCTGCGCGGTGCTGTGGTTCGCGAGCTGCGGCGGCGCTTTGGCCCAGGCTCAGCTCACCAATCCGGCCTCGGAGCGCTGCGTCCAGGAAGGCGGTGTGCTCCAGATCGAGCAGCGTCCGGACGGCGGGCAGTTCGGAGTGTGCGTCTTCACCGACAACCGCCAATGCGAGGAGTGGGCAATGTTCCGGGTCGAGTGCCCTGCCGGCGGTCTGCGGGTAGCGGGTTACCTGTCGCCGGCAGCACGCTACTGCGCCATCACCGGCGGGCACTACGCCGATGCCGATGGCAGCTGTGCCTTGCCAGGCGGCAAGACCTGCGATGCCGCGGCATACTTCGCCGGAACCTGCACACGCCAGTGAGCGCGGCGTTCTCCCTGCTCTCGGCCCGCCTGCGCCGCCCGGCTGGTCGCGCTGTACCGCGAGCAGCGGCGTCGGCCAAGGCCGGGTCTTCCCCCAGCTGCCGCGCGAACAGACGTATTGACGCCACCGCGTCGAAACCGCGCTGCCCGTGCTCCATCCGCGGCATCCTTGAGGTTCGGCGCCGGCAATGCGACCTTGCCGTCGATGATGCGTCGCCTCCTCCTGCTCCTTTTCACGCTGTTTTCGTTCCCAGCCTTCGCCAAGGACGAGCTGGTGCTCGCCATGACGCAGGCGCCGGGCACGATGAATCCTTTGATCAGCTCGATGCTGGCCAAGTCGCTGATCCAGAACATGATCGCGCGGCCGGTCACGGCCTACGATCCGGACTGGAATCTGGTCTGCCTGGTCTGCGTCGAGCTGCCCAGCATCGAGAAGAAGACCGCCCGCATCGTCACCCTGGCCGACGGCAGGCAGGGCATCGAGACCGATGTGGCGCTGAAGCCGATGAAATGGGGCGACGGCACGCCGGTCACGGCGAAGGACATCGCCTTCACGCTCGAGGTCGGCAAGCATCCGCTGTCGGGCGTCGCCTCGTCCGAGGGCTACAGGCGGATCGTGAAGTTCGAGATCAAGGACGACCTGCATTTCACCGTCACGACCGACCGCGTGACATTCGACTACAACAGCTTCGACTTCCAGATCCTGCCGGCTCACATCGAGAAGCCGATCTTCGAGGCCAACCCGGCCGAGTACCGCAACAAGACCGCATATGATACGGATTCGACCAATCCGGGCCTCGCATTTGGCCCGTATCGGATCGCCGAGCTGGTGCCGGGAAACCGCATCGTGCTCGCACAGAACCCGCACTGGACCGGCGAGAAGCCGCATTTCGAGCGGATCGTCGTCAAGATCATCGAGAACACCGCCGCGCTCGAGGCCAATCTCATCTCCGGCAACGTCGACTACGTGCTGGGAGAGCTCGGCCTGTCGCTCGACCAGGCGCTGGCCTTCGAGAAGCGGCACAAGGACAAGTACAACGTCCTCTACAAGCCGGCGCTGATCTACGAGCATATCGACGTCAATCTCGACAACCCACTCCTCAAGGACCGGCGCGTGCGCCAGGCGATCCTGCTGTCGATCGACCGCAAGGCGATCAGCGAGAAGCTGTTCGAAGGCAAGCAGCCGGTCGCCAACAGCGACATCAGCCCGCTCGATCCGATGTACAGCCCGACAGCCCGGCACTACGGCTACGACCCCGCGGCGGCGAAGAAGCTGCTTGAGGAGGCGGGCTTCGCCACGATCAGGAACGGCTTCCGCACCAATGCCGCGGGCGAGCGCTTCTCGATCGAGATCACGACCACGGCCGGCAACCGCATCCGCGAGCAGGTGGCGCAGGTCATCCAGAGCCAGCTGCGCCAGGTCGGCATCGAGCTTCGGCTCAAGGCCGAGCCGCCGCGCATCTTCTCCGAGGCGCTGAACCGGCGGAACTTCACCGGGCTTGCCATGTATGCCTGGGTGTCGCGCCCGCAGGGCGTGCCGCGCTCGACGCTTCATTCTCAGGAGATCCCGACCGCGAAGAACGCCTGGAGCGGCCAGAACTATCCCGCCTACGCCAATCCCGAGATGGACAAGGCGCTCGACGGCGCCGAGCGCGAGCTCGACAGGGAGAAGCGCCGCGCCCTGTTCGGCGAGATCCAGAAGCTCTATGCCGAGGACCTGCCCGTGCTGCCGCTGTTCTTCCGCGTCGATCCCTTCGTCATCCCCAAGGCACTGAAGGGCGTGCGGCCGACCGGCACGCTCAACAGCTCGACGCTCTGGATCGAGCAATGGCGCTGGGAAGAATGAAACGGGCCTGTCGTCGTCTTCCGGACCGCGAGCGTCACGCTCGCTCATGCGCATGAGCGAGCGTGACGCTCGCGGTCCGGAAGAATCATGAGCCGCTACCTCGTCAGCCGGCTGGTCGAGATCGTCGTCACGCTCGCGCTGATGAGCTTCGTCGTCTACCTGCTGATCGGGATGATGCCGGGCGATCCGATCGACATGATGATCGCGGGCGATCCCAAGATGACCAGCGAGGACGCGGCCCGCCTGCGCGCGGTCTACGGCATCGACAAGCCATTGCTCGAGCGCTACCTCGCCTGGGCCGGCCAGGCGCTGCAGGGCAACTTCGGCTACTCGCGCTCCTTCAACCAGCCGGTGCTCACGGTGCTGGGTCCGCGCATGCTGAACACGCTGGAGCTCGCCGGCATAGCCTTCCTGCTGTCGATCGCGATCGCCCTGCCGCTCGGTGTCTGGACCGCCGCCCGTCCGCGCAGCCGCGCCGACTATCTCGTCAACCTCTTCTCCTTCGCCGGCATCAGCACGCCGCCGTTCTGGCTGGCGCTGCTGCTGATCACGCTGTTCGCGGTGAAGCTAGGCATCCTGCCCGCCGGCGGCATGGCCGACCTCCGGCCGGGCACCTCGTGGCCCGACGCCCTCGGCCAGAAGATCCGCTTTGCCCTCCTGCCCGTCGCCACGCTCGTGCTGCTGCAGCTCGGCGGCTACACCCGCTTCATGCGCGGCGCGATGATCGAGGCGCTGCGGCAGGACTATGTCCGCACCGCGCGCGCCAAGGGCGCGTCCGAGCCGCGCGTGCTGTGGCGCCACGCCTTCGTCAATGCGCTGGCGCCGGTCCTCACGATCCTCGGCCTCTCCTTCGGCGCGCTTTTTTCCGGCGCGCTGATCACCGAGACGATGTTCGCCTGGCCGGGCATGGGCAAGGCGATCTACCAGGGCATCCTCGACAACGACTACAATCTCGCGCTGGTCGGCCTCTTGATCACGACGCTCGCTACCATCGTCGGCAACCTGTTGGCCGACCTCGCGCTGGTCGCGGTCGATCCGAGGGTCTCGCTGTCGAGCCGCCGCGAATGAAGCGCCACCGCCTGGCCCAGGCCTCGCTCGCTTTCCTCGTCCTCCTGCTGGTGCTGGCACTGACGGCGCCGCTGATCGCCGGGATGCGTGGCATCGACCCGACCATGACCGACCTGCTGCGCCGCTTCGAGCCGCCCTCGGCCGAATTCTGGCTCGGCACCGACGAGCTCGGCCGCGACCTGTTCCAGCGCCTGCTTGACGGCGGCCGGGTGTCGCTGCTGGTCGGCTTCTGCGGCGCGCTGCTGTCGGCGGTGATCGGTTCCGCGATCGGCGTGGTCGCGGGCTATCTCGGCGGCCGTCTCGACGCAGTGCTGATGCGGGTGACCGACGGTGTCATCGCCCTGCCGCTGCTGCCGCTGCTGATCGTGCTGGCGGCGATCGACCCGCAGAAGGTCGGCATCCCCGCCGCGATCTCACAGTCGGAGACCTTCTCACTGTACCGCATCGTCGTGATCGTCGCCCTGACCGGCTGGACGACCGTGGCGCGGCTGGTGCGGGCCGAGACGCTGTCGCTCAAGGCGCGCGACTTCACCCGCGCGGCGCAGGCGCTGGGCGCGCGGCCGCTGCGCATCATGTTCCGCCACATCCTGCCCAACGCGATGGGCTCGGTGGTGGTCGCCACGACGATGTCGATCGGCAGCCTGATCCTGCTCGAATCGACGCTCTCGTTCCTCGGGCTCGGCACCCAGCCGCCGGCGGCGAGCTGGGGCAACATGCTGACCAACGCGCAGGACCTGCTGCAGGACGCGCCGGTGCTGGCGCTGTGGCCGGGGCTGATGATCTTCCTGACGGTGATCGCCTTCAACTTCCTCGGCGACGGCCTGCAGGACACGCTCGATCCTCGCAGCGAGCGACGGTAGACTCTCTGCCATGACGTCATGCTCTTCCGGACCGCGAGCTTCCAGCTCGCTCATGATTCATGAGCGAGCTGGAAGCTCGCGGTCCGGAAGAGCATGAACTACAGCCTCCAGTTCCGCGACGTCTTCGCGGCGTGGGAATTCCTGCTCGACGGGCTCGTGCTCACGCTCGAGCTGTCGCTGGTGACCATGGTCGTCGGCTTGATCATCGGCCTCGCCGGTGCGGCCGGTCGCGTCTACGGGCCGCAATGGGTCTCGGCGCCGATCGCGGTCTATGTCGAGGCGATCCGCAACACGCCGTTGATCGTGCAGCTCTTCCTGATCTTCTTCGGGCTGCCCAGCGCCGGGCTGAAGTTCGACGCCGACACCGCGGCGATGGTGGCGCTGTCGATCAATTTAGGCGCCTACACGATCGAGATCGTCCGCGCCGGGCTGGAGGCGATCCCGAAGAGCCAGATCGAGGCCGGCCAGTCGCTCGGCCTCTCGAACGTCCAGATATTCCGCTATGTCATCGTCTTTCCCGCGCTGCGGCTGATGTATCCGGCGCTCGCCAGCCAGTTCATCTTGCTGATGCTGGCGACCTCGGTCGTGTCGCAGATCTCGGCGCAGGACCTGTTCCATACCGCCTCGATCGTGCAGTCGCGCACCTTCCGCGACTTCGAGGTCTATATCGTCGTGGCCGCCGTCTACCTCGCGCTGGCGCTGGTCTTCCGCCTGCTGTTCGCCGGCCTCTACCAGCTGATCTTCGCTCGCCGATGATCCGCGAGTTCAGCTTCACCGACGTGCTCTACCTGATCGCCGCCATGCGCTGGACGCTGGCGCTGACGGCGATCGCTTTCATCGGCGGCGGCATCGTCGGCCTCGCCATCGCGCTGCTGCGCGTGTCGCCCCTCGCGCCGCTGCGCTGGATCGGCACGATCTACGTGCTGGTCGTGCAGGGCACTCCGCTGCTCGCCTGGCTGTTCGTGTTCTTCTTCGGCCTGTCGATCCTGGGCGTCGAGGTCTCGCCCTGGATTGCGGCGGCCGCCTCCTACTCGATCTACGCCGGCGCGTTCCTGGGCGAGATCTGGCGCGGCTGCCTGCAGGCCATCCCCAAGACCCAATGGGAGGCCGGCGCCTCGCTCGGTCTGTCGATGGCCCCGCAACTGCGCTACATCATCGTGCCGCAGGCCACACGGCTCGCCATTCCGCCGACCGTCGGCTTCCTCGTGCAGCTGATCAAGAATACCTCGCTCGCCGCCGTCATCGGCTTCATCGAGCTGACCCGCGAGGGCCAGCTCACCACGGCGACGACCTTCCGCCCCTTCACCGTCTATCTCACCGTGGCCGCGCTCTACTTCCTGCTCTGCTTCCCGCTGACGCAGGCAAGCCGCCGGCTCGAACGGAGGCTGCATGCCGCTCGTTGACCTTAGGGACGTGGTGAAGCGCTACGGCACCAACACCGTGCTGGACGGCGTCTCGCTCGCCGTCGAGAAGGGCGAGATCATCGCCATCATCGGCCGCTCGGGCTCGGGCAAGAGCACCATGCTGCGCTGCGTGAACGGGCTCGAGCCGATCCAGGGCGGCACGGTCGCGTTCGACGGCACGATCGTGAACGACCCCGGCACCGACCTGCGCAAGCTCCGCCAGCACGTCGGCATCGTGTTCCAGAGCTTCAATCTCTTCCCGCACCTCAGCGTCGAGAAGAACATCACGCTGGCGCCCAAGGTCGTGAAGGGCATGGCGCCGGCCGAGGCGCGGACCCTGGCGGAAACCGTGCTGCGCAAGGTCGGCCTCGCCGAGAAGATCGATGCCTGGCCCGACCAGCTCTCCGGCGGCCAGCAGCAGAGGGTCGCGATCGCCCGTTCACTGGCCATGTCGCCGCAACTGATGCTGTTCGACGAGATCACCTCGGCGCTCGACCCCGAGCTGGTCGGCGAGGTGCTGAAGACGCTGGAGGAGATGGCGCGCGAGGGCATGACCATGATGCTGGTGACGCACGAGATCGGCTTCGCCCGCAAGGTCGCCGACCGCGTGGTGTTCATGCATCGCGGCAAGATCTGGGAAGAAGGTCCCGCCGCCGACACGCTGGCCAGGCCGCGCACGCCGGAGCTGGAGACTTTCCTCAGCGCCGTTCTTCATTAGCCGGCAGCGCGCCACTCATAGGCGCCAACCCCTTGGTCCGCTGGGAGAGCGGCTCTCCAGAGCCGCTCTCCTTCGGCTTGCCCCATCCCATGAGCGGCTCTGGAGAGCCGCGCTCCCGGCAGACCGCACGAAGCTGGGCTTTCTCATTGGGGGTACGCCCAGCGGACGAGCCGAGAGCCACTCATTCCCCCTGCCGCGGGCGATCCGACGCCGCTAGGTACCCGGCGGGTGCCTGGCCGTGGGACGCCGGGCTGAGTGTGGAGTCACGTATGCTGAAGAAGCTGACCGGCATCGCCGCGGCGACGGCGTTGGCGATCGCCATTGCAATCGTCGCCACCTTGATCGAGGCACCGTCGGCGCGGGCGGAGGCAGGGGCGCTCACCGCTGCGGACCTGCAGTCCGACCGTGGCACCGTTCTCGCCATCGACATGGAGACACGCACGATGGTGGTCGAGACGGTCGACGGCGGGGACATCGCCTACCCGGTGCTCGACGGCGTGCAGGGATTTTCCACCCTCAAGGTCGGCACCAAGATCGAGTTGCGCTTCTATCGCGTCGTCGACGTGATGGTGGCCAAGACGACGCCTCAGGTGAGAAGCCATGTGCGTGCGCTGCTGCAGGACCCCAGCCAGGCGCCGGATATCCCCGGCACCAAGCTCAAGACGCGGCTATGGGGTGCCAGCGGCGTTGCCGCGCGCATCGATACCGCTGCCGACAAGGTGGATGTGGCGCAAGGCGGAATGATCTACCGCACGCCGACCATCCGCACCGCGGCCGGCGTCGCCGCGCTGAAGACCTTCAAGGCGGGCGACATGGTAACCCTGCTCTTCACCGAACCGACGGCGGTCGAGATCAAGCCGATCCAGTAGGGGATGGACGACGGATCGGCCCGCGCCCGCGGCGTCGGCAGGCTTCGCGCCAGGCACTGGATTGTCCGCCCGGATCACGGGCGCGGATTGCCGGGAACGCTTGACCGGGATGTGCTGTCAATAATCTCCGATCTGCCCTACATCGATGCGGCGTAACCCTGCGCGAAGGCGCCTGGCTCGTCCATCGGTCTCAACTATCCATCCGGGGAAAGTATGCAGCGGAAGCTCGAGAAGTGGGCCGGCCATTTTCGCGGGTTGATGACGAGCTGGCGCTTTCGCATCCTTCGTGCCGCGCGGAGGGCTCGACCGGCCACGAAGCACGGTCTGCCGCCGGTCGAAGAGCAATGCTCCGACATCGTGAGGACGGCATTTGGCATCCTGGCGCAAATACCGGATCGGACTTTCGCGAAGGACGGTACTCTCGATGCCCGTTTCATCGACAGCTTGCGAATTGCCTTCGAAACCAGGCGACCGGTTCAAAACCGAAACGTCGATGAATTGGCACCGAAGCTCGCGCGGAAGCTCTCGGAGATGCAGCACCTCAGGGCCGATACCCGCCCGCTCGTTGCATCGGCCAAAGGCATCGGAGAAGCTGCCGGCCATCTCTTTGCCGACAGGGTCTTTCGCGGCTTCGTGCGCACGGAGCTGTCGCCCGTCGTTTCCCGGATGGAGGTCGAAAGAATAATTGCGGGCGTATCGACATCGGATTCTGCATCGGCGAGCAAACCCTCCGCTGGCGCCCCCCGCATCCGTACGGCCGGCGGCACGACGCGATACCGAGAGGTCGTCTTCAGCTATGAGCACGACGGCAAAGTGCGGCTGGGCTCTCTGCCCGAACTGGAAGCCACTCTGCGGAGCGGGGACAGCCGGCTGTGCAATGCCCAGCTGAGCGGCCTCACGAGTTCGCAGGTACCGCTTTACGTCGTTGTCCTCTGGCGCCGGGTCGATGCCGGCACCCTTCTGGCCAGCCAAAAGGCGAAAGCCATCTTGAAGATGTTTGCGGTCCGTCTGTATCTCAGCATCAACGCCGTCGCCAGCAGCTACCGGCTTGCCGAGTCTCTCGTCACGGAGGAAGGACTGCGGGACGAGCTCTCCGCCGGCGAAAAGACGCGTGCCCGGCATCTTCTGGCGCGCAGCGCACTCCGGAGCGGGCAGACGCGGCGGGGAATTTCCCTCTATCTCGACCTGTTTGCCGAATCTCCGGCATCGCCGTTCGCCCTTATGAATGCCGTCCGCGCCACCTTGGTGGCCGAACCGGCACTAGCGCGCACGCTCGCCAAAGCCGCGTTGATCGACAACTATGCCATTTCCCAAACGGACACGATCTTTCTCGGCGACATCCTGGCGACGGCAGGCGATTTCGACCATGCCTGTGCCGCCCTTCTCCAGGCTGCCCAGAAGGAACCGTCGTCGGGAGACGTTCAGCTCGGGCTCGCCAACCTGTCGCTCGCCATGACGAACCCGGACGGATGGGACCGTCACGTTCGCCGCTTCTTCGAGATGGCAACCACCAGCACCGTCGCCGTCGATCGTTCGATCGAGCTCAGGCCATTTTCGATACGCATGCAGCCGTTGTCCCGGACCAGCGACCATCCCAGGATCAGCGTCATCATGAGCGCCTTCAACGCCTCCGAGACCATCGTGGCGGCTATCGACAGCGTGCTCAGCCAGACGCTTCAGAACATCGAGCTGATCGTCGTCGACGACGCGAGCACGGATGAGACGCCGCATGTCCTTTCAGCCGCCGCGTCCCGCGATGCCAGGATCAGGATACTGTCCAACAGCGAAAACGTCGGAACGTACGTGTCCAGGAATCGCGGCATCTCCGAAAGCACCGGCGAATACGTCACCTTCCACGACTCGGATGACTGGATGCATCCCGAAAGGCTCGCGACCCACCTCGAGTCGATGAACTCGAATGTCGCCTGCTCGACGTCGAACTGGATCCGAATGGACGCGTCCGGAAATATCAAGGTCCGTCAGGGCGGCCCCTACACGCACGTGAATCCCGCTTCGACGTTCCAGCACAGGCGCCTCTTCGAAGTGGCCGGTTCCTTCGACGCCGTCAGGGTCGGCGCCGACGCCGAATTCCTCGGCAGGCTGCGGGCAAGGTTCGGCCCGAGGTACGTGTCGAACCTTCCGAACTGCCTGGGTATAGGACTGCATCATCTTCGATCCCTGACGCAATCGGGTGAAGCGGCATTCGACGACTTCAGATACTCGCCGGTGCGGCTTTCCTATACGGAAGCATGGGTGGAAGGACTGGTGAGAGATCTCGAGTCTGGAGACGGCGCGACGGGGCAATGATCCATTGATGAATGAGGGCTCCGAGCCGCATCGTGCTATGACCGACGCTCCTCGCTGGAGCCCGCTGCTTGATCTCCTCCCTCCCCCGCCCCGTCCGCGAGATCGAGAGCGCGTGGATCCCGCTCGCCGACGGCACCCGCCTCGCCGCGCGCCTGTGGCTGCCGGAGGACGCCGAGCGCTCCCCCGTCCCGGCCCTGCTCGAGTACCTGCCCTACCGCAAGCGCGACGGCACGGCCGAGCGCGACGCGCTCACCCATCCCTATCTCGCCGGCCACGGCTACGCCTCGGTGAGGGTCGATATCCGCGGCAGCGGCGAGTCCGACGGCGTGCTGTCCGACGAGTACAGCCAACAGGAGCAAGACGACGCGCTCGAGGTCATCGCATGGCTGGCGGCCCAGCCGTGGTGCTCGGGTGCGGTCGGCATGTTCGGCATCTCGTGGGGCGGCTTCAACGCGCTGCAGGTCGCGGCGCGCCGGCCGCCGGCGCTCAAGGCGATCGTCACGCTGTGCTCGACCGACGACCGCTATCGCGACGACGTGCATTACATGGGCGGAGCGAAGCTCAATGCCGGCTTCGGCTGGGCGGGCTTCTTCTTCGCCGATATGTGCCATCCGCCCGATCCTGCCCTGGTCGGCGAGCGCTGGCGGGCGTTGTGGCTCGAGCGGCTGCGCGGGCTGCCGCTGTTCCTCGAGCGCTGGCTGGAGCACCAGCATTACGACGCCTATTGGCGCCACGGCTCGGTGTGCGAGGACTATGCCGCGATCGAGTGTCCGGTCTATGCGGTGGGCGGCTGGACCGACGGCTACACCAACGCCGTCCCGCGGCTGCTCGAGCATCTGTCGGCGCCGCGCAAGGGGCTGATCGGGCCGTGGGCGCATGCCTATCCGCATTTCGCCCTGCCCGGGCCGCAGGTCGGCTTCCTGCAGGAGATGCTGCGCTGGTGGGATCATTGGCTGAAGGGCCGCGACACCGGCGTGATGGACGAGCCGATGCTGCGCGCCTGGATGACCGACAGCCACGCGCCGGCCGCGCATCACGAGACCCTGCCCGGCCGCTGGGTGACGGAGCCCGCCTGGCCGCCGCCGCAGCGTGCGCCGCAACGTCTGTTCCTGACCGACGCCGGCCTGCTGGCTGCGCCCGCGCCGCTCGCCCCGCACGCGATCTGCTCGCCGCTGGCGGTTGGCCGCCACGCCGGCCAATGGTGCCCGTTCGGCCGCGGCAAGGACCAGGCGGACGACCAGCGCGAGGACGATGCCCTCTCGCTGGCATTCGAGACGCCGCCGCTGGCCGAGACGGTCGAGATCCTGGGCGCACCGGTCGTCACCCTCGAGGTCGCGTCCGACCGGCCGGTGGCGCAGCTGATCGCGCGGCTGTGCGACGTGCATCCCGACGGGACGTCGCTGCGGGTGAGCTTCGGCGTTCTGAACCTCACCCATCGCGACGGGTCCGCCGCGCCGTCGGCGCTGGTGCCGGGACAGAACTACCGCGTGCGGCTGCAGCTCAACGATTGCGGCTCGGGCTTTCCGGCCGGGCATCGGATCCGCCTGGCGCTCTCGACGGCCTATTGGCCGATGGTCTGGCCCGCGCCCGAGACGGCGACGGTGACGATCCTCGGCGGCGCGCTCGACCTGCCGGTGCGTCCGGTGCGGGCCGGCGAGTCGTTGCCGCCGCTCCTGCCGCCGGAGTCGGCGCCGCCCGACAAGTCGCGCGCGGTCCGGCCGGGCGTCGTGCGCTTCGATCGCATCGGGCTCGAGGTCGGCAATGAAGGAAGCTTCAGCGAGGACATCCAGGGCGACGATCCGCTCAGCGCCACCACCGCCATGCGCCGCAGCCTGACCGTCTCGCGCGATGGCTGGCGGGTGCGGGTCGAGACGTCGATGCGCATGAGCTGCACGCGCGAGACGTTCCGGCTGGAGGCGTCGGTTCGTGCGTTCGACGGCGACGAGGAGGTCTGCCGCCGCGAATGGGACCACTCGATCCCGCGCGACCTGGTTTAGTCCCCTTTGGCCTGAGCGCTTGTGACTCTTCCAGACTGCTGGGAGCGCGGACAAGCGTTTACAGGCTTTGAGCGGAGCGAAAGACCTCGCGTTAACCTCAGCGGCGTACTTTTAACTAACGCAAGGTCCTTGCTTCGCTTCGCTCAGGACGACCGTGTGCGCAGCACGACAGCGCCCACAAAAAATGGCCCGCGAACCGGGGCTGGTTCGCAGGCCATCCGGTCAATCCCCACACCGCCGTCTTTTCGGGGGAGCCGACGACGAGCTACTCACACACCGGGAATGACGGAGTCCCAATATCACACCATCTGCAATTAGCAAACGGGCCGACGGACATTTGTCGTACTGGGCGAAATAGCGGACCTCGCGCTTGGCGAAATCGATGCGACGTCACCAGTTCGGCTCGCGCTTCTCGTTGAACGCCGCCAGCCCTTCCTGCGCATCGTCGGTTTCGATGATGTTGCAAATTGTTTCGACCGTGCTCTCGATGGCGCGGCGATACTCGAAATCGTTGGCACGCATGAAGGCGTCGCGGGCCAGTTCCATCACCAGCGGCGACTTGGCGGCGAAGTCGCGGGCGAGCGCACGGGCCTCGTCCTTCACGCGCGCCGCCGGCACCACCTTGTTGACCAGGCCCATGGCACACGCCTCCCGGGCCGGTATCGGCTTGCCGGTGAACAGCAGCTCGAACGCCTTGTGGCGGCCGATCTGGCGCGGCAGGTGGACGAAGTGCATAGCCGGGATCACGCCGACCACGATCTCGGGATAGCCGAGGCTCGCGGTGTCGGCGGCCACGATGCAGTCACAGGACACCGCGAGCGTCACCCCGGCGGCGCGCGCCGGGCCGGTCAGGGCGGCGATGGTCGGCTTGCCCATGCGGTACTGCAGGTCGTGCATCTCGAAATAGAGCTTCTGCAGGTAGCGCCGCAGGTCGAGCCCGCGCTTGCCTTGGATCATCGCGAGATCCATGCCGGCCGAGAACGATCGGTCGAAAGCGCTGGTCAGGATGACGGCGCGCACGGCGGGATCCGCCTTGGCCTGGCGATAGGCGTTGTTGATGTCCTCGATCAGCCCGTGATCGATCGCATTCACCGGCGCGCGCCGCATTGTGATCTCCGCGACACGGTCGGTGACCAAGTAGTCGAGATTATCGAATTTCAAGAGGTTCTCCGGTGCAACTTCACTGTCTCACGCAACCCGCCGGTATTTCCACCGTTAGGGATGTGCTTCCGCCCCCCGTCAATAGCTTCCGCAGGAGAACGACCAAATGAACGGCGTCATTTATATCGTAGGGCTGATCGTTGTCGTGATGTTCATCCTGTCCTTCATCGGCCTCCGCTGAGTCGAGGAAAGATCATGGCCATCACCACCACAGTCGCCGCTGCCCCCTCCGCCGTGATCGGCGCGGGCGGCCCGGTGCGCTCCGTCCAGTGGGGCGCGGTTATCCTGGGCGCCCTGGGCGCCACCGCCATCTCGATGGTGCTGCTCACCTTCGGGGCCGGCCTCGGTCTTTCCGCCGCTTCTGCGCAGCCCTATGCCGGCGCGTCCGGCAAGGCGATCGCCGTGATATCGGCGCTCTATCTGGCCATCACCATGGTCGCGGCGTTCGGCGCCGGCGGATACATCACCGGCCGCATGCGCCTGCCCGCCACCCAGGAACTCGCCGAGCATGAGTTCCGCGACGGTGCGCACGGCTTTGCCGTTTGGGCGCTGGGCATAGTGATCGGCGGTGTCGTGGCAATCTCCGGCGTGAGCGGTGCGCTCAAGACCGCGGTGCAGGCAACCGCGGCCGTCAGCGGTGCTGCCGCCGCGGGCGCGGCTTCCAATCCGGCACTCGGCCAGGCGGCTCTCTCGATGTCGCCGACCGACTATGCGATCGACCGTCTGATGGCCCCGGCTCCGGCCGGTGCTGCGCCGGCGACCGGTGCCCCCGCGGCGGGTCCCGCTCCGACGCGCGCCGATCTCGCCGGTCCGATGACTCGCGTCTTCGCCGCGTCGCTCAAGAGCGGCCAGCTCGACCCTCGCGATCGCACCATGCTGGTGCAGATGGTGATGGAGCGCACCGGGATGCCCCAGGCCGAAGCCGAGAAACGCGTCGATGATGCCTACACCGAGTTGAAGGCCGCAGAGCAGAAGCTCCGTGATGCGGCGGACTCGGCCCGCAGGGCAGGCCTGATCACCGCTTTCGCGGCGGCGGCGACCTTGCTGCTCGGTTGCGCGGCGGCTTGCGTCGGCGCCACGGCCGGCGCCACGCATCGTACCGAGAATACGGCGGTTGCGTTCTTCGGTTCACGCCGCTTCTGGTAGGCCATCTCGCTAGCCTACTATCCCACTGTCGGCGTAAAATGCAGCCACCTCCCCTTCGCCGACCCGGCGAAGGGGAGGACTCATGAGTGGGGGTCGCCGTGACTTTGCCGTTGGAAGGCGTACGCGTCATCGAAGTTGGACAAGCTCTCGCCGGCCCTTTGGCCGGCGTCCTGCTGGCCGACATGGGCGCCGACGTGATCAAGATCGAGAAGCCGGAGGGCGGCGACGACGCCCGCATCTGGGGCCCGCCCTACGGGCCGGACGGCGAGACCTCACTCTATTTCTACTCGCAGAACCGCAACAAGCGCTCGGTCGTGCTCGACCTCAAGCTCGCGGCCGACATCGAGAAGCTCAACCAACTTTGCGAGACGGCGGATATACTGATCCAGAACCTGCGGCCCGGCGTGGTCGACGAGATCGGGATCGGCCCCGAGGCGATGCTCGCGCGCCACCCCCGGCTGATCTACTGCTCGATCTGGGCATTCGGCTATCAGGGGCCGATGCGCCTGAAGCCGGGCTTCGATCCGCTGCTGCAGGCCTACGGCGGCATGATGAGCGTCACCGGCCGGCCGGAGGATCCGCCGACCTTTTGCGGCGCCTCGATCAACGACAAGGCGACCGGCATGTTCTGCACCATCGGCGCGCTGGCAGCGCTCCGGCAGCGCGACAAGACCGGCAAGGGCTGCCTGGTCGACACTTCGCTGTTCGACTCGGCGCTACACTGGGTCGAGGGCGGGATCAATTCGTATCTCGCCGAGGGGACCGTTCCGAAGCGGCACGGCACCGGCGGCAACGTGATCGTGCCCTACCAGACGTTCGATTGCGCCGACGGTCTGGCGCTCTGCCTGGCGCCCGGCAACGACCGGCTGTGGGCGCGCTGCGCCGTCGTGCTCGGCCATCCCGACTGGGCGACCGATCCGAAGTTCGCCAAGAGCTCGGCGCGGGTTGCGAACAAGGTCGAGCTGCTGCCGATGATCGCCGCCGCGATGAAACGCCGCTCTCGCGCCGACTGGGTCGAGGCGCTGGAGAAGGCCGGCGTGCCGTGCAGCCCCGTCAACGACATCGGCGAGCTTGCCGCGACGCCGCAATTTGCCGCGTCCGAAATGATGGTGCAGCTGCCGGTGCGGCCGGGCGAGACGTCGGCGCCGCAGGTCGTCGGTCTGCCGATCACCTTCGACCGCAAGCGCCCGGTCTCGCCGCGCTCCGCGCCTAGGCTCGGCGAGCACACGAACGAAGTGCTCGGCGAGCTCTAGCGAGCCAAATCCTCGGCGTTGGGCCGGGACGGCCCGTCGGCCTGCCGGCGGAGCACGATGCTCGCACGATCACGCCGGGTCGTGGGAGCCCTCGTGCGCCGCGGGTGAGACACGCGAATGGCGCACCCATCGCGCACAATCACGTCGACATCGAAGCTTCACGCGTGTCCGCTATTTTGGACCGTGAAGCGTCAGGCCGCCATCAGGCGGCTGCCCTGGGCAATTAGGTTTCTTCAAGGCACGAACTTGGCTACGATAAGGCCACGCTGCGGGGTCGAACGATGACTTTCCCTTCTTCAGAGCCTGCCGAACGCGACGCACGCCTTGTATCCGCCGATCACAAGATAGCCCCCAGCGAGATCGCCATCGGGGTGATCATTGGGCGCGCCGCCGAGTACTTCGACTTTTTCGTATTTGCGATCGCGTCAGTCGTTGTCTTCCCCAAGGTCTTCCTGCCGTTCGCCGACCCGTTGACCGGAACCCTTTACGCTTTCGCAATATTCTCGCTCGCCTTCGTGGCGCGGCCCGTCGGCACGATCCTGTTTGCCCAGCTCGACCGGCGGCATGGCCGCGGCGTCAAGCTGACGGCGGCGCTCCTGTTGCTCGGCTTCTCGACGATGGCGATCTCCTTCCTGCCGAGCTACGAGCATATCGGTGTCTGGTCGATCCATCTGCTGTGCGTCTTGCGGATCGGGCAGGGCCTGGCGCTCGGCGGCGCCTGGGACGGGCTGGCGTCACTGCTCGCCTTGAATGCGCCGGTCGAACGGCGCGGTCTCTACGCGGCGATCGCGCAGCTGGGAGCGCCCCTCGGCTTCACCGTCGCGGCCGTGCTCTTTTCCTTCTTCCTGCTCAACCTGTCCGACGCCGACTTCATCGACTGGGGCTGGCGCTATCCCTTCTTCTGCGCCTTCGCGGTCAACGTCGTCGCCTTGTTCGCGCGCCTTAGGCTGGTCGTCACAGCCGAGTTTTCACGGCTCATCGAGATGGATCGGCTCGCCCCCGCGCCTGTCATTCCGCTCGTACGCAACCACGCGCCCGAACTGCTGATCGGCGCCTTGATCCCGCTCGCCAGCTTTGCGCTGTTCCACCTGGTCACGGTGTTTCCGATCAGCTGGATCAACCTCTACACGCATCGTTCGGTCGGCGAGTTCCTGATGATCCAGTGTTCGGGAGCCTTCATCTGCGCCGGTGCGATCGTTGCTTCCGGGCTGCTGGCCGACCAGATCGGGCGCCGGTCGCTCCTCATGATCTCGGCGGGGCTGATCGCGCTCTTCGCCATCTGCAGCACGATCGCGCCGCTGCTCATCGAGGAGAACGCGATCGGACAGACGATCTTCGTCAATGCGGGATTCGCGCTTCTCGGCCTGTCCTATGGCCAGTCCTCCGGCGCGGTGACGGCGCGGCTCGCGCCCCGCTTCCGCTACACCGGCGCCGCCCTGACCAGCGATCTCGCCTGGCTGCTGGGCGCCGCCTTCGCACCCCTGATCGTGCTGGCGCTTTCGTCCCGCTACGGCCTCGCCTGCGTGGGCCTCTATCTCCTGTCCGGTGCTGTCACGACCCTTCTCGTGCTCAGCCTGTCGCGTTCCGAAGTCCGGCAGGTCTGAGCGATGCCCGCGCCGATACATCCTGGAGCGAGCATGATAGACCTTGCCCCGACCATCCCCGGCGCCGCCCCGAAGCAAGCGCGCGCGACACGTTTCATCCGCCGTCTCGCCCTGCTCGGTGCTTGTGGCGCCCTCGCCGGCTGCAAGATGGTGATTATCGACCCGTCGGGCGATGTCGCGCTGCAGCAGCGCAACCTCATCTTCGCCGCCACCGCGCTGATGCTGCTGGTGATCGTGCCGGTCATCATCGCCACCTTCGTGTTCGCCCGGCGCTACCGCGCTTCGAATCCCGAGGCGGCCTACGAGCCCGACTGGGCCCATTCGACCCAGCTCGAGGTCGTGATCTGGACCGTCCCGCTGCTGATCATCATGGCCATCGGGGCGATGACCTGGATCGGCACGCACACGCTCGACCCCTACCGGCCACTGTCGCGCCTCGGCCCGAACCGCCCGATCCCTGCCGGCGTGCAGCCGCTCGAAGTGCAGGCAGTCGCACTCGACTGGAAGTGGCTGTTCATCTACCCGGAGCTTGGGGTGGCGACGGTGAATGAGCTGGCCGCGCCGGTCGACCGGCCGATCACCTTCCGGATCACCTCGTCGTCGGTCTGGAACACGCTTTCCATTCCGGCCATCGCCGGAATGATCTACGCCATGCCGGGAATGCAGACCCAGCTGAACGCGGTCGCCAATCGGGAAGGCGAATTCCGGGGCCTGTCGGGTCACTACAGCGGCTCCGGCTTCTCGCGCATGAACTTCGCGTTCCGCAGCCTTTCCGCGCACGGTTTCGACGACTGGGTGCAGAAGGCGAAGGCCTCCCAGGATACGCTCGACCGCAACGCCTACCTCGAGCTCGACAAGCCGAGCGAAGGCAACCCGGTGCGCTATTACGGCACCGTGGAGAAGGGGCTTTTCGACGCCATCCTCGGCATGTGCGTCAGGCCCGGACAGATGTGCATAGGCGAAATGCACCATCTCGACCGGCGAGGGGGCAATGCCGCCGACAGCGAGGCGAACCGCAAGCGGCTGCAGTACGACAACCGCCGCCTGCCTTCGGGCAGCCAGCAGTCGGAGAGCACCTCGGACGGTGCCGGCGGAAAGCTCGCCCCAGCCCAATCCCCCACCTCGCCTGCCGGACATCGGCACTGACCGGGACGAGTACAGCCATGTTCGCCAATTTCGACCTCCAGCAGTTCCTGTTCGGCCGCCTCACGATCGAGGCGATCCCGTACCAGGAACCGATCCTCGTCTGGACCTTCGTGGTCGTCGCCCTGCTCGGCGCGACGCTCCTGGGCGCCATCACCTGGTTCGGCCAGTGGGGCTACCTCTGGCGCGAATGGTTCACGACGGTCGATCACAAGAGGATCGGCATCATGTACGTGATCCTCGCCATCGTGATGCTGCTGCGCGGCTTCGCCGATGCGATCATGATGGTGTCCCAGAAGGCCTTCTCGGTCGGCGCCTCCGAAGGCTACCTGCCGCCCCATCACTACGACCAGATCTTCAGCGCGCACGGCGCGATCATGATCTTCTTCATGGCGATGCCGTTCGTCACCGGCGTGATGAACTACGTCATGCCGCTGCAGATCGGGGCGCGCGACGTCGCCTTCCCCTTCCTCAACAATTTCAGCTTCTGGATGACGGTCGGCGGCGCCCTGCTGACCATGGCGTCGCTGTTCGTGGGCGAGTACTCGCGGGCGGGCTGGCTTGGCTTCCCGCCCCTGTCGGGCGCCGAATACAGCCCCGGCGTGGGGGTCGACTACTATCTCTGGGCGCTGCAGATCGCCGGCGTCGGCACGACGCTGTCGGCGGTCAATCTCATCGCCACCATCGTCAAGATGCGCGCACCGGGCATGGGCATGATGAAGATGCCGGTGTTCTGCTGGACGACGCTCGCCAGCAACGCGATCATCCTCACGATCTTTCCGGTGCTCACCGCCACGCTCGGGCTGCTGGCGCTCGACCGCTATGTCGGGACGAAGTTCTTCACGAACGACTTCGGCGGCAACTCGATGCACTACATGAACCTCATCTGGATCTGGGGGCATCCGGAGGTCTACGTGCTCATCCTGCCGGCGTTCGGGATCTACTCGGAAGTCGTCTCGACCTTCTCCGGCAAGCGCCTCTTCGGCTACACCTCGATGGTCTATGCGACCATGGTGATCGCGCTGCTGTCCTGGCTGGTCTGGCTGCACCATTTCTTCACCATGGGAGCGGGCCCGACCGTCAATTCCTTCTTCGGCATTGCCAGCATGATCATCTCGATCCCGACCGGGGCGAAGGTCTTCAACTGGCTGTTCACCATGTACCGCGGCCGGATCCGCTTCGAGCCCGCCTTCATCTGGGTGCTCGGCTTCATTCCCACCTTCGTGGTCGGCGGATTGACGGGCGTGCTGCTGGCCGTGCCGCCGGCCGACTTCATCCTGCACAACACCCTCTTCCTGGTCGCCCATTTCCACAACGTCATCATCGGCGGCGTCGTGTTCGGCCTGATGGCCGGCGTGCAGTACTGGTTCCCGAAGGCCTTCGGCTACAAGCTCGACCCGTTCTGGGGCAAGATGTCGTTCTGGGGCTGGCTGATCGGCTACTGGACGGTGTTCACGCCGCTCTATGCCGTGGGGCTGATGGGCTACACGCGCCGCACGCAGCATTTCGACGATCCGAGCGTGCAGCCCTACCTGACCATCGCCGCGATCGGCGTGGCGATCATCGCCTGCGGCATCCTGGCCTTCATCATCCAGCTCGTGGTCAGCTTCTTCCGGCGCAACGAGCTGCGCGACGTCACCGGCGATCCGTGGGGCGGCCGCACGCTCGAATGGTCGACCTCCTCCCCGCCGCCGCCCTACAATTTCGCCTTCGTCCCGGTCGTCCACGACCTCGATGCATGGTCGGACATGAAGAAGCGCGGCTCGATACGGCCGGTCGGCGGTTTCAGGCCGATCCACATGCCGAAGAACACAGCCACGGGTATCCTGCTGGCGGGACTGAGCACCGCGCTGGGCTTCGGCCTCATCTGGCACATCTGGTGGCTGGCCGCCGTGAGCTTCCTCGCGATCCTGGGGCTGGCGATCTGGCACACCTTCAACTACAGCCGGGACTACTGGCTGCCGGCCGAGGATGTCGCGCGACTCGAATCGCGGCGCACGGCACAGCTCGCCGGGGGGGACTGATCGATGCACGAGACCACCCCTCCGCCCGGAGCAGCCGCGCCGGTCTTCTACGCCCTGGAAGAGCAGGCGCATGGAGGCAACCCGACACTCTTCGGGTTCTGGCTCTACCTGATGAGCGACTGCCTGCTGTTCGCCGCACTGTTCGCCACCTTCGGCGTGCTCGGCAGCAACTTCGCCGCGGGCCCCTCCGGAGCCGACCTTTTCGACCTGCCGCTCGTGGCGCTCAATACCAGCCTGCTGCTCGTCTCCTCCCTCACCTACGGCTTTGCCATGCTCGATATGGCGAGGAACAGGACCGGCGCGACCCTGGCCTGGCTCGCCTTGACCGGCGTGCTCGGCGCAGCCTTCGTCGGATTCGAGCTCTACGAGTTCACTCACCTGATCCGGGAGGGGGCGCCACCGCAGCGCAGCGCCTTCCTGTCCTCGTTCTTCGCCCTGGTCGGCACGCATGGCCTGCACGTCACCTTCGGCATCGTCTGGCTCATCGTCCTCATGGTCCAGGTAAGGCGATTCGGCCTGATCGCCGACAACCGGCGGCGGCTGATGTGCCTGTCCCTGTTCTGGCACTTCCTCGACGTGGTCTGGATCGGGGTGTTCACCTTCGTCTACCTGATGGGATCGATGCGATGAGCGAGACGGGCGAATCGGCGCTCCATCGGGCGCCGCACGGGCACGGTACCGTGCCGGCGCACGACGGCGATGAACATCCCCTCGGCACGATGCGGAGCTATCTCACCGGCTTCGTCCTTGCCGTCGTCCTCACGGCGATCCCGTTCTGGCTGGTGATGGGCAACCCGCTCGGCGACAAGCTGGCGACCAGCATCGCGATCATGGCGTTCGCAGCCGTGCAGATCGTGGTCCATATGATCTACTTCCTGCACATGAACACGAAGTCGGAGGGCGGCTGGACCTTCATGTCGCTGGCCTTCACCCTCACCCTCGTCGTGGTGGCTTTGATCGGCTCGATCTGGGTGATGTATCACCTCGACACGAACATGATGCCGATGTCTTCGCATGGGGCAGCGACGCATCCTTGACCTTCAGGAAGATCGCGGCGCTCGTCCTGTTCGATCTCGCCGCGCTTTTGATCGTCGCGGCGCTGGTGGCCCTATCCGTTTGGCAGTTCCAGCGCCGAGCCTGGAAGCTCGACCTGATCGCGCGCGTCGAGGCTCACGTGCACGCGCCCGCGGTGCCCGCGCCCGGCCCGGAAGAACGGCCCGGCATCTCCGCCGCCGCTGCGTACAGGCGCGTCGCAATCACGGGGAAATGGGCCGGCGATCCCCCGGCCCTCGTGCGGGCCGTGACCGAGCACGGCGGCGGTTATTGGGTGATGGCGCCCTTCCTGCGCGACGATGGAACCACGGTCATCGTCAACCGCGGCTTCGTGCCGTCGGATCGGCGCGATCCCGCGTCTTGGCGACCGTTGCCCGGGCGGGCAGATAGCGTCACCGGCCTGCTTCGACTCACCGAGCCGCGCGGCACCCTTCTCCAGACCAACGATCCCGCCACCGACCGCTGGTACTCGCGCGACGTGCAGGAAATCGCCGAAGCGCGGGGGCTGAGGAACGTCGTGCCCTACTTCATCGACGCAGAACGCCAGCCGGGCGAAGAAGGCATCCCCATCGCGGGATTGACGGTGCTGACCTTCAGCAACAATCACCTTTCCTACGCACTCACCTGGGCGGCCCTGGCCGTCATGGCCGCGGGAGGCGCCCTCTTCGTTCACATCGATGTCCTCAGAGGACGTCGCACCCGTCTCGACGCGGACGGTGGGTAACGCTCACATTGAAGAGCCCAAGAGGCCGTCTCAGCGCAGGCCGAGGCGGCGGAACATTCCGACCGTCGTCAGCAGCCCGAGCGTGACCAGCGTGAGCCCGCCGATCTGCAGCAGGCTGGGAATCTCACCGACGATCGGGATGCCGACCAGCACCGACATCGCCGGAACGATGGCGGGAAACAGCACGGCACGGCTCACACCCAGCAACGCGACGGCTTGACCGTAGGCGACCATGGTGATGGCGCCCTGCAGGCCACCCTGGATCAGGCCCTGGAATGCCAATGTGGCAAGCGGCAGCGCCGCAAGATGCGCCGAACCGGCCCACAGCAGATAGGCCGGCGTCGAGATCGCGCACGACAGCACCGACACCACCGCGGTAGCGCGCAACGCCGGCACGCGCCAATGACGAAGCAACAGGGTGAAGCATGCCCACAGGATGCTCGAGGTGAAGAACAGCAGATCGCCCAGCCACGCGCGTTCGCCGGCAGGCTGCACCAGGCCGTCCCAGCCGATCAGCACGATGCCGCCGAGCACGACGGCGGCGCCGATCAGGTGATTGCGGCTCAGGCGCTCGTGCAGGAACAGCGCGGCGCCGATCGTGCTCACGATGGTCACCGTCGACGGCGCGATCACCGCACCGTGCGCCAGCGGTGCGTAGCCGTACCCGCCGGTCTGCAGCAGGGCGAACAGCGCACCGCCCAGCGCCGTGAGGATCAAGCCCCGCCGCCAGCCGATGCCCGCCAGATCGCGCATGCCGAAGCGCAGCAGCACCGGCAGCATGATCAGCCCGGCAACGATGAAGCGCGCGAAGATCAGGTCGACCGGCAGCAGGCCGCCGAGGATGCCCGCTCGCGCCGCCGCGAAGCTGAGCGAGGCGCCCAGTGCCATGATCGCGCCGGACAGTATGCCGAGGCGTTGGCGTTTCGCTGCGCGCGACGCGTCGGTCATTGTTTCCGTCATCTGTCTCCGGCTAGCACGGACCGGGCCATCGGCCCAATATTTTTGTAGCATGCGCTCCAAAATAGCGCTCTGATGGCAGCCTGCAGGAGCGGACGCGATGATCGATCATCTCAATGTCGAGGCGCTGGAAGCGTTGCCGGACGATGCACCGGTCACGATGCTCAACCTCATGCGTTTCCGCGACAAGTCGCTCGACGGCAACGGCAGCGGCTGGGACGCCTATCTTCGCTACAGCGCGCTCACCATCAAGCTGATCAAGGGTGTCGGCGGCACGATCACCTGGACCGGCAGCGCCGAGGCCGTGGCGCTGGGCGTGCCCGATGAGAACCAATGGGATTACGTGGCGCTCGTCCGCTATCCCTCGCGCAAGGCCTTCATCGCCATGATGACGTCGCCGGAATACGCGCAGTCCAACGTCGAGCGCGAAAACGGCTGCGCGGCCCATACCATCATCGCGGTTCGCGAGACCTACAAGCGTCGCGAAAGCTGATGGGACCGAGGAACAGTGCCGAAGGCGCCTCGTCGCCGTCCGGTTTATTTTATAGCACCCGCTCCAGAATCGTGCTTGACTGAACCATGGCCCGCCTCAAAGCCTTCGATGAGGATCGCGCACTCGACCTGGCGGTCGATTGCTTCTGGTCGCGCGGCTACGAGGGCACGTCCGTGCGCAATCTCGCGGACTCGATGGGGATCGGCGGCGCCAGCCTCTACAATACCTACGGCGACAAGCGCGCACTGTTCGTGCGTTCGCTCGAGCGCTACGCCAACCGCTCGATGCGCGAGCGCATCGCCCGTCTCGAGGCCAATCGTCGGCCGAAGGAAGCGATCCTGGCCTTCCTGGCCGAGATCATCGACCGTTCGGTGGCCGATCCCGACCGCAAGGGCTGCCTGCTGGTGAATTCCGCGCTCGACGTCGCTCCGCACGACGCCGAGATCGGCAAGGCAGTCGGCGATTATCTCGGCGAGATCCGCGCCTTCTTCCGCCGCAACATCGAGGCCGCCCACAAGGTGGGCCAGGTGCCGAAACGGATGGATGCGGAGTCGATGTCGGCCCACCTGCTGGGCGTGGTGCTGGGCATTCGCGTGCTGGCGAGAACCGGCGCGAAGCGGAAAGTGCTCGAAGGCGTGGCCCAGCCGGCCATCGACCTGTTCGACGGGAAAGCGCGATGACGCTTGCAATCAAGGCCCTCACCTTCGACACCGGAGGCACGATCCTCGACTGGCATCGCGGCATTGCCGCTGCTCTTGCCGCCGCCGGGGCACGGCACGGCATCGTCGCGGACTGGCCCGCGGCAACCAACGAATATCGCCGCCGGGCGCTCAAGGGCATGACCCGCCAGATCCGGCCGGACTTCAACATCGACGGCGTGCATCGCCGCGTGCTCGACGAGCTGGCGGCCGAGCTGGGCTGGTCGGCCTTCACCGAGGAAGACCGCGCCGGCATCCAGCGCGCCTGGCACGCATTGGACGCCTGGCCCGATTTTCCGGCCGCCCTCGCCCGCCTGCGCCGCGGGCACGTCGTCGCTTCGTTCACCATCCTCAGCACGTCGCTCATCGTCGACGTCTCGCGACGCAACGGCCTCGACTGGGACTGCGTCGTCTCGTGCGAGATGATCGGCAGCTACAAGCCCAATCCCGAGGCCTACCAAACCTGCGCGCGCTGGCTCGGCTTCCGGCCCGAGGAGGTCCTGATGGTGGCCTGCCACAACTTCGACCTGCTCGCGGCACGCAAGGTCGGCTACCGCTCGGCCTTCGTGCGACGCCCCGATGAGTGGGGTGTTGCCGGCCCGCCGGATCCGACGCCCGATCCGGCACATGACATCGTGGTCGACGACTTCGGCCAGCTTGCAGACCGGCTCGGCTGCTGACAGGAGAGACAGATGTCGCTTGAAGAGAAGCTTGCCGCAACCCGCGCCGGCGCGGCGTCCCGCATCCCGCCCGAGCGCCAGGCAATCATGCACCGCGCAACGGAAGACCTGCGCAACTCCGGCATCCTCGACCGCATCGTGCCGGTCGGCAGCCCGATGCCCGACTTCGACCTCGCCAATCACGACGGACGGCGCGTCGCGTCGGAGGATCTTCTCGCCGGCGGACCTCTGGTCCTCTCCTTCTTCCGAGGGTCGTGGTGACCCTATTGCAGACATGAGCTGGACGCTCTGCACACCATCTACGCCGACATCGCCGCCCTCGGGGCCTCGCTTGTCGTGATCTCGCCCGAGCTGCCGGAACGCACGGCAGACATGGCCGCCAAGCAGAAGCTCACCTTCCCGATCCTGTGGGACGAGCGCTCCATCGTCGCCGAAGCCTTCGGCCTCGCCTTCACCCTGCCCGACGACCTGAGGCAGGTTTACCTCGGCTTCGGCAATGACCTTGCCGTGCGCAACGGTGATCCGTCGTGGCGCCTGCCGGTGCCGTCCCGCTTCGTCGTCGACGCCAGCGGCATCGTGCGCTTCGTCCAGGCCGATCCCGACTACACCTACCGGCCGGAGCCCGAGACCACGCTCGAAGCCTTGCGCAAGGTCGTGGGCTGACCCTCAGCGGATGAACGGAAGGCAACGTCATGGTCAAGCGTCTCAGCGACATGCCGGAGGTCGAGGCCAACCACCTCCGGCGCATCGAATGCCCGACCTACGACGACACGCCGGCCTTGCCCGGCAAGCCGCTCGCCGAGCGCCGCGTCGCGATCATCTCGACGGCCGGCCTGCACAAGCGCGGCGACCGGCCGTTCCGGCCCGGCGACGGCAGCTACCGCGTCATCCCGGCCGAGACCGCGGCCAACGAGCTGGTGATGAGCCACATATCGGTCAATTTCGACCGCACCGGCTTCCAGCAGGATCTCAACACGGCCTTCCCGATCGATCGGCTGCGCGAGTTCGTGGCCGACGGCACGGTCGGCTCGATGGCCACGGTCCACTATTCCTTCATGGGCGCCTTCCCGCCTGCCGCGGCCGAGCCGCATGCCCAGCATCTCGCCGGTCTCCTCAAGGCCGACAAGATCGACGCCGTCCTGCTCGTTCCGGTTTGACCCGCCTGCACGCGCGCCGTCGGCGCGCTGGGCCACTTCCTCGAACGCCAGGGCATTCCCACGACCGGCATCAGCCTGGTGCGTGAGCACACCGAGACCGTCCGCCCGCCCCGAGCGCTGTGGGTGACCTTCGACCTCGGCCGGCCGCTGGGCGTTCCCGACGATCCGCCGTTCCAGCGCCGCGTCGTGAAGGCCGCGCTCGATCTGCTGGCACGGACCGACAGCCCGCTCATCGCCGACTATCCTGAACATGTGCCGGAGATGACGGATTTCAGCGGCTGGGCCTGTCCGATCAATCTCGCGCCGAGCGAAGTCGACTCGCTCGTCGCCGAGATCGACCGGCTGGCGACCTGGTACGACCGCTCGGTCGCCAACCTCGGCCGGACAACGGTCGGCGTCTCGGGCCTCGACATGCCGGCCGCCGGTGCATTGGTCAGCCACGCCCTCGACGGCGAGCTGCCGGAGGCGCAGGCACTCAAGGAAGCGATCGACGACCTGCGCGCCTACTATCTCGAAGCCGCCTCGGCCTTTCCCGATCCCGGCACGTCCGCCACGCGCAAGAAATGGTTCTGGGAAGAGACGAGGCTCGCGCAGGCGATGCTGGCCCTGCAGCCCAAGCTCGCCGCCAGCGCCGACCCGCAGCACAAGATCCTTGCCAACCTGACGCTCATTCCGGCGACGGAGAGACATCGCCTCGGATAGGTCCGTTTGAGTCTTCAAACTTGATGCAAATGCGTCAACTTCCTCATGTTGAATACAAGCTCTCCCCGGTCGTCCTGAGTCGCGCGGAGTAACCTCCCCGCTTCAGCGAGGACCTCACGCCAGCCCCGCGGCCTGTGTCTGATCGTTCGGCAAGATCCTTCGCTGCGCTCAGAGACCGTGAATGCTTGCCTACGCAACCCACTTCATGGTCATGCCGCTGGGAGCGCGGCTCTTCAGAGCCGCTCATATACGCTGGTTGCAACATTCCATGAGCGGCTCTGGAGAGCCGCGCTCCCAGCAGTCTGAAGGAGTCACAAGCTCTCAGGATGACAAGGATGAGCGTGAGAACCGTTCTGCACGTCTTATCGGTCCGAGACGCAGCCTCGCTACCTCTACAACAGCAATGCCTCAGCAAGAGACGCCGGGTCGTGGATGGCGACACCGCGGATCGTGCGACCGTAAAGCCGGCCGAAGTGCCGGCGGTCGCCGGTCACCAGCGCGTCGCATGAGGAGTGAATGGCGGATGCCAGTACGAGGCGGTCTTTCTCCGGCAGCGCAGCTTCAATCGTTGGGTCCAGATGCAGCATGAACGGCACGGTTTCCAGCTTGGGCGTCAAGAGATCGAGTTCGCGCATCCCATCGCGTGACTTCGCCTCCAGATTCCGTCGCGCCTCGATCAGAACGTACTCATCCACAAGCAGCGAGTGACCCTTGGCAAGGAACTCGCGCAGAAGCCTTCTGATAGCGCCATTCGACCAACACGCCGCAAAGACGATATTGGCGACCAGGAAGATGCGCATCGCGCGGCTTCAGCCGCGACGCTTGCCTCGCCGGGCGAAGACCGTCTCGAGCTTCGCCTCTTCTTCGGCAAACTCCTTCAACCTGGCTTCACTATAAATTTCGATCGGCAGCGTAACCGCCGGCCGCAGCAATAGCCCCTCGGGCGTCGTCTCGACGATCATCTGATCGTCCGGTCGAATGCCCGCGGCGCGACGAAGCTTGGCCGGCAAAGTCACGACGCCGCGACTGTTGATGGTTACCGTTGCTTTCATGAGGCGTTTCTACTGAAAAGAAGAATTACTGCAATCGAGAATAGTGTCGGTCAATGCGAGCCCGGCCCGGTGATCAGGCGCGCGCCGGACTGAAAGGTTACGTACGACCACACCCAGTCGAGCATCACGATCAGGCGATTGCGGAAACCGATCAGGAACGACACGTGCACCGGGCCCCACAGCAGCCAGGCTACGGTGCCGTCGAGCTTCAGCCAGCCGAAGTCGGCGACGGCGGCCCGGCGGCCAATCGTGGCCATGGTGCCGAAGTCGCGGTAGCGGAACGGCTTGGGTGACGCCCTGCCGGCGAGCCGGGCGCGCGGCACGCGCGCAACATAGGCGGAGCAGTTTTCGCACAACCGGCGAACCATCGACCCGCTCTGTTACAGCCAGACGTCTGCGATGAAGGAAACTCATCGACGGGCATCGCCTCGGCGGCCGCAACCCGCGAAGTGGGCCTATCCAGCGCGGCAGCACGCGAAGATGGGGACTCCGGGCTGGCTAGGGCGAGCCGGTGCGCCTGTCGATGAAGTCCAGCACTGCCCGCGCGCACAGCTCCGGATGGGTGGCGGCGACGTGATAGGAGTCTCCGGGCACGACCATGAACTCCGAATTGGGGATCATCTGCTGCCAACCGCGCACCGCCTCCACCGACCCCAGCCCGCTGCCGTCGGTGGTGACCACCAGGGTCGGGCATCTGATCGTCGGCAGGTCCGCGCGCACGTCGATCGCCGGGACCGAGCGGATGAAGCCGAGCTGGGTCGACAGCGGCGTCCGGCCCATCAGCTTCGCCCAGCCTTCCATCATCCCGGCGTCGCAACAGCTGCCCAGGCGCCCCGGCATGGTCCAGCGCGCCCAGCTCTCGACGCCCTTGCTCTCGATATGTTCCAGCCACGACGCTGCGCGCGGGCCGACCGACACCTCGCCTGAGACGATGCCGCCCAGCACGGCGAGCGAGCGCACCCGGTCGGGATGGCGCGCAGCAAGACGCAACGCGATCGGACAGGCGACCTTCGCGGCGCCGATATGGAAGCGGTCGAAGCCGAGGTGGTTCGCCAGCGCGAGGAAGTCGTCGACGATGCGCTCGACCGACCAGCGATACTCGAGCGGCATCGCCGTCGACTGGCCGAAGCCGCGCATGTCGGGCCGCACGACCCTGAAGCGCCGGGCCATGATCGGCAGCCAGGCATTCCACGCCTCGCCGCTCTCGGCATTGCCGTGCAGCAGAAGCATCTTCTCGGGCGTGCGCCAGGAATCGACGAAACACTCGTCGCGATAGTGCATCTCCAGATCGGGCGTGATGCGGGCGAGCGGCATGGGTTTCGTCCTACTCCGGCCGGATGCCGGCGCTGCGGATCACCTCGGTCCATTTCGCCATGTCGTCGCGGATCAATCTGGCGAAGCTCTCCGGATCAATCGGCGCCGGCTCGGCGCCCTGCAGTGCCAGCTTCTGGCGGATCTCGGGCTCGGCCAGGATCGCCCGCAGCTCCCGGTTCAGCTTCTGCACGATCGGCTGCGGCGTCGCGGCCGGCGCGAGGATGCCGTTCCAGCCCAGCACCTCGTAGCCCGGCACGCCCGCCTCGTCGATGGTCGGCACGTCGGGCAGCAGGTCCGACCGCTTGAGCGTGCTGACGCCCAAGGCGCGCAGGCGGTTGTCCTTGACCAGCGGCACGGCCGTGATCGGCGTGTCGAAGAACATCGACACCTCGCCGCCCATCAGCGCCTGCTGCGCCGCGGGCGCGCTGCGATACGGCACATGGGTGAGCTCGATGCCGGCCTTCGATCGGAACAGCTCCGCTCCGAGATGCGCCAGGCTGCCGCTGCCGACGGAGGCGTAGGTCAGCCGCTCGCGCTTGCTGAGCGCGACCAGCTCCTGGACCGAGCGCGCCGCCAGCGCCGGCGGCACCAGCAGGACCAGCGACACCGTCGTGAGCGTGGTGACGCCGACGAAGTCGCGGATCGTGTCGTAGGGAAGCTGCTGCTTCAGCGCCGGGTTCACCGGATGGCTGGGATAGACCATCAGCAGCGTGTAGCCGTCGGGTGCCGAACGGGCGACGACCTCGGTGCCGATGATGCCGCTTGCGCCAGCCTTGTTGTCGATCACGACCGGCTGGCCGAGCCGCTCCGACAGGCGCTGGCCGGCGATGCGCGCAACGATGTCGGTGATGCCGCCTGGCCCGGTCGGTACGACGATGCGGATCGGCCGGGACGGATAGGCCTGCGCCCACGCCGCCGAAGGCGCGGCAAGGATGGAGAGCAATGCGGCGGCGCGGCGTCTCGACAACTTCATGGCGGCGAGCGTGGGAGCACCCCTGGTGGCGGTCAAGGCGACCCTTCTGCAGCGTGGCATGGCCGGTCATTTCGCGGCATTATTCCTGGCATGGAACACACCGCCATCGTCGATCGCCCCATCACCGGCCGCGAGGCCTGGACGCGCACCGATATCAACGACGCCGACTACCGCGTCGTCCTGTCGCCGGCGGCGCAAACCGAGCTGATGGACGCCGTGAAGAGCCTGCGCCGCCAACCGGTGCCGCTGCTCGCGTTGCGCCCCGACAGTTTCGATCTGCCGGCCTGCCGTGCCGCGATGGAAGAGGTCCGCGCCATCCTGACCGGCGGCATCCGCTTCGCGCTGCTGCAGCGCCTGCCCATCGAGGAGCTGTCGCTCGACGAGGCGAAGGCGCTGTACTGGATCCTGTCGGCGATGCTCGAGCGGCCCGTCGCGCAGAAGCTCGACGGCACGATCGTCTACGACGTGCATGACACAGGCCAGCAGGCATTGCCCGGCAGCGGCATACGGCCGGACAAGACCAACATCGACCTGCAGTTCCACAATGACAACGCCTACAACTTCCTGATGCCGAAGTATGTCGGGCTGCTCTGCGTGCGGCAGGCCAGGGCGGGCGGCACGAGCCGGGTGATGAGCTTCGCCACCGCGCACAATGCCTTGCGCGAGCGCCATCGCGACGTGCTGCCCCGCCTCTACCAGCCGTTCTGGTTCGACCGCCAGCGTGAGTTCCATCCCGGCGAGGAGTCGACCTTTTCCGCGCCGCTCTTCATCCGCGACGGCGAGCGCCTGCATGCACGCCTGTCGCTGCACCAGATCCGTGGCGGCTACGCGCTGCGCGGCGGCACGATGGACAACGAGACCACTGCCGCGGTCGAGGCGATCAAGGACGTCTTCGCCGACGAGTCGCTGCAGTTCCATTTCCGCTTGCAGGCCGGCGACATCCAGTACGTCGCCAACCGCGAGATCGGCCACAGCCGCACCGAGTTCCACGACTACGAGGAGACGGAACGGCGCCGCCTGCTGATCCGCATCTGGATGCGCAATGAGGGCGCTCAGGGCTACATCGGCTGAAGCCGATTCTATTGCCCCGCTTTCACGGAGGAAGCGGGCCGTTTCGCACCATCGCCTCGATACGCCGCTGCAGCTCGATGAAGGAATAGGGCTTGCCGATGAACGGCGGGCCGCCCTCCCGGGCAATGCCCGAGGTCAGCAGCACCCTGATGTCGGGATACCCGCTGGCGATCCAGGCGGCAAGGTCGTTGCCATCGGCCGGACCGGGCATGTTGATGTCGCTGAAGACCAGCGCGATCGACTTGTTGGCGCTCAGCAGCTCGACGGCCTCTGCAGCATCGACGGCTTCGATCACCACGAAGCCCGCATCGCGTAGATGGGCGCAAACCGCCATTCGCAACACGACCTCATCTTCGACGACCAGCACCACCGGCGGCGCAGCCCCTGCCGGTGCTTGTGGCCCCGGCTGACATTCCCCGCTCATTTTTCACCACGTAAACTGACAACACGAAGCGCAGGAAATCCTTGGGGGCTGATCCCAAGCCGGCAATGACGCCGGCGGCGCATACTCTCTATTTTCCGGGGTGCGGCGCAACAACTTTGATTCCAGCCATCGGCCCGGGAACTCGCCATTGCCCGCCGCGTTAGCGCCGCAATGTCCCCTGTCCGTTCCGCCGCCGCAAAGCCGGCCTCGCCGCCCGCCCCCCTCATCCTGCTCGTCGAAGCCCATGCGCTCACGCGCATGGCCGTCGCGGGCTATCTGCGCGACTGCGGCTACCAGGTCGTGGAGGCCGACGGCGCGGCAGAGGCCAAGCGCCTGCTCGAGGCCGGCGTGGCACCCCAGGTCGCCTTCATCGATCTCGATATCAAGGACGAGATCGACGGCTTCGGCCTGGCACAATGGATCCGCGCGGTGAGGTCCGACGTAAAAGTGCTCCTGACCTCCGGCGCGCGGCGCACCGCTGCGACGGCAGGCGACCTCTGCGAGCAAGGGCCGTATCTCGCCAAGCCTTACGATCACCGCGACCTCGAAAGCCAGATTCGCCGTCTCCTCGCGACCTGACGTTCGCGGCGAGCACGGCTCTCCAGCCGCCCGGTGGCCTACTCGGCCGCCACCTCTTCCGGAATCCAGCTGCGCTTCTCGCCGGCGTAGAGCGCGCCGGGATTGCCGCGCACCGTCGTGCGCCACATCATGCGCTGCTCCTTTTCCGCGTCGTACCAGGTCGCGGTATGGATGAGGCAGCGATTGTCCCAGACCAGCACGTCGCCCTGGGTCCATTCGTGGACGTAGATGAACTCCGGGCGGGTGTAGTGGGTCATCAGCGCATCGAGCAGCCTTGCGCCCTCGCCATACGGTCCGGGCTCCAGGCCGACGAACGGCCCGTCGAACCAGTCCATCTGGCTGCGCTCGCAGAGATAGAGCGCCTTCCTGCCGGTGACCGGATGGGTGCGCACCACGGGCTGCGGCTGCGAGCGCTGGTGCGGCAGGATGGCGGGCGGAGTCTTGCCCGCTTCCGCGTCGGTACGGCCGCGGCCGGTGCCGGGCTGGCAATGCAGGCCCTGCAGGCTTTCGACCCTGGCCTTGAGATCGGCCGGCAGCGCGTCGTAGGCCAGCGTGCCCGAAGCGAAGATCGTCTGGCCGCGCTCCTTCGCCACCGGCGACACGGCGTAGAACAGCGAGATGTCGGGCGGCGGACGGCGGTAGCTCTGGTCGGTGTGCCAGCCCTTGCGATGCGGATATTGCACCGGGAACTTGCCGTCGGCCGTCAGCGGCGGCTCGGGCAGCGCCGGCGGCTGGCGGTAGTTCGGGATCATGTTGGTGACCATGAAGATCTCGGGCACGGTCTCATGCGCCTGGGAGGTTCTCGTCAGCAGCGTGCGGTAATCCTCGACCTCGAGGCCGAAGAGATAGCTCATCGTCACGAGGAGCTGAGGGTCCTCCGTGATCTCGCTGAGGCCCGGCAGCAGCAGCAAACCGCCAGCGTCGGCCAGCGCCTGCGGCAAGCCCTCGGGCATGCCCTCGCTCAGCGGCTTCGGCAGACGAACGGTGGCGCCAAAGGCGGCGCCGGGGAGTGGTCTCGCAACGTCGATGGGTGCAGTCATTGCTTCCTCTCTGCCCCATCGTAATTCAAAATCGATGCCGAATTGGGGAAATCGGAGGGAGAAAAATCATGAGACGCCTGATTGCCGGCCTCGCCGTGCTGGTCCTTGCTGCCCTTTCCGGCACCGCGGCGAAAGCCGACGCCTTCGAGGACATCCTCAAGAAGGGCACGGTGCGCATCGCCACCCCGCTCGACGTGCCGCCCTTCGGCTCCCAGAACGAGAAGCGCGAGCCCGAGGGCTTCGACATCGAGCTGGCCGGCATGGTTGCCAAGGCGCTCGGCGTGAAGCTCGAATTGCAGCAGGTCACCGGCGCCAACCGCATCCCCTTCCTTATCACCAACAAGGTCGACGTCGTGATCTCGGTGATGGGGCTGACACCCGAGCGCGCCAAGCAGGTCATGTTCACCTCGCCCTATGCCGACACCCAGCTCGCGGTGTTCGGGCCGAAGAGCGCCAAGGTGACGTCGGCGGCCGAGATCGGCAGCCTCAAGATCGCCGCCGCGAAGGGCACGACGCAGGAGCTGGCGCTGTCGGCGATGGCGCCCAAGGCCACCATCATGCGCACCGAGGACGACGCGACCGCCGCCGCCGCCTACGTCTCGGGCCAGGCCGAGCTTTTCGCCACCAACAGCCTGATCATCCCCGACCTGCAGAAGCGCAACCCGAACAAGGAGTTCGAGCTCAAGTTCACCATCCGCCGCAGCCCTGCCCACATGGGCGTGCGCATGGGCGAGCACAACCTGGTGCGCTGGCTCGACAGCTTCATCTTCTTCAACATGATGAACGGCGAGATCGACCGGCTGCACCAGAAGTACCTCGGCATGAAGCTCGCGCCGCTGCCGTCATTGTAACGCCGGGAGCGCGGCTCTCCAGAGCCGCTCATGGGATGGAACAATCCGAAAAAGAGCGGCTCTGGAGAGCCGCGCTCCCAGCCATGAGGGTTGAATGACCGAAATCGACTGGTCGAGGCTGAAGGCCTCGGAGATCAAGGGCCTCGCCCAGCGCAACGCCATCGTCATCGTGCCGATCGGCGCCACCGAGCAGCACGGCCCGCACCTGCCGAGCATGGTCGACTGGCGCTGCGTGCACGAGGTCTCGCACCGCGCCGCACGCATCATCGAGAAGTCGACGCCGGTGGTGGTCGCCCCGACCATCCCTTACGGCATGTCGGAGCATCACATGTCGCTGAACGGCACCATCACGCTCGACTACGCGACGATGTTCGCTGTGATCCGCTGCGTCGTGACCTCGGCGATCCGGCACGGCTTCAAGCGCATCTTCGTGCTCAACGGCCATGGCGGAAATACCACGGCGCTGCAGAACATGATCGGCGAGCTGACGGTCGAATACAAATTGCCGCTCGCCACCGGCACCTACTGGGACATCGCTGCCAAGTCGATCGCCGGCCTGCTCGAGAAGCAGAAGGCGCTGCTGCATGCCTGCGAAGCCGAGACCTCGATGATCATGGCGATGGCGCCGGAGCTGGTGAATCCCGACGAGCTGTCGCAGATGCACGGGCCCTACATCCCCGGCCTCGCCGCCATCCCCGGCGTCAACGAGGGCGTCTATCGCTGGCGCCAGCTTTCGAGCCGCTCGCCGATCGGCGTGATCGGGGATGCCTCGACCGCCAACGCCGAGAAAGGCGAGAAGCTGCTCGCCGCGATCTCGGCCGACGTGGCCGAAGCGTTGGTCAACGACCGTCTGTGGAGCGAGCCGATTTGAGCAAGACCGACTTCGCGGCAATGAGCCGCCTCTCGGCCGACATCGACCTGATGGCCGAGGGCAAGGCGACCGGCTTCGTGCGCGTGCCGCACTCGGTGCATCGCTCGGCCTATGGCTGGATCCCGATCCCGATCGTGCGCATCAGGAACGGCGACGGACCGCACGTGCTGATGCAGGCTGGCAACCACGGCGACGAATGGGAAGGCCAGATCGGGCTCGGCAACCTGATCCGTAGCCTCGAGCCGAAGGACATCAGGGGCCGGCTGGTGATCCTGCCGTCCGCGAATTTCCCGGCGGCGATGGCCGGCCAGCGCACCTCGCCGATCGACGACGGCAACCTCAACCGCACCTTCCCCGGCAATCCCGAGGGCACGATCACCGAGCAGATCGCGCACTTCATCGAGCACGTGCTGCTGCCCGGCTTCGACTACAGCTTCGACTTCCATTCCGGCGGCAGCTCGCTCGCCTACATCCCGAGCGCGCTAGCGCCGCGCCACGGCGACGAGGCGCGCATGGCGAAGGTGATCGGCATGCTGAAGGCCTTCGGTGCGCCGGTGAGCTACCTCGCGGCAGCGCCGCAGGGCGGCGGCCGCACCTTCACCTCGGCGTCATTCCGCCAGGGTGTCGTCTCGATGGGCACCGAGCTGGGCGGCGGCGGGCTGGTGACGCCGCACTCGCTCAAGGTGGCGCAGGACGGGATGCGCCGCGTGCTCGCCCATATCGGCCTGCTGCAAGGCGCCGTGCCCGCGCCGACGCCGACACGGCTCACCGAGCTGGGCGGCGATGACTATTACGTCTACGCCTCCGATGGCGGCCTGTTCGAGCCGCTGGTCGATCTCGGCGACGAGGTGAAGAAGGACCAGCCGGCCGCGCGCATCCACTTCCACCACACGCCGTGGCGCGAGCCGGAGACGCTCTTGTTCAAGCGCGACGGCCTGGTCCTGTGCAAACGTGTCCCCGCCCGCTGCGAGCGCGGCGACTGCCTGTTCCATCTCGCGACGGACCTGCCTCTATCCTGAGCGCGGCTGGGAGCGCGGCTCTCCAGAGCCGCTCTTCCTTCCCCATGCTACATCCCATGAGCGGCTCTGGAGAGCCGCGCTCCCGGCGACCTACCGGCACGCCCGGCAGGACAGCCTCGACGCCGTGCGCCGGCCGTCCTTGCGTGGCCGCGCGGCTGCGTGGCCGCAGACGGGGCAGCCGTCGATCTCGAAATCGATCCAGTGGGTCGGCGCCGCGCACGCCTCGCACGGCAAGCCGCGGCGCGAGTCGATCCAGCCCCAGCCCGGCGCGTGGCACTTCGGGCAGAGCGTCGCCAGGCGCCGGGCGAGCTTCCAGCCGGCGGCGCGCAGCACCTTCATGCGCAGCGGATTTTTGTGCGCGCGCATGTCGGAGTAGAGCACCGCGAGCCCGTCCTCCGAGCGCCGCGCCTCGCGGTCCATCGCCTCGATCACCGCCTCGACGGTCGCCAGCCCCTTGATCGGCTGGCTCATGTCGCTGCTGCAGACCACGAACACCCCGAACGCCGGGAAGCCCATCTCCGTCAATGCCCGCAGGCGCGCGGGATCGCCGGCCGCGAAACGCTGCAGCCGCCAGCTCGTGCGGTGCGTCGGCAGCGTCTCGACGTGGCGGATGCCGCGCGTGCGGTCGACGAAGGCGAGCAGCTCGACGCCGCCGGGATTGAGCGGCACCCGGTCGATCGGCCCGTAGCTGCCTTCGCTGGCGAGCGCGCAATCGAGGCCGGGCATCGCCTCGAACAGCATGTCGGCCTTGAGCAGCGCGGTCTCGACCAGCGCGTCGGGCCGGGGCACCTCGCCGGAGAAAGTGCCGAGCCTGTCGGTGTCGAGCGCCGGCACGACGAGTTCCGCGCCCAGCACGCGGCGGAAGGGGGGCGCCAAGGCCCGCTCCTTCTCGTGCATGGTCGCGAGCCCGATACGCTGGCCCGCATAAGGATGTCCGGCCACAGCGATGGACGGACGGGTTACTCCGCGGCTTGCGGCAGGGCCTGGCGCGCGAGCTGCTGCTCGACCAGCGTCGCCCAGTAGGACGCGCCGATCGGCAGGATCTCGTCGTTGAAGTCGTAGCCCGGGTTATGGACCATGCACGAGCCGGCGCCGTCGCCGTTGCCGATCCAGATGTAGCATCCCGGCCGCTTCAGCAGCATCCAGGCGAAGTCCTCGCTGCCCATGGCGGGCGTCGGGTTGCGGTTGACGTTCTCGGTCCCGACCAGCGCCGAGGCAGCGTGCGCGGCGAACTCGGTCTCCTTCGCGCTGTTGACGGTCGCGGGGTAGCGCCGCTCGTAGCGCCACTTGCTGACCTCCGCGCCGAAGCCCGCCGCAACGTTACGCGCGATCTTCTCGATCCGCGCCTCGATCATATCCTGCACCGGCTTCTTGAAGGTGCGGACGGTGCCGCGCAGCGTGCATTCCTGCGGGATCACGTTCCAGGTGTCGCCGGAATGAATCTGGGTCGTCGATACGACGGCGGTGTCCATCGGATCGATGTTGCGCGCCACGATCGACTGCAGCGCGGTCACGATGTGGGCGCCGATCACGACCGGGTCGATGCCATGATGGGGCATCGCGCCGTGCGCGCCGACGCCCTTCACCACGATCTCGAAGATGTCGTAGGCGGCCATCATCGGGCCCGGGCGGACGGCGAAACGGCCGATCGGCATGCCCGGGATATTGTGCATGCCGTAGACGCCCTCGACCGGGAACTTCTCGAACAGCCCCTCCTCGACCATCACCCGGCCGCCGCCCTCGTTCTCCTCGGCCGGCTGGAAGATGAAATAGACCGTGCCGTCGAAATTCCTGGTCTCGGCGAGATACTTGGCGGCGCCCAGCAGCATCACCGTGTGGCCGTCATGGCCGCAGGCATGCATCTTTCCGGGGATCGTCGACTTGTGATCGAAGGAATTGGTCTCGTGCACGTCGAGCGCGTCCATGTCGGCGCGCAGCCCGATGGCGCGGCCCGACTTGCCCGAGCGCAGCACGCCGACCACGCCGGTCTTTGCCAGCCCGCGATGAACCTCGATGCCGAAGGATTCGAGCTTGGCCGCGACCACGTCGGCCGTCCGCACCTCCTCGAAGGCGGTCTCGGGATGGCTGTGGATGTCGTGCCGCCACGCGGTCATGTCCTTGTGATACGAGGCGATGCGGTTGATGACCGGCATGCGGGTACTCCGGAAACGAATGATTGTTCGGCCGCGGATGGTACGGGAGCAGCCACGATGGTCAAGCGGGCAACCGCTGCAGCAGCTTTGCGCGGGCTCGGTGAATTTCCCGTCGAGCGAGCCGTCCTACGATTTCAACCGGCAGGACAAGCGCGCAGCCGCAAGAAAGAGATCCGTCGTTCGAGGTCGCCCCCTCAGCCCTCGCCGAGAGACCAGCGGGCAAGTTGGCGGGGCGCCATGCGGCCAATCATGCTGTGCATGAGCACAAGCTCGCGAACCGTCCACTCGATCGGCTCGATCCGCTGCTCGGGTACGAGATGGGCGTCGCGCAACAAGGTGACGTGCGGCGTGAAGGGCCGCGCCGTACCCGGCCGGCCGTCGAGCACGTCGCTCAACCGCTGTTGAAGGATATCGAGGCCCATCACCCCGTCTTCGCCACGCAGGACGAGTGCGCCATTCCGAAAGCTCTCCGCGCGATCGAAACCGACCGCGAACGACGGCATCACGATGCGCGCGACGCGCTCCTTCACGGACTCGATCCTCCCGAGCGAAAGATCGACCCCTTCGTCGATCCGGCACAACGCAACGTGGAAGTTCTCCGGCGGCAGCGGCTTGCCGGCGAGCCCATGGCTGATGCGGAGGTGGCGCGCCGTCTGGGCGATGCGCGCAGACGTTTCGGCATCCGGCAGCACCGCGAGAAACAGCCGTCCTCTCGGCCGGCCAACCAAGGCCTCCTGTCGCCGCCGAAGCCGGCGCATCATCAGGGCCGGCGGCTTTTCCTGTCCCGCGAACGACGTTGCGAACATGTGCTGCATGGGTCTCTCCTGCGTGCATGTTCACTATATGTTCTTTTCGATACAAAACAACCCCAGAATGGGGATTGTCATCGACGGCAAAGAACGAGGGCGGCGCGGGGCCGGGGTCCGAGGCTTACCAGCCCCACAGCAGGCGTCGCGCCACCCAGCCGCGGAGGCCGCCCTCGCGCTGCAGCTTGACCCAGTCGCCACTGTGCGTGAGCGTCTTCAGCACGTCGCCGTAGGCGAGCTTGGCGACGATCCGGCTGCTCATCGACGGCCCGCTGCGCATGTTGGCGATTTTGGCCTTCACGACGTGATGCGGCGTCTGATTGGTGAGCGGACGGTAGATCCAGCCGGTATCGTTCTCGAAGTCGGTCACCTTCAGCCAGCTTCCCCGGTTGCCGACGACCTTGAGCGGAAAGCCCGATCCCAGCTTCCACTCGGCAGGATGCTGCGTTCCGGCTCCCGAGCGCAGGTTCACATCGTCGCGGGACACGCTGACCATGCGCTGCGCGGCGGCTTCCGTTGCCGCCAGGAGAAGGAGCGCCGACAGGACATAGAGGGCGTGAGAGAGGACGCGGGTCATTCCCCGACTTTCGTCGAGAGGGACGGCGAACGCAACCCGCCAGCTCGCCGGCGCGCGTCTGGCGCCAGCGCCTGCCGGCACAGGGCACTCGAGCGTTGCCGCGCCTGTTCCCTACCCGATCGTGATCTCCGTCCCGCCCAGCCCCTCGAATTCCGTCCGCGCTACACCGGTACCGGGCAGGAAGGCCGGCGGATGGACCGACCCGGTGAGGATAAGGTCGCCAGCCTTGAGGTGCATGCCGTGCTTGTTGAGCGCGTTCGCGAGCCAGGCGAGCGAGATCAGCGCGCTGCCCATCACGGCCGTGCCGGCACCCGAGGCGAGCTGCTTGCCGTCGAGCAGCGAGCGGCCCTTGAGGTTGGGGAAGTCGAGCTTCTGCCACCCCGGGATCTCGGTGCCGACCACGCAAGCCGCCTGCAGCACGTCGTCGGCGATGCGGGCGGGCCCGGTCATCTTGGTGACGTCGGCATAGCGGTTGTCGACCAGCTCCATGCCGCAATAGAGGTTGGCGACATAGGCGCGGATGCTGTCGGCAGTGTAGGGCGCCGCACCGGCGGGCGCATCCTTGGCCATGCGCGCGACCAGCTCGGGCTCGATGCCGGGCTTGATCGGATAGCCCGATTCGAACACCGCGCCGCTCTGGCGGATGCCGCTCTGGTAGATGCCGGCAAAGACCGGGCCGGACAGCCGGAGCGGCTCGTATTGCGCCGGCAGGGTGAGCGCGATCTTCCAGCCGGCCATCTTGTCGGCGCCGCCCGCGGTCAGCTTGTCGTGCACGGCGAACTGGACCTTGTAGGCGTCCGCCTCGGACAGGCCGGAGCACGCCGCGGCGATGTCCATCACCTTCCTGGTGCGCCGGCCGGCGGCAATCTCGTCGGCGATGGCGGAAATTTGCTGGGCGTCCACGGGCGTTCCTCCGATGCTTTTACGCCGCAATCATAGCCGCTCAACCCGGCCGGGCGAAGGTGATGAGGCGGTGCCCTGCGAAATTGAACATTGGAACGACGACGAGGACCGCGAGGCTGATCAGCAGATAATGCACGCCCGCGCGCTCGAGCAGCCAGGCGATCAGCATGTTGAGGCAGAGGCCCACGGTATTGACGGCGAAGAACATCGCGGCCTTCGCGGGCGTCAGCCGCGCGCCGAAGCTCCACAGCGCATTGCCGACGAAGGACACCAGCGTCGCGAGCACGAAGGCGAGGAAGGCCCCGAGCAGCACGCGGCCGCCGAAGCCGTCGACCACCACCGCCATCACCGCGACGTAGGCGATGGCGGCGAATCCGCCGACGATGAAGAAACGAATGAGCTGGCGCGCGGTCGTGGCGGAGAGGCCGAACCACCCGAGGATACGGACGCCCAGCCCCTCCAGCCGAACCCACAACGCGCTCATGCTCTCCCGGACCGCGAGCCTCCGGCTCGCTCAGACTCATGAGCGAGCCGGAGGCTCGCGGTCCAGAAGAACATGACGCAGATCAGGCCGCCTTGGCCGTCGGCTTGCCGTAGAAGCTCTGGCCCTTGGCGGCCATGTCGCGCAGCAGCTTCGGCACCTCGAATTGCCTGCCGTACTTCTTCGCGAGCTCGTCGCACTCGGCAACGAACTGCTTCACCCCCACCTGGTCGATCAGGCTGATGGCGCCGCCGGTCTGCGGCGCGAAGCCCAGGCCCATGATCGAGCCCACGTCGCCGTCCTGCGGCGCGGTCAGCACGTTGCTCTCGAGGCAGCGCGCGGTGTCGACCGCCTGCACGTACAGCAGGCGCTTCTTGATCTCGGTCTCCTTGGCGCGCTTCTCCTCGCCCTCGCCGTACAGCAGCTTGGGATCGGCCGGGAAATGCTTCTGCAGGTCGGGCCACAGGCGCTTCTTGCCGTCGGCCGGATAGTCGTAGAAGCCCTTGCCGTTCTTGCGGCCGAAGCGCTCGAGCTTCTTGACCATCAGCTCGAGGATGTCGTCGCCGCCCGTGCCCTCGTACGTCTCGCCGGCCGCGGCCGCGTCGCGCCGCGTCTGGTCCATGATCTTCCACGACAGGTCGATCGCGACCTCGTCGTTGAGCGACAGCGGGCCGACCGGCATGCCGGCAAAGCGCGCGCAGTTCTCTATCATCGGTGCCGGCACGCCCTCCTTGAGAAGGCGATGGCCCTCGCTGATGAAGGCGCCGCAGACCCGGCTCGTGAAGAAGCCGCGGCTGTCGTTGACCACGATCGGCGTCTTGCGGATCTTCTGCACGAAGTCCATCGAGCGCGCGAGCGTCTCGGGCGAGGTCTTCTTGCCGACGATGATCTCGACCAGCGGCATCTTCTCGACCGGCGAGAAGAAATGCAGGCCGATGAAATGATCCGGCCGCGACGACGCCTCGGCCAGGCCGGTGATCGGCAGGGTCGAGGTGTTGGACGCGAACACCACCCCGGGCGCCAGCACGGCTTCGGCCTTCTTCGTTGCCTCGGCCTTGACCTCGCGGTTCTCGAACACCGCCTCGATCACCAGCTGGCAGTCCTTGAGCGCACCGAAGTCCGGCGTCGCGGTGACCTTGGCCAACAGCGCATCGGCCTTGTCCTTCGTGAGGCGGCCGCGCTTCACCAGCTTGCCAAGCTCGTCGGCGATATGCGCCTTGCCCTTGTCGGCAGCCGCCTGGTCGCGATCGATCAGCACGATGTCGAGACCGGCCTGCACCGAGACGGTGGCGATGCCCGCACCCATCAAACCGGCACCGAGCACGCCGATCTTGGTGTAGTCCTGCTTCGCCACGCCCTTCGGACGTCGGGCGAGCTTGTTGGCCTCCTGCAGGCCGAAGAACAGCGTGCGGATCATGCTCTTGGCGACCGGGTCGCGCAGCAGCGACACGAAGTACCGCGTCTCGACCTTGAGCGCCGTGTCGAACGGCAGTTGCAGGCCCTCGTAGACGCACGACATGATCGCCTTGGGCGCCGGATACACACCGTTGGTCTTGCCGGCGATCATCGCGTTGCCGCCGATGAAGGTCTGCACGCCGACCGGGCCCCACACCTGGCCACCGGGGAAGCCTGGCACCTTGAAGCCGGGCTTATCCCACGGCTGGACTGCGCGCGCGTCGATCGGCTTGGCGCCCTTGCCGGCGTACGCCGGCACCACCGTCTCCTTGGACTCGGCCGTCAGCCACGCCTTGGCGCGCGTGAGCAGCTCGCCGGCCGGCACGACCTCATGGATCAGTCCCATGCCCTTGGCCGTCTCGACCGGCAGGTCCTTGCCCTCGAGCAGGATCGGCGCGGCATTCATCACGCCGATCAGGCGCGGGATGCGCTGCGTGCCGCCGGCGCCCGGCAGCAGGCCGAGCTTGACCTCGGGCTGGCCGACCCTGGCCTTCGGGCTGGCCGCGGCGATGCGGTAGTGAGAGGCGAGGCAGATCTCGAAGCCGCCGCCCAGCGCCGTGCCGTTGATTGCCGCGACGATCGGCTTGCCGCCGGTCTCCTGGCTGCGGAACAGCTTCTGCAGCTGGCTGAACTGCTCGGTGAGCTTTGCCGCATCCGAGGTGTCGGCGTTGAGCAGCATCTCGAGGTCCGCGCCGGCGATGAAGTCGGCCTTGGCGGAAGTGACGATGATGCCCTTCACCTTCTCGTCCTTGAGCGCCGTCTCGAGCGCGCCGGCATAGGCGGTGATGGAGCCTTCGTTCAGCACGTTCATCGTGCGGCCCGGCATGTCCCAAGTGATGGTGGCGATGCCGTCGGTATCGACGTTGTAGTTGATCATGGTGGGTCTCCGAATTCTTCGCGTAGCCACCCTTCGAGACGCCTCGCTACGCTCGGCTCCTCAGGGTGAGGTATTTGTCCGATCCAACCACCACCTCACCCTGAGGAGGCCGCGAAGCGGCCGTCTCGAAGGGTGGGCAGCGTTCGAGGTGCCTACACCCGCTCGATGATCGTGGCGGTGCCCATGCCGGCACCGACGCAGAGCGTGGCGAGGCCAGTCGACAGGCCGCGGCGCTCCATCTCGTCGAGCAGAGTGCCCAGGATCATCGCGCCGGTGGCGCCGAGCGGATGGCCCATGGCGATCGCGCCGCCGTTCACGTTGATCTTGTCGTACGGCATCTTGAGCACCTGCATGTAGCGCAGCACGACGGCGGCGAACGCCTCGTTCAGCTCGAACAGGTCGATGTCCTTGACGTCCATGCCGGCGCGCTTCAGCGCCCGCTCTGAGGCCGGCGCCGGGCCGGTCAGCATGATCGCCGGCTCCGAGCCGATCGACGCGAACGAGCGGATCCGGGCGCGCGCCTTGAGGCCGGCCTTCTCGCCGAACTCCTTGGTGCCGATCAGGATGGCGGCCGAGCCGTCGACGATGCCGGACGAGTTACCGGCATGGTGGACGTGCACGACCTTCTCGATCTCGGGATAGCGCTGCAGCGCCACGGCGTCGAAGCCCGGCATCGCCTCGCCCTGCATCTTGAAGCTGGGCTCGAGTGCGGCGAGCGTCTGCATGGTCGTGGTCGGCCGCATCAGCTCGTCATGGTTCAGAAGCTCGACGCCGTTCTGGTCCTTCACCGGCACGATCGACTTCTTGAAGTAGCCGGCATCCCACGCAGCCTTGGCGCGCTTCTGCGATTCGACGGCGTAGGCGTCGACATCGTCGCGGCTCATGCCGTACTTGGTGGCGATCACGTCGGCCGAGATGCCCTGCGGCAGGAAGTACATCGGGATTGCGACCGCCGGATCGACCGGCCAGGCGCCGCCGTCCGAGCCCATCGGCACGCGGCTCATGCTCTCGACGCCGCCGCCGATCGTGGCCTGGCTCTGGCCCGACATGACCTGCGCCGCCGCCATGTTGGTCGCCTCCAGGCCCGACGCGCAGAAGCGGTTGACCTGCACGCCCGGCACCGTCTCGTCGAAGCCCGCGCGCACGGCGGCGGTGCGGGCGATGTCCGCGCCCTGCTCACCGACCGGCATGACGCAACCCAGCACGACATCGTCGACCAGCTTCGTGTCGAGGTTGTTGCGGTCACGCAGCGCCTGCAGCGCGGTAACGGCCAAGCGCACAGGCGTGACCTCGTGCAGCGAGCCGTCCTTGCGGCCCTTGCCGCGCGGCGTGCGGACGGCGTCGTAGATATATGCGTCGGTCATGGTGTCTCTCCTTCGAATCCTTGAAAGATGGGGATCCCTCGCTCCGCTCGGGATGACACGGTTGGTGTTGCACCACCCCGGTGTCGTCGCTCGGAATGACACGGTCGGTGTCGCACCAACCCCGGTGTCATCCCGAGCGCAGCGAGGGATCTTTGCTCAGAGCGTGCGCCCTATCAGTTCCTTCATGATCTCGTTCGTGCCGCCGTAGATCTTCTGCACGCGCGCGTCGGCGTAGAGCCGCGCGATCGGGTACTCCCACATGTAGCCGTAGCCGCCGAAGAACTGCAGGCACTCGTCGATCAGCGCGCATTGCAGGTCGGTGGCGTGATATTTGGCCATCGCCGCCGTGGCGACGTCGAGCTCGCCCTTCAGGTGCTTGGCCGTGCAGTCGTCGACGAAAGTGCGACAGACCAGCGCCTTGGTCTTCAGCTCGGCGAGCTTGAAGCGGGTGTTCTGGAAATCGATGATCGGTTTGCCGAACGCCTTGCGCTCCTTGACGTAGGCGAGCGTGTGCTCCATCGCCGCCTCGATGGCGGCAATCGCCTGAATGGCGATGACCAGCCGCTCCTGCGGCAGCTGCTGCATGAGCTGGATGAAGCCCATGCCGGTGCCGTCGCCCAGCAAGTGATCCGCCGGGACGCGCACGTTGTCGAAGAACAGCTCCGACGTGTCCTGCGCCTTCATGCCGATCTTCTCGAGATTGCGGCCGCGCTTGAAGCCCTCGGTGCCGCGCTCGACGACGATCAGCGACGTGCCCTTGGCGCCGAGCTTGGGATCGGTCTTGGCGACCACGATCACGAGATCGGCGAGCTGGCCGTTGGAGATGAAGGTCTTCGAGCCGTTGATCACCCAGTGATTGCCGTCCATCACCGCAGACGTCTTCACGCCTTGCAGGTCGGATCCGGTGCCGGGCTCGGTCATGGCGATCGCCGTCAGCAGCTCGCCCGAGCAGGCCTTGGGGATCCAGCGCTTCTTCTGCTCCTCGGTGCCGTAGCGGAGCAGGTAGGGAACGACGATGTCGTTGTGCAGCGAGAAGGCCGGCCCGGACGCGATCGCCCGCCCCTGCTCCTCGATCAGGATCGCGCTGTAGAGGAAATCGGCGCCCGCGCCGCCGTATTCTTCCGGCATGGCCGTGCACAGTAGCCCCTGCTCGCCCGCCTTGCGCCACAGCTCGCGCGGCACGATGCCCTCCTCCTCCCACTGCATGTGGAAGGGCGTGACTTCCTTCTCGAAGAACCGCCGGCAGGTGTCGCGGAACATCTCGTGTTCGGGCGTGTAATGAGCGGCCAGTGCGGTCACGAGCGGGTTTCCTCTGGAGGTGTCGGGGCCTGTCTTGCGCAGACTTTGAGCCGGCGAACGTGGCTCCGCCAGTAAGGGTTAGGTAGTTTACGTTTACGTAAAGGTCAATCTCAAAGACCTTGTTTCGATCGTCCGTTCTTCAGTCAGCAAGATGACGTGCCGGATCTTGCGACGTGTGGCGCACACGCAAGACCTGGATTTCGCGAGCATGATCGTCGACGGCGTAGAACACGATGTACGGGTACCGCACGATCGGCAGCTCTCGAACGCCGGGAACTTCACTTGGCCGGGAGCTACTGGGAAAGTGAGCGATCCTTTCGACTCCACGGCGGATCGCCTCGCCTACACGACGAGCTGCGCCGGGATTGCGAGCAGCGAGATAACTCAAGATGGCGTCGAGCTGTTGGACGGCTTTCGGCAGGTAGCGAACCCTATAGGCCATGCTTCGCGTACATTGCCTCCACCTCGGCGTCGCTGGCGAACTCGCCACGCTGCGCGGCAGCGAGCCCTACCTCCAGCTCGACCCGCTCTTCGGGTGAGAGCCGGGTCTGCGGCTGTTCCAGCAGTCGAAGCCGCTCCATAAGCTCGGCAGCAAGCAGGTCCTGTTGCTCGATGGACACGTTGCTGACGGCCTCCAGTGCCTGCTGCATGCGCTTCGAAAGCGATCCCAATGTATATCCTCCCAAGCGAGCTGTTCATGATGCCATGAAGACATCGGCTCGCGCCAACTTTCACCAGCCGTGGCAAATGCCACAACTTCGGCTGCGCTTGGGTTAAGCTTCGTCCTCGACACCAAGCGAAGAAAGGGTCCCGTCATGACCATTCCTCCTCGTGCAGACGACACCCGGCTGAAGCAGCTCTTCCCCGAGGTTACGGACGATCCGCCGCCGCGCACGTTCGAGCTCGGCATGGTGCTGGGCGGCACCGTGTCGGCCGGCTCCTATACCGCCGGCGCGCTGGACTTCCTGCTCGAGGCGCTCGAGGCCTGGCATGCCGACCCGCAGGCGCCGCATCGCGTTGTGATCAAGACGGCGGCAGGAACGTCGGGCGGTGCGGTGTGCGCGTCGATCCTCGGCCTGCTCTCCAGTCGCGTCGTGCCGCACGTGTCACAGGACGCGACGCCGCCCGGCCAGGAAGCCAATCCGCAGGCAACCAACAATCCGCTCTGGGATCTCTGGGTGAACGACTTCCAGATCGCGAAGCTCCTGCAGACCGACGATCTCGGCGAGGACGCCGATGCCGGGTCAGGCATCCCGCCGGCCACCCCCGTCCAGCACGTTCCCGCCCTGATCAATTGCAGGATGATCGACGAGTCCGGCGCCAAGCTCGCGATGATCGGCACCTCTCCCGCCACGACGCTCGGCTACTTCGCGGCGCCGTTCCGCGCCGCCGTCACGTTGGCCAACCTGCGCGGCATTCCCTACCAGGTCCGCGGCATCCCCTCGATCATGGATTTCACGGGTGCGGCCTTCGTGCAGCACGACGATTTCGCCTGGTTCGCCTTTCCCAACGGCGCCTTGCCGCAGCCGACGGCGACATCGATCGGCAAGCGCGAGGACGAGTTCTGGCTCGACGACGGCAACGCCGGCGCGGGCTTCGCCGGCTACGGCGTGCTGGTTGCCTATGCCACGGCGAGTGCCGCGATGCCGCTCGGTTTGGCCGCCCGGGCGCTCGTCCGCCCCGCCGAGCATTATCACTACCGGCCGCAGGTCCATGCCCTGCCGGAGGCGCCCTGGCGCAAGGTGCGCTGGCCCAACCCGGGCTGGTCGCACCTGACCGCGACCGAGGAAACGGGCATCTACACGCTCACCAGCGTCGACGGCGGCACCTTCAACAACGATCCCGTCGCGCTGGTCCACACCGCGCTCGCCGGCGTGATCGGCCGCAACCCGCCCGACAGCTCCAGCGCCACGCGCGCGATGTTCATGATCGATCCGCTGGCCGACAAGCCGCAGCCGATCGGCAATGTCGGCAAGAGCCTGTTCTCGGTCGTCAAGAACATCGTCCCGACCTTCATCGCCGAAAGCCGCTACCAGACGGCGGACATGGAGCTGTTCGCCGACGACGACGTCTACAGCCGCTATCAGCTCGTGCCGTTCCGGCCGCAATCCGCCGACGGGCCCGCCAAGGTCGGCGAGCCGGCGCTCGCCGGCACGTCGCTGTTCGCCGCCGCAGGCTGGTGCTGCCGCGCCTTCCGCGCCCACGACTTCCTGCTGGGCCGCCACAACATGCAGGCCTACCTGCAGCGCGAGCTCATGCTCAAGGCCGACAATCCGCTGTTCGACGGCTGGACGATCGACCAGCGCAAGGACTTCGCACGCGACGGGAATTCCGAGCGGATCGATGTCGAGGCCGGCACGCCGCCGAAGGACTACTATCTGCCGATCCTTCCCGACGTGACTCAACGCGGGCCTCTCCCCCTGCCGGCATGGCCGAAAGGTCAATACGACCCGGACACGCTGACGCCGATGCTGAAAAACCGCCTGAAGGCGGTGGTCGACAAGCTGGTCGACGACAACCTGACAGGCGCCCTGCCCTTGCTGCTCAAGATCCTCGCCGTGCCCAGGGTGGTCGACACCCTCGCCGACGGCATCGTGAGCGACTTCAAGAAGGAGCTGACCGAGGCCGGGTTGCTGTAGGCCATCCGCTCACGGCGAACCGCGGTTGTTCTGGCCGCGGTCGTGCGTGGCGTAGCGCCCGTCGGCGCCCGGAAAATCCTTGCAGGCCGTGAGCCCGAATGCTGCCGCCAGCAGAAGAAATCCGAACATGCAACGAGTGGCGAAGGCGCTCACGGATTTCTCCTCCGGCATGAGACAGCGGCCGGACGCTTCCCGGTCCCAGCACCTGACGTAGGTCACATCCGCCCGTCATCAAGACAGGACGAAAGCGCGCAGATGACCAAGGCCCGCGCAGGCCGCGCCACTAAAGGCGAACGTGAATTCGCCGAACGATCAGGCACGGGCCGATGTCGCTACTCCGGCGTCGTCGCGCTCATCCCCAGCAGCGCGCGGCGGCGCAGCCATTGGCTCGGACGGTAGCGGTCGTCGCCGGTGATCGCCTGGAGCTGCACCAGAATCTCGTGGCAGTCCTTGACGCCCAGCCAGTCGGCGAGCGCCAGCGGCCCGCGCGGATAGTTGAGGCCGAGCGTCATCGCAGTGTCGACGTCGGCGGCCGAGGCGATGCCGATCATCGCCATCTCGCAGCCGAGGTTGGCGATCATCGCGACCATGCGCTGCGCGATGAAGCCGGGCGAGTCCTTGATCAGGGTCACCTTGGTGCCGGCCTTGGCGAACATCGCTGCGGCCGCGTCGCGCACCAGCGGGTCGCCGTTCGGCGGCATCATGATCGTGATGCGCTTGTTGGCGTCGCCGGTAAGGTCGACCGCGACCGTGCGCGTCGGATCGATCTCGCGCTCGATCGCGGTGGTCGTGGCATCCTTGCCGATCGGCGCGACCAGGATCGGGCTCTTGCCATCATCGGCCGCGAGCATGTTGCAGCCCGCCGCGACGAGGAGCGCGATCAGCTTCTCGTTGTGGCTGTCCATCACCACTGCGCTCGGCGCCGGCTGCACCGACGGCAGATGATCGGCGCCGGGGTCGACCTTGGCGCCCTTGGCGTCGTAGCCGTACCAGCCGCCGCCGGTCTTGCGGCCGAGCTTGCCCGCCGCATAGAGGCTCTCGTGATACGGGCTCGGCGTCATGCGACGGTCGTGGAAGAAGCCTTCGTAGATGATCTTGCGCGCCGGGAAGTTCACGTCGATGCCGGTGAGATCCATCAGCTCGAACGGGCCCATGCGGAAGCCGCAGCTGTCGCGCATCACGGCGTCGACGGCTGAGACGCTCGCCCTGCCCTCCTGGTAGATGCGCAGGCCTTCGGTTCCGATCGCCGTGCCGCCGAGATTGACCAGGAAGCCCGGCGTGTCGCCCACGACGACCGGCACGCGGGTCTGGCGCTTGCCGATCGCCACCATGGCATCGACCACCCACTGCGCGGTGTCGGCGGCGCGGATGACCTCGACCAGCTTCATCAGCGGCACGGGATTGAAATAGTGCATGCCGCAGACGCGGTCGCGGTGCTTCAGCGCGCGCGCGATCGAGGCGATGCGGATCGACGACGTGTTGGAGGCAAGAATGCAGTCGGGCGCGACGACGGCCTCGAGCTCGCCGAACAGCTTCTGCTTCACCTCGAGGTTCTCGAACACCGCCTCGACGACGACATGGCAGCCCTTGAGGTCCTCGAGCGCCTCGGCGATGCCGAGGTTCGCCTCGGTCTTTGCGAGGTCCGCGTCGGTCAGCCGTCCCTTGGCCACGAGCCCCTTCAATGTCTCGAGGATGCCGGCCTTCGCCTTGGCCGCTCCGCCCGCAGCAGCATCATACATGATGGCCTTGATGCCGCCCTGCGCCGTCACCTGCGCAATCCCGCGCCCCATCGCGCCCGTGCCGACCACGCCCACGGTGAGATCGGAGCGGTTGATGTCGAGAGTCATCGTCATGTCCTCTATTTCTTCTTCGATCTTGCGCACGGTCGCCGCAGACGCGACCGTCTTAGCAGGCCGGGACCGCGTCCCTCCAGCGGCGTGTCATCGCTGGGAGCGCGGGTCTCCAGACCCGCTCAAGTTTCTGAGCGGGTCTGGAGACCCGCGCTCCCAGCGATGATCAATCTTTGGCGGCGTAACCCGCATCCTTCAACCCGCCCTTGATCTCGTCGAGCACGACCGGGTCCTCGATGGTGGCGGGCATCGTCCAGGGCTGGTTGTCGGCCATCTTCTGCATGGTGCCGCGCAGGATCTTGCCGGAGCGGGTCTTGGGCAGGCGCTGCACGACCAGCGCCGACTTGAAGAAGGCGACAGGGCCGATGCGGTCGCGCACCATCCGGACCACGTCGCCGACGATCTCCTCGTTCGGCCGGTTGACGCCGGTCTTCAGCACCAGCAGGCCGAGCGGGACCTGGCCCTTCAGCTCGTCGGCGACGCCGATCACGGCGCATTCGGCGACGTCGTTGTGGCTGCCCAGCACTTCCTCGATCTGGCCGGTCGAGAGGCGATGGCCCGCGACGTTGATCACGTCGTCGACCCGCGTCATCACCGAGACGTAGCCGTCCTCGTCGATGAAGCCCGCGTCGCCGGTTTTGTAGTAGCCGGGGAACTCCGTCATGTAGCCCTGCTTGTAGCGCTCGGCGGCGTTCCACAGCGTCGGGAAGGTGCCCGGCGGCAGCGGCAGCTTCGCCGCCAGTGCGCCGACCTCGCCCGGCTTCATCGGCCGGCCCTGGTCGTCCATCACCTCGAGCTTCCAGCCGGGCGACGGCACCGAGGTCGAGCCGAGCTTGACCGGCATCGGATCGAGCCCCTCGAAGTTGCCGCAGATCGCCCAGCCAGTCTCGGTCTGCCACCAGTGATCGACGACGCGCACGCCGAGCAGCTTCTGCGCCCACTCCACGGTCGGCGGATCGCCGCGCTCGCCGGCAAGGAACAATGTGCGGAAGTTCGACAGATCGTACTGCTCGAGCAGCTTGCCGTCGGGGTCCTCGCGCTTGATGGCGCGGAACGCGGTCGGCGCGGTGAACAGCGCCATCGCCTTGTGCTCGGAGATCACGCGCCAGAAGGCGCCGGCGTCGGGCGTGCCGACCGGCTTGCCCTCGTAGAGGATCGTGGTCGCGCCGTAGATCAGCGGGCCGTAGACGATGTAGCTGTGGCCCACCACCCAGCCCACGTCCGACGCGCACCAGTAGACCTCGCCCGGCTTCACGCCATAGAGGTTCTTCATCGACCAATGGAGCGCCACGCAGTAGCCGCCGGTGTCGCGCACCACGCCCTTCGGGTACCCGGTCGTGCCCGAGGTGTAGAGGATATAGAGCGGATCGGTCGCCTGCACCGGCACGCAGCCGTGCGGCGCGGCGCCCTTCACCGTCTCGACCCAGTCGAGGTCGCGGCCGGCAATCATCGTTGCCTCGCCCTCCGGGCGTTGCAGAAGGATGACACGCGGCACCTTGTGCGTCGCCATCTCGATCGCCTGGTCGAGCAGCGGCTTGTAGTGGACGATGCGGTTGGGCTCGATGCCGCACGACGCCGTCAGCACGAGCTTGGGGTTGCAGTCGTCGATGCGGCTGGCCAGCTCCTTGGCGGCAAAGCCGCCGAACACGACGGAATGCACCGCCCCCAGCCGCGCGCAGGCAAGCATCGCCATCACCGCCTCCGGGATCATCGGCATGTAGAGGATGACCCGGTCCCCCTTGCCGACGCCCTGCGCCGCGATCATGCCGGCAATCGCCGCCACGCGGTCGCGCAGCGCGCGAAAGGTGAAGCTCGCCTTGGTGCCGGTAACCGGCGAATCGTAGATCAGCGCGGTCTGCTCGGCGCGGCCACCCTCGACATGCCGGTCGAGCGCGTTGTGGCAGGCATTGAGCTCGCCGCCCCTGAACCAGCGATAGAACGGCGGGTTGCTCGAATCGAGCACGGCGTCCCAGCGCCTGCTCCAATCGATCGCTTCGGCCTGCACTGCCCAGAATCCTTCCGGGTCGTTCAACGAGCGCGCATGCAGCGCTCGGTAGATGTCTCCCGTCGCCATCGTCTCCATCCTCTTATTGTGCGCCGCCGATCGGGATGCCGGCCGCCTTCACCAGCGCGGCATTGTCGACGATCTCCTGCTTGAGCTGCCGGTTGTAGGCCTCCGGCGGGATCAGGTTCGGCTCGGCACCGAGCTTCGCCATTTCCTGACGCAGGTCCGGGCTCTCGATCGCCTTTGCGGTCTCTGCGTAGAGCCTGCCGAGTATGTCGCGCGGCGTGCCGGACGGCATGAACAGGCCGACCCAGAAATTATAATCCGAGTTCGGCACTCCGAGCTCGAGCGTCGTCGGCAGGTCGGGCAGCGCGGCCGAGCGCCTGCTGCTGCCCATGCCCAGCCCCAGCAGCCGCTTCTCGCGGATCATCGGCACGCAGACATTCACCGGACAGAAAAAGTAGTCGAGACGTCCTGCCATCACCTCGGTCAACACCTCGGGCGTTCCCTTGAACGGCACATGCACGGCATCGATGCCGGCGCCGATGCGGAAGCGCTCGGCATTGAGCTGGTTGGCCGTGCCGATGCCCGCCGAGCCGTAGTTGAGCGTGCCGGGCTTGGCTTTCGCCGCGGCGACCAGCCCCTGCACCGAGTCGATGCCGCGCGACGGTGCGACCACCAGCGCCTGTGGCAGCAGGCCAAGCGGCGTCACCCCCATCAGGTCGCGCTGAGTGTCGTAGGGCGTGTTGGGATAGGTGGTCGGCGTGACGGTGTAGGACGCCGACTGGACCAGCAGCGTGTAGCCGTCGGGCCTCGAGCGTGCGACCGCGGCCGTGCCGATCGTGCCGCCCGCCCCCGGCTTGTTCTCGACGATGAAGGGTTGGCCGAGCTGCTGGCTGAGCTGCCGGGCGACGATTCGCGCCATCATATCGGTGGCGCTGCCCGCGGTCAGCGGCACGACGATATGCACCGGCCTGTCGGGCCAGCTCTGCGCGTCAGCGCCGCCCGCGCCGAGACCGAGCGCGAGCGCGAGCGCGAGGCTCCCTATTAATGTCCATTTCATCGCCGGCATCATCGCGTCTGCGACCAATGCCGTCCACATGCGACGCCGTGTGCTAGCGCCGGACGAAACCGACGAACGACCGGGAGGCCGCGGTTATGAACCGCATCGGATCGCGCGGCTGCCCGTCGATCCAGATCTCGTAATGAAGATGCTTGCCGGTCACGCGGCCGGTGGCCCCGACCACGCCGATCTGATCGTGCGGGGCGACCACGTCGCCCTTGCGGACCAGCATGCGGGACAAATGGGCATAGCGCGAGACCACCCCGAAGCCGTGGTCGATCTGGATCATGTTGCCGAAGGCACCGTCCCACCCGGCCGCGACCACCGTGCCCGCGGCCGGGGCGATGACCGCCGAATCGCGCACCGCGCGCAGATCGAGCCCCTCGTGCCGCGCGCCGCCGCCGTTGACCGGATCGCGGCGATAGCCGAAGCCGTCCGACAGGATCGCATGCGTCACCGGCGCGACCAGCGGCAGCCGCACCATGACGTCGCGCAGCGACCTCAGACGGTCGAGCTGCTGGGTCAGCGTGCGCAACTGCGCGGCCTCGGCATGCTCGGCCAACGTCACTTGCTGCTTCCAGGGAATATAGGGGCCGCCGCGCGCGCCGATGCGGCGGAACCGGTTCGGCTCGGGCACGATCCGGCTGAGATCGAGGCCGGCAGAGACGATGACCTTCTCGACATCGGCCGTCGCTGCCTGGGCTCGCGCATCGAGCTCGCGCAGCGCCCAGCGGGTCTCGTTCATCGTCGCATCGCGCTCGGCCAGCGCCTGGTCGCGCTCGCGCGCGAGCTGCGCGCGTTCGTCGGCGATTTCCTCGAGCGCGGCATCGCGCTTGGCGAGAAGCCGCGCCTGCTCTGAGGCGGCGAAACTGACCGAGATGGCGTGCTCGGCGGCGAGCCGTTCGATGCGGCCCTTTTGCTCGGCAACGATCTGCGCCTGCGCCTCGACCGCGGCCATCGCGTGCTCGCGCTCGGCGGAGAGACGCTCCACCACCGCGCGGTCCTGCGCCGAACGCTCCGCCTCCGCCTGCGCGCGCCACGCTGCCTCGCCACGCAAGGCGCCGACCTCGCGTTCGGCCCGCTCGAGCGCGCGATGGTAGAATCCCACAGCGACCAGGCTGGCACCCAGCGCTACAACACAGAGCCCGCCGACCAGCCAGCCAGCCTTCCGCCGAAAGTGGCGCATCGATGTATCCCCTCTGCTCCCCCCGAAGCCGGGTCAGAATAGAGGGCATGGAGTAATATCGCACGATGAAAAAACGGGCATTCCTGGCAGGATCTGCCGCCCTTCTGGCCTGTAGCGCTGCCTCGGCCCAAGGCTGGTCCAACTACCGCAACGAGGAAGGCAACTTCCACGTCGAGATGCCGGGAACGCCCAAGCTCAACACGGCAGACATTCCGATCGGCAACAAAGAGACGGCGCCGATGAAGGAGGCCGTCATGAGCACGCGGGGAGCGACCTACCAGGCGTCCTTCATCGTCTACCCGCCGCGCATCGCCGGCGCTGCATCGGCCGACGTGATGCTCGACACCTTCCGCAACAACATGTCGACGGGCAGCAGCTATCGCAACGAGACCAAGCTCACGCTCGGCCGTTTCCCCGGCCGCGAGTTCACGGTCGTCCAATCCCCGACCCTCAACATCGCGGTCCGCATCTACTGGATCCGCGGCAAGCTCTATCAGCTCATGGTCAGCGGCGCGCCGGGCATTGAAGTGAAACCCGACACACGCAAGTTCTTCGACTCGTTCGGCCTGATCAAGGCGTAACCAAGCGATCGGCGCCCCTGACTCGGGTGCACTGCGGATCTCGCCAGCGTCGCGCGCTGGCCGTATCCTTCCAGCAAGAAGAACGAATGGGAGGAACAGATGATCCGACGCCGGACCGCGCTCGCCGCGGGTTTTGCCACGCTGGCGCCGCTGGCCGCGCGAAGCCAAAGCACGTGGAAGCCGACCAAACCGATCCGCATGATCGTGCCCTACGGACCGGGCGGCTCGGCCGACCAGGTGGCCCGGCTCTATGCCGACAAGATGAGCACGGCGCTCGGCCAGCAGATCATCGTCGAGGACAAGCCCGGCGCTTCGGGCGGCGTCGGCGCGGCGATGGTCGCCAGTAGCGCACCCGACGGCTACACGCTGTTGCTGTCGCCGACCGCGATCATGGCGATCACGCCGTCGGTGCGGAAAGTGCCGTACGATCCCGAGGCGCTGACGGCGGTGTGCCGGCTGTCGACGCCGGTGCTGCCCGTCACCATCACCACCAAGCTCGGCGCCAAGAGCTGGCAGGAGTTCGTAGTACTCGCCAAACAGAATCCGGGGCAATACTGGTACGGCTCGTCGGGGCTGGGCACGATCACGCACCTTACCGGCGAGGTGCTGACCCGTGCCGCCGGCATCAAGATGCAGCACGCGCCCTACAAGACCATCGTCGACGCCACGGGCGACATCTTCGACGGCCGCATCCAGATGGTGTTCGATCCGTCCTTCGTGCCCTACCACAAGGCCGGCAAGGTGCGGACCGTTCTGCAGGAAGGAGCGATGCGCCTGCCCGACCTGCCGGACGTGCCGACGGCGCGCGAGGCCGGGCTCGATCTCAAGGGCTTCCGCGAGCGCAGCTGGTTCGGTCTGCTTGCGCCCAAGGGCACACCGCAGGACGCGCTGGACCGCATTTCCGGGGAAGCCGCGAAGGCGGCCGCCCAACCGGACCTGCAGGAGAAGCTGGTGGGCGTGGCGCAGATTGCGCAGCACCAATCGCCCGCCGACTTCGGGCGACAGGTGAGCGAGGACAGGGTCTACTTTGCCGGTCTGATCAAGGAGCTCGACATCAAGCTCGAGTAGGAACGATGCACCTGGTCCAAGTCCTGCTGCCCCTGTACGACAACAACGGCCAGGCCTTCGAGCAGGCGGCCTATCTTATCGTGAAGACGGCCTTCACCAAGAAATTCGGCGGTGTGACGGCTTATGTCCGTTCGCCGGCGGAGGGCGCCTGGCACGGACCGACCGGCGCGGCGAGCCACGACGAGATCGTCATCTTCGAGGTCATGACGGAGCGCCTCGATCGCCGCTGGTGGCGAAAGATGCGAAGCGAGCTGGCCCGTACCTTCCGGCAGGAGCAGCTCGTCATCCGCACCAATCCCATCGAGATCCTGTAGGCCGGAGAACGCAAAAGGGCGCGCCACCCGAAAGCGGCGCGCCCCTTGAAGACCGATTGCTAGCCCTGCGAGATGGCCGACAGGATCCAGCTGCCGCCGCGGCTGCGCAGGAAGGTCCAGACTTCCGTCGCTTCGGTGCGGACCGCTGGATTGCCCTCGACGATCGTGCCGTCGGCGATGCGGCGGGTCACGTCGATCATGCTGAAGCGCATGGCGACGCTGGCGTAGTCGATGCCGCCTTCGCTCCACGACTCCGACAGGTCGCCCTGCTCGAGCTTGACCGCGTCGACCTTGTTCTCGACCCCGCGGCTGGCGTTGGCCGACAGCTGCTCGGAGAAGTAGCCGAGCATCTCGGGCGTAACCATTGCCCTGAGCTTGGCGAGGTCGCCCTGGCTGAAGGCCGACTGGATGTCGGACAGCATCTTCTCGAAGGAGTTGAAGTCCTCCGCCGCGATGGCGAGGCCCGCGGGAGCGGCTGCTGCAGCGGCACCGGCCCCGCTACCACCCATGCCTGCGAGCAGGCTACGGCCCATCGGCGCCTCAGCAGGGCGCGGCATACCGCCGGCATAGGCCGGGCTCGGCGCCGCGGGGGCGGCCGACCGGCCCTTGAACAGGCGATAGGCGAGATAGCCCAGGCCGCCGATCAGCGCGAGCTGAACCAGCAGGCCGAGCATGCCGGCCATACCGCCGAAGCCTCCGAAGCCGCCGCCGAACAGCATGCCGATCAGGCCGGCGCCTATGAGACCGCCCATCATGCCGGACAGGAATGGATTGCGGGCAAAGAAGCCACCCTGCGCTGCAGCGGGCGTTGCCGCCGGCCGCGCCTGGGCCTGCTGGGTCGGCGTCGCCGAGCGTTCGACCGGCTTGGCCGTGGGCGCAGTCTGGGTCGGCGCCGGCGCCTGCTGGGTCTTGCTGCCGCGGCTGCCGCTATTGGTCCCGCCGCCGACGCGGGCGTCGGCCAAGGCGGGAACCAGAAGGATCATCGCGGCCACCGCCGCAAGCAAACGACTTGTTCTCATTTTCAAGCACCCCTGTTGCCGGTCATTGACGGCGCCAGCAATGTGTGACGCCTGACCGCGCGGTTCAAGATCGCTTTTGCTGACCTTGTGCGAATTCGGGGTGGTGTTCTCCACCGGACTTCATGAGAAAGTGCCTCGCTGGGGCGAAGAGGACGGGGTTATGGCCAGAAAGACATCGAAAACGGGTTCGGGCAAGGCCGGAACCACCAAGCCGAAGGCCGCCAAAGCCAGCAAGCCGGCGGCGAAGAAGGCGGCGGTGAGGAAGCCGGCCGCCAAGAAGAAGGCCGCCCTGCCCAAGCCGGCCGCCAAGGCTGCAGCCAAGAGCGTCCCCCGCCCCTCGCTGCGCCGTCCGGTGAAGGACCGCCCCGTGACGCGCATGCCGAGCCCCCGGCCCGCGCCGCACAAGACGACGCCGCTGGCCGGCGGCATCTTCGAGCGCGACCTCGAGAAGAACGCCGCCAACTACGCACCGCTGACGCCGCTGCAGTTCCTCGAGCGCAGCGCCAGCGTCTATCCCGAGCGGCTGGCGCTGGTGCACGGGCCGCGGCGGCAGACCTGGGCCGCCACCTACGAGCGCTGCCGGCGGCTCGCCTCGGCACTCGACAGGATCGGCATCGGCGTCGGCGACACGGTCGCGATCATGGCGCCCAACATCCCCGAGATGTACGAGGCGCATTTCGGCGTCCCGATGACCGGCGCGGTGCTCAACTGCCTCAATACCCGCCTCGACGCGGCGATGATCGCCTTCATCCTCGACCACAGCGAGGTGAAGGTCCTGATCGTCGACCGCGAATTCCACCGGGTCGCCACCGAGGCGCTGGCGATCGCCACGGTCCAGCCGCTCGTCGTCGACATCGACGATCCGCAGTTCAAGGACGGCGTGCCGATCGGCGACACGACCTACGAGGAGTTCATCGCCACCGGCGACCCGGACTTCGCCTGGCAGTATCCCTCCGACGAATGGAACGCGATCTCGCTCAACTACACCTCGGGGACGACCGGCAACCCCAAGGGCGTAGTGTTCCACCACCGCGGCGCCACGCTGGCATCCTACGGCAACGCCACGCAGTGGCCTATCGGCCTGCATCCGATCTACCTCTGGACGCTGCCGATGTTCCATTGCAACGGCTGGTGCTTCCCGTGGACACTCGCCCTGGTCGCCGGCACGTCGGTCTGCCTGCGGCGAATCAGCGGCAAGTCGATCTTCGACGCGCTGGTCGACCATGACGTGACGCACATGTGCGGCGCGCCGATCATCATGCAGTTCATCATCGCCGCCACGCCCGAGGAGCGCCGCACGCTGCCGCGCCGGATCGAGTTCATGACCGCCGCGGCGCCGCCCCCTGCTGCCGTGCTCGAGGCGCTGGAGAAGGAGAACTTCCGCGTCACGCACGTCTATGGCCTGACGGAAGTCTATGGCCCGGCGACGGTCTGCGCCTGGCACGAGGAATGGGATGCGCTGGGCTCGAGCGAGCGTGCGCGGCTGAAGGCCCGGCAGGGCGTGCGCTACGCCGCCGAGGACGGCGTGACGGTGATGGATCCGGCAACGATGGAAGAAGTGCCGCGCGACGGCAGCACGATGGGCGAGGTCATGTTCCGCGGCAACCTCGTCATGAAGGGCTATCTCAAGAACCCGACGGCGACGAAGGAAGCGTTCGAGAACGGCTGGTTCCACTCGGGCGATCTCGGCGTCATGCACGAGGACGGCTACATCGAGCTGCGCGACCGCTCCAAGGACATCATCATCTCAGGCGGCGAGAACATCTCGACCATCGAGGTCGAGGGCGTGATCATCAAGCATCCCGCCGTCGCCAATGTCGCAGTGGTCGCCAAGCCCGACGAGAAGTGGGGCGAGACGCCCTGCGCATTCGTCGTGCTGAAGCCCGGCGCGTCGGCCACGGTCGAGGAGATCATCGCCCACTGCCGCGCCAACCTCGCCTCCTTCAAATGCCCGCGCTTCGTGGTGTTCCGCGAGCTGCCGATGACCTCGACCGGCAAGGTCCAGAAATACGTCCTGCGCGACTGGGCGAAGTCGGCCTGACGGCTTCATTTGGACCAGTCCGGAAGAGCATGACGGTGCCACAATCGGCCGGTTAATCTCGGCGCGGAATGTCCGGCGAGAGCACGCTCATCGTAACCACGCGTACCGGCGTCCGCCCGCTGGGCGTGCGCGGCGAGCCGCTGCACAATGCGGCGAGCCAGCTGCGCCGCGTCGTACGCCGCCGCCTGGGCGATCCCGCAGGCGATCTGCTGGCAGAGCCGCAGCTCCACGAGGACGGCAAGACGATCGACTGGTACGCCGGCTGGACCGGCGAGGTGCGCCGGGTCGCCGATCTCGATCCCACGCAGCGCGGCGAGGTCCTCGCCCGGGTCGACGCCACGCTCGCCGATATCGCCAGGCTGGGCGGCACGCTCACCACCGCCGGCAGCGGCGACGACATCGGCGTGGTCGGCCGCTCGCTGCAGCTCGCGGCCAGGAAGCCGGCGGAATCCTTCGTGTTCCTGGTCGGCGACCGCCCGGTCGTCGTGTGCTGGGGCTACGAGAAAGAGGCGGCTGCGAGCCTGATGGGCCCTGCCCTGCCCCGCGCGCCGCAGCCGGTGGGCGAGCGGCGGTCGGTGCTCGAGCCGGCGGCGCCGTCATCTCCGCCGATGTCGACCGCGCTGGCGGTGCGCGCCGCGCCGGTGACGATCCCATGGGTCCGGTCGCTGCTCCTGGCGCTGCCGCTGCTGCTCCTGCTGCTCGGCGGCGCGTGGCTGCTGCGCGAGCTGCTGCCAGCCGATCCCGACCTCGCGATGGCGACGCGCGAAGGACCGGCGGCGCCATCCGCTGCACTTCCGCTGCCGGATCCGTCGCCGGCGATGAAGGCCTCGCTGTCCTCGGAGGAAGCGCGCGCCAAGGCACTGCGGCTCGAGCTCGCGACGATCGAGGGCGAGCTGAAGAAGCGGATCGCCAATTGCAAGCCGCCGGAGGTCGCGAAAGAGGAGCCGCCGAAGGAACCACCGAAAGAAGCGCCCAAGCCCCCGCAGATTGCAAAAGCCGTCCCACCGCCGCCGCCCAGGCCTGCGCCGGCCCCTGCTCCGCCGCCGCGCCCGTCGGATGGGCGTATGCGCATGCCGGCGGGACCGACCAACGATTACTCCTTCATGCAGGGCTGCTGGCGCACCGACCGGTTCAAGCACGAGGTATCGCAACCGGAGTTCGGCATCTCGTCGTACTGCTTCGACGCCAACGGCAACGGCAGCCTCGAATGGCGGCGCGGCCGAACCGCCTGCCGCACGCGCGCCCGTGCGCAGTTCAACGGCCCCAGCCTCGCGCTGCGCGACTCGGACTCGACCTGCAATGACGGCTCGCACTGGTACGCCGACCAGCTGGTCTGCCAGCGCGGCGCCGATGGAGTGGCCGACTGTGTGGGCCGTTCCCAGGGCAGGTTCGGCCCGGTCTCCTGGCGTGTGAACCTGCACAGGATCAATTAGCGCCTTCGCTCCGTGGCGCAGCCATCACCGGTGCGTGGGCGACGCGCACCGGCGACGGTTTCAGAGGTGAAAGCTGATCCGAAGTCAGTGCGGCTTTGCGATCAGCCGCGTGATCTCATCCTTGATCTGGAGCTTCTTCTTCTTGAGGCTGCAGAGCGCATCGTCGTCGGGATACGGTCGCGCAGTCTCTTCACTGATTGCATGCTCGAGAGACGCATGCTTGGCCTTCAGCGCTTCGACGTGATCTACGGTGCTCATAGACAACCTCCGTGCTGTGTGGCGACACTGTAAAATGTGACTCTTCGGTGAAGGCGAATCAACCCGCGCTCCCCGCGTTGTTCACAACGCTGTAGGATGGCGGGCATGACCGACCGTCCGAGGCTGATCGTGGGGATTTCGGGCGCTTCGGGCGTCATCTACGGCATCCGCCTGCTCGAGGCGCTGCACGAGCTGCCAGTCGAAACCCACCTCGTCATGACGCGGACCGCCGAGGTCACGCTGGCGCACGAGACGGATCTGAAGGTGAACGACGTCCGGCGGCTCGCGGATGTGGCATATCGGATCGACGATCTCGCGGCCGCGATTTCGAGTGGAAGTTTCCGAACGACCGGAATGATCGTGGCCCCCTGCTCCATGCGCAGCCTTGGCGAAATCGCCCACGGCATCACCAGCAACCTGCTGACACGAGCCGCCGACGTCGTGCTGAAGGAACGCCGCAAGCTGGTCCTGGTTGCCCGGGAAACGCCACTGCATGCGATTCATTTGCGCAACATGGCAACACTTGCCGACATGGGCGCTGTCATCGCCCCACCCGTGCCAGCTTTCTACAATCGCCCCAAGAGCTTGGACGACATCATTGATCATACGGTCGGACGAGTGCTCGACCTGTTCGACCTCGATTCAGGCAGCGTCAAGCGCTGGAATTGAGCGAGCGCAGCTCCCCAGGGCCGCTCTTCCTTCGGGTTTTCCACATCCAAGAGCGGCTCTGGAGAGTCGCGCTCCCGGCAGGTTCAGGATGATGGGGCGGGGGCAGTTCCTACTGCCCTCACGATTTCTTCGGCCGCGAGGCCCGGGAAGGTCGCCGCCATGAGCGCCACCACACGGGCACGATCCCTGGCGTCAGGCACCACCCCCAGGCAAACGGCATAGACGCCGAGATTGCCGACGGCGGCGCGCAGGCGCTTCTCGACCGGCCGGTCGCGGTCGGCGGGCGGGCTGTAGAGACTCGCGAGCTTGAGCTGCTCGGCGTGCTCGGCGGCCAGCTCGGCGTCGGCGACACGGCGGCGGGCGGCGTCGACCGTCTCGGGCAGCGCCTCGTGCCACGGCTTGTCGCGAAGCAGCCGCCGGACCTGGCGCAGGGGGCGGACGATCTCGGCCTGCCAGACGTCGCTCACCTTCAGGATGGAACGCAGCCGGTCGGCGGTCAGGGTCGGACGGCCGGAGGCTCCGAGCCAGCAGCAGAACAGCAGTACGTTCACGTCGCAGCCACGGCGGTCCTGCAGATCCAGGCAGGCCTCGGCCACGCCTTCACCGGCGTAGATCTCCAGCGAGAAGTTCCAGAACGGATGGGGGAGGAAATCCGACATGCTTCCCTTCGGGCGGCCGAAGGGGTACACGGCGCAACGCTGATGAGCAATGACACAGACCCCCTGGACGTGGACCTCGAGGTCATCAAGGCCAAGCTCGAGACCTTGAGGATAGAGCACCGTGACCTCGACGAGGTGATCGACCGGCTGATCGAGAAGCCGCCGTTCGACCAGCTCCAGCTGCAGCGGCTGAAAAAGCGCAAGCTCGGGCTCAAGGACCAGATTACAAAGCTGGAAAGCCGGCTCATCCCCGACATCATCGCCTGAGAGACACATGGCCAAGCGCGCGAAAAGCCTTCCCCTGGTCGGCCTGATCATGGGCAGCCAGTCGGACTGGGCGACCATGAAGCATGCCGCCGACACACTGGAAGCGCTGGGCGTGCCGTTCGAGGCTCGCATCGTGTCGGCGCACCGGACACCCCAACGGATGGCGGCCTATGCCGGCGGCGCCCAGAAGCGCGGGCTGAAAGTGATCATCGCCGGTGCGGGCGGGGCGGCCCACCTGCCGGGCATGACGGCGGCCATGACGGCCCTGCCGGTCTTGGGCGTACCCGTCGAGAGTGCCGCGCTGAAGGGCATGGACAGTCTTCTTTCCATCGTTCAGATGCCCGCCGGCGTCCCTGTCGGCACCTTGGCCATCGGCCGGTCGGGAGCCATAAATGCAGCCCTTCTAGCGGCCTCGATCGTTGGCCTTGGCAATGCCAAGATTGCCGCGACCCTCGGCGCCTGGCGCGCCAAGCAGACCGATGCAGTGGCCCTGGCCCCCTCGGACGACACCCCGGCTCACCGCTAGCAAATGTCGGCTCCTGAGATCATCCCGCCTGGCTCTACCATCGGAATCCTGGGCGGTGGACAGCTTGGACGCATGACCGCGCTGGCGGCGGCGCGGCTTGGCTATCGCTCGATCATCTACTCGCCGGAGGCCGATTCGATAGCGGCCCAGGTCGCCGCCGGGCACGTCGAGGGCGCGTACGACGACGAAGCCGCCCTCGCCCGCTTCGCCGCCCAGGTCGACGTCATCACCTATGAGTTCGAGAACGTGCCGGAATGGACCGTCGCCGAATGCAAGCGGCGCAAACCGGTGCGGCCGGGCACCCGCCCGATCCATTTCGCCCAGCACCGGCTGCGCGAGAAGGCGTTCTTCCGCCAGGCCGGCATCGGCACCGCCGACTACCATCCGATCTGCAGCGAAGCCGATCTGGCCGCGGCGACCTCCCTGCCCGGCATCTTGAAGACCTGCACCGAGGGCTATGACGGCAAGGGCCAGGCCCGGGTCTCGACAAGGGACGGGCTGAAGGCTGCTTGGGAGAAGCTTGGCCGGCGCGAGTGCATCCTCGAGGCGCTGGTCGACTTCCAGTGCGAGATCTCGGCCATCGTGGCGCGCGGGCTGGACGGCACGACACGCTGCTTCCCGATCGGGCTGAACGACCATCGCGACGGCATCCTGCGCACCACGACGGTGCCTTCGGGCTTGCCCGAAACGGTGCTCGCCCGGGCGGAGCGGCTGGGCATACAACTCGCCCGGAGCCTCGACCTCGCGGGCCTGGTGGCGCTCGAGATGTTCGTGACCAGGGACGGCCGCGTGCTGGCCAACGAGATGGCGCCGCGCCCCCACAATTCCGGCCACTGGACGATCGACGCCTGCGCGACCAGCCAGTTCGAGCAGCTGGTGCGGGCGATCTGCGGCCTGCCGCTCGGCGCTGTCGACGTACTGGCGCCGTCGCGCATGGAGAACCTGATCGGCGCCGAGGCCAACGACTGGCCGCGCTTCGTGGCCGACCCGACGGCGCGGCTGCATCTCTACGGCAAGGCCAAGGCACGGCCCGGCCGCAAGATGGGCCACGTCACCTATGTCGGGAATTGGGACGTCTTGCCGCCCAACGCTTAGGTCCGCGCCACGTGCCCAGGTCGGCCTTCCACTTCTCGAAGCGCATGACGTTGTCGATGCGCCGGTCGAGGAATCCCCAAGTCGCTTCGCTGCCTTCGGAGCGATCGTTCAGCCAGTAGAAAAGCGTCGCGCTGTAGACGCCCGCCAGGGTCGCCCGCTTGGTGTAGAAGTTGAAATCCGTGCTGGTGTCGCCGGCGGCATACCAGAGAGCGTCGACCGTCCGGTAGAGCAGCTTCAGCCCCAGAGGGGCGTTGGGCGGCAACGCGAGCATGGCAAGCCCGCGTCGCACGGACTCCCGGCCGCCGACTGTCCGCTCGATCCGCGCACGAACCGCCGTCTTGATGCGCTCGCGGATCTTGAGCCCGGACGCGCCCGCCGCTTCCATCGCCTCGACGGTGAGGAGGTCGGCCCGTTCCGACAACCAGGCCAACACCGCCACGGGCCCGCCGGGGAACAGCCGTTCCGCTTCGCCCTCCGGGGCGCCGATATGGCGGGCAGCAGTCCGCATTGCGCCCAAGCTCCAGCCGCTGAAGGCCGCTTCGGAAGCGACCGCCTCTGCCAGTTGGCTACGCAGGGAGGCGTCGGGATCGAAATCGGGCCTATCGGGATCATCCATGAAGCGACTATAAGCCTCCAGCCGGGGCTTCCCAAGGCGGGGGGCCTGTGATAACACCCCGGCCTCGAATTTCGGCTTCGGAGATTTCCTCCGGGGCCTTCCAGCTTGGAAGGAAGCGATCGAAGTGCAGGTTCTCGTCCGCGAAAACAATGTCGATCAGGCGCTGCGCGTCCTGAAGAAGAAGATGCAACGTGAGGGCATCTTCCGCGAGATGAAGCTCCGTCGCAATTACGAGAAGCCGTCCGAGCGCCGCGCCCGCGAGCGTGCCGAAGCGATTCGCCGCACCCGCAAGCTGATGCGCAAGCGCATGGAGCGCGAGGGCTACTAGTTCCCTTTCTCTGCGCCGCTGCTTCGAAGCGAGACGACGACCCTCGGCGATGCCGGGGGTTTTTGTTTGGGGAGAGCGCTCGCTCCAGAACATGAGCGAGCTGGAAGCTCGCGCTCCAAAGGAGCATGTGCGCCGAAAGCTCATGGTCGTCCCGCTCGGGGCGCGATTAAGCAAGAGGCGGATCGAGGCTCTGCGAGACGTATCGGGTCCGCTATCAAGGCCACAAGAGAATTCTAACTGGCTGTCATCGAATTGTAACGATATCCGTCGCTCCCCTGGACGGAACCAGCGCCGTGCGATGGACCGGCCATGGGTCTGCCCTTCAAGTCACCCCGATGCTGAGCCTTCCGCTCGATTGGTGGCTGGGCTCGCGAGTCAGCTTCGCCGTCCCATCACCATTCGAGCACACCAGTTCACACCTGCGCGGCGATGGGTGGATTGTATCGAACGCTGGAACTGCTCGCTGAAGCCCAGGGTGACACACATAGGTCACTAGGCCGGGAGGGAAGTGATTTGGTAGGTCACTGCAGCGACGCGAGAAACGATTTCTCTGAAGCGTCGCGATTTCGAGGGCAGTCTACCATGACGCGGGAGCTCAGGCGGCGACGTCGACGCCTCGCAAGGTAGAGCCGGCTAAGCAAAGGTCTGCCACCCGGTACGGCGGCCATTGCGGCATGGTATGGCCGAACCATTCGGGGAAATTTTCATGACAACACTCAATGTCGGGGCCGGACAGGCTTATGCGACGCTCGCCGCAGCGGTCGCCGCCTCGCACGATGGCGACGTCATCGCCGTGCAGGCCGGCACATACGTGAACGACTTCGCGATAGTCCGCACGAAGATCACCATCGAGGGCGTCGGCGGCATGGCGAACTTCGTCGCCACCCAGGCACCGCCTAACGGCAAGGGTATCCTCGTCACGGAGACGGACGTGACGGTCCGGAATCTCAGCTTCTCCGGCACCGCCGTGGCCGACGGCAACGGCGCCGGAATTCGCTATGAGGGCGGCAACCTGGTCATTATCGACAGCTATTTCCATGATAACCAGAATGGCCTCCTGGCGAATCCTGTTTCCAACGGCACGATCCGCATCACCGGCTCGGAATTCGACCACAACGGCACCGGCGATGGCTATACGCATAACCTCTATGTCGGCGAGATCGCGTCCCTGGTCATAGACGACAGTTACTTCCACGACGCCGTCATCGGCCATCAGATCAAGAGCCGTGCGCACTCCACCACCATTACCAATTCGCGCATCTACGATAACACCGGCACGGGCAGCTACAGCATCGACCTGCCCAATGGCGGTGTAGGCATCGTCAGCGACAATGTGATTCAGCAGGGCCTGAATACCGATAATCCCGCCATCATCCACTACGGCGGCGAAAGCGCGGCCTATGGCGGCTCCAGCCTCACCGTCACCGACAATGTGGTGGTGAACGACCGGACCAGCAGCGCGGTCCTGCTAAGCAATGCCACGACGGTCACCGCGAGCTTGTCGGGCAACGACATCTACGGTCTCACGTCGACCCAGATCGCCTCTGGTCCTGCGAGCGTCTCCGGCACGACCTTCCTCTCCACACGTCCGGCACTCGACACCAGCTCGCCCTGGCTCGGCGACACTTCCACCATCTTCGGCACCTCCGGACCCGACACGCTCGCCGGCACCGCCGGGGCCGACACGATGGCAGGCGGCGCCGGCAACGACACCTACATTGTCAACAATGCCGGCGATACGGTGATCGAGAAAAGCGGTGACGGAACGGACCGGGTCAACAGCTCCGTCAGCTTCAACCTGACCGGCCAGTATATCGAGCGGCTGACCTTGACCGGCAGCGGCAATATCAACGCCACCGGCAACTCGCTCGCCAACACCCTGACCGGCAACGTCGGCAACAACGTCCTCAATGGCAAGACGGGCGCGGACACGATGGCGGGCGGTGCCGGCAACGACACCTACACGGTCGACAATGCCGGCGACGTCGTGGTCGAGAATAATGGTGAAGGAACGGACCGGGTCGACAGCTCCGTCAGCTTCGACCTCAGCGGCCAATACATCGAACGCCTGACCCTGACCGGCAGCGGCAGCATCAACGCCACCGGCAACTCGCTCGCCAATACCCTCACCGGCAACGCCGGCAACAACGTCCTCGACGGCAAGACGGGCGCAGACACGATGACCGGCGGCGCCGGCAACGACACCTACACAGTCGACAATGCCGGCGACGTCGTGGTCGAGAAAAACGGCGGAGGGACGGACCGGGTCAACAGCTCCGTCAGCTTCAACCTGACCGGCCAGTACATCGAACGGCTGACCCTTACCGGCAGCGGCACCATCAACGGCACCGGCAACTCGCTCGACAACACGCTCGTCGGAAACGCCGACCGCAACTTCCTCAATGGCGGAACGGGTTCGGACGTGCTGACCGGCGGGCTCGGCGCCGATGTATTCGTCTTCAGAAGTGCCCTCGGCGCGTCCAACATCGACACGATCACCGACTTCAACGTCGCCGCGGACACGATCCAGCTCGACAACGCGGTCTTCACGGCCATCGCGGGCACCGGGACGCTGAGCCTGGCCCAGTTCGCCGCCAATGCCAGCGGCACGGCGCAGGATGCCAGCGACCGCGTCATCTACGAGACCGACACCGGCAAGCTGTTCTACGACAGCAACGGCAACGCCGCCGGCGGCGCGACACAGTTCGCACAGCTTTCTGCGGGCCTTGCGCTCACCGCCAATGACTTCTCGATAGTCTAGGGTAATGTCTCATAATTGGGTCTTCAGGAAATCGAGTGGGTGATTTTGGGTGGATTCGGTCTGCCGGCCAAGGGCTGGATTGAGAAGGCGCGGAGCGCTCGTCGTTGCGTCTGCCGGCAGGGCGATTGGCTGATCATGAAGTGATGAGGCCGGCGGATCTGTGGACGATCCGCTTCGCGGAGCGGCTGCCCTTCCCCCGCGTTCCGTGCCGTGAACGCCTGGTAACTTGGGAACGCGGGGAAATGCTCGACTTCGCCCACAGACCCGCCGGCCCTGCGGCAACCCCGATGAGCTGGGAAGCGGGAGAAGAGGACCCTGATCGCGGCGCGCGCTGCCGGCGCACTGCGAGGCTCAATGCCGCGGCAGCATGCGGGTGACGACCTTGAGGCGCAGATACTCCTCGTCCCGCAGGCCGTAGGCGCGCCGCTGGAAGACACGGATCTTGTTGCTGAGGCCTTGACGAAGCCGAGCGAGACCTTGTTCTCGGGCTTGCAGTAGGCGGCGATGCCGTCCCAGTGGCGCTCGATCATGTCGGCGAAGCGTTGTAGGGCTCCAGCCGCTGCCACGTGAGCTTGCATCGCACCTGTAGTCCCAGAGTTGGCCGAACTCCTCCTTCAGGAGGTAGGCGGTGTTGAGCCGCTTGTTGGCGGCCAGCAGCAAGGCGAGCGAGCGCCTGCCCTCCAGCGCGAGGTTGTCGTGACGCGACAGCAGGGTGTACTTCTGGCCCTTGATGATGCGCCGGTCCTTGCCGCTGACGCGGGCGTATTCGGCCTTGCATTGTCGAACAGGATCGCCGCCTGCGGCGCACGTCGGCCGGCGACAGTGCGGAACGGCTGACCGTGTCCCAGTCGAGCCGGAAGTCTCTGGCGACATCGCGGATCGATGCCTCCCGGCAGCGCCGCCCGACCTCGCAGGCGCAGCGCTGGGTGAAGTGCGGATTGTCGGCCAGAAAGTCCCGAGGCGCCGCTGCCGCTTCTTCTTGCCCATCCCTTAGCGTGACAAGAATCGGCGCCGATCAAAATCCAGAATCCACTATCTACCAGCGTCTCGCAGTGTTCCCCTTCCAGAGTCACCCACTCGATCCCCGGAAGAGGCTTTCTTGGTATCGACCGAGATCGCCGGCTGGCCGTTCCGCCGGAAGCGGGCGATACGTGCATTGATATGATCGAACTGGGCATAGCGATCGGGATGCTGGCAGCGCTCGCGGGTCTTCCAGCAGGGGCTGCTCGACCACGGCAGCCTTGCCGCCGCCGCCGCGCCGGACCCGCCCGCTTGGCCAGGCCGACGCCGCGCTGTCGAGGTCCCGAAGGCCGCGGCCGATCGTGCTGCGCGCAATCCCGGTCGTCTGGCTGACCACCGCAATGCCGCCGCGGCCCGCCGTTCGCGCCTCGCTGGCGGCAAACAGACGCAAAACGCGTTTCATCGAGGTGCGGCGCAACCGCCTCGTAACGCTGACGAATGCCCATCGTGTCGATCACGACGAGAGTCTACAACGCGCCTTGCCTTGCGATAGCAGTTCCCCGATTCTATTGATGCGTAATTCGCCGCGTCCCGATTCTTTTCTTCCGATTCTGTAATCTTGCACCAGGCCCTTAGCAGCAGCCTTCAGCTTGTGCATGCCGAAATCAAGTCGCTTGCATCAGGCAATTCATAGCCACTGAAGAGCTCGATGCCCTCGCCACCGAGTTCGACAGGTCGGCGCCATGCTCTCACGCGCGGCATGTTCACGCGACCGCACCTTGACGGTGCGCGTGTCGGCAAGGCACTCAAAGGCGCGCCCTCCCGTAGTGCCGACATTATCACTGCGACGGCACGTAGAAGGCCGCACCGCGGCTGAGATCGAAATAGGCGCCGGTGAAGGCTCGCAGCAGGGCCATCGCCTTCTGGATCTGGGCGGTTTCGGCATTGGCGACCAGCACGATGTCCTTGTCGCGCAAGGCGATGTTCTGGGCGGAAAAGTAGCCGCCAGACTGGGTCAGGTCGATGCGATAGATCATCCGGGTCTGCGGGCCGGTGAGGCCGCGCGTCTCGGCGGTCCGCACATAGGTGTCGTCGATGGCAGCGGAGTCCGCCTTCAACACGGCGCGCGCCAGCGGTGTCGGCTCGCTGCGCAACAGGAAGATGCCCGCCAGGCTGCCGTAGCTGTCGACGGTGCCGCCGGCGCGGGCGATCCCCTCCGCCAAGGTGACGCGCTCGGACTCCATGTTGTACTGGGCGACCTTGGTGACCGCGCCAAGCACCACGAAGGTCTTGGGATTGCGGACCAGGACGACATTGTCGTTGGGCCGAACGACGATGTTGTCTCGCGGATTCGCTAACACCTGCTGCAGCGGGATGGCGGCGACGGCGTTCCCGCGCATGACGCGAACATCCGTTTCGAGCGCGGGGAAGCGCGGCCCGCCAGCCTGGGCGATGACGTCGAGCAGCTTCTCGCCGCGCAGAGTGAGAAGGACGAGGCCGGCCTTGTTAACTTCACCGCCGACCGAGACGGCATTGGCGTTGTTGCTGAGCAGGGTGACGATGACCTGAGGCTGCACCGTCTGAGGCGCCAAGCGACGTGCGATCTCGTCGGCAGCTTCGCTCGGGGTGCGACCCGCTACACGAACGCGCCCCGCGAACGGAATAAGTATCTGGCCGCTGGGCTCGATGAGCTGGCCCGGCAAGGTTGTGGCCTGGGCCGACACAGAAGTCTGCGCCGTCGCCGCACCTGGCGCACCACCGCCGCTGCTACTGCCACCGCCGCCGAAGAGCGGCGTACCACCCGCCTCGTAGATGCTGACGCCGACCATGTCGCCGGGTTGCAGGGCGACGCTCGGCCGGTGGGTGTCGAGCTGGAAAGGCCGCGGGAATCCGTCGTACTTGTAATCCGACAGAGCGCGGACGACTGGTGGAGTGACTTTGACCAAGTAGACGTCGAGGTTTGGATCGGCCGTCCGCTCGACTTGTGAGGCCGTCGGGCCGGCGGAGGGCAGAGACGAGCATGCTGGCAGCGCAAGGGCGAGAAGGCAGATGACAATAAGCTTGGATGACGGCATGTGGTCAGGCACTCATGGCAACTGGGGACGGTCCTGGCTGGCGCCGCCCCGGCTGTCGCACGGTATGGAACAAAGGCGACATCAAGACATTCTTGTCCCTCACCCAAGCGCTCAAAGCCAGTGGAAACATCGACGCGGCCAAATAGTGTGACCGGACTCGAGCCCCATGAGAGCTTCAGCTCGTCGATGGCTCTCGACCCGCCAAGCCTGATCACAGCTCGCGATCGCCCGGCTTTGAGGATTGTAATGAACGGTTTGCTAGGGGTATATACTAAGGACATAGGCAATTCTGGTCTGCGTCAACCTGTTGAATTTCACCAAGACTGATTGACAGCTCCGGGCGCACAAGCGCTGCGTTTCTCACTGGCCATATCGTAGGGTCACGGAACAGGGAGATCCTTAAAGGCGTCCGCTCTTGTCCAGATGACGGTCGGTCATATTCTTGGGGCTGAGGTTAGCCCTCCAAATGGATTATTCAGCTTGAGCGTTTTGATGTTTGGCGGCTGGAGGGGCTACCTGAAAGCAGCCACAAATCCCAGATCACCCCATGTGCACGAGCGACAAACGCTGCCGAAGGACAGATTTCCGGCCGTGCTCGGCCGACGCTCTCCCAGCCTAGACCGGCGCGGTGGCAATGCGATATTCCGGTCGTCTATCGCCGACTGCCCCCTGAGCCGGGATGCAACGTCGTTCGCGAACGTCGCGACCAGCCCTGTCGATGGTGGTTCGCGCAGATGTAACATGATTGGCTGAGTATTTGCTTGTCGATCTGAAGGCGACATCGAACGAGGCCACGATGGATGAACGAGAATTTTACACCGCCATCGCGCGTAGCCTATATTGGGGATACATGAACGACAGGACCGGGACGCCCGGCCGGTGGGCCGACCTGGACAAAGGCGAACGGAAACTCTGGGAGCGCATGGCTCATCGCGCCATGCGCAGAGCTGCAGAACTCAGAAGCTCGGATCCGGTCGAAGATGAGTCGCGGCACGTCCCATAGAGATTCCCGGCCGGTTTGTGGCCGCATCGTGGCGAAATTGCGTCCGGACGGCATATTGCACGGCGTCCGGTCATCCAATGGCCCCAAACCATTGGAGTTGCGCACCGTGAAGTTCGAACGCGAGGGGGCTACGATCTCCATCCATCTCGCAGTTGCGAAATGAATCGAAGTCGAGACGGACATCTGTCAAAATGTGCCAGTTTCTGTAAGAGCGAACAAGGGTGGCCGCGAGCCCAAGGCGCGGGTGCGACCTGGAGGTGCTAGAATTGCAGGGAACAGTGAATTACCTGAAGCTCTACGCGCATTATTGTTTGCGCGGTCGGTGGCGCGACGCGCATAAGCTCGCGCTGATCGCCCAGTGCGAATATTTCGATAGCGATTACTACCTGGAAATGAACGCCGACGTGTTAGCGGCCAAGGTCGATCCGGTTATGCATTTCCTGGATTTCGGTGCGCAAGAAAAGCGCAATCCATCGGAATGCTTCGACACCACGCACTATCTTGCAAGAAATCCGGACGCTCTCGATGCGGGGATCAACCCCCTGCTCCACTACTTTCGCCAACGCCGCCGTGCCGAGTCGCTCGATGCGATTCGCAAGGTGGCGCGCCAGAACGTTCGTCGCCACCGCCTTCCTCGGCCACCTTCGCGCTATACTGCCGACTCGCGCAGCACGACGCCGCTACCTGGCCGTTACGTTGTCTACACTGCCGTGGTGGATGGCTACGACGATCTGGAGCCGCCGGCTTTTCGGCCGCCGAATTGCGATTTTGTCGCGTTCAGCGATCATTCGCTCGAGGTCCCGGGCTGGAAGGTGGTGCCCCTCAACTACCTTCACCACGACCCGACGCGCGCGGCACGCTTTGTCAAACTGCATCCTCATTTGTACTTTCCGGAATATAGCCACAGCGTCTGGATCGACGCCAACATCGGGGTCAACGGCGACGTCGGCGCCTTCTTCGACTGTCTGAGCGACGACATCCCGATGGGTGCCTTCGTTCATCCTCTTCGCAATTGCGTCTACGACGAGGGAACCGAATGCATCATACGCTACAAGGATCGGGAGGACGTGATCCTGCGGCAGCTTGCGCGCTACAGGGACATCGGGATGCCGGAGGCACAGGGGCTCTGGGAAACCAATTTCCTCCTTCGCCGGCATAACGCACCCAGCTGCATCAGCCTGATGAGCCACTGGTGGAGTGAGATCGAGACGGGCAGCCGGCGGGACCAGCTGAGCCTGCCGACCGTTCTGTGGCAGCGCTCGCAACAGCTCGCGCCGCTGGACACGGCGGGTGTCTGTGCGCGGCGACATCCGCTGCTTACCTTCAAGCCCCACCGACGGAATCGCAGGTTGCAGCCGCACGCGCCGGCTTGGCCAGGAGAACGTCCACTTCTCGAGAAATCCGCATCAGGTCCGATCACAGTAGCGATTTGCGTCCACAATGGCCTCGACGACGTGAAAAAATGCCTGGCGTCGGTTGCCCGTGCACATCGGGACGGTGATTGCGTCATCATCGTGGACGACGCCTCCGATGCGTCGACAGCCGCCTTCCTGACCCGCTTCGCCGCTGCACATCCATGGGTCGAGCTGATCCGCACTCCCCACAACGTTGGCTATACGCGTGCAGCGAACCTCGCCCTGAAGCGGGTCATCACCGATTGGGTAGTGCTGTTGAACAGTGACACCGTGGTGCCGCGCCATGCCTTGCGCAAGCTCGTCGCTGCCGGCGAGCGTTTCCCCCGCCTGGCCATTGTCGGTCCGCTCTCGAACGCGGCAAGCTGGCAGTCCGTGCCTGGCTTGACCGCGGCCGACGGGACGTTCTTCGTGAACCAGCTTCCGGCCAACCTTGTCCCCGAAGACATGGACAGGTTGTGCGAGAAGATCGCCCTGGATTTTGTTCCCTTCGTCCCATTGGTCAACGGCTTCTGCATGGCCATTCGCCGCGCGGCGCTGGAGGACATCGGATATTTCGACGAGGACAAGTTCCCGATCGGCTACGGTGAGGAAGATGATCTCTGCATAAGGGCGGCCAACGCTGGCTATGCATGCGGCATCGCAACAAATACCTATGTTTTCCATTCCAAGTCGGCGTCCTTCACCAAGGAGCGCCGGACGGTGCTGTCGGCGGCGGGCCGGGAAGTGCTCAATGCCACATACGGCGCGGACCGGTTGTCAGGCATGTCGTCGTATATGCTGAACCACCGCGCACTTCGCCTGCTGCGGCGCAGGTTCCGAGTGCTGCAGAACGAAGAAGCCAAGAAGCGCCGGAAGCAATCGAAGGAACGTCCCGCCGTGCATCCGGTTTTTCCCTCTGCGGTGCCCGCTCACTACGATGTTCGACCTGAAGTCCGATCCTAGGTCTCGGGACGCAGTGTGCCGCATCAACGAGCGCCACAACCCCTCGGGTCTTCGCCCCACAGTCGAGCGGGGTGACCGGCAACGCGCCGCTTGTTCAAACCGTGCGGTCAGATTTTCGCAACATGTGCACGTCACCGCGTTTGTCAGTCCGATGATGACTCGCAGTCCGACGTGTCCGGGGCGTTTGCTCTTGATTCGGTCCCCGCCTTCGCATTCGTCCTTGCCTGTATGATGGCTCTGCTGATCAATCGCTCCATAAGAGAGCATCTGGCCTGAGATTTGGAAGGCGGTGGATATGAGTAAGCGGGCGAGTCGCGATAAAAGCCACGAGAGCAGTACCAGCTGGTCGCTCGCTTCAGTGTGGAGAAGCCTGAAGGGGCCAACCGGCGCGGCCGAAGAACCCAGCGCAGGAAGAGCAGCCACTGCGGAGGGCGCCCACGCAGCTGCTGTAGAAGGTGCCCCCACAGCCCCTGCGGAAGGCACGAACAAGATTCAGCTGGAAGAAATGTTGCTGCTCCTTCACCGGACATATTCCACCGTCAGCGATTCAGCAATTTTTTCGGAGCGGCGGGGTGTGAGCTTTGAGGGTTGGGTAATTCTTCGTGAGATCGGGCCCGATGGGGGCACTGTTACTCAGATCATGAGGAAGCTGCGGATTTCGCGCCGGCGCGTCACCAAAGCCATGGCCGAATTGGCCGACCGCGGGTTGATTGAAGTTTCGCAGTCTGGCGAAGACCGCGGACCGCATGGCGTGGCCATCCTGCCAAAAGGCAGCGAGATGCTTTCGCAGATTCTGAGTCAACTGAAATCGCTGGACCACGCCGGCACCGAACGGCTCTTCGACCGGGACCGCCGCGTATTCAATGTCGTCTCGCGCGCGCTGTCCAACCGCAAGAAACCGGGCGCTGCCGACGCCAATCGTGAACCGGTCACTCGCGGTGGAGAATAGCTCGGACACATGATTGCCGCACTACCAATACCGACTCTCCCCGATCTGCGCAGCATGTTCTCACGGCAACTGCTGCCGCTGACGAGAATGAGCGCTTCCCCCCAGGCGGGCACATTGGATGGGCCGCTCTTTGCGGGTGTCGACAAGTTGCTGAGCGAACCCACCCACGTGTCACCCACACCGGTCGATGTCACGATAGAGGTCGAGATCGCTCGAGCGTTGGGCAACTTCGAGCACTTGACGGAGGGGGCACGTAGACTCGTGCACGATACACGATCCCTTGATCGAGCGATTACCGTCATTCTCTGCGACAAAGGCATCAAGACCTATCTCAGATCCTCGCTACAGACCGACTTCAAGGTCAAGCGCTTCAATCTCTTGCTCGAGGAACTGACATCATCATCCCACGCCACCCGCGCCAGGACTTCGTCCGCGATCGCGTCGAAGGTCAATACGTCGATAATTTCCCCTGTTGCCGCTTCTCTCAAGAGAAAGCCCGAAACGGGCACGGCCGCAAAGCCGTCCATCGTCCATGAGGGTCAAGCGCAGACTCTTTCGACCGCAGCGCGCGACATGCTCTCATCCTATCTCTCCCAGACATTTGCCTGCAAGGTTGGCACCGAGGAGCACCGCTGGAGCGTTGAGGCTCTGATTGGCGCTCTCGAAACGTACGAATCGGCAGCGCAGGTGCGGGCTGCTCTCAACGGGCTTTTCCAAACCGACCTCCGGTTTCTCCTGATCAAATTCGTGGAGCTGTCGGACAGCGGCAACGTGAGGTTCGTCCCGAAAGCACTCGCGATCCTGAAGATGTTCGCGATGCGGCTCTACGCACTGCTGAACGCAGTTCAATCGGCTGAAGCCATCGGTCGCTCACTGATCGAGACGCCGGCCCTGTTCGACGGGCTGCCGGAGGGAGAGCGACGGCGGCTGCACGATCTGCTCGCAAGATGCGCCCTACGTAGCGGACGTGCGCAAGAAGCCCTCGGAAAGTACCGCGACATCATCGCTCGGCATCCCGACGAAGTGGGTCCGCTGGCAAGCTACATTGCTGCCGTATATACGACAGACCTGAGGGAAGCGATTACCTATTCGAAACTCATCCTGTCCAACCAATACGCGGCATCCGACATCAGTCTCATTTTCATCGGCGATCTCCTGGCGCACAATGCCGAAGAAGATCTGGCGCTATCTGCCTTCCATAGAATTCTCCAGCGGCGCGTGGATTTCGCGGATGCGTATCTCGGCCTGGCCAATCTGGCCTTGGTCAAGGGTCAAACCGATACCTGGCAGATATGGCTCCGGCGGTTTCTCCAGTTCCACCGTCTGCCGGCCGTGCAATTTGGAAGCGAAACGGTGCCGGCCCCTTTCAGCATCGTGCCGCGAGCGTCGCAGAAGCGTGCGCTCTCTCCGAAGGTGTCCGTGATAATGACGTCGTTCAATTCCAGCGACACATTGGAATTGGCGGTTCGCAGTGTACTCGACCAAACGGTGTCGAATCTCGAATTGTTCATCGTCGACGATCGAAGCGAGGACAACAGCCGTGAGATCATTCAGGCACTTGCGAGCATGGATCCGCGGATCAAGCCCATTTTCAACGACCGCAACATGGGCACCTACGCATCGAAGAATCAGGCGATCCGTCAGTGCTCCGGAGATTTCGTCACATTCCACGATTCCGACGATTGGATGCACAGCCAGCGGCTCGAGAGCCATCTGAATGCCATGAAGCATGGCATCGCATGCAGCACGTCGAGCTGGATTCGCATGGATCGCACGGGACGGATCATCGTTCGTCGCGACGGACCCTACACCCACCTGAATCCGGCCTCGACGTTTTTCCGGAGGTCGGTTCTTGACCAGGTCGGAAGCTTCGACAGTGTGCGCACCGGCGCCGATTCGGAAATCCTGACCCGTATCCGCCATCGGCTGGGGCAGTCGGCCGTCACGCATCTGTCCGACGTTCTGGCGATCGGCCTTCATCACGAGGCGTCCCTCACCCAGTCGGGGGCCACCGCCTTTGACGAGCACCGATATTCTCCGGTCAGGCTGGAATACACCGAGGCATGGGTAAAGTGGCATATCGAGGTGCTTACGCGTGATCGAGGGGCGTTGAACCTGAACATCGCGCCCGAGGCGCGCCCTTTCGGCATTCCTCCCCAGATTGCGTCCTAGGCAACACAATTCCTCCGTCCGAAGCATCCCTCGAACGGATCTTGCGCACCGGCTTCGTGGCACCCCGCTTCTGCCCAAGCTGGCTTGAAAGGCCCGGATCAGCTAACAATGCATCTGAAGCTGATCGCGGACAGTCCATAGCCTGGAGAAACCTGCCCTGACCACCAACGACGCGTGGGCATCAAAAGCAGATCCTTGGATCGGCGGCGCGCTAGTTCTGAGGCCTACGATCAGCTTCAGCCGTGAAAGCGCGGCATGGATGATGATCCTCGCCAAGAATGAGGCCTAGCCGGATGGAACGCGATTCCAGTGTCATGAATTTCTTCTTCTGCATACCGCTCATGCCGAAAGCAAATGCGTCGGATTGGGAACAGGTCAGCAAGGTTTTCAATCAGACGCTGCGTTCACTCGATAATCAGACGAACAAGTCTTTCCAGGTATTGCTCGCGGCGCAGGATATGCCCGAGATTGCTCCGGACCTGAAGCTCGACGTTGTCCATCTCACGCCACACTGGACCGTGGAAAATCTTACAAACGCCAAGCTGAGAGACAAGCGTTGGAAACGAACCCTCTTGCTCCGCGCTGTCCGCGAGCGCGGAGGCGGGTACGTCATGATGCTCGACGCGGACGACTTGGTGAGCAACCGACTGGTGGACTATGTCCTGAAGGATGGGGACCCCAATGGTTACATCGCCGAGACTGGCTATGCGTACGATTGGAAGGCCAATCTGATCGCACCAATTCCAGGAGTCTGGGGAAAAGGGTTCGACGGTGTCTGCGGTAGCTGCTCCGTCATAAACTTCACGCTGAACGATCTCCCGCCCTTGCGAGGAGGAGACGAAGCGGCAGACTACTTGGCCAAGCACCTCAAGGAGCATTCGGGGTGGAAGCACGTGATGCGTGAATTCGGACGCCCTTTGAAACCCCTGCCCTTTCCCGCAGCAATCTACGTGCTCAATCATGACAACAATCTGCATTTTTCGATCGCACAGCATCGGCAGGCTTCTCTGCCGCGCAGGATCGAGGCGCGGAAGGTTCCTCTGACCCCAGCCTTGATAAAAGAGTTTGCCCTTCCGCGGCCATCGAGTTGACGGCTCAACTCGGTCAAGCGTCCTGCTATTCGAGGTCTCCAGCGTTGCGCCCATCGATCGGGCGGCATTGCGTATGCCCCCGGAGAAGAAAACGTCGACCAAGCCTTCCTTCAACATGGGCGCGAGGCCGGCACTTCGTCACGGGGCCTAACGCGAAAAAACCTCGAGCCCGAGATCGACGTGCTTCAGGCTCGTCGCAATACGCCCGCTGCCCGCATTCGATGGAATATTTGGCCATTCGGTGCCCGGGAGCGTCACTCCTGTCGACCCGCCGAACGGACCAAACGTTCGCGCGCGAATCACGTTCGTGGATTTCCACGCTATCGAGAATGATTGGATTCGGGACGTCGCCATAGAGGGCTATACCGCCACCATCGGCTTTGGGAGGACCGCATCCGGAACTTCAGCGCAACGGATGAAGATCGGTGCCTCGCCCGAGATCGAACGTCATGGCGCCTTGCCGATCGCCATATCGATAGACGGCCAGAACGTTCTGGTCTCGGATTCGGAGCTGTCGGGCGGCTCCGACATCACGTGGCGACCCAGGGTTTCGCCCCCGGCCCCAACGTCGTGCACAATTGCAAGGCAGTTGGCGATCGGGTTTCAGCCCAGGTTCATCAGCGTTGGGCCACAGGCCGAACACGCCGTTTGCAAACCCAGGCAAGCTTGTCGGCGACGACCCGGGCTGATAGAATTATGGACGTTCGCGCGAGACCATCTCAGGAGGCGTGACCTACGTGAAACCTGGGCAGGTTCCGAATTCGTGCTGTTGATGGCACCCGTTATCTTTCCGCCAGACCAGGAATTTTGGACCAGCAGATCTTGCGGGACCGGGAGCACGTTGCAAATTCTGCAAGCATCATCGGGTAATGAGCTTTTCCCATACCCAGGTGGACTGCAGCAATCTGCTCGCGAGCGATGATAGTTCTATGGGACAAGACTGCGGCACAATGAATTTTTTCTTCTGCATTCCGCTGATGCCGAAAGCAAATGCGTCGGATTGGGGACAGGTCAGCAGGGTTTTCAATCAGACCCTGCGTTCGCTCGACAATCAGACGAACAAGTCTTTCCAGGTATTGCTCGCGGCGCAGGATATGCCCGAGCTCGCCCCAGACCTTAAACTTGACGTTGTCCATCTCGAGTCGCGCTGGACCGTGGAAGATATTGCAAGCGCCAAGCTAAGGGACAAGCGCAGGAAACGAACCCTCTTGCTCCGCGCCGTCCGCGAGCGCGGCGGCGGGTACGTCATGATGCTCGACGCGGACGATCTGCTGAGCAACCAACTGGTTGGCTATGTCCTAGAAGATCGAGACCCAAACGGTTACCTGGTCGAGACCGGCTATGCCTACGACTGGAAAGCCAACTTGATCGCGCCAATTCCTGGGGTCTGGGGGAAAGGCTTTGACAATGTCTGCGGCAGTTGTTCGGTCATAAATTTTAGGCCGGATGATCTTCCGCCATTGCCAGACGATGACGGAACCGTGGACTACCTGTCCAAGCATCTAAACCAGCACTCGCATTGGAAGCACGTGATGCGTGAGGCCGGGCGACCATTGAAACCGTTGCCCTTTCCCGCGGCTGTCTACGTGCTCAACCACGACAACAATCTGCATTATTCGCTGGCGCACAATCGCCAGGATGCGATCCCGCGCAAGATCAGAGCGCGCCAGATTCCGCTAAGCCCAGCCTTGGTAGAAGAGTTTTCCCTTCCGAGCCCGCCGGCTCCCCTTGCCGCGTCAACAGCAAAATTGAGCGTTCCCATGTTCCAAGATATTTCGGATACACTCGTGCCTTTGCTGCGAGAGAAAGGCCTCGATGGCCATCTCGGAAAAATTTGGGTGTATAATGACAAATGCCTCGTGGCGAGCTTTGTCCACAAGGATGTGAAGTTTGCTTTTGACTTTACGCCATCAGAAAAGGGGCTGGTTTCCGTCGATATCGTCGAAAAGCGACACAAATCAGACTTCCGAGTGACCACTGCCGGCAACGGCAAGGAACGAATTGCACAGGATTTGCCGTTGGGCGAAGCGCTTGACCTGCTTCTTGCCAGGGCGCTCCAGGTTTTTTCTGCAGTCGATCGCCACTCTGCTTCAGCCAAATCGGTCCCGGAGGCTGAGGTCCCGCCTAAGGATGCACTGCCTCTCGGCACAGAACGGGAGACCCGCTCGATGAAAATCGGTGTATTGACCCTGCCGTTCAACGCAAATATCGGCGGCAACCTGCAGGGATATGCGCTGATGGAGGTTTTGAGGCAACTGGGGCATCAACCCGTACTGATAAATAGACGAAAGGCCCCGAAAGATGTCCGTGTCGATGCTGCTGCCATCGCGCCGGATGACGAAGTGCCTCTGATATCGGATATCATGCCGATAAGCCACGCGCCGAATCGCGCTTTTCTCGAAGAGCACGCTACTCCCATATCGAGAGAATTTCATTCGACGTCCCAGTTAAGCATGAATATCAGCCGGTACGGCTTCGATGCGATTGTCGTTGGAAGCGACCAAGTCTGGCGACCGAAATATGCGAAATCCGTCTTGCCCGATTTCTTTCTCAGCTTTCTTCCGGAGGACGACAATAAGGTCAAAAGGATCAGCTATGCAGCGTCGTTCGGGACTGCCGACTGGGAATACGATGACGCGAAAACCCGTATGATTGCTCCCCTGATCGCGCGCTTCGACGCGGTATCGGTCAGGGAGGACAGTGGCGTCATGCTGTGCAGGGACCGTCTTGGTGTCGACTCTCAGCACGTCCTTGACCCAACCATGCTGCTGACAACTGACCACTACGTCCGCCTGTTCTCGTCCAAGGAGCGACATTCCAACAAGGGCCAACTTCTGGCGTACGTCCTGGACCGCAACGAGGACAAGGTTCGCATTATCGATGCCCTGTCGAGAAGGCTTTCCGTCAACGCCTTTTCAACGAACGGGCAACCTTTTCACGCGGCGAACCCCGCAGGCAGTGGAGAGGGCGACAAATCGGTCGAAGGCTGGTTGGCAGCAATCCACGATGCCTCCTTCGTCGTGACGGATTCTTTCCACGGCACGGTGTTCTCGATACTCTTCAACAAGCCTTTCATGGCGTACGGCAATCCTAAACGAGGATTGGCTCGCTTTACTTCGCTGTTGAAGATGTTTGGATTGGAGGATCGACTCGTGGTCAAGCCAACTGAGGTCGATGTCGAGAGGATGCTTCGGCCCATTGATTGGGATGCTGTCGGCAAGCGCCTTGAAAGGCTCCGCGCCGATTCCAGGCGGTTTCTGTCGTCGGCGCTGTCTGGCGCTATCGGTTCGCGCAAGCCGTATTTGCCGCCGAATGCGGCCCTGGGCGAGAGCACCGCTGTCGATCGGCCTGCCTTTACCGCCAGCAATGCGGCTTGGGCTGTCGCCTCGCACAAGGATTTCATCGAACTTGCGGTAGCGCCTGGCGGCTCGATCCGCGGGAATCTGGTCTGGTGCGATCTTCCCTGCCCCATTCTGAAGGCGGCTCCCTACAGGTTCACGATCAATTGGACGGTGCGGACCACGGCGCGCGCGGTCATTCTGTACGTCAGGAACAAGGCGACCCGCAAATTCCACCCCATCGGAACCGTTGCAATCAAAGGGGCGTCAAATGCATTGCGCACCGATTCGTTCGACTTCAGCGTGCCGGAGGATGGCTTCACTCAGTTCATGCTGGGGGCCGTACACTTCACCGGGGAGCGCGCGGGCGCAGAGATCGCCGGCATCACGGTGCAGAAGCTGCCGACTGTCTCGGCAAAGCCTGCCAAAGAACCTTCAAGCTATGCCAAGAATGCAGAGAAGCTGGCTTTGAAGGACAATGAACGATACGTCCACGCGCACGAGCAATCTTCCGCCATCAGCGGCGCCCGAGCCCGTCTGATGTATCACACGCACGCAATTGAAAAGGGCCTGAGTCACGCTGACTTCCGAGGGGGTTTCGGCAAGGGTGCGATTCAAAAGCTGGCTAACGAGATGCAGAGTTGGCTCGCAGCGGCGCACCCGACGGAGGATCAGTTTTTCAAGGCAGCAGCATCGGTGATGCACGTCTATTTCGAACGTCACAAGGCGTTGGGCGTCGAGGTTTCCGAGCAGGAGGGATTTTTTCCCCCTTCGCTCCTGGACCTGATCGCCAAGGCTGACGACAAGCAGGGCGGCGTCCTGCCTATGACGTCGGTGCGTGAGGCGACAAGAGTGGAAACCAATCAGGATCGCAGTTTCCTGGAGGTCGTCTACAGCAGGCGAAGCGTTCGCGAATTCACGTCTGAACCGGTCCTCAACGAAGATATCGAGCGTGCGGTTCAGATCGCCCAGCTCGCGCCCTCGGTCTGCAACAGGCAAGCCCCGCGTGTGCACCTTTTCGAGGATGCAAAGATCATACGGGCTGCGGTTGATCTGCAGCGTGGCTTCCGTGGGTACAAGATGCCTCCCAAGCTCCTGTTGGTCACCTGCGATTTAACCGCTTTTCTATCGCCGAATGAACGCAACCAAGGCTACATTGATGGTGGTCTGTTCATGATGTCGCTGCTGCTGGGCCTGCGCCAGGTGGGGCTCGGATCCTGCAGCCTCAACACGGCGATGAATCCCGACCGTGAAGAGGCAATCCGCGAAATCCTGAAGATTCCCGAAACCGAAATTTTCATCTCCTTTGTTGCCGTTGGCCACTACGATCCGGCCGTCCTGACCCCGATATCAATACGTTTGCCCGTGAGCGAAGTGCTGGTGCAGCACAGCGCCGCCGGCGCCCACTGATATGGAGGTGACAAACGGGCTGAGGCCCTTTGAAGGCGTCGCGAGCATTTGGATGGGCGGCGATCTGCATGGGCCGCAATTCCATGCAGCGCTGTACTGAGGGGTCCCCTGATCGTCCCTCGCGATGGAACGCGTAAGGAATCGGAGCTATCACCTGGCTCAATTGAGGACAGGCCCTGGTCTTCCAATTGCAGCAGGATGCCACCGGCGAGGCGTCGCCGGCGAAGGCGATATTGCTATGACTCTATTGGTTTGCCGGAGGCTATTCTGTCTATGAGAATGCCGGATTCTCTGGCTGCATTTATCAGCTTATGTTCGAGCTCTACCGAGCAGGAGGCTTTTGGGCCGAGACATAGCTTCTCGATGTGCAAATCCGCCATGAGTTGCATCAAGCATCCAACTTGTGTGTGATTGGTGATCCGGGCCAGGTTGGGAACGCTTGGAATAGTCGAAATGGTCGGTCGGTACGCCCCCCAGAAGGGAGCGATGTCCGGCACGAGTCGCACCATCAGATCATGGCCATTTGACTGTTCGCCTTTATCTCCGTCGCCCAAATGAAGGATTTTGGCTCTGGTATCGGCCGCCACACGACGGGCATCCAGTTTTGCACGCACCGCTTTCAGCGGATCGTGAGCAATGAATTCTCCCACAAGAGCCCTATATCCCGGATGCAGCCGCTCCAACGACAGCTGTGCCGCCGCGACGAGCTTTTCGCGCTGCCCCCCGAATGATCCCCCTCCCCTGTGCCACACGAAAACATTGGTGGCTGCGACGTTCCGCCAACCCTTTTCAGCGGCGCGGCGGCAAAAGTCGTTCTCCTCGCCGTAACCGAGCCCGAATTGCGCGGCGTTGAAGGCACCTATCTCATCGATGCACGTACGCTTGATGGCCATGCAGAATCCAATGCCGGTCGGCAGTTCCACCGGCTTTTGATTCGCACGGGCGCAGATTTCGTCCAGCGCCGCGAAATCGAGGCCGGTTCGCGCGTTTTCGCGCAGCGTGACGGGGTAGCTGAGAATGGTCGCTGCGTTTGACAGCGGCGTCGCCGTCGCAATGGCCGGGGCTCCGTGCAGGACCGCCAGCAACCTGCCGAGCCAATCGCCAAAAACCTGGGTATCCGAGTTCAGGAGAACCACATCGCGATTCTCGTGCAGCAGAAGGCCGCGATTGGCGGATCGCACGAAGCCGAGGTTCGAATCGTTGACGAGCAGGGACACCAGCCCCCGCTCGGCCAGCTGCCTCAGTTCAGCGGCCAGCACCGCATCCGGAGAGGCGTCGTCCACGACGATCAATTCGAAGGGCTCCGTCACGTTTGCTGCCAGGACGCTGTCGATGGCGCGCATTGTCAGGGGCCGATTGCCGTAAACCGGCATGACCACGTCGACCCTTGCCCCGTGCCTGCGCGGCCGCGGCCGCTCGAGAATCTGTCGCAAGCTCGGCGCAGAGATCGAGGCGTCTTCGGGATGATCCGCCGCCGCCGTACCTCCCCGCCCCTCGTGCCGCCCGAAGCGGCAATAGTGTGCAAAAGGTTCGTATCCCTCGGCCACGATGTCGGGATTGCTCTGCCGATAATGTGCCGGAGAAAAGTCGGCACGCGGCTCCCAGCCTCGAGGGGAGCCAACCCTCAGATAATGAAATAGGGCAGCATCCTTCGAGCTGAACCGCCGCCCGGCAAAACGCTCATAGTGTGCCAGGTCAAAATTCCGGGCCGCCGCAGAAAACGTGGTGTCATCGAGTCCGGCGCGATGACAGGCGCGCTGGGCCAGGACCGGAAGCAGTCTCCCGATCGTGGCGACGGCCACACGACCACCGACATCCCCAGGTGAGGGCCAGGGGGCCTTCATCTAGCGATTGACCCACTGCGACCGCATATCGCTGAAGGCCTTGAGCAAGTCCATCGGGCGGTTGGCCAATTCCAACGGCAGGAGATGGCCGCGTCCAAGCGCCCGCAGCCGCTCCGCCGGTGCACCGATATCGAAGGCGACAATCGGAAGACCGCGCCGCAGCGCAGAAGTCAGGACAAAGGACCACGTCTCCGGCCATATCGAGGGAAAAAACACGATGTGCGGGTCCGCTATGTTGATCAGGCCGTCGAGATCCACCTGCTTATAGAAACCCGTAACCTGTACTCCTGCAAGCTGGAGGCGCCTTGCGTCCGCCCCGTCGCCGATCAGCTTGAAGGTAAGCAGCTTGTCACTCGATGCTGCCTGATGCGCCAGGCTCGCGAGCACATTCGCCCCTTTCGGGACACTCAACGCACCGATCGAAAGCACTCTCAACGGCTCATCCACGGCAAGACGGGGCTTGCGTTCGGCGGGAAGCCTGTCATCGCCTTCAGGTCGCCAGACCGAGATCCGGCTCGCCGGCAGGTGCAACTGCAGGCGTGCGCCCAGGTCGGCACTGGGAACAATCAGCTGGCTGGCCCCCTCCAGGAAGGCCAGGAAATCGCGCCGCCAACTGTGAGGATCGAACCCCTTCACCTCCGAGCCGTAGTTCGCCGTGCAGACGGCACACGCTTCGGGCGGGGCCGTGTCACAGAATTCCGACATGCCGGTGACCATGTTCACCCGCGGACAGAGGGCATAATAATCATGCAGGATTACCTCATACTCGCATTCCAGCATGCGACTGAGGTTTTTGATCCAGTTCAGCACCTCTGGCGGACGATCTATGACGTGATTGACGACCAGGCGCACGATGCGCCTGCTTCGGCAATATTCCGCCAGCTCAGTCAGGCCGCGTGCAAGATCGAATACGTGCGGGTGCACCGAGCCGGTACTCTCGACGATTTCATCCAGCGCGCCCAGAGCCTGCCCTCCCGGCAACGCCCGCAGGCGAAACACATTGAAATTCAGCTCCCGTTCATACTCCTCGAAGAGAGCCAGGAAGGTGCCACTTCCTCCTCCTCTTGCGTGGTGAATCGTCAGGACTCCTTCCAGATCCGGATTCCACTTCAGATTCCGGCGCCGTTCGACCAATTCGTGGCAGGGCATGCCGGCACGGTTCGATCTTGCGTGCAGCAGAAGTGGATCCACATTCCGGGGAAGGCCTGGATTTCGGCGGCCAAAAAACGAGGGATCGAATCCCGCGGAGGGAGCCCTCCCCTCGCGCCAGCCCAGTATCGCATAATGCAACAGCGGATCCGACGAAACCTGGCGTTCCCGAGAGGTGCCGGCGAACTGCCGGAGGTAAAACGAACCGTCGAATCCAGGCCGTATTGCCGCAATATGCGATCGCTTCACCAGCCTTAACATCCACCTTGTGATGGCACCCGAAACCGGGGCGAACACGATCGTCTCGATGAAGACAAGAGCGAACAGGAGGGCGAGACGAACGCCAGCTTCCCGGGCGACCTTGGTCCTTCTGGACAACGGCGTGCCGGTCGGCTCGTACCGCGAGGGCGTCGAATACCAGTCATTGAGCACCGGATGACGCCAGAAAGGACGCCGGCCGGCGGCTTCCTTTCGGACAGCCGCTTCACTCCTGCTACCGAACATCATCAACGAGCGTCACGGGAATGCGCGTCCGGCCCTTCGTTCGACACGGTTGGTAGACCGGACATGTTCCGATCCTTGCTTCGACCGCAAGGCGGCTCGCTCGCCGAGGAACTTGGATCGAATTCGAAGGTCGGAGGATCCAGGGCGAGGTTGGCCCCATAGTACCGATCAGGAACCGTCAAGTGCCACCATTTGAGGACAAAATTCCGAGCGGCATCGGAGTTACCGGAGGAGTCGTGATATCCCAAGTGGTAAAGCGATACTGAAGGCGTGTAAACATTTCGGCGGCCTTGCTGCACCATCTTCAGGCATAGATCGAAATGGCAGAATGGCGATGGTATCGCCGGATCGAAACCACCCGCGGCGGAAAAGGCGTGGTTCGAAACCATCATGCAGGCCGGGGATACAGCCAAATAGTTTCGCGCGATGCTGGAGCTTCCCCAATAACCCCAGTCGGACATCGGATAGCCCTGCCGAACGTGACGTGGAAAACCCGCGCAAAAGACAATGCCGACGTGCCGAATCGTGTCGTCCCCGAACAGGAGTTTAGCACCGACGGCTCCAATCCCCGGCCGTTGCGCATAACGCAACATGTTCTGGAGCCAGTCGCCGGCGATTGGGCGAACGGTGCAATCGACGAAAACGAGATAATCGCCTCCAGCCCGCGCGGCTGCTTCATTGAGCCGGTCGGCGTCCTCGCCCGCCGCTCTCGCCAGGATGATTTCATAATTGCGATATGTCGTTTTCGATCGGATGGACTCGATACACGCTTCCGCTTCACCGCCAGAGCTGTCGCCGGCGGTCCCTGGCCCGTTCGCATCCCACACGACCACAGACACCCGCGGAGCACCGTCCACGTCGCGTCTCATCTCGAACCAACCCCTGACTCGCCGTTCGACGACCGTCCCCTTGTCGCCGCCTCGCGACAGCCGATCCTCGAGCGCGCGCATCGCGGCCGCGATTACATAGTCCTTCTTGTCGATCGAAACAGCGACGGAACCCGGCACCGCTCGCCAATGGTACAGGATCTTGGCCACATGCCGGATATTCTGCGCCTGCTCCGTATAGCGAAGAGCGAAATCGTAGTCTTGCGCTCCAGAATACTCCGACCGGAAACCACCAATGCGTCGCGCGAGATCTGCACGATAGCAGGTCAGGTGACCGAGATACATGTACGATTCCAGGTTTTCCGGCGACCAGGCCGGCTTGAGGATCGGCTCGTACCGGACGTCGTCGATGCTGATGAGATCCTCGTTCGAGTAGAGGAAATCGATCCCGCCATCCTCGTTGAGCGCCTTGGCGAACTCGAAGAGAGCATTCGGCGCGAGCTCGTCGTCATGATCCAGCAGGCACATGAAGTCGCCGGTCATGAGGGCCATGGCATCGTTGGTCGCCCGCGCGATATGGCCGTTCGTCTGTCGCGTCACGACCTTGATGCGGGGATCGGCGCGGCGGTAGGCATCGAGCACAATGGAGATATGCGGTGCGGCCGAATTATCGTCGCAGATACAGAGTTCCCAATTGTCGTATGCTTGCGCGATGACTGAGTCGATCGCCTTGCGCAGCCAGCGCTCCGGCGTGTCATGCACGGGCATGACGATCGAGAACTTGGGCCGGGACGACAACTCTCCTGCCACCTGCGCCAGAGCGCGCAGGCCGTCGGGCGTCCAGGAATCGTGCTGCGCGACCCAGGGCGCATAGGCCTTGTCGGCAACCTCCCCGCCCAGATAGAGCTTCATCCAGGCCCAGAGCGCGCCGACCCCATGAACCCGGGCGTGAAAGACCGCCGCGCGCAGCGCCTTGACAGGCGAAAGGCCTTCGCTGCGGCAATAGCGTACCATCTGGCAGACAAACACTTCCAGCCAGCCGACTTCCTGAGCCTCGATCGGTCCGAGCACGAAGGCTCCCGCGCCCTTGATCGGTTCATAGCGCAGCGCCAGAACCGCCTCCGGCAGACGAACGATGAGGCGCACCTTGCCATCGGATGTCCGCGGGATGCGCACGCTGGTGGCGTCGCGGAAACCTTCACCACCGTCGGCACGCATCCAGCCGAAAGCGGAGTCGCCGTCCGTCACCTCGATATCGATGGCAAGCCGCACCCAGCCCGACGGAAAGGCGGGGCGCGACGACGACAGGTCGATCGCCGGCAGCGCCCCCGTGGCGCGCCACGCACCGGCCCGCGGCTCCATCTGAACGTCGGACGACCGTAGTGGCGACAGCACGAACCTTCGTCGCAGGAGCGACCTAGCCAGCCGACGCATCCACACCTGCCGGAAGGTGGTCGTTCCGTAGCTTCTGCGCCGGCTCCCAGGTCACCGGAGTGCGCCAAAAGCAATAGTAGTAGCGATCTATTCCGAATAATTGACCCACCATCATCAGGAAAAAATCCAGCGTCGAGCGGCTGAACAGCTCGTTCGGCTGCGCCGACCAGGCGGCAATGCGATATCGCAATGCACTGAGGAAGCGGCGTTGTCGCGTCGAAAGAAACGCCAGGTAGCAATTCACCACATAGTCCCGGCGCCGCAGCACCCAGGGCGGCGTATCGGCCCATCTCGCCGCGATCCACCGCGTGGTCCGCGCCAGGGAGCTTGCCATACCCTCAACGTTGCTCGAAATCTGGCCGCGCCTGAAGCGGTATCCCACCAGATGTTTCGGGACGAGCACAAACCCGCAAATGCCGGCCAATGCGATATAGAGTTGCCACTCATCCGCGTTGGGAACGTCCTCGGGGTAGCCGCCGGCATCGTCGAAGCAGGAGCGACGGATCAACGGCGAGCTCCCGCTTCCGGGCAGGCTGTTCACGATCATCGCATACAGGACATTCCCCTCATCGGTACCATGCGCCCAGTCGTGAATGATCACGGCGTCTTCTTCATTGATGCCGACCGACCAGCAATACGCCACGCCGACATCGGCGGGCGACGAACACAGCGCGGCAAGCTGCAGAGCGATCTTGTCGGGATGCCAGAGGTCGTCGCTGTCGCACGGCGCCAGGAAGTCACCGCGCGCTTGGGAAACACCGAAGTTCCGTGTTGCCGGCGCACCCCCGCGGTTGCGGCGGAACAGGCGAATGCGGGGATCGCTCTGAGCCAAACTCGAGACGACGTGCAGCGTGTCGTCGACCGACCCGTCATCGACGACGATGATCTCGATCCGGCGGTGCGACTGCGCCGCGATGGATTGAAGCGTGCGCCCGATGAATCGCGCGGCATTCAAGGCCGGAACGATGACCGAGACGAGGTGCTCTGAAATATCCACGACGGGCGGTCAGCTCATCATGACCTGGATGACACGCCGCTCGCCATTTTTGACCATGCCGCCACGGTGAACGCCCTTTACGTCGAAAATGAAGACGTCGCCGTCCTTCGACGTCATGACGCGTTCGTGATCGAGAAGCCATTTTCCTTGCGCGTCTGCGGGATCGAGATCGTCACCGAACTTCGCCTTGCGCCTGAGGAGTCGCGGCAGGGCGGCGAACAGATGCCGCTCCTCCGGATATACGTCGATCCATATATCCACGGCGCGCAGGACCAGCGCCTCGAACCAGCCCACATCGACGCGATGCGTGCCCGGCACATAGCTGAAAGGCCCGTTGGTCCCGCCGACTTCCGACAAATAAATCATCGCCTTAACGACGCCGTAAGTATTGTCGATGTGAAAGAATACCGTTGACGGAACCGGCACGCCGCGATCTTCGAAGTGCGCTCGCCAGAACCTGTCGTGTTCGTCATTTATCTGGAGCGCGACACTGCGCAGCTCGGCCCGACATCCGAGATAGTTGCGCACGGACGACAATATCCCGGCCTCGCCCAACGCACCTTCCACCGCCGCGTAGAGGCCAGGAGCATCGTTCCGGGCAGTCACCAGTTGCGTGTGGCAGTATTCGCGAGCGCCGCGCGGGACGGCGGCACGCACGGCCTCCAGGCGACCGAACCACGGCCGCGCTTCATCCGCCAGCCCCTGCTTGACGGCCACGGAAAGCCGGGAGGCGAAAATCCCATCACGTTCGAGAGCTTCCAGGCAGGCATCCGATCCACGTCGCTGCCAATCGACTCTTTGCAACGATTGCCGAACGCGGACAGCCACCACGTAGCATGACATCTGAGCAACGCGCGCCAGGGCGAGCACACGATGCCCGAGGCGAAACGAGTTCGCCGCGTAGCCGGGAGCCTGCTGCTCGGAACCGGCAGGTAGACGCATCTGCATTACGACGGCCATGCCCCTGTCATTGTACCGGCGCGCCTCCGTCTCAGGCAAAACAGTATCCGAAGGTCCCACCTTCATGCGAGAATTCTACATATGCGTCAAGCTGCGGCGGTTGCAGCCATCACCGGAAAGACGACATGTGTCCAAGCTACGTCGACCTGTCCGTGCCTCTCCGAAACGCAGGATCCCCCGAGCCGGGCGGACGCGAGCGCATCAGGTATTACGCCCATCGTGCCACGGCGTGGGGAATGACCCGATTCTTTCGCGGCCTCCGCACGCGCGACCTCCCAGGCCGGGAAGGTTGGGCCTACGAGCGAATCCGCCTGTCGACCCATCATGGGACCCATCTCGACGCGCCCTATCACTATGCCTCCACCATGGACGGGGGAAAGCGCGCCATAACGATCGATGAAATCCCGCTCGAATGGTGCTTCCAGCCGGGCGTCCGATTGGATTTCCGGGCACTCCCCGATGGTTACGTCGTGACGGCAAAGGACGTCGAGGCCGAGCTGGATCGCATCGGGCATCGGCTTTCCCCGCTCGAAATCGTTCTCGTCAATACCGCGGCCGGCGCTGCGCAGGGTCAGGTCGACTATATCAATCGCGGATGCGGCATCGGCCGCGAGGCAACGATGTATCTGCTACAGCAGGGTGTGCGCGTGACCGGCACGGATGCATGGAGCTGGGATGCGCCCTTCGTCCACACGGCCAAGAGATTTCGTGAAACAGGCGATGCCTCCCTGATCTGGGAGGGTCACCGGGTCGGACGGGAAATCGGCTATTGCCACATCGAGAAGCTCGGCAACCTCGAAGCTCTTCCAAGCAAGGGCTTCAAGGTGTCCTGCTTCCCCGTGAAGATCGAGGGTGCCTCCGCCGGCTGGACCCGGGCGGTGGCCATCATCGATTGACGGCCGACGCCCTGCCGCGCTCTGAGTGGGCGTAGAAATAGCGTCTGACGCGGTCCGGCAAGAGCCCGTCCAGGCGTGACATCAGGGCGAAGAAAAGCGGGAACATGATGACGGCGCGGTCCTGCTCGAGGCCGCGGCGTATGCGCTCGGCAGCCTTCTCCGGCGTCATGTTGAAAGGCTTCGGATCCTTGATGTCGGAGATCATCGGCGTTTCGACGAAGCCGCAGCAGATGACGCTCACCCCGATACCATGAACCGCCAGGACGGCCCGCAGCGACAAGCCGTAGTTCAGGACAGCCGCCTTGCTGGCGGAATAGCTGGGCGAATGCGGCAAGGGCGTGAAGGCCGCAACGGAGGCGACCAGTGCGAGTTGCCCTCGACGCCGTTCCCTCATCCTGGGGATCATAGGTTGAATCGTGTTGAGGACGCCCAGCACGTTGACCTGCATGAGACCATACGCGTCGTCCGCCGGCTCGACCTCGCCGCCCGGCATCCGCACCAACACGCCGGCGTTGGCCACCACCAGATCGACCGGATGAAGCCGATCGAAATCCCCGAGCCAAGCCGCAAGCGCCGCGCGATCGCGTACGTCGACCACGCCGATCACTGCTTCAGCGCCGCGTGCGCGGCAGGCGACGGCTACCTCCTCGAGACGCCCCGCATCCCGGCCCAGGAGCCCGATGACGCCCCCCGGGGCGGCATATTCAAGCGCCAGGGATCGTCCTATTCCACTCGACCCTCCGGTGATGACGACGGTGCGCGGATTCCCTTCCATTTCCGTCACCCCGTCATGCTACCAGGCGGGCTCCCGTTTGCTCGTTCGCTTTTGCAGGGACCTGAGCCTCCTTCGGCTCCGGCACGATATCGATAGGAAGCGCCTCCTCTTCCAGATCGCTGGTGGAGCTGACCTGCGCGATGATCTCATCGACGAGATTGGGAATGGTCAGAGAGCCAACCGATCGCTCCATCGAAAAGTTGATGCCGATCGCCCCTTCGAGGTCCATCGCGAGTTCCAGGGTCATCAGGGAATCGAGCCCCAGCTCGGCCATGGGACGCACACGGCTGATGTCCTCCGGCCGCGCATGAAGAACCCTGCCGAGGTGCTCGACGACGATCTTCGTCACCTTGCGGCGCACGCTGTCGATATCTTCGGAGCTCAACAGGGCACGAAGATCGATCGCGCTCCCTTCGTCCCCTTCGGCCTGGCTGACGAACTCCTTGTACGTCGGTGACCGCAGGACGGCCGCGAACTCCTTGCGCAAGCGACCGCCGGCAGACGAAATGATCAGTACGGCCGGGTCGGCCGCCCCGCTCGATTCAGCCAGCGCATGTCCGAGCAGATCGAGCGCATCGCGAGCGGGCATGCCGACCAACGCCATGGCGTCGCTTTCGGTCATCCCCTTCTTGGCCGTGAGCTTGATCACCTGCTTGCGCGCCTTCTCGCTTACCGCCGCCGCCCCGACGTCGGAGATTATTCCCCACGCAATCGCAAGGGCAGGCAATCCGCGCAGGCGGCGATTGCGGGCAAGACCTTCCATGTAGGCATTGGCCGCAACATAGTTGCCCTGGCCGTGATGCCCCGCGATCGTCGTGATCGACGAGAAGAACACGAAATAGTCGAGATCCAGGCCGCGCGTCACCGCATCGAGATTTTCCGCGCCCTGGACCTTCGGCGCCAGCACCCGGAGAAAGCGATCGTCATCCAGATTGGCGACGATGGCATCATCGAGAACCATCGCCGCGTGCATGATCCCGGCGATCGGCTGCATGGTCTCTGCGATCCTGGCGAACGCAGCTTCCACCGCACTCTTGTCGGAAACGTCGAGCGGATCGGCCATGACCTCCACGCCGCGCTCCTTGAATTCCTCCAGCATCTTGCTGGCTGCGGGGGTGGATGCGCCGCTGCGACCGAACAAAGCCAGGCTGCGGACGCCCTGGTCGACCAACCATTTCGCGACTTCCATGCCGAAGCCGCCGAAGGCGCCCGTAATGACGTGCGTCCCGGAGGTTCGCAATGACCGCGCTTGAGCACCAGCCGCAACCCCGCGCGAGTCGGGCGGCTGCACGACGATCTTTCCCACATGATGCGACTGCTGCATCAGCTGAAAGGCCTCGGCGATGTCCTCTCCCTTGAAAGTGCTGAAAGGAAGAGGAGTCAGGATACGCCGCTCGAACAGCTTGATGAGTTCGCTGAAGACCTGCTTCCCAAGCTTGCGGCGACCAACCATGAGCTGGTCAAGGTCCACGCCGAAGTAGCTCAGATTTCGACGGAACGGACGCAGCCCGAGGTTCGTGTTGGCGATGTAGTCGCGCTTGCCGAGCTCGACGAAGCGCCCGAAGGGGCGCAGGCATTCGATGCTCGCTGCCATTGCCTCTCCTGCAAGGCTGTTGAGCACCACGTCGACGCCGGTTCCCGTGATCCTGAGGACATCCTCGACGAACTTGGTCGAGCGAGAATCCAGCACGTGATCGACTCCCAGCGCAGAGAGCAGCTCGCGCTTTGCCGTGGAGCCGGCTGTCGCAATGATCTTTGCCCCGCGCCACTTTGCGAGCTGGATGGCAGCAAGACCGACTGCGCCGGCTCCGCCATGGATCAGGACCGTTTCCTTCGCCGAGAGCTTCGCGAGCTTTACCAGCGAATAGTAAGCCGTCGAGTAGGCAACGGGAATGGTCGCCGCCGCAGCGAAGTCCATTCCGCCCGGTATCTTTGCCACCTGACTGACCTGGGTAGTGACATGCGAGGCGAGTGAGTTGGAGGCCAGGGCGATGACCCGATCGCCGACCCGCAGATCCTTGACACCTGGGCCCACGCCGACGACATGGCCGCTGCATTCCAGCCCAAGCGCGGCGCCTGCGAAACCGTCCTCCAGCATCTCGTCCGGCAAAAGAGAAAGCGTCCACATCAAGTCCCGGAAATTGATACCGGCGTAAGCCACCTCGATTTCGACTTCTCCTCGCTTGGGCTTGACGCGCCCGGCGTGCTCCCAGGAAACCCGTTGACTCGACATGGCCCGCCGTTGGAGCCGCACAGCGTCATCCGTCGTTTCCCGCGCGCCCCGAATGAGCGAATTGACAGGCATCACGCGCACCGCGCGAATCGCCTGCCCGTCCGAATGCAGCTCCGTCTCGTTGGTCCCCGACTGGATGATCGAGTGAATGTGGCGCGCCGCGAGCTCCGCAGGCGTGCCCGGCGCAATGTCCAGTCGGCGCAGGTCCAACTTGCTGAATTCATTCGACAGAACACGCGAAAAGGCCCAGGCACCCGTCTCCACCGGTCGTGCCTCCGCCGTCCCGACCGACAGTGCGCCGGAGAAAACCAGCCATATCGTGGCTTTGGTCGAACCGGCGCTCTGGATCCAATCCTTGAGCTGGTTGCAACGGTGAAGAAGATCCTGAATCGGCCCGGAATCAGAATGCTGCGCCGTATCGAAGACGATGACGACATTCGCCGAGTTGGCGGAAAGAACACCGCTCACCTCCGGGATGACGTCTTGGTCGCTCCTCAGCTCGGCGAGCACGGCTCCGGGGAGCCCGGCAGATGCCTCTCCTGCTACAAGCGCGACTCGCTGCGGCAGCCGCCCGACCGCGGAATTTCCGTCCTGCTCGACGACGACATCACCCGCACCGCCACCTTCGGCAACAAGGAGCGAGACATTCGTCGGCAGACCTGGCAGCGCAGTGGAGGTTACGCGCTTGAAACCTGCCGACGACAAACGATCGGCCCACTGAGCAGCCTCACGCAATTTTCCTTGCGCGGTATCGGTCGCGCCTCGCTCGAACCATTCTGGAACGGTACCGAACACCAGATCGGCAAAAAGAGAAGGGCCCTCCTCGACCGCGATCAGCATTCCGCCTGGAGCCAATGCAGCGGCAAACTTTTCGAGACCTGTCGATTCCGGCAACCGAGCCAGTCCGTGGGCGGATACAATGAGATCGTAGGAGCCCAATTTCTCCAGGCTTTCCTGGTCCAGCAGCTCGAATCGAGCGGCAGGTGTCTGGGCCGCCCTGGCCCGATCATAGGATCGACGATTGGTCTCGAACACAGTCAGTCGGACGGACCGACCCTCCATCGGGTTCAGGAGTGCCCGCGTGAGCGGGCTATGACCAATCAACAATATCCGAAGAGCGCGGTCATTCGGCCATAGCGCCGTGAAGCCGTCCATCAGCTTCATCACGGCGTTCGCGCCCGCTGCCGTCACGACGTTCGTGACCTCATAGAAATCGAAGGCGGACTCCGGAGGGCATGTTTCCTTCGCGACCGACAGAGCACGATCGCTTCCAACCCGGTCGATCAATCCCGAGACCCAGCCCGCGAGCGTCAGGTCAGCAGCCGGTGCCAGCGAACCCGCTTCGATCGCGTTCAGAAGCGACCGGGACGATTGAAGATCCTGGCCGTGGCGCAGCCGCCAGCCTCGACCTTCGGGTGATGCCAACCCCAAGGTCTCGAGATGGATCAGGAGCCCACGAAGCCAAGCACGGCTTTGCGCTGGCACGCGCCCCTCCATGATGAGCTCGTCGGGATCGACCGAGTCGTCTTCCGCCAACGCCCGCGCAATCTCGAAGGCAGCCGAACGCGCCCAGTTCGCCATGGCATCCGTCGGACGAACCGGCAATTTCGTGCCGGGCACCCCGAGCTCCAACGCGGCGGCCGCTCGGCACAGCTGCCCAGCGCTCGCCGCAACGCCGGTGTGCTTTGCAATCTCGCCGTCCAGGAGCCACGCCGTCTCGACGAACGCCATCTTGGCGAGCGAGACCTCATGATGCGTCGTAATTGCCTGGCCGCGAATTTGATGGAAATGCGCAATGACGCGGTTCTTCGCGTCGAGCATGTAGTAGTTGGCAATTATGGCCTGACCGGTTTTCTCGGTCACTTCGATGACAGCGCGCACCGGCACAGAATGCGGATGATAGACCGATATCCGATCGCTGCGGACCGGAATATAGGTTACACCGCGTTCCTTCGCCTTGAGCTCCGGAAACAGGGTGAGGATGCCATGGCCGCAACAATCTGCGCGCATGGGATCCAGCACGAATGGGCCCTCGCCCTCGACATCGGGCAGTTTTACGTCGATCAGTCCGCCCGCAAAGACCGTCACCTTGTCCACGAGTTGAAACTGTGGTCCGTAGTGCAAGCCGGCTTCATCTCCCAGCCGATAAATCTCGGCCCCTGAAAGAACGCGTTCCGGGTTTGCCATCGCCGGAAGCTCCGGAGGGCTGCCGTGGCCGTGCGCCAAGGTGCAGCGCGCGTGCGTAATCCAATTCGCATGGGACAGGCGGGGGCGACTGGCGATCTCCAGTGAATTCGACGCGGGGGATACGCGCGTTCGAATCTCGACTGTTGCAGCCCGCGTCAGATCGAGAGGTTGAAGAAGCTGGAAGTCGTTGAGCACGAAACTGCCGACGTCCAGCCACTGGTGGGCGACCGAAGCCGCTATCTCCATGAAGCCGCTGCCCGGGAATATGGTTCTGCTGCCCACGCGGTGGTCGCGAAGTTCCGGATAAAGAGCAGTATCTATATTCGAGTACCACTCCGTCGCATCGGAGCGGTAACGCATCCCGACAAGTGGCAGATGGGTCGAATCTCCACCGAACGACTCGCTCGTGTGCTGGAATCGAAACGTCTTTTGCTGCCATGGATATCGGGGGAGGCCAATGGCCGGCCCCGGATCCGGCCCGAAGGTGTTCGACAAATCGAGCCGGGCGCCCTGCACCATCGCTTTCGCGACAGCCCGTTCGAAGGGGAGAATCTCCTCCTTATTCTGTTCGAAGACCGGCAAGGTGGCCACTACCGTCGCGGGATCGGCCTCGAAAATGTCCTCGATGTGCTGGAGCAGGGTCGAACGTGGACCGATTTCGACGAATACTCGGGCGCCAAGTTCGGCGGCGACACGAACTCCCGCGGAAAATTTGACAGGCTCCCGGATATTTCGCCACCAGTAAGCTCCGTCGAGATCGACGCCAGGCGTTGCCTCGCCCGTCACCGTCGAAACGAACGAGATGGACGATTCCGCGGGGACGATGCCCTCTAGATCGGCAATCAATTTGTCCTTGATCGATTCCATCAACCGAGTGTGAAAGGGATAATCGAGATTCAGGTCGATTATCGCCACCCTCGGATAGGCCTTGACCAGAGCGGCCAGAGCCTCGTCGGGCCCCGCTATGGTAACGGTCCTGGGCGAATTCACCGCCGCAATCTCAACGCCCGGACTATTCGCCACCATTTCGTCGACCACTTCGGCCGCGGCGCGTACGACCATCATGCGGCCCATGCCGCGTGTCCGATGCTGGTGCAAGCTGCGAATGAAAACGAGCCTCACAGCGGTCTCGGTGTCGATGATTCCAGCAGCTTCCGCGGCGGCAACTTCCCCAACGCTGTGACCCAACACGGCCATGGGCGAAAGTCCGCGGGTGCGCAATTCCATCGTGATCGAAGATTGAATGGCGAACAGAAGAGGCTGCGCGACGCTCGTCAGAGACAGCCTCTCTGCCAAGTCCTCGGCGAATAGCGCATCGGATAGCGACCAGCCCGCCAACGGAACAAAATAACGGTCCAGCAGCTTGAAATGGGCAGAAAAACTCGAACTTTCCTGAAAAGCGGCACGTGCCATGCCCGCCCATTGGCTTCCATTCCCGGAATAAACGAATGCCACCGGCAGATTTCGTCCGATTGCGGGTCCTGAAACGAGATGAGGGTCTGCAGCGCCGGAAGCGCATGCCTCGAGAGCCTGCATGACGATGCCGCGTCCCCGGCCGATAATGACCGCACGCTCTCCAAGATGCTCCCGCCGGTGGACTGCAGCATTCGCGAGCACGGAAATATCGCGATCGGACAACCCCTCGACGCGCTTCGAGTATGCCGTAGCCAGTTCGGCAAGCGCCGGCTTGGTTTCCGCCGATATCATGAAGAATGAGTGCGGACGCACCTTCTCGATCTTGCTCGGAGACGGCTTGCGGCCGGGCGCAATGATCGCATGCGCATTGGTGCCACCGAAGCCGAACGAATTCACGCCGGCGACCTGCCCCGCCATTTCCGGCAACGGCTGCAACCTGTTGCATACTGCGAGATTCAGCTTGTCGAATTCGATATGGGGATTCGGTTCATCGAATTGGAGAGATGCCGGCAGTTTCCGATGCTCGAGCGCGAGAAAAGCCTTGAATAGCCCCGCCATTCCGGCTGCCGCTTCGAGATGACCGATGTTTGTTTTGATGGATCCGATCAATAGTGGGGTCGATCGATCGCGTTCGACGCCCAGGACCCTTCCGAGCGCCGTCGCCTCGATCGGGTCACCGACCGGCGTGCCCGTACCGTGCGCTTCGACAAAAGCCAAGCGTGCAGGATCAATACCGGCGGCGCCATATATCCTGCTAAGCAGCGCTTGCTGCCCGTCGAGAGACGGCAGCGAGATTCCGCTCGTGCGCCCATCCGAGTTGACTTCGGTCGCGAGGATATAACCGTGAATCGGACAACGGCTGACATCGGCGCGTCCGGTGTGTCGGAGAATCAGAATACCTGCGCCTTCTGCTCGCACAAATCCGTCGGCCTTCGCAGAAAACGCCTGGCAAAGCCCGCTCGGGGACAGCATCGACGCTTGCGAAAAGGCTATGAACGAACTCGGGCTGTCGATGATGTTGACGCCGCCGACAATCGCTGTGTCGATACGGCCGCTCCTCAGGGCCTCCACGGCCTGATGGAGTGCGACAAGCGACGACGAACACGCCGTGTCGATCGTCATGCTCGGCCCCTGGAGGTCGAATACGTAGGAAAGGCGGTTCGAGACGACGGAGAGTGCTGTCCCGGTGGCGAAATGTGAATCGGCCACGGCGTGGTCGATCCCGAATCTGTGGCCATATTCAACTTGGCAGGCGCCAATGTAGACGCCGACTTCGGTTCCGGCAATGGTCGACGGTGGAATGCCGGCATCCTCGAGCGCTTCCCACGTCAGCTGAAGGAGGATGCGCTGCTGAGGGTCCATTTGGACGGCCTCGCGCGGCGATATTCCAAAAACGCTCGGGTCAAAATCCCAAATGTGATCAATGGTTCCGGCTGCCCAGCTATAGCTGCGGCCTCTTTCCTGACGCTGCGGATGACCGAATCGCTGCAACGGGAAACGATCGGCCGGAACCTGGCCAATGGAGCATTTGCCGCTCCGTAGAAGCGTCCACAGCTCGTCTATCGAGTTTGCACCAGGCAGACGGCAGGCCCAGCCCACCACGGCAATATCTTCAGGCATTTTTATTCGGTTTGTCCATGGTTTGAGGCATCGCAGCGCGAATGCTGCTACTTTCGGAGAATAGCCAGCATCCGCTTCATCTCGCCTGTTCGAATATTATGGCGAGCCCTCGCGGAATCAGGAACATACACGGAACTCAGCACCATCGTACGACAATAAGCAGCGAAAATGACCAAACTTCGTCAATCGCGACATGATCGTACTCCTCAGGATGTTCCTGCATAAGTCGTTCGGCGAGGAATTACTATTCAAATGCGCATAATCAAAGAACCACGTGTCGCGATTTGGTCGGCCCCACGAAGGGATGTAGCCGGGTAGCACCCTGATACCTAGCATAAAGTAGGCCACCATGCTTGTTCACGCCATGGCTAGAGGTGCATCTTCCACGCCCCTCTCCACCCAGCTCTTGCCGGCGCTTGTAGGGGACGCCCCGCTTCGATAATGACGACAGCAATGCACAGCGAGACTGCAAAATGAATCGACGCATTTCCGTGATCGGCTTGGGCTATGTCGGCCTCCCTGTCGCAACCACCTTCGCCGGCATGGGGACCACGGTGGTGGCCTTCGATATCGACGCGAGACGAGTCGCCGAACTCACCAAGGGCCATGATCGGACTGGAGAGGTAACCGCGGCCGCATTGGCCGCCAAGGGGCTCAACTTCACGACCCGCGCGGCCGATCTTCGGCAAGCCGATTTCCACATCGTCACCGTCCCTACACCGATCGACGCCAGCAAGCAGCCCAATCTCTCCCCCCTGCGAACCGCTTCGACGACCATCGGCGCCGCATTGAAGAGCGGCGACATAGTCGTTTACGAGTCCACTGTCTATCCCGGGGTCACCGAGGACGTATGCGTGCCGGTCCTCGAGCAAGCCTCGGGATTGAAATGGAAATCCGATTTCAACGTTGGCTACTCCCCCGAACGCATCAATCCCGGCGACAAGGAGCGGCGCTTCGACAACATCATGAAGATCGTCTCGGGTGACACGCCAGAAACACTGGACATCATCGACACTGTCTACAAAAGCGTCGTGACAGCAGGCACTCACCGCGCGGAATCGATCCGCGTGGCGGAGTTTGCCAAAGTACTGGAAAATACACAACGCGACGTCAATATCGCCTTGATCAATGAAGTCGCACTGATCTGCGATCGGCTAGGCCTGGACACTCAGGATGTCCTGAAAGCGGCGGGCACCAAATGGAACTTCCTCCCGTTCCGCCCGGGCCTGGTCGGAGGCCACTGCATCGGCGTCGATCCGTTCTATATCGCACACAAGGCCGAGGAAGTGGGCTATCACCCGCATGTCATCCATTCCGGCCGGCGGGTCAATGACGGCATGGGAGTGTATGTCGCGAGCCGTGTGGCGCGCAGCATCATGCGCCGTGCTTCCGATGGCAGGCCGGTCGTCACTGTATTGGGCGCAACCTTCAAGGAGAACGTTCCCGACATCCGCAACACCCGCGTAGTCGACATCGTGCGTGAGCTGGAGGACTTCGGCATCATCGTGCAACTCCACGATCCCGAGGCCGATGGCGACCTGCTCCGCGAGGAATACGGCCTGAAGCTTACGCCGTTCGACGCCCTGAAGCCTGCCGATGCGATTGTTCTGGCCGTCGCTCATCGCGAGTATCGCGACGGCGGCTGGGACCTAGTCAAGGGTCTTATGAAGCCCGGGGCATTCGTGGCCGATGTGCCGGCGCTGCTCGACCGTACAGCCACGCCTGCGGAGGCCACTCTCTGGCGCCTCTAGGCAGCAGTCCCGCGATTCGACGTATCGCCTGAACGACCTTCGAGAGCACCCCGTCCGCATCGCCGCGTCGAACATCGAATTGAACTGGAACGCCCCGAAGGACGTGCTCTCGCATTTGGCTTCAAGCGCGACAGCTCTTGCATTCCTCGTTCGCGCTCGTGCGTCAGCCCAGCCGAGCGGCCGCGATCAGGCAACGGTCTCGAGCCCGGCTCAAGACATCGTCTGGACAGACAACCCAGCAGGCGTCGCTTGGTCCGCCGAAGCCGTCGAACCGAGGCATTGGGCCGGGTCATCGCCTGGTTAGTCGCCTTCCCGGGCGGCCATAAGCTTGCGGTAGGAGTCTTCGAACCAGCCGATTCGTTCTTCCAACCTGCCGAGCATCGGGGGCCGGCCAATCTGGTGTGCGATTCCCTGAATGCGCTCGCACGCGAGATTGTCCTCGCCCAACACCATTTTGACATAGTGCTTTACGATCGACGCCCGCACCGGATCGCTCAGCGTGCGCGCCCAGGAGCGGCGGCCCGGAAACGGCGCAGGATAGGCCCACGCGCGCACGATAGTACGGTCGTGCCGTACGGGTTCGTACACCAGGACCACACAATGGTAGTTGTCCAAGTCGGTCCTGAAGAATGCCATCGACGCGGTCGGGACAAGCTGCAGAATCGTGTAGCAATTGGGATAGTAGGTGCCATCGCGGCAGGCTTGGGCAACCTGCTCCAAACCCTCCGGCTTTGACGTGTAGAGGTAGGCGCTGTGCAGGCCGAAGCGATAGTAGCTGATATCCTGGCGCCGGATGTATCCATAGCGTCCGAAGGTCCGTGGGTGCACGGCGGGCGAGTGGTAGTCGTCCAGGCCGATCTGGGCGCTGAGCCGCCAATTCGCCTGAAACGCGATGCGCAGGTAGTGCGGCTTGAGTTGCGCCTGCGATCCCGCTGCCAGGATCCCAAACCCGATCCCCAGAAAGTCCTCGAGGCTTTCGCTGGCACTCGGGTGAGGAAAACGGCCGAAGATCATTCGGCCGCAGGTTGCCAGCTCGATCCGTGCGAGACGCGCTCCAAGCTCCTGGGGTAGCGCGTCGTAAAGCTCGCGGCAGCGCGGGATGCCGACAGCGCTTCCCTGCCGGTCGTACGTCCAGTGGTGGAAGCCGCAAACGATTGGACCATTCCCGCGCTCGGCATTGCGAAGAGGCATGAAGCGATGCGCGCAGACATTCTCGAAGCCACGCAGATCCGTGCCGAAGCGTTGGACGAACACCGAACGGGTCGCGATCGAGGCCCTGAACCAATCGCCATCCTTTTCGACGTCGCTCGTCATGCCCAGAAAAGTCCAGACGGAGGCCATCCGCCTCTGCTCCTCGGCAAACGCCGTAGGATCCACGATCGGCTTCGTCCAGTCATCAGGAATGCTGCCATGGCGCAGTGCCGAGTTTTCCTTGCTCATGCCGCGACAGGCTATCCGTTTACCGGTGAGAAATCGAGATAGGTACCAATGGAGGTTGCCGAACTGAATCCGCAGCGTGAATCACACAAACATTTCAGATAGAAAGGTTGTACCGGGGTCAATAACCTCTCGACATGGCAGAGTCGTAATGGATGCGGATCGAGACATGAAAACAGGCTGAAATCCGTAACAGACGCCACATTCTTTCAAACTCTCGACTTTATTTTGTCCTGGTGTATAGTATGGATGTAACATTTCGGAGAAATAATGCCGCGTCGTTCAACTGCAGCCGCAATCCATGCCCAGATCCGTATGCTGGAGAAGCAGGCACGGAAATTGGAAATGGGCGCGACGAAGGGCCTACGCGCAGCCGCCAAAGTGATCGCCAAGCACGGCCTTTCAATGAAGGATCTCAAGGAAGCGTTCTCATTGAGCCGAGGGAAGAACAAGCGTTCGGTTGCTCGTTCGAAGGTGGCAATCAAGTACTCGGACGGCAACGATAACACATGGACAGGCCGCGGTCGGACACCCCTATGGTTGGTTGCGGCAGAGAAAGCGGGCAAGAAGCGCGAGATGTTTCTTGTTGGCGCTGCAAAGTCAAAAGCCAAGCCGAAGCGTTCCAAGGCCCCCGCCAAGAAGGCAGCGCCCGTCCCGCTCCAGACCGCTGCGTAGCTATTCTCGTTTCCGTCGATTCAACTGCGGCAGAAAGGCATCGGGTACGCGTAGAGCGGGATCGGAAAGATCGGTTTATCCTTCTTCAGTGGATCTTCCTTGAGGAGCGGTTGCGCTTCCTCACCTTCCTCGTCCTGCATCCGGCACAGATACCCATCGAGTTGCCGCCGACATTCTGGCCAGGCTCGAGAGACGATCGCTACATCGGCGGCGTCAAACCGTCCTTGCCGATATTGAGGCGTCCGGCCGACAAAGTGCCGTCGGCCGCCCTGGCAGCGCCCACGAAGACCTTGGCGCCCACCTTGGCATCACTGCGATCACCCGGCAGGAAGGTGACGATGGGCGTGCCCGGCTTCACCTTGATGGTTTGCACGCCGCCGTTCTTGTATTCGAGCCTGAGGGTCTGGCCGTCGCCGGCGCTCGCCACGGTCGAGACTGTGGCGTTGGTCATCATGCTTTCCGGCTGCAGGTCCCAGGGATAATGCCCTTCGTTGGCCCCCTTCATCGCATCGGGAAACACCAGCACCTCGAGCGCGGTGCGATCGGCGTCCGTTCCCAGCGAAGCGATGCCCACGAAGCTTCCTTGCTTGATATCCGCCATCGTGAGCGGCGCTACCAGCGCGACAGTCCAGTTGTCGGCCAGCTTGACGTTGACCGACTGGCCTTCCCGAGTCGCGACTGTGACGGTATTTCCGTCGACCGCCGCGATCGTGCCGCGCAGCCTCGTCGGTGTCGTTTGGGCCACGGCGGCGGCTGAGATCAGGGCAACGAGCGCAATACCTGCAACCAAGCGAACAGATCGCATGACTTTCCTCCCCGTGAACGCAGGAACCTTCGCACGCCGGCGCGCTCCGGACTCCTTACGTTTACGTGAGATGAGATGAGGATCGCGGTTGTGAGAGCCGCTCTCCCAGCCGATCAGAAGCCGCCCCCTTCAGGAAACCTCGGACCACGCTGGTCAGCCGGCCTATGACGAAGGCGCCGGTATCTGTGTCGATCCGGTGCATCCGGCTCTGCAGATCGTTCCCGGAGGGGCCGACGGCTCAAGCCCAAGCCAAGGCCGAAACGTCGCAAGCGGTTACCGCCGCGGCGCGGCGGGTGCAACTCACTTCACGCGCGGCACGATGCGCTTCAGCTTCGCAATTCCACTTTCGTCAGCCGATGCAGCGGAACGGCGGGAGGACGCGCCGCCGGCGGCCTGATCTTGCTCGCGCTCGCGACGGGGCCGCTCGGCGTTGTTTCCCCGCTGGCCGGCATTGGCGCCGTAGTAGGCGTTGTAGCGGGAGTAGTAATCGCCATAGTCGCCGTATTCGTACAGCGCATGCTTCGCCAGGTTCACCTTGTTGATGACGATGCCGACGCGGTCGGTCACGCTCAGCAACGCAGAGACGGCGCTCTTCACCACGTCGCGCGGCGTCTTGGCCCAATGCACGATGAAGATCGTGTAGTCGGCGAGCTGGGCGATGATGCGGGCGTCGGACACCGCCATGACCGGCGGGCTGTCGAGGATCACGAGGTCGTAGCGGTCTGCGAAGGTCGCGAGCGCGGCCTTCATGGCGTGCGATTCGAGGATTTCCGGCGCGTTCGGCGTTTCGGCGCGGGCGCAGATATAGTCGACGCCGGATACGTCGTGGCGCCGGATGCACTCGTCCAGCGTCTTGGTCCCCATCAGGTACTCGTCGATCGTACCGCCCCGGTCCTTGAGGCCGAGCGCGACCGCCAGCTTGGCCTGCCGCAGGTCGAGATCGACCAGCAGTACGCGGCGCGAGGCGTTCATCTTGGTGAGCAGGCCGCCCATCGCGGCAGCGAAGGTGGTCTTGCCCTCGGCTGGCGTCGACGAGGTGACGGCGATCACCCGCGCAGGCCGGTCGAGGTTGCTGAGGCTGATCGCGGTGAACACCGCGCGCATGGCCTCGGCTGCCGACGACGTCGTGCGGTCGAGCACTTGCGTGACGATGTTGGCACGCAGTCCGGCCGAGCCCTTGACCAGCGGCACCATCCCGAGCACGGCGACACCGGTCGCCTTTTCGACCTGGGAGGCCGAGCGGAACACCCGGTCGAGCTTCTCCGCCGCGACCGCGCCCGCCATGCCGAGCAGGCAGCCGATCAGGAAGGCGGCGAACAGGCCGGTCTTGTACTGCGGCGAGCTCGGCGCACCCGACGGCCAGGCATAGGCCAGGATGCGTGCATCAGCCCGCTGGATGTCCTGCTGCTCGCGCAGCTCCTTGAAGCGGTTCAGGAAGCTCTCGTAAAGCGCGCGATTGGACTGCGCCTCGCGCTCGAGCTGCTTGAGCTCCGCCTCATACTGGCTGGTGGCGCCGGCCATGACCGACGAGCGCTCGACCTGGGCGCGCAGTTCCTCCTCTTCCGACTTGGCGGCATCGAGCTCGGCACGGATGGCGAGCGTGATGCTTTGTGTCGCCGCAAGGAAGCGGCCACGGACCGAAGCCAGCTCGGCCCGTGCCTGGATGAGCTTCGGGTGTTGCGGGCCGTAGATCGTCTGATATTCGGCGATACGGCGGCTGAGGTCGGACTCCTGCTGGCGCAGCGTGCTGAGGCCAGCGTTGCTCGCGACCTCGGCGATGTTGGCGACCTCGTTGGGATTGAGGCTCGCCTTGCTGAGCGCCACGAGGCGGCTTTCCTTCTCGATGCGCCGCGTCTTGGCGTTGATGTAGCGGCTGTTGAGGTCGGATAGGGTCTGGCTCGAGACGACGCCCTCGGGGCTGCCTGCGAGGCCTTTCTCGCGACGAAAGTTGGAGACCGCCTCTTCGGCGACCTGCAGGTTGCGGCGCAATTCGGCCAGGCGCTCCTCGAGCCACTCGGTGGCACGGCGGTTCGCCTCGTTCTTGCTGTCGACCTGGTCGGCCAGGTAGACCTCGGCGATCGCATTGGCGATGCGCGCCGACATCGTGCCGTCGGTGCTCTCGACGGTGATCAGGATGACGAAGGTGCGGCCGAGCAAGGTGACGCTGAGATGGCTGGCGACCGTGCCGATCGCGGCGCGACGGCCGGGGTCACTGTCGTCGGCGCGACCGGCGCGCGGCGCAGGCGCCGACTGGGGCGCGCGGGGCTGGGGCGGCGCCAGGAGCGAGGCTATGCCCGAATGCCAGAGTTCGCGGATCGGCGCCAGCGAGCTGTCGAGGAAGCCCGGCGGCCTGGTGCCGTTGAACTCCGGATTGGTCGCCAGTCCCAGGCGATCGACTACGCGACCGATCAGGAACTCGGACTGGATGACTTCGAGCTCGCTCTGGATCGCGCCCAGGTTCAGCGTGTCGACGCCGGAAAGCGCTGCTTCCGTACTCATCACCTTGAACGTTCGCGTATCGAGCATGATGCGCGACGACGCCTTGTACATCGGTGTCGCCTGCGCGATGATCAGTGCCATCAACGCGACTGCGAGCAGGCCCGAACCGATGATCAGCGCCTTGCGCCGGTTCAGCAGCCGCAGCCACTCCCAGAGTTCGTTCGGCGCCTCCATTGCGCGCATGGGCGGCGAGTTGGCGGGATCAACCGCCGCCGAGAGACGGTTCAGGCCCGTCTCCTCACCCATCTGATCGACTTTCGACAAAGACATCGTCTTCCATCCTGCGGCCTGTTTGGCCGCAAAAGCCCTTCTCCACACGTCTCGGGATCACGCGACGCGCGCAGCGCGCCTGGTCCCTCCTGCGAAGCGGCGTCCCACACGCCCGTCCGGGCGATCCGCCTGCCTCTCCTAGAACCACCTCTCGGGAACACGGATCACATCACCGGGTTCCACCAGCGTATCCTCGGTGACATACTCTTCTTCCGCGCTCGTGGCGTAATAGCGCCTGATCGTAAGCCGCGTACGACCCGCCCGGCGCGTATACCCGCCGGCAATCGCCACTGCCTGGATCACGCGCAGGCAGTTCACGTAGGGGAACTGCCCCACCCGGGTGACTTCGCCGACGACGTAGAAAGGCCGCATGGCGATCAGCTCGACGCTGAGCCGGGGCGAGACGAGATAACCCTGCGAGCGGTAGCGTTCACGCAGCGTCTCCTCGAGCTCGGCGACGGTCATGCCGACAACCTGGATCGGGCCCAGCATGCGCGCCGAGATCCCGCCGGCGGCATTTACGTCGTAGTCGCCCGAGAACTCGGTATCCTGCAGAACGATGACGCGGATCTTGTCGCCCGCGCCGAGTCGATAGCCGGGGCTGCCCTTCTTGCAGTCGTTGGTCTGCGCAAGGGTGGGCCCGTTCACCGGCGGGGTCTGCGTGAAGGCCACGACATCGCGGTTCGGCGGGGTGGGCAGTTGCCACACTCCGGTCGTGCGCGTATCGCAAGCCGCCACGGCGAGCACCGCGGCCAATGTCATGGCCGCCCCGGCCAATCGGCCGGACGGGCGACGGGCGAGCTCATCGATCGGGTTTCTCAGCACCACTTCACCGCTTCGCGATCAATCGAATGGAATAGATTTGACGATCATAGGACGGGCCCAGGCTGTCGGTCGATGAGCCGTGCGAATATTCGAAGAACGGTCCGATCTGGATTTCCGGCCGGATGCTGTAGAGCAGGCCGATCTGCCCCCGGAAGAACGAGTCCGTCCGCGGATTGACGCCGGAGCCATCGACCGGACTGTAGTCGGCAACCGAGAACAGCAGCCCGCCCGAAAGCGTCCAGGCATCGTGGATGAGGTACGTGAAATCGACCGCGAATGTGGTCGAAACATAGTCCTTGTACTGACTGAGCGCCGATTGATTGATCGCCCGCGAGATATACGGCCTGAGGGTGAGCGGTGCGTAGCCCGTATAGGTACCGATCAACCCGTACGAAAGGGCCGACGTATTGCCCAAGCCGGACGCAAAGCCCGCGCTCTGGTAACCGATCGATCCTTCGAGCACGCTGATCGCATTGACCTGCCACGCCGCGCCAATCGCGAGATTCATCCCATCCGAATTGCGCGCCTGTCCCGCCGAATTGATCGCGTCGATATACCGGATCTGGTTGAGCGAAGGGGTGACGAAGACCGAGAGGTCCTCGAAGAGCTGGTAGCCGATCTTGAACGACTCGCCATACTCGAAGCGGTCGCGGCTGGCCGCCGGCAGGCCCGCGCTGCTGATCACGCTGTAATCTTGATACCAAAAGCGCGCCGCCTTCGCGGTCAACTGATAGAAAACGCGGTTGAACTGCTGATAGAGGCCGATCTCGATCGGCAACGTGTCGGCCACTGTTGGCGCCTGGGCGGAGGCCACGTTGGGTGTCCCCAGCGCCTCCGTCGAGCGGCGAAAACCCGTTACGTACGTGGCGTAGAAGTCGTTGCGAATATCGATCTTGCCGTCGACGAGCACACCGTAGTTCTGAAAATTCTGCGTCGGCGCGGCGCCGTACCACCCGATCGTGCCGCTCGCCAGGACGTGCAAAGAATGGTTGAGCCACTCCGAGCGCAGGTCGAGCGCCGGCGAAACGGTCGTGTAAAGCGATTGGGTCGTGCCAAGCGAGGCGTTCTGGGCGAAAACGTTGCTGTCGACGCCGACATTGATCTCGATCTGGGGAACAAGTGTGAAGGCCCCGAGCGTGATGCCGCCACCATCGGACGGAATGCCGCCTCCACCGCCGATTCCGACAAGGTTACCCAGGGTGGTGATGCCGCCGTAATACGGCACGCTCGTTCCAAATGGCGAGTTGACGATCGTGGTGCCGGCAGACGGAACGGTCGGCGCCGTAAGTGTTGGATCAGGCAGGGTCGCGCCCGCCCGTCTGGCGGCGTCACGTCGGAAGGAGTCGTCGGCATTGATCGTGGTGATGATCGGCGGAGCGGCGCCCCCGGGCGGCACGGCGGGTGCCACCGTCGAAGGACCGGTCGGAGCCCCTGTCGAGGGATCGGTGGGCGCCACCGTGATGGGATCGACCCCCGGTTGTGTCGGCGACTGTGCATGAGCTGCCGACACCGCGGACGACAGCAAAGCCCAGCCGACCAGCGGCGACCAAATCAGTCGCGTACGATGCGCACAAATCGTCATGGGGCTTTCATGCCATCCAGGCAACCGTCCGATGGTCGGTTGGAAGAAGTTCCGCACGGACTTGGGTCGTTCAGGTGCAGCCGCTGGCGTAAGCCTGGCACGGCGGGTTCACGGGTGGCGGAGGCGGCGGAGGCACCACCGGCGAAACGATGCAGCACGGCAGTTGCGGCGGTTGTGGCGGATTCGCCGGCGGCAGCGGGCTGACCGGTTCCGGCGGGTCCGGAGTTGGCAGCGTCGGATTGCTCGGCGGATTGCTCGGCGGATTGTAGGGCTGGGGCGGAAGCTCCGGCGTCGGCGGCGGCGGCTCCAGCACCGGGATGAACGGCGGCGACGTCGGCGTCGAATCAGGGGTGGAGGTGATCGTCGGCCCCTCCATGCCGGCCGGTCCACCCGCGAGAGGCGGTGCGGCTCCCTGCAGCGGTCCGGAACTAGGAACCGTGCTGGAGACGTCGGACGCTCCCCCAGCCGCGAGCGGTCCGGGCCCAAGCAACGGCGTGCCACCGGTCAACGATCCGCCAAGAGGCCCTTCGGTTGGAAGTACGGACCCGTCCAGAGGATTGGATCCGGCCAAGGGCCCCATGACCACCAAGTCATCCCCAGCGAGCGGTCCATCCAACGTCCCACTTACGTCCTGGCCCGAGTTCCCCGAGCCGGCACCGGCCAGTACATTGTTGCCCTGAGGATCGGTAGCCGTCATTGGTGCACTGTCTAGAGGCGGCGTGCCTGCGATCGGAGCACCGCCCTCCAGCTTCTGCGGCTCCTGGTTCGGCTGCTGGCCGGTCACCTGCGCAAACGCGATGCCACTGCCCGCCAAAACGACGGCAGCAATCAAGCTCTGCGCCTTTAATGCAATTTTATGCACTCGAGCCACCCATGTCGCCGGAAGCCTCAAGCAAGACTACCGGTGTGCAGTCTTGCAGCGGACTCGGCCCCGACCTCCACGGTCCAATCCCACCCGAATCTGCAGCCAAAATACCGAAACTTCTGCAGAATTCCAAGACACTATAGCGTTGTGCCGACCTAACGTCTTTGCTCGCCTTGCAAGTTCGCTGTCCCGCGCGTGCTGTCAGCCAACGCCTCGAGCGCCCCAGCCACTCCCTCCGGATCGCCGCAAGAGATTCGCCAATAAGGACGGCCGGACACACGGGCGAGCAAGTCGACGTCTGAATCTGCACTTCCAATGTATATAATTGGCTTTTGAGAGCCCAGGCAGGCATATATCTTCGATGGCATCACGAATCCGACGAACGCATCCTTGAGCACGACCAAGTGGGCATCTGGGGCTTTGAGCAGACCGGCCAGGCGCTCCAGCGGTACGGGGCTGGAGCGGTGAAAGGGCAGTTCGAGTGCCGACAGGCGCGCCACGATTTCTTCGGCCCCCGCCCCTGTGGCACTCAGCCACAGGCGAACCCGTCCGCTGCCGGATTGATGGTGCAGCCGGTAGCCCTCGACGAACGTCTCGACTTCGTGGGCGATTCCATAGTTGCCCGAATAGAGCAGCACGCAGGCGTCGCCGAGGTCGGCCGGCAGGGGCTCCGTCGGCTCGCCCTCCGTGAAGACCACCGGCGAGCTGTCGCGCACCAGGGCGATCCGCTCCGCCGGAATGCCGGCCTCGTCGCGCAGCCGGCGCATCTGGTCCTCCCCCAGGACTTCGAAACGACCGACCCGGCGGCGCCAGAAATTGGTCAGGCCCTGCAGCGCGCCCAGCGCGCGCGACGGCCGGTCCTGGGCCGCGATCAGGCACTCCGGGTGAAAGTCGGTGATCCGGTACACGAGTCGTCCTCGCCACAGGAACCTCAACGGCACCAGCAGATGGATGAGAAAGGGCGGCGACCCCGTGAACAGGATGCCGTCCGCGGCGCGCATCGGGCCCAGGGCCGCGCGTACCAGCCGCAGATCGGTCCAGATCGTCCACAGGAGCCGTGCAGCCAGCGAGCCGCGCGGCACCGGCTGCGTCTGCAGGCGGATCTCCATCAGGCTGCCCTCGCCGCACGGCGCGCGCACTGTCGACGTCGCCTTGCTGGAAAGTCCGAGAAGCGTCACCGCGTGGCCGCTCTCGGCGAGGCGTCGAGCACGCATCTGCATGTATTGCCCGACCGCCCCGAAATCCGGCGGCAGCCAGTCGGCAAGGATGACGACGCGCCGGTCCGTTGCCGGATCGAACGGACTTTGCTCGAACAACCCGCTCATGCCCGGCGGTTCTCGCCGATCACCGATCGATAGAGCGCGCTCATGCGTGTCGCTATTGCGTCCCAGCCATATTCGGCCACCACACTTTCATACCCTCGCTGCCCCATCGCGCGGCTCGCCGGCCCGTCGGCGAGCAAAGCGTCCAGCCCGCCGGCGATGCCTTCCGGCGACGGATCGACGACTGCACCCGCCCTCGCGTGGCGCACTATTTCGGACATGCCGACGTCCGGAACCGTGAGCACCGGCAGGCGCCGCCGCATCGCTTCGAACGCCGCCAGCCCGAAGTTCTCCGACAGGGAGGTCATGGCAAACAGCGCCGCGGCAGCAAACAACGCCTCCTTGTCGGCGCCCCCGACTTGTCGGGCGATGATCGTCACACGCTCGTCGACGCGGAAAAGCCGCGCCTTCTCGGCCAGCGTCGCGGCATGGCCGCCATCGTCGCCGGCAATGACCAGCCGCGCGTTCGGCACACGAGGCAGCGCCTCGAGGAGACGGTCCAGCCCCTTCTCCCAGCTGATGCGCCCGAACGCCAGAATGGGCGGCGCGCCGGCGATCGCGGCCGAGATGTCGGGCGATAGCGCCTGCCGCGTGGGCAAGGGCGGGTCGTCGACGCCGTGCGGGATGGTGACGACCCGCCGCAGCCGCCAGCCGAAGCTCGCGAGATGACGCGCCTCGATCGCCGACGTCGTGTGGACGGCTGCGGCGTGCTCCAGGTTCGGCCGCTCGATCAGCCTGATCCAGGCCTCCTTCACCCACCGGTTCTTGCGCCGGATCAATTCCGGAACGAGCATGCCTCGCGGCGAGACGACGTAGGGCACGCCGCGCCTCCGCGCCGCGCGGGCTGCCATCCAGGTCGGCCAGAGGTAAATGGCATGGACATGGACCAGATCGTAGTCGGCGACCCGGTCCAACAGCGCGCGCCGCATCGCCGGCGACCAGTAGAGGCGGCGCAGGATCGGGCTCGGGAAGTAGGTGACCTTGACGCCCTCGAGTTCGACCGGCCGCCCAAGAGGAACGTCGCTGTTTCCGGGGCCGTCGACACTGGTGGTGAAGACATCCGTCTCGTGGCCCTGCGCAGCAAGGGCACGGCAAAGGGCATGAACCGATCGGATCGGGCCGCCGTATCTCAGCGCCGGCAGATAGGTGGGAACGACATGCAGCAGGCGCAAAGACGGGCCCCGGAGGCTTGCGGTCACGGCATGTTCAATAGCATAGGTATCTGACGAAGGGCGTTCCCTGCATGATCAGCGGCGCGGACAGGCCGAGCTCTCGACCCATTATCGCCCGAAGGCTACCAGCCCCCTTCCTTGCCAGCACAAAGGCATGCCTCGCATCAGGAGAGCTGCGATGCCTTCGCGGAAAGCAGGCGAGCCCGGAGTATGCCGCTGTACAGATCGATCATTTCCGAGGCGACGACCTCCATTGTCCGGCTCGGCTCGATATTCGCCGTCATGCGGTCGATCTCGTTGCGATCGAGGGCCAGCCTGTGCATTGTCGCGGCCCAGGCGCCGCTGTCGTCGAACGGCAGCAGCCAGCCGTCCACGCCATCGCGGATCCTTTCGGAGATGCCGCCCAGGTCGGCGCCCATGACGGGCAAGCCCAATGCATAACCCTCCAGAACCACGAGCGGACCGGTCTCCATGTACTTCGACGGCACGGCCAGGATATCGAGCTGACTCAGGAAGCCGGGCAGTTCCTCGCGGGAGATCGGCCCGCAGAACTCGATCCGGCGGTCGTTGTCGGAGGCATCGGCGAGCCGGCGCACATACTCGGCGTCCGGGCCCTTGCCCGCGAGCAGCAGGCGGATCGGCACATCCCGCGGGATGCCAGCCATCGCTTCGACCAGCACGTGGGCGCCCTTGTACGGCTCGAGCCGGCCGACGAAGCCCACCATCAGCTCCTTGGTCGGTTCGCGGCGGGAGCGCCCTGCGGCGGCTTTCGCGAGCAGCGGCGAAACGGCCTGCCGCGAGATCGTGAACTTGTCGGCGGCGATGCCGTTGGCGGCCAGCGCGTCGGCGACCCACTGGCTGGGCGCCACGATCTTCTCGCAGAGGCCGGCCATCAGGTGCAGCTCGTGCGCCTTGGTCCGCGCGAGCGAGCGCGCCGACAGCAAGGTCATCGCCCGCGACGATCCCCTGGACGCCAGCCTGTCGCCGAGCGCGCGCGGAAGCAGCGACACACCATAGGCCAGCGTCGCGGGCAGGCCGCGCGCCTCCGCCCAGCACTGGACGCAGCGCTTTTCATCGATGCGCCCGTCGCAAGCCTGCCGGCCGTGCAGCAGCATCGTGCCGCGCATGCACAGCGGTGACGGGACGTGCATGGTGACGAGGCAGGGAATGCCCAGCTGCGCCACCTGCGACAAGTGCGTGAGACCCGCTCCGGTCGTCCAAGAATGCAGGTGAAAGATATCGGGACGATTCTCGAGGACCAGCGCCTGGAACTTGCTCAGGCCCGTCTTAGCCCCTAGCCGGGCATCGTCCGCGACCTCCGCCCAGTGGCTAGGATAACGCAGGACCGGAACACCCTCTTGGAAATATTCGTCCCGGCTGCCGTCGGTGGCGGCTATGACGTAGCCGTCGACCGAGCGGCGCGCGAGCTCCACGCAGAGGTCCTGGACGTAGACCTCCGTTCCCCCGACCTGCTCCGGAAAATAAAAGCCGACGCAGTGTGCAATACGCGGTCGCCTCGAGACAGCATGGCGAATTGCGCTGCTCATGCCGGCGGCCCGCTGAGCGGCGGTCTGCGGAAGAAAGTCAATGTCCCGATCAGCCGTTCGGTGACCCGAAAGCCTAGCCTGTCATATGCCCACCGGATCGACTTGCGAACCGGAGGCACGAACGCCGGATCCAGCTTGAAAATCCATTCGGCCGCGGCCGCCGCTACCTCGGGCTGGGTCTTCGCCAGGGTCCTCACCACCGGCCAGATCTGCGCGACCGCGGCGCGCTTGCGACGCGGCGACAACTCTCCCGCCAGCTCCAGCAGACCCACGACCTTGCGATAGACCTCGATCGTCGTCCAATCGGCCAGGTCTTTCTTGAAGCCCGCCGTCCGCTGCAGGCGTTCCTGACGGTGGTGGCGATGAACGAAGGCAGGCTTGCCGTAGACCGCCAGCCGCGGTCCCTTGATCGCCGCCTCCAGCACGAACAAGCGGTCATCGCGCAGCGCGAACTCCTGCCGGTGGGGAATGTCCGCGACGAATTCCCGGCGAAACATGAACGCCGAATAGTGGGAGAAGCTCACTTCGCCGAGTTGCTGGGCGATGAAGTCGTCGCAGTCCATCCACGGATGAAGCTCGGTGCGATCCGACCCTTCAAAGTAGTCTTCATACCCTGCAACCACGATATCGGCGTTCGTTTGCCGGGCTTGCGCGAACTGCTCTTCATTGGCCCCCGGCTTCAGCCAATCGTCGGAATCCAGGTATCGAACGTAGGTTCCTCGCGCCGCAGCCATGCCCGTAGCGACCGCCCAGTCCTTGCCCCAATTGGCCTGGTGGATGCTTACGACGTCCTTTCGCTCTTGCAACCAGCCCCAGGTCCCATCGGTGCTGCCATCGTCGACGACGATAACCTCGACGGTGCAGCCGTCCGAACGGCACGACTCCACCGCCCTCGGCAACGCCCAGAGCCTGTTGAACGTCGGAATGATGATCGAGATGTCCACCATCGAGACACGGCGCTCGGCGTCTAGCGCAAACGCTCGTCCGAGTGCAAACTCGGGATGCCATCCGACGACAATGGCACGAAGCGCATCGGAGCGCTCAACCTCAGGGCGAGATGACCGAGCCCCTGATCCTGCCGGAAATCGTAGCCGACGTCGCCCGGATTGCAGGCGGCAACAAGGAATTGTAGCGCTCCGTCGACGCGATGATCGGTTACGATGGACGTGCTCGTCGTCCGCAGGTCGATGTTGTACTCGCCAGCGGCAAGGAACAGCTCATCGAGCGCGATGGTGCATTGATACCGGCCCGCAGCGGTCGGTAGCGGCATGTTGCTGAATGTCGCCGAGGAATAGAAGCCAACCGGCAAATTGTGCTGATCGCGCAGGATGACCTCGAGCGACATACCAGGCATGCCGGTCGTCTCGACGACAACCTCGAACTGCATCGAAGTCCCAGGCACGAAATGATCTGTCACCTCTCCACCTACGTCGAGGAGCTTCGCGGAGATCAGCGCGGAATCGTTGCCGCGACCCCAATTGCGGACGTCGCCGGATCTGCTGAGCGCAGCGGTGTAGAAGGCGAGCCCGGCGTCGACCGGCCCGTCGAACGCAAGGCGGCCGCCCTGCAGCACGATACTTCGGCGCGTGAGCGCGCGCACCGCCGCGAAGTTGTGACTGACGAACAGGACGGTTCGGCCGCTGCCGGCCACTTCGGACATGCGGTTGATGCAGCGCGACTGGAACTCGGCATCACCGACCGAAAGGACTTCGTCGACCACAAGGATTTCCGCCTCGAGGTGCGCCGCGACCGCGAACGCGAGGCGGACGTACATGCCGACCGAGTAACGCTTGACGGGCGTGTCGATGAACTTTCCGACGCCGGAGAACTCCACGATCTCGTCGAAGCGGCGCCGCATCTCGACGCGGCTCATGCCCAGGATGGCGCCGTTCAGGAAGATGTTCTCCCGCCCGCTGAGCTCGGGATGGAAGCCGGTGCCGACCTCGAGCAGGCTGTTGACCCTGCCGTCCAGCTCGACCCGGCCCTCGGTCGGTTCGGTAATCCGCGACAGGATCTTAAGGAGCGTCGACTTGCCGGCGCCGTTGTGGCCGATGATGCTTACCAGCTCGCCGCGCTTGATCTCGAAATTGTTGTCGCGAAGCGCCCAGAATTCCTCTGCCCGGCCGCGATCGACGGAAGGACGCCCGGTGACCAGGTCGATCCCCTTGCGCACGAGCGAGCGGGCGCCGCTGGTTATGGCTTCCCGCAGCAAGCCGTCGCGCTCGATCTTGTGGCCGATGATGTAGCTCTTGCCGAGATTTTCGGCGCGGATGACCGTGTTGCCCATGTCAGATGAGGTCTGCAAAACGGCGTTCGATGCGCCGGAAAGTGCCGATCCCCAGCCACACGAACACGAGGGTCACCGCCAGGCCGAGGATGAAGCCCGGCCAATAAATCGGACTGTCGCCGCCCAGGATGCACCAGCGGAAGCCATCGATGATGCCGACCATCGGATTGAGATTGTAGAGCAGGCGCCATTGCTCCGGCACGACCGAGCTCGGGAACCCGACCGGCGAAACATAGAGGCCGAACTGCAGCACGAAGGGAATGACGAAGCGGAAGTCACGATATTTGACGACCACCGCCGCCGCCCAGATCGCGGGGCCAAGGCTTGTCAGCAGGGCGAGCGCCACGAACCCCGGCAGCAGCAGGATCTGCCAGCCGGGAACCACGCCATACCACAGCATAAGGCCGGCCAGAATCAGAAGACTGACGGCGAAGTCGATGACGACGACGAGCACCGTCGCGAGCGGAATGATCAGGCGTGGAAAGTAGACTTTGCTGATGAGGTTGGAGTTCGAGACGACGCTATTCGATGCATCGCCGAGGACCGACGAGAACAGCGTCCAGGGCAGCAACCCGCTGATCACCACGATCGCATAGGGGACCGCGCCGTTCGTCTGGACCTTGGCGATATGGCCGAACACCACGGTAAAGACCACGGTGGTGAGGAAAGGCCGGATGATCGCCCAGGCGATTCCGACCGCGGTCTGCTTGTAGCGGACCGAGACATCCCTCCAGGCGAGGATGAGCAGCAGTTCGCGATAGCGCCAGAGGTCCGGCCAATACTGGCGATCTGCACGCCCCGCTTCGAGGATCAGACGTCTGGACACGGGCCGGTCGAGGGGACTCATTCGATGCCCTTCTTACGCCGAAGAAATGCCGCGACGCGAGACCTACTTGCACGCCTTCGCCACGCCAGGCGCCAGGAGAGCAGCGAACTTCATCGACCCGCCGGGCGAAAAGTGCCCTTCGTCGATGAAGTCCTCGGGCGCGAAGCGATCGGCTGGAATATCCACGTATGTGTCGCCGAGCAGTCCGGCTTGCTGCTCCAGAAGAAGGTTCAGGTGCTTGATCAGCGGCCAAACCACCGCGTCAGGGACCAGCGCCACCCAGCCGCGCATCGACACGCTCACCGGCTGTGCAATGTTCATGACCTGGCCGGCCCAGATGGTCGTTATGCCACGCTGCCGATTGATGGCAGAAATCGTCCCGACGTTCCGGACGAAGATCCGATCGAGCCGAGGATCCGGCGCGGCACTGCGGTGTCCCTGTGCCGCTTCCGCCGGCCGGGCGGTATCGAAGGCCAGGACGGCAAAACGTGCCAGCAGGCTCAGGACCGGGGAGACGGAAATAAGCGGATGCTGGAGGCGCCTTGCGGCGAGAAAGTCGATCTGCCCCCGCATATGGTAGTCGGCGTATCCGCTGTCGAGGCCATCGACGTGGGCGTTCGTGATGTCATTCCATCCGATATAGTAGACCGCACAATGCGGCGGGGTTTCAAAGGCCTGCTCGTAGAAGGCCGTCTGTATCACGTGCTCTGCCGTCGTATAGCCCGGAGCACCATGATTGATGAAGACGTAATTGCGCGCCTTCAGGTTCTGTTCCAGCCGATCGCCCCAGCTCTCTCCATCCGGCGAGGCAAAATCGAGAGTCGTGGAGCCGCCGAACAGTGCCACGACGATCTTGTCCTTCAACTGGTCCGGGCTACGTTCGGGGCCACGCATGCGCTCCGAATTGATGAAGACACGAGGCCGGCCTGCGCTGTCACGGGTGCTGGGCAACGGCTGGGCTTGCAACAGCGGGTGCCAGCCATAAAGGGGCCGGTTGTAGTTGTTCGGGAAGAGTGTTGACGAGCCGGCCAGATTGCTGAGGTAGAGAAAGGCCGCCCCGAAGCCCAACCCCATCTCGACAGCCGCCAACGAGAGCACGAACGTTGCGATCCTGGGCCAAGCGGCCAGGGCTGCACCGGCGACGACGAGGATGCCGAGATAGAGAAAGTACCACCCCCGGGGCGTTCCCCAGGACAGGCCTCTCGACCCTCCCGCTTCATCCCCGCCGCGCGACAAGATGAGAATCGTCCCTGCGCCAAGCACGGCCGCGAGGACCAGGGCGGCCACTAACGCCGACGTCCGCTCGAACCGGTAAGGCTTGGTCAGGCCAAAGTGGTTCAGGATAGCTTGCTTCATGGGATCCACTGGCCTGGACGCAACGCGTGAAATGTCGTCTCGAGGGGCTCACTTCTGTTATGTCCGGGAAGAAGCGGCGCCCGCTTTTGCATGCGCCCTTGGACGGTTGAGCCAATCGAGCACGGGGGGGTAGGCGAATCTCAGAAGCGCCAGGTAAACCACCATCACCATGATGATGGCGCCGACGAGCTTGGGCAGCGATATCTCAACACCGTCGCGCCCGATCGAATAGACCAGGACCAGAACCGTCCCCTCCCGGACCATCCATGGCAGCCGGCGGAGCATGACGTTCCGGTACATCGCAGCAGTCACCAGCCCGATCGCGAATATGCCGGCCAGCATGCCCGGGAATCCGAGGTCGGCGAAGTTCTCGGCCATGTAGCCCACGCTGATCGACGTGCCTCGTCGTATCTCTTCCGTAGGATCGCCTTTGGCGAGGCGAGCGTAAACCTCCGTATCCGACAGCGGCGGCTTGTCTGGAAAAAGAAACCGCGGTTGCAAGATGTGACTGAGCGCATCGCCCCACTGCCGCATGAAGATCCGCCCGGGATCGGCTTCCTGTACGGTGATGACCGAGCCGAAGATGTCGACGTAGGCGAAGCGAACCAGCAGCGCATAGGAGGATTCGCCCCAGTTGATCTTGTCCGGGTTGAGCGCGCGGGTACCTAGATAGCCCAGCCGGTCGGACAGGGAGGACGTGACCTGCTGCGATTCATCCGAACCCGTCGCCATCTGGCGATACTCCGCCTTGACACCGGTCCAGAACAGCGCAAGCACGACCAGCGCCGCGATCCAGGCCAGCGACATCAGGCCCATCGTCGCCGTCCAGCGGATGCGCACCGCCAAGGCTGCCAGCCCGAGCTGGATGAACACGGCCTTGAAGTCGGACAGGATGCCGGTGAAGCCGGTGAGCACTTCGAACAGGAAGACGAGCAGCGCGAGCTTGGCCCCCTTCCCGGTCATCATCACCGAGGTGAAGATCAGGAACAGCACCAACGACTTGAGATGGAGCAGGGCCTGCAGCGGCTGCTCGAGGGCGGCCGCCATCGCACTGCCATAGCGCGCTGCGACCGACAGCAGGAGCGTGCCGACATAGACGATCACCAGATCTTCCGTTCGCCACAGCGTATGCGCCATGCGGGATTCCTGCGTCGGCGGCGGTATGCTGCCGAGCACGAGCCGCAGCGCCAATGCGAGCATGAAGACGCTGGCAAGCATGTACCAATAGGCGCGCTCCACATTGGGCCCGAATATGCCGCCGCCGAGCGCCTCGCCGTCGGCAAGAGTCTGCAGGACCCGGGCGTAGGTTTGCGCCCACTGCCACAGCACCAGGTAGACCACGGCAACCGGCATCGTCGGCGTACCGACCAGCCGCATCAGGATCCAGGGAAACAAACCGCCCACGGCCAGGGCCAGGGGATCCTTCGACAAGGGACTGACGACGACCAGCATGATGCCGACAACGAGAAGCACTCGCCGCAGGAACGCGTAGTCCAGGCGCGTGATGTGGATGGCCTTTGGAACGTCGGCGGCACTCATCGCGGCGGTGCGTTCACGCATCGGAGTCAAAGCCCTGAGCTCGATTGACTGGTACCGCGTAGAGCCGCGCTCCCGGCGTCGATGATACCCTGTACCGTGCGTTTCGGCGAATAGACCGCCAGCCGCATGGCAATTGCGTCGCGGGTGCGGTCTGCATCGAACGTCAGGACGGTCCCGATGGCGCGAGCCAGCCCCGGTATGTCGCCGAGGGGAAAGACGGCGCCGGTCCTGCCCTCCTCGATCAGGTCGGGAGCGCAGCCAACAGCGCTGGAAACGACCGAAGGCACGCCACAAGCCATCGCTTCGTTGACGACCAGCCCCCAGGTTTCGACCGACGGCGAGACGACCACGTCGGCGGCGGCGTAGACGGCCGGCAGCTCGCTTTGGTTGACGAATCCATGGAAAACAGCACTGACGCGTGCGTCTGTCGCAGCCTGCTTGAGCGCTGCTTCCGCTTCGCCCGCGCCGGCGAAGGCCACTTCGATCTGCCCGCCGCCACCCTGGATAACGGCTGCCGCGCGTATCACATCGTACGGCCGCTTGGACTCGACCAGCTTGCCCACGAGCAGGATCCGCCGGCGGCCGGAGGATGCAGCCGGCCTCGCCCGGCGCGCCGCTTCGCTGCCCTGGCGGAACGCGTCGTTGTCGACGCAATGCGGCGAAAAGAAGAGCTGGTCGGACCGGACACCGTAGTGCTCGAGATATTCGCGGTTACGCTGGCCGACGTACAGGAAGCGGTCGAAGCGCTCGAGGAAGCGCGGGAAAACGAGCGCCTTGACCAGCCGCAGGAGGCCACCGCGCTCGCTGGCGAACTGGGAATCGCCGCGCACCAGCACCGGCACCCTTGCCTTGCGGCAGGCGCTCACCGCCTGAAGATAGGACCGCAGGCCCCAGCCGGGCACGACGAAGGCGTCAAACCGGCCCTGCGTGATCTCCTCGGCGACGCCCGGTGTGTCGCAGCCGGCGAAGACGTCGGTCGACGGTCGCTTCGAGACGTTGGTCAGGAAGCGGCTCTCGTAGCCCGACAGCAGGTCGACATCCCATTCGAACGCCACGCCGTAACCCGCCCTGGCGTGGCCCTCGGCGGTCTGGCGATGGGCGAAAAAGACCGTCAGATCGCAGCGCTTGGCCAGTTCGCGGAAGATCGGCGCATAGTACTGGATCGGATGGCTGACCAGGAAGCCAAGGCGCAGGGTCATTTGCCGGCTCTCGCACAGGCCCGGTCGAGCGCCTCGGCCAGAGCGCGGGTCGAGGCGCGGGCCGAGAGGAACTCGAAGGCAGCGCCGTCAACGGCGCCGGAATCATACGGCGGATCATCGATCAGCGCTTCGAGGCCGGCAGCGACCGCGTCGGGTCGAGGCATGGCATCCGCGGTGAGCGGCAGCACCCGCCCTGCCCGCGCCGTCTCGATCATGCCGACGGCGGTGCTCCCGGCATGCAGTATCGCGAAGACCGGCCGCTTCGAGAGGATCGCCTGGAAGACCTTGGACGGCGTGTAGTGCTGCTCGGTCGAGCCAAGCACGAGAACGGCACTGCAATGTTCGAGATGGTTCAGCGTGTCGACGTAGCCGATGCGGTGCGGATGCTCGTCGACCATGTCGCCGACCCCGGCGTCACGGGCGCGCGGCAGCACGCGATGCCCGCTCGGATCGTCGGGCGAGGAACCCGTGCCCACGAAATGCACCCGCAGGCGCGCTGCGACGGCCGGCGCCCGCTCCCGCAAGGCGCGCAGTCCGGCAAGGAAGGCGTCGAGCACGACGATTCCGGCCGGCAAGAGCGCGCCGGCGTAGATCATGTGGAAACCGCCGTCGGCCGGATCGAACAGGAACGGCGCGCGGCGCAGCGTCGCCACCAGCTCGAAATCCTCCGACGCACTGCCCATCGGCATCGATGCTACGACGGCGTTCCGCGCCACGTCCGGGTTGCGCTCGAGCATGCCGGCGACGTAGCCCGGTGCCATGCCGGTGATCAGTGCGGCACCTCGCACCGACCACGGCTCGAGCAACGTCGCGAGCCTGTGCGACCACCAGGCGCGCGACCCTTTGCGCTCGACGCCGGGCCATACATTGACCCAGGGATCCTGGTAGTCGATGCCGAACGGTACGCCGTAGCGCCAGTGGATCAGGCGGCCGAGCGGCGCCAGGAAATTCGACGGGATCGTCACCAGCACGAAATCGATCCTCTGCTGGCGCGCGAGCCTGGCAACGGCGCGATAGCAGCCCCAGAAGGCGCGCACGCCGACGTCACCCACGAGCCGGATCGGCCGCGTCGGCAAGGTCGCGGCATGCACGATCTCGAGGCCGGGCGCGACCAGCCGCTCGAGATCGGGATCGTGCCGCTCCTCGTAGTGCGCCGGATCTCCGGTGATCACGATCGGCTCCCAGCCGAACTCGGGCAGGTAGCGCGACCACAAGCGCGCGCGATGCCCACCGACGAGATTGCTGGGCGCGAAATGACTGCTGACGAGGGCGACGCGCCCGCTCAAGCCCCGGCCCTGCCCGCGACCAGGCGCATATAGAGCTCGAGGTAGCGCGCCACCACCGCGTCGGCGGAGAAATGCTCGACCGCGCGCCGGCGGCAGGCGGCGCGATCGAGGGTGCCGACTTTCGCCACGGCCTCGCAGCCTTGCTCGATCGATTCGATCAGGAAACCTTCTATGCCCGACCGCACGATCTCGGGCAGCGCGCCGGTCGGGCAGGAGATCACCGGCGTGCCGCAGGCCAGCGATTCAGCGAAGACGATGCCGAACGGCTCGTTCCATCGGATCGGCACGACCATCGCCTTGGCGCCGCCCAGCAGCCTGTCCTTCTGCGCATCGTCCACCGCGCCGACATATTCCACGCCGTCGCGGCCGATCTCCGGCACGATCTTCTCGCGCCAGTATGCGCCTTCCGGCCCGGTGTCGGAGTGATTGCCGGCGATGATCAGGCGTTGGCCGGTGCGGCGCGCGATCTCGATTGCCCAATGCGCGCCCTTGATGTGCTCAACGCGGCTCAGGAAGACGAGCGGCGCGTCGCCCGGCACGGCCGGGCTGAAATGCAGATTCTCCGTGTCCGCGAAGTTGTGGATACCGAGCCATTCGCCGCCGCTCGGCCGGCCGATCCGGGCGATGTACTCGCTGCAGCCAGTGAAGGTCAGCATGCCCGGTGCGGCAAGTTTCGAGGCGAGACCGACGGTGCGTGGCGTCGGATCGCGTTGGAACGACATCACCAGCGGCACCGGCCCGCGCAGGTGCGGCAGCAGATAGGCGATGCGCGAGAAGCTGTGCACGAGGTCGGGCCGGAAATCGCGCCTGGCCTTCCACAACGTCCAGCTGTTCGACAGCGTGTCGGCCTTCGATTGCGAGCGCTCGCCCGGCCAGGGATAGAAGGCATCGGCTGGACAGCTCGAACCGGCCCTAGCGACAAGTCCGACCTGATGGCCCACCATCTGCAGGCGCCGCACCAGCACGTCCACGATGCGCTCGATGCCGCCATAGAGCCGCGGCGGCACCTCGATCTCGGGGTCGGCGGTGAGCAGCAGGCGCATCAGCGGCGTGCCTCCATGTAGAGCGAATACGAGGCGTGCTGGTCGCGGTCGATCGCGCCGCCTGGAAAGCGTCCCGTGCGCCAGCCCACTTCCTCGATATCGTCGAAGCCCGCCTTCTCCAGAGTGCGGCGCAGATACTCCGCATCGAAGCCGCCATAGTGCTCGCCGTTCTGCACGAAGACGTGATTCAGCGCCTCGATCTTGGTGCCGAAACTGTCCTGCGGCCGATGGCCGCCACAGCCCACGGTGTTCAGCACATCCCAGCCCGGAGCCAGATACGCTTCGATGTACTTCCTCATGTCGGGCACGACGATGCGCAGGATGCCGCCCGGCGCCAAGCAGCGCCGGCAGTCGGCCAGGAAGCGCGGCCGCTCCAGCGTCGGCTCGAGATGCTCGAAGTAATGCTCGACGTGAATACCGCGCGCCGCGCCGTCCGCCAGCGGAAGGCCCCAACGGGCATCGACCCGCATCGTGACGCCGCGCCCCGGAAAAAGATCGAGATTGATCCAGCCGTCCTTGCCGAAAGGCCCGCAACCGATATTCACCAGCACGTCGCAGCGCTGCCGGAGGGCGCGGCGCTGCGCGATCCTGCCCGGCAGGATGCGGTTCAGCATGCGCACGGCGATCGCATTCAGTTCGACGCGGAACGTCGTGAGCACCCATGGGTTGACGGGCAGGCGCGGGATCAGCCAGGCACCGAGCTGCTGCTTCAGTGTCGGCATGCCGTTCCCTGCCTTCGGCGTTCGAAGGCCGCGGCGACGGACGCCAGCAGCCCCTCCTTCTCGAACTCCCAATTGTAGCGTTCATATCCCAGCCGCAACGCCTTCGCGCGGGCGACACCGAGGTTGCCGGAAAGACGGTCGAGCGCCACCGCCATCCCGACCGGGTCGGCGAGCGAGACGACGGCGGCCGCTACGCCGAGTTCGGGCGCCAGAGCGCGTTGAGCCGGCGTGTCGCTCATCAGCACGGGTATGCCCGCCAGCAGATAGGTGAAGATCTTGTTGGTCAGGCAGAAGCGACGGTTCTCGGAGACATCCATCTCGAGCGACAAGCCGAGGTCGTAGGCGGCGGCCAACCGCACCATCTCCCGCGGTGGCGCCAAAGGCAGCACCCGCACGCGGTCGGCGATGCCGAGCGCGCGGGCCATGGTCTTCAACGTCTCGCCGTGACCCCAGGGATCGTCGCCCCGGATCTCGAGTTCGACATGGGCTGTCGTTTGGGCCATCGCCTGCAGGAAGGGTTGCAAGCCCCTGTCGAGGCCGATGGTCTGCGAGAACCAGTAGGCCCGCAGGGGCGCGCCAGGCTGACGCGGCGGAGCCGCCTGCGTCGGCGCCATGTCGAGCGGAAAGACGTTCAGCACGGTCACCGGGCGCCGCAGCTCGTAGAGGGAGGCGTAAGCCTTGCCGATCAACGGTGCGGCGGCAGTCAGGTGCCGGCAGCGAGGCAGCCACGCCCCCTCGACGATGCGCACCATCGCCATGCGCTGCGCCTCCGCCGGGTCGTCCATCCCCTCGCCGGAGTGGAAGTCCTCCGCGTCGAAGCCCAGCAACGCACCGTGCCGCTGCGCGGCGGCGCCGGCCGCCGGCAACGCGGCAACATAGTGCGCTATATAGAGATCCGCCGGCACCGCGCAGGCGGCGGCATGCAGTCCCGCCACCGGCCCGCCGTAGGCTCGCGCCGCCACCGGCACCGGCACGCGTGCGCCGGCGCCATCGATCAACCTCGCGGCCATGCTCGCCGCCACATGGACGTAACGTTCGCGCGGCGAGCGGGCCGCATGGACCACACGCCAGTGCGCGCCCGCCTCGATGCCATTGTCAAAGTCGCGCAGGCCGATCGAGTAGTCCGATACCACCACCGTGACGTCATATCCTGCGCCCTGCAGGGCATCGGCCTCCTTGACGAGCCGAGGATTGGCCGAAAGATTGCCCGGACTCACGATGCAGACGCTTCGCGGCATGGCGGGTCTACTCGCCCTGCCCGCCCGGCGGCGGCTCGAGCTCTATCCGCGCCGTGAGCCGGATGGCCTGGCTGCCACAGCCGTGGCCATGCCTGAAGTTGCAGAGAATGCCGGCAGGGCTGCAGCTGTCGACCAAGAAGTCCAGCGCCCAGTCGGCGCGATGTCCAACACTGTGCGCATGAAGGCCCAGGCGACGCCCGGCACGGTCTGCCTGTAGCGGACTGAGACGTCGCTGGCGGTCAGTGCGGCCGGCCTCGAGCATCCTCGGGGGGGCGGGAGAGTGGCGGTCGATTGTAGTCATTCGGCGCCCCTCATACGCCGCCGTTGGTCCACTAGGCGAGCCAGCAGTCTGCGTGCAGCCGCGGCGAAATGCGTTCGCCGGTAGGGTTCGACGGCCGCAGGATCGGCCTTGCCGAGCGCGAGCTGACCGGCGATGGCCGCCACCAGCGTCGCCCTGTCGGACGGATCGACCAGCACGCCGACCCGCTCGTCCGGCACGGCATCGGCGCTGCCGCCCCCGACGCCGCCCACGACCCGCAGCCCGCATGCGGCCGCCTCGAGGTAGACAATGCCGAAGCCCTCCTGGGTGCTCGGCATCACATAGAGGTCGGCCAGGTGATAGAGGCCGAGCAGGTCCTCGTCCGGCACGAAGCCGAGGAAGCGAACGGCGGAATCGCCCGCCAGCACGCGCGCCCGTTGCTCGAGATATGCCCGGTCGTCGCCGCCCCCGGCCACCGCGTAGACGAGTGTCGGAAATTTCTCCCTGAGCACCGGGAGGGCGCTGAAGACCTGCTCGTGGCCCTTGTAGCGCTCGCTCGCCGACAGCCGGCCGACCGCCAGCAGAATCGGGCCAGGCCCGAACGCCAGCCTGTCGCGCAACGCCTTGGGCGGCGACCCCGGCACGAACCTGTCCTGCACCGTGTCGGGGATCACGCGGACCCGGTCGGGCGGCAGGTCGACCCAGCCCAGCAGGATGTGGCGAGTGCCGCGACTCACCGCCGTCACCAAATCGGCCGCCTCGATCGCGCGACGGCGAAGCGCGGGCCGCTGCTCCCAGACGTCCGTGCCATGGGTCTGCAGCCAGTAATGCGCGCCGATCAGGCGGGCGACGGCCCAGGCGATCGGCGCCATGTAGACATGACCGCAGAACACGACGTCGAACGGTCCCTGCCGCCATCCGATCCACAGCGATTTCAGCGAGTACCAGAGCCGGTTGAACACCGGCGGCTCCTGGCGGATGCCGGCCGGCAGGACGATGCCGTCGGTGCGGCCGTGGCGCGGCAGGACGAGGATCTGCGCGCCGCCCTCCGCCAGACCCTCGACGAGGTCCTGATTGTAGCGCGCGATGCCGCCGCCCATGCCATAGCAATCGCTGACGAGCGCGAGCATGCGTGCGGTCATGTCCTGATCACGCTGCGGCCGAACCGGTCCAGCCGGCCTGCCAGACCCGCAACGCCCAGGCACGCGACGCATTGGAGAAGGTGACGTCCCCGGTCGCGCCATTGCCAGCGCCGCTGGCGTCTCGCATCCAGCGCCCAACCGGCGTGACGAAGCCGGTCTTGGACCGGTTGCGACTCGCTTCCGGCAGCGGCGGCTGCGGCACGTCGGCCACCGCCTCCTTCGCCTTGATCGCGGCCAGCACGTCGCCCGGCGGCAAGGCGGCCAGGAAGAACGGATCGACGTAGGGAACGCGGATCTCGATCGAGTGGGCCATGCCGGCCCAGTCCGCGTCGCGCAGAAGCTGGTTGCGCATGTAGAGCGAGGTCTCCATCGCCGCCACGCGATCGAAGTCGCCGAGCGGCCGGCCGGACTGGAGCACCGCCGCGATGTGGCTGAGCGGCGCCAGCCGCCGCAGGCCCTCGGCCACCAGCACCGGATCGAGCAGGCCGTCGAGTTCCCACGGCATGAAGACGCTGCGGCGCAGCAGATAGGCTCCCGCCCAGTTCCCACCATACTGCAGCACGCCCGCCGACTTGGGATGCAGCCGCGCGCCGGAGGCAATGGCCGACGACAGCACGCGGCGGACCAGCGCACCGAGGCCCGGAATGAAACGGAAGGACCGCATCAGATGAACGCTGCGCGGGACGTCGGCGAAGGACGGGTAGCCGCCGAAACATTCGTCAGCGCCCAGCCCGCTCAGCGCGACCTTTATCCCCGCCTCGTGCGCCGCCTTGGCGACGAACCAGGTGTTGATGCCGTCGATCGTCGGCATGTCCATCGCGTCGAGGATCGCCGGCAGGTCGCGCTCGAACTCCGCGCGGTCGACGGTGCGCACGACATGGCGCGCGCCGTAGCGGGCCGCGATCTCCGCAGCCAACGGTGCTTCGTCGTGCCGGTCGCCCTTGAATTCGGCGAATGACAGGGTGACGGCCAGCGTCTCGCGCGCGCCGAGCTCGGCCATGGTGCCGAGCAGCGTGCCGGAATCCAGTCCGGCCGACAGGAAAACTGCGACCGGCACGTCGGCCACCAGGTGATGGCGCACCGAATCGTGCACCGCGGCGCTGAGCTGCCGGCGGGCGTCCGCGGCGCCGATGCTGGTGGCACCGGCCCGGCGGACGAGCGCCCGCTGCCCGAGGGAATGGGCGACGTTGTAGTAGACGCGCGGCGCTTCAGGGCCGGCTGCATCGACCAGGATGGTGCTTCCCGCCGGCACGGCGCGGATGCCGCGCCACACGGTGAAGGGATCGGGCACGCTGCCGAACAGGTGGAAGCCGACAATGCCGGCCGGATCGGGATCGCGCGACACCGCACCGCCGGCCAGCAGCGCCTTGGCCTGCGAGGCGAAGCGGATCGTCCAGCCGTCGTCGGCATAATAAAGCGGCTTGATGCCCAGCGGATCGCGCACTAGCAGCAGTCTCCGCGTGCGCGAATCCCAGAGCGCGAAAGCGAACATGCCGCGCAGCGCCTCGACCATCGCGGGGCCGCGGTCGGCATAGAGCTGCAGCAACACCTCGGTGTCGGAGTCGGAGCGGAAGCTGAGGCCCTTGGCTTCGAGCTCCGCCTTCAGCTTGCGGTAATTGTAGATCTCGCCGTTGAAGGTGATGGTGAGCGTGCCGTCGGCGCTGTGCATGGGCTGCGCGCCGCGCTCGGACAGATCGATGATGGCGAGCCGCCGATGGGCGAAGCCGATACGCCGGTCGGCCGAAAACCAGTCGCCGCTACCGTCGGGCCCGCGCGGCGCCATGCGGGCATTCATGCGCGCGAGCTCGTCCCGATCCACCGCGGGGGCGACGTCGAGGTAGGCGAAGATGCCGGCTATTCCGCACATGGTGGAGTGACAGTTCCGCGAAGGGAAGGAGCTAACGCGCGCCGGTGCCGCCGAACATCACGGAGAAGGTCCGCAGCACGATCATGACATCGAGCCAAAGCGAGCAGTGCTTCAGGTAATAGAGATCATATTCGAGTTTAGAGCGCATTTCGTCGGCTTCATGAGCGTAGCCCTGGTTGATCTGCGCCCAGCCCGTGACGCCTGGTCGGACGATGCCCCGTAGCGCGAAGTGCGGAATGTCCTGCAGATATTGACGTTCGAGCGTCAGCGCCTCCGGGCGCGGGCCCACCCAGCTCATGTCGCCGCGCAGCACGTTGACGAGCTGCGGCAGTTCGTCCAGTCGGAAGCGGCGCAGCATATGGCCGATGCGGGTGACGCGCGGATCGGCCTCCGTAGTGAAACTCGGGCCGCTCGCACCGTGATACATCGTGCGGAACTTGATCATGCGGAAGATGCGCCCACGCCGCCCGACCCGTTCCTGCTGGAAGAAGATCGGCCCCGGACTGTCGAGCCGCACCATCAGGGCGACCGCCGCCAGGATCGGCACGAGCACCGGCAGGGCGAGCAGCGTCAGCAGCAGCTCGAGCCCGCGACGGACCACCAAGTACTGGCGCGACGGCAGCAGAGCGCCGAACTCGTTGGGCGTCAGGCCGCCGAGCGGCGTGCGGCCGGTCATGGTCTCGACCAGATAGCGCCGGTCGAGCACTGGAACCCCGGCGATTGCCGCGCCCGCCAGGGCGGTAACCTGGCCCTCGGTCAGGTCCGGCCCGAGATCGGCAACCATGGCATCGACCCGGATGCCCATCTCCTCGACATCCTCGTAGGTCAGCCAGCGGCAGGCCGCCCTCTCGGGCATCGCCGGGATAAGCGCCGAAGGCACCACGGCATAGTTGCGGATCAGGTAGCGGCCACGCAGTTGCGCCACGAACGCCATCCACAAGATTGTCAGCATGCCGGAGCCGAACAGCTGGACGCGCGAATAGTCGGAACGCAGCAGCACCAGCAGCACCGCGATTGCCGCATAGGAGATCGCCGCCATCGGTGTCAGGTAGCGGACATTGCCCTGCAGGGTCGCGCGCGGAAAGGCATCGAGCCGGCGGCCGCAATACCACACGATCACATAGGCCACGGCAGTCGCCAGGATGGTCTGCTCGGTCGCACCGATGCCTTGGGAGAAAGGCTCCCCGGTCGCATAGATCGGAATCGGCAGCAGCACGGAGAACATGAAGCCGCCGAGGGCGTCGAGCCACGTCTCGAAGAACCGCTCGGGCGCCGACCTGATGGCCGGCTTGCCGCGGGACGATTGTTCTCCGGTGGAGGAAGGCCCTGCCGCCCTCACCGGGATCGCTCTCCGCAAGGTTCACTCCTATTCGTTGGGGACGCAAGCACGGGCCGGGCAACGGCGCCCGGTCAAGCACGGTAACCGCTCGCTATACGCCCTCTTGCCTCAATTTATCCCCTATCCGAGCCCTTGGCATACTAACTACACTCTTGATGAGGTTAGTTCAGTCCTCGTCACCCGTAAAGACTTCCCTACGTGCGCGCCGCCGGACCGGGCCGTGATGAAATGTCTGTGCCCAGCCCATGCCGAGAAAGGCAGCCGAAATGAAGGCTACGGCCGGTATCTGCAGGCTGAAATCGACCGCGGAATGCAGCATGGCGATACCGGGCACGGCAAAGGCCGCGACCAGAAGGTGGCGCTGGCGCCGGCGTTGCAGCGCTCCCCACAGGCAGACGCCCCAGGGGATCAGGGCCATGAGCAGCCCCGGCACGGTCCCGAGGACGCCGGTCTCGACATAGAGCTCGATCGGGGTCGAATGGGCCTTGTCGTTGACTTGGCTGATCTCGTCGGGCTGGTAGGCGGCATAGATTTCGGGAAAGGTGCCGAGACCCCAGCCCAGCCATGGTGACGCCTGGGCGGCCCGCAACGACGCCTCCCAGATGAAGGCCCGGTTGAAGTTGCTCGAGTCCGACAGCAGCGACACCTTGCGCAGCATCGCACCGCCCGCGATCACCAGAACGAGCACGCCGATCGCCGTGCCGATGACGACCGCCTGCCCGACCTGCCCGCGCGAGCGCCAGCGGCCCCGCATCGACAGATAGAGCATCGCAATCACCATCACGACCGTCACGGCGAAAGCCGCGCGTGACGAAGAGAAGAGCTGGGTGCCTACGAACAGCAGCGCCATCGCCCCAAGTATCATCGTGCTGCCGTCCAACCGCCCGAAGAAGCGGTCGCCGTCGCTAGCGTGGCTGCCGTCGTCATCGTCCACGACGGCCCGACTGCCGCGGTTCTGCCTGAACATACAGGCCAGCGCAGCCGCCAGCGCCATGCCGGCGAAGCAGCCGAAGGAGTTGCTGTTGGCGAAGGTGCCGGACATCAGGCAGCGGTCGTTGGTGTACTCGCCCTGCTTCTTCAGCAGGCTGCCGACATAGCAGCCGCCGGTCGAGGACTGTTGCAGCAGCGCGTAGACCATCACCGCAATCGCGCTCAGCAGGAAGGTGAAGACCAGCAGCCGCGCCCGGTCCGGTTCGCGGAACAGGGCGCGCGCGATCACGAAGACCAGTACGCAGGCGAGGCAGCGCAGCAGCGTGTTGCGCGTCGCATCGACCGACAGGCTCGGCACGACGGCGTGTGCCTGACCGAGCAGCGCCGCCGCGCGGGCATAAAACGGGCCGCTGCCCGTGACGGGTGCATAGGTCGACATCTGCAGCAGGCCGACGAAGGTGAACAGCACGAAGCAGATCACCAGGGCGAGCAGCGGCCAGCGCTCGTTCGACTCGACCCGGAAGCCCGCGGTGTCGCCCAGCCCGAGAGCGCACAGGATGCCGATGACGCCGAGCACCATCAGGATCGGCGCCCAGGCCCATTCGCGGTTCGAACCCAAGGGCAGCGGCGAGCCGAAGATCACCAGCAGGAAGGCCGACAGCACCAGCCAGCCCGTGATCCGCGACACCAGCTCGAGGGAGCTTCTGCCCGGCAGGCCATCCGCCCCTTCCGCCTGCGAACGGGAGCGCCGCCGTGTGGACCGGGGGCTCATTCCTTGCTCACTTTCTGGATGATGGCGGCGAGTTCCTGCGGCGCCCCCGGCACGTCGCGCAGGAACCAGGTCAGGATCGCATGATCGGCGGCCGAATGCGTGACATAGCCGAACAGCCGGCGATCGCCGCTCGACTGACGCCAGACCATGGTGATGTGGGACCGCAGGCGCTCCTTCTGCTGGTCGGTCAGCAGGGCCCAGCAATCGAGGATGATGCGCAGCCGTGGCCGCCAGGTCTGGGGCAGGCGGCCGGCCATCTCGATCGAGGTGAAGATCATGGCAACGACCAAGCGCGAGGGCCCTTCCAGCTGGAACTGCAAGGTCGCGAGCCGCAGCCAGTCGACGCCGTGCGCCGGCGCCCCGGCGAGTCCGGTGACGAGGTCGGCGCGGGCCCGCTTCTCCCAGTCGGTGCGCGTGGCCGCATCGGCGCCGACGGAGGGCGTCAGCGCGGCAGCGCCGAGCAGTTCGGAGCGAGCAAGGTAGCGCGTCGGCACCGGATCGATGGCGATCGCGCGGCCGAGCGAATCGATGCCATTCACGACGCTGCGCGTGTCGACCTTCTGCTCGGTGCGTAGCCTGTAGACGACCCCATCGGCATATTGGGCCTGCCATGCGGCACGCGCGATCGGTCCGGCCTGCACGACGGCGATGATGCCGCCGATCACCGTCAGGCCGCGCATCAGCCAATTCAAAAGAAGAGACAGAAAGACTTCCCCCCGGAGTCGCGCTTTACGCGGCGCACTCCAGCGTCATCGCATCACGATGTCAAAGGTCTTCCGGACTGCGCCCACTGTGAATTGAACGTCGCTACGCCGGATGCGACCATCAAGACGGCATGGACGTACTCACGATCTTCGGCCTGGTGGCTGTCAACCTGATGTTGATCTTCTACGCCCTGGAGAACCGCAGCCCGTGGTTCATCCTCGCCTTTGCCGGCGCATGCGCCATGGGGTCGGCTTACGGCTTTCTGCAAGGCGCATGGCCGTTCGGTGTCGTGGAAGCAATCTGGACGGTCGTGGCGGCCTGGCGATGGAAGGCAGCGCGACGCGGTCGATAGCGCACATGGCAGCGACCGCTGCCGCAGCTCACGCGAACGGATACGGCCCGGGAAACGTGCCGATCGGCAGGAAGTGCGTGATCAGGCCGACGCCCGGCCGCCAGTGGTGCAGCAGGAAGGCCGGCGGCTCGAGATGCGACGCGGGCCGGGCGTCAGGTCGTAGCTGCAGCGCAATCGCCGTCGTCGTGCTGGGCGCGGTGCAGAGCAGCGTGCCGCCGAAGCGCAGCAGCATGAAGCGATGGACGTGTCCGCAGACGATGCGCTCGACCTGCCGGTGGCGCGATACCACAGCGGCAAGCCGCTGGTCCTCGCCACATGCGTAAAGGTCGAGGTAGGGCACGCCCGTCTCGAACGGCGGTTGGTGCATCATGACGATGGTCGGCCGCTGGGGTTCCTCGGCCAGCGTCTCGTCGAGCCAGCGCGCGCCCGCCTCGTCGACCACGCCGTGATGCAGGCCGGGCAGCGTGACATCGAGCGCCACGATGCGCACCGGCCCGTGCGTGCCGGCGGCATAGTGCATCGGGCCGCTGTCCGGGAGGTAGTCGTGGTCCCGGAAGGCGCGTCGGAAGACGTCTCGATCGTCGTGATTGCCGGGGATGACGAGCAGCGGGATCTCGAGCCCGCGCAGCAGCTCGCGCAGCCTTGCGTATTCGGCCGGCATGCCCTTGTCGACCAGGTCGCCGCTCAGCAGCACGAGATCGGGCCGCGGATCGAGCGCGTTCAGCGCCGCGATCGCCGCTGCGAACTGTGCGTTGGACGGCGCAACGTCCTGATAAAGGACTCCGTCGGGCCGGACATGCGGATCGGAGAGCTGGGCGATCAGCATTCAGGCCTCTTTCCAGCCGTGCTGCTCCAGCCCGGCCCTTCCCTTCGGCGTCAGTCCGTAGATGCCGCGCTCGACCCGCTCGAACCAGCCGTAGTGATCCTGGCTCAGGATCGCCGCCGCCTTGGGCGCCTCGGCCGCCAATTTGAGCGCCGCCACCTTCATCGGCCCGTTCTTCGCCAGCAGGCCCGCGCAGCGCAGCGCCTCCTGGCGGTAGGCGGTCATCAGCGGCACCCTGGTGGACGAGCCGCCGCGGTTGGGATCGCCGACCCGGCGAGCGTGCTCGCCCAGCAACCGCCCGACGCGGCGCGCATTCTTGTGCGGCCTGTAGGGCGCGGGATCGAGCAGGATATCGACCCGCTCCTCGATCACGATCATCAGCCCGACGCCCAGGCGGCGGCAAAGTCTCTTCACGTCGCGCAGGTTCTTGGGCCAGGCGCCGACCGCGAGGTAGACCGCGTCGCTGAGCGCCAAACGGTTGACCGCCTGCAACACCAGCCCGATCCCGAACGTGCGTTTCAGTTCGACGATCACCGGCGGCTCACTGCCGCGCACGGCAACCACGTCGCAGCCGCGGACCTCGCCCTTGACGCTGTATCCTTGGCCTTCGAGCAGCGCCTTGACCGGCGCATAGAGGTCGCTTTCCAACGACATGCCGGGTTACTTTATCATGGCACTGTAACTGGGCATGAGGGAAAATGCGTACTGATCTGTCATGCTCTTCCCGACCGCGAACCTCCGGCTCGCTCATGCGCATGAGCGAGCCGGAGGTTCGCGGTCGGGAAGAGCATGAGGGAGCGCCACGGTGATCGCCCGCCGGGAAAAAATCTCCGCCGCGGCGGTGCGTCGTATCGCGCTCGCCGCGCAGGGCTTCGGCGTGGCGCGGCCCGACGCCGCCAATGCCGGCCATGTGCAGCGCGCGATCGACCGGCTCGGCCTGCTACAGATCGATTCAGTGAACGTGCTGACGCGCGCCCACTATCTGCCGCTGTTCTCGCGGCTCGGCAACTACGACAGCGCCCTGCTCGACCGCGCCGCCTGGGGCCGCCAGAGCCAGCGTCGCCTGTTCGAGTTCTGGGCGCACGAGGCATCGCTGCTGCCGCTCGGCACGCAGCCGCTGCTGCGCTGGCGCATGCAGCGCGCCGCGGAGGATGACGGGAATGGCAAGGGCAAGCTGCGGATGTTCCGCCGCGCGAAGAAGACCTACATCGACGAAGTGCGGCGCGAGATCGAGGATCGCGGACCGCTCGCCGCCTCCGAGCTCAGCAACGGCGGACCGGGCCGTGGCGCATGGTGGGGCTGGAGCGACGGCAAGCTCGCACTCGAATGGTTGTTTTTCGCGGGTGAGCTTACGACCTCGGCGCGGCGCGGCACCTTCGAGCGCGTCTACGACCTCACCGAGCGCGTGCTGCCGGCGGCGATCCAGGCGATCCCGACACCCTCGGCCGAGGAGGCGCAGCGCGAGCTGCTGCGGCTCTCCGCGCGCGCCCTCGGTGTCGCCACGGAGTTCGACCTGCGCGACTATTTCCGGCTGGGCGTCGCCGACACCAAGGCGCGGCTCGCCGAACTGATCGAGGCGGGAGACCTGCTGCCGGTGTCTGTCGAGGGCTGGGACAGGCCCGCCTACCTCGATCCTGCCGCGCGCCAGCCGCGCAGCCTCGAGGCGCGCGCCCTGCTGGCGCCGTTCGATCCGCTGATCTGGGAGCGCGACCGCACGCATCGCATCTTCGACTTCTTCTATCGCATAGAGATCTACACGCCGCTCGCCAAGCGCACGTACGGCTATTACGTCCTGCCCTTCCTGCTCGGGGACAGGCTGGTGGGCCGGGTCGACCTCAAGTCGGACCGCGCCAACGGCAGGCTGCTGGCGCATGCCATTCATTTCGAGAAGGGTGTCGACCGCCAGGAAGTCGCGGCAGCCCTGGACGAAGAACTTCGCCTGATGGCCGACTGGCTCGGGCTCGAGACGGTGGTGAAAGGAAAAGGACGATGAACGATCTGGTATTGAAGAATGGCCGTGTGGTCGATCCGTCACAGGGACTGGACAGAGTGGCCGACATCGCCTTCGCCGGCGGCAAGGTCGCGGCGATCGGCGACGGGTTGTCGGGCGTGGACACGCGCGATGTGACGGGCAAGATCGTCTCGCCGGGCCTGATCGACCTGCACACTCACGTCTACTGGGGCGGCACCTCGCTGGGCGTCGAGGCCGAGCTCCTTGCTCGCACCGGCGGCGTTACCACCTTCATCGATGCCGGCAGCGCCGGGCCCGGCAATTTCCACGGCTTCCGCAAGCACGTGATCGAGCCGTCGCCGGTGCGTATCCTGCCATACCTCAACATCTCCTTCCCCGGCATCTTCGCCTTCTCGAAGACGGTGATGGTCGGCGAGAACGACGACATGCGCCTGATCGACGCGCGCGAGGCGGTGCGCATCGCGCGTGAGCACAAGGACCTCGTGCTCGGCATCAAGGTCAGGGTCGGCAAGTCGGCGAGCGGCGATTCGGGCATCATGCCGATGGAGATCGCCCTGGACGTCGCCGAGGAATGCGGCCTGCCGCTGATGGCCCATCTCGACATGCCGCCGCCGTCGCGCCACGACGTGGTGAGCCGCCTGCGGCCGGGCGACATCCTGACCCACTGCTTTCGCCCCTTCCCCAACGCGCCGGTGCGCGCCGACGGCAAGGTGCGCGACGAGATCATCGCCGCCCGCGCGCGCGGCGTGATCTTCGACATCGGTCACGGCGGCGGGTCGTTTGGCTTCGGCACGACGCGCGCAATGCTGGCCGCGGGCTTCCTGCCCGACGTAATCTCGTCCGACGTCCATGTGATCTCGATCGAGGGGCCCGCGTTCGATCTCCTGACCACCATGTCGAAGTTCCTCTGCCTCGGCGTCGACCTGCCGACGGTGCTGAAGCTCGCGACCGTGAACGCCGCTGACGCCATCAAGCGGCCCGATCTCGGTACCCTCAAGATTGGCAGCGTCGGCGAGGCCACGGTGATCGACCAGGTGAGCGGCAAGTTCGACTATGCCGACTCAATCGGCGAACACATGGTGGGCGACCGGCGCCTGCTATCGGCCGGCGTAGTGCTGGCCGGGAAGTGGTGGCATCCGATCTAAGTGGTTGAAGAACCTAGAGGAAAAGCAAATCGTCCGAACTTCAAAGAATCCCCGCAACTATTTCCGAGGGCGGTTCGTTGTCTCGGCGTGGCCGGGTTCAATCTGGCGTCGCCCCTGCCCCCCGCTCAGCGGCGCCTCCCTCCCCACCTGGTCATCTCACCCGCCCTCGACTAAAGTCGAGGGCGGGTGCCTGATGACGGGTATGACACCGTAGCCACGGCGATTTCCCTCGCTCGACGTCGCCGGAGGCCGAGTGCCGCCAGCGCCGGCCCCGTCAGCAACAGCAGGTCCATGCCTGCCACCGCCCACAAATGGCGATGGGTAAGGCTGCGCGCGAGATGATCCCCGGTGGTGATCCAGTTGAGCGCTACTGCGGCGAGCGCGAACCCGGCGAGAGTCCGGCACTGACTGCTCGATCCAAGCTCGTACTGGCCGCAGCCAGGCATGGGGCCGCACCTCCCCGGCTGCGCCAGGGAGGAATGGGTATCATTCCGGTTCGGAAAACTGCCGGTCGGCCTCGAGGTAGACGACCGCGAACAGCCGCGCCGGATCGGTCCAGGTACGGGCGATGCAGAAGCCCCCGCTCCTGGCCAACGCATCGATTCCGGCAGCATCGTATTTGTAGGAGTATTCGGTGTGGACCCTCTCGCCTTCGGCGAAATCGAAGCGCCGTCCCGCCACCATCACCGACTGATCGCGCAGGCTGCGGAAGTAGATTTCGATCCGACCCTCGACCGGGTTGTAGAACGCCTCGTGCGCAAACCCTGCGAGGTCGAACGTGGCGTGCAGCTCGCGGTTCATGCGGCGCAACAGATTCAGGGTGAAGGCAGCGGTCACGCCCGCCGAATCGTTGTAGGCGTCGTGCAACCGCTGCGGATTCTTCTTGAGATCGACACCGAGCACCAAGGCGCCGTCATCGCCCAGGAGCTGCCGGGCATTCCGCAGGAAGGCGGTCGCTTCCGCGGGCTCGAGGTTGCCGATGGTGGAGCCGGGGAAGAAACCCAGGCGACGTGCGGCATGATCGATCGGCGGCACCGGTCCCATGAAATCGGCACAGACCGGCTCGACTCGAAGCCCAGGATAATCGCGCCGCAGCCGCGCGGCGGTGGCATCGAGATGCTCGCGCGAGATATCGATCGGTGCATAGAGCGCGAGGGCCGGCAACGCGTCGATCAGCAGGCGGGATTTTACGCTCGAGCCGCTGCCGAACTCGACCAATGCGCAGCCCGGTCCGGCGCGCCGACCGATCTCGCCGGCGCGCTGCTGCAGGATCATCGTCTCCGTGCGCGTCAGGTAATATTCCGGCAGCTCGCAGATCTCGTCGAACAGCGCCGAGCCGCGTGCGTCGTAGAGGAACCTGGCGGGGATGGCGCGCGGAGAGCCGGAAAGTCCTGCGACCACGGCACGACGGAATTCCTCGCGGTCGGCAGTCTCGGCGAAGTCGAGTGTGAGCACGGAGCCGTTCATCGGAGATCCTCTGCGAGACGAATGCCGCCGAACATCCAGCGCGCATCGGGCGGAAAGAAGTTGCGATAAGTCGTGCGGATATGGTCACGCGGCGTCGCGGCGCAACCGCCGCGCAGCACCATCTGGTTGGCCATGAACTTGCCATTGTATTCGCCGATCGCACCCGGCGGCTCGCGATAGCCCGGATAGGCGACGTAGGGGCTGGCAGTCCATTCCCAAACATCGCCAATCATCTGCACAAGCCCGTCGCCTTGGGGCGCGGCGACAGGATGAAGCCGGGCGTCCTCCAGCATGTTGCCGGCAAGCGTGACATCGGCCGAGGCGAGTTCCCACTCGGCTTCGCGCGGCAAGCGCTTGCCCGCCCATTTGGCGAAGGCCGCCGCTTCATAGAGGCTGACATGACAGACCGGCTCGGCCGCGCGCATGGCATGCAGGCCCGACAGCGTGAACACGTTCCAGTGATCGCCGTCGCGGTGCCAGTACAGCGGTGCCTGCCAGTCGCGCTGCTTCACGCAGTCCCATCCTGCCGACAGCCAGAACTCCGGGCGGCGGTAGCCGCCATCATCGATGAAGGCCGCATACTCGCCGCAGGTGACCAGCCGCGTCGCAAGCGCAAAGGGATCGACCCAGGTGCGATGACGCGGGCCCTCGTTGTCGAACGCAAAGCCGTTGGCGGCATGCCCCATCTCGACCAGGCCGCCCTCGAAATCGATCCAGCCGAGCGGCGTGACGCCGCTGCCGGGCGCCGCGTTCTCCGGCGCATAGACCGGCGATAGCGGGTTCATCGACAGCATGTGCTTGGCGTCCATCAGGATCAGCTCCTGATGTTGCTGCTCGTGATGCAGCCCCAGCTCGACGAGCGCCGCCCAGTCGCCGCTGCCGGTTGCGATCAGCTCCGCCATCGCGTTCGATACGTGCCGGCGATAGATCATGATCTCCTCGACCCCCGGCCGCGTGATCATCCCGCGCTGCGGCCGCGGATGACGTGGGCCGACCGCTTCATAGTAGGAATTGAAGAGATATTCGTAGGCGGGATCGAACGATCGATAATCCGGCAGATGCGGGCGCAGTACGAAGGTTTCGAAGAACCACGTGGTATGCGCAAGATGCCACTTCGTCGGACTGGCATCCGGCATCGACTGCACGGTCTGGTCTTCCGGCGAGAGCGGCCGGGCAAGCGTCTCGGACAATTGGCGGACCGTGAGGAAACGGTCGACCAGCGGGAGGGCGTCTACCGGCACGTTACGCGCTATCAGTTTCGACACGACACCTCCGCATCGCTCCTAACGCCGGTCGAGGATAACCGGTTGCCGGAAGTATGTTACCGTCCAATTCGTCCGGGAGAGAAACAAGTGCCGGTTTGCGAAATCGATCCGTGGCGCATGCAATATTTTGCCCGTGTCCCCTGCCCCGCCGAGGTCTTCATACCGACTGAAGACAGCGACGCATGGTTGTGGAATCCCACTCACCGGTGGATCTACGACAAGCTTGCCGTCGCGGCGAGCCAGGGCCTGGAGGCCGCCCCGCACGGTGTCAGCCCGTCGCACTATCCGGTCTTCTCCAAGCCGATCTACAATTTGAAGGGCATGGGCGTGGGCAGCCGGCGACTGCTCTCGGAGGCGGATTACGGTGCCGCATATCAACCTGGTCATTTCTGGTCGACCCTGCTCGACGGCGACCATGTCAGCAGTGACCTGGCGGTAATTGACGGCGAGCCGAAATGGTGCAGGCACGCGCGCGGCAAAACCGGCGTCGAGGGCACTTTCGACTACTGGGAGGTCAGTTCGCGAGCAGAGCCGGCGATCGAGGACTGGACCGGCACCTGGTGCCGCAAGCACCTGCGCGGCTACACCGGTATGGTCAATCTGGAGACGATCGGCGCCAGAATCATCGAAGGTCACCTGCGATTCGCCGACCAATGGCCCGATCTCTATGGCGGCGATCCCTGGGTCGAGGCGCTAGTTCGTCTTTATGCCGGGGGCGGGTGGTCGTTCGACGACCGCGAGCGGCGAACCGGCTACAGCGTGGTGCTGTTTTCGCCGCATGGGCAGCGCTACCGGCATCCGCCGCGGTCGTTGCAGGACGAAATCGCCGCGATGCCGGGCGTCTCGAGCCTGCAGATCACCTTTCACGAAGACCTGGCGCCCGACCGACACGCCATGCCTCCAGGCGGCTTCCGGGTCGCGATCGTCAACTGCTGGGATCGTGCGGCAGGGAACGCCGCGCGCGAGCGTCTGCGCTGCCATTTCGAATCGTAGTCTTGGTCTTGTGCACGACTTCTTCCGCAGACGGGGGAAGTCACGAATTCCGCCGCGCTGTTCAGCGATTACGCCGCATGAAACCGGCAAACAAGCTTACGGCGAACATGATGATGGCGATGACGAACAGCACCTGTGCGATACCGGTAGCGGTCGAGGCGATACCGCCGAAACCGAAGACCGCTGCGACGAGCGCGACGACGAGGAACATCAACGCCCAGTACAACATCTTGGCCTCCAGAGAGGGGGGGTTCGTTTTGCGCGCCCTTAACGCGCGCTTCGGGCGCGCGGTTCCGGGGCAACTAGATGTGTCGAATGATCGTTAGGCCTGCGCCAGCAGATGGACGGACGACGGACCCTCACGAAAAGCGTACTGGCCCCCGGCAACCGAAAAGATGGTCCGGCGTTCTCCACTGCTAAGGCCCCCTTGAACGACCAACGGAGGCTCCTCCAATGCAACGCGAACTTACCCCTACCGAGTCACGCAGCGGCGTCGTCAGCGGCCGGATCTTCCTCGTCCTGATCTCGTCGTTCGCCGGCGCAGTCATCGCCTTGGGCTTGGCGTGGGCCTTGTTCGTTCAACCGTAGCGAGCGGCCCTCCCCGTCTCTTATTCAGCGAGTAGCGTTGGCATGAGCTCAACCGGTCACAAGTTATCGGACGCCGAGGGGGCGTTGCTGGACGAGATCGCGATTCTCGCCCGCAGCGAAGGCCCTGAGGTACCCATCAAAGATCTGGAGCTGCGTCTCGAGGATCGAGGCTTCACCGACATGCAGACGCGGCGAGCCCTGATGTCGCTGCTGCGCCGCGGACAGGTCTGCCTGTCCGGAGCAAAACGCGTGCTCAGGAAGGGCAGCGGCGGCGCGATGCGCCCTCACTGATGCTTTCCGTGCTCGATATCACGCGGGCCGCGGCGACGGCGATAGTCACCTCCGCCGCGTTCCTGGTGTTGCGCGACCGCGTAATCAGTCCCGATATTCGGGATGACGCCGCACATAGGCCACCACGAAGCTGCAGGCCGGCATGATCCTGAAACCGCGCCGGCGCGTGTCGTCGAGCGCTTCCTTCACCAGGGCCGACGCATGGCCCTTGCCCTCGTCGGCCGGCGGAACTTCGGTATGGGTGAAGACCAGGCTGTCGCCCTGCTGGCGGTAGACCGCGAGGGCAAGCCCATGATCGGTCTTCATCTCGTAGCGGCTGAGCGCCGCGTTGTGCGTCACGGACATGATCGAGCCCTCCTACCGGTCGACTTCCCAGAACATCGGATACGACGACTGGATCAGGCCCTTCAGCTCGGCGCGATAGCCTGACGGGATGGTGAACTGGCCCCACATGATCGCCGGCGTGAGATCGTAGGACGCGACCTGGATCTCCGCCGCTATACGCCGGCGATCCTCCAGCGTGGCCGCCTGAGCATAGGCCTTGAGCAACGCCGGGATGCGGTTGTCGCACGACCAGCCGGGAAAATCGTTGCAGGTCGCCGCGACATAGAAATGCGTCAGCGGCGAGTACATGTCGGTGCCATTGGAATAGACCGGAAACATCGACCAGCCATCCTTCTTGGCGCGGCGCGCCAGCACGGTCGGCCAGTCGCGCGGCTGCTGCTCCACGGTGAATCCCGCATCGCGCATGTTCTGCACGAAGACGCGCGACGCCGTCTGGCTGATCGAGCCCGCGACCTCGAGGATGATCACCGGCTCACCCTTGTAACCTGATGCCTTGAGCTCGGCCTTGGCCGCCGCCATGTCGAACGTGTTGCCCGCGGCGCCAGCATCGGTCGTGAGCGGAGTGCCGCACATCCAGAACGAGGCGCATGACTTGGTGCGATACTGGTCGGGCACGCCGATCGCAGTCAGCGTGGCGTCCTGGTCGACGAGCTTCCATAGAACCTTGCGGACGGCCGGGTTGTCGAATGGCGGAAAGGCGTGGTTGAGCCGGAAATTGCCCTGGAACTGGTGGATGCCGCCCAACCCCATCAACTTCACGCTCTTCTCCGCCTCGAGGATCGGCAGCATGTCGAACGGCAGGTACTGCATGTAATCGATCTCGCCCGCGATCAGCGCATTGGCGCCGGTCGACTGGTCGGGCATGACGCGCAGGGTTAGCTGGTCGATCTTAACCTTCTTGCCACCCGCCAGGAAGTCGGGCGGCTCGTCGCGCGGCTTGTAGTCGGGATTGCGCTCGAGCAGCATCGTGTTGCCCGGCCGCCACTGGTCCTTGACGAAGCGGAACGGGCCCGAGCCGATCGGCTCGGGGATACGCTGATCGGCCGGCGTGGCGGCGATGCGCGCCGGCATGATGACGGGCAGGGGCGCGTTGGGCTTGCCGAGCACGTCCAGCATCAGCGGGAAGGGCTGCTTCATTACGAACTCGAACGTCCGCGCGTCCTTGGCTTCCAGCGAAGCGGTGTCGGCCATCAGCATCTTGCCCAGGACGTCGCGCACCGACCAGCGCTTCAGCGAGGCCACGCAGTCGGCTGCCGTGACCGGGCTGCCGTCGTGGAACTTGAGGCCGTCGCGCAGCACGAAGGTCCAGGTCAGCTTGTCGGCGCTGGTCTGGAAGCTGTCGACCATCTGCGGCTTGATCTCGCCCTTCTCGTTCATGGCGAACAGCATGTCGAAGACATGCAGTCCGAAGGTGCGCGTGATGGTCGCCGTGATGTAGTGCGGATCGAGGATCGTGACCTCCGATTCGAGCACCACCGTCAAGCCCTTGGCCGCACGCGCCTCGCGGGGCCTCAAGAGAGACGCTGCCGCCAATGCCGCGCCGCCGGCCAACGTCGTCCGCCGCCCCAGTTTACTCATTACGCCATCCTCTCCCGGGAAAGGACCACCGTAGCGTTGTTCGGGCCCAAACGAAAAGGGCCGGTCGCGGGGGACCGGCCCTTTCGTGCGGATCGAGCGTGTTTCACAAGGGCGCCATGGGTAGGCACTTCACATGGCATGGGCAGTGAAGCGCAGGGACTTCATCGCCGCCTCCGCCTACATCGACTTGTACTTGTGCTCCCAGCCGCTCACCTGCGCCTCGGCTTGCTCGTGGCTGATGCCATAGCGCGTCTGAATCTTGCCGACGAGCTGGTCGCGGCGCCCCTGGATCTCCATGAGATCGTCGTCAGTAAGCTTGCCCCATTGCTCCTTCACAGCGCCCTTCGTCTGGGTCCAGCTGCCCTTGATCTTTTCCCAGATCGGGGCAGCGTCGCTCGTCACGGTGGTCGTGCTGGTGCTCGACTGGGCGTGCGCGGCGAGCGGCAGGGCGGCAAAGGATACGGCCGCGCAAGCGGCCAGAATGGCGATGGAACGCATCGAACCTCCGTTATTTGGCCCGACAGCGGGCGTTGTGGATCAACGGATGCAGACCATCAAGGTTGCCGACTTCTCGTCCCGCCGGCCTTCACGCCCCGCTCATCGTCACGAGGCGGACAGGCAGGAGAAGCAAGTCCACTCTAGGACCACAAGAACTTGAGGAAGCACCCGAGCGGTACGGCGATCAGGATCGCGACATAGAGATCGAGCAATTCCCTGTCGAGCGGGCCCTGGTCATCCTGGCGCACCGACTGGGCCTGGATAGTGCCGGCGCTGCCGACGGTCTGCGACTCGTCCTGCCGAGGTGAAGCGATCGCGCGAGAGCTGATCATGATGATGGCGCCCCTGTGTTCGATCCGGTGCAGAAGGAACGCCGCAGCGACACAATCGGTTGCACGAAATGTGGCGTTTAGGAGGCTCCTGCCTTGCGGGTAACTTCTTCGAGGGCCTGCTGGAGGTCGATCGAGGAATAGGGCTTGCCGATAGAGCGCAGGCCCCCCGGCTCGGCGTTGCTCTTGCCGTAACCGCTGGCGATGATCACCGCGAGGCTGGGAAACCGCCGTTGCACCTCGGCCGCAAGTTGCTCCCCGGTCATTCCGGGAAGGCCGAGATCGGTGAGGAGCAGATCGAAATCGCGGCCCTTGTCGAGGATTTCCAGCGCCTGCTCGCCGCTGCCGACGGCCACGACCACGCAGCCGAGATGCTCCAGCATGTCTACCGTCGACATGCGCAACACCACTTCGTCTTCTACGAACAGCACCCGCCGTGGATTGTCGGCCCTCGACGGCGGCGGTGGCGGCGGCGTCCGCTCCGTCGCGACGGCGGCGGGCCGACGCCGCCCCGCGAGGACCGCCCTTACCCGCCCCGCCAGCTCGTCGCTGCGATAGGGCTTCACGATCAAGGGGAATTCCGACCCGTCATGCTTGGGGATCAGGTCGCGGGCGTAGCCCGAGGTCAGCAGCACGCCGATCCCCGGCCGCCGCTCCTGGGCGATCTTCGTCAGTTGCACGGCGGAGATCACACCCGGCATGACGATGTCGGTGAACAGCAGGTCGAAGGCCGGATCCTTCTCGAGCACACCGGCCGCTATGTCCGGATTATCCACCGCGACGACGCGGTAGCCCCAGCCCTCCAGCATGTCGACCACCGCGCGGCGGACCTCGTCGTTATCCTCCACCACCAGTATCCGCTCGTTGCCCGAAGCGGGATGCGGCGCCTCCGCTCCTGACTCAGGCACCGGATCGAGGGTGCGCGGCAGATAGAGCTTCACGCTGGTGCCCTGTCCGATCGCGCTGTCGATGCGAATGTGGCCGTTGGACTGGCGCACGAAGCCGTAGACCATGCTGAGGCCCAGCCCCGTCCCGCGACCTTCGAGCTTGGTCGTGAAGAAAGGATCGAAGGCATGGGCGACCACGTCCGCCGGCATGCCCGTCCCGGTATCGGCCACCGCAACCAGCACATAGGGGCCGGGCGTTACTTCCGGGTGCAGCGCGGCATAGCGCCGGTCGAGGATGGCGTTCGACACCTCGATCCGCACCGAGCCGCCGTCGGGCATCGCATCGCGCGCATTGAGCGCCAGGTTCAGGATGGCGTTCTCCAGCTGGCCGGGATCGATTTTGGCGTTCCATGCATCGTGCGCGATGGCGAAATCGAGCACCACACGCTCGCCCAGTGCGTGGCGCAGCAGCTCGCCCAGGTCCGTTACCAGGCGGGCGATGCTGATCGGCTGCGGCGCGAGCGGCTGGCGGCGGGCGAATGCGAGAAGCTGCTGTGTCAGTCGAGCGCCGCGATCGGCCGCGGCCGAGGCGCTGTGCAGGCGCCCGAGCGTCTCGGGGCTGTTTTCCACGCCCGTTTTGATCAGGTCGAGGTTGGCCTGGATGACCTGCAGGATGTTGTTGAAGTCGTGCGCCATGCCGCCGGTGAGCTGGCCGACAGCTTCCATCTTCTGGCCCTGCCGCAGGGCCGCGTCGTCGCGCAGCTTTTCAGTGACGTCGACGCAGCGTACGACGGCGCCGCCGCCCGACATCTCGCCGCGCGAAACTTCGTAGTCGCGGCCCTCGTAGGAAACGCGCGCCGTGGCCTGCTTCTCCTTCTGCGGCTCGCCCAGTTGCAACGGCTGCAGCAGCGCCCGGATTGCCGGAAAGCGCTCCGACAGCAGCTTATCCCGGGTCGGCGGCGCCTCGCGCGCCGGATTCCACGACGCCAGGCTCGCAAAGGCCTCGTTCCAGGCAACCACGCTGCCCGTAGCATTGAGCACGAAGATCGGGTCGTGCAGGGTTTCCAGCGTGGTCTGCAGCAACCGGGTGCGCGCGGAAAGCTCGGCTTGCGCCGTCTCGAGACGCGAGCTGCCGCGCACGATCAGGAACATGCCGACGATCAGGCATATGAAGGCGCCGCCCAGCACCAGCAGTCCGGCCAAGTCGGCTTGCTCCTGCTCGGACCGCAACGCGGCAAGCCGGCTCGACAGCAGCAACGTCTGCCCTTCGATGAAGGCGTCGGCGACCTGCCGGATATGGTCGCTCGTGGGCCGTCCGGCGTTGCGCGGCAGCGTGGCGTCGCGCCCGTAGAGCTGATAGGCGACGATGGTGGCGTTGAGTTCGCCGAGCTTCTCCGTGGTGGCCGAGCGAAACTCGGCGATCTGGCGCAACGCGCCGGAATCGTCGGCCGACGCCGCTTCGAGCTGGCGCACGATCGGGTCGAACCGCAGCCGGGCGCGCTCATAGGGCTCGAGATTGGCGATATCGCCAGTGAGCAGGTAGGCGCGCTGGCCGATCTCCGCGTCCTGCAGCACGATCAGCGCCTGGCGCATCAGCGAGATCGTCTCGTAGTTGTTGGAAACCAGGCGCTGCTGCTTGGCGGCTGAATTGTAGTGCACGAACGTCAGTGCTGCGCCGGTCGCAACCAGCACGGCAATAGTCAATCCGACGACCAGGCCGATCGAACGAGCGCCACGCATCCTACGCGTGACCCGCCTCGTCGCGCGGCAACGGGAAGGTCACGACGACCCGCGTGCCGCCTCCCTCCCGCGGCGAAATCTTCGCCTCGCCGCCAAGCTGCATGGCCAGGCCGCTCATCAGCGTCAGGCCGAAGCTGCCACGCGCGCTGTTGCCGACCACGGCACGGGACGTCTCCGCGCCGTTGTCCTCGATCACGAGCTCGGCCTCCCCGTCCGCCTTCTCGACGGCCTCGATGCGAATCTCGGGCACAGCGACGCCGCTGAAGTCGTGATTGAGGGCGCGGCCGACCGCCTCCGTCACGATCAAGCCGACGGGGATCGCGGTGTCCGGCCCGACTGCCATGATCGGGGCGCGGATCTGGTAGCGCGGCGTCGGCCGCTCGATTCCGGGCCGCGCGACCGAGATCTGGCGCACCAGGTCGCTGATGAACTGCTGGAAGTCGACCAGCGACCAGCTCGACCGCTCGTACAGATGGCGATGCAGGATCGACAAGGTGAGCACGCGATTCTGCGCGTCGCCGAAGAAGCGCCGGATACGCGGCGAGCGGATCTCGCCGGCCTGCAGGTTGAGCAGGCTCGAGATCATCTGCAGGTTGTTCTTCACTCGGTGATGGATCTCGCGCAGCATGTGGTCGCGCTGCTCGAGTCCTGCCTTCAGCTCCTGCTCCCGGCTGGCGATCGCGGCCGCCATCTCGCTGACCCTGGCGCCGACCGAGGCCATCTCCGGCGTCCAGGGCTGCAATGGCGAGAGTGTTACGCTTTCGCCCCGCGCGACCCGGCCGGCGAAGTCCTGGATGTAACGCAGAGGCCGCACGCACCAGCGGTCCGCGCCCAGCCAGATTGCCGTCATGACGACGAGCATGGCCAGGAGGATGAGCGCGAATTCGCCCCAGTCGAGCAGCAGCGCCGTGAAGCTGCGATCGGACGGAATGGCGGCGATGGCGTAGAGCGTTTCGCCGACCAGGGGGCGAACGTGAAAATCGTAGGTCGCACCATTCTGGCCGTATTCGGCAAAGGAGGACTGCCGCGACTCGATCATCGCAGCGATCCGCGACGCGACCGGCAACGCCGCCGTCGCCCGCGTATCGCCGCCCAGCAGACCGCCGGCACTATCGACCAGGGCGACGCCTGCCGAACCCGCCGACTGCGGAGACCCTACCTGCTCGGCCAGGCTGCGCATCGACAGGCCGAGCGCGCACATGCCGCCAAACTGGCCGTCGCGAACGACCGGCACAGCGATCGGGATCACCGTCTGCTGTGTCAGTCGGCTCGCGACGTTGGCGCCCACGACAGGCGTGCGCGACTGCTGGACGAGGCGGAAGACCTCGCGATCCGAGAAATTCATGCCGCGCGCCCTGGGCATGCTGCCGCAGCGGGCGATGCCGCGATCGTCGACCGCGATCGCGGCCGAATAGTCGGACGGGAATTTATGCAACAGCTGAGACAGGTAGGTTTCGCAGCGCTGGACATCCTCCGGCGTGGCGGCCGGCGCGAGCGCGCGTTGCACGGCTTCATCCGCGCAGGCGGCGATCAGGAGCCGGCGCGACCCTTCCATCAACTCACGGTACCGGCTCTCGGCGAGGCCGGAGACGGCGGAGACGGCCTCCGCATGGCGCATTTGCGCCTGGCGCGCGTCGTCAAACGCGCGCCATCCGGAGATGGCTGCCACCGGTAGAAGTGCCAGCGCCGTGACCGCGACCAGCTTGGTGCGCAGCGACCAGCGCGTCATGGTGATGAAGACGCCGTCGCCGCTAGATCGAGACCGTATCCAGCGCCTGGGCGATCGCCGCACGCAGCAGGTCCGGATCGAACGGCTTGGAGATGACGAAGGCGGGCTCGAGCTGGGTGCCGGTCAGCAACCGTTCGGGATAGCCGGTGACGAAGATCACCGGCACGGCCATCGCCTGCATGATCGCCTTGACCGCCGAAATGCCGCTATCGGAACCGCGCAGCTGGATGTCGGCCAGCACGAGGTGGGGAGAATGCTTCTTGGCCAGGTCGACCGCGGCCTTCTCGGTCGCGGCGATGCCGACGACCTCATGTCCCGCGTTGCGCACGATATCGGCGACGTCGAGCGCAATCACCGCCTCGTCCTCGATCACCAGTACACGCACCGACGCCACACGCTGCAGCTCGCGCCGCGCCTCGAGCAGGCTGCGCTCGGCCTTCTCGACATCGATTCCCAGGATCTGCGCCGCGTCCGACACCGTAAAGCCTTCGAGCACGGTCAGCAGAAGGACCTGACGCTGCAGCGGCGCCATCTCGGTCAGGGATTCCTTGAGGCGCCCGCTCACGCCCGCGCTCTCCGGCTGCTGATCGAGGCTGCCAAAGGGTTGCTGAAGTCGATGAAACAGCGTGAAGATACCCAGCTTGGTGTCTTCCACATCCTCGATGAGGTCGGGCTGGGTCACGGCGACTTCGGCGCACAGCCGGACCCACTCGTCGCCACGCTGCTGCGATCCGGTGACCGCACGCGCATAGCGACGCAGGAACGGCAGCGTCTTGGTGATTGCCTCGGAAAGCTTCTTGGTTGCCGGCCCGTTTGACACAGCTGCCCCCTCTCTACTCGCTCGCCGCCCAATGCGGCTGACCCTACATCACGCCAATCTGTGAATCGAACTCCCGGCCCGCACGGGGCCGGGAGCCGAAGGATTCACAGACTCTCTTTGTACGTCTCGCCTTGCGCTCGCTTAGTAGCGCCGCTCCGGCGTCGTCGCCGCGCCAATGACTGCGCCCGCCGCGCCGCCAACGAGTGCGCCGCCAATCGGCGCTCCCACGGTGGAACCGACAACCGCACCAGTACCCGCGCCGATCGCGCCACCGGTTAGCGCTCTGTCCGTCGGATTGTTTCCACAGGCCGCCGTCAGAACGCCCAGACCGACCAGCGCCGCCACAGGCGCGAAATTCTTGAACGACATTGCTCGTCTCCTGTTTGCCAAACCTAGTGCAGCCAACCTAGCGCCCACATCAGCAGAAGCACGGGGATCGGAACCCCTAGAAGCCACAAGACGGCGGCGCGCCCCATATGCTTACTCCCTATCAAGCCCCCGAGCTAACGTTGAAGCCCCTATTCGGTTCCCGTGGGGAGCTTCGTCCTCAGTCAAACGGGAAGGAAGCTCCGTATCGTGAGACTAAAGACCGCCGGCCCAGGTCTTGACCTGCTTCTCGGCCTCGTCCTTGGCGATGCCGTAGCGTTCCTGGATCCGGCCGACGAGCTGTTCCTGCTTGCCGCCGATGACGGTGATGTCGTCCTCGGTGAGCTTGCCCCACTGCTCTTTCACTTTGCCGGTGAACTGCTTCCAGTTTCCTTCGACGCGATCCCAATTCATGTGCGCTCCTTTCATGCTGCGTAATGAGACCTAATAGTCGTTTCAACGCGGAGCTGTCGGGTTCAACGCGGAGCTGTCGGGCCGGTTGCCTATTCGAATTTCCTTTGCGGCCATGCAGCGAACGCCCACATACAACGTAACCTCACCGCATCACCGCTAGCGTTTCCGGAGCAGTCGTTTCGATGTTGAAGGACGATATCGTCGCGTTGCTGCCGGATCTTCGCGCCTTTGCGCGCTTCATGTGCCGCGAGCGCGAAGCAGCCGACGACCTCGTGCAGAACACCGTCCTTTCGGCACTCGACAAGCAGATCCAGTTCGAAGCGGGCACCAACCTGAAGGGCTGGCTGTTCACGATCATGCGCAACCGGTTCTATTCGGATCTGCGCGCGCAGCGGCGGCGACCGACCACGCTTGAGGATGTCGAAACAGTGCCCGTGGCAGCGGTGGACAATCCCGATGCGGCGCTCCAGCTCAAGGAGCTCTCAGCTGCTCTATGGAAACTCAGCCCGCAGTCGCGCGAGGCTCTGATCCTCGTCGGCGCGGGTGGCTTTTCGTATGAAGAGGCAGCGCAGCTATGCGACTGCTCGGTCGGCACGCTGAAGGCGCGCGTTTCGCGTGCACGAAAGCTCCTGTCCGAGCAGCTGCGCTAAAACGTCGATGCACCAATGCGTTACAAATTTAATTCGCGGAATGTAACCTTTTGAAGTTGCCGGCATTGGTTGTGCGAGACACTTGCTTACCCCGCTGCCGGAGACAAACATGGCCCTCGCCGCCGAGAAGACGACGACCAAGACCGATCGCAACGAGATCAACGATTTCCACGAGCAGCTCAAGGCAATATTGCCCCGCCTTCGCGTCTACGCGCTGTCCTTGACGCGTGATCGCGATGCGGCGGAAGATCTGGTGCACGACACCGTCATCAAAGCCCTGACCGGCCGCGAGAGCTTCCAGCCCGGAACCAATCTCTCAGCCTGGGTCTTCCGCATCCAGCGCAATGAGTTCATTTCAGGTTTGCGTCGCCTGCGTCCTACGGTGCCGGTCGATACCGCGATCGCCGAGTCCCTGTCGCATCAGCCACACCAGGAGAGCCGGCTCGTCATGCGCGAGTTCATGTCGGCCTTCGGAAAGCTGGCATCGACCCAGCGTGAGGCCCTGCTCCTCGCCGTACTGGAAGGCCAGTCCTACGAGGTGATCGCCGCCCATACCGGCGTTTCAGTCGGCACGGTCAAGAGCCGTATCTCGCGCGCACGCGACACGCTCGAGCGGCTGTTGCTCGAAGGCGATGTGAAAGGCGATACCCAGGCACGTGCGACGCGGAACGATCACCGCCCGGCCCGCGCCGACGCTGCACCGTCGGCCCTCCCCGCGCACGATCGTTGATATGTCTCGATCAATCCTCGTGGATGAGTAAAATGGACACAGGCATTCTCACGGGGAGAGACCAATGCCTCGGACAGGGTGCCGCGGGATCTTCCTCGTTCCGCGGGCAGTACGCCATGGCTGATGACAACAAGTCTCAAAAGGATCGGGCTGACCCTCCGGCCCGGGAGAAAAACATGAAGGCGCCGGCTGAACGGCCGTTCGACATGTGGCTGCATAAGCAGTTGCATGCGATGTACGACGAGATCGCGGCCGAACCTCTGCCCGACGATCTGATCAACCTGATTGAAAACGACGCCGGCAGCAAGAAGGATAAGCCTCCCGGCGAAGAGTAACTCTGTTTCTCGAGACGCTGCTCCCGAAGCAGCGTTGCCGCGATACAATGTTCGCGTGCGTCCGCGCGCGGCCCGAATTACTTCTTGGCTGAAGTCACACGAAAGAATGGCGGCAACCTTGCGGTTGCCGCCATTCCCGGTTCGCCGCCTGCCAGTCAGCCCGGCCGGCCTGCAGCGCCTTCGAGGAACCAACGGGCCATGCGGCTTGAGGTTCCCTCCCCCTCCGCTATACAGGCGGCAAATCAGGGGAACGCACATGCAGCTTTTTGATCTTTCCGGGCGGGTCGCCGTCATCACCGGCGGCAACGGCGGAATTGGCCTGGGCATGGCCAAGGGCATGGCCGCAGCCGGGGCGACGATCGTCGTCGCCGGCCGCGATGCAGCGAAGAATACAGCCGCCGTCAACGAGATCCTTTCAGGCGGCGGCAAGGCGAGCGCGATCCCCGTCGACGTCCTCCAGGAGCAATCCTGCCGCGCCCTGGTCGCCGACACGATGAAGTCGCATGGACGATTGGACATTCTGGTCAACAACGCGGGCATGAGCATCCGCAAACAGCCCGAGGACTACACGCTCGCCGAATGGCACACCGTACTCGACAGCAACCTGACCAGCGCCTTCCTGTGCAGCCAGGCCGCCTATCCCGCGATGAAGAAGGGCGGCGCCGGCAAGATCATCAACATCGGCTCGATGATGTCGATCTTCGGTGCGCCCTTTGCGACCGCCTATGCGGCGAGCAAGGGCGGCATGGTGCAGATGACCAAGTCGCTGGCGACCGCCTGGGCCAAGGACGGCATCCAGGTCAACGCCATCCTGCCGGGCTGGATCGATACCGCCCTGACCCGGCGCGCGCGCGAGCAGGTCGATGGTCTGCACGAATCTGTACTGAAGCGCACGCCGGCCGCGCGCTGGGGTGTGCCCGACGACTTTGCGGGCATCGCGGTTTTCCTGGCGGCGCCTGCCTCTGATTTCGTCACCGGCGCGGCGATCGCGGTGGACGGCGGGTACTCCTCGCTCGCCTGATCGGGGCGGCCGCGAAGGCTCAGCCCGATCCGGCCGACAGGGCGACCCAAAGGCCGCCCGCGGCGATCGCCGGCCCAAGGGGCAGGTCGCCGTGCAGACGCGCCTTCAATGGGACCGTGCCGGTGGCCGCCGACCGGCCGGACGGCACACCGGCCACGACTGCGATGCCGAGACCTCCGCCCACCAGGACGGTGATCGCCAGGAAATCGAGAAGCCGGCCCGAGCCGGCGAACAGGCTGACCGCCGCCAGCAACTTGACGTCGCCTCCGCCCAGCGCCCCCACCGCGAAGGCCGCCGCACCAGCCGCAAAGACAAGCGCTCCGCCCGCCACAGCCAAGCCGATCGCGGAGGCCGGGAGCCGGCCTGACACCAGCCCGGCGGCCGCCGAGACCGCGAACAGGCCGACGATGGCAAGCGGGAAACCGTTGTCGATCTGCAGGGTGCGCACATCCTGCACCGCTGCCGCCACCAGCAGCACGGTCAGGAGCGCAAGGCAGGCGACTTGGAGAACCGCGACTGGCGACATCCGAACATCAAACGAAGACTATTGATAATAGCTATAGTGAAACATCAGAATACGACTCTAATATCTTAATATCAAAAACAAATTCTCACTCATTTCCCCAAAGCAACGGGCGGCCCATTGCTGGGCCGCCCGGATTTTGATGACGTGAAGATTGTTCAGGTCAGCGCGCCTGCCGCGTTGGCCAGTACGTTATTGACCTTGGAGCCGACGCTGCGCATTGAGGCGATGGCGGCCACCGCGATCAACGATGCGACGAGAGTATATTCAATGGCGCTGGCGCCACGTACGTCCTTGGCCAAGCGACGGAAGATCGACAGCATGGGGTATCTCCATTAGTACGTTCAGTCGGCTACATCCGACTTTCCTTGTTTTTCCGGGACTTAAGGAGCGTACTTAATGTCGAAACTAAGGTCAATGGCCGTTCGGTACAGTTCGCAAAGGCACGACCTCACTTGTTGGCGCCTGGTGATCGCGCGCCGCCTGCCGGCGGTAGGTCAGCCAGCTGTAGGGCACCAGGGCTAGATAGATCAGCCCCAGCAGCGACACTCCGATCCAGGGCGAACTCGCGATCACCCCCATAATCAGCGCCGCCACCAGCAGCGACGGAAGCACCAGATGGCGCGGGATGCGGCCCTTCTTGAAGGAGAAGGTCGGGATACGGCTCACCATGAGACCGCCGGCCAGCACCAGCACCGCCCCGACCACGACGGGATGACGCGGCCAAGCAGCCTCGGCCTCGAAGCTGAGGACCAGGGGAATCAGCGCCAGGAGGGCTCCGGCCGGCGCCGGAACGCCGGTAAAATAGGAACTCGTCCAAGGGGGTGGCGGCGTGTCGGACAAAAGCGCTGTATTGAAGCGGGCTAGGCGCAGCGCCGAGCAGATCGGGAACATCAGCGTGACCACCCAGCCCAGCGCACCACCGTCCTTCAGGGACGCAAGGTAGAGGACGAGGGCCGGCGTGACGCCGAAGCAGAGGAAATCCGACAGCGAATCCAACTCGGCGCCGAATTGGCTGGTGACTCCGAGCCGACGGGCAACGCGGCCGTCGAGCGCATCGAAGATCGCGGCGACGATGATGGCGATGACCGCGAGGCGGAATTGTCCCTGAAGAGCGAAACGGATCGCGGTCAGGCCTGAACAGAGCGCCGCCAGGGTGATCACGTTCGGGATCAACCGGTTGATCGAAAAGCCTCGCAACCCGCGCCGCTTGCGGAAGTCATCATCCATGACAGATGTCCTCTTCCCGAGAATGCTTTAGAACTCGACCGCCCCGCGCGCGGTTGCGTCCCGGGCATTGAGTTCGGCGATGACCGTCTCGCCACCGATCATCCGCTGGCCCGGCGCCACCAACAGACGCGCGCCGGCCGGCAGATAGAGATCGGTGCGGCTACCGAAACGGATATGACCGAAGCGCTCACCCGCCACCACTGTCTGGCCCGGCTTGACGTAGCAGACGATGCGGCGCGCTACCCAGCCGGCGATCTGCACGAAGCCGATCGTCACCCCGTCATTGCGGCGCAGCGCGATCGCCATGCGTTCGTTCTCGTCGCTCGCCTTGTCGGCGGCGGCGTTCAGGAACTTGCCGGGCCGATAGGCCACGATGTCGACGGTCCCGGCGCAGGGCGTCCGGTTGATATGGACGTCGAACACGCTGAGGAAAATCGACACCCGGGTCAACGGCTGCTCGCCCAGCCCGAGCTCGGACGGAGGGGTTGCCTGGATCACCATCTGGACCAGCCCGTCGGCCGGCGCGATCAGCAGGCCGTCGTCCTGCGGCACGCCGCGCGAGGGATCGCGGAAGAAGTAGATCGACCACAGGGTCAGGAGGAAAAGCGGCCAGAACAGCCACGCCGCGCCGGTCAGGGCGGCAAGGAACGTCACGCCGGCAAAGATCGCGATAAAGCGCCAGCCATCCTGCAGGATGGGGACCAAGAAATTCGCCAGCATCAGTTGACCTTGGGCAGGCTGAATACTTGGCCCGGATAGATCAGGTGCGGATTGCGGATCTGGTCCTTGTTGGCTTCGAAGATCATGGTGTGACGCCAGCCCTCGCCGTAATGGGCGCGCGCGATGTTCCAGAGATTGTCGCCGCGCACCACGTACAGCCGGCGGGTGTTATCGCCGGCGACTGCGGCAACGTCGAGACGCGCGAACGGCAACTCGAGGCGGGCGGTCGGCTTGCCGTCCGGGGCGAGTCGATCGAGTCTGAGTGTATGCTGTCCCGGCCCGATCGGCTGAGCGGGCGCCATCTTCCAGCGGCCATCGGGGCCGGCCGTGCCCTCGGCCACCACCTTGTCGTCGAGATAGGCTCGCACGGTGGCGCCGGGCGTAGCCTGGCCGGTGATCGTGGTCTGACCGTGCTGGTCGTAGCCCATCGTCGAGACCTGCAAATCGGACGATCTCGGCACGCCCGCCCGCGAGGGCGACTGCATCAGGGTCGCCGCGCCGGACGGCGGCACGAGCAGGACCATCGTGTCCTCCCTCCTGGTGTCGGGCGCGGCGGGCGCTCCCGATGTCGTGGCATCCTTTGGGCGCCCTGCGGGGACCGGCGCGGGCACGACGGCAACGACGACCTGCTCGGAGGTGACCGGGGCGCGCCCTTCGATGTGGTGGACGGCCCGTAGCTCATGCTGGCCGGACGCCAGCGGCGGATCCTGCAGCAGGATCACCCATTCGCCGCGCGCATCGGCCTCGCCGCGCGCGATTTCCTTGCCACCGTCGAGCAGGACGACCCTGGCGTTGGGCGCCGCGCGGCCCGCAATCACGGCCCGGCCATCCGCCCCGATGCGCGCGACATCGAAGCTCGGCGCCATCACCGCCGCTGCCGGCGCGGGCGAAGTCCGAGCCGGTGTCGCCGCCGGAGCGGCGGCGGCAGAAGCGGCGGGTGCGGCCGGAATGGCAGGAGCCGCGGTGAGTGCCGGAGCCGAAGCAGCCGCCTGCTTCCTTGCCGGCTCTGCCGATTGGGCCGGATGGGGTGTTGCCGACACGGTCGCCGGGGTCGCGCCTGCTGCAGGAATAGCGGCAATCGCCGCCTGGTCGTCTTTCTTGACGCGCCAGGCCACGCCGACGGCTCCGGCGATCACCGCCGCGCCGACTGCCACCAACACCAGAACCGTACGTGACATGAATCTCCCGCTGGTGCGACGACCCACCACTCTTGGCGTCGCGCTCCGTCTCCGCGAAATGATACCATGACCTTCCGCTGCGGAAAGGTGTCGATCGACCTTTAACAGCCTTTAAATCAGCGTGTGCCCGTGCCCGAAGCCGTTTCCGCCCCCCTTCCCTCCTCGGTCTGCGTCTTCTGCGGCGCCCGGTTCGGTATCGCCCCCGGTAGCCGGGAACTGGCCGCGGGCTTGGGTGAATTGCTGGCCCGCGAGAAAATGACCCTAGTCTACGGCGGCGGCGGCGTCGGCCTGATGGGCGTGCTCGCCAATGCAACCCTGAAGGCCGGCGGCAAAGCCGTCGGCGTGATTCCGCGGTTCCTGCTCGAGCGCGAGGCCGGCCATCCCGCGCTGACCGAAACGGTCATCGTGGAGAACATGCACCAGCGCAAGCTCCAGATGTTCGATCGGTGCGACGCGATCGTGGTGCTGCCCGGCGGCCTCGGCACGCTCGAGGAGTTCTTCGAGGTCCTGTCGTGGCGCACGCTCGGCCTGCATGCCAAGCCGATCGTGATCGTCGATCTCGGCGGCTATTGGCAGCCGTTGGCAGCCCTGTTGCGGTCCTGCGTGGAAGGTGGCTTCGCAGAACGCACGCACCTCGACGTCGTGGCCTTCATCGATAACCTCGACCAGCTCCTGCCCACGCTGGCGGCGATGCCGCACGCCACCATGGCGGAAAAGGAGCTGGATCGGCTCTGAGCCGCTGTCACGGGCGCGCGGCCGGCAGGCCGGCGAGCGCGATCGCGTGCTCACAGCAACGTCGTGATATATGCAAAGCCCCGCCTGTGCCGCGGCAGGACCATGCCGGTCCTCGAAAGTCCTGTTGCCACCGACAACGGTTCGAGGCTCGATGCTTGGAAAAGGATGGCGCGAGCGCCCTGGTCGCGTCGCCGTGCCGGAGATTGCCTTTCCCTCGCGGCGGTGCAACAAGACGGGCCATAATCAGCAACAGATCAACTCGGCCGAAGCCAAAGCGGCGCACGGAGGTGCAGGTATGTCAGATCTCGAAATCGTCTGGACGAAGGTCGATGAAGCGCCCGGGCTTGCGACGTTTTCCCTGCTGCCGATCGTCGAGGCCTTCGTCGGGACGGCCGGCGTGAAGATGAAGCTGAAGGACATTTCGCTGCCCGGCCGCATCATCGCCAACTTCCCTGACAAGCTGAAGCCCGAGCAGAAGATCAACGACGAGCTCGCCGAGCTCGGCAAGCTCACGCTGCGCCCCGAGGCCAACATCATCAAGCTGCCCAACATCTCCGCGTCGATCCCGCAGCTGAAGGCCGCGATCAAGGAGCTGCAGGGCAAGGGTTACGACGTGCCGAACTATCCGGACAGCGACGCGACGCCGGCCGACAAGGAAATCCGCGCCCGCTACGGCAAGGTGCTGGGCAGTGCCGTCAATCCGGTGCTTCGCGAGGGCAATTCCGACCGTCGCGCCGCCGGCGCCGTGAAGCAATACGCGCGCAGCCATCCGCACAAGATGGGCGCCTGGAGCAAGGACTCGAAAACGCGCGTGGCGACCATGTCGGGCAGCGATTTTTACGGCTCGGAGGTCGCGACGACCGTTGCGGCGCCGACCAACGTCCGTATCGAGTTGGCCGGCAGCGATGGCGCGGTCACGGTGCTCAAGGCGAAGACGCCGCTCAAGGCGGGCGAGATCATCGATGCGTCGGTAATGAGCGCCAAGGCATTGCGCGCCTTCTTTGCCGCGCAGATCGACGCCGCGAAGAAGGACGGGGTCCTGTTCTCGCTCCACGTCAAGACGACCATGATGAAGATCTCCGATCCCATCCTGTTCGGTCATTGCGTGTCCGTGTTCTTCGCCGATGTGTTCGAGAAGCACGGCGCCACGCTCAAGCGCCTGGGCGTCGATCCAGACAACGGTGTGGGCGACATGCTGACCCGGATCGAGACGCTACCCGAGGCCGAGAAGGCGGCGATCAAGGCCGATATCCAGGCCACCTACGCGAAGCGGCCCGGCTTGGCCATGGTCAATTCCGACAAGGGAATCACCAACCTGCACGTGCCGAGCGACGTGATCATCGACGCGTCGATGCCGGCAATGATCCGCGAGTCGGGGAAGATGTGGGGGCCCGACGGCAAGCTGCACGACGTGATCGCGGCGATCCCCGATCGTTGCTACTCGACCTTGTTCCAGGCCGTCATCGACGACTGCAAGGCGCATGGCGCCTTCGACCCGAAGACGATGGGCTCGGTTCCGAACGTCGGGTTGATGGCGCAGCAAGCCGAGGAGTATGGCTCGCACGACAAGACGTTCGAGATCGCCACGGCTGGAACGGTGCGCGTGGTCGCCGATGACGGCACTGTTCTGCTGTCACAACCGGTCGAGGCCGGTGACGTTTTCCGGATGTGCCAGGTCAAGGACGAGCCGATCCAGGACTGGGTCAAACTCGGGGTGCGCCGCGCGCGCCTGACCGGCGCCCCGGCGGTGTTCTGGCTCGACGCCAAACGCGCGCACGACGCGCAGTTGATCGCCAAGGTCGAGAAATATCTGAAGAACGAGGACACCTCGGGTCTGGACATCCGCATCCTGGCGCCGGTCGAGGCCATCAAATTCTCGCTCGATCGCATTCGCCAGGGGCTCGACACCATCTCCGTCACGGGCAATGTGCTGCGCGACTACCTGACCGATCTTTTCCCGATCATGGAGCTGGGCACGTCGGCCAAGATGCTCTCGATCGTTCCGTTGCTGGCAGGCGGCGGGTTGTTTGAGACCGGGGCCGGCGGTTCGGCACCCAAGCATGTCGAGCAGTTCCAGCACGAAGGGTACCTGCGCTGGGATTCGCTGGGCGAATTCCTGGCGCTCGGCGCTTCGCTGGAACATCTGGCACAGACAACCGGGAATGAGGACGTGAAGGTCTTGGCCGAGACGCTCGATGAGGCCAACGGCAAGATCCTCGAGGACAACCGTTCGCCTGCACGCAAGGTCGGCGAACTGGATAATCGCGGCAGCCATTTCTACCTGGCAAAGTATTGGGCTGAAGCACTGGCGCGGCGCGACAACAGCACGCCTCTGTCGGCCCGGTTCAAGCCGCTGGCAGAAGCCTTGAAGGCCAATGAAGCCAAGATCAATGCCGAGCTGATCGCCGCGCAGGGCAAGCCGGTGGACACGGGCGGTTATTATCTGCCCGATCCGGCCAAGACATCGGCAGGGATGCGGCCGAGTGCGACGTTGAACACAGCGCTCGCCGCGCTTTGACGCAGCATTGGCTGGAACCGCCCCGGGTTACCCGGGGCGGCTCGCCGAAACCCCGCGCGCGTTGAATTCTGGGGTTCATGAGGAATCGAGATGCCGAAGATCAAGGTCAAGAACCCCGTCGTCGAGATGGACGGCGACGAGATGACCCGCATCATCTGGAAGTTCATCAAGGACAAGCTGATCCTTCCGTATCTCGATATCGACCTGAAGTACTACGATCTCGGCATCGAATATCGTGACCGGACCAACGACCAGGTGACGATCGATTCAGCCAAGGCGACGCAGCAGTACGGCGTCGCCGTGAAGTGCGCGACCATCACGCCGGACGAGGCCCGCGTGAAGGAGTTCAAGCTCAAGGAGATGTGGCGTTCGCCCAACGGCACGATCCGCAACATCATCGGCGGCACCATCTTCCGCGAGCCGATTGTGTGCAGGAACGTCCCGCGGCTGGTGCCGGGCTGGACCCATCCGATCGTCATGGGCCGCCATGCCTTCGGCGACCAGTATCGCGCCACCGACTTCGTCGTTCCCGGCAAGGGCAAGCTCACCATCAAGTTCGAAGGCGTCGACGGCAAGGTGATCGAGCACGACGTCTACGACTTCCCCGGTAGCGGCATCGCGATGGCGATGTACAACCTCGACGACTCGATCATCGGCTTCGCCCGCAGCTCGTTCCTCTACGGCCTCAACCGCGGCTGGCCGGTCTACCTGTCGACCAAGAACACCATCCTCAAGCGCTATGACGGCCGCTTCAAGGACCTGTTCCAGAAGGTGTTCGACGAGGAGTTCGCCGACAAGTTCAAGGCCAAGGGCATCGTCTACGAGCACCGCCTGATCGACGACATGGTCGCCTCGGCGCTGAAGTGGCACGGCGAATTCGTGTGGGCCTGCAAGAACTACGACGGCGACGTGCAATCCGACACGGTGGCGCAGGGCTTCGGCTCGCTGGGCCTGATGACCTCGGTGCTGATGACGCCGGACGGCAAGACGGTCGAAGCCGAAGCCGCACACGGCACGGTGACGCGCCACTATCGCGAGCACCAGAAGGGCAAGCCGACCTCGACCAACCCGATCGCCTCGATCTTCGCCTGGACGCAGGGTCTCAAATATCGCGGCCAGTTCGACGGCACGCCCGACGTCGTGAAGTTCGCCGATGCGCTCGAGAAGGTCTGCGTCGAGACGGTGGAGAGCGGCAAGATGACCAAGGATCTCGCGATCCTGATCGATCCGACGCAGCCGTACCTGAACACCCAGGACTTCCTCGACACGCTCGACGCCAACCTCAAGGCCAGGATGGCCACGTGGTAGCTACCGCTTGATCGTCGGAGGTGCCGACGGCTGCCGCACCGGCTGGGTCGTCTGCCGGCGCGACCCCTCCGGCACGCTCGATATCAGAGTCGTGAAGACCCTCGAGGAAGCCTGCGAGGGTCTTTCCATTTTGGCTGTCGACATGCCGATCGGCTTCGTCGACCACCCTCGTCCGCCACGCGCCTGCGAGGTCGAGGCGCGCAAGCTCCTGCCGGGCAAGGCAAGCTCGGTCTTCCCGACGCCCTGCCGTCCGGCCCTCGCCTGCACGACGCACGCCGAGGCCAATGCGCTCAGCAGGACGATGGGCGTCGGCATCAACCGGCAGACCTTCCATCTCTTCCCCAAGATGCGCGAGGTCGATGCGCTGATGCGCGGCAATCGCCGGCTTCACCGCATCGTTTACGAAGCCCATCCCGAGCTCGCTTTCGCGCGTATGAATGGCGGCCAGCCGGTGCTAAGCAAGAAGCACCAGCCCGACGGCTATACGGAACGGCGCAAGCTGCTGGCCAGGCACGGCTTCAGGACGAAGGTCGAGCGCCTATCGGGTGCAGCCCGCGACGACATCCTCGATGCAATCGCCGTCTGCCGCACGGCCACGCTGATCGCCGACGGCACCGCGACCCGACTCGGACCTGCTGACGAACGGGATCGCCACGGCCTGCCGATGAACATATGGTTCTGACCACATGAACGGCTCTCACTATCCTCGTCCGCTCGGAGCGCGGCTCTCCAGAGCCGCTCTTCTTCGGATGCGACATCCCATGAGCGGCTCTGGAGAGCCGCGCTCCCAGCAAGCCGATCGCAGCCACCAAATCGAGCGCGAGCCGGACAGGAGTAGTCGCTACTCGGGCTTCACGCCGGCTGCCTGCAGCACCGGCCCCCAGATCGGCGCCTGCACCGCCGTCCACTTGCCGAGTTCCTCGGGTGTGCCGCCCATCGCAACGAAGCCGCGCTTGCGCAATTCCTCCCGCATCTCGGTCGTCGCCACCGAAGCGTTGAGCGCCGCATTGAGCTTGGCGACTATGGCCGGCGGCGTGCCGGGCGGGGCGATCAGGGTGTAGACGATGGTGCCGTCGACATCGCCGAAGCCCAGCTCCTTGAATGTCGGGATGTCGGGCGCCGATTGCGCGCGCTCGGGTGAGGCCATGCCGTAAGCCTTGAGCTTGCCGTTCTGGAGGTGTTGCGCGACGGAAGTGAGGCTCGACATCCCGAGCTTTACATGACCGCCCAGCAGGTCGGTGACCAACGGGCCGGTGCCGCGGAACGGCACGTGCGTCAGCTTGATCTTGTTCAGGATCGCGTAACGCTCGGTCGACAGATGCATCGGCGTGCTGATGCCGGCGGTGCCGTACTGTACGTCGCCCGGCGCCTTGCGCGCCGCCTCGGTGATCGCCGCGAGATCCTTCCAGGGTGCATCGGCACTGCCGACGAACACCGACTCCTGCTTGGCCACGAAGCCGATCGGCGCGAAGGTGGCGGGATCGAAGCTCAGCCGGGCGATGAGATAGGGCAGCAGCATCTGGTTGTTGCTGCTGAATCCGACGGTGTAGCCGTCGGGTGCCGCCTTCGCGACGATCTCGTGGCCGATGCTGCCGCCCCCGCCGCCGCGGTTGTCGATGATCACCGTCTGGCCGATCGCCTTCTGGAACGGTTCCTGGATCGCGCGTGCGAGCGCGTCGGTGCCGCCGCCCGGCGGGAACGGCACGACGATGTGGACCGGCTGGGATGGATAGGTCTGCGCCGCAGCGCCGGTGATGCTGGCCGCGAGTGCGAAAAGCCCTGCCAAGATCGTTCTGCGCATTGATTTCCTCCGCTTGGAGAAACCTAGCGCGCCGCTCAGACCATGCCCAGCGCGTGCTTGTAGACGTCGAGGAGCTGTTCCTGCTCGTCGCGCTCGGCAGCGTCCTGCTTGCGGATCGAGATGATCTTGCGCATCGTCTTGACGTCGTAGCCGACGCCCTTGGCCTCGCTGTAGACGTCGCGGATGTCGCCGCCGATCGCCTTGCGCTCCTCCTCGAGCTTCTCGATGCGCTCCACGAAGCTCTTCAGCCGGTCGGCCGAGATAGGACCCGCCTTGACCTTCTTCGAAACAGCGCTTCCGTCCGGCATGTCCAACACTCCTTGATCGCGTTGGTCCGGACCATAGGAGCGAGCGGTGTGTCCACTCAATGACGAGAGGCGAAGAATGACGGGGATAACGGGGAGCGAGCTTGGTGTTGCGGCTCTTGTGCCGGGGGCAAGGTCAGTGCTTGTGGCCGGCCGCGTCGAACGCCTTCTTCTGGTCGCCCGAGGCTTCCTTCTGGTACTTGGCCTTCCACTGGTCATACGGCATGCCGTAGACGACCTCGCGCGCCTTGGGATCGGGGATCTCGATGCCCTGCTTGCCGGCCTCCTCGCGGTACCAGCGCGACAGGCAGTTGCGGCAAAAGCCGGCCAGGTTCATCAGGTCGATGTTCTGGACGTCCGTGCGTTCCTGGAGATGCTCGACCAGGCGGCGGAAGGCAGCGGCCTCGAGTTCAGTGCGGGTCTTGTCATCCATGGGACGATCTCCTTTCGCCGGATATAGGCTCAGGCCAGCGCTGCCGCAACGGCGGCCCGGATCGGGTCGGCGAGCTTGCGGCCCCACTTCCGGGCGTCGTCGGGCGTGCCCATCAGGTCCTGCCGGACCTCCAGCGAGCAATGCGGCAACGCCCTCGGGCCAGCGTGTGCACCCAGGGTGTATTCGTAGGGATCGCGCGCCGAGTACGGCTCGTTATCCCCGACCACCAGTGACGCGTCCCTGCGCAGTTCGGCGAGCAGCGGCTCGGGCAGGCGCGGATCGTCCCTCCAAAGAACGCCGACGTGCCACGGCCGTTTGAAGCCTTTCATCTCCGGCGTGAAGCTGTGCACCACCAGCAGGCAGACCTTGCGATCGCCGGCCGTCATGCGCTCGAGCTGGCGATCGACCTCGTGATGATAGGGCCAGAAGCAGGCATGGGCGCGAGCGTCGACCTGCTCCTTGGACAGGCCCTTGTTGGCCGGCACGACGACGGTGTCGCTGATCTCGGGCGTCGAGCCCTCGCCGCCCGGCCAGCGATTGCAGTCGATCACCAGGCGCGAGTAGCCGGACGAGACCAAGGGGGCGTCGAGGATATTCGACAGCTCAATCGCGGCGTCGAGGCCGCCGATGTCCCAGCCGACATGGCGCGACAGCTCCTCCTCGGTGATGCCGAGATCGCCCAGCGCCTTCGGGATGGCCTTGCTCGCATGGTCACAGAGCAGCAGCAACGGCGCCTTGCCCGTCGCGTTGTGGACGGTGAAAGGCGGCGGGTCACCCGGCCCGAGGAGGGATTGCATCGCGCCCCTATAGTGGGAAGATGGTGCAAATGAAAGATGCCGCCGCCCGCGCCTTGCTGCGCGACCTGTTCGACGCTGCCCTGTCCGCCGCTCGTCCCGCTACCTGCCTAGCCCCCTATATCGACAGGCTCCAGCCGCCGAAAGGCAGGACGATCGTGATCGGCGCCGGCAAGGCGAGTGCCGCGATGGCGTGCGCGCTGGAGGATCGCTGGCAGCATCCGGTCGAAGGGCTGGTCGTCACGCGCTACGGCTACGGCGAGACCTGCAAGCAGATCGAGATCGTCGAAGCCGCCCATCCCGTGCCCGACGAGAAGGGCCGCGCCGCCGCCGGCCGCATGCTCGAAAAGGTCAAAGGGTTGTCGGCTGACGACCTGTTGCTCTGCCTGATCTCCGGCGGCGCGTCTGCCCTGCTCGCCCTGCCCGCGCCCGGTTTGACGCTCGCCGACAAGCAGGAGGTCAATCGGGCCTTGCTGAGGTCGGGCGCGCACATCGGCGAGATGAACACCGTCCGCAAGCACCTCTCTGCGATCAAGGGCGGCCGGCTCGCGATCGCCGCCCAGCCGGCGCGCGTGCTGTCGTGGCTGATCTCGGACGTCCCCAACGACGATCCGGGCGTGATCGGCTCGGGCCCGACGGTCGCCGACGCGACGACCTTCGCCGATGCGCTCGCAGTACTGGTCAAGTTCAGGATCGATCCGCCGCCCGCGGTGCGCGCCCACCTCGAGGCCGGTGCCGCCGGCAGGATCGAGGAGACACCGAAGCCCGGAGATCCTCGTCTCGCGCAGGTCGAGACGGTGATGGTCGCGACGCCGCGGCGCTCGCTCGAAGCGGCGGCGACCGTCGCGCGGAGCAAGGGGCTGGAGGTCGTCATGCTGGGCGACAATCTCGAAGGAGAGGCCCGCGCCCTGGGAGCCGAGCACGCGAGCATGGCGATCGAGACGGCACAACGCAGCCGAAAGCCGACGGTCATACTGTCCGGCGGCGAGACGACGGTGACGGTGCGCGGCAACGGCCGCGGCGGACGCAATGTCGAATACCTCCTGGCCGAGGCGATCGCTGCCAACGGCGCCGCCGGCATCTGGGGCCTGTCGGCCGACACCGACGGCGTTGACGGCGCGGAGGACATCGCCGGTGCGATTTTCACACCGGACACGCTCGTGCGCGCCCGCGTCAAGGGTCGCGACCCGCAGGCGATGCTCGACGACAATGACGGGCACGGCTTCTTCGAGATGCTGGGCGACAGTCTCGTCACCGGCCCGACGCGCACCAACGTCAACGACTTCCGTGCGACGCTCGTAGTGCCGTGATGGACGCACGTCTGTCTTCCGCTGGGAGCGCGGCTCTCCAGAGCCGGGGTGTGACAAACCGAAGAAGAGCGGCTCTGGAGAGCCGCGCTCCCAGCGGAAGAATGATGACATGACCACCTATCCCGGCTCCTGCCATTGCGGCGCCATCCAGATCAAATACCAGACGCCGAAAGAGCCGGCCGCGATGCGGCCCGGGCGCTGCTCCTGCACCTTCTGCCGGCGCCACGGGGCGCGCACCATGGGAGACCCCGAAGGGTCGGTCGAATACCGCGCCGCGCCCGGCGCACTGTCGAAGTATCGCTTCGGCCTCGGCATCACCGATTACCTGGTGTGCAGCAGGTGCGGCGCCTATGTCGGCGCAGTCATGGAGGACGACGGCCGCCTGATCGCCACCCTCAACGTCAATGCGCTCGATATCCGCGACAGCTTCGATCCGGCGCCGCCGCTGCATGTCTATGACGGCGAAGACGAGCAGCACCGCCGCAGCCGGCGGCGAAAGTTCTGGATGCCGGCGACGCTGATCGCCTAACGTCCGCCATGGCCATTCTCGGAATCATCGCCGACGACTTCACCGGTGCGACCGACATCGCGGGCATGCTGGTCAAGGGCGGCATGCGCACCATCCAGACCATCGGCGTGCCGGCGCAAGGCACGATCCCCGACGACGTCGATGCCGTGGTCGTCGCGCTCAAGACGCGCTCGATCGCGGCGCAGGATGCGATCGCGCAATCGCGAGAGGCGCTGAAGGCCTTGCAGTCCGCGGGCTGCGTCCGGTTCTTCTTCAAGTACTGCTCGACCTTCGACTCGACAGACCAGGGCAACATAGGCCCGGTCGGCGACGCGCTGCTCGATGCGCTGGGTGGCAAACAGGCGATCTACTGCCCGGCCTTCCCCGAGAACGGCCGCACCATCTTCTTCGGCCATCTGTTCGTCGGCGAGCTCCTGCTGTCCGACACCCACATGCGCCACCATCCGCTCAATCCGATGACCGATTCGAGCCTGGTGCGCGTGCTCGCGCGGCAGACCAGGCACAAGGTCGGGCTGGTGCCCCTCAAGCAGGTGCAGGCGGGTTCGGCCAGCCTGCGTGCCGCCCTCGACAAGCTTGCAGCCGACGGCGTGCGACACGTGATCGTCGATGCCGTGGCCGACACCGATCTCGGCATCATCGGCGAGGCGGTCGGCGACGACCTGCTGGTCACCGGCGGCTCGGGCGTGGCACTCGGCCTGCCTGCCGCCTATCGCCGGCGCGGGCTGATGCAGCACAAGTCGGGTGCCGACAGCCTGCCGAAGGTGGGCGGCGCGGCGGCCGTCCTCGCGGGTTCCTGCTCGGCCGCGACGCTCGGCCAGATCGCCAACTTCAAGGGCGCACACCTCGCCCTCGATACCGACGCGATCTGCCGCGGTGAGCCGGTCGGCGAAAAGGCACTGGCCTGGGCCAAGGGCAAGCTCGGCAACGGGCCGGTCCTGATCTCGGCCAGCGACAAGCCGGAAGCGGTCAAGGCGCTGCAAACCAGGTATGGCATCGAGAAATCGAGCCACGCGATCGAGACCACGATGGCGACGCTGGCCAAGGGCCTGGTCGCAGCGGGCGTCGGCCGCCTCGTCGTCGCGGGCGGCGAGACCTCGGGCGCCGTGGTCGGCGCGCTCGATGTCACGGCGCTGCGCATCGGGCCGGAGATCGATCCCGGCGTGCCGTGGACTGCGTCGGTCGGCGCCAAGCCGCTGCTGCTGGCGCTGAAGTCCGGCAACTTTGGCGCCCCCGACTTCTTCACCAAGGCATTCGACAGGCTATGAGCACCGAAGCCAAATCGCGCGAGGCGATGTGTGCGCTCGGCGCCAAGCTCGCCGCGCGCGGCCTCTGCCCCGGCACCTCGGGCAACATCAGCATGCGCATCGCCGAGGGCTGGCTGATGACGCCGACCAACTCCTCGCTGGGCGAGCTCGATCCGGCGCAACTCTCCAAGCTCGATGCGAAAGGCAAGCATGTCGGCGGCGATCCGCCGACCAAGGAAGCGCTGCTGCACCGCTCGGTCTACGACGTGCGGCCGAAGGACGGTGCGATCGTGCATCTCCATTCTACCCACGCGGTGGCGATCTCCTGCCTCGACCCGTCTTGCCACCACAATGCCGAGACGACCTTGCCGCCGATCACGCCCTACTTCGTGATGCGTGTCGGCAAGCTGCCGCTGGTGCCCTACTTCAAGCCGGGCGATCCCAAGCTTGCCGACGCGATTCGCGAATACGCCAAGGGCCATCGCGCCGTGCTGCTGGCGAACCATGGCCCGGTCGTCGCCGGCACGTCGCTGTCGGCTGCATCGGCGTCGATCGAGGAACTCGAGGAGACTGCCAAGCTGCACCTGCTCCTTCAAGGCCTCAAGACCCGCACCTTGTCCGACTTCCAGGTCCGCGAGATCGAGGAAGCGTTTCCCTCCTAGGATCAGCCATGCCAAAGCTCGCCGCCAACCTCTCCTGGATCTATCAGGAGGTGCCGTTCCTGCAGCGCTTCGGCGCCGCCGCCGCCAACGGGTTCAAGGCCGTCGAAATCCTGTTCCCCTACGAAGCGCCGGCGGCGGAGATCGCCGCCGAGCTCAAGAAGCACAAGCTCACGCAGGCGCTGTTCAACCTTCCGCCGGGCGACTGGAGCAGGGGCGAGCGCGGGCTGGCTGCCCTCCCCGGCCGCGAGGCCGAGTTTGCGGCGGCGCTCGACAAGGCGCTCGATTACGCCAAGGTTCTCGAGTGCCGCACCTTGCACGTCATGTCGGGCATGATCGCGCCAGGTGCCGATACGAAAGCGATGCATAAGACCTTCGTGTCGAACCTCAAGATGGTCTGCGACCGCACGGCAAAGAGCGACCTCACGATCGTGCTCGAGCCGATCAACCATCGCGACATTCCCGGCTACTTCACCAATACGACCAGCCAGGTGAAGCAGGTCATCGAGGAGGTGGGCGCGCCGCATCTCAAGCTGCAGCTCGACCTCTATCACCTGCAGGTCACCGAGGGCGACCTCCAGAAGCGCACCGAGCGGCTGTTCCCGATCACCGCGCATGTCCAGATCGCCGGCAACCCGGACCGCAACGAGCCGGACATCGGCGAGGCCAATCACCTCTACCTGCTCGATGTGCTCGACCGGCTCGGCTACGAGGGCTATGTCGGCCTGGAATACAAGCCCAGGACGACGACCGTCGCCGGCCTCGGCTGGGCAAAGCGGTACGGGATCCATCCATGAGCGACAAGAACACTCCCGCCGTCGCCTTCATCGGCCTCGGCTCGATGGGCCTCGGCATGGCGAAGAACCTACTGAAGCATGGCCACAAGGTGGTCGGAGTCGATCCGAGCGAGGCGGCGCGCAAGTCCTTCGCCGAGGCGGGCGGCACGGTTGCGGCGAACCCGGCGGAAGCCGCGGGCACGGCCGATGTCGTGATCGTCGCCGTCGTCAACGACAAGCAGGTCGAGGCGGTGCTGTTCGGCGACAACGGTGCGGTATCCGCGCTGCGCAAGGACGGCGTGGTCATGCAATGCGCGACCGTACCGGCCGCTTTCTCGCGGGCGCTGGCCGAGCGGCTGGGAAGAACCGGCCATGCGCTGCTCGATGCGCCGATGTCGGGCGGCCGCGCACGTGCCGAATCGGGCGAGCTCACCTTCATGGCTTCGGGGGCAGCGGCGAGCTTCGCGGCGGCCGAGAGCATCCTCGCCGCCACGTCGGCCAAGGTGTTTCGCCTCGGCGATGCGCCCGGCATCGGCTCGCTGGTCAAGACGGTGAACCAGCTCCTCGCCGGCGTGCATATCGCGACGGCCGCGGAAGCGGTCGCGCTCGCGGCCAAGGCCGGCGCCGACACGCGCGTGGTCTACGAGGTGATCTCGGCCAGCGCCGGCAATTCGTGGATGTTCGGCAACCGCGTACCGCACATGCTGGACGACGACTACTCGCCGCTGTCGGCGGTCGAGATCTTCGTCAAGGATCTCGGGCTTGTGCTGAACACCGGCCACGAGCTGCGGCTGCCGCTCCCTCTCGCCGCCGCCGCGCACCAGCTGTTCCTCGCCGCGGCGGGTGCCGGTTGGGGTAAGCTCGACGATGCTGCTGTCGTCAAGGTCTATGAACAGGCGGGCGACTTCAAAGTATCATCCCCCAAGCGCTAGTCTGGGCTAGACTGGCGCCATGTTCCGCCAGCGCTTCACCAAGATCGTGGCCACGCTCGGACCGGCCACCTCCCGCCCGGAGCGGCTGAAAGAGCTGTTCGAGGCGGGCGCCGATGTCTTCCGCCTGAATTTCAGCCACGGCACGCCGGACGATCACAAGCAGCGGGTCGAGCTGCTGCGTGCGCTGGAGAAGCAGTACAAGCACCCGATCGCCATCCTGATGGACCTGCAGGGCCCCAAGCTGCGGCTGGGTGCCATGGCGAAGGGCCCGATCGAGCTGAAGAAGGGCCAGTCTCTCACGCTCGACATGGACAACGCGCCGGGCACCATCAGGCGCGTGCCGCTGCCCCATCCCGAGATCTTCCAAGCAGCCAAGCCCGACGGCCTGCTGCTGATCGACGACGGCAAGGTGCGGCTGCGCGTCGTCTCGCACACCCGCGACACGATCGACACCGTGGTCGAGGTCGCCGGCACGATCAGCGACCGCAAGGGCGTCAACCTGCCCAACCTTGTGCTGCCGCTGTCGCCGATGACGGCGAAGGACCGCAAGGATCTCGACTACGGCCTGTCGCTCGGCGTCGACTGGGTGGCGCTCTCTTTCGTGCAGCATGCGCACGACATCGCCGAGCTCAAGAAGCTGGTCGCCGGCCGCGCCGCGGTGATGGCCAAGCTCGAAAAGCCCGCCGCGATCGAGCATCTCGACGAGATCATCGAGCAGAGCGACGGCATTATGGTCGCGCGCGGCGATCTCGGCGTCGAGATGCCGCCCGAGGCCGTGCCACCGTTGCAGAAGCGCATTCTCGCCGCCTGCCGCGTGCTGGGCCGCCCGGCGATCGTCGCGACGCAGATGCTGGAATCGATGGTCCATTCGCCGACGCCGACTCGCGCCGAAGCCTCGGACGTGGCGACCGCGGTCTACGATGGGACCGACGCCGTGATGCTCTCGGCCGAGTCGGCGTCAGGCGATTATCCGATCGAGGCAGTCACTATCATGGATCGCATCATCAAGAGCGTGGAGGCCGACCCGCTCTACCGTCGCCTGATGGATGCCAGCCGCCGCGAGCCCGAGGCGACCACCGCCGACGCGATCAGCGCCGCAGCCCGCCAATGCGCCCATACGCTCAGCGCCGCGGCGATCGTCACCTACACCAACACCGGCTCGACCACGCTGCGCGCCGCGCGCGAGCGGCCGGACGTGCGCATCCTCTGCCTGACGCCCAACCTCGATACGGCGCGGCGCATGACGCTGGCCTGGGGCGTCCACCCGGTGCGGACCGAGGACGCCCACAACTTCGCCGACATGGTCGCCCGGGCCGTTCGCGTCGCCCGTCAACAGAAACTCGCCAAATCCGGCGAGCGGCTGGTCATCACCGCCGGCGTGCCATTCGGCACACCAGGGGCCACGAATATCCTTAGAATCGCCTACGTTTGAGCCGAGAAGATCGGGGGATGGGGCACGAGGTTCCCCCGTAATATTCTCAGTAGCAGCGTTATGAGGCGATCGTGACCAGCCCCCAGACCAAGACCGCCGCCCCCTATCGTCCCCGTCGGGCGGCCCTGAATTGGGTCGACTATCTCGTCATGGCGGCAACCGCCCTGGTTTTCGTCGGCGTTCTGGCGCTCAACGGCAGCTACGCCGCACGCGCTCAAGGTGCGTCGAGCATCATTCCTGCCTCCGAGCTTCCCGCGCAGGACGCCCAGATCGACGACCGGGCGGGCATGATCAAGGCGAGAATAGGGCTGGCGCTCACCGGCCGGTAATTCAACGTCGTGCGGAAAAGCCTCTTCGGCCTCAACTGGGTCGATCTGCTGGTGATCACGGCCTGCGGCCTCACCTTCACCGCCGCTCTCGTCTCTCATGGCCATCACGGCCCGCCGCCGGGACCGCCGACCGAGCAGGCGATCCAGAAGATGGCCGACGAACTCGGCGTCACGGCCGATCGACTTCGCCGTGCCGCCGAGACCGTTCCCCCACCGGCGCGCGGCGAGCGTCCCTCGGCGGAACAGCGCGACAAGGCGCGCTATAGGTTCGCCGCCGTCCTCAATATCCCGGTCGATCGGCTCGACGCAGTGATGCGTCGGCACTACCCTCGACCACGGGACTGACGCTCTCGGGACACACCCCACGCACTATTGGACTAACGGCACCTGTACCGCTTGGGCGGCGCGCATGAGCTGGGCGTCAGCCCTTCGGGCGCTTGTCGATCACACGGCGCGCCTTGCCCATCGAGCGTTCGATGCCGCCGGGCTCGACCACTTCGACTGTTGCCGAAAGGCCACACATCCCCTTCAAACGTTCGCCGAGCGCACCTGCCGATGTCGTGCGCGCTTCATGCACGGCCTCCAGCCTCGCCTCGACGCGCACAAGCAGGTCGTCGAGCGCGCCGCTGCGGCTCAGCTCGATCACGTAATGGCCGCTCAGCGCCGGGTCGCGCAGGATCTGCTCCTCGACCTGGCTGGGGAACAGATTCACGCCGCGCACGATCAGCATGTCGTCGCTCCGGCCGGTGATCTTGGCCATGCGGCGCATCACGGTGCGCGAGCCCGGCATCAGCCGCGTCAGGTCGCGCGTGCGATAGCGGATGACCGGCATCGCCTCCTTGGTGAGCGAGGTGAAGACCAGCTCGCCCGGCGCGCCGTCAGGCACCGGCGCACCGGTCTCGGGATCGACTATTTCGGGATAGAAGTGGTCCTCCCACACCGTCGGCCCGTCCTTGGTCTCGACGAACTCGCAGGCCACGCCGGGACCCATGACTTCGCTGAGGCCATAGATGTCCGCCGCGTCGATCCCGAGCCGCCGCTCGATCTCCAGCCGCATGCCCTCGGTCCATGGCTCGGCGCCGAAGATGCCGATGCGCATCGCGGTGTCGCGCGGGTCGATGCCCTGGCGCTCGAACTCGTCGGCGATCGCCAGCATGTAGGACGGCGTCATCAGCACGACCCGCGCGCCGAACTCGCGGATCAGCTGGACCTGCCGCTCGCCGAAGCCGCCCGACATCGGCACCACCGTGCAGCCGAGCTGCTCGGCGCCGTAGTGCGCGCCCAGCCCGCCGGTGAACAGACCGTAGCCGTAGGCATTGTGGATGATGTCGCCCGGCCGGGCACCGCCGGCAAAGAGCGAGCGCGCCATCAGCTCGGCCCAGGTGGCGATGTCCTTCGCTGAATAACCGACCACCGTCGGCCGGCCGGTCGTGCCGCTCGAAGCATGGACCCGTACGCATTGCTCGCGCGGGATGGCGAACATGCCGAACGGATAGGCGTCGCGCAGGTCGCTCTTGGCGGTGAAGGGAAAACGCTTCAAGTCGTCGAGCGCGAGGAGATCGCCGGGATGCACGCCCGCCGCCTCGCACTTGGCACGATACGGCGCCTGATGATCGTAGGCGTGGCGCAGCGCCTCCTTGAGGCGCATGAGCTGCAGGGTGCGCAAGGCGTCGAGCGACAGATCGAACTCGGGAAACATGGCCTACTTCTGCTGCTGATTTGGACTTAATCCGAAGCGCCGGTAGGCATAACCGAGGCCGAGCAGCGCCGCACCGAGGCCGAGGAACGAGAACACGCGCAGCAGTCCCTTCAGCCCCGCCATGTCGATCAGGAAGACCTTGGCCACCACCAGGCACACGAGCGCCATGCCGGCATGGCGCAACGCCGCCACGTCGTGCCAGAAGCCGAGCGCCAGCAACGCCACGCCGAACAGCAGCCAGACGATCGAATAGGTGTACAGTTCCAGCCCCTCGGCACCGAGGCCGCGCCGCTCGAAGAAGGGATCGAAGAGATGCCGGACCTCGAGCGAGACGTAAACGAAGACCAGCACCGCGGCGCTGACCTCCGCGAGCAAGTTGACGACCTGGCTGCGCTCGATATCTGTCCAGCGCCGCGCGGCGAAGGCCAGCACGGCAGGCAACGCGTAGGCGAGCAGCAGGCCATTGGCGATCGGCAGGGCGCCGACATCGGCCCGCTCGAAAACCGGATTCGCGATCAGCACCTGGATGACCAGCACCGTCGCGACGGCAAGGCCGCCGCTCAACCGCCATGCCCAGAGGGCGACGGGATCGTGACGCAGCCGCGCGATCCATAGAGCGGCCAGCGCGAAGGCCCCCCACACGGCGACATAGACCGAGCGCTCGAGGAACGCGGCGTCGGGCGCATCCATGTCGCCGGGCCGGAACAGGACACGCACTTCGAGCGTGACCATCACGAAGGTGAGCAGCGCGGCGCCCGCCTGGACGGCACGCCGCAGCCGGTCGTCGGCAAGGAATCTCGTCGCCACGACTAGAGCCGCGATTGAGATCGCGTAACCCCAGAAGACGCGGCCGTACTGCAACACCTCCGGATTGAGCACGAATCGGATGAGCACGACGGCGAGAAGCGGCCAACAGAGCTGGCGCATCGCCACGAGATCGAGTGATGCGGCGATGTAGGCGACGGCCGCGAGTTCGATCGCATAGGCCACGGTGATCCATTCGCGGCTCAACTCCATCGGGATCGCCGCGGCGATGAAGAACGTCACGCCCGCCGCGAGGAACCCCAGCGCCTCGGTGGCGCCGGTCATGCGCGTCCGCCAATGCGCCAGCCGCTCGGCCGCGACCAGGAACGGCGCGGCGAGTCCGATGCTGATCAGGCCCCACGGCGTGCCGGGCGCGACGTTGCGTAGGACCCACCAGCAGAGCAGGAAATGCGCGAGGGCGGACGAGACGGACAGCGCCGCCCAGAAGCCAGGCCGCGCCGCGTTCCACATCAGCGCGAAGGCGCCAGCGGCATAGAGGCCGCCGTAGGCGATCGCTAGCCAGGCGAAGCGCGCAGTGTCGACCCCCTCGCCCGCATTGTCGAACCACCACAGGCCGAGCGTCGCCAGCGACAGGGCCGGCGCCAGCCCCGCGACGTACTGGAAGCGCGGCGTCCAGCGGCCGAGCGCATAGAGGCCGATGCCATGCAGGGCGAGCGCCAGCCAGCCCGCATTCTGCTGGCCGTCGTCGCGGAAAATGACCGCCCCGAGCAGGGCGCCGGTCGCCGCCAGCGCCGTCCAGACCAGCGCGGCGACATCGACCGGCGGATTCTCGCTCTCGCCGAGGCGCCGCCAGGTCGTCCAGACGAACAGGCCGGCGACTGCGACGAGGAACAGGCATACCCAGGGCAGGCCCTCGACGTCGGCGGCCATCCAGACGATGGTCCACAACGCGCTGCCGCCCAGCACACCCCAGCCGAGCGGCCACCATCCGCGATGGCGGATCACTGCCAGCGTGCCAGCGGCGATCGCGAACAGATAGCCGAACAGCACCGGTGTGTTGGGCGTGTCGCTGCCGATGATGGCGGGGCTGGCGAAGCCGCCGACGAAGGCCAGCGCGGCGACCAGGATGCCGTGCCGCAGCGACATGCCGATCGCGAAGGCCGTCAACGCCATCGCGCCGCCACCGGCCGCGACCTTGGAAATCATGCCGTAAAGCGCGACCGCCGAGAACAGCGCACCGTAGAGCGCCGCGATGCCGGCCGCGGCCAGCGCCTGCGCCACCCGCTCGTCGCGCGACTTCATCTTCTCGGCGCCGCTGACCAGCGCGAAGCCGAACAGCGCGGCTAGGATGACCCGCACCTCGGGCGAGAGATAGCCTTCCTCGATCGAATAGCGGACCAGGAAGATTGCCGACAAAGCGAGCGTGATGGCGCCGACCCAGATGAAGGCGCGGGCACCGAGCCGGTGTTCCCAGCCGGCGGCGAGCGGCTCGACTGCCGGAGCGGATGGCACTTCGAAAACCGGCACGGGAGGCGGCGGCGCTTCGTTGGGCTCGAAGGGCGGCGGCAGGTCCGCCGCGACCGGTTCGGACGCGACAGGCTCGGACGGGAGCGTGTCGGGCACGGAAGCCGGACCAAGTTGCGCGGACGGCACCGGGGCGACGCCCTGCTCGATTTGCCGGCGAAGGGCTGCGATCTCGCCGGCGAGACGCAGATTCTCGGCCCGCACGTTTCCGCTGCGGACCAGCGCGACGACGGCGACGACCGGCGTGCCGATGGCCCAGGCGATCCCGAGCAGGATCAGCAGAATCTCGTCCACGCCTGCTCCCGACGCCTCTGGTCTCGAAGCCTCCGGCGCTACTCCGCCGCGACCCGCTGGGCGGCGTTGACGAAGTCGCCGCGACGGTCCTTCGCGACCTGGCCGTGCTTGACCACGAGGCGGTGGTTCTCCTTGCGCGCGGCGCGCTTGATGTCGGCCAGCGGATCGCCGTCGCACAGCACGAAATCGGCCGAGTTGCCTTCCCTGATGCGGCCCTGGTCGGACAGGCGCATCAGATCGGCAGCGCTGGCCGTCGAGAAGAACAGCGAATCGCGGGTCGACACGCCGATCTCGCACATGAATTCGAGTTCGCGCGCGTTCTCGCCGTGGCGATTGTGCGGCGTGCCGGCGTCGGTTCCCATCGCGATGCGTCCGCCCGCCTTGTAGTACATCTTCACCGACGCGATGTGGCGGTCGAATACGCGGCGCGACTTCTCGATCACATAGTCGGGAATCGAACGGTCGCCGTCATCGTAGCCCTTCAGGATGTTCTTCACGGCGGCGAGCGTCGGCACCAGCCACACGCCGCGCTCCTTCATCTCCTTCACGCACTCGTCGGTCATGAAGATGCCGTGCTCGATCGAATCGATGCCGCCGCGCACGGCGTTCAGGACGCCGAGCGCGCCTTGGGCATGGCTGGCGCAGCATTTGTGGAAGCGATGCGCCTCGCTGATGCCGGCCTTCATCTCTTCGGCCGAATAGTGCGCATCCTCGGGGTTCACCCCCGCCGTCATCACGCCGCCGGTCGCCATGATCTTCACGAGATCCGAGCCGGCATGGACCTGCTCGCGCACCGCCTTGACGACCTCGTCGATGCCATCGGCAATGCGGCCGGTCCGATTCCCGTGGCCGCCGGTCATGCAGATCATCCGGCCGGCGCAGCGCATGGTTGGACCGAGGAAGCGGCGCTGGTTGTAGGCATCGCGAATCGCGAACTCGATATAGTCCTTGCCGCCGCAGTCGCGCACCGCAGTGATGCCGCCTTCGAGCGTCGCACGCATGAACTCCATGCCGCGCACCGTGAGCTGCGCGGGGCTGAGGCGATCCTGCACGACGCCGGGATTGCCCTCGGCGCCGGACAGCGAATGAACGTGGCAGTCGATCAGCCCGGGGATCAGCGTTCCGCCCGCCGTGTCGACCGTTTCGCCGGAAAAGCCCGCGAACTCCGCCGCCGGCGCGACCTTCCTGACCTTGCCGCCCTCTTCGAGGACCGCCTGTCCGTCGAGCACTTTCTCGCCGTCGAACAGACGGCCGCCGACATACAACGTCGCCATTGGAACTCCCTCCGGTTTTGCGGCGGGCACTATCGTCCCGCAGGAAGCGCGTCGCAACCCGTGGAGATCGTCAAAGCTCCCGTCGTCTCGACCGGAGCTCGTCCTACCGCCCTGCGGTCTGTTGGCCGCAGCCCAGCGGGTCGTCGGAGGTCTCACCGCCGGCTTCCGCTTTCTGGCGCTCGATCTCGGCGTCCAGGCCGGCGATGTGCGGATTCCACTTCTTCGCCAGCTCGAAGGCGGCCGCGGCGCGGGCGTGCTCGCCCATTTGCGCGCGGATCATGCCGAGACCCGAGTAGGCGCCGAAGTGCCGCGGCTCGCGCTTCACGGTCTCGCAGATGTCGGCGATCGAGGCCGGGAAGTTGCCGAGCAGCCAATGGACGGTCGCGCGCTTGTTCCAGGCCTCGGACAGCTCGGGCGCAATCCCGATCAGCTTCGTGAAGGTCGTCACGGCGTTCTGCAGCTCCTGCTGCTGCATCTCGGCGATGCCGCGCATCATGAGCTGGCGTTGCGCCGGATCGGGCACCATCGTCCACTGCTCCCAGATGCCCTGCTCCAACGCCTGGACGGCAAAGGGATCGGTCGCGGCTTTGAGCTTTTCGAACAGGGTATCGAGCATGGTCTGGCTCCCTGCGTTGCTCGCCAGCATCAGCCCGAGCGCTGCAGCAAGGCAAGCGCGAAGAAGGATCACGGCAACGGCGCGGGCTTTGGCCCGCCGGTCGCCCAATCCAGCAGTTCGACGGTGTGCACCACAGGAATGCCTGTCCCCGCCCCGATGTTGCCGACGCAGCCGAAATTGCCCGACGCGATCACGTCGGGCTTCACGCTCTCGATGTTGGCGACCTTGCGGTCGCGCAGGCGGCGCGACAGCTCGGGCTGCAGTACCTGGTAGGTGCCGGCCCAGCCGCAGCACAGATGGCCCTCGGGCACGTCCTTCACGATGAAACCCGCATCACGCAGCAGCTTCCGGGGTTGCTCGTTCACCTTCTGGGCGTGTTGCATGGAACATGCCGAATGATAGGCGATGGTGAGGGGCCGGGCGGTCACGTTCGCGAGACCAACCTCGGCCATGAGCTCGCTGACGTCTCTCGCGAGCGAGGCGACCCTGGCGGCCTTGACCTTCCATGCCGGATCGTCGGCGAACATGTGGCCGTAATCCTTGACCGTCGTGCCGCAGCCCGAGGCGTTGATCACGATGGCGTCGAATTCCTGGGCAAGCCAGGCATCGATGTTGCGCTTGGCCAGCTCGAGCGCCTGCCGGTTGTCACCGATATGCTGGACCGACGAGCCGCAGCAGCCCGAGCCCGCGACGTTCACCACCTCGACTCCGTGCCGTGTCAGCAGCCGCACCGTCGCCTCGTTGACCTCCGGCGCCAGCACCTGCTGGCCACAGCCGGGCATCAATGCGACACGCCTGACACGCGGGCCGGCGGCCGGAAAGGTCTGCGGCCGGTCGACCGGCGAGGCGTCCGGAATGATGGCCGGAATGGCGTCGATCATCGCCTTGATCCGGCGCAGGAAGGTGGCTCCGCCCGGATCGCTGCTGCGCGCCGGCAGCGCCGCCGCCAGCGGCTTGGCCAGCCAGCCCAGCACGGTGGCCCAGCGGAACAGGCGCGGCCGCGGCATCAGCACGCCGAGCAGCCGGCGCAGCAGGCGGTCGCTCAGCGGCCGAGTGTAGGTATCCTCGATGTGGTGCCGGCCGTGATCGACCAGGTGCATGTAGTTCACACCCGACGGGCAGGTCGTCATGCAGGACAGGCACGACAGGCAGCGATCGACGTGGCGCACCTCCTGGTGCGTCGGCGCGCGGTTGCCCTCGAGCATCGCCTTGATGAGATAGATCCGCCCGCGCGGCGAATCGCGCTCGTCGCCCAGCAGGACGAAGGTCGGGCATGTGGCCGTGCAGAAGCCGCAGTGCACGCACTTGCGCAGGATCTGCTCGGACCGCGCGGTCTCGGGATCGGCGAGCTGGACGAGGTTGAAGTTGGTTTGCATGGCTATGTCGCCGCCTTCATCTGGCAGCGCGAAGAGGAGGTCCCTCGACGACGCTTCGCTCCGCTCGGGATGACGGTGGGGGTCATTTCTAAATCATCCGTCCCGGATTGAAGAGGCCTTTGGGGTCGAAGCTCTCTTTCACACGTGCGGCCAAGGCCGCGAGAGCCGAGGATTGCGGTTGGAAGACCGGCACCGATGCGCGCGTCACTTCCGGTGCACGGATCAGCGTGCCGTGGCCGCCGGTCGTGCCGAGGGCAGCTCGGACCAGGAGGTGATCGGCATCGGCCGTGGGTGGCAGGGCGAGCCAGATCAGGCCGCCCGACCAGTCGTAGAAGACCTTCACCGCAGGACGTTGCGCGCGGATACGGGCGACGATGGCCGGACCTTCGGTCGGCGGACAGGAGAGGCGCCACACGACGGCGTCGGCTGCTGCACCGAGCGGCGCCACGTCGCGCACCTCCCGCCAGAACGTGCGGCTTTCGAGAGTGCCGAGCTCGTCCATCGCGGCGCCCGATGTGGCGAGCAGCTCGCGCAGGCCCTTCAGGCGCGCCTCGACAGACGGCGCGACGCCTTCGATGCGCAACGCTGTCTTGTCACCGACATGAGCGGCGCCCGAGACCTCGTGCGGACTACCCATTGCGGCGCACATCGCTTTTACGGCGGCTGTGTCGTCGAGACCGCGCAGCAGCAGGGTGCGAGTCTGGTCGGGCGCAGGCAGCACCTTCACCGACACCTGGTCGAGGACAGCAAGTGTGCCCCATGAACCCGCGATCAGCTTGGAGAGATCGTAGCCGGTGACGTTCTTCATCACCCGGCCGCCCGACTTGAAGGCCTCGGCGCGGCCGTTGACGCCACTGAAGCCCAACAGGTGATCGCGGGCGGAGCCGGCAGATAGACGGCGCGGGCCGGCGAAGTTGCCCATCACGGCGCCGACCAACGTCCCCTCGCCCGGCGCCCGGCCGAGCAATGGGCCGAGATCGGGCGGCTCGAAGGCCAGCATCTGGTTGCGCTGCGCGAGCAGCGCCTCGACCTCGCGCATCGGCGTGCCGGCGCGCAGGGTCACGACCAGCTCTTCCGGCGCGTAGTCGACGATGCCGCTGATACCCGAGACATCGAGAACCTGGTCGCACTGCATCGGCTTGCCGAGATCGACCTTGCTGCCGCCGCCGCGCACATCGAGCGTCACACCGTCGTTCAGCGCCCACTCCACCGCCTGCCGCAGCTCGCTTGCGTCGCGCGGCCTGATCGTGCCTCTGGCCATGCTCGTCAGAACCGCGGGATGTCGGGGAACGGGATCTTGTTGTCGTGCACCGTCACGCGGCCGAGCTCGGCGCAACGCCGCAGCTTGGGGAACACCTTGCCCGGATTGAGCAGGTGGTCGGGATCGAAGGCGCACTTCACGCGCATCTGCTGGTCGAGGTCGATCTCGGTGAACTGCTCGCCCATCAGGTCGCGCTTCTCGATGCCGACGCCGTGCTCGCCGGTCAGCACGCCGCCGACCCGCACGCACAGGCGCAGGATATCGGCGCCGAACTCCTCGGCACGGCGCAGCTCGTCGGGGTCGTTGGCATCGAACAGGATCAGCGGATGGAGGTTGCCGTCGCCGGCGTGAAACACGTTCACAACGCGCAGGCCGTAGCTCTTGCTCATCAGGCGCATCTCGCCCAGCACCTCGACCAGCCGGCCGCGCGGCACCGAGCCGTCGAGGCACATATAGTCGGGCGAGATCTGGCCGACGGCGGGGAACGCCGCCTTGCGACCGGCCCAGAACAGCACCCGCTCCTGCTCGTCGCGGCTCACCCGCACCGTCGTCGCGCCACGGCCGCGGGCAATCTCCTCGACCCGGGCCACCAGATAGTCGACCTCGATCTCGGGGCCGTCGAGCTCGACGATCAGCAGGCCTTCGGCCTCTCGCGGATAGCCCGCGCCGACATAGTTCTCGGCGCATTGGATGGCATCCTTGTCCATCATCTCCATACCCCCGGGGATGATGCCGGACGCGATCACGGCGGCGACGCAATCGGCCGCTCCTGCCTCTGTCGGGAAGCCCAGCAGCACAGCGCGCGCCGTCGATGGCTTGCGCAACAGGCGCACGGTCACCTCGGTTACGACGCCGAGCAGCCCCTCGGAACCGGTCATCAGTCCCAGCAGGTCGTAGCCTCCCGAATCGAGATGCTTGCCGCCCAGCCGCACGACCTCGCCGTTCATCAGCGCCATCTCGATGCCGAGCAGGTTGTTCGTGGTCAGGCCATACTTCAGGCAGTGCACGCCGCCCGAATTCTCCGCCACGTTGCCGCCGATCGAGCAGGCGATCTGCGAGCTGGGGTCGGGCGCGTAGTAGAAGCCCTCGTGCTCTACCGCCTTGGTGACGCCGAGGTTGGTGACGCCGGGCTGCACCCGGGCGCAGCGGTTGGCGTAGTCGATCTCGAGCACGCGATTGAACTTGGCCATGCCGAGCAGGATCGCGTCGCCGACCGGCATCGAGCCGCCCGACAGCGAGGTGCCGGCGCCGCGCGGCACGACCTTGACCTTGTGGTCCTGGCAGTAACGCAGAATGGCGGCGACCTGCGCGACGGTTTCCGGCAGCACGACCACGAGCGGCATCTGGCGGTAGGCCGACAGCGCGTCGCATTCATAGGGACGCATGCCGTCGAGATCGTCGATCACCCCCTCGCCCGGCACGATCGCCTTGAGGGCGGCAACGATCGCGCCACGGCGGCGCAGGATATCCGGGTCGAGCGGCGGCATCTGCATGGAGGATGCTTACGCCAAATGAAAAAGCGGCGGAAGCCGGTGACTCCGCCGCTGGTGAATGCGCCGAGGCGCGGGCCGCGCCAGATGGCTAGCCCTGGCGAGCCTTGAAGCGCGGGTTGGTCTTGTTGATCACGTAAACGCGACCCTTTCGGCGCACGATGCGGCAATCCTTGTGGCGCAGCTTCACCGACTTCAGCGAATGACGGATCTTCATGGTCCCAACTCAACAAAAAGCCCCGGCCGAGCCGGGGTGAATTCCGAAAGCGGGCGGAAAATAGGGAGCGAAGAGCGCCCCGTCAACCCCGTTCTTGCCGGCAATTCTCCAATGATTTCAAGCAGCAAATCCCAAGAGGCGGGACTGGAACCGGACCGCAACGCATTGACGCCGACGCGGGGACCCAACCAGAGTCGCGGCGACCAGAAGGCCGGGAACGACGGCCATGTCGAGAGGCGTTGCACGATGACTGGAATCTCCCGCCGCGGCTTCGGTCGCTCCGTATCGCTGGTCGCCGGCGGTTTTGCCACCGGCGCCACCCTGCAGGGTGCACCGGCCATTGCCCAATCGGCGGGCTTCGACGCCAATGCCATGGCGGCACGAATTTCGAGCAGGCTGTTCGCCGACGATGGGCTGGCACGTCCGGCGCCGGAAAGCCCCGTGCCATCCGACCTCGCGACGGGTCTCGACCGGACGCTCGTCCTGGGCGGCGGCGGAGAATACTACGTCGCCTGGTATTGCGGCTTCTTTCACGGCCTGTACGAACAGGGCGTCGACCTCGACGTCGCCGAAATGGTGGTGGGCACGTCCGCGGGGGCCTATGCGGGATCGACGCTGGCGTCGGGACATTTCAGGCGTCTGCAGAGCGAGTTCGACTTCTTCGGCCACTTTCCGGGCCTGTTTGCCAAGCTCGCCCCGCTCACCAGCGCAAACCTCAGCCAGAAGCGTGCGCAGGAAATCAATGCCAACGTGAAGGATGGCAGCCCCGCCTCCATCATCGCCATCGGCCACGCCGCTCTGGCGGCGGACAATCGCGTGAACGGTAGCGGCGTGGATCGGCTCGCGGCCTTGTTGACGGGCGACAGCCGCACGGATTGGCCAGTGGTCAAGATGTATACAACGGCCAACGATTGCTACACCGGCGAACGCCTGGTCATCGGTCAGACGGCAGCTCGGAAGAACGGCATCCCGCTGGCTCACGCAGCGGCCGCCAGCTCGTCGCTGCCCGGGATAATTGGACCCACTCTGCTGGGACAGCGATTTTGCATGGATGGCGGCATCGCGCGGACCTGGGCGCACACCGATGTCGTCGCGGGATCGAAGCGCGCGTTGGTGATCACCCTCACCAACGGATACGAAGGTGCGCTGCTGAGCGGCATTCCCCACAACATCCACACCGAGATGAAGGCCCTGGAAGCGACCGGCACCAAAGGCATGCTCATCATTGCGGGGACACCAGCCGGCGTGAGCCTGCTCGATCCCAGGCAGTTCGAGCCGGCCATGAGGGCGGGCTACGAACGAGCCAAGACCGAAGCGTCCCGCATCAGGGACTTCTGGGCCTAGCTCGAGTAAGCGCCAGTTTCAGGTCCTTGACCAGTCCGGCATAGGCCTGGCGGCGGCCGATCTCGTCCGGCGCCCGCAGGATGGAGGACGGATGAATGGTCACAACACCGCGCTGGCCGTCGGCAAAGGCGATCTCGTTGCCGCGCAGCCTGGACAAGGTGACCGCCTTGCCAACGAGCGCCGAGGCCGCCGTGACGCCCATCGCCAGCACGAGCTGCGGACGCACCAGCGCGATCTCCTGGTCGAGCCAGACCTTGCAGACCTCGACCTCGGAGCGGTTGGGTTTCCTGTGCAGCCGGCGCTTGCCGCGCGGCTCGTTCTTGAAGTGCTTCACGACGTTGGTGACATAGACTTGGGTGCGGTCGACGCCGGCGTCGATGAGCGCCTTGTCGAGCATCTTGCCGGCCGGTCCCACGAAGGGCTTGCCGGCGAGGTCTTCCTGATCGCCCGGCTGCTCTCCCACGAGCATCAGCCGTGCGCCCACGGGGCCTTCGCCGAACACGGTCTGCGTGGCGGTCTGGTAGAGCGGACAGCGCGTGCAACGCCTGGCTTCCGCCGCCACTTTCGCAAGCTTTTTTTCTGCCATCGCCACGTCACGCCTGCCCCAGCAGGCGCATCAGGGACAGCGCGTCCTTGGGCGCCTGCAGCTTGTCGGTGTTGTCGAAGTAGAGGAACACCTCGCGCCGTCGACGCCGCGGCTGCTTCTCAGATATGAAATAGCCGTCGGTCATCGGCTTGCCGTCGCGCCACGCCACTACACGCGACGCCCAGCGCTTCAACGCCGGCCGACCGTAGGCACTGCGATAGAGTTCGGTCGAGCCGTGCAGCCGGACATAGACGAAATCCGCGGTGAGATCCATCAGCAGCGGCCATTCGACGGTGTCGGCGCAGACCAATGCGATGTTGTGCTTGCGCAGGAGCGCAACGAAGGCCGGGTTGCGAAAGCTCTCGTGGCGGATCTCGATGGCGTGGCGGATCGGCCGACGCCGGTCGGTGCGCAGCCATGCCCGCCCCCTCAGCCGATGGTCATGCCGGCGGCCGCAAGCGGCGGCCTGCTCGGTATCGCGCGGCAACAGGCCGAAGAACGCCTCCAGCTTCTCCGGATCGAAGCGGAAGTTCGGGGGGAACCGCCAGAGGATCGGGCCGAGCTTGGCGCCGAGCCGCAGCACGCCGGAGGCGAAGAAGTTGCCGAGCGGCGCCTCGGCATTGTTGAGCTTCAGCATGTGCGTGAGATAGCGCGGTCCCTTGACCGCGAAGACGAAGTCGTCAGGCGTGGCATCCGCCCATTGGGCGAAGCTCTTGCAGCGCTGCATCGAGTAGAACGTGCCGTTGATCTCGATGCTGCGGAACACCGAGGCGGCATAGCCCAGCTCCTTCTTCTGCGGCAGATCTTCCGGGTAAAACTGCCCGCGCCAAGGGGCATAGGTCCAACCCGAGATGCCGATGCGGACGTCCGATGCCATGAACGGGGAACGTCCGCGAAGCGAACCTGGTTCCTCTTCTCATGTGCCTCTTGGTGCGATCGCCTGGACAACCATGGCTATAATGGGCCAGCTCACACCGATCCCCGGTGGGTCATCCTGGAGACCAGCCATGGCGACATTCACGCACGACCATGTCCACCTGCGCAGCCCGGACCCGGAAGGTACGGCGCAATACTACGAGCGGATGTTCGGCGCCGAGGTGCTGCGGTCGACGCAGCAGGGTAAGCCGAGGGTCGATCTCGACCTGTGCGGCTTGAAGGTCTTCATCGCCCAGGTGATGCCGGACGGCAAGACCGGCGCGGCGCCGACCTCACCCTATCTCGGCCTCGACCATATCGGCCTGACGGTCAGGGGCATCGACGCCGCGGTGGCCGAACTGAAGGCCAAGGGTGCGGAATTCACCATGGAGCCGACCACGATACGGCCCAATGTGCGCATCGCCTTCCTGCGCGGACCGCAGAACGTGTCCATCGAGTTGATCGACCGCAACGCGGCGTGATCTCAAACCGGAGTGAAAGCCATGCCACGCTACGAGACCCTGACGCCGGAGCAAATGACACCGGAACAGCGCAAGGTTGTAGACAATGTCACCGCGGGGCCGCGCGGTTCCGCCACCCGCGGGCCGTTCATGGCCTGGCTGCCGTCGCCGAAGTTCGCCGATCTGGCCCAGGCGCTAGGCGCGCAGACCCGGTTCGGCTCCAGCCTGCCGGCGAAGCACTACGAGATCGCCATCCTGATGGTGGCACAGCAGTGGCGCGCGCAGTTCGAGTGGTACGCCCATGCGCAGCTGGCGAAGAACGCCGGCATCAGCCAGGGCATCATCGATGCCATCCATCGCGGCGAGAAGCCGACGTCGATGGATGCGCAGGAAGCGGCGATCTGGCAATTCGCCAAGGAACTGTTGCAGACTCAGAGGGTGTCGGACCCGACCTTCGCCAGGGCGAAGGAACTGTTCGGCCAGAACGGCGTGGTCGATCTGGTCGGCGTGATGGGCTACTACGGCCTGGTGTCGATGACGCTCAATACCTTCCAGGTACCGCTGCCCGAGGGCGAGCCGCTGCCGTTCAAGGAATAGGCGGCAGTCAGGATCTTCCCTGACACCCGTCGCCGACGCCACCGGCGTCGGCCTTCGTCGAGGAAGTAGTCGTGTCGATCGTAGCGGTGTACGTGGCCCGCGCGCCGCCGGCCGGTCAATCAGCCGGGTCAATTCAGCCCGTAGAGCCTCGTAACATTGTCATGGACGATCTTCTTCTGCACCGAGTCAGAGAACCCGGCCAGGTTCTTGGCCAGCGTGTCGCGCGAGTTCGGCCAGATGCAATCGGGATGTGGGTAGTCGGCGCCCCAGATGATGTTGTCCTCGCCGATCAGCGGCACGATCGGCTCGAGGAACTTGTCCTGCTGGTAGGTGACGTAGCCCTGCCGACGGAAGTAGTCGCTCGGCTTCATCTTGAAGCCCAGCGCACGGGCGCGGTCGTGATACTCGGTGTCGAGCCGGTCGAACACATAGGGCAGCCAGGTCACGCCCGATTCGCCCAGGATGAAGTTGAAGTCGGGATATTTCTCGCAGGCGCCCGATGCCAGGATCGATACCAGCACTTCCATCGTGTCGAGCTGGAACAGCGCCGAGCGCACCAGCCGGTGCTGGACGGCGTACTCCTTCTCCATTTCCGGCGTGTCGGGGGCGCGCACCGCCTTGAAGCCGGTCGAATGGAACGAAATCGGGAACTTGCACTCCGCCGAGGCCTCCCAAAGCGCATACCAGTCATGATGGTAGAGCGGCAGCCCCATGCGCTTGAAGGCAAGGTCGCCGCCTTTCAGCCCGAGCTTCGCGCAGCGCCGCACCTCGGCCGCCGCGGCGGCGGGATCGGTGTTGGGAATGATGGCGAGCGGAAAGACGCGGTTGGGATCGGAGCGGCGCGCGAAGTCGGCGGCCCAGTCGTTGTAGCGTGCGTTCGACCAGACGCGCAGCTCGGCATCGTCGATCAGGTCGTTGATCATCAGGCAACCGTAGATGATCTCCTTGGAGAGCCCATCGCGGTCGAGATCGGCGATGCGCAGCTCCGGCGTGGTCGGCCGCGGGGCCGCGCCGGGATAGCTGTCCCATACGAAGCCCGCGTCCTTCATCTCGTCGACATGGCCGAACGCTCCCTTCGTGTAGGGCAGGAAGCCCGGACCGACGCCGTTCCACATGCCGCGGTCCTTGTCGTCGACGAACCAGTGCTGGCCGTCGTTGCGCTCCTCGACCCGCGGTGCGTTCTTCTTCCACTTGGCAGGCGCCTGCGCCGACCACAGGTCGGGCGGGCAATAGGTGAGATCGATGTGATTGTCGCCGGAGATGAGCTCATGCCGCATTTGCGTGTCCTCCCCTGTGTGCCGGCATGGTACAGGCCTTTTCCTTGCGGCCTCAAGGGGTATACGGCGGCGGTTCCGCATGCCGCCGTGAGCCCAATAGCGGACATCCGCCGGTGATTTTCGCTGCCGTCCTGGCACCTTGTTTGCGACACTGCACGACATGGCCAAGCATCCGAACCACACCGTAATCGGCGGCGGCAAGCTGCTCGACATCGCCAAGCGCAAGGCGGTGTCCGTCGACATCCTGATCAAGGGCGACACGATCGCCGAGATCGGCCGCCCCGGACTCGCCGCGCCGGAGGGCGCTACCGTGGTCGATGCGAAGCATCGCCTGATGCATCCCGGCCTGATCAACGCGCATACGCACGGGCCCGGCAATCTCGCCAAGGGACTGCACGACCGCTGGTCGCTCGAGCTGCTGCTGACGGCTGGCCAATGGGTGGGCACCGGGCGCAATCTCGAGGACAAATATCTGTCCGCAATGATCGGGGCCGCCGAGATGGTCCTGAAGGGCTGTACCGCGGCGTACGATCTCGCGGCCGAGTTCCCCCTTCCCTCCGTCGAAGGCCTGTCGGCGATGGCCAAGGCCTATGAGGAGGTCGGCATGCGCTGCGTGCTGGCACCGATGGTGGCCGACCTCTCCTTCTTCGAGGCCGTTCCCGGGCTGATGGATCGCCTGCCGCCTGCCCTGCAGAAGGAAGTCGAGAGCTTCAAGCTTGCGCCCTGGAAAGCCACGACGAAGCAGATGAAGAAGGCGCTGCAGAAGTGGCCGTTCGAGATGGTGCATCTCGCGCTCGCGCCGACCATCCCGCACCATTGCAGCGACGCCTTCCTGATCTCCTGCCGCGACCTCGCGAAGGAATACGACGTCGGCCTTCATACCCATGTCGCCGAATCCAAGGCGCAGGTGGTCGCCGGCTACCAACGCTACGGCACCTCGCTCGCCGCCCACATGGACGAGCTCGGGCTGGTGTCCGACCGTTTCACCGTCGCGCACGGCGTGTGGCTCGATGACGACGACATGAAGCGGCTGGGCGACCGCGGCGCCTCGGTGGCGCACAATCCCGGCTCCAACATGCGGCTGGGCAACGGCCTCGCCGACGTACGCGGCATGCTCGCGCGCAAAGTCAACGTCGCGATCGGCACCGACGGCGCGAGCTGCTCGGACAACCAGAACGTCTACGAGGCGATGCGGCTGGCCTCGCTCGCCTCCAAGGTCCAGGGGCCCGATGTCGAGACTTGGATCACCACCGAGGAGGCGTTACGCGCCACAACCGAAGGCGGCGCTCGCGCACTCGGCCTCGCCAAGCAGATCGGCCGGATCGAGCCGGGCTACAAGGCCGACATCGTCTTCCTCGACCTGCACCACATCAACTGGATCCCGATCAACGATCCGGTGAACCAGATCGTCCACACCGAGGACGGCAGCGCCGTCCATTCGGTGATGATCGGCGGCCGCATGGTGGTGGAGAACCACAAGCTGCTGACCGTCGACCTGCCCAAGCTCGCCGCCCAGGCCGCCGCGTCGCAGGCGCGCCGTGCCGCGCCGATGGGCGAGGCGCGCAAGCTCTACGATCGGCTGGAGAAGGTGGTCGGCAGCTTCTGCCCCGGCCTCGCCAAGGCACCGCTCCACATCCACCGCTTCGGTGCGAGCCATCATCATCCCCACACCCACTGAGCGCCCTCGGTTGCGTTCGCTTCGGGGTCTCTCCCTCGCCTTCGGAAGTGTCAGCGTCCTACGCTGACGGAGGGGAAGGCAACAAAGGTGGTGCGTCGCGCCCTCTCTTCGAGGCGGGGGAGCCGGTGCCGCAGGGGCTAGACCGCTGTTTCGGAGCCATCGAGCCGGGCGTTGCGCGCGCGGATTGAAGCTGCGGCGCGAGCACAACTATGTGTCAGAAGACCTTCAGGCCGAGATCGAATGCCTGGTGTGTCGCGTATTTTCCCTCCTTCGTGCGCAAGCCCAGGAGCAACGGCGGCGTCGAACGCACCCGGGGAGTCACGAGGAATCTCCGACAGGGATTGATCGTCCACGGCCAATCGCCGCAAGCGACACGCCGTATGGAAGAGGTGATCCGGCGACGAACGCCCGAACAGGGAATAGTGACGATGCGATCGCCTTTTGCTTTGCTCCTGTTCGCAGTCAGTGCCCTTACAGGTTCGTTGGCAACGTCATCGCCCGTAACCGCAGCCGAGGGCGGTCACGGCGTCTATCTTCTCGGCCTGCGCGGCACGAATGCCGGCATCACGCCGCCGCCCGGCGTCTATTTCGCCAACAACCTCTACTATTACAGCGGTGCCGCGACCGCGAGCCAGACCGTGTTTCCTACGCTGGGCGGCCAGGCCGTCGCCGACGTGAAGGCGACGGTCGTGCTGGATCTGCCGAGCGTCATGTGGTCCACGCCGGCCGAGGTGCTGGGCGGCAATCTGGCGTTCTCACTGTTGTGGCCAATTGGCGGCCCGACCGTGAACGCCGGCGCACGACTATCGTCGTCTCTTCTCGGATTTTCGGCGGCAGGATCGCAGTCCGACTCCGTTTTCACCTTGGGCGACCCCGCGATTTCGGCGTCGATCGGGTGGCATGCGGGCAACTACCACTGGAATACGGCGCTGACGGGCTTCGTGCCGGTCGGGAATTATCGCTTCGGCGCTCTCGCCAACGTCGCCAACCATCGCTGGGCGGTCGACGTGACCGGTTCGTTCACCTGGTTCGATCCGAAGGTCGGCCTCGATCTCTCGCTGGCGGCCGGCGCCACGTTCAGCCAGGAGAATGCGGCAACACAGTACAGGACGGGCAACGAGTTCCATCTCGAATGGGCCGCGACGCAGTATCTCAGCAAGGAATTCTCGATCGGCGCCGTCGGTTACTTCTACCGGCAGTTCACCCCGGACAGCGGCGCAGGCGCGACCTTTGGACAGTTCATGGGCCAGGTCGCCGCCGTGGGCGGAACGCTTGGCTACAACTTCAAGATCGGCAATTACCCGATTGCCGCCCGTGTGAAGATCTACAGTGAATTCGCCGTCCGGAACCGTCTCGAAGGGACGGCCGGGTTCTTCACGCTGTCGCTGCCGCTCTACGTCAACGGCGCATCGGCCCGCCGCGAGAGCGACGTCGATTCGGCGAACTGATCACCGACCCGATTCACCGGACTTGGCTCGTTTCCGCAGGAGTCTGACATGACAAAGCGATCGACTGCATTCTGCTCCACCTTTGCCCTGGCGCTGGCGACGGCCATGGTGCCGGCGGCCTATGGACAGCAAAGCCTTCCATTCCCGCCGGTAGCATCGGGCAGCAAGGCAGCCCGAACGATGCAGGAATCGACCTACAATCCTCTGCCCATCCCGAAGCGGCTGCCTGCGAACGCGCCCAACATCCTCATCATCCTGATCGACGATGCGGGCCCCGCGCTGCCGAGCACCTATGGCGGCGACATCAACACGCCGACACTGTCGCGCATCGCCAATTCGGGCGTTTCCTTCAACCGCTTCCACACGACGGCGATGTGCTCGCCGACGCGGGCTTCCCTTCTGACCGGGCAGAACCATCACCGTGTCGGCGCGGGCCAGATCGCCAGCCTGGCGAACGACTGGGACGGCTACTCGGGCATGTGGCCCGCGACGGGGGCCTCGATCGCCAAGGTGCTGGGCTACTACGGCTATGCCACGTCGGCCTTCGGCAAGTGGCACAATACGCCTCACGCGGACACATCGCAGGCCGGTCCGTTCGAACGCTGGCCGACCGGCCGCCTCGTCGGCTTCGACTATTTCTACGGATTCCTCGCGGGGGAGTCGTCGCAATGGGAACCGGCCCTTGTCGAGAATCTCAATCGCATCGAGACGCCGCACCGCAAGGGCTATCACCTGACGGAGGACCTGGCCGACAAGGGCGTTGCCTGGATCCGCCAACAGCAAGCGCTCGCGCCCGACAAGCCGTTCCTGATGTATTGGGCGCCCGGCGGCGTCCATGCCCCGCACCATATCTTCAAGGAGTGGGCGGACAAGTATAAGGGAAGGTTCGACGACGGCTGGGACGCCATGCGCGAGCGGGTGGTCGCGCGGCAGAAGCAGCAGGGCTATATCCCGGCGGATACCAAGCTGACGCCGCGCCCCGAGTCGCTGGCGGCCTGGAAGGACATTCCCGAGAGCGAGAAGCCATTCCAGCGGCGGCTGATGGAAGTCTTCGCCGGATTTGCCGAGCACACCGACACGCAGGCCGGCCGCCTGATCGACGAGCTCGACCGTCTCGGGATCCGCGACAACACGCTGGTCTTCTATATCTGGGGCGACAATGGCTCGAGCGCCGAAGGCCAGGGTGGCTCGATCAGCGAGTTTCTGGCGCAAAGCGGCACCGCCACCGAGATCAAGGACCACATCCGCGTCATGAACGAGCTGGGCGGCCTCGATGCGCTCGGCGGCGACAAGATGGACAATCACTATCATGCCGGCTGGGCGTGGGCCGGCAGTGCGCCCTACCAGGGCACCAAGCTGCTGGCGTCGCACTTCGGCGGTACGCGCAATCCCCTGGCGGTTTCCTGGCCGACGTCGGTGAAGGCGGACAAGAAGCCTCGTTCGCAGTTCCATCACGTCAACGACGTCGTGCCGACGATCTACGAAGTCCTCGGCATCCAGGCGCCGAAGGAAGTCGACGGCGTGACGCAGGAGCCGCTGGACGGCGTCAGCATGGTCTATGCGCTGGCGTCAGCCGATGCCGCCGATCGCAAGAAGACGCAGTATTTCGAGATCATGGGAAGCCGCTCGATCTACCACGACGGCTACATCGCCTCCGCGCTCGGGCCCCGGTTGCCGTGGAAGACCGGCATCGATCCGGCGATCTTTCAGTGGACGCCCGACAAGGACGTCTGGGAACTCTACGACCTGAAGCGCGATTTCTCTCAGGCGGACGATCTGGCCAAGCAACAACCGGAGAGACTGGCCGAGATGGTCAGACTGTTCGACGTCGAGGCCAAGGCCAACCACGCCTATCCGATCGGTGGCGGCCTGTGGGTCGGGCTGCATCCCGAATACACCAAGCAGAATCCGGCCACGGAGTTCCACTACACGGCCGACGTCGTCGCCATCCCGGAAGCGGGAGCGCCGAAGCTCGGCCTGCGCAGCAGCCTGGTGACCATCGACGCGGAGCTGAAGGACGATTCGGAAGGCGTCCTGTATGCCCTCGGCGGCTTTTCCGGCGGTCTCGCAGCGTGGATCGACAAGGGCCGGATCAGCTTCGAGTACAATCTCTACGAAATCGAGCGGACACGCATCGAGACGACCGGCCCCCTTCCCACCGGCCGGGTGAAGATCGAGATCGAGTCGCGCACGGAACCAAAGGTGCGCAATGGCGCCATGGACGTCGCGATCCGGGTCAACGGCAAGGAGATGGCCCGAGGCCGTGTTCCCCGCACCACGGGCTATGCGCTGAGCGGCAACGATTCATTCGACGTCGGACGCGACAGCTATTCGCCGGTGTCGCCGGCGTACTACGAGCGGGCTCCCTTCAAGTTCACCGGCAGAATCGACAAGCTCGACGTCAAATATCTGCCCGCGAACTGATCCGGCAGCGGGCTGGGCAATGACACTGGCGCTCCTCGTCCTGCTCAAGGCTACGGTCGCGCTCATCATCTTTGCCATTGGCATGGAGTCGACGCCTGGCGACGCCATACGCCTGCTTCGGAACCCGGGCCTGCTCCTGCGGTCGCTGCTCGCGATGTACGTCCTGGTGCCGATGGCGGCCCTGGCGCTGGTCACCGTGCTGACGCTCCAGCCCGGCGTGGAGATTGGCCTGTTGGTGCTCGCCGTCTCGGCCGGCGCACCGCTGCTGCCGCGCAAGCTGATGGGGATCGGCGACGGCGGCTATGCCTTCAGCCTCGTCGTGATCTCGTCGATCCTGGCGGTCGTGATCGTCCCGGCCTGGATTGCCGTCCTCGGTCCGTATTTCGGAGCGCCGGCAACGCTGACGCCGGTGATCGTGGCGTGGGTCCTCGCGAAGTCGTTCTTCCTGCCCCTGATCGCCGGCATGCTGGTTCGCTGGTGGTTTCCTGCCCTTGCCACGCGCTTCGCGGCACGCGCGACGGCCGTTGCCGGCGTGGTGCTCATGCTTGCGGCGCTCGCCTTGCTCGGCCTCAACTGGGAAATCGTCCTGCACATTAAATGGGAGGGCGTCCTCACCCTGGCGGCCCTGATCGTCCTGGCCCTGGCGATCGGCCACTTGCTGGGCGGCCCGGCGGACGATGACCGCACCGCGCTCGCCATCGCCTGCGCCACCCGCCACATCGGGGTCGCCGTCATGGTTGCAACGTCCCTGCCGGGTCCCCGGACCATCGTCATCCTCGCCGTCTACATCACGACATCGGTGGTGATCTCTCTTCCTTATCTGCGCTGGCGCCGCGTCGTGGCGAAGCGGAGTCCAGGCCCATGATTCGTTCTCAAAGGAGCAGTCACATGCTGTTCAGGTCCATCGCCGCCGGAGCCTTTGCATCCGTGCTGCTCGCCACCTCGGCATTCGCAGCGCCTCCGGGTGCTGACGGCACCGTGTTGCCGTTCCCGCCCGTGCCGTCGGCGAGCGTGGCCGCGCCCACGCTGCAGGGGTCGAGACACCAGCGCCGCGAACAGGCAAACCACCTGCCGGCCGGCGCCCCCAATATCCTGATCATCCTGCTGGACGACGTCGGTTTCGGCCTGCCGGGCACGTACGGCGGCGACATCCGGACGCCGACCCTCAGCCGGATTGCCAACACGGGCGTGAGCTACAACACGTTCCACACGACCGCGATCTGTTCGCCGACCCGGGCCGCGTTGCTGACGGGGCGCAACCACCAGCGCGTCGGCAGCGGCACCATTGCCGAGCGCGCCGTGGACTGGGACGGCTACGTCGGGGTCATTCCCAAGACATCGGCGACGGTCGCCGAGACGCTGCGCCACTACGGCTACAAGACCTCGGCCTTCGGCAAGTGGCACAACACGCCGGCCGACCAGACGACGGCGATGGGCCCGTTCGACCGCTGGCCAACCGGCCATGGCTTCGACTACTTCTACGGCTTCGTCGCCGGCGAGACCTCGCAGTGGGAGCCACGTCTCTTCGAGAACACCACCCCCGTCGAGCCGCCACATGACGAGAAATATCACCTCAGCGAGGATCTTGCCGACAAGGCGGTGACGTGGCTGCGCCGACATCGCTCCTACTCGCCCGACAAGCCTTTCCTGATGTACTGGGCTCCCGGGGCCGGTCACGGGCCGCACCAGATCTTCAAGGAGTGGGCCGATAAGTACAAAGGCCAGTTCGACGACGGTTGGGACGCCATGCGCGAACGCATCTTCAAGCGCCAGAAGGAGCTGGGCTGGATCCCGGCCGACACAAAGCTGACCGCGCGGCCCGAATCGATGGCTTCCTGGGAGAGCATTCCGGCCAACCAGCGGGCGTTCCAGCTCCGATTGATGGAGGTGTTCGCGGGCTTCGTCGAGCATGTCGACGTACAGGCGGGCAAGGTCATCGACGAGCTCGAACGCCTGGGCGAGCGCGACAACACGCTGATTTTCTACATCTTCGGCGATAACGGCTCGAGCGCCGAGGGCCAGAACGGCTCGATCAGCGAACTGCTGGCGCAGAACCAGATTCCCAACACGGTCGAACAGCAGATCGAGGCTCTGAACAAGATCGGCGGCCTCGACGCGCTGGGCTCGCCCAAGACGGACAACATGTATCACGCCGGCTGGGCCTGGGCCGGCAACGCGCCGTTCAAGTACACCAAGCTCATCGCGTCGCATTTCGGCGGCACCCGCAACCCGATGGCGATCTCCTGGCCGAAGAAGATCAAGGCCGACAAGACGCCGCGCGGGCAGTTCCACCACGTCAACGACATTGTGCCGACGATCTACGAAACCGTGGGAATCACGACGCCCAAGGTGGTCGACGGCTTCGTCCAGGACCCGATCGACGGCGTCAGCCTCGCCTACACCTTCAATGACGCGAAGGCCGCCGGCCAGAAGACCACGCAGTACTTCGACAACAACGGCAGCCGCGGCGTCTATCGCGATGGCTGGTTCGCCTCGACCTTCGGGCCGCTCACGCCCTGGCTGACGGTCAGCCCCGGCCTTGCGACCTGGGATTCGGCGAAGGATGTCTGGGAGCTCTACGACCTGTCGAAGGACTTCTCGCAGGCCAACGACCTCGCGGCGACGGATGCGCAGCACCTCGCCCGCCTCAAGGAGGTCTTCCAAGGCGAAGCCAGGGAGAACAAGGCCTTCCCGATCGGCGCCGGCATCTGGCTGCGCATCCATCCCGAAGACCGGCTCAAGACGCCGTACACGCGCTGGGTCTTCGATCAGACCACGACACGGATGCCGGAGTTCACGGCGCCGGGACTTGGCCGCGAAAGCAGCCATGTCGCGATCGACGCCGAGTTCGGCGACAACGCCTCGGGCGTGCTTTATGCCATGGGTGGTGCCAGCGGCGGGCTCAGCCTGTTTATGGATAGCGGCCAGCTGGTCTTCGAATACAACATGATGATCATCGAGCGGTACACCGCGCGGTCGGCGCAGAAAATCCCGGGCGGCCGTCATGCCATCGAGGTCGAGACCACCTTCATGGACAAGCGACCGCTGTCGCCGGCAATCGTCGTGCTCAAGGTCGATGGCGTCGAGGTGGCCCGCACCACCGTGCAGCGTACCGTACCCGCGGCCTTCACCGCCAGCGAGACCCTCGATGTCGGCGTCGACCTAGGCTCGCCCGTGTCGCTTGTTTACTTCGACCGTCGTCCGTTTCGATTTGGCGGCAAGATCGGCAAGGTGGAGGTCAGGCTGAAGTAGCGGGGGACGCCTTCTGGCAGCAGGCGTTGGGCGGATCAGCATCGCCCTCAGCGCGTCGGGTGACAGTATCCTGACGCGCTTGTAGGAAGTGTCGACGTGCCCGGCCCGGGCGAGCTGGCGCAGAATCGCTCCGGCTGTCGTTCGGGCAACATTGGCCATGATTGCCAACTCCTCCTGGCCGACATCGATCTCGATTGGCGCGCCGTCGGTCGGCGAAGCCGACCTGCAGTCAGCCAGGTGAAGCAGCATGGCGACGAAGCGCTTCTTGTGATCGCGGCGCATCAGGTCGTCGACCACCGACATGGCGATTTCGAGGTGGGCGAAGCCGATCAACGCAAAGTACCGCCATGCCGAATCATCCTGCGCGACGATGGCGTTTATGGCATGGAGCGGCAGATAAAGCAGCTCGGTGCTGCGGGTGGCGCGCAGCCCAACCACGCGGGGTTGGCCAGTGAAGGCGGGCGCACCCCCGACCCACGCGCCGGGCCGCAGGAAGTATCCCATGAAAGGCCCACGCTCCAGGGGCGAGATGTCGACGGCAAGGCTTCCGCTGACGAGACCAAAGAGACCGCCGGGCGGGTCACCCCTGCGATAGATCGAACTGCCTGACCTGAATTTCCTCAGGATGCAACGTTCGAAGACCGCATGCTGGAAGCGATCGGGAGTCCGGCTGAGCCAGCCTTTCGCCAGCACAACACTTTCCGCTCGGTCGGCATCCGACATCAGGGGCGTGACATGCTCATTCACGACAAATTTGGTCATATTTCTGCCAAGGGCAATGCAAAAATTTCACTTAAGGATAACCGCCTTCTCAAACGCCCCTCCGACTTCGCTCATTTTGCGCCAACGAAACCTCCTCGAGCGCTTCTTCGCCAAACTCAACGGCTTCCGCGCCATCGCAACCCGATGTGACCAGCTCGCCGCCACATCCCTGGCTGCCGTTCCGCTGGTTTCCGCATTATTCTGGCACAACTGACGACACACCCTGCGTCAGCGCACTCAGCGCCGCCTCCAGTTCCATCACGTCGGTGACGACCGCGTCCGGCATTTCGGCCTCGCTGCGCGGACGCTGGCGGCGGTAGCGGCCGCTTTTGAAGTGGATCGTCGCCATGCCGCGCGCCTTGGCGGGCGCGATGTCCTGGTCGAGACGGTCGCCGACGAAGATGCAGGCTTCGGCTGGCACATCGAGATCGCGCGTGAAGAAGCCCGCGACCCCTGCCTTGGCCAGCCGCCCCCACGGCGTGCCCGTCGCGCCGAGCAATAGCCCCTGCCGCTGCAGCCGTGCCAGCAGCGCGTCGATCCCGGGCCGCAACTGGAAGGCATCGAGCTGGCCGGTCATCGCCTCGACCCGCTGTCGCACCCTCGCCATCGTGACCGGCTCGCCGCCGCACAGCGTCTCGATCATGTGGCCAGAGATATCCGCCGCGAAGGCCGCGACCGCCTCGTCCGAGGCCGCCTCTACCATCGCCTGGTCGACCCGCACGCCTTCCATACCGCAGGCCGCGGCGATCGCGCCGTCGACCGCCATCTCCCAGGCGAATTCGAGGTCGATCGCGCCACGAGCCCCATTGCGACATACATCACCGAGGTTCCCAGGAAGATCGATGGCAGAGAGCTTCCGAATTCCGCCGCCACCGTCCGCGCAATCACGGGCAAGACCCCGACCCCGCCCCAGCCGGTAATCTGGGTCAGCGCGAGAAAAAGCAGGACACGGAAATGACGTTGCATCGTCCACTCGCAGGTCCGAAGTGGGAGATCGTCGGCTGATCGCCAGACCCCAATTAGTAGTACGATCTGGAACCTTACTTTAGCGACATTGCAGAACAAGAATTTGGAGAAGGTGGTCGGCGGCTTCCGCCCCGGCCCCGCCAAGGCGCCGCTCCCCATCCACCGCTTCGGCGCAAGCCATCACCATCCCCACGCGCACTGAAGCGTCTTCCGCTGGGGGCGCGCCACTCCAGTGGCGCGTCATGATTCATGACAAGGCGCGCCACTGGAGTGGCGCGCCCCCAGCGGAAGACATGCTACCGCCCCGAAGCACCGGGTGATGCGGTCGACGGCGTCAGGCAGGCCGAAGGTGGTTTCGTGCACCGCCTTTTCGCGGGCAATGGCCTCGGACAGGTCAAGCAGCAGGCGGTGGTTCGGCCAGAAAATCTACCGCTGTCACCTGCACGTCGACCAGCTTACCCGGAACCGCGAATATCTCTCCCAGAGGTAGCGGCACGTCGCTGTTGCAAACGGTGGTTGATCACTTTCACGACTGTGGCCAGAGTGCCGCCGGGGCCGTCTCAGGTCGCGCTAGGTGGACCGGCTTGACCCGAGTCTGCGGCAGATGTGGGAAGCTGCGGACTCGGCTGAGTTGGAGGAATGCAGTGCGGGAGAAAACACTCTTCCTGGTCACAATCATCACGTTTGCTCTCGCCGCGTGTGCACCTATGGTCGTGCCCGATGAGCAGAAACGACCGGAAGACGTACGGACCGGCATGTCCAAGCAACAGGTTGATCGGCTGATGGGGAAGCCGAAGCAATCATGCTGGACCTATGGGCAAGGAGAATGGAACGATGACAAGGTGTGCTTCAACGATGACATTGCATATAGCGTCTCGAAGAAGACGGCCAAGCCAGGCACCAATGATTTCTATCTCACCGTAGTGGACATAGCTCCTGCATCGAAGACCGCCTCGCTATGCTGCTTCATCATGAAGGACGGCGATCCGCCACCGCAGGCCGCTTCGCCATCCGCGACGGAAGTCGCGCAATGGATGACGCCCTCGCTGGTGACGAAATCCAAAGGAAGGCCTTCCATGATGGAAGAGGACTACCTCAAGGGTGAGGACAAATATCGTGCGTTCTTCAGCAACGATGTCCTGACGAAGTTCGGCATGGTCCGCTCCTCATATACGCATGGCGGCCATAAAGTCGGTGAATGCATCGAGATTGACCACAAGTGCCCATAGCGACATCGAGGTTAATAAGTACCAGCGAAAATCTGTAGTCGGATGCCATGAACGGTCGACGACACTTCGCTAACCCGGATTTCTCAAAGGTAGAGGGTGCATCGGTATTCTGACTCTGCGAAAAGCGTTGTGCAGCAACGTTTTCTCGCGACAAGAGGAAGAACACCGATGCCGACAGAGTGTATCGCGGATTTGTTTGGATCTGCACCTGTTGAAGGACGCAGGATCGAGGCGTCGTTCGACGGCGGGTCGATCACGTCAGATGCCGGCGGACTGCTGCTGGGCGCGACGGATCGGGCGATCGGTCTGGTCGACCGGTTTGCCCGCTGCTTCACCGATCATCGCGATCCCGAGCTGATCGAGCACGAGGTGCGCACGCTGGTCGGGCAACGGGTCTATGGCCTTGCGATGGGCTACGAGGACCTCAACGACCACGACCAACTTCGGCACGATCCGCTGCTGGCGGTGTTGCTGGGCAAGCTTGCGGCGAAGCGGGCGGACTGCGCGCCGGTTGCCGGCAACCTGCCCAAGCTCGCCGCCCAGGCCGCCGCGTCGCAGGCGCGCCGTGCCGCGCCGATGGGCGAGGCGCGCAAGCTCTACGATCGGCTGGAGAAGGTGGTCGGCAGCTTCTGCCCCGGCCTCGCCAAGGCACCGCTCCACATCCACCGCTTCGGCGCCAGCCATCACCATCCCCATACGCACTGACGTGTTGGCGCGGGCTCAGGAATTCGCGGCCAACTCGGCCATACCTGCCGCGAAATCGATCCGCGGCCGCCAACCCAGCTCTTTGCGAAGACGCGAAGAATCCGCGGTGATGTGCCGTACGTCGCCCAAGCGGTATTGACCGGTCACTCGAGGGCTCGGCCCGCTCATGGCTTGGGCCAAAGCTGCCGCCATCTCACCGACGGTTCGCGGCGTGCCCGAGCCCACGTTGAAGGCGCGCATGCCCGAGACGTGCTTCTCGCAAGCGAGCACCGTGGCCGCAGCTACGTCGCGCACGTGCACGAAATCGCGGCGCTGCCGGCCGTCCTCGAAAACCATGGGAGCCCTGCCCTCGCGCAGCGCGGAGGTGAAGATGGCCGCAACGCCCGCATACGGCGTATTGCGCGGCATGCCCGGTCCATAGACGTTGTGATACCGCATGGCGGCGACCGACCCGCCGGTCGAGCGCGCCCAATTCGAGCAGTAGAACTCCTGCGCGACCTTGCTGCTGGCATAGGCGTTGCGCGGATCGAGCGGCGCGCTTTCGCCAACGAGGCTCGTCTCGAGCGCCCGGCCGCACTGTGGACACGGCGGTTCGAACTGTCCCGCAGCCAGCGCCTTCTCCTGCCGGGGCGCGGGAGTCACCAGGCCGTGTTCCGCGCATTCGCCAAAGCCTTCGCCATAGACGACCATCGAGCTGGCGAGAACGAGACGGGGCATGCTTTTCCTCGCCATGCCGGCCAGCAATTCGGCAGTGCCGGCATCGTTCGAGGAGGCATAGTCGGGCAGATCGCTCACATCCACACCAAGCCCCACCTTCGCCGCCAGATGAAGCACCGCATCGGTCCCGACCAGCGCACGATCTATCGCGGCCGCATCGCGGACGTCCCCGAGCTCGAACTCCACGCCTTCCGGCGGAACCCATTGCCGCCCGCCATGAACGTCCGCACGCAGCGAATCCAGGACACGAACGGAATGGCCACGCGACAACAGCTCGCGAACGACATGCTGGCCGATGAAGCCGGCACCACCCGTCACCAAGGCTTTCATTTGGCAGCTTCCATTCCAGTCGATCGCCGGTCGACCCTCAAGGAGGCCGCCAGCCTAAGGAAAGTCCGGGTGATGACCCACGCGGCCTTGAGGCCGACTACGAGGTTGCCCGATACCTTCGACACGCCGCCGCGACGTCGACGATGATCGACCGGAACCTCGAGGATTCGCAGGCCAGCGGCGGCGACACGCATTTGCATTTCCAGGTTCCAGCCAAAGGTCGGTTCGCGCATGCCGAGCGCGCCCAGCCGATCCAGGCGGAGCGCGCGGAGGGGCGACATGTCGGTGAAATGCACGCCGTAGGTCCAGCGCAGCAACACCCCGGCGACCCAACCGGCAACGAGCTGCTGCGGCGTCATGCTCCCGGCCTCGCGCGCACCACGCACTCGGGAACCCATCACAAAGTCCGCCGTGCCTGCCGCTACCGGCCCGATGACCGCCGGAAGAAACGCCGGCACATCGCTGCCGTCACCGTCTAGGAAGCAGACGATCTCTGCGTCGGGAGAAACTGCCGCGACACCGGCGGCGCAGGCGCTGCCATAGCCGCGGCGCGGCTCGCTCACCACCCGCGCCCCCGCTGCTTCCGCCTGCCGCGCGGTGTCGTCGGTCGAGCCGTTGTCCACGACGATGATCTCGTCGACGCCCTGAGCCAGGATTTCCCCGACCACGCCGGCGATGGGCTCGCCTTCGTTTAGACAGGGAATAACGATGGCAACCCGCTTGTTCCCCGACGCCAGCTTCATCCGAGACGCCTCCTCATCGGGCAACGCGATCGGACAAAGACATCTGCCGTTCGCGCAGGAACTGCCGCGTCGCCGGCGCCTCGGCGCCTTTGGTGAACAGCGATGCCGGCGCGGCGCCGCTCAACTCCGCCTCCAGGATCCGCAGGGATGCCGCATCGTCGACATCGTACCATGGTGGGACCTCGAAAACCGGCAGGCCGATCTCGGCCGCTCGCTCGCACGTGCGCTGAAACACCGTGCTGGTGCTCCAGACTATGTCCTCAAACAGCCGACGATGCGGTTTCGATAGGCCAATCAGTGTGTAACCGCCATCCAACGCCGGGCTCAGGACGACGTTGTCAGCCGATCGTACGGCATCGGCCGCCGCGCGCAACGTCGACGCCGGCAAGGTCGGGCTATCGGAATTCACCAGCAGGACGCCGTCATGGCCGGCCTGAAGAAGATCGGCGGCACCGTTGAAGAGCCGAGCGCCGAAATCGCCGTCGACCTGAGGCACCAGGCGGAAATCGGTCGGAAGCAGCGACCGCAAGGCCCCCTCCGAACCGATGGGCGTATAGACTGCATATCCCGTCACGTCGCCGCCCAAGACGAGTGCGCCGATCGTGCGCGAGAGATCGCGGATGAAGCAGGCCGATATGCTGGCGCACTCCTCCGGCCGCAAAGGCGGCGACAGCCGTGTCTTTGAGCGTCCCGGTGCGGGTGTCTTGCATATGATACCAATCGCGACCGTGCCCATCTCCCTCCTCCTCAAGTCTAGCCGAGCAATGGAACGGACGGTCCCAGCGCCTGGATCAGATCGAGGAACAAGTCGTCGATATCCTCGAGGCCGACCGAGAGCCGAAGCAGGTTCGGCGGGCACGGCGTTCCCGCACCTTCGATAGAGGCGCGATGTTCTATGAGGCTCTCGATGCCGCCGAGAGAGGTCGCACGCTTCCAGAGCTGGACCTGCGCCGCCACGGCAACCGCCGCCGGTTCGCCGCCCTTCACGCAGATCGACAGCATGCCGCCAAAACCACCGATCATCTGGCGACGCGCCACGTCATGGCCCGGATGGGATCTCAGGCCCGGATAGAGGACGCCGCTCAACGCCGGATGACCTATCAAACGGTCGGCCAGAATCGCCGCGGTCCTGGCCTGCGCCGCCACCCGTACATGCAAGGTGCGCATGCCACGCATCAGGAGCCAAGCGTCGAATGGACCCAAACTGGCGCCGATCCGAGCCCGAACTCTCCTGATGCTTTCCCAGATGGCGGTTCGCCCGGCGGTCGCCAACGCGCCCGCCACGACATCCGAATGGCCGTTCAAGTACTTGGTGGCAGAGTGCACTACGATATCGGCCCCGAGCTCGAGCGGGCGCGTGAAGATCGGTGTGGACACGGTTGAATCGACACAAAGCAATGCGCCGGCCGCATGGGCGATCTCAGCAACCCCAGCAATGTCGGTGAGCGTCCACATGGGGTTGCTCGGCGTCTCGATCCACACCAGGCCGGTCTTGCCGGTCCGCAACGCTGTCCGCACGGCATCCAGATCGGAGGTGTCCACGAACGAGACGGAATGGCCGCTGCGCGGGCCGAGCTCGGCGAGCCAGGACTGCAGGCCGTAATACATCGCCCGCGAAGCCAGGATGTGCGTGGGCTTCTCCAGTGCCTGAAAGACGGCGCTGGCGGCCGCCATGCCGGAGCCAAACATCAGCGCGTCTTCTGCGCCCTCCAGCGTGGCGACCAGCGCCTCCGCCTGCTGCACTGAAGGGTTGTCGGTGCCACCATAGATGCGCCCGCCGCTATAGCCATTGTCGGCGTCACGCAGATACGTCGTCGACATGTGAATTGGCGACGACAGGGCCTTGGTCACGGGCTCGGCTGCACCGGGGCCTTGCGCAACCAAGGTCCGCATCTTGTGCGGCATTCGCGTTTCATGATCCATGCGATTGCGCCGTGCCTGCAGTGAGAGGTTGACCGCCGGGGCTATCGCCGGCCAAGGGCAATCTTGATGGTTTCGTCACGGTCAATCGACTTGTTCTCTCCGCTCACGAAGACGGGCGCCTTGTCGAAGGCCTCGCGCGGCATCTCGAGCGCATCGACCTGTCGGCCGAGGATCGCCACCGTCTCGATCGGCACTCCTACTGGTCGCCGGTCCCAGTCGAACGGCCCGCCCCACCGCACCCAACCGAACCGGCGGCCATAGGGGACGACGAGCTGTATCTTGCCGGCAGGCGTGCGGACCACATCGCTGATATAGCCGATGGTGGAGTCCTGCTCGTCGAGGACCGGCAAGCCGACAAGGTCCCCTACCCGCACCGGCTGCGGATGCCGCCGAGCCATTTTTTCCTCCTGTGGCAGTGAGCCAAAGTTCGCCTGCGCCGTGGCCGGGAGCCACACGCTCTGGACAATCAGAAGCACCGCCGCGACGAGCCACGCCATCGATCTCTCCCGAATACGCTACACCGGCGCAGGATTCGCGCCGCTATCAGGAGTCTTCGCTGGAGCCGGCGCTTTCTTACAGACGAACCAGTAAATCTTTGAGCCCACGTCTCACCAGCGTAGCCAGCGACCCGCCGCCAGCGCACCGAGGATGCAAACCGTCGCAACAGCCAGCACATGCCAGAAGGCCACGAACAGGAGCGAGTCTTCAGGACAATGCAAGGTGTAGAGGGCCGCCGTTATTCCGCCCGCGAGGGAACCGGCCATCGCCCCGCTGAGGCGAGGCCGGGCGGGCGCTCCCTCCCGCAGGACCGCCAGGGCCGCGCCGAGGATCGGCAGCGACAGCAGCGTGACGCAGACAAAGCATGCAGTCGAACTGTCGCCCCAGAACCGGGCCGCCCAGCTCGACGACGGCGTGTCGGCCATTTCCAGGCCGAGCCCTGTCATCAGGATCGCAGCGGGTAGCGCCAGCCATGACAACGACACCCGGCTTTCCGGATGGCTCGACTTCAGCGCACCAGCAAAGCCCACCGCCGCCAGGGCGACGCCGGCCAGAACCGAAAACAGGATCGTCCGCGACGGGCCGTGGGCGAAATGCGGGCTGCGCGTGAACAGCAGCAGGATCGCGGCGAGGCTGACCATCGACGCGAGCGCAGTCACTATGGCGAGGCGGGGCCAGCGGCAACGCGACAGTGGGCTCCTGTCCTCGAGATCCGAGACCAGTCGATCGATCAGCTGTTCGGTGCTCACGATCTCTCGGCCTGAAATCGGGCCACGAGCCTGGCCAAACCGCGATGAAACGCGACATACACCGCTCCAGGCGACATGTTCAGCTTTGCCGCGGTGTCGGCCACGGTCGCGCCGCCCAGTCCAAGTTCTTCCACCACTTGCCGCTGGCGTCGCGGCAGGTCATCCAGGAGCCGATGCATGGGCACAGACACCACCGGCTCGACCGGTAGGACCGGGCTGACATTCGGAAAATCCTCGATCGGAAGACCTTTGTGCCGGACGCGGCCACGCACGAAATCCACCATCTTGTGCCGCGCGATCGCACGCAGCCACGGCGTGAACGGGTGATCCGGACGCCAGGTGTGACGCTTGAGATGAACGGCCAGGAGAATGTCCTGCAGCACGTCCTCGACATCCTGCACCTGCAGGCCGAAGCGCCGCAGATCCGCTGCAGCAAACTGGCGAAATGACGACGATATGTCCGTCAGCAATCGCAGGTATGCTTCCCGCGAACCGGCTTGCGCCGCCCGCATGTCCGTCGCCCACTGTTGTTCGCGAGCCTGTAAGTCCATCGCGGCGCGATCATTGCACCGGATTTCGCTCAACCCGGCGTCACAAGGACGTGACCCGCTGTAAGGTCTTGCCGTCCCCCGGCGAAAGGGAGTCGACGCCCCCTACTGTTTGCCCAAGGGTCAATCCGATGACGACGAAGCCGAAGCTCCTACATCCCATGCCTGTGCGCCTCATGCACTGGATCAATGCGCTCGCCATGCTGGTCATGATCGGCAGCGGCTGGAAGATTTACAACGACGAGGTATTGCTCGGCTGGCTGCACTTTCCCGAATGGATCACCATCGGCGGCGAGGCTCAGGGTGCATTGCAGTGGCATTTCTTTGCCATGTGGATCCTCATGCTCAACGGATTGGCCTATCTCGCCTACGGGCTCGCGACCGGACGATTTAAACGCAAGCTCTTCCCGATCCGTATCCGGGAGATACTGAACGACCTCAGGGACGCGCTGAGCTTCCGGCTCTCGCATACCGACATCACGCGTTACAACGCTGTGCAGAAAATTCTCTACACGGGAATCATTCTCGTCATCATCGTCCAGGTCGTCTCCGGATGGGCGATCTGGAAGCCCATACAGCTCTCGGAGCTGCTTCCGCTTTTTGGCGGCTTTCAGGGCGGCAGAATCGTCCATTTCCTCGGGATGGCGGCGATCGTCGGCTTTCTGATCGTCCATGTCGCGCTGGCACTGATCGTACCGAAAACGATCGGGGCGATGATCAACGGCGGGCCGGGGATCGACCCTGCCGCCAGCGGGCCGTCTGACGGCGCGCCCGGGCAAACGACGCACTGATCGGAGGATATATGTCCATACGCAACCCTTCACCTTCCGCGTTCCGCCCCAAAAACGGGATCGATCAACGCATTCTCGAGAGCAACAAGGCGCTCATTGCCGACATCGGGCGGCGCGGCATCCTGCGCGGCTCGCTCAGCCTGGGAGCCCTCACGATGCTGACGGGATGCGATGTCACCGACGAGAGTGCCGTCCAGTCGGTCCTGCGCACGGTGTCCTCGTTCAACGATCGTGTCCAGCAGTTCCTCTTCCGGCCAGACCATCTGGCACCGACCTACAGCGAAGCAGAGGTCGTGAAGCCGCCCCGCTACAACGCTTACTATGATGTCAACGACGTGGACCCGGTCGATGGCGCGACCTGGAAGCTGGAGCTTGCCGGCCTCGTCGCCGACCGGCGGTCCTGGGATGTCCAGCGCTTCTCCACCCTGCCGGAGCAGGAATGGATCATCCGCCATATCTGCGTCGAGGGCTGGGATTACATCGGCCAGTGGTCCGGCGTGAATCTTCGGCATTTCCTGGAAGTCGTGGGCGCCGACCTGAAGGCGAAGTACGTGGCTTTCAAATGCGCCGACGGCTACAGCGGCAGTATCGACATGGCGACGGCACTGCATCCGCAGACCATCCTCGCCACCAAGTATGCCCGGCAGACGATCACCGATCCGTTCGGCTATCCGCTCCGCCTGCGCACGGCGACCAAGCTGGGCTTCAAGAATCCCAAGTGGATCACCGCAATCGAAGTGACAAACGTCTATCCCGGCGGCTACTGGGAGGATCGCGGCTTCAACTGGTTCGCGGGTATCTGAATGCGGCGGTAGATCCTCCATCCATCCTGGGTCTCCACCAGCCGGTACGGATCGCCTGCCTCGAACGGGTCGTGCCGCCACGCCTCGTCCTGCGGCGTCACCACGACGACATCGCAGCGGTAGTGATCGGCGAGCTGGCTGAGGTCGTTCGCAAGAGGTGCACCGGAGAAGACGCGGTCGAACAGGGCCTTGGTCGCAGCCCGGTGCCGGGCAGTGGCCGGCGCGAAGGCGATGGCCAGATCGTCGCCCGCATAGCAGGACCGGCGATTGCCCAGTAACGCCCAGGAGATGTTCACGGGCCAGGGAGTAGCGTTACCGAGGAAGGCAGGATTGTTGGCGACGCGCTCGTCCGCCGCTGCATGCCGTCGAACGGCCTGCCAGAGCGGCGGCGAGGCCGCGAACTGACTCTCCGACGGTGTGCGGGAGGCGAAGAGATCTTCCCGGACCAGCTCGACAGTTTCCGGCAGCGCCGCCGCGACGCCCAAGGTGGCGAGGACACCGGCGACGCGGGCTGGCGTCCCGCGCCAACGCGAGATCACCGTCGCCGCAAAGGCAGTCAGCAGGAGGATCGCCGGAAGGACCGCCCGCCAACCCAGGTCGTTGTTGTACGCAACAACACTTTGCAGCATCCAGCCCGCGCCGAGGCTCGCCCCCGTCATCAGGATGAGCGGCATTACCGGGGCCTGCGTGGCAGCCTCGACCCGGCGATGCCTGACCAGAACGAACAGGGCGACCATGCCCGCCGGATAGATGGCCACCAGCTCGACCGGAAGGTAGAGCAGCCAGTAGGCCGGCAGATCGAGAAAGGGCTTGAGCGATTCTGGCACGGCCGGTCCGAGAACGCTGACCGCTCCCGCGGCGATCGGCAATCCGCCGCCCCGCGCCAGCGCCGCCGCGGATTGGTCGAGGAGGAAGGGCAGGCTGAACAGCAGCGCCAACGCAGCGCCAGCGCTGGCCCCCAGCGCAAAGCCCAGTCGCCGCCCATGGGTCGCCGACCACAAAAGACAAGGAGCCACCGCCAGCATACCGACCGCGAAGACAACGCCGCCGACCCAGATCGACGTCTGATAGCCTGCGGCAGCGACCAGCCCGAATATGCCGGACGCGACCCAGCCGCCGACCCGGGCCATCCGCTCGAGAACCAGGCAGGCGAGCACGACGCATGTTGCAGAGGCCAGATGCTGCGGCGCCCAAGCGGTCTGGAAGAGCCAGGGGCCCAATCCCGAGGCTGGCACCAGCAGCGCGGAGGCGGCAGACGGAGCGATCCATTCGAGCGAGGCACGCAGCGACGCACTGGCCGTCAACACGAGGACGAGAAACGGCGCTGCGCTCGAAGCACCCAGCCGCAGCACGAGACCGAACATCGTCACGAGTGAGGCAAAAGCCGTAAACCACGTGAGCGCGGCGTCGGCCTCCCAGCCGCTCGCTCCTGTCAGCACCGCGAAGACGGCGGCGCTGAAATGCCAAAGGTAGTAGTACGCGAGCCGCTCCGGTGCGCCCACCTCGCCGATGAACGGATTATGCGGCGGAACACCGGCGCGACGTATCTCATCGACGATCGCGATCTTTGAATGGTCGAAGATCGAAGCCGCCAGCGTCACCCCTTCGGGCGTTGGCTTGGGTAGAGCGGCAGACGCAGGGATCAGGGCGAGAAGAGCCGCGGCGGCCACGGCGACGGCCAGCGGCGGAGAAAGAGCAAGCGATCGTGCGACGGCCGCACGCTGCAGGCCGAGCGCCACGACGGCGGCCGCCACAAACGCTCCTGTAACCACCGCGACCATCGGCCGGCTCATGCCAAGCCAGCAAAGCAAGGGCAGCGCGATCACGCTCTGAACGGCGAAGCCCAATGCCGGCGCAAGCAACAGCGCGGCGGGCGCAGCGAAAAGGCGCGAGGCGATGGGCAATCCGACCAGTGTCCAGACGACCACCATTGCAACGGCACACGCCAGGGTAAGTTCAACAGAAGGCATTGTCCCTTTGGCGATCAATCACGGCGCGGCGCCTGCTGGATGCACTTCCGCGCATGCCCGCTGGCGCGTCAAGCCGTAACGCCCTCGCCTGAAGATCAACAAGTCGAGGCGTTCGGCTGCGCCCCCAACTCACGTGGGGGCCGGTTGTCGGCCTTCCCACGCCTGTCTCAGCGCACTCAGCGCCGCCTCCAGCTCCATCACATCGGTGACGACCGCGTCCGGTGTCTCGGCCTGGTTACGCGGACGCTGGCGGCGGTAGCGTCCGCTCCTGAACTGGATGGTCGCCATGCCTCGTGCCCTGGCCGGTGCGATGTCCCTGTCGAGACGATCGCCGACGAAAATGCAGACGTCGGCCGGCACATCCAGATCGCGCGTGAAGCAGGGCGCGACCCCTGCCCGCTCCAGCTGCTCCCAGGGCGTGCCGATGGCGCCGAGCAGCAATCCTTGACGTTGCAGCCGCGCCAGCAAGCCATCGATCCCCGGCCGCAGCTGGAAGGCGTCGAGTTGGCCGGTCATCGCTTCGACCCGCTGGCGCACGCGCGCCATCGTGACCGGCTCGCCGCCGCACAGCGTCTCGATCATGTGGCCGTAGGTGTCCGCCGCAAAGGCCGCGACCGCCTGGTCCGACGCCGCCTCGACCATGGCCTGGTCGACCCGCACCCCTTCCATGCCGCAGGCCGCGGCGATCGCGCCGTCGACCGCCATCTCCCAGGCGAACTCGAGATCGATCGCGCCGCCGACGTCGAACAGGACGGCGCGATAGCGCACGTTACGCCAAGTAGGTGAGGCAACCGGCCTGCTCGAGGACGGGATCGAGCCGCCGGCGCATGTCCGGTGCCATCGCCGCGAGCTTCTTGCGCAACGCATCGTGGCACTTCGCCTGGTAGCGAAAGGGCGCCTGCGCGTAGGGCCGGCCCTGGATGTCGACGGCGACCTCGCCGGCGCCGTCCTGCAGGGCGCGCGTGTTGGCGGCGAGGAACGGCAGGTAGGTCTCGCCGCAATGTTTCAGCAGTGCAATCAGCGTGTCCGGCAAAGGCGCCGCCGCATCGAGCCACGCGCCATCGATGCCTGAGGCGTCATCGAGCCGCAGCAGCCAGCAATAGACGTCGGGCGCCCGCTCGCGCATCTCGGCCATCGGCGTGGGATCGACCGACAGGATCTGGAGCTGGCCGAACAGCCCGAAGTCGGCGAGCGAGGGCCGCGAGCCGAACAGGAACGGGATCTCGCGCACATGGCGGTCGAGCGTGTCGAGCACGAAGCGGTAGCTGTCCTCTATGATCGGCCGATTCTGCTCGGTGCAGCCGACCATCGCCATGCGGCCGACCTGGCGGTCGTTGAACGCCTGCATGGCCGCCCGGCGCGGCCCCTCCGGCATCACGGGATCGCGCGACGTGACGACCCAGGTCTGGGCGAAGGCGCGGTCCGCCTCATAGTACCAGCGGTAATGGAACATCATCTTCGTGACCCATTCGTCGCCGAAGTCTTCGAGCAGGTCGCAGAGATAGGCCTGCACCGGATCGTCGGGGACGATCGACCGCGCGCGGGGATGCTCGCGCTCCAGCGCGTAGGCGAGCGGCGTCGAATCGTTCATCAGCCGCCCGTCGGGGAACTGCAGCACGGGAATTACCGGCGGCAGGCCGGCGGCCACCGCCGCGTCGCGCGGATTGCCGGTCGCCTTCCAGGTGAAGGGGATGCGGCGATAACGTAGAATCGCCCGCATCTTCACCGAGTAGGGCGACGGGTTGAAGCCGTGAAGGACGTACACTTCAGGCCTTCTCGACGTCGCCTCCGGCGTCGACCCACCCCTTGAAGCCGCCGAGGTTGCGGACGTTGTCGTAGCCCATGTCCTTCAATGTCTTGCCGACCAGCGCCGAGCGGCCGCCGGACGCGCAATAGGCGACGATCGTCTTGGAGCGATCGAACGCCTTGTCATGCATCGGCGAGGCCGGGTCGGCACGGAACTCGACGAGGCCGCGCGGCACGGCGACCGCGCCCGGCACCTTGCCAGACGCCGCGACCTCGGGCGGCTCGCGCACGTCAAGGAACAGCACGTCGGCCTTGCCGACCAGCGCCTTGGCCTCCTGCGGGCTGATCGGCGGCACGGCCGCATGGGCCTCGGCAAGCATCGATTGGACGGTCTTCATGGCATTCCTCCGAAAACGAGGCCCGGAGTGGAGCCCGAAGCCGCCGCCAGATCAAGGCCGCTCATGTTCATGTTCTTCCGGACCGCGAGCGTCCCGCTCGCTCATGAGCTTGAGCGAGCGGGACGCTCGCGGTCCGGAAGAGCATGAGCCCGCGCGTCCCTAGTGCGCGCTTCCTTCCAGCGCCTTGACGATGTTCTCGCACATCACCTTGGCGTCGGCGAACAGCATCATGGTGTTGTCGCGGAAGAACAGCTCGTTGTCGACGCCGGCATAGCCCGAGGACATGCCGCGCTTCACGAACAGCACGGTCTGCGCCTTCTCGACCTCGAGGATCGGCATGCCGTAGATCGCGCTGGTCGGATCGGTCTTAGCCGCGGGATTGGTGACGTCGTTGGCGCCGATCACGAAGGCCACGTCGGTGGCGGCGAAGTCGCGGTTGATGTCGTCGAGCTCGAAGACCTCGTCGTACGGCACGTTGGCCTCGGCCAGCAGCACGTTCATGTGGCCGGGCATGCGGCCTGCCACCGGATGGATGGCGTAGCGGACCTGCACGCCCTTCTTCTTCAGGATGTCGGCCATCTCGCGCAGAGCGTGCTGGGCCTGGGCCACCGCCATGCCGTAGCCCGGCACGATGATTACCGAGCCCGCGTTCGCCATCAGGAAGGCGGCGTCCTCGGCCGACCCCGCCTTGACCGGCTTGTCGCTCTTGGCGTGCGCGGCGCCTGCCGCAGAGCTGTCGGTGCCGAAGCCGCCCAGGATCACGTTGAAGATCGAGCGGTTCATGCCCTTGCACATGATGTAGCTCAGGATCGCGCCCGAGCTGCCAACCAGCGCGCCGGTCACGATCAGCGCGGTGTTGCCCAGGGTGAAGCCGATGCCGGCCGCCGCCCATCCCGAGTAGGAATTGAGCATCGACACCACGACCGGCATGTCGGCCCCGCCGATCGGCAGGATCAGCAGGAAGCCGACCGCCAGCGACAGGGCGATCAGCAGAATGAAGGTGATCGGATGGCCATGCATCGCGAACCACACCAGCACCACCAGGATCGCGATGCCGATCAGCGCGTTGAGCGGATGCTGGCCACGGAAGACCAGCGGTGCACCGGTGACGAGGCCCTGCAGCTTGGCAAAGGCCACGATCGAGCCGGTGAAGGTGATCGCGCCGATCACGGTACCCAGCCCCATCTCGATCAGGCTCTGGGTCTTGATGTGGCCCGGCGAGCCGATGCCGAAGGCCTCGGGCGAGACGAACGCCGCCGCTGCCACGAACACCGCCGCGAGCCCGACCAGCGAATGGAATGCCGCCACGAGCTGCGGCAGCGCGGTCATCTGGATGCGCAGCGCGACCAGCGTGCCGATCGCACCGCCGACCACCAGGCCGCCGATGATCAGCCAGGGCGAGACGACGCCCGGCGTTGCGACGGTGACACCGATCGCGATCACCATGCCGACGATGCCGAACAGGTTGCCCTGCCGCGAGCTGACGGGCGAGCTCAGCCCGCGCAACGCCATGATGAAGCAGATGGCAGCGATGAGGTAGCCGTAGGCGGCCAGTTCCTGGGTCATATCGTTCGTCCGCCTACTTCTTCGCTACCGGTGTCTTCTTCTTGAACATCGACAGCATGCGGTGCGTGACGATGAAGCCGCCAAAGATGTTGATCGCGGCCAGCGCCACGGCGACGGCGCCGAACAGCTGCGCCGCCCCCAGCCCCTTGAGGCCGGCCGCCAGCAGTGCGCCGACGATGATCACCGAGGAGACGGCGTTGGTGACCGCCATCAGTGGCGAATGCAGCGCCGGCGTCACTCGCCACACCACGTAGTAGCCGACGAAGCAGGCCAGCGCGAAGATGGTGAGCAGCGAGACGAACGGCATGTGGCCGTCGGGGATCTCCAGCGTGCCCTGCGCCGACATGTCGAGGATCTGCTGCGCCACCGCCTTGAGGTTCCCGGCGAGCTCCTGCGCCTGGGTGGCGAGCTTGGCCGCTTCGCCCGCGAGTCTGTCATCCATTAGTTCGCGTCCCTTGTTCTAGTCCTTCGGGAGACCCCCTCCCCAGCCCTCCCCCTGCGGAGGAGGGAGCCATAAACCCTCCCCCGCAGGGGGAGGGCTGGGAGGGGGATGGCCATAGTAAGATCCTTCGCGGCGCTCAGGATGGCGCCGAAAGGGAGGGGTGCACGATCTGGCCGTTCTGCGTCACCAGGGTGCCTTTGACCACCTCGTCGTTGAGATCGATCTTCAGCGCCTTGGTCTCCTTGTCGACCATGGGCGCGATGAAGTTCAGCAGATTGCGCGCAAAGAGCGCGGAGGTATCGGTCGGCAGCTCGGCCGGCAGGTTGGCCGGCCCGACGATCTTCACGCCGTATTTCTCGACGGTCGTTCCGAATTCGGAGAGCGGGCAGTTGCCGCCCTGCTCGACCGCCATGTCGACGATCACCGAGCCCGGCTTCATGGTCTTCACCATGTCTTCGCTCACCAGCACCGGTGCCTTGCGGCCGGGGATCAGCGCGGTCGTCACCACGATGTCCTGCAGCTTGATGTGCTCGGCGACCAGCGCCGCCTGCTTGGCCTGGTACTCGGGGCTCATCTGCTTGGCGTAGCCACCCGCCGTCTCGGCCGCCTTGAACTCCTCGTCCTCGACAGCGACGAACTTGCCGCCGAGCGACTGGACCTGCTCCTTGGTCGCCGGCCGCACGTCGGTCGCGGTCACGATCGCGCCCAGCCGGCGCGCCGTGGCGATCGCCTGCAGCCCGGCCACGCCGACCCCCATGATGAAGGCGCGCGCCGGGGCAAGCGTGCCACCAGGCGTCATCATCTGCGGGAAGATGCGGCCGAAGCTGTTGGCGGCGAGCAGGACGGCCTTGTAGCCGGCGAGGTTGGCCTGCGAGCTCAGGATGTCCATCGACTGCGCACGCGTGATACGCGGGATCAGTTCGAGTGCGAAGGCGGTCACACCCTTGGCCGCCAGCGCCTCGATCAGCGGCCTGTTGGTCAGCGCGCCGAGCGGCGCCATCAACGTCTGCCCCGACCGCAGCAGGGCCATCTCGTCGATGCCCCCCTCGATGCCCCCGCCGATACCTTCGTCGGCGGACATCGGCCGCTGGATCTTGAAGACGATATCGCCCGCCGCCGCGGCCGACGCCGCATCCGGCACGATATTTGCGCCGGCATCCAGATAAGCCTGATCGGTGTAGGCAGCCGCAACACCAGCGCCCGTCTCGATGGTGATCTCCGCGCCCAACGCCTTCAGCTTCTTGACGGTCTCAGGGGTCGCGGCCACACGCGTTTCGTGCGGCCGGCGTTCTTTGAGAATGGCGATTTTCATGGAGCGCTGATGATCCGTTGGAGACGCGAACGGTTGGTGCGGGGCACCTTGCACAGCGATGTGTTCTTTGCCAAGCCGGTTTTTCGCCGCGCGGGCCGGGCCGGATTTACGCCGGTAACGGTCGCGTGCTAGGGCCAGACATGTCCCATCGTCCCGTCATTCTCACCGGCTTCCATTTCACGAAAGCGACACTCGCGCTGCTCGGCGAGCGCTACGAGATCGCGGGGCACATGGACAAGCCGACCCCGGCCCATATCCCGCCCGGCGTTGCAGGCGACGTGCAGGCGATCGTGAGCACCGGCAGCGTCGGCCTCAGCCAGGCAATGATCGACGCCCTGCCCCGGCTCTCCCTGTTCTGCTGCTACGGCACGGGCTACGAGCGGGTCGACCTCGCCGCCGCGCGCAAGCGAAACGTCATGATCACGCACGGTGCCGACGCCAACGCACCCGACGTCGCCGAGCTGGCGGTCGGCATCCTGCTCGCCTCGACGCGCCGCATCGTGCGCGCCGACAAGATGATCCGCCGCGGCGAATGGACCAAACGCATCCCCAACCGCTTCGGCCCGATCGCGGGGCTTACCGGCGGCAAGGTTGGCATCCTCGGGCTGGGCGCAATCGGTCTGGAGTTCGTCAAGCGCATCAAGGGATTCGATGTCGAGATCGGTTACTGCAACCGCAGCAAGCGCAGCGATGTCGACTACCGGTATTTCCCCAACGTCATGGAGCTCGCGACCTGGTGCGACTACCTGATCGTCTGCCTGCGCTCGGACGCCTCGAACCGCCACATCATCAATGCCGAGGTGCTGAAGGCCTTGGGGCCGCGCGGCCATGTCGTCAACATCTCGCGCGGCTGGGCTGTCAACGAGGCGGATGTCGCCGAGGCGCTGCGCAACGACGTGATCGAAGGCGCGGCGCTCGATGTGTTCGACGAAGAGCCCTATGAGGGCACTGAGCTGCTGGAGCTCGACAAGCTGGTGATGACGCCGCATTTCGGCGGCGGCACCGAGCACGCCCAACGCCGCATGACAGCGCTGGTGAAGCAGAATCTCGACAACCATTTCGACGGCAGGCCGGTCGTCTCGCCGGTGCCCGAGCTGCGCGACATGGCGGCTGACGCGGCAGGCCGGCTGCGATAGCCGGCGCGGCCGCTTCAATTGGGCGGATCCACGCCGATGGCGATGGAAGGCCCGGCATGGCGCGGCGGCGTATCGAGCCACACGTCGAGATAGGCGCGCACCGCCGACGGATAGCGCCGCAGCTCGGTGAAGACACTATAGGCCCGGTCGACGTCGCGCGCGGCGAGGCCCCAGGCCTCGATGCCGTTCCCACGCGCCAGGAAGATCGCGCGCGCGGCGTGGAAGCCCTGGCTGACCACGATCAGCCGCTGCTGGCCGAACACCGACTTGGCGCGCAGCATCGAATCGCGAGTGCGGACGCCGGCGAAATCGCGATAGATCGCGCTCGCCGGCACGCCGCGCGCGATCAGGCCGACGCGCATCGCGCTCGGCTCGTCGTAGTCCGGCCGGCTGTTGTCGCCGCTCACCAGCAGGTACTTCACCTTGCCGGCACGCCACAGCGCGGCGGCGGCATCGAGGCGATATTCGAAGTAGCGGTTCGGCCCGCCTTCGGGCCCGATCGGCGCGGCGCCGAGTACGAGCGCGACGTCGATGTTCGGCAGCTTCGCCGGATTGTCGAAGAGAAAGGGATCCGCCAATTGCCCGAGCCGCCGCTCGGCGAGCCAGGCGAGCAGCACGAGAACAAGCGCGACCGCGCCGCAGGCCAGCAAAATGCCCAAGATCGCCCGCATCCGTTCGAACGCCTTCCCTTCGCCGCCTTGTACCACTTCCGTCGTATTGTTCCTCCCCGGCTTCGCCAGGGAGAAATATGAATCAAACCCCGTCCTCCCGATCGAGCTGGATGAGGATGTCACCGAAGCCGGTCTGGCAAACGAAGCCGAGGCGACGCATCGCCTTGTGCGAATCGTAGACGCGGTCGATGTAGTCGAACATCGTCCAGCCGCGGCGGGCGTAGATCTCGCGATAGCGCGGGAAGTAGCGGTCGACGACGAGCGGCGCGTACTTCATGAGCTGCTCGCAATCGTCGGGGCTGAACGGCGTGAGCGCGGAGATGATGAAGGTGTCGAAGCCGATCTGCGGCGCGCGGTCGAGCGCCACGATGTGGGCCGCGGCGGCATCCTCGACCGTGAGGCGGCGGAAGAGGTACTCGTTGGCCTTGGTGTTCGGGCCCGACTGGATGATCTCGTGCGCCATGTCGTCTTCCTCGGGGAAGAACCGCGCGGTGCGCAGGATGATGATCGGCAGGCCCGTGGCGTCGTGTACCATGCGGGAGAGATGCTCGGCGGCAAGCTTGCTGACGCCGTAGATGTTGCGCGGCTCGAGAGGCATCATCTCCTCGTCGATCCAGAAGGCACGTTCGATGCCGCGCTTGTGCGCCTCGCGGATTTCCTGCGAGATCATCAGTGAAGTCGTCGAGGTGAAGACGAAGCGGTCCACCGTCGAGCCCTCCGCCGTCGCCTCCTCCAGGAGATTGAGCGTGCCCTGCACGTTGGTGGCGATGAACTGGCTGCTGTCGTGGATCGCGATGTGAGGCTTGTGCAACGCGCCGCCATGGATAATTCCCTGGATGCGCCGCTCGCGCAGCACCCTGCGCACGAGGTCCCGGTCGGCGACCGAGCCCACGATGTCGGTGCCCTGGCCCGGCACCGGATCGAGGCCGGTCACCGTCTGGCCGGCACTCTTCAGCAGCGGGACGAGGGTCTGCCCAAGCCAGCCCGACGAGCCTGTCACGAGGATGTTCATCACAGGCCCGCTTGTGCCAGGGCTTCCTGCTGGCGGGCCGCCAGCGCCTCGACGTCGAAACCCTCGATCAGGCTCTCGAACAGCGTGTGCCAGTTGATGGAGGCGCGCAGGTGGATAAACACCGAGCCGAGCCCGATCGCGGCGCGATCCATGAACACGAACTCGCGCGGCGGCCGCACGCCGCCCATGCGGCGCAGCTCGCCGAACACATTCTGCGCCATATCGCGGCCGAAGCCCTCGGCCATGCCCTCGGTCAGGCGGCGCGGGCGATCGTCCATCAGCGGGCCGTACAGGAAGGCGGCCCAGCGGTTCAGCACGGCGATCATGTCTCGGCTGAGACCCGTAAAGCCCCAGTCCTCGTATGCCGCCACGGCACGGTCGAGGTCGTCGGTCATGAGGGCGCGATAAAGCTCGATCGAGCCGCGCACGAAACGCGGCGGAAAGACGCGCACGCAGCCGAAATCCATCAGGTTCACCGAGCCATCCGGCCGGACTGAGTAGTTGCCGAGATGCGGATCGCCATGGATCACGCCGTAAAGATAGAACGGCACGTACCACGCCCGGAACATGTTGATCGCGAGCGCGTCCCGCTCCTCCTGGCCGCGCTCCTTCCAGTTGAGCAGCGGCTCGCCGGCCAGCCAGCCCATGGTCAGCAGCCGGTCGGTCGACAGCCCGGGCACCGTGTCGGGCACATGCACGTTCGCCTCGTCGCGCAGGATGTGGCGATACAGCGCGACGTGCCTGGCCTCGCGGCGATAATCGAGCTCCTCGCGCAGGCGGGTCCTGATCTCGGCCTGGATCTCGTCGGTACGGATCGCGGGATCGAAGCGCTGGCCGATCGCGAACACGACCTTGAGCTGGTCGAGGTCGGCTTCGAGCGCCGAGGCCATGTCGGGATATTGCAGCTTCACCGCCGCGTCGCGGCCGTCGTGCAGGACGGCGCGATGAACCTGGCCGAGCGAGGCGGCGAACGAGGCCTCCTTGTCGAAGCGCTGGAACTTCGCCTGCCAGTCCGGTCCCAGCTCGGTCGCCATGCGGCGGCGCACGAAGGCCCAGCCCATGGCGGGCGCGTTGGCCTGCAGTTGCGCCAGCTCTCGGGCATATTCCGGCGGCAGCGCATCGGGAATTGTGGAGAGGAGCTGCGCCGCCTTCATCAGCGGACCCTTCAAGCCGCCGAGTGCGCGCTTGAGTTCCGACGCATGCTTGTCGCGGTCGAGGCTCAGACCAAGATAGCGCTCGCCCGCGAGCCGCGCCGCCAGCCCCCCGACCGAGGCGCCGACCCGCGCATAGCGACCGAGCCGCCCGCCGAGCGAAGGACCTTCGTCGTCAGCCATCAGATTCTTCCGGACCGCGAGCGTCTCGCTCGCTCATGCGCATGAGCGAGCGAGACGCTCGCGGTCCGGAAGAGCATGAGCATTTGTTTCATGCCCCCGGCTAAAGACCTTCGAGCTCATCGACGAAGCCCGAGATCACGCCCAGCCCCTTGTCCCAGAAAGCCGGATCGGAGGCATCGAGGCCGAATGGTGCCAGCAGCTCCTTGTGCCGCTTCACGCCGCCCGCCTTCAGCATGTCGAGATACTTGGCCTGGAAATCCGGCAGGCCCGACTGGTAGGCGGCATAGAGCGAGTTCACCAGGCAATCGCCGAACGCATAGGCATAGACGTAGAACGGCGAATGGATGAAGTGGCCGATATACGACCAGTAGTGCTTGTACTCGTCATCGAAGGTGAAGGCCGGGCCGAGGCTTTCGCTCTGCACCGCCATCCAGATCGCGCCTATCGCGTCGGGCGTCAGCTCGCCCTTGCGGCGCTCGGCATGCAGGCGCGTCTCGAAGTCGTAGAAGGCGATCTGGCGCACCACCGTGTTCAGCATGTCCTCGACCTTGCCGGCCAGCATCGCCTTGCGCGTGCGGGCGTCGGGTGCGGTCCGGAGCAATGACTGGAAGGTCAGCATCTCGCCGAACACGGACGCGGTCTCCGCCAAAGTGAGCGGAGTGTCGGCCATCAGCGGTCCCTGCTTGGCCGCCAGCACCTGGTGCACGCCGTGGCCCAGCTCATGGGCGAGCGTCATCACGTCCCGCACCTTGCCCTGGTAGTTCAGCAGCAGATAGGGATGCGCGGACGGCACCGTCGGATGCGCGAACGCGCCGGGCGACTTGCCCGGCCGCGCCGGGGCATCGATCCAGCCGGTGCCGAAGAACTTCCGGCCCACCGAGGCAAGCTCGGGCGAGAACGCGCCGTAGGCGTCGAGCACGATCTTCTCGGCCTCGGGCCACGGGATGGTGCGGTCGTCGTGCTCGGGCAGCGGCGCGTTGCGATCCCAGTACGGCATCTTGTCGACGCCGAACCACTTGGCCTTGAGCTTGTAGTAGCGATGCGAGAGGCGCGGATAGGCTGCCTTCACCGACGATGCCAACGCGTCGACCACCTCGTCCTCGACCACGTTCGAAAGGTTGCGGAACGATTGCGGCCGCTCGTACTTGCGCCAGCGGTCGTCGATCTCCTTGTCCTTGATCAGCGTGTTGGTGATCAGAGAGAAGATCGCGATGTTGTCGCCCTGCACCTTGCCGAAGGACTTGGCAGCATCCTTGCGCACGCTGGCATCCTTGCTCGACAGCTTGTCGAGGATCTGGGGCTCGCTCAGCATCTCGTTGCGGAACGGATAGCGCAGCCGCGCGATCGTCTCGTCGAACAGCCGCGACCAGGCGCTGCTGCCGACCACCGACTGATCGTGCTGATACTTCTCCAGCTCGTCGGACAGCTGGTGCGGCCGGAACAGCCGCATGTCGCGCAGCCACGGCTCGTACTTCGCGAGCGCGGGATACTTCAGCTTGAGGGCGAGGTCGGCATCCTCGATCTTCTTCAGCTCGAGACCGAAGAAGAGGAGCTTCGCGCCGATGTCGGTCAGCTTCTCCGATACGTTCTGCGAGAACTGCCCGCGCTGCGGATCGGCCAGGTCCTGCGCATGGTAGAGCTGGGCGTAGGAGCCGATCCGGCCCATCAGGTCCGACAGCGCCTCGAAGCGCGCCACGGCGGCGCCCAGCGTCTTGCCGTCCAGGTCCGCGATCTTGCCCTCATAATCCGTAGCGAAAGCTTCGGCCTCCTGCGCTGCCCGTGCAAGATCGGTCTCGAGATCGGTCCCCGCAGGGCTCGAATAGAGGTCGGCGAGGTTCCAGGTCGGCAGCTCGCCCAGCACAGCGTTCATCGACATCAACTCCTTGCTTGGCCAACCATATGGGGCTTGTCCGGCGTCGCAGCTAGTGTTCGGCAAACTTCCGTCGTCCCGACCGGAGCGAAGCGGAGTGGAGGGACCTGTTCAAGAACTTCTGCGGCATGAAAAGGTCCCTCGACTACGCTGCGCTCCGCTCGGGACGACGGGAAATGTCATCCCGGATCGGCGGCGATGGCGTCGAGGAATGGTCCGACCAAGAGCGCGGCGAAGGGCTCGCACTTGGCTGGATCGGTCTCCTTGTAGTGACCTGCCGCATCCAGGAGGTTCATCGTGCCGAGCAGCTTGCCGTTGTAGAGCACCGGAATGTTCATCGCCGATTCGCAGCCCAGAGACACGATCAGCTCGTGATCGAAGAAGGCCCATTGAATGTCCTTCCTGTCGTATCCGACCCAAGGCTTCTTCTGGCCGAGGATCTGCTTGTGCCACGCGGTTTCCTTGATCTCCTTGTAGCCGCCGACCGGATATTCCTTGGGCATGTTGCTGTACATGCGCTTCACCCGCTTGCCGTTGGGCGCCACGTAGAGAAGCGTAAACAGCTTGTGGCCCACCACCTCGGCCATGCCCTTCTCGACCGCCTCGAAGATGGCCTCGGTCGGTCCGGAGCGCAGGGCGGCGATGCAGGTTTCCAACGGTGTCATGGTTTTCCTCCAGCTTGATTGAGCGGTGCGCGCGGAATGCGCTCGGGCAGCAGCCCTTTCGGCATCAGGCGCAGCACCAGGATCAGGGCGACGGCGATCAGCAGTTCCTTGAGCGCGGCCCGTTGCACGGCCGTGACGGCGGGAATCACCTCGACTAAGAAGCGCGCCGATTCCAGCAGGGTCATCAGCAGATAGGCGCCAACCAGCGCACCGATCGGGCTGCCGACGCCGCCCGAGGCAACGGCCAGGAAGATGTAGACCGTGATCAGCGGCAGGAAGAGATCGGGAGCGATGTAGGACGTGAAATGACCGTAGAGCGCGCCGGCGAGGCCCGCGATCGCCGCAGACAGAGCGAAGGCCTGCACCTTGAAACGCAGCACCGGCTTGCCGGCGACCTGCGCCACCTGCGCGTCCTCGCGGATGGCGCGCAGCGCGCGGCCGTAGGGCGAGCGGTCGATGCGGCGCATCAGCAGGAATACCGCCAACAGCACGACGAGCAGGATCGGCAGGTAGGCGGCATTGAAGTATTCGCGCCCGAGCGCGGCGCGCCACGGGCCGGGAATGCCGGATATGCCGTCGGTGCCGTGCGTCAGCCAGATCTCGTTGGAGGCGACCAGCCGCACCACCTCGGCGAAGCCCAGGGTCACGATGGCGAGATAATCCTCGCGCAGGCGCGTGGTGGCGAGCACGACGACCAGCCCCGCCGCGCCGCCCACGATCAGAGCGAGCGCCCAGCCCGCGAGGATCGGCGCGTGGCCAGTCGTGGTGATCAGCGCCGAGGCATAGGCGCCGACGGCGAAGAACCCCGCCAGCCCGAGATTCACCATCCCCACCCCGCCCCAGATCAGATTGAGGCTGAGCGCCAGCAGCGCATAGATGCTGCCGATGGTGGCGATGAAGAGAAGGTAATTCGTCATCGCTGGGAGCGCGGCTCTCCAGAGCCGCTCATGGGATATGGCAAACCGAAGGAAGAGCGGCTCTGGAGAGCCGCGCTCCCAGCAGGACGACGCAAACTCAAAACGCCCTCTCCCCCAAGAGCCCGCGCGGGCGGAGGCCGAGGACGATCAGGATGGCGAAGAAGCCGACGGCGGCGCGATAGGCCGAACCAACGGCCAGCACCGACATCTCCTCGGCGATGCCGATCAGGAAGGCGCCCAGCACGGCGCCCGGAGCGCTGCCCAGGCCGCCGAGCACGGCGGCGGCGAAGATCGAGAGCAGGATGCGGGTGCCGGTCAGCGGATCGATCGAGCTGTCAAGCCCGAGCAGCATGCCGCCGGCACCGACCAGCCCCATGCCGACGAAGCTCGCCATCATCGCCACCCGCTGCGGGCGGATGCCCTTGAGGGCGGCGAGCTCGGGATTGTCGGCCGAGGCGCGCATCGCCTTGCCGATGCGCGTGAAGGCCAGCGCCGCGAACACCGCCAGCATGATGGCCAGTGCAATGCCCATGGTTTCCAGTTGCTGCGGGCTGAAGCGGATGTCGCCGATCCTCATGTCGCGCGCGATCGGCCGGTCGTAGCCGCGCAGGTCGTTGCCAAAGAGGAGCCGCACCACGTTCTCCAACACCAGCCCCGACGCGATCGAGGCGATCGCCGCCGGCAAGGCGCCCTGCTGCACCAGCGGCATGTGCGCCACGCGATCGAGGAACAGGCCGACCGTGCCGGCGATCGCGAAGGCCACCGCCAGCGCGCCCGCGACCTGCAGGCCCGCACCATAGGCGACATAGCCCGCGAAGGCGCCGAGCGTGGCGACGCCCGACACGGAGAAGTTCGGGAAACGCAGCACGGCGAACATCGCGGTGAAGCCGATCGCGGGCACCGCCAGCAGCGCCCCCGAGACGAGGCCGTTGATGAGCGCTTGAAGCAGAAGGCTCATGCGCTGGGGGCGCGCCACTCCAGTGGCGCGTCATGCCTCATGAGAAGACGCGCCACTGGAGTGGCGCGCCCCCAGCACATGACCTTTCTCAAGCGACCTTCACCAGCGTGGCCTTGCCGGCCTTGACCTGCTCGTAGCGGAACTTGCAGTCGAGGATGTCGCCCTTGTCGTCGAAATCGCACGGGCCGGAGGCGCCGGTGTAGTCGACCTTCTCGCCGGCGGCGATCGCCTTCAGCCCGTCGACCGCATTGTCGACCGTCTTGCCGCCGCCCTGCGCGACCTTGCGGATATTGTCCTTGATCGCGGTGCCGGTCGTATCCCTGGCAACCGCCATCGCCATCAGCACCATGTTGACGTGGTCGTAGACCTGGCTGGTGTAGGGATCGGGGTTGGCGAGCCCGCTCATCTTCTTGACCCGCTCGAACGCACCGCTGCCTTCGGCAATCGACGGCGCATAGGTGTAGACGCCTTCGACCACCTCGGGCTGGCCGATCTGGTCGATCAGCTTCTGGTTCACCGCATAGGCCTGGCCGATGATCTTGCCCTTGTAGCCGGCGCGATAGAGGTCCTTCAGCAACACGATCGTGTCGGGCGTGTAGCCGGCGCAGAAGATCGCGTCGGGCGCGAAGCGCAGCGCTTGATCGACCTCGGTGCGGTAAGTCGTCTTCTTGTCGTCGTAGATCTGGCTGCCGTGCGTGCCGCCGGCTCTCTTCATCACCTCGCCGAGGATCTCGATGCTGCGCTGGGCAAACGGCGTCTGCGGCACCAGCGTGTAGGCCTTCTTCGCCCCGAGCGAGATCAGGAACTCGCCGCAGCGCGTCACCTGCAGCACGGTGTTGGGCTGGGTACGCACGAGATAGCCCTGGTGCGGCAGCAGGGTAATGGAATCGGCGCCTGAGACGGTGCAGAGGAAGGTCTTGCTCTCCCAGCACAGTGGCGCAACCGCCGTCGTCACCGCCGACGCCCAGGTGCCCATGATGGCCGAGACCTTGTCGACGTCGATCAGCTTGCGCGCCGCGCGCACGCCGGCGTCCGGATTGGTCTGGTCGTCCTCGCTCACCAGCACAACCTTGCGGCCGAGCACGCCGCCCGCGGCATTGACCTCCTCGACCACGGCGGCAGCGACCTTGGCCATCGCCGGGCCGTAGGGGCCGCCTGCGCCGGTCAGCGGGGTCAGCGTCGCGATCTTGATCGGATCGGTCTGCGCGCGCAGCACCGACGGCGCCGCGACGGCCGCGACACCCGAGAGCAGCGCCGTGCGGCGCCCCATTGCCAGACGATTCGTGGCCAGACGATTCATGAAGAGTCCCCCCTGCTTGCTGCGAGCATAGGCGCAGCCGCTCCACCGAGAAAGAGATCGCGTACCGTCGGGTCCAACGCGAGCGCGCCGGCGGCGCCCTCGCGCTCGGCGCGGCCCTGCACCAGCACGTAGGCGCGGGCCGACACGGCGAGGGCTTCCAGCGCGTTCTGCTCGACCATCAGGATCGCTACTCCATCCCTGTTGAGGGCAACGATCGTGCCGAACAGCTCCTCGGCCGCGCGCGGGCTCAGCCCTGCCGTCGGCTCATCGAGCAGCAGCAGACTCGGCGCGTTCATCAGGGCCATCGCCATGGCGAGGATCTGGCGCTGGCCGCCGCTCAACGTGCGCGCCGCCGCACGGCGCTTGTCGGCCAGCATCGGGAAGCGCTGATAGAGCTCCTCCATGCGCGGCCGCATCTGCGCCCGGTCGAGGAACCCGCCCATCTCGAGATTCTCGGCCACTGTCATCGTGCCGAAGACGTTGCGCTCCTGCGGCACGAAGGACAGGCCGAGCCGGCTGATATCGGGCGCCGCGAGGCCGCCGATCTCGCGGTCCCTGAAGCGGACGTGGCCGCTGCGGGGCCGCAGCAGGCCGGCGATCATCTTCAGCAAGGTCGACTTGCCCGCGCCGTTGGGCCCGATCAGCGCAACGATCTCGCCCGGCTCGACCCGCAGCGCCGCGCCACGGACGATCTCGTCCGCCGCCGCATAACCGCCGCGCAGGTCGGTAACGTCGAGCAGGCTGCTCATGCCCATCCTCTCGAAGCACCCCTTGAAGCCTGGCCCTCATATTCCCTCCCCCGCTTGCGGGGGAGGTGGCGCGGTAATCCGCGACGGAGGGGGCGTGACGCACCATCTCGCGTAACGCCCCCTCCGTCAGCGTCAGACGCTGACACCTCCCCCGCGAGCGGGGGAGGGAAGCCATGAACTTGAGCCGATGGGATCACGCCGCTCTCCGTCCGAGATAGGCCTCGCGCACCCGGTGGTCGCTGCGCACCGCGTCGAAGCTGCCCTGCGTCAGCACCTGGCCCTCGGCCATCACGATCACCGGATCGCAGAGCTGGGCGATGAAGCCCATGTCGTGCTCGATCAGCAGCACCGTGATCCCGCGCTTGGGCAGCTCGAGCAGCCGCTCGCCGATCTCGTTCTGCAGGGTCGGATTGATGCCCGCGGTGGGCTCATCGAGCAGGACCAGACGCGGCTCGGCCATCAGCGCGCGGCCGATCTCCAATAGTTTCTTCTGCCCGCCCGACAGCGCCGTCGCCGGATTGTCGATAAGCTTGTCGAGCCGCAGGAAGCGCGCCGTCTCCCAGGCCCGCTCGGCCAGCGCCGCCTCGCGCTCTCGCGCCGCGCGCGTGCCGACGATCGCCTGCCACAGCGACTCGCCCGGTTGGTCGCGGCCATAGACCATGAGGTGCTGGAAGACCGAGAGCTTCGGAAAGCCGCGCGCCACCTGGAAGGTCCGCACCAGCCCGGCGCGGCTTACCGCATCGGGCGACTTGCCGGCCAGCTCCAGCCCGTCGAAGCGGATCGAGCCGGCATCCGGCGGCACCAGACCCGACACGACATTGAACAGCGTCGTCTTCCCCGCGCCGTTCGGCCCGATCAGCCCGGTGATGCCACCGGCCTCGACCGCGAGGTCGACGCCGCGCAACACGTCGAGGCCGTAGAAGGCGCGACGCAGGCCTTTGATCTCAAGCAGGCTCATTCATCTTTCGGGAGGCGCTACAGGCGATGGTACCTCTTGAACCACTCTACGAAGTTCGGCACGCCCTCTTCCACTTGGACTTTCGGATGCCAGTCGAAATCCCGAACCGTGTCCGTGATATCGGCCGAGGTTTCCGTCATGTCGCCGGGCGGGCCGGGCTTGAGCTCGATCCGGGCCGCCTTGCCGAAGGCCTTCTCGAAGTGTCCGAGGAATACCCGCAGGTTCTCGCTGCGCGCCGCCGCGAGATTGTAGAATCGGTGACCGGGCTCGCTCGTCGGACGGTCGAGGACGGCGATCGTGCCGGCGACGATGTCGTCGATATAGCTGAAATCGCGCGTCACCTCGCCGCGATGGAAGAGCTCGATGACCGTTCCCGCAGCGATCGCCCGGGCGAAGATGTAGGGCGCCATGTCCGGCCGGCCCCATGGCCCGTAGACGGTGAAGTAGCGCAGGCCGGTCGCCCGCAGGCCGTGCAGGTGGGTATATACTTCGGTCATCAGCTCGTCGGCCCGCTTGGTCGCGGCATACAGCGAGATCGGATGGTCGACCCTGTCGGTGACCGAGAAGGGTTGCTTGCGGTTGCTGCCGTAGACCGAGGAGGAAGAGGCATAGACGAAGTGGCGAAGTCGCGGCAGGTGGCATGCCAGCTCGAGCATCACCAGATGGCCCACCACGTTGGTCTGCACGTAGACATAAGGATCGGTCAGCGAGAGATGCACGCCGGGCTGCGCGGCCAGGTGGATGATGCGGTCGATGCCGGGATACCGGATTGCCAGCCCGAGCGTCGCTTTCCGGTCGGAAATATCGGCCTCGACAAAAGTGAAGCCCTTGTGCTCGCACAGCGGATCGAGCCGCGCCCGCTTCAGCGCCGGATCGTAGTAGTCGCTGAAGTTGTCGATGCCGAGGACCTGTTCGCCCCTAGACAGCAAAGCCCGCGCGACGTGCGAGCCGATGAACCCGGCAGCACCGGTAATGAGAATTGACATGGGCTTTGGGGCTGAGAGGAAGATTGGGCGGCTGATTACAACGTTTCATTCGCAAGCGAAACCTTGAAACGGCGCCCCCCTTGCTTGAGGAAGCGCGGGTAGAAAAACTCCTTTTTGGGCGCGACCGGCAATCGGCGTTGAAACGCGCAAGATTCTGTCGTTACGTCCTTTCACATTGTGGGTCTGGGAGCGTGCCATGGCAAAACCGGTAAGCCTGGACGATAAATACCTTCTCGAGAGCGGCCGCATCTACCTGACCGGCACCCAGGCCCTCGTGCGCCTGCCGATGATGCAGCGACAGCGGGATCAGGCGGCCGGCCTCAACACGGCCGGCTACATTTCCGGCTATCGCGGCTCGCCGCTCGGCGGGTTCGACCAAGCGTTGTGGCAGGCCAAGCGCTTCATCAAGAACAACCACATCGAGTTCCAGCCCGGCGTCAACGAGGACCTCGCGGCGACCGCCCTGTGGGGAACCCAGCAGATCCATCTCTATCCCGGCGCCAGATACGATGGCGTGTTCGGCATGTGGTACGGCAAGGGACCGGGCGTGGATCGCTCGGGCGACGCCCTCAAACACGCCAACTACGCCGGCACGTCCCGGCACGGCGGAATCATGGCGATGGCCGGCGACGACCATATGGCCAAGTCCTCGACCGTTGCGCACCAGAGCGAGCCCGCCTTCATGGCCGCGGGCATCCCGGTCATCCATGCCGCGTCGATCCAGGAGTATCTCGACTTCGGCCTGCACGCCTTCGCCATGTCGCGCTATTCCGGCCTGTGGGTCGGCTTCAAGGTGGTGAGCGAGACCGCCGACTCCTCCGCATCGGTCCACGTCGATCCGCACCGGATCGAGATCCGCACCCCGACCGATTTCGTCCTGCCGCCCGACGGCGTGCATATCCGCTGGCCGGACGACTGGCTCGGCCAGGAAAGGCGCACCATCACCGTGAAGCAGCCGGCGGCGCTGGCGTACTGGCGCGCCAACAAGCTCGACCGGCTGATGCTCGGACGGCCCGATGCACGCTTCGGCATCGTCACCGTCGGCAAGTCCTACCTCGATGTGCGCCAGGCGCTCGACGACCTCGGCATCGACGACGGCGAGGCCGAGCGGCTCGGCATCGCGATCTACAAGGTCGGCATGCCCTGGCCGCTGGAGACGGAGGGTGCGAAGGCGTTCGCCGAGGGCAAGCGCGAGATCCTCGTTGTCGAGGAGAAGCGCGCGATCATCGAGTCGCAGCTCAAGGATGCCCTGTTCAATGCCCCGGCCGACCGCCGTCCCGTGGTCGTCGGCAAGGTCGACGAGCGCGGCCAGAAGCTGCTGCGGTCGGACGGCGAGTTGACGCCCTACGAGATCGTCTCGGCCCTGGTGGCGCGGCTCGGCCTCGAGTCCTTCGGCGAACGGACCAGGCAGCGCTTCGACGCGCTGCAGCGCCGCGCCGGCCGCCACCTGCGCAACGATGCGGGCCTGGCGCGTGTCCCCTACTTCTGCTCCGGCTGCCCGCACAACAGCTCGACAAAGGTGCCGGACGGCTCGATGGCGATGGCCGGCATCGGCTGCCACACGCTGGCGATCGGCATGGAGCGCAACACCAAGACCTTCACCCACATGGGCGCCGAGGGCGCGACCTGGGTGGGCGCGAGCCACTTCAGCGACATGCCGCACGTCTTCCAGAATCTGGGCGACGGCACCTATTTCCATTCCGGCTACATGGCCATCCGCCACGCGGTCGCAAGCAACACCAACATCACCTACAAGATTCTCTACAACGACGCCGTCGCGATGACCGGCGGCCAGCCGCACGACGGCAACGTCCATCCCTGGACGATCAGCCAGCAGGTCCATGCCGAAGGCGTGCGCCGCATCGCCCTGGTGAGCGACCAGCCGGACAAGTATCCGCTCGGGACGGAGTGGGCGCCGGGCGTCACCTTCCACCATCGCGACCGGCTCGACGAGGTGCAACGCGAGTTGCGCGAGGTCAAGGGCGTGTCGGTGCTGATCTACGACCAGACCTGCGCCGCCGAGAAGCGCCGCCGCCGCAAGCGCGGCACCTTCCCCGATCCCAACAGGCGCGTGTTCATCAACCAGGCGGTCTGCGAGGGCTGCGGCGACTGCTCGGTCGCCTCCAACTGCCTGTCGGTGACGCCGGTCGAGACCGAGCTCGGCACCAAGCGCGCCATCGATCAATCGTCCTGCAACAAGGACTTCTCCTGCCTCAACGGCTTCTGCCCCAGCTTTGTCACCGTCGAAGGCGGCAAGCTCCGCCAGGGCAAGGCCGCCCGGCCGGCGACGAACAAGGCCGAGCCGCCGCTTCCTGCGGCCCCCGCCCTGCCGTCGCTCGGAGACAAGCCTTACGGCGTGCTGATCACCGGCATCGGCGGTACCGGCGTGGTGACCATCGGCGCCATCATGGGCATGGCCGCCCACATCGAGGGCAAGGGCGCGACCGTGCTCGACCAGCTCGGCATGGCGCAGAAGGGCGGCGCCGTGATCAGCCATGTGCGGATCGGCGCCACGCCGGAGGCACTGCATGCCGTCCGGCTCGGCGCCGGCGGCGCAAACGTGCTGCTGGGTTGCGACCTCGTGGTCAGCGCCAGCCCCGATGCGCTCGCCAAGCTCGAGCCCGGCCTGTCGCGCGCGATCGTCAACACGCAGGAGACCATCACCGGCGAGTTCACACGCCATCCCGACCTCGCCTTCCCCTCGCATACGCTGCGCTTGTCAATCGAGGCGGCGGCCGGCGCCGATGCCTGCGATTTCATCGAGGCCACGAAACTTGCCACCGGCCTGATGGGCGATTCGATCGCCACCAACCTGTTCATGCTGGGCTTCGCCTACCAGAAGGGGCTCATCCCGATCGGCCACGAAGCGCTCGAACGCGCGATCGAGCTGAACGGCACGGCGGTGCCGATGAATCTCGGCGCCTTCCGCTGGGGCCGCCGCGCCGCTGCCGATCGCGCCACGGTGGAAGCGCTCGTGTCGCCGCCGGCTATGGACAATGTCGTACCCTTCGCGCGCCTGCCGAAGACGGTCGACGAAATCGTGGCGAGCCGCGTCAAGCTTCTGACCGGGTATCAGAATGCAGCGCTGGCGGAGCGCTATCGCGCACTCGTCGATCGCGTACGTGCGGTCGAGCAGCGCGACACGCCCGGCCAGACCGCCCTCGCGGAAACCGTTGCGCGCAACTATGCCAAGCTGCTCGCGTACAAGGACGAGTATGAGGTTGCTCGCCTGTTCACCGAGACCGCTTTCGCAGCCCAGCTCACCAGCGAGTTCGAGGGTGATTTCCGATTGAAATTCCACCTCGCGCCGCCCCTTTTCGCCGCGCGCGATCCCAAGACCGGTCGTTTGTCGAAGCAGGAATTCGGCCCCTGGATGCTGCAGGCTTTCCGTCTGCTGGCGAAATTAAAGATGCTCCGCGGAACTGCATTCGATCCGTTCGGCTACACCGCCGAGCGGAGACAGGAGCGGGCGCTGATCCGGGAATACGAGCAGTTGATCGATGAGCTGCTGAGCACCCTATCCCTTGAGAATCATTCTCTGGCGGTGAAACTAGCTTCCATACCCGAGGAAATTCGAGGTTATGGACACGTTAAAGAATCGCATCTAGTCAAGACGCGACACAAATGGGATGATCTGCTCGTCCAATGGCGCAACTTGGCAATGCTGAAGCAAGCCGCCGAGTAGCAAAGTATGGACTAAGCTGGAACCATGGCAACAATATGCCGTTGCGTTCGGCAGGGCCACTTATCCCGACGGGGGAATGACTTCATGATCAAGAAACTGATGATTGCCTTTGCAACCGCGTCGCTACTCGCCGCGTGCAGTGAGCCGGCTCCGCCGCCTCCGCCTCCTCCGCCGCCGCCTGTCCAGGCGACATCGTTCATGGTCTTCTTCGATTGGGACCGGTCCAACCTCTCCGCCCAAGCCGAGAGCACTATCTCGCAGGCCGCCAACGCCTTCAAGACCACCGGCTCTGCTCGCGTGACCGCGACCGGCCATACCGATACGACGGGCTCGCCCGATTACAACATGGGGCTGTCGCTGCGCCGTGCAAATACCGTGAAGGATTCGCTGGTGCGTAACGGCGTTCCCGCATCCGCCATCTCGGTGATCGGCAAGGGTGAGACCCAGCTGCTGGTCCAAACCGGGGACGGCGTTCGCGAGCCGCAGAACCGCCGCGTCGAAATCGTGATCGCTGGCGCCACCGCTGCGCCCGCCGTCTTCTCGGATCCGAAGTCGTACTGCAAGGCGCTGAGCGACAAGTGGCGCGAATACCGTACCTCGCAGGTTGACACCGTGACGGCGGCGGCGATGGCCAAGTGCGATGCCGGCGACTACAACGCGGGCATCCCGGTGCTCGAGGAAAATCTGATCGGCGCGAAGATCCCGCTGCCTGCGCCCGGCTATCGCTGGCCCGGCCGTCCCTACACGCCGGCCTGATCCGGACTGACATCGACGAAGAAGGCGGCCCTCGCAGGCCGCCTTTTTTGTTGCGCAGTTCCCGAGCTCTGAGATCACCGCGCCCGAAGCGGGCCTCAGCGCTCTGCAGGCGGGCTGGACGGTGCAGGCTCTGGGGTCGGCGCCGAAGTCGGAGCCGGTTCCGGGGCCGGTGGCGGAGATGCCGGCGGGGCTCCCTGAGGCTGCTCCGCTCCCTCCTTTTTCTCGCGGTCCCGCTCGGCCTCCCGCTGCGCCCGCTCCTTCTCGCGCTCGGCCTCGCGTTGCGCCCTCTCTTTTTCGGCCGCCTCGATCTGCGTCTTTTGCCCGCCCTTGGTTGCCACGATGGCGCCGAGAGGCTGGTTGCGATTGTCATCGACCGGAGCCACGCCTGCATCATAGGTGCCGCGGTTGGGCGCGGGCGGCAGGCCGTTTGCTGTCGTCTGGCGGTCGACGCCAGGGCGCAGCGGCGCGCTTTGCAGCGGCGACGGCTTGCCGCTGAACCAGCCGTCGAACCAGCCGCAGCCGTTCAGCGTGGTGGCAGCAAGAACCACACAGAGGGGACGTACCATGCGGGACGAAACGACGTTCCCCCGCCAGAGCTTCCGAGACAATTGATTACTCCTACTATCGAGGCGGGAGCTGGCGGTTCCGCCACTCCCACGCCTTCATGCAGTCGTGCGCGTGGACGCCAAACACCCCGATCATCGCGTTGGTTTCCTGCACCGTATAGTCCTTCGTCTGCGGCGTGTAGGACCACGCCATGCCCGCCTCGGCCATGGCCGAGCTGAGATCCTGCCCGTCGGCCCTGCATAAGGCATAGGTCCTTCCCGGCGTCGACGGCGATTGCCTGAGATCGCAGGCGAGGCTGCGATTGTGGACAAGACCGGCGAGATAGTCAGCCGCCATCTTGCCCGCCTGCCAGCCGTCGGAGCAGGTCTGGCCGCTCTCCGGTGCGTCGATGCCCCACAGATGCAGCACGGTGCCATTGTAGCGGACGGTGTCGCCGTCGATGACGGCCGCGGCGGGCGCCTCGGCCAGTGCGCTGCCCGCGACCAGCACGGCATATCCCGTCACGGCGATCCAGCTGCCCGTCGTCATGGTGTCCTCTTCGCTCGGGCGCGAAACTAGCGAGTCCGCTCACGCTATCAAGGCACAGATTCGGGCCGCAATGCAGTATTGCCGGATCGCTGGGCCAGCCTGCAACATTGACACCGCGTCGCCCGGCGCGCCCAATTCCCGCCAAGCCATCGCGGAGCGTTGCGCATGAGCACTGTCGCCACCCTGTCCGTCGTCGCCAAAACCGATCCTGTGGCACGAGCCCGCGCGTTGGGTCCCGCTCTCACCGCGGCAGCCGACGTGATCGAGCGCTCGCAGGAGATCCCCGAGCCTCTCCTGAGCCAACTGCACGAGGCGCGCTTGTTCCGCATGCTGTTGCCGCGCTCGGTCGGCGGCGACCAGGTCGAGCCCTGGACGTACCTGCGCACGATCGAGGAGATCGCCCGCTTCGACGGCTCGGTCGGCTGGAACACCTTTGTCGCCAACAGTTCGGCGCTGATCGCGCCCTACATCTCGCTCGAGGCGGCGCGCACGATCTTCGGCGATCCGCGCGGCCTGATCGCCTGGGGACCGCCCAACCAGCACCGCGCCATCGCCGCGCCGGGCGGCTACAGGGTGACTGGCGAATGGCATTTCGCCTCGGGCTCGCGGCAGGCCAACTGGATCGGGGCGCACTGCAATGTCGTCGAGCCTGACGGCTCGCTGCGGTTGAACCGCTTCGGGAGGCCGACCGTGCGCACCCTGCTGATGCCCAAGGAAAGGAGCACGCCGATCCGCGACTGGAACACGCTCGGCATGCGCGGTACGGCGTCGGAAGGCTATTCGATCAAGGACGTGTTCGTGCCGGAGGAATTCTCCGGCACGCGCGAAGACCCGACCTTGCGGCGCGACCGCGGACCGCTCTATGCCTTCACGACGCAGAACCTCTATGCGGTCGGCGTGGCCGGCGTGGCGCTGGGCATCGCGCGCGCGATGCACGAGGCCTTCATGGCGCTGACGCTCGACAAGACGCCGCGCTACATGGCGCGGCTTGCCGACAATCCCGTGATCCAGGCGTCGGTGGCCCGGCACGAGGCATCGCTCGGCTCGGCGCGGGCGTACCTGATCGACATCATGAAGGAATGCTGGGAGGGAGCCGACGACATCGAGCCGCTCGGCTCGCCCGAACGTGCGCGCGTGCGGCTGGGCTGCAGCCAGGCGATCCACTGCTCGCTCGAGGTCGCCGACGCTGTCTACAAGGCGGCCGGAACCTCGGCGATCTTTCTCGGCACGCCGTTCGAGCGGCGCTTCCGCGACATCCACACGCTGTCGCAACAGATCCAGTCGCGCGAGGCGCATTTCGAGACGGTCGGCAAGGTCATGCTGAATGGCGACCCCGACGGCACGTTCCTCGGGTAGGGCGCCCTACTTTTCATGCGACCGGCCATGCTGGTCGCGGAGCCAAGCTCGTCGGCCGCGGCGGCAGCACTGGCCATACACACGACCGCAAAATAGATGCTGAACAGCCGATTCATGCTGCATGAAACAGCACAAATATGTCCGACATGGGTCGCCACCGCGCGCGGCTCGCGCCGTTAGCACCGGTATGGAAGCACCGCCCCTCGAAAGAAAGCTGGTCGCCATCCTGGCAGCCGACGTCGAAGGCTACAGCCGGATGATGGAAGTCGACGAGGAGGGCACGCTCCTCACCCTCTCGGCACACCGGACCATTACCGACGAGCTGATCGCCCGGCACGGTGGCCGCATCTTCGGAACGGCCGGCGACAGCGTGCTGGCAGAATTCGCCAGCGTCTTCTCCGCCGTCCAATGCGCGATCGACATCCAGGAGGAACTCGCCATCGCCAACAGGCCGCTCGACGAAGCGCGGCGGCTGCGCTTTCGCATCGGCATCAATGTCGGCGACGTGATGGTGAAGGACGGCGACATCTTCGGCGACGGAGTCAACATCGCGGCGCGGCTCGAAGGGCTGGCCGAGCCTGGCGGCATCTGCATATCGCGCGGTGTGCGCGACCATATCCGGCACAAGCTGCCGCACACGTTCGAGGATCTCGGTGAACAGGCGGTGAAGAACATCGCCCAGCCGGTGCGCTGCTTCCGCCTGCTCCCCGGCGCGGGCCGGCCCGAGCCGCCGCCGCCGCACGAGCCGATCTCGCTGCAGTCGGAATTGCCTCAAGACCCCAAGATCGATCCGCAAGCGGTCGAGCTGGTGTTTTGGGAATCGATCAAGGACAGCCTGAAGCCGAGCGACTACGAGGCCTATCTTCAGCAATATCCAGAGGGCAGCTTCGCCACGCTGGCCCACGCAAGACTCGCCGAATTCACCGATCCGGACGGCACGGCACGCGCGCCCGCCAATCCCGACATCGAGCGGTCGTTCTGGGAATCCGTCCGCGACAGCGTCAATCCGGAGTCGCTGCAGGCCTATCTCGACAAGTATCCGACCGGCGAGTTCCGCACCCTCGCAGAGATCCGGCTCAAGGAACTCGGCGAATCGCCAGCGACAGTGAAATAGCCGCCTACTGCGGCGCGACCCTCCGGCTGCCACGCACTGCGGCCTGGCCCTGCTCTGCCGGGACTTCGGCGACCTCGCAGCCGGGCAGCATCAGGCCGATCTTCATCGAGACCTCGACATAGCGGGTGCTACCTTCGCCGATCTGGACCTGCCCGCCGCCGGTCTTGTCGCCGACCTTGCAGTCGACCTCGACCGGGCCGGGCGGCCCTTCAAGCCGCAGGTAGGTGTTGGTCGCGAGCTGTGCCGACGCCCCGCCTAAAATCGCCACGTCGATCGGCTTGGCGACGCCCATGATGCCGCTGCGATAGACATAGAGCGCGCCCTTGCCGGGCTCCGGCGGCGGAAACGACCGGCCGATCTGGTCGGCCTGCGGATCGGCCATCGGGACCTGGGCGCAACCGGCGGCAAGTAGCGCGGCGGCGAGCACGGCTTTGCGGATCACGCGCATCTCCACGGGCATCTCCTTTGGCATTTCCACGGGCATCTCCTGGCGGGCCACGGGCATCCGACAGCGCCGCTGCGTTCAGCCTCCGGCAACTTTCAGGCAACTATCGGGCGTCCTCGGCGTTGCAGAAGCAACATGACTCGCAGCAAATGGTTCCTGCACGCCGGCCGTTCCCTCGAGGTCCGCGACCATCGCATCATGACCACCTTTGAGATCTGGATTCACGAAGACGACCAGCCGCTCTGCCGTCACAGCACGCTCAGCCTGCGCGACGCCGCGGCCGGACTGGCCGCCGGCCGCGATGTCCTTGGCCAGGCGATGGAATGCGCAATCCGCGATGTCGAGGCCGGCCGCTTCTGCCTCGAACCGTCGCCTGCCCTGGTCGCGGCCGAGTGACGAGCAAGGAGGCTGCCATGGCTCCTCGACAACGCCGCAAGCCCGACGCCAAGCACGCGGGTGAGGACAAGCTCGACGACGCCCTTAAGGACAGCTTCCCGGCCAGCGACCCTGTATCCTTTATCGAGCCGGCGCCGAAGGCGCCGAATGACACTCCGCTCGACAAGGAGCGCAAGCGGACCGATAGCGGTCCCTCTTCATAGGCGCCAACGTTGGTCTGCGGGGAGCGCCGCTCTTCTTCGCATTGCCACATGCCATGAGCGGCTCTGGAGAGCGGCGCTCCCAGCAACACCCTATGGGTCGGCTCAATCCCAGGCGGCGTCGACGATCCGGCCATCCTCGCCCAGAACCAGCGTCAGCCGGTTCGGGTTCACCTGATACGCGGCAATGCCGTCGGTCGGCTTGATGACTCGGAGATTCCAGGGAAGATTCTCTTCCTTGACGATGTTGTCGGCGGCCACGCCGGCCGGTGGGTTTGCGCCCTTGGCCACGAAATAACGCCCGATGCACTTGCCGCAATCGTGCCTCGGCACCTTCACCTCGGCGAAGCCCGGGATCTCCTTCACGGCGACCGCATTGGTGTCCGACCGGACGCGGACCGCCTTGTAGGGATGGCCGTGGCCGAGCGGCAGAATCGCCTCGACCTGCATGAGATCGCCCGGCGCTTCCGACACCGTCGGCGCGCTGGCGACGAACAGCACGTCGAGCACGTCGTCGATCGGCTTGCCCTGCGTGATCGGAATGAGGTGCGGCGCATCCCAGGCTCCGGATGTCACCAGCCCTCGGGCACGCAGGATATCCATGCCGCCCGACTTCTCGGAGCGCAGGACCTCGACGCTGGTCACCATCACCACCGGCCAGGTCGGACCTTCTGGTGCATTCTTGCCCTCGCTGCCAGCCGGACCACCACCCTGCGGCGGGCCGCCAGCCGATGGTGGTCCGCCCGCGCCGGCGGCGGGCGCCGCAGGCGGCTGCTGCGCGAAGGCCGTGGCGGCGGTGAAGGTCGCCGCCACAAGGAAAGCAAGAGAGGTCAGCTTGGTTATCGTCATGGCGTCCTCGATACAGGCAAAGGTCCGGTCAATGCAGTGGCCATCATGGTAGGGGACGGTTCGACCGTCCCCCGTTCCAGCTGGTCGTACGCTTCAAGGATGAGGTCTGTCGGGACCTTCTGCGTCAGGGCGCAGTAGCCCGTATCCGTGGAGGCGAATGAGCCATTCTCCGACAGTTTGTTCACAGGTGCGCCGCCGCCGCAGACCGAGAAATAGTCACACGTGGCGGCGCAGGCATCAACGCCGGCCTGGATGTCGCGCATCAGCGCCGACCTGACGCAGTTGTCATGGATCTTCGCCAGCGAATCCCGGTCGATGTTGCCGAACAGGTAATCGCCGTAATCCACGTTGCGCAGGCCCAGCAGTTCCGGCGAGAAGCTCGAGACATTGCCGCGGCTGTCGACGTTCAGCATCGCCAGCGGCTCGGTCTGGATATTGCGGGTCGCGACCTCCTCCGGCCGGAAGATGCGCTGGATGGCGAGATCGATCTCGCGCACGAACTGGATGCGGCCATTCTCCCGGGCGCGATGCCAGAAGCGGCGCAGGAAGGCGGCGTAGCGGACCTGTCGATCGGCCTCTTCCATCAGTTCGGAGATGTGGCTGCCTTCCGACTCCTCGACGTTGAAGCAGACATGGTCGATGCCTTCTTCCGTGTAGAAGTCGAGCAGCTCGTCGGCCATGTCGAGACTCTTTCGCCCCAGCACGGAGATCACGTGAAAGGGCACGCCCTCGCGGCGCAGGGTGCGGATGCCGGCCAGCGTACGATCGAACGTACCGCTGCCATTGCGCATCCTGCGATTGGCGTCATGCAGCTCGCGCGGACCGTCGATGCTGACGCCGACGCCGACCTTCCAATCGAGGAAGAGCTTGCACCATTCGGCATTGATCAGCATGCCGTTGGTCTGGAATGAATGCGCCACCTCGACCGACTTAGGGCGCAACGCCTCGATGGTGGCGAAGGCTTCGCGATAAAAGGACGGCGGCACGACCAGCGGCTCGCCAGCGTGCCAGACCACGGTGATCCGCGGCGATGCCCAGCCTGACGAGAACAACTCGCTGAACAGGCGCTTCACCGTCGCCTGCGCCATCACGTGCTTGTCGTTGCGATTGGGCAGATAGCAGTAGGCGCAGTCTATATTGCAGAAACCCGTGGGCTGGATGACCACCATGCCCACTTCGGGGGCAACGGGGCTCACCAGTTGTGCCAGCCGTTGCCCCAGTTATGCCAGCCGCCGTTGCCCCAGCCATTCCCCCAATTGTGCCAGCCACCGTTGCCCCAGTTATGCCAGCCGCCATTCCCCCAGCCCCAGCGGTGCCACCCGTTTCCCCACCAGGCGAGCTGGACCGGATCGTCCGGCGCTTCGGCCACGGCAGCGTCCTGTACAACAACGGAAACCGAGCTGCGGATCGCCTTGAGCCGCGCTGCCACGTTTTCGGATCCATTGGTCGGGCCGCTCGACGTCGTGGCCTGAGCGGCTGCGGCGGCCAAGCCGATCGACAGACCTAACGCACCGGCGGGAAGCAGCTTCGCCAAACCCCGGAACGAACGTCGACTGTCGGACATTTCGATACTCCTTGATGGGGCGAGCCTAACCAAAGTCGAGAGAGAGAGAAATATCCAAATGCAAATGTTTCACGATATTCATGCAAGGGATTGCTTCGCGATACTCCGGCAGAAATATCGCATCAGCTACGCTGCTCCGATCAGCTCCCTGGCGCGACCCACTCCCTGAACGAAGCGTGCCATAACTGCCGCAATCATCGGATGTACTGCAGCACCGGAGTTTGCTTTCTTATCGATGGGCAATCCGAAAAAGAAGAGCGGCTTTGGAGAGCCGCGCTCCCGGCAGAGGAAACGATGAGCGCTAGCTGCCGATCCTCTGCCACCAGGGCTTCGAGGGCTGCTGCCAGCCGCGGCTTTCCATGCAGTTGGCGATCAGCCTGTCGGCGCTGCGCGCGTCGCCGTAGTTGGCCATCTGGGACGGCAGGGTCGTCTGGCCATAGCGCTCGTAGTTGCCAGCGAGGACCTCGCGGCTCGAATCGTCGATGTTGCGGCGCGTCCGCATGTGGTCGTCGACCGTGCTGCGGCAGGCTTCGCGGTCGCGGTTGTAGCGATCGGAATTGGCGCTCTGGCGCGACTCGTTGGGCGCGGCCTGCTGCTGCGCGCAAGCTGCCAGCATCAGCACGGCGGCAAGCCCGACGACCATGACACGCATCACCTGGCACTCCCGACTGCCGCCTCGATCGCCTTCAACGCTTCGGGTGCCCGGGTCGCATCGGGCCCGCCGCCCTGCGCCATGTCGGGACGGCCGCCGCCGCCCTTGCCGCCCAGCGCCGCGACGCCGGCCTTCACCAAATCCACCGCGCTCAGGCTCTTGGCGAGATCGTCGGTCACGCCGACCACGGCGGAGGCCTTGCCGTCTTCCACGCCGATCAGCGCGACGACACCCGAGCCGAGCTTCTTCTTGAACGCGTCGGCCATGCCCTTGAGGTCCTTGCCCGGCACCCCGTTCAGCACGCGCGAGATCATCCTGATGCCGGCGACCTCGTGCATCTCGTCAGCGGCACTGGCTCCGTCGCCGGCACCACTGCTGGTGGCGAGCGCCAGCGCCTTGCGCGCCTCGGAGAGCTCGCGCTCGATCTTGCGCTGGCCGTCGACCAGCGCCTGCAGGCGGACAGGCAGATCCTCCGGCCGCACCTTCATCACCGACGCCGCCTCGTGCAGCAGGTCGATCTGGTGGCGGACATGGGCTTCGGCCGCATTGCCTGCGACCGCCTCGATGCGACGGACACCGGAGGATACCGCGCCCTCGCCGAGGATGCGGAACAGGCCGATGTCGCCGGTGCGCAGCGCATGCGTGCCGCCGCACAGCTCCACCGAATATTTCTCGCCACTCGCACCGCCCATGGAAAGCACGCGCACCTCGTCGCCGTACTTCTCGCCGAACAAAGCCATGGCGCCGGCGGCGATCGCCTCCTCCGGCGTCATCAGGCGCGTGTCGACCGGGCTGTTGAGCCGGATGCGCGCATTGACCTCGTCCTCGACCTTGCGCAGCTCCTCGGCCGAGATCGGCTTGGTGTGGCTGATGTCGAAGCGCAGCCGGTCGGGCGCGACCAGCGAGCCCTTCTGGGTGACGTGCGAGCCGAGATGGCGGCGCAGCGCCTCGTGCAGCAGATGGGTCGCCGAATGGTGGGCGCGCAGCTGGGCGCGGCGGATCGCATCGACGGTCATCACCACGTCGTCGCCGACCTTGATCGCGCCGCTCTCGACCTTGGCATGATGCGCATGGAGGTCGCCGACCATCTTGTGCACGTCGGTGATCGCGGCTTCGCCGCCCGCGCCGACGAAGCGACCGGTGTCGCCTTGCTGGCCGCCCGACTCGGCATAGAACGGTGTCTGGTTGACCACCAGCCAGCCGGTCTGGCCGGCCGCGAGCGAGGTCGCTTCCTTGCCATCCACGACGATCGCCGTAACCTTGCCCTCGGCGCGCTCGGTGTCGTAGCCGAGGAACTCGGTCGCGCCGACCCGCTGGCGCACGTCGAACCAGATCGCGTCGGACGCCGACTCGCCCGAGCCGGCCCACGCCGCGCGCGCCTTGGCGCGCTGCTCGTCCATCGCCTTGTCGAAGCCGGCCGTGTCGACCGTGATGTCGCGCGCGCGCAGCACGTCCTGCGTCAGGTCGAGCGGGAAGCCGAAGGTGTCGTAGAGCTTGAAGGCGACCTCGCCCTTCAGCGTGCCGCCCGCGCCCAGACCCTTCGTCTCGTCGTCGAGCAGCTTGAGGCCGGTGCCGAGCGTCGTCTTGAAGCGCGTCTCCTCGAGCTTCAGCGTCTCGGCGATCAGCGGCTGGGCGCGCACCAGCTCGGGATAGGCGTCGCCCATCTCCTTCACGAGTGTCGGCACCAGCTTGAACACCATCGGGTCCTGCGCGCCGAGGATGTGCGCATGGCGCATGGCGCGGCGCATGATGCGGCGCAGCACGTAGCCGCGGCCTTCGTTCGACGGCAGCACGCCGTCGGCGATCAGGAACGAGGTCGCGCGCAGATGGTCGGCGATCACCTTGTGCGACGCCGACTGCGCGCCGTCGGGATCGACGCCGGTCTCGTGCGCCACCGCCTCGATGAGGGCGCGGAACAGGTCGATGTCGTAGTTGTTGTGCTTGTGCTGCAGAACTGCCGCCAGTCGCTCCAGCCCCATGCCGGTGTCGATCGACGGCTTGGGCAGCGGGACACGCTCCTCCCGGGTCACCTGCTCGAACTGCATGAAGACCAGGTTCCAGATCTCAATGAAGCGATCGCCGTCCTGGTCGGGACTGCCCGGCGGCCCGCCGGGAATATGGTCGCCGTGATCGTAGAATATCTCCGAGCATGGGCCGCACGGGCCGGTGTCGCCCATCGCCCAGAAATTGTCCGAGGTCGGAATACGGATGATCCGGTCGTCGGCGAGGCCGGAGATCTTCTTCCAGTGACCCGCCGCCTCGTCGTCGGTGTGGAACACCGTGACCAGCAGCTTGTCCTTCGTCAGGCCGTACTCGCGCGTGATCAGGTTCCACGCCAGCTCGATGGCGTGTTCCTTGAAATAGTCGCCGAACGAGAAGTTGCCCAGCATCTCGAAGAAGGTGTGGTGGCGCGCGGTGTAGCCGACATTCTCGAGGTCGTTGTGCTTGCCGCCGGCGCGGACGCACTTCTGCGACGTCGAGGCGCGCGTGTACGGCCGCTTCTCGAGCCCCGTGAAAACGTTCTTGAACTGCACCATGCCGGCGTTGGTGAACATCAACGTGGGGTCGTTGCGCGGCACCAGCGGGCTCGAGGCGACAACCTCGTGGCTGTTCTTGCGGAAGTATTCTAGGAATGTGCGACGGATGTCGCTGACGCTTGCCATGATGTGATCTTTGTAGCGTGCGCGCGGCGGATTAGTCCACAACGGGGGAACACCGGTTCATGGCCGACTCCGGCCACTCCACCGCCACGCTCAGGCTCAAGGTCGGCGATCTCGCCATCGCCCATCCGCTCACGGTGCCCAATGCCGCCGTGCCGGCGACTTCCGTGCTGCCGGCGCTGCAAGGGCTGGTGAACGAGGTGGTCGGTGCGGCGGAGGCCGGCCGGGAGATTTCCTGCCGCAAGGGCTGCGGCGCCTGCTGCCGCCAGCTCGTGCCGATCTCGCGCACGGAGGGTGAAGCCTTGCTCGCGCTGGTCGAGGCGATGCCCAAGGAGCGGCGCAAGGCGGTGCGCGCCCGCTTCGCGGCGGCCGAGGCCGCGATCGCCGGCGCGGGATTGGCCGGGGGCGGATCGGCCGAGCGCGGCGGCCGGAGCGATCGCGAACTCTCCGTCGCCTATTTCGCGCTCGGCGTGCCCTGCCCGTTCCTCGAGGAGGAGAGCTGCTCGATCCATCGCGACCGGCCTCTGGTCTGCCGCGAGTATCTCGTCACCTCGCCCGCCGAGCTGTGCGCCGGGCCGGCACAGGATGGCGTGACGCCGGTGCCGGTGCCGAAACTTTCGCTCGCCGCGCGGCGACTGCAGGATGAAGGTGACGACTGGTTCCCGCTCGCGATGCTGATGGCCTGGAGCCGCACCCGGCCCGGCGACGGCAAGCGCCGGCCGGGAACGGAGTGGGTGCAGCGCTTCCTGAAAGGCCTCACGAGCCTCAAGGGCTGAGAAACAGGTGCTTCTCGTTCATGGCGCGCTGCCATGAAAAACGGCGGTGCTGCGTGGGGCAGCACCGCCGGAACCGAAGATCAGGGGAGAGTCCTGTCTTCTGGTGCGCGCTCGGGGCGTGAGCGCTATTCCTCTTCGTCGTCGGTATCCTTCGAGCCGTCGAGGACGGCGGCGAGGATACCGGCGTTCTCGCGGACCTTGTTCTCGATGGCGGCGGCCACCTCGGGATGCTCGCGCAGGTAATTCTTGGCGTTCTCGCGGCCCTGGCCGATGCGCTGGCCATCGTAGGAATACCAGGAGCCCGATTTCTCGACCACGCCGGCCTTGTCACCAAGGTCGATCAGCTCGCCGACCTTGGAGATGCCCCCGCCGTACATGATGTCGAACTCGACGACCTTGAACGGCGGCGCCACCTTGTTCTTCACCACCTTCACGCGGGTCTGGTTGCCGACCATGTCCTCGCCGTTCTTGAGCGCGCCGATGCGGCGGATGTCGAGACGAACCGAGGCGTAGAACTTGAGCGCATTGCCGCCGGTCGTGGTCTCGGGGCTGCCGAACATCACGCCGATCTTCATGCGGATCTGGTTGATGAAGATCACCAGCGTGTTCGACTTGGAGATCGAGGCGGTGAGCTTGCGCAGCGCCTGGCTCATCAGGCGGGCCTGCAGGCCGGGCAGCGAATCGCCCATCTCGCCTTCCAGCTCGGCGCGCGGCACCAGGGCTGCGACCGAGTCGATCACCAGCACGTCGATCGCCCCGGAGCGGACCAGCGTGTCGGCGATCTCGAGCGCCTGCTCGCCGGCGTCGGGCTGGGAGATCAGCAGGTTGCCAATGTCGACCCCGAGCTTCCTGGCGTAGCCCGGATCGAGCGCATGCTCGGCGTCGACGAAGGCGCAGGTGCCGCCCTTCTTCTGGGCTTCGGCGATGACATGCAGCGCCAAGGTCGTCTTGCCCGAGCTTTCGGGACCGTAGATCTCGACGATGCGGCCCTTGGGCAGGCCGCCGATGCCGAGCGCGATGTCGAGGCCGAGCGAGCCGGTCGAGATCGATTCGATCTCCAGCGCCTCGCGCTGGCCGAGCTTCATGATGGAGCCCTTGCCGAAGGCGCGCTCGATCTGAGCCAGCGCTGCATCGAGGGCTTTGTTCTTGTTCTCCATGCCTTCCTTCTCGACCACTTTCAGCATCGCCGACATTGGCACCCTCCTGTTTGTCCCACGCCTGCCCCGAAAGCAGCAATGCGGATAAGTCCGCCGGGAATAACGCAAATGTACCTACTTTGTTCCAATCAGCAAGCAAGTAAACAAGTCACTGAACTACATAAATTTATTGACACAAGTTCTAGGTATGTTCCCAAGCAAAAGTGACTATGTGCTGGGAATTGGGCCTCGTCTTGCGGTGCGATGGATCCTTGCGCCGAGAAATGCGGGCTTGAATGTTGATCGGGACGTCAGCCTCGATAGGCTAACGGGCCGGTTTTGCTGGTTCGACGGTAGCATGGGAGGCTCATGGCGGCGGCATCTACGATCACTCCGAACCCGCGCCTCTGGATCTCGAAGGGCACGGCCTCGCGAAGACGCAATCCCTACGCGAACGCCGCTAGCGCGGACCTCGCGGATTCCTTTTACGATCAGGGCGGGGTCGATCGTCCGGGAACACCTGCGATCGACGGCATCGCCGCCTTGAACAGCAGCCTGCTGTCTACGGGCTCTTCACCGCAACCGTTGATCATGCCCGCAGAGACCTTGGTGCCGCCGAACGCACCGGTCCTTGGTACCATTTCGGGAACGACGTTCACCAATTGGAACGGCTTCAGCGCCACCTACAACTACAACACCCCGAACAGCTTGCTGGGCGACGTCACCAGAGGAGATCTGGCGTTCGGCTGGTGGGGGTCCGATCAGTCGTGGGTCGACTTCAATGCCGCAAATCCCGAGGGCCCGATCGATGTTGGCGCCGGCGACACCAACAAGGTCGGCAGCCTGAACGTCGCGCAGATCGCCTTCTCGCCGAGCGGCTTCACCTGGCATGCGCCGATCTCGGTGGCCGCCGACATCGACGGCAAGTGGATGACGCCTGCGTCGTCATTCGGCAATGGTACCTATTCGGTCACCATGGCCGAGTACCTGGCGAGCGACGCGGAATTTGCGGCGCCGGTCGCGGATGTCAGCGAGGCCCTTCAATTCACGGTCAACCTGACGAAACTCGACTTCGCGAGCCCCGTGGGCAGCTATCTGGAGCTCGAACCGGGCAACGGGGATACCGGCGGCAATTGGGTGCAGCTGATGGCAACGGGCTCGACCATGCCCAACGGCACCGTACTGACGTACGCCACCGACGCCAGAGGCAACATGATCGGCCGCGACGGGCAGATCACCACCAACCTCGATGACGCGGTGCTCGCCCAGGTCGGATGGGCGGAGCCGGACCCCGACAGCGACGTCGATCTCCTCTTGTCCGGCGGAATCCAGTCGGTTTACCTGCCGGTCGGCCAGCAGCTCCACTTCGCCGTGCAAACCGGCGACAATGTCATCGAGTTGCTGCCGGACGTGCAGATCGACGTGCACGTCTCGGTCCCTGCCTACCGCTCGGTGTCGGTGAACGGCGCGTTCGGCACGCTCGACATCATTGCCATGGTCGACAATCAGCTGTCGGAGTTTGCAAACCTTGCCGGCAGCCAGCGCGATTACAATCAGCCCTGGACCTACCTGACGCAAGGCACGCAAGTCTTTGTCGAGGCCAAGGGCAGCTGTTGGAACTGGAACACGATTCACTTCGTGCAGATCGATGTGAATCCGTCGACTGGCGACTGGAGCGTGGGAGGCGTGGCTTACGGCGACACGGATACTTTCCGCGCAGCCGTGCAGGCCAATTGGGATCCGGGCTTCGAAGCGTCGGGCGGGCGGGGCTACTTCGATCAGGGCTTCGAGTGGACGGTGTCGACCGGGTCAGGCTTCTACGCGCCCGTGCTGGCGACGGAGGACGGCGACATCTTCGTGATCGGCGACGTCAATGTCGACGGTCGCAACCACATCCGAATGTACAACGAGAACTCGTTCGGCTTCGAGGATCTGCGGGCCGACCAGGACAGCGACTTCGACTACAACGACATGGTCGTGAGGCTGACCGTAGCCGCCCGGGACGGCAGCCTGGACGCCGATGCGACGGCCGGCAGCGAAGCCAACGACACCCTTCGGCTCGATGCGCCGCCCCTCGCCGGCCCCATGGCATTGACCACCTACGCGAACGCAGCCTGGTCGTATCCCAACGTCGCCAATTTTCCTGGCCAGCTCCTCGCCTCCGATCCCGCGATCCTGGTCGACGGCAGCATCTTCCGCATGTTCTACACCGCGGACTTCGACGACGGGACGACGATACGGCCGGTCATCGCCGAGGCCGTGTCGGCGGATGGCCTGACCTGGACGCCGTTGGGCGGCACGTCGACGACCGGAATGATCCTCGCCGGAGAAGGCGGCGACAAGGCGAACCTGGAAGGCGCCGAAATCTTCAAGGCAGGCAACAGGTACATCCTGCTCTATTCGGCCTATTCCGACCTCGGCCATCCGGTCACGCAATTTCCCGCCAGTCTCTACGCGGCGGTATCCACCGATGGCCTGCATTTCACCCCGGTGGCGACTGGCCCCGTCCTGCAGCCGACGACGGGCTGGTACGACAACGACGCCATCTACAGCCCAACTGTCCTCTCCTACGAGGGCGGCTACCTCATGCTCTATTGCGCCCACGCCTACACCAATGCTTCGGCCGGCGGCCAGCTGGGTGTATCGCTGCTCGCTGCGGTCTCACCGGATGGACTGAACTGGACCAAGAGCCCGGCGCCGATCCTGCTCGCGGACCCCTCGATGTCCTGGATGTCGGACGGAGTTTCCGAGCCGTCGATGATCCTTGGCCCGGATGGCAAGTACTACCTGTTCTTCACCGGCCAGGCCGGCGATGAACGCGCCATCGGCCTTGCCGTGGCGGCCAATCCGCTCGGTCCTTGGGAAATCGCGCCACAGCCGATCATTACGGCGCAGAGTGCCGGCCTGCCACCCGGCGGGACGGTGATCGCCCCGCATGCCGAGCTCGTCAGCGGCGTGCTGCGGCTCTGGTACACCGAGGTCACGCCGGGAGGCGCTCATTCCATTGCCTATGCCGAGTCGGACTGGGGCGGCGGCACGTCTCCCGGCCTGGGCCAGGCACCGCTTTGGCTGGGCACCAGCCTCGATGACGTCATCAACGGAACGAATGCCAGCGATCGTGTCACCGCAGCAGGCGGGGACGACATCGTCGTGGGTGCCAGCGGCAACGACAGCATCGACGCTGGCACGGGCAATGACCAGGTCTGGGCCGGCCCCGGCAATGACAAGGTCTCCGGACGGTCGGGTGACGACGTGCTCTACTTGGGAGACGGAGCCGATGCCGCCAACGGTTACGACGGCGCGGATGTCCTGTTGGGCGAGGCCGGCAACGACCGGCTGTCAGGCAGTGCCGGCAACGATACGATCGATGGCGGAACAGAGGCCGACACGCTCGACGGTGGCGACGACAACGACCAGATCTGGGCCGGCTCCGGCGACGACAACGCCACCGGAGGGTTGGGCGATGACATGCTCTACATGGGAGACGGAGCCGATACCGCCAACGGTAGCGACGGCGCGGATTTCCTGGTGGGCGAGGCCGGCATCGACCGGCTGCTGGGCGATGCCGGAAACGATACGATCGATGGCGGAGCAGATTCCGACACGCTCGACGGTGGCGCCGACCACGACCAGATCTGGGCCGGCTTCGGCGACGACAACGCTACCGGAGGGTTGGGCGATGACATGCTCTATATGGGAGACGGAGCCGATGCCGCCAACGGTAGCGACGGCGCGGATTTCCTGATGGGCGAGGCCGGCATCGACCGGCTGCTGGGCGATGCCGGAAACGATACGATCGATGGCGGAACAGAGGCCGACACGCTCGACGGTGGCGCCGACAACGACCAGATTTGGGCCGGCTCCGGCGACGACAACGCTACCGGAGGGTTGGGCGATGACGTGCTCCACATGGGAGATGGCGCCGATACGGCGGATGGAGGCGACGGCGCAGACACCATCGCCGGCGAGGCCGGCCAGGATCTGCTGCGGGGCGGTGCCGGCAGCGACAAGCTCGACGGCGGTGCCGATGGGGACACGCTCGATGGCGGCTCCGGCAACGACCAGATCTGGGCCCAACTGGGCGATGACCACGCCACCGGGGGGTCGGGCAATGACCTGATCTACATGGGAGAAGGCGCCGATACGGCGGATGGCGACGATGGCGTAGACACAATCGCCGGCGAGGCCGGCCAGGATCTGTTGCGGGGCGGTGCCGGCAACGACAAGCTCGATGGAGGGCTTGACTCAGACACGCTCGATGGCGGCTCCGGGAAAGACACACTCTACGGCGGCACCGGCAGTGATCGCCTCCTCGGAGGTACCGGCGACGATCTGCTGGTGGGCGAGGATGGCCATGACATGCTCATTGGCGGGTCGGACGCCGACACGCTGGCGGGTGGGATCGGCGATGACACGCTCGCGGGTGGCGCCGGCAACGACCAATTGCAGGGTGATGCGGGCCGGGACGCCTTCCTTTTCGACACCGTTCTCGATCAATTGACGAATCTCGACCGTCTGCTCGGCTTCACGCCGGTGGACGACACCATCCAGCTCGAGAATGCGATCTTCAAGGGTCTCGGCCCGACCACCGGGGCATTGGCACCTTCCGCCTTCAGGGCCGCGGCGGGCGCGACCTCGGCGGGCGATGCGACGGATCGCATCGTCTACGATACCCTCACCGGCATCCTCTACTACGACGCCGATGGCGTCGGTGGCACGAATTCCACCAGTTTTGCGGTCATCGACAACAAGGCCATCCTGACGGCTGCCAACTTTACCATCGTCTGAGCCTCGTGAGGCATGCGGCGTATCGAACGCGATGGGCGGAGCGCGAGGCGGCTCCGAGTGAATTTTCTCACAGCGCCGTCATGCCGCCGTCCACGAACAGCAGGGCGCCGGTGACGTACGAGGCATCGTCGGAGGCCAGGAACAGGATGGCGGCGGCGACCTCCTCGGCCCTGCCCGGGCGCTTCATCATGGTGCCTCGCGCAGCCTGGGCGTTGTACTGCTCGACGGTCTGGCCAGCCGCCGCGATGCGGCGTTCATGGAACGGCGTGAAGATCGGGCCAGGACCGACGGCGTTCACGCGAATGCCCTCAAACGAATGGTCGGCAGCGAGCGCCCGCGTCAAGCCCGCGATTGCAGCCTTGGTCGTGTCGTACTGCAGGTTGCCGCCGCCTGCGACGACGGAACGGACGGAGGCGACGTTGACGATGGCGCCGCCCTTGTCGCGGCGCATCAGCGGAACAGCCGCCTTGGCACAGAAGACGTAGCTCATCAGGTTGACGCCGAGGATCTCGTTCCAGCTCGCCGCGCTCGCCTCGTCGATCTTCTCGTATTTGCGGATGCCGGCATTGTTGACGAGGATGTCGAGGCGCCCGAACTGCTGCGCTGCCCCGTTGACGAAGGCGAGGCACGCGGCCTCGCTCCCGACGTCGGCCTGCGTGAAGACGACCCTGGCGCCCGTGGCCTCGAGCTCGCCCGCCACGCGGCGACCGCGATCGCCGTCCCGGTCGCAAAACGCCACGCTCGCGCCCTCGGCGACGAAACGCCTGACCGTCGCCTCGCCGATTCCCGATGCTCCACCCGTCACCGCTGCGATCTTGCCGTCGAGCCTTCCCATGTCCGCCGCCTTTCATTGCGTTGCGAAACGTGCATCCTCACGTCCGCCCTGGGCAGAATGCAGCCCATCTTTCCAGCGGTCAAAACACTGCGCCAGGGAACCCGCTCTGGAAACCCGCCAGGAGAAAGACAAGGAAATGAGTGCGCCGGACAAGGACTCCGACTTCAAGCCCTTCCTCACCCTTTCCGATCAGGTCTTCGGCAAGAACCTCAATGCCTTCGTCGCCCAGATCGCGCTGGTGGCCGGCGCTCTGTTCGTGATCTACGCCGCGTGCCGACTGTTTGGCTGGCTGCGCTGATCTACAGCCATCAGCGCGGCCAGAGTTCGTGGTTTTCGATCCGGTCAGATGCGCTGGGAGCTCTCCAGAGCCGCGCTCCCTGCTGTTCGACACGAGCAAAGATTTGCACGCTCTCAGGGTGGCAGGATCGCCTGCCGAACCGCACCAGGGAGGCCCAGCGCTGACGAAGGCAAGCCCACGGCATAGATCCCGACCGGCCGAGTCTTGCCCTTCACGACGACCACGTCGACCGGCCGGATGTCATAGGCCTTCGGATCGGCAAGCGCCTGCAGCGTGAATTCCGAGATCAGCAGCGGCGCGCCGTACTCCTTGGTCAGGCTCTCGACCCGCGCCGCGAGGTTGACGGCATCGGAAATGACCGTGCCGTCCATCCGGTCCTTCTCGCCGATCGTGCCCAGCATCAGCAGTCCGGTGTTGATGCCGACGCCTATGGCGATCGGCTCCAGGCCGGCCGCGCGCCGAGCCTCGTTGAAGCCGTCGAGCGCGCCCAGCATCGCGAGCCCGGCCCGCACGGCGTCGTCGGCGTTGGCGAACAGCGCCATGATGGCGTCGCCGATGTACTTGTCGATGAAGCCGTTGTGGTCGCGGATGACCGGTCCCATGCGCTCGAGATAGGCATTGATGAAGGCGAAGTTCTCATCGGGCGTCATGCCTTCCGAGAGGGTCGTGAAGCTGCGGATGTCGGAGAACAGGATGCTCATGCTCTCGCGCTTGTTGTCGCCCAGCTCGACCTCGACGATCGACGGCTTGCCGATGATCGAGAGGAAGGCGTGCGGCACGAAACGCTCGATCGACAGGTTGGTCTGCTTGAGGTCGAGGATCGTCCGGCGCACAGAATCGCGCATCGAGCCGAAGCTCCTGGCGAGCTGGCCGATCTCGTCGCGGCGGTCGGTGTTGGCGATGGCCTGCTCGAGATCGCCCTGGGCGATGGCGCCCGCCTCGCCGCGCAGGTTGAACAGCGGGTCGAGAAGCTGCCGCTGCAAGAGGCGCGCGGCGATCCAGAACACGACCGGCAGCAGGACGGCGAGCACGATCATCGAGCTCAGCAGCACCTGCAAGGCCGCTTCCCGAGCGAGACCGGTGTCATAGGTGATCTGGCGGATGACGAACTTGGAGGAGACCGGGTGGCCGGGGTCCTTTGCCGCCATGGTCTCCTCGCCGCTGTAGACCGTAAGGGTGCGGCCGTCAGCGGCCGCGACTTCCTCGCGGCCTTCCTTCTGCACCCGCGCGGCACGCGCAGGATCGAGCTTCTTGCCGACATGGAGCAGGGACCACGTTCCGGCGGGTGTGACCAGGTAGAGATCGACTTCCTTGACGTAGGGATTGGAGCGCACCGCATCGCCAAATACATCCTGGAAGAAAAAATCGCTCATCCAGCCGAACTCTCCCGTGGCCAGGCTGGCGCGCACCTCGGTCGAGATTTCGACGATGTAGTCTTTCCCGGCAGGTCCGAAGTAGCTGTAGGTCCGCAGCGTGCCGGTCAGGCTCGACATGTCGATGCCGTCGTTCATCACCTTGTTGGCGCCGTAGACAGAATCGAGGAAGCGCGTGAAGTCGCTCTCCGGGAAGGTGAGGTTCATGTCGGAGGAGAGGTTGGTCTGGAACACCTTGTGCGCGCGGTCGATGAAATAGATGTGCTGCACGTCGTATTTGCGGGTAAGCGCATCGAGGTCGGCGACGGACAGATCTTCCGGCTTGCGGCCCGTGGCTTCGAGCTCCGCCACGATCGCGGGCAGCACGTTGTCCATATGCGCCGTGATGCGCTGGTGCTGGGACCGCAGCATGGTCTCGAAGACGGCAAAGCGATCGGACAGGCTGGCCTCCAGCCGATGGATCTCGTTGTCCTGCTTGTCCGAGACCAGCCGGTACATGGCGAGCGAGGCCACGATGGTGGCCCCCACGCTCACCGCCAGCATGACGGCGAACAGGAACAGCCCGACCTTGCGCTTCATTCCCACTGCGGGTCTCCCTCCCCGGCCAGCTCCAGATTCCTCCCTGCGCGCAGCGCGGGGAGGTGGCGCGGTAATCCGCGACGGAGGGGTCATGGGCCACAACATCGGTGCGGCCCATGACCCCTCCGTCAGCGTAAGACGCTGACACCTCCCCGCGCTGCGCGCAGGGAGGAAACCGACTCTCGCGCCGATCGGCGGCCTAAGCCATCACTCGTTCCGGGCCCACAGGGAGCGGCCGAACCGGACCGCTGTCGCCACGAGCCAGGCCGCCGCGAAGAAGACGAGGGCCGCCCGCAGAGACGTCATGGCCACCTCCCGGGTTATGCTCGCCAGCGCGCTGCCCAGTCGGTGCCACGCCGAAACCGGCGCCAATTCCGAGGCTGGCCGATCCATCGCCAATTGCGCCTTGGCGCGCAACTTTCAGCCGCCGCCCGGCGCAACTCTCTCAGTCCGGTGCCTCGCTCTGCCATCGGACCATCGTAGCCCGGGCCGCCGCGCCTGGGTGTGCCGATTTGTCCCCGATTGGCGAAACGACGTAACACCAGCGCCACAAAACCGAAACGAAGCTCTCATGGCCGGGCAGTAGCGGTCCCCCATGACCAGCGTGAGCGAAGCCCAGACCGCGTTCGGCGCTTCGCGCGTCCGGCTGGGCTTGGGCCTGCGCGTGCGCAGCCGCGCCTTCCCCTGGCTTCTGCTCGCCCCGTCGCTGCTGCTGCTCGCGGCCTTCACCTACCTGCCGATCCTGCGCGTCGCCTGGGAATCGCTTCACGACAAGCCGCACGGCACGCGGGAGAGCCTGTTCGTCGGGCTCGGCAACTACACCGCGCTGTTCGCCGACAAGGCCTTCACCCAGTCGGTCGTCAACAACCTTGTCTATGCCGCCGGCACGGTGCCGCCCAGCATGGCGCTGGCTCTGCTGTTCGCGCTCGCCCTGCAGCGCTCGACGCGGCTCAACGCGGTGGTGCGCGCGCTGCTGCTGTTCCCGTCGATGGTACCGCTGGTCGCGGCCGCCTCGCTGTTCTTCTTCATCTTCCTGCCCGGCGTCGGGCTGTTCGACTACTACCTCGCCAAGATAGGCGTGCGCGGCTTCAACTGGCTGGGCGACCCCGACGTGGCGCTGTGGTCGCTGATCGGCATCACGATCTGGAAGAACGCCGGCTACTACATGCTGTTCTACCTGGCGGGGCTGCAGACCCTGCCGGGCGACGTGCTCGAGGCGGCGACGATCGACGGCGCCAACGGCTGGCAGCGGCTGCGCCATGTGATCGTCCCGTTGCTCGCGCCGACCACCGCTTTCGTGCTGGTGATCGCGCTGATCAACGTGCTGACCCAGGTCGACCACGTGATCGTGCTGACGAAAGGTGGGCCCAGCAACTCGACCAAGCTGGTGCTCTATTACATCTACGAGCAGGCGCACGAGAACTTCGCCGCCGGCAAGGCCGCCGCGGCGAGCCTGCTGTCGGTGTCGTTCCTGCTCGCGCTGTCGGTGGTGTCGCTGAAGACGATGGAGCGAGGCGCGCATGCCGCGAGCTGACCTCATGCTCTTCCGGACCGCGAGCGTCCCGCTCGCTCATGAGCATGAGCGAGCGGGACGCTCGCGGTCCGGAAGACGAAGAGGTTCGCATGCGACGCGCTAGCCTCGTCGGCGCGGGCCTGATGGTCGTCACCGCCTTCCTGTGGTCGACGCCGTTCCTGTGGACCTTGGTCGCCTCGTTCCGGCCCGAGATGGCGGGCGGGATCGGCATGGCGTCGCTGGTGCCGGACTACGTGCCGACGTTCGACAACTTCAAGCTCGCCTTCGAGAGCGGCGACTTCGCGGTCTATTACCTCAACACCGCGATCGTGGCCTTCGGCATCCTGGCGGTGCAGATCGTGACGATCTCGCTGGCGGGCTACGCCTTCGCCCGCCTCTCCTTCCCCGGCCGCGACACGATCTTCTACGTTTTCCTGCTGCAGCTCATGCTGGTGCCGCCGATCCTGATCGTGCCCAACCTGCGCACCATCGTCGATCTCGGCCTGTACGGCAGCCTGCTCGGCGTCATGGCGCCCTACTTCGCCTCGGCCTTCGGCACCTTCCTGATGCGCCAGACCTTCCGCCAGATCCCGCGCGACTTCGAGGAGGCCGCCACGATCGACGGCGCGCAGTGGTGGCAGACCCTGTGGCACGTCCTGCTGCCGATGGCGAAGCCCGGCCTGATCGCCTTCTCGCTGGTCTCGCTGATGGCGCACTGGAACGAGTTCCTGTGGCCGCTGATGGTGCTCAACGACCCGAGCACCCACACGCTCACCATCGGCCTCGCAAGCTTCGCGCTCAGCACCGAGGGCGGGCGCGAATGGGGCCTGCTCGCCGCCGGCACCCTGCTGGTGATGTTCCCGCTGCTCGCGCTGTTCGCCGTCTTCCAGCGTCAGTTCGTCGACAGCTTTCTTTTTTCGGGTCTCAAGGGATGACGAGGAGATAAACGATGCGTTGGCTTCCTTCACTCGCCGCGGCCGTTGCCGTGCTCGCGCCGGCATTCGCCGGCGCGCAGACGAAGATCGATTTCTTCTTCCCGGTGCCGGTCGACGGCAAGCTGGCGCGCGAGATGACGCGCCTCACCAAGGTCTACAACGACAGCCAGAAGGAGGTCGCCGTCACCGCCGTCTATACCGGCAGCTACGACGACACCAAGCTCAAGGCGCAGGCCGCGGCGAACGCCGGCAAGCCGCCCGCGGTGGTGCTGATGAGCGCCAACTTCGTGCTCGACCTCAAGCTCGCCGGCGACGTGATCTCGCTCGAGCCGATGCTGAAGGCCGAGGGCACGACACGCGAGAAGTTCCTCGACGATTTCTGGCCGGCGGTGCACGCCAATGCGGTCGTCGACGGCGACCTCTATGCCGTGCCGTTCCAGAACTCGACGCCGTTGCTCTACTACAACAAGGAGCACTTCAAGGAAGCCGGCCTCGATCCCGAGAAGCCGCCGCAGACCTGGGCCGAGCTGGTCGATGCCGCGAAGAAGCTGACCAAGCCCGACCGCATGGGCTTCGGCCTGCCCGAGGGCTACGACTACCTGGGCTGGATCATGGAGGCGCTCTCCATGTCGAACGGCGGCCGCTACTTCAACGAGGAGTACGGCGGCGAGGTCTATTACGACACGCCCACGATGCTGGGCGCGGTGCAGTTCGTCGAGGACCTGGTGTTCAAGCACAAGGTGATGCAGCAGGGCGTCGTCGAGGGTGGCGCTCTTTCCACCAACTTCCTGGCCGGCAAGGTGTCGATGATGCTGCTGTCGACCGGCAGCCTCTCCTTCGTGCGCGAGAACATGAAGCAGCCGTTCGGCGTGGCCTTCGTGCCGCGCAACGTGCGCAACGCCGTGCCGATCGGCGGCGGCTCGCTGGTCATGTTCAAGGGCCTGAACGACGAGCAGAAGGCGGCCGGCTGGAAGTTCGCCAAGTGGCTCTCCTCGACCGAGACGCTGGGCGGCTGGAGCCGGTTCACCGGCTACTTCTCGCCGCGCAAGTCGCCGTACGACACCGCCGAGATGAAGGACTTCATGGCCAAGAACCCCGAAGCCAAGGTGGCGCTCGACCAGCTGCCCTACGCCAAGCCGTGGTTCGCGACCTACCAGACGGTGGCGGTGCGCAAGGCGCTGGAGGACGAGGTCCAAGCCGTGCTGAATGGCAAGAAGAAGGCGCCGCAGGCCGTAAAGGACGCGCAGAAGAACGCCGATGCGCTGATGAAGCCCTATGTCGACCAGACCGCGCTTAAGCTGCCGTGATCAACATCTTCCGGACCGCGAGCTTCCAGCTCGCTCATGCTCATGAGCGAGCTGGAAGCTCGCGGTCCGGGAGAACATGAAGGAATCAAAATGACCCTGATCGCCCAGATCACCGACATGCACGTGCGGCCGTCGGGCAAGAAGGCCTACGGCCTGGTCGACACCGCGGCGATGCTGCGTGCAGCGGTCGCCTCGATCCTCGCCCAGCCCAAGAAGCCCGACGCTGTGGTCGCCTCCGGCGACCTCACCGACTGCGGCCTGGTCGAGGAGTACGAGCTGCTGCGCGACTGTCTGAGCCCGCTGCCGATGCCGGTCTATCTGATCCCCGGCAACCACGACCGGCGCGAGAACATGCGGCTGGTGTTCGGCGGCGACGGCTACCTGCCGATGAACGGCGAGTTCCTGCACTACACCGTCGAGGACCTGCCGATGCGCCTGATCGGCCTCGACACCGTCGTGCCGGGCAAGGGCCACGGCGAGATGGACGCGGCACGGTTGGCCTGGCTGAAGGCGCGGCTCGACGAGCAGCCCGACCGGCCGACCTTCATCTTCATGCACCACCCGCCCTTCCCGACCGGCCTGCAGCACATGGATTCGATCAACTGCCGCAACGCGCCGTCGATGGCCGCGATCCTGAAGGGCCGCGGGAACATCGAGAGAGTCGCCTGCGGCCATCACCACCGCTCGATCCAGATCCGCTGGGGCGGCACGATCGGCTCGGTGGCACCCTCGGTCGCGCATCAGGTCGTGCTCGACCTGACGCCGCACGACGATGCGACCTTCACCATGGAACCGCCGGGCTACCACCTGCATCTGTGGGCGCCGGAGAGCGGCGTCATCACCCACACCGCCTTCATCGGCAGCTTCAGCGGCCCGCACCCCTTCCTGCTCGATCCCGACTATCCGGCGTTCGACGACAAGGAGGCCGCGCCGGCGACCCACTCCCAGGCGAGGGCATGAGCGACGGATGGATCGAGGCCATCGATCCATCCTCATTCGAAACATTCATTTTCGTGATGTTCTCTACAGATTCTATCTTCCGGTCGACCCTCCTCGTACCGCGTAGATCCAATGCCCCTCGGAGTAGATCCCGCACAGAGCTTTGAAGTCCGCCAGGACGATCTGGCCAAAGTGCAATGGCGCGAGCCGCGCGGCGACGACGGCCTTGCCAAAGGCGAGGCCGATGTCGCCATCCGCCGCTTCGCCCTCACGGCGAACAACATCACCTACGCCCGTCTGGGCAGCCGCATCCCGGGGCTGGGCTTCGGCTACTGGGAGTTCTTCCCGGCCGGCAGCGGCTGGGGAAGCGTCCCGGTCTGGGGGCTCGCCGACGTGGTCGCCTCCCGTCACCCCAACCTGACGGAAGGCACGACGCTGTTCGGCTTCTTCCCCATGGCGACCCACCTGCGCATGACGGTGGGGGCCGTCAGCGGCGCGACGGTGCTGGAGGAGAGCCTTCATCGCCGGTCGCTTCCAGCGACCTACAACCAGTATCTCATCGCCAACCGCGGCCTCGCGCTCGGCCCGGAGGCGATGGATGCCTACATGGTCCTCCGGCCCAGCTTCAGCCTGTCCTTCTGCTGTGCCACGTACCTCTCGGAGCAACGCTGGTTCGGCTGCCGCCGGATCCTGATATCGAGTGCGTCGAGCAAGGCCGCCCTGGGTCTCGCGATGCTGCTGGCCGGCGAAGGGCTGGAGGTCGTCGGCCTGACATCCCGCCAACGCGTCGCGCAAGTCGCCGCCCGCGCGGTGCATGATCGCGTCCTGCCGTACGAGGAGATCACCGCGCTCGCCAGCGACGAGCCGACCGTCTTCGTCGACATCGCCAACGCGACCGACGTGACCCGCGCCGTCCACGACCACCTGGGATCGGGACTGCGAACCAGCATCGCCGCCGGCTTCACGCACGGGTCCGACGTCAGCGAAGCCCTCCCGGGCCCGCGTCGCGCGCTGTTCATGGCGCCGGCCCACATGCAACGCCTCCAGGACCTGTGGGGCAAGAACGGCTACTGGCAGCGCTTCACCGAGGCGTGGCAACACTTCCACGCGCTGATCGCGAAAGGCACGGCGTTCGTCCACACAAGCGGTCCCGCCGGCGTGGAGCGCGTCTATCGCGAGGTGCTGGAAGGAAGAGTGCCCAACGACACAGCCCACCTCCTCTCGATCCGATGATGTCGGCCAGCGATCCGCCTCCCGGCTTCGAGCCGATCTTCCGCACGAGCCCGTTCCTCGATCACCTCGGGCCGTTCTTCATGCGCAAGGAGCCCGATGGGACGTTCGTCGTCGGCTTGCGGGTCCGCCCTTGCCATGCCAACGGCCGCGGCAATGCTCATGGCGGACTGCTTATGACCTTGTGCGACATCGCGCTGGGCTATCGCACCTCCTCGAGCGTCGAGCCCCGCCCGTTCCTAACCACGGCGAATGTCACGACCGATTTCGTGGGGTCCGCGACGGTGGGCGACTGGATCGAGGCCCATGTCGACGTGCAGAAGGTCGGTCGGTCTCTGGCTTTCGCGAACTGCTACGTCGTCTGCGACGGCCGCCGGATCGTCCGCGCCAGCGGCATCTTCTCTGTCAAGAGCCCTCCGTCTCCGACGTCGTAGCGACCCGCGACGCCGCCGCAAATTCTAGTGCAGCAGCTGGAACCAGATGAGGCAGGCCGCGCCGATCAAGGTCAGCGCCATGCCCATCTGCTTAAGGAGGCGCACGGCTTCCATCGTCAGCGACAGCTCGTGATGCCGGCTCGCCCGCTCCTCGGCCGACAGGCGCTCGCGGGCCTGGTGCTGCTTGGCCATCAGGTCGGCGCTCCAGCCGCTGCCCACGGCCGCATCCTTCTCGAGGTCGATGCGCACGCTGATGAACCACAGCAACAGGCCGATCAACGCGATCGCCGCGAAACCGGCGCTGGAGACCAGCCAGAACACGACCAGGCCGGCGATCAGCCATCCGCAGGCAGCGACCGCGAGGGAGATCGTCCTGCCGGGCATGGCCGCTACTTCGGCCCCAACATCCCCGCCGCCTCGAGTGCGGCGATGCCTGCCTCGTCGTAGCCGATCTCCGCCAGCACCTCGGCATTGTGCTGGCCGATCCCGGGCGGGTCGCTGACCAGCGGTGGGCGCCAGCCGAACATCTGGAACGGCAGCAGCGGGAGGCGCGTCTTCACCCCACCGGGCAAGGTCGTGGCCGCGAGCGAGCCGTTGGCCAGCAGGTGCGGATGGTCGAACAGGTCCTGCGGCCGCGCGACGGGCGCGAAGGAGATATCGGCGGCGAGGCAGATCTCCTCGAGCGCATCCTTGGTGTAGCCCTTGAAGATCTCGGCCACTTTCGGGACCAGCCAGGGCCGCGCCTCGATGCGGAGGTTGTTGGTGGCGAGCTTCGGATCGGCCGCGAGCGCGTCCTGCCTGAAGAACTCGCAGAAGCGCTTCCACTGGCCGTCCGACGTGATGCCGATGAAGATCTGGAGATCGTCGGCGGTGTTGAAGATCTCGTAGATCGCCCACGAGCTGACCCGCTCGGGCATCGGCGGCGGCGGTGCGCCGTTCATTGCCGTGATCGCCAGATGCTGGCCCATCAGGAACACGACAGATTCGAACAGTGCCGATTCGACCAGCCCACCCTTGCCGGTGCGGTCGCGCTGCTTAAGCGCCAGCACGGTGCCGAAGGCACCGAACATGCCGCCCACGATGTCGACCACCGACGTGCCGGCGCGCAACGGCCGGCCGCTCGGGCCGGTCATGTAGGCCAGCCCGCCCATCATCTGCACGACCTCGTCGAGCGCCGGCCGCTTCTCGTACGGCCCGGGCAGGAATCCCTTCAGCGCGCAATAGACCAGCCGCGGATTGATCTTCTCCAAATGTTCCGGCCCTAGCCCGCGCTTGGCCATCGAGCCCGGTGCGAAGTTCTCGATCATCACGTCGGCCGACTGCAGCAGCTTGACCAGCACCTTGCGGCCTTCGACTGAATCGGCATCGAGCGCGAGGCTCTTCTTGTTGCGATTGAAGTAGCCGAAGAAACCGGCGCCGAAGCCGCGCAGTTTGCGGGTGCGGTCGCCATCGACCGGCTCGACCTTGATCACCTCGGCACCGAGATCAGCCAGGATCATCCCGCACGACGGCCCGAGGATCGTGTGCGTAAGCTCGACGACGCGGACGCCTTGGAGGGGAGGAGTGATGCTCATGCCAACTCAATGGCACGAGACGCAGCTACGCGGCCACAGCATTCCTCCCTGCGCGGAGCGCGGGGAGGTGGCGCGGTAATCCGCGACGGAGGGGTCGTGGGCCACAACGTCGGTGCAGCCCATGACCCCTCCGTCAGCGTAAGACGCTGACACCTCCCCGCGCTGCGCGCAGAGAGGAATCACGAGAACCAGCTATCGATGTCCTTGGTGAACGGCAGGCCGGCGGTCTCGCCCATCACCTGGTGGGCCATGCCCGCTCCGACCAGGAAAGCCTCCTGGTGCGGGACGGCGTTCGCCTTCAGCATCGTGCGGATCGCCGCGCCGTCGTGGCCCCAGCCGATCGCCTCAACCTTGCCGTCGAAGGCGCGGTTGACGAGCGGCAGGAAGTCCGCCCGCTCGGCGTCGGTCAGGCCGGGCACGGCGTCGATGTCGCCGAGCAGGAACAGCCGGCCGCCGAACCGGGCGACCAGGGCGGCGATCGAATTGCGCGGCTCGACGATGATTTCGCCCTTCGGACCGCGCCGCACCCGCGCCGCCAGCGACAGCGGCATCACGGCGGCGCCGAGATTGGCGCCGGTATTCATCAGGGTGGCGGTCAGTTCCTTGTAGGTGATGCCCAGCCGTTCGGCGCGCCGGATGCGCATTTTCGCGACCTCCGGGCTCGGCGTCTTCCACGCCTTGGCGGCGGCGCGGCGCCATACCCACGCGCCCCACGACATGTCGAAGGTCGGTCCGTTATTGTGCCCGATACCGGGACGGCGCAGCAGGCTCTCGACATTGCGATGCCTGACGCTTAGACGGTCGAAACGATCACCCATGGCTGTATTGTAGAGCAAAGCCGGGGCCAAAATCGAGGAGTGCGCGCGTGGACGATTTCCAGGTCGATGTCTTGGTGGTGGGCGCGGGAAATGCCGCAGCCTGTGCGGCGCTGGCGGCCAAGGAGCAAGGCGCCACGGTCGCCATGCTGGAAGCCGCTCCCGAGGAGGAGCGCGGCGGCAACAGCACCTACACGGCAGGCGCCATGCGCGTGGTCTTCCACGATGCCGACGATCTCGAGCAGCTCTACGACCTCACGCCCGAGGAAAAGCGCGACGTCGATTTCGGCTCCTACTCCGCCGATCAGTATCTCGACGACATGGGCCGGGTGACCAACTACCGCTGCGACCCCGAGTTGACCGAGATCCTGATCAACCGCAGCTTCGAGACCCTGAAATGGATGCGTTCCAAGGGCGTGCGTTTCCAGCCGAGCTACGGCCGGCAGGCCTTCAAGGTCAACGGCAAGTACAAATTCTGGGGCGGCCTCGCGGTCGAGGCCTGGGGCGGCGGCCCGGGCCTGGTCGATCTCGAGCACAAGGCGGCGGCCAAGGCCGGCATCCCGATCCATTACGAGACGCCGGCCGTGTCGCTGATCGAAGAGGACGGCGTGGTGCGCGGCGTCATCGCCCGCCACAAGGGGCGCAAGGTCCGGATCGGCGCCAAGGCGGTCGTGCTGGCCTGCGGCGGCTTCGAGAGCAACGCCGAGATGCGCACGCGCTATCTCGGGCCCACCTGGGACCTCGCCAAGGTGCGCGGCACGCGCTTCAACACCGGCGCCGGCATCAACATGGCGCTGGCGATCGGCGCCAAGCCGCACGGCAACTGGTCGGGCGGCCATGCCGTCGGCTGGGACATGAACGCGCCGGAGTTCGGCGACCTCGAGGTCGGCGACAATTTCCAGAAGCACTCCTACCCGCTCGGCATCATGGTCAACGCCAACGGCGTGCGCTTCGTCGACGAGGGCGCGGATTTCCGCAACTACACCTATGCCAAGTACGGCGCGGTGATCCTGGCGCAGCCGCAGCAGTTCGCGTGGCAGATCTTCGACGCGAAGGTGCTCGACCGGCTGCGCGACGAATACCGCATCAAGCGCATGACCAAGGTCCGCGCCGATACGATCGAGGAGCTGGCGACCAAGCTCGAGGGCGTAAACCAGGAGCAATTCCTCAAGACCATCAAGGAATGGAATGCCGCCGTGATGACCGATGTGCCGTTCAACCCGGCGATCAAGGACGGCCGAGGTGTGCGCGGGCTGGCCGTCCCGAAGAGCAACTGGGCCAACACGATCGACCAGGCTCCGTTCGAGGCCTACGCCGTGACCTGCGGCCTCACCTTCACCTTCGGTGGGCTCAAGATCACGACCGAGGGCGAGGTCGAGAGCACCGACGGGCACATCATCCCCGGCCTGTTCGCTGCGGGCGAGCTGGTCGGCGGGCTGTTCTACCACAACTATCCCGGCGGCACCGGGCTGGTGTCCGGCGCGGTGCTGGGCAAGATGGCGGGCGATGGCGCCGGCAAGTACGTTTTGGGGAAGAACTAACACGCAGTGTCATCCCGAGCGCGAGCGAGGGATCGTTACGGCAACAGGAAGAGATCCCTTGGCTTCGCCGCGGGATGACAAAGGAGGCCATATGACGTCCATCACCCGCCGCCATGCCCTCGCCCTCGGCTCGGGCGCCGTCCTCCTGCCCTCGCTGGCACGCGCGCAGGCGGCCTGGCCGGCCGGTCCGGTGACCTTCGTCGTCGGCTATGCCGCGGGCGGCAGCACGGATATCAATGCCCGCGAGCTTGCCAACGTGATGACGCCGGTCATCGGCCAGCAGATCATCATCGACAATAAGGGCGGCGCGGCCGGGTCGATCGGCCTGCGCAACGTGGCGGCTGCCAAGCCGGACGGCCAAACGCTGTTCGTTGCCGTCGGCACAAACGTGATCATCAACCCGCACGTCCAGAAGGGCATGATCAACACCATCACCAGCCTGGCGCCGATCTGCCAGATCACCGACTACCAGTACGTGCTGGTGGTCGGCACCAAGGTGCCGGCCAACAATGCGGCCGAGCTGGTGACGATGGCCAAGAAGGCCCCCGACACGCTCACCTTCTCGTCATCGGGCGTAGGCGGCAACAATCACCTCGCCGGCGCTCTCTTCGCGCGGGCGGCCGGGATCAAGATCACGCACGTGCCCTACAAGGGGACGGGGCCGGCGGTGGCCGACGTGATCAGCGGCCAGATCACGATGAACTTCTCTTCGCTGCCGCCCGCGGTGTCGCAGATCAAGGGCGGCAACCTCAAGGCGCTGGCCGTGACCGGCAACAAGCGCGTGAAGTCGCTGCCCGACGTGCCGACGCTCAAGGAGCAAGGCATCGACGTCGTCGTGACGAGCTGGCAGGGCCTGTTCGCACCGGCCAAGACGCCCGACGCCATCCTCGACAAAATCGAGAAGGCCACCAAGGAGGCGATGAAGAATCCGAAATGGGAGGAGGCCCTGGCCCGCGATGGCCTCGAGCAGCCGCCCGAGCGCACCCGCGCGGAGTTCACCAAGTTCGTCGCCGACGAGCATGACTTCTGGGGCAAGACGCTGAAGGAGCTCAAGATCGAGATGGAGTGATCGGTCCTGCTGGGAGCGCGGCTCTCCAGAGCCGCTCTTCTTCAGATTGCCACATCCCATGAGCGGCTCTGGAGAGCCGCGCTCCCAGCGATGATCTCCGTGCGCGTCAGTCCCTCTTCGGAATCACGCAGAAGCCCTGCGCCTCCACGCCCAGGGTCGGATTGAACTTGCTACGGAAGTTCTCGAACGCGATGGCGGCCGTCAGCTCGACGATCTGCGGTTCGGTGAAATGCTCCTTCACCTTCGCAAACAACACATCGTCGACCTGCCGGTCGGTATAGGTCACCGCCTCGGCATATTCGAGCGCGACCCGCTCGCTCGCGCTGAACAGCTTGCTGTCGCGCCACGTCGGAACTTCCGCGACCTTGTCGAGCCCGCCTTGGGTTTCCGCCACACGGACGGAATTGATATCAATTCAAAACGGGCAGCCGTTGATCGAGGCAACCCTGAGATAAATCAGCGGCAGCAACGCCTTGGGCAGCTGCCCCGACTGCTCGATTGCCTGCCCCATCAGCCCCACCGCACGCAGGATCGGCGGGCAATGCGCCATCACGCGGGTCGTGTTCAGGATGTCGCCAAACAGCTCGCGCTGCTTGTCGAAGATCGGTTTCAGCGTCGGATCGCCGCCGTCGTCCGTGATCTCGCCGATGCGGGCCATGTCTCTTCCTTTCATTCGCCGAAAGCATCATGGCCCTGATAGATCGCTCCCGCTCCAGAGCATTTCTCATGCCACCCCGCGGCCGTGGGCCTGCCGCTTCGGCCAATCGCGGACCGCGGGCCCGTCCAGCCAGGCACGCGCGGCGACCGGATCGCTGAAGAATCGGATGGGACGATCGGGAACGGCCAGGATGCCCAGCATGCGGGCGAACTGCTCGTGCTTGGCACGCGGCATGACGATCGCCAACGGGCCGGGATTTCCGCCCTGCTGCATGCCGCGCATCCGCACCGCCAACGCCATGATGTCCTCGCTGTTCATCAACGGCTCGCCCTGGCTGCCGTCGAAGAGCCGGCGATAGCTGTCAGCCCGCGCACCGACCATGGCATCGAGGTAGGCATCCGCCTCCTCCCTTGTCACGCCGCCTTCGGCTACCGCTGTCATCAGACGCTCTCGCGAATCGATCACCCAATACAAAGGCATCTGAAGTCAGTCCCTGCCAACGCACGCCACCAGAAAGCGAGCTTACCAACAGGCAGTGACGGCCCCAAACGCTCCCTTGGTCGACTAGAATCCCAGCGCCTTGGCCTGCACCACGCCTTCGACCGCGGCGATCCGGGCGGTGAGCGACGTCGACAACGGCTGGTCGACCTGCACCAGCGCGATCGCCGAACCGCCCGGCTTGTCGCGGCCGAGATGGAAGGTCGCGATGTTGACCGCGTTCTCGCCGAGCAGGGTGCCGAGGCGGCCGATGAAGCCCGGCTTGTCGTCGTTGGTGATGTAAAGCATGTGCGGCGCGAACTCGGCCTCGATCTCGATGCCCTTGATCTCGACGATGCGCGGGTGCTTGCCGCCGAACAGCGTGCCGGTGACCGAGCGCGTGTGCTTCTCGCTGGTGACGGTGAGCCGGATCATCGAGTTGTAGTCGCTGTCGCGCTCGTGCTTGACCTCGGCGACCTCGATGCCACGCTCGCGGGCGATCACCGGTGCGTTCACCATGTTCACCGAATCGAGCTGCGGACGCAGCACGCCCATCAGCGCCACCTGGCTCAGCGGCTTGACGTTCAGCGCCGCGACCTGGCCTTCGTACTCGATCGACACCGCCTTGATGTCGCTGTCGGTGAGCTGGCCGGCGAACGAGCCGAGCTTCTGGGCGAGGTCGAGATAGGGCGCGAGCTTGGGCGCGTCCTCGGCCGAGACGTTGGGCATGTTGAGCGAGTTCGCGACCGCGCCGGTCAGCAGGTAATCCGACATCTGCTCGGCGACCTGCAGCGCCACGTTCTCCTGCGCCTCGACTGTCGAAGCACCGAGGTGCGGCGTGCAGACGAGATTGGGTGCGCCGAACAGCACGTTGGTCTTGGCCGGCTCCTCGACGAACACGTCGAAGCCCGCGCCGGCGATGTGACCGGAGACCAGCAGGTCGCGCACCGCCAGCTCGTCGACCAGGCCACCGCGCGCGCAGTTGATGATGCGCACGCCCTTCTTGGTCTTCATCAGGTTGGCGCGCGACAGGATGTTCTTCGTCTGCTCGGTGAGCGGGGTGTGCACGGTGATGAAATCGGCGCGCGGCAGGAGCTGCTCGAGCGTCACCTTCTCGACGCCCAGCTCGGTCGCGCGCTCCTCGCTGAGGAACGGATCGTAGGCGATTACGCGCATCTTCAGCCCGATCGCGCGCTCGGCGACGATCGAGCCGATGTTGCCGCAGCCGATCAGGCCCAGCGTCTTGAAGCTGAGCTCGATGCCGAGGAAGCGGTTCTTCTCCCACTTGCCGGCCTGCGTGCTGGCGTCGGCCGCGGGCACCTGGCGGGCGACGGCGAACATCAGGGCGATGGCGTGCTCCGCGGTGGTGATGGCATTGCCGAACGGCGTGTTCATCACCACGACGCCGTGCGCGGTGGCCGACTTGATGTCGACATTGTCGACGCCGATGCCGGCGCGGCCCACGACCTTGAGGTTTTTCGCCTCGGCGAGAAGCTCGGCCGTCACCTTGGTCGCCGAACGAATCGCCAGCCCCTCATAGTTGCCGATGATCGCGCGCAGCTCGGCCGGCTTGAGCCCGGGCTTGAAATCGACGTCGCAACCGCGCTCGGAAAAGATCTGAACCGCACGCGGCGACAGCTCGTCGGAAATGAGAACCTTTGGCTTCGCCATGAGACAGTACTCCTCTTCGCTGGGAGCGCGGCTCTCCAGAGCCGCTCCGGAATGGGGCAATCCGAAGAAGAGCGGCTCTGGAGAGCCGCGCTCCCAGCCTTGAAAACTCAGTTACGAAAATTCGCGCTCGATCTCGCCATAGGCCCAGTCGAGCCACGGCAGCAGCGCTTCGAGGTCGACCTTCTCGACCGTGGCGCCGCACCATATGCGCAGGCCCGGCGGAGCGTCGCGATAGGAGCCGACGTCGTAGCCGGCCTTCTCGCTCTCCAGCAGGTCGGCCATCTTCTTGGCCGCCGCGGCCTGCCTGTCGGCCGCCAGTGCCGTGAACCACGGCGCAACGATGTTCAGGCACACCGAGGTGTTCGAGCGGATGTCCGCGTCGTCGGCGAGGAAGGCGATCCAGTCGCGCGCGGCCACGAACGCCTCGAGCACGCCGAGGTTGGCCGTCGAGCGCGCCACGAGGCCCTTCAGCCCGCCGACGCTCTCGCCCCACTTCAGCCCGTCGATCGCATCCTCGACGCAGAGCAGCGACGGCGTGTTGATCGTGTCGCCCTTGAAGATCGCCTCGGAGAACTTGCCACTGGAAGTCATGCGGAAGATCTTCGGCATCGGCCATGGCGGCGACCAGCTTTCGAGCCGCTGGATCGCGCGCGGGCTCAGCACCAGCATGCCGTGTGCGCCCTCCCCGCCCATCACCTTCTGCCACGACCAGGTGACGACATCGAGCTTGTGCCACGGCAGCTCCATCGCGAACACTGCCGAGGTGGCGTCGCAGATCGCGAGCCCTTCGCGCGTGTCGGAGATCCAGTCGCCGTTCGGCACCTTCACGCCCGAGGTCGTGCCGTTCCAGGTGAAGACGACATCGTGCGTCCAGTCGACCGCTTTCAGGTCGGCGATCTTGCCGTAGCCGGCCTTGAGCGTGCGCGCGTCCTTGAGCTTGAGCTGCTTGGCCACATCGGTGACCCAGCCTTCGCCGAAGCTTTCCCAGGTCAGCATGTCGACCGGCCGGGCGCCGAGCAGCGACCATAGCGCCATCTCGACCGCGCCGGTATCCGACGCCGGCACAATGCCGAGGCGATAGTCGGCCGGGATGCCGAGCATCGCGCGCGTGCGATCGACCGCCTCGACGATCTTCTTCTTGCCGAGCTTGGATCGATGGGACCGCCCGACGGCGGCATCTTTGAGGGCTTCCGGTGTCCAACCCGGGCGCTTCGCGCAAGGTCCCGATGAAAAATCGGGACGCGCCGGACGTGCGTTCGGCTTCATCATTCCTCTCTCCCTTACAGAAGAGCTGCACTCCGGTGGGGGAGCGTGGCCCGGGCCGGTAGTACGCCAATGACTTCGACTTTGCAAAGCCAAAGATGTCCGCTCACGGCGTATGATTGCGACCATACCGACCAGAGAGCGTCACATGAAACCGGACCTGCATATCATCGAGAGCAATGGCATCCGCCTCCGAGTGGCGCTGGCGGGCGACGGTCCGCTCGTCGTCCTGATCCACGGCTTTCCCGAGAGTTGGTACTCGTGGCGCCATCAAATTCCGGCACTGGTGAACGCAGGCTACCGCGTCGCCGCACCGGACGTGCGCGGCTATGGCGGCAGCGATAAGCCTCACGCCATCGCGGCGTATGCGATCAAGGACATGAGCGCCGATATCGGCGGGCTGATCGAAGCGCTGGGAGCGGAACAGGCCGTCGTCGTTGGCCACGACTGGGGCGCGCCGATCGCCTACGGCACGGCCTTGTTCCATCCGGAACGCGTGCGTGCCGTTGCCGGTCTCAGCGTGCCGCACCTCGGCCGCGGGCCAGTGCCGATCGTGGAACTGCTCCGCAAGATGTTCAAGGACCGCTTCTTCTATCAGCTGTATTTCCAGGAGCCCGGCGTGGCCGAGGCTGAGCTCGAAGCCGACGTGCGGCGAAGCCTGCGCAAGATCTACACGTCGATTCGGGTCGAGAATCCGACGGGGCCAGGGTTCCTCGACCGCCTGGCTGACCCGGAACGGCTTCCGTTCTGGCTGACCGCAGCCGATCTCGATTACTTTGCCGGTCAATTTCAGGACAGCGGGTTCAGAGGCCCGCTCAATCGCTATCGCAACTCCGAACGCGATTTCGCACAGCTCGCGGCCGTCGACGGCAAGCTGATCGAGCAGCCGACTGCCTTCCTGGCGGGCAGCCTCGATCACGTCCTGCGCATGATCCCAGGGGTCGACATGATCGAATTGATGCGCAAGCAGGTTGCCGACTTGCGCCACGTCCAGCTGATCGAAGGTGCTGGCCATTGGCTGCAGCAGGAGCGACCGGTTGACGTCAATGCGGCGCTGCTCTCATTTCTGAATGGTCTGGCGGGCGACGGCCATCAGCGCGCGCGCTTGGGTCGCAGCTCGTAGTAGGTGCCGACCGTAGGCACATCGAGGACCGGTGTTGCGTCGTAGGTGTCGTGCAGCATCGCGTGTATCGCCGGGGCGCGGTTGGCGGCGGAGAGGCCGGAAAGCTGCGCCGCGAGTTCCGCCACGCTCCACGTCCAGACATCGGAGATCACGACGCGATAGCCGCGCGCGAAGGCGGCGTCGAGGTCGCGGCGGATCGACTCGGCATGCTGCTCCGGCGTCCAGCCGGCGTGGCGAATCGCGCCGGCATCGACTGCGATCCACTTGAACTTCGCCTCGCCGGGCGTGCCGTCCCAGTCCCAGGTGCGGCTCCACATCGCGTACTGCCACATGGTGATCGGCTCGAAGCCCCAATAGACGAACACCGTCGAGTCCGGAGGGAAGCGCTGCTCGATGGTTGCAAGCGCCGCCGTCGCCTCGGCGTCGCCGCCGCGCCAGCGCGAGAAAAAGGCGACGTTGAGCAGCAGCGGCGCCAGCGACAGGACGGCCAGCACGCCGAACACAGCCGGCCGCCGCGCTGCCGTCGCCGCCAGCAGCAGCGCCCAGGCCACGGTCAGCCAGGCCATCACATTGACCTGCATCTGCGGGTCGTGCGGCTGGGAATACAGGTTCATCACCTGCCCGGCGCCGAGCGTTCCGAGGAACACGGCGGCGATGGCACGCAGCCGCGCCTCGCCGCGGCGCGGCCACACCGCTACGACGCAGGCCGCGAAGATGGCGACCTGCAGCACGACGGAGAGAGCCAGCGGCAGCGCGGCCTGCCGCGACGTCACCGGATCGTTGTGCGCGCCGAAGGTCAGGAGATAGCCGCCGATCCCCGACAGCATCGTCCATAACTTGCCCCAGGTGAGACCGGCCCAGCCGCTGTCCACGCCCTTGCCCGTCCAGAGCAGGTTGTGGACGCCTGCCGAGCCGTTGTGTCCGTGCCAGAGGAGCTGCGTGGCGATGACGACGGCGAGGATCGACGCGAGCAGCAGCACCATCATCGCCGCCCGGCGCAGCACCGGCGCCGGTGCGATCGCGAGTGCGAGCAGCAGCGCGGGCAAGGTCGGGAAGATCAGCCGCCATTCGACCAACCAGCCGAGCGTGAAAATCACGCCGACTCCCACCACGCGCGCCACGGTCGGCCGGGCGAACCACAGGCCGGCCAACAGCATCGAGGCCAGCACCAGCGTGTAGCCCGGCATGATGTCTTCGTTGATCACCGCCAGCAGCAGGACGAAGCCACAGCCGAGGTGGAACAGTGCCGCCGGAGCCGCGATCTTGGCTTCGCCGGTCAGGCGATGGACGAAGCCGTAAACGGCGGCAACGCCGAGGCTCGCCCAGAATGCATTGAGATAGGCGAACTGCTTCCACGCCACGCCGCGCAGTATGCCCAGCGCATCGAGCAGCCAGGCCGAGGCGCCGTACAATGGGAAGTAGAGATAGTTCGATTGATCGAGCCGGGCGTGGGCGAAGTCGGCGATCCAGGGCTCCGCCTGGATGCTCTTGTACATGCCGTTGGCCGTGATCATGTGGACGTTCTGCAGCCAGCCGATCAGCCCGGCCAGGAACAGCAACGACAGCACGAACGCCAGCGCCATCTGCCAGCCCAGGGCCGGTACGCGTATTGCCGTCATTGATCCGTTACGCTGCTGGCTTTCCTCCCTGCGCGTAGCGCGGGGAGGTGGCGCGGTAATCCGCGACGGAGGGGTCGTGAGCCACAACATCGGCGCGGCCCCTGATCAATTCATTCTCTTCCGCACCGATACTGCGGCCCATGACCCCTCCGTCGGCGTAAGACGCCGACACCTCCCCGCGCTGCGCGCAGGGAGGAATTCGAATTGCCGATATCATGCTGTCGTCAGTAGACGCGCCGCCTACATCTTGCGGCCGAGCAGCACCACCGCGCCTTCCGGTCCGTAGCTCTCGTAGTGCAGGCAGCCGCGCGGCATGGTGAAGATCTCGCCGGGCTTGAAGGTCTGGCTCTGGCCGTCGCGGTTGAGCGTCAGGGCGCCGTTCAGCACCATCGCCCGTACGTCGAACGGATGGCTGTGCTCGGGGTTGGTCTTGGCGCCGGGCGTCGTGTTGGTCATGACGTCGTAGCCGTCGCGCTTGAGCTCGGTTTCGAAGGCTTGCTGGTCCATCTTCGTCTCCTATGCGGGCTTGCGCGCCGCCACGACATATTGCGCGCCGAGCGGCAGCCACGCCAGTGCCCGGTCGACGAAGCGAAGCCAGGCGATGCCGGGCGGCGTAAACATCAGATAGTCGGTCTCGAGCTCGTAGCGGCCCGATCCGAGCAGGCCGTCCTGCACCTCCCGGGCATCGAGCAGGATGGCGTTCTCGTCGATCGGCGTGCGGGCGATGACGTGGCGCACCAGCCGGTTGCGCGGATTATGCTCGAAAACATAGAGCCGGCCGCCCGGCTTCAATACGCGGCCGAGCTCGGCATAGACCGCCGGCCGCTCGGCCACCGGCACGTGGTGCAGCACCGCGCTGACCGTGGCGACGTCGAACCGGCCGTCGGCGAACGGTGTGCGCGCGCCGTCCTGGCGGGCGAGCGCCGGCGGCGGGCCGAGGTGCCGCGGCCAGCGTTTGCCGACTTCGGCCAGCATGCCGCCCGACACGTCGCAGCCGGTGAACGACCCGCGCGCACCGAGCTGCGTCAGCACGCGCATCAGGTCGCCCGCGCCGCAGCCGTAGTCGAGCAGCCGCACGCCGCTGCCCTTGGCATCCGTGGTGCGAAGAGCAGGCTCGTGGCGCAGCAGCCAGCGCGCCTTCACGGCGATGAACTCATCGGCCGAGTTGCCGAGCAGGCGCTTGATCGGATGGTCGAGCCCGCCGTCGTAGCCCGCGGCGTGGCGGTCGAACTCCGCGCCACTCACTTCCCACCTCCCAAGGGTCCCCCGCGCACGATGTCGCGGATCAGGAACAGCGGCCGGCCCTTGCTCTGGTCGTAGAGGCGGCCAAGATAGGCGCCGATCACGCCCAACATCAGGAACTGCACGCCGCCCAGCAGGCCGATCGCGGCCATCAGCGAGGCCCAGCCCGGCAAGGTCGAATGCATCAGCCAGCCGACGATCGAATAGACGAAGAAGCCGAAGCCGACCGCCGCCATGATCCAGCCGATCGTCATGGAGGCCATCAGCGGCACCACCGAGAAGGCCGTGATGGCGTCGGCGGCGAATCGGATCATCTTCGACAGCGGATACTTGCTCTCGCCCGCCGCGCGCGGCGCGCGGTCGTAGGCGATCGGCACCTGCCGCCCGCCGATCCAGGCGACCATGCCGCGGATGAAGCGGTGCCGTTCGGGCATCGCCAGCAGCATGTCGAGCACCCGCCGCGTCACCAGCCGGAAGTCGCCGGCATCGAGCGGGATATCGACATCGGTCATGCGGCCGATCAGGCGATAGAAGGCGGCGGCCGTCGCGCGCTTGAACAGGCTCTCGCCGGCGCGAGCGCGGCGCTGGCCGTAGACCACGTCGGCGCCGCCGTCGATCAGCGCCATCATGTCGGGCAGGAGCTCGGGCGGGTCCTGCAGGTCGGCATCGATGATCAGCACCCGCTCGCCGCGGCAGATCGACAGGCCGGCGGTGAGCGCGAGCTGATGGCCGTGGTTGCGCATCAGCCGGACTGCAACGATGCGCGGATCGTGCGCCGAGGCTTCCGTCATCACGCGCCAGGTGCCGTCGCGCGAGCCGTCGTCGACCACCACGATCTCGCTGCTGCCGGCGATGCCGTCGAGCACCTTGGCCACGCGCGCGAGGAATTCCGGCAGCGCGCCCTCCTCGTTGAAGCAGGGCGCCACCACGGAGAGGACGGGGCGGGCAGCGTCGGTCATCGCTGGGCAGCCTTATCACAATCGGATAAACCCGCACCATGACCGCCAACGACAACAACCACCGGGGCCTTTTGCCGGCCGGGCTCGCCGATCTCTTGCCGCCCGACGCGGCGCGCGAGGCGCGCGCGGTCGACGCCGCCATCGAGCGCTTCGCCGCCTTCGGCTACGAGCGGGTCAAGCCGCCGCTGGTCGAGTTCGAGGAATCGCTGCTCGGCGGACCGGGCGCCGCTCTTGCCTCGCAGACCTTCCGCCTGATGGACCCGGTGTCGCAGCGCATGATGGGTGTGCGGCCCGACATGACCGTGCAGGTCGCGCGCATCGCCGTGACTCGGCTGAAGCACGAGCCGCGGCCGCTGCGCCTGTCCTACGGCGGCAACGTGATCCGTGTGCGCGGCAACGCACTGAAACCGGAGCGCCAGTTCGCCCAGGTCGGCACCGAGCTGATCGGCGTCGACAGCGCCGAAGCCGACGCCGAGGCTGTGCTGCTCTCTGTCGACGCCCTGCGCGCGATCGGCGTCGCGGCGCTCACCGTCGACCTCAATCTGCCGACGCTCGTCGCCGCCGTCGTGGCGGGGCTGAAGCTCGCGCCGGAGCCCGCGGCGCGCCTACGCCACGCGCTCGATCGCAAGGACGAGGCCGCTATCGCCAAGGCGCTGGCCGGCAAGGAGGGCGACAGGAAGGCGACAGACCTGTTCGTCGGCCTGCTGCGCGCCGCCGGGCCTGCCGCGACCGCGCTTGCCCAGCTCAAGAAGCTGAAGCTCCCTGCCGCCGCCGCGGCCGAAGCCGGGCGGCTGGCCGAGGTGGTGGCGCTCATCAGCGCGGCCGACGAGGAGTTGCCGCTCACACTGGATGCCGTCGACTATCGCGGCCTCGAATACCAGACCGGCGTCTCCTTCGCGGTCTTCGCGCTCGCCGGACGGCAGGAGCTGGCGCGCGGTGGGCGCTATTCGGCGGGTTATCCCGAGGACGGCGTGAGCGAGCCCGCCACCGGCTTCACCCTCTACATGGATGCCGTGCTGGCGGCCTCGGAGCCGACACCCCAGCGCCCCCGTCTCTTCCTGCCGGGGGGTACTCCCTGGAGCGCTGCGGCCAATTGGCAAGCGAGGGGTTACGCCGTGGTGCGCGCCGTCGCCCCGGCGGCCGATAACCGCCGCGAAGCCAAGCGCCTCGCCTGCACCCATGCCCTGATCGAAGGCGACGCCGTCCCACTTTGACGCGGAGACCCGAAATAGCCCGTTCTCCTATGAGCCTCGCACATTCGCGCAACTGCTCCTCAGCAGCGCGTCAAGAGTTGACCTGTGCTGCGGCGCGGTCGATTGCCGTTCTTACGCGAGCCAAACCCAGCGCCTCCGCTCCGCGCCGCAACTCTTCGAGCCGCTCGAGCGAAAGCCGCACCGCGCTCTCGGCCGAGGCGCTGCGAAGATTGCGCGGCACGGCAAAGGTAAGCCCGGCATTGACCGCCCCACTTTCGACGGCAGGCACCTGCACCAGCGCGTGACCGATATCGGACAGTGTCCTCATCATTGTCATCGCCGCCGCGGCCAGGCCGGCGCGACGCTGCTGCGGTGTTCCGATGGCATAGGCCTGTTCCAGCAACATCAGTGTGAAGCCGTACATCGCATTGCCGAGATCGAGCAGCCGTTCCGCCGGCGGGTTCGTCACCCAAACGCGCTCCGCCTCGGCGGATGGCCGACGCATGACGGGATCATATGCGGCAGGATGGGCCGGTGCAAAGTCCGGATTGAGCGCTTCGAGCGCCAACCACTCTTCGCGCATCGCGCGAAAGCGGGCGAAGTGACAGTCTGCCTTCTCCGACGTCGAGCCCTCGCCCTGCTCGACGATCGTGTCGAGGGCGGAGAGTGCATCGGACAGATTCCGGATCGGGATAACGCCGGGCATGTCGACGACGCATTGCCGATCGGCCGTGTCGAGGATTGCCCCCGAGCCCGAGGAATTGGCCAAGGCGAGCAGGGTCTCGCGTATCTCGCCGTAGAATTCGCCGATCGTATCGTAGTCGGGCGTCGACGGGGTGAAGTGGCCCGGCGTAGGCGTCCGCTTCATGGGCTCGCGCGCGCGAAAATCGCGGCCGTCGGCGATCGATTCGTCCAGCGGACGCTCTAGATAAATGAAATGATCGAGCGCGCTCCTCGTCAGCGGCATCAGCCGCACGACGAACGCCGCCGGATGATAACCGGGCGCTACCGGAAGGTTGGGCCGGTCGAAGTGGGGCGCGCCGCCCGTCGCAACAAGCATATTGTTCACCAAAGCGAGATGGCCCATCTCCTCGATGGCCACGCCCATGATGGTGGCTCGCCAGCCATCGAGCGCCCGGAATTCCCGGGCGCTCGATTCGCCCCCGCGCTTGAGGCTAAACGCCGCGTAGAGATACGAGCACAAAAGATTGTGCTCGATCTCCGCGGCTTCCGTCAGCAGGTGGATCAGGTACTCGCGACGCCCGTACACGCATAAATCCGGTCGAAGTTTCAGGCAGCCTTGCTGTCGACCGTCTTACCCTGCAGCAGCTTATGACCCGTGAAGCTGCGGGTAACCGGCGGCGGTAGTCCCTCTGACTTGATCATGGCCAAGAGTTCGCCCTTTCGAAGGGCCATCCGGTCGCCCAACGCGTCGAGGTCAACGCCGGCTTCGCGGGCCTGGGCAAACACTCCTTCGTCCGGCTTCTCCTCTTCCTTGACGTGATGTTTGATCTCTTCGCTGAGCACCATCATCTTGGCATCGTAGAACTCGTTCTCGGGTGATCCAGCGGCCAGTTCGGCGATCATGACTTTGGCGCCATCATGTTCGACGTAGGACTCGCTCATCAGGTCCCCCTCCACCTTGCCCTTGCAAGCCGGGTAGAAGATCTCCTCTTCGATCGTAGCATGCACCGACAGCTCGGTGCAGATCTGCTGTGCCAGTGCCTTCTTGCTGGCGTTGTCCGTCGCCGCTTCAAACTTTTCGAACAAATCCTCGACCTTGCGATGATCGGCCTTCAGCAAGGCAATCGCGTCGGTTTTCGTTACCATGATCATCTCTCCCTGTGGTTGTTGGGTGCGAGAGTAACGGCGCCGTGATGGCGACGTTGCGGGCGACCCGCGAGTCTCGCAAGGCCGCGCGACATCCAGCGAATTACACAGTCCGGCGGTCAAGCGGCTTTGGCTTTAGGATCTTGAAGGATTCGCCCCTTCGCAGGTGCCGTCATCGTGCAACTACGTCTGTAGCGTTCGAAGGACTCAAGCCGCAGCGATTCGGCAAGACGCCGTAAGAGGTGGCGCTCCCGCTGAACGACCGTCTTGACATGAACCGTATCCATGCAGGCTCAACGGCCTCCATCCATCAAAAGATACCTGAGAAACCCCAATGTACGATTCCGCACGTGACGAGCGTCACCGGATTCGGGCTGCAACTCAAGGTGTAGAGCGGCCGTTCTTAGAACGACTCCAACAAAGGTAGATAATGTTTATCCACAATAAGCGCCTGCAATACACCGTGCGAGTCGGGGAAACCAACCCGGTCCTTGCCTCACTCCTGCTCGAACAGTTCGGCGGCCCCGATGGTGAGCTCGCAGCGGCCATGCGTTACTTTACCCAAGGTCTTGGAGAAGATGATCCGGGTCGCAAGGACCTCCTGCTCGATATCGCGACCGAAGAGCTGAGCCATCTCGAAGTCATCGGATCGATCGTGGCGATGCTGAACAAGGGCGCGAAGGCACAGCTGGCCGAAGGGTCGATGGAAGAGGCTGAGTTCTACCGCTCCCTCACCGCCGGGGGCGACAGCCATACGCAGGCCATCCTGTTCGGCGGTGGACCGGCGCTGACCAACTCCTCGGGCGTGCCGTGGACGGCCGCCTATGTCGACACGCGCGGCGAACCGACCTGTGACCTTCGCTCCAACATCGCGGCGGAAAGCCGTGCCAAAATCATCTACGAGCGCCTGATCAACATCACCGACGATCCCGGCATCAAGGACGCGCTCGGTTTCCTTATGACGCGCGAGATCGCCCACCAGAAGTCCTTCGAGAAGGCGCTCTATGCGATCACAGACAACTTCCCCTCTGGCAAGCTCCAGGGTGTCGGTCGCTACGCCGATATCTACGTCAACACCTCTCAGGGTGAAGGCGATATGACGGGGCCGTGGAACGCCTCCCCGATGTTCGAGAAGATCAACGACCTCGAGGAGGTAATGCCGGCGGACGACGGCGACGGCACGGCCACGGTCAAGCTGACCCGTGCCGAGACTGCCGCGGCGAAGCGAGCGGCGGAACGCACTGCCTCCGACCCGGAAAGCGACGTCGAGACCGGTGCCGACCTCGGGGCAGGCCCCGGCGCAGGCAAGATCTCGGGCGGCGAGGACATGGGAACGGCGAAGGTATCGTGAGCGCAGACAAGCCGGCGTAGATGACTCGGCTTCAATCGTGACACCGCCTCTCGCGGGGTCGCCGACCGTTCCAGCCGAGGTGCGACCCGCGCCTCGGTTGGTTGCGGTTCCCGCCGGCGCCTTTTGGCGCAAGTTCCTCGCATTCTCCGGTCCAGGCTATCTGGTCGCGGTCGGCTACATGGATCCCGGCAACTGGGCAACCGGAATCGCCGGCGGTGCGGGCTATGGCTACCACCTGCTATCGGTCATTCTGGTTGCAAACCTCGCGGCGATGTTTCTTCAGTCCCTTGCCGCGAAGCTCGGCATCGTATCCGGACTCGACCTCGCCCAGGCCTGTCGGCGTGCCTGGGGACCTCGTGTCTCATTCGTCCTCTGGATTCTCTGCGAAATCGCGATCATCGCCTGCGACCTCGCCGAACTGCTTGGGGCTGCCATCGCCCTCAAGCTCCTGTTTGGCCTCCCGCTCGTGTGGGGCGTGGCGCTGATCGGCTTCGAGGTGCTGCTCCTGCTGGGATTGACCCGGCATAGCGTCCGGCCTCTCGAGGCGTTCATCGTATGCCTGATGCTGGTAATCAGTGCTTGCTTTGCCGTGGAGCTGGCCCTTGCACGACCGGCAGTGGGCGCCGTCTTGCGCGGGTTCGTGCCCAGCCCGGAAATCGTCAGTGATCCGGCAATGCTCTACATTGCGATCGGCATCCTTGGCGCGACGATCATGCCTCACAACCTCTATCTTCACTCCGCGCTGGTGAAGTCGCGGGCTTACGAACGCACCGTTCAAGGTATTCGCCAAGCCATCCGCTATTCGCGCATCGACGTCGTAGTGGCGCTGACGCTCGCGATCTTCGTCAACGGTGCGATCCTGATCCTGGCCGCCTCGGCATTTCATGGTCGAGGTATGGACGAGGTGAGCATCGAAGACGCTTACCAGCTCTTGGCCCCCGCGCTGGGGACCGGCGCGGCCAGCACGCTGTTCGCCGTGGCCCTGCTCGCCTCGGGCCAGAACTCGTCGATCACCGGCACGCTCGCAGGTCAGATCGTATTGGAAGGATTCACCGACCTGCGCATCGCGCCGTGGATGAGGCAGCTCGCGTCGCGCCTGCTGGCGATGGTCCCGGCGATCCTCGCCGTCTCTATCTGGGGCGAGAGCTCGGTGACGGACCTGCTCATCTTCAGCCAGGTCGTGCTCAGCCTGCAGCTGCCGTTCGCCGTCTATCCACTCGTGCGGCTTACGGGCAACCGCGCATGGATGGGCCGCTTCACCAACGGGAGATTGACGGCTGTCGTCGCCTGGACTCTCACGGCCGGTCTGATCGGGCTCAACGCCTATCTGCTGATCTCGCTCACCCGATGAGACGTTCATCGGCACAGACCATTATTTTCGGAACGAACACTCGAGAAGGAAGAACCATGTTCCCCCAAGCCAACCCACCCCACGCCGTGATATTCGACGTCGATGGCACGCTCCTCGATTCCGTCGACCTGCACGCCAAGGCGTGGGTTGATGCCTTTTCGGACTATGGCCACCGCGTCTCCTTCGATGACGTTCGGCGCCAGATCGGTAAGGGTGGAGACCAGCTGCTGCCGGTGTTCCTGAACCCCGGAGAGATCGAGGCCTCCGGCGAGGCCCTTCAGGCGCATCGGGGGGATATCCTGAAGCGGCGTTATCTCCCGCTGATGAAGCCCTTCGCCGGGGTCCGCCTCTTGCTCGAACGAGTGCATGATGCAGGCATCCAGGTGGCCCTTGCCTCGTCAGCAAACAGGGACGAACTCAATAGCTATAAGAAGATTCTCGACATCGTCGATCTCATCGATGTGGAAACGAGCGCCGACGACGCCGAAAGAAGCAAGCCGCATCCCGACATCTTCCAAGCCGTGGCCAAGCGGCTGGAAGGCACGAGCCGGCGCCACATGATTGCCATCGGCGATACGCCCTATGACGCGGAAGCCGCCGGCAAGGCAGATATCGCCACGATCGGCGTTTTGTGTGGCGGGTGGGCTGAAGACGAGTTGCGGCAGGCCGGATGCATCGCAATTTACAAGGATCCCGCCGATCTTCTCGCGTCCTTCGATAGCTGGCAGGGTATCGGTCAGTGAGACCAGAGCGGCAACCGCTGTCCGGCGGTCGAGCGCGCCTTCACCGACCCGCTTGGGCCGAAACGCTCTCAAATAGCCGTGCCTGTAGTCTGGGGGACGTCTCGTGGGAGAGCGAGGCGCGTACGCCCACCAAGCGCTCGTACTCCTTCTCTGCCACGCCATAAGAGGGATCGGAGCGCCGTTCCAATCCCGCTCTGTCGCGGACGGTGATGTACTTGCGGTTCGCCTTGATGAGGTGGTCGCCCTCCAGGATGTGCAGGGCGACAGTGACGCCGGACCGCCGCACACATAGCATCGTGGCGATGAATTCGTGGGTCAGGGGAAAGGTATCCGAGCTGAACCGATCCTGCGCCATCAGGAGCCAGCGGGCCAACCGCTTCTCGATCGTCGCCCGTCCGTTCACGACGGCGGTCTGGCTGACCTGCGCGCTGAACGCCAGCGCGTAGCGCAGGAGAAAGCCATGGAGGGAGGGACACTTCGAGAGGGCGTGCCGGAGATCTGCTGCCGCTATGCGCATCGCGGAGCCTTCCGCCTGGATGAAGGTCTTGTTGATCGAGTGGTCGTCGCCCAGCAGGAGATTGACCGCCGTCATGCCTTCGAAGCCGATCAAGGCGGTTTCGACTTCCCTGTCCTTTCCCCCCGCCACGACGGATGCGAAGCCGCTTTCCATGAAATATGCATGCTCAATAGGAGCATCGACCTTTTCGAGCGCGGTGCCGAGCGGAAGATCGACGCGGACGAGCAACGGCCCGAGGAGCTGAAGCTCCTCGGGCCTCAACGAGGACAGCAGGCGGTTTTGCGAGGGGAATGACGTCATACTGTCTAAGTAAAGCGTGCCCAACCGCTAGGTTCCCGGCCGCAACACCACCTTTACGACTCCGTCTTCCTTGTCCCGGAACTTCTTGTACATGGCCGGGGCATCCTCGAGCGACGCCGGATGGGTGACGACGAAGCTGGGATCGATCTCGCCGGCCTCGATCTTTTCCAGCAACGGCTTCGTGTACGCTTGGACGTGGGTCTGGCCCATCTTGAGCGTCAGGCCCTTGTTCATCGCCGCGCCGAGCGGGATATTGTCGCCCATGCCGACATAGACTCCCGGAATGGAGATCGTCCCGCCCTTGCGGCAGCACATGATCGCCTCGCGCAGCACGTGGACGCGGTCGGTGGCCAGCATCGCCATGGCCTTGACCTTGTCTAGCACGGCGTCCGCCGCGCCATGCCCCGAGGCTTCGCAGCCGACCGCGTCGATGCAGCTGTCCGGGCCGCGCTTGCCGGTGCGCGACATCAGTTCGTCATAGACGTCGCCCTTGGAGAAATCGAAGGTCTCCGCGCCGCCGAGCTTCGCCATCGCCAAGCGCTCCGGCACCTCGTCTATGGCAATCACCCGGCCGGCGCCCATCATCAGGGCCGAACGGATGGCGAACTGGCCGACGGGTCCACATCCCCAGATCGCCACCGTGTCCCCGGGCCGGATTTGCGCGTTCTCGGCCGCCATGTATCCGGTCGGAAAGATATCCGAGAGGAAGAGCGCCTGTTCGTCGGTCACGCTGTCTGGAACCTTGATCGGTCCCACGTCCGCCATCGGAACGCGCAGGTACTCGGCCTGGCCGCCGCTGTATCCGCCCAGCATATGGCTGAAGCCGAACAAGCCTGCAGGCGAATGACCCATCGCCTTGATCGCCATCTCGGCGTTCGGATTGGTCGTGTCGCAGCACGAGAAAAGGCCCTGCTTGCAGAACCAGCACTGGCCGCAGCTGATCGTGAAGGGCACGACGACGCGATCGCCGATCTTGAGATTGGTGATCTCGGATCCCACCTCGATCACCTCCCCCATGTTCTCATGGCCCAGGATGTCACCACTCTTCATCGTCGGCTGGTAGCCGTCGAGCAGGTGTAGGTCTGAACCGCAGATCGCACAGGCCGTGATCTTTATGATGGCGTCGCGGGGATGTTGGATCTTGGGGTCGGGCACGGTGTCGACGCGAACGTCGCCGTGACCGTGCCAGCAGAGGGCGCGCATGGTCATCTCCGGATGTGACGAATTGTAGGAAAGCAACGGCTAACGGGAGGGGGACAGCCATCGTTGCCATGTGACGCGCCTAATCCACCGAGCGTACGGTTCCGCACGATCGGACTTAGGGCGGCACCAGAGCCGACCCCAGACGCAGAAAAGCCGGGGGGACACCTCCGGCCTTCCGCGATCTCGAAGCAGCGGCAGCCGTGGCTCGTCAAGCCTTGGGAATGCGGCCCTTTTGACCAGGGAAGATCAGGTTGGCGTCCTTGACGACTTCGCGGTTGGCGTCGAAGATCGCCTGGTTCTTGTTGGCATCGTCGTAGAACTGCTTTGCGATGGCCGAAAGCGTATCGCCCGACTTGATGACATAGAACTGGGTGCTATCCTCAACGGCGGCCTTTTGTTCGCCCTGAATTTTCACCTCTCTCACGCCCATGACGTTGCCGGCCATGAGAATGGCCTTCTGCAGCGCCTCGGATGAGCCACTGCCGCCGAGGGACACCACGCCGTCCTTGAAGGCTACAGCTACGTCATTAACCCCGGGGTTGTCCTTCTCGATCATTGCCTTGATCTTCGCAGCCGGCTCTTCACCGTCGCCGAAGATCTTCTTGCCGATAGTCTTCGCGAAATCGAAAAGGCCGCTCATGTACCCTCGCATGTAAAGTTGAGGAGCGAGCAACGGCTGCCGATCAACGTCGTTCCGTGCTTCAATTGGGCGCGGCGCGGCCGATCAGGCGGCGATCGTCCTGGGATGACTGGCCTGCGGGCGAAGCACGAGACTTTCCCGGTCGTCGACTGTGGACACCGGCGGCAATGTCGTCGGAAAACTCGATTCCGAACTCTCCTCTATCGCCATCACAGGCTGCGTGTAGATCCCGGGGCTGGCGTCCGCCTTCGCTCAGGCAGCAGTTTTTTGGAGAGCCAGCGTGGGGACTTTCGCGGCTGCTCGTGCTTCTTCCGAATCAGGACGACGAATCACCGTCGCGAAATCGCTGCTCGCGTGGGCTTTCACCATGCGTGCCAGCCCCTCCTCCATGTCGAGGCGGCCGGCGCTCCACCGTTTGTGCGCGGAGGAGGGAGAGAAATCGTACGGCATCTCGGGGCCCGCCTCGCCCTTCACGGGGAAATAGCTCAGATAAAGCACTGGCGGGCGCGATACCGCGGGCAGTTTGTCCCAGTGGCGGCAATAGGCTTCGAGCCGTTGCCAAGTCTGATTGCCGAAGACCAGTGCGTTCTTGCGGGCCAGCGCCGATTCCAGCCCGGTCGGGCGGCGTCCGTCGCGGGCGAATAGATCGAGGATGAACACCGGGTCGCTGGTGCCCTCGGCCTCGTCGAGGATCGGCTCGAACGGGGCGTTGGCCGCCAAGCCGCCGTCACCGAGCAGACGGCCGCCGATCTCCACTGGAGCGAACTCGGGCAGGAAGCCGCAGCTCGCCATAAGATGGTCCATTCCAATCCGATCGCCCTTGCCGGTGTCGAAGAGCACAACTTCGCCGCTTTCAATGTCGGTAGTCGCAACGGTGAAGCGGATGTCGCCGTTGTTCAAACGTCCGAAATCGATCGTCTTTCGCAGGAACGCGACGGTCGGCGTGAGGTCATAGAAGCTGGAGAACGACAGGCGCGGCCCGAGGGCCTGCAACCGGCCAAGCGAGCCGAACAAGCGGGTATGCAGCGCGCTCATCCAGTTGGCTGCGTGGCTCAGGCAGGCGCTGGGTAGAACGTACGAGCCCCACGCCGCGCCGCGCAGCCAGTAGGCTCGAAGTATTTCCATAACGGCCGAGGGTTCACTGCCGGCCACCATCGCACCGTTGAGCGCGCCGATGGAGCTGCCGGCGATCCAGCTTACTTGTGCGCTCGGCCGCGACAGCAGGGCGTCGCACGCGCCTGCCTGGTACGAGCCCAGGCCGATACCGCCCGAGAAAACCAGCGAGGCGCAGAAATCTTGGTCGATCTCCGCTGCTTGGTGAGGATGGATGGTCATGTTGAATTGGACTCCGAGGCGATAAGGCCGCTCCCGCGTGCGGGCACGCGATTCAGGGCATGGAAACTCGCGCGAGGTTGCCGGGCCGGTCGTGAGCATGCCGAAGGGGCCGCGATCTCTCACGACCCCTTCTGCAGACAGCTCGATGTTATTGTGCTTACGCGGCCTTCGCCTCGACCGTATGACCCTGTTGCAGCTTGTGGCCAGTAAAGCTGCGGGTCGTCGGCGGCGGCAGTCCTTCAGCCTTGAACTTGGCGAGCAGCTGCTCCTTGCGCGCCTTGAGCCGCTCGCCGAGGCCGTCCATGTCGAGGCCGCTTTTGCGCGCCTGGGCAAATACACCCTCGCCGGGCTTCTCCTCCTCCTTGACGTGATGCTTGATCTCCTCCGAGAGCACGGTCATTTTGGCATCGTAGAATTCGTCGTCAGGCGATCCGGCGACCAGTTCTGCGATCATTACCTTGGCGCCGTCGTGCTCCACGTAGGACTCGCTCATCAGGTCCTGCTCCACCTCGCCCTTGCAGGCCGGATAGAAGATCTCCTCCTCGATCGTGGCGTGCACGCAAAGCTCGGTACAGATTTCGAGTGCGAGCGCTTTCTTGCGCTCCGCCCCCTTGGCAGACTCGAACTTCTCGAACAGGTCCTCCACTTTGCGGTGATCCGCCTTCAACAGCGCAATCGCATCCAGCTTGTCTGGCTTTGCCATGGTTCATCCCTTCCAGTGATGCCTCAAGCAACGCCGCGGCGCAGGCACCGTTGCGTGCAGGCGCGGCAATTCAACTTTCCCGTACGGCGCCCGATGGCGCTTTCGGCAAAGCGCCGTCCTTCACGACGCTCACGCAACGTTTACGACCATCGCCACGTTGGTTGCGCAGCTGATACATCGGGAGGACATTCATGGCTGACGGATACTCATCTTCGGGAACGGCCCGCGCCGCCGATGTGGCCCCCGCCCTGCGCGAGCAGGCCGGCAAGGTGGCTGACAAGTCCCTTTCCTCGGGCGTCGACGCCGCCCACGCCGTAGGGCAGGCTGCCGAAAGCGCCGCCCAGGTGCTCGACGATTCGCTGCCGATGCTCGCGGGCTATGTCCGCAATGCCGCGCAATACACCGACAAATTTGCCGACAGCCTGCGCGACAAGAAGGCGGAAGAGCTGCTCTCCTCGGCGGTCGCGTGGAGTCGCCAGCAGCCCCTCCTGACGCTCGCCGGCGCGGCGGTCTTGGGCTTCGCGCTGTCGCGCATCGCCAAGAGTGGCATCGCTGCGAAGGATACTGCGGCCGAGCCCGCGGATAAGCCGACCGAAGACAAGCCGGCTTACGCGATGACGGCGTCGGGAGGCGGCAATGCAGGCTGAGCCGGCGCCTGGCGTGTTCCACGCCGTTGGCGAGACGATTGGCCGCGCAACCGAGCTGATCCAGATCGAGTTCCGCCTCGCCAAGGCGGAGCTTGCCGAAAAGGCGGCTCGCGCTGGCGCCGGGCTGGCGCTGGTAATGGTCGGCGCTATCCTTTTATCCGCCGCGCTATTCCTGCTGCTCCAGTCGATCGTGCTCGGCCTCATCGCCGCCGGCATGTCTCCGGTGGCAGCATCCCTGCTTGTGGCCGTTGCGACGATCGCCATCGGCCTCGGCTTCGTGCTGACCGGCCGAAAGCAGCTCAGCGCCGAAGCGTTGGTACCGGACCGCACCCTCAACGACATCCAGCGTGACACTGCCCTGGTCAAGGAGAAGCTGACATGAGCTCGAGTGCCCATCTGCAACGTGAAGCCTCTGCCGCCCGCGTCGGCCTGTCGTCCGCCTTGGACGATTTGCGCGAGAGCGTCTCCACCACGGCACTGACCAACGGCGCGATGACCTTCGCCAAGGAAGGCAGCAGCGCCATAGCCCGCGCCGCAGTTGACCGCGCCATGGCGAGTCCCCTCGCCGCCATGCTGATCGGCGCCGGCCTCTTCATGCTGATGAACGGTGGCAACAGGGACTCGAAGGTTGGTGCCGCGGTAGAGAAGGGCAACGACGCGCTAAAGAGTACCGCCTCTACCCTCGCCGGCGTGGGCTCCAGCATCGCCGGTGCGGCGACGAGCGCTCTGTCGGGCGTTTCGCGTGCCTCGGGTACGGTCTCCGACACGGCCGCAGCCGCAGCCGACCGGGTCAAGACAGCAGCGGCCGACGCGTCGGATATGGCAACGGGCGCCTACGACAAGGCCAGGAGCACGGTGGAGGACCTGTCCGCCCAGGGCCGCGAGCAGGGTCAGCGAGCGATCGACCAGACCGAGGCGTTGATGAGCGAGGCACAGGGCCGGCTCGAGCAGTTCGCCCGGGAGCAGCCCATCCTCGTGGCAGCGCTGGGCGTAGCCTTCGGTGCGGCCATCGGCGCCAGCTTGCCGATGACCAGGGCCGAGCAGGAATACATGGGCAGCGCCGCGCGCAAGGCGGGCGAGCTCGGCACCGACATCGCCAAGAAGGTTGCCGATTCGGTGACCGACAAGATGGCGGGAGGCGACATCAAGGCCAAAGTCGGCGAGGTCGCCGACGCGATCACGGCGTCTGTCACGAACGACGACGTCAAAGCGCAAGCGGTCGACGTGGCCGATACTCTCAAGTCGGCGGTGAAAACCAGCAGCGCGACCAAGACCTGACGACTGGGATAGCTCCTTCGCCGCGACTGCGCCAACGCCTATCTCATAGAAGATTCTCCTCCCTGTGTGCGCGCAGGGAGGAGAGGCCCGAGGAACGTTCCGCCGAAGGCGAGGGCAAAAGACGATCCCCGAAACGGCAAGGGCATCATCGCTTCACCATGGCATGGTCCTCGCCCATCGCCGTCACCGGGCGAGGGCCTTGGTGATCGCGCTGGCCAGCGTGGCGTCGAGATCGAAAGCCACCTGCGTGCTCCAGCCGATGTAGCGGTTGATCGGCTTGGCGTTCATCGTCCCGGCCATGCGCAGCGCCTCGCGCTCCTGCTCGAAGGCGCACATGATCAGGTCGACTTCCTTCGCCTTCATGTGGGTGCTGGCATAGGACCCGCGTGGCTGCATGCGGTCGACCAGCCGGTCGAGGAGACCGGCCATTTCCGCCGCGTTCGTCTCCATCGGACGAGCCACTATGAGATGGGAGCTCGGATGTTCACTGAGCATCCGAAGCCACGTTTTGCGGGCCATGAGTCTCGACTTCCTGCACTGCTCTCACGCCGAATGCAAGATGTAGCAGGTTCTACCCGCACGCGAGGCGATGCCCGAGCCTCCAAAACGTCGCACGCCGGACGCACGGTGATGCGCCCCGTTTTCCCCTTCGCGCGCCGTGTCCTGCGTGCTATGCGAACGCACGCCTCCCCGGAATCGGCCCCGGGGAGGCGTTTTCGTGTCTGAAGGGACCGCTTTAAGGATTTGGGCAAATGGCCAACGTGGCAGTGATCGGCGCCCAGTGGGGTGACGAGGGCAAGGGCAAGATCGTCGACTGGCTGAGCGAGCGCGCTGAAGTCGTCGTGCGCTTCCAGGGCGGCCATAACGCCGGCCATACGCTGGTCATCGGCAACCAGACCTACAAGCTCGCCCTGCTGCCCTCGGGGGTGGTTCGCCCGGGCAAGCTCTCGATCATCGGCAACGGGGTTGTTGTCGATCCCTGGCATTTCCTCGAGGAAGTGCAAAAAGTCACGAACCAGGGCCTCTCGGTGACGCCGGACAGCCTCAAGATCGCCAACCATGCCGTGCTGATCCTGCCGCTGCACCGCGACCTCGACGGCTGGCGCGAGGATGCGCCCGGCATCATCAGGATCGGCACGACTCGGCGCGGCATTGGCCCCGCCTACGAGGACAAGGTCGGTCGCCGCGCCATCCGGGTCGGTGATCTCGGCGAACCGGACGTGCTGCCGAAGAAAGTCGCGACCCTGCTCGCCCATCACAATCCGCTGCGCCTGGGGCTGGGCAAGCCGTTGGTCGATGCCGACAGCCTAATCGCCGACCTGCTGGCGCTCGCGCCGAAGATCCTGCCGTTTGCAGAAGACGTGTGGGAGCGGCTCGATGATCTGCGCGCGGCCGGGAAGCGCATCCTGTTCGAGGGCGCACAGGCCACCATGCTCGACATCGATCACGGCACCTATCCGTTCGTGACCTCGTCCAACACGGTGGCTGCACAGGCGATGATCGGCTCGGGTATGGGCAATGGCTCGGTCGGCTATGTGCTGGGCATCGCCAAGGCCTACACTACCCGGGTCGGCGACGGCCCCTTCCCGACCGAGCTAACGGACGAGATCGGCCAGCGCCTGGGCGATCGTGGCCGGGAGTTCGGAACCAACACCGGCCGGCGCCGGCGCTGCGGCTGGTTCGATGCGGTGATGGTCCGCCAGGCCGTCAAGCTCAACGGCATCGACGGCATCGCGCTCACCAAGCTCGACGTGCTCGACGGCGAGAAGGAGATCAAGGTCTGCGTCGGCTACGAGCTCGACGGCAAGCGCATCGAGCGCTTCCCCTTCACCATGGGGGCGCAGGCCAGGCTCAAGCCGATCTGGGAATCGTTCGACGGCTGGAGCGAGAGCACGCAGGGCGCACGCTCCTTCGCCGAGCTGCCGGCGACCTGCATCAAGTACGTCCGCCGCGTGGAAGAGCTGGTCGGCTGCCCCGTCGCCCTGCTCAGCACCTCGCCGCAGCGCGAGGACACGATCCTGATGACGGATCCGTTCCGCGACTGAGCGGTAGTCGGCGATTCGACGAAGTCGCGCCACGCTGCAATGTACAGTACAATAATCCCAGGGCGCGACGGTTGCCAGTCGTCGGACCGAGATCGCTGCCCCGGGAGTGCTGGTCCATGACGACTGAGGCTCGTGTGTCAGCGGCGGCAGCCGTACCGGACGAGCCTCCAAGTGAGCCTGCCGGTCCGGTTCGGGCCAGCCTGCTTGCGGCTCCGCTGGCCTTGACGCTGACCGTGCTCGCGATCGCGGCCGTGCTGGCGCTCTCATGGTACTACGCGGCAAGCCTGTTGCTGTTGTTCGCCGGCATCCTGTTCGCCGTCCTGCTCGACGCCTGCACACGCGGCCTCGCGCGCATCGTGCCGCTGTCCCGTCCCTTGCGCTTTGGCCTGGTCGTGCTCGGTTTCGGTTGCGTCGCGGCGCTGGCGATCGGCTGGAGCGTCGATCGGATGCCGGCCCAGGCGCACAACCTGATCCGGGTGATGGACACGCAGCTCAGCGCTCTCGAGAGCCAAATGGCGGCCTTCGACATCGACCTGTTCGGACCGGGCGGACGGCAGGACCTTTCCCGTCTGATCGCAGATCCCGGGCGCCTGTTCGGCCACGTCCACTACGCCGTGAGCGGCGCCTACGCGGTGGCAATCAATACGATCGTCATCGTGTGCCTCGGCCTGTTCTTCGCCGGTAACCCGGCCGGCTACCGCGAGGGCGCCCTGAAGCTCGTGCCGCTCGGCGCCCGCGTGCGCGTCCGCTCCGTCCTGAACGAAATGGGCCAGGTGCTGCGCGGCTGGCTGCTCGGGCAGCTCCTGCGCAGTGCCGTCGTAGCCGTGCTGCTAGCCGTCGCCTTGCATCTGCTGGGGCTTCCCGGCGCGGGCTTGCTGGGCCTGCAGGCAGGGGTGGCGAACTTCATTCCCTATCTCGGCCCGCTGATCGCGGCTTTCCCTGTAGCGCTGGTGGCGATGCCGCTCGGCTTGTCGACGCTCGCCTGGGTCATGATCATCTATTTCTCGATCCAGACCATCGAAGGTTTCGTGATCGCCCCCCTGATCCAGAAGGGCGCCGTGGATGTGCCGCCGGCCTGGACGCTGTTCGCCATCGTGATCTTCGGCGCGATGTTCGGCGCCATTGGCATGGCGCTCGCCGCGCCGCTGTTTGCCGTCGGAAGAATTGCGGTTCTGCGCTTCTACGTCGAGGATGGATTGGCAGATCGCGGTTAGCGCCGTGGGCTTGCGATCGCCTGGTCGATCCGCTCGAGAAGATAGGGAAAGAACGGGTTCGACGACACGCGAAGCAGCGCGTCGAGGTTCAGGATCAGCACGCCGCGCTCGCCGCGCGGCGCTATCGCCCCGAGGTGGACTCCGAAGAACTCCGCCTGCGTCTTGTCGGGCTCCATGCCGTAGAGCGAGTCGTTCATCGGAAATGGCAGGGCGATGTGCGACAGGGAGAAGATGCCCGGCGGAAACGCAAGCCCCAGCAGGCGCGTCTGCTCCGCCGTGGCGCCGGCCTCGGTCACCTGCTCGGCGACGTCGTAGGTGTCGGCGGCGACATTGGTGACTATTGTCGTCCGGAATCTCCGCGGTGGATCGGCCAGGATGCGCGTCAGGACCGTATCGGCCGCGTTGCGCATGAGCGGCCCGACGATGGCGGCACGGTTGAGATCGAACAGGACGAGCTCGCTGCCGTTCGCCGGCAGGTGGGCGTAGAGCGCCGAGAGGATGGCTGGCGTGCTGACCGTGAAGTCGACGACGGACTGGAAGGTGAGCACGGGCGGCAGTCGATCCAGCGCGCCGGTGCGTGCGGAGCGCGCGATGCGCTCCTGCAAGGCGGTGGTCAGGCGATGCGTCTGGCGGGCGCCGTTGATCGGGAAGGAGTTGTACTTGAACGGATTGAATTCCGGGACGATGCCGAGCCATGCGGCCTTCGCGAAGGCGGGCAGCAGGGCGGGCAAGGCGGCGATGCCGACGAACCGCGCGAAGCTCGTGATGCCGATCATGGGCGAGATCAGGATCAGCCGGTCGGGCCGCGCCAGCCGGGCATCCTCGATCGCGTCGAGGGCATATTTGAGGGCCAGCGCGCCTCCGTTGGAGAAACCGACGATGTGCAGTGGCTTCGACGGTCCGGCGCGCCGGACGGCCTCGCGCACCGCAAGGCGCGTGGCGGCATCCCAGTCTTCCCATTCGACGGTGGTCAAGGCGGCCGGCACGGTGCCGTGGGCGGGCATCCTGATCGCCACCGCGACGAAGCCCAGGTCGCGATAGCGGCGGGCGATGTGGCGCAGGCTGAAAGGCGAATCGGTCAGTCCATGCAGCAGCACGACCGCCCCGATCGGAGCTCCGTCGGGCTCGAGGATGTAGGAGCGGTTCCAGTCCTGGGCGAACTTGCCGGGATAGATCGGACTGCCCGCGTAGTAGCGGTTGCCGAGGGCATTGGCCTGAGCCTCGACCTTGTCGACGACCTCGGCGCGCACATCGCGGAAGACCGCCTCCTCCGCCTTGAGGTACCCTGTCCAGTCGGCCTTGTCGATCTGGGACGCCTGCATGTCGTCGGGCACATGGGTGTGCCATACCTCGAGAGGCGGACCACGCTGCGAGTCCCAGGCCCGCGCCACGATGAGGGTCACCACGACCAAGGCCATCAGGATCAGCAGGGATCTCAGCAGTCGAAATAATCTCTTCGTCATGTACGCGCACGATAGCACACCAGCGCGTGCGAAGGTTGTGCGCCGCCAGCGAACTGATCCCGGTCGGCAGCCACAGCGCGTCAAATGTCAGCTCACTGCGGCTCGAAATCGGCGTCCTTCGTCATGTCCCGATAGAGCTTGTAGCATCTCGGTTGAGAGTTCTCGGGAGTGGCGCTCAGCGTGGCGAGCCTGGTCGGCTTTGGCGCCATGGTGGCGGCGCTGCCCGCCTTCGCCATCGTGCGCGAATGGGTGCTCGGCATCGACGGCGGGCCGCTGATCTCACTCGCCATCTCAACGAACATCCTGTCGGCGCTGACCGGCTCGGCGTCGGGCGGGCTCACCATCGCGCTCGATGCGCTCGGCCCGACGTACATGCGACTTGCTGCGGAAAACGGCATCGATCCGACGCTGATGCACCGCGTGGCGGTGATCGGCGCGGGCACGCTGGACAGCCTGCCGCACTGCGCGGTGGCGACCTTGCTCGCGGTCTGCGTCTCGACGCATGCCAAGAGCTGTTTCGACATCGTCATGGTGGGCATCGTGGGCGCCCTGCTGGCACTGGTTGCCGGGATCGCTCTCGGCAGCCTGGTCGGGTCCTTCTAGACGCGCCGTGGCGACGGCGACCCGCGGCCGGCAGAGGCCGACATCGGCCTACAAGCTGTTCTTGTGGAGTTTTCCATCCTTCATGATGACGACGAAGTTCTTCGTCGGATTCTCGATCAGCGAGATGTTGGCGATCGGATCGCCGTCGACCAGCAGCAGGTCGGCGAGTGCGCCTTCCTCGACCACGCCGAGCTTGCCGGGATACGGATTGCGCTTGCCGGACAGCCCCAGCAGCTCCGCGTTGGTCGCCGTGGCCATGATCAGCGTCTGGGCAGGCGTGTACCAACGGACGAGGCTCGCCAACAATTGTCCATGACGCGGCGCCAGTTGCGGAGAGAACAGGATGTCGGTGCCGAACGCCGTCTTTATCTTGTACTTCTTCGCGAACTCGTAGGTCCTGTTCGTACCGGCGAAGACCTCGTATGCCTTCTCTCGCTCCAGCGAGCCGGGCGGAAAGGCGTTCGCCAGCTCGTCGGGAAACGGCTGGGTACTCAGCCAGATGCCCTTGTCGGCCATCAACTCGGCAGTCTGCTGGTCCATCAGATGGCCATGCTCGATGCACTTCACGCCGGCGGCGATCGCCCGCTGGATCGAAACGGGCGTGTAGGCGTGCACCGTGACGTAGGTCCCCCAGTTCCGGGCGGCCTCGACGGCGGCGCGCAGCTCGGGCTCGGTGAAGGTGGAGGCGTCGAGCGGACTGTGCGGCGAGGCCACGCCACCCCCGGCCGTCAGCTTGATCTGTGTTGCGCCGAGCATGAGCTGCTCGCGCACACGCAGCCGCACCTCATCCGGACTGTCCGCAATCATGGCTGCGCCGACCTGCTCCCCGCGGGACTGCGCACCACCCACGGTGCGCGGCAACTCGAAAGGTTGCCGGAAGTCGCCATGACCGCTGGTGACGGAGATGATGGCGCCGGACGGGTAGATGCGGGGGCCGGGGATGATCCCCTCGTCGATCGCTCGTTTGAGCCCGAATGTCGGCCCGCCCATATCGCGAATGGTCGTGAACCCGCGCATGAGAGTGTCCGCAGCCTCGGCGCCTGCCATGAGGTTCAGGTACCCGACGTCCGCGGTGAGCAGAACTGGCACGCTCGGCCGCACCAGCATCGCGTGCCAGTGCATGTCGATCAGCCCGGGCATCAGCGTGCGGCCGCCGCCGGCAATTGTCCTGGCGTCGGCGCCGGAATCGACCGGAATCGGATCCTTCGAGATTTTCTCGATCGTGTTCCCCCGGATAAGCACGTTCAGGCTCGCGCTCAAAGACTCGCTCTTGCCGTCGAAGACTCGGACGTTCTCAAAGAGGGTGAGCGACGGCTCGACCGACTGAGCGAACGCCGAGCTGACGAAACCAAGTCCCGCAGCGACCAAGATGAACACACGAATGACCATGGCATTCTCCGCAAGCAAGTGGCCGGGATAAACCTGTCCGCGCCTTGCCGGACATTCTATTCCAGAGACGTACCGCCGGACGGTGCAAAAATGCCCGGCCGCTGGCCCACTTCCGAGGGCGCGTGGGTTCGTCATCGCCAAGGCCTACACTACCCGGGTTAGCGACGGCCCGTTCCCAACCGAGGTGCTCGACGAGGTCGGCAAGGGCCTCGGCACGCGCGGCACGGAGTTCGGCACCAACACCGGCCGTCCGCGGCGCTAGGCTGGTTCGATGTCGTGATGGTGCGCCGGGCGGTCAAGCTCAACGGCATCCGCGCTGACCAAGCTCGACGTGCTCGACGGCGAGAAGGAGATCAGGGTCTGCGTCGCCTGCGAGCTCGACGGCGAGCACATCGCGCGGTTCCGTTCACGATGGGCGCGCAGGCCAAGCTGAAGCCGGTCAAGGGAGGCCCAGCGAACGCATTCGAGAGGTTGGCCGAAGGGAGCTTCGCATGTTGTGCCTCGAAACGGCCCCGTCCGAGCCGTTTGGCTGTGCTATGGCATGGCCATCAAACAGAATTGGAGAGTTCAATGGCTAAGAAACCTGGCGGCCGGGCAGAGTTCGTATTTTTCAACGTCACCTACGAGGACGGCTCACAGCGCTCGAACCGGCGAGTTCCCGCAAGCGTCGTGGCGGATGGGGATAGTCAAGCACGCGTCGCAATAGAGGAGCAGGACCGTGTCGTGGCAGAAAAGTCGGGCATCCCTCCTCTCACCATCAAGACTATCGCCAGAGTGGCCTGAGCCAGCGCTGGCGCTGTCGTCTTCTGGTGAGACGGACGCACACACTCGGGGGAGGTGCTGGCTCCTCCGAGGAAATGGGTGCATGGCTCCGAAAGACGCGGCGGGGGATTTGTTGGCTTCGCCTTGGTGCTCTCAGCACGCTGGATCGAGGAGTTCCGTTCCGACGGTTCGCGCTAGGCTGCCACTAGTCGTTCACCTCCTCTTCGGGGAAACGTCAAGTCGGCCGCGAAGCGTGACAGGTGGCGTAGAAGCATCCGCGCAGGCAGCTCGCTGTTCCACCGCAACCGCTTGCCTCTCCAGTTCCTGAGCATGCTGAATGAGGCGTAAGCGGTCACCAGACGCCAGCAGTCCGTATGCTATGCAGCGGGCCCGTTCGGCAGCCTGACGAGCCGCCCGAATAGGGCCGGTGACGGCGGGCACGATGATCATTGAGCGGCACCTCTCTTATGTGCTGTCGTTATCCGGGCAGCGAACTGCCCGCGGTATCCCGACACACCGACGGCGATGGCCGGACCGGCATCCCGGACGGCCTCGGCGTTGCTAGAGATCGCGTCATCAGCAATGGCCAGGCAGAGATCGCGGGCGCGCGCTCTAATGGGTAGCGCGCTTCATGGCGCCTCATTTTTGATAGCGCTGCACTACTGTTGCGTCGACACGGCAGTGTCATGGCTCATGTTGAGATCAGGATCGCCGACGAGGTGCAGGCCGAGAAAAAGTACCGCAACGCCAAGCGCCACCCACACCAGCCAATTCACGGCTCGCAACTTGTTCTTCGCGCTGGCGATAGGTGCGGCTCCGGCGGCGCGTGTGACGCCCACCAAGGGAATGACGGCCGCGCTACGCCCCGGAAGCCAGTTCACCAGACGAACGGCGATCGCCTCAGACTCCGAGGCCTTCCAGTCTCCTTCGGGGAGCATGGCAATCGTGACGGCGAACACCCGCGCGGCAGTTTCCCGAGGAAGCTCCGACAATCGCGCGGCTTCCTGCCACGGATCAAAGCCCAGCCGGGCCAACGCCGAAAGGACCGTGAGCGGTAGCCCGACCCTCTCCTCGCCCACGGCGGCGAACAGAAACGCGTTATAGGGTGAATTGCCGAGCGAGTATTCTGGACGCAAGGTCATGACCGCTCCGCCTGGCTAAAATTCGATACGCCCGCCCTGCGTTACACTCCACAGATTCTTCGGACATTGGACGGCGAGCGCTTGGCCCTCGCCGCGGGATGCATTGGCTAGAAGTGGTGACGGTTGGCCCGCGAACAAGCGTTCTGTGCGTGGAATGACCAACTCAGCGCATTAGGTCGACTTCGCCGTGCGCGCACAGGGGTGTACGCGTGGTCTCGGCGTCACGTCCCGAATTCCCCGGCTGCCGTTCGAGCCCATACTTTCCCCCTCACCACCGCGGGCGCAAGGGGCTGACGGTGCTTGCCGCCGCGGCCCGGCGCGGGTTCACTCGTGCCATGGGAAAAGAATTCTGGAAGTCGGCCTGCCCGCACGATTGCCCGAGCGCCTGCTCTCTCGAGGTCGAGCGGCTGTCCTCGACCCGGATCGGACGCATCCGTGGCGCCGCTGAGAACAGCTATACCGATGGCGTGGTCTGCGCCAAGGTCGCCCGCTATGCCGAACGGGTCCATCATCCCGACCGGCTGAAGCAGCCACTGCAGAGGATCGGCGCCAAGGGCAGCGGGCAGTTCCGGCCGATTTCATGGGACGCCGCGCTCGATGAGGTCACCGAGGCCTTCCAGCGCGCGACCCTCCGGCACGGGCCCCAGACGGTGTGGCCCTACCACTCGGGCGGCACGATGGGCGTGGTCCAGCGCTACGGCATGGAACGGTTGCGCAACGCCATGGGCTATTCGCGGCAGAAGACCACAATCTGCGTCACGCCGGCCGAATCGGGCTGGCGGGCCGGCGTGGGCAAGCTGCTCGGCGCCGATCCGCGCGAGATGGCGGAGTCCGACCTGATCGTGGTGTGGGGCGGCAATCCGGTTTCGACCCAAGTCAATGTCATGACCCACGTCGCCAAGGCGCGACGCGCCCGTGGCGCCAAGCTCGCGGTGATCGACGTCTATCGCACGCCGACGGTCGAGGCCGCCGACATCGGGCTCGTGCTGCGGCCCGGCACCGATGGCGCCCTGGCGCTCGCCATGATGCACGTGATCCTCGCCGAAGGGATGGCCGACCGCGACTACCTCGCGCGCTACACCGATTTCGGCCCGGACATCGAGGCGCATCTCGCCGACAGGACGCCGCAATGGGCGAGCGCCGTCACCGGGCTCGGCGTCGAGGAGATCGTCGACTTCGCCCGCCTCTACAGCCGCACCGAGCGCAGCTTCCTGCGGCTGGGCTTCGGCTTCACCCGCTCGCGCAACGGCGCGGCCGCGATGCACGCCGTCTCCTGCCTGCCGGCGATGACGGGAGCGTGGAAGCACAAGGGCGGCGGCGCCTTCTTCCTGCGCTTCGACCATTGGGGCCTCGACCTCGCCCGGGCGCACGGCCTCGACCTGATCGATCCCGCCACCCGCATCATGGACCAGTCGCGCATCGGCCCGGTGCTGTGCGGCGAGCCGGACGCGCTGGCCGGCGGCCCGCCGGTCACGGCCATGCTGATGCAGAACGCCAACTCCGCCAACGTGGCGCCGGACAGCAGCGCGGTGGCGCGCGGTCTGGCGCGCGAGGACCTCTTTCTCTGCGTGCACGAGCAGTTCATGACGGCGACCGCGCGTTACGCCGACATCCTGCTGCCGGCGGCGATGTTCCTCGAATACGACGACATCTACTACGGCCTCGGCCACACCCATCTCACGGTCGGGCCGGCGGTGCTCGACCGCTACGAGGACTGCCGAACCAACCACGAGCTGATCTGCGCGCTGGCCCGACGACTCGGCGCGCCGGCCGACCGCTTCGACATGAGCGCCGTCGACCTGCTCGACGCGATCCTGCGCGCCTCGGGCAAAGGCACGTGGACAGAGGCGGTGCAGCGCGGCTGGATCGACTGCGACGAGGGTTTCGATGCCTCGCACTTCACGGCGGGCTTCCCGTCGAGCGACGGCCGCTTCCACTTCAAGCCCGATTGGGCAGCGGTCGGGCCCTACCATGCCGGCCTGCGCGCCCTGCCCGACCATCTCGAGAATCACGAGCAGGCGAGCGAGGCCTTGCCCTTCCGCCTGGTCGTGCCGCCGGCGCGCGGCTTCCTCAACACGACCTTCAGCGAAACGCCGGGATCGAAGAAGCGCGAAGGCGAGCCGCGGGCCCTGATCCACGAAAACGATGCGGCGCGGCTGGGCATCGTCGAGGGCATGCTGGTGCGTCTCGGCAATGGACGCGGTGAGGTCTGTCTGCGCGCGCGGCCGGCGCTGACAGCGCAACCCGGCGTCGTGATCGTCGAAGGCAACTGGCCGAGCGATGCCTACCCCGACGGCGTCGGCATCAACACGCTGATCGGCGCCGACCCGGTCCCGCCCAATGGCGGCGCCGCATTCCATGACACGGCCGTGCGGATCTCGCTCGATTAGGTCTCCGGCGTCGTTGCTCCATGCACCCGGCCACGACATCTCCCTGCGCTAGACGATGACGAAGTCGGCGTTGGTCAAGGCGAGGCCGGCACCGAGCTTTGCGAACTGGATCGAGCCGCCGGCGGCGCTGCCGTTGCTGTCGAAGAACAGCTTGCCGGTGTCGGTTTCGTAGATGATGCGGTCGCTGGCATCCTGTGCCGTGCCGCTGGCGTTGGCAGTGAACTGGGCGAGGCTCAGCGTGCCGGTCCCCACGATGGTGTCGAACACCGCGTTGTCGAGCCGGATCGTGTCCGCGGCGACGTTGAAGTCGGTGATCGTGTCGACGATGGGCGCGTGGAGGGAACTCCCGAAGACGAATATGTCGGCGCCGAGCCCGCCGGTCAGCACGTCCGCGCCCGCCCTGCCGTCGAGGACATTGTTGCCGGCGTTGCCGATGAGGGTGTTGTCGAGTGTGTTGCCCCGGCCGTTGATGTTGGCGCTGCCCGTCAGGGTCAGCCGCTCGATGTATTGGCCGGTCAGATCGAAGCCGACGGAGCTGATGACTTGGTCGGTGCCTTCGCCGTCGTTCTCGGTCACCGTGTCGCCGGCAATGTCGACCATGTAGGTGTCGTTGCCGGTACCGCCCGCCATCGTGTCCACGCCCGTCTTGCCGTCGAGGACGTTGTTGCCGGCGTTGCCGGTGAGGGTGTTGGCGAGCGAGTTGCCGGCGCCGTTGATGTTGCTGCTGCCGGTCAAGGTCAGCCGTTCGATGTACTGGCCGGTCAGGTCGAAGCTGACGGAGCTGTTGACCAGGTCCGTTCCTTCACCGTTCTTCTCGACCACGACGTCGCCGGCATTGTCGACCGTGTAGGTGTCGTTGCCGGCACCGCCCGTCATCCTGTCCGCGCCCGTCTTGCCGTCGAGGACGTTGTTGCCGGCGTTGCCGGTGAGGGTGTTGGCGAGCGAGTTGCCGGCGCCGTTGATGTTGCCGCTGCCCGTCAGGGTCAGCCGTTCGATGTACTGGCCGGTCAGGTCGAAGCTGACGGAGCTGTCGACCTGGTCCAATCCCTGGCCATCTTTCTCGATCACCCTGTCGCCGGCATTGTCGACCGTGTAGGTGTCGTTGCCGGCGCCGCCCACCATCGTGTCCGCGCCCGTCTTGCCGTCGAGGATGTTGTTGGCCGCGTTGCCGGTGAGGGTGTTGGCGAGCGTGTTGCCGGTGCCATTGATGTTGGCGCTGCCCGTCAGGGTCAGCCGTTCGATGAACTGGCCGCTGAGGTCGAAGCTGACGGAGCTATTGACCTGGTCGGCGCCGTCACCGTTGTTCTCGATCACGATGTCGCCGGCATTGTCGACCGTGTAGGTGTCGTTGCCGGCACCGCCCACCATCGCGTCCGCGCCTGCCTTGCCATCCAGGACGTTGTTGGCTGCGTTTCCGATGAGGGTGTTGACGAGGCTGTTGCCGGCCAGCGAGAACGCCTCGTCCGTTGCCTGTCCGGAATCGACGCCGCCGATGATGCCGTTCTCGACATTGGCGCCGAGCGTGTACGAGGTCAGCGCATGCAGCGCGACCGCGCGGGCGACGAGGACCGTATCGATCCCGCCTCCGGCCTCCTCGATGACCTCGTCGTACTTCGTCACGAACTGCGGGATCGGCGCCCCTTCCAAGGTCGTCGTCGCGTCCAGGACGAGATAGAGGTCGTCCCCCGCGCCGCCGACGAGCGTGTCCAGCCCGAACCTGCCGTCGAGGATGTCGGCGCCGCCCCCTCCGCTCAGCGTGTTGCCCCCGCCGTTGCCGGTCAGCACGTTGTCCAGCGCGTTGCCGACAAGGGAGAACGGCAGATCGGACGGCTGGCCGGTGTCGACACCGGCGACGATGCCGTTCTCGATGTTGGCGCCAAGCGTATAGGACCTTGGTGTGCCGCCACCGGGAATGAGATCCACGACGACCGTGTCGGTGCCGCCGTCCGCCGCCTCGGTGACGATATCGTACTCCGTCACGAGTTCGGTGGGGAACGGTGTTCCGACCAGGCTCGTGGTCACGTCCAGGAGGAAATACAGGTCGTCGCCCGCGCCGCCGATGAGGGTGTCCAACCCGAACTTGCCGTTCAGGAAGTCGGCGCCATCCCCGCCGCTCAGCGTATTCGTCCCATTGTTCCCCGTCAGCGAATTGTCGAGCGCGTTGCCGACGAGAGAGAATGGCAGGTCGACCGGCTGGCCGGTATCGACACCGGCGACGATGCCGTTCTCGATGTTGGCGCCAAGCGTGTAGGACCTCGGTGTGTTGGTACCGGGGATCAGGTCGACGATTACCGTGTCCGTGCCACCCCCCGCTGCCTCGGTGACCGCATCGTAGGACGGCGTGAGGGCCGGGATCACCAGCTCCGGCGCCGCGGTGGGGAGGAGGATGATGAGTGGAAAAGTTACGTCGAGGAGGAGGTACGTGTCGTCGCCGGTGCCGCCGATCAGCGTGTCTAAGCCACTTCCGCCATTGAGAACGTCGGCGCCGGCATTGCCGGTGAGGGTATTGTCGGCCCGGTTGCCGGTGAGCGAATTGTCGAGCTCGTTGCCGGAGAGCGAGAAGGCGAGGTCGGAGGTCAGGCCGGAATCGATTCCGCCGATGATACCGTTCTCGACATTGGCGCCGAGCGCGTAGGACGTGGGCACGTTCGTCCCTGTCCCGGCACGCGCCACGAGCACCGTATCCGTGCCGCCGCCGGCCGCCTCGGTCACCCCGTCGTAGGACGGCGTCAGGACCGGGATCACCAACTCCGGCGCCGCGGTCGGGGTAAGGACTGGAAACGTTACATCGAGAAGGATGTAGGTATCGTCTCCGGTGCCTCCGACCAGCAAATCGGACCCGAGCTTGCCGTCGAGGACGTCGGCGCCGTCCCGGCCTTCGAGCGTGTTGTCGGCGCGGTTCCCAGTCAGGATGTTGTCGAGGGCGTTGCCGATGAGCGTGAACGGCGCGTCCGGCGGAACCCCCAGCACCTCGGGCGGCAAGGTGTCGACGCCGCCGATCGTGCCGTTCTCGACATTGGCCGTGAGGGTGTAGGACAGGCCGAGGCCGCCTGGCGCTGCCGCGCGCTGGACGATGACGGTGTCGGTGCCGGCACCCGCCGCCTCGACCACCACGTCGAAGCCCACGAGCGCGAAAGCGTCCGTCAACAGATAGACGTCGTCGCCTCCCAGGCCAAAGAGCTGGTCGAAGCCTCCCATTCCCCACAGGAAATCCGAATCTTCGGTGCCCGTGAGGGGCTGAGGCTCGTCGTCGCCGATGATGTCCGCCATGACCGTCCCCTGCAGCTTACCGCGGGACTCGAAAGAGGTGCCCGCGGGGGTTGACCGACCCGCCTCGAATCCCGCGAAAGCCCGCAACCTGGACACAGATCGCGGAACATACGGTGCCCGATCGATCGTCACCAGTGAATAGCCAATGAATAAGGCCGGTCCGTGACTTCCCGGAGGCGCCGGCGGTGTATCAGGCAAAGTGGACGCTTTCTGGCCCAATGTTGAGACGCATCGAGCGCTTCGTCTCCACCATAGGCTGCCAGGCGATGTGCCAAGGCACGACGTTTGCTCCGTGTCGGCGGGTTCCCGGGAGGCCGCCATGACCGAAGCCGATTTCATGCGTTACGCCATCGACCTCAGCATCCGCAGGATGAAGGAGGTGGGCGCGGCGCCCTTTGCCGCCGTCATCGTCAAGGACGGCGAGATCGTTGGCGAAGGCTGCAACACGGTGCTGATCGACCACGATCCCACGCTGCATGGCGAGGTCGCGGCGATCCGCGACGCCTGCCGCCGGCTCGGCACGTTCGACCTGTCGGGCTGCGACATCTACACGAGCTGCGAGCCGTGCGAGATGTGCGTCGCGGCCATCTGGTGGGCCCGCCTCGACCGCGTCTTCTATGCCAACGCGCTGGCCGACACGGACGCGATATTGCCGCTCGACGGGTTGGCCGACGACGTTCGTCGTCCGATCGGCGACCGCTCGGTCCCGGCGCGCCAGCTCATGGCCGCCGAGGCCTACACCGTCATTGAGGCGTGGGTAAAGAGTGGCCAGGCCGCCGCCCTGATGACCCGCCCGAAGCGCTGAACCGGAGGAGCCGCCGCATGTCTACCCTGATACGCCAAGCCACCATCATCGCCATGGACGAGCGCCATGGCAGCACGCCGTTCGTTGGCGACATCCTGGTCGAGCGCGACCGCATCAAGGCGATCGGCTCCGACCTCGGCCCGCAGGCCGCCGAAGCCGACACGGTGATCGAGGGACGCGACCGGCTGGTCATGCCGGGTCTGGTGAACGGGCACCTGCACTCGGGCGAAGCCCTGTTCAAGGGCCGCTACGACAACATGCCGCTCGAGCTCTGGATGCTCTATTGCTACCCGATCCTCGGCTCCACGCCGCCGGGCGACCGGCTGATCTATCTGCGCACGATGGTCGTGGCGATGGAATCGCTGCGCAACGGGGTGACCACCGTGGTCGACGACGTCTACGAGCTGGGCGGCCAGTCGATGAGCCAACTCGGCCAGGTCTTCCAGGCCTATGACGATGCCGGGCTGCGGGCCAACGTCTCGGGCCACATCATGGACCGGCCGTTTCTCGACACGATCCCCTTCGCCCACGAGATGATCCCGGCCGAGCTTAAGGCGAAGGCGGCGTCGATCCCCACGCCGGGCGTGTCCGGCTATCTCGCCTTCTGCAAGCACGCCACGGCGCACTTCCACGACCGCGCCGGCCGCCTGCGCTTCATGATCGCGCCGTCGGCGCCGCAGCGCTGCACCGAGCCGCTGATGCTGGCGGCCGACGCGCTGGCACGGTCGATCGGCTCGCCCTTCCACACCCACATCCTGGAAACCAAGACGCAGGCGGTGACCGGGCCGGAATTCCACGGCAAGACCCTGATCCGCTACATGCACGACCTCGGCCTGCTGCATGCCGGCACCACGATCGCCCATTCGGTCTGGGTGACCGACGAGGATATCGCGCTGATGGCCGATGCCGGCTGCTCGATCGTGCACAACGTCATCTCCAACCAGAAGCTCGGAGCCGGCATTGCGCCGCTGCGCAAGCTGCTCGACGCCGGGGTCAACGTGGCGCTGGGATCGGACGGCATCTGCAGCAACGACACACCGCGCATGTTCGACGTGATGCACGCCGCGGGCCTGCTGCACTCCATAACCTCCCCCGACAACGACACCTGGATCAGCGCGTCGGAGGTCCTGGAATGCGCCACGATAAAGGGCGCCAGGAGCGCGCTGCTCCATCACGAAACGGGCTCGCTCGAGGCCGGCAAGAAGGCCGACCTGGTGATCCTCGACCTCGACACCGCGCCCTTCACGCCGCGCAACGACCTCTGCAACCACCTGGTCTATTGCGAGAACGGAAGCTCGATCGAGACGGTTATGGTGAATGGCGAGGTGGTGGTGAAGGACGGCAAGCTGACCCGCGTCAACGAGGCGGACCTGCTGGCCGAGCTGCGCGAGGCCTGGGCCGCTTATCTGCCGGTGCACGCTGCGATCGAGGCCGAGAATGCGGCATTTCATCCGCACTTCGCCGCCATCCACAAGCGTTGCACCAGCATGGATGTCGGCATCAACCGCTACGGCAGCGACATGCCGGCCTGGAAGGGCCACAACCGGCGGGCCAATTGACCTCCGAAATGGTCGCCGGATCGAACGGACGCGTTTTGGCTGCCCTGTGGCCCGTCGCTAAACGAGATCGTCGAGGTCAACCTTCAGCGCCTCGGCGATCTTCTTCATAGCGGCGACGCTGCCTTCTTTCTTGCCGCCCTCGATCTCCGAAATGCAGGGCGCGCTCAGGCCCGTTGCCGAGGCGAGATCGCGGGCGGACATGCCGCGATGGGTGCGCCACGCGCGGACCTTGCTCTCGCCGTCGAGGATGCGCTTGACGACATCGGCGGGGATGAACTCGTCGCGGCCCGCAGAGATGTTGGCGACGACCTTGTCGGCCCGGGCGATATCTGCCTGGTCGAGGAGCTTCTCGTACTCGGTAAGAGGGAGAACGGCCAAACTGATCCCTCCGCCGATGCCTGCCGGATAAGATTTCCTCCCTGCGCGGAAGCGCGGGGAGGTGTCAGCCGCTGACGGAGCAACTGTCTTTTCGAAGGAGGAGTGGGCCGATGATCGTCCGGCGTCAAGGCTGGCGCGCAGACGCGCCACCGCCTTCGGCGGCCAAGGGCCTTGACCCCGGCCGCTCCTCGGCCCCAGAGCGCCTCCAAGGCGTCGGCGCGCTGCGCCGACGCGAGCTAGGCGACGGCGTGCTTTTGCGGGTTCCAGGTCTCGCCGCGGGCGACCATGGTGTTGAGGATGACGATCAGCTTCCGCATGCAGGCGATGAGGGCCACCTTTGGCTCCTTGCCCCTCTCCCTCAGGCGCTTGTAGTAGGCTTTGAGGACCGGATTTCCGCGGGTCGCGGCGCCGACGATGGGCAGGTACAGCAGGTTGCGCAGCTTGCGCCGACCGCCCCGGATGAAGCGGCGCCCCTGATGCTTGCCGCTGCTGTCCTCGTAGGGCACGACGCCGACCAGGGCAGAGGCCTGCTTGTTGGGAACAAGACCGAGCTCGGGCAGGAAGGCGATCACGCCGGCGACGCTGATCCTGCCGAGGTTGGGCACGCTGCGGATGATGCGCGCCAGCTCGGCGAACCGCGCATTGGCCTCGACCCTGTCCTCGATCGCAGCCTCGAGAGCCGACACCTGCTCTCTCATGGTCTTCTCGATCTTGCGATAGCACCGGCGAATCTCGTCCGGCTGGTCGTCCTCGCCGAGGTGGGCCAAGCGCGTCTTCAGATCCATGAGGTCGGTGCGCGCGCTGACCAGCCGGTCGAGTTCCTCGCGCGCAGCATCGGGCTGCCGGCCGATGCCGTCGGCAAACGTCTCGCCAAACCAGGCGATCATGCGGGCATCGATTTTGTCGGTCTTGGCCAGCTGGCCGGCCGAGTGAGCGAAGCGGCGCACCCGCTTGGGATCGACGATCCACACCTCGAGCCCGGCAGCCTGCAGCAGCCGCGCCCAGCTCCTCTCGTAGCCCCCGCTGGCCTCCATCACCGCCTTGTCCACCTGGTGTTGCTTGACCCACTTCACCAGTCGGCGGCACCCCGACGGCGTGTTCGGGAACGACGCTTCCGCCCCCGCGCGCAGCGCCACGTCGACCTTGTCCTTGGCGACATCGATGCCGACAATCGTCCTGTTCTGTGCCATCCTCCGACTCCCTTCCTTGCTCGTTCGGGCTCAAGGCCCACGCAACTGTTCGGGTTTAGGGAAGACACCGGACCTGTCCCTCGCTCCGTCACAGGCTATGCCTTAGGGGTCAACGGGCTCAGCTCCAGCGACGGGCGGTTGCGTCAACAGCCGCCCGTTTGCACATTCTCTCAGATTTCAAAGACACAAGGGGTCATAAGCAACGAGGGCGGTGCTCATAACCCCTCCGTCGCGGATTACCGCGCCACCTCCCCGCGCGACGACGCGCAGGGAGGAGCATGAATCTACTTACCTCCTGACCGATATTGCGCCAGGAGGATCGGGAAGAGCAGCAGCTCGACGCCGATCAGCGACAGCATCGACAGGCCGAAGACGATGCTGCCCACGGCGTTGAGCGAGGGATCGACCGAGCCCACGATGTAGGCATAGACGGCAACCGGCAGGGTCTGCTCGAAGCCGGAGACGAACCAGGCGACGATGAACTCGTCGAAGGAGAAGGTGAAGGCGAGCAGCCAGCCGCCGGCGATGCCCGGCAGCGCGAAGGGCATTACCACCTTCCACAGCGTCTGGAACTCGGTAGCGCCGAGATCCCAGGCCGCCTCCTCCAGGGTGCTCGGCATCTGGCCCAGCCGAAGCTGGATCACCGCCATCGCCGGGGCGGTAATGATGACCATGTGCGTCAGGATCACGCTCAGGATCTGGCCCTGCAGGCCGATGCGCGACAGCAGGCCGAGGAAGGCGACGCCCAGGATCAGCGGCGGGATCAGCACGGGCAGCACCAGCAGCACCGAGAAGCCGCCGCGGCCCCAGAAGCTGAAGCGATGGATCGCATAACCTGCGAGGAAGCCCAGGACCGAGGCGCCGGTCGCCGCCACCGGCGAGACGATCAGGCTGTTGCCAAGCGCCGCGAGCAGGGTGCCGTCGGCGAACAGCTTGCCGTACCATTGGACGGTCCAGCCCTGGCCGGGGATGCTGGCGAACTGCCCCTTCTGGAACGAGAAGACGATCATGGTGACGATCGGCAGCATCAAGAAGACGTAGCCCACCGCCATGTAAAGGCGCCCGGCGAGGCGCCAGCCGCGGCCGTCGGCCGCCAACGGATCGACCGGGCGGAGCGCGGAGGCCATCTCAGCCGGCCTCGACCTTGCTGCGCTCGGCCACGGCTGCACCGCCCGCCAGCATCAGCACCATGACCAGCACAAGGATCATCGCCAGCGCCGCGGTGCGCGGCAGGTTGGTCGAGCTCGCGTACTCGCTCATGATCATGTTGGAGAAGAGCGGCACGGAGCCCAGGAAGGAGCGGCCGGCCCCGCCGCCCAGCAGCGCCCCCGACAGCACGTCGCCGAAGCTCACGATGGCGGCGAAGCTCGTGCTGATCACCAGCCCGGTCCGGCTCATCGGCAGGATGACGCGGCGGAAGGCCTGCCAGCGGGTGGCGCCGAGATCGCGCGCCGCCGCGATCAGGTCGCGATCGATGTTGGCCACCGTGACGTAGAGCACCACGATCAGGATCGGCGCGAGATAGTGGATCAGGCCGATGCGCGTCGCGACCTGGGTATAGATCAGGCTGATCTGCAGGTTCTCGAAGCCGGCCCAGGCAAGCGCCGAATTGATGATCCCCTTGTTGGCCAGCAGGATCTGCCAGGAGAAGAGCCGCAGCACGTAGCTGCTCCAGAACGGTGCCACTGCCAGCATCAGCAGCAGCCGGTGGCGCGAGGGCGGCGCCACATAGACGATCGCCAGCACCATCGGAAAGCACAGCAGCACGGCGAAGAAGGCGGTGCTGAGCGACACCCAGAGCGACTGGGCGATCGCCAGCGCGTAGTTCGACTTGGCGAACATGTGCTGGGCGATGTCGAGGTAGTTCTCCAGCGAGAAGGCGGGAACGACCTGGAAATCCTCGACCAGCCAGAACCCCAGCACGACCAGGAAGACGAGCGGCGCCGCGAAGAAGACGAGCGAATAGGCGAGCGGAACGCCGATGCCCAGGATCTTGAGCGAGCTGACACCGGCTCGGGCCGGCGCCGCCGAAACTTCGGTCGCGACAGATCGACCGGCGCTGGCCGCAACCGTCATCAGGTTCCCAATGCGACGTAGGACCGGCCGCTCGGAATGTTCTCCTCGCCCGGCACGATGTTGGGGCGCAGCACGGTGGTGTCGGCCGGCGACCAGTAGAGCTGCATCGCCATGTTGATGGCGGTGCGCTCGGACTGGCTGAACGGCTCCTGCGCCACCATCTTCACCTCGCCGCCGCTTTCGGTCTCGAGATGGTAGATGACCTGCGAGCCGGTGAATTCGCGCCCCGACAGGACGGCGCGCAGGCCGTTCTCGCCCGCAACACCGGTCGGCCGGCTCCGCACCTTGTCCGCCTGCACCACCAGCGACACGGTCGAGCCCCTGCCCGGCGGCCGCTCGCCGGCGGCGGCGCTGATCAGCGCGTCGGCGCACTGCACCCGGATCAGACCGTCCTGCACGTCGACGACCTTGCCGTCGAAGATGTTGTTGCTGCCGACGAACTCGGCAACGAAATGCGTCCGCGGACGGGTGTAGATCTCCTCCGGCGGGCCGAACTGCTCGATCCGTCCCTTGTTCATCACGACCACGCGGTCGGCCATCGAGAACGCCTCGCTCTGGTTGTGCGTGACGTAGAGGAACGACAGGCCAAGCCGTTGCTGCAGGCGCTTCATCTCGCTTTGCATGCGGATGCGCAGATGCGCGTCGAGCGCACTCAACGGCTCGTCCAGCAGCAGGATCTCCGGCTCGGTGACCAGCGCGCGCGCGATGGCGACCCGTTGCTTCTGGCCGCCGGAGAGCTGGCTGATGCGGCGGTCGAGGAACTGGCCAAGCTGCACCAGCTCGGCGATCTCCTCGACCTTGGCCTTGACCGCCGCCTTGTCGTGACGGCCGAGCGTCAGGCCGAAGGCGATGTTGCGACGGACGTCAAGATGGGGAAACAACGCGAAGTTCTGCCAGACCAGCCGGGTGCTGCGCTTGTGCACCGGCAGCGCCGAGATGTCCTGGCCGCGCAGCAGCAGCTTGCCGGTCGACATCGATTCCAGGCCGGCGACGATGCGGAGCAGGGTAGTCTTGCCGCAGCCGCTCGGCCCCATGATGGCGACGAACTCGCCGCGCTCGATCGAGAGGTCGACCGATTCGAGCGCGACGAAGTTGCCGAAGCTCTTGGCAATGCCGCGCAGCTCCAGATCGACCTGCGGCGCGGCGCCGTCGGGAAGCGCGTTCATCGGCGTACCTGTTGCCGCCGCCCCGTTGCCGTCATCCCTTGCTGGTCTTGAACTCGTTGTAGATGGCGATCCACGCCTTGTCGGGCTGCTTGACCGGCAGCCCGCGCGGCACGCTCTTGTCGATCAGCGTCTCGACCAGCATCTGCCCGGGATTCTTGGGATCGGGCACGTAGCTCATCAGCTTGGTCTGTTCCTCGTTCCAGAACTTGGTGACCTTCATGTTCGGGGCGCGCGCCTTGAATCCCTTGGTGTAGACCAGCTCGGACTGGACGCGCGCGCCGCTCATATACTCGACCCACTTCAGCGCCAGCTCCTTGTTCTTGCTGTCGGCGGCGACCGCGGCCGCCTCGGTCCAGCGGATGCTGCCTTCGTCCGGCACGGTCGAGGCGAAGTTCTTGTGGCCGGCGCCGATCAGCGTGATCTCCATGTCGCCAGTCGGCGTCACCCAGGCGTCCTCGTTGATCAGCGCATTGACCAGTCCCTGGTTCTGCTCGCTGAACACGCCGATCTGCGGACGCAGCTTGAACAGCCACTCCTTCACCTTGGCCAGCTCGGCGTCGGAAATATCATACGGAGCCTGGTTGTTCGGCTTCACCGCGAGGCTGGCATTGCTCATGTTGGGCAGGTACCAGTCGAACAGCGCCACCTTGCCCTTGTATTTCGGCAGGAACAGCGAATTCCAGGTCTTCGCCTCTTCCTCGGTCATGTACTTGGTGTTGTACGAAAGGCCGTAGAAGCTGAAGCGGGTCGGCACCGCCCAGATCTTGCTGTCCGGCGCACGCAGCGGCGGGAAGTCGCGATACTTCGGATGATAGTCGGCGAGATTGGGAAAGTCGGAGGCCTTGAGAGGATCGATTGCCTTCTGCGCCGTCAGCTTCTGGACGTACTCGGCATCGCTGATGATGGCGTCGAAGGTGCCCTTGGGCGACTGCGCGAGGAACTGCAGCATCTGCTCGCCGCCGATGTAGGTCTTGAACTCGACCTTGCAGTCATTCTTCTGCTCGAACTCCTCGATGACTGGCTTTTCTTCGTACCCGGGCCAGCACAGCACGCGCATGCGGCCGGCGGCGTGGGAGGAACGGCTGAAGATCGTGAGCCCGCTCCAGGCGGAAACACCACCTGCAGCAGCAGCCCCCAAAAACCGGCGCCGCGTGGCCTTCGAACCCGACAGCGTCGCTGGAATAGAGCTGCCTTTTGCTTTTTTCTCCGTCATCTCGGCCTCCTTGATCGGCGGTCTCGGCGTCACCTGCAAAGCGAGGCGGGGCGCCGGTCGGACGGCACGGACGACGCAACTTCCATGCCACCGATGGCAGCAATCAATGAGCGTGGCCGTAGCGATGGATGTGATAGGGCGCGTTCGACAGGCCTACGCAGAAGCTGCCGACCAAGCCCTCGAGCTGGGCGCTGAGCACTTTGGCGCCCTCGTTCAAGGTCGCGAGCCTGGCGCGTGCGGCCTCGCAGTCGCGGGCGAGCTTGGTCATGTCGCAGCCGACCTTGCGGCCCTTCTCCACCACCATGCGCCCGCCCACCATGACGGCCTCGACGCTGGTGCCGTCCTCGGTGAGGACGAGCTGGTTGGTCGGATCGTTGACCGGCATCCAGTTCACCTTCTCGAGGTTCAGGAAGACGATGTCGGCCTTGTAGCCCGGCGCGATGCGGCCGATCCGCTCGAAGCCGAGCGCCCGGGCGCTGCCGATCGTGGCCGCATTGAGAATCTCGTCGGAGCGCAGCCAGCGGGTGTAATCGGGGCCCTGGACATTCGAGACCATCGAGGCGTAGTGCATCGCCTCGTACATGTTCTGATTGTCGGAGCAGTTGGCCGAATCGGTGCCGATGCCGAGGCTGACGCCGAGCTCGAGCATGCGCCGGGCATTGGCGATGCCCGAGCCGAGCCGCATGTTGCTTCCGGGGTTGTGCGAGACCGAGGAGCCGTGGTCGGCCAGCCGGCGCATGTCGTCGTCGTCGAGCCAGACCCCGTGGGCGACGGTGAAGTCCGGCCCGAGCAGGCCGAGCCCGTCGACATGCGCGGTCAGCGTCTTGCCGTAGCGCTTGAAGGCCGAAACCGCCTGCACCTTGGATTCCGCCACATGGCTGTGCAGCACCACGCCATACTCGCGCGCCAGCCGCGCCGAGCCGGTGATCAGCGCATCGCTGCAATGGAGCGGGATGATCGGCGCCACGCCGAGGCGGACCTGCTCGCGATCGTGCTTCCAGCCGTGCAGCGACTCCCGCATCATCGCCAGCGTGCTTTCGAACGGCTGCTCGTCGAAGGCGGCCACTTCACGGCGCAAATGGTCGGGCATAGCCTCCAAGAGGCCGGGGATTGCCTGGTAGAAGGAAAGGTCGGCCAGCATGGGAGCCACCACGGCCCGCATCCCGGCATCGGCATAGGCCTGGCCGATCGCGCTCATCTCCTCGACCGAGGCGAGCGGATAGCCGAAGGTCAGGTCGTAGGCGGCCGTGCAGCCCTTCAGCAGCATCTCCACCGCGCCGAGATAGGTGTTCAGGTATTTTATCTCGAGATTCTGGTTGGCCATGAAGCTGGCCGCACCGACCCAGAGCAGCTCGAGCGACCAGCGATCCGCCGTGCCCTTGCTGAGATTGCCCATGCCGTGGGTATGCCCGTTGATCAGGCCGGGATGGAGCAGCCGAGCGCCGGCATCCATCACCCGCGCATCGGACGGCGCCGGCAGGCCGGGCGGACCGAGCTCGGCGATGCTGTCGCCGATCACCAGGATATCGGTCGGCGGCGCGGTGTGGCGGTCGATATCGATCAGGCGGCCGCCGCGGACGATGATCTTCTCTGGGCTCGGCATGGTTTGCTCCGGTAGGCGGCGGACACGCCGTCTGGCAGCAAGCCCCATGCCAGCCGGTCAGACCGTGCGCGGCGGCCCGACCCAGCAATATATCTCCCAAACATTATCGTCTGGATCGCAGAAATAAGCGGCGTGGGCATTCCAGGAATAGGTGCGCGGGGCCGACCGGAAAACGACGCCGCGGGCGGCCAGCTCGACATGCGCCGCATCGACCGCCGCCGCCGAGTCCATGCGGATCGCCAGCATGGCATGCGGGCCCCGGCGGGGCGGACCGTCGAACTCGAGCCCACGCCGGACATCGGCTTCCTCCCACAAGGCCAGGATGGTGCCGTCCATCCAGAATTCGGCGAAGCCGGTATCGAGCCGCTTCAGCTCGAGCGCCATCCGGTCGCGATAGAAGGCGATCGCACGCGGCAGGTCGGCGACAAACAAGGCGACATCGGTGATCCGGCTCAATCCCGCAAGTGGCATGGCAGTTCCTCCCCAGCGGAACGAAGCAATCTTCTTGCCGGCGGTATGGTCCCTGTCTTGCTGGAGGACTGTCGAGGTGTAGTTTCCTCCCTGCGAGCAACGCGGGGAGGAACAATGATGTAGGAGACTTCCCGGCCATGCTCGACCTGATCGTACGCAACGCCACCCTGCCCGACGGCCGTCGCGGCATCGATGTCGGCGTGCAGGCCGGACGCATCGCGGCCATAGAGCCGCAGCTGCAGGCCTCCGCCAGCCAGATCATCGACGCCCAGGGCCTGCTGCTGACGCCGCCCTTCGTCGACCCCCACTTCCACATGGACGCGACCCTGTCGGTCGGCCTGCCCCGCCGCAACCGGTCCGGCACGCTGCTCGAAGGCATCGCGCTGTGGGGCGAGCTGAAGCCCAGCCTGACGCAGGACGCGATCGTCGAACGGGCGCTGGCCTATTGCGACTGGGCGGTGGCGCAGGGCCTGCTGGCGATACGCAGCCACGTCGACATCTGCGATCCCCGCCTCCTCGCCGTCGACGCCCTGCTCGAGGTCAGGAAGAAGGTGGCGCCCTATCTCGATCTTCAGCTCGTTGCCTTTCCCCAGGACGGGGTCTATCGCTCGCCCGGCGCCCTCGACCTCCTGAAGGAGGCCCTGCGGCGCGGCGTCGACGTGGTCGGCGGAATTCCCCATTTCGAGCGCACGATGGAAGGCGGCCGCGCATCGGTGCGCACCCTTTGCGAGATCGCGGCGGAACAGGGACTGCTGGTCGACATGCATTGCGACGAGACCGACGATCCGCTGTCACGCCACGTCGAAACCCTCGCCGCCGAGACCGTGCGCCTCGGATTGCAGGGGCGCGTGGTGGGTTCGCACCTCACCTCGATGCACAGCATGGACAACTACTACGTCTCGAAGCTCATCCCGCTGATGGCGGAAGCCGACCTCGGCGTGATCGCCAACCCGTTCGCCAACATGGTGCTGATGGGCCGGCACGATACCTATCCCAAGCGTCGCGGCATGACACGCGTGCCCGAGCTGATGGCCGCCGGCCTCACCGTGGCGCTCGGCCAGGACAGCACGATGGACCCGTGGTACGGCCTGGGCAGCGGCGACATGCTCGACGTCGCGCACATGGCCGTGCACGTGGCCCAGATGACCGGCCTCGACGCCATGGCCGCCTGCTTCGCCGGTGTGACCGAAAACGCCGCCCGGCTGATGCACCTCGAAGGGTACGGGCTGGCGCCAGGCAACAGGGCCGACATGGTGCTGCTCGACGCGAGCGACCCTGTCGATGCCATTCGCCGGCGCTCCACGCGCCTCGAGGTCATTCGCGGCGGGAAGGTCATCGCTTCCGCGCCGAAGCAGCGATCCTCGCTCGCGTTGCCCGGGCGGCCCGCTGAAGTCTCGTTCTCATGGCCGCCCTCCAGCAAATGAAGGTGTTCGACGTCAGAGGTCGACCTTCAGGGCTTCGGGCAATCGGTCGAGGTGGTAAACGCGCATCGCGGTGCCGCTGAACAGAGCGGCCTTCTCGGTCGCTCCAGCGCCGGACGCGAGGCGCTTCAGCGCGTTCCACAGCACGGGGTAGCTGCACATGCCCTTGTCGACCGGGAAGTTGCTCTCGAACATGCAGCGGTCGGCGCCGAACGCCTCGATGCAGGTCTCGATATAGGGCCGCCAGCTCGCCGCGAGCTCCTCCGAGCCCGGCGGCTTCGGACGGCGGTGGAAGTCGAAGCCGGTGACGTACATCGTAAGGCCGCCGAGCTTGACCACGACGTTGGGAAGCGCCGCCAAGGTCAGGATCAGCTTCTTCCATTCCGGGAAGACCTCGCCGTGCTTGCCGGCGAACGGCCCGATGCCGAGCGGCCCGCCGACATGATCGACCACGACCGTCAGCTCCGGCACCGCGCGGGCGAGCGCGATCACGTGCGGCAACTGCGTGTGATAGCCCCACACGTCGAGCGGCAGGCCGTGCTTTGCCAGACGCCGGGCGCCGTCGTGGAAGGCAGGATTCTCGAGCGGTCCCGGCGGCGGCGCCACGAGGTTCGAGGTCACCTCCGGCGAGGGATGCCACGCGGTGCGATTGCGGATGCCGCAGAAGCGCGCACCGGCAATCGCCTTGTGCGCCTCGAGCAGCGGATCGACCTGGTCCCCCAGGGTCAGGTCGACCATGCCGATGATGCCGGCGCAGGCCCGCGTCCTGCCGTGGCGGCCGCTGGCGCTCATCGCGGCGATTCCGGTAACGAACTCGGTCTCGCCGAGCGACTTCTCGCCCTCCGGACCGCCGGCGCGATACATCTCGCCGCACTGCACGAAGATCGTGCCGCGGATGTCGTGGCCGCTGCCCGTGTCCGCCAGCAGCTCGGGCAGCAGGTACGAGCCCTCGGTGCGCTGCCACAGATGGTGATGCGGATCGATGATCGGCAGGCCGGGCTCGAGGATCGGTTCCTCGGTCAGCCGCAGCCAGTCCTCGCGCACGATGATCTGCCGGCCATGGCCCAGCAGCGGATCGTCGACAGCCATCGTGTTGCTCCTACTCGATGCGGATGTTGGCGCTCTTCACCATCTCGGCGAAGAAGGCGATCTGGGTCTCGCGGAAGGCGGTGAACTCCGCCACTGTGTTGGCCGGCGCCAACGCGCCGAGCTCGGCGAGGCGCGCCTTGATCGCCGGTAGCTGGTACACGGCGTTCATGTCGGCATTGAGCTTGGTGATCAGCCCGCCATCGGTCCCCGCCGGCGCGAACACGCCATTCCATTCCCAGGTTTCGAAACCGGGCAGGACCTCGGCGATGCCAGGAACCCCCGGCAGCACCTCGATCGGCTTGGGTCCAGTATGGGCCATGCAGGTGACTTCCTTGGCGGAACGCAGGCCGACCGACCCCGGCACGTTGCCGAACTGAAGCGGGATGCGGCCCGCGAACAGATCGTTCCGCGCCGATCCCATCTCCTTGTAGGGCACGTGATTGATCTTGATGCCAGCGCGCTGGTTCAACAGCTCGAGCGACACGTGCTGCACCGTGCCGACACCGGTCGAGGCGCAGTCGAGCCCGCCCGGCTTGCTCCTCGCCAACGCGATCAGCTCGGGGATCGTCTTCGCCTCGAACTGTACGTTGCGCGTCAGCGTGTTGGGCGTCTGCAGCGACAGAAAGATCGGCAGCAGGTCGCGCCGTGTGTCATAGGGCAGCTTGCCGGCGAACAGCGAGGGGTTCACCGAATGCGCCGTTGCATCGTACAGCAGCGTGTAGCCGTCGGCCGGCGCGCGGGCGACGCTCTGCGCGGCGATCGTGCCGGCGGCGCCCGGCTTGTTGTCGACGGCAAAGCTCTGCCCGAGCCTGTCGGTCAGCCCCGCGCACAGGATGCGGCAGATGACGTCCGCCGTGCCGCCGGGGCTGTAGGCGTTGACGACGCGCACGGTGCGCGCCGGATAGGCCTGCGCCCGCGCGATCGTGGGGGCGGCCAGCGCGGCAGCGGCTGCCACGACGGTGCGACGGCCGAGCATTCGAGTGCGGGACATGTCGTTTCCTCCATTTGTTGCAGAGGAGCCTGCAGGCACGGTGCTTGCACCGGCAAGCGCGATCGGAGTCGACGGCTTGCTCTTCGAAACCGGAGGCACCGAACCGTTGCGTGGCCCGAGAGGCGATCGCCATAGTGTTCACGTAAGGAGAGATTCGAGCCATGACTGAGCGCCCAACAATAACCGACACCGTTCTCGACGCCGTCGTCGTCGGAGCGGGTTTTGCCGGCATGTACATGCTGCATCGCCTGCGCGGCCTCGGCTTCACGGCGCGTGCCTTCGAAGCGGGGAGCGGCGTCGGCGGGACCTGGTACTGGAACCGCTATCCGGGCGCACGCTGCGACGTCGAGAGCATGCAGTATTCGTTCTCCTTCTCGGAGGAGCTCGACCAGGAGTGGGACTGGTCGGAGAAGTACGCGCCGCAGCCCGAGATTCTGGCCTATGCCAACCATGTCGCCGATCGCTTCGACCTGCGCCGGCACATCCAGTTCGATACGAGGGTGACCGCGGCAACTTTCGACGAGATGGAGAAATGCTGGACCGTCGAGACCGACCGCGGCGACAAGGTCAGCGCGAAGTTCTGCATCATGGCGGTGGGCTGCCTGTCCGCGCCCAACCGCCCGCGCTTCGAGGGCATCGAGGAATTCGGCGGGCCGGTCTATCACACCGGCGAGTGGCCGCATGACGGCGTCGACTTCACCGGGCTGCGCGTCGGCGTCATCGGCACCGGTTCGTCCGCGATTCAGTCGATTCCGATCATCGCACAGCAGGCCGCCGCCCTGACGGTGTTCCAGCGCACCGCGACCTACACAGTGCCGGCCTGGAACGAGAAGCTTTCTCCGGAGTACCGGCAGTCGATCAAGGCAGCCTATCCGGCGCTGCGCGCCAAAGCCCGCGCCCGGCCGACCGGCATCTTCTTCCCCTTCAACATGAAGCCTGCCCTCGAGGCGAGCCCCGAGGAGCGCGAGAAGGCCTACGAGGAAGCCTGGGCGCGGGGCGGCCTGCCGTTCCTCGGCGCCTATGGCGATCTGTTGTTCGAGAAGGCTGCCAACAACACCATCGCCGACTTCGCCCGAGCCAAGATCCGCGGCATCGTCAAGGATCCGGCGACGGCCGAGCTGTTGTGCCCGGACAACGTCTTCGGCTGCAAGCGGCTATGCGTCGATACCGGTTACTTCGAGACCTATAACCTGCCGCACGTGAAGCTGGTCGACGTCTCGAAGACACCGATCGAGCGATTCACCAAGGGCGGCATCGAGGTCAATGGCGTCGAATACCCGCTCGACGCCGTGGTTTGCGCCACCGGCTTCGCCGCGATGACCGGATCGTTCGACAAGATCCGGATCACCGGGCGCGGTGGCCTGACGCTGGCGGAGAAATGGCGCGCCGGCCCCCGCACCTATCTCGGCCTGGCGTCATCCGGGTTTCCGAACTTCTTCACCATCACCGGCCCGGGCAGTCCCTCGGTGCTGGCCAGCATGATCCAGTCGATCGAGCAGCATGTCGACTGGATGGTCGACTGCATGGCGCATCTGCGCGACACCGGCGCGCGCTCGATCGAGCCCACGCTCGCTGCCGAGGACGCCTGGGTCGAGCACGTCAACGAGGTGGCGCAGGTGTCGCTCCGCTCGACCTGCAGCTCCTGGTACGTCGGCGCCAACATCCCCGGCCGGCCGCGCGTGTTCATGCCCTATATCGGCGGCTTTCCCGTCTACGTGCAGAAATGCAACGAAGTCATGAGCGCGGGATTCGACGGCTTCGTCCTCGACACGCCCGCCGCGAGCAACGCCGAGCCGAAGGTCCGCCTCACCGAACGCTGGCGCGTGCCCCTCGACATCGACGTGATCTCGCCCGCTGCCGTCGCCGCCAAGCGGGTGCCGGTGATCTGAAGTTCCTGCGTATAAGCTCGCCTCCCCGCGTCGCGGGGAGGCGAAGAAGGTGACGCGCGCTTCTGCACCGCGTTCGGCCTGGGAGGCAGACCGGTCCGACGACCTTATCCAGGCCGCTCCAACCCAAGCTGCTTGACAATACGTACGGTTATACCGTACACAACTTGCCAGTGAAAATCCGCAGTTCAAATCATAAAGGACTGAAAGCCCTGCTCGAAAACGATGACCCAAGAGGTGTGCGTGCAGATCAGGTGAAGCGGATCAAGAATATCTTGGGTGCCCTGATTTACGCTGCGGACATGGAGCAAGTGAGCGGCCCACCCGGGTTGGCGCATCCATCAGCTTACTGGCGACCGTGCCGGCATGTGGAGCATCTCCGTTTCCGGCAATTGGCGCATCACTTTCAGGATCGAGAATAGCGAAATCTCGAACCTTGACCTGGAGGATTACCATTGAGCAAGCGCATTGACAAAATCGGCATGCAGACGCCGCACCCCGGCGCCTTCATTCGCGACGAAATTCTCGATGAGCTCGACTTGTCCGTCGCCAGAGCGGCCGAAGTGCTCGGCGTTCGCCGTGCCACGCTATCCGACCTGGTGAACGAGAAAGCTTCTCTGACGCCGGAGATGGCGCTCCGGATCGAGAAGGCGTTTGGCGTGAGCATGGACCTGCTCTTGAAGATGCAAGCGGGCCATGACACAGCCCGCATGCGCCGGCAGGCCGATCAGATCGCCGTCAAGCGTTTCGTTCCCGAAACATCGAGGCACGGCTGAGCAAGCGAGGTCCGCAATCTCACCGGCCGCCGTCGCCGCCAAGCGGGTGCCGGTGATCTGACCCGAGGATAGACCGGAAACCCCTCCCCGCGCCGGCGCGCGGGGAGGACTCCGGCGCTGCCGATCACCTCTTCGGCGTCAGCGAGACCGCGACGATGTCCGACGAGATGGCGGTCAGGTTGTCGCCCGGCTTGACGCGCGAGAGGTTCTCGCGCCCGGCGGTGCTGTCGACCGAGAAGGTGCGCACCTGTCCGCCGCCCGGATCGACCAGCGAGATCGTATTGCCGGCCACATTGACCGCCGTCACCCACCAGGTCGTGATCGACTTGTCGGCGGCAACCCCACCCACCGTGTTGCCCATCCTGCCGACTGCGGTCACGCTCGTGCTGCGGTCGCTCGGCGTCTTGACGTTCGGACTCGACAGCACGAAGGTGCGCTTCTCCTCGATACCGATGGCGACCGTGTCGCCGACCTTGGTGGTGCCCAGGGTCGCGACAGCCGGGCTGACCTTGAAGTTGCGCGACGAGCCGTCGGTCATCGTCAAGGTCACCGTGCGCGCCGTCGGATCGGCCGCGGCGATGCGGCCCTCGACGACGCTGGTCGTCGTGGTGCTGAGGCCGACGGTTGCCTGCCCCTGCGCGAATGCATTCCCTGCAACCAGCAAGGGCGCCGCTGTCAGCGCCGCCATGAAGAGACGTCTTCTATTGAGCATGATCTACTCTCCCGCTTGTTTCGACCGAGGCTTTTCCGAGGCGTGGCCCGGCAGAGCCGGCACCGTGATACGCATACTGCAGCCCCGGCGCATGACATTTCACGTCAATTTCGCACGGCGCACCAGACGGCGAAACCGGAGCTGACGCCAATAATCGAACCGCTGGATATCTTCTTGATGACGCCGGAGAGGATTTTGCACTTTATCTTCCCTCCCCCGCGAGCCGGGGAGAGAAGGAAAAACAGTCGTCCCTTACACTACGTTCGGCCTCGGAAGGCCGGTCTCGACGATCTCGATGATCTTGTAGCCGTCCCGTTCCAGCGCAATGCACTGATCCTGGGCTTCCTTGAGGGTCGAGTAGGCCACGCCGATTCGGTTTCCGATCGGCTTTTCGACCCAAACCATGTGCTTCGTGCTTGTGCTGGTTGTCATTCGCGACCTTATATCCATGTACCGTTGGCAATACGACTCAATACGGAATGACCATGCCCGACGAGATGTCTTTGCCCCGTGCCGCGTCGACCGGCGCCGGTCGCTGGCCGTTCGACAACAGCTACGGCCGTCTGCCCGAGCGGTTCTATGCGCGGCTTGAGCCGACCGCCGTCAGTGCCCCGCGCTTGGTCAAGCTCAACCGGCCTTTGGCGCTTCAGCTCGGCCTCGATCCGGAAGTTCTCGCATTGCCTGAGAGTGTCGAGATTCTCGCCGGCAAACGGATCGCCGAGGGATCGGAGCCGATCGCGCTCGCCTATGCCGGCCACCAGTTCGGCAACTTCGTTCCGCAATTGGGCGACGGCCGCGCGGTCCTGCTCGGCGAGGTCGTCGATACCGGCGGCACCCGCCGCGACATCCAGCTCAAGGGCTCGGGCCCGACCCCCTTCTCGCGCCGCGGCGACGGCCGCGCGGCGCTCGGACCGGTGCTGCGCGAATATCTCATCAGCGAAGCCATGCATGCGCTCGGCATTCCGACCACGCGCTCGCTCGCGGCGGTGACGACCGGCGATCTCGTCTATCGCGAGACCGCCCTGCCCGGCGCCGTACTGACGCGCGTGGCGTCGAGCCACATCCGGGTCGGCACCTTCCAGTTCTTCGCCGCGCGCGGCGACGTCGAGGCACTGCGACTGCTCGCCGATCATGTGATCGCGCGCCACTATCCGGAGGCGTCAGGCTATCGCGATCTCTACGAGCAGGTGATCGCGCGCCAGGCGGCGCTGATCGCGCGCTGGCTGCTGGTCGGCTTCATCCATGGCGTGATGAACACCGACAATGTCTCGATCGCGGGCGAGACCATCGACTACGGGCCGTGCGCCTTCATGGACGCCTACAATCCCGAGACGGTGTTCAGCTCGATCGATCACCAGGGCCGCTATGCCTACGGCCGTCAGCCGCAGATCGGCGGCTGGAACATGGCGCGGCTCGGCGAGGCGATGATGCCGCTGTTCTCCGACGACCAGGACGAGGCGCTGAGGCAGGCCAACGAGTCGCTGCAGACCTATCAGCCTCTTTTTGGCCGGGAGCTGATGGCCGGACTTCGCCGCAAGCTCGGGCTGTTCACCGAGCAGGAGGACGACAGCGAGCTCGCGCAGGATTTCCTGAACATCCTCAACGACCACGGCACCGACTTCACGCAGGCCTTCCGCCGGCTCGGCGAGGGCACGGCGCGCGGCCTGTTCGAGGAGCCGGCCGCATTCGACGCCTGGGCGACGCGCTGGCGCACCCGCACCGCCGCCGAACCGCAGGACGAGGCGACCCGCCGCGCGGCGATGCAGGCTGCCAACCCGATCTACATTCCGCGCAACCATCGTGTGGAAGCAGCACTCTCGGCCGCGATCGAGGACGGCGACTACGGCCCGTTCGAGGAGTTGCAGGCCGTGCTCGTCAAGCCGTTCGAGGAGCGGCCCGAATTCGCCACCTACGCCGAACCGCCCGACGCCAGCCAGAGCGCCTACCGAACCTTCTGCGGCACCTGATCTTCGTCTTCCGGACCGCGAGCGTCCGGAAGAACATGAGCCTTTCCTAGACGCCGCGCCGCGCTGCGTGGTAGCGCAGACGTATGGCGCTCGTTCAGCTCGCGCAGGTCAGCAAGGTCTATCGGTCGTTGAAAGGCAGCGATTACGTTGCCGTCCGCGACTTCTCCCTCGACATCGAGGCCGGTGAGTTCTTCTGCCTGCTGGGCACCAGCGGCTGCGGCAAGACCACCGTGCTCAACATGGTGGCGGGCTTCGAGACGGTGAGCACCGGCGACATCCGCATCGCCGGCAAGCCGATCGCCGGTCCGGCCGCCGACCGCGGCGTCGTCTTCCAGGGCGACGATTCGCTCTACGGCTGGCTGTCGGCGCTGGGCAATGTCGAGTTCGGCCTGCGGATGCGCGGCGTGAAGCGGGCCGAGCGCGAGCAGAAGGCGCGGCACTATCTCGAGCTGGTCGGCCTCAAGGGCCAGGACCACAAGCATCCGTCGGAGCTGAGCGGCGGCATGAAGCAGCGCATCCAGATCGCGCGCGTGCTGGCCAACGAGCCGCAGATGCTGCTGATGGACGAGCCGTTCGCCGCGCTCGATGCCCACACCCGCGCCGACATGCAGCGCGAGCTGAAGCGGATCTGCGCCGCCACGGGCAAGACCGTGCTGTTCATCACCCACGACATCGACGAGGCGATCATCCTCGCCGACCGGATCGGCGTGATGCATGCCGGCCCGGCCTCGAAGCTCAAGGGCATCGTGCCGGTGACCTTGAACGACGAGGAGCGCGCCCGCACCCATGACCGCTTCGTCTCGGTCTACCGCCAGGTGCACGAGCTGATCCGCGACGAGGTCGCGATCGCGCTGCAGAGGACGCACTGATGCGCGCGTCGCTCAACAGCGTCGCGGTCTACCTGGTGGGCTTCGCCAGCCTGTTCCTGATCTGGCACGTGCTGGCGACCTGGGTGCTGAGCTCGGTGCTGTTCCCGACGCCGTGGAAAGTGTTCCTGAAGGCGATCGAGCTCGCCGAGGACGGCACGCTGTGGGAGCAGGCCTCGGCCAGCCTCGCGCGCATCGCCTCGGGCTTCGTCGGCGGCAGCGTCATTGGTATCCCCGTTGGACTGGCGATCGGCTCCTTCCCGATCGTGCGCCGCCTGCTCGAGCCCTACACCGAGTTCCTGCGTTTCATCCCGGCGACGGCGCTGATCACCGTCGCGGTGATCTGGTTCGGCATCGGCGAGGGCTCGAAGGTCTTCCTGATCATCTATACCACGGTGTTCATCGTCATCATCAACACGGCCGCCGGCGTGAGCGCCGTGGCGCCCAACAAGATCCGCGCCGCGCGCTCGCTGGGCGCGGGGCCGGCGCAGGTCTTTTTCTTCGTCGCCCTGCCCGCCACCGTGCCCTACATCCTCACAGGCATGCGGCTTGCAATGGCCAACTCGTTCGTCACCATCGTCGCCGCGGAGCTGGTCGCCGCCAACAACGGGCTGGGCCGGATGATCTGGGATTCGCGGATGTACATGCTGGTCGACCAGATCTTCGTCGCCCTGCTGGTGCTCGGGCTGCTCGGCTTCACCGCCGACCGGCTGTTCCGCTGGGGAATCTATGCGTTCGCCGGGCGATTCTCGCCGGTGACATGAGGGAGGGGAAAATGCGCAGAAGGACTCTGTTGGCCGCCGCTGCGCTCGCGGCGGTTTCGCTGGGAGCACGGGCTCAGACGCTGACCAAGATGACGATCGCGACCGGCGTCGATCCGGCTTTCTCGCAGTTTTATGTCGCGAAGGAGGCCGGGCTGTTCGAGAAGAACGGGCTCGACGTCACGATCAACACCGGCCCCTCGGGCTCGGCGATGATCCCGTTCCTCGTGAACAACCAGGTGCAGGCGGCCTACGGCAGCGATCTCGCCGGAGTCATCAATCACCAGGTCGATCCCAACATCGTCGCGGTGGCCGATGGCACCTATCTGGTGAAGTGGCTGTCGGTGATCGGCAAGAACGTGCCCGACCTCGACGCCCTCAAGGGCAAGAAGGTCGGCATCGCCATGGGCACCGGCAGCGAGATCTTCTGGCGCCGTGTGCTCGAGAAGCGTGGCCTTAAGTTGACCGATTTCACCATGGTCAATGTCGAGGCACCCGAGATGCTGGCCGCGCTCGAGCGCGGCGACATCGACGGCTTCGCGGTGTGGGAGCCGTGGCCGACCCGCACCCTCATGGCGGTCAAGGGCAGCAAGGTGCTGCAGACCGCCGAGGGCATCTACAACAACATCAACTTCATCTACATGAACCGCGGGTGGATCGAGCAGAACAAGGCCGCCGCCGAGAAGTTCATGCTGTCGCTGATGCAGGCCAACGACATGATCGGCAAGGATCGGCCCGCCGCCGCGAAGCTGGTCGCCAAGTTCCTCAAGATGCCGCTCGAGCTGGCAACCGAGCTGATGCCCAAGGTCGAGTTCGACATGGACTGGCAGCCGCGCTCGATCGAGGCGATCCAGGTGTCCGAGAAGCAGCTCGCCGACCAGAAGAAGCTCAAGGCACCACTCGACTACGGCAAGTACGTCTACATGGACCTGGTCAAGACCGTGCGACCGGAGAACGTGAAGGTCACGGCGCTGCCGAAATAAGTCTTATGTCGGGGGCGCGCCACTCAAGTGGCGCGTCATGGGGTGCCGCAGCGAGAAGAAAGACGCGCCACTGGAGTGGCGCGCCCCCGGCGGAACTGCCTCGAGTCCGTCCTACCACGTCATCCGGACGCCGGCGGTGAGGGCGTGGGCGCTGTCCTGACCGGACACGGCGCCGTCGTAGCGGAGATAGAGCGATGCGGTCTCGGCGATCGCGGTGTTGGCCGAGAAGCCGAGGATCGCGGCGTCACGCTGCGGGGAAACGCCGTAGGTCGTGAACGGCAGCAGCGGCGCGCCGGCCAGGCTCGCCGTCACCGGACGCGCCGTGTCGGCATATTCGTGGCTCCAGCCCAGCCGGAACTGCAGCCCGAGCGTCTCGCGCCAGCCCAGGTCGAACGCGCCGGCGAGCTGCGCGCCGACCACCGAGCGCAGCGAGTTGGTCGTCTGGCCCGCGACCGTGAGGTTCAGCGACTGCGCCCCACTCTCGGCGAAGCCGTTCAGCGCGCCGGTATAGCCTTGCAACCGCGCGAACGGCGTCACCGAGGCATCGGCGTTGGTCCCGAGATCGAAGCGGTAGCCGCCCTCGACCTGCCCGTACCACTGGTTCGCCCCGGCGCCGCCCAGCGCGGTCCGCGTGCCCAGGCCCGGAATCGCGATCTGCCGCGTCATCTGGTTGTAGCTGTAGGCGTAGCCCGCCAGCGCATCGACATACACCCGGTCCTGCCGATAGTTGCCATAGAGGCCCGTCAGGAAGGTGTTGGACGTGCCCAGGCCGCTGAAGCCCTGCGTCCACTGCGTGCCCGTCGTGTAGCCCGCGGTCACGCCGACGCGTAGTCCGGGCGCCACGGTGCGGTCCAGGCCGGCCGCGAAGCCGCCGGCGTTGTAGGTGACCGCGCCGGTGCCCGAGGTGGCGCCGATCGTGCCCAGCCCGCCCAGCGCGCCGCCCCACGCGCCCCAGCCCGGAGCGGTGGTATCGCAGGCCACGTCGCAGACTTCGGCCAGCGCGGTGCGGGTCGTGCCCCCAGCGCCGCCGCCGGTCTGGCTGGCGAAATTGTTCATGAACAGCGCCGCTCCCTGCACCAACGCGCTCGAGAAGGAGGAATAATTCTGGCCGCTGAGGGCCGTAAGGACGGGCATCACCTGGCTGCTCGGCAGCAGGGCAAGCGTACCCAGGACCGTGGAGAAGTCGCCGCTCGCCGTGCCCGCCCCGGAATCGAGCGCCTGGCCGACGGCGGACTGGGTCGCGGTCTGCGCCCCGGCCGCGAAGCCGCCGGCCTGCAGGGTGAGATAGGCGTTGTTCGCGTCGTAGCTCAGGCGCGACTTCAGGAAGGGATAGGGGTCGGTGACCGACGCGTAGATGCCGGTCAGCCCGCCCGTCGCATTCAGTAACGTGTAGGTCGTGCGCGCACCGAAGGTGCTCCCCGCCATTGGGATCACGTTCACCATGCCGCCCTGGAGCGTCGCGCCGCCGATGACGTTCAGGCGATCGGCCTGTCCCGCGCCGTTGACCTCGGCCTGGTAGGAGCTTCCGCCAGAATGGGTGTAGTTGCCCGAGATCGTCATCGTGCCGATGGAGTTGCCGGGCGAGATCGCCCCGAAGTTGGTGATATCGCCGAAGATCGTGCCACCGCCGGTCAGGAGGCCGGTGTTGGTCACGTTGCCGAATACGATGCCGTTGTTGTTGACGATGCCGGCATTGGAGAGGGTGCCGACGATCGAGCTGCCGGCGGCATTGGTGAGCAGACCCGCCGCGCTCACGGTGATCTGCGAGGCGGAGAGGCCGGCGTTGACCGAGGCGCCACCCTGCTTGAGGGCGAAGGTGCCGGCGCCGACGTCGACCGTACCATTGAACACGAACGTGCCGGCGCCAAGCGTCAGGCTGCTGTTGTCGATGCTGGTGATCGTGGCGTCGAAGGTAGCGGTTCCGGCGGCGGTCAGCGCCGTGCTGCCCGCGAGCGTTACCGGCAGGGTGTCCTGGAACTTGCTCGGCAACGCCAGCGTGCCCGTGAGCGACAGCGAGGGCGTGGTGGCGGCAACGTCCCACGTTCCCCCGGGAACGGCCTTGTAGCCGACGAAGCCGCCGACATCGTCGTAGTAATAGGTGAAGTTGTCGTAGAACTGCCGGCCCGTGTTGATGAAGGGCGTCGTGCTTACACCGTCGTTCTCCACGCGGCCCGGCTCGGCCTCCTTGTCCGTCGGCACGACGTAGACGAAGGTTGCAGCGGCCCCCGTCTGTCCGGGCAGCCAGACCCGGATCCTCGTGCCGTCGACGGCACAGAAAGCATCCTTGCCGCACTTCACCTTCGAGAACGGGTTGTCGGAGCCGGAGTGCAGGAACATGTAGTCGATGCCGGTATCCGGCAGCATCGTGCCGCCGGAAGCGGGCTTGCCGCTGTCGTCCACCATCACGGTCATGGGGGCCGTGCTCCACGGGATTCCCAGGGCCGTGGCGTTCGCCGGATCGGGCAGCAGCTTCATGACGCCGAAGTTCCTGGTCGCCTCGCTGCTCAGCCCGAGTGTGATGCCAGCGTTGCTGATGACATAGCCCTGCCGGTAGGTGCCGATCGGCGCGCCGGAGGCGAGCGACGAGATGTTCGTGAACGCGTTGATGAGGGAGCCGGGCGGCGGCGGCTCGGTCACGGCGTTGCGATTGTAGCCGACACCCATGTACGCCAGCGCATCCGGCGCGGCCGGCTTGCATACGTTCTTCTTGTCGCAGGCCTCGGTGATGGCCAGGATGGAGATGCCCTCGGATGTCGCGAGCTGCGCGCCGGCCACGGCTCCCTTGCCGTGCGCGCCGACCTTCGCGGTGTCCATGATGCCGACGTTGGTCTTGTACCAGGTGCCCTTGAACGAGAAGCCGCTGCTCGAATAGGACACCTTGCCCGGGCCCTGGGCGATGTCGTTCGGGCCCGGTGTGAAGTACGCCGAGCTCGCGGCGATCCCGGTCGATCCAGTGTCTATGATGAACTGATTGACGTTGCCGTTCAGGGTCAGGAAGACCTTGGCCGTGTTGCCCGGAGCCATCGGGCCGTCGGTGAACGAGATCGTCGAAAGGCTCTTGTAGGCGCTGTAGTAAGTCCAGTCTTGCGCCTGCGCGCCGCCGGCCCCGAGCGCGATGGACAGGCCGGCGGCTACCACCAGGCTCATCGTCCCATTTCGACCGTCGCCCCCATCCGCACAAGCATCGGTAACCCGCGAACGAAGCCGCAACCAGACACCGATGAACATCGCCTCAAAATCCCCTTATTGATCTGAAGGGAAAATATGCATGCCATGTCGGCGTGCATTCAAGGCGTGTGAATTCAACCCGCCCTATCGCACCACCGCATCGCGGCTGCCAACTGCGGATGCACCGGGCGATCAGGCCTGCGCACGCCGAGCCGCGCGCGACAGCACCTCGGTGCGGAGCCATTGCCGACATCGGCGGCCGGGACCCGGCTGGGCGTTCTAGGCCGGCAGCTCGACGCTGGCGGGCAGAGTCCCGATCGTGCGGCGCGCTACGCCGATCTCGCGGCCATTCGGATCGAGGTGCACCGTGACGCCCAGGGCGGCGGTCATGAGCTGCAATCCCCAGGAGCCGAAGGCCGGTACGCCGGCCGCCTGACGGCGCGGGCGAGGTCGAGCTGCGCGCGCACCGTCGGCTGCTCGAGGCGGTAGATGTCGAGCGGCGACCCCGAGAGCCACGCCCGCGTCGAAATCGCCAAGCTCCACGCCCTGCGGCAGCCCCTCGCCGTCGCCGGAGTCGAGCGTGAAGGTCTCCAGCGATTGCCCGGCCGGCACATGGCCGGATAGCGAATCGACGAACGGCCGGTCGTGGGCCTGCTCCTCTGCGCCACCAGGCGCGGCATCAGCGGCTCGGCGGGATGAGCGTGTAGGTCTTCGCCCCGCGCGCCGGCCAGCGGTCGTTCTCGACAGCGTGCAGGAAATCCTGCATCGCCGAATTGAAGGCGGCCGGCTCCTCGAGATTCATCGTGTGGCCGCACTTCGGCAGCTCGAGCACCCCGCAGCGCGACACATGCTGCTTGAGATGGACGGCGAGGCCGTGGGTGGACTCGTCCTCGTCGCCGATCACCACCAGCATCGGCTCCGTGATCTTCTGAAGCGCCTCGGTGCGCTCGAAGAAGGGAACGCGCCCGCCCTGCACGCCGCGCATGGTCATGGCGTGGCCCCTGGCCGAGCCGTCGGCGAACTGCTGCTTGAACTCGGCCCAGCCGCGCGGGTCCTTGTAACGGTAGGTGTTGCGCGCCGAGCTGGTGCAATAAAGCTCGGCCATCGCCGGCATGCCCTCCTGCTCGATGCGCCGCGCGAAGCCCTCGCACTCCTCCTTGAAGCGCTTCTTGGCCTCGGGATCGGTCGCGCCGCCGCCGCCGCCTGCGGCAATCACCAGCGCCGTCGCCTTGCCCGGATGGCGGATGGCGAACTCGAGCCCAGCCGTAGCGCCCATCGACAGGCCGCAAAGATGCGCCGTGCCGATGCCCAGCGCCGTCATCAGGTCGGCGCAGTCGTCGGCGGCGCGCGCCTGGGAATACATCGCGACGTCGTCCGGCACGTCCGACGGCGGCCAGCCGCGCGCGGCGTAGGTAATGCAGCGATAGCGCCGCGAAAAATAGCGGACCTGCGGCTCCCAGCTCAGATAGTGCCCGCCGAACTCGTGCAGGAATATCAGCGGCGCGCCCTCGCCGGTCTCCTCGTAGTAGAGCTGGACGCCGTCGGATGTTCTGATGTGCGGCATGATGCTGTCCCCTATTCCCTTGCCGGCTTAGCAATCGGACGCGCATCCTGTCGACAATCATGGCGATCATCCTGCAAGAGTCCCTTCGCGCGATCTTCTACGCGCCGTTCTATGTCGCGCTCGCGCGCGGCGCCTTCGAAGCGGAGGGGGTGGAGATCGAATTCGCCAGCTCGCCGCGCCCCCAGGACGCTGCGCTGCGGCTGCTGGACGGCACCGTCGACGTCTGCTGGGGCGGACCGATGCGGGTGATGGAGACCTACCAGAAGGTCCCGGGCTGCCTCATCGTCTGCTTCGGCGAGGTCGTGACGCGCGATCCCTTCGTGCTGATGGGCCGCCGCCCGCCGCGGCCGGATTTCTCGCTGGCCGACCTGCAGTCGGTGAAGCTCGCGACGGTGTATGAGGTGCCGACGCCGTGGCTCTGCCTGCAGCACGACCTTCGGCTCGCCGGCATAGATCCCGCCTCGATCCGTCGCGTCGCCGACCAGACCATGTCGCGCAACGTCGAGGCGCTCCGGGCCGGCGAGGTCGACGTGATCCAGGTATTCGAACCCTACCCTAGCCTGCTGCTGGCCGACGGGGCGGCGTACGTCTGGTACGAGGCGGCGCGCCGCGGTCCGACCTCCTACACCACGTTCTACACACGGCGCGGCACGCTCACCAAGCGGCGCGGCGAGCTGACAGGCATGGTGCGGGCGATGGCCAAGATCGGGACGTGGGTTGCGAACGCCTCGGGCGCCGAGATCGCGGCTGCGATCGCGCCCTACTTCGACGACTTACCGCGCCCGATCCTCGAGGCCGCCTGCACGCGCTACAAGGCGCTCGAGATCTGGAACACCACGCCGATCCTGCCGCGCGAGGGCTACGACCGGCTGCGCGACGGCCTGGTCTCCGGCGGCTTCGTCTCGCCGGGCACGCCGTTCGAGACCGCGGTCGACAACAGTCTCGCTGAGGACGCACTCCGGGCCTAGCTTCGCTTGAGTTCTTTTCCCGGTCGTCTTGAGGAGTTGTGCATCGGGATGAGCGCCGGGCAGGCGTCGCCGACAGGCGAGCCTTGTGTAAGACTAAGCAACATTCCCCAAGGGAGAGGCCCGAACGAGACGAGCATGAGACCCAACCGACGCACCGCCCTCCGCTTGGCCGCCGGTGCCTTTGGCGTCGCCGCCCTGCCCGCCGCAGCGGCCGATTTCCAGCGCCTGAAGGGCAGGCGCATCGTCCTCGCCGAGTCCTACGGCGTCGGCTCGATCAGTCATCTGCCGCTCACCCTGATGCACGCGGCGATCGCGGCGCGCACGGGCGCATCAGTCTCGATCGTGACGGTGTCCGGCGACGGCGGCGCGGCGGCGCTGGAATACGCCTGCAATCCGCCGAATGCTCCGGCCGACAGCGTCTTCTTTTACGTCGGTGGTCTCACCACCTTGTTGCTGCGTAAGGCGAGCGGGATGAAGGTCCCGCTGCTCGAGAAGGTCCAGCCGGTCGGCAAGATCAGCGCCGGCGTCTCGTCGGCCCTGATCGTGTCGGACAAGTCGCCGTTGCACTCGATCGACGATTTCATCGCCGAGGGCCGCAGGCGGCCGATACGCCTGGCGACGTTCGGCCGACTGGCACCGTTCGGCCTCGAGCTGACCATGCTGGAGCGGCAGCTCGAGCTCGCCTTCACCGAGAAGCCGATCACCACGCGCGCGGAAATACTGGCAGCGCTCGCCGCCGGCGACGCCGAGGCGAGCTTCCTGATCACCCACACCGTCGTGGCCGCTCCGAGAGTGGTGCCGCCGCCGGTGCGCGCGCTGCTGACCTTCGGCGCCCAGCGCAATCCGCGCGCGCCGGACGTGCCCACCCTGGCGGAGAAGGCCGGTGACCCCAAGCAGGCCGTGACCGGCTCGGTCCTGATGTTCACCTCGACAGCCAACGCAGCGCTGGTCGACGCCATGGTCGCCCTGCTGAGCGCGGCGGCGGCCGACCCGGCCGTCAAGCAGGCGGCGGAAGATTTCAACTTCCCGCTCGAGATCACGCCCGCTTCCTACGTCTACGAGGAAGGCCGGCGATTCGAACGCATCGTGCGGGAAAATCCCCGCTGAGGCGCAATCGTTCTCTCGATCTGCTGACTGGCCGCCCTACGGAGCGCGCTCGCCGAGCCAGTCGGGCCACAGACCCTTGCGCGCCTGGCGCGAGATCGCCTCGAAATGGGCGATCTTCGCGCTGGCGTCCTTGTCCCATTCCGGCGGCGAGCCGAGCTCGAAGCCGTAGGCGAACCCATCCTCGATGACGCGCAGCGCCAGATCGTGCGGTTGCGCCGCCGAACCGGTCGGCCACGAAACGGTGACGGTGCATTGGGCAACCGCGGCGCAGGTGCGGTCCCAGCCCGACATGCGGCACAAGATGCGGTGCTCGCCCGAGACCAGCATGTCCTCAAGCGCCGCACGCGCACGCATCGCCGGCACGCCCGGCTCGTTCGCCATCTCCGGCGCGCGGATGCCCCATAGCCGGATGCGCGGTTTCAAGCCGACGCCGGCCAGCGTATCGCCCGAAACCGCGTAGGCGAGCCCTTCCCAGCTCTTGGGCAGCGCGCCCATCGCCGCAGCGCAATTCGCCGGCGAACCCGTGCCGCCCATCGAGCTCGGCGTCTGCGCGGCCGCGGGTGCCGCGCAACCGACCAGCAACGCGGTCAGCATGACTCTCATGAAAAGACCCCTGACTCCGATCGACGCGGCGTCAAACAGCATCCAAATGTGTCAACTTTCGCTCTTCTTCCCTGCTCATGCTCTTCCGGACCGCGAGCCTCCGGCTCGCTCATACGCATGAGCGAGCCGGAGGCTCGCGGTCCGGAAGAGCATGACGAGCCCAGTTTCATCCCCGATGGGTCGGAGCCTCACTAGATGCTGAGATCGAGGAGATTGTAGTCCTTGATCTCGGCCCTCGCCCTGTCGTCCCAATGATAGTTCAGCCCTTCGTCGGCGTGCGGCTTGTAGACGAACGGCACCTCGTCCGGGAAGCGCTGAAGGCGGGCGTCGATGCCGTAGCCGATCAGGCGCGCACGCGCGCGGATGCGGTCGGCATCGTAGGTCGCGACCGCGTTGTGGATGCCGCCCGCCTTCACGCCGAGAACCGACTTGCGGCGATGGAAGCCGAAGTTGAGCGTCACCCGCCAGTCCCTGCTGGTGTTGGCGAAGGAGCCGTGCAGCGCCTGGCGGTTGGTCATCGCCACGTCGCCCGGCGTGCAGATGATCGGCACGGCGTCAGGCAGTCGCTCGGTGCCGGCCTCGGCCGCGACCTTCGCGATGTCGATCCTGCCGCGCTTGTGCGAGCCCGGCACAACCCACACGCCGTTGGCGGCGGTGCAGCCATAGAGCTGGCCCATGAAGTTGAAGCCGTGGATGCCCTCGTCCCAGTCGGGGCTGTCCCAGTGCGTGGTACCGTCCTGGTGCCAGGCGACCGAGGCGCCCTTGCCCGGCTCCTTGATCCATAGCGCCTCGTTGAACGGAGCGAAGTCCGGCCCGTTGATCGCGGCCGCCACGGCGAGCAGGCCGGGATGGCCGTAGACGCGCAGCGACGCTTCGGAGAACTGCAGCGAGCCCAGGATCAGGAAGACGACCTCCTTCGGCACGCCCTCGGTCGCGGGCTCGTGCATCTTGACCGGGTGGCGGCCGTTGGCGGCCGCGGTGCCGCCCCACGGGTCGCTGAGCGGTCGCGCCCAGTGCAGGTTCGGTCCCGCGCAGTCGGCGGCGAGCGCCGGCCGGCCCCTGGCGTCGACCGCCGCACCCTTCTCGACCGGCAAGCGATCGAGAATCATATGCAAGTCGCGCTCGATGTCCGCCAGCTCGTCCGGCTTCAGGACGCCTTGGAATACATAGAAGCCACAGCGCCAGTAGGCTTCGACGATTTCGGGATGAAGTTCGCCCGAGGCCGTGAACCGGATGGGCCCACGGTTGCCCAGAGCCGCCGCGCGGCGTTCGCCTGCGCGCAAATAAGCCTGCATCGCGGTTTCTTCCGAACCGTAGTCGCCATTCATGGGTGTGTCCTCCAAGCCACAACAATAGGCCAACGCGCACGAAGTGGGAACATCCCGACACCCCGCTGCGTTGGGGGACCATGACCGTCCCATACCGCATTTTCATCGCTCTGGGCCTGGCCGCCGGCCTGCTCGGCGCTGGCTATGCCTTCGCGCCGCTGCGGGGTGCTGCCGCCCCGCCGACCGCGTCCGTGACCAAGTCCGCGTCCGCCGCCAGTGTCGCGACGCTCGCGGCTCCGACGGCTCCCTCGGCAAAGCCCAGCGCGCTTGTCGCGAACCGCGCGCCGGTGCCGATCGCGCCCCGCACCCACACTACATATTACGCCCCGAGGGAAGCCGCCGCGGCCATCCAGACGGCGTCGGCCACGACCACGACGGGCCTCGTGGGCGCCAACATCGATGGTGGATTGCCGCCTGGGGAGGACTCGCAGGGCGGCGGTGGCGCCGAGGCCAAGGCCGCGATCGAGCTTGACGGTTACAAGAATGTCCGTGGCCTGGAGAAGGGTCCGGACGGCATGTGGCGCGGCCGGGCAATGCGCGGGCGCACCGAGATCACCGTCCGCGTCGACGCTAGCGGCAGCGTCTCCGCCGACTAGGAGCGCGATAAGTCGAGCTTCGCTCCACCGTCTTCCGAGAGGTGTCGGCCTCTTACACTGACGGAGGGTGTGACGCGAGATGCTGCGTCATACCCCCTCCGTCGCGGATTAGCCCCCTCCCCCCGCAAGCCGCGAGGGACGGTCAACCGATCCCATGGCCGTTAGGCTAGTCGAGGCTCACCAGGGTCAGGTCGACGAACCACGACTGCGGCGACACGAAGCCTTTCACCTTCTTGCTGAAGGCGCGGGGGTTGAGATCGTGCACGATGAACAGCCAGGGCGGATTGTCGACCAGTCGCTCGTGCGCGATCGCGTAGTTCTTCTGGATGGTCACCTCGTCGGTCGCCTCCGACAGCCTGGCGAAGGCCTCCTCGAACTTGTCGTCCTTCCATTGCTCGAAGTTGGAGCCGTTGGGCGAGAAGTTCGCCGATGCGAAGTAACGATACATCGCGCCCGGATCGCTGGACGGCGAGCTGACGTTGAGCGCCATCGCACCGTTGAGTGACGGCGCGTCGGGGGTCGCGCGGCTGGCGTTGAGCAGCACCTGCCATTCGACCGCATCGACCTTCACGTCGACATTGCAGGCTTGCTTGAGGTTCTCCTGCAGTGCCTCGTTCATCGGCAGCGGCAGCATCTGCCCCGAACCCGACGTCGAGATCATGACCTTCACCGTGAGCGGCTTCTTGTCGAAGCCCGCCTCGGCCAGCAGCTTCTTTCCCTTGGCGGGATCGAAGCTGTACTTGTTCTCAGGCTTGCCGAAGGCCGGGTCGTTGGGCTTCAGCCAGCCGACCGACGGCTCGGCGGTGCCGTTCAGCAGGCCGACGAGCGCGCCGCGGTCGATGCAGTAGTTCAGCGCCTGGCGGACCCGCACGTCCTTCAACGGGCTGTCCTTCGCCGCCATATTGTAGAACCACGGCCAGACATGCGGATAGGACCCGGTCGAGATGACGAAGCCCGCCTGCTTGAGCGACGGGATGCCGTCCGGCGGCGGGACCTCGATCCAGTCGACCTGGCCCGAGCGCAGCGCGGCGAGGCGCGTGTTCGCCTCGGGGATCGGCATCAGGATGACCTGGTCGACCTTGGCGAGCCGCTTGCTGTCCCAATAGTCCGCATTCTTGGCCAGGGTCACCGACTGACGCTGCACCACCTTGGTGATCTTGAACGGGCCGCTGCCGGCCGGTCCGATCGCCGCGACCTTCGCCCAGTCCTTGCCGCCCTTCTCGAACGAGGTCGGCGACGTCATCAGCATGTAGGGGATCATCCACTGGAAGAACGACGCCACGATGGTCGTGCTGATCGCCACGGTGGAATCGTCGATCTTCCTGTAGCTCGCCATGATCGGAATGCGCGAGCGCATGATGCCGGTCGCGTTGGCCTCGAACTGCGGGCTTTCCTTGTTCCAGATCCGCTCGAGGTTCCAGATCACCGCGTCGGCATTGAAGTCCGTTCCGTCATGGAACTTCACGCCTTTGCGCAGGTGGAAGATCCACGTCTTCTTGTCGTCCGCCGCCTGCTCCCACTTCTCGGCCAGGCCGGGCTTCAGCGTGACCGGGCCTGTGCCGGTGAGATCGAACTGGATCAGCCCCTCGAACACCGGGAAGCCGAGGAAGCGCATGCCCTCGAAGCCATTGTTCGGCATGCCCGAGGTGGTCGGGATGTCCGACGCGGTCATGGCGATGCGCAGCACCTTCTCCTGCGCGAGCGCCGCCGGCGCAATACTCACCGCGCACGCGGCCAGCAAGGTTGAAAGACTCAAAAGACGACGCTTCATCCACGACCTCCCAATCGGTCGGAGGCCATGCAAGGAGCGGGCCGGCCGATCTCGCGATCCGGCGCATTTCTCTTCTCCTCCCCGCCTTCGCGGGAGGAAAGCAAGTGCCGGCGAACCGCACTCGCGATGAGTCAGGGGCCATGAGTATTGTTGGCGCGAAACGTGCTACGATGTTCCACGTCGCGGAGTACAGGGTCGATTGGAGATGGGCGTCGATATCAAGCTGGCGTTCGACATTCTGGCCTTCACGTCCGTGATGGTGCTGATCGTGCTGGGGCTGGGCGTGATCGCCAGCATGATGGGCATCTTCAACTTCGCGCATGGCGAGTTCGTGCTGCTCGGCGCCTACACCGTGTTTTTGTTCGAGAGCAACGGGCTCTCTGCCTGGGCCGGAATCCTCGCCGCGCCGATCGTGCTTGCGCTCGTCGGGCTCGTGCTCGAACGGCTCGTCATCCGCCGCTTCTATGCTGCGCCCATCATCGCCATGCTCGGCACCTACGCCGTTGGCCTGATCATCCGCGAGACCGTACGCGGCCTGCTGGGCGGCCACTACAAATCGGTCAATGAGCCTCTGCCCGGCGCCTTCACCTTGTTCGGCATCGATTTTTCGATCTGGCGCGCCGTCATCGTGGTCACCACGATCGTGGTGATCGCCGGCACCTGGGCGTTCCTCGCCCGCACGTCGATCGGCCTGCAGATCCGCGGCTCGCTCGAGAACCCGATGCTGTCGCGCGCGAGCGGGATCTCGACCAGCCGGCTCTACGCCATGACCTTCGCCTTCGGCTCGGCGCTCGCGGGCCTCGCCGGCGCGCTGATCGTGCCGCTCTACCAGCTTTCGGCCGACATCGGCACGCGCTTCCTGGTCCAGGCCTTCCTGTCGGTCATGCTGGGCGGCGTCGGCACCTTCGAGGGGCCGGTGCTGGGCGCAGCTCTGGTCGGCACGACCGCCGCCGGGCTACCCTGGCTCGTCAGTCCCGTGCTGGCCGACCCGCTGGTGTTCGTGCTGGCGCTGTTGATCGTGAAGTTCCGGCCACAAGGTTTCATCACGCAGGGGAGACTATAATCATGTCCAGGAACGATCGTTCCGACGCACCGCGTACCATCGGCCGGCGCCGCCTGATGGGCGCCGGCGCGCTCGGCGCCGCCGGCTGGGTCGCCGGCAGCTCCGGCGGGTGGCTGCTGGCGCCGAAATGGGCCCATGCCGCGGGCCCGATCAAGATGGGCATCGCCACCGACATCACCGGCCCGATCGCGCCGTCGGGCAACGCCAACTGGCAGGTCGCGCAATTCGCGGTCGAGCAGATCAACAAGGCGGGTGGCGTCGCCGGCAAGCCGATCGAGCTCTATCTCGAGGACACCGCCTCCGATCCCAAGGTCGCCGTCGGCAACGTCCGCAAGCTGATCCAGGAGCGCAAGGTCGACGTCGTGCTGGGCGGCATCACCTCGGCGATGCGCCAGGCGATCAAGGATCCGATCGTCAACCGCGGCCGCACGCTCTACATCTATCCGCAGCTCTACGAAGGCCAGGAGTGCACCAAGAACCTGTTCTGCACCGGCCCGACGCCGGCGCAGCAGTGCGACAAGCTGATTCCCTACATCATCCAGACGCTGGGCAAGAAGCGCTTCGCCATGCCGTCGGCCAACTATGTCTGGCCGCAGCTGCTCAACAAGTACGCGCGCAAGGTGATCGAGGCCAACGGCGGCCAAGTCGTGTTCGAGGAATACTACCCGCTCGACCAGGCCGAGTATTCGGCGACCATCGGCAAGATCCGCGACGGCAAGGTCGATGTCGTGTTCAATACCGTGATCCCGCCGGGCCTGCAGCCGTTCGTGAAGCAGCTCTACGAATCGGGCTTCCAGAAGAACGGCGGCGTGCTGAGCTGCGTCTACTACGATGAGAACCTGCTCAACTATCACCCGGCGCAGGAGATGGAGGGGCTCTACAGCTGCCTCGACTATTTCCAGTCGATCGACGATCCGTTCTCGAAGCAGCTCCAGATCGACTACATGAAGAAGTTCCCCGACACCAAGTACCTGTTCACCGCGGGCTCGGCGGCGACCGGAATGTATCGCGGCGTCAAGTTCTACGAGGCCGCCGTCAAGGCGACCAACGGCGACCTCGCGCGCGACGCGGTGGCGGCCGCGATGGACAAGGCGAAGATCGACCAGGGTCCGGGCGGCGGCGCCGAGATGGTGCCGGGCAAGATGCACTGCAAGATGAACATGTACATCGCGCAGTGCAAAGTCGACGCCGGCAAGACCCGCTACGACGTGATCAGCAGCGACAAGATGGTCGATCCCAAGGAATGCTGATCCCGGACAAGGATACGGTGGGAGCGCGCCACTCCAGTGGCGTGTCTTCCTCTTCCGGACCGCGAGCCTCCGGCTCGCTCATGCGTATGAGCGAGCCGGAGGCTCGCGGTCCGGAAGAGCATGAGCATTCGAGTCTTCTGCTGGGAGCGCGGCTCTCCAGAGCCGCTCTTCTTCGGATTGCCACACCCCATGAGCGGCTCTGGAGAGCCGCGCTCCCAGCATGAAGAACTCATCAACCCTGAGCGAAGCCGACGTCAACGTCCTGCCGGCAGCGTCTCCAAAGCGCCGACTCGCCGGCTTCGCCGCGGGCCGCCGGCTCGCGCTGATCGAGGGCGTGAGCCTCGCCATCGCGATCGTGCTGCCGTTCGCGCTGGCCGATCGCATCGACCTGATCACGCTGGCCACCAACGTCCTGATCCTGTCGCTGCTGGCGATCAGCTTCGATCTCTGCTGGGGCCTCTCCGGAATCATGAGCTTCGGCCAGGCGCTGTTCTTCGGCGTCGCCGGCTACGCCATCGCGCTGGTCGGGCGCGACCTCGACTTCAGCATGCTGTGGGGCACCCTGCCACTCGCCATGCTGACCGGGCTGGTGCTGTCGGCGCTGTTTGCCGCCTTCCTGCTGCTCGGTCGCAAGCCGCCGACCACGATCTTCGTGGCGCTGGGCACGCTCACCGGCTCCTACGCCGCCGAGCGGCTGGTGTCGGGCTGGCAGTATGTCGGCGCCGGCAATGGCCTGTCCTCGGTGAAGCTGCTGCAGCTCGGCAGCTACGAGTTCGTCGAGGGGCCAGCCTTCTATGCCCTGGCGCTGATCGTGCTGGTGCTGGTCTATGCCGGCGCGCGCTACCTCAAGCGCTCGCAGCTCGGACTGGTGCTGGCCGGCATGCGCCAGAACGAGGAGCGCCTCGCCTTTTTCGGCTACAGGGTGCAGCTCTTCAAGGCGCTGGTGTTCTCGCTTGCCGGCATGATCGCAGGCCTGGGCGGTGCGCTCTACAGCTACCACCAGGGATTCATCGGTCCGGGCAACATGGGGCCAGGCCTGTCGACCACGGCGGTGATCTACTGCCTGTTCGGCGGCTCGGGCACCTTGATCGGCCCGGTGCTCGGCACGGCGGCGGTCGAGGTCCTGTCCTACGTGCTGGCCGACGTCGACGCCATCAAGCAGTTCTGGCCGGTGATCCTGGGCTTCGTGCTGCTGATCGTGGTCATGTTCCAGGCCAAGGGTATCCTCGGGCTGGTCGTGTCGGACCGCGAGCGCATCGGCTCGTACGGCCTGCGCCGGCGCAAGGAGTGACGATGGCGCTGCTGGAAATCAGGGATGTCTGCAAGTCGTTCCGCACGCTAAAGGCGCTGGAGAGCGTCGATGTCACGGTCCAGGCCGGAACGTTCCACGGCCTGATCGGTCCCAACGGTTCGGGCAAGAGCACCCTGCTCAAGGCGATTGCCGGCGCGCACTTCGCCGACCGCGGCAGCATCGTGTTCGACGGCCGCGAGATCGTCCGCGCGACGCCGTACGAGCGCGCCCGCGCCGGGCTCAGCCTCAAGTTCCAGATCACCGCCGTGCTGACCGAGCTGTCGGTCTACGACAACGTTCTGCTCGCGATGCAATCGCACGAGACGCTGGCCAGCCTGCTGTTCTCGACCCGGCGCCGTGCCTTCGACGCGGAGGTGACCAGCCTGCTCGAACGCTTCCGGCTCATCGACCGCGCCGACGACCTCGCCGGCGAGCTGAGCCACGGCCAGCAGCAATGGCTCGAAATAGCCATGGCGCTGGCGCTGAAGCCCAAGCTGCTGCTGCTCGACGAGCCGACCGGCGGCATGAGCCCGGAGGAGCGCCGGGTCACCGGCGAGCTGCTCGAGCCGATCAAGGCGCACTGTGCGCTGATCATCGTCGAGCACGATCTGCATTTCATCCGCGACATCTGCGACCGCCTCACCGTGCTCGACCAGGGCAAGGTACTCGACGAGGGCGATGTCGAGGCGATCCAGCGCTCGGAGAAGGTCCAGCAGGTGTACACCACCCGTGTCTGATACGGCCCTTCTCCTCGAGGTCGACGGCCTGTGCGCGGGCTACGGCCGCAGCCAGGCGCTGTTCGGCATCTCGCTCAAGATCCCTCGGGTCGGCGCGACCGCTGTGCTCGGACGCAACGGCGCCGGCAAGTCTACGCTTCTGAAGACGCTGTTCGGCGAGCTCTCGCCGATGGCCGGCACGATCAGGTTCGACGGCGCCGCCATTCAGCACGACGCGGCTGAGCGTCGGGTTCGGCGCGGCCTCGGATACGTCCCGCAGGAGCATGCCATCTTCGCCAAGCTGACGGTGCGCGAGAACCTGCTGCTGGGCTGCATCCGCCAGCCCGACCGCTCGGGCATCGACTACGTGCTCGATTTCTTCCCAAAGCTGGCGCAGCGGCTCGGCCAGACCGCCGGCACGCTCTCGGGCGGCGAGCGCAAGATGCTGGCGATCGGCCGCGCCGTGCTGGGCCGGCCGAAGCTGCTGATGCTCGACGAGCCGACGGAGGGCGTGTGGGTTGGCGTGATCGAGGAGATCGCCGACCGCCTGCGCCAGCTGTCGCGCGAGATGGCCGTCATCCTGGTCGAGCAGCATATCGAGCTGGCGCTCGACGTGGCGCAATATGCCTACGTCATCGACCGCGGCCATGTCGCGCTCGAAGGCGCCGCCGCTGCCGTGAAGGCCGACGCCGAGCTGATTCGTCACCTGGCGCCCTGACGCGCCACGCCTGTTCAACCGAGGGGGAAACCATGGCCGTTCAAGTACCGACTTCCGAGCAGATGCGTGAGATCGCCGAGGACATCGGGCTGTCGATGAGCGAGGCAGACCTGGAATCGTTCATCGGCCTGATGAAGCCAAGCGTCGCGGCCTACAATGTGGTCGACGCGATGCCGGACAACCTGCCGAAGGTGAAGTATCCGCGCACGCCGGGCTACCGGCCGGCCGGGGCCGAGAACAAGCACAACGCGTGGTACGTCAAGACGACCGTCCCGGGCGCGCCGGAAGGCAAGCTCAAGGGCAAGACCGTGGTGCTCAAGGACAACATCATGCTGGCCGGCGTGCCGATGATGAACGGCGCGGCCACCCTGGAGGGCTACATCCCCGACATCGACGCCACGGTGGTGCAGCGCATCCTCGATGCCGGCGCCACCATCGTCGGCAAGTCGCATTGCGAGTTCTTCTGCATGTCCGGCGGCAGCCACACCGGCGCGACCGGACCGGTGCACAATCCACACAAGATGGGCTACTCGGCCGGCGGCTCGTCGTCGGGCAGCGCGGTGCTGGTGGCGCTGGGCGAGGTCGACATGGCGATGGGCGGCGACCAGGGCGGCTCGATCCGCATGCCGGCGTCGTTCTCCGGCATCTACGGCATGAAGCCGACGCACGGGCTGGTGCCCTACACCGGCATCATGCCGATCGAGATCTATGTCGACCACACCGGGCCGATGACGGCGAGCGTCGCCGACAATGCCCTTCTGCTCGAGGTCATCGCCGGTCCCGACGGCTACGACCCGCGCCAGTACAACGTCAAGACTCACCCCTACACCACGATGCTGGAAGGCGGCGTGAAGGGAATGAAGATCGGCGTCGTGAAGGAAGGCTTCCTGCAGCCCAACGCCGAAGCCGCCGTGAACGACAAGGTGAAGGCCGCGGCCAAGCATTTCGAATCGCTGGGCGCCACGGTGAGCGAGGTGTCGATTCCGATGCATCTGGCCGCGGGTGCACTGTGGAGCCCGATCGGCACCGAGGGCATGACCCAGACCATGATGTACGGCGACGGCTACGGTGTCAGCCGTCCCGACCTCTATGTCACCAGCCTGATGGACTTCCACCGCAACTGGCGCAGCCGCGCCAACGAGCTGGCGGATACCGTCAAGCTCTTCCTCATGTTCGGCACCTACATCCGCAAGTTCTACGGCAGCCGCTACTACGGCAAGGCGATGAACCTCACCCGCCTGCTGACCGCCGCCTACGACGCCGAGCTGGCGAAATACGACCTGCTGCTGATGCCGACCACGCCGGTCAAGGCGACCGAGCTGCCGCCGGCCGACGCGCCGCGCGAGCTCTATATCGAGCGCGCGTTCGAGATGATCTCCAACACCGCGCCGTTCGACATCACCCACCATCCGGCGATGGCCCTGCCCTGCGGCTTCGTCGACGGACTGCCCGCGTCGGTGATGCTGATCGGCAAGCACTTCGACGAGCCGACCATCTACAAGGCAGCCTTCGCCTTCGAGCAGTCGGGCGACTGGAAGAAGATGTAGTGCCCATGTTCCTCCCTGCGCGCCAACGCGGGGAGGTGTCGCCGTCCTACGGCAACGGAGGGGTCATGAGCCACAGAATCGGTGTGCAGCCCATGACCCCTCCGCCCCTACGGGGCACCTCCCCGGCTTCGCCAGGGAGGAAAGAACAACTCAAGCCATCAGACGCTCGAATCGGCGGAGATACTCCCGAGCGTGCGTCTGATAATCCACGCCGGGTGTCTTGAGATGGATGTCCGACACCATCGCCCACAGCGCCTCGCGCAAGGCGCTGGCGGCCTTCATGGCGGCGAACGCCCCGCGCAGCTCCGGCCCGACCGAACCCCCGAAATAGGCGGCGAGCAGCGTCTCGTCCTGCGCGGCATCGAACTCGCCGTTCGACGACAGGTTGGCGAGATCGAACATCGCCGTGCCGAAGGCGCCATACTCCCAGTCGATCAGCCAGAGCCGCTCGCCGTCGTCCATGAAGTTGCCGGGCAGCAGGTCGTGATGGCCGAACACGATAGGCAGCGGCACCTGGCGCCGCTCGAGCGCATCGGCGATCGCGAGATACTTCGTATCGGCGTTCGCGGCCCGCACATAGTCGCGGATCACGTGGAACACCCAGAACATGTTGGCGGGTCCGTGGAGCCGGCGGCCGACCTCGTCGTGGCAGGTCTTCAGCAGCGGCACGATCCGCGCGAGCTGCTCGCGCATGTCGGCCTCGCCGAAGGTGCGGCCGGCGATGAAGCGCATCACCGTGATGCCCGGCTCGACATGGATCACCTCCGGCGACAGGCCGGCCTCGAACGCGGCGCGCGAGGCCGCCCGCTCGCGGTCGCGGAAGACGTGATGGACCGGGATGTCGCCGCCGCAGCGCACGACGAACTTCTCCCCGCCGTCGTCGGCGACGAACGACAGATTGGTCAGGCCGCCGGTGAGCGGCGCCAGCGAAACCTTGCCCTGCCAGCATGGCAGGCGTGCGAGCCTGTCCAGGAGTGCGTTGTCAGCCATGGTCCATGCTAGCGTGCGCGCCTTCCCGGAGGAAACAGCGATGCCCGACACGCCCATGACGACCAAGGCAGTCACCAACACCATCACCGGCCGCGACGCCTTCCTGCGCGTGCTGAGCGACGAAGGCGTCGTGAAGATGTTCGGCAATCCCGGCACGACCGAGCTGCCGATCATGCATGCGCTCTCCTCCGCGCCGAAAATGGGCTACGTGCTCGGCCTGCAGGAGGCGGTCGTGATCGCCATGGCTGACGGCTACGCCCGCGCCTCGGGCAAGCTCGTCTCGTGCAACGTCCATGTCGCGCCCGGCCTCGGCAATGCGATCGGCTCGATCTACACCTCGCTGATGTCGGGCACGGCGATGATCGTGACCGCGGGCCAGCAGGAGCAGGGCCATGGGCTCACCGAGCCGCTGCTCTATGCACCACTGGTGCCGATCGCCGAGCCGGTCGTGAAATGGGCGGTCGAGGTCAACCGCATCGAGGACCTGCCGCGCATCCTGCGACGCGCCGCGAAGGTCGCGACCACCGCGCCGACCGGGCCGGTGTTCATCTCGCTGCCGGGCGACATCCTGAACAACGAGGCGGCGATCGATCTCGCCGAGCGCACGCGGGTCGACACCGCCGTCCGTCCGAGCGACGCCGCGCTCGAGCAGCTCGGAAAACGTCTCCTGTCGGCGAGGAACGCGGTCATGCTGGCCGGCCCCGAGATCGCCGACAGCGACGCCTTCGCCGAGGCCGCCGAGCTCGCCGAGACGCTGGGCGTGCCCGTGTGGCACCAGACCGTCGGTTACGGCGCGCATTTCCCGAGCGAGCATGCCTGCTACATGGGCGCGCTCAACCGCGACCAGAAGCGCGTGCGGTCGATCCTCTCGCCCTACGACCTCATGCTCTGCGTCGGCTCCGACGTGCTGCAGATGTCGGTGTGGAGCGAGGTCGAGCCGCTGCCCGAGACCACCAAGGTGGCGATGATCGGCCTGCGCGACTGGGAGATGGGCAAGAACTTCCCGGCCGAGATCGCGCTGCGCGCCGACGTGAAGGAGACGCTGAAGGCGCTGATCCCGGTGGTGAAGAAGCTGGGCGGCGCGGCGCTGGCCGAGAAGGCTAAGACGAGCATCGCGGCGCTCGCGCCGAAGAACTGGAGCGCCCAGCGCGCGCAGCGTCTCAAGGCGCTCGCGCCGCCGGCCGCGGGCCAACCACTGCCGCCGGAATGGCTGATGGCGCGCCTTACCGAGGCGCTGCCCAAGGACGCCATCGTGGTCGAGGAAGGCCTGACCAGCACGATGACGCTGCCCAACTACCTCGCTTATCGCGACCGCAAGAGCTTCTTCGGCAACGTGAGCGGCGGCATCGGCTGGGGCATCGCAGCGGCCGTGGGCATCCAGATCGCCGAGCCCACGCGCAAGGTCGTGGCTGTGATCGGCGACGGCAGCGCCATGTACTCGATCACCGCGCTGTGGAGTGCCGCCAACCAGAAGCTGCCGGTGGTGTTCGTCATCACCAACAACGAGGGCTACCAGATCCTCAAGAACCGCCTGAAGCTGTTCCACGGCAATGACACGCCGATCGGCATGGACTTCAACGACCCGCCGATGAACATCACGAAGATTGCCGAGGGCTTCGGCGTCACCGCCGAGCGCGTCACGACGGCCGACGGCTTCGACGCCGCGCTGAAGAAGGCGCTGGCGAAGACCGACGGCCCGACTTTGCTCGAGGTGATGGTCAAGAAGGTCTGACACTATATACGCAATCTCGTATTATTGGTAATAATACGCATACACGTATATTGACGGTCAATACGTATTCGCGTATATTGTGGTTTGTGGACATCATCGCCAGGGACACCAGGCAGCTCGGCGCGGCGATCCGCAGGCGTCGCCGGGAACAGAACCTCACGCAAGGTGCGCTGGGGGAGCGCATGACTGCGCGGCAGGCGACGGTCTCCAAGCTGGAGAAGGGTGAGCCGGCAACGCAGCTTCAAGTCCTGATGAAGGCACTCGCGGCCCTGGACCTGGAGCTCATTGTCCGGCCGCGGACCACCAGCAGTGCGAAGGAGCTCGAGGGCTTGTTCTGATGCCTCGTCCGCGCACCAGGATACCGCTCGACGTATACTTGAACGGACGACTCGTCGGTCAGCTTCGGCGCGACGCCGGTGGTGCCATCGACTTCAAGTACGCCCGCGAATGGCTGGCGTGGGAGCATGCCTTCCCCGTGTCCCTGTCGCTGCCGCTGCGCGAGCAGCGCTATATCGGCGCTCCTGTCGTTGCCGTATTCGACAATCTACTACCCGACGACGACGATGTCCGCCGGCGCATCGCGGAGCGTTCGAGCGCACGAGGCACGGACGCCTACAGCCTGCTCGCTGCGATCGGCCGCGATTGCGTCGGCGCCCTGCAGTTCATGGCCGAAGGCGAGGGAGTCGTTTCGCCCGGCGTTCCGGAGGCAAGGCGCATCTCGGAGTCGGAGGTGGCGGACGTGCTGGCCAACCTGGAGCGCAATCCGCTCGGAATCGACGAGGAGCATGGCTTCCGCATCTCGCTCGCCGGAGCCCAGGAGAAGACGGCGCTGCTGTACTGGAAGAAGCGGTGGCACGTTCCTCGCGGCACGACGCCGACGACGCATATCCTGAAGCCCCAGATCGGCAGGCTGCCCAACGGGCTCGATCTGTCGGACAGCGTCGAGAACGAGCATTTCTGCTTGCGGCTCGTCGGCGCATTCGGCCTGCCTGTGGCGCAATCGCAGATCGTCGATTTCGCGGGACGGCGCGCCTTGGCCGTCGAACGTTTCGACCGCTTGTGGACGCAGGACAAGCGACTGTTGCGCGTGCCGCAGGAGGATTGCTGCCAGGCGCTCTCCGTTCCGCCGAGCCGGAAGTACGAGACGAGCGGCGGCCCCAGCATGGCGTCCATCGCCCGGCTGCTGAAGGGGAGCGACACGCCGGCGTTGGACGCGAGGCTGTTCTTCAAGACGCAGGTGCTGTTCTGGCTCCTCGGAGCAACCGACGGGCATGCCAAGAACTTCAGCATTCGGCTCTCGCCGGGCGGCCGGTTTGTCCTGACCCCGGTCTACGACGTGCTGTCCGTTCAGCCGAACTTCGACGCAGGCCGCATTCGCCGCACGCAGATGAGGCTGGCGATGGCGGTCGGAACGAGCCGCCACTACAGGCTCGACGAGATCACTCCGCGCCATTTCCTGCAGACTGCGAAGCTCTGCGACATTCCGGAGACGACCGCGACCACCGTGCTCGACGAAATAGCAGAGACTGCCGACGCGGCGATGGACAAGGCGCTGTCCTCGATGCCCGACGGCTTTCCCGGGAAGCTGGCGGCCTCCATCATCGACGGGGCGAGGGCGCGCCTGAAGACCTTCGGCCAGGACAAGCGTCGTTGCTGAAGCGCGAATCGCGGCGCTCCCTCGTCGGCGATGTAGTCGTAGAGCCCGAGAAATCGCGCTCCACGGCAAGACATAAGGTAACCCTATTCCCGCCCACACTGGCGAGCCCTTACGCGCCGGGCGTGATGAGACCTGAGGCGCCTGAACACCTCTCGAGCCGGCACGTTCGGGCTGGGGTCCGCGAATGCCTCGTCGACCCGCTGGCGCAGCCATCCGTCGACGGCTGCCTCCTCCGATCCCGGGCCCGCACCCGATTTCACGCGCGTTTCGATGCCGTGCTGCAGTTGGTCCAAGGCCGCGTCGATCGGGCGATTGGCTCGAGGCATATCGGCTCCTGTGTGACAGTGTCGTACCAGTCTCGCTAGCCTCTTCCCGACGATCTAGTCCGCCGCCTTGTCGTGCTTCTTGATCGCGGGCATCAGCCCCGTCGGATCGACCAGCTTGCCGTGCGCGATCATGTTGTGGGCGTGGGCGAGGTGATGGAGCGCGAATGACGTCTGCATCGCGCCCACCCTGCCCTGCGCGTCCTGCGCGGCGTTGATCGCCTGCTTGGTGAGCCGGAGCGCGAACAGCGGCTTCTGCGCGATCCGCTCGGCCATTGCGAGGCCGAAGCTCTCGAGCTCGGCGCGCGGCACGACGTGGTTGACCATGCCCAGCCGATGCGCCTCCGCCGCCTTGATCCAGTCGGCGGTGAACAGGAACTCCTTGGCCTTGCGCACGCCCATCTCCCACGGATGGGCGAAGAACTCCGCGCCGCCGACGCCCATCGCGACCGTGTGGTCGAGGAACTCGGCGTCGTCCGAGCAGACGATCAGGTCGCACGGCCACATCAGCATCAGCCCGCCGGCGATGACCTTACCCTGGACCAGCGCGAGCGTCGGCTTGGGCAGGTTGCGCCAGCGCTCGCAGAAGCCGAGATAGATCTCCTGCTCGCGCGAATACTGCGCCTCGGCGCCGGGCTTGCCGAAGCCGCCCCAGGTGCCGACCGTCTCGTGCCTGCGCATGTTGTCGTGGCCGCCGACCTCGCGCAGGTCGTGGCCGGAGGAGAAGTGCGGCCCGTTGGCCGACAGCACGATCACCTTGACCGCATCGTCGTGCGCGGCGCGGTCGAACGCCTCGTTCAGCGCATAGAGGAACGCCGTGTCCTGCGCGTTGCGCGTCTCGGGCCGATTCAGAACGATGCGGGCAATGCCCGGCGGCAGCGTTTCGTAGAGGATCGTCTCGTCGGTCATTCTTTCCTCCCAGAGCGTTTCGCGGCAGCATAGCCGCCATGACCGAGATCAAACACAGCTACATCGATGTTCGCGGATTCAAGGCCCACGTGGCCGAAACGGGAAGCGGCCCTCCCCTCCTCTTGCTGCACGGATGGCCGGAATTCTGGGCCACCTGGGAGCCGATGTTCGAACGGCTGGCCGGACGATACCGGCTGATCGCACCGGACTTCCGCGGCTTCGGCGAGAGCGGCAATCCGGACACCGGACGGACGGACCAGGCGGGCGCCGGCGTGCTGGCCGACGATATAGACGCGCTGATGGAGGCGCTGGGGATCGCGCGCGCCGGGTTCGTCGGCCACGACGTCGGCGCGTTCGTCATGCAGCGGCTGGCGCTGGACCATCCCAGCCGGGTAGCCGGCCTCTTCTTCTTCAATTGCGCAACGCACGGCGTCGGCGCGCGCTTTCGCGACCCGCGGCAGATCAACGAGATCTGGTACCAGACCTTCCATCAGATGCCGTTCGCGCCGCAGTTCGTCGGAGCCTCGCGCGAAACCTGCCGCACCTATTTCCATCACTTCCTGAAACACTGGTCGTATCGCAAGGACGCTTTCGATCCGGTGCTCGAGCGCTGGGTCGACAATTTTCTTCGGCCGGGCAATCTGCAAGGCGGCTTCAACTGGTACATCTCTCAGAATGCCGGCCGGCTGGCGGTGATGGCCGGCACCGCGTCCAAGCCGCCGAAGATCAAGCAGCCGACCCGCGTCTTCTGGGGCCGGCACGATCCCGTCCTGCGCAGCGACTGGATCGACGTCGTGCCCGAGTATTTCGAGGATGTGGAGGCCAGCATCGCGGAGGATGCCGGCCACTTCGTCCATTACGAGACGCCCGATCCGGCTGCGACCGAGATCGACCGCTTCTTCACCAGGATCGGCTATCGCGGCTCATAATGGCCGCAACCGCCACGAGTCATCAGGCTGGCACGATCGCAACGCGCATCTTTCGCGCAGCCGTCCGCAGGGCAAGATCGGTGGTGGCAAGTGGCGTGCCGTGCCGGATGGCGAGATCGAGATAGAGGGCGTCATAGGCTGCGAGCCGCGTTTCACGGCCGATCGACAGAACTTCGCTGAGCATCCTGTCTGGAGCCGTTTCCTCTACCGCGATCGGCAGCGCCATCAACCTCGCAACGAAGGTGCGCGCTTTTGCTCTGTCGATCCTCCGGCGACGCTCCGCCACTAGCAGGACGTTGGCGACCTCGGCAGACCAGATGCCGGGAACGATCGCGGTGTCGACGGCAAGGCGGTCGAGCAGCGCCCACGTAGCGTCGGATGCCTCGTCCTTGAAGCACCAAGCCATCGTCACCGACACATCGAGAACGAAAGCGGTCACGCGCGGCCGCTCTCTCGTAACCTCCTCACCGAGAGACCGCGCAACTTCCGTCCCCCGCTCTCCTGCTTCATCGCGGCGATCGCAGCCTTCGCCGCACTCCGGTCGACGAGACCGGCAGGAACGAGCCGCGCAACGGCCCGCCCGTGCTTCGTGATCAATACCTCCTCCCCGCCCGCTACCCGCTCGAGCAAGGCAGAAAGCGTGGTTTTGGCCTCAAAGGCGCCTACCGTGAACATGAATTCTCCAACCAGAATTCAGACCAGTTTAGGCTGATCGCTGTTCCAGTGCGAGTCCTGGCGGCTGGAGCCCAGCCGCCCACTCAGTTGCGCATGAAGCCTTCGACCTCGTTGGACGCCCATGCCAGCGTCTTCTCCAGCGCCTCGCCGTTGTAGTAGCGGACCGCCATCTGGCACTGGATGTTGGCCGTATTGATCTGCTCGGCGATCTTGTGCGGCGCGGGCGCCGCTGCGACCGACAGGATCTGGTGATTGTACGGGTTGGGATAATGGTAGAGCGTGCCCTTGGGCGGCTCCGCCTCGGCCCACACCTTCAGCGTCGTCAGCTTCTCGAACGACGGCAGGTCGTAACCGCCGGAAGCGACGACCATCTTCTCGATCGACGCCGGTTGGGAGAGATGCATGAGCAGGCTCTTGGCCGCCGGGATGTTCTTGCTGAAATTCCAGATGCCCCAGAAGAACGGCACGAACGGCGCGTACCGGCCCTTCGGTCCGGCCGGGAAGCCATGCGTCCAGAGCTGTTCGGCGACCTGTGGTGCGTCGCGCTTGGCGACGGCCCAGGCTGACGGCGGGTTCATGATCAGCGAGCCCTGGCCGGCGATCAGGAACTTGTTGTTCGACGCGTCGTCCCACGCCGAAACGTCGCCGGGCAGGAACTTCATGAGGCGCTTGTAGTAGTCGAGCGCCTGGCGCACGCCGTCGGTCTTGACCGTGATGTCGCCCTTCTCATTGACGAGCATGGCGCCGAAGGAGTGGAAGATGGCGCCGATCGTGTCGGTGCTGTCGCCCGTGTTGCCGACCCCGATGCCGAACGGCTTGCCGCCCTTTTGACAGGCTTCGGCCGCCTTCAGGAAAGTGTCGAGGGTCCAGTCGTCGGCCTTGGGCGGGGCGCCCACGGGGTACATCGCCTGCACGTCGATGCCGGCGAACTGCTTCATGTAGTCGATGCGCGAGCAGGGTCCCTTGATCTGGCTGCCCGCCGTCGCCGGGATGGCGAGCCACTTGCCGCCGACCTTGCCGAGATACTCGACCGTGCCGTTGACCGCACCGTTCGTCTTGATCAACTCGGTCATCAGGTCGCTGACCGGCACCAGCTGCTCGGCGTATCGCGCCGGCAGGAATGATGTATGGGCCAGGATGTCGTGGCCACTCTTGGATTGGGCCTCGGCTGCCCCGGTCAGGAGCAGCTTGTTGGCCTGCGTGGTGATGTAGTCGACGGTGACGTCGACCTTCTCCTTGTCCGCCCACTCCTTGACGAGAGCCTGCGTGGCATCGTTGGCGTTGGGGACCCAGTGGTCCCACAAGCCGACCGACAGTTTTCCGGCCGCATGGGCGCCGCGCACGAACGGCGCTGCGACCAGGCCGAGCGCGGAGCTTGCGATGATGACTCGACGACGTGACAGATTTTTTGATTTCGGCATTACTTCGTCCTCCCTTGAAGGAACGCGTAAGCACGCAACTACCGGTACTACTCGAACGCGGTACGTGACCGCACGTTAGGGCCGACAAAAGGCGCCGGCAAGGGCGACGGCCGTCATGCCACCGGGGCTGTGCTTCGGACAGAACGGGCGTATGGTTGGTCCAGCGTTGACCGCACGGCGTCCCTGTCCGGACGCTCGGCCGTTCGAGGCCCCCTGCGGCAGTGGTTCAGTTCGAGTCGCATAGTTGGCTGACGATACCTCGGCGCTGCTCCAGTCGGCGCCCGGGCATGCGTGGTTTCAGAACTCAACGACGCGTTCTCTTTCCGATTCAAAATCACAGGAGGCAACACCATGACTCGCATCTCGCGGCGCAAGCTCATAACTCATGCCGGTGGCATGGCCGCCATCCTGGCGACCGGACGGGCGCCCGCCCTCGCTCAAGGAACGGCGAACGTCCATTGGCTGCGATGGGCCGATTTCGTGCCGGCGTCCGACACGCTGCTGAAGAACCAGATCGTGCAGGAATGCAAGAAGGCGACGGGCATCACCCTCAAGCTCGAGACCGTCAACGCCAACGACCTGCAGCCGCGTATCACCTCGGCCATCCAGTCCGGAACCGGCGCCGACATCATCATGGCGATCGGCAACTGGCCGCAGCTTTACGGCGACAGCCTGGCCGATGCCAGCGACGTGGCCGAGGAGATCGCAGAGGCACAGGGCGGCTACTACGACACCTCCCGTCTGGTCGCCACGGTTGGCGGCAAATGCATCGGCGTGCCGTGGACGGCTGGCGGTGGATTGATCGCGTACCGCAAGTCCTGGTTCGCGGAGGTTGGCCACAACAGCTTTCCCGAAAACTGGGATACGTTCCGTGACGCCGGCAGAAAGCTCAAGGCCAAAGGGCGGCCGATCGGCCAGACCGTGGGCCAGACGTTCGGCGACGCGCCCGGCTGGTGGTATCCCTACCTGTGGTCGTGGGGCGGCAAGGAGGTCGAAGCCGACGGCAAGACCGTCGTCCTGAACAGCAAGGAAACCGTCGAATCGATCAAGTTCGCGGTCGCGCTCTGGAAGGAGACGATGGACGAAGGCGGCATGGCCTGGGACGACACCAACAACAACCGCGCCTTCCTGTCGCAGACCATCAGCGCCACCAACAACGGCGCCTCGATCTACATCGAGGCCAAGAGAAAGCCCGACACCTACAGGACCGAGAAGGACACCCCGATGGCGCAGGACATTGGGCACGCCGCCATTCCGAGGGGCGCCGGCGGCCAGTTCGTCTATGTCGGCCCGCAGACCGATCTCCTGATGGGCTACTCCAAGAACCAGAAGCCTGCCAAGGACTTCCTGCGCTGGATCCATTCCAAGCCAGTGTACGATCAGTGGTTCACGTCGCAGCAGGGCTACACCTGCGGCGCCACCAAGACGTGGGCAACGCACCCGGTGTGGGATGCCGATCCGGCACTGAAGCCGTTCCACGACCTGCCGGGCAAGGGCCGGCTGGCGGGCTGGGCGGGGCCGCCAGACCGACGATCAGCGGAAGCGGTCAGCAAGTACATCGTCGTCAACATGTACGCGAAGGCGATCCAGGGCATGCCGGCCGAAGAAGCGGCCAAATGGTCCCATGCCGAACTCGCGAAGGTCTACGTGTAGCGGCCGCGAAGATGACTTCGAGATCCATCCAACCGTAGCTCGAGCCAGGATATTCATGCCTTCCCCCGTCTGCGGGGGAAGGTGGCGCGTAGCGCCGTTTGGGGGTCATGAGACCCTTTCTGCCAGGCATCGACGGATACGAAGACGAAGCCCCCCTTCCGGCCCTTCGGGCCGCCTTCCGCCCGCAGACGGCGGAACACAGGGAGCCGTCACGCCCCATGAGCGACATCGAAGAGCTGCCGGATGCGGGTGACAAGCCGGCCGACGGAACCGCCGGCATCGGCGCCATCGGCGCTATCGAGCGCCGCTACGACATGGTGGCTGCGGCGCGCCAGGGTCACGCCGATCTCATCCGCAATGCTCGGCCGCTCCTGAAGCAGGTGGGCAACGCCAGCTGGTCCTACCTCATAGACGACCACCGGCGTCAAGGCGCGCAGCCTGGACGGTTCGGTCGTGCCGGCGAACAGGCCGCCCTCGCCAAAATAATCCCCGGGTGCCAGGCGCTCGAGCTCCACCTCGTGCGTGCCGTCGCAATGAATTATCGCCACGACACCGTTGCGCACGATCATCAGCGCCCCGAGATGGGCGCTCTGGTCGACGATCATCTCGTCCTTGCGGAAATTCCGGCGGGTCATCGTAGCAGCCAGTGCCCCCTTCTCCTCCTCGGTGAGGGAGATGAACAGGGGGACAGCGTCGAGCAGGCGGAGCGCAACGCTGCGCGTCGTCTCGGCGGCCGGAGCGGGTCCATGGTCGGCCAAGAGGATCGACGCCTCCTTGGGCGGCGCAAGCGAGAGGCCCGACGCCTTCACATGCCGATAGACCAGGTCGAAGACCTCGTGCCGTGCGACAGCGGCCGTCGAGAAGTCGAGGACCCGGAAGGATAGCTCCAGCTCGACGGCATGGGCGTCGAGCGACTTGATCTCCACCGCCGGCGGTGGCGCTGCCATGATCGTGTTGCTGCTGAGCAGGGCCGTGCGCATCACCTCGCAGATCGCCGATGGGGCCATGGTGGGCGCGATCCGGATGCGCAGCTTCACGCCATGGCTGCGGTTGGGGCTGCTCAGATTGGTCATCTGGGCCTTGGCCAGCCCGCTGTTAGGCAGGATCACCAGGTCGTTCGAGCCGTTCAGCAGGTGCGTCGCGCGCCAGTTGGTCTCGACTACCCTGCCTTCCAGGCCGTCGCCGAGGACGATCCAGTCGCCGACCTCGTAGGGCTTGTTGAAGTTGAGCGCGATGCCGGAGAAGAGGTCGGCCAGCGTGCTCTGCAGCGCGAGACCGAGAATGATGGCGAAAACGCCGGAGGTCGCGATCAGCGTACCGATCGGCGCGCTGAACACATAGGCGACGATCGATAGCGCGGCGCCGAGATAGATCAGCCCGACGACGAGATCCTGGATCAGGCGGCCCTCGCGCGGCCGCCGCTCGAAGATCAGGAACACGCGCGTGAAGCCGGTCAGCACCCAGGCGGCGTTGATCCACCAGACGATCTTGGCGGCAGCGGCGAAGATGCGCTGGACGGTCGGCGTCGTGTCGGGTGCGATCTCATAGGGAACGATGCCGTGATAGAACAGCAGCGCCGTCAGCATCAGGAAGAGGCCGAACTGACAGATCAGGCGATGCGTCGGATAGTGCCGCAGCAGGAAGCGCGTCACGATCACGCCCAGCAGCGCAAGCACGCCCGTCTGGACGAACGGGTCGCGGGCCAGCTGGCCGAATGTCGGAAGGTCCATCACGCGCCGCTCGGCAGCCACACCGTCATGCCGGGCCGCAGCCCGTCGGGCGCCGCCTCCAGGGGATCGAGCCGCATGCGGAAACTGTTGAGGTCGTGGTCGCCGACGGCGCGCGCGGCGCGCCAGGTGGCGAACTCGCCGAGCGCGCGCAATTCGGCCACGCGGGCGCGCACCGGACGACCGTCACCAGTCGACAGCCGGACCTCCGAGCCGATGCCGAGGCCATGCAGCGCATCCTCCCGGACCGTGAAGGCGAACCACGGCTCCGACTCGATCTGCAGGGTCACGACGGGTTTGCCGACCGGCACGATCTCGCCCGGCTCAACCACAAGGATGCCGACCGCGCCGTCGGCAGGCGCGACGATCCTCGTTTTGTCGACCCGCGCGCGCAAGGCGGCGACCGTGGCGTCGGCAAGGGCGACCCGCGAATCGGCCAAGGTTCGCTCCTCTACCGTCGGCCCTGCCCGCGCAGCATCGAGCTGTGCCCGCTTGAATGCGAGGTCTGCCGTCTGCTTGGCAAGCGCGGCATCGGTCTCGTCGAGCGTCTGACGGCTGGCGAAATCTCGGGCGGCCAACGCAGCGGCGCGAGCCTGCTCCTGCCGCGCCAGCGCGAGATTGGCCTCGGCCGTCGCGACGCTCTGGTCGAGGATGGCGACCTCCTCGGCGCGCATGCCCGAATAAATGCGGGCACGCTCGGCCGCGGCGCTGCGCGCCGCCGCTTCCGCCTCGCCCAGCGAAGCCGCCAGCTCCGGATTGTCGAGCGTCGCGAGAAGCTCGCCCTTGCGTACCTTTTGCCCGGCCCGGACGGCGAGCGACGCCAGCCGCCCTGTGATCTCGGGAGCGATTCGGATCTCGGTCTGCCGCACCATGCCGGCGATCGGCGGTACCGGAGGTTGCCGCCACGGCCGGATCACCAGCATCGCAGCAGCCGCGACCACGACGAGCCCCGACACGACGAGGAGCCTGCGCCTAGGCATGAACGGTACTCCGGCTTCGGAAAAAGACCGCGCTCGACGCCGCCGCGCCGAACAACAGGGCCAATATCCATAGGCGCACCCAGTCGTCGAACACGTCGGTGACGGCAGCGCCCATCTGGTTGACACGGACCAGCGCATCGATGGCTGAGGTGCTGGGGACGACCAGGCTCGCCATCCGAACGGCGGGCGGGATTGCCTCCACCGGCCAGGCGACGCCTACCAGAAAGAAGAGCGGCAGGCCCATCGCGATGAACAGCAACACCGCCGTCTCGCGCCGGGTGAACCAGCCGCTGACCAGCTGCCCGAGGAAGCTGACGGAAAGGATGAACGGCACCAACACGGCCAGCAGATCGCCGATCCTGGCAGTCGCCGCAAACCCGTAGAATCGCGGCAAGACGACCAGAAAGAGTATCGCGCCCGGCAATGCCAGAAGGAGATGGGCGAGGCCCTGCCCCAGCACCGCGGCCGGCGCGCCGCGCCGTCGCCGCGCGCCGGTACCGCCGAGCTCGAAGGCCGCGCCACCCAGCGACGCCACGCCCATCAGCACGGTCTGCTGCACGATCAGCATGAAGGCCGCCGGCACGATGTAGCTGGCATAACCGCCGGTGGGGTTGAACAGCGGCTGGTTCACGACCTCGACTGGGGAGTTCCGCGCCAGCGCCGCGCGATAAAGGCTGCCGTCGTCGCGGGCATTGCCAGACTGGATGTCGGCATTCACCGCGCCGGCTGCCTCGGAGATGCCCTGGAGCGTGCGGTTGTAGAGCAGGAAGTAGATCGAATCGACGTAGGCAGGCAGCCGGGCGCGCCGGCCAGCCAGCACGTCCCGCTCGGTGCCAGCCGGGATGTCGAGGATGGCGAAGACCTCGCGCCGCTGCAGCGCAGCCTGGGCATCGGCGAGGGTCGTTGGACGGGCCACCACGCGGATCGCCTCGTGCGCGTTCAGCCCCTGCACCAGGGTATGGCTGAGTTCCGACGAATCTTGGTCGACGACGGCGATCGGGATGGCCCGCACGAGCTGGCCTGTGTAGGGCTGCGGGTAGAAGAGGCCGTAGATGATCGGCGCCAGCACGAACAGGCCGAAAGCTCCACGGTCGCGCAATGCCCTGCCGTATTCGGCGACGAACGCCCGCACCAGGCCAATCCGCTGCGATGGCGGCTCGGGTGCCTGTTCCGCCGGCGGCAGTGGCTTGCCGGCAATGGATCGCAAGCGCAGCCATGCCAGCAACAGGAATCCAACCGCCAGCGCGGCGAGCACAGCGAGCGGCTCGATCGAGTCGCGGGGTGGCGTGCCGCGCGCTGCCTGGTCCGACAGCACCTGCAGGTACCAGCGCGCCGGCAGCAGGCTGCCCCACCAGCGCGCGAAATCGCCCATCGCCAGAACGGGGAAGCCGACCCCGGCAAAACCGAAGGCGGGCGAGCAGAAGATGCCGGTGAGCGACAACCCGAACGGGAGATTGCGCGCGAGAAGCTGGAACAGCGCGCCTACAAACAGATAGGCCGCAATGAAAAGGCAGCCCGCGACGCCGGCGAGCGCCGAGTCGCCGCGGAACGGCACACCGAAGCCGTCGTGGATGGTAAAGGCCGCGCCGACCAGCAGCAGCAGGAAGATAGCGAAATAGGGTGCGAGCTTGCCGAGCAGCGCCGTCAACGCGTCGCCGCCAGCCGCCGCCATCCATCCCCGCAGATCGCGCCGCTCGAATTCCGATCCGACCGCATAGCCGCCGGCGATGGCAATTACGACATGCAGCACGATCGGCAAGATGGCACGCAGCAGGAACTGCGCGTAGTTGAGTGCCGGATTGGTCAGCACATATTGCTCGATCACCAGCGGTCCAGGCGCATAGCGTGCGGCCGCCGGGCGGACCGCCACCTCCGCCGCGCCGGCCGACAGGGCGCCGGTCAGGGCACTCGAAGCGACATTGCCGGGCGTGAAATATTGCTTGTTGTGGAAGATCACGATCTGCGGCCGCCGGCCCGCCTCGATATCGCGCTCGAGGTTGCGCGGCAAGTACACCGCGGCGATCGCCTGCCCAGAGCGGACCGCCTGCATGGCGCCGGTCAGGTCGGCCGATCGCCGGGTCACCGCCACGCCCGGTGCCGCATTGACGGCGAGGACAAAGGTCTGCGAGGTCGGCGTGTTGTCGGCGTCCACCACGTCGACGCGCAGGTCGCGAATCACGGCGTTGCCGAAGGTAAAGGACAGGATCGCAAAGGCCAGCACCGGTACGCCGACCAGCAGCAGCAGCGCGACCCGGTCATGCCAGATCCAGTCGACCTCGCGCGCCGCGACGGCGAGCAGACCGGTCGACCGGCGGCGTGCCATCACCGCTGATGCCAGTCGGCGTAGACGCTCATGCCGGGCCGCAGGGCCGGCGTAGGATCGGCCGGATAGGCCCGGATCTCGAACGTGCGCAGGTCGAAGTCGCCGGTCGCCCGGGTGGCCCGCCAGCCCGCATATTCGCCCCGGGTGGCGATCCGGCGCACCACCACCGTGATCGGCTTGTCGCCCAGCGCCGGCGCACGGACCTCGAACCGGTCGCCGACCTTGAGCCCCTGCATCAGGTCCTCGCGCAGATCGAACCGGACCCACACGTCCGACAGGTCGACAAGAGTGAGCAGCGGCACCCCGGGCGAAACATACTCGCCGGGTTCGGCGCCGGTCTGGTAGAGCTGCGCTGCGGCGGGCGACTTGATCGTCAGCTCGCGGACCTGAGCCTGCAAGGTCGCGATCGCAGCCTCGGCCTTGGCGACCGCCGCTTGCGCTACGCCGCGCTCCTCCGCCGTATAGCCGTTGACCGCCTCGTCGAGCGCGAGCTTCGACTGCTGCCGCGCCCGGCGCGTCACGTCGAGATTGGCCGTCGCCTCGTCCAGCTTCTGCATGGAGGCATAGTCGCGCGCAGTCAGCTGCCGCGTGCGCTCGTAGCTTTGCTCGGCAAGCTTTGCATTGGCCTCGCTGGCAGACAGGGCGGCGCGGCGTGCCTCGATGGTCTCGGCGCGCGTGCCCACCTCGATGCGCTTGAGGTCTGCAAGCGCGACGGCGCGAGCCGCCTGCGCCTCGGCGAGCCGGCTGGTCAGTTCCGGATTGTCGATCGTGACAAGGAGCTGCCCGGCCTGGACATCGTCGCCCCGCTGCACTGGACGTGTCGCCACTCTGCCATCGACCCGAGCCGCGATGTCGATGCGGGTGGCATCGGCCTCGCCCTGGATGAGCAACGGCTGCGGCCGCACGAGATACCACATCGACAACGCGACGATCGCCGCTATCGGAACGGCGACGATCAACGCCGCAACGCGTGGCGTGCCCACCGGCGTTCGGGTGCCTTCTTTTGATGTCTGATCCATGACGTCGGTCTGTCGGCGGTGGGGGGCCAGCGCCCTTCAGTATAGTCTACAGGGAGCGGCCCGCAGCCCCGGAGTGAGGCGCAGTGTGACTCACTGTTAGGGAAGCCTGTCCAGCAGCGCCTGGAAGGCGGGCAGATCCCGTAGGCAGTCGAAGCGAGGATCGGTTCGCAGCCAGTTCGCGGCGAATTCCCCACGCTCGACCGAATGTCCGGCCGCCTCCAGGGATTGTTGCCTATCGCCGACCGCCGCCGCCAGCGCTGCCCGGGCGAACGCGCTCGCCTTTGGATCTTCGGAGTCGAGGGCGGCACGGGCACGATCGCGGTCGCCCCGCCAGGCCGCCAACTCGATGTCGGCATGGACCATATCGGGCCCGCGCTCCCCGGCATGGCCAGATGGTCCGGTCGGAGCCGGCCAATCGCGCTGCCGGCCGGTCACCGATTCCGAGAGCGCGGCGTTGACCAGCACCTCTATCGGAATTGCGGCATGCGCGAACACCTTGGGATCCGGCGGGGCAAACCGCCCCTGATAGGCATGTATGGCCTCGACGATGTCCTGGTGCGAGGAATAGGGCTCGATAGACCTCGCCTCACGCAGGGCACGCTCGGCCTCGTCGAAGCGGCGGTGCAGCGTCAGGAACAGGCCATGCAGCCGGTTCGAGCGTGCATTTCCGCCGAGCGCCAGGGCCTTGGCGTACATTGCCTGCGCCGTCTCGGCATCGCCGTCGAGCCAGGCAGCGATGGTGGCCAGCGCGCAATGTGCCTCAACGGAACCGGGATCGACCTCGAGAGCGCGGCGAACGGCCGGCCTGGCCTCGGCCACCGCCTCTGCCCGATCCTTCAGGCCGAGCCGGTACAGATCGCATAGGCAATCGGCGACGCCGGAATGGCCGCGGCCATAGTCCGGAGCGCCGCGCGCAACCTCCCGGAACAAATCGAGTGCACGGGCGATCGCCGCCGGCGTTTGCTGATCGAGCAACTGGCGCGCGCGATAGACCCTGGCATTTGCCTCGAGCGCCGTCGGCAGCGGCCGCATCCGGCCGGCACGCAGCGACGAATTGTCGAACCGCACGCGGCTGACGGTCGTCGCCGCGACCCGCTCCTGGATCAACAGCCGGTCCTCGTCCGGGATATCGAACCGGTCGGACCAGACGACGAAGCCCTTGGGATCAGACACTTCGACGGTGATGCGCAGGATGCCGGGATGGCGCCGCACGGTCCCATGTATGACCGCATCGACGCCGAGCGCTACGGCGATCTCGGCCAGTGGCCGCGGGCTGTCGCGGTACCCGAAGGCCAGATCGCGCGAGGTAATGCGCAAGCCCTGCGCGTCGCGAAAGGCAAACATCAGCTCGTCCGTCAGCCCGTCGGCAAAGCTCTGGTCGGCCGGATCCGCCGACAGGGCACGCGTCGGCAGGATCGCAATTCTTGCGCCGGTCCCCTGCTCGAATAGCTGCGGGTCGCGCCGTGTAGCGGTCACGGAGCGCCGGTTGGGCACGAACGTGGGAACATAGCGGCCGGCAGGAAGGTCGATGACGACCGGATCGCCGCGACCCTCCCCCTCGTAGTATTCCCGCAGCTTGAGGCGGAGACGCCGCGCCTCCACGCGCACCGTCGAATCAATTCGCGGATCGTAGGGTGGATCGCGCGCGTAGACCGCGTTGCCGATCACCGCCTCCTTGAGTGAGTCGCCGCCGCCGCGCACCGTTTCCTCGACGACAAAACTCAGGAAGGCCAGCAGCCGCTCCGATCCGGCGAACACGGCACTGCGCCGGATCCTGTCGAGCTGGGCGAGGACCGGTTGGGCCTCCAGTCCGCTGCTATCATTCGCCAGACGTATGCTCACATCCGGATTCTGCAGCAGTTTTCCGCCAAGGGACAGCGGCTTGGCTTTCCGAAAAAACGGACGATCCCAATCTTACCGCGCGGCCCGCTCTTACCGAGCGGCGTGGGCGTCGACCTTACGGGTGTTCTCGGTGGCGGCCTCGACCACCATGTTCTTCATCGCCTTCTGCAGCTTGTCGAAGGCACGGACCTCGATCTGGCGGACGCGCTCGCGGCTGATGCCGTACTTGGCCGACAGGTCCTCGAGCGTCTTGGGCTCGTCGGTCAGGCGGCGCTCGACGATGATGTGCCGCTCGCGGTCGCTCAAGCCCTTCAGGGCCTGCGCCAGCATCCGTTTGCGCTGGCCCATCTCCTGGCTCTCGCCGAGGCGGGCTTCCTGGTTGGGCGTGTCGTCGACCAGCCAGTCCTGCCATTCCATGTCGCCCTCGGCCTTCACCGCGGCGTTCAGGGAAGAGTCCGGCGCGGAGAGGCGGCGATTCATGTTCACCACCTCCTCCTCGGGCACGCCGAGGCGGGTGGCGATCTTGGACACGTGCTCGGGCGAGAGGTCGCCCTCCTCGATCGCCTGCATCTGGCCCTTCAGCTTGCGCAGGTTGAAGAACAGCTTCTTCTGCGCCGCCGTAGTGCCCATCTTCACGAGCGACCAGCTATGCAGGATGTACTCCTGGATCGAGGCGCGGATCCACCACATGGCGTAGGTGGCCAGGCGGAAGCCACGGTCCGGGTCGAACCGCTTGACCGCCTGCATCATGCCGACGTTGCCCTCGGAGATCAGCTCGGCGACCGGCAAGCCGTAGCCGCGGTAGCCCATGGCGATCTTGGCGACGAGGCGCAGATGGCTGGTTACGAGCTGATGGGCGGCCTTGGTGTCGCCGTGCTCGCGCCAGGCCTTGGCGAGCATGAATTCCTGCTGCGGCTCGAGCAGCGGAAACTTCCGGATCTCCGACAGGTAGCGGCTGAGATTGCCCTCCGGCGACAGGGACGACGGCAGGGAGGGAAGGTTTGTAGTAGCTGCACTCACGGGGATCCCCCTTTCTCAAAGGGCAGTAAATGGGCGTTTAGCACTCTCACCCGTCGACTGCTAATGCCGACCTTAAGGCTCGGGCACCGGACAGGTCAAGAAAAACCTACTAATCCTCTCAGTTACTAAGGATTACTTAACGCTGTTCAGTTCAGTCACGAGCCTTGCCATGTCTTGCGGCAATTCTGAGGCGAACTTCATGATTTTTCCGGTCGCGGGATGGCGGAACTCCAGGACCGCGGCATGCAACGCCTGCCTCTTGAACGATTTCAACGAATCGGGTGCGGGGCTGTTCCGGCGCCTGCCGTAGACCGGGTCACCGATCACGGGGCAGCCGATGTGGGAGAGATGGACCCTCACCTGATGCGTCCGCCCGGTGCCGAGCTTGGCCCCGACGAGGCTCGCCAGCGGCTTGAGGGGTGGCCCGAAGCGCTTTTCCAGCCAGTATTCCGTGGTCGCGTGGCGCCCGCTCGTCTCACGCACGGCCATGCGCTTGCGGTCGATCGGATGACGGCCGATCGCCGCCTCGATCGTGCCGGTCTTGGCCTTCGGCGCGCCCCAGACCAGCGCCTTGTAGATGCGGACGAGGTCGTGGGCGGCGAACAGCTTCGACAGCGCCTGATGGGTGGCGTCGTTCTTGGCGACCACCATGACCCCCGACGTGTCCTTGTCGAGCCGGTGGACGATGCCCGGCCGGCGCACCCCGCCGATCCCCGACAGGCTGTCGCCGCAGTGGGCCAGCAGCGCGTTGACCAGCGTGTTGTCGGGGTTGCCGGGGGCTGGATGAACCACCAGGCCGGCCGGCTTGTTGAGCACCAGCAGGTCGCTGTCCTCGTAGAGGATTTCGAGATCGATCGCCTGGGGCTGCGGCGTCGGCGCCTCCGGCTCCGGAACGTCGACCACGAACTGATCGCCCGTTTTGACCTTGCGGGAGGGCTCTTCTACTGTCGTTCCGTCAGCCAGCGCAACGCGACGGCTTTCGATCAGGGCCTTCACGCGGCTGCGCGTAAGGGTCGGCAAGGCGACCGCCAGCGCACGGTCCAGCCGCTCGCCGGTGGCGCTTTGGTCGAAGGTCACGATGTGGCGCTTGGCTTCACTCATGGAGTTTTCTTGGCGTCCCCTTCCCCGGCCCGAACGCCCCACGCCTCCGCGCCGCTCTGGCTGAAGGTGCTGGTCATCGTCATGAGCCTGTTGATCGTCGTGGGCTTCGTCGTCGTCGCGGCCGAGCTCGCCCGTCGCATCTCTAGCCCCTCGACCCTCGGCTCGCCAGCCACCTCGACATCGAGCGGCGCCTCGTTTGCCGAGCGCATTACGCTGCCGTCGGGCGCCCAGGTCGTGTCGGTCGGCACCGCGGCCGACCGCATCACGGTGCATGTCCGGGCCGTCGACGGCCGGTCCACCCTCTATATCCTCGATCCCCGCAACGGCGCCCTGCTCGGCACTGTCGATTTCCCGTCAGGAGCCATCCGTTGAATTTCCGCAGCGACAACGAGACCGGAGCCCATCCGGCGATCATCGAGGCAGTGAGCCGCGCCTTCGCCGCCGGTCCCGTTCACTCGTACGGCGCCGATCAGTGGACGCAGAAGGTCGAGCATCGCCTGCGCGAGATCTTCGAGAAGCCCGACCTGTGTGCCTACCCGGTGGCGACCGGCACGGCCGCCAACGTGCTGGCCCTGGCCACGTGCTGCCCGCCCTGGGGCGCGATCTTCTGCAACCCCGCCTCGCACCTCGCCGTCGACGAAGCCAACGCGCCGCAGTTCTACACCGGCGGCGCCAAGCTCACCTGTATCGACGGACCAGCGGGGAAGATCGACCCAAAGAAGCTCTCTCTGGCATTGGCAGAGCCGGTGTACGGCGTCGTGCATCATCCGCAGCCCGCCGCGGTGTCGATCGCCCAGGCGACCGAGTGTGGCGCGGCCTATTCGCCCGAGGAAGTGGCCGCGATCGCCAACTCGACGCACCGTCATGGGCTGAAGCTGCATATGGACGGCGCGCGCTTCGCCAACGCGCTGACCTTCGTCGGCTGCTCGCCGGCCGAGCTTTCATGGAAGGCCGGCGTCGACGTGCTGAGCCTGGGCGCCAGCAAGAACGGCGCGATGGGCGCGGAAGTCGTGGTCTTCTTCGATTCGACGACGGCCGGTAATTTCGAGTTCCTGCGCAAGCGCGGAGGACATCTGTTCTCCAAGATGCGGCTCCTGTCCTCGCAGCTCGACGCCTACTTCGCCGACGGGCTGTGGCTCGCCAACGCGCGACATGCCAACGCCATGGCGCGCCGGCTCGTCGCCGGCCTGACGCCGCTCGACGGCACCGCCCTGCTCTATCCGGTCGACGCCAACGAGATCTTCATCGTTCTGCCGGCCGCCATGCACGACGCCCTGCAGGCCGGCGGTGCGCAGTACCATCCCTGGCCGTCCGACCGGCCGGGCGAGCGTGCCTTCCGGCTGGTCACCGCCTTCGACACCGATCCCGCCGACGTCGACCGGTTCCTGTCCATCGCCAAGCAAGCGTAGAGTCGCTCCATGACCCATCAGCGTACGCTCACCGCCGCCCATTGGGGCGTCTACGAAGTCGAATATGACGACAAGGGGCAGGCGGCGAAGCTCCACCCTTTCTCGCACGATCCCGATCCGTCGCCGATCGGCCTGCACATGCTTTCGGACGAGGTGGCACGCCTCCGGGTGCGCCGGCCGGCCTTCCGCAAGAGCTGGCTGGAGCGCGGCCCCGGAGCGAATAGCGACAAACGCGGACAGGAGCCATTCGTCGAGCTGCCGTGGGACGAGGCGCTCGATCGCGTCGCCGCCGAGCTCAAGCGGGTGAAGGATGCGCACTCCAACCGGGCGATCTTCGGCGGTTCCTACGGCTGGTCGAGCGCCGGCCGCTTCCATCATGCGCAGAGCCAGGTCCATCGCTTCCTGAACGCGATCGGCGGCTACGTGCGCCACATGGATTCCTACAGCCTGGGCGCTGCGCGCGTGCTGATGCCGCACATCGTGGCCGGCATGGAAGAGCTGATGTCGATGCACACGTCGTGGGAGGTGCTGGCCGAGCATTGCAAGCTGTTCGTCACCTTCGGCGGCGCACCGCACAAGAACGCGCAGATCAATGCCGGTGGCGCCATGGTGCACCGGCTGAAGGACGGTCTCTACGGCATGCGCGCCAAAGGCGTGCGCTTCGTCAACATCACGCCGACCGCCGAGGATCTCGACACCGGCGGCGACATCGAATGGCTGGCGATCCGGCCCAACACCGACGCCGCGCTGATCCTGGCGCTGTGCAACGTGCTGCTGTCCGAGAACCTCCACGATCGCGCGTTCCTCGACCGCTGCACGGTTGGCTTCGACAAGTTCGCGCCCTCCCTCGCCGACCGGACGCCGGAATGGGCCGAAGGGATTTGCGGCATTCCCGCTTCCCGCATCCGGGCGCTGGCCCGCGAGATGGCGGCGACGCGCACGACGGTCAATATCAACTGGTCGCTGCAACGCTCGCATCACGGCGAGCAGCCGTTCTGGGCGCTGGTGACGCTGGCCAGCATGCTGGGCCAGATCGGCCTGCCCGGCGGCGGCTTCGGTGCGAGCTACGGTCCGACCAACATCATGGGCAGCAGCAGCCCGGTGTTTTCCGGCCCGACGCTGTCACAGGGCACCAACGCGGTCCCCGACTTCATCCCGGTCGCGCGCTTCACCGACATGCTGCTCAATCCGGGCGGCAAGATCCCGTACAACGGGCAGGAGATCACCTATCCCGACATCCGGCTGGTGTACTGGGCGGGCGGCAACCCGTTCCATCACCACCAGGACCTCAACCGCCTGCGGATCGCGTGGCGCAAGCCCGAGACGATCGTATTCAACGAGCAGTTCTGGACGCCGGCGGCGAAGATGGCCGACATCGTGCTGCCCGCCACGACCGGCCTCGAGCGCGACGACATCGGCTACGCCCGGCGCGAGCCGTTCCTGATCGCCATGAAGAAGGCGCGCGAGCCGATCGGCGAGGCGCGCGACGACTACTGGATCTTCTCGGAGATCACCCGCCGGCTCGGTGCGGGCGACGTCTATACCGAGGGCCGCGACACGATGCAGTGGCTTGCCCACATGCACGAGGAGAGCCGCCAGAAGTCAGCCAAGGCGGGCGTGCCCTTCCCGTCGTTCGAGGAATTCTGGGAAGCGGGCATCGCCGAGGCCAAAGGCGAGAATCGCGAGCCGGTGATGCTCGCCCGCTTTCGGGCGGACCCCGCCGCGAATCCGCTCAGGACACCGTCGGGCAAGATCGAGATCTTCTCCGAGAAGATCGCCTCCTTCGGCTACGACGATTGCCCTGGCCACGCCGTATGGCTCGAGCCGACCGAATGGCTGGGCTCGAAGAAGGCCGAGCGCTTTCCACTGCACATGCTGTCGGACCAGCCGACCGACAAGCTGCACAGCCAGCTCGATCACAGCCCCCACGCCAAGGCGACCAAGGTGAAGGGCCGCCAGCCGGTCACGATGCATCCCGATGATGCCGCAGCCCGCGGCATCGCGGACGGCGACCTGCTGCGGGTGTTCAACGACCGCGGCGCCTGCCTCGCGGCCGCGCGGCTGTCGGACCGCATCCGGCGCGGCGTGGTGCGCCTGTCGACCGGCGCCTGGTTCGACCCGGAGCTGTCAGGCTCGAACATCCTGCTCGAGAAGCACGGCAATCCCAACGCCCTGACCCTCGACATCGGCGCCTCCAAGCTCAGCCAGGGCTGCATCGCCCAGACCTGCCTCGTCGAGATCGAACGCTTCGACGGCCCGGTCCCCGAGATCACCGCCCACCGTCTTCCGGACTTCTTGTAAGTCTTCTCATGATCTTCCGGACCGCGAGCGTCCCGCTCGCTCATGATCAAGCGCATCATATGCGCGTATGAGCGAGGTAGAGTCGAGGACGGGCGCGGTTGCGACCGCGGATTTCCCGCATCCGGCTTTCCGACAGGCTTCATTCCCGGCCCACGGCGGCCCGAGGGGGACCGGTCTCGCGGCTACGGTCTCTTCCGGCCGAGCTTCTAGGGCAGCTGCGAGCGGTCTTTCCTAACCTCCTTATGGGTTTGGGACCCAACTCATCGTGGTGCCGTGCCGGCACAGTGATGTTGCGATATCCCCCAGGGGGGATATATCTCAGTACATGTCCGATCCCCACTTGCACTCAACGCATCCGCAGATCGCCAAGCGCCTGAAGCGCGCGGAGGGTCACCTGCGGCGCGTCATCGACATGATCGAGGAAGGGCGTCCCTGCCTCGATCTGGCCCAACAGCTCCATGCGGTGCAGAAGGCGATCAGCGAAGCGAAGAAGGCGCTTATCCACGATCACATCGAACATTGCCTCGACGTTTCCGCAAACGGACATGGCAGTTCGACCGCTCGTGCGGTAGGTGAGTTCAAGACGATCTCGAAGTATCTCTGAGGCGATCAGGCCAATGTACCGGTCGATCTCCCGCCTTGTCGCAGCGGCGATCATCGCCGTGGTGGGCCTTGCAGTCGCATGGTTGGCGCATGCCCATGAAAACCACGTACACGCCGAGGACAAGCCGGCGGCGGCGGCCAACCGCGGCAGTGCGTTGTCGCGCGCCGAGGCGACAGCCGGACCGTTCGAAATGGTGGTCACGGCAAAGAACAACGCGATGTCGATATACATCGATGACTTTGCGACAAATGCGCCGATCGCCAATGCTCGCGTGGTCATCGAGACCCCGGCCGGTCCGCTGGACGCAACGGCCAAGGACGGCTTCTACGAACTGAACGCGCCATTCCTTGAGAAGCCTGGCCACTACGATCTGATCGCGATCGTGAGCCTTGGGCAGACGACCGAGGTGCTTCCACTGTCGCTCGACGTGCCGGCACTGCACGATGAGCATCCCCCGCACGGCTTTGCGGCGTGGCTCGGATCGCTTCCCGTACCGGTCCTGTTGGCTGCGATCGGCGTCGGCGTGCTGCTCGGCACGGGGTTCTCGCTGCTGGTGCGACGGCGGTCGGTGTCGGCGCTGGTCGTTCTGGGGCTGGCGGTCGCGGGAGCGCCGAATGGGGCGGAAGCCCACGAGAACCATGTCCATGGCGGTGAGAAGGCGCCGATCCAGGCGCCGACCGGCGAGCTGGCTGCCCGGCTCGCGGACGGCTCCCTGTTCGTGCCGAAGCCGGTGCAGCGGATCTTCGGGATTCGCACCGAAGTCAGCGAGCAAAGCACATTCAACCGTTCGGTCGAGTTGCCGGGACGGATCATCCCCGACCCGAATGCGAGCGGGTTCGTCCAGGCCGCGGTGGGCGGACGCCTGTCGGCACCGCCCGGCGGCTTTCCGCGCCTGGGTACCGCCGTGAAGGCCGGCGATATCCTCGCCTATGTGACGCCCCCGATTCAGGCTGTCGACGTGTCGGACATGCGCCAGCGCCAGGGTGAGCTCGACCAGCAGATCGGCATCGTCGAGCGCCGCGTCGCGCGCTACCAGCAGCTCGTCGTCAGCGGTGCGGTTGCGCGGCAGCAGCTCGAGGATGCGAAGTCGGAGCTGGAAGGGCTGAGAGATCGCCGCCAGTCCCTCGACAGAAGCCGCCGGGAGGAGGCGCTGGTCGCGCCTGTCGACGGCATCGTTGCCGACGGTGTGCCCGTGGCGGGGCAGATGGCCCAACCCAATGCGGTCGTTTTTCACATCGTCGACCCCGCGAAACTTTGGGTTGAGGCCTTGAGCTTCACCGTCGTGAGGCCTTCCTCGGCGACCGCCCGGACTGCCAGCGAACGAACGCTGCCGCTGGAGTTCCGCGGCTCGGGCTTTGCCGATCGTAACCAGGCCCTGCCGGTCCACTTCGCCATTGCCGGTGACGTCGCCGGCCTGCGCGCCGGACAGTTCGTCACGGTCGTCGCGTCGACCGACGAGCGGTTGCAGGGGATCGCCGTGCCACGCTCGGCCGTCGTGCGCGGAGCGAACGGGCAGGAATTCGTCTTCGAGCATGTTTCCCCGGAGCGCTTCATTGCGAAACCGGTCCGCATTGCGCCGCTCGACGGCAAGCGGGTGCTCATCCCGGCCGGACTCGAGCCCGGCAAGCGGATCGTCGTGCAGGGTGCCGCGCTGCTCGATCAGGTTCGCTAGCGCCGATGTTCAACGTCCTCATCTCGCACTCTTTACGCCACAGGCTGCTGGTGCTCGCTCTCAGCCTGGCACTGATCGTATACGGACTCTACGCCCTGCCGCGCATTCCCGTGGACGTCTTCCCGGACCTCAACCGGCCGATCGTGACCATCATGACCGAAGCGGAGGGGCTAGCGCCTCCCGAAGTCGAGACCATGGTGAGCTTCCCGATCGAGACGCAGATGAACGGCGTGCCCGGCGTCAGCCGCGTGCGCTCGGTATCCGGCATCGGACTTTCGATCGTCTATGTCGAGTTCGAATGGGGAACCGACGTCTATCGTAACCGTCAGCTCGTCGCCGAGCGCCTGTCCTTCCTGCGCGACCAGCTCCCACCCTTCGCGCTCCCGCAGCTCGGGCCCTTGACCTCGATCATGGGGCAGATCGTGCTGGTCGCGATCACCGGAGAGCGGGCATCGCCGATGGAGCTGCGCGAGCTGGCGGACTTCACGGTGCGTCCGCGGCTGCTGAGCATCCCGGGCGTCGCCCAGGTGATCCCGATCGGCGGCGAGGTCCGGCAATTCCGGGTTTCTCCCCAACCGGCCGCGATGCGCTCGCTCGGCGTCAGCTACGAGCAGGTAGAGAAGGCGCTGGCCCAGTTCGGCGTCAACACCGGCGGCGGCTTCGCCGACCTCAATGCCCGCGAATACCTGATCCGCAACATCGGTCGCACCACCAGCCTGGACGACCTGCGCAACGTCGCGCTGGGCAATGCCGAGGGAGGGCCGATCTTCCTTCATCAGGTCGCCTCCGTCTCTTTTGCGCCCAAGATCAAGCGGGGCGACGCCGGCTACATGGGCGGGCCGTCGGTCATCGTCTCGGTGGAGAAGCAGCCCAACGTCGATACGCTCCGCCTTACATCCCGGATCGAGGAGGCGTTGCGCGAGCTGGAGCGCAGCCTGCCGGCGGGCGTCAAGGCCGATCAGATCCTGTTCCGTCAGGCCAGCTTCATCCAGACCTCGCTGGACAACATGCGGCGCGCGCTGGTCGAGGCAGCGGTGGCCGTGGCCGTCGTCCTGTTCGCTTTTCTGCTCAACTGGCGCACCACGGCGATCTCTCTCACCGCCATTCCGCTGTCGATCCTCACTACCGGCGCGATCTTCCACCTGCTCGGATTGTCCATCAACACCATGACGCTTGGCGGCATCGCCATTGCCATGGGCGAGCTGGTCGACGACGCCGTGGTCGACGTCGAGAACATCTTTCGCCGCCTCCATGAAAATCGGCTGCTGACCAACCCGGCGCCGGCCCTCGACGTGATCGTTGCAGCCTCTCAAGAGGTGCGGTCGGGTATCGTCTACGCCACCCTGATAATCATCCTGGTGTTTGTGCCGCTCTTTGCGCTTGGCGGCATCGAAGGCCGACTTTTCACCCCGCTCGGTGAAGCCTACATCATCTCCATCCTGGCGAGCCTTCTGGTCTCGGTGACGCTGACGCCGGTGATGGCTTACTACATGCTGCCCGGCCTGAAGCGGCTTGGCACGGGCGAGAGCGCGCTGGTCCGCTTCCTCAAGCGACACTATGGCGCCGGCCTGCTTGCCGCGTTGCGCAACGGCCGCCCCGTCGTGGCATTGGCGGTGCTCGGCGTGCTGGTCGCGGGTGGCGCCGCCTTCATGCTGCCTCGTGCCTTCCTGCCGCCCTTCAACGAGGGCACCTTCACGGTGAACATGCTGTTCAATCCGGGAGTCAGCCTGGCGGAATCGAATCGCGTCGGATCGATAGCCGAGCGGCTCATCCTCGACGTACCCGAAGTGAAGGCGGTCGGGCGGCGTACCGGCCGCGCCGAGCTGGACGAGCATGCCGAAGGCGTCCACTCCTCCGAGATCGACATCGATATCAGGCCGTCCAGCCGGTCGAAGGCCGAGATCGTGGCCGACATCCGACGCGTCCTGGCGGTGCTGCCCCTGTCGTTCAACGTGGGCCAGCCGATCTCCCACCGCCTCGACCACATGCTTTCGGGCGTTCGCGCGGAGATCGCCTTGAAGATATTCGGCGACGATCTCGACACGCTGCGCAGCAGCGCCGAAGCGCTTCAATCTCGGCTTGCCTCGGTTCCGGGGCTCGTCGACCTGCAGGTCGAGAAGCAGGTCCGCATCCCGCAACTCGAGATCCGCGTCGATTACGCGCGGGCGGCGCTGCACGGCGTGCAGCCCGGCGCTGTCGTCGACCATCTGAGCCGCCTGTCGAGCGGCCGGGTCGTCAGCCGCGTCGTCGATGGCTACCGCCGGTTCGACGTGGTGATGCGTCTCGACGATACGAACCGGACGACGGAGCGGCTTGGCGACCTTCTGATCGAGACGCCGGCGGGATGGGTGCCCGCGCGCCAGCTTGCCGACATTCGCGAGACCGACGGCCCCAACCAGATCCTGCGCGAGGGCGGCAAGCGTCGCGTCGTGGTGCTGGCCAACACCGACGGCACCCGCGACATGGCGGCGATCCTTGCCGATCTGCGGCTGATCGTGGCCGAGACGCGGCTGCCCGAAGGATACTTCACCGCCATCGAGGGCACCTTCCAGGCTCAGGAGGAGGCGACGCGGACGATGGGGCTGCTGTCGCTGGTATCCCTGACTCTGGTCTTCGCCGTCCTCTACAGCCGCTATCGATCGGGCGTGCTTGCCCTGATCGTCATGGGCAACATTCCGCTGGCGCTGATCGGCGCGGTGCTGGCGCTCGCCCTGGCGGGCCAGCCGCTGTCGATGGCGACCATGGTCGGCTTCGTCACCCTGGCGGGCATCGCCGCGCGCAACGGCATCCTGAAGATCAGCCACTACATCAATCTTTCCCTGACCGAGGGCCAACCCTTCGGGCGCGAGCTCGTGATCCGCGGCAGCCTGGAACGAATGACACCGGTGCTGATGACGGCTCTGGCTGCCAGCATCGCATTGCTTCCGCTGCTGATCGATCCGCTTGCGCCGGGCAAGGAGATCCTGCACCCGGTCGCGGTTACCATCTTCGGCGGGCTGATCACGGCGACCCTGCTCGACGCGTTCCTGACGCCGATCCTGTTCCTGAGATTCGGCGGAAAGGCACTCGATCGACTCCGCACGGCCGCCGCCTCGGCGCCTATGCGTGGGCCGGCCGAAGCGTTCTGATCCTCAGCAAAGGAGCCATCCATGACCTTCCGATCCCTCATCGCCCTGATCGGTCTCGTCGCTGCATTCCCAGCCATCGCCCACGAAGAGAAAGGGCCGAACGGAGGCCGCATGGTCGACGCCGGTCCGTATCACGCCGAACTCGTCAGCACGGAGAACAAGCTCGAGCTGTTCCTGGCTGACGCGAAGAACAAGCCGGTATCGATCAAGGGCTTCAGAGGCCTGGCCGTCATGTTGGTGAGCGGGCAATCACAACGTATCGTCTTGGAGCCGGCCGCCGACAACAGGCTTGCCGGCACCGCCGCAGTTCCCCTGGGCGCGGCCCCAAAGGGCGTCGTCCAGGTCACGGCGCCAGACGGCAAGACGTTCCAAGCCAAGTTCTGAGCCGACACCGGCTGGCATGTACACCACCGCGATCGGCTCCGCACTCGCGACCCCGATTTGATGTTGCGACGGGGGCGCCGTTTCGGATGGCACGTCCGACGTTTCGGGAGATGGGACCCGATGATGCCGCAGCCCGCGGCGTCGCGGACGGCGACCTGCTGCGGGTGTTCAACGACCGCGGCGCCTGCCTTGCGGTCGCGCGGCTGTCGGACCGCATCCGGCGCGGCGTGGTGCGCCTGTCGACCGGCGCCTGGTTCGACCCGGAGCTGTCAGGCTCGAACATCCTGCTCGAGAAGCACGGCAATCCCAACGCCCTGACCCTCGACATCGGCGCCTCCAAGCTCAGCCAGGGCTGCATCGCCCAGACCTGCCTCGTCGAGATCGAACGCTTCGACGGCCCGGTCCCCGAGATCACCGCCCACCGTCTCCCGGACTTCTTGTAAGGCTTCTCATGATCTTCCGGACCGCGAGCGTCCCGCTCGCGGTCCGGAAGAGTCCGACGCGCTGTCTCCCACGGATCGCCAGACAGGTCGTACGCGCTCGCACGCGGTGCTCGAGGGCACCGAGCACGCGCGCGGGCTCGCCGGAGGATCGATCATGACAAATCCGGACCTTCCGATAACCTGCACTGGAAAAATCAGGGGGGACGCTTTCGATGAATGGCACATTGGCGCGGCTTGCCGCAGGCCTGCCTGGAGAAGGCTGAGGGTCCATGAGCATCACCGGCATCCGCGGTATCTTCTTCGACTTCGTCGACGACAAGGGCCCCCAGAGCGTGGAGAAGGCGGCCGAGGTGCTGTTCGGCACCATGATGGTGGCCGACCAGCGCGTGGTCGACGAGACTGGTAATAGGGGAGCGGCTCTACAGGAAGGCCGCTCGGCCGGGTGGCTACGCCGAATGATCTCGACAAGGCGCGCGCATTGCAATCTTCTGCCGAATTGCAAGGTCTCGAGAGGAGGACAATGTGAGTGACGGCGGCACCGTATCCCGGCAGGTGGGCTTGGTCCCATGAAGCGTCGCGAGGCAATCGCCACTCTGGCCGCGTGGTGCATTTACCCATCGGGCGTTTTCGCACAGGCCAAAGGCGTGGCCGTCGTGGAATCGTTTCCCGCGGCGTACGCCCAGATCGGCTCGACGAGCAGCGATTTCCTGGTCCGCTTCGACCGACCCGTGGATCACGTCAAATCGAAGCTCGTCATCACTCGGAACGGCCGCGAGATCGAAACTCTCCATCCTCGGCTGGAGTCTGCGCCGGAAGTGCTGTTTGCGCGGGCGCCCACGTTGGCCGCGGGCGACTATCTGCTGCATTGGTCGGTCATCACGCTCGAGGGCGCGCAAGGCATCGAAGGCGATATTCCCTTCAAGGTCTCGGACCGGCCATCGCAATAAGATAACCGATGCATAGGCCACAGGCATGGTCTCGTTCCTGGAATTCGAGCAATGGAAGACGCTGGCCGTCGAGACGGGGGCCGTCGAGGCGGTGGCCGACGCCCGAGGCTGGCGCATCCTCGACATCGCCCGCGCCGGCGGCTCGCTGCGCACTCTCTTCGAGGTGAAGTAGCCCAATGCCCGTTCTGTATGTCAGCGTGGAAGAGGCCATTGCCCGCAAGGGCCTGCGCATGGTGGTGGTCGGCAATGTGCCCAGCCCGTGGGGCGAAGCGGCCAAGGGCATCCTGCACCTCAAGGCGATCGACTGGGCGGCGGTGCGCCTGGTCTACGATAGCGAGCCGCTGAAGCAATGGGCCGGCCAGCGCAGCGGCCCGGTCGCGATCTACGACGGCGAGCCGCCGCGCGCGGGCTGGGCCGAGATCCTGCTGCTGGCCGAGCGGTTGGCGCCGACGCCGTCGCTCGTCCCCGCCGACGCCGCCGAGCGCGCCGAGATGTTCGGGTTGGCGCACGAAATCTGCGGCGAGGACGGCCTCGGCTGGGCGCGCCGCCTGCAGCTCATCCATTTCGGCATTCAGCGACGGGGCGGCTTCCGGGAGAACGTCGCGATCTATCTCGGCCGCAAGTACGGCTACACGCCGGACCTCGGCGCCGCGTCCGACGACCGGGTGGCCGCCCTGCTCCGCATGCTGGCGGCGCGGCTGAAGGCCAGCGGCGGCCGCTACTATTTCGGCGATACGCTCACCGCCGTGGATATCTACAGCGCCACCTTCATGGCCCTGTTCCGGCCGCTGCCGCCCGATCAGTGCGCGATGGACAAGGAGAGCCGGGCCGCCTTCGAGACGCGCGATCCGGTGACCGACGCAGCGCTCGATCCGATCCTGCTGCAGCACCGCGACATGATGTACGCCAAGCATCTGGAGCTGCCGCTGTCGCTGTGATTGGCGATCGGGCACGCCGATCCACAAGCGTGTTGACCGTGCCGCTGCCGGCATCGTTGTTGGCATCCCTGCGACGATCGTCGCCGCTCTTGCTCACGGATGCATAATGCCGCCGGCGAGGCCGTATTGCCCAGATGTCGTTCCCTTGTTGCGACGCAGGGAGTTGCCGTGTCGGCCGGGGCCGCGTCATAGCATGAAACGATGCGCTGCTGGACTCGGTGAACTGCTGCGCCGTTTGCGTGGCGTGCCTCTGAACATCCCCACGTCCGACTCGCCGAGGCGATCGTCGGCGAGACCGAACCGCCCTTACCGACGGTCAGGAAGCAGGAATTTCAGGGCGCTTGCCGTCGAAGTGCTACAGAATAAGTTGCCGTGCCATCATACTGACAGCTGGTTTCGCGCTGGTCTGGCCTCCTGTCGCCTCTACAGCCCCCATCTTGCCGACCCCACAGTCATTCATTTTCACGCGACAGATTTGCTCCGCCCGACTTCAGCAGTCCGATCGAGGCAATCAAACGTGCCAAGTCGGTTTGCCGGTTGACACCGCTCTTGGCGAATACGTTGCGCAGCTGCGTCTTGATCGTATTCGGCGACAGATGAAGCTGACTGGCCGTTTCGGGGATGCTGAGTCCCGATGAGACGGCGAGGGCTACCTTGGCTTCGGCAGGTGTCAGGCCGTAGGCATCCATGAGCCAGGTAGCAGGTATGCCGGCTTTGTTGGCTGGATCGATGATGAACAGCACGACGGCGGCGCCTTGCAGATTGGCATCGGCGAGCCTGTCCACATCTTGTGCGCGCACGGAGGCGGCGAGGGCGAGGATCGTGAGCGAGTCGCCGCCGTCCGCACGCGGCACGCTGATCGTCCCCATAGGCACGCCCCGCAGGGTCGATTGGACAAGATTGTTCAGACGCCGGGAGTGCAGCGGCGAGGCATGGACAAGTCCTGCTTGACGCAGGCCGAGCGGCCCATGCTCGCCCTCAAACGACCTCGCAGCGGTATTGGCGAAGAGGATTCGAGCCTTGCGGTCGAGCAGGATGACGCCGACGGCGAGAGAATCGAGCGTCCGAAACTCGGCGCGCTGCAATGCCTTGTAGGCATCGACCCGAAGGCCGAGTTTCATCGACCGCTGCAGATGAGGTGTGAGCTTCTGCAGGAAGCGGAGTTCCTGCTCGCTATATGAACCCTGGCGCGGTCCCCGGTTCATGCTGAACGCAACGCCGAAGTCCGGCTTCTGCGCGAGGCCGATCATCGCACTATGGCCCAGTCCCTGGGGTCGCAAGACTTCGTCGAAGAACGCCGTCTGTCGCAATTCCGGCAATGCAAGGATTTCGTCCGAGGCTACGACGACTCCCACCGGCTGTTTGGTCGCCATATGGATGGTCCAGGGATTGAGCACATGTCGTTCCTTGAGGACGCGAATGCACTCGTCGCTGGTGTTGCAGTGGTGCTCGAAAAACAGGGTGCGGTCCCTCCCCGACTGGCACAGCAGCACACCGCCTGCGCTATTCGTCAGGTTGGCTATCTCCCGGAGGACTGCCACCCACAGAGAGTCATCCGCAGCCGCGTCGTAGATCAGATCCAGAAGCTTGTCGGACGGCTCCTCGAGAGAGGACAATTACCAGGCCCTCCTATCTGTCGCTTTGTTGAGCGCGAGCAAGTCGCGCACCATCTGCGGCCAAATCTGGCGAGTGGGGTCAGTTCCGCCAGCTCGTATCGATCTTGTCGATCTTGCGGATCAAAGCCGCAAACTCGAGGTCGCCGCCGCCGGTGTCGCTGTCGGCGAAGCCTTCGAGCTGCGAGCGCGACTTGCCGGCGACGTTGTCGCCCATCGTGGCGATCGTGCCCGCCGCGCCGGCGTCGATCTGGGTCTGGCAGGCCCGCTCCAGCCGGTAGAGCCGCAGGAATGCCTCGGCCACCGATCGGCCGGTGGTCAGCAGGCCGTGGTTGCGCAGCATCATCGCCGTCTTGTCGCCGAGGTCCGCCACCAGACGCGGACGCTCGTCGACCTCCAGGCTCACGCCCTCGTAATCGTGGTAGGCGAGGTTGCCGTGGAAGGCGGTCGCGTTCATCGAGATCGGCAACAGGCCCTCGCTGGTCGCGGCCACCGCCATGCCGGCGCGGGTGTGGGTGTGCATCACCGCGCGATGGCGCGCCTGGTGCGCCATGTGGATCGCCGAATGGATCACGAAGCCGGCGTAGTTCACGGGATGATTGGACTCGCCGATCGGGTTGCCGTCGACATCGATCTTCACGAGGTTGGACGCCGTCACCTCGTCGTAGTTCAGGCCGAACGGGTTGATCAGGAAGTGATTCGCCTCGCCCGGCACTCGCGCGGTGAGATGGCCGTAGATCAGCTCGGTCCAGCCGAAATAGTCGACCATGCGATAAGCGGCGGCGAGCTGGCGGCGCAGCACGGCCTCGCCTTCTTCCGGCGGCAGTGCGTAGACGTCGATGCCGGTGACCGGCAGGTCCTGGGCGATATGCATGTCCATGGGAAAACCTCCGGCCCCGAGCTTAGGCCCACGCGCTATGATCCCGCAACGGAGGAAACCAATGACGCAGCAACAACCGCAACGCCTCGACACCACCCGCCTGCAGAAGATGGCGCAGGCCTACTGGGAGAGCGCCGCCCTGATGGCCGCGGTCGAGCTCGAGATCTTCACCGCCATCGCCCACGGTCAGGACACCATCCCCGCCGTCGCGCGCACGGTCGCGATCAGCGAGCGCAACGCCGAGCGGCTGCTGACCGCCCTCACCGCGATGACCCTTCTGAGCCGCGAGGGCGACCGCTTCGCCAACGCACCGGACGTGCAGCGCTTCCTCGTCAAGGACGGCGAGCGCTATGCCGGGCCGTGGATCCTGTTCACCAAGCCGCGCTGGACCGCATTCGGCGAGCTGAGCGAGCGGCTGCGACGGCGCGAGGAGAAAACGCTCGGCCAGTACACCGAGTTCACGGTCGACGACGCCCGCCGCTACCATGCCGCGACCTACTCGATCGGCATGGGCGCGGCGCGGCTGTTCAGCCGGAGCGTCGACCTCACCGGCCGCAAGCTGATGCTCGATCTCGGCGGCGGCTCGGGCGCCTACAGCATCGTGGCGACGAAGACCTTCCCCGGCCTGAAGGCGATCGTGCTCGACCTGCCGCCGGTCGCTGTCGTGGCCCAGGAATACATCGCGGCCAACGACGCGGCCGACCGGGTGAGCGCGATGGCCGGCGACTTCACGACCAGCGCATTCCCGCAGGGCGTCGACGTCGTAGTGATGGCGAGCAACCTGCCGCAATACGAGCCGGCGCTGATCCGCCTCGTGGTCGGCAAGGCCTTCGCCGCGCTGGTGCCAGGCGGCGAGATGCACCTGATCGGCGAGACCCTGCACGACGACCGCCGCGGCCCGCTGTCGGCCGCGCTGTGGGGCCTGAACGAGGCGGTTCAGGGCAGCACCGGCGTCGCCCACACCGAGGGCGAGGTGCGCGGCTACCTGCAGGATGCGGGCTTCACCGGCGTCGCCGTGCATCCGTTCGTGCCCGGCGTCCTGTCGCGCGTGACCGGGCGCAAGCCGGGATGAAGCCGGGGTTGCGTCCCCCGCTCCCTTCGACTATTTACGGCCTCCGGTCTCTGCTCCCTTCGTCTAGAGGCCTAGGACGTGGCCCTCTCAAGGCTAAAACACGGGTTCGAATCCCGTAGGGAGCGCCAACCATTTCAGTGGCTTAGGCGAAATTGACGGGTCGGCGGTCTTAATCGGGGAAGCACGCGGCTCGATTTCGAGCACGCAGCCCCCCAATCCGCCCTGCACCGCATTGATAGTCGCGCCGATCGATGGCCCGTCGGGTCGATTTCGCCAGCAACGGCGCGACTTTGTTGCGTTCGGCTTGGACGCGGCAAACCAGAGGTAGGGAGACGTTTCGCCCGCTGCCTCCCGGCATGGTCACATCGGCGGCTGCTCTGCGGCGAAGAACTGCAGCCAGACGAATGCAGCAGCAGCGATCAGCGCCCCGACCAGAAGCGCCTTCTTGATCCCGACCATTCGAAGCTCCCCCTCTATGGCAGCACTATGGAGCAGTTCGAGCCGGGTGGTGACAGTAATTCGAGCCGCCGAGTGCCGCGTTGAGCGGTCGTGGACCGATTGGAGCCGTCAGCGTTTCTCGCCGGTCGGCGCCGCATCCTCCCCATCGAAGCCGCAGCTCGCCGACCTCCGGAGGATTCTTCGGCCTCGCTGTAGCTGCGCCGTCTTTGAGTCGTCCACCCTGTGCAGGAAAAGGCCATGCCGGTTGGGCTGCTGACGGCGAGGCCGTCGAGCAATGGCTATCCGGCGGTTCGCTCAAAAGCGCGCTGCCAATGCAGTGACCTGCGCCGGATGAGGCTGTCGTGATGCGACGACCGGAGAGGAAGGCCGCGTAGACGCACGCAGCCGATAGACCGGAAGCGGATCAACGCGCGGGATGCAAGCGCGCGAAGTGCCGCCTACGAGCGCGCGGCGGACTTCAAATCGGCCGTACGAGAGTAATCATTGTTGAAATGACCGTCTCGGCTGCTCCCCATCGCTACCCCGAGAGTGAGAAAGCCGAAGCTGCCGCCCAACATGAAAGCGGCAAGCAGCCAATACCACGAGACCATTGCATTCTCCGGTTCTTGTTGAGGCGCACGCAGTCAGAATCCAAGCGACTCTGCTTCCAAGACGCCGGATTATTGGGCCTCAGCGATTGAGCCGCTTCTTCCGGTTCATTGATTATTTGTCATCAACGGACTGCGCACTGCCCCAGCGCGCGCAAGTCATAAGGAATCCCGCCAACGCAACCCCGCCTAGCTGGCGGTCGAGCGTCGGCAGAATCCTGCCGTAGTAAGCGTCATCGACCCCCGGCTTTCCGGCACCTGCTCCCCCACGGCACGAGGGCATGTGGTCCGGGGCGCTGCAGGGAACAAATGCTGGATACAACCAGATGTTCGAGCGGTGTGTGGCCTTCATCATCGAGAGCATCTCTGCAAACCGAACCATTAGCTCGATACGGGTGTTGGGAGACACCGTCAGGCCAATTGGGACGGGCAACAACTTTGCAGTGAAGCCGATAACGACCGCGTGGCAGGGGGAGGTGGAGGGAGAGAATCTGCGCTTGGGCGGCGGTCAGTACCTCGAGGAGCTGCGCCTTTACGGGCCCGACAGGCTGGAGGGACGGTACACCGATCCAAAGGTTGTGGCGGTCACGCGGCCAAAGAGACAGTGAACATGCGTCGCCACTCTGGCTGTCCCAATCATGGACTCCCCTCGATCGACGAGATCCAGTGCGGAAAGGCCACGTCGCGGCGGCAGAGTTCGTGACGCTCAGGACCAATCAGGCTTTGACTCTCGACAGTCCGATTTGGTCGATGTCCGCCTTTGTAAGCGTACTCGGGGAGCGCCTGCACGAGCGCAGTCTCGGGGACGATGCCGGGACGGTTAGTGCCGCGTCGGGGCTTCCTCCCCTTCCTTCGTCGTCTGCATGGCCAATGCAGTCGGGAAGACCACACGTTATGCAGCGTCGGCAGGCGTACGGGTCGTCTCGATCGGCCCGCCCTCCTTACCAGCGACAGCGGAGGACGTGTCTTGGCACTTGGCATGAGCGCCAGGCCGCTCTATGCACTCGTACATGGGAAGCGTACTTCTTCAACCGGACACGGAGGTCGTGCTGGAATGGGTGCTCTTCGTCGCCTTGTCGGCGTCCGCGCTTTGCATGCTGTCCCTTGTGACAATGTTGATCATCGGCAAGTGGTGGGGGTACAGGAAGTAGCGGAAACTCGCTGCTTTTCACCGCCCTTAGCCCCATTTGAGCGAGTGAAATTGCCATAGTGCGACTGCCAGAAGCAGCACAATCGACAACATGATGGCCACGTAGGGCTTGTCCATTGGGGTCGGCTTTCCGTTGATGCTGCTTCGGCTCAGGTGTTTTCAGGGCCGCGCAATGCCCCGGCGCCTGCACGTCGCCCGCCCAGATCGCGATCGAGGCCAGGAAGCGACGAGAGCCGGGCAGGCGCGTCACCTCCGCAGCGCCCCGCGGCGATGGCCGCTGTTCGGCCGGCTTGGTGACAATCGAAAGCCCCTCCGGCCCCCCTGCCAACGCCGGTAAGGGTCGCGACCAGCGCCCAGATAGCCCCAGAATCCATTTGCCCCCCTCTCTGTCTCCCGGCGACAAGATCCCCGCCGGGCACGACCGCGCGGGGGCAACATTGCGGCGACGCTGGGACATTGCGTTTCCCACTACGCGGTTCGCGCCGGTGCTGTCGGCCGCGGCGCCGGCTGCCGCTGGTGACTTCCGCCGTGGATTTATCGGCCGCAGCCGCCCTCATCGAACTCGCGCAGCGCCAAGACACCTGTTGCAAGCACTGCACGAAAGGCCCCGCCCACCGGGGGCCTTCTCTGGATGATGACCCGGCACGACGCGAAGAGCCCGCCGATGGTGCCGATCAGGGCATTTGCCCCAGGCATCGCGCCCGCCGTGTCTGGACGGCGGACACTTTCTTGCCTTTGAAAACACCGGCAAGCACCATCATCGGCGATCATAGCGCGGGCACATCACCGGCTGGGCGCTCGTATCACCGGACAGGGCCAAGCCGGTCCCCAGCCTGAAAGGAATATGATGCTCGCGCTGAAGAGCCTGATTGCCGCTTGTGTGTTCGCCGTCCTGCTTCATCCGGCGATGGCAGCCAACGACGCGGGAGGGTATGGCGCCGCAGGCGGCATGCAGGAAGGAACTCCTTCGGCCGGGGCGCCGGCGCCTGCTGCGATCCGGCCTCGCGGTGACGCAGGCGGCGCAAATGCCGCGACGTGCGCAAGACCGAAGTTGACGCCCGAGCAGCGGGCGGAACGCAAAGCGCTGAGGGAGCAACGCCTGGCGCAGGGAGTGCAGCATCCGCCGAGGACCGCCGAACAGAAGGCCCGGACTGCAGCTCGCCGGGCGGCGCGGTGCAGGAACTAGCGGCCGCGCAGAAGCGCCCCTGCACCGAGGCCAGTCACTCGACGTTATCCGACGGCTGCTCGGCTTCCGTTGGCCTCAACGACCTAAGCTCATCGAGCCTGCGCACCGCCCGCCAGCCGGCGTTCAGCCATACCTTGCGGTCCGCCTCATTGAGCTCGGACCATTTTCCCGGCGTCCCGGTCGTATCCTTGATGTAACCCCAGTACAGGCTGCGCGCGACGGCAAGGATGATCTCACGATTGGCCATAAGAATACCTTCATCTTCAACTCGCGCGGTGAAGGACGCGCGTTACGCTTCGCTCAACACAACGCAAATTCGATGCCATACGCCGGAATTGACAACGAATGAATGCACCATCGCCTTTGCAGCAAAATGACGTCGACGCGATTTTCTGTGGTCTTGTCCTCGGCGGCTGCTCGAAGAAACAAAAATTTCCACGCTGCACTCCGGATAACAACAATGGTGTCATCCCGAGCGCAGGTCATCGCCGCTCGCTTCAATCGCCCGCCGCGGCGATTCCCATTGACCCACCTGTCGGCAATGCACTTCTATCCGGCTCTCACTGTCAGGAGGACGGATGGAAAAGAAGGATTTTCGCGAACTGTCGCGGAAGAAATACTACGCGACCAAACGCCTGCCGGAAATCAGGCAGGAGCTGCTGCGGCTGGGAACGGAGAGCAAGACACTTAGGGCCGCGCTGACTGCCGGTGCAGAGGGCAAGAGGGCTGTCAGCTTGGCGCGCCGGCAATACGTATATTTGGCAACACGCGCCACGAAGCTGAAGGAAGAACGTAATGCCCTCAGAGCCGACCTCGTGACCTTGAACGCAGAGCTGAGTGCCCTCGGGGCCGAACGCCACAAGGCCACGGCGAAAGCCCCATAGCCTCGCGGAGCGACTACGCTGAGGGTCGGAGCGTCGATGAAGGTCGCACTCTCCGCGACGCGGCGATATCATTCCGTGACATGTCGGAAGTACCCCGCTCGAACGCCGCAGCCCGCCACGATTGCCACGTCAGGATCAGTCACCTGCGCAAGTGTTACGGCAGCGTCGTCGCGGTCAGGGACGTGACGATCGACGTAAGCCCGGGCGAATTCCTGGCACTCCTGGGGCCGTCGGGATCGGGCAAGACGACCTTGCTGATGGCGGTTGCCGGCTTCGACTTCCCCGATTCCGGCCGGATCGAGATCGGCGGCGAGGATGTCACCTGGGCCGCTCCGAACAAGCGCGATCTCGGCATGGTGTTCCAGCGCTACACCCTGTTTCCGCACATGAGCGTGCTCGACAACATCGCCTTCCCGCTGCGCATGCGGAAGGTCGGCCGCGCCCAGCGCAACGACCGCGCGCGGGCGGCGCTGAAGACCGTGCGGCTCGAGGGTTATGGCGACCGCATGCCGGCGCAGCTGTCCGGCGGCCAGCAACAGCGCGTCGCCCTCGCCCGCGCCATCGTCTACAATCCAAAGGTCCTGCTGATGGACGAGCCGCTTTCCGCGCTCGACAAGAAGCTGCGCGAGGAGATGCAGGTCGAGATCAAGCACCTGCAGCGCGAGCTCGGCATCACGGTGATCTTCGTCACCCACGACCAGACCGAGGCGCTCACCATGGCCGACCGAATCGCCGTGCTGAACTTCGGCGAGCTGCAGCAGGTCGGCGCCCCCAAGGACCTTTACGAACGTCCCGCGTCGGCGTTCGTCGCGGGCTTCATCGGCGAGACCAACTTCTGGCCGGCGCGTGCGAAGGCCGATGCGGCGGCCGGGACGGAAGCCGAGGTCGAGCTGGAAGGCGGCGACAGCGCGCGCGTTCTGGCCGTCGATGGGTTGAGGCGCGGCCAGGCGGCACAGGTCGCGATCCGTCCCGAGCACATAAAGCTCGCCCCGAACGGCATCGGCGCTGCCGTCGAGGACGCCATCTATGCCGGCAGCATAACGACGCTCTTGGCCAAGACCCGCGGCCCGACCCTGCGGGTGCGCCTGGAGACGCCGGAAGCGACGCCGGGCGGCACTATCGCGGTCGGCTGGGAGCCCCGCAACGCGCGGGCCTACGCGGCATCGTGAGCGCCCGCCCCTCGTCCTTCCTGCTGGGCGGTCGCACCTACAGCCCCGCCGCCAGCCTGCTGCTGGCGCTGCCCTTCCTGGCGATGATCGCGCTCGCCTTCCTGCTGCCGCTCGGCATGCTGCTGCACGAGAGCCTGTTCGTGCCGACGTTCAACGTGGCGAACTACGAGAAGGTGTTTGACCAGGCAGTCTACCTCCGCGTCATGGGACGCACGCTCCGGATCTCCGCCCTGGTGACGGTCATCACGCTGCTGCTGGGCTTTCCGCTCGCCGCCCTGATGGCGCGCACGCGCGGCCTGCTGCTGGCCCTGCTGCTGCTCGCTGTCCTGCTGCCGCTGTGGACCTCCGTCCTGGTGCGCACCTACGCCTGGCTGGTGCTGCTCCAGCGCAACGGCGTGCTGAACGACGTGCTGTTCGGCCTGCATATCATCTCCGCACCGGTCCAGCTCCTGCGCACCGAGGGCGCTGTCGTGCTGGCGATGAGCCACGTCCTGCTGCCGTTCATGGTGCTGCCGCTCTATTCGGCCTTGCGCGCGATCCCGCACGACTATACGCGTGCGGCCCAGATGCTGGGGGCCGGCAGCTTTTCCGTCTTCCGCCACGTCGTGCTGCCGCTGTCGCTGCCGGGCATCTCCTCTGGCTGCCTGATGACCTTCCTGCTGGCGATCGGCTTCTTCGTGACGCCGGCGCTGATCGGCGGGCCGCAGCAGATGATGCTGGCCACCCTGGTCCAGCAGCAGGTCACCGAGCTGCTGAACTGGCCGTTCGCCGGCGCGCTGGTCGGCGTGCTGCTGGTCTTCGTGCTGGCGCTGGTCCTCCTGTTCAACAGGGTGGTGCGGCTCGACCGCTTCGTCGGCCAGCTATGAGGCGCGCGCGCCCCGCCGCCGCTAGCCTGGCCGTCTCAGCGGTGGCCTACGCCGTCACGGTGTTCCTGCTGCTGCCCACGGTCCTGATCGTGCCGATGTCCTTCGGTCCCGACCAGTATCTGCGCTTCCCGCCGAACGGATTCACGCTTCATTGGTACGAAGCCTATTTCAAGGACGCCGACTGGATCGGCGCCACCCTGTTCAGCGTGAAGATCGCCGTGCTGACGGCGCTCGCCGCCACGCTGATCGGCACGCTGGTGTCGGTGGCTTTGGTGCGCGGCCGCCTGCCGCTCAAGCGCGTGTTCGAGCTGCTGGTCGTCGGGCCGGTGATCGTGCCCAACATCGCCCTGGCGATCGCGATGTTCCTGGTGTTCGACCGCCTGCGGCTGACCGGCACGACCTTCGGCTTCGTGGCAGCGCACACCGCGCTCGCCATGCCCTTCGTCGTCTTCACGATCCTGGCCTCGCTCTATCGCTTCGATTCGAACCTCGAGCGGGCGGCGCTATCGTGCGGCGCCAATCCGCTGCAGGCGTTCGTGCTGGTCACCCTGCCGCAGATCGCGTCGGGCATCGTCTCGGCGGCACTGTTCGCCTTCATCATCTCATTCGACGAGCCGGTGGTGTCGTTCTTCATCTCGAACCTCGACAACCGCTCGCTGCCGCGCAAGATGTTCGAGGATATCGACTACAACATCTCGCCAACGCTGGCGGCAGTCGCCACGATGCTGACGGCATTGACCTTGCTGGCGCTGGTCCTGGGACATTTCCTGAAACGTCGTTCGAACCGGACCTGAGTTGCGAGATTCGAGAGGAGAATTGCGATGAAAATGAAGCGCCGTAGCCTGATTGCCGCCGCCGGAGCCACCGCCCTTCTTCCTGGCGTGCCGGCGCGCGCCCAAGGCGGCGGCGAGGTCATCATCGCCACGACCGGCGGCCTGATGACCAACAGCCTGCAGGCCCACTTCTACAAGCGGTTCGAGGCCGAGACCGGCGTCAAGGTCCGCGCCGTGGCCATCGAGCTGCCCGACCAGTGGGCCCGTGCCGTCGCCGGCGCCCGCACCGGCACCCTGCCGTTCGACGTCGTGACGGCCACGCCGCCGGACCTGATCCAGCACGCCGATATCCTGCAGACGCTCGACTGTGCCGCAATGCCGGGGATCGTTGCTCATGCGCTGCCCGGCAGCTGCATGCCCAAGGGCATCATCCGCACGGTCGGCGGCATGGCGCTCACCTGGTCGAAGAAGGCCTTCCCCAACGGCGGCCCGCAGTCCTGGACCGACTTCTTCGACGTGGCGAAGTTCCCCGGGCCACGCTCGCTGCCCGACACCGGCGATCGCGAATGGTGGGTGCCGCTCGCCGCGCTGATGGCCGACGGCGTGGCGCGCGACAAGCTGTTCCCGATGGATCTCGACCGTGCCTACAAGAAGCTCGACGCGATCAAGAAGAATGTCGCGGCGTGGTGGAAGAGCGGCGACAACTCCATGCAGATCCTGCGCGGCGGCGACGCCGTGATGAGCATGCTGTATTCGAGCCGCGCGGTGCCGCTTGCCAAGAGCGGCGAGTTCGACTTCACCTGGAACGGCGCGATCCGCGATACCGGCAACTGGGCGGTGCTGAAAGGCGGGCCGAATACGCAGAATGCGCTGAAGTTTCTCGACTTTTTCGTACAGAATCCGGCCGAGCACCTGCCGTTCAGCAACGAGGTCAGCTTCGATTCCAACAACAAGGAAGCCGCCGCCCAGGTGCCCGAAGCCGATCGCCGGTTCCGCCCGAGCTACCCGGCGAACTATGAGAAGCTGGTCATCGCCGACTTCCAGTGGATCGCCGGCGAGCGCGCCAAGATGCGCGAACGCTGGGTGAGCTGGCTGACGGCGTAGCCTGATCATGCTCGTCAATTACGCCGAAGCGGCCCACTGGCCGATCGATCCCACCCGCCTCGATCTCGTCGAGGAGTTCCGCCGCGCGCCGCGCGGGCCGCACGGCGAGGAGTTGCAGAAGCTGCTCCATCGCATGCGCTGGGCCGGCGATTTCGAAACCGGCGCCGGCCGCTATGTCCTCGTCATCAAGACCCCGGGCAAGGAATGGCAGCTCGGCCGCCTGCCGCGGGAGCGCGGCAAGCCGATCGAGGTGATGGGCAATCGGCTCTTCACCTCGATCGCGGAAGCCGAGTGGGAAGTCTTCAAGCTGCGCTGGGAAGCGCTCACCGGCCAACCGCTGCCGGACCATCTGAGGGACGCGCCTTGACCGATACGACGTCCGTTCTCGGCTACGCATGGCCGATGATCGTTTCCGCTGGCGAGAAGATCTCGTTCCATCTTTCGAGCCCGACCTTGGCGAGTGCCGAGGCGACGCTGGTGCGGGTGCGCTGTGCCGACCCCGATCCGGCCGGCCCGGGCCTCCGCGTCACCGACATGCCGTCATCGATCAATGGCCCGGTGGCGCTGTCGCATCAGCCGCTGCGGCCGGGCTCCTGCGCGGTGATCGCCGACGCCCCTGCCCTCGTGGATTTCCAATCCTTCACCGTCGGCGCCTTCGTCTGGCCGACGATGCCCGGTGATCGCGCGCAGACGATCATCTCGCGCTGGAGCGACGAGGGTGGCGGCTGGCGCCTCGGGCTCGACGCGGCAGGCCATCTCGAATTCGTCCTCTCGGCCAAAGGCGAGACCTGGCGTGCGGCGACCGCGCAGCCGCTCGTCGTCCGCGAATGGGCGCTGGTCGGCGGCACCTGGGATGCAGAGGCCGGCGCGTTGCGCGTCATGGTCCATAGCCTCGACGCCCAGGGCGGTCGCGAACGACGCGCCACGGTCGACGCCAGCGGCCCGACGAAGATGCAGTGGCCGGCGAACGTGCCGCTCGTCATCGCCGCGCAAACCAATGAATCGACTCCATTCTCCGCGTTCTACGACGGCAAGATCGACCGGCCGCGTCTTTATGCCGAAGCACTCGGCATCAATGCCTTGCACCGCCTTTGCGACGCCTGTGAGATTACGCCCGCAGACGCCCGCGTCGTCGCGGCCTGGAATTTCTCGCTCGATGTCCCGACCAGCGCGATCACGGACATGTCGGCCAACCGCCTGCACGGCACGGTGCGGCAGATGCCGGCGCGCGGCATGACCGGCGCCAACTGGGACGGCAGTAGCGACAGATGGACCGAGAAGCCCGACCAGTACGGCGCCATCCACTTCCACAGCGACGACATGGCCGACGCCGAGTGGAAGCCGACGATCGACTTCACCATCCCGAAGGACTGGCGCAGCGGCTTCTATGCCTTGCAGGTGCGCGCCCATCCTGCGGGCGCGGAGCCGGTCGAAAGCTTCGTCGGCTTCTTCGTGCGGGCCGATCTCGCCAGGCCGCGCGCACCGATGGCGTTCGTCGCCAGCACCGCGACCTTCCTAGCCTACGCCAACAGCGCGCTGCGCCTTGACCAGGTCCATGCCGAAGCGATGCTCGAGGGCCTGCTCACGCTGTCGCGCGACGACGTCTATCTGCAGGAGCATCGCGAGCTCGGCCTGTCGACCTACGACACCCATGCCGACGGCAGCGGCTGGTGCATCAGCACCGCAAAGCGACCGATTCTGAACATGCGGCCGCGCGGCAACGTGTTCAACTACGGCAACGACACGCACTTCATCGACTGGCTCGAGCAGATGGGCCACGACTACGACATCGTCACCGACGACGACATCCATCGCCACGGCCTGCAGGTGCTGAAGCCTTATCGCTGCGTCGTCACCGGCTCGCATCCGGAATACATCAGCCGCGAGATCTGGGAGGCCTTCGACGCCTACCAGCAGGGCGGCGGCCGCCACATGTACCTGGGCGGCAACGGCTTCTACTGGCGCATCGCCTATCACCGCACCGAGCCGCACGCGATCGAGATGCGGCGCGGCATGACCGGCCTGCGCACCTGGGAAGGCGAAGCGGGCGAAACGGCGCTCGCCTTCACGGGCGAGCCGTCCTCGACCTGGCGCAGCAACGGCCGTCCGCCGCAGCGTCTGGTCGGCGTCGGCTTCGACGCGCAGGTGTTCACCCATTCCTCGCCCTATCGCTGGCTCGATGCCGCAAGGGCCCCCGGCCTGGAATGGCTGACCGTCGGCATCGACCTCGACCAGCCGCTCGGCGACTTCGGCCTGCGCGGCAACGGCGCGGCCGGCGTCGAGGTCGACCGGTTCGAGCTTACCCTCGGCACGCCGCCCGACGCGGTGTGGCTCGCGACGGCCGACCGTCTCGGCTACGGCGGCACGCCGGCGCCGGAGGAGCTGCGCACCCTGCATCGCGGCGTCATGGGCGACCAGAACGCGCAGGTCCGTGCCGACCTGGTCTATTTTCCGACCGCCAACGGCGGCGCCGTCTTCTCGACCGGATCGATCGCCTGGGTCTGCGCGCTGTCGCACAACGACTACGACAACAACATCAGCCGGCTGGCGGGCAACGTGCTGAAACGCTTCCTCGACGACCGGCCGCTGTAGAGCTTTCCTTCCTGCTCGCAGCGCGGGGAGGTGCCCCGTAGGGGCGGAGGGGTCATGAGCTACAACACCGATGCGGCCCATGCCCCCTCCGTCGGCGTATGACGCCGACACCTCCCCATAAGAGTGGCTGTTGGATTCACACATTTCGAAGCCCGAGGGTGGTGCCGTATTTGATGTCGTTGAACTTTGCGAGACCGATGCGCATGAGCTTTGGCCCGGGCTTACCGTAGTAGCCGGTCCAGCCGCCGAGGCGGGCGATGACCCAAGCAGCGAAGGCCAAGCTGCCTGTGGGATGGGGATTGCGTTGGCGCGCAGTCTTGCCTTCGAGCCTTGCCGAGACGGCCTCGAGGATGGGCCGGTCGTCGGGATCGAAGGCATCGCCAAGCTGTCGATCGGTGTTGCCGTCGCGGGCCTGCACGAGTTGCTTGATTGTTACGGAGGCAATCGTGGCGGCGGCGACGAAGTTGATCATGGCCTGCGGCTCGCCGATGTCGGCGTCTTCGATGTCGAAGCCAGCGGTCTTGAGGGTGCGGAAGAACTCCTCGATGGTCCAGCGCTGGCGATACAGGTCAATGACGCGCCGTACCTGGCCGCACTCTGCGACCGGATGGGTCGTCAGCAGTCGCCAATGTATCGGCTTGCCGTCGGGCGGTGTCGAGATCTCGCGGACATCGACCAGCGTCAGGCCGACTGTCGCAGGCAATGCCGGATCGGCGCCATGCAATGGCCGGCGCAGAGCCACCGGCGCAAAGCGCAGGGCCAGTTCAGCGTGACGCTTTGCTCGTCCGGGGGCGGCCGGGATGGTCGTGGCGAAGCGGCCCTGCTCGGGTTGGCCGTCAATCATCCCGAACAGCAAGCCGTCCGCCGGCTCTTCGGTCAGCCGTTCGATCCGCCGGTTCTGGCAGGCGCGCACGATCAGATGCACGTTCGCCGGCCGGCGCGCGAACAGCTCGTAAAAGTCGCTCTCGCGGTCCGATACCACCGTGATGCAGCGCGCCTCGGCCAGAACCTCGCCGGCCTGCTGCGCTCCCTCGATCCAGCGACGCGACTCCTTGGCCGCCGTCGTCCGTCGGCGCCGCGGCGCCAACTCGGCCCGGCCGCGGTTCCACACCTGCATCGACACCAGGCCGAGCAGTCCGCCGCTCCCCGCTTCCACTGCCAGCACCGGATGAAGCAGCAAACCGCTCAGCACACCGCCCTTGCCGACCGCGCCATAGCCCGCCTGCCGGGCCCGACGGCCGCCCAGCACCAGTTCGCTGGTATCCTGGATCGCGACAACATCGCGCCCTGCGACGCGCTGCGCCGTCAGCGCACCGGCGTGCCGCGACATCGCCCCGGCCGTCACCGACCGGTTGCGCAGAAAGCGGGTGAACTGAATCTCACGGGCCCGCGTGCCGCCAAGCCGACGGATGCAAGACCCAGGATCGCCAACCAGAGCCGCGTGCAGGCAGGCCCCCCTTTTTCCAGGCGGCGGTCGCCAAACCGCCCCAGTCCGTACTCCACAACAGACATCGACTTCTCCCATCGCCAAAACGGCTTCAGGGAATCGACGTTCTGCCTCCCGCGCAACTACGATGTGTGAATACGATAGATAAGAGTGGGGAGGAAAGACTCGCCGCCTCAGTCGCAGGTCCAGAAGAACTTGCCGAAATTGTAGCCGAAGCTCTGGATCGGAACCCAGGTGAAGCCGTCGAGGCACCGGTGCATGGCCTGCCGCTCGTTGGAGGCCAGCAGATAGACATCGGATTGGTCGGCGACCAGCTTCTTCTGCAACTCCTTGTAGATCACGTTCTGCTTGGCCACGTCCGTCTCCTGGCGCGCCTGGTCGATCAAGGTGTCGAATTCGGGCTGCTGCGCCCAGCTCATCGACGACCAGGTGCCCGCGCCCTTCGAATGGTACTGGACGTAAAACATGCTGTCCGGCGAGGGATAGGTCGGGCCGTTGAAGATCTGCGTCATCGCCGGCGTCGTTTCAGGCTTGGAGGCGAGCTCCGTGATGCGGTTCCACGGCTCAGGCTGCAGCTTGACGTCGAAACCGACCTGGTCGAGCGCAGCCTTCAGCAGCAGGCCGATCTCCTCCTCGAACTGCAGGCTCTGTACGTAGCTATGGACAAGCGGCACCTTGCCGCCGGACGCGTACTTCGACTGCTTGAGCTCCGCCTTCGCCTTCTCGAGGTTGAACTCGGGCGCGGGCAGGTCGCTCGCGAAGGCGTCGCCAAAGGCCGGCGGCAGCGGGCCCCGGAGCTCGATGCCGGGATAGAGCACATCGCGGATCGTCTTGTAGTCCGTGGCAAAGGCGATCGCGCGGCGGATGTGGATGTCGTCGGTCGGCGCGGCCTTGTGATTGAGCTTCAGGTAGAATCCCGAGGCCGTCGAATTGCGGACAATCCGATAGTCCTTGATCTTCGACAGCGCCTCGAACGTCTCGGTGGCGTGCGCGCGGGCCGACATGCCGAGTTGCCCACGCTGCGCCAGCGCCTTCACGGTCGCCTCGTCCTTGGTGACGATGAAGCGCACCTCGTCGATCGGCTTCTTGGGGAAGCCCAAGTGGTATTTCTCATTGCGCACGATCACAAGTTCGCCGCCGCGATCGTACGAGCCCAGGGCGAAGGGGCCGGAACCGGCGGCGTTGTTGGCCAGGAACTCCTCCGCCCACTTGTCCGAGTCCTTCGCCTTGGCCTGAACCGCCTCGCTGTTGGTGATCAGGATCAGCGGCGTGGTCGCCAGGAACGGCGCATAGACCCGGTTGAGCGAGATCTCGACCGTGTGCTCGTCGGGCGCCTTGACGTTCTCCGGCGAGATCAGTCCGGCGAAAAGGAAGGCCGGACCCTTGTTGAGCGCAATCAGCCGCTGCAGGGAATAGACCACATCCTTGGCGCGGATCGGCTTGCCGTCGGAGAAGGTCGCGTCCTTGACCAGGTGGAAGCGGTAGTTCTTGTTGTCCTGCGAGATGTCCCACTTCTCGGCGAGCAGCGGCAGCACCTTGCCCGTGGGATCGACGGTGGTGAGGCCCTCGTAGAGGTTCACTGCCGCCATGTATTCCGTGTAGTCCTTGATCTTGGCAGGATCAATCGTGCCGAAGATCTGGGTCGCGGTCACGACGATGCTCGTCTTGGCCCATGCCTGGGGCGCCGCGGCGAGCGGCGCCAGCAGGCAGACCGCGCCCGCGGCGGCAAGAGCGGTGATTCGGCGGAAGAGGCGCATGGTTGTCTCCATCTCAAGAGGCTCGGGCGAGCGGGCGAAAGACGACGTCGTCGAGGCCGAAAGCCGCAGGCCCGATGACTTTTAGGGCTGCTTCGGTCTGCAGCAAGGGGTGGCACGGCAGGCCGACCACGGCGACGCGCTGGCCGTAGCGCAGCACCTCGGTGGTGATTGCATGGCCGGTATCGAGATCGAGCACCAGGATCAGGTCGGGCACCGAGACCTCGACCTTGCCATCGCGGCGGAACACCAGGAACTCGTTCTGGATGGCGATCATGGCGGTCGAGCCGGCATGGGCATCGAGCCCGTCGATCCTGATCTCGCCGCGCGCAAAGCCGCCCTCCAGCCGGCGCTGCAGGTCGACGATCTTGCCCTCGAAGAGACGGACGCCGCGTTCCCGCTGGCAGATCGTCTCGATCGGGTTATGGTGCAGCCGGTTGGCCTCCATCACCGCATAGCCGAGCGTGATCGCCTGCGTCACGGTTCCGGGAATGGCATAGCGCTTGGCGAAGCTGCCGCTCATCGGCGCCATCGCCGAGCCTGCCGAGCCGCCCATCGCGACCGCCGCCGTGCGGCCCAGCCGCTCGACCCATTTCTCCGACGCGCCCTTCTGGATCAGCACGACGTTACCCTTGTCGTCGGCCAGCGCCGCCGGCGCGGTCGGCTGGCCGTAGATGCTGTAGGTCGTCATCTGCATCTCGGGGAAGGCCCGGCCCATGCCATCGGCGTCGACGACGGGAATCCCGGCCTGCGCAGCCGTGACCATGGGGTTCATCGAATTGCCGCCGCCGATCTCGAAGGCGATGACCGCGTCGGCCTTCTCGCCAGTATGTTCTTCGATGGCCCGCACGGCCCGCAGGAACTCCTCGCCCTCGCGCAGCTTCTCAATGCCGACGACCGGCGCGCCGATGCCGCCAACCGAGACGACCCGCGCATCGTCCGCCAGCTCGTCGAGGCCGATCAGCCTGATCTCCCCGCCCTTCTTGAGCTCCTCGAAGCAGCGCAGCTTGCCAAGATAGGGATTGCCGCCGCCGCCGGTGCCCAGGATCGCCGCACCGATCGCCAGCGCCTCGATATCGTCGCGAGTAAGGTTACGCATGACGCTCCTCGGCGTTCGTGAACGAGCTCACGCTGACCTCCCCTTTGGATTTCAAGATTTCTTTCGCTGGGGGCGCGTCACTCCAGTGGCGCGTCTTCCTCATCGTTGCCGCATCGCATGACGCGCCTCTGGAATGACGCGCCCCCAGCGAAAGACCACAGCCAAAACATTCACTCGGTCGAAACATTCGCAAACCCTCAGATCTCGATGTCGCCGACGACCTTCACCCGGATGCGGGTGGCGTTGCCGGGCAGGTAGGCGAGCGGCACGTCCTCGCGCTCGACCGCGACGATCGTGTCAACGACGGCCCCGGCAGCGATCGCCTTGTCGCGCGCGATCGCTTCCGCCTCGCCCAGCGCCTGATCGCGCGTCAGCCCGCCCGACAGCGAGAAGACGCGATCGACCTCGCCGCTGACCTGCGCGATGGCCGCGCCGACCGCGTTCGCCACGGCGAAGTTCTCCGGCCGCAGGACGTCGAGATCGACGATCCGATCGCGGATAAGGATGCTGCCGCCGCCCACGGCAATCACCGGAATGCGCGCGGCGGAGACGCGGCTGCGCTCGACGGCGCGCTCGACCATGTCGTCCATGACCTGCTTGGCAGCATAAAGCATCCTGCCGTCTAGATGCGCGACCTTGGCGGGATCGCCGATCTTGGCCAGACCGAGAGCCACGGCAATATCCGTGGCCGTCAGCACGTCGCCACCGAACGTCAGCGCCTTCTGCGTAATCTCGTAGCCGACACTGCGCGGGCCGACGACGGTGCTGTCTCCTTGCTTTTCGACGATCGAGCCGCCGCCGAGCCCGAAGCTGAAGACGTCGGGCATGCGGAAGTTGGTGCGCACGCCGCCGATGCTGACCGTCGTCGCCGCCTCGCGCGGGAATCCGTGCTGCAGCAGGCCCACGTCGGTGGTCGTGCCGCCGACATCAATCACGATGGCGTCGCTGTGGCCCGACAGGAACGCGGCACCGCGCATGGAGTTGGTCGGGCCGCTGCCGAAAGTGAGCACGGGATAGCGCTTGACCTGGGCACCATCCATCAGCGTGCCGTCGTTCTGGCTGATGAAGAAGCGGCACGTAAGGCCGCAGCTCTGCAGGGCCGTGGCGAAGGCGTCGACCGTCCGCTCGGCAAGGTCGAGCAGGCTCGCGTTGAGGATCGCCGCGCTCTCGCGCTCCAGCAGGCCGAGTCGCCCGATATGCGAGGACAGGACGACCCGCGCGCCGGGACAGGCGCTCTCGAGCACCCGAGCGGCGCGCGCTTCCATCTGGCCGTCGACCGGGCTGAAGACCGAGGACACGGCGATGGCGCGGATGCCCTTCGCGGCGACGGCCTGGCCGATCCGCCGCAGCTCGTCCTCGTCGAGCGGCGAGATCTCGCGGCCATCGAACTCGTTGCCGCCATGGGCGAGCGCGCAATGCCGCCCGATCGCCTCGCGCAGGTCGTCCGGCCAATCGACCATGGGCAGCAGGCCCTGCGTCGCCGGCAGGCCGAGCCGCACGATCGCGGTGGGTGCCAGGTGCCGGCGCTCGATGATGGCGTTGGTGAAATGGGTCGTGCCGATGACGACGGCCGAGATCTCGTCGCGGCCGACGCCGGATTTCTCCAGCACGCCGGCCAGTGCCTCGAGCACGCCCGTGGTCACATCGCGCGTCGTTGGCGCCTTCACGCCGGCCAGCACCGTGCGTCCCGCCATGACCACGGCGTCCGTGTTGGTGCCGCCGACATCGACGCCAATTCTGTACTTGGGCTTGGACATGCCGCCTTGAGGACCTTTCATTGCGTTGTCGACGCGAGCACGGCTCGGCGTTCTTCCAGGGTGACGGAGGGCTTGGCCCGCTCCTCGGCCTCGGTGAGGACGGGGACGGAGGCGATCAGGGCGCGTGTGTAGGGATGCTGCGGGCTCTCGAACACCGCATCCGTCGTGCCCTGCTCGCAGATCTCGCCGCGGAACATCACGGCGATGCGATTGCAGAAGTTCCGCATCAGGCTGAGGTCGTGCGAGATGAAGACATAGGTCAGGCCGAGCTCGTCGCGCAGCCGCAGCAGCAGGTCGATGACGGTCTTCTGCACCGAGACATCGAGCGCCGAGGTCGGCTCGTCGAGCACGACGATCTCGGGCTCGACCGCGAGCGCGCGGGCGATGGCAACGCGTTGCTTCTGGCCACCCGACAGCTGGTGGGGATATCGCTCAGCGAAGCTCGGCGGCAGCTCCACCCTGTCGAGCAGCTCGCGGATGCGCGCGGCGCGCTGGTTGCGCCCCACCGCGCCACCCTTCTCAGTACCGCTGAAGGCGAGCGGCACCGACAGCGTCTCCGCCACCGTCCGCTTGGGGTTCAGCGACGACGAGGGATTCTGGTAGACGATCTGGATGCGGCGCCGGAACGCGGGGTCCTTCCGCCAGGCCTCGATCGACCGGCCGTCGATCTCGATCCGGCCCGAGGTCGGCGCGCCGAGACCGATGATCATCCGCGCGACGGTGGTCTTGCCCGAGCCCGATTCGCCTGCGATCCCGAAGATGTCGCCACGGCAGATCGAGAGCGTCGCATTCTGCACCGCCGTCACCGCCGGGCGGGCGGGCTCTAGCCAGCGCCGCGGCGCGACGAAGCGCTTGACGACATCCGTGACGGTGATGACCGGCGTCGTGCTGTGCGCCTCGCGATGCTGCACCCGCGGCCCGTAGAGCGGCGGAATCGCCTCGAGCAGCCGCTGGGTGTAGGGCATGCGCGGCGCCTGGAATATCTCGCGCACCGGACCGTGCTCGACGATGCGGCCGTCCTGCATGACATAGACGTAGTCGGAGGTCTGGCGCACGACCGCGAGATTGTGCGTCACCATGATCAGCGTCAGCTGCTCCTCGGCGACGAGCTGGTTGAGCAGGCGCAGGATCTCGTCCTGCGTCGTCACGTCGAGCGCTGTGCCCGGCTCGTCGGCGATCAGCAGCTTCGGCCGGTGCATCAGCGCCATGGCGATCAGCACCCGCTGCCGCATGCCGCCCGAGAGCTGGAAGGGATAGGAGCGCAGCACCCGTTCCGGCTCCTTGAGCTGGACCTGGCGCAACGTTGCCTCGATCCGCTGACGCCGGTCGCCGGCGCGGCTGGCCGTGCCGAGCCGGCGGTCGGCGAAGCGCAGAACGTCGTCGAGATGCTGGCCGATGGTGAAGACGGGGTTGAACGAGGCCAGCGGATCCTGGTGGACGATCGAGATGTCGGTGCCCTTCAGCCGTTCGCGCTCCCGTCGGCCGAGATTGAGCAGCTCCTGGCCGTCGAAGCGCACGCTGCCGCCGAGGATACGGCCGGCCGGATGCGGCAGCGTGCCGATGACGGTCTTCATCGTCACCGACTTGCCCGAACCGGACTCGCCGATGATCGCGGCGCGCTGCCCCGCCTCGACCCGAAGATCGATGTCGTGCAGCACCGGTGTCGTCCGGCCATAGCTCGCGAAGCTGACACTGAGGCCCCGGATGTCGAGGAGAGGGGGCGGAGCGCCCGTCATATCTCGACGTCCAGCATGTCGCGCAGCCCGTCGCCCAGCAGGTTGAAGCCGAGAATCGCGTAGAGCACGGCGAGCCCCGGCATCACCGCCTCCCACCACATCTCGGGCAGGAACTGCGCGCCGGCCGAGACCATCGTGCCGAGGTCCGGTGTCGGCGGCTGGACGCCGAGGCCCAGGAAGCTGAGTGATGCGCCGAACAGGATGACGAAGCCGGCATCGAGCGTCGTCTTGACCGAGATCGCCGCCGTACAGTTCGGCAGGATCTCGCGGAACAGGATGTGCAGATGCGAGGCGCCGGCCACGCGCGCAGCCTCGACGAAATCCTCGGCCACGACGCTCTTCACCACCCGGTAGACGAGGCGGCAATGCCAGGTCCACCACAGCGCCGTGATGGCGATCATCGAATGGATCAGGTCGGGTGTCAGCACCGCCGAGATCGCGAGCGCCATCACCAGCGGCGGCACGGCGAGCATGACGTTGGTGAGCCACATGATCGCGGTTTCGACGATGCCGCCGAAATAGCCGGCGAGCAGGCCCAGGAGCACGCCGAGCGGCACCGCGACGCCGAGGACGCCGACCACCAGCAGGAGCGAGACGCGATAGCCGAACAGCACGCGCGAGAACATGTCGCGGCCGACATTGTCGGTCCCCATGAGGTGCAGCAGGCTCGGCGCCTGGTGGCGGCTGCGGAAGTCGACGAAGGAACCGGCGTGCTGGGGATACGGCGCGATATAGGGAGCGAGCAGCGCGGCGAAGATGAGGGAGACGACGATGACGACGCCGATCACCGCCGCGGGATTGCCGAAGAAGCGGCGCCGCGCCCGCGCGAAATTGGTGAGCTCGCCGGCCGGCGCCAGGGCGTCGTTCGCGGCGCTCATCGGCGCAGCCCCGCTCCGCCCCTGAGACGCGGATCGATCAGGGCAACCAGCAGGTCGACCAGCAGATTGGCGAAGATGAAGAACAGGCCCGACACCAGGACCACCGCCATCACGGCATTGAAGTCCTTGTTGAGGATCGCGCGCAGGCCGTAGCTCGCGATGCCGGGCCAGGCGAAGACCATCTCGACGATGAAGGCGTTGCCGATGAGCGACGCGAATTCGAGGCCGAGGATGGTGAGCGGCGCGACGGCCGCCAGCCGCAGCATGTACTTGAGCGTGATGACGTAGCCCGGGACGCCGAAGGAGCGCAGGGTCTCGACATGATCGCGCCGCGCGATATCGAGCATGCTCGAGCGCGTGATCCGCATGATCTGGCCGATGCCGGCGGCCGACAGCGCGAGGGCCGGCAGGAAAATGTGCGACAGGGCATCGCCGAAAGCGTCGAGCCGTCCCTTGAGCAGCGAATCGACGAGGGCGAGCCCGGTGATGTCGGGAACGAAGCCTAGTCCCTGGGTCAGCCGTCCGGTGAGCGGGAAGAAGTGATAGTGGCTGGCGAAGAGTTGCAGCAGGATGGCGAATACGAAGCCCGGCGTCACGACCCCGAGCAGCGCGACGAGGCGGCTGCCATTGTCGATCCCGCTGTTATGCCAGCGCGCCGCGAGAACGCCGAGCGGCACGGCCATCGCGCCGATCAGCAGCAGGGTGAAAAGAACCAGCTCGAGCGTCGCCGGAAGCGCCTGGGCGATGTCGGACGAAACCGCGCGGCTGGTCAGCAGAGACTTGCCCAGATTCCCGTGCAGCACGCCGCCGATATAGTCGACATATTGCACGATCGCGGGCTTGCTGAAGCCCATCTCCTCGCGCAGCTGGGCGACCTGCTCCTGGGTGGCAAGCGGCCCCAGCGCGATTCGGGCCGGATCGCCGGGAACGATGCGGGCGACGACGAAGATGACGACCGACAGCCCCAGCAGGACAAAGGCGAACCCGAACGCGCGGCGCAGAAGATAGGAACCCGTCATCGAACCGGCCGATAATGCACCAGGAACAAAGTATCAGCCATGCTCAGGTGGAAAGCAGGGCATTCGCATACGAATAACAAACTCCGTCGTCCCGACCGGAGCCGAGCGTAGCGAGGCGGAGTGGAGGGACCTATTCATGCAACGCCTGCCGGCATGAGCAGGTCCCTCGACTACGCTTCGCTTCGCTCGGGACGACAGAGAGTCGAGCAAATGAGAATGCACTGGGGTGAAAAAGGGCGATGCGCTCGAGGAGTGGGTTGGCAGCGCCAATGCACGATCCGCACCAAAACCCGATTCAAGCCTGCGGCAGGCGCCCCATCATGACCGAAACATCGCGCGCCATGTCCAGCGCCTGATCGATATCGAGCGATGCCGCCCGATGGAAGGTGCGCTTGGTCTGGCCGACGAACTCCGGATTCCACTTGGCGATGATCTCCGCCATGCCCAGGGCCGCTTCCAGATGCTGCCCCTCCGGCACCACGCGATTGACGAGGCCGAGCTCGTAGGCCCGCTGCGGCGTGATGTTCTCGCACAGCATCAACAGCTCGAAGGCGATCTTACGCCCCATCACATGCACGGCATGTGCCGTGACGGTGGACGCGGTCAGTCCTGCCCGTAGCTCCGGAAATCCGAAGCGCGCGCTTTCGGCGGCGACCACGAGGTCGCTGCCGAGGGCCAGGCTGCAACCCGCGCCGAGGGCGTAGCCGTGCACGGCCGCGATGATCGGCTTGTCGATCCGGGCCATCAGCTTGAACAGCCCGACACTCTCATCGGCGTGGCGCACCAGGTCCCTGCGGCTTTCCGTCGTCAGCACGCGCGCCACGGACGTGTCCATCCCGGGACAGAAGGCCCGTCCGGCGCCGGCGATGATCACCGCGGCGACCGAATCGTCGTGCTGCGCGGCGAGCAGCGCCGCCGACAGGGCCTTCAGGAGATCCGCATTCAGCGCATTGAGCTTCTTCGGGCGGTTCAGGGTGAGCAGCCGCACGGCGCCGCGCATCTCGGTCAGCAATACCTCGTCTTCCAAGTTCCGCCTCCTCGCAACGCTGTTTCCCGAATGTCGTCCTTCGCGGCACCGACAGTATGGACACATTTGGAATAGCATTCTTCCCTGCGTGAAGCGCGCGGAGGAATGCATCTGGCGCGACTCGCGGGCCGGCCACGCATCTGCCCCGCGATCCTGCCACGAGTCTGCATTGCCAGCGCCCCCTCATCGTCTTTCCCACCATTTGCGCCGCTGCAGGACGAATTGACCTGCATCCTGCGGGAAGCCGTCGCCGGCTGCTGGTCCATGCCGACCGCGAGAGGCCGGTACGTGGCGTCTCCCCGATCGCCTCGGATCCGGCTATACTGGGAAGATGTCGAGTACGATTGATGTCAAGGCGAAAAGAGCGAAGCGTCGGAGCAAGCTTCTCGCGTCGCATCCCAGGAACAGAATATTCGTCGCCGGCTGCGGCCGGTCCGGCACTTGGCTCGCCCTTGGTGTCATGAGCACGTTCGAGGATTGCTACGTCTACCCCGAGGAGGGTTGGTGGGGGCGGTTTGCGCACTTCGCCGCAAGACCGGAAGCCAACCACGTCATGAAACGTTCGCGGCATTCCTACCGCTGGCTTCACGAAATTCCTGATTCCATCGGCATGGTTTACATGCTCCGCGACCCGCGCGACGTGCTCACCAGCAGCTGGGGTGATATCGAAAATTACATCGACATCGAGCGGTGGAACGTGGAGATGGACGCGCTGCTCGGGCTTCTCAAGTCGAACCGCCCCAACATGGTCGTCGTCAGGTTCGAGGACCTGGCATCCAGGCCGCAGGACGTTCAGTCGACGCTGGCCGAGAAGTTCCGATTGAAGCCTCGCGCACGCGCCCAGGACTTCGCTTCCGTATTCGAGGTCCAGGACAAGAACACCACCATCTCGGCGATGCACGGCCTGCGGCCTCCGGATCCGAGCGCGATCGGGCGGTGGCGGCGCAGCGACGAGAGCCGCCTCCATCTGGCTGCACTGAGAGAGGCCGTTCTGTCCAAGTTCCAGCCGCTTGCGAGCCGGTTCGAGTATGACCTTTCCGATTGGCCGACGCAGGATGCCCCTGTGATACCCTCGGAGGACCATCCTCCCATCCCCTTCGATCAGTGCTTCGACCGCGGCATCGGCACGCCGCTCCGCGATCCGCGCGCCCACATCAGGCGGACGACTACCAAGCTCAGCATGGAGTTCCACTGCGCGTGCGGAGCGGAGTGCAGCTTCGAGGGAACCGAAGCCTACGTCGTCGTGTGCCCGCACTGCCAGACGGCATGGGAGATGCCCTGCACCCTCTTCCCCCGCAAGGTCGACGGCCGGACGAACAGGTCGTACGTCGCCAAATCGCTCACGCCGGACGAGAACTATCGCGACCGGCAGGGCCGGGCCATCCCGGTCGAGCGTAGCGACGAGCAGGCCACCGCAAATGTGAAATCCGAGGGCTGAACGCCCTCGGCGGCCAGAAGAAAGCGAATGTCCTGTTCCTTGCTCCCGCTCCTGACTCGGCTCAAACTTTTCCGCGTCGTTCGGGTTCGCCCGGCCACTGCACGCGAGGCAAGCGATCTTGCGGCCGGCGCGCGACATGCCCTATGCAGACCATGATCACTCGATAGTCCCCGCGATCTGGAAACACGACCGGGTCGGCCACGCCCCGATCCACGAGCTTGCCGCGAGTCAATATTCACCCATGCCCAACCATCGTCTTTCCCGCCATTTGCGCCGTCTGCAGGACGAATCGATCTACATCATGCGGGAAGCCGTCGCCGAGTTCGCCCGGCCGGTCATGCTCTATTCGATCGGCAAGGACTCCAGCGTGATGCTGCATCTCGCGCTCAAGGCCTTCTATCCGGCGAAGCCGCCCTTCCCCCTGCTGCATGTCGACACCACCTGGAAGTTTCGCGACATGATCCTGTTTCGCGACGAGACCGTGCGCCGGCTAGGCCTCGAGCTGCTGGTCCATGTCAACCGCGAAGGGTTGGCGCGCGGCGTCTCCCCGGTCGCGTCGGGCGGATCCGTGCATACCCAAGTCATGAAGACCGAGGCGTTGCTGCAGGCCTTCGCCAAGTGGCAGTTCGATGCGGCCTTCGGCGGCGCCCGCCGCGACGAGGAGAAGAGCCGCGCCAAGGAGCGGATCTTCTCCCACCGTAACGCCCGCCACGCCTGGGAGCCGCGCAACCAGCGGCCCGAGCTGTGGAACATCTTCAACACGCGGATCGCGCCGGGCGAGTCGATGCGGATATTCCCCCTGTCGAACTGGACCGAACTCGACGTCTGGGACTACATCCTGGCCGAGAATATCCCGGTCGTTCCGCTCTATCTCGCCAGGGAGAGACCTGTCGTCCGCCGTGCCGGCACCCTGCTCGTCCTCGACGACGACCGGATGCCACTGGCCGAGGGCGAGACGCCGGAGCGACTGCGGGTGCGGTTCCGCAGCCTCGGGTGCTACCCCCTCACCGGTGCCGTCGAGTCGACGGCGGACACGATCGAAAAGGTCGTCGAGGAGATGCGCGGGTCGAGGCACTCGGAGCGGCAGGGCCGCCTGATCGATTTCGACGAGGCCGGCTCGATGGAGAAGAAGAAGCGCGAAGGGTATTTTTGATGGATTCCGAAACCGCGCCGTCGGCTGCCACATCTTTCTCCGGCGCGCGCCTTCCCACGCTTCGCTTCCTCACCTGCGGTTCGGTCGACGACGGCAAGTCCACCCTCATCGGGCGGCTGCTCTACGACCGCAACCTCTTGTACGACGATCATCTCGCCGTGCTGGCGCGGGATTCGCGCCGGCACGGCACGACCGGCGACAGCCTCGATCTCGCCCTGCTGATGGACGGCCTCGACGCGGAGCGCGAGCAGGGTATCACCATCGACGTCGCCTACCGCTACTTCGCCACGGAGGCGCGCGCCTTCATCGTCGCCGACTGTCCCGGCCACGAGCAATACACGCGCAACATGGCGACCGGCGCCTCGAACGCCGATCTCGCCGTCCTCCTGGTCGATGCGCGCAAGGGCCTTCTGCCCCAGACCCGGCGTCACGCAACGATCGTATCCCTGCTCGGCATCCGCCACGTCGTGCTGGCCGTCAACAAGATGGATCTCGTGGCCTACGACCGGTCCGTCTTCCAGGCTATCGTCGACGCGTTCCGCAAGGAAGCCGCTGCCCTGCGGTTCGAGAGCATCGAGCCGATCCCCCTCTCCGCCCGCTTCGGTGACAACGTCTGCACGACCTCGGCCAGCATGCCATGGCACGACGGTCCATCGCTACTGACCCACCTGGAGACCGTCGAAATCGGTGACGGCTCGCCCGACGCCGCCCTGCGCTTTCCTGTCCAGTGGGTGAACCGCCCCCACCTCGATTTCCGCGGGCTGGCCGGCACGGTCGCCTCGGGGCGCCTCGCCGTCGGCGACGACGTCGTCATCGCTGCCTCGGGACGGCGCTCGCGCGTCTCCCGTATCGTCACCATGGACGGCGACCTGGCCGTGGCGGAGACCGGACAGGCGGCCACCGTTGTGCTCGAGGACGATGTCGACGCCTCGCGCGGCGATGTGCTGAGCCACCCGCACCGGCGTCCCAGCGTCGCCGACCAGTTCGCCGCGCACCTCGTCTGGATGGGCGACGACAAGATGCTGCCCGGACGTTCCTACTGGCTGAAGACTGGCGGACGGACCGTTCCGGCCGTGGTCACGGAGATCAAGCACCGGCTGGACGTCGACACCAACGCGCAGCTTGCAGCCAAATCCCTGTCGCTCAACGAGATCGGCTTCTGCAACCTGTCACTCAAGGCGCCGATCGCCTTCGACCGCTACGGCGATAACCGGGCGACCGGCGCCTTCGTCCTGATCGACCGCGCCACGAACGCCACGGTCGCGGCGGGCATGATCGCCTTCCCGCTGCGCCGCGCCGGCAACATCTTCCGGCAGGCGCTCGCTGTCGACCGGCAGGCGCGCGCGCGCCTGAAAGGGCAGAAGCCCGTGATCCTGTGGTTCACCGGCCTGTCCGGCTCCGGCAAGTCGACGGTAGCCAATGCCGTCGAGGCTCGCCTGCTCGCGCGCAATGCCCACACCACCCTGCTCGACGGCGACAACCTGCGCCACGGGCTGAATCGCGATCTCGGCTTCACCGATGCCGACAGGGTCGAGAACATCCGCCGCGTCGGCGAGGTCGCGAAGCTGATGATGGACGCCGGCCTCATCGTGCTGTGCTCCTTCATCTCCCCGTTCGCCGCCGACCGCCGCTCCGTGCGCGACTTGGTCGACGCGGGAGAGTTCGTCGAGATCTTCATCGACACGCCGCTCGAGCTCTGCATCGCCCGCGACCCGAAGGGACTCTACCGCCGCGCCCTTGCCGGCGAGATCAGGAACTTTACCGGCATCGACCAGCCCTACGAGGTGCCAACGGACCCCGAGCTGCGATTCGAGACTGGCGGCACGACGGCCGACGCAATCGCGGCCCGGATCGTGGAGTATCTCGAAGCGCAGCGCGTCATCGAGCCGCTGTAGCGGCGTCGCCGCCCATCGGTTCGCTGGGGGCGCGTCACTCCAGTGACGCGTCATGCGGTGCAGCAGCAGCGAGGAAGACGCGCCACTGGAGTGGCGCGCCCCCAGCACGCCCATGAGGAAACCGCGTCAGGAAATCCTGAAGTTCGTAGCCGAGAGCTCACCGGACAATCCGGTGACGGACGCGAACTGGATCGCCGCAGCGCCCCCTTGCCCGTCGCTATCGTACAGCAGTGCACCCGACGCGGAATTGTAGAGCAGTCGGGTGAGAGCGCTGGTTGCCGCCGATCCGAGCTCGAACGCGCCGTTCCCGACGCTGGTGCCCGGCGAGAACGCGTGGAAGACGGCGCTGCTCAGCCGCATGCTGTCCTCCTGGGCGTTGAACCCCGCGATCGTGTCGTACTGGCCCGCGACCAGGGGCGCGGAGAAGACGAACGTATCGGCGCCGCTGCCTCCGATCAGGCGGTCGGCGCCCGCGCCACCATCGATGACGTCGTTGCCGGCGCCACCCGACAGGATATTGGCCGCGCCGTTACCCGAGAGCATGTTGCTTTCGGCATTGCCGGTCCCATTGATCGCCGCCGTGCCGGTCAGCACGAGGTGCTCGACATTCGCGCCGAGCGTGTAGCCGATCGACGAGACGACGGTGTCGATGCCATCGGTCGGAAAGACCTCGAGCACGACGTCTCCAACCGCATCGACGTAGTAGCGATCGTTCCCGGCACCGCCCACCATCAGGTCGTTTCCGGTCCCGCCATCCAGCAGATCGTTGCCGTCGCGGCCGAGGACCACATCGTTGCCGGCCAGCCCATAGAGCGTGTCGTCGCCGGCCAGCCCGTCGAGGGAGTCCACGTTCGGCGTTCCGGTCATCGAATCGTTGCCGCTCGAGGCGTCGTCGTTCCGGATCATGCCGCTGGCGCTTGCCTGCACGAGCGAGGCGCCCGGTCCGGGGTTCGACAAGGTCACGGTGAACTTTTCGTCCGCTTCCGCGACGCTGTTGCCAGCGACAGACAGCGAAATCGTCTTGAGCGTCTCGCCTGCCGCGAAGTTTGCCGTCCCGGCAGGCAGCACGCCTCCCGCGAAGTCGGCACCCGTCACGGCCGCGCCGCCGACCGTCCAGCCGACTGAGCGTGCCACCGTCGTGTCGCCGGTCCGTGTGATGCTGAAGGTAAAGGGCTTGGTCGTTCCGGCCGCGCCCTCCACAGCGTCGGCCGACACGGCCTTGATCGCGAATCCGGCGTCGTCGTTCAGAATTGTCCCGATCGCGCTGGACGTCGAAATTATGGTGCCGGCGCTCGGGCTGGACAGGCTGACCCTGAAGCTCTGATTGGCCTCGACCGTGGAATCGCCGGCAACGCCGACCATGATCGTCTTGGAGGTCTCTCCGGCAGCGAACGCGACGGTACCGGCCGGCAGCACGCCTCCTGAAAAGTCGGCACCATTTACTTTCGTTCCCGAGACGGCCCAGTGGGCGGAACTCGCGATGACCGAGGACCCGGTCCGGGTCACGGTGAAGCTGAACGTGGTGGTGCCGCTGTTGCCCTCGGCCTTCACGGCATCGGTGGCGACGATCGCCAGAGTCGTCGGGCCGTCATCGTTGAGGATCGTGCTGGTGGCCGTCGCCGTGCCCAGGGTCGCGCCCGCGCTCGGGCTGGACAGGGTGACGGTGAAGGCCTCGTTGGCTTCCACCGTCGTGTTGCCGGCTACATTGACGGTGATCGTGAGGCTCGTCTGGCCGGCAGCGAAGGTCACCGTCCCGGACGGCAGCACGCCGCCGGCAAAGTCTGCGCCGGTGACAGCCGCGCCGCCGACCGCCCAGTGGGCGCTGTGGGCCACGGACGTGTCGCCCGTCCGGGTGACCGTGAAGATGAACGGGGTGCTGCCGGACTGGCCTTCGGCCTTGCTCGCACTGACCGCAGTGATGGAAAGCCTGGCGTCGTCGTTGAGGATCGTGCCGGTGGCTGTCGCTGTGCCCAGGGTCGCTCCCGTGCTCGGACTGGACAAGGTGACGGTGAAGGCCTCGTTGGCTTCCACCGCCGTGTCGCCGGCCACGTTTACCGTGATAGTGCGGCTCGTCTGGCCGGCCGCAAAGATCACCGTCCCGGACGGCAGCACGCCGCCGGCAAAGTCCGCGCCGGTGACGGCCGCGCCGCCAACCGCCCAGTGGGCAATGTGAGCCACCGACGTGTCGCCCGTCCTGGTGACCGTGAAAGTGAATGGAGTGCTGCCGGACTGGCCTTCGGCCTTGCTCGCACTGACCGCTCCGATGGAAAGGACGGTCGCCGCGGAATCGTCGTTGAGGATGGTCGTCGTCACCGAGCCGACGGTGAGGACGGCGTCGCCGGGATTGGCCAGCCGCAGGCGGAAGGTCTCGTTGGATTCGACGACGGTATCGCCCGCGACGGTGATCGTAAGCGTCTTCGATGTCTCGCCTGCGGCGAAGGTCAGGCTGCCGGAAGGCAGGGCACCCCCGGCGAAGTCGGCTGCATTCGCCGGAATGCTCCCGACTCCCTCCACCAGCCAGCTTACGGTCGAAACGCCGTTGGTCGGGCCGCTGCGGGTCACCGTATAGGTGACCGTCTTGCTGCCGCTGTTGCCTTCGGTGACGGTGCCCGGGCCGCTGACGGAAAGCCGGGGTCGGAAATCGGCGAGGTCGCGAACGCCATCGGCGAAGGAGAGGCGTTCGACGTCGAGGCCGACGCGATCGGTACCGTCGCCGCCGGCAAGGCTGTCGGTCACGATCACCCGATCGGCTTCAAAATCGTAGGTGATGGCATAGCGGGCGAAGGGGCCCGAGAAGGCCGCGGTGTCGTTTCCGCTGCCGCCATTGAGGAAGTCGTTGCCGGCATTGCCGTGCAATGTGTCGTTGCCGGCCTCGCCGTTCAGCGTGTCGTTGCCGCCATAGCCGTAGATCGATGAGCTCGCGCCGGCAGCATCGGTGATCGTCTGGTTGCCGGGGGCATTGGCAATGAGGATGTCATAGATCTGCCGACCATACGTGGCGATGAAGGTTTGAGCGTACGGAGTTGTCGAATCGAGCACGGCGGGGTTGGTGAAGAAGGCCCGGGCCGCCGGAGACTCATCGAAATTGATCACCACCCCGAGGCCGCCGCCGTCGCCGATCGAGATGTTGCCAATCCAGAGACCGCTGTCGATGCGGCCGTCGTTCGTATCGGCGATGGCGATCTTGATCGTGTGCAGGGTGCCGGACCTGCCGTCGATTGTCGCGGCGGTCCCCGCCCCCAATTGGCCCGTGATGCGCAGGGTCTGCGAGATGCCGTCGTATTCTACCGGCAGGACCATTTGCGCGCCGGGCAGGGTTACGCCGCCCTGGCTCGTCGTCGAATCGCTGTTGTTGTAGAAATAGCCGCTGGCGATATTGGCATCCGTGACGCTGAGCGGCGTCGAGGCACCATTGAACAGGGCGTAGTTGACACCGTCGACCATCACGACGGCGCCATCGACAAAGGAATTGCTGAATTCGGGGAATTCGTCGGAGCCGAAGACCAGGTCGAAACTGAAGCTGGTCGTATCGGGATCCGTCACGAAGACTACGGCCTCGAGCGAGGCTGCATCGTTTGTCGAGTCCGCCTCTCCCGGGAAGGCGGCGGTCACGGTGTCGAGGACATCGCTGTCCCCGGCGCGGCCCGTAATCAGAGAATAGCCGTCTGAGCTATTGTACAGCGGAGTCGACGAATAGCCGCTCGAGAGAAAGACGCCCTTCGGGAAGACCAGGTCGCTGACCAGCCCGTTGACGCCGCTGACGGTCATCCCATCGAACATGGAAATCTGCGACGGCCCGGTGATGGTCGCGCTGACCAGCGAGAAGGGAGCCGTTCCTGCAAGGACCTGCAGGGCAAGCTCGGGCGAAAGCGCCGCATAGAGATAGTCTTCCGCCGAATGAGCGGACGTATCGAACAGATCTTCGGAATCGACCCCCGTCCATGCCCCGCCAGGAAGCGGGGTCTCATCGTCGAAAATGACGGTCCCGTCTTTGAGCGTGACTCTAGCCATGTCGTGTGGCCCTCGCTTCGAAAGAAGCATCGTCGTTGCCGACGGGAATGTTTTCGCCGAAGCCGGTTGCGCCGGCCAGGCCATTGACAAGAGAAGTGGCCATTTTCAAGTCCCCCCGGCCCCCCGCGGATCGACCGGATCAGTCGATCGATCTCCCCTGGCGGAAAATGAACTTCACAATCAATGCAGCACGCCTTCGATCGCCGGCAGCTCAGCCGCCGGAAGACGAGTTTCAGACGAGCGCATCAACCGATACCGTACGTACTCCGGTCAGGTCAACGCAGGCCGCGCGCCCGTAAGCGCCAGGTGCCGCCCTGCTGCGCGGCCGGCTCGAACCCAACCCGCTACACTTCCGCGACCTCGGGCCTTAAGGTCGGGCAGCACCCAATCTGGTTACCCCCAATGACCCTGGAAAAACGAGGCCCCTGGACCGTGATGTCCAGTCGCCATGTCTATGACAATCGATGGATACGGGTGACGCACCACGAGGTGCTCACGCCTGCGGGAGAGCCGGGCATCTACGGAACCATCCATTACAAGAACCTGGCCGTCGGCATCGTGCCGGTCGACGACGAAGGGCATACATTCCTTGTCGGCCAGCACCGCTTCCCGTTCGACGAGTACAGCTGGGAGATTCCGGAGGGCGGCGGCACGATCGGTGTCGATGCCCGGGAGTCGGCGGCACGGGAACTGAAGGAAGAAACCGGGCTCGAAGCCGGCAACTGGCAGCAACTGCTCCGGTGCGACCTTTCCAATTCGGTATCCGACGAGCGCTCGATCTCGTTCCTCGCCTGGGGATTGACCCAGGGCACGGCATCACCCGAGCCGACGGAGGAGCTTGCTCTTCGCCGGGTGCCGTTGACCGAGGCATTTCGGATGGTCGCTGCCGGAGAAATCCAGGATGCGCTCAGCGTCCTTTCCCTTCAGGCCGTTCAGCTCCTGCATCTGCAGGGGAGACTGCCCGTGAAATGCGCCTGACGCGAAGGCCGCCCGCGCGGCGGCTCTCCATGTCCCATTGATTTCATTGGACAATTTGCGAGCTGGAACGATAGTCGTTCCTTCATCGTTTGCTGCATGTGGTTAGCGTCGCCAAAGCGTTTCCGAGGCGGGTTGCCGCAAGTCAGCGCAGCGCAGAAAGCGGAAGCAGGCCCTTGGCGACAGAAAGCAAAGATCCCCGCATCAGCCCCCGGGCGGGCCAGTTGCCGACCCCGGAGCAGCTTGTCGACACCACCAAGCTGCTCGACGCCTACGGCGCGCTCGCGCCGGATCCCGCCGTGGCGGCGCAGCGCGTGGCATTCGGCACCTCGGGCCATCGCGGCTCGTCCTTTGCGCAGAGCTTCAACGAGGCTCATGTGCTGGCGATCAGCCAGGCGATCTGCCACTGGCGCCGGCAGGCAGGCACCGACGGTCCGCTGTTCATCGGCTGCGACACCCATGCGCTGTCGCAGCCCGCCTTCGAGAGCGCGCTCGAGGTGCTGGCGGCCAACGGCGTCGAGGTCTTGGTCTCGGCGGGCGGCGAATACACGCCGACGCCAGCCCTGTCGCAGGCAATCCTCGTTCACAACAAGGGGCGCAACAGTGGGCTGGCCGACGGCATCATCATCACACCCTCGCACAATCCGCCGGAGGACGGCGGCTTCAAGTACAATCCGACGCATGGCGGCCCGGCCGACAGCAACGTCACCGGCTGGATCGAGAAGGAGGCCAATCGCCTGCTCGCCGAGGGGCTGAAGGGCGTGAAGCGCCTGCCCTACGCGCAGGCCCGGCGGGCCGCGACGGTGCACGAGCACGATTTCCTCGAGGCCTATACCGCCGATCTCGGCACCGTGCTCGATTTCGACGCCATCCGCGCCTCCGGCCTTCGATTCGGCGTCGATCCGCTGGGCGGCGCCGGCGTGCATTACTGGGCGCGCATCGCCGAGCGCTACCGGATCGCCCTCGACGTGGTCAGCGAGCAGGTCGATTCCAGGTTCCCATTCATGACGCTCGACTGGGACGGCCGCATCCGCATGGACCCGTCCTCGCCCTATGCCATGCGCCGGCTGATCGGCATGAAGGACAGATACGACGTGGCCTTCGCCTGCGACACCGATCACGACCGCCACGGCATCGTCGCGCCCAGCGGGCTGATGCCGCCCAACCATTACCTCGCCGTCGCCGTCGATTACCTGTTCCGCAACCGGCCGCAGTGGCGCAGTGACGCCGCCGTCGGCAAGACGCTGGTCAGCAGCACCATGATCGACCGCGTCGCCGCCCGGCTCGGCCGGCGGCTGCACGAGGTGCCTGTCGGCTTCAAGTTCTTCGTCGACGGCCTGCTCGACGGCTCGCTGGGCTTCGGTGGCGAGGAGAGCGCCGGCGCGTCGTTCCTGCGCCGCGACGGGACGGTGTGGTCGACCGACAAGGACGGGATCGCCGCCGCCCTCCTCTCGGCCGAGATCACCGCGCGCAGCGGCCGCACGCCCGACCTTCTCTACCGCGACCTGGAGCGCGATTTCGGCGCTTCCGCCGCCGATCGCATCGACGCCCCGGCGACGCCCGAGCAGAAGCGCAAGCTCGCCGGCCTGTCGCCCGGCCAGGTGAAAAGCACCGAGCTGGCCGGCGAGCCGATCGAGCACGTGCTGAGCCGCGCGCCGGGCAACGACGGCGCCATCGGCGGCATCAAGGTCGTGGCCCGGAGCGGCTGGTTCGCCGCGCGCCCTTCGGGCACCGAGAACATCTACAAGATCTACGCCGAGAGCTTCCGCGGCGAGGACCACCTCCGCACCATCCTCGGCGAGGCACAGGCGATCGTCGACAAGGCACTCATTTAGGTCAGTTCGCCGACGCGACCATCCATGGTCGGTAATTCATCGGCCTCGAACCCAAACATCAGGCCGGCTTTCCAGTTATGCATTTGGGAGCCGCGCAACGCTCGGGCACAAGTATGTGTTCTAGGGGCCGACGTTCGACCGCTACCTGATCATGATGGCGGGCTTGCCGGGAGGTGGTGCAAGCAACAAAAGCCGTGCCCCAGCGTTGGCAGTCACCCCTGCCTGTTCCAATTGCGGGCCGTTGCCGTCGCAGGCATCGTGCGCAACAATCAGATCGATCCGATGGAATGTGCGCATCAGGAAATCCTTGGACTTGGCCGATGGCCTACCGCGCCCGAGCATTTGGCGTCGCGATTGGCGTGGCCTTGGGATTGGCTTTCAGCCTGTCGGTCCATCCCTCGATCGCCAAGCCCGAGGCTGCGGCTTCTCGCCCCGGTCCAATCATCATCGTCTATCGCGATGACGTCAGCAATGTCAGGCAGCTGAAGGGGGTGGCCCACTATGGCGGCCTATTGGGACGCGATCCGTCGGTCTCCTTCACGGTGGTCAACGAAAGCGGAGAACAGGTCTGCAGTGGCACCTTCACCACGGAAGCACGTCGCTCCGGCAAGTTCTCTCTGAGCTGCTTCAAGGGCTATTTCAGCGGCAATGGAAACTACGAGCGAAAGGCGGGCGATCGGGGCAATAGCTTCATCGCGCGAGGCCAGACGGCTCGCGGCCTGCCGCTCATGCTGGTCGTAGGAAGGCCGTCCGGGATCGCCGACGGGCAATTCTTGAGTCCCTGAGCAGGACACGCTGCTCCCCGAAGCAAACTACACGGAGAGGTCGCGCTCGCGCGCCAGCGTCGCTCTCGCCTTCGAAACGCAACAGCGATCGAGGACGTTGACGAACGCCGCGCCATTCACCCTTACCCAGGTGATGGGTGATCAGTGGATCGTGTAGCCGCCGTCGACGATGAGATCCTGGCCGGTCAGGAAGGAAGCGTCCGTGGTCAGCAGCCAATGCACGACCTCGCCGATCTCCTCCGGACGGCCGAAGCGGCCCATCGGCACGTACTCGCGGCGCCGCGCGGATTCCTCCGGCTCGTTCTTCTCGCGATCGAGGATCGGCTGGGTCGCCACCGGCCCCGGCGACACGGTGTTGACCTGGATGTTGTCGCGCGCCAGCTCGAGCGCCATCGACTTGGCGAGATGGATCAGCGCCGCCTTGGTCATGCCGTAGATCGTGCGCGTCTGGTAGGCGACGGAGCCAAGCTGGCTCGCGACATGCACGATGCGGCCACCGCCCTGGCGGCGCATCGACGGCAGCACCGCCTGGCTGGCAAGGAACGGCGCGCGCAAATTGACCGCAACCGCCTTGTCGAACTCCGCGGCGGTGAACATGCCGAACGGACGATTGATCCGGACGGCCGCATTGTTGACCAGCAGGTCGATCCGGCCGAAGTGCTTCTCCGCCCCGGCGACCATCGCCGCGACGGCCGATGGATCGGCCAGATCGACCACAAGCGGAACGACCGCCTTCGGATCGCCCAGCATGTCGGCGCATTCCTTCGCCACCGACTCGGGCGAGACATCCGCGGCCAGCACGAGGCGTGCGCCGGATCCCGCGAGGCGGCGCGCCACGGCGGCCCCGATCCCCACGGGCGACGACGCGCCGGTCACGATCGCGACCTTGTCTTGCAATGGCTTCACGCGGATGACTCCAGAGTCAGGCGACTTCGCCGTAGCGCGCCATCTGCTCCGAATGGCACTCGCGATAGCGGGCGTAGGCGCGCCCGTGGGCCGCGACCCGCGCTTCTGCGCCCAGGAGCCGGCAATCGTCTTCGAGATCGAAATGTCCGTAGCGATCGACGCCGCGCACCAGGGTTGCCGACATCCGCTTGCTGCCGCTGTGGCGAAGGCGCGTCGGGATGTAGCTGATGCCGAAGCCGATGCGGCGATCATTGCTCCGGTTGGGCGGCGAGTTGTGCGCGATCAGCGTGTGGTGCAGCGAGACCTGGCCGGTCCTGACCGGCGCGAAGACGGCGGTCGAGGTGTCGATCGGCTGGCTGATCGAGCGGGCGCCGGCATTGATGGTGCCCGGCAGGGTCTCCTGCCCGTGCGCGAGCTGACCCCAGCGATGGCTGCCGGGGATGAACTCCATGCAGCCGGCCTCGATCGAGGCCTCGGACAAGGCGACCCAAGCGGTGACATGCTCATAGGGCGAAAGCCCGAAATAAGTCGCATCCTGATGCCAGGCCGTGATGGCATCGGTGTTCGGCTCCTTGATAAAGAAGGTGCTGGTGAAAACCAGCATGTCGCGGCCGAGCAGCGACTCCATCACATCGAGCAGGCGGTGATCGCCCACCAGGTCGCGCGCCCAGGGGCAGCGGACATGGAGCTTGCGCCGGTTGCCCGCTGAGACCGGGCCTGGCGGGAGCGTGCGCTCGAAGGCCTCGAGATCGGCGCGCCAGGACCGCGCTTCCTCAGCCGTGAAGACATCGACGGGCGCGAGGTAGCCGTCGCGGTGGAAGATGTCGACCTGAGCCTCGGTCAGCTTTGTCATCGAGATCAGCCCCCGGTACCGGTGGCCCTGGCCAGCGGCCCCCATTTCGCCGATTCCCCGGCGAGGAACTCTGCCAGCGCCTCCGGTCCGACCTTGCGCGGCATCTGATAGCCGAGGTCGGTGTAGCGCTTCTGGATGGCGGGATCAGCCAGCGCCGTCTCGACCGCTTTCGAGAGCTTGTCGATAATGGGACGCGGCGTATGGGCCGGCGCCAGCATGGCCTGCCAGCTTCCGGCCTCGAAGCCCTTGAGGCCGAGTTCGTCCAAGGTCGGAACGTCCGGCACCAGCCGCGAGCGGCCGATCGACGTGACGGCGACGGCCCGCAGCGCGCCGCTCTTCACGTGCGGCACCAATACGTTCTGCGAGTCCATCATGAAGCCGACCCGGCCGGCGACGAGATCGTTCATGGCAGCCGGCGTCGAGCGATACGGCACGCGCACGAAATCCAGGCCCGCCATCTTCGCCAGCAGCATCTCGCCGAGATCCGCCGAGCTTCCGGGGCCGGCGGAGCCGCAGTTGATGGCGCCCGGGTGCGCTTTCACGTAGGCGATGAAGCTGGCGTAGTCCGTAACGGGCAATGTCGGATTCACCGCCAGGACGAACGGCATGAGTCCGAGATGGCTGATCGGCTGGAAGGCGCGGCTCGGATCGAACGTCACCTGCGGGAACAGCTCGGCGATGACTGAGTGCGCCATCCCCGTCACGAGAAGGTTGTAGCCATCCGGCGCGGAGCGCGCGATCAGGTCGGCCGCGATGGTCGATCCGGCGCCCGGCTTGTTGTCGACCAGCACCGGCTTGCCGAGCGTGGACGTCATGTGCTCGGCGATGATGCGCGCGACCACGTCGATCGCACCGCCGGGCCCATAGGACACCACGATACGTACGGGCTTGTCGGGAAAGATCTCCTGCGCGCTGGCGACGGTCGGCAGGACGATGGCCGCGCCTGCCCGCAGGAACGTTCGCCGATGAATGCCGAAACGTTTGCCGGACACGATGCTGTCGCTCATTACCCCTCCCGACGCTACGCTGGGTACCACCAACGCAAATATCGGTCCAAGGGCGAAGATCGGCAATGAAAAGACGACGCACAAGGTTCGATAGCCTTGTTCCTCCCTGTGCGCAACGCGGGGAGGAACATGAGCATGACCGCATGTCGAATTCAGATATGCCAAGACTCTTGCCGATATAGAGAGGATGTGACAACGCTCGACCGTCGTCGCGATGGGAGCAATGTCATGAAGATAAAGTTGTTGCGGGCTGCAACGGCCGGCCTGTTTGGCATCGTGCTGGCGACGGCGGCACATGCGCAGAAGAGCGGCGGCGTGCTGCGCGTCTATCACAACGACAATCCGCCCAGCGCGTCGCTCCACGAGGAAGTGACGATCGCGACATTGATGCCGTTCATGGCGCTGTTCAACAACCTGGTCATCTACGACCAGACCGCGAAGCAGAATACCGACTCCACGATCGTGCCCGACCTCGCCGAATCGTGGAGCTGGAGCCCGGACAACACGGTCGTGACATTCAAGCTTCGCGACGGGGTGAAATGGCACGACGGCAAGCCATTCACCAGCGCCGACGTGAAGTGCACGTGGGACACGGTCACTGGCAAGCGGGACAGCGGCTGGCGCAAGAACCCGCGCAAGGAATGGTATTCAAATCTCAAGGACGTCACGGTCCAAGGCGACCGGCAGGTGAGCTTCCATCTCGGCCGGCCTCAGCCGTCGTTCCTGGGCTTCCTCGCCGCCGGGTTCTCGGCTGTCTATCCTTGCCACGTGCCGGGGCGCGACATGCGTACCAAGCCGATCGGCACCGGACCGTTCAAGCTCGCGTCATTCAAGTCGAACCAGAGCATCTCGCTGGTGCGCAATCCCGATTACTGGAAGAAGGGCCGGCCCTATCTCGACGCCATCGAATGGCGCATGGTGCCGAACCGCGCCACGCGCGTGCTCGCCTTCTCGGTCGGCGAGTTCGACCTCACCTTCTCGCAGGACATCTCCTCGCGTCTCGCCGCAGACATCAAGGCCAAGGCGCCCCAGGCGATCTGCGAGCTGGCGCAGTTCAACATCCAGACGCAGTTGCTGGTCAACCCGATCGCGCCGTTCGACGATCCGCGCATCAAGAAGGCGATGATGCTGGCGATCGACCGCAAGGCCTTTGTCGATATCCTGAGCGAGGGCCAGTTCCGCATCGGCGGCGTGATGGAAGCGCCCCCCGAGGGCGTCTGGGGAATCGGGCCCGAGCAGCTGGCCGACGTTCCGGGCTTCACGGGCGACGTTTCGAAGAACCGCGAAGAGGCCCGCACGATCCTGACGGAGCTGGGCTACGGGCCGGACAAGCCGCTCAAGATCAAGGTGCTGACCCGCAACCTGCCGATCTATCGCGAGCCGGCCGTCCTGCTGATCGACCAGCTCAAGCAGATCAACATCGAGGGCGAGCTGGAGGCGGTCGAGAGCTCGGTCTGGTATAATCGCCTGCTGCGCAAGGACTACAACGTCGCGACCAACTCCGGCGGCTCGGCGCTCGACGATCCAGACGTCATGTTCTACGAGGCCTACGCCTGCGGCTCGGAGCGCAACTACACCAACTATTGCGACAAGGACATGCAGGCCCGCTTCGACGAGCAGTCGTCGACCATCGATCCGGTGAAGCGCAAGGCCCTGGTGAACAAGATCGATCACGACCTGCAGGCAGCCGGCGTGCGACCCTCGATCATGCACCAGCGCGGCAATACCTGCTGGTATCCCTATGTCCACGGCGTCTCGCCGCCGCAGAACTCGCACTACAACAACTGGCGCTTCGAGGACGTCTGGCTCGACAAATAGGGCGGAATACCGATGACGATTCCCAAGCTCGAGTTCCCGCCCTTCCGCCTCCCTCCCGAAGTCGAAACGTTGCGTGAGGAGGTCCGCACCTTCCTCAAGGAGACGTTGCCCAAGGTGCAGAGCGACGACGGCTTCGCCTCGTGGACGACGCCCAGTCCCGAGTTCAGCCGGGCGCTGGGCGCGCGCGGCTGGATCGGCATGACCTGGCCGAAGAAATACGGCGGGCACGAAAAGAGCTTCCTCGAGCGCTACGTCGTCACCGAGGAGATTCTGGGCCACAGCGCGCCGGCCGGCCTGCACTGGCTGGCCGACCGCCAGTCGGGACCGCTGCTGCTGCGCTTCGGCAGCGAGGAGCAACGCCAGTCAATCGTGCCGCGCATCGCGCGCGGCGAATGCTATTTCTGCATCGGCATGAGCGAGCCGGACTCCGGCTCCGACCTCGCCTCGGTGCGCACCCGCGCCGAGCCAGTGCCCGGCGGGTTTCGAGTCAACGGCACAAAGGTCTGGACCTCGGGCGCCCATCGCAGCCACTACTGCGTCGCGCTGGTGCGCACCTCCGGTCAGCACGGCGACCGGCACAAGGGGCTGAGCCAGCTCCTGATCGACCTCGAAACTCCGGGCATCACTCTACGCCCCATCATCAACCTGGCGGGACGCCATGACTGGAACGAAGTGACCTTCAGCGACTGCTTCGTTCCGGAAAGCTGCCTGATCGGCAACGAGGGCGACGGCTGGCTGCAGGTCACCAGCGAGCTGGCCTACGAGCGGTCAGGCCCGGAACGCTTCCTGCAGAACTTCTACGTCCTGCGCGAGTTGGTGCGCGTGCTCGGCCGCCAACCCTCCGGTTTTGCCGGCGCGATCCTCGGCCGGCTCGTCGCCCGGCTCTGGACGCTGCGGCAGATGTCGGTGTCGGTCGCGGGCTTTCTCGAAGCCGGCAAGTCGCCGACGATCGAGGGCGCCCTGGTCAAGGACCTCGGCACGATCTACCAGCAGGAACTGCCCGAGATCGCACGGCGGCTGGCCGAGTCGGACGCCACGAGCGAGGAGGACATGGCCGATTTCCTCGACCTCGCGCAGCATTGCACCATGATGGCGCCAACCTACACGATCCAGGGCGGCACGACCCAGGTCCTGCGCGGCATCGTCGCGCGCGGCCTCGGCCTGCGGTGAACTCATGTGAGCCTCTTGAATGGATCAAATTGCTGGGGGCGCGCCACTCCAGTGGCGCGTCTTCCTCGTTGTTGCACAGCATGACGCGTCACTGGAGTGACGCGCCCCCAGCACACCGCTTGTGATCGAAGGCAGCACCAGGGAGGCGCACGTGGAGTCGCAAGAAAAAAAGGATGAGGCCGGCCCGCGCGGCGGGCCTCTGGCCGGACTGAAGGTGCTGGAATTCGCGGGCGTCGGCCCGACGCCGATGGGCACGATGCTGCTGGCCGACATGGGTGCCGAGGTCGTGACCATCGACCGTACCGAGCCGATCGAGCTGGGCAGCCCGAAGACGCCGGGCTTCGACCTGCTGCGCCGCAATCGCCTCGTGGTGAAGATGGACCTCAAGCAGAAGGAAGCGCAGGCCTGCGCGCTCGAACTGGCGGCAAAGGCCGATGTGCTGATCGAGGGCTTCCGCCCCGGCGTGATGGAGCGGCTCGGCCTCGGTCCCGACGAGTGCCGTGCGCGCAACCGCGGCCTGGTCTATGCCCGCATGACCGGCTGGGGCCAGACCGGACCGCTGGCCGATCGCGCCGGCCACGATCTCAACTACATCTCCCTGACCGGCGCCCTGCATGCGATCGGCCGCGAGGGCGGACCACCCGCCCCGCCGCTCAGCCTGATCGGCGATTTCGGCGGCGGCGCGCTCTACATGGCGGTCGGGGTGCTGGCCGCCCTGCATGCGCGCCAGCAAACCGGCGAAGGCCAGGTGATCGATGTTGCGATGGTCGACGGCGCCCTGTCGCTCATGACGGCGTTCTACGGCGGCTACGCATCGGGGCGGATGTCGCTGCAGCGCGGCACCAACGTCGTCGACGGCGGCGCCCCCTACTACGATGTCTACCAATGCGCCGACGGCGAATATGTCTCCGTCGCCCCGATCGAATCGCGCTTCCGCCGCGAGCTTTACGAGAAGCTCGGCCTCGATCCCGATTCGCTGATCGGCAAGGACGGGCCGGCCGAGCGCCATGCCGTCAAGCCGACGCTCGCCGAGATCTTCCGCCAGCGCACGCGCGCCGAATGGTGCGAGGTCTTCGAGGGCAGCGACGCCTGCTTCGCGCCCGTCCTCTCGGTCGCGGAAACGTCGCAACACCCGCATCACATTGCCCGCGGCTCGCTTCCAGTGATCGACGGCATCGCGCAACCCGCCCCGGCACCGCGTTTCGTCGGCACGCCCTCGCCGATGCCGCGACCCCCGCGTCGCTCCGGTACCGATACCGATACAGTCTTGCCGCGCTGGGGAATCGACTCCGCGACGATCGACAAGCTCCGGTCGCTCGAGGCGCTGCAGTGACTTATTTGCCCTCGTCATCCTAATTGGCCCGCGCACATCCTGCGCGCTCGGAATCATGAGCGCGCAGGATGCGCGCGGTCCAATGATCATTCCCAAGACCAAGGATCGAAACCCATGATCACCCACAGTTCCTACGCCGATATCGCCGTCTCGCTCGCCGACAGGGTCGGCACGATCGAGATCCGCCGGCCGCCCAACAACTATTTCGACCGCGCGCTGATCGCCCAGTTGCGCGAGGCGTTCGAGACCTTCGATCGTGATGAGGACTGCCGCGCTCTGGTGCTCTGCGCGGAGGGCAAGAACTTCTGCTCGGGGGCCAATTTCGCCGCCGACGGTCGCGCCCAGGAGGGCGGCGCGGTCATCCGCCAGCAGCAGGCCGGCTCGACCAACCTCTACAAGGAAGCCGTGCGCCTGTTCCGCATCGGCAAGCCTGTCGTGGCGGCGATCCAGGGCGCCGCCGTCGGCGGCGGTCTCGGACTTGCGATGGTCGCCGACTTCCGCGTGACCTGCCTCGAAGGCCGCTTCTGCGCCAATTTCACGCGGCTGGGCACCCATCCCGGCTTCGGCCTGACGGTGACCCTGCCGCGGCTGATCGGCACCCAGGCGACGGAGATGATGTTCTATACCGGCGATCGCATTCCCGGAGACAAAGCCCTCGAGATGGGATTGGCAGACCTGCTGGTGCCGCTCGCCGAGGTGCGCACGGCGGCGATCGAGCTGGCGACGAAGATCGCGCAGTCGGCGCCCTTGGCCGTAAGGTCGACGCGCGCCACCATGCGGCGCGGCCTGGCCGACGCGGTGGAGGCCGCGACCGATCACGAATTCGTCGAGCAGGACTGGCTGTTCAAGACGGCCGACTTCAGGGAGGGCGTGCGTGCGATGGCCGCCCGGACCGTGCCGGATTTCAAGGGAAACTGACCGATGACGTCTGCGCTGGAAGGAATCAGGATCCTCGATCTCACGACGGTGCTGATGGGGCCGTCGGCGACCCAGATGCTGGGCGACATGGGCGCCGACGTGATCAAGGTCGAGGCGCCGGACGGCGACGGCACGCGCAAGAGCGGCTATGCCCGCACCCCCGGCATGTCGGCCTGGTTCCTCAATCTCAACCGCGGCAAGCGCAGCCTCGCGATCGATCTCAAGGCGCCGGAGGGCCGGACCGCCCTGCTGCGCCTCGCCGAGACGGTCGACGTGCTGCTCTACAACATCCGCCCGGCGGCGATGGACCGGCTGGGGCTCTCCTACGAGGCGGTTTCCGCCGTGAACCCCAAGGTGGTCTATGTCGGCGCGCTCGGCTTCGGGCGCGACGGCGCCTATTCCAACCTCCCGGCCTATGACGACCTCATCCAGGCCGCGACGGGCATGCCGTGGCTCTACCAGTTCGCCGGCGGCCACGAACCGCGCTTCGTGCCGACGCCGATCGTCGACCGGCTGATGGGTGCGCATGTCGCGATGAACATCCTGGGCGGCCTGCAGGCGCGCACCCGCACCGGCCGCGGCCAGCGCATCGACGTGCCGATGTTCGAGACCATGGCCTCGGTCATGCTGGGCGACCAGCTGAGCGGCATGACCTTCGAGCCGCCGCTCGGGCCGTGGGGCTACAAGCGCATGCTGGCGCCCGCGCGCAAGCCCTATCCGACGAAGGACGGGTTCGTGGCGGCGCTGCCCTATCGCGACGATCAGTGGAAGGCCTTCTTCGGCGCCGTCGGAAAGCTCGATTTGTACGAGGGCGACCCACGCTTCACGACGGACGCCTCTCGACTGGAGAACGTGAACGATCTCTATGTGATGGCCGCGAAGATCACCGTCGAACGCACGACGGCGGAGTGGCTGGCGTTCTTCAAGAAGCTCGATATCGCGGCGATGCCCGTCAACTCGATCGAGGACGTCATCGACAGCCGCCATCTCGAGGATGTCGGCTTCTTCGATACCGTCGAACATCCGAGCGAGGGCACCCTGCGCCAGATGCGCCCGGCCGCGACCTGGTCGGACACCCCGCTCGCGCCTGGCCGCCCCGCTCCCAATCTCGGCGAACATTCGAGCGAGGTCCTGCGCGAGGTGGGCTACACCGCCGACGATGTAGCCTCCCTCGTCGAGCGCAACGTCATCAAGCAATGGCGTCGCTGATCCTCATGGAAGAAGTTGAGCCCTACCGATCGAGCCAGACATCCTCGAAGCGCCAGCCGTTGTAGATGCTGTTGGACATGAGGGTCAGGCCCTTCACTTGAGGCTGCATGCAGCCGGCGGCGACAGTGTGGGAGATGATCGGGCGCACCGTGTCCTCGACCAGCTTGCGTTCGATCTGGTGCACGATGGCGCGGCGCTTGTCGGTATCGCGCTCGCGGGATTGTGCGCTCATGAGCGCGGTGAGCTCCGGATTGCAGTAGCCGTTGAAATTGCGCGGCGCGGCGCAGCCGTAATTCTCGACGAAGTGCTGGTCGGGATCGTCGAGCGAGCTGCCGGTGGCATTGAGCACCAGGCTGTAGTTCTTCTGGTAGAGGCGGTTGAAGTAGACCGCGCTGTCGATCATCTCCAGCTCGCCGTCGATGTAGATGTGCCGCAGATGGTCGACGAGGATCACGGCGAGGTCCCGGTAGGACGCGACGTTGCGCGTGCTGACCTTGATCTTCAGCCGCTTGTCCGGGCCGTAGCCGGCCTCGCGCATCAGCGCCCGCCCCTTCTCGCGCGACGCCTCGATGTCGCCGCCGTAGCCCGGCAGGTCCTTCAACGCCTCTGGCCCGACGCCCCAGACGCCGGCCGGTGGCGGCAGCATCGCGCCGCCGATGAGGTCCTTGCCTTCGCTGGTGATGTCGATGAAGGCCTTGCGGTCGATTGCCAGGGCCACCGCGCTGCGCGCACGCGCGTCGTTGAAAGGCGCCGCGTCGCGGTTGAGGATCAGATTGTAGCTCACGCCGAGCGGCCGCAAAGTGCATTGCGCGGTCGGAAGCGCCTGCATCGTGTCTTTCAGCAACGGCACCGTTACGTCGGTGGGAAACGTCATGTCGGCCCGACCGGCGGTGAAGGCCAGCATGCGCGTCGCCCGGTTGGAGATGATCGAATACTCGATGCCGTCGAGATAGGGCCGCCCAGGCTTCCAGTAGTCGCGGTTCTTCTCCAGCTTCACGCGTTCGTTGCTCTTCAGCTCGACGAACTTGAACGGACCTGTGCCGATCGGATGGCGCCGCATCTGCGCCGGCGGCACATGGCAGGGATAGATCGCCGTCCAGCCCGCCGCGAGGAAGGCCAGCAGAGAGGGCTGCGGCACCTTGAGATGGAAGGTGATCTGGAAGTCGCCGTCGGCCGTGACCTTCTCGACGTTCTCGTACCAGACGCCGCGCGGATTGCGCCGGAGCTTCACCTCGCCCTTGTCCATCAGCATGTCGAAGGTGCACTTCACGTCGGCGCTGGAGAAGGGCGTGCCGTCGTGCCACTTGACGCCCTGGCGCAGGTCGAAGCGCACCGTCAGGCCGTCGTCGCTGACCGTCCACCCCGTCGCCAGCTCGGGACGGATGGAATCGAAGGTGTTGCGCGCGATCGACTGGTCGTAGATCACGAGGTTGTTGAACACCGCCATGAACGGCACGGCGACGGAGACGGTGATCTCCTCGTGCAGCGAGGGACTGGGCGGCGTGTCGGCAAGCTCGCCGCGCAGGACGCCGCCCGCCTTCTGGGCGTGGACCGGCAGGGCCGCCGCGGACACCCCGAGCGTCGCGGCCAGAAGCGCCGCTCCGAACCGGGCCGCAAGGCCAGGCCGTTTCCTCCTCATCAGGTTGCCTGTTCGCATCATCACTCGATTCCTCAGTTACGCATTTGCCAGGGCCGTACGACGCTAATCGTCGTACAGCGCGGTACGGACGGCGCCGACCTTGCGCACCGTCGCCTTCAGCGCGTCGACGTAGGACTTGAGGTTCCGGTCGAAGCGCGACTGCGGGCCGACCAGGTTGATGCCGTAGAGATCGCCGAAGATGCGGACGGCGAGCGCGATGCCCATGACATCGGGCGAGCTTTCGCCGACGTTGGTCCAGTAGCCGCGCTTGCGGCCCTCCTCCAGGCTCTTTGTGTATTGAGCACGGCTGCGGATCGTATGGTCGGTAAGCTTCGGATACTTGAGCTGCGACAGCAGGCGCTCGCGCGGCTCCTGCTCCATCGCGGACACAATCGCCTTGCCGATCGAGGACGCGTGCAGCGCGCGGACCGAGCCGACCGTCATCGTGTAGCGGATGGCGTGGGGAGACTCGATGATCTCGAGATAGACGACGCCGAGCCCCTGCAGCTTGCCCAGGATGACGGTCTCGCCCGTGGCGTCGCGCAGGGCCTCGAGCAGCGGGCGGATGTTTTGGGCGATCGGATCGTGATGGGCGATCGCGTCGGCCACCATGCTGAGCCGCCGCGTGGGATAGAACGCACCGCGCGGCCGCAGATAGTAGAGGAAGCCCCGGTCGACCAGCGTCCGGACCAGGGCAAAGCAGGTTGACGTCGGCAGCGATAGCTCGCGCGCCAGATCCGACACTGTGATCGGGCTCTGCCGGCGGGCGAAGCTCTCGAAGATGTCGAGCGTGCGATCGGCGGTTCTGACCGTCATCTTGGTCCTGCTGCAGCTATAGTTCGAAGCCCACCCGACTTCTCATATCTGCAATGTTCTTCCCATTTGAAAACATCTTGTGCGAGGCCGGGTGGCTTGTATACGCATATATGCCAATGCATTCCGAGTCATGGAATACGGCATTGACAAGCGCTGGACCTGCACGGCTGGCGCCGCTCAAATCGTGCCGACAGGGGGAAATCGGATGAGTGCGAACGGATTCAGGGCGGCGGGCTTTTCTTGGCGTCTCTATTGCGGGCGCCAGGTGCTGGAGCAAAGCCTCAAGGAGGCCGTGATCCGGGCCGGCGCGAAGCGCGCCTTCGTCATCTGCTCGCCCTCCATCGCCGGGAAGACCGACAGCGTCCGCCGCATCGCGGCAACCCTCGGCGATCTCTACGCCGGCGTCTTCGATGCGGTCGAGAACGACGCGACCTACGTCTCGGTGAAGGCGGCCAAGGACGCTGCCGTCGCGGCCGACGCCGATCTGCTGATCGCGGTCGGCGGCGGCACCGTGATCATGGCCGCACGCGGCGTCGCGATCTTCATGGGCGAGGCCGGCGATCCGTTCCAGATCATGACGCAGTATCCGGAAGGACGGCCCGCCTACAGCCCGCGCCTGGCGGCGCCCAAGCCGCCGATCATCAACGTGCCGACGACGCCGAACAGCGCAATGAACCGGGCCGGAACCGCACTGAAGAATCCCGACCTCGACCATCGCATGGAGTATTTCGATCCCAAGACGCGGCCGCATTCGATCTTTCTCGACGAGGAGGCGCTGCTTGCCACGCCGCCGCACCTGATCCGCTCGACGGCGGCGACAGTGTTCGCCGGCTGTGTCGCGGGCAAGGGCCAGCTCGACTCCAACCCGCTGGTCGAGGGCGACGACGACCAGGCGTTCCGGCTCGCCTATCGGGCCTGCAAGCGGCTGCCGGACGAGCCGGCCAATCCGTCGCTGCTCATCGACATCAGCGTCGCCGCCTTCCTGCGCAACCGCGCCGAGGACGACGGCATGAGCCGACTGCTGCGCGGCCGAACCTTCTCAGGCAGCTACGCGGTTTCGACGGCACTGCACATCCGCTATCCGAGGATCGGTCAGGGCGAATCCACCTCGGTGATCCATTCCACGCGGATCAGGACGTCCGACACGGTCGATGCGCAGGCAGCGCAACGGGTAGCCGAGGCGCTCGAGGTCTGGCGCGACGGCATGGACGGCCGCGCGGCCGCGCTTGCCGTGGCCGACCGGCTCGACGATCTCTACGCGCGGCTGGGCATGCCGACACGCGTCCGCCAGCTCGACATCCCGCGCGAGGACTTCCCGAAGATCGCCGCCGACACGGTGAAGAACTTTAACGCGAACGCCGGCGCCCGCTCACCGGAAGCCCAAGTCGCCGACGCACTCCAACTCCTCGAAGCCGCCTACTGAGCTGGGAGCGCGGCTCTCCAGAGCCGCTCATGGGATAGGGCAAGCAAAAGGAAGAGCGGTTCTGGAGAGCCGCGCTCCCGGCAAAGGAGGCACACGTGGGACCGTTGGCGGGTATCAGGATCGTCGAGCTGGGCGGGATCGGGCCCGGGCCATTCGCATCCATGCTCTTCGCCGAGATGGGAGCCGATGTGGTGCGCATCGGCCGTCCGGGCGCGGAGGGCATCAAGGGCTTCGACAAGCGCTATCAGCTCCTCAATCGCGGCCGCCGCACCATTGCCATGGACCTCAAGAACCCGCGCGCACTCGAGACGGTCAAGCGGATGATCGCCCAGGCGGATGCGGTGACGGAAGGTTTCCGGCCCGGCGTCGCCGAACGGCTGGGTCTCGGTCCCGATGATTGCCTGAAGCTCAATCCGAAGATCGTCTACGGCCGCATCACAGGCTGGGGACAGGAGGGTCCGCTCGCCGCCGAGCCGGGCCACGACATCAATTACATCGCCCTGACCGGCGCGCTGCATGCCATCGGCTCGAAGGACGGTCCGCCGGTTCCGCCGCTCAACCTCGTCGGCGATTTCGGCGGCGGCGCGATGTATCTGGCCTTCGGCATCGTCTGTGCCCTCCTCGAAGCGCGCTCGTCCGGCAAGGGCCAGGTCGTCGATGCCGCGATGGTCGATGGCGCGTCGAGCCTGATGACCATGATGTACGGCATGCACGCCGCCGGCCTATGGACCGACGATCGCGGCTCCAACCGGCTCGACTCCGGCACGCCGTGGTACGATGTCTACGAGACCTCGGACGGCAAATGGATATCGATCGGCTGCAACGAGCCGCAGTTCTACGAGGCGCTGCTCAACCGTCTCGGCGTCGACCGCACCACTCTGCCGGCCGACCGGCACGACCGGAAGGGCTGGCCGGCCATCCGCGCGTGCTTCACGCGGAAATTCCGGGAGAAAACGCGGGATCAATGGTGCGAAACGATGGCGGGATGCGAGGTCTGCTTCGCCCCGGTCCTCTCGATGGCCGAGGCGCCGCAGCACCCGCATATGAAGGCCCGCGGCACGTTCGTCGAGCTCGACGGCGTCGTGCAGCCGGCGCCCGCGCCGCGCTTCAGCCGCACCAAGCCTGAAATCCGCCATTCGGCCGGATCGGCTGGACAGCAGTCGGACGACGTGCTCGGCGACTGGGGCTTCGGCGCCGCCGAGATCTCGCAACTGCGCGCCTGCGGCGCGGTCGGCTGATCGCTGTGGAAACCTGGATTGTCATCGTCTTCCGGACCGCGAGCGTCTTGCTCGCTCATGCGCATGAGCGAGCGAGACGCTCGCGGTCCGGAAGAGCATGAGCACTTGTTCAAGGAGCGTAGCGTAATGAACGGACCTCTCGCCGGCCTTCGGATCCTCGACCTCACGACCGTGCAGATGGGGCCGTGGTGCACGCGCATCGTCGCAGACCTCGGCGCGGACGTGATCAAGGTGGAGGCGCCGGAGGGCGATTCCAGCCGCTACGGTGCCAACGCGCGCAACCGCGGCATGAGCGGCGGCTTCCAGCACAATGCGAGCGGCAAGCGATCGATCGTGCTCGACCTGAAGAAGCCGGAGGCACGGGACGCGATCCTGCGGTTGGCCGCCCGCGCGGATGCCTTCGTCTCCAACATCCGCCCCGCCCCCCTCGAACGGCTCGGCCTCGGCTATGAAGCCGTGCGCAAGGCCAATCCTGCGATCGTCTATCTCGGCATGGTCGGCTACGGCAGTGGCGGCCGTTATGCCGGGCGGCCGGCCTATGACGACCTGATCCAGGCTGCGTCGGCGATCCCCATGCTGCTGCAGCGCTCGACGGGCGAGCCGCGCTTCATCCCGATGGCGGCGATCGACCGCATCGTCGGCACGGCGGCGGCCAATGCTCTGCTCGCCGGCCTGCTGGCCAAGGCGCGCACCGGCGTCGGCCAGAAGATCGAGGTGCCGATGTTCGAGACGATGGTGCAGTTTGTGATGTGCGAGCACATGCAGGGCGCGACTTTCGACCCGCCGACGAGCCCACCGGGGTACGCGCGCACCCTGTCGCGCTCGCGCCGGCCCTATGCCACGCAGGACGGCTATCTGGCCGTGCTGCCGTACAACGACGGCCAATGGCGGCGGTTCTTCGAGGCGGTCGGCAAGGGCCACATCTTCAAGGAGGATCCGCGCTTCGCAGACATCGCTGCACGGACCACCAACATCGACGCCCTGTACGACATGATCGCCGACGAGCTTAAGACGCGGCCGACCGCGGAGTGGCAGACGATCCTGCACGAGGCCGATATCCCCAACATGGTGCCGCATACGCTGGAGACCTTGCTCGAAGACCCGCATCTGCAGGACCGCGGCTTCTTCCAGTTCCGTGAGCATCCGTCGGAGGGCCGCATCCGGACCATGCGCGAGCCCAGCACCTGGTCGGAAACGCCCCCGCCGTCCGATCAATTCGCCCCGCGGCTGGGCCAGCACACCGGAGAGGTGCTCGCCGAGGCGGGCTACAGCGAGGCCGAGATAGATGACATGATCGACAAGCAGATTGCCTTCCCGGAGCGTCGGGGCTGACCGGCAGAACCAAATATGGACGAGAGGAAACGATGAGCGACAACAACGATCTCCTGGTCCGGCGCGAGGACGGCGTCCTGGTGCTGACCTTCAACCGGCCAGAACAGCGCAACGCGCTGACCCAGGAGATGCAGGCGCGGATGGGCGAGGAGCTCGCCGCCGCCGAGCTCGACCGCGAGGTCGGCTGCGTGCTGCTGACCGGCGCCGGTGGCGCCTTCTGCGCCGGCGGCGACGTGAAGAACATGGCCCGCCTCTCCTCAGGCGCGCCGGTCGACCAGCTGCGGCGCATGGAGACGCAGCGCCAGTCGCAGCGGCGCACCTCGCTGCGCCTTTTCGAGATGGCCAAGCCGACGATCGCCGCCCTGCCCGGCGCCGCGGCCGGCGCAGGCCTCTCGCTCGCGCTGTCGTGCGACATGCGCATCGCGGCCGAAACGGCGATCATGAGCACGGCCTTCGTGAAGATCGGCCTGTCCGGCGATTACGGCGGCACCTGGCTGCTGACCCAGCTGGTCGGTCCCGCCAAGGCGCGCGAGCTCTACCTGCTGGGCGACCGCGTCGACATGAAGGAAGCGTTCCGTCTCGGCCTGGTCAACTGGGTCGTGCCGGCCGCCGAGCTCGAGGCCAAGGCACTCGAGATCGCCAAGCGCCTCGCCGCCGGTCCGCGGCTCGCGCACCGCTTCATCAAGGACAACCTCAACCGCGCGATGACCGGCAGCTTCGCCGAGTGCCTCGACACAGAGAGCGCCAACCTGATGCAGCTGCGCGACACCGAGGACCACAAGGAAGCCGCCCGCGCCTTCGCCGAGAAGCGCGCCCCGAAGTTCACGGGACGCTGATCCGCGCTACCGGCGGGCGCGCCGAATCGGTCAGGCTTCCTGCGAAGCAAAGCTCCCGAGAGAGTCACATGATCTCCATTGCAAGGCTCGACAGTGAATTCGGGGAAATCGAAGTTCTGGAGTATCGCGCCAGGAAGTTGTTCTTCTACGTACAGGGTGGATGCTTCCAAACGGAGGCGGATCGCAATGGCATCGGCTTGTCACCCTATGTCCACGCGATCTTCGGATTGCTGAAGCAATCGAAAGCGCAGGATGTCCTGATGATCGGGTGCGGCGGCGGCTGCCTGGGAACGATGCTCGCCAAGGCGGGCGTGCAGGTCACGGTCGTTGACAAGAACCCGGTCGCGTTCGAAATCGCACGCGGCTATTTCTGCCTTCCGGCGGCCGTGCGTTGTCACGTTGCAGACGGCAGGGAATTCCTCCTGGGAACGCATCACCAATACGACGCGATCGTATTGGATGCCTATGATGGGGACAAAATACCGGCCCATCTGCAAACATCGAAATTCTTCGACCTGGTCCGGTCGCACCTCGATGAACCTGGCGGTTGCTTCGTTTCGAATGTCCATGCCCTGCATGATCTGGACAGGGCACCGGATCGATATGCCGCCACCGCCCACAGAACTTGGCGCGACGTTCGCCTGCTCGACACGCGGGGTGTCATGGGCCGCAATGCACTCGTCGTTGCCGGAAATGTCCGCAATCTGCAGCAACCCTCTCTTCACATGCCGCCGTTGCTGGATCGCCAGGAGATCATCTCGGCGTTGGCCAACATGAGATTCAGACCCTGGCAATGCCGGTGACGATGTCTCGCCGGAACCAACCGACGGCTCGTCGGAGGAGCGATCGAGCGCGCCGGCCACTGATAGTCACCCCAGATGGTAAAGGGAAGCGCGTCGCTCCAGTAGCACGATGACGGCACCCCGACGCAGGCTGGGCATTGTCATGCGGCGTGCGTTGATCGGGCGGTGCCCAAACTGCGGGCAAGGAAAGCTGTTCGCATCCTATTTGAAGCAAGTCGATCACTGCGCTGCCTGCGGCGAACGGTACGGGCATATCCGCTCGGACGACGCTGCGCCGTGGCTCACCATCCTTGTCGTCGGGCATATCGCCGTTCCAATCATCTTCACTGCCGAAAGGCTCACGTCCTGGCCGATCTGGGTGGCGATCACGGTATGGCCGGCACTTGCATTGGCTCTGGGCCTCGTCGTGCTGCCGCGTGCCAAAGCAGTCCTCCTGAGTGTGATCTGGGCGACCCAGGCGCCGGGATCCGAGAGGCAATGAAACACTCTTCGCCGTGCAACGAGAAAGGCCCCTCCATCGAGTGAAGGGGCCTCGCGTCTCGATCGGATGGACGGCGGCGCCTACTTGGGCGCAGCCGCCTGGTCCGGAGTAGTCGGAACACGGCGCTCGGCAGTATAGTCCGGCAGCGCCTTCAGCTCGTCCTTGCTGAGATTTGTCATCAGCACCAGCGACTTGCCGTCGCGGCTCTGCTTGAGGTCGCTCCACTTGATGGCGACGTCCTTGGCGCCAATGCCGAGGAAACCGCCGACCGAGACGACCACCGTCTTGATCGCGCCCTGGCCATCGATATAGAGGTCCTGCACCGCACCGACGGTGTCCTTGTTATCGTTGCGGACCTTGGTGCCAATCACCGCGTTGGCCGACATGTCGCCCGCGGCATTGAAGTCACCGGTCGATTCGGTCGATGCCGTCGCAGCCGGAGGCGTTGTCGTCGCGGCCGGGGAAGTGGCCGTCGTCGCCTTGCTGTCCGCCATCGTCCGATCGCGATTGACCGACGCGCCCGTATCGGCGGTGGCGCGGGCATCCCGCGCGGCACGCTGGTCCTCGGTCCAGAGACCGCGGTCGCTGAACACGTTGCCACGCCAAGACGTATCCTTATAGGTGTACGGCGCCATCGCCTTGAGCTGGTCCTTGCTCATGTTGACCGTGACCTTCTCGCCATTGTCGGCGATCTGCAGCTCCTTCCAGGCCAACTGGACCTCGCGCTCGCCAACGCCGAGGAAGCCGCCGACGCCGACCATCACGCTGTCGACCGTACCGTCGGACGAGATATAAACCGACTTGATCTCGCCGATCGTGTCGCCATCGGCATTCTTCACGTTGCGGCCGATCAGCTTCTTGGCATCGGCCGCGTGCGAGCCCGGCATCGGCTTGGTGGTCGAGGTCGCGGCCGGCGGGGTGGCCGGCGAAGCGGACGGCGGCGTCTGGGCATGGGCCGCGGCGGCAAGGCCGGTGATCACTGCTGCAAGCAGGGCATGTCTGAAGATCATGGTTCCTCCGGATGATTGATGCCCGGGTAACGAACCGGTGAGGCGCGAAGTTGCCTCAGGAGTGCCCCGGAAACCCCGCAAACCGCTCGGCCTAACCGCCACGAATGGAGGATCAGCCGGCGGCGCGTGCCCGACGCAGCCGCGAGGCGACTATTGCAGCCTGCAACGGCTCATCCAGGGCGTAGGGCTCCTGTCCTCGGCCCGAATACCCCCGACCACGGTTTCCACTCTGGTGCCGGTATCCTTGTTGGAGACGGTCCGAATTCGGCCATCTGCCGACTTGGCGAGGACGTTTTGCCGGCTTGCCCGACCTTGGCGATTGTTGCCGAGCTGGACGAAGTGCACCACGTAGCGAAGCTCCCCGGCCGGCGTCGTCTCCACATCGGAAACCTCGCTCGTATCCTTCAAGTCGCGTCCGAAGTCGCGCCTGAGAAGGATCTTCCCCTGCTCGATGCTGAATCTGTAGCGCGGATTGGCCGCGCTAACCGGCGCTTCGCAATCGTTCTGCCAGACTCCCGGCAAGCCCCACGCCGTGGCGATCTGGATGGACGAGTCCCGAAATGTCCAGAACCAGGCAATGATCGCGAGCGCAATAAGCGTGGCAGGAATGGCGAGCCAGGCCGGGCTGAGGCGCCTGTGACTTCCCGTCAGGGTCGCTCGCGGCCCGTCAGATCCGACAGACGTCATCACGATCGAAGCGGCAGCGACCGCACTTGCAAGAATCCGCATTTCAGTCCCAGGTAGCCGTTCGTTCTTCCCAAGGACGCCCGATTCTTGGCGAAGGATGCCACGGCCGCAAGGCCAAATGCCCCACGTCTCCGGGGAGCGTCAGAGCGCGCCGAACCGCGGGATCTTGCCGAGCCCGTCCCTCAAGGGACGGTCGGCTTCGTCTTCCGGTTCCGCGGTCGAGTCGAAGCGACGCCATGCCTCTGCGGCCCATGCTTCGATGGCCTCCTGCAGGATCGCCAGGCTGGCCATCTCGTCGATGTTTCCAAAGGCCGACTTGTCGAACACCCATGTGAGGATGGTGGCCTCGGAGTCTCGATCATGGTGACTGGTCAGGGTCCGGTACCGCGCACCGAGCCGCTCGCCGGTGGACTTGCCGATCACCTTTGCCGCGATCGCCAGCTGAGTCTTGCCGTCCAGGGGTCCGAGCTCCACTCCGTCGATAATGACCGTCGGTCCGAGAATCTGCCTGACGAGGAATCCGCCGTGCGGCGTGAGCGTAGTATCTGACATCGATCCATGATGCGGCCACCGCGGCCTCCGCTCAAGGCTGGAGCGGCCTGCTCGGCCATGGTGAGGGTGACCGGAACGACGGAGCTGAAGCCGTGTCGCACGGCAATGGCGGCGATCTCCGCTTCGTTCACGAGCTTCCGCCACCTCAGGTTGGGACGCAGGACATGGGGCCGGCGAGACCATGCCGACCGGCGCAATCGTCTGGCGATGCGGTCGGCGTTGACGATTCCTCCGAGCGAGACCCGATCGCCAGGACCGCCGGACGCCCTCGCACCGACACGCCGCAGCAAGCGCGTCAACATGGCAGGCAGAACGGCGCGGGAGATGGGACACTCTTTCCCGCTCACAATCCCCGCTCCGCTGTTCGGCTTCACCTCGCGACGCGTCCCCCCGCCGATCGTTTGCGTCGCCTTCGTGCGCCGGCGATTCAGCGATCCACAGCGCCCCGAATCGTCACGCCATGCCGCGCATGGCCATCCGGGTCGAGCATCAGGCCATCACTCGTGATGCGCCTGCAGAAGGAATCGATATGGATGCCTGAATCGTTCCGCGCGCCATCGGCCCGGATCACTCGCACATTGCGCAGCTCGACATCGGCGCAGGTCGAGAACGTGACGGCGCGGCCCGACGCATCGGCCGAGTGCAGGTCCTCGACCAGGCAGTGCTTCAGGCCCCTGAAGACAATTGCCGCGCTCTCGATGCCTCGGAACGTGCAGCGATTGTCGGGCCACATAGGTTTGCCGTCGCCGTCGAGCCGGTCGGGATCAATGCCTTGCGGCACCGACCCGTGTATTGCGAGCGGGCTGTCGATCTCGATATCGACGAACGTGCTGTCGTACAGGCCGGCGAGCGTCGTGTGCGGACTGGTGAAGCCCGTGCAGACGATGTCCTTGAAATGAAACCCGCCGAACAGCGGGAGCGGTGGCCCGCCGTTCTGCGGGACGCCGGTGGCCCAGCAGTCGAATGGCGCCGATCCGCCGCGTAGCGCGACATTGGCAATCGTGACGTCATGGTCCCACCACTTGCGCGGCGTGGCAAAATTGCACTCCTTCGCGACGAGGCTGATCGCCTGCACGGCGCCGCGGATCTCGCCGTCGCGGATCACGACGTTGCGGCTGGCCAGGAAGTTCAGGTTCAGCGTCGGATAGTCGAGCGTCCGCTGCGTGCCCGGCTCGAAGCGCAGGCCGCGAAAGCGGTCGGCAATGACGAAGCCCGCCACGGTCAAGTCACGCACACCGAGCGGCACGATCGAGCCGCTCGGCAGGTCGCGCACCGGCCCCCTGCCCTCGATCGCGATGCCGGTGACGACCGAGCCCTCGCCATGGAACGGCAGGTCGATGTCGGCGCGCTCGAGGTCGCTCTCGTAGCTCGCCATCGAGATCGCATCGTCGCCGACCTCGATGCCGTGGAATCCGTCGATCCGCGCGTTGCGGAAATAGAGGTGATAGAGGCCGTCTGCCCAGGTGCGGCGGACCGTGACTTTGGCGATGCGGATGCCGTCGACGCCGACGATGCCGACGCCGACCGACGGGCTGTCCTCGACCGTGACGTTCTCCAGCCGCACGTCGCGCACCGCCCCCGCCTCGATCTGCGGCCACGCCTCTGTGCCGTCGGGATTGCCGCGATACCAGCCGTACGGCCGGGCGCCGCCATCGCCGGTGCCCACATTCGCCCCGAGGAAATAGATCGGTGCCCAGCCCTGGCGCGCGACGGAGAGCGTGGCGTAGCGCACCTGCACGCCGATCAGCGCGATGTTGGCCGCCGGCCCCTCGACGAATATGCCGTGCGACACGGCGAGCCCGTCCGCCATGTTGTCCATCACCAGCCAGGCACGCTCACCCATGCGGATCGTGACGTCGCCCTGGCGGACGAGGTGCAGGCCGTGAACGCCGGTCGAGCGCACGTGGTAGCGCCGATCGGCCGGAAACCACAGCTCCCCGCCGCCCGCCGCCACCAGCGCGTCATAGGCCGCAGTGATTGCAGGATAATCGTCGGCGACCCCGTCACCCAGCGCGCCGTACTGCACGACATCGAAGACCTGATAGGACATGCCCGTATACCCGCCGTTGCGATAGCGCTCGTGGAAGGGAGCCTACACGGGTAACGGTCTGGCGGATGGTTGGGTGCGAAGCAAAAACCATCGTATTTGAGAAGTCCTCACCCGGAAACGGGGGCTGCTTCCAAATGCGATGGCCTCACTCGTTTTAGAGAGGAAGGAGCATAGGCCGCTCGAGGAGATTCGACGAGAGCGGCTCCATCGGGGGCGCCCGCGATTACAAGCAGGGAGGAACCGACGCGGCTCCGTGGACGCCGGTGCAACTTTTGTCCTGACGCTCTTGGGAAGTCCGTCTATCGGGCAAGAAAAAAGCAACAGATCGACGATCTACCGGCATGGAGCCCTACTCCGCCGCTCCGCTGGATGCACGTGCGATGGCGACATAGGCCCAGCCGGTGAACAGGAGCGAGACACCGGCGATCGTTGCCGGCGTGAAGGAATGGCCATAGGGAAGCTTAATCAATAGCGCCCCAGCGACGATGAGCGCGATGCCGCCCGAAACCAGGAACCAGTACCACGCCGGGATGCGCCTGACCTTGAACGCGAAGACGATCTGCGACACGCCGAGAATCGCGAAGATGACGGCGATGAGAATCGTGATGGCAACGACGGCAAAAAGCGAGTCGATATAGATCAGCGCGCCGCCGATCGCAGCGAAAAGGCCAAGCAGCAGGTGCGATGCGAAGCCGAGCCAGTTCGGGACCTTGGATGCCTGGATGACCTGAACCAGGCCGCCGAGACAGAGAACGGTGCCGAGGATTCGTTCCGCCGCGATCGTCGAAAGGGAAGGAAGGACGATCGCGATGGCCCCGGCCAGCATCAAGACCAGGCCGAGGAGAACGAACCAGCCCCGGTTCGATCGAATTGCTGCAACCGGATTCGGACCTTCACTTCTGTATTCTTCGTCCGTGCTCATGACCTACTCCTCTTGCGTGCATGCCATACTTGGCAGGATTTCGAGCCTCGACGTCACTGCGCGCCCTGTGGCGTCGGGCATGTGGGAGCGCCGTTGGTCTCCAGGATACGAGCTATTCCCGTCCTGCGCGAAATTACCTGGGTAGAGCGGGCTGTCGGCGAAGGAACGGTTGCCCGGCATGCGAGCCCCAGGCGCGCACCGCGAGCAGGGTCACGCCCGCGACCACGAACACGAACACGAGAAGGGTGCGCTTGAGGTATTTGATCAGCAGGGCCTGCATGATCTCAAGGGCGCGAGCGTGAAAGGGAGAGCCCCATGCCGGGAGACTCCAGTGCATGGGGTCCGTGATGCGGGGAGCCGGGCCCAAGCGGGCCCGGTTCGATCGATTGGTGCCGCCGACTCAGTGATTCGCGCTGCCGCTTGCATCCTCGAGCTGCCGCATCACTGAATCGAGGTTGAAGGAGGCCGGCTTCTGGCGTGGTGGGAACAGCGTGAAATTCTTGATCTGCTGCGCCACCACGTCCTGCATCATGTAGACGATGTAGGCATGCGAGATGATCCAGTCCCAATAGGTGTTCGAGTTCTCGTCGGCCCGCTCGAACGGATCGCGCCGGAGGTGGAACATCTTCGGCGCCCGCAGGCGGATGAACGGCTCGAACCAGCACTGCAGGGTGCGAGCGCGCTGCTCCATCAGCACAACCTTCCAGTCGCCCATCCTGATCGCCAGGATGTCGCCGTCGTCGCTGATATAGAAGAAGGACTCCCGGGGGCTCTCTTTCGTCTCGCCTTTGAGATACGGCAGCATGTCGTAGCCGTCGATCATGACCTTGTAGGTCCGGTCGCCGATCTTGTGACCCTTCAGCAGCTTGTCCTTGATATCCGGCTCGCCGGCCGCTGCCAGGAATGTCGCCAGCCAGTCCTGGTGACTGACAATGCCGTTCACGACGGAACCTGCCTTGAACTTGCCCGGCCAGCGGACGAATGCCGGAACGCGCCATCCGCCTTCCCAGTTGGTGTTCTTTTCCGACCGGAACGGCGTGATGCCCGCATCCGGCCAGCTGTTGAAGTGAACGCCGTTGTCGGTCGAGTAAAGCACGATCGTATCGTCGGCGATGCCCAATTCGTCGAGCTTGTCGAGCATCAGGCCGATGTTTTCGTCGTGTGCGACCATGGCGTCGTTGTAGTCACCCTGCCCGCTCTTGCCCTTGTGCTTGGGCGCGAGGTGGGTGCGGAAATGCATCGCCGTCGTATTGTACCAGACGAAGAACGGCTTTTCCGCCTTGTGCGCGTCGTCGATGAAGCGCAGCGCGCGCTCCGTGACTTCGTCGTCAACCGTCTCCATCCGCTTCCTCGTGAGCGGGCCGGTGTCGACGACCGTCTGCCCGCCCTTGCCATCCGCCAGGCAATGCAGCACGCCGCGAGGTCCAAAGCGCTTCTTGAACTCCGGGTCCTTCGGATAGTCGGGATCTTCGGGCTCCTCCTCGGCATTGAGGTGATAGAGGTTGCCGAAGAATTCGTCGAAGCCGTGCAGGGTCGGCAGGAATTCGTCCCGGTCGCCGAAATGGTTCTTGCCGAACTGGCCGGTCGCATAGCCGTGCGGCTTGAGCAGGCCGGCGATCGTCGGATCCTCCGGCTTGAGTCCGTTCGGCGCGCCGGGCATGCCGACCTTGGTCAGGCCGGTACGGATCGGATTCTGGCCGGTGATGAAGGCCGCACGGCCCGCCGTACAACTCTGCTGCCCGTAGTAGTCGGTGAAGGCCACGCCTTCGTTCGCGACCCGATCGATGTTGGGCGTGCGGTACCCCATCTGTCCGCGATTGTTGTAGCTGATGTTCCACCAGCCAATGTCGTCTCCCCACAGGACGAGGATGTTTGGTTTCTTTGGCTTTGCCATTCTGCTCTCCTTCAAATGCCCCTCCGATTTGACGTCGGTATCGGAGTCGACCGTTTCCCGTGAACCAGGCTTCAGACAAAATGCAGGAGCACCGCGAAGAAGGCGAAGATGCCGATCAGCATCAGAACCATCGCCACCGTGTAGACCGGCGCGTGCATTCGCTTGCCAATAGACCGGACGTTCCTCCCGGCAGGTCGTGCAGGTGCTCGTAGAGCTGCACGATCGCAGAACCGAATCCGATTGTCGTTACAGTGGTGTGGATCCACGCCAGCATCGTGTTCTCGAGCGCGAGTTGCGTCTGCAGCCAGGAAAAATGACTGCCAGTTGTCACGTTGGCGGCGGACCGATCGGATCGAGGCTCGGCGCGCAGGTCGGTCATGGCTTCTGATCCAGCCAGGTTGTGGCCGCCGCCACGGCCCCATTCAGGGCAGCGCCGATCTGCGGTGTCGCCAGGAAAATGTTCTCCTCGCCGATCAACTGTAGCACGCCGGTCTTGGCGAGCTGTTCGTACACCGCTGGATCGAGGCCGACCAGCATCAGCCTGCAGTTGCGCGCCCTCAGCGTCTCGGCATAGCGCTGCAAGACAGTGACGAAGGTGCTGCCGATCTCGATCTTGCCACGCAGCGTGAGTGCAACCACTGCGCGGGTGGCGTCGCCGACAGCCGGCAGCATCTCCTCGATGCTCTTGGCGGCGGCAAAAAACAGGCTGCCATAAATATGCAGGACCGTGAGTTGGTTGCTCGCCAGGCGCCGGGGGGCCGCCTGTTCGATTGGAAAGCCTTCCGGCTGCAGGACCCACTGGGTCACGACGACTTTGTTGGACTGACGGAGCACGTGCAGCACGACGCTGAGCCCGGTGCCGAACAGCACCGCGAACTGCAGGGGAACGAGCAGTGTCGCAACGAAGGTCACGAGCATGATGGCCGCCGAGGTGCGGCCGGTCTTCCAGGCAATGACCGCCTGCGGTAGACGCAGGCCCTGGTATCCGGCCACGATCAGTAACGCGGCCAGTGCAGGCATCGGCACGCGTTCGACCAGGGGCGCCGCCAGAAGCACGATCGCCGCCACGAAGAAGCCGACGAAGATATTGGCCCAGCGCGACTTGCCGCCAGCACCCATGATCAATGCCGTGCCCGAGATCGAACCGCCGGCGGGAATGCCTGCGACGAAGCTGGTCGCGATGTTCGCTGCGCCCTGTCCCAAGAAATCGCGCGAGACGTCGGGATACCTTCCGTCGGGATTGGGAACGCCCTCGCTGACGCCCGCTCCCTGGATAAGTCCGATGATCGCCACCGAGAATGCCGGTAGCAGCAGCGACAGCACGAGCGACAACCGAGGGACCGAAAATTCGGGTAGCGAGCGCGCAATGGCAGTGACATCGCCGACCGTCGGGACCGCGGCGAAGTAGGCAGCCGTCGGCAGGGACGAATGGGTCAGGACCGCCAGGACGCCGGTCGCCAGGGCAATGGCGATGATGAACGCGAACCGGCGCAGGGGCGAAACCAGCAGCAGCACGATCGTCGCCAGCGTCATTCCGCCGGTGATTGTCGCCTGAACGTCGATCTGGCCAATCCGCAGAATGAGATCCAGCGCTTGGGCTACCCTGTTGGAGAAAGTGCTGCGGTATCCAGTCAGATCGCTCAATTGACCAAGAACGATCAACACGGCGATGCCGTTGAGAAAGCCGATCATTACGGCGTTCGAGACGAAGCGGGTTAGAAAGCCCAAGCGCAAAAGACCGGCAAACAGCTGGATTACGCCCACAAGCAGCACCAGAATCGCCAGCGCCTCGACCTTCAGGCCGGCAGGCATGTCCGCCAAGGCGGCGCCGACGGCGACCGACAGCGCCGCCGTCGTGGAGACGTTGATGAAAACGGAGCTGGTGAGGATGGCGCCGACCGGAACCGCCACCATCAGGGAGTATATGCCGAGCACGGGGTTGACCGTCGCCAGCAGTGCATGCGCCATCGCCTGGGGCACACTGACCACGGCAAAGGTCATGCCGGCGATCAGATCCGACACGAGATGGCCTGAGTCTGGCGCGAGACGATGCGCCCGGGTCCCCAGCCGGGAGACGATGCCCGGCTCGGTCATCGGGGCACGTCCGCGCGTGTGGCGCCGCGCCACCACGATACGACTCGCGAGATAGGCCCCCGCAGCAGCACGTAAGGCGCGAAGGCGAGCAGAAGCGTAATGATTACCGCTTCGGCGGGATGGAAGGTGTCGAACACGATGTACTGGTAGATCGTGTCCATGGTCAGCCCGAGGAGGAGGATCCGGGAGGTGGCGCGCACACCCTCGCGCAGCCGGCCAAGGCGCTTCGCCGGATCGGTCACAAGGGTCCAGAGATAGTGCGAGCGCCCGCTCCGGGCATCTGCCAACCCGTCATACAGAGCGGCGACCGACGCCATGATCGGCTGAAGGATGAATCGGAAGGTCATCGGCCCGCCCACGCGGTCGACCGTGTTATGCCAAATGCGCCCGAAAACTTCCGTCGACAGGCCATACACTGTAACGCCCAGGACGACGAATACTGCCATCAGCCCAAGTGCCGCTCGAGCCATCATGACCTGGGTCTTTGAAGCCGGCGGTGTCATCAGGCTGTCCGTTTCTCGCGCACGACGCAGCGGAAGCCGACATGATTGGTCGACGGCGTGAAAACCAGGGAGGCGGGCCTCGGCACGTGCGGCAGCGCGCTTGGGTAGTCCTTCGGATCGGGCGGCAGCTCAGCCAGCATGACGTGGCCCGCGGCATTGACGAACTTGCGGAACTCCCGGTTCGTGACCGGCGTCTTGTCGATCCGGAACGGGCTGAAGATCACGCGATGCGCCCGCGCCTCTTCCCGATAGTGCCTCTCAGAGCCCATGACGAACGTGCCGCCCGGAATGAAGACCATGGCGGCGCCTTCTTGATTTTGCGGCCAAGGCGTTTCAGCCTGTGATTGCGGCATCGATCAATTCCGGATTTCGTTCGGGCCGGCCTCGGAAGTCAGCGCGCTTTCCATATTCCCGGCCGCGGCCCGGTCGCTATGCAGTTCCCGCCAATTCCGGAAAATGCCCCCCCGGAAACCGCACGGGGTGGCTGGGGAGCGGATTGCAGGCGGACGTTCGTGCCAGCGTCCGGGAAGGCGATTCCCCGTAAATTCTGCGGTAGCTTACGGCAAAGCGACCGAGTTCCCAGAAGCCGTGCGCCGTAGCAACTTTGGTCACATTCGAGGAACTTGCGTCGGCCCGTGCCAGCGCCGCGCGGACCATGTTCATGCGCCGAAGCCAGAGAAATCGTATCGGGCCCATTCCGAACTGCTCATGGCAACAACGCAGCAGAGTGCGCTCGGTAGCGCCGGTGGCGGCGCACACCTCCGCGAGATGAAGCGGACGGTGCGGATTCGCGACCGCCAGCTCCTCGAATTTCTGGATGATTGCCTTATGGCGAAAATTACCGATGCGGTCATCCGATCCGGACTGGTCGATGATGCAGCGAACCATCAGGTGAACCATATCGTGCTCCAAGGAACGGGCGACTTCGGGATGTCCGAGCCTTTCCGGACCTTCCGCAGCGAGCTGGATCGCTCGGCGATGGAGATAGGTTAGGCGGCTTAGAAGCTCGGGCGGAGGCCGCGTCGAATAGGTATTCGGCGGGAATGTGAGTTCGCGACCTGCAATGACGCGCCCTGCGTCGGCCAAAGCTTCCGGATCGAGCGACATTGCCCCCCAGGAGCTGGGGCCCATACTGCGGTTGATATGGGTCTCGCCGTTGCGAAAGACGATCAAGTCGCTGGGCGAGATTTCCTTGCCGGCAATGATTATCGGCGCTTGGCTGGAATGCGTCTGAAGGAAGATCGGCGCCCGAGACGGGTCGTTGGCAAGGCGTGCAATCCTTGGAAGATTGTCACTGCCGCTCTGCAACCAGAGCCGGGAAAAGTTGACGTGCGTCACGCGAGCGTGAAATCTGCCTTTCCCGTTAACGATGACGTCGGCTTCAACGGCTCGAAGTGCGGACTGATACTGGTCGGGTTCGGCAAACGTCAGAGTTCTACTTACCGCCATCTCGTCGCTCCGTTCGCACCGATATGAGATGGCGGCGTCGAGACGGTCATCGTCGTCAGGCCGAAAAATCAACCGGCGTATTCGAACGCTAAGGCCAGCACGTTCCGCAGACTACATGAAAATTCTTGTCGTTGCTCTGGCCGATCGAGCTGCACAGTCGAGATAATTGCAGTGCGTTGCCGACTGCAATTTTCCTGCATGTGATGCTCCCCTTGCCATGAGGCCACGGCGATTCGCCACCGAAGCGATCCGCTCCATCGTCGCCGAATCTGCGTGGGCGGGCATTTCGCTCGAATACTGACTCCGCGCGCCTAGAATTTCGCGCTCACCCCGATCAGGGGGCCATGCTGCAGCAGGTTGGTCTGGAACAGTGTGTTGCCCGAACCCTGGACGTAGTCGACATAAAGCGCGCGATAGCCGATGATGCCGGCCCACGCGACGTTCCCAGTCGAACCGAATTCGTAGCCGTACGTGGCGAGTGCCTGCCAGGAAATCCGGCTGCCTAGGCCGAAACCGCCGATGTCGGCTTGGGCCTGCAGGTGCTGCCGCGGCGCCAGCGTGTGCCGCACCCTGAAACCGACAAAGGGATCGACCCAGTTGATGACGCCCGACCTGGCGAATGCCTGGCTGCGGTCGAACGACAGCTGAAGATCACCCACGTTGACCCCCAGCGTGCCCGCAACGTTCAGCGTCAGGTCCGCCTTCTGGTGCCAATACCGCCCGCCGAGCAGCACATCGAACGCAGTCTGTCCCACGCCCGACATCCCCGCGCCCTCGGCGCCCCTGTCGCGGCCCACCTTGGCCACCTGGTAGGCACCGCCAAATTCGATCGTGAGCTGCTGGTAATAAATTGACGCCGCCGCCGAGACGCGGCCGCCGACGAATGGATTGACCTGGAAGTTCCGCGACGCCGACACACCACTGGTAATCCCGGCGTACATCACATCGGCGAACAGCTCGATGCGGTCCTCGAAGCGCGCCTGGAAGTATCCCATGAAGGGCACCAGCGTATCGCTGCTGCCCAGCAGCTGAAAGGTGTTGGTGTCGATATCGACGCTGCGGCCGCGCACGGTCTGCGAACCGCTCATCCAGGTGAGCCACGCATAGGGCGTGAAGCGGAACGTCCAAGGATTCTGCGCCTCGGACGATGCGACGGCATTCTCCTGCGGCGCGCCGGAAGCCTGGCCGAGGGCCGAAAAAGACGGCAAGACGACACTTCCTCCGGCGGCAAGGCTGGCAATGACCGAAATCCCCCAGAATCTGCTCATCGGTCGCCTCAAAAGACCTGCCCATTCCCATAGCCGCCCCTTCGCCATCCGTTGGTTGCAGATCGAATTTGCACTTCGCCCGGATGCCCTCAGGCAGCGAACCTTTGTATCAAGGGCACGCACTCTTTGACCATAAATATTCCACCAGAGTCGAAGACTGAGCGCATTGCTATCGCTGCGACGCAACGATGATTCCGCGGGGAACCGCTTGGGCCGACATATTGATGCAGCCTAGAATCCGCGCCGCCCCCGAGGCACAATCCCCTCATGGCTCTTCCTGGCGGGACGTCCGGTCACGTGGAACGTCATGCCGCCGAACGTCGTGTCCTGCACGAGGCGTAAACGCTGCCGCACATTTCGCAAGCATCACGGTCGACAAACTTGATCCACGGCTTGGCTCGTGCCGTTAACAGATCTTGAGTTCTCCGGCTCGCCATAATTTGGCGCACATCATTGCATCCAAAGCGATAGGTCCAGCCTTCTTGGCTATGACGTCGAGTATTTTGAGTGCTTCCGTTTCTGCGAAGGGCAGGCTGTCAAAAGCGGCACTCACCGCAATAGCGTCGGAACCGTCGTTCATGAGGCGGCGCAGGACAGCTTTCCCTTGCTCGCCGCATGCTCTGAGCTTTGTAAGGATTTCAGCCAATTTATTGCTATTCCTGTTTGTGGCCCTGACGTCACCTCGCACGGCGGCTGCCCCATAGGCTTCGGCATACTTCCGATATTTCAACTCGAGCGCATCGATCTGATTGCCCATGCCGCCGCCCCATCTGTCTTGAAGATTGGTAAATCGTCAGCGTTGTAGAATCCAATAGTGAACTTTGCGCATACTCGATATCGACCGGCAGTTGCATAGTTCTGGGAGTGTCGGAAGAATCCCAGGCTTCGTGGAACACATGACGAGCCCGGACCTTAAGGGCCGATAAGGCTGTCTCGAAACAGCCCGCAACAAAGAATGATCTCGCTTTCTGGCACGTGCTCGCCATCGTGCCGCATCGCGGCGTACGCTTCAGGCGCGTGTTGACCGGCTCAACCCGGCGCCCTAGGGTCGGATGCAGAGCGGCACAGTTCGGACGTCGTGCTCCGTGAGAGCCATATCCGCCTTCGAGTTTGGCGGGGCGTTGTTTCGACGAGGGTCCGCTCCTTTCCATTGACGAGATCGATGCTGCCGACGTGCGCGAAGCATGCCGGCGACGTCGTCGTTATCGAGTTTCACCGGTCCGCGCGGGATGGCGCGGCGTCGGAGCGGCGCAGTGCGTATGAGTGTGAACCTCCGGGCCGACGCGGAATGGGATGCCGGCGATCTCGGCTGCGGCGAGCTCGTGCTCGACCTGCGCAAGCGCCTGAAGGCGATGCCCGGCGGCGTGCTCCGGGTCATCGCGAACGATCTCGGCGCGCCGCAGGACCTGCCGGCGTGGTGCCGGCTCACCCGAAACGAGCTGCTCGGCCACGATCCGGGCACCCACAGCTTCTGGATCCGGTCGCGAACGGACTGGGGCTGAACGCGACATCGCGACAACCGCTTGAACGAGGAGAAGAAGATGCCTGGTAAATTCGTCGTCAGCCTGACCCATGCGAAGAACGATACCGACAAGGCCACGGTCGCTTTCGTCGTCGCCAATGCCGCGGTGGCGTCCGACAAGAAGGCAATGGTGTTCCTGTCGATCGAGGGAACGCGGCTGTCGCAGAAGGGCTATGCCGACGACATCCACGAGGAAGGCTTCGCGGCGCTCAAGGACCTGATGAAGAGCTTCGTCGAGGCCGGCGGCGAGATCTACGTCTGCTCGCCCTGCTTCAAGAAGCGCAAGCTCGACGAGAACAACCTGGTGGCCGGGGCCGTGGTGGTCGGTGGCGCCAAGCTGGTCGAGTTCATGGGCGAGGCCTGCCCGAGCGTGAGCTACTGAACATGAACCCCAATCGCCGGCACGTCATCGCCGGATCGGCGGGCCTCGCGGCGGCCTCGATCTTCACGCCGAGCCTGGCTCTCGCCCAGGGCAAGAAGAAGCTGCACTTCGGCGTCGGTCCCCTGCTGCCCAACCCCGAGGACACCAAGAAGGCCTACATGCCTCTATTCGCCCATCTGGCGAAGGAGCTCGGCGTCGATTTCGACCTCGTCGCCACGACCGACTGGGCGGGCATGGCGGTGGCGATGGGCTCGGGCCAGCTCGACATCGCGTGGATGGGTCCGTGGGGCTACGTCATCGCCAACAACGCGACCAACTGCCAGGCCGTCGCGACGGTGAAGTACGACGACAAGCCGATCTACTACGGCATCATCATCGCGCGGCCCGACCTGCAGGTCGCGAAGTTCCCCGACGATACCAAGGGCAAATCGATCTCGTTCGCCGACGTCGGCTCGACCTCGGGCTGGCTGGTGCCGAGCTTCTACGCCAAGGAGATCTGGAAAATCGACCCGAAGACCTACTGGAAATACAGCGAAGGTGCGACCCACGGCGCCAACGAGATCGCCGTGAGCTCGGGCCAGGTCGACATGGCGACCGACTTCGACCGGAACCGCAACGCCATGATCGCCAGCGGCAAGGTCAAGGAGGACTCGAACAGGATCGTGTGGACCTCCGCGCCGCTGCCCAACGATGCCATTGCCTTGCCGGCCACTACCTCGAAGGAGCTGAGCACCCAGATCCAGTCGATCCTGACCGGCATCACCGTCGAGCAGGCCAAGACGCTCCTGCCACCGCGCTATACCGGGTTCGTATCGGCTAACCATGCCTCCTACGAGACGATCGAGAAGGCTGGCATTGCGGTCGGCAAGATCAAGGCGCGGGCGTGAGGCGGAAACGACCCGGGCAGCGGTGATGGCGAGCCGCGCGGAGCACGCGCTCGACGACCTCGACGCGGCACGGCGCGGCTTCACTGCCCGGCGCGCCCGCTTCTGGATCATCTGCGCGGTCGTCCTCGCCTTCTATGCGGTGTCGTGGGACCTCGCCGGCATCGACCTGCACAAGCTCGCGGTCGGGCTGCCGAAGCTCGGGCACTGGATCGCCACGGCGTGGCCGCCGAAGCTCGACGAGGTGCCGCTGTTCGCGCTACGCACTGCCGAGACTGTCGCAATGGCCGCGATCGGCACCACGGTCGCGACCCTGCTGGCGTTGCCCATGGCGGTGCTGGCCAGCCGCAACATCACGCCGTGGCCGGCCCTGTATTATCCGGCGCGCTGGTTCCTCAATGCCTTGCGCGGCATCGACTCGTTCGTCTTCGCGCTGCTGTTCGTCGCCGCGGTCGGGCTCGGGCCGTTCGCCGGCGTGCTCGGGATCGCTCTGCACACATGGGGCAGCGCGGCGAAGTTCTTCGCCGACCATGTCGAGAACGCCAATCTCGGGCCGGTCGACGCGGTGCGCACGACCGGCGCCGGCCGTTTCACGACCCTCGCGTATGCGCTGGTTCCGGACATCCTGCCCGTGCTGCTGTCGACGACGCTGTTCTGGTGGGAATTCAACGTTCGGGCATCGACCGTGCTGGGCGTGGTCGGTGCCGGCGGCATCGGCCAGGAGCTCAAGAACAGCATGGACCTGCTCGACTTCTCGCGCCTGTTCGCGATCATCGCGGTGATCCTCGTCGTCGTGACGCTGCTCGACCAGCTTTCCGGCTGGCTGCGCAAGCGGCTGGTCTGAGCGTGGCCGGGTCCGGCGCTCCGCGTCTCACCGCGGTGGGCGTGAGCAAGGCCTTCAATGCGCGCGCCGCGATCGAGGAGGTGAGCTTTACGGTGCGCGAACGCGAGTTCGTCGCCGTGCTCGGGCCGAGCGGCGCAGGCAAGACCACGCTGTTCCGCTGCCTGACCGGCCTGCTCGCGCCCGACCGCGGCGAGATCCGCATCGGCGGCGACGACATCGGCGCCTTGCGCGGGCGCTCGCGTCGGCGCATCGCGGTAGTATTCCAGCAGTTCAACCTCGTGAACCGGCTGACGGCCTTCGAGAATGTGCTGGCCGGGCGGCTCGGCTACGTCCCGGCGTGGCGCGGCTGGCTGCGCCGCTTCGGCCGCACCGACCGGCTGTTCGCGCTGGAATGCCTCGACCGCGTCGGCCTGCTCGGACAGGCGATGCAGCGCGCCGACACACTGTCGGGTGGCCAGCAGCAGCGGGTCGCGATCGCCCGCGCGCTGGCGCAGCGGCCGAGCCTGATCGTCGCCGACGAGCCGGTCGCGAGCCTCGACCCGAACGCCAGCGTCGGCGTGCTCGACCTGCTGCGTGGGATCGCGCGCGCCGACGGCGTCGGCGTCGTGTGCAGCCTGCATCAGGTCCACTTCGCGCGCGCCTATGCCGACCGCGTCGTCGGACTGTCGCACGGCCGGGTCGTGATCGACGCGCCGACCGACCGGTTCGACCAGGCCGCATTCGAACGCCTCTACGGACCGCAACCGGCCGAGGCAGCCCCAACCGCTCTGGCCGCGCTCCAGCACTAACGGGAACAACCATGACACCCACGGACAAGCATCCCTACGAACCCGACGTCAGCTTCGACGGCGGCGACCTCGACTGCGGCAACGGCCTGCTGCTGCTGATCCGCAAGCACATCGATCCGATGGCACGCGGGCAGCTGCTCGAGATCCGCTCGACCGAGATTTCCGTCGACGAGGACCTGCCGGCATGGTGCCGGATGACCTCGAACGACCTGGTGTCGTTCACCAAGGTCGGCAAGCAGCGCAGCTTCCTGGTGTGCCGCGGCAAGTTCGAGGAGCGCGGTCAGTCCGCGCCGGCGCCGGTGAAGCAGCCTGTCCAGCCAGCTGTGCTGAAGTCGATCGCCCCGGTCCCTTTGCCACCCCGCTTGCCCGTCGCAGCGCCGCCCCTGCCGCCGCTGGCGGTGATGGGGATCGGCAGTTGGCCGCGGCCACGCTGGATGATCGACAGCATGCACGCCCATGTCGAGGGCCGGCTCGACGAGGCGGCGTTCCACGAGACGGCGAACGACGCCGTGCGGCTCGCCGTCGCCGCGCAGGAGCGCGCCGGGGTGGGCGTGATGACCGACGGCGAGCAGCGGCGCGACAGCTATGCGAGCTTCGTCGCCACGCGGCTCGACAACTGCCAGCTGATCCCGCTCACCGACCTGCTGCCCTTGGTCGATCATCCGGAAGAGTTCGAGCGCGAGCTGCGCGCCCTCGACGTTCCGGCCGCCGACGTGCGGCACCCGGCCGTATTCGGCCGCATCGGCCGCAGCCGCCCGCTGGTGGCGCACGAGCTCGACTTCCTGCGCACGCTCACCGCGAAGCCGGTCAAGGTCGCGCTGCCGGGGCCTTACCTGCTGACGCGCACCATGTGGATGGAGTGCCTGTCCGAGCGGGCCTACCAGACCCGCGAGCAGCTTGCGGAGGACATCGTGGCGGCGCTGCGCGCCGAGCTGGCCGACCTCGTCGCCGCCGGTGTGACGCTGATCCAGTTCGACGAGCCGGTGCTGTCGGAGGTCGTGTTCAGCGGACCGAAGAGCCGGCCGAGCTTCATGTGCGGCGCGCTGTCGGAATCGCGCGGGCCCGAGCACGAGCTGGGCTTCGCGCGCGATCTGGTCAACGCGGTGGTCGACGGCATGCCGCGCGAACGGATCGCGCTGCACGTCTGCCGCGGCAACTGGACGCCCGACGAATCGGTGGCGCTGAGCGGCAGCTACGAGCCCCTGCTGACGACGCTGCAGGCGATGAAGGTCGGCGCCTACCTGCTCGAGATGTGCACGCCGCGCGCCGGCGAGATGGAAATCCTGCGCGCGCTTCCCGCCGACGCGCGGGTAGGCGTCGGTGTCGTCAACCAGAAGCACGCCGAGCCGGAGCAGCTCGACGAGGTAGCTGCAAAGATCGGCAAGGCGATCGACCTGTTCGGCGCCGAGCGGGTGCTGCTCCATCCCGATTGCGGCTTCGCGACCTTCGCCGACAACCCGATCTGCAACGCCTCGTCGGCCGAGGCGAAGCTGTCGGTCATCGCCCGAGCCGTCGAGCGCGTGCGCTGACACGAGGAACTGCACCAGGCGGTCGTGACCATTGATACCGTCGGTCAGGACCTGCGTCGGCACGCGCTACGGGTCACTTCGGCTTTACGCTTCGTTGCTTCTGACCTTGCTTGTGGCGATGTGGCGTAGCTCACTCGAAAGGGGGCTTTGGCAGCTTAGCCAAAGGCGCGGCCCCCACGACGCAAGGCAATGTCGGCACAACATCTGAGATTGCCACGAATGCGCACTGCTCCGTCGATGGAATTCTGAGCGTTCCTGCGGGTTATGCGTGTCTTTGTTTGCCGTTCATCCATTTGAAGGGCTTGGCATGTCTGCCATCCCAATAACCATTTACGAAGGGGGTTCGCCATGCCGAGAAACATGACCAGCTTCGTGCCGGGCGGTGTTCGTGCTCCGTCTCGACGGCGTCAATGCAGCGAACAGCCCGAAGATCGCCGTTCATCCGCGGTTACGAGAGCTCGCGATCGTCCCGCAGCCGCGCACCACTTCGTGATAAGACCGGTGAACTATTCCGATCAGCTTCTCGAGAACGCAGTGTCGCCCGAAATCTTCCGCCTGCTCCGGTCGACGCTGCTGCAGCAGGTCCCGCGACGGCCAGTCGAGAAAGCGCTCCTGATCGACTCGATGTTCAGGTTGCAGCGGCTCCTGCATGCCGGCTACGATCACGGCGGCGCCGGAATCCACATGCAGGGGCCGGCGCACTAACCGACAGGGCCATTCCGGATCTTTCCAGACCCGACAATCTCGACGCCCTGATCGCTACCGTCGATTCCACCTTGCAGAGCACCGTAGCGGACCGGTCCTGAAGGACAGATCGCCAGGCTCCTGGAGGACAAGGACCTGACGGAGATATGCCATGGCAACAAAACCCAGGTTCAAGAGCGATATTTCCGGGGCGATTCACGCGTCTGCGGCGATGCTAAATGCGGTCGCCGCCCTCGAAAGGGCGACGATGCGCGATTTCGACGAGCGCCACCTGGACGTTCCGACCGGGATCGAGCCTGCGCAGATCGAGCAGCTCCGCGGATGTTCGCCGGCTATCTCAACACATGCGAAAGCACGGTCGAGACATGGAAGACCGGCGCCGAACGGCATGGCGCTCAAGCTGCTCTCGGTCCTCCGGATGCACGGGCTACTGGTTCGCGCCTAGGGCCCGAGTTGCTCCAAGCATCGATACGCTGCGCTCGATGCGAAGGTAATAGCCTGAATCCGGCCGGTGGACGGCATCCGGGCCGGAGTGTTACCCCCACTCCGGGGGCGGCGTAATGAACAGGTACCTGAATTTCGTTCTTGCCGTATTGCTTTGGCTGATCGCCGGGACCGCGGTCGCGCAGTCGCCCGGCGTCACGGACCGGCGCATCCTGTTTGGCCAGTCGGCAGCCTTGGGCGGGCCTGCCGCGATCCTCGGAACGGAGATGCGGACTGGCATCGTTGCCGCCTTCGAGGAGGTCAACCGGGCCGGCGGTATCGGTGGCCGCCGCCTGGAACTGCGCTCCTATGACGACCGCTACGAGCCCGAGCTGGCAATCGCCAACACCCGGAGGCTGATCGACAACGACGGTGTTTTCGCCCTGATCGGCGCGGTCGGCACGCCGACGTCGGCCGCCGCCGAGCCGATCGCGCGCGCCGCGGGCGTGCCGTTCATCGCGCCCTTCACTGGCGCCGAGTTCCTGCGCGATCCGGCGCTCGGCCATGTCGTGAACGTCCGGGCGACCTACTTCGAGGAAACCGAGGCGATCGTGGCGCGGCTGATCGGCGATCTCGGCATCGCCCGCATCGCCGTCCTCTACCAGGACGATTCCTTCGGCCGCAGCGGCCTTGCCGGCGTGCGGCGCGCACTCGAACGGCGCGGCCTCGAGCCGGTCGGCGCCGGCACCTACATGCGCAACACGACCGCGGTGAAGACCGCGCTGCTCGGGCTGAGGCGGCAGAATCCCGAAGCCATCGTCATCATCGGCGCCTACCAGCCGAGCGCCGCCTTCACCCAGTGGGCGCGCAAGCTCGGGGTCACCGCCCAGATCGTCAACATCTCCTTCGTCGGCAGCGACGCGCTCGCCGCCGCCCTGGGCACGGACGGCAGCAGCGTCCACGTGACCCAGGTCATGCCGTTCCCGGAAGGCAACTCGATCCCGCTCCTGGCCGAGTACCGCGAGGCGCTCGTGGCCAGCGACGCCGGCGCGCAGCCGTCGTTCGCCTCGCTCGAAGGCTACACCGCCGGCCGGCTGACGGCCGCCGTCCTCGCCCATGCCGGCAACCCGCCCAGCCGCGAGGGCTTTCTGTCGGCCCTCACCGAGACGGGCACGTTCGACATCGGCGGCTTCAAGCTGACCTACGGGCCACGCGACAATCGCGGCTCCCACCAGGTCTTCCTCACGGTTATCCGCGACGGCAACGTCGTGCCGGTCGAGCGGCTCACGCGATGAGCCTCGCCGATGCCACCGCCGCCGCGGGCAAGGGAACGGGCGCCGCGATCCCGCGCCGCCGGCCGCGGCTCGGCCTGTCGACCAAGCTCTACGCCGCGATCGCCGGCGCCGTGGCGCTCACGCTGGCGGCCAGCCTCGTGGCCTGGATCTCCTTCGTCGAGCTCGGCCAAGTGCAGCGCCGGATCACGCACGAGCACATTCCGTCGATCGCCGATTCGCTGCGCCTCGCGCGCCAGACCGCGCTCGTCGTCGCGACCACGCCGGCGCTCGTCGCCGCAGGCGATGCCGAGCAGCAGCGCCGCCTCATGACCGCGCTGCGCTCGCAGCAGGAGGTCATCGCCGGGCTGATCGATTCGCTTGAGAGGGAGGTCAGCCTCGCGGCCGATCCCGACATCCCGCAGTCGATCGCGGCCATCCGGGAGGCCAGCCGCGAGCTCTCGGCCGTCCTCGACCGGCTCGACAAGTCGGTCGCCCGGCAGCTCACGCTCCGGGCCGAGCTGCGCCAGCGCCGCACCCTGGCCGTGGAGCTGCACCGCCGCCTGATCGATAAGCTCATTCCCCTGCTCGACGATGCGACGGCATTCCTGGTGACCGGGTACCGCTCGCTCGACGAGGTCGCGCCGGTTCCGCACGAGCTGCGGATGTCCGAGGCGGCGCTGCTCGACTACACCGCGACCATGCAGCTCGGCATCGAGGGCAACCTGATCGGCGGGCTGCTGGCCGAAGCCGCCTACATTCCCGACGTGAGCCGCCTGCCGCTGATGCGCGACCGTTTCGAGGCGGCGGCCGACCGCTTCCGGGCCGCGCTCGGCGCGGTGCGCGGCAGCGACGGCGAGGTGCTGCGCGTGCTCGCCGAGGGGCTCATCAATCTCGGCGAAGGCGACCACGGCCTGTTCGCGCCGCGCGGCGCCCTGCTGGTCGAGGCGCACGCCGCGGACGGGCTGGCGGACCAGTCGCGGACAATCGCGGTCCGGCTGACCGGCGAGGTCGACCGGCTCGTCGCCGGCATCGACGAGAGGACGGTGGAGGCGGTGGCGGCCTCGACCCGCTCGATCGAGGTCGGCAGCAAGCTGCTGCTGCTGCTCAACGGCATCAGCATCCTGGGCGCGCTGCTGATCGGCTGGCTCTACGTGGCGCGCCACATCACGGCGCCGGTCGTACGCATCACTGCCGCAGCAGCAGCCTTCGAGGACCTGACCTTCGATCCGGAGAGCCTCGCGCGAGTACGCAATCGGCGCGACGAGCTGGGCGAGCTCGCGCGCACCTTCACGCGCATGGCCGACGAGGTGCAGACACGCACCGAAACGCTGGACCGGCTGGTCGCCGAACGGACCAGCGAGCTGCAGACCGTGGCCAACCGCCTCGCCAAGTATCTCTCGCCGCAGATCTACAGCTCGATCTTCTCGAAGAGGGGCGAACCGGCCGCCGCGCTGGCGCGCAAGAACCTGACGATCTTCTTCTCCGACATCGAGGGTTTCACCGACATCACCGACGGAATGGAGCCGGAGCGCCTGGCGTTCCTGATCAACACCTATCTCAGCGAGATGTCGGACATCGCCATCGCGCACGGCGGCACGGTCGACAAGTTCATCGGCGACGCGATCCTGGTGTTCTTCGGCGACCCCGAGACCGAGGGCGACCGCAACGACGCCCTGCGCTGCGCGCGCATGGCGTTGCGCATGCGCGACCGGCTGCTCGAGCTGGCCGGGCTGTGGCAGCAGAACGGCATCTCGCGGCCGCTGCATGCGCGCATGGGGATCGTCACGGGCTACTGCACGGTGGGCAATTTCGGCTCCGACCAGCGGCTCGACTACACCGTGATCGGCAGCCCGGTGAACCTCGCCGCGCGGCTGCAGACGGCGGCCGAGGCCGACACGATCCTGATCGCCGATTCGACCTGGCTGCTGATCCAGGACGCGGTCTATGCCACGCCGCTGGGCCAGATCACCCCGAAAGGCTTCGTGCGGCCGGTCGCGTATTACCGCCTGAACGGCCTGGCCGGCACCGACACCGGCAGCGCGGTCACGCGCGTCGGCAAGCATGTGTCGGTCAGCATCCCCGACCGACGGCTGATGCACGAGGCGATCGACGAGCTGCGCCGCATCGAGGAGGAGCTGGCGCGGCAGCTGCCGGCACGGTAAGGCCGTTCCTCCCTCCCTGCGCTGCGCGCAGGGAGGAGAAGACCTCGGCACCCCTGGCCAACGGGCCGCTTTCCGGTCACGCCGGCTCCGTGATCCGGCCGCCGAGTTCCGGATGGTTGGCCAGCAGCCATTTCGCCTCCAGCGTATCGAGCACCAGCAGCCGGACGCGTGTGGTCGCGCGCACCGCCTTGCGCGTTGCATCGGACAAGCCGCCAAAGCTGTCCCCGGCGCGAAGCATCCGCTGTTGCCGCCCGAAGTGCACTTCCAGTTGCCCATCGGCGACGACATAGATCGCCTCGACCCTTTCCCGCCGCCGGAGAACATATTCTCCCGGCTCGAAGACGCGCGTGGACAGCGCCGGCAGCAGGTCGAAGATCTGGCTGGGGGCGAGCCCGGCGAACAGCGGCATCCGGACCACGAGGCCGGCGCTCAGGACGAAGTTGCGCCGCGCGATGATGTTGGCGAACGACGTCGCCACAATGCCGGCGGGCAAGGCGAGCATCAGCAGTCCCGACACCATCGTGAACGCGCCGATGAGCCGGCCTGCCGTCGTCGTCGGGACGACGTCGCCATAGCCCACGGTCGTGACGGTGGCGACGGACCACCACATCGCATCGGGTATCGTTCCGAACTTGTCCGGCTGGGCGTTATGCTCCACGACATAGGTCAATCCGGCCGAGATCAGGATCACCGAAGCGAGGATCACCAGGCAAGCCATCAGCGCGTGGCGTTCCGACCAGACCGCTTCACCGAGGGAGTGGAAGCCCGGCGAGTAGCGGGCGATCTTGAAGAAGCGCAGCAATCTCAGCAGCACGATGAAGCGGAGGTCGATGTCGAACAACTGATCGGCTGCGAAAGGCACGATTGCGACGAAATCGATCAGGCCCGCCGGACTGACCATCCAGCGCAGGGATGTCAGCCATGCGGCGGACCCGGCCATGCCCGCTTCCGGCGCCGCCCACAGGCGCAGGGCGTACTCCGCCGAGAAGACGCAGAGGGAGAAAATCTCGACCGCGTCGAACGCACGGTCCCATTCCGCGTGGATCTCCGGCACCGTGTCGAGCACCGCCGCCACGATGTTGATCAATATAAGCGCGATGATCGCTCGATGGACGATGCGGACGGTGCGCGTGACCGGAGGCTCTCGTTCCAGCACTGCATAGGCACGCCGGCGCAAAGACAAGATCCGACCGCTCCCCCTGGACATCGACGTCGATTCATCTTGCAGCGCCGGACTTACGCCAACATGACTGGCGCCGATCCACACCGACTGCGATTACATGCGCCCGGCCTTGCATCGCTGCTGACATCGCGGGGCCGGTCGTGCTCACGCGACGCCGGTGGATGGGGCATTGCACACGCAGGAATCCCGACACGTTCTCCTCGGCGCGTTCGGATCGACGTAGCGCAGCGGGCTGTCCGACGCGCACGCATCGAACGAGCCGCTCTGCTTCAGAAAGTTCGTAAACAACGGACCCGGTGGCGTCACCGCCGCCTTGCGTTTCGGCTACGTGCCGCTCGCTATTGTCGCGCGGCGTAGATGCGGTCCTCGATCGGGATGCGCTTTTCCTCGATCGCGTGGCAGGCGACCAGGCCGCCTTCGGTCGGCAGCGACTGCGGCCGCTCGATCCGGCAGCGCTCGTTGGCGAAGGGGCAGCGCGGATGGAAGGTGCAGCCGGACGGCGGGTTGATCGGGCTCGGAACCTCGCCCGCCACTGGCGCACGTTGGCGGCCGGTCATCTCGAGGTCCGGGATGGTGTCGAGCAGCATGCGCGTGTAGGGGTGCTTGGGCCGCTTGAACAGGGTTTCGGTCGGCGCCTGCTCGACCAGCCTTCCAAGGTACATCACGCCCACGCGCGTGGAGATGTGATAGACGACCGCGAGATTGTGGCTGATGAAGAGATAGGTGAGCTGCAGCCGGCGCTGCAAATCCATCATCAGGTTCAGGATCTGCGCCTGCACCGACACGTCGAGCGCCGAGGTCGGCTCGTCGCACACCAGGAACTCCGGTTGCGAGGCGAGCGCGCGGGCGATCGAGATGCGCTGGCGCTGGCCGCCGGAAAATTCGTGCGGGAATTTTACGCCGTCGGCCGGCGTCAACCGAACCTGGCGCAGCAGCTCGTCGACTTGATTGCGCAGATCGGCCTTGTCCTTGGCGAGATCGAAGGCGCGGATCGGCTCGGCGATGATGTCGAACACCCGCCAGCGCGGATTGAGGCTGGCGAACGGGTCCTGGAAGATCATCTGCAGCCGGCGGCGCAGCGCCGAATGCTTGGCCTGGTTGCGGCTGGTCGCGATGTCGTGGCCGTCGAACACGATCCGGCCGGCGGTCGGCGGATAAAGGCCGACCACGAGGCGGGCGACCGTCGACTTGCCACAGCCCGACTCGCCCACCAGCGAGAAGGTCTCGCCCTTGGCGATGGCGATGTCGATGCCGTCGACCGCCTGCACGACCTGGCGCGGACGGCCTTCGATCTGGCGCACCAGCCACGGCGCGGAGACGTCGAAATAGCGCTTCAGGCCGTCGATCTGGACGAACTCAGACATCGACGACTTCCTTGCCAGCGGGCGCGCCGATTCCTTTGGCGTCGTGCAGCCAGCAGGCGGCGCGGCTTGCGCCTGCCGCCATCAGCTCGGGCCGTTCGACCAGGCAGCGCTGGCCGCGGTACGTGCAGCGCGGATTGAAGGCGCACCCCTTCGGGATGGCGTTGAGGCGCGGCATCGCGCCGTCGATCTGGGTCAGCTTGCCGCCGCGCTCGCCGAGATGCGGGATCGAGCCCATCAGGCCCTTGGTGTAGGGATGCTGCGCGTTCTTGATGACGTCGCGGACCGGGCCGATCTCCGCGATGCGGCCGGCATACATCACCGCGACGCGATCGGCCGTCTCGGCGATCACGCCCATGTCGTGCGTCACCAGCATGACGGAGGTGCCGTGCTCGCGGCACAGCTTCTTCAAGAGCGCGATGATCTGCGCCTGGATCGAGACGTCGAGCGCGGTGGTCGGCTCGTCGGCCACAATCAGGCGCGGGCCGGCGCACAGCGCGAGCGCGATCACGACCCGCTGGCGCATGCCGCCGGAGAACTGGTGCGGATAATGGTCGAGCCGATGCTCGGCGCCGGGAATGCCGACCTCCTTGAGGAGATCGAGCGCGCGATTGCGCGCGGCGGCGGCGTTGAGCGGCAGGTGGGTCTGGATCGTCTCGACCAGCTGCCGGCCAACCGAATAAAGCGGATTCAGGCTGGTCAGCGGATCCTGGAAGATCGCGCCGATCTGCGCGCCGCGCACCTTGCGCATCTCCTCGTACGGCAGATTGTCGATCCGCCGGCCCTCGAGGCGGATCTCGCCGGCCGCGACGCGCCCGGGCGGCTCGAGCAGGCCGATGATGGCATTGCCCGTGAGCGACTTGCCCGCGCCCGACTCGCCCACCACGCCCAGCACTTCGCCGGCCGCGATCTCGAAGGAGACGTCGTCGACGGCGAGCAAGGTGCCACGCCGCGTCGGGAACTCGACGCGAAGGTTCCTCACTTCGAGCAGCGGCGGGTTGTTGGTCGGGCTGGCCATCAGCAACCCCTCATCCCGAGGAGGCGCATAGCGCGGCCTCGACGGGCGGGCCGCAGGCGAAGTGCGTGCGTTCGATTGCGCAACAATTCCCCCTCACCCTGAGGAGCGTAGCGAAGCGACGCGTCTCGAAGGGTGGCAACAGGCACGGTGCGCGTCGCCACCCTTCCAGACGCTCGCTGCGCTCGCTCCTCAGGGTGAGGTGTTTGTGCAGCGACAGCCAAGGAAAAACCGAAATGATCCATCATCGCAGCTTCGGGTTCAGGGCGTCGCGCAGCCAGTCGCCGAGCAGGTTCACCGCCAGCACCAGCGCGGCGAGGGTCGCGCCGGGAAACACGGTGATCCACCAGTCGCCCGACTGCAGCACCTCGTTGCCGAGCCGGATCAGGGTGCCGAGCGAGGGCTGCGTCGAGGGCAGGCCGACGCCGAGGAACGACAGCGTCGCCTCGGAGATGATGGCGAGGCCCAGATTGAGCGTAGCGATCACCAGCACCGGGCCGGTGACGTTGGGCAGCACGTGCCGCACCATGATCAGTGCGGGCGACAGGCCGATCACCCGTGCCGCCTGCACGTACTCCTTGTTCTTCTCAACCAGCACCGAGCCGCGTACGGTGCGGGCATACTGCACCCAGAAGCTGAGGCCGATCGCACCGACGATGACGTAGATCGCAATCTCGTCGTGGCGCTGCACCGAGATCAGGCCGCGCACGATGCCGTCGATCAGCAGCGCCACCAGGATCGCCGGAAAGGTGAGCTGCACGTCGGCGATGCGCATGATCACCGCGTCGACCGCGCCGCCGACATAGCCGCTGATCAGGCCGAGCGCGATGCCCAGCACCATGGCGACGACAACCGAGGCGAAGCCCACCACCAGCGAGAGACGCGTGCCGTACATGATCGAGGAGAGGATGTCGCGCCCCTGGTCGTCGGTGCCGAGCGGGAAGGCCCAGTCGCCGTCGCTGCCAACGAACACCGGCGGTTTCAGGCCGTCGCTGAGGTTGAGCGTGGCGGGATCGAACGGCGTGTGCGGCGCCAGCAAGGGGGACAGGAAGGCGATGCCCACGATCAATAGCGTCGCGACCGCAGCGACGACGGTGAGCTTCGATGATTTGAAGCTCCACCAGACGTCGCTGTCGGCAGCACGGGCGAGCCACTCGCTCATGTCAGGCGCCCGCCGCTCAATGGCCACCAACCCGCGCCGCACCGCCGCCTCGGAGGCGCGGATCGACGGCGAAATAAAGCATATCGACGACCAGGTTGATGACCACGAACAGCAACCCGATCAGCATCAGGTAGGCCGCCATCACCGGAATGTCTGAGAACTGCACCGACTGGATGAAGAGCTGGCCGACGCCCGGCCAGGCGAACACCGTCTCCGTCACGATCGCGAAGGCGATCAGCGCACCGAGCTGGAGGCCGGCCACGGTGATCACCGGCACCAGCGTGTTCTTGAGCGCGTGGCCGAAGTTGATGGCGCGGTTGGTCAGGCCGCGGGCGCGCGCGAACTTGATGTAGTCGGTGCGCATCACCTCGAGCATCTCCGAACGCACCAGCCGCATGATCAGCGTGAGCTGGAACAGGCCGAGGGTGATCGACGGCAGGATCAGCGCCTCCAGCCCCTTGCGCGTCAGGAAGTTCGTGGTCCACCCGCCGATATCGACCGTCTCGCCGCGGCCGAACGACGGCAGCCAGTGCAGGACGACCGAGAAGAACAGGATGAGGAGGATGCCGATCAGGAAGGTCGGCAGCGACACGCCGATCAGCGACACAGCCTGCAGCAGCCGGCTCGACCAGTGGCGCGGATAGAGACCGGTATAGACGCCCATCGGGATGCCAAAGAGGAGGACGAAGAGGGAGGCGCAGAAGGAGAGTTCCAGGGTCGCCGGCAGGCGCTCCAGGATCATCCGGCTCACCGGCTCGGACGTCCGGTAGCTCAGCCCGAACTTGCCCTGGGCGGCATTGACGAGGAAATGGAAGAACTGGATCGGCGCCGGGTCGTTGAGGCCGAGCTTCTCGCGCAGCTCGTCGCGCTCCTGCTGCGAGGTATCCTGCCCGACCATGGCGTTGATCGGATCGCCGACGTAGCGGAACAGGAAGAAGGACACGACCCCGACCGCCAGCAGCACGGCAACGGATTGCAGAAGGCGTCGGAGGATGAACGCGAGCATTACGTCGGTTTTATTCTCATTCTCCTCTCCCCCGCCAGGGGGAGCGGGCGGGCGAGGGGGTTGCACGCAGTGTGCCAACTCCCCTCACCTGCCCTCCCCCTCACGGGAGAGAGGAACATGAGGAGTGAGGACTAGAGCTACTTCACCGTCACGAAGCGCAGCGGGAAAGCGTTGTCGGCGGGCTGGAACAGGTCGATGTTCTTGCGCGCCGCCCACACCACCGCCTGCTGGTGCAGCGGGATATAGGCAAAGTCGTCGACATAGAGCTTGGTGGCCTGCTTGATCATATCGTCGCGCTTGGCCTTGTCGGTCTCCTGTTCCATGGCGTCGGCAAGCTTGTCGAGCGCCGGGTTGGAGTATCCGCCGGCGTTGAACATGCCCTTCTTGGTGGCCGCATTCGGGGTCTGGATCAGCGCCTCGAAGACGTTGTGCACGTCGTAGGTCTGGGCCGGCGACCAGCCCAGCATGTAGAAGCTGGTCTCGCCCGGCTTGCCGTCCGACTTGCGCAGGATCTTGGCGAAGTAGAGGTTTCGGGTCTGCGCCCGCAGATTTACCTTCACGCCGATCTTGGCCAGCATCGACACCACGGCCTGGCAAATCTTCTCGTCGTTGACGTAGCGGTCATTGGGGCAATCCATGCCGACCTCGAAGCCGTTCGGATAGCCGGCATCGGCCAGCAGCTTCTTGGCCTCGTCCGGCTTGAGCAGCGGCGGGCGCTTATCGAGATCCTTCATGTAGCCGTTGATGCCGGGGGCGACCATGAGGTCGGTTGGGAACGACTGGCCGCGCATCACGGTACGCTTGATCGCGTCGACGTCGATCGAGCGATGGAACGCCTCGCGGACACGCTTGTCCTTGAACGGGTTCTTGCCCTTGACGTTGGACTCGAGCAGCTCGTCGCGCTCCTGGTCCATGCCGAGATAGACGACGCGCGTCTCCGGGCCTTCGAGCACGTTGATGTTCGGGTCCTTCTTGAGCGACTCGGTGTCGGCCGGAGGAACCTCGTAGGTCATGTCGATGTCGCCCGCCTTCAGTGCCGCGATCCGGGTGGCGGGATTGGCGACCGGCGTGAAGACCACCTCGGTGAGATTATGCGTCGGCTTGTCCCACCAGCCCGGGTTCGGCACCAGCACCGTCTTCTCGCCGGCCTTGCGCTCCTTCAGCATGAAGGGGCCCGTGCCCATGGCATTGCGGGTCGCGAAATTCTCCTCGTTCTTGGTCATGTCGGCCGAATTCAGTGCATTGTTCTTCTCGGCCCATGCCTTGGACATCATGCCGAGCGCCGCCCATTTGCTGGCGAGCAGCGGGTCGGGATACTTGGTCGTGACCTCGACCCGCAGGTCGCCCACCTTCTTGATCTCCTTCACCGAGGCGAAGTTGCTGCCCATGTTCGACCCCGGCCCGTTGGCCCGGTTGAGCGAAAAGACGATGTCATCGGCCGTGAGAGGCGTGCCGTCGCTGAATTTCACATTGGGGCGGATGTCGAAGAACCAGGTGTTCTTGTCGGTCTGGCCCCACTTGGTCGCCAGCGCGGGCTCGAGGTTGAGGTTCTTGTCGCGCCGCACGAGCGGGTCGTAGATATTCTGGGTGAAGGTCAGGAGAAAGGTTTCCTGGCGGGCGTAGGGGTCCATCGAGCTGACATCGCCCGAGTTCGACCATTTGAACGTCTTGGCCTCGGCGATCGAGGCCGTCGCGAGGGCCGCGCAAACGAGCGCGCTCATCGCCATGGAATGACGGAAACTGAAAATCATCGAAAACCCCCTCAATGGACGCACAGCATCCTGCCTTCCCAAGCACAGGCGCATCGCTCTGCGCAAATTGCACCGGCTCTGTGGGGCCGTCAATTCCACAAGAATTCTCATTGGCCAGCATGAAACACAACCGTTGGACAGGCCTTGGCCGGGCTCCTATCGTGCTGCCCTCGGGTTAATTTGAGGATGCGGCCATGAACGACGTTCCACGCAGCTTTCGCGGCAATTCGAATGCCGCGCGCGACATCGCGCATCATCTGCACCCCTACACCAACTTCAAGAAGCACGAGGCGACCGGCCCGGTCACGATCGTGCGCGGCCGCGGCATCTACGTCATGGACGACGACGGCAAGGAGTACATCGAGGGCATGGCCGGCCTGTGGTCGGCGGCGCTGGGCTTCAGCAACGAGCGGCTGGCGACGGTCGCCTACGAGCAGATGAAGCAGCTTCCCTTCTACCACGCCTTCAACCAGCGCTCCCACGAGCCAGCGATCAATCTCGCCGAGAAGCTGAAGTCGATGGCGCCGGTCGAGATGTCGAAGGTGTTCTTCGCGAACTCCGGCTCCGAGGCCAACGACACCGTCGTGAAGATGGTGTGGTACATGAACAATGCGCTGGGCCGGCCGAAGAAGAAGAAGATCGTCTCGCGGATCAAGGGCTATCATGGCATCACCGTGGCCTCGGGCAGCCTCACTGGCCTTCCGGTCAACCATCGCTCCTTCGACCTGCCGATCGCCAACATCCTGCACACGAGCTGCCCGCACTACTACCGCTTCCACACCGAGGGCGAGACCGAGGACCAGTTCACGACGCGCTGCGCCGAGGAGCTCGAGCAGCTGATCATCAAGGAAGGCGGCGCCGATGAAGTCGCCGCGATGATCGCCGAGCCGGTGATGGGCGCCGGCGGCGTGATCGTGCCGCCCAAGGGCTACTACGAGAAGATCCAGGCGGTCTGCACCAAGTACGACATGCTGTTCGTCGCCGACGAGGTGATCAACGGCTTTGGCCGCACCGGCAACGTCTGGGGCTGCCAGACGATGAATATCAAGCCGGACATCCTGACCTGCGCCAAGGCGCTGTCGGCGTCGTTCCTGCCGATCTCGGCGGTGATGATCACCGACAAGATCTACCAGGCGCTGATGAGCGAGAGCGACAAGATCGGCACCTGGGGCCACGGCTTTACCTACTCCGGCCACCCCGTGGCCGCGGCCGTCGCGCTCGAGGCCCAGAAGATCTACGACGAGATCGACCTGTTCGGCCACGCCAAGCGCATGAGCCCGATCTTCCAGAAGCACCTGCAGTCGTTCGCCGATCACCCGCTGGTCGGCGAGGCGATGGGCGTCGGCATGGTCGGCGCGCTCGAGATCGTGGCCGACAAGAAGACCCGCGCGCCGTACGACCTCGCCACGGTCGGCGCCGGCACGCGCGTTGCCAACCACGCCCAGGCGCTCGGCCTGTTCGTGCGCAACATGGGCGATCGCGTCGCGATCTGCCCGCCGCTGATCATCAACGAGACCGAGCTGGCCGACCTGTTCGGCCGCCTGCACAAGGCGTTCGATCTGGCCCTCGCCGACATGAAGACGGACGGCCACTTCGAGGGCTGACATGGTCGGGGGCGCCCCTGGGCCGGACGCCCCTGCCTCGCCCGACTGGACGCCGCCCTTCGGCACCAGCCAGCGGATCCGTAACCGGGCGATCTGGGCCGTGGCGTTCTTCGCCGCCGCCGTCCCTCCGGCCCTGGTCGGCATGGGCGTTGCCTCGGCCCGGGGCGAAGAGATCGCGGTCGGCATGCCGATCGCCCTTGCGCTCTGGGCACTCGGAGCGCTGTTTGCGGTCGCTGCTGCCGTCCCGACGCTGCGCCATTGGGACGGGTTGCCGCTTCAGGTACGCCTGCTTGGCGCCCTGCCGATGCTCACGGTCTCGTTGTTCCTGAGTGCAGCCCTGATCGGGGTGCTGCTGGCCTGACGTTGCGAACGGCTCGCAAAATTCGTCACGCCTTCGTGTTTGATCCTGCTCAAGGCGCGCGGGCGATCCGCGACCATAATGTCCAAGAACAACGGAACCGATCCGAGTAGTTTCGGCGCCGACGGGGGTACAGGATCAAGATGGACTACGAGGCATTCTTCTCGGGACATTTGCGCCGCCTGCACGACGAGGGCCGTTATCGCGTCTTCGCCGAGCTGGAGCGCGTCGTCGGTGCCTTTCCCCGAGCCCGCTTCCATCGCGAGGGCGAAGCGGCGCGCGACGTGACGGTGTGGTGCAGCAACGACTATCTCGCCATGGGCCAGCACGCGGTGGTGGTCGAGGCCATGCAGGCCGCCGTCGGTGCGCAGGGATCGGGCGCCGGCGGCACGCGCAACATCTCCGGCACCAACACGCTGCACGTGGCGCTGGAGCGCGAGCTCGCGTCATTGCACGGCAAGGAATCTGCCCTGGTCTTCACCTCGGGCTATGTCGCCAACGAGACGACCCTGCAGACGCTCGGCGCCTTGCTGCCCGGCTGCGAGATCTATTCCGACGCTTTCAACCACGCCTCGATGATCGCCGGCATCCGCCATTCCGGCGCCGTGCGCCGGATCTTCCGGCACAATGACGTGGCCCATCTCGATGAACTGCTGGCCGCCGCCGATCCGGCGAGGCCAAAGATCGTCGCCTTCGAATCGGTATACTCGATGGATGGCGACGTCGCGCCGATCGGCGAGCTGTGCGATCTCGCCCACCGCTACGGCGCGCTCGCCTACCTCGACGAGGTCCATGCCGTGGGCATGTACGGTGCGCAGGGCGGCGGCGTGGCCGAGCGCGACGGTGTGCTCGACAAGGTCGACATCGTGCAGGGCACGCTCGCCAAGGCGTTCGGCGTGGTCGGCGGCTACATCGCCTCGACCGCGGCCACCGTCGATTTCGTGCGCTCGTGCGGCGCGGGCTTCATCTTCTCGACCTCGATGCCGCCCGCCATCGCCGCCGGCTCGCTCGCCAGCATCCAGTTTGTCCGCGCCCATCCCGAGTTGCGCACCCGCCACCAGGAGCGGGCGGCAACGTTGAAGCGGCGCCTGGCCGCGGCCGGCCTACCCGTCATGCCGTCGACGACCCATATCGTGCCGGTTTTCGTGGGCGACGCCGCCCTCGCCAAGCAGGCGAGCGACCTGCTGATGGACCGTCACGCCATCTACGTGCAGCCGATCAACTATCCGACCGTCCCGCGCGGGACCGAGAGGCTGCGCCTGACACCGACACCGCTCCATTCCGACGAGCACATGACCCGGCTGGTCGCGGCGATGCAGGACGTCTGGCAGTCTCTGGGCCTCGGCTGCCGCGCCGCGGCGGAGTAGCCTGCCTTCCGGGACATATCCGATCTCGGGCAAAACGGCGCTGTGCAGCTTTACTTGGCTGAAAGCAGCTCTACGATCCGGCCGATCATGCCGCGCCTGCTCATCGTCAATTGCACCCACGACTCGCTGCTGCAGAGGCTGGCGGCTCTGGGCAGTCGTCCCTACGACGAACAGTTCATCGCTGCGGCCTCCCGCCATCTGCCGCCCGGGCAGTCGCTGGAGACCTTCACGCTCAACATCGGCGATGGCGAGGACCTGCCACAGGGAGTGCAGCTCGGCGATTTCGACGGCGCCTGGCTCTCCGGCTCGCCGCTCAACGTCTATCGCCTCGAGCAGCCGACGATTCGCGAGCAGCTCGATCTGGCCGGCGCCATCTGGCAGGCCGGTGTACCGGCCTTCGGCTCGTGCTGGGGACTGCAGCTCATGACGGCTGCGCTGGGCGGCACGGTGCATCTCAATCCGAACGGCCGCGAGATCGGCGTGGCGCGTCGCATCGCACCGACCGAGGCCGGCCGCCGCCACGCGCTCTTCGATGGCAAGCTCGGCCCCTTCGACGCACTGTGCAGCCACGAGGACGAGGTCGCGACGCTGCCTGCCGGCGCGGAGCTGCTGGCCTCGAACGCGGTCAGCCGGGTCCAGGCGATGGCGATCCGCGAGGGCGGCAAGAGCTTCTGGGGCGTGCAGTACCATCCGGAGTTCGACTTCGGCGCGGTCGCGGCGATCATTGCGCTGCGCGCCCAGCGCCATCTTGACGAGGGACTGGCGATGTCGGAAGGCGAAGTGGACATGATCGTCTCGGACTTCCGCAGCGTCACGCAGGACGCAGCACGCAAGGATCTCGCCTGGAAGTACGGCCTGCATGCCGACGTGCTCGATCCCAAGATCAGGACCGTCGAATTCGGCAACTGGCTCCGGGCCGAGGTGCTGCCACACGCGGCCGGTCGGTAGACGCGAAAGCGTCCTCATGGTCTTGATGGGAGAGCGGGTCTCCAGACCCGCTCCAAATCATGAGCGGTTCTGGAGAGCCGCGCTCCCGGCGAAAATCAGGCCGGCTTCTCCACCGTGCGCATCATCCAGACGCGAGAGAAGGCCAGCACTGTGCCGATCAGCACGACCATTGCCAGCGCCGGCAGCACCATGGCGAGCTTGAGCCCCAGAACGGAGGCCAGCGTGCCGGCGATGAAGGCGCCGATCGGGCCGCCGCCGCCGAGGCCGAGCTGGAACAGCGCCAGCAGCCGCGCGCGGTGGGTCGGCGGCGCCACGATCTGCAGCACGGTGCGCCCCTGTGTGAGGGTGATGCCGGCGCCCAGTCCCCAGAGGAAGCAGAGCGCATTCAGCAGCAGGAAAGGCGGCTGCAGCGCCATGCAGAACAGGATGATCGCGCCGACCGAGACGGCGCACACGACGAGGCGGCCGCGCCGCGTCAGGTTGCGCGCCAGTCCGGCAAAGGCGAAGGCGGCGACGATGGTGCCGGCCCAGAACGCCAGGTTCACATAGGCGATCTCGGCAGCGCCGCCGTGGTAGATGTCGCGCACGACGAGCGGCAGCACCGCCATGAACGGCCCAACATAAAAGACACCGATGCCGAAGTTGAGGAGCAGCACGGGCCAGATCTGCTCGGAGCGCGCGGCTTCGGCAATGCCGTCGGCGATGCTGCGCCAGAAGCTCGGATGCTGCGCGGGAGGGTGTGGCGGCGGATCTGGCAACATCCAGACAGCGATCGCGCCCAGCAGCACGAGCGCCGCATGACCGGCCAGCAGCGGCAGGGCGCCGACGCGGTCGGCCTGAGAGGCACAGGCGATGCCGATCAGCTGGCCGACGAATTGCAGCGCCGTCGCGAGCGCCACGGCCCGCGGCAGATTACCCGACGCCACGTAAGGCAGCAGCGCGTCGCGCGTCGGCACGGCGAAGGCGCCGATCGATCCCGCGGCGAGGCCGTAGGCGATCAGCAGCGGGTAGCTGAGGCCGCCCATCGCCAGCACGGCGCCCAGCACCAGCGGAGGCACGGCGTAAAGCAGATGGTAGAGCAGCAGCAGCCGGCGCGCGTTGCCGCGGTCGGCGACCAGCCCGCCCATCGGCAGGAACAGGATGCCGGGCGCCATGAGCGCCACCTGGGCGATGCCGACAGAGAACGCGTCCATATGCAGGACGATGGCGGCCAGCCAGGAAAACAGCACCATCTGGATGCCGAGCGGGACGAACCACGTGCCGAGGCCGACCAGATAGATGGGAAAGGCTGAACGCATTATTTCTCGCAGGTGGCGGCACATGCCGCCGGCTCTGGCTCGCTCGGCTGTCGCCGCGTGTCCGATCCCCGCTTACGCGGCGACAAGGACGTTCCGCTCGCGCTCCAGCACGCGTCGCACCGCCGGCCGCGCCAGCATGCGGTCCTTCCAGGCCGTGTAGTTCTTCAACTCCTCGACCGGCAGGCCGATGCGCTTGCCCCAGCCGTAGAACACCAGTGCATAGCCGTCGACCACGCTGAACGTGTCGCCGAGGATCCATTGCTTGCCGACGAAAAGGCCGTCGATCTCCTTCAGCGCCGCGTGGAAGTTCTCGCGACCGGTCGCCTTGAGATGATCAAACACCGACGGGTCGGTCGCGAAGCGCTCGGGCCGGCTAATATGGGTGAAGGCCGGATGGACGTTGTTGGAGAACCAAGCCATCAGCGAGAGCGCGCGGGCGCGCCGCACCGGATCGGTCGGCATGAGCTGCGGCGCATGCACGGCGGCAACATAGTCGAGGATCGCTGTGTTTTCGACGATCGCGCCTTCGTCGGTCACGAGCGCAGGCACGCGCCCTCGCGGATTGACCTTCAGGTACTCTGGCGCCTTCTGCTCATTCTTGGCGAAAGACAGCGCCTGCCCCTCGAACTTGGCGCCGCTCTCCTCGAGGCCGATATGCGACGCCGTCGAGCACGCACCCGGCGCGTAGTAGAGCTTGAGCATCAATGTCTCCTTCGTTCGCCGCGCCCGCTGCGCCCAGCTACAACGGCGCGCCTGCACCATTCGGACGGCCGCGGTGGAGGAACTCGCGGCCGATCTTTACCCGCTTCACGCCGTCGTACTCGACGATGTCGGCGGTGGCGTAGGTCTCCGTCCAGTTCGACGGCAGGAAAGAGCCCGTGCCGACCACGTCGATCGGCGCCTTCGCCTCCGCCATGATGCGGCACTTGGCAGGGCCGAAGCCCGAAGACGCCACGATCCTGGTTTCGTTGAACCCCGCCTTGTCCAGTTCCGCCCGCAGATGGAAGATCGCCGCCGCCGAAACCCCAGTGCCGACGAGATAGCGAAGCTCCTCCTCGCTGCGATAGCCGCGGATCGACTCGGGCGAATAGCGCTCCAGCACAGCGTACGACGTCGCCGGGTCGAGGCCCTCGACGTAGCGCCCACCCGTCGTGTCGAGTCGGAAGGACAGCATCCCCTTGGCTGCGAGATCGGGAAAACGCCGGCACACCTCCAGCGAATCGGAGATCTCCCTGGCGAAGTAGTCGACCAGCACGGTCATCGGCTCACCGGGAAAAGTCTCGTGGAACATCTCGGCGGCGCGCAGCGTCGAACCGGCGTAGCCGACCAGGGCATGCGGCATGGTGCCGAGGCCCTGGTCGCGGCCGAAAAAGTGCGCCGTGGCATGAGTGGCATTGCCGATGAAGCCGACCGCGCCGACCTTGCGCTTGGCGCGGGCGGAGCCGACCGAGGCGGCGTAGGCCATCATCTCGGCCATTTCCTGTCCGGCACAATGCCGCGCATCCATCGCCAGGAAAGCCGTGTTCGGCATGTCGGCGCACATCGTCCAGGCGTTGTAAGCCGCGACGCACGCCGGACCGAGCTTCTGCAGGAAGATCGTCTCGAGGTCGACGAGATGGAAGAACGAGCCGGTGATGTACATCATGGGCTCGCCCGCGCCGACCCACTTGCCCTCGATGTAGCGCTTGTCGACCTCCACAGCGGTGTTGCGATCGCGGCCGGTGTCCTCGAGCCACTGCAGCGCGAGCCGCGGCGCGAACACCACGGGCCGGCGCATGAAGACGGCATAGGTCACACGGGTATCGCCGAACTTGCCGATCACCCGCTTGGTGCGGTTGAAGTAGTGATCGGTGTAGCGCTCTATCTCGCCATTGCTTGGGTGCGTCATCGGCCCTCCCCGGCCCTCGCGCTCCTGGGCGCCTGTTCGCGTCCGGTCTACGCGGCCGGACGCGCCCTCTGCACAGACAGGCGCTCCGCCTTGAGCTGCTCGGCCAGCAGGAACGCAAGCTCCAGCGCCTGGCTGGCGTTGAGGCGGGGATCGCACTGCGTCTCGTAGCGCTCGTTCAGCTGGTCGACCGTGATGTCGGTCGCGCCGCCGATGCACTCGGTGACCTCCTGGCCGGTCATCTCGAAATGTACGCCGCCGGGGTGGGTTCCCTCGGCGCGATGCACTTCGAAGAACGCCTTCACCTCGCGCAGGATGTTGTCGAAATCGCGCGTCTTGCGGCCGTTCGAGGCGGTCACCGTGTTGCCGTGCATGGGATCGCAGGACCACACCACCGACTTGCCGGCCCGCTTCACCGCCCGCACCAGCGGCGGCAGCTTGGTCGCGACGTGTTCGGCGCCCATTCGCACGATCATGACGATGCGGCCGGGCTCATTGTTGGGGTTCAGCCCGTCGATCAGCTTCAGCGTGTCATCGGTCGAGAGCGACGGGCCGCACTTGAAGCCAAGCGGATTGTGCACGCCGCGCAGGAACTCGACATGCGCCCCGTCGGTCTGGCGCGTCCGGTCGCCGATCCACAGCATGTGCGCCGAGCAGTCGTACCAGTCGCCCGAAGTCGAATCGACGCGGGTCAGCGCCTCCTCGTAGGGCAGCAGCAGCGCCTCGTGGCTGGTGAAGAAGTCGGTCTCGGCGATCTGCGGCGTGGTCGCCGAGTTCAGCCCGCAGGCGGCCATGAAGTTCAGCGTCTCGTCGAGCCGTGCGGCCAGGTCCTCGTACTTCTCGGACGCAGGCGAGCTGCGCACGAAGTCGAGGTTCCAGCGGTTGACCTCGTGCAGATCGGCATAGCCGCCCTGAGCGAAGGCGCGCAGCAGGTTGAGCGTGGCGGCCGACTGGTTGTAGGCTTGGACCATGCGCTCCGGATCGGGAACGCGCGCTTCCGGCGTGAACTCGAAGCCGTTGACGTTGTCGCCGCGGTAGGACGGCAACTCGACGCCGCCGATCTTCTCGACGTTCGACGAGCGCGGCTTGGCGAACTGGCCGGCCATACGGCCGACCTTCACCACCGGCACGCCGGCGCCGTAGGTCAGAACGACGGCCATCTGCAGCAGCACGCGGAACGTGTCACGGATGTTGTTCGCCGTGAAATCGGCGAAGCTCTCGGCGCAATCGCCGCCCTGCAGCAGGAAAGCCTCGCCATTGGCAACCTTGGCAAGCGCCGTCTTGAGCTTGCGCGCCTCGCCGGCGAAGACCAGCGGGGGATAGCGGCGCAGGCGCGCCTCGGCTCCGGCCAGGGTCGTCGCGTCCGGATAGACCGGCATCTGCTGCGCCGGCTTGCCGCGCCAGCTGGTCGGGGTCCAATCGGCGGCGCTCGTGCTGCGCGACTGCGCCTTCGGCGCCGTCCGGGATGCGCCCTGAATCGCGGTCATCTACTCCTCCTCCACCCGCCGCCCTTCAGGCTGGCCGGGGGCGTGAACCTATACGCGGTGTGGATAAAAGGCCAGCCGGACGAGCCTACTCGGCAGCTGCCCTTTTGGCTGTCGGTTCGGGTCGCGGTGTCCGCATCGTGACGAATTCCTCGCCCGCAGTGGGGTGAATTCCGACTGTCGCATCGAACTGCGCCTTGGTGGCGCCTGCCTTCACTGCGACTGCAAGTCCCTGGATCAGCTCGGCCGCGTCGTCGCCCACCATGTGGCAACCGACGACCCGGTCGGTGGCGGCTTCGACGATCAGCTTCATGAAGCTGCGCTGCTTGCGGCCGGCCAGCGTGTACTTCATCGGCGTGAAGGCCGAGGCATAGACACGGAGCTCGCCCAGAGTCTGGCGTGCCTCCTCCTCGGTCAGGCCGACATTGGCCATCTCCGGCTGACAGAACACCGCCGACGCTACGTTGCGATGATCGGCCTTGCGCGGCCTGTTGCCGAACTCGGTGTCGGCGAAACAGTGACCTTCCATGAGGGCGACGGGCGTGAGGTTGATGCGGTCGGTGACGTCGCCGACGGCCCAGATGTTCTCGACCGTGGTCCTCGACCATTCATCGACGGCGATCGCCCCCACCTTGTCGAGCTGTACGCCGACCTTCTCCAACCCGATGCCCGCCGTGTTGGGCACGCGACCGGTCGCATACATCACCAGATCGGTCTCGAACATGCCGCCGAGCGGCGTGCACAGCCGGTACGGCGCCTTGCCGTCGGTAGGCATGATGCGCTCGATCTCCGTCTCGGTCCGCATCCTGATGCCGCTCGCCTTCAGGGCTTCGTGCACGAAGGTGCGGCACTCCTCGTCGAAACCGCGCAGCACGCGGTCTCGCCGGATCACGATATCGACCTCGCAGCCGAGCCCATGGAAGATGCCGGCGAACTCGACGGCGATGTAGCCGCCGCCCACGATCGTCACCCGCTTGGGCAGCGGATCGGGCAGGTGGAACGCCTCGTTCGAGGTGATCGCGAATTCATGCCCCGGGATGGGCGGCATCTCGGGACGGCCGCCGGTGCACACCAGGATCTTCTCGGCGGTGATCTGCTCAGTGCCGACCTGGACGGTGTGGCGATCCATCAGCCGTCCGCGGCCCATGTGCAGCTTCACGCCGGCGCTGTCGAGCAGCCGGAGATAGACCGCATTCAGGCGATCGACTTCCTTGTTCACGTTGTCGCGCAGGGTCGACCAGGTGTGCTTGGGCGGCTCGAGCGTCCAGCCGTAGGCCGCGGAGTCCTCGAACTCGTGCGCGTACTTCGAGCCGTACATCAGGAGCTTCTTCGGCACGCAGCCGCGGATCACGCAGGTCCCGCCGACGCGGTAGTCCTCGCAGATGCCGACCCTTGCGCCGTGTGTCGCCGCAATGCGCGAGGCGCGGACGCCACCCGATCCGGCGCCGATGACGAACAGGTCGTAGTCGAATGCCATGACGCGATCCTCAGAGAGAACAAAACCTCAACACGGCCACATTTTGGACCCGCCTCGGACTATATCGGCCCTTAAACGCGCCGGTAAGGGAACCGGTGCGTGTGTAATCGGTAACCGATACAACCTAAAGGAGAACCTCGTGATTGCCAGAACGATCCTACCATCGATCCTGATCCTGCTCACCGCTGCGCCGGCCCTCGCCGCTCCCGGCGACGAGACGGCCGCGCCGCGCCCGGCTCGCGCCTCAAATTCGGGCATCATGCGCTACGATACCAACAAGGATGGCCTCGTCGACCGTAGCGAATGGACGGCCGGCCAGGAAGCGCGCTTCAAGCAGCTCGACACCGACAAGGACGGCAAGCTCAGCAAGGACGAGCTGTTCGCGCGCGCACGGCAGGCGTCAGGGATGGTCCTGCCGACCGACCGGACGCTCGAGCGGCAGGATGCCTTCTTCAGTCGCATGGATGCCGATCGCGACGGCACCATCAGCAAGGCCGAGTTCATGAGCCAGGCCGATCGCAATTTCGCCCGCTGCGATACCGACAAGGACGGCCGCACGGACGCCGCCGAATGCCGGCAGGCGCTACAGCGCCCGCCGGCCGATCGCGCCCGCCTCGAGCGGTGATTGGACGTAATCCCTCAGGAGCTTTCGGCGTGCATGACGTCGCCGAACAGCTCCCAGGTGTCGGTCTTGAAGGTCGCGAGTTGGACCGCCTGAATCGGGTAGAAGTCGGTCGCGCTGGTGCTGATCGTGATGCCAGGCAGCACCAGGGGGATCTTCTCGCCCCTGAAGCTGGCCGCCTGCTTCATGACGTTCTCGCGCGTCAGCAGGTCGCCGCACTTCTCGAGCGTGCGCTTCATCATCGTCGCCACCGAGTAGGCGAAGATGTAATTGGCGTCGGACTGGTTGGCCTGCGGCATATACTTGGTCATGTACGCGCGCCACGCCTTCATGTCGTCGTGGCCGTCCCATTGCTTGTCGGTGGGATCCATCAGGTAGGCCGCGGTGATAATGCCCTGGCTGTTCTCGAAACCGGCCGGCTTCATGGTCGAGGCGACCGAGGCCGACACGTTGTTGAGATACTGCGCCGGCTTCCAGCCGAGATCGCCGGCCTTGCGGATCGCCTGCGCGGCGAACTTGGGAATGGCAATGTTGAAGAAGACATTGGCGCCGGAGTCCTTGAGCTGGATGACCTGGCTATCGACGGTCGGGTCAGTCGTCTCGTAGGTCACGTGCTTGACGATCAGCTTGTCGGCATCCTTGCCCAATCCCTCGCGAAAGCCGCCGTAATAGTCCTTGCCGTAGTCGTCGTTCTGCATCAGCACGGCGATCTTCGGATCCTTGACGTTGGCCACGATGTGCTTGGCGTAGATCACGCCCTCGGTGTGGTAGTCGGGCTGGAAGCCCATGGTCCAAGGGAAATTCTTGGGATCTCCCCACTTTGACGCTCCGGTCGAGACGTAGAGGTGCGGGACCTTCTTCTGGTTGACGTACTTGTGGATCGCCGTGTTGGTTGGGGTGCCGAGCGTGTTGAACAGGCAGAGCACTTTCTCCTGCTCGACCAACTGCCGCGTCACCTCGACCGACTTCGACGGGTTGTAGCCGTCGTCGAGCGTGACAAAGTTGATCTTGCGGCCGTTGATACCACCGGTTTCGTTGACCATCTTCCAGAAGACCTGATGGGCCTGGCCGATCACGCCGTAGGCCGACGCCGGGCCGCTATAGGGACAGAAGTGCCCGATCTTGATCTCCTTGTCGGTCGCGCCATCGTCATACTTTTTCTGACCGAACGCCGCTCCGGACGCCGACAGAAGGGCAGCCGTCGAAACGGCCCCCAAGAAACCACGCCTGTTGGTATTCAACGCTTCCTCCGTTTTTGTTCGTTACGCGAGACAAGCGTAGGGCAATCCGGCGTTGCCTAAAAGAGAAAGGCCGCCGAAACCGGCGGCCTTTCCTTTCTCCACGACCGAAGCGGAAATCAGGAGCCTTCGGCCGACATGACGTTGCCGAACAGCGCCCAGCCCTCGTTCTTGAAGGTGGCGAGCTGAACCGACTGGATCGGGTAGAAGTCGGTCGGGCTCGTGCTGACAGTGATGCCCGGCAGCAGCATGGGCACGCGGAACTTCTGGAAGTTCGTCGCCTGCTTCATGACGTTCTCGTGGGTCAGCGTGTCGCCGCACTTCTTCAGCGTCTCGTGCATCAGGTACGACACGGTGTAACCATAGACGTAGTTGGCGTCGCCCTTGTTGGCCTGCGCCATGTACTTGTCCATCCACGCCGTCCAGGTCTTCACCTCGGGCAGATCGACGAACTGCTTGTCGAGAGGATCGATCAGGTAATAGGCGGTGATGATGCCCTGGCTGTTCTCGTAGCCGGCCGGCTTCATGACCGCCGCGATCGAGGCCGACACGTTGGTCAGGTAGTGCGCCGGCTTCCAGCCGATGTCGGCGGCCTTGCGGATCGCCTGCGCGGCGAACTTCGGCGTGGAGATGTTCAGGAAGACGTTGGCGCCGGAATCCTTGAGCTGGATGACCTGGCTGTCGACCGTCGGATCGGTCACCTCGTAGGTGGCGAGCTTGACGATCATCTTCGCATTGTCCTTGCCGAGGCCGTCCTTGAAGCCTTCGACGTAGTCCTTACCGAAGTCGTCGTTCTGCATCAGGATGCCGACCTTGGCGTCCTTGACGTTGGCCAGCATGTGCTTGGCGTAGATCGCGCCCTCGGTGTGGTAGTCGGGCTGGTAGCCCATCGTCCACGGGAACTCCTTGGGCTTGCCCCACTTCGATGCGCCGGTGGCGACGTAGAGCTGCGGCACCTTCTTCTGGTTCATGTACTTCTGGATGGCCGTGTTCGACGGCGTGCCGAGCGTGTTGAAGAGGCACAGCACCTTCTCCTGCTCGACCAGCTGGCGCACCACCTCGACGGTCTTGGCCGGATTGTAGCCGTCATCCAGTGTGATGAAATTGACCTTGCGGCCGTTGATGCCACCGGCGTCGTTGACGCTCTTCCAGTACGCCTCGATCGTCTTGCCGATCACGCCATAGGCCGAGGCAGGGCCGCTGTAGGGACCGGCGTGGCCGATCTTGATCTCGGCGTCCGTCGCGCCGTTATCGTACTTCTTTTGCGCGAACGCAGCGCTACCCGACAAAGCGACGGCCGACATGCCGCCGATAAACGTACGCCTACTCGTAGTCACTGATGTCACCTCCTATGTAACAGGTGGCGAGCTTTTCCCCTGAAAACACGGCGGTGAAAAGACACAAATGGGAAGGCCGCCAGATTTCCGGCGGCCTGTCCATTTTTTGTGTGAAACAGCCGGTTCCGGCCATCGACATCAGCTGCTTTCGGCGTGCATCACCTCGCCGAAAAGCTCCCAGGTCTCGCCCTTGAAGCGTTGAAGCTGCACGGCCTGGATGGGGTAGAAATCGGTCGGACTGGTGCTGACGGTGATGCCGGGCAGCAGCAGCGGGACGCGGAACTTCCGGAAGCCCGCCGCCTGCTTCATCAGGTTGGCGCGCGTTAGCTCGTTGCCGCAGCGCTTCAAGGCCTCGGTCATCAGGTAGCTGACGCCATAGGCGTAGATGTGGTTGGCGTCCGCCTTGTTGGCGCCCGGCATCCACTTGTCCATCCAGGCGCTCCACGTCTTCATCTCGTCGTTGGCCTGCCACTGCTTGTCGGTGGCGTCCATCAGGTAGGACGCGGTGATGATGCCTTGCGCATTGTCGAAGCCGGCAGGCTTCATCACGGCAGCCACGGAAACCGAGACGTTGTTGAGATAATGTACCGGCTTCCAGCCGATATCGGCTGCCTTGCGGATGCCCTGTGCCGCGGCCTTCGGTCCGGAAACGTTGAAGAACACGTTGGCGCCGGAGTCCTTGAGCTGGATGATCTGGCTGTCGACCGTCGGATCGGTCGCCTCGAAGGTGACGATCTTGACGATCCGCCCCACCTCCTTGCCCAGGCCCTCCTTGAATCCCCCGAGATAGTCGCGGCCGTAATCGTCGTTCTGATGGAGCACGCCGATCTTTGCATCCTTGATGTTTGCCAGGATGTGCTTGGCGTAGATCACCGCCTCGGTGTGGTAGTCGGGCTGATACCCCATGGTCCATGGGAAATTCTTGGGATCGCCCCATTTCGAGGCACCCGTCGCGACGAAGAGCTGCGGCACCTTCTTCGTATTCATGTACTTGTGGATCGCCGTGTTGCACGGCGTGCCGAGCGGCTGGAAAAGCGCGAAGATCTTGTCCTGCTCGACCAACTGGCGGACGATCTCGACAGTCTTGGACGGCACGTAGCCGTCGTCCAGCGAGATGAACCTGATCTTGCGCCCGTTGATTCCGCCGGCTTCGTTGACGCTCTTGAAATAGGTATCGATCGTCTTGCCGATGGCGGCATAGGCGGAGGCCGGGCCGCTGTACGGGTTGGTGTTGCCGATCTTGATCTCGGTGTCCGATGCGCCGTCGTCGTACTTTTTCTGCGCGACGGCGACCGTGGAGCCGGTCAGGAGGGCGGCCGCGCCGCCCCCCACGAAGGTACGCCTGTTCGTCTTCACCGTGTGTCCTCCCGTCAGGTGCTCTCGGCGTGCATGACGTCGCCGAACAGTTCCCAGGTTTCGCCCTTGAAGCGCGAAAGCTGGACGGCCTGGATCGGGTAGTAGTCGGTCGGGCTGGTGCTCACGGTGATGCCGGGCAGCAGCATCCGCAGCCGGAATTTCTGGAAGTTCGCCGCCTGCTTCATGACGTTCTCGCGCGTCAGGTTATCGCCGCACTTCTTCAGCGTCTCGTGCATCAGCGTGGCGACCGAATAGGCAAAGACGTTGGACGCGTCCTGAAGGCTGGCGGTCGGGTTGCTCTTCTTCATCCACTCGACCCAACCCTTCATGTCGTCGTGGCCGTCCCACTGCTTGTCGGTCGGGTCCATCAGGTATTGCGCGGTGAGCACACCCTGCACATTGTCGAAGCCCGCGGGCTTCATCGTCGAGGCGACGCTCGAGGAGACGTTGTTGAGATAGATCACCGGCTTCCAGCCGATATCGCCCGCCTTCCGCATCGCCTGGGCGGCGAACTTCGGGGTCGCGATGTTGAAGAAGACGTTGGCGCCGGAGTCCTTCAGCTGGATCACCTGGCTGTCGACGGTCGGATCGGTGACCTCGTAGCTGACATGCTTTGATACCCGGCTGGCCTCCTTGCCGAGGCCCTCCTTGAAGCCCTCCCAGTAGTCCTTGCCGTAGTCGTCGTTCTGCATCAGCACGCCGATCTTGGCGTCCTTGACGTTGGCCAGCAGATGCTTGGCGTAGATCACCGCCTCGGTGTGGTAGTCGGGCTGGTAGCCCATCGTCCACGGGAATTCCTTGGGCTTGCCCCACTTCGACGCACCGGTGGCGACGAACAGCATCGGCACCTTTTTCTGGTTCATGTACTTGTGGATCGCCGTGTTGGTCGGCGTGCCGAGCGTGTTGAAGGTGCACAGCACCTTGTCCTGCTCGACGAGCTGGCGGATCAGCTCCACCGTCTTGGGCGGGCTGTAACCGTCGTCGTAGGTGATGAAATTGACCTTGCGGCCATTGATGCCGCCGGCCTCGTTCACGGTCTTCCAGTAGGCCTGGATGGTCTTGCCGATGACGCCGTACGCGGACGCTGGACCACTATAGGGGTTGGTGTGACCGATCTTGATCTCGGTGTCGCTTGCCCCGTCGTCGTACTTCTTTTGCGAGAACGCTACGCGGTTACCCGTAATCACCGCCGCAGCCGATACGCCGGCCACGAAGGTACGTCTGCTAGTCTTCTTCATGTTCATCCTCCCAGTACGAGATCACTCCATGCACTACCCTCACGCGTCGCAAATCGGGTGGAAAGGAAGCCTAGGGACGCTTGCCGGCTTCGGCGGCCCGCGTCGTCGCCGTGCCGGCAGCCATGTTGCCGCGACCGAGGCGCTGGAGCCGACGGAACATGATGTAGACGCCACCGACGATGCCCATCGGCATCAGGTACATCAGCACGATCAGCAGGATGCCGAACACGGTGTAGGCCGACAGGTCGAACTGGAGGCCGAGATCGTTCTTGACGAAGGTCGAAAGCGCCTGGGCGGAGTTATCGACCAGCACATAGAAGATGCCGCCGACCACCGAACCGGCCAGCGAGCCGATGCCGCCGACCACGAGCCCGATGAGAAACTTGATCGACAGGAAGATGTTGAAGCTGTCGGGTGCCACGAAGGCGATGGCCGACGCCGACAGCGCTCCGGCAATGCCGGTATAGGCTGCGCTGATGCCGAACGTGACCGTCTTGTAGAGGGCGGTGTCGATGCCCATCGTGTCGGCCGCGATCGGGTAATCGCGGATCGCCATCATGGCGCGGCCGCTGCGGCTGTTCAGGATGTTGTTGGCCGCCCAATACAGGATGATCATCACGATCAGGCAGTAGAAATAGAGCCATTGGTCTTCCGACAGCGGCAGCCCGAACGGCACCTCGGGCTTGTTGAGCACGATGCCCTGCACCCCGCCCGTCAACCCCTCGAGCCATTTGTATTTCAGGATCTGCGGCACCGCCAAGGCCAGCGCGAAGGTGGCGAGCGCGAGGTAATGGCCCTCGAGCTTGAGCGCGGGCAATCCGAACAGATAGCCGACGATGAAGCAGATCATGCCGGCCGCCGGCACGGTGGCCCAATACGGCACGCCGGCCTGATCCATCAGGATCGCGGCCGCATAGGCGCCGACAGCGTAGAAGGCGCCGTGGCCGAGGGAGATCTGGCCGTTGAAGCCAGTCAGCAAGTTGAGCCCCAGCACCGCGATCGCCGCGATGATCATCGTGCTCACCAGGAACAGCCGGTAGTCCGACACCAAACCGGGAATCAGCGGCTGCAGCAGCGGAATGACCACCGCAAGCACGATGATCAGCAGCGCCCACTTCTTGGGAAAGGCCGGCATCTCAAACCCTCTTCACGACGACGCGGCCGAACAGGCCGGCCGGCTTCACGGTCAGCACGAAGATCACGATGATCAGCGCCACCGTGAGCTTCTCGCCGTTGCCGATGATGTAGATGCCCGTCGCCTTCTCGATCTGGTTGCCGGCGAAGGCCACCATGTTCTCGAGCACACCGACGATGAAGCCGCCGAGGACCGCGCCGCCCGGATTGCCGATGCCGCCGACGAGAGCCCCGGCGAAGGCATAGAGAAGGATGCCGCCCATCATGTTGGGGTCGAGATATACGATGTGAGCCACCATGATGCCGGCTACGGCGCCGACCGATGCCGCGAGGCCCCAGCCCAGCGCCAGCATCCAGTCAACCCTCACGCCGACCAGCCGGGCCATCTGCGGGTTCTGCGCCGCCGCGCGCATGGCCAGGCCGAGCGGCGTGAAGCGGAAGAAGACGAACAGCAGCGTCAGCACGATCAGGGTGACCAGCACGACGCCGAGCTGATGGGGCCCGATCACGCCGGCGATGCCGAAGCTCGACTTGGGGAACGGCGAGGGAAATTCCTTGATCAGGTAGCTCCAGATCGCCCCTGCCACCGAATTGCAGATCGCCAGCAGGCCGATGAACACCACGATGACGGAGAGCACCGGCGCATTGTGCAAAGGTCGCAAGATGGCGCGCTCGATCGCAACGCCCAGCATGAACGAGATCAGCACGGCGAGGATGAAGGCGCCCCAGAAACCCACGCCCCAATTCATCAGCTGCCAGGCGAGGTACGTGCTGAACATCGCCATCTCGCCCTGGGCGAAATTGATGTGGTCGGTCGAGACGTAAATCATGACCAGCGCAAGCGCCACGCAGGCATAGATGGCACCGTTGGCAAGGCCCGATGCGAGCTGCTGGAGGAACTGTTCCATGTCTGCCTCAGTAACCCAGGTACGACTTACGCACGTTCTCGTCGTTCTTGACGACTTCGGACGGCCCCGACATCACGACCTTGCCGGTTTCCAGCACATAGGCATGGCTGGCCAGGTCGAGAGCCAGCGCCGCGTTCTGCTCGACGAGCAGGATGCTCACGCCCTCCTCCTCGTTGATCCGGCGCAGGATGCGGAAGATCTCGAGCACGATCAGCGGAGCCAGGCCGAACGACGGCTCGTCGAGCAGCATCAGCCGCGGCTTCAGCATCAGCGCACGGGCGATCGCCAGCATCTGCTGCTCGCCGCCCGACAGCGTGCCGGCCTGCTGCTGGACCCGCTCCTTGAGGCGCGGAAAATAGCTGAAGACCCGTTCGCGCTCGGCCGCGACCGCGGACCTGTCCCGGCGGGTGTAGGCCGCGATGCGCATGTTCTCGTCGACCGTCAGCGTCGTGAACGTGCCGCGTCCTTCGGGCACGTGGGCGATCCGCAGGCGAACGATCTCCTCGGTCGCCATGCCGACCAGGTCCTTGCCGGCGAAGCGAACCGAGCCCTCGGTGCGCACCATGTTGCAGATCGCGCGCAGCGTCGTCGTCTTGCCGGCACCGTTGGCGCCGAGCAGCGTGGTGATACCGCCCTCGGGGATCTCGAAGCCGACGTCATACAGCGACTGCGTCTGGCCGTAGAACGCCTTCAATCCCTTTACTTCCAGCAGCGACGGCATCACGAGGTCCCCAGATAGGCGCGGATCACCTCGGGGTCGCGCTGGACCTGGGCCGGCGTGCCGTCGGCGATCTTCTTGCCGAAGTCGATCGCGACCACCTTGTCCGACACCGACATGACGAGGCTCATATGATGCTCGACCAGCAGCACGGTGACGTGCTGGGTATCGCGTACACGCTTGATCTGGCCCTTGAGGGTCTCGATCTCCTCGTGGTTCAGGCCGGCCGCCGGTTCGTCGAGCAACAGCAGCTTGGGGCTGGAGGCGAGCGCACGCGCCAGTTCGACCCGCTTGCGGATCGGAAACGGCAGCGGGCCGGCCAAGGCGTGTGTGAAGGGCACGAGATCCATGAATTCGATCAGCTCGAGCGAGCGCCGGGTGATGCGCTGCTCCTCCTCCTCGACCTTGCCCAGGCGGATTGCATTGTCGAAGAAGCTCGTGCTGCTGCGGCTGTGGCAGCCGACCTTGACGTTGTCGAGCACCGACATGCGGTCGAACAGCGCCACGTTCTGGAACGTGCGGCCAATGCCGATATACGGGATGGCGTGGCGCGGGCGATTGAGGATGGTCTTGCCTTCGAACAGCACGTCGCCGCCGTTCGGCGTGTAGAGACGGCTCAGGCAGTTGAAGAGCGTCGTCTTGCCGGCACCGTTGGGCCCGATCAGGCCGGCGATCTGGCCGGGAAAGACATCGAAAGTGACGCCATCGAGCGCCACGATGCCGCCAAAGCGAACCGAGACGTTGCGGACGCTCAGCAGGGGCGGAGCGGTGGATGAGGACTGATTTGCCATGGTCACGTCGGTTTCGCGGCGGGCATCAATCAACATACCACCGCCGCGAAATTACCCTTGCCTCCCAACTACTTGCGGCCCTTCTTCGAGGCCTGCACACGTTGCACGATGGCTCATTGTGCCGGAGGACGCAACTCAAATGGCGGGCGTGTCATGAATTTGGCGTGATTGCGCCGCACGATGACCGTCAGACCCGACGTTGACACGCAACGTATTGCCGCCGATAGGAAATCCCCCTCAAAGATCGCGGACCTGCTGCCGATGCATCGCTTCCTTCGACCCATCCTGTTTGCCGCAGCCGCTCTCTCGTTTCCCGCCGCAGCTCAAACACCGCCAACCCAGGGATGGCCGTCCAATCGCGCTCCGGCGACACCCGTCCAGGCACCGCCAACGCCGCCTGCCGCAGTGGCCCCCACGCCCGCGCCGGCGGCCCCCGCCGCGAACGTTCCAATCCCGCTGCCGTTCTGGTTCAGCGAGATCGATACGGCGAAGAAGGGCGAGGTCAGCCGGCCCGATTTCCTGACGTACCGCATGAAGACGTTCGTGGAACTCGATGCCAACAAGGACGGCAAGCTCACGATCGAGGAATTCCTCAAGGTCGCCGAGCCGCCCTTCACCCCCGACGGACCGAACGTGTCGCCCCTCGAGGAACGGCGCGCTCGCGCCCGGACTGAGTTCCAAAACCTCGACACCAATCGCGACGGTTTCGTCGAGCGTGGCGAGGCCGAGGCGCTCGTGCACGCGGAATTCAACCAGTACGACATGGATCGCGACAACAAGATCACCGAGCCCGAGGTGCGGCTGGTGATGCAGGGCACGCTGCGCCGCGAAGAGCAGGCGCGCCGCGAGGAGCAGGCCCGTCGCCGCCAGGGACTGGTCGCGCTCAACGACTTCATCGACTTGCAGCTGCGCAGCGCCGACCAGCTCGACAAGAACAACGACGGCAAGGTCAGCGCGCAGGAATACACCACGCTCGCCGGCCCGGCCGACGGGCCGCAGGCGCAGGGCCTGCCGCCGTTCGAGCTGCGCCGCCAGATCGCGATGCGCAAGTTCGCCGAGATCGACGCCAACAAGGACAATATGCTCGATCGCGTCGAGCTGACGGCCTTCGCGGTCAGTCAGTTCCTGCGCATGGACCTGAACAAGGACCGCTTCCTGAACGAGGAAGAGTTCAAGAAGGCCGGAGAAGCCGAGCAGGCCAAAGTCCGGGCGATCGTCCAGTCGCTGCAGCCCGCGCAGCAGCCGCGCCCCGCTCCGGCTCAGGCGCGCCCGCCGGGACCGGCGCCCGCCCAGCCGCAGGGCCTCGCTCCCGGCCTGCCCCAGGGCACGCGCTAAGCCCTCTTCTCATGCTCGTCCGAACCGCGAGCCGGGCGCTCGCGATTCGGGGGAAGAGCTATTCGACAGTCACGCTCTTCGCGAGATTGCGCGGCTGATCGACGTCGGTGCCCTTGGCGACGGCGGTATAATAGGCCAGCAGCTGCACCGGAATCGTATAGAGGATCGGCGCGATCACCGGATCGACGGGCGGCATCGTGATCGACGCGAGGGCCTGCGCGCCGAGCCGCGCCACGCCGGCAGCATCGCTCATCAGGATCAGCCGGCCACCGCGCGCCTTGACCTGCTCGAAGTTCGACGCGGTCTTGTCGAACAGCGGGTCGGTCGGCGCCACCACGACAACCGGCACGAACTCGTCGATCAGCGCGATCGGTCCGTGCTTCATCTCGCCGCCGGCATAGCCTTCGGCGTGGATATAGGAGATCTCCTTGAGCTTCAGCGCGCCCTCGAGGGCGATCGGAAACGACGAGCCACGGCCGAGATAGAGCACGTCGCGGGCCGGGGCGAGGATCTCCTCGGAAATGCGGCGATAAATGCCCTCCATGTTGAGCGCCTCGTTGACATGCGCCGGAAGCTCGATCAGCGCGAGGGCGAGCCGCCGCTCGTCGGCCTCGCTCAGCGTTCCGCGCGCACGGCCCGCGGCGATCGCCGCGACGAGCAGCACGGTCAACTGGGTTGTGAAGGCCTTGGTCGAGGCTACGCCGATCTCCGGGCCGGCGAGGGTCGGCAGCACGACGTGCGATTCACGGGCGATGGCGCTCTCGGGCACGTTGACCACGGCCAGCAGCGTCTGGCCGTTGGCCTTGGCGTAGCGGATCGCGGCCAGAGTATCGACCGTCTCGCCCGACTGCGACACGGCGATGCAGACGCCGCCCTCTGGCAGCGGCGGCTCGCGGTAGCGCAGCTCGGACGCGACCTCGACCTCGACCGGCAGGCGAGCCAGGCTCTCGAACCAGTATTTCGCGACCAGACCGGCGTAGCAGGCCGTGCCGCAGCCGGTGATGGTGAGCTTGCTGACCTTGTTCCAGTCGAACGGCAGGGCCGGCAAGGTCACCGCGCGCGTGGCCGGATCGAGATAGCTCTGCAGCGTGTCGCCGATCACCGCCGGCTGCTCGTGGATCTCCTTGAGCATGAAATGGCGATGATTGCCCTTGCCCATCATCGCCCCAGAGATACCGCTCTGGCGAATCTCGCGCGTCACTTCGGTGGTACCCTGGTAGACCTTGCAGCCGTCTGCCTTGAGGACGACCCAGTCGTCGTCCTCGAGGTAGCTCACCCGCTTGGTGAAGGGTGCAAGCGCCAGCGCGTCGGTGCCGACATACATCCCACCATCGCCGTATCCGACGGCGAGCGAGCTGCCGCGGCGGGCGGCCATCAGGATGTCGTGGCGGCCGCTGAACAGTGCGACCAGCGCGAAGGCGCCGCGCAGCCGTGCCATCGTCTTGGCCATGGCATCCTCGGGCGTCATCTGACGCTCGAGCATCGAGGTCAGGAGCTGGGCCACGACCTCGGTGTCGGTATCGCTGTCGAAGCGCCGGCCCTCGGCCACAAGCTCGTCCTTGAGCTCCTGAAAATTCTCGATGATGCCGTTGTGCACGACCGCCACCCGGTCAGTGGCGATCGGATGAGCGTTGCGCTCCGACGGCTTTCCGTGCGTCGCCCAGCGCGTGTGGCCGATGCCGATCGTGCCACTCAGCGGCTCACGGTCCAGCCGGGTCTCCAGGTTGACCAGCTTGCCTTCGGCCCGCCGACGGTCGATGTGGCCGTTTATCAGGGTGGCGACGCCAGCCGAATCATAGCCGCGATACTCCAGGCGCTTCAGCGCATCGATCAGCAGCGGGGTGACCGGCGTCGTGCCGATGATTCCGATGATTCCGCACATGGAAACTATTTTCCCTTCGCTTGCTTGGCCGCCGACGCCTGTTCCTTCAGTCTCGCCCGGAGGCTCGCGGCGCGCCCCTCCTTTGTCAGCTGGCGGGCGCGGCCAAACGCCAACGCGTCGGCCGGGACGTCCTTGGTGATCACGCTGCCGGCGGTGACGTTGGCGCCCTTGCCGATCTTTACCGGGGCGATCAGCGAGGTGTTCGACCCTACGAAGGCATCGGGGCCGACCAGCGTGCGATGCTTGCCGTAGCCGTCGTAGTTCACGAAGATCGTGCCGGCGCCGATGTTGCTGCCCGCGCCGATCTCCGAATCTCCGAGATAGGCGAGATGGTTGGCCTTGGCGCCGCGCCCCATCTTCGTGGCCTTCAGCTCGACGAAATTGCCGACATGGGCGTCTTCGGCAACGTCCGAGCCGGGGCGGATGCGGGCGAACGGGCCGATGATCGCGCCCTTGCCGATCGTCGCGCCCTCGATGTCGCAGAACGCATTGATGCGCACGTTCGAGGCCACCGTCACGCCGGGTCCGAAGCGCACATTGGGGCCGAGCGTGACGTCGGGCGCAAACTTCGTGTCGGCCGACAGCCAGACCGTGTCGGGATCGGCCATGGTGACGCCCGCCGCCATCGCGGCGGCGCGCAGGCGGTTCTGAAAGGTGCGCTCCGCGACGGCCAGCTCGGCGCGCGAGTTCACCCCCTGGAACTCCTCTTCCACGCCTTCGACGGCGATTGCGCGATGCCCCCTGGCACGCGCGATGCCGACCGCGTCGGTGAGGTAGAATTCACCCTTCAGGTTGTCGTTGCGGATCGCGCCCAGCAGTTCGGCGGCTAGCGATCCATCGAGGCACATCACACCGGAATTGACGAAATCGATCGCCTTTTCCACCGGATTTGCATCCTTGCTTTCGACGATCTTCTCGAGCTCACCGCCGGTCACGATCAGCCGTCCGTAGGGCGACGGATCGCGCGCCCGAAAGCCCAGCACGCCGACGGCGGCCTTCTCGCGGTGGCAGGCCTGCACCAGCCGGTCCAGGCTCTCGGTCGTCAGCAGCGGCGAATCGGCATAGACCACCAGCACCGGCCCGCCATGGCCTTCGAGCGCGGGCAGCGCGACCCTGGTCGCATCGCCGGTGCCGAGAGTCTCGTGCTGGATCACCGTCGGATGCGGGGCGAAGGCCGCCGCGACCTGGTCGGCCCCGGGCGCGACCACACCCACGACCCGCGCCGGCTTCAGCCGTGCGACACTGTCCAGGACATGGCGCAACATCGGCTTGCCGGCCACCTGGTGGAGGACTTTCGGTAGCGACGATTTCATGCGCGTGCCGGCGCCGGCTGCCAGGACGACCGCGGCGATGGGTGCTTTCATGAGTTGTCGGATGCCACGGCGCTGGTCGTCCGGCAAGATGTGCTAAGGAAGTAATCCATGAATTCGAACGCCAAAAACCTCATCGCCAGCCGCTTCGACACCGTGATCTACGATCTCGACGGCACCCTGATCGACAGCGCCAAGGACATGCAGGTGGCGGTGAGCAACGTGCTCGCCGACCATGGTTTGCCGGCCGTCACCGAGGACGACGTGCGCATCTTCATGGGTCAGGGCAGCAAGGTCACTATGGCCAAGGCTTTCGCCAAGCACGGCAAGGCGCTCGACGACGACACGCTGAGCGCCGTGACCCGCGAATTCGTGCGCTATTACGAGGCCGACCCGATCAGCAACACCAGCGCCTTCCCCGGCGTCGCCGACGTGGTCGCCCGCTTCGCCCACCTGGGCCTCAAGCAGGGGGTCTGCACCAACAAGTTCGAGCGGCCGTCGCGGATGATCCTGGAGCATCTCAGGCTGATGCCGCCGATCGCCGACCTCGCCGGTGCCGACACCTTTCCAGTCCGCAAGCCCGACCCGCGCCACATCCTGATGCTGGTCGCGCGCATGGGCAGCACCCCCGGCCGGGCCGTCATGATCGGCGATTCCATCCACGACGTCGAAGCTGCCCACGGCGCCGGCCTGCCGGCGGTGCTGGTGAGCTGGGGCTACACCGCGACGCCCGCGAGCGAGCTGGGGGCCGAGGCCGTGATCGAAAGGTTCGACGCCCTGCCCCAGGCGCTGGAGAAGCTGGCTGCCGGTTGACGCCTGCGCCGGCCTGTCCTATACGCGCGCCCTCGGGCGATTAGCTCAGCGGGAGAGCACACCCTTCACACGGGTGGGGTCGTAGGTTCAATCCCTACATCGCCCACCATTGCCCCGACCCGTGTTCCTATTCGTGGGTGACGATGACCGCGCTCTCCCTTCGACCCGGCGATCGCGTTCCCGACTTCATCCTGCCGGGTCTCGACGGCAAGTTGCGCAAGTTCATCTGGTCCTTCACCGGCCGCGCCGTGGCGCTGGTCGCGGTCGACGACCTGAAGACGGTGGATATCGAGCAGTTCGCCGCCTTTGCCGCGCGCTGCAAGGACGTGCGAGTCGACATCGTCGTTGCTGCCGGCATGCCCGTGGCGGCTGCGTCGGCGGCCTGGACGGCGCTCGGCGGCGATGCCGACGGCCGCCTGCTGCTATGCGACGGCGAGCGCAAGTTCGTGCCGCTGCTGCTGATGCAGGGCGGCGGCGTCGCCTTCGGCCAGGCGGGCATGGGCCTGCGCCTGCGCGTGATCGTGCTCGATGCCAACCAGCGGGTCGCCGCCTCGTTCGACAGCCGGCCGCTGCTCGCCGCCGCCGAGCAGATCGCCGCCCTCGCCCCCTCCGTGCGCAGCGACGAGAGTGCCGACCAGGTGATCCGCACCGCAACGGCACCCGTCCTGGTGCTGCCACGCGTCTTCGAGCGCGAGTTCTGCGCCCAGGTGATCCGCCTGTGGGAAAAGGGCGATCACAAGGACTCCGGCGTCTCGAGCCGCTACGGCACCGTCGGCATGCTCGACCTCAAGCGCACCGAGGACTACATGGTCGTCGAGCCGATGATGCAGAAAGCGATCTCCGATCGCATCGCGTACCGCATCGGGCCCGAGCTGGTGAAGGTCTTCGCCTACGACCGCGAGTTCGGCTTCGACGCGCATGTCGTGCTCTCCTACAGCGCCGATGGGCGCCACTTCTTCGGCGCCCATCGCGACAACGGCGCGCCGACCACGGCCGACCGCTCGTTCGCCGTCTCGCTCAACCTCAACGACGACTTCGAGGGCGGCGAGCTGGTCTTCCCGGAATATTCCGGCATCAAGGTATGCCCACCTGCCGGCGCCGCCGCCGTGTTCTCCTGCTCGGTGCTGCACGAGGCGCTGCCGGTGACGCGCGGCCGGCGCTTCGTGCTGACGACGTTCTTCCGGACGAAGAAGTGATGCGCGCCCTCGCCTGTGGACTGGCGCTGCTCGTCGCGGCGGCCGGTGCAGCAGCGCAGGAGGGCGCGAGCGCCCATATGGAGGGCTGCCTGATCTGGAGCGGAAAAGGCGCGGTCGGCGTGCGCAACGAATGCAGCCGGCCGATCGCGCTGAAATTCATGACCTTCGACGACCAGCAGGTCGTCACGGCCGAGCTGACGCCCGGCGGCCGCTTCGTTTCGGAAGCCGAATGGGGACAGTCCGGCGGTTTCATGTTCACCGCCTGCCCGGCCGGCTATCAGCCGAACGTGGCCTTCTCGATCCAGAACAAGGAAGCGATCGGCCTCAGCCTCTACAACTGCGTCGGCGGCAGGCCGAATTCGTGATCTCCCGTCGTCCCGACCGGAGCGAAGCGGAGTGGAGGGATCTGTTCATGCAACGTCTGCCGGGATGAACAGGTCCCTCGGCTACGCTCGGGACGACGGGGGTTACGCGAGCAGCGCGTAGAGGTCGGCGTCCTGCGCGGTGCCGTAGATCTCCCAATTGACGCCGCTCGGCGTCACGCCCTCGCGGTTGCACCATTCGAACAGCGTCTGCCAGGCGCCGGGCAGCCCCTCGAAAGGACCCTTCAGCGCGTAGTGCGCGGCGCGGCCGGCGGGCAACTCCGACAGCACCACGTCGCCCCGGTCCTGGAAACGGCGCGCCACGATGCTGCCCATCTCCATGTCGAGCGCGCCGTCCGCCGGCGTGCGAAAGCGCGTGATGCCTCGGCCCACGGCGCCGGCGTCAAGCGACGCCAGCGACGCAGCAAGGGTGGCCCGCGCCGAGCGCTGGGCGTCGGGGATTCCGCCGAACGGCACCTTCGCCTTGATGACGGCGGTGAACTGACGTTCGGTCGTGACGACGCTGCAGCTCATGATTGCCCCACATACTCAACTATTTGGTTAAGTGTATGGCCTGCCCATTGGCCCTGTCAACGCTCCATCATGCCGGCCGCGTGCCGGCGTACGGATCGTTCACGCCGTCGAGCGGCCAGATCGGCCGCCGCAGCTTGGTGAATTTCAGCCGCGTGATGTCGGGCGAGCAGATGCCGCCTGAATCGACCAGCACGATCTCGCGCGCGATCGGCGCATAGGCGGCACGGAAATGCTGCACGCTCTTCACCACCAGCACGTCCTTGGCCCGCGGATCGATGCCCTGGCTGAGGAAGACCTGCAGGTCGGTGGTCTGGATGCGGCTGGAGATGGTGACGACGTCGATGCCATCGATCCGCAGCACGGCGGTCGGCCCCATGTTGCTCTCGACGCCGGCGTTCATCGGCCCGTCGTTCGTGAACACGCCGTCCGACAGCATCTTCACGAGTGCCGTGGCCTTTATCGGCTTGCCCATCGATTCGTCGGTGTGGCCGCCGAGCTCGACCTCGATCGTGGCGCCGACGCCGGCCGCGATCGCCTGCTGCACCGTGCCCGGATCGTAGATCGTGCCGATCGCGGCGTTGCGGATGCCGGCGTCGAGCAGCGCCTGCAGGACCGGCGTCGTGTCGTTGTAGCCGCCACCGCCCGGGTTGTCGGTGCCGTCGGCGATCACCAGCGGACCGGCCTTGCCGCTGACGGCCCGCGCGGCGGAAACGCCGTCGGCGACCGGGCGGTAATCCGCCGACATCTCGTCCCGCCGCCGCCAGATCTCGTCGATCATCGACCGGGCGATCTCGCGGGCGCGCGCCTCGGCCGGCGGCTCGTAGCTCACGGCGATCGAGGGGCCGGTGTAGGGCATGTCCGACCAGGTGAAACCGACCTGGATGCTGACCACGTTGATGCCGGGCTCCTTCTCGTACGCGTCGGCGCGCGCCAGCAGGTCGCGCATTACGCCGGGCTGGGTGGTGCGGCCATGATCGGCGCCTTCGAGCATGGCGGGCTGGCTGAGCAGGCAGCGCGGCGTCTTTCGGCCTTCCAGCGCCTCGTGCACCAGAGCGGCGGCCTGGACCGCGCGATCGTAGCCGTCGATATGCGGATAGGTGCGGAAGCTCACCAGCGCGTTGGCGTTCCTCGCCATCCGGAGCGTGGCGTTGGCATGCAGGTCGAGCGTGGCGACCATCGGCACGTCGGGCCCGATCACACCGCGCAGCGCCTCGAGCAGCGCGCCCTCGGCGTCGTCCTCGGTCTCGGTCACCATCGCGCCATGCAGCGACAGGCAGACGGCATCGAGCTTGCCCGCGCTCTTCGCGGTGCCGACGATCCTGTCGCGGATCGCCTCCCAAGTCTCCTTTGTCAGCATACCCGACGGCGTCGCATTGGCCGCCACGGCATAGACCGGCTCCCAGCCATACATGGCCGCCGCGTCTATATAGCCGCCGACCTCGTTCCGCGTGCCCTTGAAGCGCGGCACCATCTCCTCGCCTTCGATCAACCATCGGCGGCGATAGTCGTCGAGCGTGGTTTCGAGCTTGCTGAAGGTATTCGTCTCATGCATGAACTGCGCGACCAGGACGCGGTACGCCATGGTCTACATCTTCGCCGTCTTGAGCCACTCCGCCTGGCCCTCCTCGCCCTCGACACCGGTGGTCTCGAGGAAGCGGCAGACCATCATGTAGTAGCCGACGGTCAGCGTGAGCTCGACGATCGCACCGGGCGTCAGGAAGGCCTGCACAGCCTTGAGGTTCCTGTCCGAGGCCTTGACGTTGCGCACCACGTCGTCGGCGAAGCGCAGGACCGCCTTCTCGTTGTCGCTGAAGACCGGCGAGTCGACAGTCGCCTCGCGCAGGGCGGCGATCTTGTCGTCCGAGATGCCGGCCTCGCGGCCGATCCGCTCGTGCTGGAATACCTCATAGGCGGCGCGGCTCAACCGTCCAACGCGGATGATCGCGAGCTCGCGCAGCACCGGATCGAGCTCGCAGCGGAAGAGCAGCGCATTGCCCATCCTCACGAAGCCCTTCAGCCCGGCCTCCGAGTTGGCCAGCATGCGGTAGATGTTGAGGTGCGGCTTCAGCTTGTCGAGGAACTCGGCATGCTTGCCGGTGGCCTGATCGACTTCGTAGTACGGAATGCGCGACGACATGATTTTCCTCCAGGCCCGCGAGCCTGAAGGCAAGCCGTCGTGGGGTCAATGTTTGCTGGGAGCACCGCTCGATTGCAAGGACTGGCCTCAGCGACGCACGAGGTGGGTCACATCCAGCCCCAACGCACTAAAGGGTTGAGGAGGCGCCCCCACACACCTGTCAACACGATGGGTTTTTCGACCACGATCAAGGCAATGCACGGCTCGCCCGGATCGGCGATCGGCTCGTGTTCCTGCGGGCCGGGCCCGACCGCGAAATCTCCGACCCCATAGTTGCCGGTGTTGTCGGTGTATCCGCCCTGCAACACGATGGTGAATTCGGCGGCGACGTGACGATGGACCGGCAACCCCTTGCCCGGCTCGAGCCGCAGCAGGGAAACGCGATGCGTTCCGTCACGGAGGCCGATCCTGATCTCGTCGAATCCGCCGAACATCCGTTTCCAGGCCTTGCCGGCGAGGTAGGGCCGCAGCGGCGCCGGCGCCCAATCGAAGCCGGGCCGAGCGACGCCGGACTGCCGCAACGCGGCAGCCGGCACGCGCGGCGCCTCGACCGGCACGCCGTCGAGCCGCGCCAATGCCTGCTCCAACGCAGCATCGCCCAGGTCGCCTGTTGTCGCCTCGCCCTCGATCAGCGCCGCACCGACGTCGCGCAGCCGCTCGACCACGCGCCGCGACGCCGGATCGATCGCGACGTGCAGCGCCACCGCCAGCGCCGGCCCCTCCGGCAGGACGCCGGCCGCGTAATCAAGCAACAGCTCGTCGGGCGCCGGATGGCGGCTCATCGATCCTCTTCTTCCCGTTCCAATGCCTCGCGCAGCTTCCCCAGAGCGAGGCGAATGCGTGACTTCACCGTTCCCAGGGGCAGCGCCAATTCCTCGGCGATGGCCGTATGGGTCTTGTCCTCGAAGAATGCCTTGCGGATGACGACCAACTGGTCAGCTGAAAGGCCTTCCATCAATTTCCTTATCCGGTTGTACGTTTGTCCGGCCGACACGGATTTGTCAGCGCTATCCTCCTCCGGCGAAAAGATCGCCAGCCAGTCCTCGACCTCGATTGGCGGCCGGCCGGTCCGGCGCAATAGATCGATCCGCTTGTTGCGCGCGATGGCGTAGATCCAGGTTGCGGCGGAAGCGCGGTTGCGATCGAAGCTGGCGGCCTTGCGCCACACCATGATCAGCGCTTCCTGCGCTACTTCCTGCGCGGACTCTGCATCGGCGCCGCCCTTCATGATGAAGGCTTTCACCCGGGGCGCGTAGTGCCGGAACAGGGCCGCGAAGGCCGTCCGGTCCTGACGGGCTGCGATGGCCAGGATCAGGTCGGCGGCTTCGTCGGCAGTCAGACGGGCCGTCCTTGCGCCCCGAGATCCCAGAAGACGCCAGTCATCAGGCGCAGCCCCTCGCGCGCTACCGGTGCCAGCAGGTGCTCGTCCGGCGCATGCTGCGAGCAGGCGGCGTAGGAATGTGGCACCCAGACCGTCGGCATGCCGAGGATGTCGGTAAAGACTTCGTTCGGCAGCGAACCGCCGAGGTTGGGCAGGATATGCGGCTTCGACCCGAAGGTCGTCTCGAGCGACTTAGCGGCAAATTTCGCCCACGGGTTGTCCGGGTCCAGCCGGGTCGCATTCATGATCACGTCGCGCGCCTGCTCGACCTCGATGTCGCCGAAGCCGTGCTTCTCGAGGTGCCGGCGTAGCGCCGGGATGATGTCGTGCGGGTCCGTGCCGACCACGAAACGCAGCTGGCAATAGGCGACGGCCGACGGCGGAATGGCGTTGACCGGCCGGTCGGGATTGCCGGTCTTGAAGGCCAGCACTTCGAAGGAGTTCCAGCCGAACACTCGCTCGATCGGCGTCAGCCCCTTCTCGCCCCAGTCCTCGTGGATCTTCGGGGCGCCCTCACCGGCATCGATCGACACGTCGGCCAGCGCCGCCCGCACCGAATTGGTTAGTGTCCTGGGCCGCCATTCCGGCACTTTGATCTGGCCGCGCTCGTCGGTGATCGAGGCCAGCGCATGGGCCATGACAATGCCGGGGTTGGCCAGCAGCCCGCCCCAGTTGCCCGAATGATGGCCGCCCTCGCGATAGGCGAGCTTCAGGTTGAAGTTCAGCGTGCCGCGGGTGCCGCCGAAGATGCACGGCCGGCGATGGTCGAGCCGTGGCCCGTCCGAGCCGATCAGCGCGTCGGCCCTGAGCGCCGCCTTGTTGGCCTTGCAGAAATCCGCGAGGCCCGGCGAGCCGGTCTCCTCACCAGTCTCGATCAGGATGGTGGAGTTGAAGCCGAGCGAGCCGCGCTCTTCGAGTACGCAGGCAAGGGCTGCGATGTTGATCGTGTGCTGGCCCTTGTTGTCGGCCGTGCCGCGGCCATACATCTTGTCGCCTTCGACCACGATCTTCCACGGCGACAGCCCGGACCGCCACTGGTCCTCCTGGCCGCGGATCACGTCGCCATGACCGTAGGTCAGCACTGTCGGCTTGGCCGCGTCCTCGACCCGACGCGCGATCAGGAACGGCCCGTACTCGGCGCGCGGATTGGGCAACACCGTGCAGTCGTACCCCATCTTCTCCAGCGACTCGGTCATCTCGCCCGAGACGTACTGCTGCAGCGCAGGCATCGAGCCCTGCTCCTGGCTGGTGGTGGGGATGGCGACGCGGCGCTGGAGATCGGCCAGGAAGCCGCCGTCGTCAAAATACTGCTCGGCGCGCGCAATGGCGCCGTTTCTGGATCCGCTCATGGGCTCTAAGCTACCAAGGCAGCGGCCAAAGAGCCAATCGGAGGGAACATGACGCAGCCGGGTCAGGTGGTCTTCAGCAGGATGGAAGAAGTGGTCTACGGCAAGCCGGCCGCCGAGACCGTGGCCGACCTCGCCCGCCGCCGCGGCGCCGAGCGCGTCTTCCTGATGGTGAGCGGCACGCTCAACCGGACCACCGACGAGATCGAGAAGCTGCGCCGCACGCTCGGCAACCAGTGCGTCGGCACCTTCGACAGCATGCCCGCGCACACCCCGCGCGCCGCGGTGATCGCCGCCGCCGAGCAGGCGCGCGAGGCGAAGGCCGACCTGATCGTCACCCTGGGCGGCGGCTCGATCACCGACGGCGCCAAGGCCGTGCAGCTCTGCCTCGCCAACGACATCCGCACGCCAGAGGCGATGGACACGATCCGCGCGCCCTCGCCCGTCAAGCCGCCGAGCGTGCCGCAGATCTCGATCCCCACCACGCTGTCGGCGGGCGAGTTCTCCTACATCTCCGGCGTGACCGACGAGCGCACCAAGGTGAAGGAGTTGTTCCGCCACGCCGACATAGTGCCGCGCGCTGCCGTGCTCGATCCCGAAGTGACGCGCCACACGCCGATGTGGCTGTGGCTCTCGACCGGCATCCGCGCGCTCGACCATTGCGTCGAGGGCGTATGCTCCAACGAGGCGAGCCCGTACGGCGACGCCCAGGCGCTGCACGGCCTCGCGCTGCTGGCGCGCGGCTTGCCGAAGGTGATGGCCGACCCTAACGACATGGCCGCGCGGCTCGACTGTCAGCTCGGCTCATGGCTCTCGATGGCGCCGCTGGTCGCCGGCGTGCCGATGGGCGCGAGCCACGGCATCGGCTACGTGCTGGGAGCAGTATTTGACATCCCGCACGGCCACACCTCGTGCATCATGCTGCCGTCGGTGATGCGCTGGAACAAGCCGGCCAACGCCGCGCGCCAGGCTCTGGTCGCCGCCGCAATGGGGCATCCCGGCGAGGATGCCGGCGACGTGCTCGACGCCTTCATCCGCGGCCTCGGCATGCCCCGCAGCCTCACCGAAGCGAAGGTCGGCCCAGAGAACTTCGACCGCATCGCCAAGCAGGCGATGGGCACGCCTTGGGTGCCGCGCAACCCGCGGCCGATCCCGGGGCCGGAGCAGGTGAGGGAGATACTGGAGCTGGCAGCGTGAGCCTTACGCCCAAGTGCTTGGGACCCTCGCCCTACAGTTCGATCCCGGCACCTGCAGTCAGAACGATCTGGCGGCCTTGGTCACGGCGATTGCGCGCTTGGCTTCCCTATAGTCGGTCAGCAGCTCGCACATATGCGCGATCCGCCAGCAGCGCGCTCGAGCAGCTCATGAGGATGGTAGAAAACTCGCAACATGTCAGCGACTTGCAGCGGGCGAACTATGCCAGCCGCGAGGAAAGAGGTCGCCACGATTGGCCGTGGACCAATTGACCGCTGCCCAATTCACGACCGGCAGCGCCACCGACACAGGTTCGCAGATCGTGCGCCACCAGGGCACAGGTGCGCTGCTCTACGACAGCAATGGAGCGGACGCCGGCGGCGCTGTCCAGTTTGCGAGGCTCATGGGTAGCCCGACCCTGACGAATGCCGACATCAAGGTTGTGCGACCATAGCCGCCCCAAAGGGCAGCACGCTCCCAGACCGCCTCATTTCGGTCGGCATTGAATTCTTGGGCGATGACCGATCGTTTGCCTCCCGGCAACGCGCCGGATTTGGGAGCACTTTGGCTGTTTGCGTCAGGATTCGAGCCAATCACGCTCCTTCGCCCGGAATTGCATCGGTGTCGCGCCGGTCCAGCGCTTGAAAGCACGCACGAGAGCCGCCGCCTCCGAGTAGCCGGTCAGGTAGGCGATCTGGTCGAGCCTGAGGTCGGTATCGCCGAGATAGCGTTTCGCAAGCCCGCTCCGAACTTCATCAAGCAGTGTGCTGAATGTGACCCCGCGCGCCGCCAGGCGTCGCTCGAGCGTCTTGCGGCTCATGCTCAATTCGGCGGCAATCGCGTCCAGGTGGACGGTTCCCTTGGCAAGCCGGTCGATGACCAGCTCTCGCACATCGTGAGCGACGTCCCGAGTCCTCGGTGCCGGACCCAGGATCTTATGGCAGGCTCGCTTGAGCACTTTGAGGAGCGCGCTGTCGGCGCCGATCACCGGCAGGTTCATCGCATCGTTGTCGTAGACCAGGGCGTCCCAGCTGGCGCGAAATCTTACGGAGCAGCCGAGATAGTCGGCGTAGGCGATCTTGCCATTGGGTCGACCGTGCATGAACTCTGCACGCAAAGGTGAAACGCGCTTGCGTGATATATCCCGGCAGGCCCGCACGATTATCGCGGCAATGTACTCGGAATTGTGTCGTAGTCCCCGGAGCGCTTCGTCGGTTTCGCGGAAGCGCAAGATGACATGCGATCCCGTGCCCACGATCTCGATATCCTCACCGTCGCCGACAACGCGGTGGTAGCGCTGGATATTGCCAAGAGCGTCGAACAGTGTGGGCGAGTTGAGCATTAGGAAACCAAGCATGCCGCTGCTTCTCGCTTCCTGAGCGGCACCCAGGCGCAACCCGTAGCTGGCGTCGCCGAGGACATTTGCCGCGCGTTCGACCAAGGCAAGCACTGAGGCGTAGGGGATGCGGTTCTCGGGGTCCAGAACGTCCGCGCGCTTCAAGCCGGCTTCCTTCAGAAGACCGTCAGGCTTTATGCCGCGGCGCCGGAGGTCGCCGACTACCCTGGTCGCCAGGCGCGCTTCGATCTTGTGAGTTTGCGACATGTAGACCGCCAGACGCCGGGGACTTGGCGGTAACGGTCGATGATGTGCCGATATCAGTCAATGAAGTTTCGGTGGCCCAAGCACGCGGCAGGTCGCTGTCGACCCCGGCCAGCACTTGGTCCCATCCAGAGCCAGTCCACCGCCAAGCCGCGAGTCGGGGCTACCAGCGCCGGGCGGGAAGGTATCGGCGCTCCGATGGCTTTCCCAATCTTCAGCCCCCCGGCATTTCTCCTTCAAGTCGGGCGATAGTGGTCACCGGTCATCCAGATTGTCGTCAAGGGTCAACATTCTGGCGTGCGAGATCAATGCGGTGGAGGCTTGTGACGCGCATATCGCCCGACATTCGCCCGCTCAAGCATTGGGGCGGGGCTGTGCGGCAATGCCACGTCTCCACCAGGCTCCGGTCGGCGCGGCGGTGACCGGCAGGGACGAGCAAGGAGCGCTCATAGTGGTCGAGAATATTCCCTGGATCAGCGCGGACGACTACGATCTCGCCACACTTTATGAGACGCTGATCGAGCGTCACGAGCGGGTGTCACCCGATTGGGGCGTACCGATGATGGCTGTCAGGCTGATGGCCAGGCGGGCGGGCCTCGACTCCGTCCTGAGGGGGTTGGAGTTGCACGGCGTGTCCTGGGCGGCCGAGCGGTGTCGTTACGAGATGACGGCGCGGCAAGAATTCTTCGCCCGAGTTGTCGCCAGATTGCCAGTCTACGATATGCGCGAGGCGGAGGGGGCCGCCCGCGAGCTGGCCCACGATCTCGCAGTATTCGACAGCTCGCAGGCATCGACGCGCCTCTGGAAGTTCTTCGGTAGGCTGTTGCGTTGCAGTCGGGAACGGCAACTCAGAGCATCGCAGGGTTGTCACTGAGGCGGCGACGCGTCATTGCCGGCGAGAACTTCGCGCTCGAACAGACCCGCGCAACGAAATCACGTTCATCCGCTGTCGGCGTGTCGCAACCGGTCAACAGTTTGGCGGCCGGGATCAATGCATTTGATGCACGAGATGCGCACATGGCCGGTGTCAGCCGAAGCAAAGGGTCTCGACGGGCCGCAGCCCGCCGGCGAGGACGGGCAGCAGAGCCCCAGCCTTGCACTGAAGATGATCGGCAGAAGAGGACCATCATGGCACACGACAGAGCGGCAGCCCTGCAGCGGATCAAGACCAAGAATGCCAATGAACGCGCGATCATCGAGGCAGTCGACAAAATCGTCCACGCCATGGGCTATTGCGCCGGGCTCGGCACCACGGGCCCTACGAAGGATGACGTACTTCTCCGCTGGACCAAGAGCCTGGGTGGCGGACGGGAAGACGAGGACGGCCTTCGTGTCTCGCTGGAACGCGAGATCATGGATGACGATTTCGTCGGTGAGTACTGGCTGCCGGCCTGGGCGGTCACGGTCTGGGTTCCCGAGGCGACGAGACCTGGCATCGCCCGATGGGCGCACCATCCGGACAACGAGCTGAGCCGCCCGCTCATCTCGCTGCTCGAAGCGGTCGAGTCGCTGCCGGAGATCGAGGCCGCGGCGATGGCCAAGTATCCGCAGCTCATGACGAGGAGGAGCGAGGCGTGCGCCATGGCGACGAGCGATGCCCCGATCTCGCCCAGGCAATCAATATGATCTCCGCGGCCCTGCCCGGACGCGTATAGAAATACCGCCGAGCTGTTGATGGAGGCGACCGTGCGACCTGAGCGTTACGAGCTACCGATCCGAATCGTCGTCGTGGACCCGGTTCCCGGACTCTCGATCGCGCTCCAACGGGGACAGGCCGCCAAGTCCGAGCTCATCCCGCCCGCGAGCCGCTCCCGGGAAGCCGTGACATTCGACATCGAGGTGACGGTCGACGGCTGCCTGCCAGATGGGCGGCCACGGCTGCTCGGCCCTGTTGTGCAGGGCCCGCCCCAGGCGCGCTTCGTCTATCTGGCGGTTGGCACGTACGCGGGCCAAACGGCGTCTCCCTGGGGTGGTCGGGTCAAGGTCCCGCTGGGCGGCCTGTCCTCGGAGCAGATGGACGCGCTGGCGCCCGGCCAACGGCTCGTCACGCTAATTCCGGGCCGGTCGCCAAAGGGCGGACCCGCCCTGGCATCGGTGCAGCTCCTGGCGCCGGGCTGGCAAGTCGACGCTCATAACCGGAGCAGGTGAAGGAAATTCCGGCGCCGGCCGCCTCAGCGTCCGGAGGAAAGGTTCGCCGCCGTCGGTTGCCCCTGCCATCGCTGCGCCCAGAACAGCAGCTCGTCGAGCGCCGGGCAGAGTTCCTCACCGCCTGGCGTGAGGCGGTATTCGACCTTGGGCGGCACGACCGGATAGACGGTGCGGGCCACGATGCCGTCGCGCTCGAGGTCGCGGAGCTGCTGGATCAGCATCTTCTGCGTGATGCCGGGGATCGCCCGTTCCAGCTCGCTGAAGCGCAGTGTTCTTCCGCCGAACAGCTCGAACAGGATGGTGAGCTTCCAGCGCCCTTCGAGCACCTTGAGCGCCGCCTGCACGCCGGCCGATGCAATCCCGGGCGTGATGCCGGGATAGACGCTTTTCTGCGCGCGCTTTTTCGGGTCGGCGTCGACCATGAGATGAACCTTACCTTGAGGTAAGTACCCTACTTTTTCGTGCGTTCTTGTCGTGTGGACAGCATGGCGCCATGTAGCCGTTTGTTCAACCATGGCGATTGGAGATCAGACCATGACTTTCGACCTCGAACTCTCCGGCCGCCGCGCGCTCGTCACCGGCGGCACCAAGGGCGTCGGTGCCGCCGTCGTCCGCGCCCTGCTCGATGCTCGCGCGACGGTGCTGGCGACGGCCCGTTCGATCCCCAATCCTGCGCCGAACGACGCGCATTACGTCGCTGCCGACCTCACCACCGCGGACGGCTGTACGTCGGTCGCGCGGGAGGCGCGCGATCGGCTGGGCGGCGTCGACATCCTCGTCAATGTGCTCGGCGGCTCGGGCGCGCCGGGCGGCGGTTTTGGCGTCCTCGACGACGATACGTGGCGGCGCGAGCTCGACCAGAACCTGATGCCGGCCGTGCGCCTCGACCGTGCCCTGCTGCCAGCGATGATCGAACGGGGCAGTGGCGTGATCGTCCATGTCACCTCGATTCAGCACGAGCTGCCCCTGCCGGAATCGACGACGGCTTATGCCGCGGCCAAGGCGGCGCTGTCGACTTATAGCAAGAGCCTGTCGAAGGAGGTGGCGCCCAAGGGCATCCGTGTCGTGCGCGTGTCGCCCGGGTGGGTGGAGACCGAAGCCGCCATCGCCCTGGCCGAGCGGCTCGCCGTGCAGGCCGGCACCGACTACGAGGGCGGCAAGCAGATCATCATGAAGTCGCTCGGCGGCATCCCGCTCGGTCGGCCGGCGAAGCCCCGGGAGGTCGCGGACCTCATCGCCTTCCTCGTCTCACCGCGAGCCGGTGCGATCACCGGCAGCGAACATGTGATCGACGGCGGGACCGTGCCCACGGCGTGAGCCAGGGCTGTTCGGATTCCTTCCGCACCGGCGGTCTCGAACGACGCCTCCTAAAGGTTTCCGCCGGCGATCATGCCGAAGCGCGTCCTGATCTCCTCGACCGTCGGCACATGGTCCTCGACCAATGAGGGATACTCCCGGGCGAGTTCGGCGCGATCCATCTCGTCGAGATGGCCGTGGGCCGCGACGTGATCGCCCGGCAATGCCGCCAGCGCCTTGTCCAGGTGAACCGCCTTCCAGTGCCTCGCGCCTGCCGCGACTTCGGATTCAAGACTCACCAACCGCTCCTCGAAGCGCCGCAGCACCTTCGCCAACCCGTCCGACATGTCTGACCTCCCGATGCATTCGTTCGCCGTCATGGTGGAGTGCGTGCGCGCCGACGGCAAGTCGATGCCCTCGAGCCGGCCAGGTTTCCGGCATCGGAACCATCCCGTTCACCACGTCCCCGGCTCAAGCAGCTGCGCGCAGGGTGAGGTCGACGCGGTGGATGTGTCCATTCGCCCTGCAGACGGCGCCATCCGGGGATCGGCGCACCCAAAAGAAACGGGGCGGGCTTTCGGCCCGCCCCGTGCTGCGTCGTGACGCCTGTCAGGTACGCGGGACCATGCGCGCCGGCAGGGCGATCTTCATGTCGGTCACGGCGCGCTCGAGCACCGGAATGGCCGAGCCCGCATCCGGGGTCTCGCACTTGCTCATCGCCTCGGCCGCATCCTGGTCGATCTGGTTGGTCCGGTAGCGGCGGTAAAGGACGCTCAGCTTCCTGCAATAGTCGGTATCGCTCAGGAGCACCTCGGCCGGGCGCTCGGTGACGACGATGTCGACGCTGCGGTTGCGCTGGTCGGGGACATTCTGGGCAGTCTTGACCGGCAGGTTCTGCTCGCCGACACCGAGCGCGGCGATCGCCGGGGCCGGAACGCCGTTCTTCTGGAGCTCGGCCTGGACCGCCGCTGCACGCTGCTTAGAGAGCTGCAGGTTGAACTGCGGTGTGCCGGTCGTATCGGTGTGGCCGGTCACGGCCACAGAACGACCGCCGCTCGACTTGAAGACATTGGCCGCCGTCGCGATCGTCGCCACGGACTCAGGCGACAGGGCCGCCTTGCCCGTGTCGAAAAGAACCGTGTAGTTCTTTTGCACTGGCGGCGGCGCCGGCGGAGTAGCCACCGGCACAGGCTTCTGCTGGCAAGCGGTCAGCAGAAGCACGGCCGCCGACGCCAACATGATTCTCGACAACATTTTATCATTCCCCCGTTTGGTAGAGCACGTGCTTGTAGCGCGGTGTCCGCGCAAAGGGAATGCCGTCTGTGAGGGCCGAGCCTGCCGCATCTGTGGGGCATTCGCCCTCGAGCTTTCCCTCCCCGAACTCGGGGAATCTATTTTTGCCGCGGCCGGTCGCCGAGTAGAAAACGCGGGCCGGCGCCGGCGCGGCCAGCCTCGTCGCCCGGATTGTAGAGCCGGCATCGGTCGAGCGAAAGGCAGCCGCAGCCGATGCAGCCGTCGAGCAGGTCGCGCGTGCGCTCGAGCAGGTCGATCCGCTGCTGCAGCGCGCCGCGGATACGACGGCTGATCGCCTGCCAGTCCGCCCGCGTCGGCGCGCGCTTCATCGGCAGGGTCGCGAGCTCGGCGGCGATCTCGGCAAGCGACAAGCCGAGTTGCTGGGCGATCAGCGCGAAGGACAGCCGCCGCATGTCGGCGCGCGCGAAGCGACGCTGGTTGCCTCCGGTGCGGATCGCCTTCACCAAGCCCTGCGCTTCGTAGAAGCGGATCGCGGAAACCGACATTCCCGTACGCCGGGACAGCTCGCCGATCGACAGCAGGGGCTGGACTGGCACGTGACGATCTCCCTGAATGGCTTGACCTCAAGTTAGGTTGAGGTCCTAGCCTGCGATGCGCAAGGGCAATCGTTCCCGTTGCAGAGGAGCTTTCCGATGGCTGGACCCCGTATCGAACATGTCAACGTCACCGTCAGCGACCCCGATCGCGCTGCCCGCCTCATGGAGTCGCTGTTCGGCTGGCACGTGCGCTGGCAAGGTCCGGCGCGCAACGGCGGCCGCACCATCCATGTTGGGTCAGACGATCACTACATCGCGCTCTACACCGGACACGGGGTAGCCTACGGCGCCGACGATTTCGTCAAGGGTCGCCCTCTCAACCACATCGGCGTCGAGGTCGACGATCTCGCCGCGATCGAGGCCAAGGTGGTCGCCGCAGGCCTGCGCCCGTTCGGCCACGACACCTACGACCCGGGCCGTCGGTTCTATTTCCTCGATCCGGACGGCATCGAGTACGAAGTCGTGAGCTACCGTTGATCGCTCAGATCCTGCCCTTGCGCTTTGCCACCGACTCGGCGAGCAGGCAGAGGATCTCCCACATCATGGTGACGCCCACGAGCGCGGTGTTCCCGCTCATGTCGAACGGCGGCGAGACCTCGACCACGTCGCCGCCGACCAGGTCGAGCCCGCGAAGGCCGCGGAGCATGCGCTGCGCCTCGTGCGGGGTGTAGCCGCCGATCTCGGGCGTGCCGGTGCCGGGCGCATAGGCGGGGTCGAGGCCGTCGACGTCGAAGCTGACATAGGTCGGGCCGTCGCCTACGACGCGGCGCGCCTCGGCGATCACCTTGTCGACGCCGAGGTCGAAATACTCCTCGATGTAGATCACCCGCATGCCCTGCTCGACCGCCCAGTCGTTGTCGTCGCGCTTGTAGAGCGAGCCGCGGATGCCGATCTGCACCACCCGCTTGGGATCGAGCAGCCCCTCCTCCACCGCGCGGCGGAAGGGCGTGCCGTGGGTGTATTTGTAGCCGCCGAAATAGGTATCCCAGGTATCGCTGTGAGCGTCGAAATGGACCATGCCGAGCGGCGCTTGGCCTTTCGCGATGCCGCGCATGATGGGCAGCGTGATCAGGTGGTCGCCGCCGGCCGACAGGGGGATGGCTCCGGCCGCATGGATCTTGGCGTAGAAGTGCTCGATGCGCGTCAGCGAGTCGTCGAGGCTGGCAGGGTTGACCGGCGCGTCGCCGAGGTCGCCACATTTGGCCAGCTCGTAGGGTGCGACGCGCGTCACGTGATGGATGCGTCGCATCATGGTCGAGAGATCTCGCATCTGGCGTGGCCCGTGACGGGCGCCCGGCCGGTTGGTGGTGCCGCCGTCCCACGGCACGCCGATCATGCCGATCTCCACGTCGGCCGGATTGCGCTGCAACGGCAGGCGCATGAAAGTCGCGATATCGCCGAACCGCGGCACGACGGTACCGGCGACGGGCTGGGGGAAGTCAGTCATCGTTCATGCTCATCGCTGGGAGTGCGGCTCTCCAGAGCCGCTTTTCCTCGGGTTATCCCAACCCCATGAGCGGCTCTGGAGAGCCGCGCTCCCGGCAACAATGTCATTACGCCACCAGCAACGCCTTGCGCGCCGCCACGAACTCGTCGACCGAGGCGACGAACCGGTCGGCCTCGGCGTCGCCGATCATGATGTTGAGCGCCACGAAGCCGCGCCGGGCGATCCAGATGCCGGCTGCCACCATGTCGAAGTAGAATAGCTCCTTGGCGTCCTGGTTCGAGGTAGCGATGTCCGCCGCCGTCCGGATCGGCCGGGTCGTGGCATGCGCCGTCATCATCGAGCCGATTCCGGAGAACTGGAAGGCGACGCCGGCCTTCTGGCAGATCGCATTGAGCCGCTCGCGGATTTTCTCGCCGCGGGCGTTCAGCGCAACCGCCGCCTCGGGCGTGTAGACCTCGCCGTAGCCCGCGACGCCCGCCGCCATGGTCAGCACGTTGTTGTTGAAGGTGCCGGCGTGGGGCAGATGGTCGGGTTTGGTCGGGTCGAACAGCTCCATGATCTCGCGCTTGCCGCCAAAGGCGCCGAACGACATGCCGCCACCGATGTACTTTCCAAGCGTCGTCATGTCGGGAATGACGCCGAGCTTGGCCTGCAGCCCGCCGGGCGACAGGCGCGAGGTCATCACCTCGTCGAAGATCAGGGTGATGTCGTGGCTCCAGGTCTCCTTGCGCAGCATGTGGAGAAACTCGGCATCGCCCGGCAGGCAGCCGTGGCTGCCCTGCATCGGCTCGACCAGCACTGCAAAGATCTCCTGCGCATGCTTGCGCAACAGTTCGCGGGTGCCGTCGACGTCGTTGTACGGCGCGACGATGTATTCGTACGGCATGTTCACCGGCGAGCCGCCCGAGACGAAATACAGCACGCCGCCGTGGTAGCCGCCGTGGAACACCATGACCTTGGTCGCAGCCTTGCGACCCTTGCGCTGGGCAAAGACGCGGGCGCCGGCCAGCGCCATGACATTGCCCTCGGTGCCCGAGTTGGTGAAGCGCACCAGGTCGATCGACGGCATGCGGTCGACGATCAGCCTGGCGAGCTTGCCCTCGTTCTCGTTGCGGCCGGCATAGTTCCAGCCGTGGTCGAGCGCCTTGTCGATGGCGGCACGGATCACCGGATGGGAGTGGCCGTAGATGCCGGCGGTATACTCGCCCAGCACGTCGATGTATTCGTGTCCGTCGGCATCCCACAGCCGGCAACCCTCGCCCTTGACGACGGTCAGCGGGAACGGCGCATTGTGCAATGTTGTGCGGGTATTGCCGCCGGGCATCGCCTCAATGGCTTCCTGCTGGCGAGCGAAGCTCCTGGGATTGCGGTCGATATAGGCCTGCCGCACTTCGGCGAGCGCGGATTGCAGATCCGAATTGACGAGCGGCTGATCGGGCACGGCTGACTCCTTTGGGACGACCGAGCCTATCACACCACGTTGAGCTCCCGCACAGGCCGGCCGGCGGATATCCTCTCATAGCCGAACGGCGACAAATCCAGTGTCCGATAGCTGCCGTGCACGATCAGCTCGGCGACGGCACGGCCGACCGCCGGCGACTGCTGGATGCCGTGGCCGGAGAAACCGGTGGCAAAGACGATGCTGTCGATCTCCGGATGGCGGCCGACGATGCCATTCTGGTCGAAGGTATTGTACTCGTAGTAGCCGGCCCATGAATTCACCACCTTGGCCGCCTCGAAGGCCGGCACGCGATGAGCCAGCACCGGCCAGACCATGTCGTCCCATTCCTGATGCTGGACCTCGAGCGGCGCGCCCGGCGGGTCATTGCCCGGCGCAGGCGTCGTGCCGGCCAGCCAGAAGCGCCCCTCGGGCCGGAACCACACGCCCGACGGATCGATGGTGAGCGGCAGCAGCGGCAGCGTCTCGCGGCAGTCGAAGACGAAGACCGAGCGGCGGCGGGGCTCGACCGGCAGCGCGATGCCGGCCATCGCCGCGACCTCGCCGGACCATGGCCCCGCCGCGATGACAATAGTGCGCGCTTCGACGCTGCGGCCGGAGCGCAGCGTCGCCCTGTGGGGTTCAAGCCCGACCACCTCGTCGTCGAGATACCGGACGCCTCGCTCCCGCGCCTTGCGCCGGAAGCCCTGCATCAACGCCGGCCCGTCGAACCAGCCTTCGTTCGCCGTGCCGTGCGACGCGAGCGCCACGCCTTCGCCTGAGATCGCCGGAAACCGGCCGATCAGCGCGGCCGGATCGAGCAGCTCGACCAAGCAGCCCTCACCCCTCTGGATGACGTTGTTGGCGCGCAGCACCGCCTCGCCCGCCGGGCTCGCCAGGAACAGATACCCCGGCTCGCGCAGGCCCAGGTCGACATCGAGCAGCTTCTTCGCCTGCCGCAGGAAGCCGATCCCATGGCGCGACAGGTGAATGTTGAGCGGCGTCGAGAACTGCTGCCGGATCGACGACGCGGACAGAGCCGACGACGCCCGCGTATAAGCCGGATCCCGTTCGATCACGGTGACGGTCCCGTCGAAGTTGGGATCACCCGAAAGATGCCAGGCGATGGACGAGCCCATGACGCCGCCGCCGACGATGACGATGTCCATCAAGCTCGCTCCTTCAGGAATTCGGACCAGCCGAAGTCTTACCCGAGGCGGAAGTGCGCGCCAAAGCTGGTGTGACTTTCCGTGGCGTGAAATCCGGGGTAGAAGGCCGCAGCAGGTTGGTTTGAGTCCCGGTCAGCGACGCGGTTCGTCGGCTGGCCTTGTGGCGTCCAGCATAAGCGTGGTCCCCCCCGAACACCGAACTCGGGGCTTGCGTAAAAAAATGGACAAACGCACTCGAATAGGGAGGAAGAACGATGCACGGGTTCCTGTTGGGACTTGCAGCACTGGCCGTGTCGGCGACGATAGCCTCGACCGTACACGCCCAGGCACAACCAGCGTCGGCCCAGCCGCAGGCGCAGAAGACGCTGAAAATCCAGACCAGTTGGCCGGCTTCCGGTGCGGCCTTCGACCAGATGCAAACCTTCGGCAAGCGACTGGAAGTCGTCACCGGCGGCCGCATCAAGATGGAAGCCCTGCCGGGCGGCCAGATCGTGCCGCCGTTCGAGGTGCTGGACGCCACCCACAAGAAGGTGATCGACGGCGCCCACACCTGGCCGGGCTACTGGGTCGGCCGCAACAAGGCGGCGATCCTGTTCACCGGCGGACCGGCCGGCCCGTGGGGCATGGACCACATCGATTTCATGAGCTGGATGTGGCACGGCGGCGGCTTCGAGATGATGCAGAAGTTCTACCGCGAAACCCTGAAGATGAACGTCATCTCGATCCCGATGCACACGCAGAGCCCGCAGGCGCTCGGCTGGTTCAAGAAGAAGATCGACAACGTGGCTGACTTCAAGGGCATGCGCTGCCGCGAGACCGGTATCGCCCAGGAAGTCTTCAACGAGATGGGCATGCGTACCGTGAACATGCCGGGCGGCGAGATCATGCCGGCGGCGGAACGAGGCGTGATCGACTGCGCCGAGTGGGTCGGCGGCGTCGACGACCTGAAGTTCGGCTTCCACACGATCTGGAAGTGGCATTACGCGCCGTCGCTGCACGAACCCGTGTCGATCGGCGAGCTGATGATCAACCTCGACGTCTGGAACGGATTCAACCAGGCCGATCAGGAACTGATCAAGAGCGTCGCCTGGGAAACCCTGTTCTGGCACTGGGCCAAGTGGCAGCGCCAGAATGCCGAGGCAGTCGAAGAGTTCAAGACCAAGCATGGCGTCAACGTCATGCACACGCCGCCCGACATCCTGAAGGAATTCCTCGCGGCCTGGGATCGTGTCGCGGCACGCGAATCCGAGAAGAACCCAGTATTCAAGGAGATCTACGAATCGCAGAAGAAGTGGGCGTCGGTCACCGTGCCGATGAAGAAGGTCTACTTCCCGCCCTACGCGATCGCGGCCGACCACTACTGGCCCGACAAGAAATAAGAACCAAGGCCAAAGCCCGCTTCGCACGCGCGAAGCGGGCTTTGCTTTGCTGCGCGTAAACTTGCCTGAATAAGGGGGGGAGCCCATGGCGACAACGCCGACACCGGCCTATCTCGCGACAATACGGGGGATAGACAAGTTCACCGAGTACACCGCGTACGTCTTCTGCCTGCTCAACCTGCCTCTGATCGGCGCCAATACCTGGGAGGTGATCTCCCGCTATGGCTTCGGCGAGCCGACCGAATGGGCGCTCGACACCACCACCCAGTCGTTCGGCGCGATGTTCATGCTGGGCGCGGCCTATGCCCTCTCGAAGGGCGCGCATGTGCGCACCGACATGCTGTGGGAGAACTTCTCCGACCGCACCAAGGGCCTGATCGACGCCGGCGGCTACATCCTGTTCTTCCTGCCGACCATGATCGTGCTGTTCTGGATCAGCATCGACGACTTCTTCTACTCGATGTCGATCAATGAACGCTCCAACACCACCTCCTGGCAACCGATCCTCTGGCCTTTGCGCGGCGTCGTCCCGCTGGCCTGCCTGCTGCTGTTCATCCAGGGCATCTCCGAGCTGATGAAGAGCCTGTGGGCGGCGCGAACCGGCCAGTTTCTGGTCCATCAGGAGAAGCTCGAACTATGACCGGCGACCAGATCCTCGGCCTGGTCATGCTGTTCGGCATGATCACGGTCATCTTCGTGGGCTTCCCCATCTCCTTCACCCTGCTCTTTCTGGGCCTCGCGTTCGGCTGCATCGGCCTGGGCGCCGACCTCACCTTCAACCTCGCCTACCTGCAGATCTGGGGGACGATGAAGGACGAGGTGTTTCCCGCGGTCCCGCTGTTCATCTTCATGGGCTTCATGACCGAGCAGGCCGGATTGATGGAGCGGCTGTTCGCCGCCCTGCGCAACCTGCTCGCCCCGGTGCGTGGCTCGCTGTACCTGGCGGTGATCCTGACCGCCACGATCTTCGCCATGGCGACAGGCGTCGTCGGCGCGGCAGTGACAGTGCTCGGCATCATGGCGGCGCCGATGATGATCAAGGCCGGCTACGACGCGCGGCTATCCTCGGGCGCGATCGCCGCCGGCGGGACCCTGGGCATCCTCATCCCGCCGTCGGTCATGCTGGTGGTGATGGGACCGACGATGGGCGTCCCTGTGAACCTGCTGTACTCCGCCGCCTTCGGTCCCGGCTTCCTGCTGGCGAGCATGTATATCGTCTATACGCTGGTCCGGAGCTTCATCAATCCCAGCCTCGGGCCCCCGGTGCCGAAGGAAGACCGCATCACCGATCCGCTCGTGATCATCAAGGAGGTCATCGTCGGCGTCCTGCCCTTGGCGCTCCTGATCGGCTTCACCCTCGGCACGATCCTGGCCGGCATGGCGACGCCCACCGAGGCGGCGGCCTGCGGTGCCAGCGGCGCCACCTTGCTGGCACTGTGCTACGGCAAGCTGTCGTTCAAGGTGCTGAGAAATGCCGCCGTCATGACCCTGATGACCGCAGGCGTGGTCATCCTGCTGGCGGTCGCCTCCAACGTTTTCGGCGCGGTCTTCACCAAGCTCGGCACAGCGCAGGTCATCACCCAGGCTTTGGCGGCGATCCCGCTACCCGACATCTGGAAGCTGGTCGTCATCATGATCGCGATCTTCCTGCTCGGGTGGCCGTTCGAATGGCCGGCGATCGTGCTGGTTTTCCTGCCGATCGTCCTGCCCGTGGTCGAGACGCTGCAGCTCGGCATGAGCAAGCTCGACATGCTGCTCTGGTTCGGGGCGCTGACGGCGGTGAACCTGCAGACGGCCTTCCTGTCGCCTCCCGTCGCCATGTCGGCTTACTATCTGCGCAACGTCGTCCCGCAATGGAGCCTCGGCCTGATTTACCGCGGCATGGGCGACTTCATGATCATCCAGGTGATCTGCCTGGTCCTGGTTGTCTTCTTTCCCGACATCGTGCTCTGGCTGCCCCGGTCGCTGAAGTAGGCAATCCAGACTAGGGCCGGCGTGCGACGAGGCGCACGCCGCCGAGACTGCCGCTGTCGTAGAGGCGCGCGATCACGCTGTAGAAAAGCTCCTGTGCCCGGTAGGCGCCGTCGCCGTGCACGGTGGCATAGGCGGCGCGGTTCTGGCGCCACGCCGCGAGCCGCTCGGCGGCGAAGGGCGCCCAGTCCGGGGTGAGGTCGGTGACGGTGACGTCGCAGAAGCCCGCCGCCTTCACGTCCTCGGCGTACGCCGCCTGGCTGGTCAGCGAATTGGCATACACGATCCGGCGGGCGTCCTCCCAATCGGCCGGCGCGAACGGCCTGTGCTGGCAGAGGTCCTCGACATAGCACGCACCGCCATGCCGTAACGCTCGTGCGAGGCGCGCGAAGAGGCGCGGCCGATCGGGGATGTGGACGATCGCCAGGAAGCTCACGACGGCATCGAAGCCTGCGTCGTGCAGCGGCTCGACGAGCGCGTCGCCGCAGAGGTGGGTCACGCGATCGGCGAGGCCGGACCGGCGCGTGAGATCGACACCGACCGCATGAAGCTCGGGCTGCAGCTCGAGCGCGGTGACGTGGCAGCCCGTGGTGTGCGCGAGAAAGCGCGCCGGGCCGCCGACGCCCGCACCGATGTCGAGCACGCGGCTCCGAGGCCCCAGCCCGAGCGCGCGCCCCGCGGCCGCGATCGCGTCCGTCCCGTGATAGTGCCACTGGTCGAGCGCGAAGAGCTGCTCCGGACGGATCGGGTCGTGCGGCCCGATGCCTTGTGCCGCCAGGCCCCGTTCGATGCGATCGAGATGCGTGTAGAGCGGCATCGCCCCGATCTGCGGCGGGTCGTTCTCCTTCATGTTCACACTCTCCTCATCTTCCTTCCTGGCGAAGCCGGGGAGGTGGCGCGTCGGCACTTTCGCACTTCGTGCGAAAGTGCCCTATCCGCGACGACGGGGTCATTGGCAACAGCACCGGTGCGGCTCATGGTCTTCTCATGATTCTCTCACGCTCTTCCGGAACGCGAGCGTCCCGCTCGCTCATGAATCCGAGCGAGCCGGAGGCTCGCGGTCCGGAAGAGCATGATTGGGCGGTAGCATCGGTGCTGTGGCCTTACGACCCCTCCGTCGCCGTATGACGGCGCCACCTCCCCACGCTACGCGCAGGGAGGAACATGATCACCGCCGGCGCCAGGCCTGCACCCGGCCCAGCAGGAAGCGGTCCGCAAGCAGGTGCAGCGCCTTGACCCCCGCCGAGGTGACCACGATCACGACGCACAGCGCCGTCGCCGCGGCCGTCGTGCCGGCCTCCTCGATGTTCACCGCCGCCACCGAGGCGAGCTTGGTATCGGGCGCATAGAGGAAGATCACCGAGGACACGGTCGTCATGGCGTTGACGAACATATAGACCGCGACGTCGAGGATCGAGGGCAGGCAGATCGGCACGGTCACCCGTCCGAAGGTCCGCCAGATCGGCACCTTCAGCGAGGCCGACACCGCCTCGAACTCCGGGTCGATCTGCTTCAGCGCCGTCGTCGCCGTCAGATGCCCGACCGTATAGAAGTGCGCCACGGTGTTGATCACCAGGATCGCCATGGTGGCGTAGAGGAAGTTGAGCGGGTTGTTGAGGGCGTTGAAGAAGAAGATGTAGCCCAGCCCCAGCACCAGCCCGGGCACCGCCATCGGCAGGAAGGCGAGCAGCCGCACCAGGTCGCGCAGCAGATAGAAGCCCTTGGTTTTCTCGGTGAGCCAGGCGCCGGTGAACGTAAGCGTCGTGCCGACCACCGCGGCGCCCACCGCCATGGCCAGCGAGTTGGTGTATGAGTCCCAGCCGTTGGCGTCGAAGCTCTCGAACTTGTAGTTCGCCCAGGTAAGCGTGAGGTTGTAGGGCCAGTACTGGATGAACGAGCCCCACACCGCCATCCCGAGGATCGTCAGGATGCCCGCCGCCACCAGCGTGCAGAACAGGGTGTAGAAGAGGTCCCGCCCTGCCTTGGGCCGCGGCACCAGCGGCACGGCGCGGGCGGTCAGCAGCGCCACCTGCTTGCGCTGCACGAAGCGGTCGACGGCGAAGGCGAGCGCCGCCGGCGCCAGCAGCACCATGCCGACGACGGCGCCCATCGAGAAGTTTTGCTGGCCGATCACCTGCTTGTAGACGTCGGTCGCCAGCACGTTGAAATTGCCGCCGATCACCTTGGCGATGCCGAAATCGGTCATCACCAGGGTGAACACCACCAGGGACGCGCTGATCACGCCGTACTTCGCACCGGGCAGAGTGACCGTGAAGAACACGCGGACCTTCGAGGCGCCCAGCACGTCGGCGGCCTCGTAGAGCCGGGCGTCCGCCGTTGCCAGCGCCGTCACCAGGATCATCATGGCATGCGGCAGGCAGTAGAAGACCTGGGCGATGACGATGCCCTCGAAGCCGTAGATCTGCCCGCCGCCCAGCCACGACTTGAAGAAGCCCTGCGTGCCGAACAGGTAGATCAGGGCCAGGCCGGGCAGCAGCGACGGCGCGAAGATCGGGATCAGCGCCACGCCCTGGAACAGCCAGCGCAGCGGCAGCACGGCGCGGGTCAGGGCATAGGCGTAGAGAAAGGCGATCGGCACCACGATCAGGGTGCAGACCGCCGCGACCTGGAAGCTGTTCAGCGCCGAGTTGAACAGCGCCGGGGTCGAGAAATAGGAGATGTAGTTGGCGAGCCCGACGAACTTGCCGTCGCGGTCCTCGAAGCCCTTCGCCAGCAACGACCATAGCGGCAGGCCGACGATAAGCAGCAGCACGACCGCGAGCAGCGCGACGCCGGCACGCATCAGCAGGTCGTCGCGCGACAGGCGGACCCTCAGCGTCGGTGCCGCGACGCTCACGCGGCGAAGACCCTGAGCCTGTCCGGCGGCAGAGCGACGTCGAGCTTCTTGCCGGCGGCGACCCCGAGGTCGCGCATCAGGTTGCTGGAGAAGTCGGCCACCAGCGCGATCTCCCCCGCCCGCAACGAGGCGCGGCAGAACGCGCCGACGAAGTCGAGCTCGCCGACCTCGACGGTCAGCCGGTTGGGTGTGTCGGCCGGCAGGTCGCGCACGCGCACGTCTTCGGGCCGGATGCAGAGGCGCACCTTGCTGCCCGGCGCCAGGCCATCCTGCGACAGGCACGCGAAGGAGATCGCGCCGACCTTGACCCGGTCGAGGCCCGCGAGCGTCCCGTCGAGAAAGTTCATGGCTCCGACGAAGTCGGCCACGAACGCCGTCGAGGGCGTGCGATAGACCTCCTGCGGCCCCCCGACCTGCTCGATCGCGCCCTGGTTCATCACCACGATGCGATCGGCCATGGTGAGCGCCTCTTCCTGGTCATGCGTCACCATGATGGTGGTGACGCCGAGCCGACGCTGCAGGGCCTTGATCTCGTGCCGCAGCCGCACCCGAACCCGGGCATCGAGCGCCGACAGGGGCTCGTCGAGCAGCAGAAGCCCGGGCGACGCCGCCAACGCGCGCGCCAGCGCCACCCGTTGCTGCTGGCCGCCCGAGAGCTGGGCGGGATATTTCGGCCCGGCATCAGGCAGCCCGACCATCGCCAGCAGCTCACCGACCCGACGCACGATCTCGGCGCGCTTCTGGCGCCGGCTGACCAGCCCGTAGCCGACATTGTCGGTGACGGTCAGGTTGGGAAACAGCGCGTAGGACTGGAAGACGATGCCGAAGTCGCGCTGCGCCGGCGGCAGGGACGACACGTCGCGGCCCTTCTGCCGAATCGTGCCCGACGTCTGCGGATCGAGTCCTGCGATCGCGCGCAGCAAGGTGGTCTTGCCGCAGCCCGAAGGCCCGAGGAAGCAGACGAACTCCCCCTCGGCGACGTCGAGCGAGACGTTGCCGAGGGCCGTGAAGTCGCCGAAACGCTTGGTGAGGTTTCGGACCTCGAGATAATTTGTCATCCTGAGGCCTTCGGCCGAGGGCTCTTTACGGCCACAGATCCCTCACTGCGTTCGGGATGACCCGCTGCGCGGGTCACTTGGCTTTCGGAGCCGACTTCCCGTCGTAGCGCTTGGTCCATTCGGCCAGGATGCGGTCGCGGTTCTTCGACATCCATTCGACGTCGTTCTTTACCATCGCCTTCTCGATGTCGGCCGGGTAGTTCGGTGGCAGGTTGGTCACGCCGGGATAGGCCACGATCGGGTAGGTCTTGGCGTAGAGCTCGTTGGCCTTCTTGGTCGTGGCCCAGTCGGCGAGCTTCTTGGCGGCTTCGAGGTTCTTGGTGCCCTTGACGATTGCCGTGACCTCCATCTCCGAGCCAAGCCCTTCCTTGGGCAGGATCAGCTCGAGCGGCGCGCCTTTAGTCTTCTCCGAGGCGCCGCGGGTGTCGAGGCCGATGCCGATCAGCCGCTCGCCCTTGGCCGCCTGAACGCAGGGGGCGGAGCCCGAATGGATGTACTGCGCGATGTTCTGGTGCAGCGCGTCCATGAACTTCCAGCCCGCCTCCTCACCCATGGTTTGCAGCCAGGCCGCGACGGTGAGATAGCCGGTACCCGACGAGGCCGGGTTCGGCATCACGATTGAGTCCTTGTACTCGGGCTTGGTGAGGTCGGCCCAGCTCACAGGCTTGGTCTTCTTGCCCTTCGCGGCCTCGGCGGTGTTGAAGCACACGACCGAAAGGTAGGCGTCCATGCCGATCCAGGTGTCCGGCGTCTTGCCGCTCCTGAACGCCGGCTTCAGCGCTGCCGCGCCGGCCGGCGTGTAGGGCTCGAGCATTCCCATCGCCGCCATCGCGCCGACATTCGAGGCAGCCAGCCCCCAGATGATGTCGGCGCGGGGATTGTCCTTCTCGGCGATCAGCTTGGCGGCCACGACACCGGTCGAATCGCGCACCCAGGCGATCTCGATCGTCGGATTGTCGGCCTCGAACGCCTTCTTGAAGGGATCGAGCTGGTCGTTCTCCAAGGCGGTGTAGACCGTGAGCTTCGTCTTCTGCGCAAAGGCCGGCGTCGCCGCCAGCGCGGCCGCCGCAGCGCCCGCCAGGACGGCGCGGCGGATCAGTGTCCCAATCGTCATTTCTTCCCCCTCTTGGCTCGCCAAAACTCTAACGGCGTCAGCGACCGTCCGCCAGTTTCTCCGCCACTGCGCTCAGCCAGCGCCGCACCAGCCGCTCCTCGTCCCTGCCCAGCAGTCCCACCAGCTCCGCCTCGACCTCGGCCACCCTGCCGCGACACCGCTTCAGCAGGGCCTGCCCTCGGGCCGTCGCGTGCAGGCGCAGGATTCGGCCGTGCGTGGCATGGGCCGTCTTCTCGATCGCCCCGTCGCGCTCCAGGTTGCGCACGATGACGTTGATCGTCTGCGGCGTCAGGAACGTCAGCCGTGCAAGGTCCGCGCCAGAGATGCCCGGATAGGCCACGACCATCGTAAGCACCGAAAATTGCGGTGTGGTTACACCGAGCTCGGTCAGGGCAGCGTCCATCGCTCCGCGCAGCGTGACGCTCGCCTGGCGCAGCAGGTAGCCGAGATGGCCTTCCGGGCCACGCTTGGCCTCACCGGGGCGCGGAATGGAAGGCGGGGCCGGCGGGCGGGGATTGTGCTTCATATCAGCATTCTTATATGTTGCCAGAACTCAATCATAACACGGGCCGTCCGCCATGAATCCCGACCTCGCCGCTCTGGTCCGCCGCCATCTCGAAGCGGAGAACACGCACGACCTGCCAGGGACGCTGGCGACGCTTCATCCCGAGTGCCAGTTCGAAGACTTCGCCACTGGTCAACGCTGGCAAGGCCACGACGGCGCTGCCGCGCACTACGGTCAGTGGTGGAGCACCTTCGATGTCGAGGTCCGCCGTGGTCCCGGCCAGCGCGCCTACGTCACGACCGACGAGTTCTACGTCGCCGAAGCGACCTGGCATGGCCGGCATGTCGGCCCGTTCCTCGGCCTCGCGCCGAGCGGACGCACCTTCGCGCAACCCTTCGTCGTCATCCTGACCTTCCGCGACGGGCTGATGGCGGGCGAGCGCTTCCACTACGATCTCGCTTCGCTGCTGCGCCAGATCGGCGCCGACCCGATTCCGACGCTGGCCAGGCTGCCGCACAGGATCACCCCTTGAAGACGGCCTTCAGCTCCCGGCTCGACATCGTGTCATTCATCCAGGTGAAGCCACCCTTCTCCTTCGTCTCGCGCGCACCCTTCATGAAGGCGGCGAGCGCGAGCCGCGACAGGGCACCGCCGACGCTGAGGCGCTTGACGCCGACCGCCTTCATCTACGCCGCCGAGAGCGAGGGGTCGGCGGCGCTCATCACCACGTTGAGCGGCTTGCCGACCGAGGAGGCGACCAGCTTCATGGTCGCGAGGTCGCGCAAGTCCCGGCGCGTAGAGCACGTCGGCTCCCGCCTTCTCGAAGGCCTGCAGGCGCCGGATCGTGTCGTCGAGGTCGGGCCGGCCGCGGATCAGGTTCTCGGCCCGCGCGACGAAGGTGAAGGGTACCGACAGCGAGCGCGCCATCTCGACACCGGCGACGACGCGTTCACGGCGTGGTTGAAGTCGTAGATCTTCTCGCTGCTCCAGTCCTCGATCGAGCCGCCGACGATGCCGACTTCCGCCGCATCACGCAGGATAGTGGCCGCCTCCTTCGGATCGTCGGCATAGCCGTTCTCGAGGTCGGCATTGACCGGCAGGTCAGTTGCCCCTGCGATCACAGGGTAGTTCTCGAGCAGCTCGGCCCGGCTCACCGCGCCTCGCCGTCGGCGCGGCCGAGCGCATTGGACATGCCGAGGCTGGTCGTCGCCAGCGCCTCGAAGCCCAGCGACTGCAGCAGCTTGCGGTGCCCGCGTCCCACGGATTGGGCAGGATCAGGATGCCGGGCCTGGCATGCCGCTCCTAGAACAAGCGCCCCTTCTCGGCTTGCGTCGGCATGGTCTTGCCCTCCCTTTTCGCTGGCACGTGATGCCAAGGTTTCCATCTCGTTGTACTTCCCCTCTCCCGTCATACAGGGGAGGTGGTGCCGTCATACGGCGACGGAGGGGGAAGGCCGCGGCCGCTCTCTACGATTTCAGATCATGATCTACAACTTGCAAACAATTCCACTGGGCCTTCCCCCTCCGTCGCGGATTACCGCGCCACCTCCCCTGTATGACGGGAGAGGGGAAGACCCAGAGAGAAGTTCATGGGTGAACTTGACTTCATCGCAGCTTAAAGAACCCACATGGACACCGCCGCACAACGGGAACTCGCCCGCCTCCTCGCCGTCCTTCGCCGCGATGGCCGTCAGCAAAGCGGCCTCGCCGCCACGCTCGTGCCGCCTGACAAGGCAACCGCCTATCGTGTCGGCGGGCTGGTCGCCGAAGAGCTCGGCTGGCCGGTCGTCGGCTGGAAGATCGCCGCCATGAAGGACGAGATGCAGAAGGCGCTGCGCACCGACTCGCCGATCTACGGCCGCGTCTTCTTCTCGCGCGAGACCCCGACCAGCTTCGTGCACGCCAGGCTCGCCAGCCCGATCCCCGAGGTCGAATACCAGGCCCGGCTCGGCAGCAACCTGCCGCCGCGCGACAGGCCCTACACCCGGGAGGAAGTGACCGACGCCGTCGCCTCGCTCCATCCCGGCCTCGAGCTGGCGGAATGCCGCTTCATCCATGACGCCGCCTTCCCGCCGCTGCCCGCGATCCTGGCCGACGGCGCCGGTTCCGGCACGATCGTCTACGGCCCCGCCATTGCCGACTGGAAGACGCGCGACATCGCGGGCCAGGAGGCCACGCTGTCGTCGAACGGCCGGCTGCGCCGCAAGGGCACGGCCGCCGCGGCGCTCGATCACCCGATGGCGCCCCTCACCTGGCTCGCCAACGAACTGTCGCGCACCGGCGTGGGCATGAAGGCGGGGCAGATGATCAGCACCGGCACGCTGACCGGCATGCTCACGCCCAGGCCCGGCGAGGAGTACATCGCCGACTTCGGCCCGTTCGGCGCGGTGCGTGTCACCTTCGCCTGAAAAGGCCGGTGCATGACGGTTGAGGCTGGAGGCAATCGCAATCGTTCTGGCGCGCTTCTCGTAAAATGGACGAAGCGCCTCCCGTTCCTCTGACGCATGATCTGCAATAATATTGGAGGCGCTTCCAATTGCAGGCTTGCCATGGCGACTGATGTTTTGGCCTGTCCAAAGTGCCGCAGCGGCGTATTCGGCGGCGACAACTTCTGCTCGGTCTGCGGTCAGGCCCTCCGCTTGCAATGCGAGAACTGCCAGGCACCGCTCCTGGTGGGCCAGCATTTCTGCAGAAGCTGCGGGACCCGCGTCACCGTGCCGGAGAGACGCGACGAGCCGGATGAAGGGCCGCACAACGTATTCGCGACGTTGCTGTTCCTCGATATCAAGGGCTCTTCAAGCCTGATCGAATCCCTCGAACCCGAAGCAGCGGCCGAACTCATGGACGCGATTCACGCTGGATTCGCGCGCCATATCCATCGGTTCGGGGGGCGGGTCCTCAATTTTCAAGGGGACGGATTTTTCGCGATCTTCGGCGCGCCGAGGGCGCGCGAGGACCATGCAATTCGCGCCCTGCTGGCCGCCGTCTCGATCCGCGACGAGGTCGTGCGGCGTGTCGATCCGCAAACGCCAACGGTTCGCATTGGTGTTCATTCCGGCGACGTCTTTACGCGGCTCATCAAGACCGATTTCTCTGCCGACTTCGACGCGATGGGTGTGACGGTGCACGTCACCAAGCGCCTCGAAGAAGCGGCCGTGAGCAACGGCATCTTGACGTCGTACGCCACCTATCGGCTGGCGCGGCACCTTTTTGATTTCGAAAGCCTGGGGGTCCGGCCCTTACGCGGCCTGTCCCATGAGTTGCAGCAGTTCCGCGTGCTGGGCTTGCGCCGCTCACCCGAGCAGCCAGACGGCAATCTGTCGGCCGAGCGACCGCTCGTCGGACGCGCGCCGGAAATGGCGATCCTCTCCACAGCGCTCGAACTTGCACGCGGCCATTGCGGCCAGGCGATCATCCTGATGGGCGAAGGCGGCATCGGCAAGTCGCGGTTGAGCCAGGAACTGGCGAAGATCGCCAAGGACCAGGGCTGCCTCGTCGTGATCCATGAAGAGGTAACCGAAGGTCTCACTCACTCCTATTCTGCGATTCTGCGCCTCATGCGCCAGCTTGCACGCATCGATCGAGGCGAGATCGAGCCGTCGGCTCCCTTGCTCTACAATCGAGATGACATACTGGCAGGAGACAGGACTGCCGCCCCGAGCGACAACGACGTTGCCCTGCGCTCGGAGTTTTCAGCTCTCCTGCGGCGCGTGAGCGAGGAAAGGGCAATGATCGTCGTTGTCGACGACGCTCAATGGAGCGATTCCGAATCGCTCGAGATTCTTTTCGAGAGCATCGAGGACATCAGCGACCTGTCGGTGCTGTTCATCATTTGCACGAGGGAACTGAAATCGATCGCGCGGTTCGGGGACATAGGAAACGCAAGCGTCGTCCGTATCGGCCCACTGCGCGAGCCGGAGTGCCAGATGCTCTTCAGCGCCATGGCGGGAGACTCGCCGCCGGCCATGGTTGCCGCTGGTGGCATTGCATCCGTAACAGGTGGCAATCCGCTATTCATCGAGGAGCTGGCGTTCGCCGCCACGACCGGCAGCCTGGACGACGACAGGGTTCAGCAAATTTTCGCCAATCCGGATGGCGAGCCGACCGGTCGCATCCGCTCCGTCGTGCTCGACCGGGTCGGCCGGTTGAAAGCGGATGCCCGGCGGCTCCTCCAATGCCTGGCGTTGCTCCAGTTCGACTGCGCTTCCGGCCTGCTGGCGGACGCGTCGGGCTTGCAAGACGCATCAGTCGTGGACGAGGCATTGCGAACGCTTCAGTCGGGTGGCTACCTTCGACGCGCTCGGGTCGGCGACGAGACCCTGTACGGCATCCGCCACTCCCTGCTGCGGCAGATCATCGAGCGCAGCATAATCCGCGCCGACAAGCAGCGCTTTCATCGGGCCATTCGCGAGGCGCTCGGCAAGATCGACGGGCCCAATCAGCTGTTCGAGACGCTGGCCCATCATGCGACACAGGCCGGAGACTGGGTCCGCGCTGAAGCCGATTGGCGTGAAGCACATGCCAGGGCGCTGGAGGCGTCACTTTACAAGCATGCGGCGCTCTGCCTGGAGAATGCTCTCGATGCCACGACACGCGCCCCGGTCATGGCCGACCGATCGGTCCGGCAGAACGAAATTCGCATGCAGCTGCGGCTCAGCCTGGCGCCTATGGGCGAATACCGTCGGCTCTATTTTCACCTGAGCCAGATCACGCCGACGGATCCCACCATGGAGGAACCGGGCGCCCGGCTCCTGAGGTTGCTGAGCCTGGCGCACGTCGAGAATATCTGCGGCAACGTACGATCGAGCCGGCTCAAGGCAGCCGAAGCCCTCGCGCTCGCACAGCGCGCCGACCTTCAGGGGGCGCGGATTGCGGCGACGTATTTTCTGGCGCAGGGCCACGAGTTCGCGTCGAATCATGCGGAGTGCGTCGCGCTTTCGTCCCGCACCCTCGATGAACTCCTGCCCTCGGCGCGGCATGAGCGTTTCCAACTCACCGGCACGGCATCCGTGCTGTTCGCGAGCCTGCTCGCGCACTCCCTAGCCTATCGCAATCGGCCCGCCGAGGCAGGGCGCTTCGGTGCGCTGGCGGTTCAGATCGCCGAGGAAACCGATCGCCCATTCGACAAGGGGGTGGCCTACTTTGGGCAAGGCTGGGCGCGCATGATCGGCGATGATCTCACGGGGGCAATGCCCTGCTTCGAGCTGGCTGCCGAGCATGTCCGTGATCAGCGTCTCGGCTTGCTCGAGTCGATGATCGATTGCCGGTTGCGCTACCTCAAAGCCGTTGTGGGCGGCGAACCCCTCAGCGTCGCGCGCCCGGAGGAAGCTTGCCGGAATGCAGTCGAAATGCCGCACATCTGGTGCTGGAGCAGGCTCCTCTGCGCGATGGCGGCCCACCACGCAGGTTTTCTCGATCAGGCATCGCGCATCATAGGCGAGATCTTGCCGATGGTCCGTGCCAATCATTACCGCGGCATCAGCGCATGGGCCTACAGCATGCTGGCCGACATTGCGCACCGCTCCCACGCTCCGAACCGGATTGCCGTGGCGCGCCGTGCCCGCCGGCTGTCCCATCTCGCCGGCCTCTCGTGGAAATTCGACAATGCCGAATGGGCATCGGAAGCGGCCGCCACCGCCGCGGAGGAATAGGCCTTACTAGCCGCCAGAGCGCAACGCCTGCGGTCTCTAGCCAAACTTCTGGTGGAAGGACGCCTGGATGCTCGCCATCTGCTTGCGGCGTGCTTCCGCGAACTGCTCGACGCCGCCCACCGAATCGGCAACCAGCGTCATCTTGCCGACAAGGTCGCCCTTGAACAGCCACGTCGACATCCACAGGCACGGCAGTTCCTGGGGTACCCCGAGCCCGACCGTCCCTGTCGCGATCACGGTGCTCTGCGACTCGTCATAATAGGTCACGACCTGAGGGGGAGCGACGATCCCACACAGCGGGGTGATGATACTCTCGCCGTACACCGAGATCAGCCATGTATGCGAATCGTACCAGAGCTTGACCTTGTCTCTGCCGCCGAAAGTGCCCGGCGTATGGCAGATCGACTTGGCCGCACCCTCGCCAATGACATAAACCACGTCCTCCGTGAGGTAGGGTATGATCTTTTCATATTGGCGCGCGATCCAGGCGGCCAGGATCGTCTTGACGGTCTTTTGCGGGTCGTTTGCCATCCCTTTCTCCCTTTTCGACCACGCTAGAAAGTCCGCACAGGCCCGTCAATGGCAAGACCGTAGGAACCCCAGACAGCAGCACAACACGACCGGAGCCCAGGTTCCCCGGCGTGGCGCGCACGCTCGAGCGCGAATCGAGAAGGAAGGCGCGGCCGGTTCGCTCGCCTAGCGCGAGAAGGTCATCGCCCGGTCGCGCAGCTTGCCGAAGCGCAGGCTGAGCAGGTCGAGCGCGTAGTTCTGGTACAGCTTCCACGGCCGCTTCGAGCCTTGGCGCGGCTGCTGCGCCAGCGCGCGCTGGATGTAGCCGGAGGAGAAGCTGACCCACGGCTCCTCCTGCAGCGACGGATCGCTATTGTGCGGCGTGCACTGGCGGAACCCCTTGCGGTCCATGTGGTTCAGCAGGCGGCAGACGTATTCGCATACGAGATCGGCCTTCAGCGTCCACGACGCATTGGTGTAGCCGAACACCGACGCGAGGTTCGGCACGTCGGAATACATCATGCCCTTGTAGAGGAATCGCTTGGCGAGATCGACCGGCTCGCCGTCGACCGTGAGCGTCGCGCCGCCGACCGGCACCAGCACGAGGCCGGTCGCGGTGACGACCAGGTCGGCCTCGAGTTCCTCGCCGGACTTCAGCCGGATCCCGGTCTCGGTGAAGGTATCGATGTGGTCGGTGACGACCGAGACCTTGCCCTGCCGGATCGCACGGAAGAAATCGGCATCGGGCACGAGGCAGAGCCGCTGATCCCATGGATTGTAGCGCGGCGTGAAATGCTTGCCGACATCGTAGTCCGGCCCCAGCATCTGGCGCACGTAGCCCACTAGCGCGCTCTTCACCTTCTCCGGCTGGCGCCGGCAGAGCTGGTAGACGTACATGCCGTACAGCACATTCTTCCAGCGCGTGACGGCATAGGCGAGCTTCAGCGGAAGGCGCTTGCGCATCCTGGTCGCGAACGGATCTTGCGACGGCCGCACCGCCATGTAGGTCGGCGAGCGCTGCAGCATGGTGACGTGCGCGGCACCGCTGTCGGCCATCGCCGGCACCAGGGTCACCGCCGTGGCGCCACTGCCGATCACCACGACCTTCTTGCCGGCGTAGTCGATGTCGTCGGTCCATTTCTGCGGATGGACGATCCTGCCCTTGAAGCGCTCGACGCCGGCGAACTCCGGCAGGTAGCCCTGCTCGGTGCGGTAGTAGCCGCTGCACATCCACAGGAAATTGCAGGTGAAGCGCGCCGGCTGGCGCGCCTCGCCGCGCTCGACCTCGACCGTCCAGCGCGCCTCGGGCGTCGACCACGAGGCGGCGACGACGCGATGGCGATAGCGGATATTGCCGTCGATGCGGTGATCACTCGCGACCTCGCGGATGTACTTCAGAATCGACGGCCCGTCGGCGATCGCCTTGGCTTCCTTCCACGGCCGGAAGCGGTAGCCCAGCGTGTACATGTCGGAATCCGAGCGGACGCCGGGATAGCGGAACAAATCCCAGGTCCCGCCGCTCGCCTCGCGACCTTCGAAGATGGCGTAGCTCTTGCTGCGGCAGCGATCCTGCAAATGCCACGCGGCGCCGATTCCGGACAGCCCGGCGCCGACGATCAGCACATCGAAATGCTCGACCGCTTCCTGCGCCGCGGCCGTGGGACGAACGAGAGTATCCATGACGGGTTGATGACCGAACCCGGTGGCGGATGCAACTCGCCTTTCGCACTGCACAAGAGGGCCGACAATACGACCCACAGCGTGATTTTAGCAGGTGACGCGCAAAAAGGGCTCAGCTTCGTGCCGCGAGGCGTCCCCCCGTGAACAGGATGGCGCAGGCGATGAGCGTGACGGCGGAAGCGATGGCCAGGCCGGGCCGGTAGCCGCCGAGGCTGTCGCGCAGCACGCCGATCGCGGCCGGGCCGAAGGCCGAGACGAGTTGGATCGCGCTCGCGGCGACTCCGTAGGTCGCTCCGAATGCAGCGGCGCCGAACTCGCGCCGCACGACGATCGGACCAAGCGTGGTGATGTGGCCGATGCCGTAGCCGTAGACCAGCGACGCGCCGACCAGCACCGGCGCCGTCGGCCAGAGCGCGAGCGACAGGAGCGCGGCCGCCTGTGCGATCATCACCACGCAGGCGAGCTTGCGCACCGAAACGCCGTCGACGATGCGTGCCAGGATAAGCCGGCCGATGAAGGCCGAGCCGCCGGTGGCGCTGACCAGGAAGCCCGCGCCCTCGACCCCTAGCAGCGGCTGGGCCAAGGTCACATGATGTGTGATGAAGCCGATCTGCATCGCCAGCCCGAGGGCGAAGGCCGCAGCAGCGCTCCATAGCAGGACTGGCCGGTTGGCGGCGGTTGCGATCGGGGGCGAGACGGGAGCCGGCGTCGGCTCGTCGAGCGAGGCATGACCATCGCGTTGCAGCCCGATCTCCTCCGGCCGGCGGAAGCGCAGGACGCGCGCGATCAGCGGCAGAAGCAGCACCGCCGCGACGGCACCGACGATCAGTAGCCCCTGCTCGAGCCCGAACCGCCGGATCGCGAGCTGGAGGGCCGGGACGCCGACGATCGCTCCGACGCTCGCACCCATTATGGCCAGCGCCATCGACCGGCCCTGATGGCGCTCGAACCACGGCGCGACGGTCGCAGCAATGCCGGTGGTCGACAGCGCGGCCCAACCCAGCCCGATCAGCACGAAGCACGGGTAGAGCTGCCATCGCGCCTCGATGAGCCCAATCGCCGAGACGCCCAGCGCCATCGAGATCGCACCCGACAGGAGCACCGGGCGCGGCCCCCAGCGATCGATGCCGCGGCCGACCGAGCGCTGCACCAGCGCGCTGACGAGGTAGAACAGCGTGACGGCGAAGGCCACGTCGGCGATCGGCCAGCCGTGTGCAGCGGTCACCGCCTGCAGATAGACGCTCGCGCCGAAAGTCCCCAGGCCCCAGGCGACGGCGGCGATGACGAAGCACGCCGCCACCACCCGCCAGCCATGGAACATCGGCTATTCCTTCATGAAGGCATTCAGCTCCGGCGTCGGCATCGAACGGTCGAGATAGCCGAAAGTGCCGTGGTCGTGCACCTCCTTCGCAGCCTCGAGCAGCCCCGTCATGGCGGCGCGGTAGAGCGACGTGGCGAGGCTGATGCGCTTAACGCCGGCGGCCTCGAGTTCTGCCTTGCTGAACGACCTGCCCTTGATGCCGACCATGAAGTTGAACGGCTTCTTCAGCGCGCTCGTGACCTTCTTCACCGCCGCGAGATCGGGCAGGCCGGGCGCCATCAGCACGTCGGCGCCGGCCGCTTCGAACGCCTGCAGGCGCCGGATCACGTCGTCGAGATCGGGCTTGCCGCGCAGGAAGCCTTCCGCGCGCGCCGTCAGCACGAACGGGAACGAGAGCGCATGGGCGGCGTGAACCGCCGCCTTGACTCGCACGGCCGCCGTCTCGAGATCGAACAGCGGCGCATCCTTGTTGCCGGTGGCGTCCTCGATCGAGCCGCCGACAAGGCCGACGACTGCTGCCTGCCGGATGGTCTCGGCCGCCGCGTCGGGCGAATCGCCGAAGCCCTTCTCGAGATCGCCGATCACCGGCAGGTCGACCGCTTCGGCGATGGCGCGCGCATTGGCCAGCGCCTCCTCGCGCGTCACCTTGCCGTCGCGCTTGCCCAGCACACCTGCCTTGGCGCCGCTCGACGTGGCGAGCGCCTGGAAGCCGAGCCCGGCCAACAGGCGCGCCGAGCCCGCATCCCACGGATTGGCGATGACGAACGCGCCCGGCGCCTCGTGCAGCGCGCGTAACTTCTTCGCCTTGTCGGCCTGACTGACGCTCATGCTGTTTCCCCCTTGGCCCGGTCGCTATCGGCTGCGACCGTCGATCTGCTTGGGGGAGAGCTTAGCGACATCGACGCCTTCGACACAACGCAGGTTTACGCCGACCATCTCAGAGCCGTCAGGCCCCTTGCCTTCGGCATAGCTCTCGATGCCGCACCTCGGGCAGAAGCGGTGATGCAGAACGTGCTTGTTGAACTGGTGGTCGCCCAGCCTGCCGTCGCCCCTGGTGAGCATGAACTTCGCCCCGGGCCCGAACGCCGAGCTTCCGTTCATCCGTGTCGCCATGGTTCACCTCCCGCTGGAGCAACACTTCCGCGCGTGGTCGGGTACCGAATGAATTGAAGTGCACCGAGCCGAGCGACGTCGAGGAGTCGAGGCGAGCTATCTGATGAATTCTCGAGCTTGGCTCGCCGCCCCATCTTTATCCGCCTCTTCCAGGTCCAGATGAGACCAACTGCAGCAGATCACGAGTCGTGGATAGATGAGAGAGCGGAGGTCGGAGGAGCGTGCCTGCTCACATCCCACTCCGGTATCGCAGAATGGCGATATCTCGATCGGCGAAGAACGAGAAGGGTGTTTGCCGCGATATTTCGCGGCGTTCATTAAGACATGAAGGAAATGATGCTGAACTCACGAAGGCGAGACTGTCAGCCGCAGGACCGGCGACCGGAATCTGCACAGAGCAGGTTCCGGTGCCGTCACTTCTGCCGCCGGACAATGAGCAATCCGGCGAAAAGCCCCGCACTTGCCATCTTGAAGATGCGAGGCCTTGTCTTCGTTCGGCTGCCAGTACATCCGTGGTCAGCTCGAAACGAGAGCAAGGCGCCTAAATCAGCCGACCGTCTTCAGATTGTCGGCGGACATCTTGCCGGTGCGCCGGTCCGATACGATTTCAAACTCGATCTTCTGGCCTTCGACCAGGTGAGCGAGGCCGGCGCGCTCCACCGCGCTGATATGGACGAACGCGTCCTTGCCGCCATCATCCGGCTGAATGAAGCCGAAGCCCTTGGCGGAGTTAAACCACTTCACGGTTCCCATAGACATGAGGAGAACCCTTTCATTAATCAGATGTAGATATGCACGCTGCCGCTATTCGCTTTGGGCGAAGGGCAACGGTCGAACTCGCATTGATTTTCGGGATCAAGTCGCTGGCGGACACTTTGTAGTGCGCGAGATGCGCGGCGCGGCCATATCATCAGTCCGTCTATCGACGATTGGTATGTGGGCGCTTCACACGCCTTTTGCAAGGAGCCATTGCAAGCTCCACAAGGTTTCGTGTCCTCTCATCGACAGCGCCGTCGACCTCGCCCAGCCGGAGCGTCGCGCGCCTGCGCTGGAGCGACCGGCAGTCGATGCCAAAACGAGACAGTTCGCGACCTCACCCGTACCGCGCTTTTCAACGGCCGGCTAAACAACACGGCCTACCCCGGCCAGGGCAACGACCAGGTCTTGACGTTGGTGAAGCTCTTCATCGCCTCCAGCACGCCTTCCTTGTAGCCGAGGCCGGAATCCTTGATCCCGCCGAACGGCGACATCTCGATGCGGTAGCCCGGCACTTCCCAAATATTGACGGTGCCGACCTGCAGCTCGTCGACGAAGCGGGTGATGTAGTCGAGACGGTCCGTGCAGACGCCGGACGACAGGCCGTAGGCCGTGCCGTTCGATACCTGGATGGCGTGGGCGATGTCCTTCACGCGGATGATCGGGATCGCCGGACCGAAGGTCTCCTCGCGCACCAGCTCACAGGAAGGATCGACATGGTCGACGACGGTAGGGGGAAACAGCGCGCCCTGCCGGTCGTTGCCGTGCAGCAGCTTCGCCCCGTGCCTGGCGACCGCCTCGCTGACGCGGTTCTGGAACAGCGTCGCCGCGCGCTCGTGGATCACGGTGCCAACATCGGTCTCGGGATCGAGCGGATCGCCCGCCTTCAGCGTCTTCGCCTTGGCGAGCACCCGCTCGACGAAGGCATCGGCGACCTTGTCGACGACGATGATGCGCTTCACCGCCGTGCAGCGCTGGCCGGAGTTCTTGGTGGCGCCGGCGACGGCGAGGTCCGCTGCCTTGTCGAGATCGGCGTCCTCCATGACGATCAGCGGATCGTTGCCGCCGAGCTCGAGCACGATGCGCTTGTATCCCGCCTTCTCGGCGATGTACTTGCCGACCCGCACCGAGCCGGTGAAGGTGATCAGGTCGGCGCGCGGATCGACGATCATCGCGTCGCCGATGTCGGACGGATTGCCGGTGATCACCGACAGCATCTGCGGCGGCAGGCCGGCCTCGTACAGCGTGTCGGCCAGGAAAAGCGCGGTGAGCGGCGTGAGCTCGGTCGGCTTCAGCACGACGCAGTTGTTGGTGGCGATGGCGGGCGCCAGCTTGTGCGCCACCATGTTGAGCGGATGGTTGAACGGCGTGATCGCCGAGATGGCGTTCAACGGCTGGCGCAGGGTGAAGATCTTGCGCGGCTTGCCGTGCGGGGTGAGGTCGCACGAGAAGGTCTGGCCGTCATCCATCAGGCAGAGCTGGCCCGCGAAGGTGAAGACGTCGTAGGCGCGGCCGACCTCATAGAGCGAATCCTTCAGGCAGAGGCCGGACTCCAGCGTGATCAGGCGCGACAGCTCGTCCTTGCACGAAACCAGCAGTTCGGCGGTCTTCAGCAGGATCTTCTGGCGTTGATAGCGCGTCAGCTTGGGCTTGTAGGCGTGCGCAATCTGGAACGCCTCGGCGACCAGCTCCGGTGTGGCGCGCGGCACGGTGCCGACCAGCCGGTTATCCCAGGGATAGCGCACTTCCAGCCGCGCACCGGTTTCGACCTTCCTGCTGGCGATGCGCAGATGCTCGTGGCGCACCTCGGTCCGGATCATCGTGTCCATGAGACGGTCTTTCTAGGCGACGAGGTTGAGGGCGAGGTCGAAGGCGTCGAAGTTGCGCCAATGCCGGCCATTGGCCGGCGCCGAGAGCGTGCGATTGCAGATCAGCGGCACGTGCTGCTCGGAGATGCCGCCGTGGCTGCGCAGCGGCTCGGTCAGGCCCGACAGATCGTGCCGCGCCGCCGAGGTGCCCAGCACCTTGTGCTTGGTCGAGACGACGACGAGATCGCCGAGGCGATCGGCCGGCAGCTCGAAGCGCTTCGCCGCCTCCTCCTTGGTGAGCGCCACCTCGATCCCCGGCATTGCCTTCAGCCTGGCCGCCCACTCCCCCGGCCGGTCGCAATAGACGACCGCGTAGGAGCCGAGCGCGCCATGGTGCACGACATAGGGATCGGTGATTGGCAGGATGACCCGTGCCTTGTCCTTGCCGACCCAGCCGTCGAACAGGTCCTGCAGGTAGATCACGTCGGGCTGGCTGTTGGCATCGAACTTGGCGTTCATGCCATGGTCGGCGGTGAGCACGATGGTGCAGCCCATCGCATCGAGCTTCGCCATGTAGCCGTCCATCATGGCGTAGAAGTCGTTGGCGACCGGCGTGCCGGGCGCGTGCTTGTGCTGGATGTAGTCCGTAGTCGAGAGATACATGATCTCCGGCCGGTCGCGTTCCATCAGCCTGACGCCCGCGGCGAAGACGAACTCCGACAGCCCGGCGCTGTAGACCTCCGGCACCGGCATGCCGACCAGCGCGTTCACGTCCTCGATGCCGTTCTCGGCGAGGCTCGCCTTGTCCGACTTCTCCGACGAGAAGCTACAGGCCTTGTCCGGCGCCAGCTCGAGCCCTTTGCCCAGCAGGCCGCGCAGCTTGTCCTTGGCGGTCACGACGGCGATGCGGCAGCCGGCCCGCTGGAATGCCGGGAACAGTGTCTCGACCCGCAAGAACTTCGGATCGTTCATCATCACTTCCCTGCCCGTATCGGGATCGAGAAAGTAGTTACCGCTGATGCCATGCACCGCTGGCGGCCGGCCGGTGACGATCGAGAGGTTGTTGGGGTTGGTAAAGGACGGCACGACGCAGTCAGCGATCAGGTTGGTACCGCTCTTCAGCACCCTGGAGAACCACGGCGCACGGCCGGCGTCGACGGCGGCCTCGATGTAGCCAGGCTCCGAACCGTCGATGCAGACCACGACGGTCGGCTGCCGCGGCAGCCTGTAGGACCGTCCGTTCACCTCGATTTCTCGACCGATGGCATTGATGCTGTCGGGCGCCATGTTGCTACTCCGCTGCTAGGGCGGGGCCGCCATTGTTGACCCGCATTTCTTCCAGGACGTCGCGTACCGCGGCGAGCGCGCCCCTCATGTCCTTGGGATAGAGCCGGCCGATGCAGCCCATTCGGAAAGAATCCGCCACCGTGAGCTTTCCCGGGTAGATCACGTAACCGCGATCCTTGAGCCCGTCATAGAAACGCTGGAAGACGAATTTCGGATCGCTCGGCATGTGGAAGGTGACGATGATCGGCGCCTGGAGCTTCTCGCCGAGCAGGGTGCGAAAACCGAGGGCGCGCATGCCGTCGATCAGAACCTTCGCGTTCTCCCGATAGCGCCTGCCGCGTCCGGCCACACCGCCCTCGGCGGCATGCTCCTCGATCGCCTTTCCAAGCGCCACGATGACGTGGATCGGCGGCGTGAAGCGATACTGGCCGGTCTTCGCGAAGCCCTCGGCCTGGTCGAAGAGGTCGAGCACGAGCGTCGTCGCGTTGCCTTTGCATTCGGCCAGCGCCGTCTTGCGGCAGACCACGAAACCCAGCCCCGGAACGCCCTCGAGGCACTTGTTCGAGGAGGCCGCGAGCGCATCGTACTGCACCTTGCGCGCGTCGATCTCGAGTGCCCCGAAGGCACTCATGGAATCGACCAGCAGCCGGCGCCCATGCCCCGCCGCAAGACGCGCGACATCCTCGATCGGGTTCAGTATGCCCGACGTCGTCTCGCAATGGACGGCGAAGACGTGTGTGATGTCCGGATCGGCCGACAGCAGCGCATCGAGGGCGGCAATATCCGGCGGCCGGTCCTCCGGCGTCTCGTGGACGACGACGGCGCGACCGGCAATCTCGGCAATCTTCCTGGCGCGCTGGCCGTAGGCGCCGTTGATCAGCACGAGAAGCTTGCCGCTCTTCGGCACGAAGGTCGTGATCATCGCCTCGACGGCGAAGGTGCCCGAGCCCTGCACCGGCACGGTGACGTGCGTGCCCTCCCCGCCGGCGAGCTCGACGATCTTCTCCAGAACCATCCTGTTGATGGCGACGAAGCCCGCGTCACGCGAGCCCCAGTCATGGACCATGGCCTGCTTCACGCTGGCCGAGGTGGTGAGCGGGCCGGGCGTCAGCAGCAGCGGATCGCCGGTTTCGGAGGCGGCAATACTTGCAATAGGCATGGGTGAATGATCGGCTCGCCTCGGCTATCCGTCCAGTATATAATCTAGATGTTAAGTATCGGTTTAGATTATATGACACCCAGCCAGCTCCGCGCCTTTCACCTCGTCGCCGAGTCCGGCTCGTTCTCCGCGGCTGCGCGCGACTCCGGCTTGAGCCAGCCCAATCTTTCGGGTCAGGTCACGGCGCTGGAGAAAGCCTACGGCATCCGCCTGTTCGACCGGCGCGGCCGCTCTGTGGTGCCGACCGAGACCGGCCGTCAGCTGCAAGGCATCACCAGCCGCCTGTTCGCTGTTCAGGACGAGGCGCAGGCCCTGCTTGAGGGCGAGCAGAGCCTGACGCGCGGCCATCTGCGGATCGCCGCCGACTCCGCGCACCACGTGGTGTCGATCATGGCGGCGCTGCGGAAGCGCTCTGTCTCCCTCACCTTCGCCTTGTCGATCGACAACTCCGCCATCGTGCTCGAGCGCCTGCTACGTCACGAGGCCGACGTCGCAGTGATGGCCAAGTCGATCTCCGATCCGCGGCTCCATGCCATTCGCCTGCGGGCCGATCGCCTCGTACTGTTCGTGCCGGCCGGGCATGCGCTGGCGAAGCGGCGCAGCGCGCCGCTCGCAGCGCTCGCCGATCAGGAGCTGGTACTGCGCGAACGCGGCTCGATCACGCGCGAAGTCCTTGAACAAGCGATGGCGGCCGCCGATATCCGACCACGCTCGATCGTCGACGTGCAGACCCGCGAGGGTGTGCGCGAGGCGGTGGCGGCAGGCTTCGGCGTCGGCGCGATCTTTGCGAGCGAACTGGGCGACGACCGGCGCTTCCGGCCGGTTGCCGTGTCGGATGCAGACCTCGCCGTGGCAGAGTATGCCGTATGCCTGCAGGAGCGGCGACGCACCGCGCTGGTGCGGGCGTTCATGGATGAGGCCGCCCGCGCGGCACTGTAACAAAATCGTAAAAAACATTCTCACTCACAACGGTGAGGCGTAGGTTCCGGGCATGCATGGCGTCGACACCATCCTGAACGTCGTCGGCAGCGTTGCCCTGCTGCTGTGGGGTGTGCGCATGGTCCGCACCGGGCTGACGCGCGCCTTCGGCGCGTCGTTGCGGCGGGCGATCGGCGCCTGCTCGAAGAACCGGTTCACCGCGTTCGCCGGCGGGCTCGGCCTCACGGGCCTGCTCCAGTCGAGTACTGCAACGGCCCTCCTCCTCGCCTCCTTCGCCGGCCGCGGCCTGATTGCGCTGCCGATCGCGCTCGCGGTCATGCTGGGCGCCAATGTCGGCACGACGCTCACCTCACAGGTGCTGTCTTTCGACCTGAGCTGGCTCTCGCCGCTGATGATCGCCGTTGGCGTGATCTCGTTCCTGTCGACCGATCAAGACAAGCCGCGCCACCTTGGCAGGGTCGCGATCGGCCTCGGCCTGATGCTGCTGTCGCTCCAGCTGTTGACGGCAGGCACCGAGCCGCTGCGCACCGCGCCGTCTTTCATCGCCGCTCTCGCCGGCTTGCAGGATGAGTACGTGATCGCCGTGCTGTTCGGTGCGCTCGCGACCTGGGTCGTCCATTCCAGCCTGTCGACTGTCCTGCTGGTGATGTCGTTTGCCGCCAGCGGCATCGTCCATCCGCCGCTCGCTTTGTCGCTGGTGATCGGCGCCAATATCGGTGGCGCGCTGGCACCCTACATGGACCAGTCGTCGACCAATCCGCCGGCGCGGCGCGTGCCGCTCGCCAACCTCATCACGCGCGTGGCGATCGGCCTTGCCTTCCTGCCGCTCCTCGGACCCGTGGTGCACTGGCTGTCGCTGATCGATCCGGCTCCGGCGCGGCTCGCAGTCAACTTCCATTCGCTGTTCAGCCTCGTGGCAGCGGTCGTCTTCCTGCCGCTGATCGATCCGATGGCCGCTCTCGCCCGCCGGCTGCTGCCGGACAAGCCCGCGACGGACGACCTCAGCCAGCCGCGCCATCTCGACCCGAACGTGCTCGACACGCCGGCCGAGGCGCTGGGCTGCGCGACGCGCGAGACGCTATATCTCGGCGATCGGGTCTCCGACATGCTGCACCAGACCATGGAGGTCTTCGAGAAGAACGACCAGAAAGGCGCGCGCGCGATCGAGGCCGCCGACAATGTCGTCGATCACCTCTACGAGGCGATCAAGCTCTATCTGGTCCAAGTCTCGAGAACCGAGCTCAGCGAGGACGAAGGCCGACGCTACATCGAGATCCTGAGCTTCACGACCAACCTCGAGCATATCGGCGACATCATCGACAAGAACCTGATGGAGCTCGCCGCCAAGAAGGCCAAGAACAGGCTGACCTTCTCGGCCGAGGGCCTGGCCGACCTGAAGGCCTTTCATGCCCGCGTGCTGGAGAACCTGCGGCTGGCGCTCAACGTCTTCACCACGCGCGATCTCACTCTCGCGCGCCGGCTGGCGGCAGAGAAGGCGGCGATCCGTGAGATCGAGGCCAAGGCCGCCGACAGCCATTTCGCGCGGCTGCGCGAGGGTCGGCCGGAATCGATGGAGACCAGCACCATCCACATCGACGTGATCCGCGACCTCAAGCGCATCAACGGCCACCTCACGTCAGTGGCCTACCCAATCCTCGAAGCCGCCGGCGAACTCGCCGACACCCGCCTGAAGGAAGCCCAACCCCTGCTGCGCGCGCCCGCCGAATCGTAGGACAGCTCTGCAGCGCGCCCCTTCACCGCCTTTCTCCTCCCCATGGCAAATGGGGAATCGATGCCTCTCTCCGATTTTTCCCGGATAGCCCTGCGTCACACGGGGGAAGCCTCAACTCTTCGCCTGAACTGGCGAGGATGAAGTGCGTCGGCAAGCGCGGTCGCTCGCGCCGACAGTGGACATGTCGATAGTCTGCTCGGGGTGGGAAGCAGGCTTTCGCATCCACAGGCCATGGCGCGCTGCTCGGCGGGTGCCATGGCAGCGAGGCAACCTTTCAAGTGGATGCTTCGACCACGTTCGACATCGTCACCCGGTTACGGACGCTAGGACGCTCCTGCATCCGCGTGTACCAAGCCAGGAGGGCGTTACAGTCCGCAGGAACCGGCAGTTTCACGAGTTCAGCAAAGATCAGACCGCCGATGACGGTGATGTCAGCCATAGAAAAGCTGTCGCCGGCAACAAACTCCTGCAGTCTCAAGACGCCGTCAAAATAGCGCATGCCGCTGATGGCCTTGTCGCGCTGGCGCAGCCCCCAGTCGGCGTTCTGATAAATCTCGACGTCTGGACCGAGCCCCGGCGTGGCATGGTGGAAATAGACGCTGACGGCGTCGAGCAGTTCCAGCTCAGCGCGCTTGCTCATCATGTGGATCACGCCCCTCTCGCGGGGCGTGCCGCCGGTCAGTATGGGCGTACCATCCAGAGCGTCGAGATATTCGGTGATCGCCGTGCACTCGGCGATGAAAGTCCCGTCGTCGAGTTCAAGCACCGGCAGCGTCCCGGAATAGTTCTTGGCCCGGAATCCGGCAGTCTTGTGCTCGCCCTTCCTGAGATCGACGGACTCGAACCGGACGCATGATCCCAGGCCCTTCTCCGCCAGGGCGATGCGAACGCGCGCCGGGTAGGGTCCCGTGTGCCAATCGTAGATTTTCATGATCGCCTCAATCCTACCAACCACTTGGTAGGATTGCGTTTAAGAAGCCTGAACTTGTCGGTCAATAGAAATCTGCCATGTGGTAGGTAGGTAGCTTGGATCGCGACGTCTTGAGGTGGGGGGAGACGATGAATTCGAACGCGAAAGAAGAAATACTGGCGGCGGGTAGACGAATGGCCCAGGCGCATGGCTATGGCGGCCTGAACTTTCGTGATCTCGCGCTAGACGTGGGCATCAAGCACGCGAGCATCTATTACCATTTTCCGACCAAAGCCGATCTCGGCGCGGCGGTGGCGCGGCGCTATTGGGAGGATACGGCAGCTGCGCTCGATGCAATATCGGCTGACATCTCGGACCCGCTCGACTGTCTGCGCCTTTATCCCGATACGTTTCGTCAAGCGCTCAAAAACAGTAATCGCATCTGTCTCTGCAGTTTCATGGCTGCCGAATATGACGACCTACCCGAACAGGTGAGGGCAGAAATTAAGACCTTCGCCGACGTCAATGTAGCGTGGCTGAGCCGAATGCTGGCAGCTGGTGGAGCGGTAGAGGACAAGGCAGTCGACCAGCGGGCTCGCGCCATCTTCGCCGCTATCGCCGGAGCCCAGCTCATCGCGAGGAGCCGCGCGGACATCGCCGTCTATGACACCTTGATAGAAGGCTATCGGGCGGCGGGCCTTCTGCCACGCTAACCGGTGACGACTTCAAAGGTCCGTAGCAACCTAAGACTTGGCTCGAATTTCACTGTCGGCAAACCTCGGACCGTCACCTCCAGGATTTGTCCGCCTGGACAGTCTCCCCCTCGTGCGCCGGCTGTTGGATTCACACATTTCGAAGCCCGAGGGTGGTGCCGTATTTGATGTCGTTGAACTTTGCGAGACCGATGCGCATGAGCTTTGGCCCGGGCTTACCGTAGTAGCCGGTCCAGCCGCCGAGGCGGGCGATGACCCAAGCAGCGAAGGCCAAGCTGCCTGTGGGATGGGGATTGCGTTGGCGCGCAGTCTTGCCTTCGAGCCTTGCCGAGACGGCCTCGAGGATGGGCCGGTCGTCGGGATCGAAGGCATCGCCAAGCTGTCGATCGGTGTTGCCGTCGCGGGCCTGCACGAGTTGCTTGATTGTTACGGAGGCAATCGTGGCGGCGGCGACGAAGTTGATCATGGCCTGCGGCTCGCCGATGTCGGCGTCTTCGATGTCGAAGCCAGCGGTCTTGAGGGTGCGGAAGAACTCCTCGATGGTCCAGCGCTGGCGATACAGGTCAATGACGCGCCGTACCTGGCCGCACTCTGCGACCGGATGGGTCGTCAGCAGTCGCCAATGTATCGGCTTGCCGTCGGGCGGTGTCGAGATCTCGCGGACATCGACCAGCGTCAGGCCGACTGTCGCAGGCAATGCCGGATCGGCGCCATGCAATGGCCGGCGCAGAGCCACCGGCGCAAAGCGCAGGGCCAGTTCAGCGTGACGCTTTGCTCGTCCGGGGGCGGCCGGGATGGTCGTGGCGAAGCGGCCCTGCTCGGGTTGGCCGTCAATCATCCCGAACAGCAAGCCGTCCGCCGGCTCTTCGGTCAGCCGTTCGATCCGCCGGTTCTGGCAGGCGCGCACGATCAGATGCACGTTCGCCGGCCGGCGCGCGAACAGCTCGTAAAAGTCGCTCTCGCGGTCCGATACCACCGTGATGCAGCGCGCCTCGGCCAGAACCTCGCCGGCCTGCTGCGCTCCCTCGATCCAGCGACGCGACTCCTTGGCCGCCGTCGTCCGTCGGCGCCGCGGCGCCAACTCGGCCCGGCCGCGGTTCCACACCTGCATCGACACCAGGCCGAGCAGTCCGCCGCTCCCCGCTTCCACTGCCAGCACCGGATGAAGCAGCAAACCGCTCAGCACACCGCCCTTGCCGACCGCGCCATAGCCCGCCTGCCGGGCCCGACGGCCGCCCAGCACCAGTTCGCTGGTATCCTGGATCGCGACAACATCGCGCCCTGCGACGCGCTGCGCCGTCAGCGCACCGGCGTGCCGCGACATCGCCCCGGCCGTCACCGACCGGTTGCGCAGAAAGCGGGTGAACTGAATCTCACGGGCCCGCGTGCCGCCAAGCCGACGGATGCAAGACCCAGGATCGCCAACCAGAGCCGCGTGCAGGCAGGCCCCCCTTTTTCCAGGCGGCGGTCGCCAAACCGCCCCAGTCCGTACTCCACAACAGACATCGACTTCTCCCATCGCCAAAACGGCTTCAGGGAATCGACGTTCTGCCTCCCGCGCAACTACGATGTGTGAATACGATAGCGTGCGCCGGGGAGGGAAATGAAAGCGAGCACAAGGGTTGCTAGCCTTTGATGCGCGCGCCGGCCGGATCGTAGGGGGCGTTCAGCCCGACCTTCGCCGTGAGCCGCACGCCGGCGAGGTCGATTTCGAACCTGGCCGACTCGAGCCAAGCGGCGTCGATCGCCTCGCCGTCGTCGCGCTTAACGTATCCCAAGCCGACCGACGCGCCGACCGTATGGCCGTAACCGGCGGAAGTGAGATCGCCAACCGGCCGGCCGTCGCGCAGCAGCGCCTCGCCGCCCCACAGCAGGGGCTCGCGATCAGCGAGCACGACGGAGACGAGGCGGCGCGCCAACGGCTTCGCCTTTGCTTCGACAAGAGCCTCGCGGCCGATGAATCCGCCCGGCTTATCGAGCTTGACCGCCCAGCCGAGCCCGGCCTGCCACGGCGTGTCGTCGGGGGTCAGCTCGCGGCCCCAGGCGCGATAGGCCTTCTCCAACCGCAGCGATTCGACGGCGTAGTAGCCGGCGTCGCGCAGGCCGACATCGTCACCGGCGGCATGCAGCGTCTCGAACACCGTGACCGCGAACTCGACCGGCACGTACAGTTCCCAGCCCAGCTCGCCCATGTAGGTGCGGCGCGAGGCCAGCACCGTCGCGTAGCCGACGCCGATCTCGCGGATCGACGCGAACGGAAACGCTTCGTTGGAGAAATCGGCCTTGCTGACCTTCTGGAGCAACGCACGGCTGTTCGGCCCCATGACCGACAGCACGGTCCAGGCGCCCGTCACGTCGGTCAGCGTGACATGCGCGTCCCCGGCGACGTTGCGGCCGATCCAGTCGGCGTCGCGTGTCACCTGCGCCGAGCCGGTGACGATCATGAACTTGTCGCGCGCCAGCCGGGCGATCGTCAGATCGCTCTCGTAAGTGCCGCGCGCGTTGAGCAGGCCGGTATAGACGGTCCGCCCGATCGGCACGGCAATGTCGTTGGTGCAAAGACGCTGCAGGACCTGCTCCGCATCGCGCCCCTGCACGAGGAATTTTCCGAACGACGTCTCGTCGACGACCGTCACCGTCTCGCGCGTCGCCGTGTGCTCGGCCGCAACCGCGTCGAACCAGGCGCCGCGCCCCCAGCCGTACTGCATGTCGGGCGTCTTGCCGGGTCCGGCGAACCAGTTCGGCCGGTCCCAGCCCATCTTGTTGCCGAACCACGCACCGCGCGCCTTCAGGCGATCGTAGAGCGGCGAGCGGCGGAACGGTCGGCCGCTCTCGTTCTCGCGTTGCGGCCAGGGCATCTTGTAGTGCAGGCCCAGGGTCTCGGCGACCCGGTCGCGCAGCCAGGCATCGTTGCCGTGGAAGTTCGCGAAGCGGCGGATGTCGACCGGCCAGAGATCGAGCGTCGGCTCGCCGGCGATGATCCATTCGGCCAGCGCCATGCCCGCGCCGCCCGAGCTCGCGATGCCCATCGAGTTGAAGCCGGCGCCGACAAAGAAGCCTTTCACCTGTGGCGCCTCGCCGAGAATGTAGCTCAGGTCGGGCGTGAAGCTTTCCGGGCCGTTCATGAAGGTCTTGATGCCGGTCTTCTCGAGCGCCGGGACGCGGATCAGCGCGTTGTCCATCAGGATCTGGAACTGGTCCCAGTCGTCCGGCAACATGCCGAACTCGAAGTCGTCGGGAATGACGTCCTTGTTCCATGGCTTGGCGTCGGGCTCGAAGCCGCCCATCAGCAGGCCGCCGACCTCCTCCTTGAAGTAGATGTAGCCGTCGGGATCGCGCATCACCGGCAGGTCGCGCGGTACGCCCTCCATCTTCTCGGTGACGATGTACATGTGCTCGCAGGAATAGAGCGGCACCGTCACGCCGACCATGCGGCCGACCTGGCGCGCCCATTGCCCACCGCAGTTGACGACGATCTCGGCCGCGATCGGCCCGTCCGTCGTCTGCACGCCGGTGACTATCGGTCCCTTGGGGCCATCCTTCGTGTCGATCGCGGTGACCCGCGTCTTTTCGAAGATGCGCACGCCGTTGTTGCGGGCGCCCTTGGCCAATGCCTGGGTGATGTCGGCCGGGTTGGCCTTGCCGTCGCCTGGCAGCCAGACGGCGCCGACCAGGTCGTCGGTCCGCATGATCGGATATTTCTCGCCGGCCTGGGCGGGCGTCAGCTCCTCGCAGACGACGCCCTGCTTGTTGGCCGTCGCCGCCGAGCGGCGCAGGTAGGTCATGCGCTCGGGCGTGCGCGCGACGGACAGCGAGCCGCACTGCTTCCAGCCCGTCGCCAGCCCGGTTTCGGCCTCGAGCCCAGCGTAGAGCCTGGTGCTGTACTGGATGAGCCGCGTCAGATTCTGGAAGCCGCGCAGCTGGCCGACCAGCCCCGCCGCGTGCCAGGTCGTGCCGCCGCTCAGCCTCCCCTGCTCCAGCAACACGACGTCGGTCCAGCCGTTCTTCGCGAGATGATAGGCCGTCGAGCAGCCCATGATGCCGCCGCCGATGATGACGACGCGGGCGTGGGTGGGGACGGTCATGACCACGTCGTCCAGACCAGAGCCGAGCGTAGCAAGGCGTAGTGGAGGGACCTCCTCTTGCCGGCAGCGACCATATGGGGGGCTCCCTCGACTTCGCTTCGCTCCGCTCGGGACGACGGACTATGCATCACAACCTCCCGCTCACGGCGGCTTCGTACATCGTGCGCATCTCGGCCACGCCCACCTTGATCGGGTTGCCGCCGGCCGTCGGATCGACAGCGGCCATTTCCGACAGCTTGTCGAGATGCTCGATCTTCACGCCGAGCTCGGCCAGGCTATGCGGGATGCCGACTTCGCGGCGCAGGTCGAGCGTCCACTGCATGAAGCCGTCGAAGGTCGAGGTGCGCAGGTCGAGCCAGCGCGCCAGCCGCACCACCTTGTCCTCGATCGCCTCGCGATTGAACTTCACGACGTAGGGCATTGCCACGGCGTTGGTCAGGCCATGATGAGTGTCGAACACCGCGCCGACCGGATGCGACAGCGAATGGATCGCGCCCAGTCCCTTCTGGAAGGCGGTCGAGCCCATCTGCGAGGCCGCCAGCATGTGGCCACGCGCCTCGAGGTCGTGGCCATTCCTCACCGCGCGCACCAGGTTTTCCTTCACCAGCCGCATGCCCTCGACGGCAATGCCCTCGGCATAAGGATGGTAACCCGGCGCGCAATACGCCTCGAAGCAGTGGATGAACGCATCCAGGCCGGTGCCTGCCGTGAGCTTTGCCGGCAGGCCGACCGTCAGCTCGGGATCGGCGATCACGATCGAGGGCATCATCTTGGGATGGAAGATCACCTTCTTGGTGTGCGTCGTCTCGTCGGTGATGACCGACGCGCGGCCGGTCTCCGATCCGGTGCCCGCGGTCGTCGGCACCGCGATCGACGGCAGGATCCCGGCAGCATTGGCGCGCGTCCACCAGTCGCCGATATCCTCGAAGTCCCACAGCGGCCGCGTCTGGCCCGCCATGAAGGCGATCGCCTTGGCGGTGTCGATGCCTGAGCCGCCGCCCCAAGCGATCACGCCATCGCACTTTCCGGCACGCAGCGTCCTCAGCCCGGCCTCGACATTACTCGCCACCGGATTTGGCCGCACCTCGCTGAACAGGCCGACATCGATCCCGGCGCGACGCAGGGTATTCACTGCATCGGCGATCATCGGCAGCCGGGCGAGCCCGGGATCGGTGACCAGCAGCGGGCGCTGGAAGCCCACCGCCTTGCAGGCATCGGCCAGCTCCTTGATGCGCCCGGCGCCGAAGCGGATCGACGTCGGGTAATTCCAATTGCCCGTCAGAGCCATCAGATCGCCACCCTATTCCTACGTTCGTTCATAGTCGTCCGCCATGCTGATTGCCTGCAGCCTCGCATCCTAATGCTTCGGAAGCTGTACGAACATTCGTGCCGCTCTGCTGCGTGTGGATACTCCATGATACCTGCCGGGGACAGGCTGTATGGTAGGCACGTCCAGCATCACAACACGCTGCGCGACCTCTCAAGGAAGGGCCATGCCGAACCTCGAACCAGATTACGATCACTTGCTCCGCTCAAACCTCGAGCGGGTCTTCAACGAGCGCAACGAAGCCGAGAGGATGGCAGCCATTGCCGAGCTCTTCGTGGCCGAACCGGTGATGTTCGAATCCACCAACATCGTCCGCGGACGAGCAGAAATCTCGCGGGTTGCCGGCCAGCTTCTCGAGCAGTTCGGTTCGGACTTCGCGTTCGTCCCGACCGGCAAGGCCGTCGGCCACCATGGTCTGGCGCACTTGCCCTGGAAGGCAGGCCCGGAGAGCGGCCCTGCGGCAGTGACCGGCGCCGACGCGGCCGAGATCGTAGACGGCCGGATTGCACGGCTTTGGGTGTTGCTGAATGCTCCGGCGTGAGCCGGGGGGCCACGCATCAGAATTTCCGGATACTTGTTCGCGCAAGCCATTTCAGGGTCATGCCCTGCCGGGAGCGTAGCTCTCCAAAGCCGCTCATCCATGTCGGTGCAAAACTCCATGAGCGGCTCTGGAGAGCCGCGCTCCCAGCAGTCTAAAGGACTCTCAAGCTCTCAGATGATCTCCATGTAGCGATCGAGTTCCCAGTCCGTGATGGCCTTGCGGAACTCCCGCTCTTCCCATTCGCGCGTTGCGGAATAGTGCTCGATGAACGCGTCGCCGAACAGATCGCGCGCCGGCTTCGAGGCCTTGAGGCGGCCGGCTGCCTCCATCAGCGTGCGCGGCAGCTGAGATTTCGCGGGGTGCTTCTTCTCGTAGCTGTTGCCCTTGATCGGCTCGCCCGGATCGATCCCGTTCTCGATGCCCCACAGACCGGAGCCGACGGCCGCCGCGAGCGCAAGGTACGGATTCGCATCGGCAGCGGCGACGCGATATTCGACCCGCGTCGATTTTGCCGAGCCTGGAATCACGCGCAGCGCGCAGGTCCGGTTCTCGACGCCCCAGGCGGAAACGGTCGGCGCCCAGAAGCCCGGGATCAGCCGGCGGTAGGAATTGATCGTCGGGGCGACCATACCGAGCAGCTCCGGCATCAGCGCCTGCTGGCCGCCCACGAACTGGCGCATCGTGGCGCTCATGCGATGCTGTGCGTTCTCATCGTAGAAGACCGGCTTGCCGTCCTTCCACAATGACATGTGCATGTGGCCACCGCAGCCCGGCCAGTCCTTCGACCACTTGGCCATGAAGGTCGCGAGCCAGTCGCGCTTCTGCGCCAGCACCTTGGTGAAGAGCTTGAAAAGCACCGCCTTGTCGGCAGCGTCGAGCCCGTCGGAAACACGCAGCGCCGCTTCGAGGACGCCGGCGCCGGTCTCGGTGTGCAGGCCCTCGATGCCCATGTCCATCGCCTCGCACATCGCGAGCAGGTCCTTGTAGAAGTCGGACAGGACGGAGTTGCGCAGCACCGAATAGCCGAAGAAGCCGGGTGAGATCGGCTTCAGGTTCCTGTAGCCCTTCTCGCGAATCGAGAAAGCCGTTTCGGCGAAGACGAAGAACTCGTACTCGAAGCCGACCTTGACCTCGAAACCCATCGCCTTCGCCCGGTCGAGCACCCGCCGCAGCGTGCCGCGCGGGCAGATCTCCTCGGCCTTGTCGACGAACTCGCACAGGAACAGCAGGTTGCCGGGCTCGGTCGCGATCTCGCGGCAGGTGTCCGGCAGGATGCGGACGTTGGCGTCGGGATAGGCGGTGTGCCAGCCGGTATAGGCGACGTTGTCGTAGATCTGGTCGTTCACGTCCCAGCCCAGCACGACGTCGCAGAAGCCCATGCCGCCCTCGAGCACCGACTTGAGCTTGTCGAGATGGATGTACTTGCCGCGCAGCACGCCGTCGATGTCGTGCACGCCAACCTTGACGTGTGTCAGGCCGCGCTCCTCCACGATCTTCAAGGCATCGGCGGCGGTCTTGACCTGACGCGGTTCCATCGCTCTCCCCTGCTGGCGGAGGGGAGACTAGCTGGCGAGGTACCTCGGAAGCCAGAGGGCAATGTCCGGCACGAGCGCGATCACGATGGTGAACAGGATCATGATGATGAGGTAGGGCAGCGTGACCCGGGCGACGTAGCCCAGCCCGTCGTCGGTGAGGCCCTGGATCACGAACAGGTTGAAGCCGACCGGCGGCGTGATCTGGGCCATCTCGACGACCAGCACCAGGAAGATGCCGAACCAGATCACGTCGAAGCCTGCGGTCTTGATGATCGGCATGACCACCGGCAGGGTCATGACGATCATGCTGAAGCCGTCGAGGAAGCAGCCCAGGATCAGGTAGAAGACGATCAGCGCCACGATCAGCATCACTGGCGACAGCTGCAGGCTGGTGACGAACTCGGCCACCGCCGACGGAATGCTGAGGAAGGCCGCCGCGCTGCCCAGGATCGAGGCGCCGAGCACGATCAGGGCGATCATCGCACAGGTCTGCACCGCGCCGATGCCGATCGCCTTGAGGGCCGGCCATGTCATCTCGCCCTGCAGGCGAGCCACGATCAGCGCGCCGAGCACGCCGACGCCCGCCGCTTCCGAAGGCGTTGCGAGGCCGCCGTACATCGAGCCGAGGACGCAAAGGATCAGGAAGACCGCAGGCCCGAGCTCCTTGATCGACTGCAGGTATTCCGCTGCGCTGGCGATCCTCATCCGTCGCTCACTTTCCGGAACGAGTGACGGCTCGAGCGCGGTGTGGATCATGATCCAGGCCATGAAGCAGGCGGCCAGCAGGAAGCCCGGAATGAAGCCGGCGGTAAACAGCTTGGCGACCGATACGTCGCCCAGCACGCCATAGATGATCATGATGTTCGACGGCGGGATCAAGAACCCGAGCGTTCCCGAGCCGGCGAGCGACCCGACCGCGACATCCTTGGAGTAGCCACGCTTTGTCAGCTCGGCGATCGAGATGCGGCCGACCACCTGTGTGGTCGCCGCCGACGATCCGGAGATCGCGGCGAAGATCGAGCAGCCGATGACGTTGACGTGCAGCAGCCGGCCCGGGAGCAGCGCGGCCCACGGCGCCAGCCCGTTGAACAATGATTGCGACAGGCGCGTGCGGAACAGGATCTCGCCCATCAGGATGAACAGCGGAAGGGCCAGCAGCTCCTGCGTGGTCAGGATGTTCCAGGCATATTGCGCGACCAGCTTGTCGAGCGGAATGTCGCGGAACAGCGCCAGCAGGATCGTGCCCGTGACCGCCAAAGTCCAGCCGATCCACATGCCACCCGCCAGGAAGGCGAACAGCACCACGAACATGGTAACGACAACGATCAGCATGACGGACCAGGCAGCATGGTGTGCTGGGCTTTCTCGCGCTCTATTCGGCGACGGCGCCGGCACGCATGCTGACATCCTCGAGAGGCAGGCCAAACATCGCCTGCAGGAACCGGGCAGCGAACTGGATTGTCAGCAGAAGAATCCCGAAGGTGATGAAGACTTGCGGAATCCAGACGAGCGTCCCCGAGGAGACGGAGGTTTGCCCGGCATCGAAACTGCGCCAGGTGAAATAGGCCATTGCCCACGTGAGAAAGCCGCAAAAGAAGGTTCCGAGCGCCGCGAGCACAGTCTCCATCCAGCGCCGAACGGCCGGCGAGACCCGCGCCAGCACCAGCGTCACCCGGATGTGCCCACCGGCCCGCAGGGTCATCGCCGCGCCAAACGTGAAGCACGCCGCCATCAGATAGGAGCTGTATTCCCAGGCGACCGGGATGTCCGCCGGCACCCAAGGGATGACGTTCGATAAAGCGCGGACGACGACCTCAGCGATCATCAGTGCGGTCAGCGACACGAGACAGATCACACCGAGCCAGCCGTCGATCCGGCTCAGCATGTCGATGCCATCGAGCAACTGCCGTAGACCCGCCGGCGCGCCGGCGTTGGCGTTCGGCCCGCCGTGCATCAGCCGCGCTTGACCTCGGCGAGGAAGGCCTTGACCGGCGCCTGGGAGGACGGGACCTTCTTCAGGAACTCATCCATCAGATGTGCGGAGCGCTTTCGGAGCTCCGCCATCATCGCCGTCGACGGCTTAACGAGCTGCATGCCGCCATCGATCATCTTTTTGGCGCAGTCCTTGTCGGCGGCAAAGGAGCTGTCCCAGAATTCCGGCTCGAGCTTCTTGGCGAGGTCGGTGATCGCCTTCTGGTGCTCCGGCTTGATTTTCTTCCAGACGTCGTTGTTGATCGTCACGAAGTCCGACGCCCAGGTCTGGTTGGTCTCATGGAAGAACTTGAGGAACTCCCAGAACTTGCCGTCGACGCCCGACACGGCCGAGGTCGACACGCCGGACACGGCGCCCGACGACAGGGCGGGAAGCAGCTCGCCCCACGGGATCACGACCGGCGCCACGCCGGCGGAGGCCCAGAGCTCCTGAGTGCCCTTGTCGGCGACACGAATCTTAATGCCCTTCAGCGCGTCGACCGTCTCCACCTTCACCTTGAGATGGAGATACTGGTTGGGCCACGGCACGGCATAAAGGAGCGTTTGATTATTCTTGGCCGTGATCTTCTCCCACTCCGGCCGAAGGTGCTTGTACAGGAGCTTCAGCTCATCGGCCGAGCCGGCGAGGAACGGAATGCCTTCCAGGCCCAGGAAGGGCTCGTCGCCGATCTGCTGGGTGTCGAGGTAATCGGCCATCGGCACCAGACCGTCGCGCACCGCGCGCAGGCACTCCGGCCCCTTGAAGCCGAGCTGGCCGCCGGACTTGACGTCGATCTCGATCGCGCCGCCGGTCGCCTTCTTCACCTCGTCAGCGAAGCGCCGGCAGTTGACCACATGAAAATTGGCATCCGGCCAGACCGTTGCGAGCGGCAGCTTCATCGTCGCCTGTGCGCGTACGACCGCCGGCGCCATCGCCAGGGCGCCCGCACCCGCCTTCAATGCTGTCCTGCGTCCCATTTTCATGGAAGCCTCCATTACGCTATGTCGTTCCGTCGACCGTAGAGCGCCCCCCGCCGCGTTGCAATTCGCAGGCCAAGCCGCCTATGGTTCGGCGTGGCGTCAACGGCCCCTTCAACCCGCGCCCGGGTGCATGCGCTTCTGCGCTATTCGGACACCAGCCATGCCAGCAGGCGGTGGCGCAGCGTCCATCTGTTCGTAGTCGGCGTGGGGCTTCTGGCGATCGCGATCTCGTCGACCGACGGGCTGCCAAACTGGCTCACGGATCTGCTGACGATCGCCGTCATCGGCGTCGCGATGGTCTTCACGGCCGAATATGGCATGCGCCTGTGGTCGGCCCCGGAGTCCCCCCGCTTCGGCGGCCTCTCCGATGGCATGGCGCGGCTACGCTGGGCAGTCTCGGCAAACGGCGTGACGTGCCTGCTCGCCGCGCTGCCCCTCTTCGTCATCACACTGGGATCGATGCATGCCGACAACGAGCACGCACCGGTTATCTGCATCCTTTGGGTGCTCGGCCTGACGAGGCATGCGCCGGCAATGGGAACGCTGGCCCGTGTAATCTCCAACGAGCGTGCGACGCTCACCAGCGTGGCCGTCATTTTCGTCATGGTCCTGATCGTCGCGGCGACCGCGGTGCACCTCATGGAGCGCAACGGACAGCCCAAGCTGTTCGGCACTCTTCCGGACGCGCTGTGGTGGGCGGTGGTGACGCTCACTACGACGGGCTACGGTGATGTCGTTCCCCTCACGGTCGGCGGCAGGATGATCGGTTCGGTGGTCATGGTGAGCGGCATCCTGGTGCTGGCGCTGATGACCGGTATCCTCGCCACCGGTTTTGCCGAGGAAGAGCGGCGCCGCGAATATCTGCGCGTCTGGGATCAGGTGACCAGGGTGCCGCTGTTCGCCGACCTGGGCACGGTCACGCTGTCGGAGATCGTCGGCAAGCTGCGCGTGCGCCACTATCCGCCGCGTATCGTCGTGGTGCGCCGCGGCGAGCCCGGCGATTCGATGTTCTTCATCTCCGAAGGCGAGGTCGAGGTACGGCTGCCGCGCGGTGGGATCGCGCTCGGCCAGGGCGCCTTCTTCGGCGAGATGGCGCTGCTCGACCGGTTGCCGCGCAGCGCGACGGTCGTCACCACCGGGCCGGCCACCCTGCTGGTCCTCTATGCCAGCGACTTCTACGAAATCGCCTCGCACATCCCCGCGCTGGTCGAGGCCGTGGAACGCGAGGCGCGACGGCGGCGCGCGGAGAACCAGGGCGACGCGGCAAAGGCTGAAGCGACCTGAGGGGAATCCACCCCCCTTCCGCCCTGCGGGCACCTTCCCCGCAGACGAGGGAAGAAAAAGAGAGCCATGTCTTCCCCCATATGCGGGCGAAGGTACCCCGAAGGGGCTGAAGGGCATCGGGGATCGCCATTGGCCCGATCCCCAGCGTCGGCTATATCGCGGCTTGTCAGGCGGCCGTACCGGGCCGCTGAAAGGCTTTGAAGATGTCACTCATCATCCCCGTGATCCTGGTCGGAGGTTCCGGCAAGCGCCTGTGGCCGTTGTCGCGCGAGAGCATGCCCAAGCAGTTCGTGCCGCTTCTCGGCAAGCAGTCGACCTTCCAGCAGACGCTGCTGCGCGTCGGCGACCGCAGCCTGTTCGGCAAGCCGGTGATCGCGACCAACGACGCCTACCGCTTCATGGCCGAGCAGCAGGCCAGGGAGATCGGGATCGAGATCGACATCCTGATCGAGCCGGCGCGCCGCGATTCCGGTCCGGCAATGGCCGCCGCGGCAGCATACTGCAGGAGCCTCGGCGCGGAGGCCGTGCTGGCACTGGCCTCCGACCATCTGGTGATCGGCGACGAGGCGTTCCGGTCGGCCTGCCGCGAAGGGCTGGTCGCCGTCGAGCAGGGCGGCATCGTGACCTTCGGCATTCCGCCCACGGAACCCAAGACGGACTACGGTTACATCCGTCCCGGCAGCGAGCATATCGGCGCCGTGCAGAAAGTCGCCGCCTTCGTCGAGAAGCCGGATGCCAAGACCGCGCTGCGCTACATCTCCGAGGGCCTGCTGTGGAACAGCGGCAACTTCCTCTTCCCGCCTGCCCTGCTGCTGGCGGAGATGGCGCGCTTCGAGCCCGCCATGGCCGCCGCCGCCGAGGAAGCCGTGGCGAAGGCAAAGAGGTCAGGTGCCGCGGTGTTCCTCGACGCCGAAGCCTTCGGCAAGGCGCCGGCCAAGTCGATCGACTACGCCGTCATGGAGCGCACCGACAAGTGCTGGGTCGTGCCGGCGCGGTTCCGCTGGTCCGACCTCGGCACCTGGGACGCACTGCTCGATGTCGGCAATGCCGACTCGGAGGGCAATGTCGTCGAGGGGCCGGTCGAGATCGACCACGTGCGCAATTCCTACGTCCGCTCGGACGGACCGCTGACCGCCGTGATCGGCGTCGACGAGGTGGTGGTCGTGGCGATGAACGATGCCGTTCTGGTCGGTCATCGCGACAACCTCCCGCGCCTGAAGGACGTGGTGCAGCGCATGTCGGACGGCAAGCATCGCGCCGCCACCGAGCACGCGGTGATGCACCGGCCATGGGGCAGCTACCAGGACATCGACCGGGGCGAGCGCTTCCGCGCCAAGCGCCTGACCGTCAAGCCGGGCGCCAAGCTCAGCCTTCAGAGCCACAGCCGCCGCGCCGAGCATTGGGTCGTCGTCAGGGGCGTCGCCGAGGTCACGCTCGACGGCACGGTGGTGACCCTGCGTGAGAACGAATCGACGTACATCCCGATCGGCGGCGTCCACCGGCTCGCCAATCCGGGCACCGAGTTGCTGGAAGTCGTCGAGGTCCAGACCGGCGACTACGTCGAGGAAGACGACATCGTGCGCTACGAAGACATCTACGCCCGCGTCTGATGGCGGCGTTCGGCGCGCATCACGAGTGGGGCAAGCTGCGCGAGGTCGTGATCGGCATCGCGCCCGCAGAGGATTTCGTCGTCTTCCACGAGGAATCACAACGCTGGCTCACACCAGAAGGCGCCGAGTTCGCACGCAGACATTCGGGCCGCCGCTTGATCGACATCGACGCCGAGTTGGCGAAGCGTATCGAGCGGCAGGTCGACGCTCTCGCCGAGCTGATCGCCCGGGAAGGCGTGACGGTTCACCGCCCCGAACGGTTGAAGGGCGAGGAACGTCGCTTCATGGCGCCCAACGGCGAAGGCGGCCAGCTCTTCCCCCGCGACGGCATGATCGTCGTCGACGACCGCGCCATCGACGCCTCGCTGCGGCTGCGCTGCCGCCAGCGCGAGCGCTTCGGCCTGCGGCCGGTCATCCAGCGCATGGTCGCCCAACGCGGCGCGCGCTGGTCGAGCGTGCCGTTCGGCTCACCGGCGGCGGTCGACGGCCCGTTCCTCGAGGGCGGCGACGTATTGCTGAACGGTCGTCAGATCTATGTCGGCATGTCGGGCTGCGCCTCGGACATGGCGGGCATCGACTGGTTGTCGGCGCTGCTGGGCGGCGATTATCGCGTGATTCCGGTGGCGTTGCGGTCGAACGTGCGGCACCTCGATCGCGCGTTGGCCCTGATCAAGCCCGGCCTGTTGGTCTGGTGCCCGCCCAGTCTGATCGACGGCCTGCCCACCGCGCTGCGCGACTGGGACAAGATCGAGGTCGCAGTCGAGGAGGCCAGCCTGTTCGCGACCAACGGCCTGGTCCTCGAGGAGGGACACGTCGTCATCGATGCCGGCAACGAGCGCGTGATCGGCGAGCTGAAGCGACGCGGAATCGACGTGATCCCGGTGCCGTTCGACGGCCCGATCAGCCTCGGCGGCGGCCTGCGCTCCGCCCACCATCCGCTGCTGCGCCATAGCATGCCGGCGTGAAGCACGATGAATGCCCCTCTCGCCCATTGACCTCCCTCCCTCCGTGTTTGGCGGAGGAAGCCTCAAGGAGAAATCCTACCCGCCCTTCTTCGGCGTGCGGTCGAAGACGACCGGCTTGGGCGGCGCGGCGGCTTTCTTCAGGTGCACGAACAGGCTGCGGACCACCATCGCCACCTGTCCGCCGACGAAGCGCAAGAGCACGACGGCGAAGCGGCCGGGCGGCATCTCGCCGTTGCGGATGAAATTGTGCCCGGCGCGCAGGAACGTCGTGGCGCAGAAGATCACCCAGGCCACAGTCACCGCGAACGCCGTCAGCAAGGCCGGCACCAGCGACGGAGCAAGCAGCCCGGCGAGCATGCCGGAGACGACGCCGACCAGCAGCACCGGCTGATTGAGCGACATGCAAAGATGCAGGAGCGCGGCGCCCTTGGCCGCCGGGCCGATGTCGCGGCTCCTCAGGATGACCGGGAACATGCGCAACGAGACATGGCGGAAGCCGTCCTGCCATCGCTGCTGCTGGCGCAGCCAGGTCTGGGTGTCGGCCGGCAGCTCGCCGGGCACGGCAACGCTGGTCAGGAACACCGAGCGCCAGCCCTTGACCCAGCCGCGATAGGTGAGGTCGAGGTCCTCGGTGACCGTGTCACCCTTCCAGCCGCCGCCGGCCTCGACAGCGGCACGCTGCCAGATGCCGCAGGTGCCGTTGAACGGCAACGGGTGCCCCGCCCACCAGCGCGTCGCCTGCTCGATGCCGAGATGGGCGTCGAGCGTCACCATCTGCATCTCGGTGAGGGCGTTCTCGTGCGGATTGAGGAAGTCGAAGCGCGCCTGCACGAAGGCGGCCTTCGGCTCTGCCACGAACACGCGCATGCAGCGGCGCAGGAAGTCGGCCGGCGGCACGTAGTCGACGTCGAAGATCGCGAAGAAATCGTATGGCGTCTGCTGCATCGCCTCGTGCAGGGCGCCGCCCTTGTAACCCGACCGGTCGGTCCGCTGCAGCGCTACGATATCGAAGTCCTGCGCACGCAGCTCGGCAGCGACGGTGCGCGCGATCTCGGCCGTCGCGTCGGTGCTATCGTCGAGGATCTGGATGTGCAGCTTCTCGCGCGGCCAGTCGAGCCGTGCCGCGGCCTCGACGCCACGGCGCACGACCGGCCCTTCGTTAAACGACGGGATCTGCACCACGACGTGCGGCAGCTCCGCGTCGGGCGGCAACGGCGTTGCCAGCAGGGCGCGCTCGCGGGCGAGGCCCTGCTGCTTCAGCCGATGATGCAACACCACCATATAGAGCAGGCTGCCGATGAAGGCGGCAAGCAGCACGCAGCAGGCACCGAACACGACGGCAAGGAAGCAGGCGACGGATGCGATCACGATCTGGGGCCGGTCCTCTGTTCCGGTGTCATGTTCCAGTCTTGGGCGTGCGATTGAATTCGGACTTCTTGCCGAAGCCCGCGCCCAGGATGGCGCCAGCGTTGGCCGCCGCAAGATACACGATGAGCGCCGGCACGCTCGCGGCGATGACGAGATAGCGGGCCAGCCCGCCGCGATTCAGCCGGCGATAGGCCCCCCAGGTCATGCCGAACAGCACTGCCAGCATGCCCAGCAGCCAGACCCACAGAAGGAAGCGGAAGAAGCCGACCAGGTGGCCGTGGCCGACGATCGACACGACCAGCGCAACGACGCCGACAGCAAGCGCCGGAAAGACGAGCTGCTGGCCGAGCGCCACCATCGTCGTGAACTTGGCCTCTCCCGGCCAGCCGGCGTTCCAGACCTTCGGCATCAGCTTGCGCGCGACCTGCACGAAGCCCTTCGACCAGCGGCTCTGCTGGGCGCTGAAATCCTCCAGCCGCTGCGGCAGCTCGCCGATCACATGGGGCTCCATCAGAAACACCCCACCCCAGCCCTCGAGGTGCGTGCGCAGCACGAGGTCGAGATCCTCCGACAGCGTGTCGTGCGACCAGCCGCCCGCCTCTTCCACCGCGGCGCGGCGCCAGATCCCGCCGGTGCCGTTGAACTGGAACGGCACGCCGCGCCGCGCCCGGACGTCCTGCTCGACGGCGAAGTGGGCGTCCTGCATCAGCCGCTGCGCACGCGTCAGCCAGTTCTTCTCGCCGTTGCCCCATTCGATGCGGGTCTGGACGAAGGCCGCGCGTGGGCTGGCCAGCATCGCGGCCATCGTCCGTCGAAGCCAGTCGGGCGGCGCCACGAAGTCGGCGTCGAACACCGCGACGTAGGGCGCGTCGCACAGCGCCATGCCGGCCGCCAGGGCGCCGGCCTTGAAGCCGCCGCGGTCGGCCCGCCGGACGTGCTCGGCGTCGATGCCCTCCTTGCGCAGGCGGGCGATGGCATGAGCGGCGATGTCGGAGGTGAGATCGGTGCTGTCGTCGAGCAGCTGGATCTTCAGGCGATCGCGCGGCCAGTCGAGCCGGCCGGCCATCGCGACCGCCCGGTCCACGACCATCGCCTCGTTGTAGACCGGGATCTGGACCAGCACGCGCGGCAGTTGCCCATCCGGCGGAAGCGATGCCGGAACGTCGGCCGCGGCAGGCAGCCCGGCGAGCCAGTACAGCAGATAGAAAAAATAGCCGGCGAGCGCGAATTGCACGGCGAAGCACAGCGCCACGACGAGGTCGATGGCCGAGAGCAGCACGTCCGCCGCCGCTCAGTGGTAGTGGATCGGGACTTCGAAGCAGCGGCCGTCCTCGATATGGAGGCGGCGCGAGGCCACGTCGAAGATGCGCTCGTCGTGCGTCGACAGGACCACCGCGCACTTGGCGCGCAGGGCGAGGTCCTTGAGCTGATCGACGACAACGCGGCCCGATACGCGGTCGAGCGCGGAGGTCGGCTCGTCGGCAATGATCAGGTCAGGCAGGCCGATCATGACGCGCGCGATAGCAACGCGCTGCTGCTGGCCGCCGGACAGCTCGTCGGGCCAGGCGTCTCCCTTGTCGGCCAGACCGAGCAGGCCGAGCAGATGGCGCGCCCGCTTCTCGTCCCACGCCGGGTCGGCGAGCGGCGTGGTCGACACCCCGGCGATGACGTTCTGCAGCGCCGTGAGCGACGACAGGAGGTTGCGCTTCTGGAACAGGAACCGCACGCGGTTGCGCAGGGCATCGAGCTCGGGACCGCCCGACAGGCCGACGATATCGGTCCCGAGCAGGCGGAGCTTGCCTTCCGACGGCCGTCGCATCGTGCCGAGGATGGTGAGCAGGGTCGTCTTGCCCGAGCCTGAGGGTCCGGTGACGATCACCAGCTCACCCTCGCGGACCTGCATGTTGATGTCGAACAACACGTCGACCCGCTGAGCGCCCTCGCCGTAGTGGTGATGGATGTCGACGGCCTCGACGACCGGCGGGCCAAAGATCTGGAGATCCACCATGGTCACTCGAACAGCATGATCGGGTCGACCTTCCACAGGCGCCGGATCGCGAACATGCTCGACACCGCCGTCATGATGATCGAGGCGAGCAGCGCCACGACCATCTCGCGCAGGCCCATGATCATGCCGAGATGGATCGTCGCCTCGGCGACGCCGTAGACGATCCGGGCCAGGGTGAAGGCCACCAGGAAGGCCGGCGTGATGATGGCGGCGCCGATCTGGCCGATCATGCACAGGAAGAACCACCAGTCGTAGCCCAGGCTCTTCAGGATCGCATATTCGGGCAGGTAGAAGCGAATGATCTGGTATTGAGCGTAATAGATGAACACCATGCCGATCATCAGGCCCATGACGAAGCCCAGGTCGGTGATGTAGCCAACCGGAGTCTCGCGCGACCAATAAGTCTTCTCACGCGCCTCGAAGTCGTCGCGGGTGATCACCTCGCCGCGTCCGGCCAGCGCCTTGTTCAGCTCGTCGCGCGTGGCGATCGGGTCGGCCCCCGGCGTGAGCTGGATGCCGATGAAGGCCGGACGGTCCGCATACCAGGAGCCGAACACCTCGGCCATGGTCCCTTCGGACATCACGACCGCGCCGTCGTTCACGACGTTCGGCCCGATCGCGACCGTCCCGACCACGAACATCTCGCGCAAGAGCTGACGCATGTCGGGCGGCCCCAAGACCGGCACTTCCTCCCCGCGCTCGACGACCTCGGCCAGATCGCCGAAATACGGCCGCGAGTCGCGGTCGAACAGGATGCGGCGCGTGACGCGGAGCTTGTAGAGGTTGTCCCTCAAGCCCGGCACGTCGATCGCCGGGCGTTCGACGTCGATGGCGTACCACGCCAGCCGCCGGGCGGCCGGCATGCCGGAATGGCTGATCGGCATGATGCCGAACCAGAGGGGGGCCGTATTGGCAACCGAGGCATTGCTCGCCACGATGTCGGTCATGGCGACCGGCACTTCTGCATGGAGCTGCAGCGATTTGAAACCGGGCGGCACCAGCACGAGGTCGGCCACGACCGCACGATGCAAACGGATCGCCGAATCGTAGACCGCACGCTCGATGCCGAGCTGGGCGAAGACGACCAACAGGCTCGCAGTCACACCGGCGAGCGACAGCAGCGTGCTGGTGCGTTGGCGGCGGAGCTGCTGCGAGCCCAGCGGCATCGCCGCAGCCGTCTTCGCGGCCGCGCGCAAGTGCGCGAACGAAATGCGCTTCCACCACCGGCGCGGCTGCGGCGACGGAGCGGCGGGCAACGCGAGGGCCATCAGAGGAAAGTGACGCGAGTCTCGCGGCCGAGCACCTGCGGCATGCTGGACGGGTCAGCGAGCTCGATCTCAACCTGGACGACACGGGCATCCGTCGAGGAGCCGCCGTCGGGCTCGATACGCTGCATGCGCTTCACGGTCGGCGCGATACGGGAGATCTTGCCCTTGTAGACGGTCGGGCTACCGCGGAACGTGACCTCGACCTTGCCGCCGGTCACGACGCGGCCGAGGTGCAATTCGTCGACGTCGGCCAAGACGCGCAGCTGGCTCATGTCGACGATCTTGGCGATGCCGCTGCCGGATATGCGCTCGGCTTGGCGCGTGTAGATCTGCACCACCACGCCGTCAAGCGGCGAGCGGACCAGCGCCTGCTCCCGGCTGGTGCGCGCATTGTCGAGCCTTGCGCCCGTGATGCTGATGTCGGTATCGATCTGGGCGAGGTCGGTTGCCAGGGTTTCCTTCATGACGCGCAGCTTGGCCTGCTCGCGTTCGAGGCTCTGCTGGGAGATGTTGAGCTCGAGCTGCTTCATATCCGGCGGCTTGCCGGAACGCGCCACTTCCAGGTTCTTGAGCTTCAGTTCCTCCGCCGCCGAGCGGACCACGACCTCCTGCATGGCGATTTCGGCCGTCCGGTAACCCGAGACCATCGCCTCGCGCTGCCGCTTGGCCTTCTCCAGTTCCGCCTCGGTCGTACGGACGGTGACATCGGCTCGCGAGTAATTCGACAGGACGGCAATTACCTCGTCCCGCTTGACCTTCTGGCCATCGATGATGCGCAACTCCTGCAGAACGCCGCCACCAGTGGGATCGCCGGCGATCACGGCAGTGCCGGCCGGCGCATCGGTGTAGCCGCGCGAGATCAGTGGCCCGGTCGGCCTGATCCCGTCCTGCGCGCTGCTGGTCTGGCGGCTCGGAGCGATCCACAACATGAGGGCCGCGATGACAAAGAGAATCGCAATCCCTGTTGCACCCCACCTGAATCTTTGCTGTCGCGCCATCCGAACTCATTTCCAATTGGCCGTTGAGCGGGCCGTCAGTCCCGTACCTCCGCGGTCAGAACGACGTCGCCGGTATCACGGAGCCTGTTCCGACACCCACCACCGAGAACGTCCGATAGACGGCCGACAGAATCTTATTGTACTCGTAAAGTGGCGCATTCGTGACATACACCACGTCTCGGGCCTGCATCCCGAATTGCTGGGCAACAAAGATAGACACCGGCTGGCCAAGGTCCAACCGAAAAACACGGGCCCGTGCGCCCGGAATGTTCTGGATATCCCCAAGCCGGAACACGAAGACGCCGGTCTTGTTGGCCCGCTCGTCCGACAGCCCGCCGACCTGCCCCAGGGCCTCGAGCAGGGTTAGGTTGGGCTTGGTGAGGTCGACATTGCCCGATTTCTGCACCGCGCCGAGCACCGTGAAGGTGCGCGAGTTGGGCCGCACGACGATCTCGTCGTTCTTCTGGATGGAGATATCGCTACCGGCAAGCAGATCGGAATACTGCGCCGTCAGGATGACCTGCCCCTGGCGCCGCACCACGACCTCGACCTGGGCTGCCGCTGCGTTGGCTGCATTGAACGGTCCACCGGCGCGATTGATGGCATCGACGACCGACCGCGTCCCATCCAGGATGGAGACACGGCCGGGATTCTTCACGTCGCCGGACACCATCACCGTGTGGGTGCGGTCGGCAACGAGTTCGACGATCACCTGCGGATCCTGCGCCTTGCCCTTCAACTGGCCGGCGATACGCTGCTCGATCTGGCTGAGGTCGAGGCCGGCGACGGCCACCGAGCCCACATAAGGAATGTTGATCGTGCCCTCGTCCGTGACCCTTTGCGTGCCGAGATCCGCTCCGGGTCGCTGGATGGTCGGAAAGATGCTGCCCTCATAGGGCTCGAATATCCGCACCTTGAGGACATCGCCGGGAGCGACGGAAACACGACCGCCAGCAGACAGCCTGCTGGTGACCGATGACCGATCCACGCTCGCCGCCGGCTTGAAGGCGACAACGCTGGTCGGCGTCAGGTCGATGACGTCGAAAGGCAGAGCCTCGGTGCTGCTCGCCTGTGCTCCCCCCATCCAGGGACCGTCGCCCGGCACCACCTGACAGCCTGCGAGCCAAATGCCCAAGCCGAGGACAATGGCAGGAGGTCGCGCTGCGGCGCGTAGCCAGGTCCAGATTGTCAAATCCGATCTCCGTCCGGAACGGCCAGCATCTTCCCCCGCTCCGAGTCCTTGGTCAGTCTCAGCCTGACGTTTAATTACCCTGCTGCGCCGCGCGGGTGCAAGCGCCGGGAGGCACTTGTCCCGAACCGCGGTTCCAACCGCGCCGTGGCATCCTCTAAGTTCTCGGCGACGTCGAGAAGTTGCGAGAAACCGCTGACGTCCAGGCAATCGGCCGCCGGTCCGCTGAACCGGCAGAACACCACGCGCGCACCTGCCTCCTCGGCGCCATGCAGGACACTGGCGAGCGCACGGACTCCCGCGGCACTCATGTAAACGACCGCGCTGCCGTCGACGATGATCTTCGCGCCACGCGTCAAGGCCGCCTGCAACGTTTGTTCGACGGAAGAGGCCGTCACCGAGTCCATACGCTCGGGGAGTGTGATTGTCGTGATGTCTTTCGGCACCACGGTCATACGGACGTCCCCTGCGAGCTATCCCCTCGCGAATCTCCGCGCCATTGCCCGCCGAGATCGGTGCCGCGCCAGTCGATGCGGCGTCCGCTCAGCGCACGCAGCATGAGCACAGGGGCAAGCGCCTCGCGCACGATGGCCGCCGACGCAGCGCGTGGACCGAACGCCAGGCCCTGCCCAGTCAGGAACCACGCCTCGGCAGCGAGCCACGCCACAGTATGCAGGATGAGACCGGCGAGAAGCACTTCGCTGCCGAAACCGGCCGCCGCGAGGCCAACCGAGCCAGCCACCGCCGAGGCGGCCCAGCCGATCGCCGGTTCCCATACGACCAGCGGCCATACCGGCAGACGCAGCCGAGTCCGCGCCCAGCGGACCTGCCGCGACCACACCACTGGCCAGTCACGCCGGCCGAGCGGCAGCCGCAGCATGACGCCGCCCAGCCGGGTCTGCAGGCCCAGTTCACGCACCGAGCGCGTGACGGAGTAATCGTCCGCGATCCAGCGATTGAAGCCGCGCCAGTTGCCGATCCGCTGCAGGGTTTCGTGCGCCATCAAGGTGACGCCGCCGGACGCGACCGCGATGCCGAGCCGATCGGCCGCGATGAGGAAGCGCGCCTGGTGGCCGTTGATGTAGGCGCCCTCGAGGTCGGCCGCGAAATTCCCGGGCGCCTCGCCGGCCTTGAGTGCCAGCACGAGGCCCACCGTATCAGACAGCGGCGCCGCGGCGCGGCACAGTGTCCCGGCATCGAGGATGATGCCGGCGTCGCAGAGGGCTACGACCGGACGGCACGCCGCCTCGAGCCCCTTGCGCACGTTGTTCATCTTTGGATTGAAGGTGGTGTCGCTGCCGACCAGGATCGGCGCATCGTGCCAGAGTGCCCGCGTTGCTGCGACGGCACCGTCGTCGGCGTGGCTCACGCAGATCAGGACCTCGGCGCCTTGCCGGGCCAGTTCCCGCAGGGCCCCGACGTAAGCCGCCGACGCGTCCGCAGTACCTTTCATCGGCGCCACGATGCTGAAGTCGGCCGGCCGATGTTGCACCGTACCCTCAGGCCTGGGAGCGCGCGCCAGCGCGGCGCTTGCCCATTGCACCATCGAGGCGGTTGCCCACCAGCCCAGGCCGATGCACGACAGGAGGCCCGATTCCATCACCCATCACCCGCTCGCCGAGAAGCGGTGGACGTCGTCCTTCTCCACCATCAGCGCGCGGTGATAGTTGCGGATGACCTCGCTCGGATCGCCCTCCTCGCGGATCCGGCCTTCCTCGATCCAGATGGCGCGCGTGCAGAGGCGCCGGACCTCCGCCATCGAATGCGAGACGAACAGCAGCGTGCCGGATTTGCGGAAGTTGTCGATCCAGTCGAGGCATTTGCGCTGGAAGGCGGCGTCGCCGACCGCCAGAGCCTCGTCGACCACCAGGATCTCGGCTTCGACATGGGCACATATCGAGAAGGCGAGCCGCGTACGCATGCCCATCGAATAATGCTTCACCGGCTGATCCATGTAGTCGCCGATTCCGGCGAACTCGGCGATCGAGCTGAACTTCCGCAGCACCTCGGACCGCTTCAAGCCTAGCACGGCGCCGCCAATCATCACGTTCTCCCGGCCCGACAGCTCGAGATCGAAGGTCGAGCCCAGCGCAAGGACCGGCGCGATGCGGCCGGTGACTCGCAGTTCGCCGTGACTCGGCAGGGTCATGCCGCAGATCACCTGCAGGAGAGTGGACTTGCCGCAGCCGTTGCGGCCCAGGATGCCGATGCTCTCGCCGCGCCTCACCTGCAGGTCGATGTCGCGCAGCACCCAGAATGGCTTGAAGTAGGACTTCCACCAGCCCAGCATCACCTGTTTCAGCCAGTCGTTGCGCCGCGCGTAAAGCTGATACGCTTTGCCCAGGTGCTTCGTCTCGACGACGATATCAGATGACGTCGACAATGACATTCCGATACCTGTCGAAGAACCAGTAACCGAAGTAGAAGGTGAAGACCGAGGTGAACAGCGTCCAGAGATAGACCGGCAGGCTCGGCAGCTTGCCGAGCAGCACGATGTCGCGCATCACCTCGACGTAGCCGGTGAGCGCGTTGGCATAGATCCAGAAGTCGGCCGGCGGCGGCAGCGCAGTGTGCGGATAGAACACCGGTGTCAGGAACATGAAGAGCGGCACGATATTGATCATCAGGTAGCCGGCATCGCGCGTGAACGCGCCGATCGCGCTCAGGAACCACGACATGCCGACCAGGAACGCCATGAACGGAATGAAGGTGAAGGGAATCAGCAGCACCGTCCACGGCAGGCTGCCGACCATGGCGAACTGGAAGAGCAGCATCACACCGATCGAGATCAGGGTGTAGAGCGCCGCCCGCAGGGTCGAGATCACCGCCAGCATGTCGCTGGGGAAGATCGTCTGCTTGATGAAGTGGGTGTACTCGTGCAGCAGCATCGGCGCGCGAAACGCCATCTCCGACCAGAAGTTGAAGACGATGATGCCGCTGAAGATGAACAGCGCATACCCGACCCGCGGCCCTGCCGCGCTGTAGACGTTCGGAAGCTGCAGGCTGGTGCTGAAGGCGAACGTAAAGACCGCGATCGACAGCAGGGGCGCCACCACGGCCCAGATCCAGCCGGCTGCCGACCCCTTGAAGCGCTCGCTGACCTCGCGGCGCAGGATCGCCTGGATGAGGTCCTGATGGTGCCACATCTGCGCGAACGGCTTGGCCAGAAAGCGGACCGCACGCTCGGCGGCGCCGAGATCCTCGACCACGATCTGCTTGCCGTTGACGACGTTCACCGACGGCATGAGCCGTGCTTCTCCTCTTTGAACCCCGTGGTGAGCCCGGTCGGTGTCGAACCGACGACCCTCTGATTAAAAGTCAGATGCTCTACCGTTGAGCTACGGGCTCGCTCCCGGGTCGCGTCACAGGCCGAAACCCCGCGCGGCGCCCATATAAGATGCGGGAGCGCCGGGGTCAACGCGGCCGAGCCGGCCGTCAGCTCTTGCCGAACTTCCGTTTGAGGCGTTCGTAGACCTTCTTGGACACGAACTGGGAGGTGTCGCCCCCCAGCCGTGCGATGTCCTTGACCAACGACGAGGCGATGAACTGGTGCCGATCGGAGGCCATCAGGAAGATCGTCTCGACGTTGGGCTCCATGCGCGCGTTCATGTTGGCCATCTGGATCTCGTACTCGAAATCCGACACCGCACGCAGGCCGCGGATGATCACCGAGGCGTTCACCTCGCGTGCGAAATGTATCAACAGGCCCTCGAACGGCACGATTTCGATGCGTGTGCGCTCTGTCGCGGGGAAATCGGCAATGTCGTCCTTGATGATCTCGATCCGCTCCTCGAGCGAAAACAATGGGCCCTTGCCAATGCTGATCGCAGGGCCGATCACCAGTTTGTCGACCAGACGCAGCGAACGGCGGATGACTTCCATGTGTCCGCTCGTGATGGGATCGAACGTGCCCGGATAGACCCCGGTGCGCTCTACAGCCATGTGTCCCCCTCGTTCCCCGACTCGCGCATTGTGCAGCGCGGCGAAGTCTTAGCCACACGGACGACCCTTATCCACCGTTTGTTTCGGAATGGTCGTCGCCATTTCCGTTGCCGTTCGTCTCGTCGTCCTCGCCGATCCGAATGGCGGAAACGACGCGCTCGCCCTCGCTGACATTGACGATACGCACGCCGCGCGTGCCGCGTCCCGCAATGCGGACTCCATCCACAGGGCAACGGATCAGCGTGCCGGCGTCGGTGACCAGCATGATCTGATCGCTCTGTAGCACCGGAAATGCGGCGACCACGTGCCCGCCCTTGGCCAGGTTCATCAGCTCGACGCCCTTGCCGCCGCGGCCGGTCACCCGATACTCGTAGGCCGAGGTCCGCTTGCCGAAGCCCGACGAGGCCACAGTGAGGACGAACTCCTCCTTCTCCCGCAACTCCTCGAACCGCTCCGACGACAGGGTCGTCGCAGGTGCCGCAGGCTCCTCGGTCGCCGCCACGGCTTCCTCTTCGCCGTTGTCCACGGCATTCTCCGCCTGGCGCAGCGCGCGCGACTGGCGGAGATAGGCGTCGCGCTCTTCCGTCGTGATGCCCTTGCCGCCGTCGACCAGCGACATCGAGATCACCTCGTCGCCGTCGGCGAGAGCTATGCCGCGCACGCCGGTCGAGGCGCGGCTGGCGAAGACGCGCACGGTCGACACCGGGAAACGCATGGCGCGGCCGAGCTTGGTGGCGAGCAGGACATCCTGCTCCTCGCTGCACACGCCCACGCCGATCAGCCGGTCGCCGGCGTCCTCGCCCTCGAACTTCATGGCGATCTTGCCGTTCTGATTGACGGTCACGAAATCGCTCAGCTCGTTGCGACGCACGGCGCCGCGCGCCGTGGCGAACATCACGTTGAGCGTCGCCCAACTTGCCTCGTCCTCCGGCATCGGCATGAAGTTGGTGATGGTCTCGCCTTCGGAGAGCGGCAGCAGGTTCACGAACGCCTTGCCGCGCGCCTGCGGCGCGCCGAGCGGAAGACGCCAGACCTTGAGCTTGTAGACGATGCCACGGCTCGAGAAGAACAGCACCGGCGTATGGGTGTTGGCGACGAACAGCGAAGACACGAAATCGTCCTCGCGCGTGGCCATGCCCGAGCGGCCCTTGCCGCCGCGGCGCTGGGCGCGATAGGCCGACACCGGCACGCGCTTGACGTAGCCGCCGTGCGTCACGGTCACGACCATGTCCTCGCGCTGGATCAGGTCCTCGACGTCCTGCTCGAACTCGTTGTCGAGGATCTCGGTGCGGCGCGGCGTCGCGAACTTGCCCTTGATCTCGAGGAGCTCCGTCCGCATCAGGAAGAACAGCTTGTCGCGATCGCCCAGCAGCTCGAGATAGCCCTCGATCATCTTGGCGACCTCGGTCAGCTCCTCGGCGATCTTGTCGCGCTCCAGCCCGGTGAGGCGCTGCAGGCGAAGGTCGAGGATGGCGCGGGCCTGCACCTCGGACAGCCGGTAAGTTCCGTCCTCGGCCACGGCGCGGCCGGGCTCGGCGATCAGGGCGATCAGCGGCGCCACGTCCGATGCCGGCCAGGCCTTGGCCATCAACCGCTCACGCGCCACGACCGGATCCGGTGCGCTGCGGATCATGGCGATCACTTCGTCGATATTGGCGACGGCAATGGCAAGACCGACCAGCACATGGGCGCGATCGCGCGCATGGTTGAGCTCGAACCTCGTGCGGCGCGTCAGGACTTCGGCGCGGAAGCGGATGAACGCCTCGAGCAGCTCCTTGAGCGTCATCAGCCGCGGGCGGCCGCCATCGAGTGCCAGCGAATTGACGCTGAAGGTCGTCTGCAGCGGTGTGAAGCGATAGAGCTGGTTCAGCACCACGTCAGCCATGGCGTCACGCTTCAGCTCGACCACCAGGCGCACGCCGTCGCGGTCGCTCTCGTCGCGCACCTCGGAGACGCCCTCGACCTTCTTGTCGCGCACCACCTCGGCGATGCGTTCGTGCAGGCGCGCCTTGTTCTCTTGGTAAGGCACCTCGGAGATGATGATCGCCTCGCGCCCACCGCGGATCTCCTCGACTCGCGTCCTGGCGCGCATGATCAGCGAGCCCCGGCCGAGCTCGTAGGCGGCGCGGATACCGTTGCGGCCAAGGATGCTGGCGCCGGTCGGGAAGTCCGGCCCGGGAACGTATTCCATCACCTGCTGGGTGGTGAGCTCGGGATTGTCGATCAGCGCGCAGCAGGCATCGATCAGCTCGCCGAGATTGTGCGGCGGGATGTTGGTCGCCATGCCGACGGCGATGCCGCCTGCACCGTTGGCCAGCAGATTGGGATACGCCGCCGGCAGGACCGTCGGCTCCTGCTCGCGCTCATCGTAGTTGGGCTGGAACTCGACGGTGTCCTTGTCGATATCCTCCAGCATCGTCTCGGCGACGACGGCAAGCCGCGCTTCGGTGTAACGCATCGCTGCCGGCGGATCGCCATCCATCGAGCCGAAGTTGCCCTGTCCCGAGATCAGCGGCAGGCGCATGGAGAAATCTTGCGCCATGCGCACCATGGCGTCGTAGATCGCCGAGTCGCCGTGTGGGTGATACTTACCCATCACGTCGCCGACGATGCGTGCGGACTTGCGGAACGGCCGGGAGGAATCGTATCCGCCTTCCTTCATCGCGTAGAGGATGCGGCGCTGGACCGGCTTCAATCCATCGCGCGCATCGGGCAGGGCGCGCGCCACGATCACGCTCATGGCGTAATCGAGGTAGGAGCGTTTCATCTCCTCTTCGATGGTGATCAGCGCGTGCGGCGACGGCGGGGGCGTTTCAGGCGCGCCCGGAGGCGGCGGCGCCGGCGGAAGGGTCGTATCGTCGCTCACGGAAACCTGGATTTTTGTTTGTTCTCTCGGGCGCGCCGAGGCATTTTGCACCCTAGCAAACGGGCGTGGAAAGACCAACAAAAAACGGTTCCGGCAACACACTTTAAGCGACTGATTTTATTGACTAAATTCGCCCCGTGATTCACCCCCTGAAAGGCCGTGTTTTGCCCTTATCCAAGCCTTCGGTGGCGGTCTTCGATCTTGGCGGCGTGCTGATCGACTGGAACCCGCGCCATCTTTATCGCCAGCTGATTCCCGACCCGGTCGAAATGGAGCGTTTCCTTGCCGAGGTGACGACGCGCGAGTGGCACATGGTGCAGGATGGTGGCGGCGATCCCGGCGAGGCGACGCGCCGCCTGCAGGCCCTCCATCCCGACAAGCACGCGTTGATCGGCGCCTTCTATGGCCGGTTCGACGAGATGTGCGCTCACCCCTTCCCCGAGATGGCAGCGCTGGTCGAGAGACTGCATGCAGCAGGCACGCCGCTTTACCTGCTGTCCAACGCCCCGAACCTGCTTGACCCGTGGCTGCGCGGGCCGGCCCGCCAGCGCCACCCGTTTCTCGGGCTGTTCCGCGACTACGTGGTCTCGGGCCTGGTCGGCCATTCCAAGCCCGACCGGGCGATCTATGACCTCGCCTGCCGTACCGGCGGGTTCCAGCCGGATGAGGCTGTGTTCATCGACGACGTGCTGACGAACGTCGAAGGCGCACGGGCAGCCGGCATGGCCGCGGTCCACCACCAGTCGGCAGCCGAGACGGTCGAAACACTGCGGGCGCTGGGGCTACCCGCCTAGCCAGTGCAGGTTTCAAGCCCGACCTAGAACGGAATGTCGTCGTCGAGTTCGGCCTTGCTGCGCGCCGCCGCCGTCGCGGGACGGCCACCGCCCCCACCACCGCTGCCGGCCATCGGCGCGCCGTAGTCGTCATCCATGCCCCCGCCGCCCATCGAGGCGCCGCCGCCTTCTCCGCTACGGCCGTCGAGCATGGTGAGGGCGCCGCCGAAGCGTGGGATCACGACCTCGGTCGTGTAGCGTTCCTGGCCGCTCTGGTCGGTCCATTTGCGGGTCGAGAGCTGCCCCTCGACATAGATTTTCGAGCCCTTGCGGATGTACTTCTGCGCCACTTCCGCCAGCTTTTCGTTGAAAATGACCACGCGGTGCCACTCGGTGCGCTCTTTCCGCTCGCCGCTCTGGCGATCGCGCCAGGTATCCGACGTGGCCACCGACATGTTCACCATGGACCTGCCATCCTGCATCGACCTCACTTCGGGATCGCGGCCGAGATTGCCGACCAGGATGACTTTGTTGACGCTGCCCGCCATGGGGGCCTCCTTCGCCTTCCCGGTGCCCGCGGGACGCGGGCACCTACCTCACAGGCGGCCAACCTACTGCCGCTCGCCTGTGAACAGCCACCGATTTTGGGTTGTGGCTGTCAGTGCGCGAGGAACTGGGCAATCGCCGCCGGTGGCGCCTTGGCGTAAGTGCCGCGGCGGCTCACCACGACCCTGGTGATGTCGCGCAGCGCCAGCGCCATTTCGGCAGCCTTGGCCACTACGGCGATACCGTTCATGATCGGCGCGCCATCGATCACGAAAGGCGCTTCGCGGGCGAACAGCATCATCGGCAGCCCCCCTGCGGGGATGATGATCTCGGCGCCGGCCGCGATCAGCGGCTTCACTTGCTGCACGAACTGCGCGCGGACCGCCTCATAGGCCTGCTCGTCAGTAAATGCCTTCATGAATGCCGGGACGTCCATCTCGAGCGATTGCGTCCCGGCACAGCGCTCGGCCAGGCCGTGAAGCCGCACTTGTCGGTCGTGCCAGGGCAGGAAGACGGGATTGACGGTCACCAGCCCAAAGCGATGGGCCATGCTCAGGGCGGCGAGCATGTTGGCCTCGCCCAAGCTGATCACCGGGATATCGACGGCGCCACGCAGCTCGATCAGGGCCGGTTCCTGGAAGTGGCCGAGCACAAAAGCGTCGTATCCTTCCTCCTCGGCCCGGAGGGCATTGCGGATGACCTGACCGGCGCAGCGGAACTCGCTCAGCGCATGGAACGCGAAGTCCGGCGGATCGAGGCCGCGGACCTCGAAGCGGATGCCCGGACTTGCAATCGCGTCGAGCATGCCCTGCAGGCGATCGATGTAGGGCGCTTGCTCGATCGGGTGCACGAAGCTCTGGTACCAGATCCGCGAAACGCTACCGGCCGTCGTCGTTGCCATGGGTCTTGCCTCCTGTCGGGAGCAGAGACTAGCTCATGCACGCCCTCCGACAATTCATTGGTCGCCCGGAAGGACGTTCCTTAACCTCGTCCGCCATGAGCAATTCCTTCCACGTTCCCCAGGTCTCGCGGGGCGCGGCCTACGCCATGCTGGGCGGGGCGGCGCTGATGATGACCATCGGGATGGGCATCCGGCAGAATCTCGGCCTCTTCCAGGCGCCGGCCGCACGCGAGCTCGGCATCGCCATCTCCGACTTCGCGCTCGCCATCTCGGTGCAGCAGGTCGCGTGGGGTGTGAGCCAGCCTTTCGCCGGCATCCTGGCCGACAAGTACGGCACGCGATGGGTATCGCTGATCGGGGCGCTGATCTACATCGCGGGCGTCGTGCTGACGGCCACGGCGACGAGCCAATGGCCGATCGTGCTGGGCTCGGGCGTGATGATCGGCGTGGCTCTCGCCTGCACGAGTTCGGGCATCACGGCGAACATCGCCGCGCGTGTCGTGGCACCGCATCGCCGGACCCTGGCGTTCGGGCTGGTTTCGGCAGCAGGTTCGGTCGGGACCATGTTCACCGCACCGATTGCCGCGTACTTCCTCAATCACGACGGCTGGCGTGCCGGCATGTGGGCCTTCGCAATCCTCGCCCTGGCCATGCTGCCGGCCGCCTTTATCGGCAGCCGGGCCGACCGGTTGCCCAACAGCCGCGTCGCCGATCGTAACCTTACGTTGATGAGCGCCCTGGACGAGGCGCGCCGTCACAGCGGCTACGTGGTGATGTCGCTGGCCTTCTTCGTCTGCGGCCTGCAGCTCGTCTTCATCACAACGCATCTGCCGACCTATCTCGCCCAGTGCGGCGTCGACCCGAGCTACAGCGCGCTGATGCTGATGCTGGTCGGCGGCTTCAACATCCTCAGCTCGTGGCTGTTCGGCTGGCTGGGCGACCGCTATCCCAAGCGCTTCCTGCTGGGCGGAATCTACCTGCTGCGCTCGGCGGCGATCGCCGCCTTCTTCCTCCATCCACCTACGCCACTCAGCATCGTGTTGTTCGGCGCCGCCATGGGCACCCTCTGGCTGGGCGTCATCCCGCTGGTCAACGGGTTGGTCGTGCAGCTCTTCGGCCTGCGCTTCCTGTCGACGCTGACCGGGATTTCCTTCCTCAGCCACCAGGCCGGCTCGTTCCTCGGCGCCTGGGGCGGCGGCTATCTCTTCGATCTGATGGGCAACTACGACCTCGCCTGGAAGGCAGCGGTCCTGATCGGCTTGATCGCGGGCACCGCGCAGCTTCTGATGAACGACAGGCCGACCGAGCGGATGGCCGAGCAAGCTGCCGCAGCCTGACGGTCGTCGGACCCGGCCGTCCCTGGCGGCCGGGTCCCCTCGTCAGGCGGCGGCATTCGCGAACCGGCCGGCATTGAAGTCGTCGACGGCCTGCCGGATCTCGGCCTCGCTGTTCATGACGAACGGACCGTAGCCCACGATCGGCTCCTCAATCGGCTCGCCCGTCAGCATGAGCAGCGTGGCATCGCCGTCTGCGTGGATCGACACGTCCCGGCCCTCGCGGCCGAGCAGCACCATCTCCGCTTCACCCGCTTCCTGCGATCCGTTCACGGTGACATGCCCGCCGAGAACCACCAGCATGGCGTTGTGCCCTTCCGGCAGGTCGAGCGTTAGGTCAGCGTCGCGGTTCAGCCGCACGTCCCACACGTTGACCGGCGTGAAGGTCCGCGCCGGGCCGGTCGCGCCCTGCAGGGTGCCTGCGATCACGCGCGCCCTGCCGGCGCCGTCCGGCAGCGCCACCACCGGTATGTCCGCCGCCACGATGGCCTGGTAGCCGCCGGGCGCCATCTTGTCCTTCGCCGGCAGGTTGACCCAGAGCTGGACCATACGGAACGGACCGCCCGTCCGGGCGAAACCGGGCGAGTGATACTCCTCATGCAGGATGCCGCCCGCGGCGGTCATCCACTGCACGTCGCCCGGCCCGATAACGCCGCCGTTGCCCGCCGAGTCGCGATGCTCGACCTCGCCGTCATAGACGATGGTGACGGTCTCGAAGCCGCGATGGGGGTGCTGGCCGACCCCGCGCCGCGTCTTGGTCGGCTCGAAGTTGTGCGGGCCGGCGTAGTCGAGCAGCAGGAACGGGCTGATATGAGCACCGAGCGTGTTGTAGGAAAACAGCGAGCGCACCGGAAAGCCGTCGCCCACCCAATGGCCGCGATCGTTGCCGTAGCGGCCCAGGATCTTCTTGTTCATGTGGTCCTCCGTGATCGTCCCCAGATGGCGCGCCCGCGCCGCTTCCGGAAGTTTGCGATCCTCGACGCAGCGTCCTACCAACAGGACGATGCAGGACCTCAACGATCTCTACTATTTCGTCCAGGTCGTCGACCATGGGGGCTTCGCCGCCGCCGGCCGGGCCCTGGGCATGCCGAAGTCGAGGCTCAGCCGCCGCATCCTGGGGCTCGAGGAGCGGCTGGGCGTGCGGCTGCTCAGCCGGTCGTCGCGCCGTTTCTCGGTGACCGACGTAGGCCGGGAGTTCCACGACCGCTGCGTGGCCATGCTGGTCGAAGCCGAGGCGGCCGAGCAGGTAGTCGCCCAGATGCAGGCCGAGCCGCGCGGCATCGTCCGGATCAGTTGCCCGACCGCGCTCGTCCTGTCCCCGATCGGCGCGCTGATCGCCCGGTTCATGGTCGAGAACCCGGCCGTCGAGGTCCATCTGGAGAGCACCAACCGCCGCGTCGACGTGATCGCCGAGGGGTTCGACGTGGCGATCCGGGTGCGCTTCGCGCCCCTGGAGCCGACCGATCTCGTGATGCGGAGGCTCGACGACAGCACACAGTGCCTCGTGGCGGCCCCGAGCCTGGTGCCGGCCGCGCTGGGGTCGCCCGCCGACCTGCATGGCCTGCCGAGCCTCGATCTCGGCCCGCCGCGCCGCGACCACCAGTGGCGGCTGGAGGGAAAGGACGGAGCGACCGCCGCCGTTCCCCATCGCCCTCGCCTCGTCACCGACGACATGTCGGCGCTGCGGGAGGCGGCGATCGCCGGGCTGGGCGTCGTGCAACTGCCGACCATGACGGCATGGCAGGACATCGAAGCCGGCCGGCTGGTCGACCTTCTGGCCGGCTGGCGCCCGCGGCCCGGCATCATCCACGCCGTTTTCCCGTCGCGCCGCGGCCTGCTGCCGTCGGTCCGCGCCGTGCTGGACTTCCTGACCCGCGAGTGCGCCGCCCAGAGGAACCGGGCGGCCGACATGCTGGCGCGGGTCCACAGCTGAACGGAGGAATCCGGGCCTGCCGGGGCCGCCAGACAATTTCTGACGCGGCAAATGGTTATTTCTCATGTGGATAGCCATATGCGCGCCTCCCCCAACGCGCGCTATTGTCGGGACCACATGGCCAAGTCACGCTTACCCGCCGCTACCGCCGAGCCGCATCGCTATATCTCCGTCCGCGGAGCGCGCGAGCACAATCTCAAGAACGTCGACATCGACCTGCCGCGCGACAAGCTGGTCGTCATCACCGGCGTGTCCGGCTCGGGCAAATCGTCGCTCGCCTTCGACACGATCTACGCCGAGGGTCAGCGCCGCTACGTCGAGAGCCTGTCGGCGTACGCCCGTCAGTTCCTCGAGCTGATGCAGAAGCCCGATGTCGATTCGATCGAGGGCCTGTCGCCTGCCATCTCGATCGAGCAGAAGACGACGTCGCGCAATCCGCGCTCGACGGTCGGCACGGTCACCGAGATCTACGATTATCTGCGCCTGCTGTTCGCGCGGGTCGGCGTGCCCTACTCGCCCGCCACCGGCCTGCCGATCGAGAGCCAGACCGTGTCGCAGATGGTCGATCGCGTGAAGGCGATGCCCGACGGCACACGCCTCTACCTGATGGCGCCGATCGTGCGCGGCCGGAAGGGCGAGTACCGCAAGGAGCTGCAGGAGCTGCAGCGCAAGGGTTTCCAGCGGGTCAAGATCGACGGCAAGCTGTACGAGATCAACGAGGCCCCGGCGCTCGACAAGAAGTACAAGCACGACATCGACGTCGTCGTGGACCGCATTGTCGTGAAGCCCGACCTCGGCAACCGGCTTGCCGATTCGATCGAGACGGCGCTCACGCTGTCCGAAGGCCTGGCGGTCGCGGAGAACGCCGATACCGGCGAGCGCACCGTCTTCTCCTCGCGCTTCGCCTGTCCGGTCTCGGGTTTCACCATCGAGGAGATCGAGCCGCGGCTGTTCTCCTTCAATGCCCCGCAGGGCGCCTGCCCCGCGTGCGACGGCCTCGGCGTGAAGATGTTCTTCGATCCGGGCATGGTCGTGCCGGACGATCGCTTGTCGCTGGCCGAAGGCGCGGTCGCGCCGTGGGCCGATTCGTCGGGCCAATATTACCTGCAGACGCTCGAGAGCATCGCCAAGCACTACAAGGTCAAGATGTCGACGCCCTGGAAGGAGCTTCCGAAGAAGGTGCGGGACACGATCCTGAACGGCAGCAGCGGCGAGGCGATCGCCATGCGCTACGACGACGGCATCCGCCAGTACCAGACCACCAAGCCGTTCGAAGGCGTGATCCCCAATCTCGACCGCCGCTGGAAGGAGACCGACTCCTCGTGGGTGCGCGAGGAACTGGAGCGTTTCCAGCACGAGGCCAAGTGCGAGACCTGCGACGGCGCGCGACTGCGGCCGGAAGCGCTGGCGGTGAAGATCGCCGGGCTGAACATCAGCCAGACCACCGAATTCTCGATCGGCGACGCGGTGAAGTGGTTCCTCGCGCTCGATCCCAAGCTGACGGCCAAGCAGCGCGAGATCGCCGCCCGCATCCTGAAGGAGATCAACGAGCGGCTGGGCTTCCTCGACAATGTCGGCCTCTCCTACCTCACGCTGAATCGCACCTCGGGCACGCTGTCGGGCGGCGAGAGCCAGCGCATCCGCCTGGCGTCGCAGATCGGCTCGGGACTGACCGGCGTGCTCTATGTGCTGGACGAACCGTCGATCGGGCTGCATCAGCGCGACAACGACCGGCTGCTGAAGACGCTGACGCGCTTGCGCGACCTCGGCAACACGGTGCTGGTGGTGGAGCATGACGAGGATGCGATCCGCTCGGCCGACCATCTGGTCGACATGGGCCCTGGCGCCGGCGCGCATGGCGGCACGGTGATCGCCGAGGGCACGCCCGACGAGGTGATGCAGAACAGCGCCAGCCTGACCGGCCAGTACCTGTCGGGCTTCCGCCAGATCCCGATCCCCAAGCTGCGCCGCGAGCCGAAGAACACCGGCAACCGCTGGCTGACGCTCAAGGGCGCCAAGGCCAACAACCTGCAGAACGTCACGGCCAGCATCCCGCTCGGCACCTTCACCTGCGTCAGCGGCGTGTCGGGCAGCGGCAAGAGCACCCTGATCGTCGAGACGCTGTACAAGGCGCTGGCCAAGAAGCTGAACAATGCGCGCGAATACCCTGGCGAGCACGCCAGCCTCGAGGGCGTCGGCCAGCTCGACAAGATCGTCGACATCGACCAGTCGCCGATCGGCCGCACGCCGCGCTCAAATCCGGCGACCTATACCGGCGCCTTCTCGCCGATCCGCGACTGGTTCTCGCAGCTGCCCGAATCGACCGAGCGCGGCTACAAGCCCGGCCGCTTCTCGTTCAACGTCAAGGGCGGCCGCTGCGAGGCCTGCCAGGGCGACGGCGTGATGAAGATCGAGATGCACTTCCTGCCGGACGTCTACGTCCAGTGCGACGTCTGCAAGGGCAAGCGCTACAATCGCGAGACGCTCGACATCGTCTTCCGCGGCAAGTCGATCGCCGACGTGCTCGACATGACGGTCGACGAAGGCTGCGAGTTCTTCAAGGCCGTGCCGGTGATCCGCGACAAGCTCGTGACCCTGCAGCAGGTCGGGCTGGGCTACATCCATATCGGCCAGCAGGCGACGACTTTGTCGGGCGGCGAGGCGCAGCGGGTGAAGCTCGCCAAGGAACTGTCGCGCCGCGCCACCGGGCGCACGCTCTACATCCTCGACGAGCCGACCACCGGCCTGCATTTCGAGGACGTGCGCAAGCTGCTCGAGGTGCTGCATCGCCTGGTCGAGGGCGGCAACACGGTGCTGGTGATCGAGCATAATCTCGAGGTCATCAAGACCGCGGACTGGGTGCTCGACATGGGCCCTGACGGCGGCACCGGCGGCGGTCGGCTGGTCGCCGAAGGCCCGCCCGAGGAGATCGTGAAGGTCCCAGAGAGCTACACCGGCCAATACCTCGCCCGCCTGCTGCCGCGCAGCGCCTCGGCGAAGAAGCGGGCGTAGACGTAAACGACAGAGACGCGCTCCCAGCTATGACTTCTGGCGTCTCCACCTGATCTCGCCCAGCTCGTAGCTGAACTGGCGCTCTACAACGGAGGGCGTGGCGTCTGAGGCGTCGCCCTTGCGCGCGGCGACGCGGGACTGGGCAACTTCCTTCGGCACATCGAGCCACAGGCCCTCGAACGGCACGCCGACCTTTCGGGCCAGCCCTTCGGCGGCTTCGCGCTCTACGGGCTTGGCGAAGACCGCGTCGAGCACGACGCTTTGGCCGGCTCGGATTATGCGCTCGGCTCGCTCGAACATGGCGGTGTAGGTCTTCGCGGAAGCATCGGGGGTATAGCTGCCAGCCGGCATGCGATCTTCGAGCGCAACCCCGGCGAGTCGCTTGCGCTCGACGTCGCTGCGCACAACGACGGCGCCCGGCGTGCGGCCGATCTCGGGCGCGAGGCGCAACGCCGTCGTCGTCTTGCCGCTGCCCGACAGTCCGCCGACCGCCATCACACGCGGCGGCGCGGGCTGCAGAAACGACAGCGCAACTCGCTGGTAGTCGCGAGCCCGGGCGGTGTCCCCATCGCCGAGAGACGCGGCTTGGGCATCGACGAAGGCGCGGATCGCGGCGCGGCGCGACAGGAACATCGGCAGCAGCGCCAGCGCCTCCTCGTGCGGGGCATCGGGCATCTCGGCGATGCGCCACAGCCATTCGTTCAGCAGCCGGTTGGCCAGCGGTCGCAGCGTGCGCTCACACAGGTCCATCAGCGCAAACGACAGGTCGTAGAGGACGTCGATATTGGCAATGCGCTCGGAGAACTCGATGGCGTCGAACGGGACCGGATTGCCGTCGAGCAGAACGATGTTGCGCAGATGAAGGTCGCCGTGACAGCGGCGGATCGCGCCGGCCTCGACCCGGCGCGCCACGAGATCGATATACGGCTCGAGCGCCGCCGGCATCTTCTCGGCAAGGGCCTCGCTGGTCGGCGGATCGAGCCGCGCCCCCTGCTCCAGCATCTGGCGGATGTCGGCCGCGACCGAGTGGCGATAGTCGTCGGGCCGGCCGAACCCGTCCCGAATCGGCGCGAGGCCATCGTGGTAGTGAGCGATGCGCTCCCCGAGCGCCGCCATCAGCCCCGGCGTGAGCTGGCCGCGCTCGGCCATGCGGTCGAGCAAGCCGTCCTCGTCGAAGCGGCGCATGACGACCAGCCAGTCGATCGCGTCGGTGGCATGCTCGCCGACCTCGCCCAACACCAGCTCGGGCGTCCGCCGCACGGGCGCCGTGCCGAGATAGATCTCGGGCGCCAGCCGCCGGTTGATGTCGATCTCGGCCCCGCACATTGCGGCGCGACGCTCGACGGTCGAGAAATCCATGTAGGGGAACTTCACGGCCCGCTTGAGCTTGTAGCCGCGCTCCCCCGACAGGAAGACCACGGCACCATGCGTGTCGATGCGCTTGGCCGGCGCGAGCCGCTTTTCGAGGAAGGCGATGACCTCCGACTGGTCTTCGATGACGAAGGAAGGACGGGTCGTCATTCGGCGGACGGATCGTCGTCGACATAGGGGTCGACATGCAGGATGACCTCGGCGCGCGGGAAGGCTTCGCGAATCGCCGCCTCCACGGAGTCGCCCATGACATGGGCGCGGCCGAGCGACATGTTGGGATGGAGCACGACGTGGAGCTGGATGAACTGCGTCAGGCCGGCCGAACGCGTGCGCAGGTCGTGCACGTTGCGCACGCCGGGATGGCGACTGACGATATCGATGATCTTCTGGCGATCCTGCGCCGGCAATTCGCGGTCCATCAGCACGTCGATCGACACCCGGCCGATCGACCAGGCGCCAGCCGCCAGATAGCCCGCCACGCCGAGCGCGACCGCGAGGTCGATCATCGGCTCGCCAAGCCGGCTGGACAGATAGATCCCGATCCCGACGGCGATGTTGTTGACGAAGTCCGTCGTGTAGTGCGCACGGTCCGCGCTGATGGCGAGCGATCCGGTCTGCCGCACCACGTGGTTCTGGAACAGCATCAGGACCAGGGTGAGCACGATGGCGAGCGCGCTCACCGCCGCGCCGACGAGTTCCTCCTGGACAGGCCGGGGATGCAGGAAGCGGTCGATCACGGTGAGCACCAGCCCGCCCGACGAGGCGGCGATGAAGCCCGCCTGGGCCACGCCCGCGAGCGCCTCCGCCTTGCCGTGGCCGAAGCGATGATCCTCGTCCGGCGGGACAAGCGCCTGGCGGATGGCCACGAAGGTGATGAGGGAGCTCACCAGGTCGAGCGCCGAGTCGATCAGCGACGACAGCATGCTCACCGAGTCGGTGATGAGCCAGGCGACGGTCTTGGCGGCGATCAGCACGGTCGCAACCGTCATCGACGCGATGCTGGCCCATCGCATCAGGCGCGACGCCGCCTCGGGCGTGGCGGTCAGGGGTACAGGGTTTGCGTCGACCATGGCGATGCAGCGTCGGCACGGCGGTATTCCAGCCGGTCATGTAGCCGGAACGCCTGGTCCTGCCAAAATTCGATCAGCAGCGGCTGCAGCCGGAAGCCGGACCAGTGCTGCGGCCGCGGAACCGTCCCTATGAGATACCTGGCGCCGAACTCCGCGACGCGCTTCTCCAGCGCAAACCGGCTCTCCAGCGGCCGCGACTGGTCCGAGGCCCAGGCGCCGATCTGGCTGCCGCGAGCGCGGGTGGCGAAATAGGCGTCGGCCTCCTCGGCGCCGGTTTGGGAGACCGGTCCCTCGAGCCTTACCTGCCGGCGCAACGACTTCCAGTGGAAAAGCATCGCTGCCTTGGGGTGGGCGATCAGCTGCCGCCCCTTCCGGCTTTCATAGTTGGTGTAGAAGACGAAGCCGGCCGGGTCGTAGCCTTTCAGTAGCACCATGCGGGCCGACGGCGTGCCGTCCGGCCCGACGGTGGCCAAAGTCAGGGCCGAAGGGTCGTTCGGCTCGCTCTTCTCGGCCTCGGCGAACCATTCGGCGAAGAGGGCCAGCGGATTGGCTAACTCGCGGATCATGACCACAATATGCAGGGGCGGAACGCCTTCCACCACCGGCATCTTGTCCCGGTGGCTCGGCCCCGCTAAGAACACGCCATGACATCTGCCGCACAACTCATGGCCGGTAAAAAAGGCCTGATCATGGGCGTCGCCAATGAGCGTTCGATCGCCTGGGCCATCTCCAAGGCCTGCCACGACGCCGGCGCCGAGCTCGCCTTCACCTTCCAGGGCGAGGCGCTTGAAAAGCGCGTGCGGCCGCTGGCCAAGTCGATCGGCCGCGAGAACATGGTCTACCCATGCGACGTCACGGACGCCGCCAGCATCGACGCCACCTTCGCCGCGGTAGAGAAGGAATGGGGCGGGCTCGATTTCCTGGTCCACGCCATCGCCTTCTCCGACAAGAACCAGCTCAAAGGCCGCTACCTCGACACCACGGCAGAGAACTTCGCGCTCACGATGAACGTGAGCTGCTATTCCTTCACGTCGGTGGCGCAGCGCGCCGTGCCGTTGATGAAGAACGGCGGCAGCCTGCTCACCCTCACCTACTACGGCGCCGAACGGGTGATCCCGCATTACAACGTCATGGGCGTTGCCAAGGCGGCGCTCGAGGCGAGCGTGCGCTACTTGGCGATGGACTTGGGCGAGCAGGGCATCCGGGTCAACGCCATCTCGGCCGGCCCGATCAAGACGCTGGCCTTCGCCGGAATCGGCGACAGCCGCTATATCCTGAAGTGGAACGAGCTCAATTCGCCGCTGAAGCGCAATGTCGAGCCGAAGGAAGTCGGCAATGCCGGCCTCTTCCTTCTGTCCGACCTCGGCACCGGCGTGACCGGTGAAGTGATGCACGTCGACGCCGGCTACCACGTCGTCGGCATGGTCAAGACCTCGTCTGCGAAGCAAATCGCCGAGCTGCTCGGCAACTTCGAAGGCGAGTAGATACGGGAGGCCGGCAGACCATGGCCGGCAATAGCTTCGGGTCCCTCTTCCGGTTCACCAGCTGGGGCGAAAGCCACGGCCCCGCGATCGGCTGCGTGGTCGACGGCACGCCGCCGCGCATCCCCCTGGCCGAGGCCGACATCCAGGTCTGGATGGAAAAGCGCCGTCCGGGCCAATCGCGCTTCGTCACTCAGCGCCAGGAGCCCGACACGGTGAAAATCCTGTCGGGCGTGTTCGAGGGCGTCACGACCGGCACGCCGATCGCGCTGCATATCGACAACGTCGACCAGCGCAGCCGCGACTACGGCGAGATCAAGGACCGCTTCCGGCCGAGCCACGCCGACTACACCTATTTCAAGAAATACGGCGTGCGCGACTATCGCGGCGGCGGCCGCCAGTCGGCGCGCGAGACCGCGGTCCGGGTCGCCGCCGGGGCGATCGCCCGCAAGATCCTGGGTGATACCGTCACCGTCCGCGGCGCGGTAGTCCAGATCGGCAGCCAGAAGATTGACCGTGCCAGCTGGGACTGGGATGCCACGGGCGACAACCCGTTCTGGTGTCCCGACCGCCAGGCGGCCCAGGGCTGGGAGGGCTATCTCGACGACGTGCGCAAGCGCGGCAGCTCGTGCGGCGCGGTGATCGAGGTCGTAGCCTCGGGCGTGCCGGTCGGACTGGGCGAGCCGGTCTACGATAAGCTGGATGCCGATCTCGCCCGCGCGCTGATGAGCATCAATGCGGTGAAGGGCGTCGAAATCGGCGACGGCTTCGCGACTGCGGCGATGAGCGGCGAGGAGAACGCCGACGAGATGCACATGCACGACGGCGAGGCGGCCTTTCTCAGCAACCATGCCGGCGGCATCCTGGGCGGCATCTCGACCGGCCAGGAGATCGTCTGCCGACTGGCGGTGAAGCCGACCAGCTCCATCCTCTCGACCGTGCGCAGCGTCGACAAGTTCGGCAACGAGGTCGAGCTCCGCACCAAGGGCAGGCACGATCCCTGCGTCGGCATCCGCGCCACGCCGGTGGCGGAAGCGATGGTCGCCTGCGTGCTGGCCGATCATCTGCTGCGCCATCGCGCCCAGTGCGGCTGAGCCCGTGAGGCCGTTGCAAGTCCGTTACAGCCGCCTTCACAACATCAGCATGACGGTGCTGGCGGCCGGCATGATCGGCATTTCCATCCTGCACTTCGTCACCGGCGCGGGGCAGGCGCCGTCATTGACCGCCAACGATCCACGCTTCGTGCTCTATGCCGTGCTCGTCGCCGCCATGGGCTATTACGCTTGGGCAGGGTTCACGCGGTCGAGGAACCCCGAGCCCCAGCTGGTGATTGACCACGACGGCATCGCGGTCGGCTTCGGCCGCAACCGGCGCTTCGCGTGGAATGAAATCCTGTGGGTCCGACTGCGCCGGCTCGGCTTCCGTCCCCAGCTGCAGATCGGCCTCGTCCCCGAAACCTTCATGCGCACTGACCTCCGGCTTTCGATGTGGAACCTGGACGACGGGCTGCGGCCGATCCGTGGCGCGCCGGCGGCCGTCGCGGTGCGCGACAACGGGCTCGATGCGCGCGCGTCGGCCATGCTTGATGCTGTTCGGTCGTTTCGGCCCAATCTCGTGAAATCGTAGAGTGGAGTAGAGCGCCCATGCGGCGGTTCATCGTTGGCCTGCTGGCCACCGTCGGCACGGTGACACTGCTGGCGATCACAGGCGTCGTCGTCTTCCTCGTCACCGGGCCGCTCGCGCCCCGGCAACTGCCTGCCTCAATGGTGCTCTCGCTCGACCTGCGTCAGCTGCCGACCGAGAACCCGTCGGGCAACCTGCTGAGCGGCGGTCTGTGGCGCGACCAGCGCGACCTCACGGACACCCTGCAGCTTTTATGGCAGGCCGCGGAGGATCCGCGCGTCGTCGGACTCTATGTCGAGATCGGCGACGACGCCGCCGGTCTCGCACGCGTCCAGGAGCTGCGCCAGGCGATCACGCGCTTCCGTGGCAAGGGCAAGTTCGCGATCGGCTTCGCCGAAGGGCTGGGCGGCAATGGAGACCATTTTGCCGATTACTACCTCGCCTCGGCGCTCGACCGGATCTGGCTGCAGCCAAGCGGCGGCTTCACGGTGCTGGGCCTTGCGGTGGAAACGCCCTTCCTGCGCAACGGGCTCGACAAGCTCGGCGTCAGGATCGAGGGCGGCAAGCGCTGGGAGTACAAGAGCGCGCCCGACAGCTTTACCGAGAACGGCTACACGCCGGCCGCCCGCGAGAACCTTCAGCAGCTCATCGACGGCCTGTATGGCCAGTTCATCGAGGATGTGGCGCGCGAGCGCAAGATCGCGCCCGCCAGGCTGCGCCAGCTGATCGACGCCGCGCCCTTCGAAGCCGACCGCGCCCTCAAGGAGGGACTCGTCGACAAGCTCGGCTATCGCGCCGACGCGATGGACGACGTCTGGCAGCGTGCCGGCGCGACACACGACCTGATCGACCTTGAGGACTATGCCAACGACGACAAGCGCCCGCGCTCGAGCGGCGACGTCATCGCCCTGGTGCGCGCCACGGGCACGATCACCTCGGGCTCGGGCGATGGCGGCCTGCTGGGCGACGACTCCCAGGCCACCGCGGAGGACGTGGTCGACGCCCTGGAATCGGCGGCGCAAAGCAAGGACGTGAAGGCGATCGTGCTGCGCATCGATTCGCCGGGCGGGACGTATCCTGCCGCCGACGCCATGGCCGACGGCGTCGCCCGCGCGCGCGCCGCCGGCAAGCCGGTGATTGTGTCGATGGGCGACGTCGCGGCGTCCGGCGGCTACCTGGCAGCGGTACGGGCCGACGTGATCGTGGCACAGCCCGCGACCATCACCGGCTCGATCGGCGTGTTCGGCGTCTGGCCGGTGGCGTCGGAGCTGCTCGACAAGCTCGGCGTCCGCATGCAGCGCCTGGGGACCGGCGCCAACGCCGGCATGTATTCCACCTTCCAGCCGCCCAGCGCGCCGCAGCGGCTTGCAATCAGCCGCGAGCTCGACGCCGTCTATGCCGATTTCACGCGCCAGGTCGGCGAGGCGCGCAAGCTCGATGCAGGCCGCCTCGACGCCGCGGCCCGCGGCCGTGTCTTCACCGGCGTCGACGCGCGCAATGCCGGCCTGGTCGACGAGCTCGGCGGGCTGCAGCTCGCGCTCAGCATCGCCAAGACCAAGGCCGGCCTCGACGACGCCCGGCCGATCCGGGTCCGCCGCTTTCCCGCCGAAGAAGACCGCTTTCACAAGATCGTCGACCGCGTGATGCGCCTCGTCGGCGTCGACGCGCGGGGCCCGACGATCCGCGCACCGCGCGAGATCCGCGAAACCCTCGCCCGCTTCGGCGTCGCCGGCCACCCCGGCAACGTCCGCCTCCCGCCCCTGCCGCCGCTCTGGAAGTAGCAATAGAACCCTCCCCCGTCCTACGGAGGGCTATCGCATTCACCGGCAGAGCCAACTCATTCCGCCCTACCGCCGCTCGCCGAGCAGGGTGGCGACGGCGCTCCACAGCTTCCAGCCGTTGGCGGCGGTGACGGCGTTGAAGTCGACATGGCCGATGTCGTCGACCAGGAACAGCGAGACGCGCGCATTGGACGCGGCGGCGGCCAGCACCTGGCTCTCGCTGTAGGGCACCAGGCGATCGCCGCGGCCATGCACCAGGATCAGGTGGCCGTGCAGTCGGGAAAGGTCATGGAGCGCGAGGTTCAGTCCGTCGATCTCGCGCCGCACCTTCTCGGGCAGGGCCGCGACAAGGCGCGTGACCGTGTCGGGATCGCGGTTCTCGACCAGCGCCAGCACCGCGCGCCCGTCGGGGCCGAGCTTCGCCGCCAGGGGAAGAACGTCGGCATCCGGCTGCTGAAACCGGGTGTGTGCAATCGTCTGCAGGATGAATGCGTCGCCAGCATCGTCGAGGCGGTCGGCATTGGCCCGCAGAAACGCCCAGCGGCCGTAGTTGTTCGGTGTCACGCGGAACTCGCGCGCGTCGCCGAGCGGGCGGAACGCACCGGTGGTCACAAAGCGGATCGCTGCTTCCGAATCATGGTATCCGCCGATCCCGACGACAAAGGCCAGGTCGTCCTGCAGGGCCGCGGAGACCCGGTCGGCATCGGCGCACGACAGCGCCAGCCGGCGCACCTCGGGCAGCTCCGGCACCAGCACGACGAAGCCCGCACGCGCGAGGGTCCGCGCGAGCGCCTGAAGGCGCGGCTCATCGCGGCCGAGCACGGCCGCGCCGGGCACCAGCACCATGGCTGCCCGTGCCGTCGTTGCCGGCGTGTAGAGGTCGCCCTCGCCGTCGAACCAGCGCACCGCCCGATCGCTCGGGCGATCGGTGAGATGTTGCCAGAGGGTCTGCTCTCCGCCGGCCGCGACGTCCCAAACGATCAGAGCGGCCTCGGTCCAGAGCACCGGGCGGCCGAAGGCAAGGACAAGCGCGGCAATTCCCAGAAGCACCAGCGCGAGCCGGCGCAAGACCCTCATGTGCCGAGGCGGACCGTCGCCAGGGTGTCGAGCCGGTCGCCGTCACGCTTCAGCAGCGCAAGTTCCTCGACCCTTCCGTGAATCGGAAGATGCTGGCGCCCGACGATGCGCGCAACCTGCTCGGCTTCGCTCGCATGCGAGAAGAGACCGAGCGTGATGTGCGGCTGGAACGGCTCGTGCCACTTCACAGAATTCAACGCGTCATACAGTACGGTCAGCTCGGCCGCGCCGTCTGACGGCTCTGCGTAGAGATGGAGATCGACGCGCGCGATGCGGTCGATCAGGAACCAGAACGGCCGCCGGTCGATGGCGGCCAGCGTGTCCCGTAGCGCGGCCTCGCGATCGACGGCCACCCCGAACACCAGCGTGAAATGCGGGCCGATCAGCTCGGCCTCGCGCGGATGGTATTGCGCCCTCAGGCGGCGCAGGGCTGTGTCGTCGGCCTCGCTCAGCAACGGCCAGGCGACGACATAGAGCACGTCAGCTGTAGCTCTTGGCCATGCCGAACGCCGGATCCATCGCCGCGCCATAGGGCGGAAACGGATAGCGCAGCCCGTTCTTGCCGAGATGGCCCATGCCCTCGATGGCGCGCAGGAACTCGTCCGGCGGGCAGGCCATCAGGAGCTCGTCGTCGGCCACGCCGCCGTAGCGCCGCTCAGCATAGCAGGGCAGCGACAGCGAGGTCTGGCGCGTGGCGAGCGCCCTGCCCCACGAATCGGCACAGGCACTCTCACCGGTGACGGTGAAGTCGTAGCGGCGATAGCGATGGAACTGCAGGCCGTTGATGAAATAGATCATCTGGCCGGGCGTGCCGTAGAACAGGCAGATGTCCGGCGGATCGAGCCGCGCCGAGCGTAGCGGCGAGACGACCAGCCCGTTGTACTTGCCGTCGGGCACACGCGGCATCTGCGCCTGGTGGGCGGCTGACGCCTCCTTGTTGCCGAACCACACGCCGTTCATGTGGTCGCCCGAGAGGAAGCCCTCGCCCGGGTGATTGAGGCCGACGACGCCGCCGCAATTGCCGCCGCGCGTGTTGTCGACGGTGATGCCGAGCGTGAAACCGTACCAGCGCGACTGGGTCACCATTTGGCACATGGTGAACTTGAAGCCCTCGGTCGGTTTGCGCACGCCCTTGATCTTCTCCATGTCGGCCGGATCCTCGAACAGCCGCATGCCGATCGGCTGGGTGCGGATGCGCAGCAGGTCGATCAGCTTGGCCGAGGCGTCGGCCAGCATCGCGCTGTCGATCTTCTCGGGCGGCGTCCACGGCGCGGTCTTGTAGCCCGGCGGCAAGGTCTGCACGTTCATTGTTTCCTCCAGTCTGGCTAGGTGAGGTTCAACCCACCATCGGCGATGACGATCTCTCCCGTAACGTAGTCGTTGGCGCAGAGCGCGGCCACAAGGTCGGCAATGTCCTCCGGCTTCGCCGGCCGCTTCATCGGCGCCCGGGTGTTCCAGGTCTCCAGCATGTCCGGCCAGCTGGCCGTCATCGGCGTCAGGACCAGGCCCGGCGCCACGGCATTGACCCGGATATCGGGCGCAAGGGCCAGGGCCAGCAGCTTGGTCACATGATGGAGCGCCGCCTTGGAAGCGGCATAGGGGATCGACGATCCCTTGGGCCGGGCACCGGCATGGGTGCCGATGTTGACCACGCAGCCCTTGGCTTCGCGCAACGCGGCCTCGGCCTCCGTGACCAGAACGAACGGCGAGATCAGGTTCACGTCGAGCATCTGGCGCCAGAGCGCCGGCGTCGCCGCCTTCAGGTCGGCATGGGGGATACGGATCGACAGGCCGGCATTGTTGACCAGCACATCGAGCTGGCCGTGCCGGTCGAGCACCGACGCGACCAGCGTGCGGGCCGATGCGTCGTCTGCGAGGTCGGCCTGGTGGTAGCTCGCACGGCCGCCCAGCTCGGCCGCCATCTGCCGGCCCGCCTCCACCGAGCGGCTGGAATGCAGCGCGACCGTGTAGCCATCCTTCGCGAACCGGCGTGCCGTGGCGGCGCCGATGCCGGAAGTCGATCCAGTGATGAGGGCAACCTTGTCAGACATCAGAGTCCTTTCCCTCCCCCGCTTGCGTGGGAGGGCAGGTCGACCCGCAGCGGTAGTTCTTCAAACATGCGACTTCAACGCGTCGAGAACCTCGTCCGGACGTTCGATCATCAGGAAGTGGCCGCTGTTGGAGATGACGACGGTCTTCGATCCGGCGATGGTGGCCGCGAGCGGCCTGGCCTTGGCGGCTGGCGTCATGAGGTCGCCGTCGCCCAGCACGAGGACGGTCGGGCACTTCACGGCGGCGGCGCGCACCGGAGCATCCTTATAGGCATTGCAGGCGGCGAGATCGGTGTGGATCACGTCGGGTGCGTTGCCGGCCAGCACGGCCAGCGATTCGCGCCGCAACCACAGGCCGGGCGAGACCATGCCGCCCTTGTGCAGCGCGTTGCCGAGGCCCCAGAAAGTCATCAGCTCCTGGACCTTGAGCGTGTTCGCCTTGGCCGATTCGAGCATCTCGGGATGCACCGGCATCTCGGACGCCACGCCGCACAGACCGAGAGCGCGCACCTTGTCGCCGTGACGCGCAGCGCAATCGAGCGCCACGAGCGCGCCCATCGAATGGCCGACCAGGCCAGCCTGCTTCACGCCGGCTTCGTCGATCAGGGCCGCCGTCCAGTCGGCCAGCGCTCCGATGCTCGTGAGCGCCGGACCTTCCGACCAGCCGTGACCGGGAAAATCAACGGCGAGCACGCTGCGCCCGTGATTCGCGAACCAGCGCGTTTGCAGGCGCCAGGCGGTGCGGTCGAAGCCCGCGCCATGGAGGAAGATCACTGTCGGCTTGGCCGGGTCGAAATGGGCACCACCGGTCGTGGCGAAAACGGCGCGGCCGTCCACGCTCAATTTCATGGTCAGCCCCTCTGCGACGCGCGCAGCGCCTGCCCCAGATCGTCCAGAATGTCGTCCGGATCCTCCAGCCCGACCGACAGCCGGATCATGCCTTCGCCGATGCCGGCAGCCTTCAGCGCCGCGGCGCCGAGCTGGGCATGCGTCGTCGATGCGGGATGGATCACCAGCGACTTGGCATCGCCGACATTGGCGAGGTGCGAGAACAGCTTCAGCCGCTCGATGAAGCGCCGGCCGGCCTCGCGACCGCCCTTGATGTCGAACGAGAAGATCGAGCCCGTGCCCTTTGGCAGCAGGCGCTTGGCGAGCTCATGATCCGGATGATCGGGCAATTCCGGTGAGGCGATACGCTCGACGGCGGCATTGGCCTTCAGAAAATCGATCACCTTGCGCGCGTTCTCGCCGTGCCGCGCGACGCGCAACGGCAGCGTCTCGAGGCCCTGCAGCAGGTAGAAGGCGTTCTGCGGCGCGAGGCAGCAGCCGAAATCGCGCACGCCTTCCGCACGGGCACGCATGATGAAGGCCTGGACGCCGAACTCCTCGGCGAAGTCGATGCCGTGATAGCCGGCATAGGGCTCGGTCAGGGTCGGGAACTTGCCAGAGGCCTCCCAGTCGAAGCGGCCGCCATCGACGATCACGCCGCCGATCGCTACACCATGGCCGCCGATGAACTTGGTTGCCGAATGGAAGACGATGTCGGCGCCGAGCGTCAGCGGCCGGCACAGCACGGGCGAAGCAAAGGTATTGTCGATCATCAGTGGCACCTTCGCGTCATGCGCGATCGCCGCGATCGTCGGGATGTCGAGCACCTCGCCGCCGGGATTGCCGATCGTCTCGCCCAGCACCAGCCGCGTCGCCGGCGTGATCGCGCGAGCGAAGCCGTCATGGTCGCGCGGATCGACGAAGGTCGTCTCGATCCCGAAGCGCGGCAGGGTGAGCGCCAGCATGTTGCGCGTGCCGCCGTAGAGCGAGGTCGAGGCGACGATGTGCCCACCCGCGCCCATCAGGGTGGCGATCGCGATGTGCAGCGCCGCCTGCCCGCTCGACACGCCGAGCGCGCCGGTGCCCTCCTCCAGCGCGGCGACCCGCTCCTCGAACACCGCGACGGTTGGGTTCGAGATCCGGCTGTAGATATGGCCGCCGACCTCGAGGTTGAACAGGCTCGCGGCATGGTCGACGTCGCGGAACACGAACGACGTCGTCTGGTAGATCGGCACCGCCCGGGCCCCGGTGACGGGATCGGGATGCTGGCCCGCATGCAGCGCCAGCGTGTCGGGCTTGAGGAATTTGGCGTCGACCACGAGGTCTCCTTGGGGCCTGCAACGAAAGAAGCGCGTCTAAGCCGTCATTGGCAGGTTACGCCTGCGACAAAGACCCTGTCATCGTGCCCGCGACAAAGACTGTGTCATCCCGAGCGCAGCGAGGGATCCATGGGCCACAGCATAGATCCCTCGCTGCGCCCGCAATGACAACTCTGTCGAATAAGCGCACTTCGCAAATTGAAGCATTATTTCATTAGGGTCCGCTACTGAGCCGTCCAGCCGCCGTCGGACACGAGCTGCGTGCCCTGCATGTTGGACGCGGTATCCGAGGCGAGGAACAGGGCCAGCCCCGCGATCTGCCCGGTCGTCGTGGCCTGGAGCTGCGGCTGCTTCTCCGCCATCAGGGTGCGGAGCGCCTGCTCGACGGGGATGCCCTGCTTCGCCGCGTGCGCCTCGACCTGCTTCTGGGCCAGCGGCGTCATCACCCAGCCGGGGCAGATCGCGTTGCAGGTCACGCCGGTGTCGGCGCATTCCATGCCGACCACCTTGGTCAGGCCGACGATGCCGTGCTTGGCCGCGACGTAGGCGACCTTCTGCACGGACGCGACCAGCCCGTGCGTGCTGGCGATGTTGATGATGCGGCCCCACTTGGCGGCCTTCATCAGCGGCAACGCTTCGTGGATCGCATGGAACGTCGCGCTGAGGTTGATCGCGATGATCGCGTCCCACCTCTCGGTCGGGAACAATTCGATCGGCGCGACGTACTGGATGCCGGCGTTGTTGACCAGGATGTCGACGCCGCCGAAGGTGGCCTTGGTCCTGGCCACGAGAGCGGCGATCTCGGCCGGCTTGCTCATGTCGGCGCCGTCGTACTCGACCTTCACGCCGCACTTCTTCGCCATGTCCGCGCGCTGCGTCTCGATCGCGGCAGCGTCGCCGAAGCCGTTCAGCATGACGTTGCAGCCCGCCCCGGCGAAGGCTTCGGCGATGGCCTGGCCGATGCCGCTCGTCGATCCAGTGACGAGGGCGGATTTACCTTTCAGCGACATCGACGCTACCTCTTGAAGAACAACGCGGCCGCCGACGCGTGGCTCTGCTTGGCCTTGATCTTGGCCTCGACCCGTTCGATCTCCGCCTTCATCGCGGCGACATATTCCTTGAGGTCGTCGATGTTCATGTCGTCGAGATTCAAGGGCTTCTTCTTCGCGTTGCGGGGATCGAGGTCGTCGAGTTCAAAGGCCATGGCGCGTCTCCACGGAAGCGGCTAATTGAGACCTACCATCGCTCCCACCACTTCGAAAGGCCGACCATGAGCGCGCTTCCCGCCACCATGATGTGCGTCGAAATCAAGACCCCGGGCGGGCCCGAAGCGCTGGTCCCGGCGACGCGGCCGCTGCCCACGCTCAAGCCGGGCGAGCTGCTGATCAAGGTCGCCGCGACCGGCGTCAACCGCCCCGACATCGCACAGCGTTCAGGCTCCTATCCGCCACCGAAAGGGGCATCGGATCTGCCCGGCCTCGAGGCGGCGGGCACGGTCGCCGCGATCGCAGAAGGCGTGACCGGCTGGACGGTCGGCGATGAAGTGTGCGCACTCACACCCGGCGGCTCCTACGCCGAATACTGCGCCGTGCCGGCACCGCAATGCCTGCCGATGCCCAAGGGCTTCGACATGCTGCACGCGGCGGCCCTGCCCGAGAACTACTTCACCGTCTGGCACAACCTTTTCGAGCGCGGCCAGCTCGCCGCCGGCGAGAGCGTCCTGATCCATGGCGGCGCAAGCGGCATCGGCACGACCGCGATCCAGCTCGCCAAGGTGTTCGGCGCCAAGGTGTTCACGACCGTGCGCACCACGCAGAAGGCCGAGGCGGTCACGAAGCTCGGCGCCGACCACGCGGTGATCTACAAGGACAACGACTGGGCGGCCGAAGTGAAGAAGCTGTCGGGCGGTGTCGATGTCGTGCTCGACATGGTGGCGGGCGACTATCTGCCGAAGAATCTGCAGCTGCTGAAGCAGGACGGCCGCTGCGTGGTCATCGCCCTGCAAGGCGGCGCCACCGCCACGATCAGCGCCGGCATCCTGATGGTGAACCGCCTCACCCTGACAGGCTCGACGCTGCGGCCGCAGAGCATCGCCAGCAAGGGCCGCATGGCGCAGGGCCTCAAGGACAAGGTCTGGCCGCTGCTCGAAGCCGGCACGATCCGGCCGATTATCTATAAAACCTTCCCGCTCCGTGACGCCGCGGGCGCCCATGCCGAGCTGGAACGGGCCGACCATGTCGGCAAGGTAATGCTGACTGTCTGACGCCAGTATTCCTCTCTGCGCGCATCGCAGGGAGGAACCACAAATCCCGCTTTCAGTGCCTTTCGGCGTCGGGATGATCGTCCGAGAGATCGGCGTCCGGCTGCTCGGCCTCGGCCGGATCGACGGCCTCCAGATCCGCCTCGTCCGGCTCGCCCGCGCCAACCTTCGCCTTCTTGAGAGCCGCGTCGTCGCGGGCGGCCTTGCGGCGTGCCTTGTCGACCGCGTCGTTGAGATCTTTCAGGCTACACAGGCCGAGCGTCACCGGATCGCGCGGACGCACGTTCTGCATATTCCAGTGGGATCGATCGCGTACCGATTGCACCGTGCTCTTGGTCGAGCCGACCAGCTTGGCGACCTGGCTGTCGTTCAGTTCCGGATGGACCTTGAGCAACCAGGCAATGGCGTCCGGCCGGTCCTGGCGCTTGGCGACCGGCGTGTAGCGCGGGCCCTTGGAACGGGCGACCGGCATGGGAATGTCGCGAGGGCTGAGCCGCAGGCGAGCCGCCTGATCGGCCTCGGCGCGCTTGATCTCTTCCTTGGTGAGCTGGCCGTTGGTCGTCGGATCGAGACCGGTCATCCCGCCCGCGACTTCGCCATCGGCGATCGCCTGGATTTCGAGCGGATGAAGGCCGGTGAAGGCCGAAATCTGATCGAACGTCAGGGTCGTGTTCTCGACCAACCAAACGGCGGTCGCCTTGGGCATCAGTACTGTCGACATCACTTGATTCTCCTGCGCCCGGATATAGAGGCGGGTCCCGGCCCCGCCAACCGAAAAGGCGCCTGATGCAAAAAGGAAACGGCCGGGTCACCCCGGCCGTTCCGCGAAATCCTGTTCTCGGATCCGGCTTACTGGATCACGATCTCGACGCGGCGGTTCTGCGGCTCGCGCACACCGTCCGCGGTCTGCACCAAGAGACCCTGCTCGCCGCGGCCGATCACGGCGATCGCCGTCGCCGGCACGCCTTCACGGACCAGCGCGTCCTTGACCGTGTTCGCGCGGCGCAGCGACAGCGCCATGTTGTATGCTTCCGGACCCGATGTGTCGGTATGACCGGTCGCCGTGATCCGCGCGCTGCCCTTGGTCTTGTAGGCGCCCGCAGCCTGGCGAATCGTGTTCAGGGCCTGATCCGACAGGTTCGAGCGATCCCAGTCGAAGAACACCATGTACGACGGGGCGGCGGCAGGAGCAGCGACCGGCGGCGGCGGCGGCGGTGCCGAACCGAACTTGATCTGCAGGCCGAGCATAATGCTGAAATTGTTGTTGCTCCAGGTCGAGCCCTGCACGCTGGGGTTCGACGTGCCGTAGTAGCGGCCATCGAGGTTGACGCGGAAATTCGTATCGACATTCCAGCCGAGGCCGACGATGCCCTGATAGGCGAACTGCGTGCTGCCCAGCGAGCTGGTGCTATCCACGAAGGCTACGCCCGCGCCAGCGCCGATGTAGGGGGTGATCGTCGATGCCGGGGAGAAGTCGTACAGCAGGTTGGCAAGAATGCCGAGCTGGCCGACCTGGTTGCTGAGCGCCTGACCCGGGAAGCCCGTGTTGGTCTGGTTGTAGCGATAGACCCCTTCGAGCTCGACCCTGGGGCCGACGAAATCATAGCCAACCACGCCGCCAGCAGCGAAACCGGTCTGCGGGGTAACACTCTGATTGAGGATCGTCGTATTGAGCAGCCAGTTCACACCGCCTTCAGCACCGATATAGAACCCCGGCGCGACAGTCTGCGCCTGGGCCATGACAGGCAGCGCCACGAACGCGACCGCAGCCAGTAAAGCCTTCTTCATAAGAACTTCCCCTCGCTATTCCCAACAAGCTTTACGGCGCGATTCCTGACGGGCCTTGACGGCGCGGGGCTGGGTGAGCGCCAACTCCTCGATGACTATACACACCACAGTTGGTGAGGTGCAAGGAGCGCGGCCGATTCGCGACCGCCCTGTGGCCGAGAGGCAACAACGCGGATTCAGCGAGCGCTTCCGGCCGCAGCCCCGCCATCGGCCCCACTATATCTTGTGTTTTTCTGGGACACGCGATGATCGGCGGGAATGGGGATCTTCAGTCCCAGCACGACGGAACCCTCTTCTCCCCGACCATAGATCCTTGGTCCCGTCAGCGGCACGAAGGCCGGCTCCGGGACGGTCAGATTGCGTTGCGGAAGGGGGACGTCGGGGTCGGATGACGTGGACCGCTCGGCCAGCAGCTTGCCCACACGCTCAGCACCCGACGGGGTGCCGGCCATCGCTTCCGGGGAAGGGAGCACCGCGCCGGTCAGCACCCGATTCGAATCGGCGGCGTGACCCGATCCGCCAGCACAGGCCAGGGACGCTGCGGCAGCGAAGAGAGCGACAAGGCGAGGAAAGCTGACGAAAGACATGCGAGGAGACAATTCCTGTTGACCGTTCTCCCCGCGAGCAGTTGTCCGACTACCCCGCATTTGGTTCCTTTGTGTGGCGGTACCTGCGATAAACCGCCGCTCGCCAACCAAGGAAACCGAGGAACGCATGGGTCAGTACAGCAAGGTCGAAACCGACGGCCGCCTGATGATCGTCACGATCAACCGCCCCGAGGTCTACAACGCGTGTCACCCGATGGCCAACCAGGAGCTGGTCGAGGCATTCGACGAGTTCAGCGCCAATCCGGAGCTATGGGTCGCCATCATCACCGGAGCCGGCGACAAGGCGTTCTGCGCCGGCAACGACCTCAAATACCACGCCGAGATCCAGGCCAAGACCGGCAAGCGCCCGAACCACCCGGCGAAAGGCTTCGGCGGCCTCGCCAACCGCTTCGACATGGAGAAGCCGGTGATCGCCGCCGTGAACGGTGTCGCCATGGGCGGCGGCTTCGAGATCGCGCTCGCCTGCGACATCATCGTGGCATCGGACAAGGCGACCTTTGCCCTGCCCGAGCCGAAGGTCGGCCTCGCTGCCGGCGCCGGCGGCATGCAGCGGCTGTCGCGCATGATCCCGCTCAAGAAGGCGATGGGCATGATGCTGACCGGCCGCCATGTGCCGGCCAAGGAAGGCTACGAGCTGGGATTCGTCACCGAGGTCGTGCCGCACGCCGAGCTGATGACCGCCGCGAAGAAATGGGCCGCCGACATCCTGGCCTGCTCGCCGATGTCGGTGCGCGCGACCAAGCAGGTCGTGATGCGCTCGCTCGACGTGCCCGCGCTCGAAGTGGCGATGCACAACCAGCATTATCCGGCCTTCGTGGCGATGGGCAAGAGCGAGGACACGGTCGAAGGACCGCGCGCCTTCGCCGAGAAGCGCAAGCCCAACTGGAAGGGGCGATAAGACTCAAGGCTTCGCAGGAGGCATCTGGAGGGACTTCCTCCAATGAACGAACCCTACCCGGCCGAGTCGTCCCAGGCCGGACAGGGTTGTCGTCGCTGTCGGCACGTAGGGCCGATAGCCCTCGGCGATCAGGCTGCGCATCGACGCAGCGCCGTCGGCGTCGGTATAGGTTACAGCGACCGTGAGGCCCTGCTCGCGCATCCTGGCCTCCCGCAGTCGCAGCATCTGTCTTTGAAGTCCATGGCCGCGATACTCGGGGAGAACGCCGCCCCGATAATGGAAGCCGACCGGAACACCATCATGCTCGACTGTCTTCCAGGCGCAATAAGCTGCCGGCATCTCACCGTCCCAGCCGATGACCCACTCCGCACCCGCGATCGAGGGCGGCTCGTCGACCGGGAAGCAGATCCGATCCATGTGCAGGATCTGCCGCCCGTCCTCCGCGGATGGGGCGAGACGAAAGTCGACGGCCATCAGCGTCCGCGGCTATTGTCGTAATCCCAGTCGAGCTCGAAGCGGTCGCCCTTGGCCTTTACGTAGGCCGCATGCGGCGGCGCGAAGTGGGCCGGCATCAGCAGCGCGCCCTGCTCTGCGCAATCGCCGAGCAGCGTATTGCGGCTCTGGCGCGCGAGGTCACGGTCCTCACAGAAGCGGCTGTTCCACTTCCACAGCGGCACCTGCACCGGATTGTGCAAGGCGTCGCCCGCGAAGATCGCGCGCTTGCCGCGGGACTCGAGGTCGACTCGCATGTGGCCCGGCGAATGGCCGGGCGAGGGCCTGAGCGTAAAGCAGCCGCACATACATGATCGCCCGACACGAACTCGGCTTTCTTGGCCTCGACGATCGGCAGGACGGAGTCGTTGTAGGTGTTGACCTGGTAGGCCTCCGTATCGGGCTTCTTCGAGAGCGCCGCCCAATGGTCGTGGTCGGTGCGCGACATCACGTACCTGGCGTTGGGAAAGGTCGGCACCCACGTGCCGTTCTCGCGCTGCGTGTTCCAGCCGACGTGATCGACGTGGAGGTGCGTGCACATCACGAAGTCGATCTCCTCCGGCTGCACGCCCGCCTCGCGCAACCGGTCGAGATACTTCGTGTCGAGCATGTCGAAGCGCGGCATGCCCGGCCGCGACTTGTGATTGCCGCTGCAGGAGTCGATGAGCACGGTGTACTTGCCGGTGCGCACCAGCCAGGAATGGATCGACGCGATCACCCGCCCGCTCTCCGGCTGGTAGTAATTCGGCGCGAGCCAATGCTGCTCGGCCGCGAAGGTCTCGGCCTCGAACTCCGGAAAAAAGTCCTTGGCCGGAAAGCCCGGCCCCATCTGCTCCTCGATGCGCGTGACGCGAATGTCTCCGATGTGACGATCTTGCATTCCTTCCCCCCTATTTACTGGCCCGCACGATCTCGGCATGGCGATTTTCGGCACGGGATACGCCCGGCCCAGCCTGAACGGCGATTGCTGATCATCGGCCGCAAGCATCCAGTGCGTCGCTGGCGCGCGCGATGTTGACCTCGTGGCTCTGCAGCATGTCGGCGAGATTGCGATGCAGGGCGTCGTCGCGCACCTTGGGCATCATCTCGCGCAGCTTGCGCACGACCCAGCCCTGGCCGCGGTTGAGAAAGGCGATGCGCTCGGGCAATCCCTCGATCGCCATCGCCTTCTCCTGGAAGGCGCCGATCCGCGTGGAGGCGGGTGCGCCGAGTGCCTTGAGCTGCTTCAGCAGCATCGCGCACCAGCGCGCCTCGTCGCGATGCACGTCGCGCAGGAGGTCGGCGAACGGCGTCCCGGCAGCAGCATCGGCACTCTTCAGCGCCACGCCTGTGCCTGCGCGCTCGGCTTCGAGCAGCTCGTTCAGGAACGCCGCAATCTCGTCCGTCGTCGCGTAGCCCATGTAGCCGTCGTCGACCTCGTGCGCGAGGCAGGCGGGCGAGCTGGACTCCGGCCGGTCGGTCGACATGGTCACCTCCCTTTGAACGAGGCCTTCCGCTTCTCGAGGAAGGCGCTCAGTCCTTCGAAATGGTCCTCGGTCGCCGCGCACGCCGCAAGCCCCTCGGCCTCGCGATGCGAATGCTCGTCCCACGAATTGTCGAAAGACGTGCGGATCAGCCGCTTGGCGACGCCGAGCGCGAAGGTCGGACCGTCGGCGAGCTTGCGCGCCATCTTCCCGGTCTCTTCCACGAGCTTTTCTTTAGGCACGACCCAATTGAGGATGTTCTGATCCTTGGCCTCCTGCGCGGTGAAGCGCTCGCCGAGCAGCGCGATCTCCAGCGCCTTCCGCTCGCCCACGACCCTTGGCAGGAAGTAGGTCGCGCCGCCGTCGGCCGAGAGGCCGATGTGACGATAGGCCAGGGTGAAGAACGCATCGTCGCTCGCGATCGCGAGGTCGCAATTCAGGATCAGCGACAGGCCGAAGCCCGCGGCAGCGCCCTGCACCGAGGCGAGCACCGGCTTGTTCATGCGGCGGATCTGGTAGATCGCCTGGTGCGCCTTGACCACGCGCATCTCGAAGCCCGCGAGATGCGCCTCCTTCTCTTCCGTGAGCAACTTGTGGAAGCCGCGGATGTCGCCGCCCGCCATGAAATGCGTGCCGGCGCCCCGGATCACCACGCAGCGCACGGCCGGATCCTTCTCGAACTTCGCGCTGTGCTCGATCAGCAGATCGCGCATCTCCATCGAGAGCGCGTTCAGCTGCTCCGGTCGGTTGAGCGTGATCCAGCCGATGCCGTCCTCGACTTCGGCCAATACGTGCGGTGCGGACATTGTTTCCTCCAGTCAGGAGGAAACTAGAACGCCTCCGCCGGCATTGCCATCAGGGTCGCAGCTCCTGCCTTGATCTGGTGGTTGAGCGACGTGGTCTGCGGCAGAACCCGCGTCACGAAGAACCGCGCGGTCGTCAGCTTGGCCTCGTAGAAGGCGTTGTCGTTGCCGGTGGCGAGACCCTTGTGGGCGGCAATGGCGATGCGCGCCCACATGTAAGCCATGGCCGTGAGCGCCATCAGCCGCAGCAGGTCGGTCGCGGCGGCGCCTGCCTCGTCCGGGTTCTTCATCGCGTTCTGCATCAGGAACAGCGCAGCGTCCTGCACGCGGCCCAGCGCCTTCTCCAGCGGCTCGACAAATTCCTTCAGCTTCTCGTCGGCCTTGTTCGCCGCGACGAAGCTGCTCATCAGGCCGAGCAGGCGCTGCGCGGCCGCGCCGCCCTTCATCGGCAGCTTGCGGCCGACCAGGTCGAGTGCCTGGATGCCGTTGGTGCCCTCGTAGAGCTGGGTGATGCGCGCGTCGCGCACGAGCTGCTCCACGCCGTGCTCGCGGATGAAGCCGTGGCCGCCATAGGTCTGCACCGCGAGGTTGGCGCACTCGCTGCCCATGTCCGTGAAGTAGGCCTTGATGATCGGCGTCAGCATCTGGATCAGATCGTCGGCCGCCTCGCGCTTCTCCTTGTCGGGGTGACGATGGGCCTCGTCGATCAGCATGCCGACCCACAGTGCCAGGGCACGGGCGGCCTCGGTGAACGACTTCTGGGTCAGCAGCATGCGGCGCACGTCAGGATGCACGATGATCGGATCGGCCGGACCGGAGGCGTTCTTAGGCCCGGTGAGCGAGCGGCCCTGGATGCGGTCCTGGGCGTAGGCCACGGCGCTCTGGCGCGCGACCTCGGCGATGCCGAGGCCCTGCATTCCGACGCCGAGGCGGGCGGCGTTCATCATCACGAACATGGCGTTCATGCCCTTGTTCAGCTCGCCGACCAGCCAGCCGGTCGCACTGTCGAGGTTCATGACGCAGGTCGCGTTGGCCTTGATTCCCATCTTGTGCTCGATCGCACCGCAGCGAATGCCGTTACGCTCCCCGACGGAACCGTCGGCCTTGGGCAGAAACTTCGGCACCAGGAAGAGAGAGATGCCGCGGGTGCCGCCGGGCGCCCCTTCCGGACGGGCCAGCACGAGATGGAGGATGTTCTCGGTGAGATCGTGCTCGCCGGCCGAGATGAAGATCTTGGTGCCGGTGATCGACCAGCTGCCGTCGGCCTGCTGCTCGGCCTTGGTGCGCAGCATGCCGAGGTCGGTGCCGCAATGGGGCTCGGTGAGGCACATCGTGCCCGACCAGGTGCCATCGGTCAGCTTCGGCAGGTAGCGCTTCTTGAGCTCGTCCGAGCCGTGCCGTGCCAGCGCCTCGTAGGCGCCGTGGCTCAGGCCCGGATACATCGAGAAGGCCTGGTTGGAGGCGGTGAACATCTCCTGCAGCGCGAAGCCGACCGTCGCCGGCAAACCCTGCCCGCCGTACTCGGGATCGCAGGTCACGGCCGTCCAGCCGCCCTCGCGGAACTGGTCATAGGCTTCCTTGAAGCCCTTGGGCGTGCGCACCACGCCGTTCTCGTAATGACAGCCCTCCTCGTCGCCGGTGCGATTGAGCGGGAACAACACGTTCTCGCAAAGCTTTCCCGCCTCCTCGACGATCGCCTGGATCGTGTCGGGCGTGGCATCTTCGTAGCCCGGCAGCTTGGCCAGGCTGGAGACGTCGAGAACCTCGTTCAGGACGAATTGAATGTCTTTAACCGGCGCCTTGTAGACGGCCATTGTTTCCTCCTCGGTCTTGAAGTCTCGGTAGTCTCAGTCGTCGCCTTCCGGGTCGACTCCGCGCGCCTTCAGCTCGGCGGCGACCTGGGTTTCCACTTCCCGGAACTCGCCGATATGGGCATCGAGATCGCGCTTCTTGCGCTCCAGGTCATCGATGTGCAGGCGGCTGCGGCGTAGTAATTCGCGCAGCTGCTGATTGCCGGTACGGTCGACATGATAGAGGTCGAGCAGCTCCTTGATCTCGGCGAGCGAGAAACCGAGCCGCTTGCCGCGCAGGATCCAGCCGAGCCGGGTGCGGTCGCCGACGCTGTAGAGCCGGGTCAGGCCCTGGCGGCGCGGCTTGATCAGCCCCTCGTCCTCGTAGAAGCGAATGGTGCGCGCGGTGATCGCGAACTCCCGGGCGAGCTCGGCAATGCTGTAGATGCGCGCTGTGTCGCGCGGCGCTGAGCTTTTGGCCGGGACGGCCGAGGGGGCGGCGGCTGACATGCCAGCGTCATAGTTGACGTTTACGTAAACGTCAATCCCGGCGGGCGCCCTCGGGATTGCAGTGCTGAAAAGAAAGCGCCCGCCACCCAGGGGGCAGCGGGCGCGAAACACGCAAACTGCCTGAAGGCTAGTCGCGCTTCGGCAGGGCCACCTTCCCGTCGGTCAGCGCCTTTTCCAAGGTCGGGATGGCCTCACCCGGAGCCGTCGCACACTTGGACATCGCCGTAGGGACAGTGGCGTCCGGCGTCGAGTTCAACTGGGCGGTGGACCGATACGTCTGGCTCAACTTGTTGCAATAGGCCACATCGGCCGGTGATTGCGCGTAGGCGAAAAGGGGCATGGCTACGGATGCACACACCACCATTGCAGTCAAAGCCTTCATGATACTCCTCCTGAGGTTCTGGCAGTCGGCTGATAGCCAGTCCAACCCTATGCTACGCGGACCCGTGTTTCATCCGCAACCTCACTCCTGACATAATCGCCGCCGCGCGATCGCTCCGCCCTCAAATGACCTTGCCCTGCCGCATGTCCCTCACCTCGTCGGGCGAGCAGCCGAGCCACTCGCCATAGATCGCCTCGCAATCCGCGCCGAGAGCCGGCGCGCATTTCAACTCGACCTTGGTATCCGACATCCGCAGCGGCCAACCTGGCACGGTGACGGTCCCGCGAATCGGATGCTCGATCTTCTGCATCATCCCGCGCGCATGCAGGTCCGGGTCGTGCAGCAGCTCGAGCGTGGTCATGACGGCACCGCAGGGAACGCCGGCACCCGCGATGACCCGGGTCACCTCCTGCTTGGTACGCTGCGACGTCCATTCGTTGATCGCCGCATCCACGGCCTCGCGGTTCTGGCCTCGGGTGTTCGGGTCGGTCATGCGGGGATCATCGAGCAGGTCCTCGCGGCCGATCGCCTTGACCAGGCGGCGCCAATGCTCCTCGTTGCCGCGCGAGGCAAAGATGTAGCACAGGTCGTCGAGCCCTCCCGGCGCGCACTTGTAGAGGCCGCCCGGCGCGGTGCCGGGGACCGTGTTGCCGCCGCGCGGAAGCTGGTCGGTCATGCCGGCCTGCCGGCTCATCGGCGTGCGGCAGTAGTTCAGCATCGCATCGCGCATGGCGATCTGGATGTGCTGGCCGCGGCCGGTCGCCATCCGCTGGTAGAGCGCGCCCAGGATGCCGATGCAGCACAGCATCCCGGTGCCGGTGTCGCCGATGGTCGGGCCCGGCCGGACCGGCGGCTGTCCCGGATGGCCATTCACGCTCATGGTGCCGCCCATCGCCTGCGCGATCATGTCGAACGCCAGATAATTCGCGTGCGGGCTCTCCGGCGCGAAGCCCTTCACCTGGGCGAAGATCAATCGCGGATTGATCTCGCTCAGCCGCTCGTAGTCGAAGCCCAGGCGCGCGAAGGTGCCCGGCGCCATGTTCTCGATCAGCACGTCGGCCTGGGCGATCATGCGCCGGAGCAGCGCCTTGCCCTCCTCGCTCTTGAGGTTGCAGGTGACGCTGCGCTTGTTGAGGTTGTAGTAGATGAAATAGTGCGAATCGGCGTCGGGCCGATCGCTGGAGCCCCAGCGTCCGGGCTCGCCGCGATTGGGTTCCTCGACCTTGACGACGTCGGCCCCGAGCCAGGCCAGCGCTTCGGTGCACGACGGTCCCGCCTCGAACTGCGTGAGGTCGAGCACCTTGATGCCCTTGAGCGCCGGCTGGGTCGCGGTCGCGATCTCCGGCTGCATTACCTGATCCTGCATGGCGATCCCTCCCGGAAAGGGGGCCGCGCCGGGATTGGCCCAGCCCCTCGATTGTTATTTGATCAGCTGTGCCAGGCGAACTGCTGCGCCTTGCGGGCAGAACTCTGCGACAGCACGACGTTGACCAGGGCAGGACCGTCGTGGGCCATCGCCTTGTCGAGCGCGCCGCGGATGTCCTTCGGCTCCTCGACGAAGAAGCCCTTGCCGCCGAACGCCTCCATCATCCGGTCGTAGCGGGCGCCGTAGATCAGCGCGTTGGGCTTCAGGTTCATCATCGGGTTTTCCGGGATCGCCGGCATGCCGGGGCCGATACCGCCGTTGTTCAGGACGACGATCTTGACCGGGAAGCCATAGCGGACCAGCGTCTCCATCTCCATGCCGGAGAAGCCGATCGCCGAGTCGCCCGAGAGGTGAACGACGGGCCGGCCGGGCTGGGCCACGCAGGCGGCGATCGCCTGGCCGAGGCCGACGCCCATCGTCCCATAGGTCCCGGCATTGAGGCACGACCGGGCATCGAAGCTCGGCAGCTGGGTCAGGCCGATATCCATCGTGCCGGCGCCCTCGGCGCTGAGGATCGCGTTCTTCGGCATCCAGGCCGCGACATCGCGCAACGCGCGATAGTAGTTGGCCGGCGCCGCGTCGTCGTCGATCTGCGGCTTGATCGTTGCGGCGTTCTCCGAAACCTTCTTGGAGAGCGCCTTGCGCCAAGCCGAATCAGTCGGATGGAACCACTGGCGGGCGCCGAGCGCCTTGTTGAGCTGTCCGACGATTGCCTTGCCGTCCCCGAGCAGCGCCACTTCCGTCGGCTTGTTGTGCCCGATCTCCTCCGGCGCGATGTCGAGCTGGATGACCTTGACATCCTTGGCGAAGCGCGGCGCCAACCCGAAGTGGAAGATCCAGTTGAAGCGCGCGCCCATCAGGAAGACGACGTCGGCCTGCTGCAGCGCCAGCGTGCGCGCAGCCGAGACCGCCAGCGGATGGTCGTCCGGCATCACGCCCTTGCCCATCGGCGAACGCACGAACGGGATCTGGGTGCGCTCGACAAAGGCACGCACCTCGTCCTCGGCGCGGGACCACGCCATGCCCTTGCCGACGATGACCAGCGGCCGCTGGGCCTTTTCGAGCACGTCGAGCGCCGCCTCGACATTCTCGGCAGGCGCCACGCTGCGCGGCGGCTCGGGCACGCGCTGGACCTGGGTGGCCTTGTCGAGTTCGCATTTGCCTTGGATGATGTCATCCGGCATGTCCAGGTAAGTCGCACCGGGGCGACCGTAAATCGCGTGACGGGTCGCCATCTCGACATAGTAGGGAATGCGCGCCACGCTTTCGATGCCGTGCGCGAACTTGCAGAACGGCGTGGCGATCAGCACCTGGCGCTCTTCCTGGAAGGCGCCCATCCCGCCGCGAAAGGTTTCCGAGGCGCCGCCGATCAGGATCATGGGCCAGCAGTTCTGCTGGGCATTGGCGAGACCCGCGAGGCCGTGCACCACGCCGGGGCCGGTCACGGTGAGGCAGACGCCGGGGCGACCGGTCATGTAGCCGTACGCTTGGGCCGCGTAGGCCGCAGACTGCTCGTTGCGCATGCCGATGTAGTTGATGCCTTCCTTCTGCGCGGCCGTCGCGATCGGGCCGACCGGGAATCCGACGATCCCGAACATGTGATCGATGCCCTGCTGCTTGAGGCTGCGCGCAATCAGAGTAGCGCCGTCGATTTCGCTCATGTTTCCCCTCTTACCGATTGATCTTTTGTTGGCTGCGAGTTTAGGCATCGATGGCAAGGTTGCGGAAGGGCCCTCCTTCCGACGTGCGATGCGGCCGGTTCGTCGGATTTGCCGATGGTGGCGCAACCGGGGTTGGGTTAGTCACGTGGTCTACAAACAGAAGGACTATCGATGGCGATCTACCAGCTCGGCGACAAGAAACCCGTGATTCCGGCCTCCTGCTACATTGCCGAGAGTGCCGTCATCATCGGCGACGTGACCCTCGGCGAGCGGGTCAGCGTCCTGTCCGGCGCCGTGCTGCGCGGCGACAACGAACCGATCACCATTGGCGACGACAGCAACATCCAGGAGAACGTAGTGGTGCACGGCGATCCCGGCATGCCGATCCGGGTCGGCAAGGGCGTGACGGTCGGCCATCAGGCGATGCTGCACAGCTGCGTCATCGGCGACGGCTCGCTGATCGGCATCGCCGCCGTGCTGCTGAACAACGCGGTGATCGGCGCGGACTGCCTGGTCGGTGCCGGTGCCGTCGTGATCGAAAACAAGAGCTTCCCCGACCGCTCGGTGATCTTCGGCTCGCCGGCAAAGGCGGTCCGCGAGGTGACCGAGGACAACATCGCACGCATGCGTTACAGCGCCGACAACTACGTCCAGCGCGGCCGCCTCTTCAAGGAGCAGCTGAAGCGGATTGGGTAGGCTTCGGAAAAGGGATAGACTGTCGCCATGAACATCACCCTCCCCCGCGAGCAGCAGGAATGGCTCGAGGCGCAGGTAAAGGCCGGCGTCTATCAAAGTGGTGACGATGCGCTAGCGCGCTTCGTCGCGGAGCACATGGACGTTGACCTCGACGACCTCGACTGGGCCAAGCCACTGGTCGAAGAGGCTCGCGCATCGATTGCCAGGGGCGAAGGCATGACGCTCGAGGAGCACCGAGTTCGGATGACGGAGCGGTTCGGCAAGCTCGATCGCTGATGGCGAAGATCATGATCTCGCCCGAGGCTGATCAGGATACTGCCGACATCGTCGCCCCGTTGACTGAGGAAGCCGGCGCGAACGTGGCACGGCGATAATGATCGACGCGCTCGACCATCTGACGTTACGCGCTTCGTTCCGGGACAGCGCGATCGAAGCCTATGAGACGCTGCTCGGGCGGCGGGCCGAAAGTGGCCGGCTGCGAGTCGGCAACGTCGGTTTGACGATCGAGGACCACGCATCGACCGCCCAGCTCGCATCGATGGCCTTCGCCACGGCGTCGCTCGACAAGGCGGCGCAACTGCTCGAGCGGCGAGCAGTACCGGCGGAGCGCGATGGCGACCGGCTGGTGCTGTCGACCGAGGCCACGCATCAGGTGCCGATCGCATTGGTCGAGCGAGCGGCGGCGCCCGAGCCCTCGTCGCTGCTGAAGAGCAGCGAGGCGGCGTCGATCACCGCCCTCGACCATGTCGTTGTGCGCACGCCGAACCCCGAGCGAGCGGTCGCGCTCTATGGCGGGCGACTTGGGCTCGACCTGCGGCTCGATCGCAGCAATCCGGACTGGGGCTCGCGGCTGCTGTTTTTCCGCTGCGGCGACCTCGTGGTCGAGGTCGCACACGATTTGAAGAAGGGCGTGTCCGACGGCCCCGACCAGCTCTGGGGGCTGTCGTGGCGCACGCCCGACATTGCGCGGTGTAACGAGCGGCTGAAGAAGGCGGGCGTCGAGGTGTCCGAGCCGCGCAACGGGCGCCGTTCGGGCTCGCAGGTCTTCTCGGTGCAGAGTCACACCGCCAACGTCCCGACGATCGTGATCGGCGGCATCGGCCGCTGGTGATTGCCAAGGAGCGAACGATGAGACGCCTCGTCCTGCTTGTCGCTGTCCTGGTAGCGAGCAATCTTCCCGTCGTGCGCGCAGGGCATGCGGCCGACGGCTTCGACATCGTGAGCCTCGGCGCGCTGGGCGGCATCGAGGACGGCAATCTCAGCGCCTGGCTCGTCCATCCGCATGACGACGACCGCGGTGTAACGTTCGACGCCGGCACACTGGTCAACGGCCTGCGGGTGGCCGACGAAAAGGGCGCATTCGAGGCCGTCGCGCTGCCGCCGGAGTCCCCTCTCAGCCGCGTGGGCTACGTGCTGACCGACCGGATCAAGGGCTACCTGATAAGCCATGCGCATCTCGACCATGTGGCCGGTCTGATCATTGCCTCACCGGACGACGGCCGTAAGCCGATTTATGCCCTGCCGTCGGTCAACGCGGCCCTGACCGACACCTACTTCAACTGGCAGGCCTGGCCGAACTTCACCGATCGCGGCAAGGCACCGCAGCTCAAGAAGTTCCCGCTCGTCGACCTGACGCCCGGCGGGACGGTCCCGCTGCAGGGCACGAGGATGACCGTGACCGCCTTTCCGCTCAGCCATGGTGGCGTCGAATCGACGGCGTTCGTGGTCGAGTGCGACGGCGACATCGTGGTCTATTTCGGCGACACCGGCCCCGACGCCGTCGAGAAGGGCACGAAAATGCGCGAGGTCTGGTCGGCCGTGGCCGAGAGGACCAGGCAGCGCAGGCTGAAGGCGATCCTGATCGAATCGTCCTACACCAGCGACCGTCCGGACGCGCAGCTGTTCGGCCATCTCACGCCGAAGTGGATCATGAAGTCACTGCACGAGCTCGATGAGATGGCGGGCGGCAAGGCGCTCAATGAGCTCCCGGTAGTGATCACGCACATCAAGTACGCGCTGACACGCGAGCAGCCGCAGGCTCGCATGGCGCAGGAGCTGGCCGCCGAGAACGATCTCGGCGTGCGCTTCGTCATTCCTTCTCAGGGAATTCGCTGGCACTTCAAATGAGCCGCGCGGCTGCCTCACCCCTGCCGCTGTTGATGCTGCTTTTGGTTGCCGCCTGCGCCCCGACCCCGCCACCCGCACCGCCACCGAAGCCCGCTGTCCCGCTGAAGCCGCTCGGCCCCTGCCCTGCTTCGGCGTGGACGCCGGAAGCACCGCCGCCGACCGCCAGCGCCAGGACCTCGATGGTGCTGCTCGCGGTTGGGGAATGGGCGCGCTACGGGCGCCAGACGATCACCTATCCGGCGAGCGGTCCTTCACGCATCGAGCAACAAGGCGTCCAGGAGCGTGACGCACCGGAGCGCATCCGCGACTACTGGCAGAGTGTCGGCAAGCCCGATCTCAGCGGGCTGAACGACGTGCCATGGTCGGCCGCCTTCATCTCGTGGGACATCGAGAGCGCCGGGGTCTCGCGCGACCTGTTCTGCCCCGACGCGCGCCACACGATCTATGTCGAGCGCATGGTCGAGCGCGCCCGCCGGCCGGGCGCCGCGTTCGTGCCGCTCCCCCTGAACGCGCGGGCGCCGCAGGTCGGCGACCTGTTGTGCGCGTCGCGCGACGGCGGCGGCACGACCCTGCAAAACCTCGATCGCGGGCCCGGACATTGCGACATCGTCGTCGAGGTCCGCCCAGGCGAAGTGCACGCCATCGGCGGCAACGTGGCCGACTCGGTCAGCCGCAGCGTCTTTCCGCTGGACGAATCAGGCTTTTTGTCGCCCATATCGGCCCGGCGATTCTTCACCGTGATCGAGAACCGACTGCCCTAGGAAGAGAGATGCGGCTTTACGATTCGTACGACTACGTCATCATCGGCGCCGGCTCGGCCGGCAGCGTCATCGCGAACCGGCTGGGCGAGGACTACCGGCTGCGCATCCTGATCATCGAGGCCGGGCCGCCCGATACGTCCTTCATGCTGAAGATGCCGGCGGGGTTCGCCAGCCTCGGCGAGAAGTCGCCCTACAACTGGCGCTACGAGACGACGCCGCAGAAGCATTGCAACGACCGGCGCATGTACTGGCCGCGCGGCAAGACGCTGGGCGGCTCGTCGGCGATCAACGCCATGCTCTACGTCCGCGGCAACGCCTGGGACTACGACCACTGGCGCCAACTCGGCAACGAGGGCTGGAGCTACAACGACGTGTTGCCGTTCTTCAAGAAGGCCGAGAACAACGAGCGCGGCGGCGACGATTTCCACGGGACCGGCGGGCCGCTGAACGTCGCCGACCAAACCGATCCGGCGAAGATCAGCGAAGCCTTCGTCAAGGCTGCGGAGCAGGCCGGCCACAAGCGGATCACCGACTTCAACGGCTCCGTCCAGGAGGGCGTCGGCTTCTACCAGGTCACGCAGAAGAACCAGGAACGCTGGAGCACCGCCAGCGCCTACCTGCGGCCCGCGGTCGAGCGCAACAAGAACAACGTCCATGTCGTGTCCAATGCGCTGGTCGAGCGCATCATCCTCGACAAGAACCTCGCCATGGGCGTGCGCTACTCCGTTAATGGGCGGGACGAGGTGGCGCGCGCCGAGCGCGAGATCATCCTGTGCGGCGGCGCGGTGAACTCGCCGCAGCTGCTAATGCTGTCGGGCATCGGCCCGGCCGACCACCTGAACTCGCTCGGGATCCGGCCGCTGTTCGACCTCCCCGGTGTCGGCGGCAATCTGCAGGACCATCTCGACGCTGGCCTGCTGCAGGCCTGCAAGACGCGCGACACCTACGACGCGGCCAACAAGCTGTGGTCGCTGTGGCAGTACAAGATGAACCGGAAAGGCCCCGGAACATCGCCGATCGCGGAATCAGGCGGGTTCCTCAGCACGCGCAGCGGCCTGTCGGCGCCCGACGTGCAGCTCCATTTCCTCCCCGCCCTCGTCGTCGATCACGGCCGTACCCGGCTCAAGAAGAACGGCTACACGCTGCATGTCTGTGCGCTCCGACCCGAGAGCACCGGCACGATCCGGCTGAAGAGCAAGAAACCCGGCGATCATCCGCTGATCGACGCCAACTACCTCGCCGAGCGCCGCGATCTCGACACGCTGATCGCCGGCGTGAAGATGGGCCGCGACATTCTCGCCCAGTCCGGCTTCGATCCCTACCGGGCCGAGGAGCTCGAGCCCGGGCCGGCCGCGAAGACGGATGCCGAGCTCGAGAAGTGGATCCGCGCTCGGTGCGAGACGATCTATCACCCCGTCGGCACCTGCAAGATGGGTCCGGATAACGATGCGATGGCGGTGGTCGACAACCAATGCCGCGTCCGCGGCATCGATGGGCTCCGGGTGGTCGACGCCTCGGTGATGCCGACCGTGGTCGGCGGCAACACCAATGCGCCGACGATCATGATCGCCGAGCGGGTCGCGGCCTGGATGCAGGGAGCGGCTTAGCTCCTCATCCCCCTCCTCCCTGCGCGCCCGGGCGGGGAGGAATTCAAAGCGCGTCAGCGCCAGCGCAGCAGGCGGTTCTCAATCAGGTTCATCGCCGACATGATGCAGACCGAGACCAGCGACAGCAGGATGATGATGGCGAACACGCCGTTGGTCTTGAAGCTGGCGGCGAGCAGCTGCAGCGCCTGGCCAAGCCCGTGCTCGGAAGCGATGATCTCGCCGCCGACCACGCCGAGCAGCGCGTAGACGAGGCCGAGCCGAAGGCCGTTGAAGATCACGGGCACGGCCGAGGGCAGCACGAAGGTGCGGAAGATCTGCGCGCCGCTGGCGCCCAGGGTGCGCGCGAGCGTGATGTGGTCGGGATTGACGCCGCGGCCGCCGGCCACGGTGCTCGACAGCACGATGAAGAAGGTCAGGCTGAAGCCGACCGCGACCTTGGAGCCGAGCCCCAGCCCGAACCAGATCAGGAACAGCGGCGCCAGCGCGATGCGTGGCATGGCGTTCAGCGCCATCAGGATCGGGTTGAGCAGCGATTCGACGGTCGGGCTGACGACGAACAGCATGCCGAACGCGATGCCGACCACACTGCCCAGGCCGAAGGCGAGCAAGGTGCCCAGCATCGTCCAGCCGAGATCGTCGATCAGCGTGCCATTGACGAAAATGCCCTCCCACAGGAACCTCGCGATGCCGGTCGGCGCGCCGATCAGGATCGGATCGATCCATCGATGGGTGGCGGCGTATTCCCACAGCGCGAAGAACGCCGCGAGGATCACGATGCGGCCGAGCCAGATCAGCGGGCCGCGCGGCAGGGTTCCGTCGTTCATGTGCCCAGCCCCTCCTCGAGCTTGGACCAGACATGGGCGTAAAGCTCGTGGAAGGCCGGGTCCTTCTGCAAGGCGCGCACCGAGCGCGGCCGCGGCAGGGTGATCGGCACGTCGGCCACGATCCGGCCGGGCCGCGCGCTCATGACGATGACCCGGTCGGACATGGTCACCGCCTCGCTGAGATCATGCGTGATGAACAGCACGGTGCGACCGTCGCGCTGCCACAGCGACAGCAGCACGTCCTCGAGCTGTAGCTTGGTCTGCGCGTCGAGCGCTCCGAACGGCTCGTCCATCAGCAGCACCGGCGAGGCCAGCGCGAAGGTGCGCGCGAGCGCCACCCTCTGCCGCATGCCCTGCGAGAGCTGCTTGGGGTAAGCATGCTCGAAGCCCTTCAGCCCAACCTTCTCCAGCAGGTCGATCGCGCGGGCACGGCGCTCGGCTGCCGGGACGCCGCGGATCTCGCCGCCCAGCTCGGCGTTGCCGAGCGCGGTGCGCCACGGCGCCAGCGCGTCGCGCGCCAGCATGTAGGCGATGTCACGATTGCCCTCGACCGGCGGCTTGCCACCGACCGTGAAGATCCCCGAGCCGACGCCGCCCGGCAGCAGGCCGGCGGCGAAGTTCAGCAACGTCGTCTTGCCGCAGCCGCTCGGGCCCACGATCGACACGAACTCGCCGGCGCGAACGTTTAAGGAAACGTCCGCGACCGCGACGATATCGGGGCTGAACCGGACGGAGACGTGGTCGAGGACGATGGCTCCGTTGCCGCTCAAGGCGCCTTGTCCCAGACGATCTTGGCGGGATCGACCGGTTTGTCGAGCACCTTGGCCTCGCGATAGAAGTCGAGGATCGCCTTGACCGCGCGCCGGTCGACCTTGAGGTCGGGGCTGTAGGCCGGAATCACGGTCTTGATCCAGTCGCGGCGCAGTTGATCGGCGCCGGGCAGATCGCCGAAGCTGATCAACGGCGTGTAGATCTTGACCAGCTCCTCGAAGTTTGCCGGGTCGTTGAACCACTCGGCGGCATCGCGGAACGCGGCGTACCACGCTTCCATCAGCTTGGGATTGCCGTCGGCCATCTCGCGCCGGGCGACGAACACGACCGACGCGCCGGTCATCTCCTTCACCGCCGCCGGGCCCTCGCCAACCGTCATGTCGATCACGGTAGCGCAGGTCTTGTTGAAGGCGCAGAGCTGGGTGAGCGGCTGGAACAGCACCGCCGCGTCGACCTGCTTGCCGACCACCATCGAGGTGTAGGCCGTCGCGGGGCCGCCGACGGCGACGTACGTCACGTCCGAGGGCTGCATGCCTGCATCGCGCAGCATCGCATTGAAGATCACCTCGCCGCCCGACCCACGCGCCGTGGTGCCTATCTTCAGGCCCTTGAAGTCCTTCATCATCGCTGGATAGCCCTTGTCCTTGTTGGGCAAAGGCACATCGGCGCGCACGCTCACCGATAGAACGACGGCGGGCAGGCTGAGCCCGACCAGAACCAGGCCACTCTCGCCGGTCGCCGCGGTAAGCTCCGTGCCGGTCTGGGCGATGTCGATCGACTTTCCGACGAGTGCCTGCAGGCCGAGCGTGCCGGAGTTGAGCGTCTTTATCTCGCACTTGAAGTTGTACTTCTCGCAGAAGCCCTTTTTCTGCGCGACGACGGCATGCATGTTGCCCGTCGTGCCGGCATAGTTCTGGATGTTCAGGGTCTCGCCGTTGGCGCGTGGCTGCGCAGCCGCACTGCCGACCAACCCCGCGACGGCAACGGCCGTCAGCATCCCTCGCCAGATCATCGTTTCCTCCCTCTCCACGTTTTCTCGCACTATGGAGAGCGGGAACCGACCGCGCGAGTGCAAACTGACGCCTGCGTCAGCGCTCGCTATGTCGCCCGGTTCTCGACGACCATCATCCATAGCTTGCCTGGCGTGTTGGCAAGGCGGCCCCGTGAGTCGACCGGATAGAGGCTCATGGTGACGCTGTTCTTCACGTTACCGCCGACGGCATGCACGAAACCTCCGCGCACGCCGGTGACGACGTCGCAATGGCTCACCGTGTTGTCGATCCGTCGCCGCGCTGTGCGCGAATCGGCGTAGCGCCAGGTCGGGCCGGCCGTGCCTGTGCAGACCAGGTCGCCTTCCTTGGGAGCATATTCGTTCGGCGCATGCAGCGCGAAGCTCGCGCCGCGGCCGCCGTGATCGCGGTCATAGAGCGACATGAGGTATTGGCCGTGCCGGCCGGCGGGCGGGAACGCACTCTGGCTGACACCGGACCTGGTCATCACCCACGACACGAACGCCCCGGACCACGGACGGCCCGAGGTCCGGCCGTTCCATTCGGGATGGCCGCAGCTCCCCCAATAGTCGCCGACCCGGCTGTTCAGCGGCTCGCTGTGCTCGTTCATGCCGGGGCGGTTGGTGTAGCCGTTGGCCGCCCCGCCGTAGACGACCGTGGAGCGCCCGAAACGGGTCCATTCCTGCCAGGCGACCAGCGCGGTGCGGTTGGTGGGTGGCTGATCGGCGTAGCCATGGCTACCATCCGTGCTGCCGCACCCCGCGAGACCGACCAGGAGAAAAGTCAGGAAAAGAAGTGCTGGCAGCCGCTGTCCGGTCGAACGGCAGGAACGAGGAAAGCGCGGCTGCCAGCAAACACGATCATCGACGAAGGGGCTGTCGATGGAGCTCATACATCACTTACAGTTAACATGATAACTGTCTGTTCTTGCTTGATTCATTTCTTAACACAAAACTTTAGGCATGTCACGCGAATCAGATATCCGGGCGCTCGAGCGGCGCGCCTTCCGGGCCTGGCCGGCGCTCGAAACCGATACGACCGCCGGCTGGGTCCGGCGATTTTCCGGCGGCTATACGAAAAGAGCCAATTCGATCAATGCCTTGGAAGCAGATATCGAGTTCAACCAATCTTTAAGGATAGCGCTGGAATCCCCTTATCGAGCGCGCGGCCTGCAGCCGATCTGGCGCCTGACGCCCCTCGCCCCGCCGGAAGTCGATGCGGCCCTGGCCGATGCCGGGTACCGCCGGATCGACGAGAGCCTCGTCCAGCGCAGCGCCCTGGAGGGACGGTTCGTCCAGGACCCCGAGGTCCGGATCGACCCGACCCCGTCAGCGGCCTGGCTGGCGGGATTTGCCGAACTGAGCCCGGTCGCCCCTGCCCATCGCGAGACCATGGAGCGCATGCTCCGGTCGATCAAAGCACCGGTCGGCTTCGCCCGGGTCGAGGACGACGGCGAGCCGGTCGCCTTCGCGCTCGGTGTCGTGGACGGCGGCCACGTCGGCCTGTTCGACGTGCTGGTCGCGCCGCGGGCGCGCCGCCGAGGGTTGGCGCGGCGCCTCACCGAGAGCGTCTGCGCCTGGGGCCAGGCGCATGGCGCGCGCTTCGCCTACCTGCAGGTGGTGGCGACCAACCGGGCCGCCTTGCCGCTCTACGCCGCCCTCGGCTTCGAGACTGTCTACAGCTACGGCTATCGCGTGCCATAGTGTGTGCAAAGGGAGGAAAAAATGTCGGCTTATGTGTGGGAGAAGAGCTATCCGCCGGGCGTGAAATGGGAACTCGATGTCCCGAAGAAGACACTCCAGCAGATCTTCGAGGACAGCTGCGCGCAATACGGCGACCGGCCGTTCACGGACTTCCTCGACAAGGTCATGACCTTCCGTGACTACAAGGAAGCGTCGGACCATGCCGCCGCCGGCTTCCAGAAGCTGGGCGTCGGGCCGGGCGTCAATGTCGGGCTCTACCTGCCCAACACGCCCCACTACATCATCGCCTTCTTCGGCATCCTGAAGGCCGGCGGCCGGGTGGTGAACTACAGCCCGCTCGATGCCGCGCGCGAGCTCGAGTTCAAGATCGGCGATTCCGAGACCGACATTCTGGTCACGCTCGACGTCACCGCGCTCTATCCGAAGATGGCGGCGATGCGCGGCAAGACGCGACTGAAGAAACTGATCGTCGGCTCGATCGCCGATTACCTCCCGTGGCCCAAGAACTGGCTCTATCCGATCGCCAAGAAGAAGGATATCTCGCCGTGGCCGCGCGACGACTGGCACATGTCGTTCAAGGATCTGCTGAGCAACGACGGCAAGTACAAGAGCCATCCGGCGCCGGAGAACCTGTGGGATGAGGTGGCGCTGCTGCAATACACCGGCGGCACCACTGGCTTGCCCAAGGCGGCGATGCTGACCCACGGCTGCGTCGTGTCGGCGATGGCGCAGGGCCAAGCCTGGACGACGCCCTATACTACGCCCGGCGCCGAAAAGGTCGTCTGCGTGCTGCCGCTGTTCCACATCTATGCGCTGTCGGGAATCATGCTGGGCGCGGTGCGCAACGGCAACCAGCTGATCCTCTACCCGCGGCCCGACATCGACATGATTGTCACCGACCTCGCGAAGAAGAAGCCGACCTTCCTGCCCGGCGTGCCGACGCTCTACACAGCGATCAACAAGCATCCCAAGGCGCAGGGCCTCGACCTCAGCTCGCTCAAGATCTGCATGTCGGGCGGCGCGCCCCTGCCGGTCGAGGTGCAGCAGAGCTTCGAGAAGCTGACCGGCGCGACGCTGATCGAGGGCTACGGCCTGACCGAGACCTCGCCCACCGGTGCGATCTGCCCGGTCGACAAGTCGGTGCGCCGCACGGGCTCGTGCGGCCTGCCCATGCCGGGCACCGTGATCGAGATCCGCGACATGGAGAATCCCGATCGGGTTCTGCCGGCCGGCAAGGAGCATGTCGGCGAGGTCTGCATCATCGGCCCGCAGGTCATGAAGGGCTACTGGAAGAAGCCGGCCGAGACGGAGCAGGTCTTGTTCAGCCATCCGGCAAGCAACTGGAAGGGCCTGCGCACCGGCGACATGGGCTACATGGACGAGGCCGGCTGGCTCTATCTCGTCGACCGCTCCAAGGACCTCATCATCTCGTCAGGCTACAACGTCTACCCGCGCATGATCGAGGAAGCGGTCTACGAGCACCCGGCGGTCGACGAATGCATCGTCATCGGCATCCCCGATCCCTACCGCCAGGAAGCGCCCAAGGTCTTCGTCAAGCTGAAGCCCGGCGCCCACCTCACGTTCGAGGAGCTGAAGAAGCATCTCGACGGCAAGATCGGCAAGCACGAGATGCCGGTCGCGCTCGAGATCCGACCCGAGCTGCCCAAGACCCCGGTCGGCAAACTGTCGAAGAAGGAGCTGAAGGAAGAAGAGCGCGCCAAGGCGACGGCGAAGGCGGCATGATCATTCTCTTCTGGACCGCGAGCCTCTGGCTCGCTCATGATCTTGAGCGAGCCAGAGGCTCGCGGTCCGGAAGACCATGATCATTTCTCGTCGCAATATTGTTCTTGGCGGATCGGCTTTCGTCCTCGCCGGCTGCTTCGACCGGCCGTGGTACGAGGAGAACGCGCAGCAGAAGGCGTTCCTCGACGGGCTGCAGGTGCTCGCCAAGCCGGCGCTCGCGTCGAACAATCCGTTGCGCCTCGAGGAAGCAACCAAGAAGAGCCTCGAGCTGGCGGCCAGGACCGGCGCCTTCACCGACTGGCAGGGCATCCTGCGCACCGTCGAGGGCAACGCCCAGAAGGTCGCCATTACCATCGAGATCGGGCCGCAAGTTTCGCTCTACGCATTCAACGACTGGGCGCTGGGCATGGCGGGCGCCGTCGCCGACCTGTTCTCCACACGATCCCGCGAAAGCCCGCCGCCGGGGCTTTCCGATCCGGCCATTGCGGCGCTAAAAACCTTCCGGCTCAACGAAAGGGTGACCCTGTCGGGCCGCCTGGGCGAAATCGCCGGCTCGGGCCTGTTCGATCTCACGAACCTGCTCGGCAAGAGCGATGCCGACAACCGCCAGTTCCTGCAGGTGCCGCGCTTCGTGGCGCGCATCGAGACGCTGGCGGCGACGAAGAAGAAATAGAAAGGAATTTGGGTGCCGTCCTTCAACTACGATTTCCCGTACGGCTCGAAGAAGCTGCCGGTCTTCGCCGCCAACGTGGTGGCGTCCTCGCAGCATCTGGCGGCGACGGCGGGCCTGCGCATGCTCGCCAAAGGCGGCAACGCGGTCGATGCCGCGATCGCCAGCGCGGCCGCCATCACCGTGGTCGAGCCAACCATGAACGGCATCGGCTCGGACGCCTTCTGCATCCTGTGGGACGGCACCAAGCTGGTTGGCCTCAACGCCTCGGGCCACTCGCCCGCGCTGATGACGCCGGACAAGTACGAGGGCCAGGCGAAAATCGCCGACACCGGCTGGGGCGCCGTCAGCACGCCGGGCGCGGTGTCGCTCTGGATGACCCTGCACGCGCGCTACGGCAAGCTGCCCTTCGCCGACCTGTTCGAGCCGGCGATCAAGTACGCCCATGACGGCTTCCGAGTCTCCTACATGGTGGCGCGCCAGTGGGACGCCGCGATCGCCCGGCTCAAGGGCCAGGAGGCCTGGGTGAAAGCCTTCCTGCCCAACGGCCGTGCGCCGCTTCCGGGCGAGGTCTGGAAATTCCCCGACCAGGCCAAGACGCTGCGGATGATCGCCGAGAGCAAGGGCGAGGCGTTCTATCGCGGCGAGCTTGCCGAGGCGATCGACAAGTACGCCAAGGAAACGGGGGGCGCGCTGCGCCGCAACGACCTCGAGAGCCACGCGCCGGACTGGGTCGATCCGATCGGGCTCACCTATCGCGGCACGACCCTGCACGAGATCCCGCCGAACGGCCAGGGCATCGCCGCCTGCATGGCGCTCGGCATCCTCGAGAATTTCGATGTCGCCGGACACGAACCCGACAGCCCCGAGATGGCGCATCTCAGGATCGAGGCGATGAAGCTCGCCTTCGCCGACATCTATCGCTACGTCGCCGATCCGCGCTTCATGGAGGTGACGCCGAAGCAAATGCTCGACAAGGGCTATCTCAAGAGCCGCGCCAAGCTGATCGATCCGAAGAAGGCACAGGATTTCGGCCCGGGCGTGCCGAAGGACGGCGGCACGATCTACCTCGGCACCGCCGACGAGTCCGGCATGATGGTCTCGCTGATCCAATCGAACTACACTGGCTTCGGCTCGGGCATCGTGGTGCCCGGCACCGGCATCGCCCTGCACAACCGGGCGAGCGGCTTCGTGACCACGAAGGGTCATCCCAATCAGGTCGGGCCGAAGAAGCGCCCGTTCCACACCATCATCCCCGCCTTCATCACCAAGGATGGCCAGCCGGTGGCCACGTTCGGCCTGATGGGCGGCGCCATGCAGCCGCAGGGCCACATGCAGGTCTTCTCGCGCATCGTCGACTACGGCCAGAACCCGCAGGCGGCCATCGATGCGCCGCGCTGGCGGGTGCACGAGAGCGACGGCACGGTGTGGACGGAGAACCACTTCCCGGCCGACACCGCGACCGGACTCGAATCGCGCGGCCACAAGCTCACCCGCACCCAGTGGCCGAGCTTCGCCTTCGGCTCGAGCCAGATCATCTGGAAGTTCCCCGACGGCGGCCCCTACCTCGGCGCGTCGGAGAGCCGGCGCGACGGCGCGGCGGTCGGATTCTGATCCGATGACCGCCGTCACGATCGCCGACGGCGGCTTCCGCATAGACGGCCGGCCAACCTATCCCGGCCGCAGCTGGAAAGGCCATCGCATCGAGGGCCGGCTGTTCAACAGCCGCATGGCCAACGCCGTCGCCGACGACGAGAACCCGGCGACTCGTGGCGCCTGGGCCTATGCCGACGGCGACTGGGACGCCGAACGCAGCACGCGCGAGTTCATCGCCGCCCTGCCCGCCTATCGCGCACATGGGCTGCTTGCCGTCTGCATCAACCTCTCGGGCGGCAGCCCGCAGGGCTATTCGTGGCACCAGCCGTGGAAGATCTGCGGCTTCAGGCCGGAGGGCACGATCAAGCCCGACTGGGCCGCGCGCCTCGACGGCGTGATCAAGGCCTGCGACCGGCTCGGCATGGTCGTGATCCTCGGCCTGTTCTACGGCAAGCAGAGCGGCACGCTGGTGGACGAGACGGCCGTGAAAGCCGCCGTCACCAACACGGTCGACTGGCTGCTCGCGGCGAATGCGACCAACGTGCTGGTCGAGATCGGCAACGAGGTGGATCTCGAGAATGTCTGGGCGCATCCGATCATCGCCGCGCCGCGCTGCCACGAGTTGATCGAGCTGGCGCAGAAGCGTGGCAACGGAAAGCTGCTGGTGAGCACCAGCCTGATCGGGATCGACGCACCGCCAGCCGCCACCGTGGCGGCCGCCGACTTCCTGCTGCCGCACGGCAATCGCATCCATGGGCCGGATAGCCATTACCAGCCGAGCCCGCACGGCATCCGCCTGCAGCTCGCCCGCTGGCGCGCTTCGCCGGCCTATCGGGGGCAGCCGATCGTCTACAACGAGGACGACCATTTCGAGTTCGACAAGCCCGACAATCATTTCGTTGCCGCCGTCGAAGGCGGCGCGAGCTGGGGCTTCTTCGACTATCGCATGAGCCGCGAGCGCTTCGAGGACGGCTTCCAGTCCCTGCCGGTCGACTGGACGATTTCGTCCAGCCGCAAGCGCGCGTTCTTCGGGTTGCTCAAGGAGATCACCGGGAGCTGATCCGCTCCTGTCGAGCGCGGATCAGTCGACGTACATCCCATACATGTCGGCGTCGTCCCACACGCCGCCGTCGAGCATCGCCGGCGAGGAGGGATTGTAGCCGGTGTCCGTGTTCTCGGACTTGTACTCCTGGCGCGATTGCAGGGTCATGGCGCCGCTGATGTACCTGTTGTAGGCGGTCGGACCGCCCATGTAGAGGCATCCGCAGATCGTGGGATCGGCATACACGTAGACGGGCCTGCCTTTGTAGGTGGTCGGCCGGATCATGTGAGCGGGATATTGGCGGAAGTCGGTCAACTGGGCCTCAGTCTTGATCGACCGCTTCTTGAAGCCGGCCGCTGTGAGCCGGTTCTCCTTGGCCTGCGGCCCGTAAGCGGCGGGAGTGACCGGCTCGCAAGCGAGCAGGCCGAGCGCCAGCACTGGAACCGCAAGCAGTGGCATGAACAGTTTCATCGATCTCCCCCGTATGTCTGCCGGACGGTCAGCCCACGCCGTTCGTCCGGCGTTACAAGAATGCCGTGCTCCAGACAGACATCACCGACCGCGAACAGGTCAAGTGCCTTGTCGCACCCCGACGACTAGGCAGCCAGGGCTTGCCCCTTCATATGCTCGATGCCGAGCAGGTTCATCGTGAAGATCGGCCTGCTCTCGCGCGGCCACAGGCCCCGCCCTCTCGGCCGGCCCGCTGGAAAAAGGTCTAAAAGCAGCGCGGTCCATCCGAACATCAGCATGCCGAGCGCGGGTTCGATGGCGCCCGAGAGGCGATGAGCAGGCGAAAGCTCAAGCTCCGTTGCACCCACCGTGGTGACGCTCGCCGGCCCGCGGCTTCGGCAGCATCCCGACAATTCGGTCAAGAATCAATTGCGCCGCAAGTTGAAGCATCGCGGTGGCAACGACCATCAAAAGCGCAAACAGCGCTTGCCGCATAGGGACGGGCACAGCTTCCTGGCGCCTTCTACCCGTCAGACGCTTCCAAGATCAGGCCGACGCTGCCGCTCACGCCGCAGTTCAGGGACCCGAGACAGGTCTTGGTCTTGATGAGCGGCCCGGACAGGTCTTGTGCCTACGCACCGCCGGCCAGGATTGCCATGGCGGACAACGCCAGCGCCGCCGCCGAGGTAAGCCTTTTCATTGTTCGCTCCCTGGATTGGATCAGAACTTGACGGTTAAGCCGATGAGCGGACCGTGCAGGATCAGGTTGACGCCCGAGTTGTCGGGCCAGCTGCCGAAGCTGATGCTCGTCGACAGCGCGCGGTAGCCGCCGAGAGCGGCAATCGCATGCCCGTCGAACTGCCATGTGTAGCTGTAGAGCGCGGCGACCTGCCACGAGAATGCCGAGCTGCCGGAAATGCCGAAGCCGCCGATATCGGCCTTGAGCATGGCCTCCTGGCTGGGCGTGAACTGGTGGCGCAGCCGCAGGCCGATCAGCGGATCGACCCATTGCAACGTCCCGCTGTCGGCAACGCCGACGGTCTTCGAGCGGTCGAACCGGCTGAGGCGCGGATCGGAGAAATCGAGCGTCCAGGTGAGATCGAGGTTTATCTGGGTCGAGAGGTTCCAGTAGCGGATGCCTGCATAGGCATCGAGCGCGGTGAAGGACCGTTCGCTTCCAGGCCAATGCGCAACCTCGTACAGGGCGCCTGCCTCGATGATGGTGAGCGACGTGGTGACGGCGGCATTCGACTTCGTGCTGAGCGTCACCCCACGGATCGGATTGGCATAGGACACCGCGGAGGTCGGAATGCCCAGCTTCGCCCACACCAGGTCGCCGTAGAAGCCCAAGCGTCCCTTCCTGGCCTCGGCGTAGCCGTCGAAGGCGACCAGCGAACTGCTCTTCTGGATGAGGTCGATGAGACTGGCATTGAAGTCGACGGTGTTGCCGTGCGCCGTGGCGTTGCCGGCGAGACCGTTCAACCAGGCGTAACTCGTGAAGCCGAAACGCCAGTCGTCGGCGGACTTCCCGTCACCGGGCGGCGATTTGTCCGGGACGGGCGCCGCGGCGTGGACGCTATCCGTCGCCGCAGGATTCTCTTGCGCCCGGGCGATGGTCGCCATCAGCCCGAGCAAGCCCGCCGTCGCCGCGAGCAGTACTTGTCTTTTCAAGCAGATCTCGTTTCTCGATTGTTGCCCGAGTTGCGCCGCGAGCCGTGGCTCGCAGCTGGCCGGCTCCCGGCGGAGCGGACATGGGGCCGCACCCTAGTCGCGCTTCGCTGCCTTCTCCTGGAACTCACGCATGGCTTCTGGCGTGACGCTCGACTCTCCGAGATCGACAGTCACGCGGCCCAGCTTGCCGGTGAACTCGAACGGCACCTGGTAGTCACGGTCGTCGACCGGCGTGCCGGTGTCGAGGCCGACGTCGAGGGTTTCGTCCCATGCCCAGGTGAAGGGCAGCGTCCGGGGCAGCGCGCGCTGCGCGACCTGGACGCCATCGACCGACAGCGTGCCGTTGCCGCCGCGCGCGACCGGAGGACCCTTGGCGTCCATCTGCCAGTCGAAGACGACCGTATGGCGGCCCGGCGGCAAGGCGGCCGGGGCTTCCCACTTCACGTGCTCGACGCCCAGCAGGTTCATCGTGAAGACCGGCTTGCCCTCGCGCAGATACAGGCCCCAGCCCGAGAAGCGGCCGCCCTGCGTGATCAGCATTCCGTTCGCCCCGCCCTGCGGCACCTCGATCTCGGCGGTGATGCGATAGGAGCGGTTGAGGATGCCCGGCGCCGCGTTCGCCTGAATCGCCGAGACCGGCGCCGTATAGACGAACTGCTTGCGGCCGGCGGCCGGCCCGGGCCGCGGCTCGATCATGCGGGTGAGCAGCGAGTTGTCGAGCGGCAGCACCTGGTAGCGCGTGGCTTCCATCAGGAACACCTCCTGCATGGCGCGCAGGCGCTGCGGCTCGCGTTGCGCGAGGTCGTTCACCTGGGTGGGATCCTGCACGAGGTTGTAGAGTTCCCACTTGTAACCGTTGAGCACGTCGGCGGGCACCGCAGCGGCGGTGTTCCACGGCGTCGCGATCGGCGTCGTGCTCGCCATCCAGCCGTCGTGATAGAGGGCACGATTGCCCATGATCTCGAAATACTGCGTCCGGCGGCGGGACGGCAGGCCGGCGGCGGCCTTGTCCCACGTATAGCCCATGCTGGTGCCTTCGATCGGATGCTGCGCGATGCCGTTGATCGTGTTCGCCTGCGGAACGCCGACCGCCTCGAGGATCGTCGGGACGATGTCGATCAGATGATGGAACTGCGTGCGCATGCCGCCGCGATCGGCGATCCGCTTCGGCCAGGAAATCGCCATGCCGTTGCGCGTGCCGCCGAGATGCGAGGCGACCTGCTTGGTCCAGCGATAGGGCGTGTTGAACGCGATCGTCCACGGCACGGCCATATGATTGTAGGTCAGGTCGCTGCCCCAAACGTCGATCAGCGGCAGCTGCTGCTCGACGGTGAAGGCCACGCCGTTGAAGTAGGCGACCTCGTTCGGCGTGCCGTTCATCGAGCCTTCGGCGCTGCCGCCGTTGTCACCGCTGATATAGACGATCAGCGTGTTGTCGAACTGGCCGAGATCCTTGACCGTCTGGATGACGCGCCCGATCTCGTGATCGGTGTAGGCAAGGAAGGCCGCGTAGACCTCGACCTGGCGCGTGAACAGGCGCTTCTCGTCGGCCGTGAGGCTGTCCCACTTCTTCATGTCGTCGGGCCACGGCGGCAGCTGGGCGTTGGCCGGGATGACGCCCAGCTTACGCTGGTTCTCGAAGATCTGCTGGCGCAGCACTTCCCAGCCGGCGTCGAACTTGCCCTTGAATTTCTCGATCCATTCCTTCGGCGGCTGGTGCGGCGCGTGCGTGCCGCCCGGCGCGTAATGGATGAACCACGGGCGTTCGGGCGAGACCGCGGCCTGAGTCCTGATATGGGAGATGGCGTCGTCCGCCATCGCGGTGCCGAGGTTCCAGTCCTTCTTGCCGACATAAGGATGAATCGGCGTGGTGTTGCGGAAGAGATTGCCCGGCTGCCACTGGCTCGTGTCGCCGCCGACGAAGCCGTAGAAATAGTCGAAGCCCATGCCGATCGGCCAGTTGCCGAACGGCCCGACCGGGTTGGCCTCCCACGGCGGCACGTTATGGTTCTTGCCGAACCAGGCGGTCGAGAAGCCATTGTGCTTCAGCGTCTGCGAGACCGGCGCCTTTTCCGGCGGGATGATCGCGTTGTAGCCCGGGTAGGCGGTCGACAGTTCGGAGATGTTACCGAAGCCGACGGAGTGATGATTGCGGCCGGTCAGCAGCGCAGCGCGGCTGGGCGAGCACAGGGCAGTGGTATGGAACTGCGTGTAGCGCAGGCCTGCCTCGGCAATCTGATCGAGCGCCGGTGTCGGGATGACGCCGCCGAAGGTCGACGGTGCGCCGAAGCCGACATCGTCGGTCAGGATCAACAACACGTTCGGCGCGTTCGCAGGCGCCGCCACCGCGGCCGGCCATCCGCTCGTGCTGTCTTTCGCATTGGGCATGATCGCGCCGGTGAAGGGCGGCGTGGGGATCGGGAGCACGCGGCTGTCGGGGAACTCGACGGTCCCCGGCGCGCCCGGCGCTCCGCGCATTTGCTGGGCCTGGCCTGCCGTTGGAGAAAGGGCAAGGCACGCCACCAATGCACTCGTTGCCCTCAAGGCAGCCGTCCATCTGCGTTTCATCTTGTCCCCAATTTTCTCATCTGCGATGAAGTATTTTAAGATGACTTGGAAAATGTGTCCTTGCAGTTTGCGACAAATCCGCTGGCGCGGAGGACATTCATGACCGCCATGACAGGCGCCGCGAACCGATTGACGGGGCTGCCGGTCATTCCGGAAGGCATGGTGCGCGCTCACCCGTTCGCCGGACTGCCTGCCGCACTTGCGGGTTTCGGTGTGTCGTTGGACACGGTTCTCGGCGAGATCGGCCGGCCTCCCGACCTGATCAGCGATCCCGAGCGAGTCATCGCCGTCGGGGACGGCGCGGCCCTGCTTGCCGCCTGTGCCCGAAAGACGGGCTGCGCTCACTTCCCGCTGGTCGCCTCGCAGTCGGTTTCCTTGGAATCACTCGGCCCGATCGGCATCCTTGCGCGCGGCGCGGCCAGTGTCGGCGCCGCCCTGCGGGGACTGATCCTGGCCCTGCATCTTCACGATCGCACGACGGTGCCCGCCCTGGTGAGGCACGGTGACATCGCGACCCTCTACGTTACCCACTTCGGGCCCGTCGCCAATGGCTTGCCCGAGGTGACTGAGTTCGTAGCGTCGATCGTGAGCAACATCGTGCGCGACCTTTGCGGCCCGGCATGGAAGCCGGTCGAAGTCAGGCTGGCGCGCCGCTCTCCGGCCGACAAGCGGCCCTACCGGCGCAGGTTCTCCGCTCCCGTCGTGTTCGATGCGGAAAGAACCGCGCTGGCATTCTCCGCGTCATGGCTGGAGCGAGAAGTCCACGACGCGGCGCCGCAAGCGGCGCTGACGCCGATGCTCTCGCTCGATGAGGTCGCCCGCCTGCGCCGGCTCGATCTCGCCTCGGCGGTGCGGCGCGCCTGCGTCATGGCCTTGATTCAGGGCGTTCCCACGGTGGATCGCATCGCGCAGCTGGCAGGGCTTCAGCGCCGCACCCTGAATCGCAAGCTGCGCGGCGAAGCCACGACGGCGCGGAAAGAACTCGACAGGGTGAAATCGCAGATCGCCCAGCAGTTGCTCGCGGCGACGGAGCTCCCGCCCGAAGAAATTGCCGGCGCCCTCGGCTACGGCGACGGGACGACCTTCACGCGCGCGTTCACCACTTGGGTCGGATCGCCGCCCGTAGCCTGGCGGCGCCGGAACTCGACGTCACCGCCGATTTGAACAAGAGCCCGGTCGCGAGTCGCTCCCGGAGGCCGCGTTCGCGCTGACCGGCGAGACCGGTGACGATAGTGCCCGAGAGCGCCATCGTCGGCACCGTGAGCCAGGCGTCGCCTATTTCCCGCAGTAGGACTCGAGCCGGTAACCGTCGGGGTCCACCACGAACGCCGCATAGTAATTCGGACCATAGTCCGTGCGCACGCCGGGCTTGCCGTTGTCGGTGCCGCCGGCCGCGAGCGCGGCGGCATGGAAGGCGTCGACGGATTTGCGGTCGGGCGCCACGAAGCAGAAATGCAGGCCCGACTCCCCGTCGGGTTTCACGGGCTGCGCAGTGGCGCCGAGCCAGAGCTGCACCGAATTGGCGCCATAGCCCAGCGACGTATCGCCGTCCGACAGCCGCGTGTAGCCGAGCGGCTTCAGCACGGCATCATAGAATCGTCCCGAGCGCGGGATGTCGGCGACGCCGATCGAAATGTGGTCGAGCATGTCATCCTCCAGTTTAACTATATAACTGGTTATATGGTTATCACGGGCATGTCGCTTGTCAACCGGCCAACCGGTTAGTATCTGCGGTTGATGACGCGTCCCGACCTGTGCCTGGATTTCGCCAATACCCGCTATTGGCGGGGCCAGGAGGTGCCGACGGAGACGTTGAAGGCGCCTGCCGATCTTGCCGCCTGGGCAAGGGCAACCAAGCCTCTCCCCGGGACGGAGTTCGATCGGGCGATCGCGCTCCGCGAGGCGGTTTACCGGCTGTTGGACGCGCAGGCCCAGGGCAAGGCGGCGCCCTCGCGCGACCTTGAGACGCTGAACCACGCGCTGGCGCAGGCCCCTGCCCGCACGACCCTGAAGCGCGGTCGTGACGGCTATGAGTGGAATGTGGACATGACGTCCGGCACGGCGCTCACGCTGCTGGCGCCGGTCCTCTGGTCGGCCGGCGATCTGCTGGCCGGTCCGCGGCTCGACAAGGTGCGGCGCTGCGCCAATCCCGAGTGCGGTTGGCTGTTCCTCGACGACAGCCGTGCCGGCAAGCGGCGCTGGTGCTCTATGTCTTCCTGCGGCAACCGCGCCAAGGCGCGCCGGCACTATCACAAGAGCAAGGAGCCATGAGCGGCCTGGAGGCTCGGGCGACGTGTGAATCGCTACCGAGCCACCTCATCCCGAGGCCTGTGAGTGTCCAAAATGGGAGCGAACGAGGGGTCCGTTTCACGACAGCGTGACCTCACCCCGAAGGATGCGGTGGGGATGGTCGCCGGCAATGTCCCGAGAAACGCGGTGTCGATCGACACCGCGCAGCGTGGGCGAGTTCTTGTCTATTCTGAACTGTGCGGGTGGCAACCGTCCGCGGCCGCTCTCTCTCCCGCACGTGAATGCGCTGCCGCCCGCCAGCGCGCGGGAACTTGCTAACGCAAGATGCTCTGAAGCTTCATCGCGACGCCCATGTCGCCTTCGATCTTGAGCTTGCCGGTCATGAACGCGGTCATGCCGTCGAGCTTGCCGCCGATCAGGTCGGTGAAATCGCTGAACGCCATCTTGACCGTGCAGTCGGCGGCGCCATCGTCGTTGCTGACGGCCGGCGGATTGGCGTTGCCGTCGATGTAGACGACGCCCTGGTCGGTGCTGAACTTCACGGTGTTGCCGAAGGACGACTTCTTCGACGCGCCTTCCTTCATTTTTTCGGTAATTTCCTGCAAGGTCATGGCGGGTTCTTCCTCCAGTCGGTCGATGCAATGGGGGCTTACTTGACCTTTACGTAAACGTCAAATACAGGCCGATGAACGGCCGTTCAGGCGGAGGAAACATGTCGTATCGCTCGGTCTTCAAGCCGGGATTGTTTGGCGGGCAGACCGTGATCGTGACCGGCGGCGGCAGCGGCATCGGCCGGTGCACCGCGCACGAGATCGCCGCGCTGGGCGCCCATGTCGTCATCACCGGCCGCAAGCCGGAGAAGCTCACCGTCGTTAAGGGCGAGATCGAGGCGGCCGGCGGCACCTGCGAGACTCACGCCTTCGACATCCGCGAGGAAGCGCAGGTCAAGGAAGCGATCGCCGCGATCGTGGCGAAGAACGGCCGCATCCATGGCTTGTTCAACAATGCCGGCGGCCAGTTCCCCGCCCCCGCCGCGGCGATCAGCGCCAAGGGCTTCGACGTCGTCGTGCGCAACAACCTCACCGGCGGCTTCATCGTCAGCCGCGAGGTTTACACGCAATCGATGCAGAACCACGGCGGCTCGATCGTCAACATGACCGCCGACTATCGCAACGGCTTCCCCAGCATGGTGCACACCGGCGCCGCCCGCGCCGGCATGGCCAACCTCACCATGACTCTCGCCTACGAGTGGGCCGTGTCCGGTGTGCGGGTGAACTCGGTGGCGCCGGGCTGGATCGCGTCGTCGGGCATGGACACCTACACCGGCGAGTTCAAGGAGAACATTCCCAAGCTCAAGAACCACTGCCCGCTCGGACGGCTCGGCACCGAGAGCGAGGTGTCGGCCGCGGTGTGCTTCCTGCTGAGCGACGCGTCGGCCTACATCACCGGCACCGAGATCCGGATCGACGGCGGCGTGCCGCTCGGCAACCGCTCCATGCCCCTGCCCGCCACGGACAAGTCGCAGGCGTTCAACGGCTTCCATCTCGCCGTCACGCCCAAAGTGCTGGGCGGCTGAGCGATGCCGATCCTCGAAAGCCAGGTCGATCGCAACAGCGACCAGTTCAAGCGCAATCGAGAGAAGATGCTCGCCGCGATCCAGGAGTTTCGCGACGCCGAAGCCAGCGTTCAGGCGACGTCCGACAAATCGCGCGAGCGCTTCGCCAAGCGCAAGCAGCTCATGCCGCGCGAGCGCATCGCCCTGCTGCTCGACCGCGGCGCGCCGTTCCTCGAACTGATGCCGCTCGCCGGCTATCGCATGCACGACGACCGGGACGGCTCGAGCGCGGGTGGCGGCTCGGTCGCCGGCATCGGCTATGTCGAGGGCGTGCGCTGTATGGTGTCGGCCTCGAACTCGGCGATCAAAGGCGGCACCGTGGCGCCCTCGGGCCAGCGCAAGGGACAGCGCGTCCAGCAGGTCGTGATGGAGAACAAGCTGCCGGTCGTGAACCTCGTGGAGTCCGGCGGCGCGAATCTCCTGTACCAGGCCGAGATCTTCGTGCCCGGCGGTCGCGGCTTCGCCAACCAGGCGCGCATGTCGGCGCGCGGCATCCCGCAGGTCACGGTCGTGCACGGCTCGTCGACCGCGGGCGGTGCCTATCTGCCGGGCCTCAGCGACTACGTCATCATGGTGCGCAACCAGGCCAAGGTGTTCCTCGCCGGCCCGCCGCTTTTGAAGGCCGCGACCGGCGAGATCGCGACCGATGAGGAGCTGGGCGGCGCGGAGATGCACGCCACCGTCTCGGGCGTCGCCGAATGGATGGCCGAGAACGACGCCGACGGCATCCGAATGGCGCGCGAGATCATCGCCAAGTGGCACTGGAACGACAGGCTGCCGCCCAAGACCGTCCGGCCATTCAAGGACCCGCTCTACGATATCGACGAGCTGTGCGGCGTCGTGCCGCCGTCGCACAAGGACCCGTACGACGTGCGCGAGGTGATCGCGCGGCTGGTCGACGGATCGGACTTCCTCGAGTTCAAGGGCCTGTTCGACCAGCAGACGATCTGCGGCTGGGCCGAGATCGAGGGCGAACCGGTCGGGCTGATCGGCAACAACGGGCCGATCACGACCAAGGGCGCGGTGAAAGCCGCGCAGTTCATCCAGCTCTGCTGCCAGCAGGGCACGCCGATCGTCTACCTGCAGAACACGACCGGCTACATGGTCGGCACGGAGGCGGAGCGCGGCGGCATCGTCAAGCACGGCTCGAAGATGATCCAGGCCGTGGCCAACGCGACCGTGCCGCAGATAACTATTGTTATCGGCGGCAGCTTCGGCGCCGGCAATTACGGCATGTGCGGCCGCGCCTACGATCCGCGCTTCATCTTCGCCTGGCCCAACAACCGCACCGCCGTCATGGGCGGCGAGCAGGCGGCCGGGGTGATGAAGACCGTGACCGAGCAGAAGTTCCTGCGCGAGGGCAAGGAGCCGCCGCGCGAGCAGATCGACAAGATGTTCAAGAGCATCGTCGACCAGTTCGACCGCGAATCGACCGCGCTCTACGGCACCGCGCATCTATGGGACGACGGCATCATCGACCCGCGCGACACGCGCCGCGTGCTGGCCTTCACCCTCTCGATCGCCCGCGAGTCGTTGGTGCGTCCGCTCAATCCCATCACCTTCGGCGTCGCGAGGATGTGAGCGATGGAACCCCGATCGTGCTTCGCTGGGAGCGCGGCTCTCCAGAGCCGCTCTTATCTTGGCCCGCCTCATTCCATGAGCGGCTCTGGAGAGCCGCGCTCCCAGCCTTCCGAGGAATGCCTGCAATGAAGTTCACGCCCGAGCACGAGGCGCTTCGCCAGACGTGGAAGACCCTGATCGACCGCGAGATCAATCCGCATGTCGACGAGTGGGAGAAGGAGGGCGCCTTCCCTGCCCACGCGCTGTTCAAGAAGATGGGCGATGCCGGGCTGCTGGGCGTCGACAAGCCAGTCGAGTTCGGCGGCTCTGGCCTCGACTTTTCCTACGCCATGGTGTGCTCGGAATCGCTCGGCCTGGTGAACGGCGGCTCGATCCCGATGGCGACCGGCGTGCAGATCTCGATGGCGACGCCGGCGCTCGCCCGCTACGGCAGCGACGAGCTGCGCCGGGAATTTCTCGCGCCCTCGATCAGCGGCGATTATGTCGCGTGCCTCGGCGTGTCGGAGACCGGCGCCGGCTCCGACGTCGCGTCGATCAAGACAAACGCCCGCCGGGTAGGCGGCGACTGGGTGATCAACGGCGGCAAGATGTGGACAACCAACGGCGCGCAGGCCGACTGGATGTGCGTGCTCGCCAACACCGGCGACGGCCAGGTCCACAAGAACAAGTCGCTGATCGTGGTGCCGATGAAGACCCCGGGAATCTCGATCGTGAAGAAGCTGAACAAGCTCGGCATGCGCGCCTCGGACACGGTGCAGACCTTCTTCGACGAGGTGAAGGTGCCGGTGCGCTACACGATCGGCCAGCCAGGTCAGGGCTTCATCTACCAGATGCAGCAATTCCAGGAGGAGCGGCTGTGGGCCGGCGCCGGGACCTTGATGGGCTGCGACCGCATCATCAACGCCACGATCGACTACACACGCGAGCGGATCGTGTTCGGCAAGCCGCTGCTCGATAACCAGGTCGTCCATTTCCGCCTGGCCGAGCTCAAGAGCGAGGTCGAGGCGCTGCGCTCGCTGGTCTATCGCGCCTGCGAGGACTATCTCGCCGGCAAGGACGTCACGATGCTGGCGTCGATGGCCAAGCTGAAGGCAGGCCGGCTGCGCCGCGAGGTCAACGACGCCTGCCTGCAATATTGGGGCGGCGCCGGGTATCTCTGGGACAGCCCCGTCGCCCGCGCCTACCGCGACGGACGGCTGGGCTCGATCGGCGGCGGTGCCGACGAGGTGATGCTGCAGATCATCGCCAAGCTGATGGGCAACATGCCTCGATTGGGGAACCGCTAAGATGCAATTCACCCAGGAACACGACGAGATCCGCCGCACGTTGCGCGCGATCATCGACAAGGACATCAATCCCCACGTCGACCAGTGGGAGGAAGACGGCATCTTCCCCGCTCACGAGGTCTTCAAGAAGCTGGGCGACGCCGGCCTGCTCGGCATCAACAAACCGGTCGAGTTCGGCGGCATGGGGCTCGATTACTCGTACGCCATGGTGGCGGCGGAAGAGCTCGGCCACATTCATTGCGGCTCGGTGCCGATGGCGATCGGCGTGCAGACAGACATGGCGACGCCCGCGCTCGCCCGCTACGGCAGCGACGAGTTGCGCCGCGAATTCCTCGCGCCGTCGATCGCCGGCGATTTCGTCGCCTGCCTCGGCGTCTCCGAGGTCGGCGCCGGCTCCGATGTCGCCTCGCTCAAGACGAGCGCGCGCCGGGTCGGCGGCGATTACGTCATCAACGGCGGCAAGATGTGGACGACGAACGGCACGCAGGCCGACTGGATGTGCCTGCTCGCCAACACCGGCGAGGGGCCGGTGCACAAGAACAAGTCGCTGATCGCCCTGCCGATGAAGACCAAAGGCGTGCAGGTGGTGAAGAAGCTCGACAAGCTCGGCATGCGCTCCTCCGACACCGCGCAGATCTTCTTCGACGAGGTGAAGATTCCGGTGCGCAACCTGATCGGCCAGGAGGGCATGGGCTTCATCTACCAGATGCAGCAGTTCCAGGAGGAGCGGCTGTGGGGCGCGATCAGCGCGGTGGTCGGCATGGAGCGGCTGATCGACGAGACAGCCGAATACACGCGCGAGCGCAAGGTGTTCGGCCGGCCCCTGCTCGACAACCAGATCATCCATTTCAAGCTCGCCGAGTTGCGCACCGAGATCGAGCTGGTGCGGTCGCTCTGCTATCGCGCCTGCGAGGAGTATCTCGACGGCAAGGACGTCGTGCTGCTCGCCTCCATGGCGAAGCTGAAGGCAGGCCGCATGATGCGGCTGGTGACCGACGGCTGCCTGCAATACTGGGGCGGCGCGGGCTATCTCTGGGAGAGCCCGACCGCCCGCGCGTTCCGCGATTCGCGCCTCGCCTCGATCGGCGGCGGCGCCGACGAGGTCATGCTGCAGATCATCTCGAAGGGAATGGGGACATTGCCGAGGGTTGAGAAGCGATAGTTTTTCACTTTCCTCCCCTTCGCGGACTCCGCGAAGGGGAGGTGCCCTCGTCTTACGAGGGCGGAGGGGTCATGGGCCGCACCGATCCTCTGGCCCATGACCCCTCCGCCCTTCGGGCACCTCCCCGCGCTGCGCGCAGGGAGGAAATCGAGGGGAGGAAAGTTTGAGCGGAGCGATGAAAATGACTGAGTTCGCCGACACGTACGAAACCCTCCTCCTGCGCCGCGAGCGGTCGCGGCTGCATGTGACGCTGAACCGCCCCGAGGTGAAGAACGCGCTCAACCCGACCCTGATCGGCGAGCTGAAACAGGTGTTCGGCATCCTGCGCAGCCGGCGCGACATCAAGGTCGTGATCCTGCGCGGTGCGGGCGGCACGTTCTGCGCCGGCGCCGACCTCAAGAACATGGAGCAAAGCTTCAGCGAGGCACCCAAGCCCGGCGAACGCGACCCGATCGCGCTGAACAACCGCGAATACGGCACCTTCCTCGAGATGGTGAACACCACGCCGCAGGTCGTGGTCGCAGCGGTCGAGGGCTACGCCATCGCCGGCGGCTTCGGCATCCTCTGCGTTTCCGACGTGGCGATCTCTACCGAAGGCGCGGGCTTCGCCATGAGCGAGACCGCCATCGGCATCGTGCCGGCCCAAATCGCGCCCTTCGTCGCCGCGCGCATCGGCGTGCCGCAGACGCGGCATCTCGCGCTCACCGCGGCGCGCTTCAAGGGACCGGAGGCCTATCGACTCGGCATCGCCCACTATCTGGTGAAGGATACGGCGGCGCTCGATGCAAAGCTCGAAGAGGTGCTGAAGCAGATCGACCGCTGCGCGCCCTTCGCCAACGCGGCGACCAAAGCCGTCGTCATGAAGGTCGGCACCGAGCCGCTCTCGTCCGTGCTCGACTTCGCCGCCGACAAGTTCGCCGAGGCGCGCCGCAGCCCGGAAGCCGCCGAGGGCCTGCGCGCCTTTGCCGAGAAGCGGCCGCCGAAATGGGCCGTCGAATAATGGCCTTCAGCAAGATACTGGTCGCCAATCGTGGCGAGATCGCCTGGAGGGTGATGCGCACCGCGAAGGCGATGGGCTATCGCACCGTCGCAGTTTATTCCGACGTCGACAAGGACGCGCCGCACGTCGCCTTCGCCGACGAGGCGGTGCGCATCGGCCCGCCGCCGGTCGGCGAGAGCTACCTCAGCATCGATCGCATCCTCGAAGCCGCGCACAAATCCGGCGCCGACGCGGTGCATCCGGGCTACGGCTTCCTGTCGGAGAACGAGACCTTCGCCGCGGCCTGCGGCAAGGTGGGCCTGGTCTTCATCGGGCCGCCGCCTGCCGCGATCGCCGCGATGGGCAACAAGGCGGCCGCCAAGCGCCGTATGATCGATTCCGGAGTGCCGTGCGTGCCCGGCTACCAGGGCGCCGACCAGAGCGACACCAGTTTGGCGACGGAAGCGCGCAGGATCGGCTTGCCGGTGATGGTCAAGGCCGCAGCCGGCGGCGGCGGGCGCGGCATGCGCCTCGTCGAGCACGATGTCGACCTGCTGGAGGCGATCCGCACCGCCCGCACCGAGGCCGAAAGCGCCTTCGGATCGGGCGAGCTGATCCTCGAAAAGGCGGTGATCGACGCGCGCCATGTCGAAATCCAGGTCTTCGCCGACAACCACGGCAACGTAATTCATCTCGGCGAGCGCGATTGTTCGGTCCAGCGCCGCCATCAGAAGGTGATCGAGGAAGCACCCTCGCCCGCGGTCGACACCGGGCTGCGCGCGCGCATGGGCGCCGCCGCCGTCGCCGCAGCCAAAGCGATCGGCTATCGCGGCGCCGGCACGGTCGAGTTTCTGCTCGGCGCCGACGGCGAATTCTACTTCCTCGAAATGAACACGCGCCTGCAGGTCGAGCATCCGGTGACGGAGGCGATCACCGGACTCGACCTCGTCGAGTGGCAGCTCCGCGTGGCACGCGGCGAGAACCTGCCGCTCACCCAGGAGCAGGTCCGGCTCACCGGCCACGCCATCGAGGTCCGGCTCTATGCGGAAGACGCCTACGCCGGCTTCCTGCCGCAGACCGGCCGGATCGCCGTGTGGCGGCCCGCAACCGGCCCCGGCGTGCGCATCGACCACGGCATGAAGGACGGGTTTGCGATTTCGCCCTTCTACGATCCGATGATCGCCAAGGTAATCGCCTCGGGCGCGACGCGCGAAGAGGCCCGGCTGAGGCTGGCCGAGGCGCTGCGCGACACCATCGTGCTTGGCCCCATCACAAACCGGCATTTCCTGATCCGGCTGCTGGAGCATCCCGAGTTCGCCGCCGGCAGGGCGACCACGGCATTCCTGGGCAAGCACACCTTCCCCGGTCCCGAGGTGACGGACGAGCACTGGAAACTCGCCGCTTCTCTGCTGTGGCAACAGTCGGCGGCGCGCTATCCCGCGACCCTGCGCGGCTGGCGCAACTCCAATCCCGAACCGACGCCGTTCCGCCTCGCTGTCGGCGACAAGGAACGCACGCTGCACGTCGCTGACGCCCCGGCCCCATCCGCGCCTCATGTGATTGACGGCAACGAGATCGTCGTCGATCTCGACGCCTTCACCGTACGCTTCCAGGACCGCACCTACATGCCGCCGGCCTCGGCGGCGGCCGGCAGCGACGGCAAGCTGCGCGCCCCGATGGACGGCCGCATCGTGGCCATCAAGGTCGCGGCCGGCGACAAGGTCGCGCGCGGCCAAACGCTGGTCGTGCTCGAGGCGATGAAGATCCAGCACCAGCTCAAGGCGGCGCTCGACGCCGAGGTGGAATCGATCGCCGTGAAGGAAGGCCAGCAGGTCGCCAACCGCACCGTGCTGGTCACGATGGCGGCCGATGCCGCTGCACGTTGAGGGCGTCTCGCATCGCTACGGCACCGTCGCCGCGCTCGAAGCCATCGACCTCGATATCGCCGACGGCGAGACGGTCGCGCTGATCGGCCCGTCGGGCTGCGGCAAGAGCACGCTGCTCGCCATTCTGGGCGGGCTGCTGCAGCCGACCGCGGGACGGGTGACGCTGTCGGGTCCGCCGCCGGCCGATTCGCTCAACCCGTTCACCTACGTCTTTCAGGATTTCGCCCTGCTGCCGTGGCGCTCGGTCGAGGCCAACGTCGCGTTGGCGCTGGAGCATCGCGCTCTGCCGGCGGCCAAGCGGCGCGAGCGTGTGGCCGCCGCCCTTACTCTCACCGGCCTCACCGACTTCGCCACCGCCTATCCCAAGCAGCTCTCCGGCGGCATGCGCCAACGGGTCGGCATCGCCCGCGCGCTGGTCGTGCGCCCCGCCGTGCTGCTGCTCGATGAACCGCTGTCGGCGCTCGACGCACAGACCCGCGAACTGCTGATGGAAGACCTGCTGAAAATCTGGGCGCGCGAAAAGAGCACGCGCGTCTACGTCACCCACAATCTCGAGGAGGCCGCACGGCTCGCCGACCGGGTGGTCGTCCTCTCGCGCCGCCCTGGCAGGGTCAGAGAGGTCCTGCGCATCGACGTCCCCGTCGCCGACCGCGGCCGTCCCGAGCACGCCGTCCTGCTGGCCAACATGCATCGCCGGCTCTGGTCCCTGATCCGCGACGAAGCCGCCACCGCCGACCGCGAGATGCAGCGTGTCTGACGCGATTTTTCCCGTCGTCCCGAGCGAAGCGAAGCGTAGTCGAGGGACCTGTTCATCCTGGCGGACGTTGCATGAACAGGTCCCTCCACTGCGCTGCACTGCGCTCCGCTCCGGTCGGGACGACGGAATTCCAGCTTCGGGTTCAGATCACGAGACGCGAAATGCCTGAGCGCCGCCCTGTCCCCTTCCGCGGCGGCGGCTTCAATCCGGTGCCGCGCCGCGCGCTACCGTGGGGCGTGTTCGCGGCGCTGATCGCGCTCTGGCAGGCGGCCTCGAGCAGCGGCCTTCTGCCGGCGCTCTTCCTGCCGAGCCCGCTCGCCGTCGTGAAAGCGCTGGAAGCCCTGGCGGCCGACGGCACGCTCATGGTCCACGTGACCGCCTCGCTGAAGCGGATCGTGCCCGGCTGGATCATCGGCACCGCCGCCGGCCTCGCGGTCGGCCTCGCCATGGGAATCTTCTCGGCGGCGCGGGCGGCCGGCATCCCGATCGTGTCGGCGCTGTTCCCGATCCCCAAGATCGCGCTGCTGCCGCTGCTGATCCTGTGGTTCGGCATCGGCGAGCCGTCGAAGATCGCCACCATCGCGCTCGGCGTGTTCTTTCCCACGACGATCTCCGCCTACAGCGCCTGCGATTCGGTACCGCGCAACCTGATCCGCATGGCGCAGAGCTTCGGCCTGCCGCCAGTCGACATCGTGCTCAAGGTCCTGCTGCCGGGCGCGATGCCGGGAATCCTGGCAGGCTTCCGGATCTCCGCATCGGTGGCATTGCTGCTGGTCGTAGCGGCCGAGATGATCGGCGCCGAATATGGCATCGGCGCTTTCGTGCTCACCGCCGGCAACCTGATGCAGACCGACCAGCTTCTCGCCGGCGTGGTGATGCTCTCGATACTCGGCCTGTTGATCGCTTGGAGCCTTGGGACGCTCGAGCGCCGGCTGTTGAGATGGCGATAGAAATCTTTCGATTCGTCTGCGCCTGGCGTTGATCGGTCCGTTCAGGCGTGCGATCCGGTTGCCTCACGAGACGTGAGCTTTCCGTTTCGTATGGCGCAGGCAGCGCGCGGATACGGGCTCAAAACAGGGATGCATGTCTCCCCTGCAGCATCCCGAGGCTAGCCGCCCCGGCGGCGCCCGGCTATAGACCCGATAGGTGGGGAAACAGGGGACCGTATGAGCCTCGCAAGCAAGACGCTGTTCGTGACCGGCGCCAGCCGCGGGATCGGCCTTGCCATCGCGCTGCGTGCCGCGCGCGACGGCGCCAACATCGCCATCGCCGCCAAGACGGTGAAGCCCGATCCGCGCCTGCCCGGCACGATCTTCAGCGCCGCCGAGGAGATCGAGAAGGCCGGCGGCAAGGCGTTGCCGCTACCCTGCGACATCCGCGACGAGCAGAGCGTCGAGACGTCGGTGGCCGAGACCGTTGCCCGTTTCGGCGGCATCGATGTCCTGGTCAACAACGCCAGCGCCATCAGCCTCACCGGCACCTTGCAGACGCCGATGAAGCGCTTCGACCTGATGAACCAGATCAATGCGCGCGGCACCTTCATGGTGTCGCAGAAATGCATCCCGCACCTGCTGAAGGCGGGCAACCCGCATGTGCTGAACCTTTCGCCGCCGCTCGACTTCGACGTGAAGTGGTTCGCCAACCATCCGGCCTACACGCTCGCGAAATACTCGATGTCGGTTTACGCCTGGGCAATGGCCGAGGAATTCAAGGGCCAGATCGCTTTCAACTGCCTGTGGCCGCGCACCGGCATCGCGACCGCGGCGATCGCCAACGTGCTGGGCGGGGACGAAGGCATGAAGCGCTGCCGCAAGCCCGAGATCATGGCCGACGCGGCTTACGCCATCCTTAGCCGGCCGGCCAAGGACTGCACCGGCAACTTTTTCATCGACGACGAGGTGCTGGCGGCCGAGGGCGTCACCGACCTCGACCGGTACGCCGTCTCGCCCGGAACACCGTTGATGCCCGACTTCTTCGTGCCTTCCCCCGGCGCGCGCACCGTCGTCGGCCGGGGCTGACCGTCTCATGGCGATTTTCATCCTGGTCCACGGCGCGTGCCACGGCGGCTGGTGCTGGGAGAAGGTGCAGCCGATCCTCGAGAGCCACGGTCACAAGGTCTGCGCGCCCGACCTTCCGGGCCTCGGCAAGGATCCGATGCCGCCGGCCAACGTGACCCTGGCCGACAATGTCGAAAAGATCTCGCGCCTGCTCGACAGGATGGAGGAGCCGGTCGTGCTTGTCGGCCACGCGCTGGGTGGCGTTACGATCAGCCAGACCGCCGAGGCACGGCGGCGCAAGATCAAGGCGCTCGTCTATGTCTGCGGGCTGATGCCGCCCTCGGGCAAGGCGAGCCGCGAGATGACGGCGGGCGACCCCGACATGCTGTTCCGCCGATCGCGCGAGGTCAGCCCCGACGGCCTCACCTACACGTTCGCGCGCAGCCAGCTGCCGGCCCTGTTCTACGAGGACGTCTCGCCGGAAGACCTCTACCGCGCCATGGAGCGGCTGCGCCCGCAACCGATCTCGATCTCGACCACGCCGGTGACGCTCACCGAAGAGCGCTACGGCTCGGTGCCGCGCTGGTACATCGAATGCACGCACGACAACGCGCTCCGCGTCGCGCGCCAGCGCGCCATGGTCAAGGCGGTCCCGTGCAAAGTGATCACGATGGAGTGCGGTCACACACCGTTCTACAGCGCCCCCGAGGAACTCGCCGAACATCTGGAGATGATCGCGAGGTCGTGACAGGCGTTATCCTGTCTCCTCATCCCAGTGACAGGAGACCACCATGCCCGCGCCCCGACCTTCCAAGACCCGCATCGGCAATCACGTCCTGAAGCCGGAGACCCTGATGCTGGGTTACGGCTACGACCCGGCTTTGTCGGAGGGTGCAGTCAAGCCGCCGGTCTTCCTGACCTCCACCTTCGTGTTCCGCACGGCCGAGGAAGGCCGCGACTTCTTCGACTACACGTCGGGGCGACGGCAGCCGCCGGCCGGGAGCACCGCCGGGCTTGTCTATTCCCGCTTCAATCATCCCAACAGCGAGATCGTCGAGGACCGGCTCGCGGTCTACGAAGGCGCAGAGTCCTGTGGCGTGTTCGCCTCGGGCATGGCCGCGATCACCACGACCATTCTCGCCTTTGTGCGGCCGGGTGACGTCATCCTGCATTCGCAGCCGCTTTACGGCGGAACCGAGACCTTGCTGTCCAACACCCTGGTGAACTTCGGAATCGGCGCCGTGGGCTTCATCGATGGCGTCGACGAGACCGCCATCCGGGACGCCGCCACCGCGGCACGCGCCAAGGGCCGGGTCTCGATGATCCTGGTCGAGACGCCCGCCAACCCGACCAACACGCTGGTCGACATCGCCCTGCTGCGGCGGATCGCGGACGAGATCGGCACGGCGCAGGGCTTCCGGCCGATCATCGCCTGCGACAACACCCTGCTCGGGCCGGTGTTCCAGCATCCGCTGGACCACGGCGCCGACGTCTCGCTCTATTCGCTCACCAAGTATGTCGGCGGCCATTCCGACCTGATCGCCGGCGCGGCGCTGGGGACCAAGGAAATCATGCGGCCGATCAAGGCGCTGCGCGGCAGCGTCGGCAGCCAACTCGATCCGCATTCCTGCTGGATGCTGGGCCGCTCCCTGGAGACGCTGGCGATCCGGATGGAGCGGGCCAACTCGAATGCCCGCCTCGTCGCCGAGTATCTCCGCGACCATCCGCGGGTCGCCAAGGTCCACTACCTCGAGTTCCTGGAGCCCGGCTCGCCGGCGCAGGCGACCTACCTGCGGCAATGCACCGGCGCGGGTTCCACCTTCTCGTTCGACATCGAGGGCGGGCAGGCCGAGGCGTTCGCCTTCCTCAACGCCCTGCAGGTCTTCAAGCTCGCGGTCAGCCTCGGCGGTACCGAGTCGCTGGCGAGCCATCCTGCCGCGATGACACATTCCGGCGTTCCGGTTGCCGTGCGCAACCGCATCGGCGTCCTCGACACCACCATCCGGATGTCCGTCGGCATCGAGCACCCCGACGACCTGATCGCCGACCTCGCACAAGCTCTGGCCGCGGGCGGCTAGAGCGGACATCAGGCTACTCGCGGCCGCGAGGCGGGCTTTGCACAACAACTCCAGCCTGAGACCTGATGGCGCAACCGGGAGCGGCAAAGCGAAGGTAGTGGCTGCACTCCCCGCCAAGGCGATCTCCCTTGCTAGATGACGGCGATGTCGGCGTTGGTGCGAGGCCGGGGGCGAGCGTTGCGAACTGGATCGAGCCGCCGGCGGCGTTGCCGTTGCTGTCGTAGAACGGCTTGCCGGTGTCGGTCTCGTAAATGATGCGGCCGCTGGCATCCTGCGCGGTGCCGCGGGCATTGGCGGCGAACTGGGCCAGGCTCAGCGTCCCGGTCCCCGCGAGTGCGGTGAAGATCGCGCTGTTGAGCCGGAGCATGTCGGCGGCGACGTTGAAGTCGGTGATCGTGTCGATGTTGGACGCGCCAAGGGCGGCCCCGAAGGCGAACGCATCGGCGCCAAGCCCACCGGTCATCGTGTCCGCGCCGTCCCTGCCGTCGAGGATGTTGTCTACCCGAGTTGCCGGTGAGGGAGTTGGCGAGCGAGTTGCCGGTACCGTTGACATTGCCGCTACCGGTCAGATCAGCCGTTCGATGTACTGGCCGGAGTCCGGCGGCGCTTCAACAAAGATTCGAGCCTCCGGTCGGCATGACCTCAAGTCGACAAGCGCTCTTCGCGATGTGGACCCATCATTTGTGCGCGAAGCTGCCGTCCCCCACTTGTTCCTGACGGGTCAGCACCCTATCGGTCAGCCCGACTACAGCGGCGCGTGGCTTCGATGGCGACGGATTGGGCGGTGCGGGGCATTCGTTCCGCTCAGGATCAGCCCGGCCTACCGGCCGCGTCGTCGGGCAGGGAGCCGAGCAGAAGCGCGAGCTCGACCTTCGAATGCGTGCCGGTCTTCTCGAAGCAGCGCCTGAGATGCGTCTTCACGGTCGAGAGGGAGAGGCCAAGCGCGTCCGCCGCCTGCGGCCCGCTGAGGCCGCCCGAGACCAGGGCGGCGACCCGTGCCTCGGCAAGCGTCAGCTCGAAGGCCGCCTGGATCGCGGAGGTCTTGACGCGCCGGAGCGCGGCCGGATCGACAATCAGCACCAGCGCCCGCGCCGGCTCCAGCAGGCTCCAGAACTCGAAGACTGGCGGCGGAAGCGGCACCGGCAGGACGAGGAGCGGCGATGCTCCCGAGGGGCGAGTCAGCCGCAACGGCGCGCCAAGCGCGTCGTTCGCTCCCGCCGCGACGGCGAGTGCTTGCCCCAAGGTCCGCGACAATGCAGCTGTCTCCGCTGGAAAGGCGGCCACGAGCTGGAGGCCGCCATCACAGGTGGTCGACAGGCCGTCGCCCGTGGACAGCAGCGTCTCGGCGGCGGCATTGGCCAGGATGACGCGCGCCTTGCGATCGAGCAGCAGTGCGGGATTGGGCATGAGCTCGAGCACTCTCCCGAGCTGCCGCGTGCCGTCGGCGAGATGGCCTAGATGCAGCGCGCCGTCGAGCGCGCGGCCAAGATGCGGCACGAGCCGCTGAAAGCGCCGCAAGTTCTTGTCGGCCTGGTCCGCACCTCGAGCCGACAGGCAGAACCCGAACCCACCGACGGCACCACCCTCGGACAGGGCGCGGTGCTTCACGTTCAGGATGTCGACATGACCTTGAGGCCGGAGAACGTCGGCATAGAATCCGGTTTTCACAAGGGTGCCCGGCTCCAGCAGCGAGTTGACGGCCACTGCCTTCCCGAAGGGAACGCCCGTCATCGCGAGGCTCCAGGGGTTCCAGGTGTAGTGCTGCCGGAAGATAGCTCCGTGTTCTTCCGATAGCCGGCCGTAAATGTCGATAACGTGGCCGCTGCCGGCCCGTGGGACGTGGATGAGCATGCCGCCGACGGCACCGAGATGGTCTGCAACGCGCGTGAGGACGTCAGGCCATCGGTCGGGATCGGCGACTACGCCGTAGATGAGGTCGAGCAAAGCCGCATCCGCCCCCGATTCTCCGAACCTTCGCCCCATCTCGGCAAGACCACGCGCCCGCGTGGCTCCCTCGTAACCTCCATGGTCGCGCTGTCAGACCCGTCTCTTCCTCCGATCGGATGACGACATCGCCGCCGTAGCGTGCTGTGTCTCTAGCACACCGTACAACGCCTTTCATCTCCGCGGCCCGCCAGGGAAGAGGAATATGAGGTCAATCCCAGAACGCGAAGGCCCTAACCTCGATGCTCTCGCGCGGCCTGGCGTTGGACGGTGAAGTCGGATCGTTGAAAGCGGAGTGGAGCGAGAAGCGCGCCCGGCCGTCCTTCTCAGAATCGTAGCACTTGATCAGGATCGCTTCATCGCGCGTCATCGCCGGAAAGTAGTGCCACTGGTGATCGGCGTTGTAGACGCCCTGGTAGATCTCGCCGGTACGGTCGGCATAGACCAGGTCACATACCGCGAGGTCGCGCGGGGCGATGCTTTCGGCATCCACGAAGCCCAGCGGCATCGTCTCGATCGGAGCGTGGGCGATGTTGCGCCACACATTGTACTCGGCGAAGCGCTTCTTCAGCCGCGTCTCCGCTTCGTCCGGCGGCAGCAGGTCGCGCACCCGCTGTGGACCGGAATTCTCCGTGTAGTCGTTGTGGACAGACTGGACCGGGGTCCGAAGCCCGCGTTCGACGGCGCGATTGCCCGTCCGCACGGTGTGATCGAACACCACGACCTTCGTGGCCCCGGTCTCGCGCTTGATCAGTGCCTCGACCTCGGCGAAATAGACCGCCTTGAGCTCGGCCTCATCGTAGAAGTCGCGCACGTTGGTGTCGTGCGGCGTCAGGATGAAGGCTTGCCTGTCGAGCGAAAGCTCATCTGCGTAGGGCCGCGCATTGTGCACGCGGACCTTGAAGAACTGGTAGTTGCCGTCGCGCCTCGGCACGCCCGTGCCCGGCGGCGGATTGTAGGTCACCGGCTTGACGCTGAGATCGGCCAGATAGTTGACCTGTGCGTCAACGTAGGTCAGGCCAACGCCGCGCTTCGCAACCGATTCAGGAATTCGGATATCAGGCATTTGCCACCCGTTTTATTGGATCGACGTCTCCATCTTACGTCGTGCGGCACCATACGCTGCGAAAGACCCTTCGCTCACGAGAAGAATTCATGAGGTCATGCCGGCTCATGCGGCCAGCTCGAGAATCTCGATGACCTCGGACGGCCCCTTGATCGGCCGCGGATTGTTGAGCACGGCGCGGTCGTGCATCGACTTTTCGGCGATCTCGCGGAACCGGTCTTTCCCCACTCCTACCTCGCTCAGGCTTCCCGGCAGGCCGAGCGTCGCGACCAGGTGTGCGACGAGGTCGGCCGCCGGCCGATCGGGCTTGCCGAAGGCCTCGCTCACCCGCTTCTGGCGATCCGCATTGGCCGGCAAGTTCCAGCGCAGCACCGACGGCAGCATTACACAGGAGGTATGGCCGTGCGGCACATGGCAGGCCGCGCCGAGCACATGGCCGATCCCATGGCTCGCGCCGACGCCCACACCCGAGGTGCCCGCGCCGATCGACAGCCACATGCCAAACTGGAGGTTCAGCCGCGTTTCCATGTCATCGGGCTTTTCCTTGTGCGCCGGCAGGGCGTGGGAGAGCAGCTTCAGCGCTTCGCTCGCCGTGCCGATGGCAAAGGGATTGGCCTGCTGTGAACACAGACGTTCGACAGCGTGGTCGACGGCCTTCAGGCCGGTCGAAAGCATCAGCTCCATCGGTGTGGCGAGCGTCGCGGCCGGATCGAGCACGATCACCCGCGGCACGATCAGGCGATGGCCGAAGCTCTCCTTGATGCCGTGACGGGGATCGGAGATGCCGGCGTAGGCGTTGAACTCGGCGGCGGAGAGCGTCGTCGGCACGGCAAGCATGCGGATCGCATCGGCCGGCGGCCTGATCGCCTCGGACGGTGGCGCGGCACCTTCCTTCGGCCGGCCGGCCCTGTAGAGATCGAGATCCTCGATCTTCGTCGCGCCCTGCCACAGCGCGATCAGCATGACCTTGGTGGCATCGATCGCCGAGCCGCCGCCGACGGCGACCAGCAGGTCGGCCTTGGCGTCACGCGCCATTTGCGCGCCCTCGATCACGCAGGGCCGCGGCGAGTGCGCGGTGATGCCGGCATAGACGCCGGCATAGCGGTCGCCGAGCTCCTTGATGACGTCGGCCAGCAACGCGCTTTGCGCCACGGATCTGGTCGTGGTGACGAACACGCGGTGGGCGCCCAGCCGTTCGGCCTCCGCGCGCAACGCCGCGCCCGCAGGCTTGCCGTAGACGACCCGCTCGATGTCCTGATGGCCATGGATGCCGCTCAGCATGATGTTCCTCCCTTTGCCGTCGCGAACGAAGCGATGGACGACAGCCTATCCGATGTGACGACGATAGAGCGCGAGCATGCGCTCGTAATGCTTCTCGCGCGCCGCCTCGTTGAGGTTGCCGCGGTCGGAAAAGGCATAGCCGTGATGCGTGCCACTCTCGATCTCGCTGCGCGACGGGAACGGCGCAGCCGCCAGCAGCGTCTCGAATGCGGCGACCTGGTCGAGCGGCACGTAGGTGTCGTGCTCGGCAAACGCGTAGTAGCCCTCGGCCGTGATGTCGCCCAGCATCAGGTGCGGCGAGTCCGGCTTGTCGGTGATCAGGCGCGTTCCGTAATAGGATGCGAAACAGCCGATCCGGTCGGGGTGCATCGCCGCCGCCACGGTGACGAACGCGCCGCTCATGCAGTAGCCAACGAGCCCGACCTTGCCCGGCCGGGCATCGGGCAACGACGGCAGCCGGTCGAGCACCGTCCCGGTGTCGGCCGCGATCTTGCCGTTGGAGATCGAGCCCACCATACCGAACATCCGCTCGAGGTTGGCCTCCGCGTCGGGATGGTCGCGCGTCGGGCCCACCACGAACTCCCGGGTCGTGCGGTAATAGAGATTGGGCAGCAGTACGTAGTAACCCGACTGCGCGATGCGGCGGCAGATTTCCTTCAGGCCTTCGCGCACGCCGGGGGCGTCCATCAGCATGATGACCACCGGCAGCGGCCCCCCATCGTCGGACCGCACCGTCCAGCAGTTCATCGCGCCATCTGCCGTGGCGATATCCACCTCGCGCTCGATCATCTCGGGACGGTACACTAAGCGCGAGACGCAAAGAAATCCGAGGAGTGAACGCATGGGCGCCCTGGACGGCCTGAAAGTCATCGACCTGTCGCGCGTGCTGGGCGGGCCCTATTGCGCGCAAATGCTGGCCGATCACGGCGCGGAAGTGATCAAGATCGAGCCGCCGCAAGGCGACGAGACGCGGCTGTGGGGTCCTCCGTTCGACGCGGAGGGCATCTCGGCCTACTTCGCCGGCATCAATCGCAACAAGCGCACGATAGCCCTCGACCTGTCGAAGCCGGCCGGCCGCGAGGTGCTGCTGAAACTGCTCGCCGATGCCGACGTGCTGATCGAGAACTTCAAGACCGGCACGATGGAGAAATGGGGCATTGGCTACGACGCGCTGTCGGAGAAATTTCCGCGGCTGGTCCATGCCCGCGTCTCGGGCTTCGGCGCCGACGGTCCGCTCGGCGGCTTTCCCGGCTACGACGCCATGGTGCAGGCCTCGGCGGGGCTGGTCTCGGTCAACGGCTCGCCCGAGGGCGGGCCGGTGAGAATCGGCGTGCCGGTGGTCGATCTCTCGACCGGCATGAACGCCTGCATGGGCATCCTGATGGCGCTCTACGAGCGCAACCGGTCGGGCAAGGGCCAGTTCGTCGATGCGACGCTGTACGACAGCGCCATCGCGCTGCACCAACCACACGCGCCCAACTACTTCATGGCCGGCCAGAAGCCGAAGCTGTTCGGCAACAGCCACGGCAACCTCGCACCCTACGCCAACTTTCCGACCAAAGGCCGCAACATCGTGATCGGCGCCGGCAACGACGGGCAATTCCGCAAGCTCGTCCAGATGCTGGGCAAGCCGGAGATGGCCGACGATCCGCGCTTTAAGACCAACAAGGACCGGCTCGCGCACAAGGCCGAGATGGAAGCCGAGCTGCGTGTCCTGACCAAGGACCGCGACGGCGAGGCCTTCGCAAACGAGCTGATGAAGAACGGTGTACCGTCAGGCGCCGTCATGGAGGTGCCGGACGTGATGGAGCACCCGCATACGAAGCATCGAAACATGGTCTGGGAAAAGGACGGCTATCGCAACGTCGGCAATCCGGTGAAGCTCTCCCGCACGCCGCCCGCGGTGCACAGCAAGCCGAAAAAGTTCGGCCTCGACACGCGCGCGGTGCTGGCCGAGCGCGGATACTCGACGGCCGAGATCGACGCCCTGATCGCATCGGGCGTGGCCCTTACCGAGATCAGGAAGGCCTGAACCCTTTGCTGGGACCGCGCCACAGAGTGGCGCGGTCCCAGCCATGAATCCCTATCGCTTCTTCCGCACCGCGGCGAGGTCGAACTGGGTCTGGAGCAGGAGCTCGTAGGTGGCCACCGCGTTCTCGCGCAGGGAATTCCGGGCGAACTGGATCTGGCTGACGATCTCCTGGAGCTCGTCGAAGGCGCGGCGAATGGCGGCCTCGATGCGGGCGCGCTGCTGCGGCTGGCTCGCTGCCTCATCCCACCAATCGCGGAGCTTCTCGAGGTCGCGCCGCTTGTCGTCGAACTGCCGGGAGCCTGCCTTGGCCTCCCACTCCGCAAGGGTCGATTCCCAAAGCTGGCGGCTTTCGTATTCGCGCGCGACGAACGGCCTCGTATCGACCGTCCTTCGCAGGATCAGTCTCAGCAGCACGTAGAGCACGATCGCACCGAGGAAGAACAAGCTGCGGCTGAGCGGCGGCAGGGCTACGCTGAAACTGAGCCCCGCGGGAATCGCCGCAAGCAAAAGCGCGATCGTCCCGTGCCAACCGCGCCGGAACAGAAGCCGACGCGCGACCGGCGACAAGCTGGGTTGCTTCGCCTGCGCCGTGACGTCGGGCGCCGGACCCGGATGCTCGATCGCGATGACCTGGTTCCAGAACGCCGACAGGTCGAACAGGTCGGCCGTCGCCTCCGACATTGCGCTCGAGAACAGCGGCACGCCCGTCGCCGCTTCGATCCGGCACCACGGGCATCCGGGCAAGCCGGCGAAATGCCAATGCGCGATCCCGATGGGGCACTCCTTCAGCTCGCCTGCCAGGGTTTCGAGCGCGTCGATCCATTCCACCGCCGTTGGCCGGCCGCCGCGCGGCGCGGACATCGTGAAGGCGCGTTCGAAGAGCTCCGCGACCGGCGGCGACACGATGTCGAGCGGCGGCGTTCCCGGCGGCTGCTCCATCGCCGCGAAGTCATGCTCCGCTCCGTAGGCGAAGCGATGTTCCTTGATGGCCCGCTCGATCGGCATGTCGCCTTCGCCCAGGTAGCGGCCGGCAAAGGGATGTCGGCCCATGAACAGGACCAGGAAGATCATCACCGCGAGGCCGAAATTGTCGTGGTTCTCGCTGCGGATCGCGCCGGTGAGCATGCGATCCTGCAGCTCCGGCGGTGTGAAGATCGGCACGCCGACATCGCCCGGGAGACAGCGGCCGCCGGCCGTGATCTGGAAGGATTCGCAATCGATCAGCCTGACTCGCGCATCGGCGCCGACCAGGATGCCGCCTTGATTGACGTCGGCAATGACGGCGCCCTCGGCGTGCACCGTGGCGAAGGCGCGCGCAACGTTGGCCGAAGCGCGCACGAGGAAGCGCCAATCGGCATGCGGGAACGCACTGCGGCGGCTCTTCGGGCTGTAGAGCTGGTGGATCTCGCGATGGCCGACCACGCGCGGCACTTTCACGCCGATCGGCCGGCCGCCCGGCAGCGACAACAATTCGATCGGCCATGCCGTCAGCCTGTCGAGCGCCAGCGTGCGCAAGGCCACCATTGCCCGGATCTTCTCCGCCTGCTGCTCTGGCAGCGGCTGGTGGAAAATCTTGGCGACCACCCCCTGCCGGTCTTCGAGCTCGTAGATCGCGCCCTCGCCGCCCTGGCCGAGTCTGGCGCCCAGGCGGACCCGTGTGCCATCGGCTTCGACCACCTCCTGCACCGGCGGCACGAACGACATGCCTTACGCCCGCCGTCGTGAGGCCACGTCCAGGATCATCTCCGGCCCGCCCACGATCACGGCTCCCAACGGCGTGTCGTGGCAATTCACTCGCGCCGAAAGAAGTTTGATCCATCTACGACATACGACCAGCTCGACCTTGCACTCCATCCTGTCCGCTTATGGAAGAAGCACCAAGGTCTTTCAACCCGCCGAAATGGCCTACTTTTTGGCCATTGCGGGCGTGACGACCCGAACCGGGTCGCCGTTCGACAGGCCGTCCGGCGGGCTTTCGATCACCCGGTCGGTACGTTCCAGCCCGGTCGCAATCTCGACCACCTGACCGAGGTCGCGCGAGATCGTGACGTTCTTCAGCATCACCTTGTCGCTGGCATCGACGACGGCGACCCGCAGGCCCTTCTGGCCGAAGATCAGCGCACCGGCCGGGATCGACAGGGCAAGGGAGTTCTCAGGCAGCTGGATGCGGGTATTGGCGAAGGCGCCGGGCATCAGCTCGCCCGACTTGTTGTCGACCACGACCTGCATGCGCGTGGTGCCAGATGCGGCGTCGACCGAACGCGCCGAGGCCTCGACGGTGCCGTAGAACGTCCTGCCCGGATACTCCGGCACGGTGATCTCGACCTTGGTATTGAGCTTCACCGCCGGCACGTAGTTCTGGGGCACGTTGACGTTGAGCCTGAGCTTCTGGGTATCGGAGATCACGAACAGGGCGAGGCCGGCGCTCGAATCGGCATTGATCAGCGCGCCGACATCGGTGTTGCGCGTCGTCACGATGCCGTCGAACGGCGCGACCACGCGCTTGTAATCCGACAGCACCAGCAGACGGTCGACATTGGCCAGCGCCGCTTTCGAAAGCGCCTGTTTGACCGTGAGATCGCCAGCCTTCTCGTCGACGGTCTGCTTGGAGACCGCGTTGCTGCCGCCCAGCGTCTGCCAGCGCTGCGCGGTGACCGTCGCCAGCGTCTCCGCCGCCTGCGCCGATGCGAGCGCGGCCTTGGCCTGCAAGAGCTGCTGGTCGAGGTCGGGCGCCTCGATCTCGGCCAGGAGCTGGCCCGCCTTCACGGACTGACCGATGTCGACGTAATAGGCCTTCAGGAAGCCGCTGACGCGGGCGTAGATCGGTGCCCGCGAATAGGCCTCGAGGCGGCCCGGCAGGTCCAGCGAGGACTTGTTGCTGCCGAGGCCGGGCTCGATCAGCGCGACCGTCGGCACCGCCATCGCGTCCGTTGTCTCCTTGAGCTTGGCCTCACTGGCGTTGCGGCTCCAGACGCCGTTGACGACGACGAAAACCACGACCAGGCCGGCGACGATGCCGGTGAGCGCCAGGCCGCGGCGCGAGACCTTGCCGGAAGGGGGTGCTGACTCAGACGGCATTGGTTACTCCGTGATCACCGGCAGTCGCGGCCTTGACCGACTTTCCATGGTTCCGGTGAATGACGCTGAACACGACCGGGACGAAAAGGAGCGTAGCGATCGTTGCAAAGATCAGGCCGCCGATCACGGCGCGGCCGAGCGGCGCGTTCTGCTCGCCGCCCTCGCCCAGGCCGAGCGCCATCGGCGCCATGCCGATGATCATGGCGAGCGCGGTCATCAGCACGGGGCGGAAGCGCACGAATCCGGCATCGAGGGCCGCCGCTGTGGCGTCGCCCAGCTCGACCAGCCGTTCGCGGGCAAAGCTGATGACCAGCACCGAATTGGCGGTCGCAACACCCATGCACATGATCGCCCCGGTGAGCGCCGGCACCGACAAGGTTGTGCTGGTCGCGAACAGCATCCAGACGATGCCCGCCAGCGCGGCCGGCAGCGCGGTGATGATGACGAAGGGATCGCTCCACGACTGGAAATTTACGACGATCAGCAGATAGATCAGCACGATGGCTCCGAGCAGGCCGAACAGCAGGCCGGAGAAGGCGCTTTCCATGGTCTTGACCTGGCCCTGCACCTTGACCGCGCGGATCTTGGGCGAGGCGCCAACCGCCAGCTCGGCCACGACCTTGCGAACGTCGGCGGCGACGGAGCCGAGATCGCGGCCCTGCACGCCGGCGTAGATCTGGACCATGTTCTGAAGGTCGTACTGCGACACCACGGCGTTGTCCTGGCCGCGGCGGATGTCGGCAAACCCGCCCAGCACCTGCAAAGAGGTCGCCGCCGGCGCCATGATCGGCAGGTTCGACAGCGAGGCAAGCGAATCGAGCCGGTACTGCGGCGTCTGCATCACGATGTTGTAGGTGATGCCGTTCGCCGGATTGAGCCAATAGGTTGGCGCGACCTGGCCGCTGCCGGCGAGATTGACCACCAGGGAATTCGTGACGTCGCGCGTCGTCAGCCCAACGGACTGGGCGCGCGTTCGGTCGAGATCGACGGCGAAGACCGGGGCCTGGCGGGACTGCTGGAGGCGCGCGTCGACGATGCCCGGAATGGTGCGAATCCGGGCGAGCAGCCTGTTGGCATGTTCGAATCCCTCGGCGAGATCGGAGGTCCGCACCTGAACGTCGATCGGCGATGGTGCGCCGAAATTCAGGATCTGGCTGATGATGTCGGCCGGCAGGAAGGAGAAGGTGACGCCGGGAAAGAGCTCGGGAAGCCGGCGGCGCAGCTCCGCCACATAGTGCTCGGTCGGTCCGTGCTCCTCCGTGAGCTTGATCTGGATATCGCCGTCCTGCGGGCCGATGACGCCGGTGTTGTTGTAGGTCAGGTTTATGCCGCTCACCGGCATGCCCACGTTGTCGACCATGGTCGCGATCTCGTGCGACGGAATGATCTGGCGGATCGCCTTCTGGATGGCGGCGAACTGGTTGGCGGCCTCCTCGACCCGGGTTCCGACCTGGACGCGCGCGTGCATCAGGATCTGGCCGGCATCGACGGACGGGAAGAAATTGCGGCCGAGCATCGGCGCCAGCGCGAATGACGCCAGGACGAACGCCATGAAGCCGGTGATGAACACCGTACGGCTGCCCAGCGCCATCGACAGCAGGTCGCGATAGAAGGCGCGGAAGCGCTCGAAGCGCGCCTCGAAGCCGCGCTGGAACAGCACCAGCGGGTTACGCGTCGGCGGCTTCCCGCCATGCTCGTGTGTCGTATGCTGCCGCAACAGAAAGTTCGCCATCGTCGGCACGAGCGTGCGGGACAGGAAAAACGAGCAGACCATCGCGAACATCACCGCTTCCGCCATGGGCACGAACAGGAAGCGGGCGACACCCTCCAGGAAGAACATCGGCACGAAGACGATGCAGATGCAGAGCAGCGAGACGAATGCCGGCGTCACGATCTGGTGCGCGCCATCCATGATCGCCGTCTCGACGTCCTTGCCCTGCTCGAGATGCCAGTTGATGTTCTCGATGGTGACCGTCGCATCGTCGACCAGGATGCCGACCGCGAGCGCGAGCCCGCCCAGGGTCATGATGTTGAGCGTCTCGCCGAACGCCGCCAGCAGGGCGATCGAGCCCAGGATCGCGAGCGGGATCGACGTGGCGATGATCACCGTCGAACGCCAGCTGCCCAGGAACAGCAGGATCATCAGGCTGGTCAGCACGGCGGCGATGACCGCCTCGACCGCGACCCCGGTGACCGCGCCCTCGACGAATAGCGACTGGTCGCCCAGCATGGCGAGAGTGACGTTGTCGGGCAGCGTCTTGCGCAGCTCCTCGGCCCGCTGCTTGACACCCTCGATGATCGACAGGGTCGAGGTCGCGCCGTTCTTCAGCACGGCCAGAAGAACCGAGCGGCTGCCGTCGACATGAACGATGTTCTGCTGTGGCGGATTGCCGTCGCGCACCGTCGCAACGTCCCGCAGGAAGACGATCGTGCCGTCCTTCGAGAAGACCGGCAGGTCGGCCAGCGCCGCGAAGTCCTTCGGCGCGTTGTTGAGCTGGATGGCGTATTCGAAGCCGCCGATCTTCTGGGTTCCGACCGGCGTCAGCAGATTCTGCGCGGCGAGCGCGTTGGCGACGTCGTTGGCCGACAGGCCGCGCGACTGCATGGCGGCCGGGTCGAGATCGATCTGGATCTGGCGGAACTTGCCGCCGAACGGGAACGGGATCGCCGCCCCCTGCACCGTGACCAGGGGCGTGCGCACCGTGTTGATTGCGATGTCGAACACCGCCTGCTCCGACACGCCCTTGCCGGCCAGCGCGATCTGGATGATCGGCACCGTCGAGGCATTGAAGTTCAGGATCAGCGGCGGCGTCATGTTGGGCGGCATCTGCCTCACCACGGTCTGGGCGATCGCCGTGACCTGTGAATTGGCGGTGCGGATGTCGGTGCCCGGCTGGAAGAAGATCTTGACGATGCCGACGCCGGTATAGGACGTGCCCTCGATATGCTCGATGTCGTTGACGGTGGTGGTCAGCGAACGCTGGAAGCCCAGCATGACGCGGCCCGACATCTCGTCCGGCGGCAGGCCGGTGTACTGCCAGACCACCGCAATGACGGGAATGCGGATTTCGGGGAAGATGTCGACCGGCGTGCGCAGCGCCGCCAGCGGGCCCACGATCAGGATCAGTAGCGCCAGAACCACGAACGTATAGGGCCTGGTCAGCGCAATACGGACGAGATTCAGCATTCCAGCCGGCTAACCACGTTGTCAGGGAGCCCGACCCCAGCGGATCCGGCACCGCACAATGGAATCATGCCGGTGTTCGGGTGTCGAGCAATTTTGCCCCTTCTCCTTGCATGGCGGTGCGCTAGGCTTGCATAGGGCGATCAAGTTTCCGTGCGAGGATGCGACACCATGGCCGACTATGATTACATCATCGTGGGAGCCGGCTCCGCCGGCGGCGCCCTCGCGGCGCGCCTCACGGAAAATACAACCCACAAGGTTCTGCTGCTCGAGGCTGGCGCGGCCAGCCACCCGTACTCCCGCATGCCGCTCAGCTTCGGCCTGCTGATCGACAATCCGGCCGCCAACTGGCTCTACGAGTCGGAGCCCGAGCCCAACACGGCCAACCGCCAAATTCCGGTGCCGCGCGGTAAATTGCTCGGCGGGTCGAGCTCGATCAACGGGCTGGTCTGGGTCCGCGGCCAGCCGCTCGACTACGATACATGGGCGCAGATGGGCTGCCGCGGCTGGAGCTGGCACGACGTGGCACCGGTCTTCACCCGGATGGAGAACTTCGTCGACGGCGACGGCAGCAACGGCCGCGGGACCGGCGGCCCGCTCAAGGTGTCGACCGTGCCCGACCAGAACCCGCTCTACGACGCGATCTTCGCGGCAGCGAAGGCCGCGGGCTTCAAGCTCAATCCCGATTACAACAGCGAGGATCAGGAAGGCGTCGTGAAAACGCAGACCTCGATCTACAAGGGCCGGCGCATGAGCGTCGCCCATTGCTACATCGAGCCGGCGATGAAGCGCTCGAAGAACCTGCATGTCGTCACCAACGCCCACACCCTGCGCGTCCTGCTCGACGGCAAGCGTTGCACCGGCGTCGAGTACGAGAAGGACGGCAAGGTCGTGCAGGCGCGCGCAAAGGAAACGATCCTGTCGGCCGGTGGCGTCGCCAGCCCGCAGATCCTCGAGCTTTCCGGCATCGGCCAGCCCGAGCTGCTGAAGCAGCACGGCATCGAGGTGAAGCACGAGCTGCCGGCGGTCGGCGAGAATTTCCGCGACCACATCAACGCCCGCATCGTGTGGCGGGTGAAGGACCCGAAGGTGTCCTACAACCACATGGCGCGCGGCGTCGGGGCGGTCACCCAAATGATGAAGTACCTCGCCACGGGCGGTGGCTTCATGAGCCTGCCCTCGGCGCCCCTGCTCGCCTTCCTGCGCACGCGGCCGGAGCTCGCCACGCCCGACGTGCAGATGCACATCGTGCCCTACTCGATCAAGGACCCCAAGACGCGCAAGCTGCAGGACTTTCCGTCGATGACTGTATCGGTCTACCAGCTTCGCCCGGAGAGCCTGGGCTCGATCCACATCCGCTCGAAGGACCCCAAGGCCCAGCCGGCGATCCGCTTCAACTTCCTGGCCGACCCGATCGACCAGGCGGCGATGTCCGAAGGCTTCCGCATGATCCGCCGCCTCGTCGACGCTCCGCCGATGGACGCCTATCGCGGCGAGGAATATTCGCCTGGCCCGCAGATCAGCAAGGACGCCGACATCCTCGACTACATCCGCAACAACTCGCAGACCGCCTATCACCCGATCGGCACCTGCCGCATGGGACCCGCCGGGCCGAAAACGGTAGTCGACGACAAGCTCCTGGTGCATGGGATCGAAGGCCTGCGGGTCGCCGACGCCTCGATCTTCCCGACCATGCCGTCCGGCAACACCAACGCGCCCTCGATCATGGTCGGCGAGAAGATGGCGGATATATTGAAGGCGGCGGTGTAGTCGTCGCTGGGAGCGCGGGTCTCCAGACCCGCTCAACTCATGAGCGGGTCTGGAGACCCGCGCTCCCAGCAAAGACTCGAGCTACCGCCCCCACAGCCTCTTGGTCGCGATGTCGGCGCCATCGCGGCAGGCCTTGAGCTTGGCCCAGACAACGTCTTCGGAGACCATCTCGGAGCCGGCGAAGGTGCCGAAGCCGCAATCGCTCGAGGCGATGACCCGGGTGCGGTCGCCGACGGCATCGACCGCCTCGCAGATCCGATTGGCCACCACCTCCGGGTGCTCGACGTAGTTGGTCGAGGTGTCGATCACGCCGGGCAGGAGAATGAAATCGGCGGGCAGCTTTGCCTGCTTCAGCGCGGCGTACTCGTGCTGGTGCCGTGGATTGGCGAACTCGATGCTGAGCCCGCCGACCTTCGCCCCGGTGAGCACCGGCATCACGTCGGCGAGCGGCACGTCGTGGACGTGCGGCCCCTCGTAGTTGCCCCAGCAGCAATGCAGCCGCACGCGATCACGCGGAATGTTGACCAGCGCTTCGTTGAGCGCTGCCACGTGCATCTCGGCGATCTCCAGGAACTCCGGCACGGTCTTGTCGTGGAACAGCACCGTGCGTTCCATGGCGAGGTCCGGCGCATCGATCTGCAGGATGAAGTTGTCGGCGATCAGCTCGTATTCCTTGCGCATCTCGCGGGCGAGCGCGAAGACATAGGCCTCGTAGCTGTCGTAGTGCGCGTTGAGCATCGTCGTGGCGATGATGCCGGGCGACGCCGCCGTCATGAATGTCTCGACCGGCTGCGTGGCGAGGCCGCTGAGCGCCGCGCGGAACATGCGGCACTCCTCCTCGGCCGCGCGGAGATCGTCGTAGGCCACCTCGGCGACCGCCTGCGGGGCGTTCGATACCTTGCTGCGGCGGGGCGAGCGTGCTGCCGCCCATTTGGCGAAGGCGGGGAAGTCGACGTAATCGCGCGGCCGCGGCCGTTTCGACTCTCCGCCGAAGCCTTTCATGCGCTGCGCCACATAGGTCTGGAAGCCGACTCGCGGCTGCTCGCCGTCGTTCACCACGTCGACGCCGCTCGCCGTCTGACGCTCGACGACGTGGCGCACCGCGCTTTCACCGCGCCGCGCCAGCTCGGCGCGATCGACCGCCTCGCCCAGCTCGTCGCGGATCAGCAGGTCCGACAGGACCGGCTCGCGCGGCAGGCTGCCGACGTGGGTCGTGAGAATCCGCTCTTCGCTGCGGCGCATCGCTATCCTCCCAGTTTCTTTCTCGCGTCCTCGGGGATGGCGACCGCCTTCAGCGACTGCGCGTCCCCCTCCTTCCGGGCCCAGATTCGCGTCTCCGTGCCTTCGGCCGCGATCTCTCCCGCCTCGTTGCGGAAGAGGTGGCGGATGACGAAGGAGCTGCGGCCCCACTTCTCAACCCGGGTCTCGATGATCAGCTTCTCACCCTGTTGTGACGGGCGCTTGAAGGCGCACTCGGCCGCGACCAGCGGCGTGCCCTCCTTCCATTGCCCACTGCTCAGGTCGTCGCGCTTGAGACCTGCTGCAAGAAAAAGCCGGTAGGTCGACTGGTCGCTCCAGCGGAAATAAGCCGGGTAGTAGTCGATGCCGGCCGGGTCGCAATCGCCCCATTCGACGGTGACGGTATGGTGGCTGACGAGCGACATGGTTCAGACCTCGATCGGTTGGCCGCTGACGAAAGCCGTGCCGGTCAGGGCGGCCACGAGCTTGCCGTCGGCGCGCACGACATCGACACGATAGTGCGACAGCTTGCTCGAGCGTGAGATCTCGACAGCCGTCGCGGTCAGCACATCGCCCGCCTTCACAGGGCGATTGTAGATCATGTGCGTGTCGATCCCCGACGAGGCGATACCGCGCGAATTGCAGGCAAAGCCGAAGGCGGCGTCCGCGAGGGTGAAGGTCAGCCCGCCATGGCAGGCGCCATGGAAGTTGAGGTGCTGCGTGCCGACCGTCACGCGGGTCACTGCGCAGCCAAGCGACGCCTCGACCAGCTCGATGCCCAGCCCCACGCAGAACGCATCGCGCGTCGCCAGGGCGGCGAGGTCGATCTTGGCCGCAGCGGTCATGCCGCGATCGCCGCCAGGGTCCGGTCGAGCGACTCACCGTCGGGATCGGCGAGCGCTGCGACGCGCGCATTGGCAACGGCGTCGGCCGCCTTGCGCGGCGCCATACGGCCGGCGAGCGCCGGCGCGATGACCTCGGCGGTGATGCGCCGGTAGTTGTCGAGCCCGCGCTTGTAGGTGTCGCCGTACCCCTTGATCAGCCGCGCCGATTCGGCGATCTCGCGCGCCAGCTCGACGCTCAGCGCCTGTGCACTGCGGATCTGTTCCAGCCAGCGGCCGATCTCGGCCTGCTCCTCGATGTAGCGCCAGCTGTGCGGCCGCCACCACCGCAGGCTCGCGAGGAAACGCAGGCGGGCGAAGCCCCAGATCGTCGTGCTGCGCACGTGCATCGAGAAATGGAACTTGCGCCCCGCGAGCAGCCAGTGCGCCGCCCATGGCGGCAGGATGGCAGCGATCTCCTCGTTGCCCGGCTTGAAATGCTCGGTGATCACGAGCGGCTCATGTGGCTTGGCGCGCACCTCGGCGCGCACACGGTCCAAGCGCTCGCGCGACGTCTTCGCCTGCGCGACGCGGATTACATCCTCGAACGACATGCGCACCGCGAGATGCCTCGCAACGTCCCGGACGATCGCCGCGTCGATGCCGGACAGCCGGTCGAGATAGAGGGTGGCGTAGCCCCGGTCCTGATAGGCGACGAGGCGACGGATGCCCTCTTCGATCACGTCCAGGCTCGCGCCCGGGAAGCTCGAGCGGGCGCGCTCGATCAGGTCCTCGACGCCCTGCGCGGCCGCCTGGCGCTTGCGATGCTCGCGCACCGCCTGCTCGAGTTCGCCGCGCGCATGGCCGCGGCCGAAGGCGAAGGCCGCGAGATTGGTGTCGACCGCCTTGCCGCCCTCGCGGATCGCTGCCTCAAAGGCGGTGTCGGGGATCGGCAGCTTACCCGAGCCGGCCAGCGCGCCCAGCAGCACGGCATTGATTACCCCGCCGCTCTCCTCGGCGGTCTGCTCCATGTCGAACAGGATCTGGGACTTGCTGCGCTCCTTCACCGCGCGCAGCAAGCGGCCGACGTCGAAGCTGCCGTCGCCCATCGCCGCGCGCTCGCCGATCGACAGCACGCGATGGGTGGAGGCGATCAGGGTGGTGCGATCGGGTGTGACGAAGCCGTTGAAGATCATGCGGCCGGCTTCGAGAAGCTCGGTGGCAAGAGCGATGTCGACCTCGCCCATCGCCGGATTGAGCGCCAGCACCGCCTCGCGCGGCCCGCGCCCCGGCATCACCTCGACATAGTAGGTCGTGGCCCCGGTGCGCTGGGCCACGCCCGGGATCTGCGTCGCCTGCACGCCGAGACCCTGGCTGTGCGCGGCGGCAATGATCCAGTCGCACAACACGCCGCCGCCGTCGCCGCCCAGCGCGCCGATCAGGATGGTGAGGGGCTTGCTCACCCGTCCTTCTCCAGACGCAGCTCGACCTCGCGCTCGACGAACGCCCACTCCGGGGAAGCGCGCAGCTTTCCGAGCAATTCGTCGAACCGGCCTTCGTCGGCGGGCGCAAACTCGAACCACGTCAGGAAGTCAAACATGGCGCCCGCCTGGTCGCGGCAGTGGACGAGCTGCCGGGACACGACCGAGAGGTAGTCGCTGCCGATCGCGATATGGCGTGACTTGTCCTCGATCACCGCGCGGCGCTCGTCCTGTGCCATGCCCCACCATGCGGCGGACTTGGTGATCGGAATGAGCGCCGCATAAGTTGCCGCCGGTCGGCCGAGCACCGACGGTGTGGCATCGAGCACGCGTTTCTCCGAAGCGTGCGTGTAGCGCAGATTGCTGGTCATGCCGCCGATGACCCAGGCAGCACTGGGCCGCGGCACTGCACCCTTGTCGAGGCGCGCGACCGACGGCAGCGCCTCGCCGCGGATGGCGCCCTGACTCCTTACGCGCCAGGTCCCCGCCGAGCCTCCGCTGAAGACGATCGGATCAGGCATTGGCCATCGCTCCGATCACCTTCGATCGCAGGTGCCATTTCAGCCGGTCCCACCAGGTCGCGTTCTGCACGATCTCGGCTTTGTAGAAGGACGGGCAGAGCACGGCGGCGTCGGCGACCTCGCCGCACAGGCCGCAGCCGACGCAGCCGTTATTCACATGCGCCACCGGATCGGTGCGGAGCGGATCGGGACTGGGCTTCACCACCAGCGACGGGCAGCCCGACAGGCGGATGCAGGAGTGGTCGCCAGTGCAGACCTCGTCGTCGACGCCGTAGCGGGTACGGACAACCCGCTCGCCGCGTTTCAGCTGGGCCGCGATCTGCGGCCTGATGCGGCGCTGCCGCGCGAGCTGGCATTCGCCGTCGGCGACGATGACCTTGAGCCCCTTGTCGTTCGTGCTCATGGCATCGCGCAGCGTCTGGAGCATCGTGCCGACATTGTAGGTGCGAATGGTGCGCAGCCACTTCACGCCCATCGCCTTGAGGGTCGCGGCGATGTCGGACGTCGTCTCGCCGTCGCGGCGATTGCCCGACGTGTTCGGAATGAACTGCGCGCCGGTCGCCGAGGTGTAGCCGTTCTGCATGATGACCAGCACGCGGTCGCCACGATTGAACATCGATGACGCCACGCCCGACAGCAGGCCATTGTGCCAGAAGCCGCCGTCGCCCATCACCGAGATGGTGCGCTTCTGCATGATCGGCGCCACCGCGCCCGCGGCCGCGAGCGACATGCCGAAGCCGAGGATCGAGTTGCCGAGATTGAACGGCGCCAAAGTCGCGAACGAGTGGCAGCCGATGTCGCTCGAGATATGGACCTTGCCGACCTCGCGCTCGAGCAGCTTGATCGCGGAGAATACCGGCCGCTCGGGACAGCCGACGCAGAAGCCCGGCGGGCGCAGCGGCAGCGACCCGCCCAGGATCTTCTGCGCCTCGGCGCGGCCGGCACGTGCGGCCTCGAAGCGCTCGCGCGGGCCGGACACGTCGATGTCGTTGGCGGCGCGGGCGAAGAACTTCAGCAGGCCATCGGTGATCACCTCGGCGGTGTACTCGCCTGCCATCGGCAGCACATCCTTGCCATAGATCTTCGTGTCCATGTCGCGCTTGCGCAGCAGGACATGGATCGCCTGCTCGATGTAGTCGGGGGCGCCCTCCTCGACGACCAGCACGGCACGCTTGCCCTTGCAGAAGTCGGCGATCTGGTCGGGCGCCAGCGGATGGGTGACGTTCAGCACCAGCGTCGGCACCTTGCCGTCGACCTCGAGCCGGTCGAGACCGCGCATCAGGACGTTGGTGATTCCGCCCTGCACGATGATGCCGAGATCGGAACGCTCGCCGGGCAAGAACTCGTTCAGGCCGTGCTCGACGATGAAGCGCTCGGCCGCGGGCTGGCGGACCTCGACCTTGATCTTCTCGTGCGCATAGGTCGATGGCGGGTGGGAGATGCGGTCGTAGTTGTGCAGCGCCGGATGGGCGAGCCGGTGATTGCGCGAGATCGCCGGCGCCTTGTTGTCTGTAGCAACGAACTCGCCGGTGACATGGCAGGCGCGGATGCGGAGCTCCATCATCACCGGCGTGTTGGTCGCTTCGGAGAGCTCGAACGCCTTCTCGGTGCAGCGCACGATGGTCGGCAGCGACGGCCGCGGGTCCAGCAGCCAGACCGAGGATTTCAGCGCATAGGCCTGGGTACGCTCCTGGATGACCGACGCCCCCTCCCCGTAATCCTCGCCGACCACGATCAATGCGCCGCCGATCACGCCGGGCGAGGCGAGATTGGACAGCGCGTCGGCCGCCACGTTGGTGCCGACGATCGACTTCCAGGTGACGCAGCCGCGCATCGGATAGTTGATCGACGCGCCGAGCATCGCCGCCGCCGACGCCTCGTTGGTGCAGGTCTCCAGATGCACGCCCAGCTCGTCGAGCAGGTCCTGCGATTCGACCAGCACGTCGACGAGGTGCGAGACCGGCGCGCCCTGGTAGCCGCCGACATAGGAGACGCCCGACTGCAGGATCGCCTTGGTGACGGCCAGTATGCCTTCGCCCCGGAAGACCTCGCCGTCGCCGAGCCGCAGCGACCGCACCTCCTCCTTGAAGGACCGCTCCGGATTGGTGCGCTGGGCGACAGGAAGCTGCGGCTGGTCGAGCATCCGGCGATTATTACCTCATGGCTGGGGGCGCGCCACTCCAGTGGCGCGTCTTCCTCATCGTTTGCCGCACCGCATGACGCGTCACTGGAGTGACGCGCCCCCAGCAAAGAATCAGCGCCGCCGGCGATAGTCCCGTTTGACCGGCCGCACACCGTCGGCACGTGCCTTGGCCAGCAGGACGCGGAACGGCACGAGCAGCTTCTCTCGCACCGCGGCATCGCCTTCGAGGACGGCGAGCGCAAGTCCGACCGCCTCGAGGGTCGAGACGGCGTCGGGCCGCGCCTCGCGGCGTAGGTCACCGTAGAGCGACGGCCCGTCCGGCACGACCACGAAGCGGCGCAGCCGGGTCAGCCAGGCATTGCGCCACCACAGCGCCTTGGCCTGCGCCCAGTTGCCGTCGAGCGCGACCAAGCCCTTGAGTCCGGCGCGCGCGCTTCTCTGGTCGGCCAACGGTTCGCCCTTGCCATCCAGCGCGACGAGAGGACCCTTCTCCTTCGCCGCATGGGCCGAGCCAAGATAGAGGACGCCCCAGTCCTTGCCGTCGGCCGGCGTCCCGAGCGCATGGCCGAGGTTGCGCCACGATAGCCCGACCGTGAGTCTGGCATTCGCCAGGGTCGAGCAGATCAGCCTGGCGGTGCTCAGCACATGGTCCTGCTCCTGCGGATGCTGCAGGATCAGCACGGCGACTTTGTTCTCGACGGTTTCGGGCATGCCGCAGATATACTCCGTCCGCCACCCCGAGCGTAGCCGAAGGGCCTCGCTCCGGTTGCGCCGACAAGGGAACAATGAACGTCACTCTCCTGATCCTCGACAGCGTCACCAGACTGCCGCCGGAAGCCGCCGGCGCCGTCGTCGTCGGCGCCTCGCACTGCGCAGTCTCGGCGGCGCAATTGTCGGCGAGCGGCCATGTCCGTGCCGCCATCCACCATGACGCCGGCATCGGACTCGACGAAGCAGGGATCGGCGGATTGGCCTATGCCGATTCACTCGGCATGGCGATGGCAGTGGTGGCTACCGCAAGCGCCCGCATCGGCGACGGCGCGGACCTTTATGCCCGTGGCATTATCGGCCACGCGAACCGACTCGCCGCCGCCTGTGGCGTGACGGCCGGCATGACCTGCAAGGAGGCCGCGGAGCTTCTGAAGGTGGCGACCTGGCCTTATCCCCTGCCTCCACCCGAGCCCGAAGGCCGGCATATGGTGGCGGGCGTGCTGTGCATGGACTCCGCGGTTCTCGCCGTGCCGGAGGATCGCGGGCTGGTGATCGCGGCCGGCAGCCATGGCGCGCTCAACTCGGGCCGCACCATGGCAACGATCCGGCCCCGGCTGGTCCTGTTCAACGACGCCGGGCCCGGCATCGACCGTGGCGGCGTTCTCGGCGTCGACCTGCTCGACAACGAGGGCATCGCGGCCGGCGCGGTGGCCGCCCTGTCGGCCCGCATCGGCGATGGACGCTCGACTCTGCAGGACGGAACGCTCTCGACCGTCAACCGCGCGGCCGAACGTCTCGGGCTGTATGTGGGCGGCTCCGCGCTTGCCTTGGCGCGCGCGGTGGCAGAAAAGATTGGCTGAGCAAGAACGCACGGGAGAAGACCGGGACATGGCCGTCGTCAACGTGAAATCGGAAATCGCCGGCAATGTCTGGAAAATCCAGCTCAAGGCCGGCGACAAGGTCGAGCTCGAGGGTGAGATCATGATCCTCGAATCGATGAAGATGGAAATCCCGGTGCTGTCGCCGAAAGCAGGCACGATCAAGGAAATCAGGGTGAACGAAGGCGAAGCGATCGGCGAAGGTCAGCTCGTTGCCGTGATCGATGCCTAGCGGCGTCGTCGTCGACGTCGCGCGGCTCTGGGCTCCCGACAATCTCAGGAAGGTCGCCGCCGGCACCGCCGTCTCTGCCGTGATCGCCGCCATCGCCTTCACCGCGGACGCGCGCGGCTGGACGCATTTCGGCACTGTCTTCGTGCCGCCGCTGATCATCGCGCTGGCGATCGGGATGGCGCTGCAGCCGCTTTCCGCACGCCCTGCGCTGAAGGCCGGCATCGAATTCTCCGGCCGCACGCTGCTTCGCGTCGGTGTCGCGCTCTACGGTGCGCGCCTCACGATCGGCAACCTGATCGACGGCGGACCGCTACCGGTGCTCATCGCGCTGGCGGCTGTCGCCTGCACCATCGCCTTCGGCGCCGTGGCTGCACGCGCCTTCGGCCTGAGCCGCAACTTCGGACTGCTGACCGGCTGCGCGACCGGCGTGTGCGGCGCGGCCGCCGCGATGGCGACCTCCGCCGTCCTGCCCAAGCACGAGCATTCAGACCGAGACCTCGCCTTCACCGTGATGGGCGTCAATTTCATCAGCACCATCACCATGGTGATCTATCCGACCCTGCATCAGACTCTCGGCTTCTCGCCGCTCGAGATGGGCGCCTTCCTGGGTGGCTCGATCCACGATGTGGCGCAGGTCGCCGGCGCGGGCCAAACGCTCGGCCCGACGATCCTGGGCGACGCCATCATCACCAAGCTGTTGCGCGTGGCCTTCCTGCTGCCCGCAGTCATGGGGATCGCGTGGTGGGTCGCCAGGAGCGGCGAGAAGGCTGGCGAGGCGCGGCCGACGCCGCCGGTCTTCCTGTTCGGCTTCCTGGCGCTGGCCGCGCTCAATTCGCTTGGCCTCGTGCCGGCCGAGGTGAAGGCTGCGATCACGCAGGTGTCGTCCTTCCTGATCATCCTGGCGATCGGCGCGCTCGGCATGAAGACATCGCTGCTGGCGCTGGCGCGCATCGGCATGGCGCCGGTGATGCTGCTGGTGGTCGAGACGATCTTCATCGGCGCCCTGGTCGTTGGCTTGGTCTACGGACTTCGGGGCGTCCTCACCTGAATTTGCCTCCATTGTATTGGACGAAATGTCCATTACAATGGATAAATGAATATCAATGAGCAGATCGCTGCGCGCGTGCGCCACCTCAGGGTGGCGCACGATCTCTCCCTCGAGGGGCTGGCCGAACGCAGTGGCGTGAGCCGCTCGATGATCTCGCTCATCGAGCGCGGCGAGACGAGCGCCACCGCCGTCGTACTGGAGAAGCTCGCGGCTGCCCTCGGCATCACCCTGGCAGCCCTGTTCGAGCCGCCTGCTGGGAGCGCTGCCCCGCTGATGCGCAGGGCGGACCAGGCAGTCTGGCGCGATCCGGACTCCGGCTACTTGCGCCGCAATGTGTCGCCGAGCGGCACGCTCACGCCGATCCAGATCGTCGAGGTGGATTTCCCCGCGGGGGCCCATGTCGCCTACGAGACCGGCAGCCGCGAGCCGGCAGCCCATCAGCAGGTGTGGGTGCTGGAAGGGCAGATCGACGTGACGGTCGGCGACGAGCAGCACAGCTTGCAGGACGGCGACTGCCTCGCCTTCGTGCTCGATCGGCCGACCGCCTTCCGCAACCGCACCCGCAAGACCGCCCGCTATGCCGTGGTGATCGTGTCGTGATCCGGCAACTGACGACGCTCTCGGATGCCGACATTGCCGGACTGGCGGACGTGCTGCACGATTGCGTCGAGGGCGGCGCATCGGTGAGCTTCATGCTGCCTCTGACACGGGAACGCGCCCGCGCCTTTTGGCAAGGCTTGGCGGCGGACGTCGCGCGAGGCCGCCGCCTGCTGTTCGTCGCGCGCGATGCCGAGGGCATCGTCGGCACGGTGCAGGTGATCCTGAGCCAGCCCGAGAACCAGCCGCATCGTGCCGACATTGCGAAGATGCTGGTCCATCGCCGCGGCCGGCAGCGTGGCCTCGGCGCTGCGCTGATGCGGGTGGCAGAGGACGGCGCGCGAGCGGCCGGCAAGACACTGCTCGTGCTCGACACGGCAACAGGCAGCAACGCCGAGCGACTCTACGAGCGACTGGGCTGGCAGCGCGTCGGAGTCATTCCCGATTACGCGCTGTGGCCGCAGGGCGGTCTCTGCGCCACGACCGTCTTCTATCGCCGCCTCGGCTGATCGCATGGACTCCTGGCAGGTCGCCGCCGCCCTCCTCAGCGCGGCGCTTCATGCCGGCTGGAACGCCGCCGTGAAATCGCACGCCCGGCCGGCCGAGATCATGACCGCCCAGATGGTGATCGGCGCCCTTCTCGGGCTGCCGGCGCTGCTCTGGACCGGCCTGCCGGCCGCGGCTTCCCTGCCGTGGCTCGCAGGATCGACCTGCATCAACCTGGTGATCGTGGCTGCACTGCTGCGGACCTACAGCCTGATCGGCTTCGGGACGGCCTATCCCATGGTCCGCGCCCTCTCGGTCATGCTGGTCACGCCGGCAGCCACGCTCCTCTCAGGGGAACTGATGAGCGGCTACGGCGTGCTGGGCATCGGCCTGATCGTGGTCTCGCTGTGCCTGCTCGCGGCGGGCAATCGCGCTCATCCCGCCGTGCCGCGCATGGCTCTGGTCTGGATGATGCTGGCCGGCCTCGCGACGGCCGGCTACGTGCTGTGCGATGCGCAGGGCGTGCGCCGCGCCGGCTCGCCGCTCGCCTACGGCTTTGTCGTATCGGCGACCAACGCGGCGGCGATGTTCGTCTTCCATGGCTTCGCTGCGCGGCAGTGGCACAGTGTGGCGGCTCACGCTGGTCTCGCCTTGCCGATCGCCATGGCGTCGACGGCCTCCTACCTGCTGATCCTGTGGGTCTGGAGCCAGGCGCCGATCGCGCCGGCATCGGCGCTGCGCGACACCAGCTCGATCTTCGCCATCATGATCGCAATCGTCTGGCTGCACGAGCCGTTCACCCGGCTGCGCCTGTTCGCGATTCTTCTGTCCGCCGCCGCCGTGCCGCTATTGCGGATGGCTTAAGCGCGCGCCGTCGGTCGCTTCGACACCGACGCCCACCAGCGCGACAGGTTCCTGTGATCCTCCGGGATCGGCAGCCTGGCCACGCCGCGCGCCGTCAGCAGCGCGACCTGTGCCGTGATGTCGGCCATGTCGTAGCGCTCGACGCCGATGAACTCCTTGCCCTCGAGCTCGCGATCGAGCCAGCGCATGCGCTCGACCAGCAGTTTGCGCTGCGCCTCGCCCCACGCCGGCATCTGCTCGCGCTTGCCGACCCAGAACGGATGGGTGTGGACGAAGACGTCGATCACCGGCAGCAGCAGCTCATGCTCCATGCGCCGGTTCCACATCTCGACCTGCGCGCGCTCAAGCGTCGAGCGGCCGAACAGCGGCGGCTCTGGCACCATCTCCTCGAAGTATCGGCAGATCGCGACCGACTCACAGAGCACCGTGCCATCGTCGAGCTCCAGCACGGGCAGCTTGCCCAGCGGATTCTTGCCGAGGAAGCCTGGCCTCTGATGCTCCCGCGTCTCGATGTCGAGCGCCTCGACCGGGATCGAGATCTTCTTCTCCGCCAGAAAAATCTTCACCCGGCGGGGATTGGGCGCGTTCTTGAGATCGTAGAGCTTCACCGCCGTCTCCTCAATTTCCCGGCTTGGTCCCGGTCGCCTTCACGACCTCGGCCCAGGTCGCCATGTCCTTGGCCATGAAGGCCGCGAACTCGGCGGGCGTGAGCGGGTCGGCGAGCGTCGCGCGGTCCGCGAACTGGCGCAGCACCGCGGGATCGCGCATCAGGGCCACGAGATCGGCGTTCACCTTGTTGACGATCTCGTCCGGCGTCCTGGCCGGCGCCACCAGCCCCGACCAACCGGCCGAATCGTAACCGGGCACGGTTGCGCCGATCGACGGGACGGACTCCAGGCTTGGCGCAGACCGCACGGTCGTGACCCCCAGCGCCTTGATCCGGCCGTCGCGGATCGCGCTCAGCGACGAAGCGGTGCTGTCCATCATCAACTTGACGTGGCCGCCCAGCAGGTCGGCCATGGCCGGACCGGAGCCCTTGTAGGGGATATGGACGATGTCGAGCTTCGTCATGAGCTTGAACAGCTCCATGCTGAGATGCTGCGCCGTGCCGGGGCCGGCCGAGGCGTAGGAATGCTTGCCCGGCTCTTTGCGGGCGAGCTCGATCAGCTCGGCGACCGTGCTGGCGGGAAAGCTGGGATGGGCCACAATCACCAGCGGCCCCTTGATGATGTTGGTGACCGGCTTGAAGTCGACCAGCGGCTTGTAGGGCAGGTCGGCATAAAGGCTGGGATTGACGCCGAAGGTACCGCTGGTCGCAACCAGGAACGTGTAGCCGTCGGGCGCCGCCGCCCTGCCGGCCTCGACGCCGGGGATGCCGCCGCCCCCGCCCTTGTTTTCGACCACGACCTGCTGCTTCCAGATTTCGGTCAGCCGCTCGGCCATCAGCCGGGCGAAGATGTCGGCTGCCTGACCCGGCGGAAACGGCACGATGAAGCGCACCGGCTTGGTCGGCCACGGCGCCTGCGCCTGGGCGCGGACGGCGATGAAGGGTGCTGCCAGGCCCAGCACCAGGGCGCGGCGGCGTGTTGTGACAGTCATTCGATTCCTCCCTCGTATACGTTGGTCTAGTTGCCGGGCTTGGTCCCGGTCGCGCGCACCACCTCGCCCCAGGTCTCGATCTCCTTGGCAATGAAGGTGGAGAATTCAGCCGGTGTGCCGGGCGCCGGAATGCCGGCACGCTCCTCGATCTGGCGGATCACCGCCGGGTCCCGCAGCAACGCCTGCACGTCGCGGCTGATCCTGTCGACGATCTCGGTCGGCGTCCGCACCGGTGCGGCGAGGCCCGACCATCCAGCGGCATTGAAGCCCGGGATCGTTTCGCCGATGGTCGGAATGGTGTCGAGCGGCGCCGGCGCCCGTCGGCCGGTCGTCACGGCGAACGCCTTGATGCGGCCGTCGCGGATCGCATTCAGTGCCGAGGCGGTGCTGTCCATCATCAGCTTGACGTGACCGCCCAGCAGGTCCGCCATCGCGGGGCCGCTGCCCTTGTAGGGAATGTGCTCGATGTCGACCTTCGCGCGCAGCTTGAACAGCTCCATGCTGAGATGCTGCGACGTGCCCGGACCGGCCGAGGCGTAGGACAGCTTGCCGGGTTCCTTGCGCGCGAGCTCGATCAGCTCGCCCAGTGTCTTCGCTGGAAAGTCGGGATGCGCCACGATCACCAGCGGCACCAGGAAGATGTTGGAGATCGGCTTGAAGTCGACCAGCGGCTTGTAGGGCAGGTCGGGATAGAGGCTGGGATTGACGCCGAACGTGCCGCTCGACACGACCATCACCGTGTAGCCGTCGGGCGCAGCGGCCTTGCCGGTCTCGGTGGCGGGAATGCCGCTGCCGCCGGCCTTGTTCTCGACCACCACCTGCTGCTTCCAGACGTCGGTCAGCCGCTCCGCCATCAGCCGCGCGAAGATATCGGCCGCCTGGCCGGGCGGAAACGGCACGATGAAGCGCACCGGCTTGGTTGGCCACGGCGCCTGCGCCCGGGCGTGCGTCGCGATGAAGGGCGCGGCCAGTCCCAGCGCCAGGGCGCGACGGCGCGTTGCTGTAGTCATCCGTGTCCTCCCGATATGCTTTGGATGACAGGCTAGCACGAGCCCGGGAGAATGCAGACATGATGACGCCAGTCGAAATTTCCCCGCCGCGTTCTTCGGCCGACAACGAAGCGATCAAGACGTTGATGCGCGAGTACGCCGAATCGCTCGGCTTCTCCCTTGCCTATCAGGACTTCGAGACGGAGCTGGCGGACTTCCCGGGCAAGTACGCGCCGCCGGAGGGCGCGCTGCTCCTCGCGACGGTCGGCGGCGAGGCCGCCGGCACCGTGGCGCTACGCAAGCTCGACGCGACCGTCTGCGAGATGAAGCGGCTCTATGTGAAGCCGGCGTTCCGCGGCCGGCGCACGGCCGACGGCCGCTCGATCGGCCGTGCGCTCGCCTGGGACATCGTCGCCGTCGGGCGGGGACGTGGCTATCGGCGTCTCAGGCTCGACACAATCGGCGGCAAAATGCGCCAGGCGCTCTCGCTTTACCGTTCGATGGGGTTCGTCGAAATCCCGCCCTACTACGCGAGCCCGATCCCCGACACCGCCTACATGGAGCTGGTCCTGTGACCGATCGCTACTACGAGGATTTCAACAAAGGCGAGCGCTTCATCAGCGGCGGCATGACCATGACCGAGGCGGGCATCATCGAGTTCGCCCGCCAGTGGGATCCGCAGCCGTTTCATGTCGACGCGGAGTTCGCGAACCAGTGGCAGTACGGCGGCCTGATCGCTTCCGGCCTCCACACGATGTGCGTGACATTGAAGTTGTGGCTCGAGCTCGGCGTGCTCAGATCCTGCAGCCTGGGCTCTCCCGGCCTCGGCGAGACCCAATTCCCCCGACCCGTACGCCCCGGCGACACGCTGCGCGTCGTCACCGACATCGTCGAGCTGCGCGCCTCTGCGTCCAAGCCCGACCGCGGCATCTGCCGCCTGCGCCAGGTGACGATCAACCAGCGCGGCGAGCACGTCATGGAACAGGAGACAACCGTCTTCCTGAAACGCCGTCCTGTCGCGGTGGCCGCTGCCCGCTCATAGCCCTCTCCCCCGAGGGCAGGTAAGGGTCGAGAAGGTCAGCGCCAGGCGAAGACGGGTTGCTCGAAGTGGTCGACTCGGGTGTCGCGGCCTGCCAAGGCGACTTCCTTGAACTGGTAGAGGACCGCGGCGGTGGGGGCATTCACCGTTGCGACGGGGAGCGGCAGGCGGATGATCGGGCGGTCGGATTCCGGGATGGCGACGATCTCGGGAGAGTCCGGGCGGAACAGCTCCGAGCAACGGATGCGATAGGCGGCGGCGACCTCGCCGGGATTGGGCTTGATCTCGATCGCGCCGCCCAGCCACACCACCACCGGCGCGATGAGGTAGCCCGAGCGCGTCGGATAGTCGTCGAGGGTGCCGAGCACGTCGTCGATCGAGGCGAGCACGCCCAATTCCTCGTGCAGCTCGCGCAACGCCGTGTGCCGGATCGTCTCGCCCGGGTCGACGCGACCGCCGGGCAGCGCCCACTGGCCGCCATGGGCGCGCAGGCGCGGCGTGCGCTTGGTCAGCAGGAACGCCGCCTCGCCCGGCACGTCGGCCTCGATCACCACGATCGCGACGGCGGCGTGGCGCAGGCTGCCCGGATCGCTGCGCCGGCGCACCTCGAAACCGTCGAGGTTTTTGGTGATCCTGGAACGCAGGGACTCGTCGAAGCGGAGCTCGGTCACGCGGCAGGCTTCCTGAACGTCCAGACCACGGCCGGGGGCACGTTGCGCCAGATGCGCCGGCCGCGGGCACCGATCAGGCGGAGGCTCGCGCGCAGCATGCGTGGCACCGGCGGCGACGGCCCGTAGGTGAATTGGACGAGCGCCGCCCCGCGCGGCAGCGTCTCGAACACGCCGTTGACGATCCCGTTCACGACCTCGGTCGGCAGCGACAGCAGCGGCAGGCCCGAGACGACGGCGGCGACCTTGTCGATCCGGTGCGTCGCCAGCAGGCGCGACAGGCGAGCGGCGTCGCCCTCGATGATCTGAGGCCCGCGAAAATGCCGGCGCAGGAAGGCGGCCAGTTCCGGATCGCGCTCGACCAGCACCAGCCGATCACTGGCGATGCCGGCGGCCAACAACGCTTTGGTCACCTCGCCGGTGCCGGCGCCAAGCTCGATCACGTGGCCCTCACGGCCCTGGATGGCGGACAGCGTCGTCTCGGCCAGGGCCTCGGCAAGCAGGCGTCCGCTCGGCACCACCGCCCCCATGGCGAGGGGGCGGCGCAACCAGCGCTTCAGGAAAAGGGCGGTGCCGGCATGTTCGGCGGTGGGCATGGTCTTATTGTGCAGGCTGCATCGCAGGCGAAGCAACCACGGGGGTGGGGGCGGTTTCGAAAACGGCCTGGGCGTGGCGCATCTGCTCAAGGGCATTGATCACCGAAACCAGGACCGCCGCCGCGTAGGGCAGCGACTGCACGACCATGAACAGCGACCACAGGCGGGCCTCGGGGTCGATCACGCCGACGTTCGCCCACAACACCAAGGCCGCGAGCCACAGCAGGATCATAAGCACCGCTTCACCGCGCGCCATGCCGAGCGCCATGCCCAGTGTCGCCCGCTCGTCCATCTTGGGTGTCCGCATGAAAGGCAGGCGGCTCGTTGCCAGGCCGTAGATGACGGCACGCCCCACCGTATAGGTGAGCGCCAGACCCGCCAACGAGGCGCCGAGGCTCTGGCGGAAGGTGCACTTCACCCTGTCGGCGTAAAGACCGAACGAATAGACCAGCTTGAAGATGAAGATGCCGATGGTCGGGATGATGAACTCGGTCGGCGGCAGGCCGACCGGTTTGAGGCCGAACAGCGGCGGCACCAGCACCGCCAGCACCCAGGCGAGCCCGGCCCAGGTGAAGATCAGGTTCAGCGCATCGGCGAACCACGGCAACCAGCCGGCGACGAAATGGTACTTCTGCCAGAAGGTCAGCCGCGTAGTGTTGGAGAACACCTTGCGGGCATGGGCCTTCATGATCTGCATGGCGCCGTAGGCCCAGCGGAAGCGCTGCTTCTTGTAGCCGGCGAAATGGTCGGGCGTCAGGCCGTGGCCGAAGCGCTCGCGGCTGTACATGGCGCCGTAGCCTTTCTCCATCAGGCGCAGGCCGAGCTCGGTGTCCTCGGTGATGCACCAGGTCGCCCAGCCGTCCATTTCCTCCATGCAGGTGCGGCGCACCAGGGTCATCGTGCCGTGTTGGATGATGGCGTCGTATTCATTGCGCAGGCACATGCCGATGTCGAAGAAACCCGCATACTCCCAGTTGAGCATTTCCTTGAAGCGGTCGCCGGTCCAGTCGCGATGGTCCTGCGGGCACTGCACATAGGCAATCTTAGCGTCGTCAAAATAGGGGATGACGCCCTTCAGCCAGTCGGGGCGCACCATATAGTCGCTGTCAATCACACCGATCACCTCGGCGTCCGGCGCGGTCTGGCTCAGCACGTAGTTGAGCGCGCCGGCCTTGAAGCCTTTCATGACGTCGAAGTGGAAGAACTTGAAGCGCTCGCCGAGTTGGGCGCAGTAGTCCTGCACGGGGCGCCACACCGCGGGGTCCTTGGTGTTGTTGTCGATGACGATGACTTCGAGGTTCGGATAGTCGACGGCGGCCAGCGATTCGATGGTCTGGATCACCATCGCCGGCGGCTCGTTGCAGATCGCGACATGGATCGAGACCTTGGGCCAATGCCGGTCAACCGGCTGGCGCGCGATCATCTCGGCCGCCGGAAGGGCCTCCCGCACCCAGCGGCGGCGCCAGATCGTCTCGACAAGCTCGAGCGCCTGGACCAGCGCCATGGCAAGGCTCAGCACGAGGAAGAAGGCCAGTACGCCCCAGCCGACCATCTCGCCGGTCACCATGTAAGTCCCGGCCGCCACCGAGGCGCCGTAGGCGACGGCGCTGGTCGACAGCACGACGAGGCCGCAGAACGCAAGTTGGCCGGCAGCCCGCAGATTCGACCAATACCAGAGGAAAACCGCCATCAGCGGCAACGCGGCGGCAACCGACCAGGCGGCATAGACCCACCACTGGGGGAAGGTCTCGATCGGGCCGGTCCATTCGAACTTCTGCTGGCGGTCGGCATTCCAGAGGCCCCAATAGCCGCCGGCCTTGCCTTCCAGATCGTAGGACTTCCATGGCTGATCGATCGCCTCGACCACGAAATACTGGATGTTTTGCGCCTTCAGCCAGGCCACCATGTCGCGAACGCTCTTGGCCTGCTCGGCCGGTGTCGCGCGCTTGATCAAACCGGTGGCCGGGCTGCGCCGTTCCGCGCCGTTCGACGGCCAGCCGACCTCGGTCACAATAATGTTCTTGTTCGGGTAGGCCTTGCGCAGCTGACCGATCTTGTCCTTGAGATAATCGAGGGGCGATTCGCTCGACTGCTCGTCCCAATAGGGCAGGATATGGACGGCAAGATAATCGACTTCCTTGGCGAGTTCCGGATAGTTCAGCCAGATATGCCACGGTTCGGAGGTGCTGACCGGCACCTTGACGTTGCGCTTGACGTTGCGGATCTCGCGGATGAGCTGGGCCGGACTCACGGCGTTGGGATCGCGCAGGTCCTTCTGGCCGTCCCAGCGCAGGATGTTCTCGTTGCCGACCAGCACCCGCTCGATGTTCGGATTCTGGTTGGCCATCCGGATCAGCGCGCGTGTCTCCTCCGCATTGACCTCGCTCGCCTCCCGGCCGAACTGCAACTTGGCTTCGTTGGCGCTGTAGATCCACGCGCCGGGGACCAGCTTGAGTCCGACCCTGGCCGCGATTTCCGGCATGTATTCGCCGCCGTCGGTAGTGCGGTAGGTGCGGACAGTGCCGACCTTGCCGGCCAGCATGGCGAAGTCGCGCTCGACCTGCTCCCGGCGCGGTTTGACCGTCGGCACCGGCTCATCGCTGATGGCGGTGCGCAGGAAGCTCATGATACTGCTCGCCTTGCCGGCGATCGGGTCCTGGTCCTTGGCCCAGGGAGCGTAGGTCACGCCCTGCAGCGGCCCTTCGACATCGGCGGCGGAGACGTGACGGTCCAGCAGTCGCCAACCGGCGACGGTCGCCATCGCTGCAAGGATCAGTACAAGCCCCAAACGGACCATAAACAAGCGATCGCTCCGGCATGCCGCCCTCGATCAACGCTCGCACTCTTGGATCGCGGTCGCCTGTCATCTGCGGACGAAACCTTCGTCGCGAGGACCATACCGGATCGACTCGAGCGGCGAGCCGAAAACCATGCGGCGGCCAAGGCAATCTATAGCGATGGTCCGTGAGTCGGTAAAGAGTCGGCGCGCGATCGTGGCCAAAATGTCAAAATCGCGCTGCATGACAGTCACCGATCAACGTTCTCCCGCTCCAGCCAACGTCCCGTCCGAGGTCATCGGAACTTATCGCGCCGCCGATCGTTATGCGCGGCTGCCGTCGAGCGGGGGTACCATGCTGCGATACGCGCTCTGGAATCCGTCCGGAACCCCGCGTGGCACGGTGGTGGTGTTGACCGGCCGCGGCGAGTTCATCGAGAAGTATGCGTCAGAGGTGATCGGCGAACTGCTGCAGCGCGGCTTTGCCGTCGCCGCACTGGACTGGCGGGGCCAGGGGTTGAGTGACCGCCCCCTGCCCGAGCACGATGCCGGCCACATCGATAGCTTCGGCACCTACATCGCCGATCTGAAACTGTTCCTCGACACGATCGTGGCACCAGATGCCGCGCAGCCGGTCATCGCCCTATGCCATTCGATGGGCGGCCACATCGTCCTGCGCTACCTGGCCGAGCACGGCCGCGGCCCTTTTGCGGCAGCGACGATCGTCTCGCCCATGACGGGCCTGCACCGCGAGCTGTTCCTGCGCTCGATGCTGATACTGATGCCCGAGATCGCGTCGATGGACCATCGCTACCTGTTCGGCACCGGGCCCTTCCTGTTCCTGGCACGCGACTTCGCGGCCAACTTCGTCACCCACGACGAGCGCCGCTACCGCTGGACGGAGGCCTGGTTCGGGGCCGAACGGCGCCTGTCGTTGGGCGGACCGACCGTCGGCTGGGCGCGCCAGGCGGCACGATCCATGACGGCGTCGCTAGCGCCGGGGTATCTCGAACGGATCGACCTGCCGATCCTCCTACTCACCGCCGGCCAGGACCAGATCGTCGATCCGGCAAGCCACGGCCCGGTCGCCGCGCGCCTCCGCCTCGTCGAGCACGTCACCATCGCCGAGGCCAAGCACGAGATCATGATGGAAACCGACGACATCCGTGCCCGCTTCTGGGAGGTGTTCGACAGGTTTACGAAGAACATTCTCCGCTACTCAGACTCAAACTAGACATCCCATGGGATGCCTGGCCGCCACAACTACGTGATGCCGTGCGGTCATTCGACCGGCATCAACAGAATATGACCACGAGCAAGGCAACTTACCCACTCAAGATTCCTGTTGCCATCAAGGCCGCAGCAGCCAGGCTCGCAAAGGAGGACGGCGTTTCCTTGAACCAGTGGATTGCGGCGGTGGCGGAGAAGGTCGCCGCGGTCGAAACTGCGGCAGGCTTCTCCAAGCGCCGTGCAGGCAAGGCCAAGCCAGCCGATCTTCTCTGGTTTCTCGAGCGCGCTCCGGAGTGTCCCCGCCCATGACGACAAGAAGCGGTAAGTCGGCGCATTGCCCGCATGTCGCATAGTAGAACGATCAACGATGAGGAGCGACGCTGGCCCTAGCCTGCACGTGCAGGCCCGATTGAATCGAATATCGCCAAGGCCTATCCCCGCTACGTGAAGCAAGTCTCTCCCAAATCCGCGTGATGTCCCAGTTGCAAATCTTGGTGATCGCCGTGGCGTTCATCGTCGCCGGCTTCGCCAAGGGTGCGATCGGCATGGGCATGCCGCCGATCGCCATCGGGCTGCTGAGCTTCGCGCTGCCGCTCGACAGCGCGATCGCCATCATGGTGCTGCCGACGATGTTCACCAACGTCTGGCAGGCGATCTACGGCGGCCGCTTCGTCGTGCTGATGCGGCGCTTCGCGCCGATGGCGTTCGCCGCGATGGTCGCCATTGCGCTCGCCGCGGCGGTCTTCGGCCGGATTGGCTCGCCGCGCGCGGCGGCCTGGGTCGGCGTGATCCTCGTCCTCTATTCCCTGCTGGCGCTGACACCGTGGCGGCCGCATGTGCCGCGCCGGATCGAATGGTGGGCCAACCCGCTGGTCGGCGTGGCCAGCGGCCTCGTGGCCGGAATCACCGGCGTCGCCGCGGTGCCCTTCCTGCCCTACATGCAGTCGCTGGAGATGAACCGGCACGAGCTGGTGCAGGCGCTCGGCATCATGTTCCTGTTCATCATCGGCATGCTGGCCGTCGTTCTGGCTTGGCAAGGCGCCTATCACCTCACCAACCTCGCCAGCAGCGTCGCCGCCATCGCCCCGACCATGGCCGGTGTCTGGCTGGGCCAGCACGCCCGTCGGCGGCTGTCGGCCGAGACATTCCGCAAGGCGTTCATCTTCGGCATGTTCGCCGTCGGCCTGCACATGGCGCGCGGCCTGTTGTAGAACAACGCATGCCCCTGCCCGACCACAAGCTCATCATCTGTGGCATCCCCGAGCTGCCGCACCACGCCATGCTGGGCGTCAGCCACGTGCTGTCGATCATCGACACGCATGAGCCCCGCCCGCCGGCACTCGACGAGTTCTACGACATCGACCACGAGCTGATCCGGTTCGACGACGTGGTCGCCGAGTATCCCGGCTACGAGGCCTGCGCGCCGCACCATATCGAGCGGCTGCTCGATTTCGGCGAACGGGCGCACGCCAGGGCGGGCAGCCACATGCTGATCCATTGCCATGCCGGCATCTCGCGCTCGCAGGCAGCGGCGGGAATCCTTATGTGCCAGCATGCGCCGGGCCGGGAAGAAGAATCGTTCCTGCGTCTGCTCGAGCTGCGCAAGCACGGTTGGCCCAACACCCGCATGGTCGAGTTCGCCGACCAGCTCCTGAAGCGCGAGGGTGCGCTGCTGCGTGGTCTGCAGGCCTATCGCGTCGCGCTGATCGCCGCCAAGCCGCACCTCCGGGACGTTATCCGCAATATCGGCCGCGGTCACGAACTGCCGGAGTAGGCCTCGTCCAGCGCTTTGTGAAACCGGGCCAGCAGCGCATTGCCTTGCGCCGGCATGCCGGCAGCGCGCTCGAGCTGGAGCCGTTCGCATGCCTCTTTCGCGACCGCCGCCTGGAGTTTCTGCGTCTCGAGGGCGCCACCGAACACGTGGCTGAACAGCCTGGTGCGCAGGAAGGTGTGCGGCACGACCTGCTCGACGAGCACGACCGGTCCTGACCGGCGCACCGCCATCAGCGGCCAGAACCAGGCGAACTCGGGTTCGCCGGCACCCTGCCCGACCAGCAGATGCTCGACGCAAACCTTCCAGTTGCAGGCGATATCGGTGACGATCGTACCGCCGTAGGGCTGGCCGGGATCGAGCGGGAAGACGCCGGTCGACACGGGGCCAACCGAAAAGAACACCAGACCGTTGAGCACACGCACCGGCAGCGACTGCAGGTCGTTGGCACCGGGTGCCGGATCGACCGGCGCGACCGGCGGCGGCGCGGCGAGAAACCTGCCCTGCAGATCGTAGGTCCAGCCGTGGAAACGACAGCGAAAGCTCTCGCAGGTCCCGGGCACCGTGCCGACCACCGGCATGTTCTGGTGCCGGCAGGCGTTGCGCAGCACGCGCACCGCGCCCTCCTTGTCGCGCGTCGCGACGACGCTCCATCCACCTACGGAGAGCGGCAGGAAATCACCCGGTTGCGCGATCTGGCCATCGGCGCAAAGCGGCAACCACCCGATAGCGAAGACGGCGCGCTTCTCGATCTGGAAGGCATCGCCCTGTGTATAGTCAGTTGTTTGTATACGGTTCTCCCTCTCTATTCATACAATTTGACGAATATAGCCATTCTTGTATACAATTTTATCCAACAACGGCAAAAAGGAGGTCGCCATGGCTAAGAGTGCGTTCCGCTTGGCTCTCGAAGAGGCCATCGAGCAGCGCCATTCGGCGGTGCATCCGTGGAGCGATGCCTGGACATCCGGCAAGCTCGACCGCCGCCTGCTCGGCGAATGGGTCAAGCAGCACTATCACTATGTCAGCCACTTCGCGGAGTGGGTGGCGGCGGTCTACGCCACCTGCCCGCACCAGGAGGTGCAGCACTTCCTGCTCGAGAACGTCACCGAGGAAGAAGGCTTGGTCGGCATGCATGGCGCCGCGCCGGTGCGCCATTCCGACCTGCTGCTGGAATTCGGCGAGGTCTGCGGCAAGAGCCGTGGCGAGGTCCTGAACGCGCAGGTGAACGGCGAGCTGCTGGCCGAGACGCTGGGCCTGCAAAGCTGGTGCACGGTGCAGTCGCGCAAGCCGTTCGTCGAGGCGTTGTCGGGCCTGCTGATCGGGTTGGAGAGCCAGGTCCCACGCATCTACAGCAAGACCACGCCGCCGCTGCTCGAGAAGTACGGCTTCAGCGAGGACGAGGTGACCTTCTTCACGATCCATATCGCCGCCGACATCGAGCATGGCGAGAAGGGCTACGAGATCGTCGAGAAATACGCCACGACCGACGAGCAGCGCGCCGCCTGCGTCCGCAACGTGCGCGAGGCGACGATGATGCGCCGGCTCTATCTCGACGGCGTGTACCGCACGTTCGTGCAGAAGCCCGTCGAGCAGAAGCTCGCGGCCTAAGAACGATCCAGAAGGCGCACTAGACAGCCTTACTCCCCTCCCCCGCTTCGCGGGGGAGGTGGCGCCGTCTCACGGCGTCGGAGGGGGCGTGACGCACCATCTCCGCCTCCCTCCCCCTCCGTCAGCGTAAGACGCTGACACCTCCCCCGCGGAGCGGGGGAGGCAGCCTAAAGAAGCGTTTCTCGAGAAGAGCTCATCCCCCCATGCACACCTACAAGACCCTCACCCTCGCCGAGGCGCATCTGATGCTCGACGCGGCGCAAAAGAAGGCGGAGGAGCTCGGCGTGCCGGAGGTCCTGTGCGTCGCCGACAATGCCGGCTACCCGATCGCGCTGCGCCGGCTCGACGGCGGCAAGATCACCAGCGTGCAGATCGCGATGAACAAGGCGTTCACCGCGGCGGGCCATCGCAAGCGTACCGACAACTACAAGAACTCGCTGCCCGGCGAGGAGGCGTTCGGCATCTGGACCCAGCATGGCGGCCGCTTCACCGTGTTCGTCGGCGGCTTCCCGATCGTCGTCGACGGCCAGTGCGTCGGCGGCATCGGCGCCTCGGGCGGCAACGGCGAGCAGGACATCGCCTGCTGCGAGGCCGGCATCGCCGCCTTCATGGCGACGCTCGGAAAATGAGCGGACGCGCGTCTCTTTCGAAAGTCGTCAGCGAGCAGATCCGCGGCCGTATCCTCGACGGCTCGCTGAAGCCCGGCGAGCGGCTGGTCGAGGACCGGCTGTCGGCCGAGCTCGGCGTGTCGCGGGTCCCGGTGCGCGAGGCGTTGCGCGGCCTCTCGGCGGAAGGACTCGTGACCATCCTGCCCCGCCGCGGGGCGACAGTCGTGGAAGTCACGCCGGAAGACGTCGCCGAGCTGGTCGAGGTCCGCGCGCTGCTCGAAGGGCTGAATGCGCGGCTGGCGGCGCAGCGACACGATCCGCAGATCGTCGCCCAGTTGCAGGCTACGCTGGAGCGCGGCAACCAGGCCGCCCAAACGGGCACGCCCGAAGGGCTGGCGCGCCTCAACGCCGAGTTCCACGAACGTCTGGCCGAAGCCAGCCGCAATTCGGTACTGGCCGAGGTGATGCGCGGCCTGCGCGAGCGCACCTCGATCGCCTTCGCCATCAACGGCCGCGCCCGCGCACGCGAGGACTGGCAGGAGCATGCCGGCGTCCTCGCCGCCGTGATCGCGGGCGATGCCGAGCTGGCCGCCCTGCTCGCCACGCGCCACGTCCAGAACGCCGCCGCAGCCTTCGCAGCCTCAATGAAGAAGCGCGCCGCGTAGGGCGCATTCAGACTCATCGGAGCGCGCCACTCCAGTTGCGCTCGGACTCATGAGCGCCACTGGAGTGGCGCGCTCCAATGAAGCTTACCGTCCCTTCATCGGCAGGCCGCCGAGATGGGTGCCGGCATCGACGATCAGGAACTCGCCGGTGATGTTGCTGGCGCTGGTCAGGAAGAAGATCACCGCCTCGGCCATCTGCTCGGGCGTGCCGGCCTGGCGCAGCGGCGTGGTCTGCTCCTGTGCCTCGCGCAGCTTCTCGTAGTTTTCCTGGCCGAGGGCGCCGAGCAGCCAGCGCGTCTGGATGAAACCCGGGCACACCGTATTGACCCGCACCGCCGGCCCGAACCAGCGTGCCAGCGACAGGGTCAGTGTGTTGAGCGCGCCCTTCGACGCGGCGTAGGGGATCGAGGTGCCCACGCCCATGACGCCGGCGATCGACGAGATGTTGACGATCGAGCCGCGCTCCTGGCTGTCATCCCACTGCTTCTTCATCGTCGGATAGACGGCACGGCTCATCATGTAGGGGCCGGTGACATTGACCCGCAGGATGCGGTCGAAATCCTCGGCGCTGACGCCGTCGAGATCGCCCTGGCTCTGGAACTTGGTGGTGCCGGCGTTGTTGACCAGGCCGTCGATGCGGCCCCACTTCTTCATGGTCTCGGCGGCGAGCTTCCTGCAATCGGCGTCCTGGCCCATGTCGGCCTGCACGAGGATCGCCTCGACGCCCTTGCCCTTGACCTTCTCGTAGGTCTCGTCGGCTTCCTTCTTCGACTTGGTGTAATTGATCGCGACGTTCCAGCCGCGTTCCGCGAGATCGACCGCGCAGGCAGCTCCCAGCCCCGTCGCCGATCCGGTTACGATTGCCACCTTGGCCATGTCTCTCCTCCCGATAGGTTGCGGCGCGATTCATAGGCTAGGATAAGGTCCCATGGCAGACCTCTTTTCTCTCAAGAACCGCATCGCGCTGGTGACCGGCGCCTCGCGCGGCCTCGGCCGCGACATGGCCGTCACCCTCGCCGGAGCCGGCGCCACGGTGCTGTGCGCCGGCCGCGCCGCCAAAGACCTCGACACCACGGTCAAGACGATCACGCGCAAGAAGGGCAAGGCGGCGGCGGTGATCCTCGACGTCACCGACGAGGACAGCGTGCAGCGCCAAGTCCGCGCCCTCGTGCGCAAATACCGCCGCATCGACATCCTGGTGAACAACGCCGGTGTCATCCATCGCGACAACATCGTCGACACCGCGACGCCCGATTACCGCAAGGTGATCGAAACCGACCTGATCGGGCCGTTCGCGCTTTCGCGCGAGGTCGGCCGCCACATGCTCGAGCGGCAGTACGGCCGGATCGTCAACATCTCCTCGATCATGGCGGTGCTCGGCCGCGGTTCGGTTGCGGGCTACGTCTCCGCCAAGCACGGCATGACCGGCCTGACCAAGAACCTCGCCGCCGAGTTCGGCCCGCACGTCACTGCCAACGCGATCGCACCGGGCTACATCCGAACCGAGCTCAATGTGCCGCTGCAGCAAGACAAGAAATTCTGCGCCATGCTGGAGCAGCGCACCGCGGCCCACCGCTGGGGCACGCCGGCCGACCTGCGCGGCGCGCTGCTGCTGCTGGCATCCGATGCCGGCGCCTACATCACCGGCCACACGCTGGTGGTCGATGGCGGCATGACCACCATCCTCGCGTGAACATCACCGGCCTGCCGCGCTGGGCGATCCTGCTGTTTGGCGCGGGATTGCTGCTCTTCGGGCTCGCCGTCTCCCAAGGCTGGATCCACGACCCCTCGCTCGCCAAGTCGGACTATGTCGGCACGATCGACGTCTCCGCCGATGATGCCAAGCTCTACCGCGCGGTGCCGTTCGAATGGCAGGTGATCAGCCCGGCCGGCAGCTTCAAGGGCAACGATACCGCCCATGTGCGCGTCGACCCGTCGGGCGAGCGCGCCGTGCTGTGCGGCTGGCTGCTGCTCGACAAGGGCGGCACCTCGATCCGCGCGACGCGCTGGCTGACCGAGGCGCGGCTCAAGGTCGGCGACATCAAGGTCTCCGCGATATTTATCGCTCCCGCCGACAAGGGACCGGGCGACGGCCTCAACGCCGGCTGCGCCCGGCTGTTCGACGACAAGCCGGCGGTCGATGCGCCGCTCTCGCTCGAAGGCAGCCCGGTGAAGGAGTGAGCTGTCGCCGCGCACCGAATCCCGAAGTGGACGCAAGTGATTGAAACCGCGCACATTCGGGTTCCCTGATGTCGTCCTGAGCGACGCGAAGGACCTTGCGCTTCGCCCAAAGAACACCGCTGGAATTGGCGCCAGATCCTTCGCTGCGCTCAGGATGACAAGATAGATAGGAGCCCGTTCCCTGTGACCAACCGTGCCCACGTCCTGCTCTGGACCGACAACACCGCCGCCTATCTCGACGCGATCAAGGCCGCCGGCCTCGCCGATCGCGTCGCCGTCGACACCTTGCCACGGAAGGAGAAGCCGTCAGCCGATCAGCTCGCGCGCACCGAGGCGCTGATGGCGCCGGGAGTGCCGCCCGGCCTGCTGCCGACCATGCCCAAGTTGCGCTGGGCGCAGGCGATGACGGCAGGAGTCGAAGGCTGGCTCGCCTTGCCCGACCTGCCGCCCAAGCTCGACCTCACCTGCGCGCGCGGCACGCACACCGAATCGATGCCGGAGAACATCATCGCCTCGCTGTTCTACGTCGCCAAGCCGCTGGCCGTGGCGGCGGCGAACAAGCAGGCCGGCAAATGGGTGCACACCGTGGCGCAGCCGCTGACCGGCAAGACGCTGGGCATCCTCGGGCTCGGCGCGATCGGCCAGGAGGTGGCACGCATGGCCTCGGCCTTCGGCATGAAGGTGATCGGCACCAAGCGCCGGCCCGAGCCGATGGCGCATGTCGACGAAATGCTGCCCGCCGAACGGACCGACGAGGTGCTGGCGCGGTCCGACTATCTGCTGCTCCTGCTGCCGGCGACGCCGGCGACCGACAACTTCATCAATGCGGAGCGGCTGGCAAAGATGAAGCCAACGGCATGGCTGCTGAACTTCGGCCGCGGCCATCTCATCAAGGACGACGACCTCATCGCGGCGGTGAACGACAAGAAGATCGCCGGCGCCGTGCTCGACGTCTTCCGCCAGGAGCCGCTGCCGGCCGAGCATCCGTTCTGGAAGACCGACGGCATCCTGGTGCTGCCGCACATCGGCGGCCCACACCCGCAACGCGACCGCTTCGTCGCCAGGCTCTTCGTCGACAATCTCGGCCGGTTCCTCGAGGGCGCGCCCCTGAAAGAGGTCGTCGACCGCACGGCGGGGTATTAGAGACAACCCCTCTTCTGCTCACAGTCCGGAAGGGCGTAACGCGATCCGCAACTTGTGGACGCCCTACCCGTTGCTTGGCATGGAACGGTCCAAGAATCAGTCGGGACGGAAAAGTCCGATCGGCGCCGGCACGGTTGTCACTCTGACGGTGTTGCTGGGCTTGCTCGTGCTCGCCGGCGCCTTTCTCATTGTCGGCTGGGAGACACCCGAAGGTCCGCGCGGCTCCGAAATGTCGGTCGGCGGCTACATCGCGATGGCGCTGGGCACGCTGATCACATTGGCAGTGGGCGGCGGCCTCATGTTCCTGATGTTCTACAGCAATCGCCACGGCCGCGACTGATGTCGCCGAGCGCGATCCTCGCGATGGAAGCGCGCCCGGAGTCCGAGCTGCCGCGCGACAAGGGCTGGCAGTTCGAGCCCAAGTGGGACGGCTTCCGCTGCCTTGCGATCCGCGACGGCGACGCGGTCGAGCTGCTCGGCCGCTCTGGGAAGAGCCTCGCGCGCTACTTTCCCGACATGGTCGCGTCGCTTCGTGCGCTCAAGCCCAAGCGATTCATGCTCGATGGCGAGCTCGCGATTCCGGTCGGCAAGGTCCTCTCCTTCGACGCCCTGCAGCTTCGGCTTCATCCTGCGGCGAGCCGCGTGAACAGGCTCGCCGCGGAGACGCCGTCGATCCTGATCGTGTTCGACCTGCTGCAGACGCCTCGCGGCACCGATCTCGCCGCGCGGCCGCTGAGCGAACGGCGAACGGCACTCGAGGCATTCTTCGCGGCACTCAATGATGCACCCTCGCTGCGCCTGTCGCCCGCGACGGAGAAGCGCGCCGAGGCCGAACGCTGGCTGAAGCGGGCCGGCGGCGGCGAACTGGATGGCGTCATCGCCAAGCGCCTCGACGACCCCTATCGCCCCGGCGAGCGCGCGATGGTGAAGATCAAATGCCTGCGCACCGCCGACTGTGTCGTCGGCGGCTTTCGCTACGCCGCGAACAGCAGGCAGGTCGGCTCGCTGCTGCTTGGCCTGTTCAACGACCAAGGCAAGCTCGACCATGTCGGCTTCACCTCGGGCATCTCTGACGAACAGCGGCCGGCACTGACGCGAAAGGTCGAAGCGCTGAAGGGTGGGCGTGGATTCACAGGCGATGCACCGGGCGGGCCGAGCCGCTGGTCGACCGAACGCAGCGCGAAATGGGAGCCGCTCAAGCTCGAGCTGGTGGCCGAAGTCCGGTATGACCACGTCACAGGCGACCGCTTCCGCCATGGTACGCGCTTCGTCCGCTGGCGACCCGACAAGCGGCCGGACCAGTGCACCCTCGAGCAGCTCCAGCAGGAGGCCCGACCGTCGCACCTGTTCGTGCCACAAAAGGGTCGAATCGTCCGCACACGCGTGGCGTTATAGTCTCCGACGACGAAGGCGGCATGGAGCCTTATCTTGGTTCGAGGCACTCGGCTCGTGGTGGGAGTTGCGCTGGCATCGGCAGCGTTGCTCGCGGTCGCCTTCGCGCTCGCCTGGAATCCCGAAATCAAGGCGATCGCGCGGCCGGCAGCGGACTCTTTCGATCGTGCGCTCGTGGCGGAAGGCGAAGGCCTCGCCAGGCTGGGCAGCTGTGCGGGCTGCCACACCGCCGATCCTGCACGACCGCTGGCCGGTGGCCGTGCCCTTGCCACGCCTTTCGGCGCGGTCTTCGCGACGAACATCACGCCCGATGTAGAGACAGGCATCGGCGCCTGGTCGCGCGAGGCCTTCGGTCGCGCGATGCGGCGCGGTATCGCCCGCAACGGCGAGCACCTTTACGCCGCCTTCCCCTACGACCATTTCACCCATGTGAGCGACGGCGAGCTCGACGCGCTCTATGCTTGGCTGATGACGCGTCGACCCATTGCCGGTCGGGCGCCGGCGACGCATCTCGACGGCGTGTTCGGCTTCCGGCCCCTCGTCGCCGCCTGGAACCTGCTCCATCTGAACGAGGGCCCGCTCCCGGCCGATCCGGCGCAATCGTCGGATTGGAATCGAGGTCGTGCGCTGGCCGAGGGGCTGGCGCATTGCGGCGGCTGCCACACACCGCGCGACAGCCTCGGTGCGGAAGACAAAGCCCGCGCCTACGATGGCGCCCTTACCGACGGCTGGTACGCGCCGCCGCTCAACGGGCGCTCACCCGCCGTGCGCCCATGGACGACCGACAGGCTCAGTGTCTACCTCCGCACAGGCCTCAGCCCCGCTCATGCAGCCGCCGCCGGTCCGATGGGCGAGGTGACGCGCGCATTGTCCGAGGCGCGGGACGAAGATGTGCACGCGATCGCCGTCTACTTCGCGTCCCTCATGTCACAGGCCCCGGCGGCCCGACTGGACCAGGCCGAGCCGATCGATCGGCAGGCGCTCGCGGCACAGACGTATCCCGAGGCGGCGACGCTGTTCGCCGGCGCCTGCGCGGTCTGCCACGAGCCCGGCGCACCTATGATGCAGCAAGGCCGGCCGCCGCTCGCCTGGGGTACGCCGCTGCAGGCGGACAACGCGCACAATGCCGTGCGCACCATCATGGAGGGCCTCACCTCGCCGGCCGGCCTGATCTGGCCGACGATGCCGTCCTTCGCCGACCTGCTCGACGACCACCAGCTTCGCGAGCTCACAGCCTATTTGCGGACCCGCTTCACCGACAAGCCGCCGTGGCCTGACATCGGCGACGCCGTCCTGCAGGCGCGGCAAGGAGAGGCGAGGTGATCGCCCTCACCGTCAACGGCCAGACGCACCAGGTCGATGTCGATCCCGACACGCCGCTGCTCTACGTGCTGCGCAACGAGCTGGCGCTCAACGGCGCCAAGTTCGGCTGCGGACTCGGCCAATGCGGCGCCTGCACGGTGCTGCTCGACGGCAAGCCCGTGTTCTCCTGCCTCGTCCCGGTCGCCGCGCTCGGCAAGCGCAAGGTGCGCACGCTCGAAGGGCTGGCGTCGCCCGACGGTGCGCCCGGCACGTTGTCGATCGCCTTCGAGGCCGAACAGGCGGCGCAATGCGGTTACTGCATCGCCGGCATGATCGTGCGCGCCCAGGCGCTGCTGGAGCGCAACAACCGCCCCACAGAAGAAGAGGTGCGCGCCCATCTTGCCCCCAATCTCTGCCGCTGCGGCACCCACATGCGCATCCTGCGCGCGGTGCGCCGGGCAGCCGAGATGATGGGCGGCGGCGTGCGCGACGTCGCAGAGCAAAAGCCGTGAGCGGGCTGGGCCGCCGCGCCCTGCTGGCGAACAGCGCGCTTGTCGTCGCCTTCGCCTTGTCGCGCGGCGCTGGCGCCCAGGATTCGGACAGCCCCGCGCTACCCGTCGACCTCGCCAGGTCGCCGTTGCTCGATTCCTGGATCGGTGTCGACGCCGACGGGCAGGTCACCGTCTTCACCGGCAAAGCCGAGCTCGGCCAGGGCCTCAAGACGGCACTGATCCAGATTGCCGCGCATGAGCTGGCCGTCCTGCCGTCGGCGGTCGACATCGTCACTGCCGACACCGCGCGCACGCCCGACGAGGGCGTGACGGCGGGCAGCCACTCCCTGCAGGACAGCGGCACCGCAATCCTGAACGCCGCCGCCAACGTGCGCGTTCTGCTGGCGGAAGCGGCAGCCTGGCGCTTCGCGATCGCGGCGGACCAGATCGACTTGCGCGAGGGCGCCGCCCACGCCCCGGATGGGCGGACCGTCGGTTACGGCGAGCTGGTCTCGGGACTGTCCCTTCATGTGATCGCCAAACCGAACATGCCGCGCCGCGCGGGCGGCGCTAAGGTCATCGGCGAGAACCTGGCGCGAATCGACATTCCCGCCAAGGTCAGCGGCGGCGAGGCCTATCTGCAGGACATGCGCCTGCCTGGCATGCTGCATGCCCGAGTCGTGCGCGGGCCGAGCGACGGCACGCGGCTCAAGCCGGCGGATATGGAAGCCGTCGCCAGGATGCCCGGCGTCGTGCAGGTCGTACGCCACGGGCATTTCACGGCCATCGTGACCGACGACGAATGGCGCGCGGTGAAGGCGCTGCATCGCCTGCAGGCGGCGGGCTGGGAGCGAGTCGGGGAGCCTCTGCCGGCAAAGGACATGCGCGCGGTGATGCGCGACCTGCCGGCCCAGGAAGTGCCGATCTTCGACTATCCCGGTCCGCCTGCGCCGGCCGACTCGCACACATTGCGCGCACGCTACAGCCGGCCCAGCCTGATGCACGGCTCGATCGGGCCGTCCTGCGCCGTGGCGCTGTGGGAAGACGACAGCGTGACCGTGTGGACCCACAGCCAGGGCGTCTATCCGCTGCGCAAGGCGCTCGCCGAGCTGCTCGGCCTCCCGCTCGAAAGGGTGCGCTGCGTCCATGTCGAGGGCGCAGGCTGCTACGGCCATAACGGGGCCGACGATGTCGCCGCCGATGCAGCGCTGGCCGCCCGCGCCGTACCCGGCCAGCCGGTGCGCCTGCAATGGATGCGCGAGCAGGAGCATGGCTGGGAGCCGCTGGGCCCGGCGATGATCGTCGAGCTGTCGGCGTCGCTCGGCGCCGACAGCCGCATCGTCGGCTGGCAACACGATGTCTGGAGCAACACCCACAGCACCCGCCCGACCACCGCCGGCGGCCTGCTGGCGGGCACCGAGGTCGATCCGCCGTTCACGCCGCCGAAGCCGCGGCCGATCCCGATGCCGGAAGGCGGCGCGGCGCGCAACGGCAACCCGATCTACGCCCTGCCGAATGCACGCGGCACCTTGCATTTCGTCGAACGGATGCCCGTACGCGTATCGGCGCTGCGCGGACTGGGCGCCCAAACGAACGTGTTCGCGATCGAATCCTTCATGGACGAACTGGCCGAGGCCGCAGGCGTCGATCCGGTGGCGTTCCGCCTCGCTCACCTGCAGGACGAGCGCGCGGTCGATGTCGTGAAGAGGGCGGCCGACCGTTTCGATTGGGCAGCTCGAGGTCGCGGCACAGGCTTTGCCTTCGCCCGCTACAAGAACCTCGCTAGCTATTGTGCCGTGGCGATGGAAGTGCGCGTGGACCGCGATACGGGCGCGATCCTCGTGCCGCGCGTGGTCGCTGCGGTCGACAGCGGCGAAGCGGTCAGCCCGGACGGCATTCGCAACCAGATCGAGGGCGGCATCGTGCAGTCGCTGAGCTGGACGACGCGCGAGGCGGTTACGTTCGACGCGACCCACCGCACCAGCTTCGACTGGAGCGCCTATCCAATCCTGCGCTTCCCCGCGGTTCCCGGCCGGATCGAAGTGCACGTCATCGACCGGCCGAATCAGCCCTTCCTCGGCGTCGGCGAGGCCGCCCAGGGCCCCGCGGCGGCGGCCCTCGCCAATGCCGTCGCCCATGCACTAGGCGTCCGCCTGCGCGACATGCCGCTGTCGCCGGAGCGGATCAGGTCCGCGCTCAGGCCGGCGCGCGCGGCACCACGCCAAGCTGCCGGATGATCTCCGCCACGATCTCCGCCGGACTGCCGGCGACATCGACGACGACGGGCCGCTCATCAGCGCCGGGCTCCTGCAGGGTCGCGAACTGGCTGTCGAGCAGGCCGAGCGGCATGAAATGCTCGTGCCGCGCCGCCATCCGCTGATGGATCAGCTCGCGCGATCCCCTGAGATAGACCAGCCGAACGTCGGGCCGGTCGCCGATAAGGATATTGCGATAGGTGCGCTTCAGCGCCGAGCAGGTGACGACACCCGCCTCACCCCGCACGCGCCATTCGTCGATCCGGCGCGCGATGGAGTGCAGCCAGGGCAGGCGGTCGGCGTCGGTGAGCGGCGTGCCGCTCCTCATCTTCTCGACATTGGTCTTCGGGTGCATTTCGTCGCCTTCGAGGAGTCCGACGCCGAGCGCGCCCGCCAGACACTTGGCGACGGTGGTCTTGCCTGAGCCCGAGACGCCCATGACGACAAGGATCGTATTGAAGCCCATGATGCGTGGGTAGCGTAAAACGAGGTGGAACGACAGCATGGCCGAGACAGAGACTGCCCCCTCCTGCACGCTCGTGATCTTCGGCGCGACGGGCGACCTCACCCGTCGCCTGCTGATGCCGGCCCTGCGCAACCTTCGGCGCGACAAATTGCTGCCGGAGGATTTCGCGATCGTCGGCATCGCGTCGCGCGCGCTGGGCGACAATGGGTTTCGCGATCACCTGCGCAAAGGCATGGAGCAGTTCAAGGGAGGCACCGGCCCTGCCGACATCGACTGGTTCCTCGAACGCAGCCGCTACCTTTCGGGGAAGTTCGAAGCACCGGAAACCTATCGGGCGCTCGCCGGGCTTCTCCCTGCGGACCGCAACGTGATGTTCTATCTCGCTACGCCGCCTTCGGAGTTCGCGGTGATCGCCGGCCAGCTCGGCAGGGCCGGCCTTCTGACGGAAGGCGCCGGCGCGTGGCGGCGCCTCATCATCGAAAAGCCGTTCGGCCATGACCTGCCGTCCGCCGTGGCGCTCAACAAGGAGATCCTGAGCGTGGCGCGGGAGGAGCAGGTCTTCCGCATCGACCATTATCTCGGCAAGGAGACGGTGCAGAACATCCTGGTCTTCCGCTTCGCCAACGGCTTCGTCGAGCCGCTGTGGAACCGCGACCATATCGATCATGTGCAGATCACGGTTGCCGAGACCGTGGGCGTCGAGCAGCGCGGCAAGTTCTACGACACCACCGGAGCGCTGCGCGACATGGTGCCCAATCACCTGTTCCAGCTCCTCACCCTGATCGCGATGGAGCCGCCGAGCTGCTTCGCGGCCGATGCCATGCGCAGCGAGAAGGCCAAGGTGCTGGACGCCGCTCGCAGCTTCGGCGCCAAGGACGCCCATCGCAACGTCGTGCGGGCGCAATACGGCGCGGGCAACATCGGCGGCGAGACAGTGGTGCCCTATCGCCAGGCACCGGACGTGCCGCACAATTCGACCACCGAAACCTACGTCGCCATGAAGCTCGGCATAGACAACTGGCGTTGGGTCGGCGTTCCCTTCTACCTCCGCACCGGCAAGGCGCTGGCTCGGCGGCGCACCGAGATCACCATCCAGTTCAAGCAGGCCCCGCTCGCCCTGTTCCGGGACACGCCGGTCGAGCGCCTGCCGTTCAACGACCTCACGCTGCACATCCAGCCCGATGAGGGCGTGACCCTGGGCTTCGGCGTGAAGATTCCCGGCCCGACGGTCCGGATCGACGGCGTCGACATGAAGTTCCGCTACGAGGATGCGTTCCAGGCCATGCCCAGCACCGGTTACGAGACGCTGATCTACGACTGCATGATCGGCGATGCCTCGCTGTTCCAGCGCGCCGACACGATCGAGGCCGGCTGGCGGGTGATGCAACCCGTGCTCGATGCCTGGAAGCAGGAGGCTGCGCCCGAGCTGCCGGTCTACCGGGCCGGCAGTGCCGGGCCGGAAGAAGCCGACGCGTTGCTGGGCAGCGACGGCCGGCGCTGGCGCCCGATCGCCGGAAATGGCAATGGCGGAGCATGAGGATCTCCGCCCTGATCTCGGACGTCGACGGCACCTTGATGACTCATGACAAAGTGCTGACGCCGCGCACCTGCGAAGCCGTGGCGGCCCTGCAGGCACGCGGCATCGGCTTCGCGGCGATCAGCGGCCGCCCGCCGCGCGGGATGCGCATGCTGGTCGAGCCTCTCGCCCTCACCAATCCGATCGGCGGCTTCAACGGCGGGCAGATCACCAATCCCGACCTGTCGCCGCTCGAGGAGCATGCGCTGGCACCGGAGACCGCGCATCGCGCGTGCGACATGCTGCGCGGCTACGGGCTCGACGTCTGGGTGTTCAGCGGGCAGGATTGGCTGCTGACCAATCCCGACGACAGCCATGTCGCCGGCGAGATCCGCACCGTCCGCTACCAGCCCCTGGTGGTGCGGGATTTCGACGGCGTGCTCGAGAGCGCCTTCAAGATCGTCGGCGTCAGCGACGATCATGATTATCTGGCACGCTGCGAGGCCGAGATGCAGGCGGCACTCGGCGAAGCGGCGTCGGCCTCGCGCTCGCAGTCCTATTATCTCGACATCACCCATCCCCAGGCCAACAAGGCCGTGGGTGTGCAACGCCTCGCCGCGCTGATGGGCGTGCCGATGGGCGAGGTCGCGGTGATCGGCGACGGCCACAACGATCTCGGCATGTTCGCGCAAAGCGGCCTGAGCATCGCCATGGGCAATGCGCCGGCCGAGGTTAAGAACAAGGCAAGATTCGTCACCGGCTCCAATGATCAGGACGGGCTTGCCGAAGCCATCCAAAAGTACATCCTCGACGCATGACCCAACCGCTCCTCGAAGTCCTCGCCGACGCCGACGCGCTTGCCCGGCGCGCGGCCGATCTCATGTCCGCCGCGGCGCACGCGAAGAATGGCGCATTCTCCGTCGCGTTGTCGGGCGGATCGACGCCGAAGCGTCTCTACCAGCTTCTCGCCACGCTCCCGTTCCCCTGGGCACGGACGCACTGGTTCTGGGGTGACGAGCGCTTCGTGCCGCCCGACGATCCGGCGAGCAACTACCGGATGACGCGCGAGGCGCTGCTGTCGCACGTTTCGGTGCCCGCGGATCAGATCCATCCGGTTCCCACCGTCGGTCTGACGCCCGAGACCGCCGCAGCGCAGTACGAAGCGAGCCTCAAGACCTTCCACGGTGCCGGGCAACTGACGCCAGAGCGGCCGTTATTCGACATCGTCCTGCTGGGCCTCGGTACCGATGGACATACGGCGTCGCTGTTTCCCGGCAAGCCGATGCTCGACGAACGGCGCCGCTGGGTCGGAGCCACAGACGATCCGAACGGCGCGCCGCGCATCACCGTCACCTACCCTGGCCTGGAGAGCAGCCGCGAAACCATCTTCCTGGTCGCGGGCGCCGACAAGAAGGACCGGCTGCGCGAGGTTCTCGCCGGCGACAAGCGCCTGCCTGCCGCGCGGCTGCAGCCGCACGGCACGCTTCGTATCCTCGCCGATCACGCGGCGGCAGGCGACTGATGGATCGCGAGGCGCTGAAGCGCGCCGCGGCGGCCCGCGCAATCGAGGAGATCGCGGACGGCATGGTCGTAGGCCTTGGCAGCGGCTCGACGGCCGAGATCGCCGTCGAGCTGCTGGCCGCGCGCCGTCTGCAAGTCGTCTGCGTGCCGACCTCGGAGCGCACGGCGCAGCTCGCGCGCAATCTCGGGCTGGCGCTTGCAACCCTCGACGAGCATCCTCAACTCGATCTCGTGATCGACGGCGCCGACCAGGTCGAGCGCGGCACGCTCAATCTCGTCAAGGGATTGGGCGGCGCCCTGCTGCGCGAGAAGATCGTGGCCAGCGCCGCCCGCCGGATGATCGTGATGGTCGACGACAGCAAGCTGGTCGACCGGTTGGGCGGCGGTACACCGCTGCCTGTCGAGATCGTGGCCTATGGCTGGCGCTCGACGCTCGGCCGGCTCGAACGCTCTGGGTTGCAGCCGACGTTGCGCGGTGGCATCGAGCGACCGTTCGTCACCGATGGCGGCAACCGCATCGCCGATTGCTCGATCGCTGCAATAGAAGATCCGGCCGGACTCGAGAGCGAACTTTCCGGTCTCGTCGGCGTCATAGAAACCGGACTGTTCATCGGCCTCGCCTCGCGTGTCATCGTGGCGGGCGCCCGCGGCGTGGAGGTGATCGAACGATGAGCGACGCCGGCTCTGGCCCATGCACCCTGGCCATCGATATCGGCGGAACCGGCCTGAAGGCCGCGGTGCTCGATCCGGAAGGCCGGATGGTCGTGAAGCGCGTGCGGGTACCAACACCCTCGCCCTCGACGCCGTCCACCGTGCTCGACACGCTCGCCGGTTTGATCAAGCCGTTGCCGCCCTTTGACCGGATCTCGATCGGCTTTCCGGGCGTGGTGCGACGCGGCACGGTCATCACCGCGCCGAACCTCGGGACGAAAGCCTGGCGCGGCTTCCCCCTGCAGGATGAAATATCCAAGCTGTTCGGCAAGCCGGCGCGGCTGGAGAACGACGCCGAGGTCGCTGGTCTCGGCGTGATCGACGGCAAGGGGCTCGAAGTGGTGATCACCCTCGGCACCGGCTTCGGTAGCGCGATCTTCAGCGACGGCCGCATGACACCGCATCTCGAACTCGCCCACCATCCTGTACGCAGGTCCGAGACCTACGACGAATATGTCGGCGACGCCGCGCTGAAGGCGGTCGGCCGCAAGAAGTGGAACCGGCGCGTGCTGCGGATCATCGTCATCCTGCGCGCATTGCTGAATTACGACACGCTCCATATCGGCGGCGGCAACGCAGCAAACATCACCTTCAAGCTGCCGAAGAACGTCATCCTCGCGTCGAACGACAAGGGCATCACCGGCGGAATCAGGCTCTGGGACGACGGCGTCTGGCATCCGCGGTGACGGAGGATCAAGCAATCGGTGATGCAATCATGCTTGCGGTCTGGAAGAGCATGACTTCCACCCCTACCCCGGAAGTAGGTCGCCGACCAAGAAACACAAGCGTCCGGTCACGGTGAAGGCTAGGCTGCACTAGAGCCTCGAGCAGAGATGCAAACTCTCCCGCTGAGCATCGTGGGGGAGACCTGGGTGCAAACTCTTTGGCAAAGCGGCGTGGCGCATCCCCAGGATCCGGTCGGTGCCGCCGAGCGGCTGATCCTGTTGAACGTCACGGCGATCATGCTGACGATCGTCGTGCCCGTGATCGTGCTGACGCTCGGCATCGCGTGGTGGTTCCGTGCCGGCAACAGCAGGGTAGGCTATCTCCCCGTTTGGGAATATTCCGGCCCGGTGGAACTCGTCGTGTGGTCGATCCCCGCCCTGGTCGTGATGTTCCTGGGCGGCATCGCGTGGGTCAGCGCGCACGTTCGGCTACCGCTCGATGGTGGCGGCGACGCTCGGCATCTGCGTGCTCTCCTTCATGGTCTGGCCGCACCGTTTCTTCACCATGGGCAGCGGCGCTGACGTGAACGCCTTCTTCGGCGTCATGACCATGATCATCGCCGCGCCGACCAGCGTGAAGGTCTTGAATCGGCTGTTCGCGCTCTATGGCGGGCGGGTTCGCTTCAGCTCGCCGCTGCTGTGGACGCTGGGTTTCATGTGCACCTGCGTGATAGGCGGCATGATCGGCGTTCTGCGGTCGATCCCGCCGGCCGACTTCGTGCTGCACCAGCCTGTTCCTGGTGGCGTACTTCCATAGCGTCATCATCCGCGGCGTGCTGTTTGGCGCCTTCGCGGCTTCATCTACTGGTTCCCCAAGGCGTTCGGCTTCATCCTCGACGAGCGCCTCGGCAAGGCCGCGTTCTGGTGCTGGCTGGTCGGCTTCTATCTCGCCTTCATGCCGCTCTACGCGCTCGGCCTGATGGGTGCCACGCGCCGAATGCAGCACTACCACGAGACCGGCTGGCAGCCGCCGATTCCGGTGGCGATGGTGGGCGCGCTGGTGATCCTGGCCGGAATCGTGCCCATCGGCCCGCAGCTCTATGTCATGGTGCCGATGGGCAAGCTGGTGAAGATGGAGCGCTGATCATGCTCCTCCCGGTGCGCAACGCAGGGAGGAACTTGCAGTAATGATCCTCAGATCGAAGGCTCGTCCACCTGTGCACGAAGGACCACCAGCGCAGCGCGCGGGCTTACCACTTGTATTTCAGGCTCGCGTAGACGTTGCGCCCGAGGCCGTAGGAGCAGAAGTTGGCGTTGGCGCACGAGGCGACGTACTGAGTGTCGAACAGGTTCGTGGCGTTCAACTGGAGCGAGGCGCCCTGCAGCTTCGGCATGACGGCGCCGAGGTCATAGCTCACGACGGCGTCGTACAGGGTGAAGCCCGGCACGATGAAGGAGTTGACAGTGTCGCCGGGCTGGGGCCCGATATAGCGCACGCCGCCGCCCACCATGAGGCCCGTGGCCGAGCCGGTCGTGAACCTGTAGGTGCTCCACATCGAGGCCATGTTCTGCGGCACGCCGTTGACCGGCTGGCCCTGCATCCGGATCGGCGTGCCCCAGATGTTGGCCGCCAACGCGTTCGACTTGGTCGTCAGCGCGTCGGTGTAGGTGTAGGAGCCGATCAGGTCGATATTGTCGGTCAGGCTCGCCCGCGCCTCGAACTCGATGCCGCGCGAGCGGATCTCGCCGGTCTGCACCGAGAAGCCCGGATGCTGTGGATCGGTGGTCAGCACGTTCTGCTGCGTCAGGTTGTAGGCCGACAGGGTGAAGAAGCCGTTGAAGCCGGTCGGCTGGTATTTGACGCCGATCTCGAACTGCTGCCCGGTGGTCGGCGAAAACGGGTTGCCGGAGAAGTCGAGGCCGGCGGTCGGCGAGAACGATGTCGTGTAGCTGGCGTACGGCGCGATGCCGTTGTCGAACAGGTAGACCAAGCCCGCGCGCCAGGTGAAGGCCTGGTCGTACTTCGAGGTGCCGGTCAAGGTCATGTAGTTGTCCGATGAGCTCGACACCCAGTCCTGCCGCCCGCCGAGGACCAGCGAGAAGCCGCCGAGCTTGATGATGTCCTGGGCATAGAGCGCGATCTGATCCTGCCTCTGCCGCGCGTTGGTGTAGCTCGACGTGGGATTGAAGACGGGGTTGGCGATCGGGAGATAGTAGTTCGGGGCGAACAGGTTGATCGCCGGCGTCGCGAAGTTGATGGCCGAGGTCTGCCGGTTGGTGTTCCACTGATAGTCGAGCCCCAGCAGGAAGCTGTGGCCGAGCGCACCGGTCGCGAACTTCGCCGTCAGCTGGTTGTCGACGGTGATGGTGTTCAGGCTCTCGACGTCATTGAAGGCGTATCGGTTGAGGAATTTCTGATTGGCCTGCAGGCCGGAGGCATAGAGGCTGTTGTCCGCCGCGAACAGATTCTGGTAGCGGAAGTTCTGCCGGAACGCGAAGACCCGATCGAAGCGGTGCTCGAAGCTGTAGCCGACCGACGCGACCATGCGGGTGTAGTCGTTCAGGTTGGGATCGCCGACATAGAAGTACGAAGGGATCTGGCCGTTGGGGTTGAACAGGACGCTGCCCCGAGCGGGAACGAAGCCGTTGAACGCGGGGCCGCTGTCCCTCTGGAACTGGCCAAGGATCGTGAACGAGGTGGCGGCGTCGGGTTTCCAGGTGAAGGCCGGCGCGATCGCGAACCGGCGGCTGTTCGAGAACTCGACCTGCGAGCCTGCATACTTGGCGAGGCCGGTGATGCGGTAGAGGAGCTTGCCGTCGCCGTCCGCCCGGCCGCCGACATCGAAGGCCGCCGAGTAGAGATCGTAGGTGCCGGCCTGCAGCATCACCTCGTGCACGGCCGTGTCGGTCGGCCGCTTGCTGGTGAGGGCAACGATGCCGCCCGGCGTGCCCTGCCCGTACAACACCGACGACGGGCCGCGCAGCACCTCGATGCGGTCGAGCAGATAAGGGTCGATCTGCGTATAGCCGAAATTGCCGATGATCAGCTTCAGGCCATCGAGGTACTGATCGGGCGTGAAGCCGCGCAGCAGCATGTTGGTGTCGCTGAGCCCGTTGAGCGGGCGGGGATCCGAGACGATGCCCGGCGTGTAGCGCAAGGCCTGGCGGGTGCTCTGGACCGCCTGGTCGTCCATCTGCTGCCGCGTGACGACCGAGATCGATTGCGGCGTTTCGAGGATCGCCTGATCGGTCTTCGATCCGGTCACGCTTCGGGTGGCGACGTAGCGGACGCCGGGCCCGTCGGGACGCTGGGCGCTGGGCGCTGTCGGCGCTTTCCACCCGGACGGGATCGAGCGCAACCACGCCGCCGCTCGATGGTGCCGCGAACCGCTCGATCGCCACCATCGAACCGTTTATACGGTAGGTCAGGCCGGTTCCCGCCAGCAGCACCGCCAGGGCCCGGTTGCGGTCCATCTGGCCGCTGACACCGGCGGTACGGGCGTCGCGGATCACGCTGGTGTCCGCAGAGACCTGCAGGCCGGCCTGCCGGCCGAACTGGATCAGCGCCTCCGACAGCGGCTGCGCCGGGATATTGAAGGTGTAGACGGCCGGCTGGGCGCTATCCTGCGCAGCGGCCGGCAGCCCAACGACCGCCGCCGCCAGGAAGGCGGCCACCATCACAGCTGTCAGAGGCCTCCCTCGCCCTTCGAACCACCGATACCCGGACTTCGCCATTGCCCAATCTCCCCGCAGCAAGCCTCGACTCGGGCGTCTGCGAATGCGTCGCAAATGCGCCCTTGCTCAGGACGAGTGGGCGCGCGGCTTTTCCAATCGTTCGGGAAGATTTTGCGTTGCTAGTGGGGCGTGACGATCAGCAGCCACGGCGACAGCTGCCGGACGGTCGCGTCGTGCGAAGCAGCGAGGGCCGTCAGCGTCGCCCGGGGATGGCGCAGGTCGTAGATGCCGGTCACCCGCGTGGCGGCGAAGGTCGGCGCCCCGACCAGGATTCGGCCGCCATAGTAGCGGCGCAGGGCATCGACGATTTCCGTCATCGGCCGGTCGCGCGCGACCAGCTCGCCCTCCAGCCAGTCGCCGATCTCCTCGACGTTGCGTTCACCGCGCACGGTTCCGCCTGCCCCGATGGTCACCCATTGCCCGGCGACGAGCTGCTCGGACCGCGCCGGCTCTCCGCCATCGACCTGGACCCGGCCGCGCCGCACGGCGACGCCGACATCTTGTGTGTCGAGCCGCACCTCGAAGGCGGTGCCGAGCACGGTCGTCATCACACCGTTGGCGGCGACACGAAAGGGTCGCGCACTGTCGGGCACGACCTCGAAGAAGGCCTCGCCCTTGATCAGCCGCACCGTGCGGGCAGTCCCGCTGAAATCCACGGCGAGGGCACTCTCCGGACCGAGGCGGACTTGCGTGCCGTCGTCGAGCATCACCGCGCGCGTTTCCGCGGTCGCCGTCAGATGATCCGCTTGCAGATGAATCAGGAAAGTGGGCGCCGCGAGCAGCACCAGCGCGGCCACCAGCATTGCCACGCCCGCCAATGCCAGCCGACGTCCGCGCCATGGCCGCGCCGCGGGCCGTGCAATCGGTCCCCCGGAAGCCGCGGCGCGTCGTACCGTGGACGCCTTCGGCCATTGATCGTGGGTTTGCGGCGCCAGCTTGCCGGCCAGCCTGTGCGCCTGCTCGGTACGCGCCCACACTTCGGCGTGCAGCGGATTTGCCGTCCGCCACGCCTCGAAACCGGCGGCAAGCTCACGATCGTCCGGCGACTCTGCGAGCAGCACCAGCCAGGTGGCGGCCTCTGTGCCGGCCCGATCGCGCTCCGCGTCGGATGCCCTGGTGGTGTCGTATGCAGTCACGCGTTCCTGGCCGCCGCGATGGTCATCTTCATTAGACGAATCAGCCGAGGATTTTTCAATCACGGCTCGGACGAGGATGACAGGCGGCCCTGGCAGTGCTTCACCGCCTCGACGACGAGGAGCTGCGCCATCGAGACCGAGATGCCGAGATGCTCGGCGATCTGGCGCAGCTTGAAGCCGCCCAGCCGGTGCATCTCGAAGGCGATGCGCGTGCGTTCCGGAAGGTCGGCGATCGCCACCATGACGCGCCCCAGCTCCTGGCGGGCGATCGATTCGGCTTCCGGTGACGGCTTCTCCTCCGGGATCTCCCCCGCCTGCTCGACGCCGCGCCTGACGTGCCGCGACTCGAGGCTGAGCCGCCGCATGCCGTCGAACGACAGGTTGTGCACGATGCGATAGAGGTAGCTGACCGGTTCGTCGTACAGCCGGCGCGCCGCGGCGTCGGCAAAGCGCAGGTAGGCTTCCTGCACCACTTCCTCCGCCTGGGCGCGGTCGCCGATGATGCCATTGGCATAGTTCAGCAGTGCTCCGCGATGAGCCAGGTACAGGCCAAGCACGGTTTTCGACGGCAGACTCACGTTAGGCCCTTTGATTGCGAATGACTCGCATTTCCAACTCTATCGGAGTCGGATGATGATGGGCAAGCGATCCCTGTATCGGCGATCCGGCCTCGATCAGCTGGCGTCGTTGTCGAGGATCAGGTGCAGGTCGAGCTTTGCCTCGCGGTCGCGCTGCGGCCGGGTCACCTCGACCAGGTGCTGAACCGTCGCCGGCGGCCGTACCGGGCGGGCGCGTCCTGTCGAACAGTTTCAGGCAAGCTGCCTTGCCGCCCGCGTGAGCAGATCGCGGAACCAGACGCGGCCGCGTCGGCTGTCCGCAGCGAGGCTCCAATAGGCATCAATGAAGAGGTGCCGGCGCGGGTAGTCGATCTCGACGATGCGTAGACGTTCCGTGCGCGCCAGTTCGCGCGCCACCTTGCGCGGCACCAGCGCGATGGACTCGGAGCGCGCGACCACGGCGCCCAGCACGAGGAAGTTGTGCACGGTGCAGACCGGTGCGACCTCCAGCGGTGAGGTTGGCTGGAGCTGGGCATGGACGTCCGGCGGCACGCGCGGCCCGCGTCGGAAGGCGACGTAGCGCGATGCCTGGAACTGCGCCGGGGTGAGCCGTGCCGGCAACGCCTCGTTGGCAGCGGAGGCGATGCAAACCATCTCGTCGCGCCACAACGGCAAGGAGCCGAGTCGCTTGCCCAGCGCTTGGCCGCGCGCTCGCGGCCCGACCATGAAATCGACCTTCGCCAGGTCCTCGAGATTGCCGATGTCGACAAGGGTGAAGTCGAGAACGACGTGCGGCGCCTCGCGCGCGCAGATCTCGGTCAGGATGGGGGCCAGCAGCCGCGTAACGTAGTCGGCCGTGCTGATCTGGATATGGACAGTCTCGGTCGCCGGATCGAACGGGCCTGCCGGCGTCAGCACCCGGTCGAGATCGCCAAGCGTCCGCCGCAGCGGTTCCACCAGGGCCTGCGCGCGCTCTGTCAACAGCGCCTCGCGACCGTTCGGCACCAGAAGCTGGTCGTCGAAGACAGCACGCAGATGCCGCAAGGCGCGACTGATCGCCGGTTGGGTCATGTTGAAGCTCTCGGCGGTGCGCGTGACGCTGCGCGTGCGCAACAGTTCGTGCAGCACCGGCAGCAGGTCGAGGTTGGCCATGCGCAGGCGCGCGGCCAGTTCGATCTCGCCGGCGGCCGGGAGCTCATAAGCGTTGGTTATGCGGCCCATGTCCGCTTTCATTGTTCCGGTAATGGGCGGACTTGGCTAGGGTCTTTACCAATACAATAAGCTCCTGGGAGGAGCGCATGACGGCACGCACGGGCGAGCAGTTCCTGAAGGGTCTGCGCGACAACCGGGAGCTGTGGGTAGGCGGCGACAAGGTTGGATCGATCGCCGATCATCCGGCGCTGATGGGCGCGGCTCAAGCCTTGGCCGAGGTCTTCGACCTGCAGCACCGGTCGGCCGATGTCTGCCTCATGCCCGATCCGGAGACCGGCGAGCCGATCAACGTCAGCCACATGATCCCGAGAAGCCGGGCCGATCTCGAGCGGCGCCATCGCGGGCTGGAGCGCGTCGCAGAATATTCGGTCGGCCTGATGGGCCGCACACCAGACTACATGAATGTCACGTTCGCGGGGTTTGCCGGCCGCGCCGATGAATGGGCGACGAACGGAAACGCGCGCGGCGCCGAAAATCTGGTCAGCTACCAGAAGATGCTCGCGCGCGAGGACCTGTCGCTGACCCACACCATCGTCCATTCCACGGTGGACCTCGCCAAGGGCAAGTATCCAGTCGGCTTCGATCCGGTGCAGCTTCATAAGGTCGAGGACACGGCCCACGGCATCGTCGTGCGCGGCAGCCGCGTGCTGGCAACGCTGGCGCCGTTCGCCGACGAATTGGCCGTCTATCCCGGCGGCCCTATGCTGCAGGCGGCCGACGTCCATGCCCTCTCCTTCTGCATCCCGATGGACACGCCGGGATTGAAGTTCATCTGCCGCGACAGCGTTTCAACCAGCACCAACCGCTTCGAACATCCCCTGTCGAGCCGCTTCGACGAGCAGGACGCCTTCGTCATCTTCGACGACGTCGAGGTGCCGCGTGACCGGCTTTTCATCGACGCCAACCTTGCGGTCTACAACACCGTGATGAAGACGACGTGGTGGCCCAACATCATGCAGCAGACCATGATCCGGGCGCAGACCAAGCTCGAATTCGCGTGGGGACTGGCGACGCGCATGGCCGAGGCGGTCAACCTGGTCGGCCAGCCGCAGACCCAGCAGCAGCTCGGCGAGCTCGCCATGTTCGCCGAGTTCGCGCGATCGAGTGTCTTCGCCGGCGAGCAGGGCGCGCGCGAGTACGGCAACGGCATGTGGGCCTGCGACGTGCGGCCGCTGTCGGCGCTGCGCGCCGCTCTGCCGACATGGTTTCCCAGGGTCAACGACCTCATCCGCCAGATCGGCTCGCACAACCTGCTGACCACGCCGGCGCGCGCAGCGCTTGCCGACGAGAAGCTGCGCCCGCTGATCGACAAGTACCTGCGCGGCGCCAGCATCGACGCGGAGAAGCGGAGCCGGCTGTTCCGCCTCGCCTGGGACTTCGCCGGCACCGCGCTGGGCAGCCGCAACGAGCAGTACGAACGCTTCTATCTCGGCTCGGTCGGGCGCAACTACACGGCGTTGCAGGCCAATACCGACCGCGCGCGCGCCGACCGCCTGCTCGACCGTTTCCTGCTGGAGGAGCTCGATGCTCCACAGCACCTCGATCTCGTGGAAGCCGCCCAATAATCATGTGAAGCGAACCAACCTGAAGGATTGCATCATGGACAAGCCGACAACACCGCGTGGCATCAACCATCTCGTGCTGAATGTCCGCGATATCGAGGAATCGCATCGCTTCTGGACGGAGGTCGTGGGCTTCCGCCAGGTCGGCGAGCTGACGCCGCGGCCGGATCGGCCCAATCCGCCCAAGATGCGCTTCTACTCGGGCGTGCGCGAGGACGGCACAAGCCATCATCACGACATCGCGCTGGTCGAGAACCGCGACCTGCCCAAGCCGCCCGAGGACTGGTCGATGTTCGGCATGCCGTGCGCGGTGAACCACATCGCCATCACCATGCCGACGCGCGAAGCGTGGATGGCGCATCTGGAATACCTGCAGCAGAAGGGCGTGAAGTTCGACCGCCGCGTCGAGCACGGCATGACCCACAGCCTCTACATCCACGATCCCAACGGTTACGGCGTCGAGTTCGTCTACGACCTGCCCAAGGAGATCTGGAAGGACGACATCAACGGCGCGTTGAACTGGGTGAAGGTGTTGCCGACGGAGGGCGTCGAGGCACTCGACGACCGCACGGAAGGCATTCCGCACTTCGGCCACGCCGCCCCCTGAGGAACGAACCCTTGGCCAAGCGTCAAAGCGTGGACGGCAAGCAGCCCCGCCACGAGAACCCCATCCCCAACGCCAGCCGCATCGGCAACATCGTCATGTCGAGCGTCATCGGCGGCGCCAACCCCGGCACACGCGACCTGCCGCCGGCGCTCGAGCAGCAGGTGGCCAACGTGTTTGGCAATATCCGGCACGACATCGAAGCGGCCGGCGGTACCGTCGACGACATCATCAAGATCACCTTCTGGGTGAAGGATCCCGCCGGGCAGCGCGCGGCGCTGAACACCGAATGGGTCAAGATGTTCCCGGACGCGGCCTCCCGGCCGGCTCGACACACCCTGACCCTGCCGGCCGACAGCCGCGCGCTGGTGCAGGCCGACTTCACCGCCGTGCTTTCCCAGGGAGCGTGACGGGCATGCTCGACACAGCAACCATAAACACGATCGCCCGCGCCTACGACGCGGCGGAGAAGGACAGGCACCGGATCAGGCCGCCTTCCGTGCAGTACGAGGGCTTTGCCATCGAAGACGCCTATGCAGTGCAGCGCCGCTGGGTCGAGCTCAAGGTGGCGCGCGGCAATCCGGTGAAGGGCCACAAGATCGGCCTCACCTCGCGGGCCATGCAGCGCCAGGCGGGCATCGAGGAGCCCGACTACGGCGCGCTGATGGCCGACATGTTCTACGGCACAGGCTCGGAGATCCCGATGAGCCGCTTCCTGCAGCCGCGGCTGGAATGCGAGCTGGGTTTCGTCATCGGCCGGCGCCTGAAAGGGCCGGGCTGCACCATCTTCGACGTGCTCAGCGCGACCGACTACATCACGCCGGCCTGCGAGATCGTCGACGGGCGCACCCATCGCGTCGATCCCGACACCGGCAAGCCGCGCTCGGTGCTCGACAGCATTGCCGACAACGCGGGCAACGCCGCCCTGATCATCGGCGGTCGGCCGATCAAGCCGATGGACGTCGACCTGCGATGGGTGTCGGTGCTGTGCCATCGCAACAACGTCATCGAGGAGACCGGCGTGGCGGCGGCGGTGCTGAACCATCCGGCCAACGGCGTGGCCTGGCTCGCCAACAAGCTCGCCCCCTTCGACATTGCCCTGGAGCCCGGCGACTTCGTCCTGGGCGGGTCCTTCACCGGGATGGTCGAGGCGCGGGCCGGCGACATGTTCCACGTCGATTACGGTCCCCTGGGATCGATCTCCGCCCGTTTCGTGTGAGCGCGCCCATGAAGTTCGGCATCGGCCAGCCCGTAAGACGCTTCGAGGACGTCAGGCTGCTGACGGGCAAGGGCCGTTATCAGGACGACCGGGTGCTGGCGCGGCAGGTCCATGCCGTCTTCGTGCGGTCGCCGCACGCCCATGCGGCGATCCGTGCAATATCGACCGAAGCGGCCTCGCGCGCGCCCGGCGTGCTCGCAGTCTACACGGGCGCGGACTACGCCAAGGACGGTCTCGGCATGCCCAAGGCCGCCATGCCGCGCAAGAAGCGCGATGGCTCGCCGATGTTTGCGCCACAGCGGCCCGCCCTGGTGATCGATCGCGCCCGCTATGTCGGCGACCCCGTCGCCATGATCGTCGCCGAGACGCTGGAAGAGGCCAAGGACGCGGCCGAGCTGGTCGAGGTCGACTACGCCCCCCTGCCCGCGGTCACCCTGGTCTGGGAAGCAGCCGAGCCGGGCGCGCCACGCGTCTGGGACGAGAACCCGGACAACATCTCCCATACCCACGAACGCGGCGACCGGAAGGCGACGGACGAGGCGTTCGCGCGCGCTACTCGCATCGTGCGGCGCCGCTATGTCATCACGCGCGTGCATGCGCAGTACATGGAGCCTCGCGGGTCGATCGGGACCTACGATTCCGGCGAAGACCGCTACACGCTCTATGCCGACGTGAACTATCCGCACCGCGTTCGCAACATGCTTGCCGACAAGGTGTTCCGGGTGCCCGAGAGCAAGGTGCGTGTGGTCTGTCACGACGTCGGCGGCGGCTTCGGCGCCAAGGGCTGGCAGTATGTCGATCATCGCCTGACGCTGTGGGCCGCGCGCAAGCTCGAGCGGCCCGTCAAATGGCGCTGCGAGCGCTCCGAAGTGGTGCTTGCCGACGAGCATGGCCGGGACAATGTCGGCGACATCGAGCTGGCGCTGGATGCGGATGGCCGGTTCCTCGGGCTGCGGCTGCACATGCTGGCCAGCATCGGCGCCTACATCGCCTCGGACCGCCAGCTCCTGACGCCGTTCGGCCAGATCGGCACGGTGACCGGCGTCTACGATATTCCCGCCGCCCTTGTCAGCATCGACGCGGTGCTATCGAACACCAATCCCACAGCCCCTTACCGCGGCGCCGGCCGGCCCGAGGCGGCCTATCTGATCGAGCGCATCATCGAGGCGGCGGCACAGGAGCTCGGCGTCGACCCGATCGAGCTGCGCCGCCGCAACATCATCCCGACGCAGAGGCTGCCCTACCGGACGCCGCTCGGCCCTTTGTACGACTGCGGCGCGTTCGAGGCGAACATGGATATCGCCCTGAAGGCCTGCGACTACGCAGCCTTCGCGGCGCGCCGGGAGGCCTCGCGCAGCGCGGGCAAGCTGCGCGGCATCGGGCTCGCCAATGCCATCGAGCAGGCCGCCGGTCCCGCCCCCGAGTACGCCGAGGTCCGCTTCAACCCCAGCGGAACCGCGATCATGCTGCTGGGCACCAAGACGCATGGCCAGGGCCATGAGACAGCCTTCAAGCAGATCCTGCACGAGAAGCTCGGCATCGCGCCGTCGGACGTGCAGTTCATCGACGGCGACACCGACCGCGTCGCCTTCGGCATGGGCTCGAACGGTTCGCGCTCGATGGTGACGGGCGGCACGGCGCTCAGCCTGGCCGCCGCGAAGATCGTCGCCAAGGGCAAGCGACTGGCAGCGCATCTGCTCGAGGCAGCGGAGGCCGACATCGAGTTCGCCGATGCCAGGTTCACCGTCGCCGGCACCGATCGCAGCCTGACCTTGAAGCAGGTCGCGATGGCCGCCTTCCAGCCAGCCCGCCTGCCGCCCGGCGTCGAGCCCGGCTTCTACGAGGACGCCACCTACGCGCCCAAGCAGGATACCTTCCCCAACGGCTGCCATGTCTGCGAGGTCGAGATCGATCCGGCGACGGGCGTGGTCGAGTTGCTGTCTTACCTCGTGGTCGACGATGTCGGCACGGTGATCAACCCGCTGACGCTCGCCGGCCAGATCCATGGCGGCGTGGCGCAGGGCGTCGGCCAGATCCTGATGGAGCAGGTCGTCTACGCGCCGGGCTCCGGACAATTGCTGACCGCGAGCTTCATGGACTACGCCATGCCGCGCGCCGACACGATGTGCAACATGAAGATCGTCAGCAATCCGGTGCCCACCGCCACCAACCCGCTGGGCGCGAAGGGCGCCGGCGAGGCGGGTTGTGTCGGCGCACTGCCCGCGGTGATGATCGCCATCATGAACGCGCTGGCGGAATGCGGGGTGCGCGAGCTCGACATGCCGGCCACCAGCGAGCGTGTCTGGAGCGCCATCCAGGCCGCCCGCGCGAGCAACGGAGCGTGACCATGCCCCCCCTGCGAACCGGAGCCCACTACCGTCAGAGCCTGCGCGACGGACGAAAGATATGGGTCCTCGGCGAGGGGATGGTCGACGACGTCACGACGCACCCGGCGACCCGTCCGATGGTCGAGGAATACGTTGCCTGGTACGATCGGCACTTCGATCCGGCCTGGCAGGAAATCGTCATGACGCCGCCGTGCCGGGCCGGCGCGCGGACGCCGGTCGGCTACCTGGTGCCGCAGAGCGGCGACGATCTCGCGCGGATGGGGCGCTGCTTCCAGGCAACGACGTTCCCGACCGCCGGCAACATCACCCATACGCCGGCCTACGGCCATCTGATCGCGCTGGGCATCCTGCATGCGGTCAGCCTGCGCAAGGCTTCGGCCGAGCAGGTCGCCAATGCCGAAGCCTATCGCGCCGAGATTGCGCGCACAGGCCGCTTCCTGACCTTCGCCGCCGGTGCCGCGACGATCGGCTATCGGCTGCGCGAGGATCCCGCCGAGCGCACCGCCCTGAAGCTCGTGAAGCGGACCGATGCCGGCCTGGTGATCTCCGGCAAGATCGGCATGCACACCAGCCCGGCGTTCGCCGAGGACGTCTATATTGGCGCCCACAACGGCATCGACATCGACGGCCATCGTGCGAGCTTCGTGGTGGCGGTGAACTCGCCGGGCGTCACCGTGATCTGCCGCAAGCGCGCCGCCCGCGATCCCAACCCCTTCTCGGCGCCGCTCAGCAACCGCTTCGACGAGCTCGACGGCCAGATGTGGCTGGACGACGTGCTGGTGCCTTGGAACCGCGTGTTCCTGACCGAGCCCTCGGCCGAGCCGGTGGCGCGCTGGCTGTTCTGGCACCAGCTCTATTGCTGGCTCGCGAAGGCGGAATTCACGCTGGGCCTGGCGCTCGCCTGCACGCATGCCATGGGGCTGGCCTCGCACGACCCTACCATCGAGTACCTGGTCGATCTCATCACCGACGTGCAGACGGTCCGCAGCTGCCAGACCGCGGCCGAGCTCGATCCCGAGTTCACCGCGGAGGGCTGTTCGCCCAATCACGTGCATTTGTCCGTCGGCAGCCTGGCGATGCTGAAGGCGCGGCCGCTGATGGGCGAGATCCTGCGCATCCTGCCGGGCTCGTCGCTGGTGGTGGCGCCGACCGACAAGGATCTCGCCGATCCAGCGCTGGCGCGCGGCCTGGAGGAATCGTTCGCCGGCGGCGGCTACACGGCGGCGCAGCGCGCGGCCCTGCTGCAGATGGCGTGGGACCATGTCGGCTCAGCCCTGGACCATCGCGAATCCGTCTACGAGCTTCACGCCAACGGCGGAGCGTCGTCGTGGCGTGGACGCCTGCGCCGCGGCTTCGGCCGCTACAACGAGCTCGCCAACGGCGTCCTGCAACAGCTCGGCCTGCCGATGCCCGAGATCGACCTGAGCGCCATCCGCAACGCGCCGCTTGCGATGCGGCGGCAGGTAAGCGCGCCACCACCAGCAAAGGCGGCCGCAGACAAAGGATAAGAGACAAGACAAGGGGGGGATGCAATGACTGCCACTCTATCGTCCGACCTGCGCGAGGTGCTCGCGAAGGTCGGCACGTCGACGCTCACCGGGGTGCTCAACCGGCGCGGTCTGAAGAGCATGACCCTGTTCGACGTCTGGCCGATGCGGCCCGAGCAGCCGCCGATGGTCGGCATCGCCTTCACCATGCGCTTCATCCCCTCGCGCGAGGACAAGGACGGGCCGACCTCGACCAACCGCTCGACGGTCCAGCCGCAGGCGATGGAGGAATGCCCGCCCGGCCATGTGCTGATGATCGACAGCCGGGGCGACTCGCGCGCGGCGTCGGCTGGCGATCTCTATATCGGCCGGCTCAAGGCGCGCGGCGCGGCGGGCATTGTCACCGACGGCGGCTTTCGCGACACCAACGGCGTGTTCAAGACCGGCCTGCCGGCCTATCACCGCCGGCCATCCTCGCCGCCCAGCCCGATCGTGCATCGTCCGATGGACCTGCAGCTGCCGATCGCCTGCGGCGGCGTCGCGGTCTATCCCGGCGACATCGTGGTCGGCGACCGCGACGCGGTGCTGGTGATTCCGCCCGACATCGTCGAGGCGGTCGCGGAGGAGGCGCTGAAGAACTACGAGTACGAGAGCTGGGCCGAGCTCGAGGTCGCCAAGGGCCGCTCGCTCAAGGGAGTGTTCCCGGCCGCCGGCGACCAGGCCAAGGCCGACTACGAGGCGTGGAAGAAGCGCGCCGGCCGGGGCGAGGTGCCATCATGATCGTCGCACCGATGCGGACCGAGGCACCGCGATGACGGAGGGCGCTCTTGCGGTCCGAGACTCGGTCGGCCCCCAACGAGCGATCGATCGAGTCAACAGCATCACGGCGCTCGCGGGTGGGCTGCTGATCGCGGCGGCTTCGCTGATCGTGTTCGCGAGCATCCTGGCGCGCGCCCTGACTGGACGGTCCCTCTACGGCGACATGGAGATCGTGCAGATCGCGACAGCCGTGGGGGCGAGCTTGTTCCTGCCCTACGCCCAGAGCTGCGGCGCCCACGTCATCGTCGACGCGTTCACGTGGTGGGCGGGTCCACGGACGCTGGCCGTGCTGGCGCGGCTGGCGGCGGTGGCGATGGCGACGATCATGGCTGTGCTGGCCTGGCGCACCGCGGCCGGCGCGGTTGGCATGTGGCAGGCGCGCGAGCAGAGCATCATGCTGGGTGTGCCGATCTGGGCCTGCTACGCCGCACTGGTGCCGGGGCTCGCCCTCGCCGCCCTGGTGGCTCTTCTGCAGGCGATCTCGCCGCAGAAGGACAAATCCGAGGGTAGTGCGCTATGAGCCCGATGGCATCTGCCGGCCTGGTGGTTGCCGGCATGGTCGCGCTGATCGTGATCCGCATACCGATCGGCGCTGCGATGTTCATCGCCGGCGCGATCGGCTTCTGGGCGCTGGTCGACTACGACCCGCTGATGAGCCATCTGCGCGGCGCCGTCTGGGCGCGGTTCTCCAACTACGACCTGTCGGTGATTCCTCTTTTCGTGCTGATGGGCCACTTCGCGGCCGAAGCCGGCTTTTCGCGCGCGCTGTTCCGTGCCGCGCACGCCTTCGTCGGCCATCTGCGCGGCGGCATCGCGATGTCGGCGATCGTCGCCTGCGCCGCCTTCGGCACGATCTGCGGCTCCTCGGTCGCGACGGCGGCGACCATGTCCCAGGTGGCGCTGCCCGAGATGCGCCGCTTCCGCTACGCCAATCCGCTGGCCACCGGCGCGCTGGTCGCGGGCGGCACACTGGGCATCGTCATCCCGCCCTCCGTCGTCCTGATTCTGTACGCCGTCATCGCCGAGCAGAACATCGCCAAGCTGTTTGCCGCAGCCTTCGTCCCCGGCTTCATCGCCGCGATCGCCTATCTCGCCGTCATCGCCGTCGTGGTCCGGCTGCGGCCCGACTACGTCACCGTCAGCCCCAAGGCGCCGGCGGCGGAGCGGCGGCAGGCGATCCGCACGGCCTGGCCGATCGCCGCGATCTTCCTCGGCATGTTCGGCGGCCTCTATGGCGGCATCTTCACGCCGACCGAGGCCGCCACCATGGGCGCCATCGGCACCCTTCTGCTGGGCGTGGTGCGGCGCGATCTCGGCTGGCGCGGCGTGCTGCGCGCGCTGCTGCCGACGGCCCAGACCACCGCGTTGATCTTCTTCATTCTGCTTGGCGCCGACATGATGAATTCCGCGCTGGCGGTGACCCAGCTTCCCGCCCAGGTCGGCGAGGCGCTGTCGGGACTGGCCGTGCATCCGCTGGTCATCGTCGGCGGCATTCTCATGGTCTATGTCCTGTTGGGGGCCGTGCTCGACGAGGTGGCGATCGCCGTGCTCACGCTGCCGATCATCCTGCCCACCATTCTCGGCCTCGACCTGCACGGGCTGGAGCCTGACGAGAAGTCGATCTGGTTCGGCATCCTGATGCTCAGCGTCATCCAGATTGGCCTGATCCTGCCACCCGTGGCGCTCAACATCTACGTCGTCCACGCCTTCGTGCGCGACGTGCGCATCCAGGAGATCTATCGCGGCGTCATGCCGTTCGTCACCGCCGACATCGCCCGCCTGGTGCTGTTGCTGGTGGCGCCCTCGGTATCGCTGTGGGCGATGCGTCTCATCGAGTGAACAAGACCGACCAAGGGAGGAACGACATGATCAAGAAGATGTTCACGGCCGCCGTCGGCGCAATCGCGCTCGCTGCGGCGCCGTTCGCGGCGGAGGGTGCCGACCCGATCAAGCTCCGGGTGTCGCACTTCACGCCGACGGGCGCGGTGCCGCATGTCAACTTCATGGTGCCGTGGTGCGAGCGCATCAAGGCGCAATCTCAGGGCGGGCTGGAGTGCCAGATCTACCCGCTGATGCAGATCGGCGGCACCGCGCCGCAGCTTTACGACCAGGCGCGCGACGGCATCGCCGACATCGCGTGGGGTGTCGGCACCTACACGCCTGGCCGCTTTCCCCTGATGGAAGTTTTCGAGCTGCCCTTCATGGCGCCCAGCGCCGAGGTCGCGGCCCGCGCCGCCTGGCGCTTCGCCACCGGCCGCGCCAAGCAGGAATGGACTGATGTCCACCTTATCACCATGACCACGCCGGACGGCGGCGCCATCTTCAGCCGCAAGCCGATCCGCACCATCGACGACATGAAGGGCAACAAGATCCGCGTCGGCGGCCGCTACCTGGTGTCGATGATGAACCAGATCGGCGCCTCGCCAGTGACCATGAACGCCATGCAGTCGCCGGATGCCCTCTCCAAGGGCGTCATCGACAGCACGATGATTCCCTGGGAACTCGCCAAGGCGCTGCGGCTGAACGAGCTGGTGAAGAACGTCGCCGAACCGGCCCAGATCGGCAATCTGCCAATGTTCTACACCACGCCGCAGTTCTTCGCGATGAACCGCAAGAAGTACGACAGCCTGCCGCCCGAGCTGCGCAAGGTGATCGACGACAATGGCGGCGAGAAGGTCGCGGGTGAGATTGGCCGCATCTGGGACGAATCGGCCGAACCGGTGCGCAAGGCGTTCCGCGACCGCGGCAACACCATCGTCGAGTTCCAGCAGGCCGAGATGGACCGCTGGGTGAAGGCCGCGCAGCCCGCCTACGACGAGTGGATCAAGTTCGTGGGCGAGCGTGGCCAGGACGGGAAGGCCGTGCTCGAGGAGGCGCGAGCGCTCATCAAGGAGATCGCGGCTACGGTGAAGCGCTAGTGTAGCGCCGCCGCAGACCGACAGGTCTCAATCTGCCATCTGTGAGACTCCGGATGGATGGCACGCAATGAAGCAATCGCGCTTGTCGCGACCGACCATGGTCAGCTGCAAGCGCTGGTGGGCAACCGCAACACCCCGCCGAAGCATGTTTTTCGCGGGAGCTCGCGCTCGACTTAGAGGAACGACATGCCGCCGCTCAGCGCCACGGTCTGGCCGGTCATGTAGGCATTACGCACCAGCATCATGACGATCAGCGCACATTCTTCCGGCGTGCCGAAGCGGCCGAGCGGGATGCGCGCCGGTGACGAGGCGACCCCCTGCCTCACCATGTCGGTCTCGATCAACGATGGCGCCACGGCATTCACGGTGATGCCGTCCTTGACCAGGCGCGCGGCGTAGCCCCGTGTCATCCCCTCCATACCGGCCTTCGAGGCGTTGTAGTGCGGGCCGACGCCGCCCGCTCCGCGCGCCGCGCCGGAGGAGATGTTGACGATGCGGCCCCATTGGCGCGCCCGCATGCCGGGGATCACCGCCTGGGTGCACAGGAATACCGACTTCAGGTTCACCGCGATGGTGAGGTCGAAGTCCGCCTCGGTGAGCTCGTCGACGCTGCGGACGAGGCCGATCCCGGCATTGTTGACCAGCACGTCGACCGGCCCCAGCTCGCGCTCGACGGTGGCCATCATCCGTCCCACCTCGTCGGCCCGAGAGACGTCGGCCTGGATCGCGGCCGCCATGCCGCCGCTGGCCCGGATCAACCCCGCAACCACCCCGGCTTCGGCCGCATTTTCCCGGAAATTCACCGCAACCGACGCGCCTGCATCGGCCAGCGAAACGGAAATGGCCCGCCCGATCCCGCGTGAGCCCCCGGTGACCAGGGCCACCCGTTTCGCCAGATCAGTCATGCACGCCTCCCGATATCGACCGCGCCGCCCGGCCATGTTACGCCACTTCCAACGGTTCCAAGGAGATTGACATGGCCCGGCTTGGTTTCGGCGCGTTCATCGCCCCCCATCATCCCATCGGCGAAAACCCGATGCTGCAGTTCCGGCGCGACATCGCGCTGGCCAAGCACCTCGACGATCTCGGCTACGACGAGTTCTGGTGCGGCGAGCATCATTCTTCGGGTTGGGAGATGATCGCCTCGCCCGAGATGTTCCTGGCCGCGGCGGCCGAGCACACCAAGCGCATCAAGCTCGCAACCGGCGTGATCTCGCTGCCCTACCACAATCCGTTCAACGTCGCCCAGCGCATGGTCCAGCTCGACTGGATGAGCGGCGGCCGCGCCATCTTCGGCTCCGGCCCCGGCGCCCTGCCGTCCGACGCCTACGCGCTCGGCATCGATCCGATGACCCAGCGCGACCGCCAGGACGAGGCGATCGACATCATCCGCCGGCTGTTCCGCGGCGAGCGGGTCACGCAGAAAGGCGCGTGGTACGACCTGCACGACGCGGGCCTGCAGCTCCTGCCGCTGCAGGAGGAGATGCCGTTCGCCGTCGCCTCGCAGATCAGCCCGTCGGGCATGACGCTCGCCGGCAAGTACGGCATCGGCATCATCTCGCTCGGCTCGATGTCGAGCGAGGGCCTGACCGCGCTGCCGACCCAGTGGGGCTTCGCCGAGACCGCCGCGAAGAAGCACGGCACGACCGTCGACCGCAAGAACTGGCGCGTGCTGCTCAACTGGCACATCGCCGAGACCCGCGAAAAGGCGCGTGAAGAGGCCAAGCACGGCCTGATGCGCTGGCACAACGAATATATCCACGGCACGCTGCAGCGTCCGGGATCGGTCGCCTACACCTCGCCCGACCAGGCAGTCGAGGAGATGGGCGGTCCCGGCTCGGCCGCGGTCATCGGCACGCCGGACGATCTGGTGAAGATGATCAAGGGCGTCGTCGACAAGAGCGGCGGCTTCGGCACCTGCGTCGGCTTCGTGCACGACTGGGCCAATCCCGAGAACACCTTCCGCAGCTGGGACATGGTGGCGCGCTACGTCATCCCCGAGATCAACGGCTACGTGACCAAGCTGCGCGAATCGGAGAAGTACCTTCAGGTCAACCGCGGCGTGTTCGAGCGCGCGGGCCAGGCGATCATGGCCAAGATCATGGAGAACGCCGACGCTGCCGAAGCGCTCAAGGTCACCAGCAACCCGCGTGTCGCCGCCGCAGCAGCGCAGATTCCGAAGGGCCTGGGCAAGCAGGCAGCGGAGTAGCCGCCGAAGGCCTCGAGACGCCCTCCCCCCGTCTGGTGGGAGTGCTATCGCATGAACGGTGCTATGCCTTCCCCCGCTCAAAGCGCCTTCCGAGGCGCGCGCGGAGGAAGGCAGCGCGGCTGCTCTCTCAGATCATCATCTTCGTGACCTAGACCGCCCCGCTCTTCCGGCATAGCGCCTCGAGCTCGGCTCGAGGCTTGCCGTCGGCGGCGATGTCGACCACGACGAACTCCGGCGCTGACGGCGATGGCGTCAGCACGCCGATGAACGGTGCCATCGGGGCCAGGACACCGGCGGTATTTCGGCCGGTGACCTCGCCGCACACAACGATGCTTCCGCGGCGGGTCCTGGCAGCCGCCATGGCGCCGAACGACGCTGACGGCGGATCCTTCATCCACTTCCTCACGCCGGCGATCACGGTTTCCTGCTGCCGCGCGTTGAGCTTCACAGACGTGCCGGGCTCGATCGTCGTGCCGGCCGGTGCATCCGGCAGCGCGCTGTAGGGCGGCTGTAGCGTGACCGGTAGGTGCGCGGGATCGCTTTGAACGCAGCCAGACAACATCACGCAAAGCGCGATGAATATCTTTCCGCCCCATTCATATGAGGAGGTGCCGCGGCACTCCGCGACGGAGGGGTCATGATCCCCGGTCTCGTTGTTCATGACCCCTCCGACACCGTAAGACGGCGCCCCCTCCCCATGCTTCGTACAGGGAGGAAAGTGTTGAGCAGTCCTAGCCTTCACTGACGCCGAAAGCCTGGCGCATCGCCTGCACGCCCTGCTGGTGCGGAGTCCACAGCCGGCCGCCAACCACGCCGCCATCAACCACCAGGTCGTGGCCGTTGATGAAGGTCGACTCGTCCGACGCGAGGAAGACCGCGGCCCTGGCGATGTCGTCGGTCCGGCCGGCACGCGGGATGGGCTGCAGCGAGGCCATGTTCCTGGCCGCCGCCTCGGCATAGCTGTCGGCCTTACCGGCCTCCACGCCGAGCGCCTTGGCGAAGATGCCGGTGGCGATGCCGCCCGGAGAGATCGAGTTGCAGCGCACGTTCTTCTCGCCGAGCTGCATCGCCGCGCACACGGTCAGGTGGTTCACGGCGGCCTTCGCTGCGCCGTAGATCATCGAGGTCGAATAGCCGGCGCGGCGGCCGGCGATGCTGCCGTTGTTGATGATGCTGCCCGAACCCTGCTTCATCATGATCGGCGCGGCGTGCTTCATGCCGAGCATCACGGACCGCACCAGCGTCGCCATCGCCGCGTCGAAACCCTCGACCGGGATCGTCTCGATGCCGCCGACCGGGGCCGGTCCGCCGGCATTGTTGAACAGGCAGTCGAGCCGGCCCCACCGCGACAGGCAGGCCTCGAACATCGCCTTCACGTCGGCTTCGTCGGTCGCATCGGCCTTGAAGAAGAGGCAGTTATCCTTGCCCAGGCTCGCTTCGAGCGACTGGCCGAGCTCGGCGCGCCGGCCGGTCGCCAGCACCTTGGCGCCCTCCGCCACGAAGATCTCGACGGTGCGCCGTCCGATGCCGCTGGTCGCACCGGTGACGATGGTGATCTTGCCGTCAAGCCTGGCCATGGATATCTCCCCCTCTTCCCGGCCGGGATGATACACCAAGCGCGAGCAGGAGAGGCGAATGACGGTATTGGGAATTCTGGGGGGTAGCGGTGTCTATGAGATCGCCGGCCTGAAAAACGCCGAATGGCGGCGCGTCGAATCGTCCTTTGGCAAGACCTCCGACGAATTCCTGTTCGGCGAGCTCGACGGACAGGCCTTGGTCTTCGTGCCGCGCCACGGCCGCGGCCATGTCCATTCCCCGACCTCGATCAACTATCGTGCAAATATCGACGCGCTGAAACGGGTCGGCGTCACCGATATCCTGTCGCTGTCGGCCTGCGGCTCGCTGCGCGAGGACCTGCCGCCGGGCCATTTCATGATCGTCGACCAGTTCATCGACCGCACCTTCGCCCGGGAGAAGAGCTTCTTCGGCGAAGGACTCGTGGCGCATGTCTCGATGGCGCAGCCGACCTGCAATCGGCTGGCGCACGCCATCCACGAGTGCGCGAAGGAAGCCGGCTTCCCGATCAGGTTCGGCGGCACCTACATCGCGATGGAGGGTCCGCAATTCTCCAGCCTCGCCGAATCTAATCTCTACCGAAGCTGGGGCTGCGACGTGATCGGCATGACCAACATGCCGGAGGCCAAGCTCGCCCGCGAGGCCGAGATTTGCTACGTGACCGTCGCCATGGTGACGGATTTCGACTGCTGGCATCCCGACCATGACCATGTGCAGGTCGCCGACATCGTGCGCGTGCTGCTCGACAACGCCGAGCGCGCGAAGACCCTGGTCGCGATGATGGCCCCGCGCCTGAAGCAGAGTCGCCCGGCGCCCTGCCCGTCCGGCTGCGACCGCGCGCTAGAGCATGCGCTGATAACCTCACCCACGGCGCGCTCGCCCGAGATGGTGAAGAAGCTGAGCGCCGTCGCCGGCCGCGTGCTCGGCAGATAGCGAGCCGACTTCTTTGCTGGGAGCGCGGCTCTCCAGAGCCGCTCTTTCTTCAACTTGTCGCATCCCAAGAGCGGCTCTGGAGAGCCGCGCTCCCAGCGAAAACCATCAGCAGGCGTCGCCTCAGATCACGGGCGCCAGCCGGTGCGCGACCTGCGAAGCATAGCGCGAGGCAACCGGCAGGAAGGCGCGGAAGTCGAGGTGGCTTCGCGCGCTCGCGAGGTCGCTCAGGCAGCGGACGTTGACGAACGGGATGTCGCCCCAGCGCCGCGCCACCTGGGCGACCGCCCCGCCTTCCATTTCGACGGCCTGCGCCGAGAACTGGAGATGCAGGCGTGCCCGCAGCGCGTCGGAATTCACGAAGCTGTCGCCGGTCAGGATCGTGCCGAAATGGGTCGCAGGCTGGCGCCGGCCGACGCCCACGGCCTCGGGCAACGGCTCGAGCGCGAGCCCCTGCACCGCCTCGCGCAGGCGAGCGAGAAGCGGCGCCGATTCGGGATAGCCGGGGGTCGGATCGTCACCCAGCGAGGGCCGGCTGCCGGGCTGGATCGTCAGGAATCCGTCTTCCTTGTGCACGCCATAGTCATGCTGGGCATGACTGATGCCGATCACCACGTCGCCAACACCGAGCGCCGGATCGAGCCCTCCCGCCACCCCGCACATCATCAGAGCCTGACAATCGAAACGGTCGAGCAGCAGCGACGTGGCCACGCCTGCATTGACCTTGCCCGCCCCCGATTCGACGAATACGGCGTCCCGGCCGGCAATCTGCCCGCGCCAGAACGACAGGCCGCCGATCCGGTGCGCGGCGCCAGACTGGTCGGAGAGATGGGCGAATTCCTCGGGCAAGGCCGATATGACGCCGAGAAGCCTGTTTGCCATGGTCGATTGGGCTATAAGGTCGCCGCTCCAATGTCCATGCCCCTTCCCGACCTCTCCTCCCTGCGCGACGCCTGCACCGGCCTCGCCCGCGATGCCGCGCGCGAGATCATGCGCATCTATGCCGGCGATCTCGGCGAGCGCACCAAGGCCGACAAGAGTCCGGTCACCGACGCCGATCACGCCGCCGAGGCGATCATCGTCGCAGGACTGCGCAAGCTGACGCCGGACCTCGCGGTGGTTGCCGAGGAGGAGATGTCGGCAGGCCACGTGCCCGAGCTCAAGGGCCGCCCGTTCTGGCTGGTCGATCCGCTCGACGGCACCAAGGAATTCATCAAGAGGAATGGCGAGTTCACGGTGAACATAGCCCTCATCCAGGATGGCCGCCCGACGCTCGGCCTCGTGCTGGCGCCCGTGCCCGACACGCTGTGGCGCGGCGCCGACGGCTTGGGCGCCGACAAGAGCGAGAACGGCGGCGCCTTCGCCGCGATCGCCGTGCGCACGCCGCCGGCGGCGGGGCTGACCGCCTGCGCCAGCCGCTCGACCGCGATCTACAGCGACCTCGATATCTGGTTCCGCAACAACGGCCTTACCGTCGCCGAGCGTGTCCAGGCGGGCTCGTCGCTGAAGTTCTGCCTGATCGCCGAGGGCAAGGCCGACATCTATCCGCGCTTCGGCCCGACCAACGAATGGGACACGGCGGCGGGCCAGGGCGTGCTCGAGGCTGCCGGCGGCGAGGTCGTCACCACCGACGAGCGGCCCCTCGTCTACGGCAAGCCGCGCTTCGGCAATCCGCATTTCATCGCCCGGAGCAAGGCGGCACGATGAGCCTCGCCGAGGCCGCGCGGCTCATCCGGGCGGGCGAGTTGGTCGCCTTCCCGACCGAGACGGTCTATGGGCTCGGAGCCGACGCCACCAACGAGCGCGCCGTCGCGAAGATCTTCGAGGCCAAGGGCCGCCCCCATTTCAATCCGCTGATCTCGCACGTGCCGGGCGCCGCAGAGGCACAGCGCTTCGTCGCGTGGAACGAGACGGCCGACCGGCTCGCCGCGAAATTCTGGCCAGGCCCACTGACGCTCGTGATGCCGCGCTCGAGGGGCTCGACCATCGCCCTGCTCACGACGGCCGGGCTCGACTCCGTGGCGATCCGCGCGCCGGACCATCCGATGGCGCTGGAGCTGATGCGTGCCGCCGGTGTCCCGATCGCAGCGCCGTCGGCAAACCGCAGCGGCGCCGTTAGCCCGACCCTCGCCGCGCATGTCGCTGAATCGCTCGGCTCGCGCGTATCGCTGATCCTCGACGGCGGGCCTTGCACCGTAGGCGTCGAATCCACCGTGCTCGATCTCACGGGTGAGACGCCGACGCTGCTGCGTCCCGGCGGCGCAACGCGCGAGGCGATCGAAGCGGTGATCGGGCCGATCGCCCTCAGCCACGTGCTGCCGACCGGCGACGCCGCGCGCAAGTCGCCCGGCCAGCTCGCCAGCCACTATGCACCGTCCCGGCCGGTACGGTTGGAGGCGGCCCAGATCGCAGCCGATGAGGGGCTGCTGGCGTTCGGGCCGCGTCCCCTGCCCGGCGCGCGTCTGACCCTCAATCTCAGCCCCTCCGGGGATCTCACGGAGGCCGCCGCCAATCTCTTCGCCCAGCTCCGCGCGCTCGATCGTCCGGAGATCGCCCGCATCGCCGTCATGCCCATTCCGCAGACAGGACTGGGCCTTGCGATCAACGACCGGCTGCGCCGGGCAGCGACGGATGACGGGTCACGCCGACAAGGCTAGACTCCCGGAAACGCGAGGAAACATGCCCGATAACATCATCCAGCCGACCATTCCCACGACACCGGTGACGCCCGCCATCCTGGAGAGCCTGCGCGCCATCGTCGGCGACAGGGGCCTGATCGCGGACGACCAGGGCAAGGAGCCTTTCGTCACCGACTGGCGCCGCTCGCGGGTGGGTACGGCATCGGTCGTCGTGCGGCCGGCCAGCGTCGAGGAAACCTCCAGGGTCGTGAAGCTCTGCTACGAGCACGGCATCGCCATCGTGCCGCAGGCTGGCAACACCGGCCTGATGGGTGGCGCCACGCCGTGGCCGACGCACCAGGGCATCGTCCTCTCGGTCGGTCGCATGAACAAAGTGCTGAGCGTCGATCCGGTCGGCTATTCGATGACCGTCGAATCCGGCTGCATCCTGCAGACGCTGCAGGAGACGGCGGCAGCGCATGACCGCTTCTTCCCGCTCAGCCTCGGCGCACAGGGTTCATGCCAGATCGGCGGCAACCTCTCGACCAACGCCGGCGGCGTACAGGTGCTGCGCTACGGCAACGCGCGCAACCTGGTGATGGGCCTCGAGGTCGTGCTGTCCAACGGCGACATCTGGAACGGGCTGCGCTCGCTCAAGAAGGACAACACCGGCTACGACCTCAAGCACCTGTTCATGGGTGCCGAAGGCACGCTCGGCATCATCACGAAGGCAGTGCTGAAGCTGTGGCCGGCATCCAAGGACGTCGCCACCGCCTGGCTCGCCGTGCGCGACCCGCAGGCGGCGATCGAGATCCTGTCCGAGGCGCATTCGGCGTCGGAGGACAATGTCGAATCCTGCGAGATGATGAGCCGCGAGGCGACCGAGATGGTGCTGCGCCATATCCCGGGCGTTCAGGATCCGCTCAAGGCCGACACGCCCTGGTACCTGCTAATGCAGTGGTCGTCGTCGCGGCCCAAGGCCGAGGGCGCCGAGGGCATGTCGGAGAAGATGGAGCAGTTCCTCGGCGAGCAAATGGAAGCAGGCCGGGTGCTCGACGCGGTGATCAGCCAGAGCGAGAGCCAGGCGCGTAACATGTGGAAGATCCGCGAGGGCGTGGCCGAAGCCGGCCGCGCCGAAGGTCCGGGCCTCAGCTACGACATCTCGGTGTCGGTCTCCAAGATCCCCGAGTTCATCGACAAGGGGATCAAGGCTGCGCTGGCCATCCTGCCCGGGCTGCGACCGCATCCGCTGGGCCACATCGGCGACGGCAACGTGCATTTCGGCTTCGGCGCGCCGAAGGGCATGGATCGCGCGACGCTTCAGCAATACGCGCCGGCGGTGACGCGCGCGGTCAACGACCTGATCACCTCGATGGCGGGCTCGATCTCGGCCGAGCATGGCATCGGCATCGAGAAGCTCGACGAGCTGGCGCACTACCGCAGCAGGATCGAGCTCGACACGATGCGCACCATCAAGCGGGCGCTCGATCCCAAGAACATCATGAATCCCGGCAAGGTGCTGCGGCTCGCATGACGGCAACGGTGTCATCCGATAACGGCAACAGTGTCATCCCGAGCGCAGCGAGGGATCTTTAAAGCCATGAGCAAAGATCCCTCGCTGCGCTCGGGATGACATGGAGCGCTTGAGATGACAGGGAGTGAGTGACTGATGTCGTTCGTCGAAAAGCTGCGCGCCATCGTCGGCGACAAGGGGCTCGTCCTCGACAAGCAGGGGATGCACCCCTACCTGACCGACTGGCGCGAAAACTATCTCGGCGCGGCGCTGGCGATCGTGCGGCCGGCAACGACCGAGGAAGTCTCCGAGGTGGTGAAGCTGTGCGCGGCCGAGAAGGTCGCGATCTGCCCGCAGGGCGGCAACACCGGCATGTCGGGGGGTGCCACGCCGCAGGAGGAAGGACTCGAGATCGTCCTGTCGCTGACGCGCATGAACCGCATCCTCGAGGTCGACAAGGTCGGCTACTCGATGACCGTCGAGGCCGGCGTGATCCTGAAGACGATCCAGGAAACGGCGTCGGACCACGACCGGTTGTTTCCGCTCAGCCTCGGCGCCGAGGGAAGCTGCACGATCGGCGGCAATCTCTCGACCAACGCCGGCGGCGTGCAGGTGCTGCATTACGGCAACGCGCGTAACCTTGTCATGGGGCTCGAGGTCGTGCTGCCGAACGGCGACATCTGGAACGGGATGCGGGCGCTCAAGAAGGACAATACCGGCTACGACCTGCGCGACCTCTATCTCGGTGCCGAGGGCACGCTGGGCATCATCACCAAGGCGATCCTGAAGCTCTGGCCCAAGCCCAAGGACGTGGCAACCTCGTGGAATGCCGTCGCCTCCCCCGCGGCCGCCGTCGAGCTGCTGAGCGGCGCCTACGCCGCGTCGGAAGACAACGTCACCTCGTGCGAGCTGATGGGCCGTCAGGGCATCGAGCTGGTGTTGAAGAACATCCCGGGCGCCCTCGATCCGCTCGCGGACAAGCACGACTGGTACGTGCTGCTCGAATGGTCGTCGAGCCGGCCGCCGCGCGTGGGTGCGAACCAAAGCGGCCTGCGCGAGAAGATGGAAGCCTATCTCGGCGAGGCGATGGAAAAGGGCCTCGTGCTCGACGCCGTGGTCGCCCAGAACGAGGCGCAGGCACGCGCCTTCTGGGGCTTGCGCGAAAACCACTCCGAGTCGCAGAAGCGCGAAGGCCCATCGATCAAGCACGACATCTCGGTATCGGTCAGCAAGCTGCCGGACTTCGTGACGGAAGGCCTCGCCGTCATGAACAAGGTGCTGCCCGGCTGCCGGCCCGTCCCGTTCGGCCATGTCGGCGACGGCAACCTCCATTTCAACTGCCAGTCGCCGCCGGGCTGGAGCAAGCCGCAGTTCATGCACCACGGCGAGGCGATCAGCGGCGCGATCTACGATCTCGTGACGAGCTACGGCGGCTCGATCTCGGCCGAGCACGGCATCGGCCGCATCAAGGTCGACGAGCTCACCCACTATCGCAGCCGGATCGAGCTCGACGTCATGCGCTCCCTCAAGCGCGCGCTCGACCCGCACAACATCATGAACCCCGGCAAGGTGATCCGCGTTTAGCTCCCCTCGAGTCGTCTCTTTCCGCCTCATCGGGTATCGCTCACGCATCTGGATCGTCGAGGAGCTGATCCGGCACGCGAAGTCGAAAGGAAACGTGTGGTTCGCCACGCACGCCGAGGTCGCCGCCTTTGCCAGGCAGCACGCGGATTGAAGCGGCTTACGGACGCTTGTCGTCCCGACGGTCGACGATTTCGTAAGTCACATCCGTCACCTTGTGATCGTCGGCGCGCTGATCGGTATGCGCCGGCGGTCCTGACGCAGAAGGGCCGCCGAACAGGCGGCCGACCCAAGCCCGCAGCCTGTACAGCAGGAGGATCACCAGCACGACGGCCACGAAGCCGGCGATCACGGCAAAGCCCAGCACGGCCAGCACGGCAAAGCCGATCAGCCCGAGCGCCGCCTGCAGCCACACTCGGGGTGGCAGGCGGGCAATCAGTTCGAAGAAGTTCGGCCGGCCGTTCACTGCGCCCACTTCTTCTCGAAGTCCCAGACCTCCGAGAATCCCATCAGAGAATGCATGTCACGGTATTGCGGCACGGCAACGCCGCTGCTCGTGCCCTTGTCCTTGAGGAACTCCCAGGCCTGGCGCATCGCCTCGGCGGCAACGCTGAAACCGAGCCCCGGATAGATCGCGACATCGAAGCCCCACTTCTTCAGCTTGGCAACCTCGGCGCGCGGCGTCTTGCCGAACTCGACCATGTTGGCGAGCAGGGGCTTCTCGATCTCGCGGCCGATCTGCTCGAGCTCCGCCTCGCTCTCCGGCGATTCGACGAAGATGATGTCGGCGCCGGCCTGCTCGTACAGCTTGGCGCGGCGCAGCGCCTCGTCCAACCCGAGCGCGGTGCGCGCATCGGTCCGGGCGATGATGAGGGTCGCTTCGTCGCGGCGCGCCTCACAGGCGACCTTGAGCTTCAGCACCATGTCCTCGGCCGGCACGACCCGGCGACCCGGCGTATGGCCGCACTTCTTCGGCATCTCCTGGTCCTCGATCTGGATCGCCGCGACACCCGCCGCCTCATAGCCCCGCACGGTGCGCTGCACGTTCAGCAACCCGCCGTAGCCCGTGTCGGCGTCGGCCATCAGCGGCGTGTCGATCACCGCGCAGATCATCTCGGCCCGTCCGACCATGTCCGAATAGGTGGCCAGGCCGGCGTCGGGCAGGCCGAGCATCGACGCCGTGGCGCCGTAACCGGTCATGTAGAGTGCGGGAAAGCCCATCTTGTCGGCGACCCGCGCCGAGATGCCGTCATAGATGCCCGGCGCCAGGATGAATTCGCCCTTAGCCAGCTGCTCGCGCAGGGCGCGTGCCTTTACGTTGACCGTCATGTTTTCCTCTTTTCCGACCCGCACGACGAGTGAGTCTAGCAGCCCGGTATCGATGCCGCGAGCCCGCCGCTCGCCAGGTCTATGTCGGTCGTCGGAGCTGCATTTCCTAGATCTGCCGGATCGACAATTCCACGTCGCCCAGGCGCAGGCGCCCGCCGACCTGCAGCGGTAGGCACATTCCGGCGGGTACGGGCTTACCGTTGACCGACGTGCCGTTGGTCGATCCGAGATCCTCGATCTGCAACGCCTCGCCGGCCAGCATCAGGCGCGCATGGCGCCGCGAGACCGTGGCATGGGACACGATCAGTTCACAGTGACCCGCGGCACGGCCGATCACCATGCCGCTGGACGATGAGGCGAGCCTGTCCAGGGAAACGTCGAACGCATATGGCACACCTGATGAGTCGGCGCCTTCGACGCGCAGCTTCACCTGCGGTGTCGATTGCGCCGTCGTAGCAGCAGCGCGTGCAGCCTGCCGCACATGGAAAACATGGATCGGCCGGCTCACGTTCTTCAGCCGATGCTCGCCGCCATCGATGAAGGCATAGTCGAGCCGAAGCTCGGTCATGTCGCGTACGGCGCGCGATACCGCGATGCCGCCCGGCTCGGCGATGCCCTGGATGCGGGCGGCAAGGTTGACGCCGTCACCGAAGATGTTCTGGTCTTCTTCGTCGACGATCACTTCGCCGAGATGCACGCCGATGCGAAAGAGCATGCGCTGCGCGTCGTCCAGGGACTCGTTGAACAGGGCCATCCGTTCCTGGATATCGATTGCAGAGCTCACCGCCGCCACGGCCGAGTTGAACTCGGCGAGCAGCGCATCGCCGGCGGTGCCTACGAGACGGCCACCGCCCGCTTCGATGGCCGGCCGCCAGACGTCGATCTGGGCCGTCTTCAGATTGCGGAAAGTGCGGGATTCAGCACCCTCCATCAGCCGGGCGAAGCCCGCGAGGTCGGCGTGGACGATGGCGGCGAGGCGACGCTGCATGGCGACAGTCTAGCGGCCCGATCGCGCTCCCGCGCCCTTGTTCGGAATGGCTGGCGCCAAGAACTTCCCTCCCCCGTCATCAGGGGAGGTGGCGGCGTAATCGCCGACGGAGGGGGACGGCGGCGGAGATGGTGCGTCACGCCCCCTCCGTCGCCGTATGACGGCGCCACCTCCCCCGCAAGCGGGGGAGGCAGGAAGAGAGGAGATCGGCTTCTACCTTTTCGGCCTCAACGCCCCTTGAAGGCCGGGACACGCTTCTCGCGCAGGGCGGTCAGGCCCTCGCGCAGGTCCTCCGAGGTCTGGCATTCGCGGATGCCGTCGCGGATCCGGGGAATGTCGGGCTCGGCCTGGGCGAACTGCTCGATAGCGCGCTTCATGTTGGCCATGGAGAGCGGCGCCAGGCCGGCGAGCTTGGCGGCGGTTTCGTCGACCTTCGCGGCGAACTCCGAACGGTCGACGAGCCAGTCGAGATAGCCGACTCGCAACAGCGCTTCGTCGGTGAAATCCTCGGACAGGAGGAACGCTCGCTTGGCGAAGCTCGGGCTGACCTTCTGGGTGTAGCGGCGCAGGCCGCCCGGATAGTAGTGCAGGCCAAAGCGCGCCGCGGGCATGAAAAAGCGCATGCCCTTCACGCCAAGACGGAAATCGCACGCCAGCGCCATGTCGGTCGCGCCGCCGTAGACGCCGCCGTTCAGCGCACACAGTGTCGGCATGCGCATCGCTTCGAGCCGGTCCATCACCGTCTCGAAACTGTCCTTGTGAGTTTCCGACGAGGGGCGCGCCTCCTTGCCCGCCGGGATCGAGCCCAGGTCGTAGCCCGAGCAGAAGGTCTTCTCGCCCGTGCCCGTGAGGACCGTGACGCGCACGTCGGGATCGGCATCGGCTTTCTCGATCGCCTCGCGCAGCTTGCCCAATCCTGCCGTATCCAGGCGATTGTGCTTGGCGGGATCGTTGAGGGTGATGGTGGCGCGAGGGCCGTCGATCGTGAGCAGAACTGTATCGGTCATGGCGCAGAGACTAGCCGACCGGGTGGCCGAAGGCGACCACGCGCGGCATAGTGCGGCCCCGGAGGATTGACATGACTTACACTGCCCCGCTCGCCGACATGCGTTTCGCCCTGCGCGAAGTGGCCGGGCTCGGAACCGTCGCCGCGTTGCCGGGCTACGAGCATGCGACCGACGATCTCGTCGACGCCGTGCTCGAGGAAGCCGCCAAGCTCGCCGGCAACGGCCTCGCCCCGCTCAACCGCGACGGCGACAAGGTCGGCGCCAGGCTGGAGAACGGGGTGGTGCGCACGGCGCCGGGTTTCACCGGCATCTACAAGGAATTCGTCGACGGCGGCTGGAACGCCCTGCCCTTCGACCCGGAATTCGGCGGCCAGGGCATGCCGTGGCTCATCGCCGCCACCGTTCAGGAGATGTGGCAGTCGGCCAACATGGGCTTCGGCCTGGTGCTGCTGCTGAACCAGGGCGCGATCGACGCGATCCACCACCACGGCTCGGCCGAGCAGAAGGCGACCTACCTGCCCAAGATGATCTCGGGCGAATGGACCGGGACGATGAACCTGACCGAGCCGCAGGCAGGCTCCGATCTCGGCCAGCTCAAGAGCCGCGCGGTGAAGAGCGGCGACCACTACCTCGTCACCGGCCAGAAGATCTTCATCACCTACGGCGAGCACGATCTCACCGAGAACATCGTGCACCTGGTGCTGGCGCGCACGCCCGACGCACCGGCCGGTGTGCGCGGCATCTCGCTGTTCATCGTGCCGAAATTCCTGGCCGGCGCCGACGGCAAGCCGGGCAGGCGCAACGACCTGCGCTGCGTCTCGCTCGAGCACAAGCTCGGCATCCATGCCAGCCCGACCTGCGTCATGAGCTTCGGCGACGACGGCGGCGCCGTCGGCTATCTGGTGGGCGAGGAAGGCCGCGGCCTGTCCTACATGTTCACGATGATGAACAACGCCCGCCTGTCGGTCGGTATCCAGGGGCTGGCAATCGCCGAGCGCGCCTACCAGCAGGCCGCCGAGTTCGCCAGGAGCCGCGTGCAGTCCAAGGACGACGGCAGCCCGCAGCCGCAGCCGGTGTCGATCGTCCACCATGCCGACGTCCGCCGCATGCTGATGAGCATGCGTTCCCAGATCGAGGCAATGCGCGCGCTGGGCTACTACACCGCTGCCGGCATCGACGGCGCGCTGCGCCATCCCGACAAGGCAGCGGCGCGCAAGACACAGGATCGGGTCGATCTGCTGATCCCGATCGTGAAGGCGTGGTTCACCGACCTCGGCAACGAGATCGCCTCGACCGGCGTGCAGATCCATGGCGGCATGGGTTTCATCGAGGAGACCGGCGCCGCCCAGCACCTGCGCGACGCGCGTATCCTGCCGATCTACGAGGGCACCAACGGCATCCAGGCGCGCGACCTCGTCGGCCGCAAGGTCGCCAAGGACGGCGGCGAGACGATGCTCGGGCTGGTGACGGAAATGCGCGCCACGGCGGAGGAGATGAAAGCCGCGCCGGGCGATGACCTTGCCGCGATCCGGGCGGGCGTGGCTGCGGCGGCCGATGCGCTGGAAGACGCCACCCGATGGGTCGCGCAATCGGTGAAGGGCGAGCTGGCGAACGCGCTGGCGGGCTCGGTGCCGTTCCTGCGGCTGGCGGGCACGGCGCTGGGCGGCTGGCTGCTGGCCCGCAGTGCGCTGGCGGCCCAGAGCAAGCTCGCCACGCGCGACGGCGACCCCGCCTTCCTCGAGGCCAAGCTGATCACGGCACGCTTCTACGCCGAGGTCATCCTGCCGCCGGCACTGGCCCAACTCGGGCCGCTCAAGGCAGCTGGCCGCACGGTGTTCGCTCTGACGGAAGATCAGTTTTGACGAGGATCATCGTCTTCCGGACCGCGAGCGTCCCGCTCGCTCATGGGCATGAGCGAGCGGGACGCTCGCGGTCCGGAAGAGCATGAGCGCCTGTCTCCCATGAGTGGAGCGCTCCGATGAGCGATGGCCTGATCGAGCTGCCGGAGGATGAGGCGCGCACCTTCGCCGAACGCTTCGATCTGGCGGCGCTCGAGCCCGCTTTCCTGGAGAATCCCTTCCCGCACTATCACGCGCTGCGCCGCTTCGCGCCCGTGAAGCGCCTGCCCGACGGCAGCGTGTTCCTGTCGCGCTATGCCGATGTCGCAGTTTGCTATCACGATGCGCGAATGCGCTCGGACAAGAAGGCCGAGTTCGGCCCGAAGTTCGGGATCGGCACGCCGCTCTATCGCCATCACACGACCAGCCTGGTGTTCAACGACCCCCCACTGCACACGCGGGTCCGCAAGCTGCTGGCCGCCGCCTTCACGCCGCGAGCGCTCGCCGCGATGCGGCCGCGCATCGAAGCCATCGTCGACGGCCTGATCGAGCGCCACGCCGGCACCCGCCGCATGGACCTGGTCGAGGACTTCGCCTTCCGCCTGCCCGTCGAGGTGATCTGCGACATGCTGGGCGTGCCGCCGGGCGACCGTGCGCCATTCCGCCGCTATTCGCTCGCCATACTGGGTGCGCTGGAGCCGGTCGCCGGCCCGGAGCGGCAGGCGGCGGGCAATGCGGCGGTTTCGGAATTCTCCGCCTATCTCGACACGCTGGTCACGGAGCGCGCCAGACGGCCCGCCGACGATCACGACATTCTGGGAACGCTGATCCACGGCACGGTGGACGGCGAGCGGCTCGGCCACGACGAGCTGGTCCAGAACTGCATCTTCCTGCTGAACGCCGGCCACGAGACGACGACCAACCTGATCGGCAACACGGTCGATGCGCTGCTGCGCTTTCCCGACCAGCTCGCGCGGCTCAAGGCCGACCCGAGCCTGATCAGGAGTTGCGTCGAGGAGGGCCTGCGTTTCGAGAGCTCGAATCAGCTCGGCAACCGCCGGCTGGCCGAGGCGATGGAGATCGGCGGCGAGACACTGCCCGCCGGCACCTACATCCATATCGGCATCGGCGCGGCCAACCGCGATCCGGCACAGTTCCCCACACCCGACCGCTTCGACGCCGCGCGCGAGCCCAACCGCCATTTCGCTTTCGGCGCGGGCGTCCACATATGCCTCGGCTCGGTGCTGGCGCGGCTCGAAGGCACGATCGCGATCGGCCGGCTGGTGGCGCGACTCGACGGAATCGCGCGCGACGGCGCCTATGAGCGCGGTGGCCGCGCCCGGTTCCGCGGCTTCACGCGCTATCCGATCGCCTGGGAGGCCTGACATGCAGGAGATCGTCGACCGGCTGCTCGAGCAGGCAGTCGCCGCCGCCACCGGGAGCCCGAACGAGATCCGCAAGGTCGGGGCGGTGCTGGTGACGGCCGATCGGAGCACGGAGATCGCCGGCTGCAACACCTTCCCGCCCGGCGTCAGAGACCTCCCGGAGCGCGTCGTCGGCGACAATCGTTTCATCTGGCTCGAACATGCCGAGCGAACCGCGATCTTCGAGGCCGCACGGCGCGGGCTCGCCACCGACGGCGCCATGCTGGTGTCGACGTATTTTCCCTGCACCGACTGCGCCCGGGCGATCGTCCAGACCGGCGTGAAGACCGTAGCCACGCCGCGTCCCGAATTCGACGATCCGGTATGGGGCGAATCGTTTCGCACATCCGCCACCATCCTGGCGGAAGGCGCCGTGAAGGTCGTCTTCCTCGCGGAGGGCCAGGACCAGATTCATCGGCGGATCTGGGCCAAGGCGAACGCCATGCCGGCCGCCGCCAGCAACAGCGGCCCTTTGATCGAGAAAGCGTAAAGCGCAGCACCGCCCAGCGCGCCCACGATCCAGGCGGCGGACATGGCGGCCTGCAGGCGACCCGCGACGTGGCCCTGCCGGTGCGCGCCGCCGATCACCGATGCCGCGGCGGTCAGGCCCGATTGTGCCAGCCCGTAACCGGTGCCGAGCACGGCGAAGGCCGCGATCAACCAACCTGAGGCTGGCGCAAGCACGCCGCCACCGATGCCAAGCAGGCAGATCGCGAGACCGAACCTCAGCAAGGCGCGGGATCGAAGGGCCAAGGCTCGAACGAGGAACGCCTGCACGATGAACGAACCGGCGGCGAATGAGGCCGAGGCGAGGCTTGTGTTTCGAATGGCCACCGCGGTGTCGAGGTGGAAGCGGTCCTGGACATAGAAGGCGGTCGTTGGCTGCAGCGCGCCGAAGCCCAGGACCATCGCAAAGGCCAGCACCAGATAGGGCCTGAGGCCATCGGCGGATGGCACGGTGGCAGAGGCTGCTGCCGGCCGCTGGCGGCCGTCACGCAGGCCGAAGACCGTCGCAACAGCGGCCAGTGCGATGACGGCGCCGGCGGCGGCCACGGGCACCGCGAGCCCGAAGCCGATCAGCGCGGCGGCCAGGATCGGGCCCGCGATGCTGCCGACGCCCACGGCCGCGCCGACCAGCGCGACTGCGGCCGTCCGCTCTTCGGCGGTCGTGGTGTCGGCCATGATGGCGATCGCCGCCGGCTGTATGCCACCCGCAAGCAGGCCGTAGATCACCCGCGCCACCAGAAGTCCGATCAAGGCCCCGGACCAGCTCGCCCAATACAGGCCAGCGAACAGGAACAGGGACACCGCCGTCCCGGAGAGCCCTGCGACCATCACTGGCATCCGGCCGATCCTGTCCGACAACCGTCCCCAATGCGATGACGTCAGGAAGAACAGCAGCGCCGACGACGCGAAGATCGCCCCGACCTCGATCTCGGACAATCCGATGCCGCGGCCGAACAAACCCAGGGTCGCGAAGACGGTCGCGTTTCCCACGGTCGCCGCGAAGACGGAGAACAGAACGATTGCCGATCCCACCGCAGCAGCGTCGGCGAGACGGCTGCCGCGGTGAAATGACAAATCATTGCCGTGCGTTACGGGTCATTGCGCCGTGTTACAGGCCATGAAGATGGTGACGACCTCGCTCAGGGCTTGCCGTATTCGTCGTGACGGCGGAACCACGGTCCGGTCTCGTTGCGGCCCTTGGGCGCGCGGTCGAGCCACTGGTACATGCCCCACAGGCCGTCCAGCCCGCGCGCGAAGGTCGAATAGGTGTGGTAGACGGCGCCGTCCTCGCGCACGAACGCACTCAGGCCCGGCCGGTCGAGCGAATAGGTGGGCGCGTCGGTGCCGGATGCCGCTGCGAACTGGACGACAGCTTCCGGGGCCGGCGTGATGTCCATCGCATGGCCGGCGCGGCGGTAGTTGTACTCGACGATGCCCTCGCGCTGTTGCGCCGCGGTGAATGCGACGTTGAAATCGAAGTTGAAGTCGCTGCCGGCAGAGGACGCCCAGGGAAACGTCCAGCCCATCCGCTGCTTGTAGGCCTGCAGCTTGGGAAGCGGTGCCCGCGACACCGCCCATAGTGCGACGTCGTGGTTCTCCAGGTGGACGGCGATGCCGTCGAAGCCGTCGGCAATCGACGAGCATGACATGCATCCGGCCGTATAGTCGGGCCCGAACATGAAGTGATACACGAGGAGCTGCGAGCGCCCGCGGAAAAGCTCCGCGAGCGAGGCGCTGCCGACATCGGTCTCGAAGCGATACGTCTTGTCGATCCGCACCCAGGGCAACTCCTGGCGCCGCCGCGCCAGCGCGTCGCTGCGGCGAGTCAGCTCCTTCTCCGCCTCGTTGAGCTCGATCCGCGCCGCCAGCCACTCTTCACGTGTTCCGATCGTGTGTTTCGTCATCGTCCTTCTCCTCGGGTTGTCGGTCACGACCGAGAATGGGGTCGGCGATCGAAAGGCGAGAGTGACAAGTGTGGCGGGATTAGAACGGCGCCTGCTGGCCTCACGCATCTGGCAGCGTGAAGACGGCACAGGGCCTCGCAATGCCGCGTAGCACGTGGTCACCCAAAGGCACCAGCGGAGTGGCAGTCCCAGCGGCGATCGCGCCTGAGATCAGCACCGATCGGCCGAGCGGCCGGCATAGTCCCTCCAGCCGGCTGACCAGGTTGACGGCGGGGCCGATGGCGGTGAAATCCAGCCGGTCGGCCGCGCCGATATTGCCCCACAGTATGTCGCCGAGATGCAGCGCCGCGCCGAACGGCAGCGGCGGCAGCCCCTGTGCTTGGCGTTGCGCATCGAGGTGGGCCATGCCGGCGCGGACGGCGGCGACCGCGCGCAAGGCCGCCTCGCAGGCCTCCTCCGGCGTGCCGGCGACAGGGAAGATCGCCAGCACGCCGTCGCCGATGAACTTCAGCACCTCGCCCCCAAACGCCTGGACCGCCCCGGCGACGCGCTCGAACCAGGCGTCCAGGGCGGCGATCATCGCCGCGGGCGCCGTCGCCTCGGAAAGGGCGGTGAAGCCACGGAGGTCGGCGTAGAGCAGCGCGGCGCGGATCATCTCCCCGCTGCCGCGGCGCAGCGCACCGGCCTGAACCCGGGCTGCACTTCGGCGACCGAGATAGGCTTCCAACAACGCCGCCAGCGCCAATCGCGCAGCCGAGGCAGCCAGGGGCGCGACGGCGAAGCGGGCCGCTTGGCGCAGCCGGCTGGCCTCGCCGGGATCGAACGGGCGGGTGCCGGCCCAGGCCAGTACCGGGCTGTCCGGCGCCGGACCGATCTTGTTCTCCTGCACCGGGCCGAGGCGGGCCAGCCAGTCGCGCCCTGCTTCGCCAAGTGGACTCCCTATGAAGCCCAGCGCTTCGATGACCTCCCCCGTCTCCGCCCGCCACAGCCACGTGCGGCGCGCGACGATCGGATGGGGCACCGCAAGTGTGAGGGCGCCGCCGGCCATCGGCAGGCCGTCGGCCAGCAGCCGCCCGCCGAGCTCGATCAGGAAACGGTCCGGGCCGGGCGAGGCGCCGGCCTCGTCGACCAGCCAGGCGAGAGGCACGGGCAGATCCACCGCGCGATCATGCCGCTACGAGATCGTTCCTGTCATCCGCGCCGCGGCAGTCGCGCCGGAGAATCGGGCCCGCTCAATCCTCGTGGGTCCGGCCGGCCATGGGATCCGGTCCCGGATCGCTCCCGGCGGCAACCTTGGCCAGCCGGTCGAGGTAGTGAGCCCAGCCTTCCGCATGGCTGGCGCGCTGCTCGGCGTTGGGCAAACCGCTGTGAGTGAGCCGCAGCAGCGTTCCCGCCGGCTCCTCGATCAGGTCGATCTCGAGCAGGCTGGACCCTGGCGGCACCACCTCGCTGCCGTCCCAACCGAAGCTGTAGGCCAGGCGGTGCACCGGCACGACCTCGCGGAAGTAACCGCGCGCGAAGCGGGCGCCGGTGATATTGACGAGATAGAGCCCGCCGGGGTGAGGTTCGATCTCAGCTTCCGTTCCCATCCAGCGCAGGATCTTCTCCGGATCGGTCAGGAGGGCGAACACCGCGGCGGGCGGCGCAGCGACGTGCGTCTCGCGTCGAACGACGTTGACGTCTTGCATCGGTCTCTCCTGTGGCTGCACAGCATGCATCAACGGGTGGCACTTCGCCGTCTGAAGACCAGTTTCAGCCAGGGCACCGAATGAAAGGCGCTCATCAACACGTACATCGCCGCCATTCCGGTCAGTGGCGCCCTCTCGTTCCCGACCGAGCAGAGCCCATCCGGACCGCCGCCAAGAACTGTCAGCAGCGCCATGAAGGCGAAGGTCGGCATCGCCGCAAGCGACAGCCAGTCGGCCACGCCACCGGCAGCCGCATTGGGATCTGGAGAGTGAGTGTTCACCGGACTATGCCTGCCGATACTGGTCGTTGGTCCCGAGGTAGATTAGGACCGGACATCGCATGGCGAGAGTGACAAGTGTGGCGGGATTCCCATGGACTCGCTGATCACGGCCGCGGCGCGGGCGCTCGCGGCGGGCGACCCGCTCGGCGCGCTGGACCGCGTCGCATTGCGCGACGATCCTCCGGCGCTTGCGCTTCGTGGCATCGCGATGGCGCAGCTCGGCGATCTCGTTCGCGCCAAGGCGCTCCTGAAGCGAGCGGCGCGCGCCTTCGGTCCGAAAGAGCCTGTTGCTCGTGCCCGGTGCATCGTCGCCGAGGCAGAGATCGCGCTGGTCTCGCGCGACCTGGGTTGGCCTGCGAAGGCGCTCGACGCCGCGCGGACGACGCTCGAGGAGCACGGCGACCGGGCAAACGCCGCGCACGCACGACATCTCGAGGTCCGTCGCCTCCTGCTGATCGGGCGTCTCGACGATGCCGAGCGCTCGCTCGCCGGGCTCGACCCCGCCCCTTTCCCACCCGCCTCGAGGGCGGCCCACGAGCTGGCAATCGCGGGAATCGCAATGCGGCGCCTGCGCACGAAGGCCGCGCGCGACGCCCTCGCCCGGGCCGGACAGGCCGCGCATCTTGCCGGCATCCCGGCGCTGACGGCTGAGGTCGCGAACGCATCCCTCTTCCTGGATGTGCCCGCGGCGCGCCTCGTGGCTCGCGGCGAGGAGCGACCACTCCTGCTCCATGAGGTCGAGGCATTGCTGGCGTCAGACGCGCTGGTCGTCGATGCATGCCGTCACGTCGTACGCAAGGGCGGCATCGTGGTTCCGCTCGCAAGACGCCCCGTACTGTTCGCGCTCGCTCGCGCGCTGGGCGAAGCGTGGCCGCAAGACGTGCCGCGAGACGCGCTCGTGGCACGGGCGTTCCGGGCAAGGCACGCCGACGAATCGCATCGTGCGCGGTTGCGGGTCGAAGTCGGACGTCTGCGCAAGCTCCTGCGCACGCTGGCCGACGTGAGCGCCACGAGGCGGGGGTTTGCGCTGGTGCCGCGCCGCGGACGCGACGTCGTCGTGCTCGCGCGGCCAGTCGAGGAGGAGCACGCTGCGGTGCTCGCCCTCCTCTCCGACGGCGAGTCGTGGTCGAGCTCGGCTCTGGCGCTTGCGCTCGGCGCCAGCCAGCGCACGGTGCAGCGGGCACTCGACTCGCTCGCGGCAGCAGGCAAGGCGCAGTCGGTCGGGCACGGGCGGGCGTGTCGCTGGATGACCCCGCCCGCGCCGGGAATCACGACGACCTTGTTACTCCCTGCTCCCCTGCCGCCTGGCTAGGATCGGCGCATGAACACCACACCAGCCACCATCGTCCACGAATACGGACCCTTTCCCGGCATCGAAGCCGTGCATGGCGTCACCTATGACGGCCATCACGTCTGGTTCGCGTCCGGAGAAAGATTGAACGCCTTCGATCCGGCCAGCGGCAGGATACTGCGTTCGATCAATGTCGCCGCGGATGCGGGAACGGCCTTCGACGGCCGGCATCTGTTCCAGATCGCCGAGAGACGCATCCAGAAGATCGATCCGATGACCGGCAGGGTGCTCGCGACGATCCCGGCGCCCGGCAACGGCGGCGACTCGGGGCTCACCTGGGCCGAAGGCACGCTCTGGGTCGGGCAGTATCGCGACCGGAAGATCCACCAGATCGATCCCGAGACGGGCGCGATCCTTCGCACCATCGAGTCCAACCGCTTCGTCACCGGCGTCACATGGGTCGAGGGAGACCTCTGGCATGGCACCTGGGAAAGCGACGAAAGCGAATTGAGGCGGGGGTCGACCCCCGAACCGGAGAGGTCCTGGAGGCCCTCGCGATGCCGCCCGACGTGGGCCTATCGGGGCTCGAGTCCGGCGGCGGCGACCGGTTCTTCTGCGGCGGCGGAAACAGCGGCAAGGTGCGAGCCGTCCGCCGGCCGAAGCGCGGATAGCGGCGCGCGTTCTCTTCCTCATTGGACCGCGAGCTTCCAGCTCGCTCAAGCTCATGAGCGAGCTGGAATCTCGAGGTCCGGAAGACAAAGAAAAACGCCCGGTGTTGCCACCGGGCGTTTCGCATTTCGTGCCGGAAGAGACAGGCTTATGCCGCCTCCTGCTGCTCGGCCTGGTCGGCCGAGGGACCGCTGTCCTGGCCCTTGGCAGCGGTGTCACGCTCGACGAACTCGATCACGGCCATCTCGGCCATGTCGCCGAAGCGGTAGCCCGACTTCAGGACGCGCAGGTAGCCGCCATTGCGCTTGGAGTAGCGCGGTCCGAGCGTGGTGAACAGCTTGTCCGCGACGTAGGGGTCGCGCAGGAAGCCGATCGCCTGGCGGCGGGCGTGCAGACCGCCCTTCTTGCCGAGCGTGACCAGCTTCTCGACGATCGGACGCAGGTCCTTCGCCTTGTGGAGCGTGGTCGTGATCTGCTCGTGCTTGATCAGGGCGCCGGCGAGATTCATGAACATCGCCTTGCGATGCTCGGCGGTGCGGTGGAATTTCCGGCCGCGATTGTTATGACGCATGACTGTTGTCCTTCTGCCGGCCTAGTACGGCTCTTCCAGCCGCTTGGCCATTTCCTCGATATTGTCCGGCGGCCAGCCGGGGATCTCCATGCCGAGATGCAGGCCCATGCCGGCCAGCACTTCCTTGATCTCGTTCAGCGACTTGCGGCCGAAGTTCGGCGTACGCAGCATCTCCGCCTCGGTCTTCTGAACCAGATCGCCGATGTAGATGATGTTGTCGTTCTTCAGGCAGTTGGCCGAGCGGACCGAGAGCTCGAGCTCGTCGACCTTGCGCAGCAGGTTGCGGTTGAACGGGAAGTCGTCCTGCTGCTCTTCCTTGCGGACCTCGCGCGGCTCCTCGAAGTTGATGAAGAGCTGCAGCTGATCCTGCAGGATGCGCGCGGCGAGCGCCACGGCGTCGGCCGGGGCCGTCGTGCCGTTGGTCTCGACAGTCATCGACAGCCTGTCGTAGTCGGTGACCTGGCCGACGCGGCTGTTCTCGATCTTGTAGCTGACCCGTTTGACGGGGCTGAACACCGAGTCGACCGGGATGAGGCCGATCGGCGCGTCTTCCGGACGGTTCGCCGAGGCCGGGATGTAGCCTTTGCCCGTGGCGACCATCAGCTCCATCGAGATCGAGGCTCCGTCGTCGAGCGTGCAGATCAGGTGCTTGGCGTCCATGATCTGGACGTCGCCCGGCAGCTCGATCATGCCCGCTGTCACTTCGCCCGGGCCGACGGCGCGCAGGTAGAGACGCTGCGGACGATCGCCTTGCATCTTCACGGCCATCGCCTTGATGTTCAGGACGATGTCGACGACATCCTCACGGACGCCCGGAATCGAGGAGAACTCATGCAGCACGTTGTCGATCTTGATCGACGTGACGGCGGCACCCTGCAGAGACGACAACAACACACGACGCAGCGCATTGCCGAGCGTCAGGCCGAAGCCCCGCTCGAGCGGCTCGGCGACGATCGTCGCCGTCCGGCTGGCATCGACGCCAGCCTCGGTGACGAGCTTCTCCGGCTTGATAAGATCTTGCCAGTTCTTTTGGAGCACGGGGGCTACCTCTCTAGACCGGTTGGTTCAAGCGCATCCGAAAGGATGCGCGACACATTCTAAAAAGAGCCGGCGCAAGAAATGCGCCGAGGCTCGGAACTCAGACGCGACGGCGCTTCGGCGGGCGGCAGCCGTTGTGCGGGATCGGCGTCACGTCGCGGATCGAGGTGACGGCGAGGCCGACGGCCTGCAGCGCACGCAGCGCCGACTCGCGACCCGAACCGGGACCGCGCACCAAAATCTCGATGGTGCGCATGCCGTGCTCCATGGCCTTGCGCCCCGCGCCTTCGGCCGCCATCTGGGCAGCGAACGGCGTCGACTTGCGCGAGCCCTTGAAGCCCTGCTGACCCGACGACGACCAGGCGATGGCGTTGCCCTGGGCGTCCGTGATCGTCACGATCGTGTTGTTGAACGAGGCATTCACGTGCGCCACGCCCGCGATGATGTTCTTGCGTTCCTTGCGACGGGGACGCGCGGCGCCGGTGGCGGCGGCTGCTGCTTTGGCCATGACCCTGATCCCCTCTTACTTCGTCACTTTTTTCTTGCCGGCAATCGGCTTCGCCGGCCCCTTGCGGGTGCGCGCATTGGTATGGGTGCGCTGGCCGTGGACCGGCAGGCCGCGGCGATGCCGCAAGCCGCGATAGCAGGCGAGATCCATCAGGCGCTTGATGTTCATCGCGGTTTCGCGACGCAGGTCGCCTTCGACCGTGTAGTCCCGATCGATCGTCTCGCGGATCCGGATGACCTCATCGTCGGTCAGCGTGTTCACGCGACGCGACTGGTCGATCCCCACTTTCCCCAGGATCTCGACGGCTTTCGCCTGGCCAATCCCGTGGATGTACTGCAGCCCGACGACCACCCGCTTGGCGGTCGGAATGTTGATGCCGGCTATACGAGCCAAAGTTCGAACTCCTTCAATGACTTACGGCGCGCTGACGCGCGCCCGTACGACGTTCCGCTGGCCCCGGAAAAGCGCGCGATTATAGGGATCGCGGCCCCCGAGTCAACGGACCTTCTGAATGTCAAGCCCCCACCAGGACAGCGCGGATCTGACGGTACACTTCGTCCATCGCGGCCATGCCATCGACCTTCTTCAGGACCCCCTTTGCCCGATAGTAGGGCAGCAGGGGCTCGGTCTGGGCGCGATAGGCAGCCATCCGGGTCTTCATGGTCTCCGCATTGTCATCCGGGCGGCGGGTGAATTCCGTCGATCCGCAGACATCGCAAACCCCTTCGACCTTCGGCCGCTTGAATTTGTCGTGATAGCCCGTGCCGCACTTGGCGCAGGTGAATCGGCCGACGACACGCTCGGTCAGCGCGGCCTCGTCGACCTCCATCTCGATCACCTGGTCGAGCTTCTTGCCGGTCTTGTCCAGCATGGTGTCCAGTGCCTGGGCCTGGGCCTCGGTGCGCGGAAAGCCGTCCAGGATGAAGCCCTTGGCGCAGTCCGGCCGGGCGATTCGATCCTCGATCAGGCCGACCATCAACGCATCCGGAACCAGCTTGCCCGACGCCACGATGCCCTTGGCTTGCTCGCCGAGGACGCTCCCCGATTTCATCTCTGCCCGCAGCATGTCGCCCGTGGAGAGCTGGACCATGCCGAGGTCGTTTTGCAACCGCTGGGCCTGGGTGCCCTTTCCGGCGCCCGGTGGACCCAGAAGAATAATGTTCATCGTTCCTAGCGTCCCCTGCCCCTGAGGCGGGCCTTCTTGATGAGACCTTCATACTGATGCGCCAGCAAATGCGCCTGGATCTGGGTCACGGTATCGAGCGTGACCGACACCACGATCAGCAGGCTAGTGCCGCCGAAGTAGAACGGCACGCCGCCGCGGGCGATCAGCAACTCGGGCAGGATGCAGACCGCCGAGAGATAGAGCGCACCGATGACCGTGAGCCGGTTCAGGATGTATTCGAGATATTCGGCCGTGTTCTTGCCGGGCCGGATGCCGGGCACGAAGCCGCCATTCTTCTTGAGATTGTCCGCGGTGTCGACCGGGTTGAACACCACCGTCGTGTAGAAGAAGCAAAAGAAGACGATCAGGCCGATGTAGGACAGCAGGTACAGCGGCGTGCCGTGAGCGAGATAGGTCGCGATCCACTGGGCCACGCCGGGCTCGCCGCCGCTGCCCTGGAACGAGGCGATGGTAGCCGGAAAGAGCAAAAGCGATGACGCGAAGATCGGCGGAATCACACCGGAAGTGTTGATCTTCAGCGGCAGGTGCGAGGCCTCGCCGCCATACATCCGGTTCCCCACCTGGCGCTTGGGATATTGCACCACGATTCGTCGCTGTGCCGTCTCGACGAAGACGACCACTGCCACGACTGCCACGATGCCCAGGGCCAGGGCGATGATGAACAGCGCCGACAGCGCTCCGGTGCGGCCGAGCTCGAGGGTCTGGATCAGCGCGCTGGGCAGTGCCGCCACGATTCCGGCGAAGATGATCAGCGACGTCCCATTACCGACGCCGCGCGCCGTGATCTGCTCGCCGATCCACATCAGCAGCAGTGTGCCGCCGACCAGGGTGACGATGGTCACGAAGCGGAAAAACAGGCCGGGATCGTGCACGACCGGCCCCATCGAGGCGGTCTGGCTCTCGAGGCCAACGGCGATGCCGTAGGCCTGGAACGTTGCGAGGATCACCGTGCCGTAGCGGGTGTATTGATTGATCTTCTTGCGGCCGGCCTCGCCCTCCTTCTTCAGCGCCTCGAGCGACGGCACGACCGTCGTCAGGATCTGCATGATGATGGAGGCCGAGATGTACGGCATGATCGACAAGGCGAGAATCGACATGCGGCCGATCGAGCCGCCCGAGAAGACGTCGAGCATTCCGGCGATTCCGCCGGCATTCTGCTGGAATATCTCGGCCAGCGCGCTCGGGTCGACGCCGGGAACGGGAATATAGGCGCCGATGCGGAAGACAAGGAGTGCGCCAATGGTGAACCACAGGCGCTTCTTCAGCTCGGTCGCCTTACCGATCGAACCCCAATTCAGGTTGGAGGCGAGTTGCTCGGCGGCTGATGCCATGGACGACCCTCACGCGTGAACGGTTAGGCGGCCTCGGCAGCTGGCTTGGGAGGCAGCTCGACCTTGCCGCCGGCCTTCTCGACCGCGGCGATCGCCGACGCCGACGCGCCCGCGACCTTCACTTCAATCTTGGCAGTCAGCTCGCCTTTTCCAAGAAGGCGAACGCCGTCCAGCGCATGCTTGAACAGGCCGGCCTCCTGCATGGCCGCTGCATCAATCAGCTTGCCGGCGTCGATCTTCTTCTCGTCGATCGCCTTCTGCAGAGAGCCGAGATTCACGACCTGCCAGCTCTTCTGATGCGGCGGACGGAAGCCACGCTTGGGAATGCGACGGTACAGCGGCATCTGGCCGCCTTCGAAGCCTTTGATGGCCACGCCGGTGCGGGACTTCTGGCCCTTGACACCGCGGCCGGCCGTCTTGCCCTTGCCCGAGCCGATGCCCCGGCCCACACGCATGCGGCCCTTGCGGGCGCCGGCATTGTCGGCGATTTCGTTCAGTTTCATCGTGCCGATTCCTCATCGACGCGCACCAGATGGCGCACCTTGTTGATCATGCCGCGCACCGACGGCGTGTCCTCGAGAACCTTGCTGCGGTGGCGCTTGTTCAGCCCCAGGCCCTTCAGCGTGGCGAGCTGGTCGTCCGTGCGCCCGATCGGGCTGCCGGTCTGGGTGACCTTCACGGTCTTCTTGTCAGACATGGTCATTCTCCTCAGGCGGTCGCCTCGACGACGGTCTGGTCGCCATCGCGACGGCCGAGCAGGTCACCGACCTTCTTGCCGCGGCGGGTCGCAACCATGCGCGGGGAATTCAGCTTCTCGAGGGCGACGAAGGTCGCCTTGATCATGTTGTGCGGGTTCGACGTGCCGACCGACTTGGCGACGATGTCCTTGATGCCGAGCGTCTCGAACACCGCGCGCATCGGACCGCCGGCGATGATGCCGGTACCGGCCGGGGCGGCGCGGAGCGTCACCTTGCCGGCGCCGAAGCGGCCCTTGACGTCGTGATGCAGGGTGCGGCCGTCGCGCAGCGGCACGCGGACCAGCCCGCGCTTGGCAGCTTCCGTGGCCTTGCGGATCGCCTCGGGCACCTCGCGCGCCTTGCCGGCGCCGTGGCCGACGCGGCCGCGCTGGTCACCGACCACCACGATCGCCGCAAAGGCGAAGCGCCGACCGCCCTTCACCACCTTCGCGACGCGATTGATGGTGACCAGCTTGTCGGTCAGTTCGTTTTCCTCGTCGTGGCCGCCGCGATCGCGGCCCCGATCGCGTTCGCGCGGGGGGCGGCCGGAACCGGAGGGTGAACGGGCCATGTGCTAACTCCTCAGAACGACAGGCCGCCCTCTCGGGCGGCGGCGGCCAGCGCAGCGACGCGGCCGTGATACTGGTAACCGCCGCGGTCGAACACGACGGCCTTGACGCCGGCGGCGAGCGCGCGCTCGGCGATCAGCTTGCCGACCTCGGACGCGGCGTCCTTGTCGGCGCCGGTCTTCAGCTTGGCCCTGAGACCTTCGTCGAGCGACGAGGCGGCCGCCAGGGTCATGCCCTTACGGTCGTCGATGACCTGGGCGTAGATGTGCTTGCCCGAGCGGAACACGCTGAGGCGAGGGCGTTCGCCGGCGGCCTTGCGCAGCGCGTAGCGTGCGCGGCGCTGGCGGCGGGCGAAAAGTGCTTTGGTATCGGCCATGGTTGATCGCCTTACTTCTTCTTGCCTTCCTTGCGCCGGATCGTCTCCGTCGAGTACTTGATGCCCTTGCCCTTGTACGGCTCGGGCGGACGCAGGCTGCGGATCTCCGCGGCGAGCTGTCCCACTCGTTGACGATCGGCCCCGGTGATCTCGATTTCGGTCGGCTTGACCGCCCGGATCTGGATGCCGGCGGGAATCGGGACTTCGACGTCGTGGCTGAAGCCGAGCTGCAGCTTCAGGTTCTTGGCGTCCGCCGCGGCGCGGTAGCCGACGCCGTTGATCTCGAGGTTGATGGTGAAGCCATCCGAGACGCCACGGACCATATTGCTCACGAGGTTGCGCGCGGTGCCCCACTGCATGCGCGCGCGGCGGCTCTCGCCACGCGGCTTGAAGTTGAGGTTGGCACCGTCGCGCGAGATCTCGACGTCGTCATGGACGACGAACGCGAGCTCGCCGCGCTTGCCCTTGACCTTGAGCGCCTGGCCCTGGAGGTCGACGGTGACGCCCGCGGGGACGACGACCGGGTTCTTGCCGACTCGCGACATGGTCAGAACACCTTGCAGAGGACTTCGCCGCCAACATTGGCGGCACGCGCTTCGGCGTCCGACATGATGCCGCGCGGTGTGGACAGGATGGAGATGCCGAGACCGTTGAAGTGGCGCGGCAGCTCGCGGATCTTGGAGTAGACGCGGCGGCCCGGGGTGGAGACGCGCTTGATCTCCTTGATGACCGGCTTGCCGTTGTCGTACTTCAGCTCGACGCGAAGTTCCTTCACGCCCTTGCGCAGCTCTTCCTCGAACCAGCCGCGGATGTAGCCTTCGCGCTGGAGCACATCGAGAACGTTCGAACGCATGCGCGAGGCCGGCACGGTCACGCTGTCGAGGCGTGCCGACTGGCCGTTGCGGATACGTGTCAGCAAATCGCCGACGGGATCTGTCATCGCCATGGTCTGCGGGCTCCCGTTACCAGCTCGACTTCACGACGCCGGGCAGGGCACCCGACGACGCCAGCTCACGCAGCGCAAGGCGCGAGAGCTTGAACTTGCGATACACGGCCCGCGGGCGGCCCGTAATCTCGCACCGATTGCGAATGCGCGTCGGCGAGGAGTTGCGCGGCAGCTCGGCGAGCTTGAGCCGGGCGCCGAAGCGATCCTCCGGCGTTAGCTTGTCGTCCACCGCCATCGCCTTCAGCTTGGCGCGCTTGCCGGCATACTGCTTCGCCATCTTGGCGCGCCGGTTATTCTTCTCGACTGAACTCTTCTTGGCCATTCTTGTTCTCCGGCCTCAGTTCACGAAGGGGAAGTCGAAAGCACGGAGAAGCGCCTTGGCTTCCGCGTCCGTCTTCGCCGTCGTGCAGATGATGATGTCCATGCCGCGGACCATGTCGACCTTGTCGTACTCGATCTCCGGGAACACGATCTGCTCCTTGAGACCCATGGCGAAGTTGCCGCGGCCGTCGAACGAATTGCCGTTCAGCCCGCGGAAATCGCGGACGCGCGGCAGCGCGATGTTCACCAGCCGGTCGACGAACTCGTACATGCGGTCGCGCCGCAGCGTAACCTTGGCGCCGATCGACATGCCCTCACGCAGCTTGAAGGTCGCGATCGAGATGCGCGACTTGGTGACGACCGGCTTCTGGCCGGTGATCGCCGTCAGGTCGGCAACCGCGCCGTCGACGGCCTTGCGGTCGTTGACCGCCTCGCCGACGCCCATGTTGATCACGATCTTGTCCAGCTTCGGCACCTCGAAGGGGTTCTGGTAGGAGAACTCCTTGGTCAGGGCCTCACGGATGGTCTTGGTGTAGTGCTCTTGCAGTCGCGCGGGCATGGCCCGTTACTCCTAGCGGTCGAATGTTTCGCCGGAGGCGCGCGCGAAGCGCACTTTCCGACCGTCTTCCAGGAACCTGAAACCGACCTTGGTCGGCTTGTCGGACTTCGGATCGAGCAAGGCCACGTTGGAGACGTGGATCGCGGCCTCGCGCTCGATGATGCCGCCCTGTTCGGTGCGGCCAGGCTTGGTATGGCGCTTGATCATGTTCACGCCCGACACCACGACCCGGCTCTCGGTCGGCAGGACGCGGAGCACGTCACCGACCTTGCCCTTGCTGCGGCCGGCGATCACCTTCACGCGGTCGCCCTTCTTGATCTTCATGGCTAGAGGACCTCCGGCGCGAGCGAGATGATCTTCATGAACTTCTTGGCGCGCAGCTCGCGGGTCACGGGACCCGAGATGCGGGTGCCGATCGGCTCGTTCTGCTTGTTGATCAGCACCGCTGCGTTGCGGTCGAAGCGGATGGCGCTGCCGTCGCCGCGGCGCAGCGGGAAGGAGGTGCGCACGACCACGGCGCGGTGCACTTCGCCTTTCTTCACGCCGCGACGCGGCAGGGCGACCTTGATGGACACGACGATGATGTCGCCGATGCTCGCATACTTGCGGCGCGAGCCGCCCAGCACCTTGATGCACTGGACCGTCTTGGCGCCGGAATTGTCGGCGACGTCGAGATTGGTTCTCATCTGGATCATGTGAGTGCTCCCAACCCGTCTCTAGGCGCTCGCGCCGTCGACCAGAACTTCCCAGCTCTTGGTCCTCGACATCGGGCGGCATTCGCGGATCTTCACGGCCTCGCCGACCTTGCCCTTGAAGGCGTTGGTCTCGTCGTGCGCGTGATACTTCTTCGAGCGGCGAATGAACTTCTTGTAGATCGGATGCTGGACGCGGCGCTCGACCTTCACGACGATGGTCTTGTCCATCTTGTCGCTCACGACGACGCCTTCGAGAATTCGTTTCGGCATTGACGACTCCTTAACCCGCGGCCTTCTCGCCCAGCACCGTCTTGATGCGGGCGATGTCGCGGCGCACCTGGCGCACGCGTCCGGTCTTGCCGAGCTGACCGCCGGCCTTCTGGAAACGCAGGTTGAATGCTTCCTTGCGCAGGTTGCCGAGCTCTTCCTTGAGCTGGTCCTGCGTCTTGGGGCGAAGATCTGTGGCCTTCATGGATTTCTCCCTGACCCTATGCGCCGACGCGGGTGACGAAACGGGTCTTGATCGGCAGCTTGGCAGCGGCCAGCGCCAGCGCTTCCTTGGCGACCTGGGGGGGCACGCCTTCCAGCTCGAACAGGATGCGGCCCGGCTTCACGCGAGCTGCCCAGAACTCGGGCGCGCCCTTGCCGGAGCCCATGCGGACTTCGGCAGGCTTCTTCGAGACCGGCACGTCCGGGAAAATCCGGATCCACACGCGGCCGGCACGCTTCATGTGACGCGTGATGGCGCGGCGGGCGGCCTCGATCTGGCGCGCGGTCAGGCGGTCCGGCTCCATCGCCTTCAGGCCGAAGGACCCGAAGTCGAGGTTGAACCCGCCCTTGGCGGCACCGCTGATGCGGCCCTTGAAGGCCTTGCGGTATTTGGTTCGCTTGGGTTGCAGCATGACTTCTTACGCGTCCCTCTGCTCGGTGCGCTCGACCCGGGCCGGCGTCCGCTGTGGTGCGGCTTCCTCGGCGCGCTTGTCATGCGCCATCGGGTCGTGCGCCATGATCTCGCCCTTGAACACCCACACCTTGACGCCGCAGGTGCCAAAGGTGGTGAAAGCGGTGGCGGTACCGTAATCGATGTCGGCGCGCAGCGTGTGCAGCGGCACCCGGCCTTCGCGATACCACTCCATGCGCGCGATCTCGGCGCCGCCCAGGCGGCCCGAGCAGTTGATACGGATGCCGCCGGCGCCGAGGCGCATGGCCGACTGCACGGCACGCTTCATGGCGCGACGGAACGCGACGCGGCGCTCGAGCTGCTGGGCGATGTTCTCGGCGATCAGCGTGGCGTCGATCTCGGGCTTGCGGATCTCGACGATGTTCAGCGCAACTTCGCCCTTGGTCATCTTGGCGAGGTCGCCGCGCAGCTTCTCGATGTCGGCGCCCTTCTTGCCGATCACCACGCCCGGACGGGCGGTGTGGATCGTGACGCGGGCGCGCTTGGCCGGGCGCTCGATGACGATCTTGGCCACGCCCGCCTGCGCGAGCCGGTCACGCAACACCTTGCGGATGTGGATGTCCTCGTGGAGCATCTTCGAATATTCGTCGCCCTCGGCGTACCAGCGCGAGTCCCAGGTCCGGTTGATGCCGAGACGCAGGCCGATCGGATTGACCTTCTGACCCATGTTACTTTTCCTCCGCCTCGGGGCGCTCGCGCACCACGATGGTGAGATGGCTGAACGGCTTGATGATGCCGGCCGCGCGGCCGCGGCCACGGGTCTGGAAACGCTTCATGACGAGGCTCTTGCCGACCGACGCCTCGGCCACGATCAGGCGATCGACATCGAGGTTGTGGTTGTTCTCGGCGTTGGCGATCGCCGAGTTCAGCACCTTCTTCACGTCCTGCGCGATGCGCTTCTTGGAGAAAGTGAGCTCGTTGACGGCCGACGCCGCCTTCTTGCCGCGGATCGTGGCGGCCACGAGGTCGAGCTTGCGCGGGCTGACGCGAACGGTACGCAGCACGGCCTTGGCCTCGTTGTCCGCCTCGCGGCGGGGTGCGGATGGCTTGCTCATCGCATTAATCCTTTGAGACCTTCTTGTCGCCGCTATGGGACGTGAAGGTGCGGGTCGGTGAGAACTCGCCGAGCTTGTGTCCGACCATCTCCTCGGAGACGTTCACCGGGATGAACTTCTTGCCGTTGTAGACGCCGAACGTCAGACCGACGAACTGCGGCAGGATCGTCGAGCGGCGCGACCAGGTCTTGATCACATCGCTGCGCACGCTGCCGCGCGCCTTCTCGGCCTTCTTGATCAGGCTGCCCTCCACGAAGGGGCCCTTCCAGACGGAACGTGCCACTGCCTATCTCCTACCGCGTCGCGTGACGGCGACGGACGATGAACTTGTCCGTGGCCTTGTTCTTGCGGGTCTTCTTGCCCTTGGTCGGCTTGCCCCACGGGGTGACCGGATGACGGCCACCCGAGGTCTTGCCTTCGCCACCGCCGTGCGGATGGTCGACCGGGTTCATGACGACGCCGCGGACCACCGGCCGCCGGCCGAGCCAGCGGCTGCGGCCGGCCTTGCCGACCACCGTGTTCTGGTTGTCCGGATTGCTGACCGCGCCGACGGTGGCCAGGCACTCGGCCGGCACCACGCGCACTTCACCCGAATTGAGCTTCAGCTGGGCGTAGCCCGCGTCCTTGCCGACGAGCTGGACGTAGGTCCCGGCGGAGCGTGCAATCTGGCCGCCGCGGCCCTTCTTCATCTCGACGTTATGTACGATTGTGCCGACCGGCATATTGGCCAGGGGCATGGCGTTGCCAGGCTTGATATCGACCTTCTCGCCCGACATTACCTCGTCGCCCGCCTTCAGGCGCTGCGGCGCCAGGATGTAGGAGAGCTCGCCGTCGGTGTACTTGATCAGCGCGATGAAGGCCGACCGGTTGGGATCGTACTCCAGGCGCTCGACCGTGGCGGTCACGCCGAACTTCCGGCGCTTGAAGTCGACCAGGCGCAGACGCCGCTTGTGGCCGCCGCCGCGATGGTTCGCGGTGATGTGGCCGTGGTTGTTGCGGCCGCCCGCCTCGCTCTTGCCTTTGGTCAGCGCCTTGACCGGCTTGCCCTTCCAGAGGCCCGTGCGGTCGACGATGACCAGCTGCCGCAGCGACGGCGTGGTCGGCTTGAATGTCTTGAGAGCCATCTTTATTCCCCCGTCCTACAGGCCCGTGGTCACGTCGATCTTGTGACCCTCGACCAGCGAGACGATCGCCTTCTTCCAGTCGCCACGCACACCCGGCCGGCCCTTGAAGAGCTTCTTCTTGCCCTGCACGTTGACCGTGTTCACCGCCTTCACCTTGACTTTGAACAGGCCTTCGACCGCCTGCTTGATCTCGGGCTTGGTGGCGTCAGCCGCGACCTTGAAGGTCACCTGGCTGTGTTCCGAACCGTTGGTCGTCTTTTCCGTGATCAACGGTGCGCGGATGACTTCATACATGCGTGCACGGCTCACGGTGAGCTTGATCGGTGGTCTCGCGCTCATTGGAGGCGCTCCTCGAGATGCTTCACGGCGTCCTTGGTCAGCACCAGCGTGTCGCGGCGCAGGATGTCGTAGACGTTCGCGCCCTGCTGCGGCAGCACATCGACGTGAGCAATGTTGGCCGCGGCACGAGCGAAGTTGGTGTCGACCTCGGCACCGGCGATAATCAGAACCGACGACACGCCGAGCTTGCCGAAATGGCCCTTGAGCTTGGCCGTCTTGGGCTCGGCGAGCGCAGCCTGGTCGACGACGATCAGCTTGCCTTCGGCCGCCTTGGACGAGAGCGCACAGCGCAACGCCAGCTTGCGGACCTTCTTCGGCAGGTCCGAGGCGTGGCTGCGCACGACCGGACCGAACGCCTTGCCGCCGCCGCGGAACTGCGGGGCCGCCTTGTTGCCGTGGCGGGCTTGGCCGGTGCCCTTCTGCGCATACATCTTCTTGGCCGTGGCCGTCACCTCGGAGCGGCCCTTGGTCTTGTGCGTGCCCTGCTGGCGGCGCGACAGCTGCCACACCACGCAGCGCTGCAGGATGTCCTTGCGGACGGGAGCGCCGAACACCGCATCGGCGAGATCGATCTCGCCGGCGCTGTCGCCCTCGATGGTCTTGACCGCGATCTTCATTCTCGGATCCTCAAGCCTGCGGCGCGGCGTCGGCCGCCCCACTCGATTCAGCAGGCGCCTCGGGAGCGGCAGCTTCCGCAGCGGTCTTTCGCAGGCCGGCCGGGTACGGCGCATCCTTGTGACGGGCCTTCTTGGACGCGTCCTTGACGATGATGTAGCCATTGGCCGCGCCGGGAACGGCGCCGGACACAAGCAGCAGGCCCTTCTCGTCGTCGGTGGCGACGACCTTGAGATTCTGCGTGGTCACGCGCTCGCTGCCATAGTGACCGGCCATCTTCTTGCCCGGGAAGGTACGACCCGGATCCTGGCGGTTGCCGGTCGAGCCGTGCGAGCGGTGCGAGACCGAGACGCCGTGGCTCGCCTCGAGGCCGTGGAAGTTCCAGCGCACCATCGAGCCGGTGAAGCCGCGGCCGATCGTGGTGCCGACGACATCGACGAACTGGCCCGGCACGAAGTGGCTCGGCACCAACTCGGCGCCGACCTCGAGCACGGCATCCTTGGCGACCCGGAACTCGACCAGCTTCTTCTTCGGCTCGACCTTGGCCTTGGCGAAGTGACCGCGCATCGGCTGGGTCACGTTCTTCACCTTGGCCTTGCCGTAGCCGAGCTGCACGGCGGTGTACTTGTCCTTCTCTTCCGAGCGGACGGCAACAACCTGCAGTGTTTCAATCTTCAGAACGGTCACCGGCACATGTTCTCCCGCGTCGTTGAAGACGCGGGTCATGCCGACCTTCTGGGCGACGAGACCGCAACGCATGGTCTGTTCCTCTTCCCTGTCTCTCTTACGCGCCGAGCTTGATCTCGACGTCGACGCCGGAGGCGAGGTCGAGCTTCATCAGCGCGTCCACCGTCTGGGGCGTCGGATCGACGATATCGAGCACGCGCTTGTGAGTGCGGATCTCGAACTGCTCGCGCGACTTCTTGTCGATGTGCGGCGAACGGTTGACCGTGAACTTCTCGATACCCGTCGGCAGCGGAATGGGCCCGCGCACCTGCGCGCCCGTCCGCTTGGCCGTGCTCACGATCTCGCTGGTCGACTGGTCGAGCACGCGATGATCGAAAGCCTTCAACCGAATGCGGATATTGGTATTGTCCATGGCCATTGTCTGTACTCGCCTGTCCGCCGGTTCTTACTTCACGACTTTGGTAACGACGCCGGCGCCGACGGTCCTGCCGCCCTCGCGGATGGCGAAGCGCAGGCCCTCGTCCATGGCGATCGGCTGGATCAGCTCGACCACCAGGCGGGCGTTGTCGCCCGGCATCACCATCTCGGTGCCTTCCGGCAGGGTCACCACGCCCGTCACGTCGGTCGTGCGGAAGTAGAACTGCGGACGGTAGTTGGTGAAGAACGGCGTGTGCCGCCCGCCCTCTTCCTTGGTCAGGATGTAGGCTTCGGCCTCGAAGTTGGTGTGCGGCGTGATCGACCCCGGCTTGGCCAGAACCTGGCCGCGCTCGACATCCTCGCGCCCGATGCCGCGCAGCAGCGCCCCGATGTTGTCCCCCGCCTCCCCCGAGTCCAGCAGCTTGCGGAACATCTCCACGCCCGTAACCGTCGTCTTCGCCGTCGCCTTCAGCCCGACGATCTCCACTTCCTCGCCGACCTTCACGATCCCGCGCTCCACGCGACCCGTCACCACCGTGCCGCGGCCCGAGATCGAGAACACGTCCTCGATCGGCATCAGGAACGGCTTGTCCTTGTCGCGCGTCGGCTGCGGGATGTACTTGTCGACCTCTTCCATCAGCTTCAGGATCGACTGCTCGCCCTGCTCCGGCGCCTTGTCCTCCAGCGCCATCAGCGCCGAGCCCCGAACCACCGGAATGTCGTCGCCCGGGAACTGGTAGCTCTTCAACAGCTCGCGCACCTCGAGCTCGACCAGATCCAGCAACTCCGGATCGTCGACCATGTCGACCTTGTTCATGTACACCACAAGCGCCGGAACGCCGACCTGCCGCGCCAGCAGGATGTGCTCGCGAGTCTGCGGCATCGGACCGTCCGCCGCCGACACCACCAGGATCGCTCCGTCCATCTGCGCCGCACCCGTGATCATGTTCTTCACGTAGTCCGCATGGCCCGGGCAGTCGACGTGCGCGTAATGCCGGTTCGTCGTCTCGTACTCGACGTGCGCCGTCGAGATCGTGATGCCGCGCTCGCGCTCTTCCGGCGCCTTGTCGATCTGGTCGTACGCCGTGAACGTCGCCCCGCCCGTCTTCGCCAGGATCTTCGTGATCGCCGCCGTCAGCGACGTCTTGCCGTGATCGACATGCCCGATCGTCCCGATGTTGCAGTGCGGCTTGTTCCGCTCAAACTTCGCCTTCGTCATGGTTGTCTTCCTTGCCTGATTCTATCGGTTATCAGCCGGCCAGCTTCGCAACGACCTCGTCCGCCACGGCCTGCGGGACAGGCGCGTAGTGATCGAAGGTCATGGTGTAGGCCGCACGTCCCTGGGTCATCGACCGCAGCGTGTTCACGTAGCCGAACATGTTGGCCAGCGGAACCATCGCCTCGATGACCTGAGCGTTGCCGCGGGCATCCATGCCGAGGATCTGACCACGACGGCTGTTCAAATCGCCGATGCAGTCGCCCATGTAATCTTCCGGCGTCACCACCTCGACCTTCATAATCGGTTCGAGCAGCTTGCACTGCGCCTTGGCGAGGCCTTCGCGAAAAGCCGCGCGGGCAGCGATTTCGAACGCCAGAACGCTGGAGTCGACGTCATGGTAGGCGCCGTCGATCAAGGTCACCTTGAAGTCGATCACCGGGAAGCCGGCGAGCACACCGGTATCGCGCGAAGCCTCGAGGCCCTTCTCGACGCCGGGGATGAACTCCTTCGGCACCGAACCGCCGACGACCTTGCTCTCGAAGCTGTAACCCGAGCCCGGCTCGCCCGGCTCAAACACCAGCTTGATGCGGGCGAACTGGCCGGAACCACCGGACTGCTTCTTGTGGGTGTAGTCGATCTCGGACTTGCGGCCGAGCGTCTCGCGATAGGCGACCTGCGGCGCGCCGACATTGGCGTCGACCTTGTAGGTACGGCGCAGGATGTCGACCTTGATCTCGAGATGAAGCTCGCCCATGCCCTTGATCACGGTCTGGCCCGTCTCCTGGTCGGTCGAGACGCGGAAGGTCGGATCCTCCTGGACGAGACGGCCCAGCGCCTGGCCGAGCTTCTCCTGGTCGGCCTTCGACTTCGGTTCGATGGCGAGCTCGATGACGGGATCGGGGAAGTCCATCTTTTCGAGGATGACCGGATTCTCGGGCGCGCACAGCGTGTCGCCGGTGGTGACGCTCTTGAGGCCCGCAAGAGCGATAATGTCGCCCGCGCGGGCTTCCTTCACGTCCTCACGATCGTTCGCATGCATCAACAGCATCCGGCCGATACGCTCCTTGCGGTCCTTCGTGCTGTTCAGCACGCCGGTCGCCGACTGCATCACGCCCGAATAGACGCGCGCGAAGGTGAGCGAGCCCACGAACGGGTCGGTCATGATCTTGAATGCCAGCGCCGACATCGGCGCATCGTCGCTCGACGGCAGCGTGATCGGCTCGTCGGTACCCATCTTCACGCCCTTGACGTCTTCGACGTCGGTCGGGGCCGGCAGATAGTTCACGACCGCGTCGAGCATGGGCTGAACGCCCTTGTTCTTGAAGGCCGAGCCGCACAGGATCGGTACGAACGCATAGTTGATCGTGCCCTTGCGGATGCACTGGATCAGCGTCTCGTAGTCCGGCTCCTCGCCATCGAGGAACTTCTGCATGGCATCGTCGTCCTGCTCGACGGCCATGTCGATCAGCTTGGCGCGATATTCCGCAGCCTTCTCGGCCATGTCGGCCGGGATCTCGACGACCTCGAACTTCGCGCCGAGCGTCTCTTCCAGCCAGATGATCGCCTTGTTGGCGACCAGGTCGACGAGACCCTTGTAGCCGCCCTCGGAGCCGATCGGGAGCTGGGTGACCAGCGGCTTGGCGCCGAGCCGATCGACGATCATGTCGACGGTGCGATAGAAGTTCGCGCCGGTGCGGTCCATCTTATTGACGAAGCAGATGCGCGGCACGCCGTACTTGTCGGCCTGGCGCCACACCGTCTCGGACTGCGGCTCCACGCCGGCCACCGAGTCGAACACGCAAACCGCGCCGTCGAGCACGCGCAGCGACCGCTCGACCTCGATCGTGAAGTCGACGTGGCCGGGCGTGTCGATGATATTCACGCGATAGCTGACGTCCTTGTACGGGCCGGTCTCGACCTTCCAGAAGCACGTGGTCGCGGCGGACGTGATGGTGATGCCGCGCTCCTGCTCCTGCTCCATCCAGTCCATGGTCGCAGCACCGTCGTGCACTTCGCCGATCTTATGCGACTTGCCGGTGTAGTAGAGGATGCGCTCGGTCGTCGTGGTCTTGCCGGCATCGATGTGGGCCATGATGCCGATGTTGCGATAGTGCGCGATAGGAGTAGTGCGAGCCATGGTCGGGGCTTTCCAGGTCGAGAGGGCCGGGTCGATTACCAGCGGTAATGCGCGAACGCCTTGTTGGCGTCGGCCATCTTGTGGGTGTCCTCGCGCTTCTTCACCGCGTTGCCGCGGCGATTGAACGCGTCGAGCAGCTCGGCAGAGAGCTTCTCCCGCATGCTGTGGCCCGAGCGATCGCGGGCGGCCTGGATGATCCAGCGGATGGCGAGCGCCTGGCGGCGCTCCGGACGGACTTCGACCGGCACCTGGTAGGTGGCGCCGCCGACACGGCGCGAGCGAACCTCGACGGCCGGCTTCACGTTCTCCAGCGCCTCGTGGAAAGCCGGGATCGGATCCTGCTTGAGCTTGCCTTCGATCTCGTCGAGCGCGCCATAGACGACCCGCTCGGCGACCGACTTCTTGCCACGCTCCATGAGCGTGTTCATGAACTTGGACAGAACGACGTCCCCGAACTTGGCGTCCGGCAGGACTTCACGTTTTTCAGCAGCGCGACGGCGAGACATGTGAGTTCCTCCGCCTTACTTCGGACGCTTCGCGCCGTACTTCGAACGGCGTTGCTTGCGGTCCTTGACGCCCTGGGTGTCGAGGGTGCCGCGAATGATGTGATAGCGGACGCCGGGCAGATCCTTGACGCGACCGCCGCGGATCATGACCACCGAATGCTCCTGCAGATTGTGGCCCTCGCCCGGGATGTAGCTCACGACCTCGTAGGCATTGGTCAGGCGCACCTTGGCGACCTTGCGGAGCGCCGAGTTCGGCTTCTTCGGGGTCGTCGTGTAGACGCGGGTGCAAACGCCGCGCTTCTGCGGGCAGGCCTGCAGCGCCGGCACCTTGTTGTGCGCCTTGAGCGGGCGGCGGCCCTTGGCAATCAGCTGGTTGATGGTCGGCATTGATTTCGGTTTCCTTGTCGCCGTCTCGGGTCCACCCAGGCATGGCTACGGCGCAAAGCAGATGCGCGGGCATAGCGGCAAGAGCGCAGCCCGCGCTGGAATTTGCTGTGCGGCCTGAAGGCCTTGCTTGTAGCGGTCCTCGACGTCCGGCTGCGTTTAGGCTTTTCGCCTACCACCAGCCTTTCGCCGAAGTGGCGCGCTTATATTGCTGCGTTCCCTGCACGTCAAGCACAGTGCAGTGCTTTTCGCCTTTGATTTCCTTGGCTATTTCTCGCAGGTGCGAATTGACTCGTTCCTGAGTCGTACTGGTGATGTTGCGAAAGAATCTATCAACCACATGTTGGGGGCCTCACTCTTTTCGACACAAATATTTACATCGCAGGCGGCGCGCGGTATGTGAGTGACATGCTGCGTCGCGTCACCCGCATTAATTCGGTCGCCAAAGGTACCTTTGGGGCGGAGTTAGTCGTGCGCGCGATCTTCTGATCCAGAGCCGATCCTGACCCCGACCCCGCCGAGATGGACGGGGTCACGCAGCAGGTCCCGCCCTCCGGCAAACGGAAGCGAGACTTGAGATGTCCCCGCCCAGCATGCCTCCCACCCCGGTGCTTCATACGCCGCGTCTCGTGCTGCGTCCTGTTCGCAGCAAGGACGCGCCGGTCATCCAGCGCCGCTTCCCGCAATGGGAGGTCGTGCGCTGGCTCAACGCCAAGATTCCCTGGCCCTATCCCGCCGACGGGGCCGCCACCTACGTTGCCACCTGCCTCGAAGAGATGGCTCGGGGTGCGAAGTCACACTGGGCGATCGTGCCCAAGAAAGGGCCAGCCGACCTGATTGGCATTATCGACCTGTGGCCCGACGACGGCGCGAGCCGCGACCAGCGCGGCTTCTGGCTCGATCCGGCGTTCCAGGGCCAGGGGTTGATGACCGAGGCCGCCGACCGGGTGACCGACTACGCCTTCCGGCAGCTCGGCTGGCCCTGTCTCTGGCTCAGCAATGCGCAGGAGAACCTCGCCTCGCGCCGGATCAAGGAGAAGCAGGGCGCCCAGCTCGTCGACATCATGATCGGCCGGTACGTCGGCGGCGAGACCTCGCAGATGGTTTGGCAGCTGATGCGCGAGGACTGGGTCGGCCGCCAAGCGGCTTGAATCTTCGCTTGGCGTCACTGAGCGGCGCGCCCTTAGCAAAAAAGAAAAGCCGTCGTCTTACGACGACGGCTTCCGTTGGTCTGGCTTCCGCCCGTCAGTCGGCGGCGCGCTCTTCCTCGAGGGTCGGGACCGGCTGCTGCTGCTGCTCCTCGGCCTCGTTACCGGCGGCCAGTATGGCGCGGTCGCGCTGCCCGGCGATCGCCTTCAGCCGGTTCACGACGCCGCCGGTGCCCGCCGGGATCAGGCGGCCGACGATGACGTTCTCCTTGAGGCCCTGCAGGTTGTCGACCTTGCCTGAGACGGCCGCTTCGGTCAGCACGCGAGTGGTCTCCTGGAAGGAGGCCGCCGAGATGAACGACTTGGTCTGCAAGGACGCCTTGGTGATGCCGAGCAGCACCGGGTCTGCCTTCGCAGGTTTCAGCTTTTCCGCGATGAGCTTGGCATTCTCGATCTCGAACTCGCCCTTGTCGACCTGCTCGCCGACCAGGAAGGTCGACTCGCCGGCCTCGGTGATCTCGACCTTCTGCAGCATCTGACGCGCGATCGTCTCGATGTGCTTGTCGTTGATCTTCACGCCCTGGAGTCGATAGACCTCCTGGATCTCGTTGACGAGGTACTCGGCCAGCTTCTCGATGCCCAGCACGCGCAGGATGTCGTGCGGCACCGGGTTGCCGTCGATCAGCAGATCGCCGCGCTCCACGTAGTCGCCTTCCTGGACGGCGATGCGCTTGCCCTTCGGGATCAGGTATTCGACAGGCTCCGCATCCTCGCCCTCCGGCACGATCAGGATGCGGCGCTTGTTCTTGTAGTCCTTGCCGAACTCGATCCGGCCGCCGATGTCGCAGATGATCGCGAAGTCCTTGGGCTTGCGCGCCTCGAACAGCTCGGCCACGCGCGGCAGGCCGCCCGTGATGTCGCGGTTCTTGCCGCCCTCGCGCGGGATACGGGCGAGAATGTCACCGGCATGGACCTCCTGGCCGTTCTCGACCGAGAGAACCGAGTCGAGCGATAACAGGTAGCGAGCCTCCTGGCCGTTGGCCAGCATGATCGGGGCGCCGTCCGCGTCGTGGATGACGATGCGCGGACGCAGGTCGCCACCCCGCGGCTGGCCCTTCCAGTCGACGACGACCCGGTTGGAGATGCCCGTCGAGTCGTCGATCACCTCGCGCATCGACACGCCCTCGACGAGGTCGACATAGACCGCCTTGCCCGCCTTCTCGGTGATGATCGGCAGGGTGTAGGGGTCCCATTCCGCGAGCTTCTGGCCCTTCGTGACCTGGCTCTCGTTATCGACCAGCAGGCGCGCGCCGTACGGCACGCGATGCTTGGCACGCTCGCGCTGGGCGCCATCGATCAGCACCAGCTCGGTATTGCGGCCCATCACGACCGGAACGCCCTGGCTGTTCATCACGATGTTGCGGTTGCGCACCTGCAGCGTGCCATCATGGCTCGCCTCGATGTTCGACTGTTCCGCACCACGCTGGGCGGCGCCGCCGATGTGGAAGGTACGCATGGTCAGCTGGGTGCCCGGCTCGCCGATCGACTGGGCGGCGATGACGCCGACCGCCTCGCCGATGTTGACCTTCGTGCCGCGCGCCAGGTCGCGTCCGTAGCACTTGCCGCAGACGCCGATCTTGGTGTCGCAGGTCAGCACCGACCGGATGCGCAGCTCCTCGATGCCGGCCTTGTCGATCAGCTCGACCCCGACCTCGTCGATCAGGTCGCCGGCCTTGACGATGACCTCACCGCTCAACGGATCGACGATGTCGTCCAACGCCGAGCGGCCGAGGACACGCTCGGAGAGCGGCTCGATCACGTCGCCGCCGTCCACGACCGCGCGCATCGTGAGGCCGCGTTCGGTGCCGCAATCCTCCTCGATGATGATGCAATCCTGGGCCACGTCGACCAGGCGGCGGGTCAGGTAGCCCGAGTTCGCCGTCTTCAGGGCGGTATCGGCCAGTCCCTTGCGGGCGCCGTGGGTCGAGTTGAAGTACTCGAGCACCGACAGGCCTTCCTTGAAGTTCGACAGGATTGGCGTCTCGATGATCTCGCCCGAGGGCTTGGTCATCAGGCCGCGCATGCCGGCGAGCTGCTTCATCTGCGTGGCGGAGCCGCGCGCGCCGGAGTGGGCCATCATCCACACCGCATTGACCGGCTTGCCCGGCAGCGGGGTGGAAATGCCCTTCATCATCTCCTCGGCGACACGATCCGAGCAACGCGACCAGGCGTCGACCACCTTGTTGTACTTCTCGCCCGAGGTGATCAGGCCGTCCTGGTACTGCTGCTCGTACTCCTTCACTTCCTTCGTCGTCGTGGCGACCAGCTTGACCTTGGCTGCGGGGATGACGAGGTCGTCCTTGCCGAAGGAGATGCCGGCGCGGCAGGCGTGATAGAAGCCCAGGCCCATCAGGCGATCGGCGAAGATCACCGTCTCCTTCTGGCCGCAGTGGCGGTAGACCGTATCGATGACGTTCTGCAGGTCCTTCTTCGTGAGAAGACGGTTGATCAGCGAGAACGGCAGGTTCTGGTGCTTGGGCAGAATCTGCGCCAGCAGGATGCGGCCCGGCGTGGTCTCGACGACCCGGGTCACCGGCAGAATCGTCTCCTGGCTCTTCTCGCCATTGACGCCGCCAGCGTTGGCCCGGTCTTCATAGATCTCCAGGCGCACCTTGATCTTGGCGTGCATCGAGAGCGAGCGGTTATGCAGCGCATGCTCGATCTCGCCGATCTCGGAGTACAGCGACCCCTCGCCCGGCTCGCCGTCGCGCTCGAGCGTGATGTAGTAGATGCCGAGCACGATATCCTGCGACGGCACGATGATCGGCTTGCCCGACGCCGGCGACAGGATGTTGTTGGTCGACATCATCAGCACGCGCGCCTCGAGCTGGGCTTCCAGCGACAGCGGCACGTGGACCGCCATCTGGTCGCCGTCGAAGTCGGCGTTGAAGGCCGTGCAGACCAGCGGATGGAGCTGGATCGCCTTGCCCTCGATCAGCACCGGCTCGAAGGCCTGGATGCCCAGGCGATGCAGCGTCGGCGCGCGGTTCAGCAGCACCGGATGCTCGCGGATCACCTCCTCGAGGATATCCCAAACCTCCGGCCGCTCCTTCTCGACCATTCGCTTGGCAGCCTTGATGGTGTTGGCCATGCCGTAGTTCTGCAGCCGCGAGTAGATGAACGGCTTGAACAGCTCGAGCGCCATCTTCTTGGGCAGGCCGCACTGGTGCAGCTTGAGCTCCGGGCCGACGACGATGACCGAACGGCCCGAATAGTCGACGCGCTTGCCGAGCAGGTTCTGGCGGAAGCGGCCCTGCTTGCCCTTCAGCATGTCGCTGAGCGACTTCAGCGGACGCTTGTTGGCGCCGGTGATGACGCGGCCGCGACGGCCGTTGTCGAACAGGGCATCGACCGACTCCTGCAGCATGCGCTTCTCGTTGCGCACGATGATGTCCGGCGCGCGCAACTCCATCAGGCGCTTCAGCCGGTTGTTGCGGTTGATGACGCGGCGATAGAGGTCGTTGAGATCCGAGGTCGCGAAGCGGCCGCCGTCGAGCGGCACCAGCGGGCGCAGCTCGGGCGGGATCACCGGCACCAGCTCGAGGATCATCCATTCCGGACGGGCACCGGACTCGATGAAGCTCTCGACCAGCTTGAGCCGCTTGACCAGCTTCTTGCGCTTGGCCTCCGAGGTCGTCTCGCGCAGCTCCTCTCGCAGCCGCGGGCGCTCCTCGTTGAGGTCGATGACCTGCAGCATGGCGCGGATCGCCTCGGCGCCGATGTCGGCCCGGAACGCGTCGTCGCCGTACTCGTCGAGCGCATTGAGATACTGGTCCTCGTTCAGCAGCTCACGGTACTTGAGCGGCGTCAGGCCCGGCTCCGTGACGACGTAATTCTCGAAGTAGAGGATCTTCTCGAGGTCGCGCAGCGTCATGTCGAGCAAGAGGCCGATACGGCTCGGCAGCGACTTCAGGAACCAGATGTGGGCGACCGGCGAGGCGAGCTCGATGTGGCCCATGCGCTCGCGGCGCACTTTGGTGAGGGTCACCTCGACGCCGCACTTCTCGCAGGTGATGCCGCGGAACTTCATGCGCTTGTACTTGCCGCACAGGCACTCGTAGTCCTTGATCGGTCCGAAGATGCGGGCACAGAACAGCCCGTCCCGCTCCGGCTTGAAGGTGCGGTAGTTGATGGTCTCCGGCTTCTTGATTTCGCCGTGGCTCCAGGCGCGGATGCGCTCGGGGCTGGCGATCGAGATGCGGATCTCGTCGAAGGTCGGAGTGCCCTGGGGCTGGCCTAGTACGTTGATCAGATCGGTCATTATGGGTCCTTACTTCTACCCTGATGAGGGTTCGTTGGACTGAACTCGAAAGACTGAAGGAGGCGGCCGATCGCTCGACCGCCGTGGCAGCCGGTTACTCGGCCGCCTGATTGAGCTCGACGTTGAGGCCGAGGGAGCGCAGCTCCTTGACCAGCACGTTGAAGGACTCGGGGATGCCTGCCTCGAACGTATCGTCGCCACGCACGATCGCCTCGTAGACCTTGGTGCGGCCGGCCACGTCGTCCGACTTCACCGTCAGGATCTCCTGCAAGGTGTAGGCGGCGCCGTACGCCTCGAGCGCCCAGACCTCCATTTCGCCGAAACGCTGTCCGCCGAACTGCGCCTTGCCACCCAGCGGCTGCTGGGTAACGAGCGAGTACGGGCCGATCGAGCGCGCGTGGATCTTGTCGTCGACCAGGTGATGCAGCTTCAGCATATAGATGTAGCCGACGGTCACCTTGCGATCGAACGGCTCGCCGGTGCGGCCGTCGACCAGGGTTACCTGACCCGACTTGTCGAGACCGGCCATCTCCAGCATCTCGACAATGTCGGCTTCGTGGGCACCGTCGAACACCGGCGATGCGAAGGGCACGCCCCTGCTGAGGTTGCGGGCGAGCTCGATCGTCTGGTCATCGTCGAGATCGGCGATGTCGTTCCTGAACGACTTCTCGCCGTAGATCTCGCGCAGCTGCTTCTTGATCTGCGCCACCGACGCCTCGCGGGCGCCGACCAGCATGTCGCCGACCTTCTTGCCAAGACCCGCCGCAGCCCAGCCGAGATGGGTTTCGAGGATCTGGCCGACGTTCATGCGCGACGGCACGCCGAGAGGATTGAGCACGATGTCGACCGGCCCGCCCTCCTCCAGGTACGGCATGTCCTCGAGCGGCATGATGCGCGAGATCACGCCCTTGTTGCCGTGACGGCCGGCCATCTTGTCGCCAGGCTGCAGCTTGCGCTTGGTCGCGACGAAGACCTTGACCATCTTCATCACGCCCGGCGGCAGTTCGTCGCCGCGCTGAAGCTTGTCGACCTTGCTGTCGAACCGGTCCTGCAGGCGTTTCATCGACTCGTCGAACTGCTTGTTCGCCGCCTCGATCTCGCCCTGCTTCTTGTCGGCCTTGACCGCGATCTGGCGCCACTGGCCCGGCGTGAACTCGCCCAGCACCTTGTCGATGATGCGCGTACCGGGCTTGAGGCCCTTGAGGCCGCCGGCCACGACCTGGTTCATCAGCATTTCCTGGAGCTGGCCGTAGAAGCTTCGCTCGAGGATCGCCTTCTCGTCGTCGCGGTCCTTGGCGAGCCGCTCGATCTCGTCACGCTCGATCGCCAGCGCACGCTCGTCCTTGTCGACGCCGCGGCGGTTGAACACGCGGACCTCGACGACCGTGCCCTCGACGCCCGGCGGCACCTTCAGCGAGGTGTCGCGCACGTCGGCCGCCTTCTCGCCGAAGATGGCTCGCAGCAGCTTCTCTTCCGGCGTCATCGGGCTCTCGCCCTTCGGCGTCACCTTGCCGACCAGGATGTCGCCCGCCTTCACCTCGGCGCCGATATAGACGATACCGGCCTCGTCGAGGTTCTTGAGCGCTTCCTCGCCGACGTTCGGGATATCGCGACTGATCTCCTCCTGGCCGAGCTTGGTGTCGCGGGCCATGACCTCGAACTCCTCGATGTGGATCGAGGTGAAGACGTCGTCGCGCACGATGCGCTCGGAGAGCAGGATCGAGTCCTCGAAGTTGTAGCCGTTCCACGGCATGAACGCGACGAGCACGTTGCGGCCGAGCGCGAGCTCACCGTTCTGCGTCGACGGACCGTCGGCCACGATGTCACCCTTCTTCACCGTGTCGCCGACCCTCACGAGCGGCTTCTGGGTGATGCAGGTGCTCTGGTTGGAGCGCTGGAACTTCAGGAGATTGTAGATGTCGACCGCCGGCCGGTTCGGGCCGACATCATCGGTCGCGCGGACCACGATGCGCATGGCGTCGACCTGGTCGACGATGCCGGAACGGCGCGCCGAAATCGCCACGCCGGAGTCCCGGGCCACCACCTCTTCCATGCCGGTACCGACCAGCGGCGCATCGGCCTGGATCAGCGGGACCGCCTGACGCTGCATGTTCGAACCCATCAGCGCGCGATTGGCGTCGTCGTTCTCGAGGAACGGGATGAGCGCCGCGGCGACGGAAACGATCTGCTTTGGCGAGACGTCGACGAAGTCGATCGTCTCGGGCCGGGCGAGGATGTACTCGCCGCCCTTGCGGCACTGCACCAGCTCGGAGGTGAACTTGCCCTTGGCGTCGATCTCGGCGTTGGCCTGGGCGACCGTGTAGCGGCCCTCCTCCATCGCCGAGAGATAGATCACCTCGTCGCTGACCCGGCCGGCCGTGACCTTGCGGTACGGGCTTTCGATGAAGCCGTACTGGTTCACGCGCGCGTAGGTGGCGAGCGAGTTGATCAGGCCGATGTTCGGGCCTTCCGGCGTCTCGATCGGGCAGATGCGGCCGTAATGCGTCGGATGCACGTCGCGCACCTCGAAGCCGGCGCGCTCGCGTGTCAGGCCGCCCGGTCCCAGCGCCGAGAGGCGACGCTTGTGGGTCACTTCCGACAGCGGGTTGGTCTGGTCCATGAACTGCGAGAGCTGGCTCGAGCCGAAGAACTCGCGCACCGCCGCCGCCGCCGGCTTGGCGTTGATCAGGTCGTGCGGCATCACGGTGTCGATGTCGATCGAGCTCATGCGTTCGCGGATGGCTCGCTCCATGCGCAGCAGACCAACGCGATACTGGTTCTCCATCAGCTCGCCGACCGAGCGGACGCGGCGGTTGCCGAGGTGATCGATGTCGTCGATCTCGCCGCGGCCGTCCTTGAGCCCGTGCAGGACCTTGACCACAGCGAGGATGTCCTCGCGGCGCAGCGTGCGCTGGGTGTCGGGAATGCCCGAGAAGTCGAGGCGCATGTTCATCTTGACGCGACCGACCGGCGAGAGGTCGTAGCGGTCGAGGTCGAACAGAAGCCCGCCGAACAGGGTCTCGGCCTGCTCCAAGGTCGGCGGCTCGCCGGGACGCATCACGCGGTAGATGTCGAGCAGCGCTTCTTCACGGTTCGAGTTCTTGTCGGCGGCCAGGGTGTTGCGGATGTAGGGGCCGACGTTGGTGTGGTCGATCGCGAGCGTCGGCAGGAGGTCGACGCCGTTCTCCTCGAACAGGTCGAGCACCGCCTGGGTGATCTCCTGGCCGGCCTCGACGTAGATCTCGCCGTTCTTCTCGTTGATGATGTCGAGCGCGGCATAGCGGCCGAGCAGCTCCTCGCTGGAGACGCGCATCTCCTTGAGGCCCGCCTCCTTGAGGCGATTGAGCAGGCGCGGCGTCATCTTGGCACCGGCTTCGGCTACGGTCTTGCCGGTCTTGGCATTGATCAGGTCGTGGGTGAGCTTCACGCCCTTCATCGAGTCGGCCTCGAAGGAGGTGTTCCAGCCTTCCTTGTCGCGCTTGTAGACGACCTGGCCGTAGAAGGCGGCCAAGATCTCCTCGGGCGACAGGCCCTGCGCCTCGGCCGGATCGAGCACCTGGCCCTTGGCGATGGCGGCGGCACGCTTCTTGGCAGTCGCGTCGTTGTCGAGCGCGAGCAGCAGCGTCGTTACCGGAATCTTGCGGCGGCGGTCGATGCGGACATGGATCAGATCCTTGGCGTCGAACTCGAAATCGAGCCACGAGCCGCGGTAGGGGATGATGCGCGCCGCGAACAGGTACTTGCCCGAGCTGTGGGTCTTGCCCTTGTCGTGATCGAAGAAGACGCCCGGCGAACGGTGCATCTGGCTGACGATCACGCGCTCGGTGCCGTTCACGATGAAGGTGCCGTTGTCGGTCATGAGCGGCATGTCGCCCATGTAGACATCCTGCTCCTTGATGTCGCGAATCGAGCGCGAGCCGGCTTCCTCGTCGATGTCCCAGACCACGAGCTGGAGCGTGACCTTGAGCGGCGCGGCGAAGGTGATGCCGCGCTGCTGGCACTCCTCGACGTCGTACTTGGGATCCTCGAACTCGTACTTCACGAACTCGAGGCTGGCGCGCTCGGCGAAGTCCTTGATCGGGAACACCGAGCGGAAGACCTCCTGCAGACCCGACTGGGTGCGCTTGGCGGCAGGCGTGACGCGCTGCAGGAAGCTCTCGTACGAGCTCTTCTGCACCTCGATGAGGTTGGGCATCGGCGCCACAGTCTCGATGTGGCCGAAGAAACGACGGATCCGTTTGCGCGTATTGAAGGCCGTGGCCATCGTGCGTCCTCGATTAGGTTCAAGGGCGGCGAACTACCCCGCTGCTGTCTCGGAACTCACGGCCCGCCAAAGCCGCTCGTCCCATCCATTGCAGTGGGCCACTTATCGAAACGGACCCCAGATTCACGTGAACCCGCGTCCGCTTGGAAAAGAGGCCCGATGGGGCCAGCCTCCGAAGAGGCCGGCCCGACCGGTAACTGTCCTACTTGAGCTCGACCTTGGCGCCCTCGGCCTCGAGCTTCGCCTTGAGCTTCTCGGCGTCGGCCTTCGGCACGGACTCCTTGACCGCCTTCGGCGCCGCCTCGACCAGGTCCTTGGCCTCCTTGAGGCCGAGGCCGGTGATCTCGCGCACCGCCTTGATGACGTTGATCTTCTTGTCGCCGACGGCCGTCAGCATGACGGTGAATTCGTCCTTCACCTCGACCGGAGCGGCAGCAGCGCCCGGAGCGGCGGCGGCCGCGACCGGAGCGGCAGCGCTGACGCCCCACTTCTCTTCAAGCAACTTGCTGAGCTGAGCGGCTTCGAGCACCGTCAGGGTCGAGAGCTCCTCGACCAGCTTTTCCAGATTGGCCATTTCTATCTCCTGGTATTCCCGAACTTCTGAAACGTGATGTCGATACGAACTGCGACTTACGCCGCCTTCTCGCTGTCTTCCTTGGCTCCATAGGCGCTGAACACGCGAGCGACCTGACCGGCCGGTGCCGCCAGAACGCCCGCGATTTTCGTCGCCGGGGCCTGGATGAGACCGATGATCTTGCCGCGCAGAGCGTCGAGGGAAGGCAGCGTGGCGAGAGCCTGGACGCCTGCGACGTCCAGAGTGTTCTCGCCCAACGCACCGCCCACGATGCTGAGCTTCTCGTTGTCCTTGGCAAAGGTCGAGATGACCTTCGCCGCAGCGACCGGATCCTTGGAGTAAGCGATGGCAGTCGGACCCGTGAACATGGGTCCGAGCGCCTTGAAGGCCGTGCCGTCGAGGGCACGCAGCATGAGTCTGTTCTTGGCGACCTTGTAGCTGGCGCCGGCTGCCCTGACCTTGCGGCGCAGGTCCGTCACTTCCTGGACAGTGAGACCTGACTGGCGGGTGACCACCATCAGGTTCGCGTCCTTGAAGATCTGGTTCAGCTCGGCGATCGCTTCGGCCTTTTCCGAACGATTCACGGCTTTCTCCAATTAAGGCCCGTTCTGGAGGATCCAGACCGGACCGGCTGCGTTGAGACCACAGCCTTCGTTGGCGGTTCACGCGAACGAAGACCGATGGCCTTGCTCGCCTGCCCCGGAAGTTCGGGCACCGACGCCCGCATTCACATGCGAGCGGAAATTCCCTTGCCCCCGTCTGCGCTGGCGGGTTTCCCCATTAGGCTTGCTCCTGAAAGAGCGAAGCACCTGCGGTCTCGGACAGGTTTCCCGCCGCTCACCGGAATGAGCGACGAAACTCGATGACGTGCCGCCGCGCCTAGCTGTTGAGCGCGGTGGCGGGGTCGAGCTTCACGCCCGGTCCCATGGTCGAACTGATCGACACCTTCTTGATAAAGGTGCCCTTGGCGCCGCTCGGCTTGGCGCGATTGATCGCGGACACCAGCGCCCTGACGTTGGCGGTGATCGCTTCTTCGCTGAACGAGGCCTTGCCGACGCCAGCATGAACGATGCCAGCCTTCTCGGCGCGGAACTCGATCGAGCCGGCCTTGGCCGCCTTCACCGCAGCGGTGACGTCCTGGGTGACCGTGCCGAGCTTGGGGTTCGGCATCAGGCCGCGCGGACCCAGCACCTTACCGAGACGGCCGACGACGCCCATCATGTCGGGCGTGGCCACGCAGCGGTCGAAATTCATCTCGCCGCCGTTGATCTTCTCGGCGAGATCCTCCGCGCCGACCAGATCGGCGCCGGCGGCCTTGGCCTCATCGGCCTTGGCGCCACGGGCGAACACCGCTACCCGCACCGTCTTGCCGGTGCCGCTCGGCAGCTCGACCATGCCGCGCACCGCCTGGTCGGCGTGGCGTGGGTCGATGCCGAGGTTCATGGCGACCTCGATGGTCTCGTCGAACTTCGCCTTGGCGTTCGCCTTGACCAGCTTCACCGCCTCATCGAGCGGATAGGTCTTCTCGCGGTCGACAGCGCCTGCGGCTGCCTTGAAACGCTTTCCCTGGGCCATGGCTTACTCCACCACCTGGAGGCCCATCGAGCGGGCCGAGCCAATGATCTGAGCCATTGCCGACTCAATGGTATCGCAGTTGAGATCGGGCATCTTCTCTTTGGCGATCTCCTCGATCTGCGCCCTGGTCACCTTGCCGACGATCTGCGTGCCGACCGTCTTCGCGCCAGCCTCGATGCCCGCTGCCTTCTTCAGGAAGTAGGTGTTCGGCGGCGTCTTGGTGACGAAGGTGAAGCTGCGGTCCTGGAACACGGTGATTACCGTGGGGATCGGCATGCCGACTTCCATCTTCTGGGTGCGAGCATTGAACTGCTTGCAGAATTCCATGATGTTGACGCCCTGCTGACCAAGCGCGGGCCCGATCGGCGGCGACGGATTGGCCTTGCCGGCCGGCACTTGCAGCTTGACGTAGGCTTGGATCTTCTTGGCCACTGATTTCCCTTTCTGTTGGGCGGCGTGGTTCGGCCAGGGCCGGCCTCCCACACCTCTGTTCCGCTCAAGTCCTTGATCCGAAAGGATCTTTAAACCCGAACAGCCTCACGAGAAAAGGCCGGCCCATCGGCCAGCCCTCCAAGGGCGCGGGGTGTAGCAAACTCCCCCGCGCTTCACAACCCCCCGATTTTTTGATTGTTCGACGGCGTAATATGGGGCCGATTTAGAGCTTTTCCACCTGCGCGTAGTCGAGTTCGACCGGGGTCGACCGGCCGAAGATCGAAACGGCCACCTTCAAACGTGCCCGTTCTTCGTCCACATCCTCAACCGTGCCGTTAAACGAGGCAAACGGCCCATCGGCCACCTTGACCTGCTCGCCGATTTCGAAGCTGACGGCGGGTTTGGGCCGTTCGACGCCCTCCTGCACCTGCTTCAGGATCCGGCCGGCCTCCGCTTCGGAGATGGCGACGGGCTTGCCGCGACCGCCGCCGCCCAGGAAGCCGGTGACCTTCGCGGTGTTCTTGATCAGATGCCAGGTCTCGTCATTGAGATCCATCTTCACCAGGACGTAACCCGGAAAGAACTTGCGCTCAGTCTGAACCTTCGAGCCCCGACGGACCTCGACCACCTCTTCGGTCGGCACCATGACCTGGGAAATCTCCTCGGCCAGACCCTTCTTCTCCGCCTGCTCGCGGATCGATGCGGCGACCTTGTTCTCGAAACCCGAATAGGCGTGAACGACGTACCAGCGATGAGGCATTTCAGGCAATCCCGAGCAACGTCTTGATGACGAAGCCTATGATCTTGTCGGCGACAAGAAAAAACAACGCCGCAATCACGACGAAGATAAAAACCATGCTGGTGGTGATCATGGTCTCGCGCCGGGTCGGCCAGGTGACCTTGGCCACCTCGGCACGAACCTCGCGCACGAACTCGACTGGGTTCTTCGTCATGCTCTCTTTCAGAAAGATTTGGCAGGAGTGGAGGGACTCGAACCCCCGACTTTCGGTTTTGGAGACCGACGCTCTACCAACTGAGCTACACTCCTGCAGTCTCGTGCTTATAACCTATTTTTTGGTTATTTCACGACTTTGGTAACGACGCCGGCGCCGACGGTCCTGCCGCCCTCGCGGATGGCGAAGCGCAGGCCCTCGTCCATGGCGATCGGCTGGATCAGCTCGACCACCAGGCGGGCGTTGTCGCCCGGCATCACCATCTCGGTGCCTTCCGGCAGGGTCACCACGCCCGTCACGTCGGTCGTGCGGAAGTAGAACTGCGGACGGTAGTTGGTGAAGAACGGCGTGTGCCGCCCGCCCTCTTCCTTGGTCAGGATGTAGGCTTCGGCCTCGAAGTTGGTGTGCGGCGTGATCGACCCCGGCTTGGCCAGAACCTGGCCGCGCTCGACATCCTCGCGCCCGATGCCGCGCAGCAGCGCCCCGATGTTGTCCCCCGCCTCCCCCGAGTCCAGCAGCTTGCGGAACATCTCCACGCCCGTAACCGTCGTCTTCGCCGTCGCCTTCAGCCCGACGATCTCCACTTCCTCGCCGACCTTCACGATCCCGCGCTCCACGCGACCCGTCACCACCGTGCCGCGGCCCGAGATCGAGAACACGTCCTCGATCGGCATCAGGAACGGCTTGTCCTTGTCGCGCGTCGGCTGCGGGATGTACTTGTCGACCTCTTCCATCAGCTTCAGGATCGACTGCTCGCCCTGCTCCGGCGCCTTGTCCTCCAGCGCCATCAGCGCCGAGCCCCGAACCACCGGAATGTCGTCGCCCGGGAACTGGTAGCTCTTCAACAGCTCGCGCACCTCGAGCTCGACCAGATCCAGCAACTCCGGATCGTCGACCATGTCGACCTTGTTCATGTACACCACAAGCGCCGGAACGCCGACCTGCCGCGCCAGCAGGATGTGCTCGCGAGTCTGCGGCATCGGACCGTCCGCCGCCGACACCACCAGGATCGCTCCGTCCATCTGCGCCGCACCCGTGATCATGTTCTTCACGTAGTCCGCATGGCCCGGGCAGTCGACGTGCGCGTAATGCCGGTTCGTCGTCTCGTACTCGACGTGCGCCGTCGAGATCGTGATGCCGCGCTCGCGCTCTTCCGGCGCCTTGTCGATCTGGTCGTACGCCGTGAACGTCGCCCCGCCCGTCTTCGCCAGGATCTTCGTGATCGCCGCCGTCAGCGACGTCTTGCCGTGATCGACATGCCCGATCGTCCCGATGTTGCAGTGCGGCTTGTTCCGCTCAAACTTCGCCTTCGTCATGGTGTCACGACCCTCGTGATGCCTCAAAATCTGGAGCGGGTGAAGGGAATCGAACCCTCGTCGTAAGCTTGGAAGGCTTCTGCTCTACCATTGAGCTACACCCGCAATTCCTGAACAGTGCCAAACCTCGCGTTGCAAACCGCTGGTGGAGGGGGAAGGATTCGAACCTTCGTAGACGCGAAGTCGGCAGATTTACAGTCTGCTGCCATTGACCGCTCGGCCACCCCTCCGAACCTGCGGTATGCAACGCGGGTTTTAGCCTGTTCAACCCGTTGAAGCGGGCGGCGCGTTGCTCGCAAATCCAATGAGTTACGTCAAGCGCCAAATCCCGTTACAAGCTCCGCCGATGACCGTTCGCCCCCAACGTCCCTCCAAACCGTCCCGCGGCGGCCACCAATCCGTATGGCTTTATGGACGCCACCCGGTGCTGGCCGCCCTCGCCAATCCCGAGAGGCGGGTCGAGCGCCTGCTGGCGACACGGGAGGTCGCCGAACGCCACGCCGCCGAATTCACCGGCAGGTCGCCACAAATTCTCGGGCGCGACGAGCTGGCGCATCGCCTTCCCGCCGGCGCGGTGCACCAGGGGTTGGCGATCCTCACCTCACCGCTCGAGGAGCCTACCCTGGAGGACGTCGTGGCGCGCTGCGGCGACGATGCGCTGGTCCTGGCGCTTGACCAGGTGACCGACCCGCACAATGTCGGCGCGATCCTGCGCTCGGCGGCGGCGTTCGGCGCGGCGGCCGTGATCGTCACCGAGCGCCACGCGCCAGCCGATACCGGCGTGCTGGCCAAGGCCGCCTCGGGGGCGCTCGAGATCGTGCCGCTCATGCGCGCAGTCAACCTCGCCCGCACGCTCGATCAGCTCAAGGAAGCCGGCTTCTGGACCTACGGCCTCGCCGAAAGCGGCAACGCGCCGATCGGCACGCTCGACCTCAAGGGCCGGGTCTGCATTGTGCTCGGCGCCGAGGGCGAGGGTCTGCGCCGGCTGACGGCGGAGAAATGCGACCGGCTGGTGACGATTCCGACGCAGGCGGCCTTGGCCGCCCTGAATGTTTCCAACGCGGCCGCAGTCGCCGCCTACGAGTGGGCGCGGCGCTCGAAGACTGCTTGAAAGTGCGGTACAAGCACGGGCGTGGGCTGGGTTAGCACAGCGGTAGTGCAGCGGTTTTGTAAACCGAAGGTCGGGGGTTCAAATCCCTCACCCAGCACCAGTCCTTCTCTCGAAAAAGCCCGCAGGCAGCGGCTTTTCTCTTTCCCCGGTTTTCCCCAGCGTTCCGCGAAATAGATTGAATTGGCATCCCGACGGGTGCATGACGGGTGCACAGCAAGGCCTTCGGTCGCGGGTGCATCATGAAGAAAGCCATCACGAAACGCGCCGTCGATGCCCTCAAGCCGGGCGAATACATCACCGACACCGACGTGCTGGGCTTCGTCGTCCGTCGGCTCCCCTCCGGCCGGCTCTCCTACGGCTTCCGATACGCCAAGGATGGCAAGCGGCGATGGATCAAGCTCGGCGTCGGCATCCCGCCGGACGCCGCCCGGAAGGCCGCGCTCAAGCATGCCGGCAGCGTCGCGGGAGATGGCAACCCCCTGCCCGAGCGCCAGGCCCGCCGCGTCGAGGCGATGACGGCGCGCACCGTCAACGACGTTCTCGACGGCTTCCTGGTGCACGCCAGGAGCAAGCGCCTGCGCTCCGTCGCCGAGATGGAGTCGCTCCTCCGCCGCCACGTCCGTCCGAAGCTCGGCGGTCGCCGCGTCAACGCCGTGAAGCGTTCGGAGATAGCCGACCTGCTCAAGGGCATCGCGGCCCTGCCCTCGACGCGTGCCAGCGACGGACAATCGCGCCGTGTCGCCGACAAGGTGCTCGGGGTCCTGCGCTCCGCGTTCAATTGGCACCAGATCCACGACGACGACTTCGTTTCGCCGATCGTGAAGGGCATGGCGCAAACCACGCTCAAGGAGTTGAGCCGCGACCGCGTCCTCGACGACGCCGAGATCCGCACGCTGTGGCAGGCGCTCGACCAGTGCGGCCCGCCGGCCTATGTCCGGCTCGTGCGAGCGCTGCTGTTGAGCGCCGCACGGCTCAACGAGGTCGCGCGACTGCAATGGCCCGAGATCGTCGGCGACGTGGCGATCGTGCCGGCGACGCGGACAAAGACCAAGATCGATTTTGCGATTCCGATCACTCCCGACGTCGCGGCGCTCATCGGCGAGGGGCCGGGCGAGGCCGGCGGCTTCGTCTTTTCGACGGATCACGGTGCGTCGCCATTCTCTGGATTCTCCAAGGCGAAGAAGCGCCTCGACGCCGAGATCGCCAAGCTACGCGCCGAAGACGACCTTCCGCCGATGCCGCCTTGGCGCGTGCACGATCTCCGGAGGACGGCGCGGTCGCTGCTGTCGAGGGCGAAGGTCGATCCCGACATCGCCGAGCGTGTCTTGGGGCACGCCATCCCGGGCGTCCGCCGCGTCTACGATCAGCATCCATTCATCGCCGAGAAGCGCGACGCGCTCGAGCGGCTGGCCGCGGTGGTGCGGTCGATCGTCGAGCCGCCGCCGGCGAATGTCGTGAACCTGCGCAAGAGCGAGGTGGCGTGATGAAAGCCAAGCGAATGGCGGTCGACGACTACCTCGATCTCGACCGAAAGGCCGAGGCCCTGATCTCCCAAAAGTGGATCACCCTGCAGGGCGCTCGCGAGCACGTCCTGTCTCACCTCCTGCCCCGTTCTCGCCGTTTGACCGCAGAAGAAGGCGAAGATGCCGTCCGCGCGATACACGGCACCGAAACAACGACGCCCTTCGGCGGTTTGGTCGCGTGGGCCGACCAGCATGCGCGATCGATCCTGATCCGGGCCTTCTCCGCCGACGACCTGCCCACGCGCGGCATCGAACATCATGCGGTTCTCGGGCCCGAGCTGCACGACCCCGTGCCGCTGGTATGGTGGCATCGCATCGTTGATCGGGCCGGCAATACGTCCGCCGGTGACGAGTATCCGTTCCACGTTCCGCTCTGGATCGAAGGCGTCATCCAGCGCCGCCAGCCTGGCAAAGCGCACGCCGCGCCGCTCGCCGTCCTTACCAATGTTCAGGTGGACTACGCGCGCCTTCTCGTGCTTGCGAAGCCCCAGGCACGCGCCGAAAGATTTTCCCCGTCCATCATGGCCGACCAGTGGCTCCGGACCAATATGATGCGGCGCAAGCAAACGGGTCAGCCTCGCGATCAAAGGACCATGATCGTCGCGATAGGTCACGAATTTCCCGGCATCAGTCAGCGAGATCGCGCTCAAATGATCCAAAATCTGCCGAAAGAACTGAAAGCAACTCTCGGCCGACCTCCGTCTAAATAGGCACGGGCGGAATTCTGCGAATGCTGCATTTAGGCGTGCGCCATTTCTGGGCCGCCTAAAAGGCAATAGAATCGGGCCGTTTCTGCGCTTGTCAGTTCGGGACTTCGCGCGAATTATTTAGCAATCCAACCTCATCACACGCCGCGAATGTCGGCCCTAACAGTGATGAGGAACAAGTGCCCAATCCTGCCCCCACCGTGGATGTCGACCGCCCTGTCGACACCAAGCAAATGGCGGAGATCCTGACCAGCGCAGGCTATCCGCTCGCCGCGTCAAGTCTGAACAAATACCGCGTCGCGGGCAGTGGCCCTCCGTATATGAAATTTAAGCGCGCGGTCCGCTATGTGCCGGCGAAGGCCCTGGCCTGGGCTGCCGCGCGCACTCGCGAGCTGACCAGCACTTCGGACGATCGGTCGGCCGCGTAGGCCAGGCCATGACCAACACAACCCAGAAACGATGAAGGCCGCGGTTCGACCAAAACCGCGGCCCTCGAATTCGTGTCCGTCATTCCCCTCGAAGGAAAATCAGAACGATGAACGACCTTTTAAGCGCCAGCTGCGCGCGCCGCAAGACGATCAGCACCAAGATCCACGACGAAACAGCATTGCCGCTCGCCGTCCGTCTTCTCGTCCGCCGCTTCAATCTCCTGCCCGGTGTGGCCGCCGCGGTCGCCGCTGCCGCCGGCTTCAACATGGAGGTCCGGTGATGGAGGGTATCGATCGCTGGATCTGCGACATACAGAAAAACTCCCGTGAAGTTTACCGCTTCCAGTTGACCGAATATCGCGGTCACCACCTTGGCAACGTTCGCGTGTTCTATCGGGTCGACGGCGGCGACGAATTGCGGCCAGGGAAAAGCGGGATCTCGATCCGCGTCGAGAAGCTGGTCGAATTTCAGACCGCCCTCGCCAAGCTGGTCGACGCGGCACGCGGCGAAGGGCCGGTGGAATGAACGCCGCCGGCGACATCCCCGAGCTGAAGCGCGCGCTGAACAACCACGCGCGGGCCGTCGTCGAACATCTGTTGCCCGCCGGGAAGCTCGATCGCCGCGAGTGGCGCGCCGGCTCGACAGCGGGCGACGAAGGTCAGAGCCTCAAGGTGAGCCTAACCGGCGAGTGGGTCGGCACGTGGAAGGACTTCGCGACCGACGAACGCGGCGACCTCATCAGCCTGTGGATGAGTTGCCGCCGGCTAAGGCTCCCCGAGGCGTTGGAGGAGATACAGGCGTGGCTCGGGCTGCCGAAGGACACGCCGCCGACGCCTGCACAGCGCAGGTCCCCACCGCCTGGCCCGACGGCATCTCCACCATCCGACTCGTGGCGGCTGATCTGGCGCGATGCCGCGCCGCTTCCTGGTACGGTCGCGGAGCGCTACTTGAGGAACCGCGGATGTGAGATCCCCGTCGGCGGCGACCTTCGATACCTGGCTCCGTCGCCTCGCTACCCTTGGCCGACGATGGTCGGCCTGGTGACCGACTTCGTCACCGGCACGCCGATGTCGTTGCACTTCACCGCGTTGGCGATTGACGGCAGCGGCAAGGCGCCGATCGAAAAACCGAAGCGTCTTCTCGCCGGCCATCGCAAGGCCGGTGGCGTCATCCGGCTGACTGACGATGCCGACGTCACCACCGAGCTCGGAATCGGCGAAGGCATCGAGACCAGCCTGGCCGTCGCCAAGGCCCTTGGTCCGTTCCGGCCCATGTGGTGCGCAATCGATGCCGGCAACCTCGCTGAACTGCCTGTCGTGGCCGGCATCGAACGCCTGGTCGTCTACGCCGACACGGATCGTAGCGGCACCGGGCAGACCGCGGCGCGAAAGCTGGCGGCGCGCTGGCACGGGGCTAGCCGGGAAGTGTTCATTGCCCAACCATCTGCCCCGCGCGGCGGGAAGTCGGACTGGAATGAGGCCGCTGAATGAACAGAACGCCCAAGCTGGTTGACTTGGCGGCATCGACGGTCCCGTTCCGTCCCGAGGACCGGCCGCCCGACTTCACCGACGAAGCGCTGGCGCTGCGCTTCGCCGAGCTTCACGCCGACGACCTCCGCTTTGTCGCGACGTGGGGCAAATGGCTACACTGGAGCGGCACGCATTGGTGCCTGGACGACACCCTGCAGGCCTTCGACTTCGCGCGCGAGGTCTGCCGAGAGGCGGCGGTGGCGGTCCCGCACAAGAAGGACAAGCTCGCCGCAGTCATCGCGAGTGCCAAGACGGTGGCCGCCATCGAGCGACTCGCCAAGGCCGACCGTAGGCTGGCCGCGACCTCCGATCAGTGGGACGCAGATCCCTGGCTGCTCAACACGCCTCGAGGCACCATAAATCTCCGAACGGGCATAGTCCGTCCTCACAACCCAAACGATCATTGCACGAAATCGACCGAGGCCTCACCCGAAGGTGAATGTCCGGCCTGGCTCGCCTTCCTTGCCAGAGTCACGGGAGGCGACGCCGACCTGCAATCCTTCCTGCAGCGGGTGCTCGGCTACGCCCTCACCGGCGACACCACGGCACACGCCCTGTTCTTCCTCTTCGGCCACGGGGCCAACGGTAAGTCGGTCGCGATAGACACCGTTGCCGGCATCATGGGCGACTATCACCAGACGGCGCCCATCGAGACCTTCACCCACAGCACCGGCGAGCGCCATCCGACCGAGCTGGCCCGCCTGCGAGGTGCTCGGCTGGTCACCGCCGTCGAGACCGAGGAAGGCCGGCGCTGGGCTGAGAGCCGCATCAAGGCCCTGACCGGTGGCGACAAGATCGCCGCCCGCTTCATGCGGCAGGACTTCTTCGAGTTCACGCCGCAGTTCAAGCTGGTGATCGCCGGCAATCACAAGCCGGCGTTGCGGTCGGTCGACGAGGCCATCCGTCGGCGGTTCAACCTCATACCGTTCAGCGTCACGATCCCAGCCGAGGAGCGCGACCCCAACCTGCGCGACAAGCTCAAGGCAGAATGGCCCGGCATCCTCCGCTGGATGGTCGAAGGTTGCCTGGCTTGGCAACAGCATGGCCTCGCCGCTCCGGCGGCCGTACGGGATGCGACGTCCGCTTACCTCGAATCCGAAGACGCCCTGGCGGTTTGGGTCGACGAACGGTGCGTCCGCGACACCAACGCATGGACCACGTCGGCCGAGCTGTTCTCCTCCTGGAAGACTTGGGCCGACGGGACCGGCGAGTTCGTCGGCTCGGCCAAGCGCTTCGCCCAGAACCTCGAAACGCGAGGATTTCAACCGGTCCGTAAGATGGGTGGGCGCGGCTTCCAAGGTCTCGCGCTCGACCGTTCCGGCCAGCTCAACACCCATTGGAGCGACCGATGATCGGGGCCCATGACGCATATGACGGGACTTCCGTATATCACCGTTACGCGCGCGCGCGTGACGCCGATAAGGGGAACTGGCGTCATATGCGTCATGGGGAGCCGGCCGCCGTCGCCCACCGCTCGGTCATCTCGGCCACCTCGTCGCCCGATAACGTTGGCGGGCTTGAGCTTTCGGCCGGTGTGTCGATGCTCGGGACGGTGCAGCGATGATCCCGCCCGGCGCCGACGCGATGGTCGAGGCTGCTGCTGCCAAGGTCCTCGCCGAACCGCTGGACCGGCGCATCGAGGCATTCGCCGAGGCAATGCAGGCCGTGCTCGACGAACTGGCGGCCCAGCATCCGCGATCGTCAGCGCGTGACCTCACCCGCATGGCGCAGCAGATCGGCCGCCGAGTGCTCGACCGACTGCGCCATCCCGAGGCGTCGAGCGAGGCCCGGCGATGACCGCGTCGGCCTGCACGACCATGACCAGCCGCCGAACGTCCCAACCACCGAAGGAGCGTCCATGCCAACCATGCCACCCCGTCATCGCCCGCCGGGCCAGCTGCCGCGCGCCGAGGCTGAGCGGCGCCGCAAAGCGCTCTACGATCGCCAGCGGCCATCCGCTCGCAAGCGCGGCTATGACGCGCGATGGGAACGCGAGAGCAAGGAGTTCCTGGCGCAGCCCGGCAATGAGTTCTGCGCCTGCGGCTGCGGCCGGCGCGCGGACATGGTTGACCATCGTGTCGCCCATAAGGGCGACCCCCGACTGTTCTGGGATCGGGCGAACTGGCAGCCGATGGCCCGGCAATGCAACAGCGCGAAGGCGGCGCGCGAGGAAGGCGCCTTCGGCAACCGCCCTCGCATACGCGGGGGGAGGCCCGAAGAGCTGTAGTGGGAGAGCGCGGACCGTGCATGGGGCCTCAGAGATCCTCCCGCGAATAAATCAAGGGGGGGGTTACGACCGGGATTCGGCGGGCTTTGGGGGAATCCACCGCCCGGGGTCTCATCTGCAGGTTTTTTTCGCGTGTGCGGAATTTTCGGGGAACCGAAAACACGGATTTTGCCCATAAATGAGCAAAAAACGCGATTCTCGCCTGGAGGCATCCGACAACCATCCGATGCTTACACCATCGACATCCAATGGCGTTCCCGATCCTTCAAAACTGGCGAATATTTCGGGAGATTCGGGATCTCAGGAAATCGGCGTGCACGGCCCGAAAGTCCAAGCGGGCCAGCGTTTTGCGAACTTCCCACCACGCAGCGGCGCATTTGCAATTCCCGAAACTTCAATTTGCACCGCCGAAAATCTGCCTACCCGCGCGGCACGCGCCCCTTTCGCCGGTCAACCGCAACCCTCCGCCCCCCGGTGTCGTCCCGATGACCCTCGCTGAGGTCGCCGCTCGCCTCGAGGCGCACCGATGAAGCGCACCGTCGACCAGCGACGGCAGGCACGGGAGCGCAAAGCCCGGTCCCGCGCGTTGGCGATGGAGGGTTGCGCACGGGTCGAGCTGGTCATCGACGTGGCGCAGCAAGAGCTGTTGATAAGTCTCGGATTGCTGCCCGGAAACCGCGAGGTCGAGAGGTCGGAAATTGCCGATGCCATCGGCGTTTTATTGAGGTCGAAGCTGGATCCGGTCACGCGTGACACGGGCGATTTTGGAAACGGACATCATCGTCCACATGAGCAATGCATTGACCAAGCTTCTGACCGCCCTCGCGAAGCCGACAACCGCCGAGCGCTCCAGCGCCGAGATTCGCGCTGACCTCGGCAAGATCGACATGGCGGCGCTCGGCGCCAAAGTGAGCGAGATCGAGCAAGCGCGGCGCCGTCTCCTCCTGGTTGGCACCGATGAGCAGCTGCATGAGAACGGTCGCGCGCTCGCCGATGCCAAGCTGCAGGTCGAGCGCGGCGCAACGTTGATCGAAGAGCTTGGCAACCTGGCCGCGGCAGCCGAGCGGCGCGAGAAGGCTGTCGAGCTGCAGGCCGAACACGAGGCAGCGCAGCGGGAGGGCGAGAAACTCGCCGCGACCCATGTGGAGATTGACCAGATCGCAGCCAAGCTCGGCGACCTGCTACGTGAGGCGTCGCGGTCGTGTGCGACGTTGAACAGGTGGAACGCAAAGGCGGAGCGCCATGCACCGGACCGCCGCGTCCCCGCCGTTCCCGCCGAGGTCGCGAAGCGCAAGATCCTTGGGGTGATCCAGTGAGTAAGGGCCCGACGATGACGAAGGCGCAGGCCAGGGCCGCATGCGCGCACCTGCAGATTGCGCTGGCGGTCGAACTGACGTGCAGCAGCGAGCTGCCGGGCGACTATCGCCGCGATTTCTTCCGGGCCGAAATGAAGGCCTTGGACAGCTCCGCGGCGGAGCTTCTCTTGGAGTCCGTGATGGCCCGTCTCGACGACGCCGACCCGCTTGCGGTGCTCCTGGGCTGGTCGGGCGCCGCGATGGGGCAGCCGAACGACAGTCGAGGCCGCGCATGAGCAAGCCCCCGGCGGAGGAGATGACGGAGCAGCGGGCCAAGGCCGTCATGGACCGGCTTGGCGATCGGCCGGTCAAATTCAGAACGCTGCTCAAAATCCTCGAAGATGGTTTCACCACGAACTTCTCGACCGTCAAGGCGAAGCTCATTGGCCCGCTCGCCGATCGCATCGCCGCACTCGAGACCGAGCTCGCTGCAGTGAAGGCTACGAAGCCGAACTTCGGCGATGTTTATGCCGGAGTGTGGCAACCCGAGGTCGACGGGCACGAGCGCGGAACCGTAGTCAGCTGGGACGGTTCGGCGTGGATCGCGTTGCGCAACACCAAGGCAAAGCCCGGCATGGGCGCTGAAGACTGGCGACTGATGGTGAAGCGCGGAAAAGACGCCAAGGAGATTCGATGACCAAAGTCGTCGAGTTGACCGGCCCACTTACCGAAGCCCAAGGCGCCCGCGTCGCCGCGGCCATCCGCTCGGCAAAGGGCGTGGTAGACCTGCGAATCAACTCGCCCGGCGGCCGGTATGGCTCGGCCATCGCCATCGCCCTCGAGATCGAAGAAAGCGCCCACGCCGTCGTCACCACGATTTTGGGTGAGGCCTGCAGTGCGGCGGCACTGGTCGCGCTCGCCGGCGATCAGCGCAGGATCTGCGAAGGCGGTTCCATGATGGTGCACTTTCCCGCGCCGTCGCCCCGCTACAGAACATCCGCAGACGAGCGGGCGCGGACAGCCGCCGAGCACTTCCGAGCCATCTGCGAATATCTGCCCGATGCGCAGCCCGCCGACGTTCGGCAATGGATGAGCGAGGAGCGACACTTCACGGCCCGCGAGGCTCTGGCGGCGGGCCTGGTCGACCGCATCGCCTCCGTTTCTGCGACGCCGACGGTGTTCGTTCGGGAGCCACGGAAGCGGGCGCCGACGGCTTGGCTCCGCTCCTGGCGGGATTTCCACGAACGGCACGACCTCCGGGCGGCTTGATGACGGCGACCGACCCGCAGCCGGCGCCCGACGCCACCCAACTGGTCCCTGTTTTGAGGAGCGTGCACCATGCCTGACCCGTCGCTGTCCGATGTCCTCGCCGAGGCCAATGCGCTGGCGCCAGCGGAGGAAATCGTCTGGAGCACGATCGAGGTGCGGCACGATGACTTCACCGACGACAGCGGCGAGCCGGATTCGATTTGGCTGGTGCAGGGCAGCGACGATTTACAGGCGCCACTCGAAGCCGGCGCGCCGATCAAGGGCGGCCAGTGGGTAACCTGGCGCGCCATCGCCTTCACGTTCGCCCTGCCCGCAATCGAGCCCGGCACGACGCCCGAGATCGAGATCACCATCGATGGCGTGAACCGGGCACTGCTGCATTACCTCGACCTCGCTGTGTCGTCTGGAAAGCCGTTGACGCTGATCTATCGGCCCTATCTCGACACCGCCATCGCCGACGGGCCGCAGATGGACCCGCCGCCGTCGTTCGAGGCGAGCGAAATCACAGTCGACATGCTCAGCGTCGTCGTAAAGGCGCGGACCGGGGTGGACCTGCGAGTCGGATTCCCGCGCCGCAAATACACTCTGGCAGAGTTTCCCGGCCTGGCTGGTCGCTGATGCACTGGGTCACAGCCTACATCGGCGCTCCCTACGAACGCGGCGCGCAGGGGCCAGAGCGCTACGACTGCTGGTCGTTTTTCAGGAGAGTTCAAAGCGAGCGTTTCGGAAGAGAAATTCCCCTGCTGGCAACGCCACCGTCGTGGCGTGAGATCGCACAGGCTTTCCCGCGGTGGTCCGCCGAATATGATTGGCATCCCGTCGCGAAGCCGCGTGACGGCGATGCGGTCTTCATGGGCCGGCTTCGTGACCCAACGCACGTCGGCATCTGGGTCGCCGACCTGAAGGCGACGCTGCATTGCTGCGAAGGCGGTTCTGTCCTTCACGACGCCCGACATCTCGCCATGCAGACATGGCGCGTGCGCGGCTACTTCACTCCGGAGGTCTGATGGGTGTTCTGGTCCACCAACGCGATGCGTTCGATACGTCGAAGCGTAGCATCTGGCGGCTCGACCGCCCGGTGACGGTGCGGCGGCTGGTGCAGCGGCACAAGGGGTTGCGGCCATACACGCGGGTCTGCCGGCCGGGCGGCGCATATGGCCGCCGGCAGGTGCGTGAGTTCAGCCGGTCAACGGTGTGTCGCTTCAACGATCGCTGGCTGACCCGCGCGCAGTGGAAGCGCACGGTCGTTGGTCCGGATGATGTCGTTGCTTTCCTGCCGAAGCCGCCGGAGGGCGGCGGCGGCGTCCTGCGGATCGTGCTGGCCATCGCGGCCATCGCGGCGGTTACAGTGCTCACGGCGGGCATCGGTGGCGCGCTGTTCGGCGCGGCCGGTACGGCGGGGCTGATAGGGGCGGGCGGTGCGTTGTTCGGCAGCACTCTCGCGGCCGGCGCGGTCAGCAGCCTGCTGGCTTCCGCCATCGTCGGCGCCGTGAGCTACGGCCTGCTGGCCCTCTTTGCGCAGCCGTCGGCGCCCTCAGCCGGCGGGACCGGCTACGCGAACGCAACGCCCGCCAGCTCGCCCGTCTACAATCTGACGGCGCAAGGAAACTTCGCCCGCTTGAATCAGGTGATCCCCGAGCCTCTTGGGCGGAACCGGCTCTTTCCCGATTTTGTCGCATCGCCTTACGTCAGATATGAAGATTACGACGCGGCGGTTTCTTCCTCCACGGATCAGTATCTGCACCACATCGTCGGCCTCGGCATCGGCGAATTTGAAATCGACACAGACTCGCTAAAGCTCGGTGATACCCCGCTCAGCTCTTACGAAGACATCGAATACTACGTCATCGAGCCCGGCGAACTGTCCGACACCGACATCGCCGACGAACGCTGGATCACATCGGCCGACCTCGCCGACATCGAGCTGCTGGACTCCGATGAGGGCAGCCCGTGGGCTGGTCCCTACGCCGCCAACCCGGCCGGCACGACCATCGGCACCATCGAGATCGACGTCGGCTGCCCGCGCGGTCTCTGGGCCTACAACCCGGTGTCGACGGGCCTCGACGGTCGCGAGGTCACCTTCGAATACGAGGCGCAGGAAATCGACGACCTCGGCATCGCGGTCGGCGACCCCGATGTGTGGGAGACCTTCGACCCGATCACGTTCCTGCGCACGTCTCAGGACTACCAGCGGGTCACCATCGGCCCGGTGACGCTGCCGACAGCCGGTCGCTGGCAGGTCCGCCTCAAGCGGACCGACGCGAAAGACACCAGCCTGCAGGCCGGCCATCAGCTGAACTGGATCGGTCTCCGTGGCCGCGTCATCGGCCGCCGCACGTTCGACGGAATGACAGCCATCGCGCTCCGGATGAAAGCCGGGGCCGCGCTCAACTCGGCGCAGTCCCGCCGCTTCAATCTGGTCGCGACGCGCAAGCTCGAGACCTGGGACCCCGAGGCCGGCGCAATGACGACGGTGCGCAGCGCCACGCGCAGCCCGTGCGATGCCTATGCCTACATCGCGCGCACCAGCAACGGCGGCCGGTTGCGCGACGACCAGATCGCACTGGCCGAGCTGTACGACCACAAGGAGGACTTCGAGGAGAAGGGCTGGAGCTTCGACTTCGTGTTCGATGGCCAGCTGGCCTCACAGGAACAACTGGCCCGCGTGGCCGGGTCGGTCGTGGCGGTGCATGTGACGCAGGGCAACAAGGCCCACCTCGTGCGCGACCTTCCGTCCGCGGCGCCGGTCGCGATGGTGTCGCCACGTAACATCATCGCCGGCAGCTTCGGCGCGACCTACGCGATGCCGGACGGCACGGCGCCAGATTGCCTGACGGGCAGCTATATCGACCAAAGAATATGGCAACCGCTCGAGCTGACGGTCGCATTCGACGATTCGGCGCAAGAACGGCCGAGCCAGGTGACGCTTTACGGTGTCGGCAACCGCGAGCAGGCATGGGCGGTGCTGTGGAACCTGTGGCGCTCCGACCGCTACCGTCGCGCGCCGATTGCCGTGTCTGTGCCGGCTGAGGGGCAAGCGGTCACCTTCGGCGACGGCATCAGCTTCAGCCACGACGTGCCGAACTACGGGCAGACGCTGGAGGTCATCGACTACGACGACACCGACCCGAACGCGCCGATATTCACCTGCGCCGACAATCCGTCGTTCGGCAGCGGCACGCACTATGCCGCCGTACGCGACAGTCTCGGCCGCAAAGCCGGACCGTTCGTCGCGACCAAGGTCAGCGGGCAAACGAACAAGCTCAAGCTCACGGTACCGGACCCCGGCGACCTGCCCGAAATCCTGATCGGCGGCGACAAGGAGCGGACCTGGGTGCAGTTCGGCCCGGGCGAGGCCTACGCGAAACCGCTCAAGGTCAAGCAGGTGACACCGCGGGATCAATCGACTTTTGGGATCGTGGCCTTCTACGACGACCCGCGAGTCTACGACCCGCTGCCCGACCTGCCGGATGTGCCCATCGGCATCGATACGCCGGATCTCGTGATCTCCATCACCAATGATGACGGCCCGACGGTCAACCTGCGGGCGAAGGCGAACGAGAACGACTACACCGGCCTGGCGGCGCAGAAGGTGACCTTCACCAAGGCCAGCGACGTCGACGTCGCGATCGTGCGCGGCTCCTGGCCGGTCGGCGCGCCGATCTTTCTCGAGATGGAAGGCAACCTCTCCGGCATCACCGGCGCGGCTGGCGCGGCCGGCATCGGCGGCACCCCGGCTCCGGCATTCGAGGACCCCGGCGACGGCCTGCCCGGCACTGCGGGCGGCCCCGGCGGCACCGCGCTCGACAGTTCAACCGGCCCGCTCACGATCACCGGCGCCGGCACGATCCGCGGCGGCAAGGGCGGCGGCGGCGGCGGTGGTGGCGGTGGTGGCTCCTACTACGAGGTCGTCGTGGAATCGCTCACCACGGGCCATCTCGTGCAGGGCGGTGATGGCGGCGCCGGCAACGGCGGAACCGGCGAGACCGGCACATCGGAAGGACCCGTCGTCTCGGGCAACGGCGGCAACGGCGGCGCCTCTGCCGGCAGCTACGCCACGGCGGGCGCTGCGGGCTCTTCGGGCACTTCGGCGACCGGCGGCATCTGGAACGGCGAAGGCGGGGCAGGCGGCGCCGGCGGTGCTGCCGGCAAGGCGATCGTCGGCGTCGCGAACGTTGATCTGACCGGGTTCACGGGTAGCATCGTTGGAACGACGGTTTAAGAGAGGACACACGACCATGGCGACGTTCCGGCTCGAATTGACTGACGACTCTCGAAAGGTGCGATTCCGCATCAAGGAGAATCCCGAGGTGGATTATCAATTCGATGCTGCCGGGATTGACTCGCTGATCGTCAAGCTTGGCACCCTGCGCGCTCGCATGAAGCCGAGACACCAAGAAAACAAAGTCCCGTTGCCGAAGGGCGGAAGGCACGTGCGGCAAGAAGGGGGCGAGATCGCTGTCACCCATCGCTCTCCAGATCAAGTCGCCCTGCATCTCAATGACGAGCGCTACGGCTGGCTGCATTACTACATGAGCAGGAAACGGGCAGCCGAGCTGGCCGGCAGGCTGCTGACTAATCCCGCCAGCATCCTTCCGCCGATCATGGGCGGGCGCCCGAACTAGCGGCTGGAGAAAGCGGCCGCGAAGGCGCGAGGGCGGCCAGCAGACCGGCGAGGCGTAGGCGAGCGCCAGATGAGCGGCACTCCGGGGCCATTCCGGCTGGAGGCGCTCAGCGGGCAAATTTCCAGCCCTGGCGTCGATCCTGGCGGCGAGCGGCGGCTGTCCCGACTGTCCCAATTTTCGCCAGCGGGACAGTTCCTCAGCGAGCGCCGTGCTTGCGCAAGATCGTCTGCGCCGCCTTTGTCGATCGGCTCCGCTCGCCCTTCCTATTCAGCCGGACGCTTTCCGCGACGAAGTCGTCGAAATGCTCCTCCGGGATCTTCGCGAGAAGGTCGGCGTGACGCTGGTCCGCCGCCGTCCAGCCCATGGCCTTGAGCAGATCGCGAAGGGGCTGGCGCTTGGTCAGCCCGCCTTCGACAGTCTCGCCCCGTTCGATCGCCTCGACGCGAGCTTGCGCCTTCTTGGCAGCCTCATCTGCCCCGAGGGCCGCGGCGGCATCCGCGGCCTTCTGCGCCGTGATGTCGGCCTGGTTGGCGAATTCCCTCTTGTCGGCCGCGTCGGAGGCCGTGAAGTCGCGAACCGCCGCCCACTGCTCGGCTTCGGCCTTGGCGTTCTCGAGCTGCAGGGCGCGCTGCTCGTCCGGCGTCACCATCGGCACGCGGGCATGCACTGAGCCGAGAATGCTGCCGAAGGTGGCGGCGTCGATCCGGTTGGACAGTTTGGCGAGGCGCTGGTGCAGGCCGGCCCAGAAGGCGATGCGCGCCGCCACGTCGGGATCGAGGACGATCGAGCCGAGGCTGGCGACATGCTCGTGCTTCACCTTGCCGTCGGCGCGGCGGGTTTCGATGAGGCTGAGTTGCAGGCGGGAGGCGGTGGCGCGGAACCGGACGAACATGCGTAGTGGCATGTAGTGGCGGGGGCGGCGATATCAACGGCTGGCGTGCCACTACACGGGGCATCTCGCACAACCTCACGCCGGCTCCTATAGTGAGCGTCGGCGGCTGAGAGACAGCGGCATACCTCAAGTGTCCCGCGCTCCCGCTCACAGCAGTGGAGGAGCGCCGCCATGGATCGCGGACTACGTGCTCAATTGAGCCCCAACGAAGAGACCGCCCTGCGCCGGATCGCTGCGGGGGCCGCAGATCAGGACTTCATCGCCCTGCGCTACCTTGAGCATCTCGCCGCTTTGAACCTGATCGAGGCGCGGGAGGGTGCTTGGCAATTGACCAAATACGGTGAAATGCGAGTGGCCGGCGACAAACGAGATTCAAGCTGACCCTTGCCCTTGAAGTGGGATGGCGCTCACTTCGCCGCCCTCCCCTTCGCCAGCCCCAGCTCGATCAGCCGGCGTACCGCCTCGCTGCGGCCAAAGCCTTCTTTGGTCGCCCATGCATCAATTGCTTCGATTAGCTGTGCTGGCGCGCGCACAGTGAGAAGCGGGTCCTTCCCCGTCGCAGGGCGCCCGCGCTTTTTAGGTTGTGCCTGTATTGACCCCGCCATGCTTTAGGTTCTACCCTAAAAGCGAGCCAAGGGGAAGGCGGCAACCGACCCCAAGGCTCTAACCGCAACCCGGACACCCTTGGAGGACACCGGATCATGGCTACCTGCCTTCATACACCACCACCATGCCCGCCGCGCGGCGGCTGCATCGGCGACTTCACCTGGATACCCGAGATTGACCACCGCCGCGGGCTGATCGGCCTGCACATGGCGCATGGGCAAACTCGCGCCGCCCAACTGCACTCCTCGCTGTGGCTGGCGCCCGACGACGCCGAGAAGGTCGGCCGGGCGCTGCTGGCGGCGGTCGCTGCATGGAGGGACCAATGAGCCGCGCTACAGCACGTCGCGCACCGAAGCCGCCGCTCGTGCCTGTCTGGACACAGGACTGCGCCGCACAGGTCATCGCTTCGAATCTCGCGGCCGATGATATTTCGGCAGTGGCAACCCGAGTCGCCGCTCTGATCTTGGCCCGCACTCCGGACGAACTCATCGCGAGCGCCGCCAAAACCAACGACGACGGCGAGTCCGTGGCAAAGACCATGTCCGACCTCCTCAAGGAAGGCATGGAGAGGCTGAAGGCACGGCTGGAGATGATGCAGGCCGCCGAGTATCGCGTGCTTTGGGCTGCATGCGTTGTGCGGGATGCCGCCGCGTCGGCCCCTGCAACTCGCCGCCGCGGCGGCGAGCGGGAGGGCGCACAATGAAGCGCCACGAAAGCCTCAGCGATCAGCTCGACGACGCCTACGGCGACCTCGAGGGCACGCTCAACATTCTTTCCAAGCTGATCGACCATGACTGCGAAGTCGACGCCGGGGTGATTGTCACCATGGAGCGGCACCTCAAGGCGGACTTTGCGGCGCTCGGCTCCGTGGTCGCAAAGGCTGCCAAGGCAATCCGCCGGGGCATCGTTGTCCTGGAGGAGCCGCGGCCCACCGTCTCGTCTCCGCTCTCGCTGGCCGTCGACAACGAGGGAGGCGACCATGCAGCGTAAGTCCAATTCCGCCCGGAAGGCGAAAGCCGCGCCAGTGAGCGGGGTCGTGCAATGGAGCACTGACGTGCCGCATCCCGTCATTGAGGCCGAAAATCGTCATACGCCACGCATCCAAGCCGGCGTGTGGCATCAAGCGGCCACCCTCCGGAATGAGGCGAGAGAAGCCGCGCACGCAATCAGGCAGTGGCGGCGCGACCACGCCGTCTTGTACGGTGACATTGTGCTGGACGTTCTGGCGGCCAGTTGCGCCGACGCTGTAATCGCGCTGACAGAACGGATGGACGCCTTCCTTAGGGTGAGTCCTAGGCTGCGGCGCGAGGTCGAGGCCATACAGCGGAGCGGCGGGGGCACACAATGAGCGCCTCCCACACGCTCACCGTCGAGCGCCGCATCGGCCGAGTGAGGGCGATCCTCGTGGCGCTGCAGTGCGTCGCCGCCAAGGCCGACGACGGCTTCAGTGCTGGAGCAATCTGCGAGGACCTGGAATTGATGGCGCAGGAGGAACTTACCAAGGTCGCGGCCGCGCTGGGCACCGACGTGCTCGACCGCGCCTGTTGACGGCGACGTGACACCGGCCGGGCGGGCTGCGACTCTCCCCGGCGATGCACTGGCCCCGCTCAACGGGGCCTTTTCTTTGTGAAGGCGGACGCTTAGCGGGCTGGATGACCATCGCTTGCGACCACCTTGTGGATAACCCGTTCGCGGCTCTTGGAAGTGCACAGCGAAACCAGCAACATCCGCCGGTATTCCCATTAAAACTGTGGGGATTAAGATGGGAAGCTTCCTTCTCCAACCGGCCATGGAACCCCTCTTGGAAGGGGCTGTCCTCGTCGCCTTGGTTTGCTCCGGCCTCTGCATGTTAGGCATCGTGTCGCTGCAGATCGCCGATGGCTACCAAAGGCGCCGGCGGCGGAAAGACCAGCGGACGCTCAAGTAATCTCTTTGAGATACTACGCGCCGAGCCTCAGCCTCACTCGGTTGGCTGGGGCTTTGACCAACCCTTAGAGCGGGCCCACCATCAGCCCGAACGCGCCGATCAACAGCACGTCCCAGACGATGACGGCAGCCCACAGCCAACCGGTGCGATATTCGCGGTCTGGCATTACCATGGCGACCTCTCCGGCTGCACTGTAAGCGAACGCGCCGTCGCCGCGGCGGTTTCTGAGGCAAAATTGCGTCGCCTGGGGCAGGTTGCGGCGGGCGGTGGCGATGTTGGGCTATCCATTCCGCCCTGTCCGTTCGATTTCCGCGCGGTGCACTGGCGGTGCACGGAAACAGGAGGCAACGAAATAGTCCAACAAATACAGCAAAACCGGCGAGGTCAGCCGAGGTTTTGTAAACCGAAGGTCGGGGGTTCAAATCCCTCACCCAGCACCAGTCCTTCTCTCGAAAAAGCCCGCAGGCAGCGGCTTTTCTCTTTCCTGGGTTGCCTGCCGAGGAGGATGGCGGCGACGTCGAGCCGAACGTCATCCATCCCGAGCGCGGGTGCGCGACCAGCATCAGCGTTGCCGAGCGGAACACGCTGCGGGAGTGGGCGGCGGCCCCGGCGGCCGCACCTGCGTAGCCATGCACCAGCGCTCGGCGCGTTTCCTGCATCTGACCCCGAGCCACGCCATAAAGGGTTCATGGCTGGGCAGACGCCGGTCGTGCTACTGCAGATCGGCGTCGCGACCGCCGCAATCGTAGCATGGTCCGCGTAAAGGCTAGACTAAAGAGGACTGTTATGGACGATAAGGAGATGATCGCGCCGCTTGCGCGCAGCCTCTATTGGGGCTTCGTAAAGGAAACGAAGGGCACGCCCGGGAAGTGGGCTGACCTTGATGGGGACGGGCGAAAGGTCTGGCTGGCTGTTGCCCAGAGAGCCCTGCGCAGGGTCGATGAACTGAGGTCGGCACCGTCACATGCTCACCTGACGTCAGAGAGGCAGGACGCGCCGGCTACTCCGCCCCCGTCTTCTCGATAGCATCGATCTGAAGCAGGACCGGCGCCTGTACCGCGCTCAGCGCCGGCATACGCCCGCGGCTGCGATGCGACCTCAGGCCGTCGATACCCGCCGCGTTATGCCAATGACGCTGAACGCAATCACCGCTCGATGAAGGTGTCACCCAGCACGAGCACGTCCATCCTGGTGCGCAGGAAGCAGTCGATCGCCTCCTCCGGCTTGCACACCACCGGCTCGTTCTCGTTGAAGCTGGTGTTGAGCACGATCGGAACGCCGGTGATCTCGCCGAATATCTGGATCAGCCGCGCGTAGCGCGGGTTGCCGGCCCACGTCACGGTCTGCAGGCGCCCCGAGCCGTCGACATGGGTGACGGCCGGGATCTGCTTGCGCTTGTCCGCCTTGATCTTGAAGACCTGCATCATGAAGGGCACGTCCTCGTCGGTCTCGAACCAGTCCTTCACCGCCTCGCGCAGGATCGAGGGCGCGAACGGCCGGAACGATTCGCGCCGCTTGATCTTGAGATTGAGGATGTCCTTCATGTCGGCGCGACGCGGATCGCCCAGGATCGAGCGGTTGCCGAGTGCGCGTGGGCCCCATTCGAGCCGGCCCTGGAACCAGCCGATCACCCGGCCCTCGGCGATCGCTGCCGCCGTGCGCTTGCACAGCGTCGCCTCGTCGGCGATTCGCATGATCTTGCAGCCCGCTGCCTCGAAGTCGGCGCGCCGCCTGGAAATCGCCACAGCGATCTCCTCGGGCGTCGCCCATGGCCCCCAATAGGCGTGGTCCATCACGAAGTGGCGCTTGGCCTTGTCGCCCTCGACCTTGTGCCAGGTCGCGAAAGCCGCGCCGATCGAGCCGCCGGCATCGCCGCCGGCCGACTGGACATAGACGTGCTTGAACGGCGAACGCTCGAGGATCTTGCCGTTGGCCACCGAGTTGTAGGCGCAGCCGCCCGCGAGCACGAGCGCATCCGTCCGATAACGCCGGTGCAGCGCGCCCAGCAGGTGAAAGAAGGCGTTCTCGTAGGTGACCTGCGCCGAACGCGCGATGTCGCGGTGCTTGTCCTCGAGCGGCGCAGACGGATCGCGTGCCGGGCCCAACAGCTCGATCAGCGCGTCGCTCCACAGCCGGCCGCCGGAAGGGATGCCCTCCTTCACCGAGTAATCGGCGCCCTCGCCCGAGGCATGGCGGAAATAGCGCAGGTCGAGCGCGAAGCTGCCGTCGTCCTTGAGTCGTACGATCTCCTTCATCCTGTCGACGTAGGTCGGCTCGCCGAAGGGCGCGAGCCCCATCACCTTGTACTCGTCGCCGTAATGCGGGAAGCCGATGAACTGCGTCATCGCCTCGTAGAACACGCCGAGTGAATGCGGGAAGTAGACGCGGCCGTCGACGGGGATATTGCGGCCCTCGCCCAGCCCCCACGCCGCCGAGGAGAAATCGCCGAAACCGTCGACCGACACGGCCACCGCCTTGTCGTAGGGCGACACCAGGAAGGCCGAGGCGAGATGGCAGAGGTGATGCTCGACGGCGTGCACGGTTCCGGTGAATTTCTCGTCGGGCAGCCCGCGCTGGAGGTTGCCGGCGACGTCGGCGCGGTTGCCGCGATGGCGCAGGCGCTTGATGATATAGCCAGGGCTCACGCCGGAGGTCAGGACATAGACGAGCTTGCGCCAGCGGTTGGCGGCGTTGTCGCAGTTGACCGCGACGTGGTCGACGTCGGACAGCGAGATGCCGGCTTCCTTCAGGCAGTAGCGGATCGACTCGCTGGGGAAGCCACCCCAATGCTTGACGCGCCGGAAGCGCTCCTCCTCGACGGCGGCGACGAGGTCGCCGTCCTTGACGAGACAGGCCGCTGCGTCGGCGTGATAGGCGTTGAGGCCGAGGACGTAGGTCATTTGCCGAGGTCTCTTCGCAGCAGGTGCATGGAAAGGATCATTTCGGCCGTCACTCGCTGCGCCGTGTAGAAAAGACCCGCAGTACCGTCGAACAGCAGCCCCTTCACGAAAAGACAATGGATCGCGACGGCGACCGGCCCTAACGCGCGCGTGCAGCGCAGCCGGTCGGGCCAGCTCAGTTCCGACCACGGCCGCGTCGCCAGTTTCTCAGCCTCGGCGGCCTGATAGCGCGACTGGCTTTGCAACCAGCGTTCGATGCTCTTGCGGTCGTCATGCAGCAACCGGTTGTTCAGCGGTACGACCGCGCCGTCGATCCGCAGCTTCTCCGTGTGGCCGTCCTGGATGAACGTCTCGCACCCACGGCGAAACAACACGGGCAGCGCAGGATAGAGCGAGGCGCGCAGAGGCCTGCCCTCCATGCAATAGGTGAAGGCGACCCGGTAGGCTGAAGTCCCTTGGTCGGGGACCAGGGCCGCGATCTCGTCGCGCAACGCCGGCTCCATCATGTAGTCGGCGTCGAGGCGCAGGATCCAGCCGCTGGTCACTCCGGTTTCGGAGGTAGCGAATGTCCACTGCCGGGAATGACTGTCGAACGGGCGGTGAACCACCCGCGTATTGGCGAAGCCGGTGGCGATGGCCAGCGTGTCGTCGGTCGAGCCGCTGTCGACGATCACCACCTCACGCGCCCATGTCAACCGTTCCAGCGAGCGGCCGATGTTGGCGGACTCGTTGTAGGTGAGGATGACGGGGGTGATGTCGGCCAGCACGGCGCAGCGTTCAACAGAGGCGGCTATGTGGTTGCTATAGGAGAATTTTTTGGCCGAAACCAGTTGCCTTCATCAAAAACGCAATATTATCCGTGACAAAATCGTCCGTCCGACTTGACGCTTCGAAGAGGGACGCGCAAACGAGCGGCGCGAGATCTTGAGAAGTCAAAGGCAAATATCATGTCCAAGGATGATCTTGTCGTCGTTACCGGGGCGGGTGGCTTCATCGGCGGCCACCTCGTGAAGGTGCTGCAACAGCGCGGCCACACGAAAATACGCGCGGTCGACTACAAGCCGCTCGGCGAATGGTACCAGAAGCACCCCGGCGTCGAGAACCAGGTGGGCGACCTCGCCCTGCTCGAGCCCTGCCGCGCCGCCGCCAAGGGCGCGAAAGCGATCTACAACCTCGCCGCCGACATGGGCGGAATGGGTTTCATCGAGACCCACAAGGCCGAGTGCATGCTGTCGGTGCTGATCAGCACCCACATGCTGGTTGCGGCCAAGGAAGCAGGCACCGAGCGGTTCTTCTATTCATCCTCGGCCTGCGTCTACAACGGCGACAAGCAGACCGACGCCAACGTCACCGCGCTCAAGGAAGAGGACGCCTATCCTGCCCTGCCGGAAGACGGCTACGGCTGGGAAAAGCTGTTCAGCGAGCGCATGGCACGCCACTATCGCGAGGATTATGGAATCGCGACCAGGGTTGCCCGCTACCACAACGTCTACGGCCCGGAAGGCACCTATGACGGGGGGCGCGAGAAAGCGCCGGCCGCGATCTGCCGCAAGGTCATCGCCGCCAAGCTCTCCGGCAAGCACGAGATCGAGATCTGGGGCGACGGCGAGCAGACCCGTTCGTTCATGTACATCGACGACTGCACCGAGGGCACGATCAAGCTCGCCCAGAGCGACATCATCGAGCCTCTGAACATCGGCTCCGACGAGCTGGTCAGCATCAACCGCCTGGTCGACATCGTCGAGAAGATCGCCGGGGTGAAGCTCAAGCGCAGCTACAAGCTCGATGCCCCCAAGGGCGTGCGCGGCCGCAACAGCGACAACACGCTGATCAAGAAGCTGATGAACTGGGCCCCCTCCGTCCGTCTAGAGGATGGCATGGAGAAGACCTACAAATGGATCTACGACGAGATGACCTCCGGCAAGGTCTCCGTCGTCAACGCCCTCCCCAAGCAGGCCCTCGCCGCTCAATGATCTTCAATTTTGCGGACAGCATCCAGCTCGCTCAAGCTTCATGAGCGAGCTGGTTGCTTGCGCTTCGGAAGACGAAGACTAGCGACCGCCGCCGCCGATTTCCTTGCGGCGCCTGAGCAGGGCGTCGAAGAACTCGATCGTGCGGCCGAGGCCGGTATCGAGATCGACCTTTGGCTCCCATTGCAGCTTCTCGCGCGCGAGCGAGATGTCCGGGCAGCGCTGCATCGGATCGTCGACCGGCAGCGGCTGGAAGACCAGCTTCGACTTGCCATTCACCAGCTGCAGGATCTTCTCGGCGAGATGCCGGACCGGCGTCTCGACCGGGTTGCCGAGATTGACCGGGCCGGTGAAATCGTCAGGCGTGTGATTCATCAGGCGCAACCAGCCGTCCAGCAGGTCGTCGACGTAGCAGAAGGCGCGGGTCTGCATGCCGTCGCCGTAGATCGTGATGTCCTCGCCCTTCAGCGCCTGGACGATGAAGTTCGACACGACGCGACCGTCGTTGGGATGCATGCGCGGGCCATAAGTATTGAAGATCCGCGCCACCTTGATGCGGAGCTTGTGCTGCCGGTGATAATCGAAAAATAGCGTCTCGGCGCAGCGCTTGCCCTCGTCGTAGCAGGCGCGCGGCCCGAGCGGATTGACGTTGCCGCGGTAGGACTCGACTTGCGGATGCACCGTCGGGTCGCCGTAGACCTCGCTGGTCGACGCCTGGAAGATCTTGGCGCGCACCCGCTTGGCCAGCCCGAGCATGTTGATCGCGCCGTGGACCGAGGTCTTGGTCGTCTGCACCGGGTCATACTGGTAATGGATCGGCGAGGCCGGGCAGGCGAGATTGTAGATCTCGTCGACCTCGACATAGAGCGGGAACGTCACATCGTGCCGCATCAGCTCGAAATGCGGATTGCCGAGGCAGGCGACGATATTGTCCTTGTTGCCGGTGAAGTAATTGTCGACGCACAGCACGTCGTTTCCGGCCGCCAGCAGACGCTCGCAGAGATGCGAGCCGAGAAATCCGGCGCCGCCGGTCACCAAGATCCGCTTGCCCATGTCACCCCTTGATTATCCCGTATCCCGCGCCGGACACTACACGCAGAAATAATCTGGGGGAAATTCGGGATGACCGTCGAGATTGCCTGCCTTGCCGATATCGTGCGCATCCATGGCGCCCGGCAGCCCGATACGGCGGCCATCGTCTACAACGGACGCACGAGCTCCTACGGCGCGCTGGACGGCGCCTCCAGCCAGGCCGCCAATGCCCTGATCGCCGAGGGTGTGCGGCCGCAGAGGCGGATCGCCCATCTCGACAAATCGAGCGACCTGTTCTTCGAACTACTGTTCGGCGCGGCCAAGGCCAACGCCGTGATGGTCTCGGTCAACTGGCGTCTCGCGCCGCCCGAGATCTTGCAGATCGTGAACGATGCCGAAGCGGAGATGCTGTTCGTCGGAGCGGAATTCTTCCCGGTGATCGAAAAGATCAGCGGCGAGCTCAAGACCGTTCGCAAGGTCGTCGCGCTCGACCGCGGTCATCCCGAATGGGAGCCGTTCTCGGACTGGCGCGACCGCCGGCCGCCGACCGACCCTCACCTGCCGATCGAGCCCGGCGACACGGCGGTTCAGTTCTATACCAGCGGCACGACCGGCCTGCCCAAGGGCGCGGAGATCGTCAACCGCAACTTCACGTCGATGATGCCGCTCTGGACCAGGGAATGGCTGCTGGCGCCCGGCGTACCCAACCTGGTCTGCCTGCCGATGTTCCATATCGGCGGCGCCGGCTGGGCCGTAGCGGGCCTTTACTCGGGGGCGACCAACCACGTCATGCGCGAGTTCATCCCGGCGCAGATCCTCGAGACGGTGCAGCGCGAGCGCCTGCAGGTGATGCTGCTGGTGCCGGCGATGATCCTGTTCCTCATACAGGCGCCGCAGATGAGCGAGACCGATCTCTCGAGCCTGCGCCTGATCGTCTATGGCGCGGCGCCGATACCCGCCGCGCTGCTCAAGCAGGCGATGGCGATCTTCCCGTGCGGCTTCCAGCAGGTCTACGGCCTCACCGAGACGACGGGCGCAATCACCCTGTTGCCGCCGCAGGATCATGACCCGAACGATGCGCGGAAGCTGCTGTCGTGCGGCTACGCGCAGGAGGGCGTCGAGTTGCGCATTGTCGGGAATGACGGCAGGGACATGGCGCCGGGCAAGGTCGGAGAGATCGCGGTGCGCTCGCCGCAGGTGATGGGTGGCTACTGGAAGATGCCGGAGGCAACAGCGCGTGCGGTCCAAGGCGACTGGTTCTTCACCGGAGACGCGGGCTATCTCGACGAGGCCGGCTATCTCTACATCTATGATCGCGTGAAGGACATGATCGTGTCCGGCGGCGAGAACATCTATCCTGCCGAGGTCGAGAGCGTGCTGTTCGGCCATCCGGCCGTCGCTGACGTGGCCGTGATCGGCGTGCCGGACGAACGCTGGGGCGAAGCGGTCAAGGCGGTAGTGGTGAAGAAGGCCGATGCCGAGCTCGCGCCGGGCGAGTTGATCGGCTGGGCGCGCGAGCGGATCGCGGGCTACAAGCTGCCGAAGTCGGTCGACTTCATCGATGTGCTGCCTCGCAATCCGACCGGCAAGATCCTGAAGCGCGAGCTGCGCAAGGCCTACTGGGGTGACCGCGACCGCCAGGTGAACTGACCCTGCAACAAAGAAGCCGGCGGCCTCGTGCGAAGCCGCCGGGTACGCGAAGCTTACTTGTGCAGAAAGGGATCGTTAGCGGTGACCACCGCCGAAGCCGCGACCGCCGCCGGCACTGCGGGCGCCGGTATTGGCCGTAGCGTAGTTGCGGGTCGGCGCAGCCATCACAGGAGCACTAACCTGGCGGGTTTGGCCACCCCAACTGCGCATGCCGGTATTGCTGGCCATTGCGGCGCCGCCGGTCGTCGGCGCGGTCGTCATGCCGGTGCCCGTCGAGCCGCCGCGATTCCAACCGCCGCCGCCCCAGCTGTGTGTGCCGCCGGTCGTCCCGGTCGCGCCGGTGCCAACACCGCCGTTGCCTCCGCCGCTGTTGCCGTTGCGATTCCAGCCGCCGTTCGAAGCGGTATTTTCGCCACCGCGGTTCCAGCCGCCGTTGCCCCAGCCCCCGTTGCCGTCGCGGTTCCAGCCGTTGTGATCTCGGCCGTGGTTCCAGCCGCCGTCATTGTGGTCACGGCCCCAGTCGCGGCGATCCGCGTCGCGATGCCCCCAGCCGCCGCGGTTATCCCAACCGCCTCTATTGTCCCAGCCGCCTCGATTGCCCCCGCCGCCGCGATTGTCCCAGCCGGCCTGACGTCCCCAGCCGTCGCGATCGTTCCAGCCGTTGTGCGGCCGGCCATCGGTGCGGCTCCAGTCCTGGCCGCGATCCCACGCCTGCTGGCGATCGTGGCTCTGCTGGTAGATCTCCCGACCCTGGCGATCGGTCATGCGATCGATGCGGGCACGCTCCTGCGAGGACATATGGCCGTCGGCTTCCGCGCGACGCTGGGCGCGGTCGATAGCGCGCTCCCCGTACTCGAGCCGGCCGGCCTCGCTGCGGGTGATCTGCCCGTCGTTGATGCCGCGCTCGATACGGTTCTGCTGATAGTCCTGACGCTGGTTGATGTCGTACATCGACTGCGCGTTGGCAGCCTCGCTCGCGGCAATCAGGCCGCCTGCCGTCAGCACGGCGTAAGGGATAAGGCGAAGTTTGGACATGCGAATCCTCTGGGCGTGTTTCGACGGAAGTCCCCCGTCTTGAGAATCGCTACGCCGACCCATCCCCAAACATCCCTCGAAATAAGTCGATCGAAACGCTAGAAACCCTCACGTCCCCGAAAGGTCACAGCGCCGCCATGTCGATGTCCGAACTGCCCGCAAATCTAACGCCCGTACGAGAAGCGCATGCCTTCGACGAGGCGCGTCTCGTCGACTACATGAAGGCCCACGTCGACGGCTTTCGGGGTCCGCTTTCCGTGCTCCAGTTCGAGGGCGGACAAAGCAACCCGACCTTCCACCTCACCGACGGCGGCGGGCGCATGTACGTGTTGCGCAAGAAGCCGCCCGGCAAGCTGCTCCCCTCGGCCCATCAGGTGGATCGCGAGTATCGCGTCATCAAGGCGTTGTCGGATCATTCCGACGTGCCCGTGCCGAAGCCATACGCCCTGTGCGGAGACGATTCCGTGATCGGCACGGCCTTCTACATCATGGAATTCCTGCCCGGCCGTATTCTGGCCGATCCCAAGATGCCGGGCATCTCGCCGGCCGATCGCGGCAGGATCTTCGATTCGATGAACGACGTGCTGGCGCGCATTCACAAGGTCGACTACCGCGCAGCGGGACTCGGCGATTTCGGCCGCGAGGGGCAGTACATCCAGCGCCAGATCGCGCGCTGGTCGAGCCAGTACGACCTCTCGCGGACCGCGCATCTCGAGTCGATGGAACTGCTGAAGACGTGGTTGCCGGCGAACATTCCGCCCGGCGACGAGACGCGGATCAACCACGGCGACTATCGGCTCGGCAACACGATCGTCCATCCGACCGAGCCGAGGATCATCGCCGTGCTCGACTGGGAGCTCTCGACGCTCGGCCATCCGCTGGCCGATCTCGGGTACAACTGCATGATCTGGCACTTCGGCGAAGGCTTCGGCGCGTCGGAGGGCTATGCCGGCATGGATCTCGAGGCGTTCGGCATTCCGACCGAAGCGGAATACGTCGCCGCCTACGCGCGCCGCACCGGGCGGCAGGACATTCCCGACTGGGACTTCTACGTCGCCTTCTCGCTGTTCCGCCTCGCCGCCATTGTGCAGGGCGTCTACAAGCGCGGCCTCGACGGCAATGCCTCGTCGGAGACGGCCAAGGGATACGGTGACCGCGCCCGCGTGCTCGCCGATCTCGGCTGGTCGCTGGTGAAAGGAAGAGCCTGATCTCGGCGAGCACGTCGTTGTCTTGCGGACCGCGACCCTATTCGTCAGTCAGCGGCACCATCGACGCATCGTTTCCCTTGGGACAGTCCTCGCTGTCGATGATGGCGTTGGCGGGATTGCGGAACTTGTCGATGTTGTAGCCGTCGTACTCGCCCGGCGGCTTGGGCGGGGCGGCCCGCAGCGTCCAGGCGACCAGCCGCTTCATGACGCTGCCCAGCGCCTGGTCGAATGCGTCGACGACCTTGGGCACCTTGTCGGCACGGGCACGCACGCAGCGTTCGAAGGTGGCAACGCCGATGATCTGCCTGTCGGGCATGCGCACCAGCTTGGCGACGATGCGGACATGGACGATCGGCGTGCCGCCATAGAAGTACATCGCCTCGAAATTTCGCAGGTCCGGCTGCAGCACGTAATTGGCCCGCAGACCGATCGATTCGCGCGCCACGGCGACGATCTTGCGGCTGTTCTCGAAGGAATCGACGATCCGCGTCTGCACCATCAACGGCGCGCGATCGGTCCAGGCGGTCTTGGAGTAATAGTCCGACGAGGTCGGCGACTGGGCGATCGCGATGTGGCCGGTATTGAGGTTGGCCGCGGCCGCCGGAACCTCGACCGCGAGCTGCCAGAACACCGGCGGGAGGTCGGCGTCGAATGTGCTCTTGGGCGTGATCGTGTAGAGATCCGTGGGCTCTTCGGCCGCGTTGATCAGCTGGCAACCACCGAGCAGCAAGGCCGCCACCAGCGTGGCCCCTGACACAGCCCAGGGCAGCTTCATTTGGGGGTATATCCCTGCTTGCCGGTGAACACGAAGTTGGCCGGATCGCGCTCGAGCTTGGTAGCGATGACGTTGATGTTCGAGGTCAGCTGGCGCAGCTCGCGTATGGCGAGCGACAGCTCGACCAGGCCGGTGTCGGAGAACTGCTTCAGCGGACCCTTGCTGTCGCTGATCAGCTTGTTGAGCTGGCCAGCGGCGCCGTCGATGCTGCCGAGCGCGGCGCGCGCCTCGGCCAGCGCCTTGCGCAGCTCGCCAGGCTCCTTGCCGGCCAGGGCCTTCTTGGTCGCGGCGTCCTGCGGCCCGATCTCCATGGCGACGAGGCTGAGCGTGGTGGCCAGCGTATCGAGCTTGGCGAAGGTCTTGTTGAACTCGCTGACCGCGCCGGGCAGCTGGGCCAGCGCGCTCTGGATGGCGCTGTCCTGCTTGGCGAGGCCCGCGAGCGTCGTGTTGATGCTGCGGATCGAATCGCTGACCGCCTGGATATTGTCGGGGTTGAGCAGCTCGTTCAACCGGTCGACGGTGGTCCCCGCCTTCGTCAGCAGCTCCTGGGCCGAGGTCGAGGTGACCTGCAGGAACGACGCTCCTTCGCGGATCTCCGGATAGGGCTTCTCGCCCAGCTTCTTCTTGGGCTTGGTCTGGTCGACGTCGACCCGGCCGACGATCTGCACGAAGGCGGCGCCGGCGATGAACGGCTTCTCGAACACCGCATAGGAGCGCTCGCGGATGTCGATGTGCGAATCGACTGCGACGGTCACCTGGATCTTCTCGGTGAGCCGTTCGCGGCCGGTGCTGCGCTGGACGTCGGTCCGCGAGGTCAGCGAGATGTCGGCCACGCGGCCGACGCGCAGGCCGCGATAGTAGACCGGCGAATCGGGCGTCAGCCCCTGCACGTCGCCCGAGAACAGGATGACGTAATAGGCGTAGGATCTCTGGTCGCCCGCACGCAGCTTCCAGATCACGAAACCGACGGTCGCGGCGACGAACAACATCACCGCCGCACCAATCAGGACGTAGGGTGCTCTTTTTTCCATGCGACGCCGTTACTCCTGCCGGATCGCGGCCCGGCCGCGGGGGCCATGGAAATATTCCCGGACCCACGGGTGATCGTATGCGAGCATCTCGTCCATGGTACCCACCACGACGCGCTTGTCGAGGAGCACGGCGATTCGATCGCACACGGCATGGAGACTATCTAGATCGTGCGTCACCATGAGGACCGTTAGGCCCAAACTTTGCCGCAATTGGCCGATCAGCTCGTCGTAATGAGCCGCGCCGATCGGATCCAGCCCGGCGGTCGGCTCGTCGAGGAACAACAGCTCCGGGTCGAGTGCCAGCGCCCGCGCGAGACTCGCGCGCTTGCGCATGCCGCCGCTCAGCTCCGAGGGCTTCTTGTCCCCGGTGTCGGGCGGCAGGCCGGCCATCGCGATCTTGAGGGCCGCAATCGATTGCATCAGCGGCTCGTCCAGCCCGGCATGCTCGCGGATCGGCACGATGATGTTGTCGGCTACGGTGAGCGACGAGAACAATGCTCCGTCCTGGAACTGAACGCCGGTCCGCGCCTGCAGGGCCTGCTCGGCCCTGCCTGACACGGCGCGCGTGTTCACGCCCAGGATGTCGATCTGTCCGTGGCGCAGCGGATTGAGGCCGATGATCGTCCTCAGCAGGACCGACTTGCCGGTGCCGGAACCACCGACCAGCCCGACCACCTCGCCGCGGAAGACGTCGAAGTCGAGATGGTCGTGGATGACGTGGTCGCCGAACTGCGTGCGCACATCGCGCAACTTCAGCACGACCTCCCGCCCGTCACGATGGTCGACGAGCTGGCCCCCTTCCACCGTCCGACTGCCTTCCGCCGTCATACGTTGGCCAGCAGGAAGATGATGGAGAACACCGCGTCGAGAACGATCACGCAGAAGATCGACTCGACCACCGAACGGGTAGTGAGCTGGCCGACGCTTTCGGCACTGCCGCGGACCTGCAGCCCCTCGAAGCAGCCGATCGCGGCGATAATGAAGCCGAACACCGGCGCCTTGATCATGCCGGTATAGAAGTGCCAGATTCCGACCGTGTCGCGCAGCCGATCGAAGAACTGCACGAGCGTGAAGTCGAGGTAGAAGATGCAGGCGACCGCGCCACCCAGCAGGCCGGTCATGTCGCCCCAGAAGGCGAGCAGCGGCATCGACAGGACCAGCGCGATGATGCGCGGCAGCACCAGCCATTCGATCGGGTTCAGCCCGATCGTGCGCATGGCATCGACCTCCTGGTTGACCTGCATGGTGCCGATCTGAGCGGTGAAGGCGCTGCCCGAGCGGCCGGCGACGATGATCGCGGTCAGCAGCACGCCCAGCTCGCGGAACATACCGATGCCGACGGCCTCCACCGTGAAGGTCTCGGCGCCGAACTGGCGCAGTTGCTGAACGCCCTGATAGGCGATCACCACGCCAATCAGGAAGGTCAGCACGCCGACGATGATCAGCGCCTTGACCCAGACCTCGAGCATCTGCTGCACGACCGCGTTCACGCGGAAGCGCCGCGGCTGCACGCAGGCCTGGAGGAAAACGATGATGATCTCGCCGATGAAGGCGCAGAGCGCGCGCGTCTGCTGGCCGAGACCGACCATGTCGCGACCGAGTTCCTCCAGCCAACGTGTGAACCAGTCGACATGCCTGGGCTTGGGCGGCACGCACATGTTGCCCTGCACGACCTTGAATAGCTCGGCATGGTGCTCGCCCGCGGCCTCGACCGTCGTGTCGGGACCGCCGCCGGCAAGCTGCAGGATCTCCAGCGCGCCCGCCGTGTCGAGCCGTTCGACGTTCCTGGCATCGACCAGAGTGGCGGCCGCGCGGCTGTCTCCCTGTGTGGCACGGCGGGCCTTGCCGATCTTCGGCCGCAGTCCCTTCATGCTGAACACGGTCCAGGTGCCGCCGACCTCGAGTACGGACGCGCTGCCGCGCTGGACATAGCGGAGTGTGGGATCAGCCTCGGCCATCGCGGCGATTAGTCGTCGGGCCCCTCGCTGCTGTCAATCGCCTGTGGCACGATCGATTTCGGGAGGAACCGATGGGAAAATGGCCGAAGTTGGACAAGATCGAGATGATCGACGGTCCACTCGACGACGACACTTACGAGCGCAAGCTGAAGAAGCTGCAGCAGGAGCTGCTCGACCTGCAGGTTCACCATATGCGCTCGGGCGGGCGAGCCATGGTCGCCATCGACGGCTGGGATGCCGCCGGCAAGGGGGGGCTGATCCAGCGCATGATCTTCGGGCTCGAGCCGCGCTCTATCCACGTCTGGCGGATTGGCGCGCCCACCGACTACGAGAAGAACCGGCACTATCTCTGGCGCTTCTGGACCCGCCTGCCCGAACGCGGCAACTGGGCAGTCTTCGACCGCACCTGGTACGGTCGGGTGCTGGTCGAACGGATCGAAGGTTTCTGCGGCAAGGACGAATGGCAGCGCGCCTACCGCGAAATCAACGAGTTCGAGCGGACCCTGGCCGACGACGGCGTGCATATCGTCAAGCTGCTGGTCCATGTCAGCGAGGAGGAGCAGCGCCAGCGCATGATCAAGCGGCTGGAAGACCCGCACAAGCGCTTCAAGGTCGGGCCCGAGGACTTTCGCAACATAGGCAAGCGCAAGCAATATCTCGAAGCCTATGACGACATGCTCGAAAAGACCGACACCGATCATGCGCCGTGGCACGTCATTGCGAGCGACGACAAGCAGCATGCGCGGCTCGCCGGCCTGGGGATCATGGTCGAGGAACTGAGCCGCGGCACGAAGATCGCCCCGCAGGAACTCGATCCGGAAATCGCGCGCGCAGCGCACAACCTGTGGGGCTGGAAGCCGAAAGACGATCAGTGAGCTCCCCTTCCCGGGTGTTCGCCGGCTGGTGGGTGGTCGGCGGCGCGTTCATCTGCATGCTCACGGGCTACACGGTGGCCTATTCCTTCGCCGCCTTCTTCGGGGCACTCGAGGCCGAATTCGGCGCCCAACGGGGCGAGACCTCGCTGGTCTTTTCGATCTCGGCCTTCCTCTATTTCCTGCTCGGCCTGCCGGCCGGCCTGATCGCCGACCGGCTCGGGCCACGTCCGGTCGTGACCGGCGGCCTGCTGGCGATCTCCCTCGGGCTGGTGCTCGCAGCCGAGGCCGGCGCGCTGTGGCAGGTCTATCTCGGCTACAGCCTGGGGGTTGGGCTGGGCGTCGGATTCTCCTACGTGCCGAGCGTCGCGGCCGTGCAGCGCTGGTTCGTCCGGCGGCGGGGTGCGGCCAGTGGCCTCGCCGTGGCCGGCATCGGCGTCGGCACCCTGATCGGCGCGCCGCTGGCGCACGAGCTGATCGCCGCGATCGGCTGGCGCAAGACCTACCTCGTCCTGGCCGGCATCACGGCGGTCGGCGCCGTCGTCGCGGGCCTCCTGATCCGTCCGCCGCCGCAGCGCTACGGTCTAGGTCCCGACGGCGATCCGCCGGCGCCCGGCGGCGTCGACGTTATCGCGCCGGGCTTCACACTCGGCGAGGCGATGCGGTCCCGACCCTTCTGGACCATCTATGTGGGTGCCCTGCTGCTGTCGTTCGGCTTGTTCGCCCCGTTCGTGCATCTCGTGCCCTATGCGCGCGACGTCGGGCTCGGCGAAGGGTTCGGCGTGATGCTGATCGTGCTGCTGGGAGCCGGCAGCACGGTCGGACGCTTCCTGTTCGCCAGCCTGACGAGCTGGCTCGGCCGGCGGATGTCGTTCGCGATGATGTATGCCGGCGCGGGCGTCATGCTGGTGGTCTGGTCGATCTCGACCAGCGGACCCGCGCTGATCGCCTTCGCGCTGCTGTTCGGCGCCTTCTATGGCGGCTTCGTGGCCATCGCCCCGTCGCTCGCCGCCGACTATTTCGGCGGCCGCGCGCTCGGCTCGGTGATCGGCGCGCTGTACAGCGGCGTTGGCTTCGGCGCCCTCCTTGGCTCGCCCGTAGCGGGGTACGCCTACGATTTCTTCGGTTCCTATACGGGCGCCATTCTGGGCGGCGCGGCGCTGTGCTTCGTGTCGTTCGTCCTGACGATCTTCATGCCGGAACCGTCGCAATGGCAGGCGTTGCGCCCAGTGCCGCCCCGACCCACGGCAGCGCCTCCGCCATCGCCTCGTCGAATTTCCAGGGCGGATTGATCACCGCCAGCCCGCAGGCCGACAGCTTGCCCTCGGCCGACGGCGGCAGCCGCAGCTCCAGGGTCAGCGCCTTCAGGCCGGCCAGTCCCGCGATGAAGCCTGCGACGGCTTCCTCATCCTTGATCGGATACCAGATCGCGTAGCAGCCGATCGCGAACCGCCGCAGCGCCTGCTTCACGGCGCGGGCCAGCTTCTCGAATTCGTCCGCCGCCTCGAAGGGCGGATCGATCAGCACGAGGCCGCGCCGCTCGGCCGGCGGCAGCAGCGCCTTGAGCGCATGATAGCCATCGGCCTGCCGCACCTCGACCGCCTGGTCGCCCGCGAATTCGCGCTTCAGGGTCAGCGCGTCGGCAGGATGAAGCTCGCACGCGATGAAGCGATCGCCCGGCCGCAGAGCCGCCCGAATCAGCCGGGGCGAGCCGGGATAGCGGCGCAGTGCACCGCCCGCCGGCCCGAACTTGCGGTCGTAGGCCGCGACCGCCGCGAGATAGCGCACGACGGCAGCGGGCATGCCGGCCCGCCCCGCCGCCAAAAGCCGCAGGATGCCTGCTTTCGCCTCCCGCGTACGGCCTGCTTCGACAGCCAGAAGGTCGTACCCGCCAGCGCCGGCATGAGTGTCGAGCACGAACAGCTTCTTGTCCTTGGCCGCCAGCAAACGAAGGAGCTCACACAGAGCCATATGCTTCAGGACTTCAGTGAAGTTTCCAGTGTGAAATGCGTGCCGATAGTTCATGGGTCCCTATAGCATCCGAGGCACCGTTCGTGCTTCAACCTCTGGGCAACCGGGGGATTCCGCATGGCCACGTACGAACTTCATTCCTCGCCCGAGACCTGCCACTGGGGCTATTTCGACAGCAAGCTGCCGCCGCAGCTCCGCATCAAGTCCGGGGATATCGCGACCATCCATTGCGTGTCGGGCGCCAAGGAAATCCTGCCCGAGCCGCCGATGAACGTGCTGCCCGAGCACCGCGAGATCCTGGAAAAGCTCACGCCGCATCTCGGCCGTCACATCCTGACCGGGCCGGTGCATGTAGAGGGCGCCGAGCGCGGCGACGTTCTGGCGGTGGAGGTGCTCGACATCAAGTTCCGCACCAACTGGGGCTGGAACGTGCAGCGGCCGCTGATGGGCACGCTGCCGGAGGACTTCCCCTTCTACAAGCTGACGCACATCCCGATCGACTCCAATCGCGGCGTCTGCACCATGCCGTGGGGCCTAGAGATCCAGCTTAGACCGTTCTTCGGCATCATGGGGGTGGCGCCGCCGGCCGAATGGGGCGCCTGCAGCTCGATCGAGCCGCGCGCCTTCGGCGGCAACATCGACAACAAGCACTTCCAGGTCGGCACCACGGTGTATTTCCCGGTGTTCGCCGACGGCGGCCTGTTCTCGACCGGCGACGGCCACGGCGTGCAGGGCGACGGCGAGGTCAACCTGACCGCGCTCGAGACCAATCTCAGCGGCACCTTCAAGTTCACGGTGCGCAAGGACATGAAGCTCGTCAACCCGCGCGCCGAGACGGCGACCCACTGGATCACGCATGGCTTCGATCCCGATCTCGACGACGCCGCCAAGGAAGCGCTGCGCGACATGATCCGCCTGATCAGCGCCAAGACCGGCCTTTCCGCGTCAGACGCCTACATGCTGTGCAGCCTGCAGGCCGATCTCCACGTCACCCAGACAGTGGACGGCAACAAGGGCATCCACTGCATGATCGAGAAGAAGGTGATCGGCGGCTAGCCGATCACGCGGGCTGCGCTGTTGTCGCGCGCTGGCGTGACGGGAAAGGGGGGAAGAAAAGCGCGATTGCCGTGGCGCCGAGCCCGACAGCGAACGAGCCGACATAGAGCCAGCCGTACGTGCCGAAGTGGTCGAAGATCCAGCCGCCCAGCGCTGGCCCGAGTGCCATGCCGAGGCTCGATATCATGGCGGCCGCGCCGAACACCGTGCCCATGATGCGCATCGGGAAGTATTCTCGCGCAATCACGGCGTAGAGCGGCATCACGCCGCCATAGGCTGCGCCGAACACCACGGCCACGGCATAGAACTCGCCGAGGTGGCTCGTGTAGAAGTACGCGCCAGCCGCAAACGCCTGGATCAGCAGGCCGACGACCAGGGTCGGCTTGGCCCCGAAGCGGTCGCCGGCGAGGCCGAAGATCAAGCGGCCGCCCAACCCCGCCAGACCTTCGACGCTGTAGATCGTGACGGCGGCCAGCGGGGCCAGCCCGCAAGCGATGGCGTAGCTCACCGTGTGGAAGATCGGGCCCGAATGCATCGCGCAGCAGGCGAAGAAGGTCGCCGACAGGATGATGAACTGCGGCGAGCGCAGCGCCATGCCGACGGTCATGCCGTTATCGCCCGACGCCGCGGCGGCCATGCCCGGACCGCCGGCAACCGGTGCGCGGCGCACAAGGAATGCCGTCGGGATCAATATCACCCAGGCGGCGATGCCGATCACGAGCTGCGCCGTCCGCCAGTCGTAGGACGAGATCAGCCAGCTCGCGAAGGGCGAGATGGTCATCGGCGCCACGCCCATGCCGGCCGAGACCAGCGACACCGCGAGGCTGCGATGCGTGTCGAACCAGCCGGTTACCGTAGCGATGGTCGGCGCGAAGATCGCGCCGGCGGCGACGCCCACGATCAAGCCGTAGACGAGCTGGAACTGCAGCAGGCTGGTCGTGCGGCTGGCCAGCACGAGGCCGAGCCCGAGCAACACCGCGCCCGAAAGCACGACGATGCGCGGGCCGAAGCGGTCGGTCAGCGCGCCCCAGCCGAAGGCCGCCACGCCCATCGCCAGGAAGTCGATCGTCATCGCCGTCGAGATGCCGGTGCGCGACCAGCCGGTCGCTTCCGTCATCGGCTGCAGGAAGACCGCCAGCGAGAACAGGCAGCCGATGGCGACGCAGCCCATCAGGGCACCGGCGGCAACCACGACCCAGCCGTAGTGGAGCTTCATGTCCCATCCTCCTGCAAGGCTATAGTTAACATACTGGTTAACTATTGACCCGATGACGCTCCTCGTCAAGAAGCTGGTCATATTCCTCCCTGCGCGCAGCGCGACGGGGAAGAGCAGTTCAGGCGGGCTGGACCGCGAGCGGTGCGTGCCGCGGCGCAGGCTTGAATGTCAGCGCGACGGCCACTGCACCGAGTCCAATGCCGAACGAGCCGATGTAGAGCCAGCCGTAGCCGCCGAAGGTGTCGAATGCCCAACCGCCGGCCACCGGGCCCAGCGCCATGCCGAAATTGGCAACGGCAGACACCGCACCGAACACCGTGCCCATGATGCGCAACCCGAAGTACTCCCGCACCAGGGTAGCGTAGAGCGGCATCACGCCGCCGTAGGCCAGCGCGAAGACGACGGCGAGGGCATAGAACTCGCCGAGCTGGCTGACGAATATGTACGTGCCGGCGGCAATGGCCTGGATCAGCAGACCGATCACCAGCACCGGCTTCGCCCCGAACCGGTCGGAGGACAGACCGAACACGATGCGGCCACCCAGGCCCGACAGGCCGGCCACGCCGAATACGCTGACCGCCGCCATCGGGGCGATGCCGCAGCCAATGGCGTAGGTAACCATATGGAAGATCGGGCCGGAGTGCGCCGCGCAGCAGCAGAAATGGGTCAGTGCGATCGCCACGAAGGCGGAGGTGCGGAAGGCCTGCGCTGCCGTCATTGGCGGTTGCGAGGACGTCGCGCCGCCGCGATGGGCAGGCATGCCCTGCGGCGGGAGGGCCGGCGGCGGCTTGCGGATCAACAGCGCGGCAGGCACCACCACGACGGTCGAGCCGATACCCAGCATCAGCATCGCCGTGCGCCAGTCATAGCTCGTGATCAGCGAGCGCACGATCGGCGCGACGAGGAGCGGCGCCATCCCCGTGCCGGCCGAGATCAGCGCCACCGCGAGGCTGCGATGGCGCTCGAACCAGGCCGCGGCCACGGTCATCAGCGGCGCATAGAAGGCGCCGCCCGCGGTGCCGATCAGGATGCCGAACAGAAGCTGGAACTGAAGCAAATCGGGCGCGCGGCTGGTCGCCACCAGGCCGATCCCCAGCAACACCGTGCCCGCGACGATCACCGGGCGCACCCCCCACCGGTCGCTCAGCCAACCCCAACCGAAAGCCGAGAAGCCCATGACGATGAAGAGCAGGGTGGCGGCGCTCGACACGCCGCCCCGTGACCATCCCGTGTCGACGGAGATCGGTTGCAGGAATATCGCGAGAGAAAAGGCCGATCCCATCGCAACGCACGAGATTAGCGCCCCCGCACCCACCACCACCCAACCATAGCGGGTGTTCATTCTCCCTCCCTCGTCCAGCGCAACCCGCACGGGTCCGCGCCGTTGAACCTTCCAGCCCAGCCTGAAGGAGAACACTCCGTGAAGAAAGTCATTCTTGCCGTCGTCATCCTCGCCGCCGCGTCCGCCTGCACCGTGCGCAGCGAGCGCACCGTCGTCGAGAAACCGACCCCGGTCCCTGCGAATGCCGTGGTGGTCACCGACCCGCCGCCATCGACGGTTTACGTCCCGGCTCGCTGACCGCCCGCTAAGGTGCCGGCTCCACCCGGAGCTCGGTGCCGCTGACGGCCGCGACGCGTACCTTTGCACCCGCGACCATGTCGGGCCCGGTGACACTCCAGCTTCCGTCCCCGAGCTTGATACGGCCGCGGCCACCGAGGATCGGTTGATCGAGCACGAAGGTCTGCCCGACAAGGGATTCACCACGAGCGTTGAGCGTGGACGCAGCCGGCAGCAAGCCGCGAAGGTAACGCCGAAGGCCGACTGACGAGGCGACCGAGACGATCGCGAAAACACCGAGCTGGAGTTCGAGCGAGACGTCCGCTGCCATCAGCAACACGGTGCCGGCGGCGGCCGCACCGATGGCAAGAAACAGAAAAACCACGCCGGGCAGCATCATCTCGCAGACCAGGAGCAGTGCTGCGAGTGCCCACCAGTACCAGAAGACGATCTTGAACATTCCCATGCGTCAGCCCGAGCCGGGAACGGAAGCGCGCGGCCGGCTGGCTTCGGTCGTGAGGCCGCGTGCCTGCGCTTCCTTGGCGAGTTCACCGATGCCTGCGATAGACGCCATGACGCCTGCCGCCTCGACCGGCAGGAAGAAGACCTTCGAGTTGGGACTCGAGCCCATCTTGGAGAGCGCCTCGACATATTTTGTGCCGAGGAAGTAGTTGGTTGCCTGCACGCCGTTTCCGGCAATCGCCTCGGCAACGACGGACGTCGCCTTGGCCTCGGCCTCGGCCAGGCGTTCGCGGGCCTCGGCGTCGCGAAAGGCCGCTTCGCGCCGTCCCTCGGCCGTCAGGATCGCCGACTGCTTCTCGCCCTCTGCGCGCTGGATCGAGGATTCGCGCACGCCTTCGGCCTCCAGGATGGTGGCGCGCTTCTCGCGCTCGGCCTTCATCTGGCGGCCCATCGCGACGACGATGTCGTCGGGCGGTGCGATGTCCCTGACCTCGATGCGCAGCACCTTGACGCCCCACGGGTTGGTCGCCTGGTCGATCACCGCAAGCAGGGTGTTGTTGATGTCGTTTCGTCTCGACAGCGCCTCGTCGAGCGCCATGTTGCCCATCACGCTGCGGATGTTGGTGAGCGCCAGGTTGGTGATGGCGCGATGGAGGTTCTCCACCTCGTAGGCCGCGCGCGCCGCGTCGACCACCTGGTAGAACGCGACGGCATCAACCTCGGCCGTCGCGTTGTCCTTGGTGATGACCTTCTGCGACGGGATGTCGAGGACGTTCTCCTGCATGTTCATCTTGCGCCCCACCGTGTCGACGAAGGGCACGATGAAATGGAGGCCCGGCGGCAGGGTGCGCGTGTAACGGCCGAATCGCTCGATCGTCCAGTTGGTTCCCTGGTGGACGGTCTTCACGCCAGCGAACACCACGACCAGCGCCACGATGACCAGCGCCGCAACGAAAATCAGTGCGCCCATTCATTCGTCTCCCGGTGATTCGGGCGAACGTAGCCCAAGCAGCGCGGCGGTACTACGATGCCCGACGTGCCGCTACTCGGCGGCGAGAAGCTGTTCCACAGGCGGATCGGACGAAAGCTTCACGGGCTCCCTCAACACTTGACGCTTGTCGGTCGCCAGCCAGCGGTCGAGAAAGCGGTTGATCCAGCGATCAATTGGAGGGTCGTAGAGCGGATGCATGGAGAGATGCACGCCGCGCTGCTGCGCGCCCGGCATCTTCAGGCGCTCGGCGGCCGAGATCGTCCAGATCTTCTTCATCTCGAGCGTCACCTCGGGATGAAACTGGAAGCCGAAGGCGTTGGCGCCGCAGCGGAACCCTTGCGTGGGGTAGGTGTCGTTGGTCGCCAGCAATTCGCAGCAGTCGGGCAAGGTCATGCCCTCGCGGTGCCACTGGTAGACCTTCATCGGCGCGGGAAACCAAGCGCGGCCGGCTTCGGTCGGCTCGACGTCGACATAGCCGATCTCGACCTTGCCTTCAGCATGAGGGCCGACCCGGCCGCCGGCGGCGCGGGTCAGGAGCTGGGCGCCGAGGCAGAGGCCGAGGTACGGCACGCCCGCCTCGACCACCTTGGGGATCCAGTCGAGCTCGCACTTGATGCCGGACAGCGTCCCGCAATCGTTGGCCGACATCGGGCCACCGAAGATCACCACGCCGGAATAGTCCGACATGTCCGCGGGCAAGTTGCAGCCGAGATTGGGGCAAAGACGGTGGAGCTCGTAACCGCGCTCCTCGAGGAGCGCACCGACCCGACCGGGCCGCGAATGCTCCTGATGCACGACAATCGCCACTTTCCGGGGCGCTATCTCACGAGAGGCAACTTTCTTGGGCTTTCCAGCCGGTACCGTCATGGATTTGCAAGATACGGGGCGGTTGTGGCAACGACAAGGCTGACCAATGGCGGGAGGACGAAATGGCGCGGCGGCTCGACTTCTACTTCGATTGCTCCAGCCCGTGGACGTATCTCGCCTTTCATGCGGTACAACCGCTCGCCGCCGAGCTGGGCGCGGAGATTGCATGGAAGCCGATCCTGGTCGGCGGCGTTTTCAACGCGGTCAACCAGACCGTCTACGACAGCCGGGCCAAGCCCAATCCGCGCAAGCAATCCTATATGCTGAAGGACCTCGCCGACTGGGCGCGCCTCTACGATCTCAGGATCGTCTTCCCGCCCAAGGTCTTTCCCGTGAACAGCGTCAAATGCATGCGCGGCGCCTTCGTCGCCCTGGACGAGGGCAAGCTGGTGCCCTACGCCACCGCCGCCTTCGAGTCCTACTGGGGCGACGACCGAGACATCTCGAAGGAGGACGCGCTGGCCGACATCGCCGCCAAGGCCGGCATCGAGCGCCAAAGATTTTTCGCCGGCATCGAGACTGACACGTGCAAGGCACGCCTGCGGGCCAACACTGACGAACTGATCGCGCGCGGCGGCTTCGGCAGCCCGACGATCTTCGTCGGCGACTCGATGTTCTTCGGCAACGACCGCCTGCCGCTGGTCAAGGCCGCTCTCGGCAATGACGTATCATGACTACCCTCCCCGGCGGCCACCTCGAAAGCCCGGAGGAGATTCTGAGGCACTGATCGCCAAGGTCTCGCCCGGCAAGCGACCGCATCCTGCTGGTCTCGACCGGCGGCGAATCAAACGAGGCGACGCTGCGCATGACCAAGCTGGTGACCGGCCGGCACGAGGTCGTCGCGACGAGTCGCTCGTGGCACGGCGTCACCGGCGGTGCGGCCTCCAACACCTACTCCTCGAGCCGCAAGGGCTGCGGCCCGCCGCAGCCCGGCGCGCTGGTCCTGCCCGCGCCCGAGATCGAGGATGTAGCAGCCGAGCGCGGTTTCCTCTTCCACACCACCCATGCTTCCGACCCGTCGCCTGCGGCCGTCGGGCTGAAGGCGATCGAGGTCATCCTGCGCGGGCCGCTTCACCGAACGCGCCGCCGAGCGCGGCCGGCGCCTGAAGGACGGTCTGGTTGCGCTGCAGCAACGCGACGAATGCATCGGCGACGTACGCGGCCGCGGCCTGCTGCTTGGCCTCGGCCTCGTGAAGGACCGACGCAGCAGGTGCCCGATCCGGAGCTTGCCCAGAGAGTGGCACGGGAATGCCTGAAACTCGGCATGATGACGTCCGTGGTGCGAGGCCGATACGGCATCTTCCGCATAGCCCCGCCGCTCACCATCGAGCCTGCCGAGATCGACCTCGGCCTCGAGATTTTCGACAGGGCGCTGGCCAAGGCCCTGCACCGACCGACTCTACTTTAGGTTTGAAACAGCCCCCCATCTGTTGTACCCGCTGTCGGCCCTTCTTCTGGCTAATGGATTTGGAGTGAGCGGATGATCATGAAGCTGATGCAGGCGGCAGTTCTGGTGGCAGGCGGCCTGGCGCTGGGCGGATGCACGTTCGGTGGCGCCAAGACGGCGGCACCCGCCAAGAAAGCCCCGGCGGCGGACTATCAAGCGGCCGCTACGCCTTCGCCGCCCGCGGCTCAGACTCGCTCAATCTGCTACAATGAGGCCGATTTGGGCACGGTTCGAGCCCGCATGCTCCAGCAGGAGATGAGCGTGGTGGCGCTGCAGTGCCAGAACGCCAGCGGCGGCCGTGCCTACGAACCCCAATATGCAAGCTTCCTCCAGAAGTACCAGGGCGATCTTGCGACCAACGCGCGCTCCCTGCAGGAACTCGCCCGCCGCAAGCGCCTCAACGTCGATGTCGTGGTCACCGAGTTCGCGAACCGCACGGCCCAGAAGGCGCCGGTCGACAAGGAATTCTGCAGCCGCGGCCTGCGCGCCCTGGAATGGGCGCTGGACCCCAAGACCACCTCTCTGGCCCAGGTCCCGCCGCCGTATGATCTCGGCCCGGATATGAATATCCATCCCTGCGCCGCCCAGTAGGGCGCGACCTGGCAGGCTGAAAGGCGGTCTTCACGGACCGCCTTTTCTTTTGGCGATGAGCGACAACCGTCAGATGTGCTGGGCGACGCGCCATCCCGGCCTCGTCACTTTGGCGTGACGTCGCGCTTCCGCACCGCGCCATGGCCGGGCTGGTTCTCCCATCCGCCCGCACAATCCTGCCCCGAGCAAGGCATTGCGCGCGGACGGCAGCCGCCAGCATGGCACGAACATGAAAAGACGATGATCGAGGTGGTAGTTCACCCAAGCGCGATGAACAGCCGTTCGAGCCGATTGGCCTGCGGCCCTAAGCGCCGTGGCGAAGGAGGCGGCCCGAATGCCTGTTGGTCGGCTGGCCGTTGCGCATGGTGACCTCGCCGTTCACCAGGATGTATCGGTAGCCCTCGGCGCGTTGTATACGGCGCCATTCGCCACCCGGCAGGTCGTGTGCGATCTCATCCGGCAGCACGCGCAATCCGTCGAAATCGTAGACGACGATATCGGCGGGCGCGCCTTTCTTCAGCACGCCCCGGCCGCGGAAACCTGCCACCTCGGCCGGTAGCGCTGACAGCCGCCAATGCGCCTCCTCGAGCGAGATCATCCGGTGCTCGCGCACCACCTTGCACAGCGTCTCGGTCGGATAGCGGCCGGCCGTCAGGAACTTGGTATGGGCGCCGCCGTCGGACACACCGAACAGCACGTAGGGATCGTCGACCAGTTCCTTCAGATAGTCGATCCGGCCGTTGGGCGGGGCGGCGAAGAACTCGGTCTCGAGATTCTCCTCGACCGCCATGTCGAGCATCACGTCGACCGGATGCTTGCCCATCTTCTCGCCGGCATGGGCCAGCGTATAGTCGAGCCACTTCCTGTTCTTGTCGAGCTTCGGCCCGACGATCGCGACCTGCGGCAGCGGACCGGTCGCGGTGGCGGGCAGCTTCTCCCGCAGCGCGGCCCGGCGCGCCGGATCGGCCAGCTTGGCCAGCCGCTCGGCGTGCGTGCCGGTGGTCGCCTCGCACCAGACCTGCTGGTCGTCGAACAGGTTCCAGTCCTCGAAGGTGAAGGTGAAGCCGGCGTCGGTCGTGAGCCCCTGCCCGACCACGCGGATGCCGCGTTCGCGGCAGCTCCGCAGCCATTCCAGCAACTTGCGATGGATGTGCGGTCGGTCGTCGAATGCCTGGACCACGTTCATGATAATCGGCCGACCGCTCAGCGTCGCCATTTCCTCGTAGAAGGCGCGGTCGCGGGCATTGTCGCCCGATACCAGCAGCATCTGCATGAAACCATCGTTGCGCTCGGCCAGCACCTTCGCGAACTCGCGGCAGGTGTCGTCGTGCATTACGTCGGTCGGCATCGGCGAGCCGTCATGGTCGCGCTGCACCGCGGCCGGGCCGGTCGGCAGCATGCGCTGGGCCGACCAGCCGCAGGCGCCGGCATCCATCGCCTCGTTCAGCAGCCGGCGCAGCTCGGCATGCTGCTCGGGCGTCGGCAGCTTGCCGGCCTTGGCCGCCTCGAAGCCCATCACCCAGATCAGCATCGGCGACACCGGCACATAGGGCAGGATGTTCACCGCCTTGGGGGCGCGATCGACCGCGTCCAGGAACTCCGGGAACGTCACCCAGCTCCACGGCATGCCTTGCTGCATGGAGGCCATGGGGATCGCCTCGACCCGAGTCATGGTGAGCATAGCCCGCTCGCGCTCGGCCGGCCGCACCGGGGCGAAGCCGAAGCCGCAGTTGCCGATCACAACCGAGGTGATGCCGTGCCAGGCCGACAGCGTGCAGTACGGGTCCCAGAACAGCTGCGCGTCGTAATGAGTGTGCAGGTCGACGAAGCCCGGCGCCACGATCAGCCCGTCGGCATCGATCGTCTCGTCGGCCTCGCCGGCGCCGATCTTGCCGATCTCCGCGATCAGCCCGTCCTTGATTCCGATATCGCCGCGAAAGCGCGGCAGGCGGCTGCCGTCGACGATCATGCCGCCGCGGATCACACGATCGAACCGAGCCATGGTTTCCTCCTGTTTTTGCCAGCGTGCGGCTGGCCGGCGCCCCTGTCAACGCGAGCGGAAGTGGCGCCTCATGAGATAAGCGCCGGATTGAAAGCCATTTGCGCTCCGGTGACCATAATGAGTCGCGGATGGCGCGAGAATCTGGTCTAGGTTTGCTCCATGCCTTCGATCCGCACTCCGACGCTCGACATCGCCTACGAGGAACACGGGCCCGCCGACGGCGCGCCGGTCATCCTGCTGCACGGCTTCCCGTACGATCCGCGCTGCTTCGACGAGGTCGCGCCGCCGCTGGCCACCGACGGCTACCGCGTTCTCGTGCCGTACCTCCGCGGCTATGGCCCGACTCGCTTCCTCTCCGCCGCCACGCCGCGTTCGGGCGAGCAGGCGGCGCTCGGCAACGACCTGCTCCAGTTCATGGACGCGCTCGGGATCGGCCGCGCGATCCTGATGGGCTACGACTGGGGCGGCCGCGCTGCCTGCGTGGTCTCGGCGCTCTGGCCCGAGCGCGCGCGGGCGCTGGTGAGCTGCACCGGCTACAACATCCAGGACATTGCCGGGTCGGTGAAGCCGGCGTCGGCCGCCCAGGAGCATCGTCTCTGGTACCAATACTACTTCAACACCGCGCGCGGTGTGGCTGGCCTCACCGAGAACCGCCGCGACGTCTGCCGGCTGCTGTGGAAGCTGTGGTCGCCGAACTGGGCGTTCGACGAGGCGACCTTCGAGGCGAGCGCCAGCTCGTTCGACAATCCTGATTTCGTGGCCGTCGTGATCCAGTCGTACCGTCACCGCTACGGCTATGTCCCCGGCGATCCGGCATTTGTCGCGATCGAAGCCAGGCTGCAGGCTCAGCCGGCCATCGCCGTACCGACGATCAATCTTCATGGCGAAGACGACGGCGTCGGCCCTGTCTCGCGTACCGACCACAGCGCGCCAAAATTCACCGGCCCGTATGAGCGCCGCCTCATCCCGAGGGTCGGCCACAATGTCCCGCAGGAAGTGCCGAACGAAACGGTCGCCGCGATCCGCGATCTCATGAAAGGAACACAACCATGAACATCGTCCTGATCGGCGCCACCGGCGCGATCGGCAGCCGCATCCTCGACGAGGCCCTGCGCCGCGGCCACACGGTGTCCGCCGTCACGCGCGATCCGCGCAAGCTCGATCCCCGTCCGGGCATGACCATCCGGGCCGGCAGCACCAGCGACGGCCCCGGGCTCACGCAGGTGGTCAAGGGCCATGACGCGGTGGTCGTCTCCGTGAAGTGGAACGAGAACGACGTCACCCGCATCATCGACGTCATCCGTAAGGCCGGCGTGAAGCGCTGCCTGTTCGTGATCGGCGCCGGCAGCCTGCTGCGCAAGGACGGCCGCACTCACCTGGAGCACATGGCGGACAAGGGCGTCCAGCCGCCAACCTCCAAGCCCGCGTCCCTCGCCTACGAGGAAATCAAGAAGGTGACGGACCTCGACTGGACCGCAATCTCCCCTGCCGCCTCGATCCAACCTGGCAGGCGCACCGGCAAGTTCCGCCTCGGCCTCGACAAGCTGATCGAGGACAAGGAAGGCCAGAGCCTGATCAGCCGCGAGGACTTCGCCGTGGCCATCCTAGACGAGCTCGAGAAGGGCAAGCACATCCGCAAGAGGTTCACCGCCGCGTACTGACCTTGTCTGCTGGAGCACTCGCCCTTATACACCGATGATGTCGCTTCTTTGATGGTGCGAGAAGGGCATGGCATACTTCAAAGGAATGTTTGATGCGGTTGCGCTTGCAGCCGCCGCAGGTTTCGGAGCGCAGGCTCAGGGCGCTTTTGCGGTAATGCCGACTTGGGATGGCATCACGGCCTGCAACGGCCGGCCGATCAACAGCCCGTCGCCGCGGTTCACAATTGCGAACGCGCCGGCTGGTACTACTCAGCTCGAGTTCAAGATGACGGATCTCGATGCGCCCATGTTTTCCCATGGCGGCGGCAAGGCCGCTTACAATGGCGACGGCGGCGTCGCTGCGGGTGCCTTTACGTTCGTCGGCCCGTGCCCACCCAGCAGCCATCGATATGAATGGTCGGTCGTGGCACGCGACTCGGTCGGCAAGAGCCTGGGCACGGCCAAGGCTGGCATCAAGTACCCCTGACACGAGGTCTCGAGCATGTCTTGGTTGCGGTCAGCACGCAGGATTCCGATTGCGCTCGTGCCCCTTGTCGCGGGCGGAGCTCTTGCCGAATCCGCCGCGCAGGGCAGCCAGAAATGGGTCTGCGACGCGAAGCTGATCGCCAGCTACGACTACAAGGGAGGCGATCGCGCCACGATACGCCTGTCACCCTATCCGCAAGGCGGCAGCTACGCCGTCAAGAAGAACGAGGCCGGCAATCTGGCGACCGGCCAAACGGCGGATGGAACGACGTTCACCTGCACTTTGAAGTAAGGGTGGCGCTCACACCACCGGAGGCGTAATCGTCGGAAGTTGACGCAGATCAAACGGAGGTCGTGGCCCGTAACGTAAGTTGGGTTTTCTGCCCGCTCGCCGTGAGTTCCCGTCATGAGACAGCTCCGTGATATCGTCTTCGACCAGAAGCCGTTGACCTTGCCGCCAACTGCCACCGTGAAAGAGGCGTGCCAGGCGATGCGCGACCGTCGCGCCGGGTCGGTCCTTGTCGCGGAAGCCGACGGAACTCTGGTGGGAATATTTACAGGACGCGACGCCGTCTGTCGGGTGTTGGCGGTGGGGGCTGACGCCACTGCGACCAGGCTACTGGATGTCATGACTGCAAATCCGGCGACCCTCTCCCCGAGCGAGACCGCGATCGATGCGCTCCGGTTGATGTGGGACAAGGGCTTCCGACACGTACCGCTTCTCAAGGCAGGCAAGATCATCGGCGTCGTGTCACGAGGCGATTTCCAGGGGTTCGAGCACAGTCGTCACGAGCATGAGCGAGAGCTCTGGGAGCACATGCGCTGAGCGAGCTTCCGTAGACCGAGTTGGCGTGGACATCTGGAAACCTGCTGTGGCCAATCAAGCAGAAGCACGGCCGCAGTATCTCCTCGTCCGACTTGAGGATTTCTACCGGCAACGTCGGCCTCGAGATGGGCTTCAAGACCTTCGGCTTCGCCGGCTCAAGTTGGGGGTGCCACGCTACCTCAGTAGCGAAGAGAGCACCGTTGCTGCTTCGCGGCTCCGCCACGCAGATCCATGAGTCGCTCCTGGAACGATCGTCAGGCTGGCGTCGATTCCCCGCGCTTTGGCGGCTGCGACGTAGGCCTCGGAGAAGCGCGGCAGGGTATTCTGATCCTTGTCGCCGACTACCGCGGCGATGCGAACGCCACGGGGCACTCCGGCAAGAGATTCGTCGGGTGACAGAGATGCAGACCATGGCCGGTTCCGGTTGGCCGATTGCTGCCGCCAGGCGCGCCAGGGCTGTATCTGGCAAGGGCAGGCGACCAGCCAGGCGGCATCGGCGACTCCCGGGTAGCGCGCGATCACCAGCGCGGCCATGGCGGCACCTCCCGAGGTGCCGCCGACAATCGTCCGCGTCGGCTTCAGGCGCAATTTCAAGGCGGTGATCGCATCGGCAACGAGGCGCGCGTTCTCGGCCGTGTAATCGTCGTCGTTTGGTTTGGCCGAACCGCTGGAGCGTCCTCCGGGACCGCTATAGCCCGGTCGCACGAGGACGACGAAGGTCGCCGCAGTCGCGGCGGCGAGAGCGTCGGCCCCCTCGCCGAGCGCTGCCCAAGTGCTGTCGTTGACGAAGGCCCCGCCATCGCCGTGCATGAATACGATCAGCGGAAGGCCAGGTCGCGCATTCGATGACGCACGGAAGGAGAGGCAATCTCCGGTAGCAGTCCGCAGCGAGCTTGCCGGATCGTTTGCGTCACATCCGACTGCGGCCCTTGCAGACAACGGCGGCCAAACCCCGAGCAGGCAAAGAAGAATGGTGGCAAAAGAACAGACACGGATGAAAATCGACACCATATCGCTCGGCCCCAATCCCACCGTCCGCTTCGGCCGCCGACGATCGGCTTTCGACCACAGGCGATCATACAGTGTCGCTTCAAATAGCAGAGTATGTGCCGGATCGAGGGCGAATCCTGCTGCCGAGCCGCCGTCCGCCGCTGTCACTGTTCCACGATTGCAATCCCCTCTCCGCAGTGATGGTCTTCCCGACCCGGCCTACCCTCCGTCACGCTCGAAGGATTCGGCGTTGTAGAGCTTGAATTTCGCGTCCACGTGCCTCATTAATTTAGAATTACTCTAAACTGAGACTGGAGAAGCCCATGTCAGACGCCGGCAAGTGTCCGTTTACGGGAGGCGGCGGAAAGCCCCAAGCACGCAAGAACGCCGACTGGTGGCCGAACCAGCTGAACGTCGACGTTCTCAAGCAGCACTCCCCCCTGTCTGATCCGATGGACGGGGACTTCGACTACGCGAAGGAATTCCAGAGCCTCGACCTCGACGCGGTGATCAAGGATCTGCACGCGCTGATGACGGACTCGCAGGACTGGTGGCCGGCGGATTTCGGCCACTACGGCGGCCTCTTCATCCGCATGGCGTGGCACAGCGCAGGCACGTACCGCGTGACCGACGGGCGAGGGGGCGCCGGCTCCGGCCAGCAGCGCTTCGCGCCGCTCAACAGCTGGCCGGACAACGCGAATCTCGACAAGGCGCGGCGCCTGCTGTGGCCGATCAAGCAGAAATACGGCCGCAAGATTTCCTGGGCCGACCTGATGATCCTCACCGGCAACGTCGCCCTCGAATCGATGGGCTTCAAGACCTTCGGCTTCGCCGGTGGCCGCGCCGATGTGTGGGAGCCCGAGGAGCTCTACTGGGGCCCCGAAGGTACGTGGCTCGGCGATTCGCGCTACAGCGGCGAGCGCCAGCTCGAGCAACCGCTCGGCGCGGTGCAAATGGGCCTGATCTACGTCAATCCGGAAGGCCCAAACGGCAAGCCCGATCCGGTCGCGGCCGCCAAGGACATCCGCGAGACCTTTGCCCGCATGGCGATGAACGACGAGGAGACCGTCGCGCTGATCGCCGGCGGACACACCTTCGGCAAGACCCACGGCGCGGGCGATCCGTCGCTCATCGGCCCGGAGCCGGAAGGCGGGGCGATCGAGGACCAGGGCCTCGGCTGGAAGAGCAAGTTCGGCACCGGCGTCGGCAAGGATGCAATCACCGGCGGCCCGGAAGTCATCTGGACGCAAACCCCGACGAAGTGGAGCAATCACTTCTTCGACAACCTCTTCAAGTTCGATTGGGAGCTCACCAAGAGCCCGGCCGGCGCCCAGCAATGGAAGGCGAAGAACGCACCCGCCGACATTCCGGACGCGTTCGATCCTGCCAAGAAGCACGTGCCGACCATGCTCACGACAGATCTCTCCCTGCGGATGGATCCCGCCTACGAGAAGATCTCGCGGCGTTTCCACGAGCATCCGGAGCAGTTCGCCGACGCATTCGCTCGCGCCTGGTTCAAGCTCACCCATCGCGACATGGGCCCGATCCACCGCTATCTCGGCCCGCTCGTGCCGAAGGAAAGGCTGATCTGGCAGGACCCGATTCCCGCCGTCGATCATCCGCTGATCCGCGAACCGGAAATCGCGGCGCTGAAGGAGAAGATCCTGGCATCGGGCTTGTCGGTCTCCGAGCTCGTTTCGACCGCCTGGGCGTCGGCCTCGACGTTCCGCGGCTCCGACAAGCGCGGCGGCGCGAACGGCGCGCGTATCCGCCTGGCGCCTCAGAAGGACTGGGAGGTCAACCAGCCGGCCCAGCTCGCGAAAGTGCTGCAAGCATTGGAGGCGATCCGGAAGGACTTCAACGCCTCGGCGACGGACGGCAAGAAGGTCTCGCTGGCCGACCTGATCGTCCTCGCCGGTGGTGCTGCGATCGAGAAGGCCGCCAAGGCCGGCGGGCAGGACGTGACGGTCCCGTTTACGCCGGGCCGCATGGACGCCTCGCAGGAGCAGACCGACGCGCACTCCTTCGAGCCGCTCGAGCCCACGGCTGACGGATTCCGCAACTACTATCGCGGCCAGCAGCGCATGTCCCCTGAGGAGGCGCTTGTCGACCGCGCGCAACTGCTGACCCTTACGGCACCGGAGATGACCGTCCTCGTCGGCGGCCTGCGTGTGCTGGGCACCAATGTCGGGCAGTCCGCACAGGGCGTCCTGACCAAGCGGCCCGAGACGCTGACGAACGACTTCTTCGTCAACCTGCTCGACATGGGCACGCAGTGGCAGCCCTCCGCCGGCTCCGAAACCGTGTTCGAGGGCCACGACCGCAAGACCAACGCGGTCAAATGGACGGCCACCCGTGCCGACCTGATCTTCGGCTCACACTCGCAGCTTCGTGCGCTGGCGGAGGTCTACGCCTGCGCCGACGCCGGCGGCAAGTTCGTGACGGACTTCGTCGCCGCGTGGACCAAGGTCATGAACCTCGACCGCTACGACGTGGCCTGATCTCAATTTCTTCCGGACCGCGAGCGTCCCGCTCGCTCATGCCTCTGAGCGAGCGGGACGCTCGCGGTCCGGAAGATATGACCGTCAATCGGCCTTCAGCCCGGCGGCCTTGATCAGCGGGCCCCACTTGGCGCGCTCCTGCTTCTCGAAAGTCGCGAGCTGCTCGGGCGTGCTGCTGGTCGGCTCGAAGCCGAGCTGCAGCAGCCGCTGGCGGATCTCGGGCTGGGCGAGGATCTTCACCAGCTCGGCATTCAGGCGGTCGACGAGGTCCTTCGGCGTGCCGCGCGGCGCATACATCGCGTTCCAGGCCGTGACCTCGAAGCCTTCGATGCCCTGCTCGGCGACCGACTTGACGCCGGGCAGCAGCTCGCTCGATTTCAGCGTGGTGATCGCCAGCGCCTTCAGCTTGCCGGACTGGACATGGCCGCGCGTGGCGGTCGCGGTGTCGATGATCAGCGGCACCTGTCCGCCCATCGTCTCGGTCATCGCCGTCGCCGAGGCCTTGTAGGGCACGCCGAACAGCGGCGCGCCGGCGCGCTGCTTGAACAGCTCGTAGACGATGCGCGCCGTCGTGCTGGGCAGCGCGATGTTGATCTTGTCGGGCTGTGCCTTGGCGGCAGCGATCAGCTCGGGGATGGTCCTGGCAGGGAACTCGGGATTGGCCGAGATAACCATCGGCAGCATGCCGACCAGGATGATGGGCGCGAAGTCCTTCTCCGAGTCGTAGCCCGTCGAGGCGTACAGGAACTCGTTCATCGTCTGGGTTGCCACCGTGCCCATCAGCAAGGTGTAACCGTCAGTCGGCGATTTGGCAGCGGCCTCGGTGCCGATATTGCCGCCGGCACCGGGCTTGTTGTCCACGAAGATCTGCTGGCCCAGCGCCTTTCCGAGGGGCTCGGCGATCAGCCGGGCCGCGACGTCGGTCCCCTGCCCGGCCTGGTACGGCACGATCAGTCGAATCGGCTTGTTCGGATAGGTTTGCGCCGCAGCGGGCAGAGCGGCCAAGGCCGCGGCGAGGAACAACAGGATCCTACGCTTCATCGTTTCTCTCCCTTGTTTTCCGCCGTTCCACCTCGGCGAGAATTTCTTCTGCATGTTGATTGATCTCGGGGGGCGGAAACCCGGGACTGCCCGGTGTTTCGCTGAGCTTCACCGGGATACCGGGCGCCCGGTGGCCGTCCTGCTCGATCAGCATCTCGCGGTGTGCGACGTGCGGCTGGGCGAAAGCCTGCGGCACCGTGTTCACCGCGCCGGCCGGCACGCCGTTCTTCATCAGCGCACCGCAGATCTCCTCGACCTTGAACGAGGCCAGCGTGCGCTCGATCTCGGCCCGCAGCTCGGCGCGGTGCTGGACGCGCGCCGGATTGGTTGCGAAGCGTGGATCGGTCGCCCATTCGGCATGTCCGACCTGTGCGCAGAAACGACGGAACTGACCGTCGTTCACGACGCCGAGGAACAGCTCGCCGTCGCCCGCCTGAAACTTGTCGTATGGCGCGATGTTGGGGTGCGCGCTTCCCAGCCTTCCGGGGGTGCGGCCCGAGGACAGCCAGTTGGCGGCGTGCGGCACCAGCATGCTGAGCGCGGTATCGAACAGGGTGACTTCGACCCGTTGTCCCCGCCCGCTGAGATGCCGCGCCTGCAGCGCCAGCAGGATGCCACTGAGTGCGTTGTATCCCGTCACGTAGTCGACGATCGGAATGCCGACCCGGGTGGCGCCCGACTCGGGCGTACCGTTGATGCTCATCACGCCGCACATCGCCTGGAGCACGGCGTCGTAGCCCGGCAGGGCGCCAAGGGGGCCGTCGGCGCCGAAGCCCGAGATCGAGCAATAGATCAGGCTCGGATGACGCTCATGAAGCGTCTCGTAGCCGAGGTCCCATCGCTCGAGCGTGCCGGGCAGGAAATTCTCGACCAGGATGTCCGCCTCTTCCAGCAGCGCTTCCAGCGTCGCGCGGGCGTCTGGCTGCGTCAGGTCGAGCGTGATCGCCCGCTTGCCGCGATTGACGGCTCCGAAGTAGGCGGCCACGCCGTTCGCATCGAACGGCGGGCCGAGATGGCGCGTCTCGTCACCCGAGGGCGGCTCGACCTTGATCACCGCGGCGCCATGGTCGGCCAGCATCTGCGTGCAGAGCGGGCCGGCCAGCACGCGCGACAGGTCGACGACCTTGAGGCCGGAGAGCGCGCCGGCCATATCAGCCGCGGCTGGGCAGCTCGACGATGCCGGTGCCGAGGATCGACAGCTCGTCGTCCTGCTGGCGCGCCTCCTGCTCGATGGCGACCAGGTGCCGGCCGTTCTCGACATACTTGCGCGTCACCTTGCCCTTGATGAACAGGATGTCCCCGGCCGGATTGTGGCGGCGGATCTTGCAGGTCGCGTTGCGCAGGGTGCCGTCGTCGCCCATCCAGTTGGTCATGTGATGCGTGAGCCACGACGCCCGCTCGGGGCCGTAATCGTACGCACCCGGGGCGCCGACCTCGTGGGCGAACTCCTCTTCCCAATGGACGCGCTCGGGGCAGTCGGGGATGCCGAAGCGGTTCTTGATGCCGAGCCCGGGATGCGCGTCCTGCAGCTTCCAGGCGAGCTTGTTGGCGCGGATGTAGAGCCCGCCCCAGCCCTGGGCGTAGGCGATGAAGCCGGTCACGGTCATCGGGCCCTTGACCATGGTCGGCAGCGCCTCGCCTTCCTTCACGTCCTCCCAGTAGCGCTTCTCGCTCCCGCGGATCTTCTCCTCGGCGTAGAGCTTGCCGGCGTCGGCCAGCTCCTCGTCGGTGTAGCGGCGCACCGGCTTCTGGCGCAGCTCCTTGTACTTGGTGCCCTTCTCGCGCGCGTGGTCGCGCTCGGTGCGAAAGCACCAGCTGTCGGCGCCCGCAACGAGGTCGCCCTGCTGGTTGAAGAAATCGACGTGATAGATCTGCTGCACCGCGCGGCCGGCGAACTTGGTGTCGTGGATGATCAGGTCCTTGAGCCAGGCCTCGGTCGTGATCTCGTCGTTGCGGTTGACGGTCTTGTGCCAGTTCCAGTCCGAGCCCGACCACATCGCATGGATGCCCGGCAAGCCGCCGACATAGCCCGAGATGATGCGGCTGGTGGCGAACAGGAAGCTCGGCAGCGCGATCACGTCGCCGAACTTGGTCTTCCTGGCGTACTCCGGCACGCACCACAACGGGTTGTCGTCGCCGATGCCATGGGCGTAATGGCGGATGTTGTCGCGCGTTGCCTCGTGGCACCACGGCTCGGCGGTCTGGCCGATCTTGACGCCAATGCGCTCGCGCAGCGCGTCGAGCCCCTCCTCGGTGATCTTGGGAAAGCTGCGCTCGATCGTGTCAGTCGACATGTGCCTTTTCCTTTGTCCGTAGCATCTTGCGGTTCACCTTGCCGGCCGGCGTCTTGGGCAACTCGGCCACGAACTCGACGAGGCGCGGATATTCGTGCTGGCTGAGGCGCTGCCGCACCAGATCCTGGATCTCTTTCGCGAAAGCCTCGTCGCCCTTGCGATTCGCCACGACGAAGGCCTTCACCACCTGGCCGCGCAGCGCGTCGGGCACGCCGATCGCGCCGACCTCGCGCACGTCGGGGTGCTTCAGCACGGCGTCCTCGATCTCGATGGCACTCATCGTCCAGCCGGCGGAGATGATGACGTCGTCGGCGCGGCCGCCATGGAAGAAGTAGCCGTCCTCGTCGGTGCGGCCGAGATCCTTGGTCGCGATCCAGCCGTTGCGCCGCCACACCTTCATCTCGCCCATCACGCCCGGCGGGCACGGCTTGCCCTCGGGATCCTGCACCTCGACCTTGCCGCCCGGGATCGGCTTGCCGAGCGAGCCGGGCTTCACGACGAAATCCTCGGCGCCGGGATAGCTCACCAGAATTACGCCGATCTCGGTCGTGCCGTACATGCTGCAGACCGGATGGCCGAAGGTCGCCTCGGCGAAAGCGGCCGTCTCGCTGTCGATCGGTTCGCCGGTGAAGGACAGCTTCTCGATGGAATAGCGATGCTGCGGCGCCGCGCCCGAAACGCGCATCATGCGGTAGTGCGTGGCGGCGGCGGAGATGTTGGTGAAGCGGTGGTCCTCCAGCGCCTGCAGCAGACGCGCCGCGTCGAACTTGCCAGCATAGGCGCCGATCGTGAGGCCAAGCGCGAGCGGCGCCAGCGTGCCGTGCCACAGGCCGTGGCCCCAGGCCGGCGACGACGGGCAGATGAAGCGGTCACCCGGCCGCAATCCGGTGCCGTACAACGCCGCCACCATGAGCGTGACGAGGGCGCGGTGGGTGTGCTTCACCGCCTCCGGCAACTCGCGCGTGGTGCCCGACGTGTACTGGAAGATCGCGAGCTGGTCGGCCCGCGTGTCCGGCGTGAAGCTCGCCGGGAAGGCGTCGAGCCCGATCAAGAACTCGGCCGTCTCGATCAGCAGCTTCGGCTTGCAATCCTCGACCCGCAACTTGACGCCATCGGGCCCGAACAGCGTGAACAATGGCACGGCAATCGCGCCGGCCTTCATCGCGCCGAACACCGCGGCATAGAAGGCGCGCGACGGCTCGAGCTTGATCGCGATCCGGTCTCCCGGTTCGACGCCCTTTGACAGCAGCCAGTGCGCGACGCGGGCGGAGTCCTCGCTGATCTGCCGATAGCTCAGGACCTCCTCGCCGCCGGCCGCCTTGACCACGATGACGGCAGTCTTCTCGCCCTCGACATGCCGGTCGATGCATTCGTGCGCGATGTTCAGCCGCTCGCGGTCGCCGTCGAACAGCTCCCAGAGCCTGGCGGACGCAAAGTGCGCCTGCGCATCGGCATAGCTCGTATAGGCCGTCAGCTTGCTCATCGCCCCGAAGGTCGGACAGCGCGACGGAGTTGTACAGAAAAATCGTTAATTGTATATGGACAATCATGACCCATCGTGCCGTTCCTGCCGTGACCCGCGCCGTCGCCATCCTGCGCCTGCTCGGCCGAGCCAAGGCACCCGTTGGCATGAAGGCGATCGCGCAGGAGCTGGGGCTGGTGCCCAGCACGGCGCTGCATATCCTGCGCGCGCTGGTGGCCGAGGAGCTGGTCGCGGTCGATATCGGCAAGCGGTACCGCCTGGGCCTGGGCACGCTGGCCCTGGCGCGCAACGCTCTCGAACTGGCCGACTTCCCGAGCGCTGTGCAGCCGCATATCGACGACCTGTCTCGGCGCTATCCGGTCACCGCCATCGGCGTCGACGTGCCGAACCTCCGTCACATGGTCGTCGTGGCGCTGTCGCAGACCCAGGCGCCGGTGCGGCTGCATGTCGACATCGGCAGCCGATTCCCAACGATGATCTCGGCAACCGGACGCTGCGTCGCGGCCTTCAGCCGCCATCCGCCGGAAGAGATCGAGCGGCGCTTCCGCGCGCTGCGCTGGAACAACTCGCCGTCCTTCGCGACCTGGCGCAAGGAGGTCGAGGCGACCCGCCGTCAGGGCTTCAGCATCGACCGCGGCAACTATATCGCCGGCGTCACCATCGTCGCCGTCCCGGTGCTCGACGGCATGGGGACGATCGCCCAGACCATCGCGTCCGTCGGCATCTCGAGCCAACTCGACCGCGCGACGGCCCTGGCGCTCGCGCACGACATGCAGGATGCCGCGCGTCTCGTCGGCGCGCCTCGCGGGGCATAGGATGAGCATGCAAGACGATCGCCACAGGCTCTCATCCTTGTCATCCTGAGCGTAGCGAAGGATCTTACCGAGCGCTCAGACATGGGCCGCGCAGCTGGCGTGAGGTCCTTCGCTGCGCTCAGGACGACAGGAAGGGCCGTATTCAAGCTGGAAAATCCGAGTCGTTGGCCCGATCTCTACTCATGCCGACCACGGCAGCAAGCGCCTCACCTTGTTGAACATTCAACTCACGCAGCAATTCCACGACCTGATCGAGCTTGCCCTCGAAATGGTTCAGTCGCTCATCTGGAAGACTGATCCGCTCCTTTGCCATGATGCGCCCGCGGCAGCCCTCAATCGACCGAGATGGCGCGCTGATAGGCAGGACGCGAGCGAAGGCGCTCGCGATAGGCCGTGGAGCGCGGGCCAAGCAGGTGGTCCATGCCGAACAGCCCGACGAGGTGCAACGGATAGCCGGCCGAGATGTCGGCCAGGGTCAGCCGTCCCGCCACCAGGAAATCGCGGCCCTCGAGCCGCTGCTCGAGGGCAGCAAGGCGGACGACGGCATTGCCGCGCGCGTCGTCAAGGACGGCGTCGATGTCGGCGCCCTTGCGGCCGAGCCGCGTCACGGTCGCCATGCGCGACAGGGGCGTCATCAGCGTCGACTCGCCGTACCACAGCCATTGCACGAACTCGCTGCGCGCCGGATCGTCCGGCCCAACGAGCAACGACGGGCCGTGCTTGGCGGCGAGATACTCGCAGATTGCCATCGACTCGGTGAGCTGCACCGAACCGTCAACCAGCGCCGGTACCGTGCCGGTCGGATTGATCGCGAGGTAGTCGGGCTGGAGCTTGCTCGGCGGGAACGGCAGGCTCTTGATCTCGGCCTTCACGCCGAGCTCTTCGAGCACCCAGAGCACGCGCATCGAGCGCGTGTTCTTCGCATGATAGACGGTGATCATCAGTCGAGTGTCTCCAGCAATCGCGTGCAAAGATAAGTCCGCGGCACCAGCGACGAGTAGTAGATCTGCTCATAGGCGGCGTGGGCGCCCTTGCCGTCGGCGCCGAGGCCGTCGAGCGTGGGGATGCCGAGCGCGGCGGTGAAGTTGCCGTCGCTGCCGCCGCCGGTCAGCGGCACGTCGAGCAGCTCCTTGCCGATCTCGCGATAGATCGCCTGCGCCTTCTCGAAGAGGGACGAGATGCCGGCGTCCTTCTGGTAGGGCGGACGGTTCATGCCGCCCTCGACCGTCAGCTCGACGTCCTTGCCGATCGGCTCGAGGTTTAGGAACCAGTGCATCATCTCCTCGGCGAGCTGCTGGCTCGGCACGCGCAGATCGACCTCGGCGGTGCACTCGGCGGGAACGACATTGACGCCCGTGCCGCCGCTCACCAGCCCGACATTGCAGGTGATGCCGCGCGCATAGTCGGTCTTCGCTTCGATGCGCATGATCTGGCGGGCCATCTCGTGGATCGCGCTGCGGCCGTCCTGGTGGCGCACGCCGGCGTGGCTCGCCGCACCCTTGACCTTGAGCGTGAAGCGACCGACGCCCTTGCGCGAGGTGACCACCCGGTCGCCGTCACGGCCGGGCTCCATCACCAGCGCGTATTTGTGGCCTCGGGCGGCGTCCTCGATGCGGGCACGCGAGGTCGGGCTGCCGACCTCCTCCTCGGGAATGAACAGGAAGGTGACCGGCAGTTTGGTCTTCTTGCCCTGCCGCACAAGATGGCGCAGCGCGTAGTAGGCGATGTAGCCACCGGCCTTCATGTCATAGATGCCGGGCCCGAAGATGCTGTCGCCCTCGCGCCGCACCTTGAGGTCCTTCTCGATCATGCCGATCGGATGGACGGTGTCGAGATGGGCCAGCACGAGGATGCCCTTGCCTTCGCCGGTGCTCCACTCGGCCGGCGTTCTGCATTCCAGGATGTCGCCGAACCCGTCGACGCCCGCCGTGCGGTCGAGCTTCAGCCCGAGATCGCGGAACTGGCCCTCGACATGATCGACGACCTTGTTGACCGACCTGGCGTCGTGGCTCGGACTCTCGATCGACACCCATTCGACGATGCCGTTCAGCACCTCGTCGGCATCGATCTTCGGTTCGTTCTGGCGCGGCTCGGTCATGGGTACGCTTTCCTTCGTGTTGCCTTCCCCCTCCCCGGCCCTCCCCCTGCGGGGGAGGGAGGCTCTTATCCCCTCCCCTGCAGGGGGAGGGTTAAGGAGGGGGGACTCAAGGACGAGATATCAGATCGGATCCCAGGTGAAGTACTCGGGCGAGCGCTTGAGGTCGGTGAAGTAGTTCTTCATCGACGGGATCGCCTGCTCGGCGATCGCCTCCAGCGTCCAGCCCTCGGAATTGTGCACCGAGCGCACCGGGCGATTGGCGTTGAACAGCATGATTTCGTTCATGCGCACGCCGAAGATCTGCGAGGTTACGCCCTCCGCCGCGTCGGACAGCAGGAACACCGCCATTGGTGCGACCTTCGCCGGTGTCATCTTCTTGGAGCGCTCGAGGCGCGCCTTCTGCGCCTCGGTGTCGGCCGGGATGGTGCCGATCATGCGCGTCCAGGCGAAGGGCGAGATGCAGTTGGAGCGGACGTTGAAGGCGGCCATGTCGAGCGCGATCGAGCGCGACAGGCCGACGATGCCCATCTTCGCCGCCGAGTAGTTCGCCTGGCCGAAGTTGCCGACGAGACCGGAGGTCGAGGTGAAATGCACGAAGGCGCCCGACTTCTGCTCCTTGAAGTAGTTGGCAGCGGCGCGGCTGACGTTGAACGCGCCATTGAGATGGACGTCGATGACCATCTTCCAGTCCATGTGGCTCATGCGATGGAAGATGCGGTCGCGCAGGATGCCGGCATTGTTGATGACGCCGTCGATCTTGCCGAAATTCTCGACCGCGGCCTTGACCATGCGCTCGGCGCCGGCCGGATCGGCCACGCTGTCGCCGTTGGGCACGGCCTTGCCGCCGGCCGCCGCAATCTCGTCGCACACCTTCTGCGCCGGGGTCGTCGAGCCGCCGCCCTCGCCGTCGACCGCGCCGCCCAGGTCGTTGACCACGACGTTGGCGCCTTCCCGGGCCGCCAGCAGCGCCATCTCGCGGCCGATGCCGCCGCCCGCGCCGGTCACCAGCACGACCTTGTCCTTCAGCATGTTCGCCATTTTCGCTACCTCTTGCTTTTGCTGCCGGCGGAGAATGGACATCGGCATTGCCGCAGTCCAGCGGGTCGGCCACACTCGCGTCGACACAGATCGAATAGAGGAATTCGACCGTGAACACCGAGCAAAGCGTCGCCGACCATTACACGCATGGCACTCTTGAGACTGCGATTCTCAGGGCGCTTGAGGCTGCGGGCAAGAACCCGGACAACCTTGCCCACGGCGACCTGGCGGCGATCGACGAGTTCCACATCGGCGGCCGGCAGGCGACGATGGATCTTGCCACGCAAATCGCCCTGCCAAGCGGGGCTCGTGTGCTCGATGTCGGCTGCGGCATCGGCGGGCCCGCCCGGTTCTTCGCCAGCGAATTCGGCTGGCGGATCGAAGGGATCGACCTCACGGACGAATATGTACGTGTCGCCGAGGCCCTATCGCGGCGTGTCGGGCTGGGCGACAAGGCATCCTTCCGTCAGGCCAGCGCAACGGCGCTGCCGTTCGCGGACGCGACGTTCGATGGCGCCTACATGCTGCATGTCGGCATGAACATCGCCGACAAGAAGGCGGTATTCGCCGAGGTGCGCCGCGTCCTGAGGCCGGGTGGTGTGTTCGCCATCTACGACGTCATGCGCGAGAGCGACGGGGCTTTCGCTTATCCCGTGCCCTGGTCGTCTGAACCGGCGACGAATGCCATCGCGGCGGCGACGACTTACAGGGACCTGTTGGGCAGCGAGGGCTTCACGATCGAGAAGGAACGCAGCCGCCGCGATTTCGCGATGGAGTTCTTTCGACAGATGCGCCAGCGCATGGCCGAAACCGCCGCCAAAGGCGGGCCGCCCCCACCGGGCCTGCCGATCCTGATGGGCCCGACGGCGCCCCAGAAAGTCGCCAACATGATCGCCCTGCTGGAGCGCGGCGTCATCTCACCGACCGAGATCATCGCGCGAGCGGTGACACCTTGAGCAGCCGCGCGGCGAGCACCGTCGCGATCGCGAACGGCAGCAGGCCGATCACCAGCGGCATCGCGATGTAAGGGGTATCCGTGGTCGTCAGCACGGCGACGACCACCGTCCCGATCGCCCCCATGCCCATCTGCGCCAGCCCGACCCAGGATGACGCCGTGCCGGCAAGTTTCGGGTACAGGCCGACCGCGCCGGCGCTGGCATTGGGACCGATCACGCCCGAGCCGAAGCTCAGCACCGTGTGGGGCAGAACGATCGCCCACCAGGTCGCGACGCCGGCGAGCGACAGCGCGCCCATGGTCGTGAGGGCCGCGACATGGAACCAGCCGGCCAGCCGCAGGATGGTCACCGGCGGAATGCGGCCGACCAGCCGGTTGCTTGCGAAGTTTCCGGCCGTAAAGCCTGCCACCGAGACCAGGACGATGAGGCCGAACTCGCGCGGCGAGAAGCCGAGCTTGTCCTGCAGGATGAAGGGCGTGCCCGCCAGCATGCCGAAATTGATGGCGAAGGCGAATCCCAGGGTCAGCACATTGCCGAGGAAGCGCCGGTCGCGCAGCATCTCGCCGGAGCCCCGCGTCAGGCTGCCGAGATCGATCCTGTCGCTGCGATAGCGGTTGGTTTCGCCGAGGAAAAGCGCGAGGCAGGCGAGCAGAATCAGGCCGAAGCCCGCGACGAACCAGAAGGTCGCGCGCCAGCCATAATACTCGCCGAGAAAGCCGCCGAGCGACGGCGCGAGGGCCGGCGACACGTTCATGGCCAGAGCGATCCAGCTCATGACCATCGGCATTTCCTTGTAGTCGTAGGCATCGCGCGTCAGCGCGCGGCCGAGCACGGCGCCGGACGCCGCCCCCAGCCCCTGCAGGACGCGCAGGCCGATCAGCCCGGCGATCGAGGGCGCGAAGGCACAGCCGATCGAGGTCAGGGTGAAGAAGGCGACACCGAACAGCACGACCGGGCGGCGCCCGAAGCGGTCGCTCAACGGGCCGTAGAACAGCTGCCCAACCGCGAAGCCCAGCATGTAGGTAGTGAGCGTGAACTTCACCGCATCGGCGCCGGCCGAGAGGTCGGTGCCGATCAGCGGCATGATCGGCGTGTAGATGCTCATCGTCAGCGGCCCGAAGCTCGACAGGCCGAGCAGCATCGCGACGTAGGCGGCGGACCGCGGCGCGGCCCTCACTTCCGGGCCGCTTCCGCCGCGCCTTCTGCGCCGAAGTCGCCCCCCATCGAACCACCCAGCGGCATCTGCTCCTGCTCGCGCGTCATGCGCGGATAATAGTGGCGGAACGCGTCGCGGATCTCGTCGAACGGGATGTCGGCGAACACGCCGCGATAGCCGAGATATTCCATGTGTCGCCGGCCGCTCAAATCGAACGGGTGATAGATCGAATCGCCCACGGCGTCCCAGTCGAGCGGCTTCAGCCCGAACTTGTCGGTCAGCTCCCTGTTGAAGGCCGGCGTCGCCTTGACCCAGCGCCCGTCGAGCCAGACGTCGGTGTAGCCGTGATAGAAGAAGATGTCGCTGCCGCCCATCAGGTCGCTGAGCCGTTTGGTCGTCATGTGGTTGCGCACGTCGGCGTATCCGACCCGCGCCGGGATGCCGACGGCGCGGCATACCGCGGCCATCACGCCCGCCTTGTTGACGCAATAACCGTGCCCCGCCTCGAGCGTCGTGCTGGCGCGATAGGCCTCGCGCTGCATCGGCGTGTTGTAGGGGTCGTAGCGCAGCCCGTCGCGCACGGCGTAGTAAAGACGCAGCGCCTTCTCGCGATTGGTGCCGTCGCCCGCGACCTGCCTTGCATAGGACAGGATTCTCGGGTGATTTGAATCGATCAGGTCGCCCGGCGCGCGATAGGCGTCGAGCGGCGCGGCATCGCGCACGATGTCGTCACGGTCGCTGCGGAGAGAATCGAAATCCATGGCCGGCGTTGTTTACTGCAAGAGACGGGAAAGTCCATGAGCCACGACGCGCAATTCACCCATGCGCCTATGGTGCGCTTCGAACGGTCGGTCGCAGCGACGCCGGACAAGGTATGGTCCGTGCTGACCAATGTCCGCCTGCTGCCGGGCTGGTACGGTGAAGGTGTCATCGAGCCCAAGGTCGGCGGCAAGGTCGCGCTGATGGGCGGTCACATCCGCGGAACCGTCACCCAGCGCCAGCCCTCGCGCAAGCTCGCCTATACCTGGAACGTCTTCGCACCGGGCGAGCAGGATTCGTCTTTTCCCGAGTCCTATCTCACGCTCGAGCTGGCGCCGAAGGACGGCGCCACCGCGCTCACCCTCACCCACCTGCCCGTCCTCGAGCCGTTCGTTACGCTGAACGCGATGGGCTGGCACACCTTCCTCGACATGATCGACGCCGCGTCGACCGGCGCACCGGTCGAGCCGCGCGAGACCTACATGAAGCGCAATGCCGAGCGGTATGGGATCGACCTGTCCCACCTGCCATCCTGAAGGATCACAGGGCGTCCTTCGGGGCCGGTGTGAGGTCCTTCGCTGCGCTCAGGACGACGTATTCTCTATTCTGTCGTCCTGAGCGCAGCGAAGGACCTCACGCCCGCCCCAAACGGAGAGCGAGACAACGCTCAGAGCGACGGCGGTGCGTCGTCGGACTCTATGAGAAAGTGCGCCGAGGCGGAGGCCACCGGCTTGGAGCGGTCGTCCTGCCAGGCCTCGGCGAAGACGTTGACCATGCGCCGGCCCTGCTTCGTCACCTTGGCCGCGGCGATCACGTCGCGCGGGCCGGCGGAGCGCAGGTAGTCGACGGTGATGTTGACGATCTTCGGCACCGTCGGCGTGTCGGTCTCCCACAACAGATGGAAGATCGCCGCCATCTCGAGCATGGCGCCCAGCGTGCCGCCGTGGATCGCCGGCAGGTAGGTGTTGCCGATCAGCGTGTCGTGGTAGCGCATGCGGGTCAGCAGCTCGCCGGTCGTGTTCTCGGGCGCGATCTTCATCCATTTGGCGTAGGGGATCGCATCGGCGAGGCGGCTCACGTCGCCATGCTTGCGCGCCTCGGCCAGGCGCTTGATCAGGCTGCTGCCGGCGCTCACTTGGCGAGCTCCTTGCCCATCGCCTGGGCGCGCGTCACCTCGCCCTTGGTGCCGAGCATGAAGGTGCCGGCCGCGGCGGCGACAGGGTCCTTGGGATCGCCCTGGTGCGCAAAGGCGCGCGTGAAGGCGACCGAGCGCGTGATGCGGTAGCATTCGGCCTCGGCGATCACCGGCTTGCCCGGGACCGCGGGCTTGGCGTAGTCGATGCGCAGGTCGAGCGTGGCGAAGGGCTTCGGCTCGCGGAGCATGGTCGCGACCGCCATGCCGCAGCAGCTGTCGAGCATCGCCGTCAGCGGCCCGCCCGCCAGCACGCCGGTCTCCGGGTTGCCGACGAACTCCTTGCGCCAGTCGATCTGCATCGACGCCAGCCCGCGCGCGATGGCGAGCACCTTGATGCCCAGCGCCTTGTTGTGCGGGATGGTGTCGGAGAAGAGCTGCTGGAACATCGCAACGCGCTCTTCGGGAGTGGTGAGCATCGGAGTCTGGGACATGGGCCAGTTTAGCCCGCCAGATGTGCCGCCAGCTACAGCCCCATCTGCCTCGCCGCGAGATCCTTCATGATCTCGACGGAGCCGCCGCCGATCGACATCACCTTGGTCTCGCGATAGATGCGTTCGACCTTGGCGCCGCGCAGGTAGCCCGCGCCGCCGAACACCTGCATCGCCTCGTTGGCGCAGAACTCCAGAGTCGAGGTCGCGAGGTTCTTCAGCATGCAGATCTCGGCGACCGGCTTCTCGCCCTGCCCGACCCGGTACGCCAGCAGCTCGAGCGTCGACTTCACGGCGTTGATGCGCATCGCCATGTCGACCAGCCGGTGGCGCACCACCTGGTTGGCGATCAGCGGCTTGCCGAAGGTGTGGCGTTCGCGGGCATAGGCGATCGCCTCGTCGAGGCAGACTTTGGCGTAGCCGTAGGCGGCGGCCGACATGCCGAGCCGCTCCTGGTTGAAGTTCAGCATCACGCCGATGAAGCCCTTGTTCTCGACCCCGATCAGGTTCTCGACCGGGACCCGCACGTTGTCGAAGAAGAGCTGCGCGGTGTCCGACGCCCACCAGCCCATCTTCTTGAGCTTGGTGCGCGCGAAGCCCTCGCGCTCGCGCTCGATCAGCAGCAGCGACACGCCGCTCGCCCCCGGCCCGCCGGTGCGCACCGCGACGGTGAAATAGTCGGCCCGCACGCCCGAGGTGATGAACATCTTGGAGCCGTTGACGACATAGTGGTCGCCCTCGCGCCGGGCCGTGGTCTTGAGATTGGCGACGTCCGAACCGCCGCTCGGCTCGGTGATTGCCAGCGCGCTGATCTTCTCGCCGGACAGCACCTCGGGCAGGATCCTGCGCTTCATCCATTCCGGCCCGAGCGCGGCGATCGGCGGCGAGCCGATGGTGTGGCTGTTCAGGCTGGCGTTGATGCCGCCGCTGCCGTGCCGCGCCAGCTCCTCTGACTTGATGATGCCGAAGAACGGATCGGTCGGGACGCCGCCGTACTCCTCGGGGAAGCCCAGTTGCATGATTCCGGCGGCCGAGGCCTTCCTGTAGAGCTCGCGCGGGAACTCCTCCGCCTCGTCCCACGTGTCGACGTTGGGCATGATCTCGCGGTCGACGAAGCGGCGCACAGTGGCGCGGAAGGCCTCGTGCTCCTCGGTGTAGAATGGGCTCGCCGGGACGGCCTCAGGCAGACGCGGGCGTGAAGGTTCGGTTGCAGCCGTGCTGTCAGCGTATCGCGCGTTGACAGGGCTGAACAGCCGTTCATAGTTATAGGGACGAGGTGGCGATAGACCGCCCGTTTGCAGGGGACGGAAACTGGTTACTTTTCTACAATTGACCCTCAACGGGCTGGCGGTGGGCTGCATCTACGGCCTTGTCGCCCTCGGCTTCGTCCTGATCTACAAGGCGACCGAGCTGGTCAACTTCGCCCAGGGCGACCTGCTCATGCTGGGCGCCTTCGTCTGCTACATGGCCGTCGTCTGGTGGGGGCTCGACTACTGGGTCGGCTTCCTGATCGCGGTCGTGGCGGTGGGGGCCTTCGGCGCCCTGCTCGACCGGGTCGTGCTGCGCCAGGTGATCGGCCAGCCGCAGTTCGCGGTGGTCATGCTGACGATCGGCCTCGGCGCCATGTTCCGCACTTTCGCCAGCGTCACCTGGGGTTCGGAGATCTATACCTTGCCGACGCCGTTCGGCGGGGTCTGGACCGTGGGCGGCGTCACCCTCAGCCACCAATATCTCTCGATCGTGTTCGGCACCCTGGTGCTGTGCGGCGTGCTCTACGCCTTCTTCAATCACACCCGCATCGGCATCGCCATGCAGGCGACCTCGCAGAACCAGCTCGCCGCCTATTACATGGGCATACCGGTGAAGATGATCTTCTCGCTGATCTGGGCGATCTCGGCCGGCGTCGCGGCCGCCGCCGGCATCCTCCTGGCGCCGGTCACGCTGATCGACATCAACATGGGCCTTGCCGTGGCGCTGAAGGCCTTCGCCGCGGCGGTGCTGGGCGGCTTCGGCTCGATCCCCGGCGCCCTGATGGGCGGCATCGTGATCGGGCTGATCGAGCTCTATGCCGGCGCCACGTTGCCGGACGGCTTCAAGGACACCGCGCCCTACATCGTGCTTCTGATCATGCTGATCGTCCGCCCGCAGGGCCTGTTCGGCGCCTTGACGCGCAAGAAGGTGTAGGCGGGCTATGCGTTTCCAGTTCAAGACGTCCTACAATCAGGACATCCGCATCTTCCGCGACAAGGTCGACATCTTCTGGTACGGGCTGCTCGCCGTCATCGTCCTCATGCTGCCGCTGCTGATGGACGAGTACTATGTCGGCGAGACCGCCTGGGTCTTCATCTATGGCATCTGCGGCGTCTCCATGATGGTGCTGGTCGGCTACACCGGGCTGGTGTCGCTCGGTCACGCGGCCTTCCTCGGCATCGGCGCCTATGCCCACGCCTACTTCATCCAGCACGGCATGCCCTGGGTCATGGCGATGGTCCTCGCCGTGGCGCTGACGACGGCCTCCGGCCTGATCGTGGGACTGCCGGCGCTGCGCATGACGGGCATCTACCTCACCATCGCGACGCTCGCCTTTGCGGTGATCATCCAGGAGGTGTTCAGCCGCTGGGAATCGGTGACGCACGGCTTCGCCGGCATGAAGGTCGACAAGCCGGTGATCTTTGGCGTGGAGTTCGCCACCGACCGATCGTTCTATTACCTCTGCCTGTTCTTCCTGGTGGTCGTGCTGTGGGGCACCCGCAACCTCCTGCGCTCGCCGACCGGGCGCGCCTGGATCGCCATGCGCGACAGCGAGATCGCGGCGCAATCGATGGGCGTCCACCTCGCGATCTACAAATCGATCGCCTTCGCCTACTCGGCCGGCGTGATGGGCCTGGCTGGCGCCCTGTTCGCCCACAAGATCGCGTTCCTCGCGCCCGACATCTTCACCATCCTTCTGTCGATCCAGTTCCTGCTGCTGGTGATCGTGGGCGGGCTGGGCTCGCTGCACGGCGCGGTGTTCGGCGCGATCTTCGTGGCGCTCCTGCCGCCGCTGATCGCCATCCTGCGCGATTCGATCCCCGACAGCATGGCCGCCTTCGCCACCGGCACCGGGCTGACCCTGATCGGCACGATCGGTGCGGCAATCGGCGGCTTCCTGGCCAAGCCCGGCGTCGAGGCCGGCATCTTCGGCCTGATCCTGGTGCTGGTGATCCTGCTCGAGCCGCTCGGCATGTACGGCCGCTGGCTCAAGATCAAGCTCTTCTTCTCGACCTTCCCGATGTACAAGGCCTCCACCTTCAAGCGTCAGAAGAGCTACATGCGCTCGGAGCGGCTAAGATGAGCCTGTTCGCGGCCGACAACCTGTCGATCAACTTCGGTGGCATCAAGGCCGTCGACGGGGTGACCTTCGAGGTGGCGAAGGGCGAGGTCTTCACCATCATCGGCCCGAACGGCGCCGGCAAGACCACGATCTTCAACCTCATGAGCCGGATCTACGAGCCGAGCGGCGGCAAGCTCACCTTCGAGGGCGCCGACATCACCGGCGTGCCGCCGCATCGGATCGCGGCGCTGGGCATCGCCCGCACCTTCCAGAACATCGAGCTGTTCGAGCACGCCACCCTGCTGCAGAACCTGCTGCTGGCGCGGCATGCCCACAAGAGATCGAACTTCTTCTCCGAGCTGCTGTTCCTGCCCTCGGTGCGGCGCATGGAGATCGAGCATCGCGAGGCGGTCGAGAAGGCGATCGAGTTCCTCGACCTGCAGCAGTATCGCGACAGCCTGATCGTCAATCTGCCCTACGGCGTGCGCAAGGTGACCGAGCTCGCCCGCGCGCTCTGCACCGATCCCAAGCTGCTGCTGCTCGACGAGCCCTCCTCCGGCCTCAACGTCGAGGAGACCGAGGACATGGCGTTCTGGATCCAGGACATCAAGAACCTGCTCGGCGTCACCGTGCTGATGGTCGAGCACGACATGAGCCTGGTCTCGGCCGTCTCCGACCGCGTGATGGCCCTGAACTACGGCCGCCCGATCGCGACCGGGACGCCCGCCGAGGTGCAGGCGCATCCCGAAGTCGTCCGCGCGTATCTGGGGGGCTGAGGATGAAGATTGCCACTTCTCTGTTCCTCCCTGGCGAAGCCGGGGAGGTGCCCCGCAGGGGCGGAGGGGTCATGGGCCACAACATCGGTGCGGCTCATGACCCCTCCGTCGCCGTAAGACGGCGCCACCTCCCCGCGCTGCGCGCAGGGAGGAACATGAAGATCGACATGGGCCTCGCCCATGGCTGAGCCGATCCTCAAGGTCAGCAACATCGAGACCTACTACGGCCCGATCATGGCGATCCGTGGCGTGTCGTTCGAGGTGGCCAAGGGCAGCATCGTCACCATCCTGGGCGCCAACGGCGCCGGCAAGACCACGGTGCTCAAAACCGTGTGCGGCGTCATGGATCCGCAGAAGGGCAGCGTCCTCTTCGGCGGCCGCGAGATCCAGCGCATGGACCCCGACAAGGTGATGCGGCTTGGCATCAGCCACGTGCCGGAGGGCCGCGAGGTCTTCCCGTTCCTGTCGGTCCGCGAGAACCTCAACATGGGTGCCTACACGCGGCGCGATGGCGACGGCGTGGCGCAGGACCTCGAAACCGTGTTCGGCTACTTCCCGGTGCTGAAGGAGCGTGCCGAGCAGCGCGCCGGCTCGCTGTCGGGCGGCGAGCAGCAGATGCTGGCGATCAGCCGCGCGCTGATGGCACGGCCGCAGGTGATGCTGCTCGACGAGCCGTCGCTCGGGCTCTCGCCCAAGCTGGTCAAGGACATCTTCGAGATCGTCGTACGCATCAACCGCGAGCGCGGCGTCACCATCCTGCTGGTCGAGCAGAACGCCAACATGGCGCTGCAGACCGCCGATTACGGCTACGTGCTGGAAGTCGGCCGCATCGTCATGGCCGACACCTGCAAGCGGCTGATGGAGAAGGAAGACATCAAGGAATTCTACCTCGGCATCAAGGAAGAGAGCGCGCGCGGCAAGCGGCGCTGGAAGAAGCGCAAGACTTGGCGGTGACGAGAGAACCAGGGAGGGCGCACGATGGATGGCTATGACGGGCGGATCGAGGTCGACGGCTGCGACACGATCCCCAAGCTGTTCTGGCACCAGGTCAAGACGCGCGACGGCCGCACGGCGTTCCGCGAGAAGACGCTCGGCATCTGGCAGGCCACCAGCTGGCGCGAGTACGGCGAGCGGGCCCGCGCCGTAGGCATGGGGCTGGTCAAGCTTGGGCTCCAGCGCGGCGACGTCGTGTCGATCCTGGCCGAGACGGTGCCGGAGTGGCTCTACGCGGACATGGGCACGATGGGCGCTGGCGGCGTCTCCAACGGCATCTATCCGACCGATTCGGCCAAGCAGGTCGACTACATCGTCAACGACAGCCGGTCGCGATTCCTGTTCGTGGAGAACGAGGAGCAGCTCGACAAGTTCATCGGCGTGCGCGAGCGCTGCCCGACCATCGCCAAGGTCTTCGTGTTCGACATGGAGGGGCTGGCCGACTTCAACGATCCGATGGTTATGCCGCTCGACGCGCTGATGGCGCTCGGCCGCGCGCACGACGCCGCTAACCCGGGCGAGTGGGAAAAGCTCATCGCGACCTCGAGCGCCGAGGAGCTCGCGCTGCTGGTCTACACCTCGGGCACGACCGGACCGGCCAAGGGCGCGATGATCTCGCACCGCAACATCATCTTCCAGCTGCGCAATGCCGACGCCTTCATCCCGTTCGGCACCGACGACGAGCAGCTCGCCTTCCTACCGCTCTGCCACATCGCCGAGCGCACCTTCACCACCTTCCTGCCCCTGCGCTCCGGCGCGATCGCCAACTTCGCAGAGAGCGTCGAGACGGTGCCGGAGAACGTCCGCGAAGTGGCGCCGACCACCTTCTTCGCCGTCCCACGCATTTGGGAGCGCTTCTATTCCGGCATCGCCATCCGCATGAAGGAGGCGACCTGGATCGGACGCACGGCGTACAAGTGGGCGCTCGGAATCGGCCTGAAGGTGGCAGAAGCCGAGCTCGACGGCCGCCAGCCGTCCGCCCTCCTGAAGCTCGCGCATCGGATCGCCGACTTCCTCGTGCTGGACAACATCAAGCGCGCCATCGGCATGCACCGCATCCGCTTCGCCGGCACCGGCGCCGCGCCGATCGCCCCTGAGCTGATCAAGTGGTATCGCGCGCTGGGAGTCGACATGCGCGAGGTCTACGGCCAGACCGAGAATTGCGGCGTGGCGACCGGCATGCCCGATCGCATCAAGCTCGGGACCGTCGGCGTCACGGCGCCCCACACCGAGTCGAAGATTTCGCCCGAGGGCGAGATCCTGCTCAGAGGTCCGCACATCTTCATGGGCTACCTCAACCAGCCGGAGAAGACAGCCGAGACCCTGCGCGACGGCTGGCTGCACACCGGCGACGTCGGCATGGTCGACAACGAGGGCTACCTCCGTATCACCGACCGCATGAAGGACATCATCATCACCGCGGGCGGCAAGAACATCACGCCGTCGGAGATCGAGAACCAGCTCAAGTTCTCGCCCTATATTTCGGACGCGGTGGTGATTGGCGACAAGCGCAAGTTCCTGTCCTGCCTGATCATGCTCGACTACGACAACGTGGCCAAGTACGCCCAGGACGCCAACGTGCCGTTCACCGACTTCACCTCGCTGTGCCGCGCGCGCGAGGTCTCCGACCTGATCTGGGCGGAGATCGAGCGGGTGAATGCGGGCTTCGCAAGGGTCGAGACGATCAAGAAGTTCCGGCTTATCGAGCAGCAACTCAGCGCCGAGGATGACGAGGTCACGCCGACCATGAAGCTCAAGCGCAAGTTCGTCAGCGAAAAATACAAGACAATGATCGACGGCATGTATGCCGAGGCAAGCTAGAGGAGGAAAAGCAATGACCAAGACGACAATGGGTGTGGTGTTTGCCGTGGCGGCCCTTGCGGCGGCCTCGGGGGCTTGGGCGCAGCAACGCGGCGTGACCGCGACTGAAGTGACGTTCGGCATGCCCACCGATCTCTCCGGGGTCGCGGCGACCTACGGCGTGTCCTCGTCGAACGGCGTCAAGATGCGGTTCGAGGAGGCCAACGAAGCGGGCGGCATCAATGGCCGCAAGCTCAAGGTCATCGTCGAGGACCAGGGCTACCAGGTGCCCAAGGCGGTCCAGGCCTGCAACAAGCTGATCAACCGCGACAAGGTGTTCGCCTTCGTCGGGCCGCTCGGCACGCCGATGAACAACGCCTGCTTCAAGGACCAGTTCGCGGCGGGCGTGCCCAACCTCTTCCCACTGTCGGCCGCGCGCTCGATGTATGAGCCCTTCGAGAAGCTCAAGTTCTACGGCGCGGCGTCCTATACCGACCAGATCCGCTCGGGCATCGAGTACTTCGTCAAGACGAAGGGCAAGAAGGCGGTCTGCGTGATGTACCAGGACACCGACTTCGGCAAGGAGATCGTCGCGGGCGCCGAACTGCAGACCCAGAAGCTCGGCATCAAGGTCGTGGCCATGGCGGCGCACAAGCCGACCGACCAGGACTTCACGGCGCCGATCACCAAGCTGCGCGAGGCGGGCTGCGACCTGATCGCGATGGGCACCATTGTGCGCGATACGATCGTGCCCTACACCACGGCTCGGAAGGCAGGCTGGAACGACGTGACGTTCCTGGGCTCGGCCGCTGCCTATGACGCCGTCGTCGGCGCCGCGCCCGGCATGGACGGCTTCTACACCATGGGCCTCACCGAGATGCCCTATGCGGACAGCGACGTGGCGTCGGTCAAGAAGTTCGTCGCCGACTACAAGAAGCGCTTCAATGTCGATCCCAACATCGGCGCGGTCTACGGCTACGTGGCCGCCGACATCACGGTGCAGGGCCTCAAGAACGCCGGCAAGGACCTCACGACCGACTCCTTCGTGAAGGGCCTCGAGGCGATCAAGGACCATCACGACATCTTCAACGGCCCGCCGGTCACCTTCGGCCCGAACATCCGCCAGGGCGCGAGCTCCTCGTTCCTGGCCGAGGTAAAGGGGGGCCGCTGGGTCCCCGTGACCAAGCCGCTCGGCTTCTAGCCGCTGCGAAACGAACGGAGAGACCCGGGCGGGCGACCGCCCGGGTTTTTCTTTGGGCGCGACGCATCGAGCCGCTATGCTGGCGCTCCATGAGTGAACTTTCAGGACAGGTGGCGATCGTCACCGGAGGGTCGTCGGGCATCGGCGCGGCATCGGTCGAGCTGCTCGCACAGGCCGGCGCGACCGTGATCGCAACCGACATCCAGCCGCGCACCGGCGGCACCGGCCGCTTCGTGCATCACGACGTCACGTCGGAGGAGGCCTGGAAGGCACTGCTGGCCGACGTGCTGGGCCGCGAGGGTCGGCTCGACATCCTGGTCAACAATGCCGGCGTCTCCGGCGGCTGGGGCACCGTCGAGTCGACGACCGTCGAGCAATGGCGCCAGGTCGAGGCGATCAACTCCGAGGGCGTGTTCCTCGGCTGCAAGTACGCCATCGAGGGCATGAAGGTGACGGGAGCGGGCAAGCCCGAGTCCAAAGGGTCGATCGTCAACGTCTCATCCATTGCAGCCCTGATCGGCTCGGCGGGGCCGGCGGCCTACAGCGCGAGCAAGGGCGCGGTGCGGCTGCTGAGCAAGAGCGTGGCGCTCCATTGCGCCGAGAAGAAGTACGGCATCCGCTGCAACTCGGTGCATCCCGGCGGCATCGACACGCCGATCTTCAATCCGCTATGGCAGGCGATGGGGCACGAGAAAGGCAAGGAAATGATCGGCTCGCATCATCCGATCGGTCGGATGGGCGAGCCCGAAGAGATCGGCGAGATGATCCTGTGGCTTGCCTCGGACCGCTCGCGCTTCGTCACCGGCGCTGAGTTCACATCCGATGGCGGCGTGACCGCGGGCTTGATGAGGAGGTCAGGCTTTGCGTCTTGAGAACAAGGTCGTCCTGATCAGCGGCGGTGCCTCGGGCATCGGCGCGGAGACCGCGCGCCGGGTCGTCCGGGAAGGCGGCAAGGCGGTGCTGGCCGACCGGGACGAGGCCAAGGGCCGCGCGCTCGCAGAGGAACTCGGCGCATCGGCCGCTTTCGCGGCACTCGACGTCACCGACGAAGCGGCCTGGCAGAAGGCCGTCGCGGCGACGGTCGACAGCTACGGAGGCCTGCACGGCCTGCTCAACGCCGCCGGCATCGGCGTGCGCAACTCGATCGAGGACTGCAGCCTCGAGGAGTATCGCCGGGTCAACGACGTCAACTCGATGGGCACGTTCCTGGGCTGCAAGAGCGCCATCCCCGCGATGGCCAGGTCGGGCGGCGGCTCGATCGTCAACATCTCCTCGGTGCTCGGCCTGCGCGGCGCCTCGTATGCCATGGCCTACTGCGCCAGCAAGGGCGCGGTGCGATCGCTGACCAAGAACGTCGCCATGCACTGCGCGCAGATGAAATACGGGATCCGCTGCAACTCCGTGCATCCCGGCTACATCGACACGCCGATGATCGCCCCTCGCCTGTCCGGCACGATCGACAACATGACCGGCCGCCAGTGGCTCGAGGCCTTGCATCCGCTCGGCCGGCTCGGCCGCGCGGAAGAGGTCGCCGACATGATCCTCTTCCTGCTGTCCGACGAGTCGACCTTCTCGACCGGCTCGGAATTCGTCTGCGACGGCGGGCTGACGGCCTAGGCGCGTTCATACGCGCTGGCGGGCGGCAGCGCCTTCCGAGGCGCGAGAGCCCGCGCGGTTCCAGAAAAGCAAGAACGCGCCGCCACGGCGGCGCGACCGCATTCCAGTCAGCTCTTCATGCCCGTGATCGAGTTGGCCATGGCGCGGGGATCGCGCTTGGGCCAGCGGCCGGTTTCGACCTGCACGATGAACTCGTTGACTATCCGGTTGAACTGATCGGGGTCCTCGAGGTTGATGGTGTGGCCGCAGTTCGGCATCACCGACAGGGCCGAGGTCGGGATTTCGCGCTTCATCATCACGGACGGCGCGAGGCAGGGCCAATCCTCGTCACCCGTCAGGATCAGGGTCGGCGTGGTCATCTTGCGCATGCCTTCGACCAGGTCGTAGAGCGACGGCCGCTGCCCCTGGCAGCCGATCTGGGTGTTGGCCGAACCGAGCGCCGAGTGCTCGCCGAGCTCCTTCTTGAACTGGGCGAAGCCACGCGGGTCCTTGTTCTCGAACTGCACGCGCGTCGGGCCGTAGGCGTACTTCTCGGCGAAAGCCGGCATGCCCTCGCTGAGCAGCGACTTGGCAACGACCTCGACCTCACTCCTGAACTTCGCCTGCTGGTCCTTCTCCGCGCCGTAGCCCACGCCAGCCACCACCAGGGACAGTGCATGGGCCGGGTGGCGCAGGCCGAAATGCAGGCTGGCAAAACCGCCCATCGAGAGGCCGACGACATGCGCCTTGTCGATCCCGAGATGCTTCATCACCGCCAGGATGTCGTCGGTCGCCCGATCCTGCGAATAGCCCGCGGGCGTCTCGGGAATGTCGGAGGGTGGATAGCCGCGCGCGCTGTAGGTGATGCAGCGATGGCGCTGGCCGAAATGGCGCATCTGGGTTTCCCACGAGCGGTGGTCAGCGGCGAACTCGTGCACGAACACGATCGGCGAGCCCGTGCCGACCTCCTCATAGTAGAGCTTCACGCCGTCGTCGGTGATCGCGTAAGGCATCATTTCCCCCAGCAGGTTTTTCAGTCGAAATCGCGCTCGGCGCCGACCAGGCCGCGCAGCTCGCGGGCCAGCGCCGAGAAGGCGTCGGATTGTGGCGTGCGCGGCCGCGGCAGGTCCACCTTGATGTCGGCCGCGATGCGGCCCGGCCGCGGTGAGAAAACCAGGATGCGGTCGGCCAGCAGCAGCGCCTCGTCGATAGAGTGGGTGACGAACAGCACCGTCGTGCGCCGCTTTTCCCAGATCTGCAGCAACTCGTCCTGCAGGTTGCCGCGCGTCTGGGCGTCGAGCGCGCCGAACGGCTCGTCCATCAGCAGCGCCTTCGGATCCGTCGTCAGCGCGCGGGCGATGCCGACCCGCTGGCGCATGCCGCCCGACAGCTCGTGCGGATAGCGCCCCTCGAAACCGGTCAGGCTGGTCATCGCAATGAAGTGCGCGGCGATGCGCTTGCGCTCGGCCGCCGGCGTGCCGAGCGCCTTCATGTTGAACTCGACGTTCTTCTGCACCGTCATCCAGGGAAACAGGCCATGGTCCTGGAACACGATCGCGGCGTCCGGCGACGGGCCGTGCAGCGCCTTGCCGGCGACGGCGATCTGCCCGAACGTCGGCGTCTCGAGCCCGGCCATCATCTGCAGCAAGGTCGACTTGCCGCAGCCGGAGCGGCCCAGCAGGCAGACGAAGTCGCCCGCGTCGCAGGTGAAATCGATGCCGCGCAGCGCCTCGACCGGCTCGTCCTTGCCGGGATAGATCTTGCCGACGCCGACGCATTCGATGAAGCGGTTCATTCGGGCGAGGCCGTGAGGCCCTCCTGCCAGCGGCAAACGTGGGCGCGCACCCGCCGCACCAGCTGGTCCGCCAGCAGGCCGATGGCGCCGATCACGATGATGCCGGCGATGATCAGGTCGGAGCGGAAGGTGAGCTGGGCATTGAGGATCATGTAGCCCAGCCCCGACTTCACCGCGATCATCTCCGCCGTCACCACGGTCAGCCAGCCGCCGCCGACGGCGAGCCTTAGGCCGGTGAAGATCGCCGGCAGCGCAGCCGGAAGGATGATGTCCTTGATCACCAGGAACTCGCTGGCCCGCGCCGCCCGCGCCACCTTGATCAGGGTGCGCTCGATGCCACGGACGCCGAAGATGGTGTTGATCAGCAGCGGCCAGGTGCCGGCGAGGAAGATCAGCGCGACGGCCGGCTTGTCGCCGATGCCGAGGAACAAGAGCGCCAGGGGAATCAGCGAGATCGGCGGGATCGAGCGGAAGATCTGGATCGACCAGTCAGTCATCGTGTCGAGCAGCTGATACCGCCCGATCATCAGCCCGAGCGGCACCGCGAGAAGGAACGACAGGGTGATGCCGGCGATCACCCGCGCGACGCTGGCGCCCGCGTTGCTCAGCACCGTTTCCCAATCCTCGACGAACACCATCGCCACTTTTGCGGGTGGCGGCAGCAGGATCGTCGGATAGACCTTGAGCTCGACCGCGACGTACCAAGCCAGCAACAGCAGCGCGAGGGGCAACAGCCCCAGCGCGCGACGGAATTGCATCAGGCGTAGCCGAGGTTGAGGAAGCTTCCCCAGTCGGGCTCCTTCTCCAGCATCTTGTCGTCGACCATCAGCTTGGCCAGCGCCTTGAGGCCGTTGACGAAGGGGGCGCCCGACTCGGCACTGAAAAACAGGTTCTTCGTCGAGAGCTCGGCCACTTCCTTGGTCATCTTGAACTGCTTGATCGTGGTTTCGATGGCAATCGCAGGGTTCGACGCCATTTCCCTGGTGGCCTTCACATGCGCCTGCACCATTTTTTTGGTGAGGTCGGGTTCGGCCTTGGTGAATTTCTCCGAGGCGACAAAGCCCAGGTTGGTCTTGCCCATCGGCGAATCGTACGGCACCCACAGCCGCTTGCCCCAGCCGCTCTGCTCGGCGAGCGCGGCGTAGGGCTCGAAGCAGCAGATCGCCGCCACATCGCCGCGCATCAGCGGGATCGGCTGGTCCTGGTTGTCCATGAAGGCCATCTCGACCTTACCGAACACGCCCTCCTGCTTGAGCTTCCAGTTCAGCGATACCAGCCCGATCGAGCCGTTCTGAACGGCGACCTTCTTGCCCACCAGATCCTTGAAGCTGTTGATCGATGGCTGGGCCAGCACCATCCAGCCGCCGTCGCAACCGTTGGCCAGCACCTGCATCGGAAAGCCTTTGGTCGCCAGCTGCATGGTCGCCGACAGGCCGCCGTTGCCGATATCGACGTCGCCCGAGGCGACCGCCTGCATGCGCTGCACCAGAGAGGGAAACATGACCAGCTCGAGGTCGATGCCCTCCGGCTTGAGCAGCGCGGGCATCAGGAAGGCGGCATTGGTGGTCGTCGTGAAAGCGGACCCCATCTTCACCTTGCGCAGGTTCTGTCCGAGTGCGGCGCGCGACACGATGGACGGTGCGGCAAAAGACGCAGCAGCAGCGGCTATGAGATTGCGGCGCAACATTGACTTTTTCTCTCCCGAGGCGCGAACGGCATGCGTGGCCAAAAATGCAAAGCCCGCGCCAACCTTAGAATCCTTCATGCTCGCTGTCTGCCGGACAAGGGCACCGGATGCTATGGTCTTCATATGAGCGAGATCGGAACCGGACTGCAAAACGCGACGGGCATTCGCAACGCGATTGCGCGGGCGGGCTATGCCTTTGTCGAAGCCTCTGACATGCGCACGGCGCTAGGCCGTTTCGGCACGCTCGCCGACTGGCCGGCCTTCGCCGACAGCTGGAACGATCTGCTTACCGATACCTACATGGCCGACGGCGGCCGCTACCGCCGACGGCGCTTCGGCGTCTGGGCCGCCGGCAGGCAGGGCGCAATCGAGCGCGGCCGGCACCAGGCGCATTATCAGACGCTCGACTACAATCATCTGAACGGTGGCATCGAGCGCTGGTTCGAACCGATCAAGCCCGAGATCGGCGACGGCGCCACGATGCGCACGATCCTGGAATATTGTCGCACGCTGTTCGGCCGCCTCGCCCCCGAGACGGCACACTGGCACATCGAGGCCCACCAATTCCGCATCGAGGCGCGCTTGGGCGAGAACGGCAAGCCGACGCCCGAGGGCATGCATCGCGACGGCGTCGACTACGTGCTGGTGCTGCTGGTCGACCGCCGCAACATCGCCAGCGGCACCACGACCGTGCACGACCTCGACAAGCGCGCGCTCGGCAGCTTCACCCTGACCGACCCGCTCGACTCGGCGCTGGTCGACGACGCCCGCTGCTACCACGGCGTGACCCCGGTCGAGCCCGAGAACCCGGCGCAGCCTGCCTACCGTGATGTGCTGGTGGTAACGTTCAGGAAGAAGCCTGCATAGGCCAGAGTCCGTGTAGCCAAGGCCGGTACGTCTCGCCAGTGTCGGGCTCACACGATTTTGAACCAGCGACGGCCATCGATGCGCCGCAAAGGTACAGCGTCGCTGCGAAAGCGGGTTCGACCCGCTATTTATGCGCTGCGGGACGCCCACGATCATCACGACTTCGCGACGCTGCCTCGGCAGGGCATGCCTGCGCGTGTCTGGCGCATCCTCGCGGAGACCGGCCGGTGCCATCGATCGGTCTCACCATCTGGGACACCCATGAAACGGTCCGAGCTGCCTGACCTTGCCGCCTTCGTCGCCATCGCCGACTCGCTGAGCTTTCGTGCCGGCGCGGCCCGGCTCGGAATCACCCGGTCTGCGCTCAGCCACGCCATGCAGCATCTCGAGAAGCGGCTCGATGTTCGCCTGCTGCATCGCTCCACGCGCGGCGTCGCGCTGACCGATACCGGCCGACAGCTTTTCGAATCGCTGCAACCGGCCTTCGCCGGCATCGAGCAGGCCCTGTCCGATCTCGATCGCGAACGGGGTAGTCCATCCGGACGGCTGCGGCTCCACGTCAGCTCAGGCGCGGCGGCGGCCGTCGTCGCGCCAGTGTGGCGCAGCTTCCTCGCCACCTACCCTCGCGTCGAACTCGACCTCGAGCTGAGCGACGGGCCGGTGAACGTGGCGGCCGAAGGGTTCGATGCGGCGATCGCGATCCGGGATTTCGCCGCCGCCGATATGGTCGCGGTGAAGGTGTCGGCCCCCTGGAAGGTCGTCGTTGTCGCTGCACCGTCCTATCTTGCCCGTCGGGGCGAACCGGTCACGCCGGACGATCTCACGGCGCATGACTGCGTTCAGTATCGTCTGGACGGTGCGCTCCTCCCCTGGCCGTTCATGCGCGAGGGAACGCGCCGGAAGATCGCCGTGCGCGGCGCCGTGACCGTCAACAGCAGCGAACTTGCGCTGCGCGCCGCGATCGACGGGCTGGGCCTTGCATTCATCGACGATGCCGTCGCGGGGCCTTTCCTGCGCTCGGGCCAGCTCATGGCGGTGCTCCCGGAGTGGTCACCCTCTTTCGACGGCTACTACCTGATCTATTGCGGGCGCCGGCAGGTGCCTTTGCCCCTGCGCGCGCTGATCGACATGCTTCGCGCGCGACGCACCACGGCACGCTGCTCGACCGACCCCGGCATGGTCCTCCCCGGCGTCCTGGCGAAAGTGTGATCGAAGCCCCGGCTCCCCCGAAGGGACGAGCCGGAACCATCGCCTGCGCAGGTGTGGTTACTGCACCGAACGCCCTGTGCGGTCACCGCTGGCCATCGTCGGCGGCTTCGGCATGTCGATGCCATGGTCCACCAGCTTCTGCTTCAGCTGCGCGGTCGTGGCCTGCGTATTGCTTGCGCAGTTGTCCGCCAGCATCGCGTCCGCAGCGCTCGGCGACGCATTCACTGAATTCTGGCTGAGATACGCCCGGGCGAGCGTGCGGCAATAATCGACCCCGCCCGCATCACCGCCGGCGGCCTGCTGCGCCACGGCCGCGTGCGCCATGCCGAGCATGGTAGCGAGGGCGAGGGAAGAAACGATCGGCTTCATAAGTGTGCTCCTCAACAAGAACGCGTGCCGTGTCTGGGCACGTCGAGCACACATAGAACCGCACCGATGGCTCACAATGAGCCGCCAATTGCATGCGCTGTTGCATGGCATGCACCAGCTGACTTTTCGCTGGAGCGATTAGCCACCGATCGTCGTGCCGCCGTCGGCGATCAGGGTCTGGCCGGTGATGAAGGCGCCGCCCTTGCCGGCGAGCAGGACGGCAAGCCCGGCGATGTCGTCGGGCGCACCGAGGCGGCGAAGCGGCGTGGCCGCCTCGCGCGCAGCGCGCCGCTGCGGATCCTCGTAGAGGGCGCGGGCGAAGTCGGTCGTGACGAGTCCCGGCGCGATCGTGTTCACGCGGATATTATCCGGCCCGTACTCAGCCGCCAGGTTCCGCGCCAGCTGCATGTCGGCCGCCTTGGAGATGCAGTAGGCGCCGATCACCGTGCTCGCGCGCACGCCGCCGATCGAGGAAACGATCATGATCGATCCGTCCTTCTTGGCGCGCATGTCGGGCAGGCAGAGATTGATCAGCCACATGTTCGACAGGATGTTGTTCTGCATCACCTTCATGAACACGTCGTCGGGCAGCTTTTCGTTCGGCCCGTAGTACGGATTGGAGGCCGCGTTGCAGACCAGCACGTCGACCGGACCGAGCTGCTTCCTGGTCTCGGCGATCAGGGTCTCGCACTGCGCCTTCTGCGAGATGTTGCACGGGATGACGACCGCCTCGCCGCCCGCCTGCCTGATTTCCGCGGCAGCCTCCTCGCACACCGGTGTCTTGCGCGACGACACCACGACCTTGGCCCCCGCCAGCGCGAGATGCATGGCGATCGACTTGCCGATGCCCTTGCTCGAGCCGGTGACGACGGCGACCTTGCCGGTGAGGTCGAAAAGCGGCGATGCCATGCGGTTTCCTCCAGTGTCCAAGGAATCCTGTGTGGCACGAGGCCGGCGGAATTGGCACGCGAATTCTGACGCGGGGTCAGCCCCCGGCCACGATGCGGTCGAGCGCCTCGCCGTCGCGCACCTTGATCCATCCCCGGCCGATTTCCACGACGCCGGCCTCGCGCCAGATCGCGAGCTGCCGGCTCACGATCTCGCGCGTCACGCCGAGGGTACGGGCAAGCTCCTCCTGCGACAGCCGCACCGTGGCGTCGTCCGGTCCGGCAGCGGCCAACGCCGCGAGTTGCTTGGCCAGCCGCGTTGCGACGCTCAGGAAGGCCGAGTCTTCGACGAGGGCGGTGGTGCGCCGCAGCCGCTCGCACAGGAAGGCGATGATCCGCACGGCGGTCTCGTGATGCTGGCTGAGGAATGGCAGGAAGGCAGCGCGGCTCAGGAACACCAGGCGGGAGGCGTCGCGCGCCACGGCCGTCGCGGTGCGGCCCTTGCCATCGAGCAGCGCGATCTCGCCGAAGAACTCCCCGGGGCCGAACATGTTCAGGATCAGCTCCTTGCCCTCGGCTGATTCCACCGTGACGACGATCCGCCCCTCGAGAACACCGTACAGACCGTCGCCGGGGTCGTCCTTGCGGAACACGACGTCGCCCGCGGCGAGGCGCTGGACGTGTGACTGCTTCAGGAGTTCACGCGTCTCCTCTTCCCTGAGAACGGCAAGGAGGGGATGCTGTCGGAAGAGGTCGTGCGGCGTCATGCGCGGTCCGGTAGTCGCACCGCGCGAGCCTATAGCACACGGCAGGGCGGGCAACCCGACCCCGAATCAGTCGAACATGTCCGGTCTCACCTCACCGCCGACCTCCACGATCACGTCGGCAGGCAGGCCGGCGCGCCGGGCGGCGATCCGAATCGCCTCGTCGTTCGGGGCCTCATACAGGCAGTACGTCTTCATCCGGTCGGCGCTGAGGAACGAGAACAGCCACTTCACACCTTCCTCATCGTTGATGAGACGGATCTTGTCGTTGGCCTCTTTCGAGGCTTCCAACTGCTCGGCAAAGTTCCGCTCGATGATGTAACGCGGCATGGTTTCCCCTCTTCCACAGATCAGGCAGCGGTCCGCAGTAGCTTTCGCAGGCGCCCCATTTCCAGGCGATCGGCCGCGGCCAGCGCCATCTCCCGCAACTCGGCCGCGCGGACGTCGTCGCTACCGTCACCGCGGGCCGCCAGCATGGCAGCATACTCGGCACGGGTATGGGCAAGCCAGGGCCAGGCCCGCATCCGCTCCTCCATCGCAAGCGCCGCCTCGAAGTGGCGCTCTGCCGACGGCCAATCGGCCATGGTGGTTGCCAGCATGCCAAGGTAGCGCGCCGCCGAGCCGCAGCACAGCGTGTAGGTCGGCACGACGATCGCAAGGTCGCGATAGGGGAGCAGGTGGGCATAGAGCTGCTCGGCGCGCGAGGCATCGTCCAGCCTGGCACAAACCTCGGCAAGATAGGACAGCGTCACCGCCCGCTTGCTGTCGATCGGCAGGGCGAAGGCGCTCTCGGCGAGCAGTTCGAAGGTCCGACGGGCCTGGACCTCGAACCCCAGATCGCTGGCAATCAACATCAGGCCGGGACGCCACACCGCTTCTTCGGGGTTTTCGCGGACGAAACGCTTCACCAGCGGCGCCACCTCGGCGAGGCGCCCCTGCTCGCGGCGCACCGTGAACATCTGCATGCCGTAGACGCCCAGCGGGAAATCGACGTCATGGCTTCCCAGCACGTTGAGCGCCTCCAGCGCCAGACGCTCAGCCTCCCGGAAGTTGCCCTGGATCAGGCCGCGCATAACTTTGCTGCTGACGGTGATCCACTTGTCGAAGTCGGTGCGGCTCGTGTCGGCGATTTCCTTCTGCAGTTGCGTCGTGCGTTCGAAACCGTCCACGTCGCCGATCTCCAGAAAACCTGCCGCGGACCGCGTCAAGGCCTCGACCTGAAGGATCGAGTCGAATCCCCTGGCAATGTCCCAGATCGACGCCAGCGACCGGCGGCGCTCCTCAACACCGTCGCCGGACGGCGGCGGCCCGGCGTTCGGCATGAGATCGCTGACCAGCAATTCGAACCGGCTGCGGCGATCGTCGAGGCGCTCGGCGATTGGCCGAGCCAGGCGCAGCACCTCTCGGCCGCGCGCGGTGGCGCCCGTCGATAGCAGCGCCTTGCCGAGCTGGCTCAGGACGCGGCAGCGATCGAGCGTCTCTTCCTCGCCGATCATCGTCAGGGTCTGTTCGAGCAACTCGACGGATGCCGCGCTGGGTGCCGACAGATAGACCTCGGCAGCGGCAAATTTGAGTGCCGCCGAAACCATCATGTCTGGCAGCCCCTCGCGTTGCGCGATCCTGGCGCACTCCAGATAGGTCGAACGCCCCGGCAGAGTCGATGCCATGAACTCCGCATCACCGCGCGCCAGGAGCAACGGCAGGGCGCTGCGATAACGGTCGGCGGCTCCGCCGGCCTGCTTCTCGGCCAGCTCGAAGCCCCGCTGGAAATGGGCACTCGCCTCGAGGAAGGCGCTGCGGCCGATCGCACGATCGCCGGCGCGACGCCACCAGTCGATCGCCTCGCCGGCGCGGGCTGCAGATGTCCAGTGCTGGGCGATCGTTTCCGGCTGCATCATCGCCAGCTCGGGGAAATGCGTCGCCAGCGCCTCGGCAATCGCGGCGTGATACAGGCGCCGACGCGCCACCAGAAGCGACTGATAGGCGACCTCCTGGATGAGCACGTGGCGGAACACGTACGAAGGGCCGGTGAAGGAGGCAACGGCGGACGGCACCACGATCTCCGCCTCCGCGAGCCGCGCCAACGGCGCGGCGAGCGCTTCCTCGGAACGGCCGGCGAGACGCGCGAGCACGCTGATGGAGAACTCCCGCCCGATGGTCGCGCCAAGCTGAGCCACTTCGCGGGCTTCGGCGTCAAGCCGGTCGAGGCGCGCCATCAGCGAGCCGTGCAGCGTGTCGGGAATCGACATGGCATGCGGCGAGCTTGCCGACTCGCCGTCCAGCACGGCCTTGGTCAGTTCCTCGACGAAGAGCGGTATTCCGTCGGTCTTGGCGACGATCGCCTGCAGGACGTCCGCGGGCAGCGTGCGGCCACCGACGAGTCGCTCGACCATCGTCAGCCGGTCGCGCCTCGACAGCCGGTCGAGATTGATCTGCACGAATTGCGAATAGCTCCAATCCGGCTTGAATTCCGGCCGCGCGGTCATCAGCAGCATCAGAGGCGTGGCCGCCAGCCGTTCCTGGACCTGGCGCAAGAGCTCCAGCATCGAGGGATCGATCCAATGCGCATCCTCGAGCACCAGCAGGAGCGGTCGCTGGGCTGCCATGCCACCGATCAGCTTGACCAGCACGTCGATCAGCCGCGCCCGAAAATTCGGAGCCGTGGTGTCGGCCAGAGCGAAGCGTTCGTCGCGCGGCAAGTCGAGGAACGCCGACAGCACCGGCATCGCTTCGGCCAGGTCGAGGCCGAGCGGACCGATCAGACGAACGAGCGCCTCCCCGCTCGCAAGCGGCCGGCTGCGGGCATCGAGACGGAGGGTGCGGCGGAACCAGTCGACCATCGGCCAGAAGGCGCTGGTACGATGGTAAGGCGAGCAGAACAGTGGCAGCAGGCGATGCGGCTCGCCGGCCAGGCTATCGCGCAACGCACTCATGACGCGCGACTTGCCGATGCCGGCGTCGCCCCCCAGAAGGATGGAACGCATTTCGCCGTCGCGCACCTGCGCCCAGCGCCGCCGGAGCATGTCGAGCTCTGCCTGCCGTCCAACCAGCGGGGTCATGCCGCGCCGCGTGCGGTGCCGGAAGCGATCGACGGACTCGTCGCCACCCAGCACACGGAACAGTCGCACGGCGTTGCTGACGCCCTTGAGCCGGCGCGGCCCGAGATCCTGCAGGGTGAACCGGTCCTCGACCAGGCGCTTCGTCGCTTCGCCGATCACGACGGTGTCGGGCTCGGCTTCAGCCTGCAGCCGGCTCGCAATGTTGGGCGTCTCGCCGGTAACGGCGCTCCGGTCCCGCGCCGCCCCGGCGCCGACCTCGCCCACCACCACGAGGCCTGTATGGATACCGATACGCACCCTCAGACGCACGCCATGCTCTTCCTGATGGTGTGGGTTGGCGGCGCGCAGGTTCTCGAGGATGCCAAGGCCGGCGTGCACCGCGCGGGCCGCATCGTCCTCGTGCGCCTGCGGATAGCCGAAGTAGACGAGGATGCCGTCGCCCATGTAGCGCGCGACGTGCCCGCCTCGCGCCGCCACCGCAGCCACGGCAAGGCCGTGGAATGACTTCAGCAGCTCACGAAGTTCCTCCGGATCGAGCTGCTCGGAAAGCGGCGTGGAATCGACCAGATCAACGAACATGACCGTTATCTGCCGCCGTTCGGCATCGTCGCTCGCCCACCGTGCCGAAGGGTGACCGTCACCGAGCGCGGCGACCGCCTTCAGCAAGCGCTTCCGGTCGCCCAGCGAGAGCCCCAGGGTCTCGAGGTCCTTCTCGCTGAGCGCGTCGAGCACATCCCAGTCGACACCGTTGGCCGCAAAGGCCTCGGCATGAATACCGAGGCCCAGTTCAACCAGCCAGCGCCGGAGTTCGTCGGCCATGGTGTGGTCCGTCTCCAATCGGCATCGCCATCCTAGCGTGTACGATCGCCGAGATCATCCCCAGCGCGGCTGTTCGCCGAGCCCGATGCCGAGCGCGGTCTTGCCGACGATCTCGTGCGCCAGGATGGCATTGGCGGGATGGAAGCGGCCACAACGGGCGTCGCGGAACAGCCGCTCCAGCTCGCTCGCCTTGAACATGCCGGTACCGCCCGACAGTTCCATCGCCATGTCGACGATCTTGAAGCACGCCTCCACGGCATGGACCTTGGCGGAGATGATGCGGGCCGGCCACGCCGCGCCATGGTCGACGCCGGTCGACCATTCGAGGGCGACCTGTTCGAGGTGCGGCCCGATCGGATCGAGCGCCATGATCAGGTCGGCCATGCCGTGCTGGATGCCCGGGTGGTAGGCCATGCTGCGGGTCAGCCCCATCGACGACTTCGACTTGACCGATGCGATCGCCAGGTCGCGCGCACGCTGGGCCATGCCGTAATAGATGTTGGCAAAGCCCATCAGGGCCCAGGCGAACACCGCGACGATGAAGGCGTCGGCGCCGCCGGCCGGCAGGAACCGCACCATGTAGTTGTCGGGCACGAACGCGCCTTCGAGCAACACGTCGTCGCTGCGCGTCGCGCGCATGCCCAGCGTGTCCCAGGTCTCGACGATGCGGTAGCCCTTGGCGTTGCGCGGCAGGAAGCCATGCACGACCTGCGGCCCGCCGGGTGCGTCGGCCCACAGGCCGTGCAGACCGTAGCGCGTCCAGACCGGCGCCAGGCTGCCGAACATCTTGCGGCCGGTGAAGGTGAAGCCGCCCTCCACCTTCGTTGCGGTCGAGGTCGACAGCAGCACCGGGATGTCGTTGCCGCGCTCGGCGTGGCCGGCGGCGAAGACCTCGCCCGCCATCGCCTCCTTCAGGACCCATTCCATCGAGCGGTCCCCGGCGCGCCACAGGTCGGCGGCAATGCCCACCCAGTAGAGGTGCATGTTGATGCCGAGCGCCGTGGCCGGCGCGTGATAGGCGAGCCGCCGCTGCTCGCGGCAGACCTCGGCCAGCGTGAAGCCCTGTCCGCCCAGCTCCTTCGGCACGTTGATCGTCAGATAGCCGGCGCGCTTGAGATCGTCGAAGTCCTCCTGGAAGAAGCGATTGTCGCGATCGTACGTGCCGACCCTGCCGGCGAAATGCTTGAGCATCTCGTCCGACGTCGTCGACCGTTCCGTCATCATGGTATCCATATGAGCCTCCTGCAGAACCTCTCTGGTTCCGAGGCGACCCTAGGATCGAGGAGCGAGGCGCTCTGTGAACCACCACACAGAGCGCAAATTTTTCAGGCCTGGTAGCGCTTCACGAAATCGGGAGCAGGATCGAATCCCAGGCCGGGGCCGGTCGGCACCGGAAGCGACGCCTGCCAGCGCGTCAGGCCGAAGCCATAGGGATCCATCGAATCCTCGGCCTCGACGGTGGCGAACCAGCCCTCCTCCTCGGTGACGGCCAGCATGTGCAGCGAGGCGAGCGCGGCCGGGCCAACGAACGGCGTATGGGGGGCAGGCGTCTTCTTCGCCACGGCGAGCATGGCGAGCGCGCGCTTGGCCTCGCTGAGGCCGCCAAGCATGCAGACGTCCGGCTGAAGCACGCCGATCGATGGTGCCCTGGTGTAGACGGCCATCTGCTCGGCCGAGCCGAAGTCCGCTCCCATCCCGATCGTGATGCCCGGCATCGCCGGCGCCGCGAGCAGATCCTCAGGCGGCCAGTACGGGTCCTCGAAGAACAGCAGGTTCGCCGCAGCCCAGCGCTTCTCGTCGCGGCGCACATCGGCCAGCGTATGGGCGTTGTTGCAGTCGGCAACGAAAGGCACCGCCGCTGGGATGGCGCGGCGCGATTCCTCGACGACCTCGAGGCTCGCCTCGTGGACCTTCACCGCCGCGACGCCGCACGCCAGCGCCTGCTCGACCCTCTGCCGCGTACGGCCGGCATGATCGTACTTGTCGAGGCTCGCCATCACCGGCACGCGGCTGCGCCTGGCACCGCCCAGCATGGTGGAGACCGATTGCCCCGATGCCTTGCCGGCGATGTCCCACAGCGCGATGTCGACGGCGGCCAGCGCATTCAGTACAGTGCCCGACCGTCCAAAGCTCGCGAAGCGCTTGCGCGCGGCGAGGTTCAGCGCCTCCTTCTGGTCGACCGGCTTGCCGAGATAATGCGGTGCGATCGCGTCGCGGATGGTCGCGAACAGCGCCTGCTGCATCGCCGGTCGCAGCGACAGGCACTCGCCGTAGCCCTGCAGTCCGTCGCGCGTCGTGACCCGCGCGAGGGTGAGGCAAAGATCGCCGCCCGCCAGGGGAGCCGGAATATTCGCCGCCCGATGCGGCGCGGGGATGCGCAGGGCGATGGGTTCGATGCGGTCGATGATCATGGCTGCTCCGCGTTTTCCGTCGACGGCTGATTGGACCGCGCGCATCCTGCGCGCTCAGTATCATGAGCGCGCAGGATGCGCGCGGTCCAATGAGAAGACGTTCCGCGCAAGCTCGCGGCGGCGCATTTATTGCAGCGCGGCGGGCCGCCCCTCTATAGTGATTGCTGACCCCGGAGGCCTGTACGATGGATCAGACGATACCCCGCGGCACGATGACTTCCTTCGCGCCGCCGGTCATGATCGGCGGCGAAATTCCGTTGATCGATATCTCGGACTTCCTGGCCGGAAAGCCGGGAGCCGCGGAGAAGGCGGCTGCCGAGCTGTGCTACGCTTTCGAGAACGTCGGCTTCTACTATCTCGCCGGCCACGGTGTGCCGCGCGCGCTGATCGAGGCGCAGTACGAGCAGGCGGCCCGATTCCATGCCATGCCGATGGAGGAGAAGCTCGCGCTCAAGGTCAACGAGCACACCATCGGCTACATGCCGATCCCCGACAAGGCGCCGCCCAACGCCGCCGCGCAGGGCAAGAAGCCGAGCCAGAACGAGGCCTACTTCCTGCGCCGCGAGCGCGATCCGAACGATCCCGACGTGATCGCCAACCGCCGCTTCCACACCGCGAACCAGTGGCCGGCCAACCTTCCGGGCTTCCGCGAGCAGACGCTCGAATACATGAGCACGATGGAAGCATTGTGCCGCAAGCTGGTGAAGCTCTACGCGCTGGCGCTCGACCTGCCGGAGAGCTATTTCGACACCTGCTTCGATCCACCCCACATGATCCTGCGCCAGTCGCGCTATCCGCAGATCGACGGCGGCGACGACACTGTGGCGAGCCTCGTGCCGCACACCGATTCCGGATTCATGACCTTGCTGCCGCCGAACAAGGTGCAGGGCCTGTCGATCCTGCTGCCGAACGGCGAATGGATGGATGCGCCCTATGTCGAGGACGCGTTCGTGGTCAATGGCGGCGACATCCTGCACCGCTGGACCAACGAGCGCTTCCTGTCGACGCCGCACCGCGTGCGCAACGTCTCCGGCACCCTGCGCTACGCCATCCCTTTCTTCTGCGATCCCGACCACGACACGATCATCGAGTGCCTGCCGTCGTGCCAGTCGGTCGCGAACCCGCCGAAATATCCGCCGATCAAGTTCGGCGATTACGCGCTTTGGTTCGCCGCCCAGCGCTACCAGCACATGGCCAAGGTGGCGACGCCTTCCGCCGCTGAAGTCACGCCCGGCGCCCGCGCCACCGAGGCTTGGAAGAGCTGACGTCTTCCTCCTCTCCCCCTCGCCTGTTGGATTCACACATTTCGAAGCCCGAGGGTGGTGCCGTATTTGATGTCGTTGAACTTTGCGAGACCGATGCGCATGAGCTTTGGCCCGGGCTTACCGTAGTAGCCGGTCCAGCCGCCGAGGCGGGCGATGACCCAAGCAGCGAAGGCCAAGCTGCCTGTGGGATGGGGATTGCGTTGGCGCGCAGTCTTGCCTTCGAGCCTTGCCGAGACGGCCTCGAGGATGGGCCGGTCGTCGGGATCGAAGGCATCGCCAAGCTGTCGATCGGTGTTGCCGTCGCGGGCCTGCACGAGTTGCTTGATTGTTACGGAGGCAATCGTGGCGGCGGCGACGAAGTTGATCATGGCCTGCGGCTCGCCGATGTCGGCGTCTTCGATGTCGAAGCCAGCGGTCTTGAGGGTGCGGAAGAACTCCTCGATGGTCCAGCGCTGGCGATACAGGTCAATGACGCGCCGTACCTGGCCGCACTCTGCGACCGGATGGGTCGTCAGCAGTCGCCAATGTATCGGCTTGCCGTCGGGCGGTGTCGAGATCTCGCGGACATCGACCAGCGTCAGGCCGACTGTCGCAGGCAATGCCGGATCGGCGCCATGCAATGGCCGGCGCAGAGCCACCGGCGCAAAGCGCAGGGCCAGTTCAGCGTGACGCTTTGCTCGTCCGGGGGCGGCCGGGATGGTCGTGGCGAAGCGGCCCTGCTCGGGTTGGCCGTCAATCATCCCGAACAGCAAGCCGTCCGCCGGCTCTTCGGTCAGCCGTTCGATCCGCCGGTTCTGGCAGGCGCGCACGATCAGATGCACGTTCGCCGGCCGGCGCGCGAACAGCTCGTAAAAGTCGCTCTCGCGGTCCGATACCACCGTGATGCAGCGCGCCTCGGCCAGAACCTCGCCGGCCTGCTGCGCTCCCTCGATCCAGCGACGCGACTCCTTGGCCGCCGTCGTCCGTCGGCGCCGCGGCGCCAACTCGGCCCGGCCGCGGTTCCACACCTGCATCGACACCAGGCCGAGCAGTCCGCCGCTCCCCGCTTCCACTGCCAGCACCGGATGAAGCAGCAAACCGCTCAGCACACCGCCCTTGCCGACCGCGCCATAGCCCGCCTGCCGGGCCCGACGGCCGCCCAGCACCAGTTCGCTGGTATCCTGGATCGCGACAACATCGCGCCCTGCGACGCGCTGCGCCGTCAGCGCACCGGCGTGCCGCGACATCGCCCCGGCCGTCACCGACCGGTTGCGCAGAAAGCGGGTGAACTGAATCTCACGGGCCCGCGTGCCGCCAAGCCGACGGATGCAAGACCCAGGATCGCCAACCAGAGCCGCGTGCAGGCAGGCCCCCCTTTTTCCAGGCGGCGGTCGCCAAACCGCCCCAGTCCGTACTCCACAACAGACATCGACTTCTCCCATCGCCAAAACGGCTTCAGGGAATCGACGTTCTGCCTCCCGCGCAACTACGATGTGTGAATACGATAGTCCCCCTCGCGGGGAGAGGAATACGAGCGTCGCAAGGAGTCATCGTGAAACGAGCGTTGTCGATACTGGCTGTCGCGGCCGCCTGCCTTGCCGCGCCTGCGCTGGCGCAGCCGAAGACGATCAAGGCGGTCATGCATTCGGACCTGAAGGTCCTCGATCCGATCTGGACCACGGCCAATATCGTGCGCAACCACGGTTACATGGTGTGGGACACGCTGTTCGCGATGGACGAGAACCTCACGCCGCAGCCGCAGATGGTCGACTACTGGACCGTAAGCGACGACCGGCTGACCTACAGCTTCGCCCTGCGCGACGGCCTCAAGTGGCACGACGGCAAGCCGGTCACGTCGGAGGACTGCATTGCCTCGCTGAAACGTTGGGGCGCGCGCGATTCGACCGGGCTGAAGCTGATGAGCTTCGTCGCGGGCGTCGAGGCGGTGAACGACCGGACCTTCAGGATCGTGCTCAAGGAGCCCTACGGCCTGGTCATCGATTCGCTGGCCAAGCCCGGCAGTTCGACGCCGCTGATGATGCCCAAGCGCATTGCCGAAACCGATCCGGGCAAGCAGATCGGCGAGTTCGTCGGCTCCGGCCCGTTCATCTTCAAGGCCGACGAGTGGAAGCCCGGCGACAAGACGGTCTATGTCCGCAATCCCGACTATGTGCCGCGCAAGGAGCCGGCCTCGGGCCTCGCGGGCGGAAAGGTCGCCAAGGTCGATCGCGTCGAATGGCTCGCCATCCCCGATCACCAGACCGCGGTGAACGCGCTGCTGGCCGGCGAGATCGACTACATCGAGGCGCCGCCGCACGACCTGAAGTCTCTGCTGCTGGCCGACAAGAGCGTGACCTTGACGGTCTACAACCTCATCGGCGCGCAGTACGCCTTCCGGTGGAACACGGTGGTGCCCCCGTTCAACAACGAGAAGATCCGCCGCGCCGCGATGTATGCCTTCGACCAGAAGGCCTTCCTCGAGGGCGTGATCGGCGACGCGCGCTACTACCGGACCTGCGACGCCATGTTCGTGTGTGGCACGCCGCTGGAGAATGCGGCCGGCATGGACGGGCTGGTGCGCGGCAACTTCGCCAAGTCGAAGGAGCTGCTGAAGGAGGCGGGCTACGACGGTACGCCGGTCGTCATGCTGCACACGACGGACATTGCCGTCCTCACCAATGCCGGGCCGATCGCCAAGGACCTGCTCGAAAAGGGCGGCTTCAGGGTCGAGATGGTGCCGCTCGACTTCCAGGCGATCGTCTCGCGCCGCCTGCGCAAGACCCCGGCCAACGAGGGCGGCTGGAACGGATTCATGACTGCATGGCTGTCGGTCGACATGATGAACCCGTTGACCAACAGCATGGTCGCCGCCTCATGCGAGAAGGCGAACTTCGGCTGGCCGTGCGATGCCGAGGTCGAGAAGCTGCGCGACGCCTTCGCCCGCGCACCCGACGCGGAAAGCCGCAAGAAATTTGCCGCCGACCTCCAGGCGCGCGCCGTCGCCTACGGCACGCACATCCATCTCGGCCAGTACACGCTGCCGACCGCGACGCGCGGCCTTTCGGGCGTGGTGACCAGCCCGATCCCGGTGTTCTGGGGCATCGAGAAGAAATAGTGCATGGCGCCGGCCGGCCGAGCCAGGATCGTTGCTGCGGGGACGATCGGCAACGTCCTCGAATCGTACGACTTCTCGATCTACGGCTACCTCGCTGTCCAGATCGGCGCCGCCTTCTTCCCGACCGGCGACCCGCTCTCGCAGGCGCTTTCGGCCTTCAGCGTTTTTGCCGCCGGCTTCCTGGCCCGGCCACTGGGCGCCATCGCCATCGCCATCGCCATCGGCACCATCGGCGACCGGATGAGCCGCCCGACGGCGCTCACGATCTCGATCGCCGGAACGATCGTCGCCACCCTCAGCATGGGCCTGGTGCCGGACTACGACGCCATCGGCGTCGCCGCGCCGATCCTGCTCACCGTCCTGCGCCTGATCCAGGGGACTGGCCGTCGGCGGGGAGTCCGCCATTGCGAATGTTTTCATGATCGAGAACGCGCCGCTCGCCGAGGTCTTCGCCCACCATCTGCCGCTGGTGCTGCGCATCGCCGGCATCTCGGCCTTCGCCGCGATCGGCCTCCAAGCCGCCTTCATCTACATCGCCGACTGGCTGCAGCGGTTGGGCGGCGCATCGCCCGCGGAAACCTTCAAGGTGACCTCCGTCAGCATGCTCCTGGTCACGCCGGTGTCGGTTTTCTTCGGCTGGCTGGCAGACCATGTCGGCCGGCGCAACCTGCTGCTGGCGAGCGCGGCCCTCGGCGTGCTCGGCTCGGTCCGCTCTTCATGCTGATGCAGCACAATACGACGAGCGCGATCTATCTCGGTCAGGCCTGCTTCGTGCTGACGCTCAGCGTCCAGTTCGGCGTGCAGGGCGCGCTGATGGTCGAGTCGACGCCCGAGGCGATCCGCTGCACCGCGCTGGGGATCGGCAACAACATCGCCTGGAGCATCCTGGGCGGACTCACACCGCTCGCCGCGACCTGGCTGATCTGGCGCACCGGCGACACGCTCAGCCCGGCTTATCTCGTGGTCGCCGCCGCAGCAGCGACTGTCGCGTCCCTGCTCATGGCTCCGGACAGTTTCAGGAAGGAAATATCGACAAGAGTTCGCCGGCCTTTATGATGCCCACAGGGTCAGGGGGACATCATCGCGACGCAGACTTACAGCCGTCGGCGGATTCTCGCCGCCGGAATGATCGGCAATATGCTCGAGTGGTACGACTTCTCGATCTATGGCTTCTTCGCCATCCAGATCGGCGCCACGTTTTTCAATAGCAACGACCGGGTATCGCAAGCGCTGGCCGCGTTCGGCGTCTTCGCCATGGGCTTCCTGACGCGGCCAATCGGCTCGATCATCGTCGGCTATATCGGCGACCGGCACGGCCGCACGACCGCCCTCACCATCTCGATCGTCGGCATGGCCGTTTCCACCGTGGGCATGGGACTCCTGCCCGGATACCAGACCATCGGAGTCGCGGCCCCTATCCTGCTCACGCTCCTGCGCATGCTGCAGGGCCTGGCGGTTGGTGGCGAAGCCTCGATCGCCGGCGTCTTCATGATCGAGCAGGCCCCCAAGGGACGGCGCGCCCTGTCGGGCGCGATCGGCGGCGTCGGCAACGGGCTCGGCATCCAGGCCGGCTCCCTCACCGCCTTGGCCCTTGCCGGCTCGATGTCGCCGGAGGACTTGGCCGACTGGGGCTGGCGTATCCCCTTCCTGCTCGGCCTGGTCGTGGGTGTCGCGGGCTTCCTCATCCGGCGCGCTCTGCGCGACATGCCGGAGCATACGGCCGACAGCGCCGGCACGCCGATCGTCGTGCTGCTGAAGGACCATCTCGGACTGCTGTTCCGGATCGCCGGCCTCGCCTGCTTCACCGCCATCGGCTTCCAGGCCGCTTTCATCTACATCGCCGACTGGCTGCAGACGGTCGACGGCATCGCACCCCAGCATGCCTTCAAGATCAACTCGATGAGCATGCTGGCGATCACGCCGGTGTCCCTGTTCTTCGGCTGGCTGGCCGACCATGTCGGCCGGAAGAACCTGCTGCTGGCCGGTGCCGCGATCGGCGTGGTCGGCTCGGTGCCGTTCTTCATGCTGATGCAAAACAACTCGACGGCGATGATCTACCTCGGCCAGGCGGGTTTCGTGCTGGCGATCGGCATCCAGTTCGGCGTGCTGCAGGCGCTGATGGTCGAGGCCACGCCCCTGGCGATCCGCTGCACCGCGCTCGCGATCGGCAACAACATCGCCTGGTCCATCCTGGGCGGCACGACGCCGCTGGTTGCGACCTGGCTGGTCTATCGCACGAGCGACGAGCGCAGCCCCGCCTACCTGATCGCCGGCGCAGCGGCGATCACCTTCGTCTCGCTGCTGCTCACCAGGGACAATTTCAAGAAAGAGCTGCGGAAGGTCCGGATGGCGGGCACATGAATTCTCAGGCCCGTACTAACTGGCGCAGCATCGCGGCCGGCGCGATCGGCAACATGCTCGAATGGTACGACTTCGCGATCTACGGTTATTTCGCCGCCCAGATCGGGCGGACCTTCTTTTCGAGCGAGGACCACGTCTCGCAGCTCCTCGCGGCCTTCGGCATCTTCGCGGTCGGCTACCTGATGCGGCCGCTCGGCGGCGCCCTCGTGGGCTATATCGGCGACCAGTTCGGCCGGCCCGCGGCACTCACCTTCTCGATCACGGCGATGGCGGTGCCGACCTTCCTGGTCGGCATCCTGCCCGGCTACGACACGCTGGGCCTCGCCGCGCCGGTCATCCTCACCGGCTTGCGCATGCTGCAGGGGCTGTCGGTCGGCGGCGAGTGCACGACGTCGATCGTCTTCCTGTACGAGCATGCGCCGCCCGGCCGGCGCGGCCTGTGCGCCGCGATCGCCTTCTGCGGCGCAAATGCAGGCATCCTGCTGGGGTCGGCGACGGGCAGCCTGATCGCTTCAATCCTGTCGCCGGACGCGCTGGATCACTGGGGCTGGCGCATCCCGTTCGTGCTCGGCCTCGTGGTCGGCGGGCTCGGTTACCTGCTGCGCCGCGGATTCAGCGAACCCGAGACCGCCGCCAGGCCCGCACGCTCGCCCTTCGCCGACATCGTACGCACCCACCGCTCACTCCTTCTGTGGCTGGCGGGCATCTCGGTGTTCGGCGCGGTGAGCTTTTATCTGATGTTCGTCTATGTCGTGAGCTGGCTTCAGTTCGCCGACAAGATCGCACCGGCTCATGCGCTCAGCATCAACACGGTGTGCATGGCGATGATGATGCCCGTCATTCTCGGCACCGGCTGGCTGTCCGACAACGTCGGACGTCACCGCCTGATGATTGCCGCTCTCATGCTGGGCCTGATCGGCGCCTATCCGCTTCTTTGGCTGATGCATCATCCCAGCCTCACGATGGTCGTGCTCGGCCAGATGGGGTTCGTCGCGATCATCGGCCTCTTCTCCGGTGCGCTCGGCGGCGCCATGGTCGAGGCCGTCCCGCCCGACGTGCGGTGCTCGGCGACGGCGCTGGGCTACAACATCACCTACGGTGTCGCGGGTGGGCTGTCTCCGCTCGCGGCGACGTGGCTGGTCAATCGCACCGCCGACGATCTCAGCCCGGCCTACATGATCATGACCGCGGCAGCGGTGTCGCTGCTCGCGATGCTGCTCCATCGCAGCCGTCCCGGGACGGCCTGACCCTCGGCAGAGATCGACTATCGCCCGCGGAACTTCGGCTTGCGACGCTCTCTCCAGGCTTCGTGCGCCTCGGATTTGTCCTCGCTCATCTCGAGCACCATGAAGCGATAGGCATCGACCAGCGAGGCATCGGCGATGTTGGGGATATCCTGCCCGCGATTCATGGACTCCTTGACCATGCGCACGGCGAGCGGCGGCAGTCCGGCGATGTGGTCGGCGACCGCGAGCGCCTGGTCCATCACCGATTCGTGCGGCACCAGCCACTGGGCCAGCCCGATCCGATACGCCTCGTCGGCCTTGAGCGGAAAGCCCATGGCGACGCGCATCGCCAACCCTTTGCCGACGATCCGGGCGAGCCGCGTCGCGCCACCATAGTTCGGCAGGATGCCCAGGGCGACCTGCGGCAAGCGCCACTCGGCCCGTTCCGACGCCACGATCAGGTCGCAGCAGAAGGTGATGATGCAGCCGATGCCGATCGCGTAGCCATTGACGGCCGCGATCACCGGCTTGGGAAAGTCGCTCATCACGTTCGAGGGGAAATTGCGCGCCCGTCCCACGCGCTTGATGAAGGCCTCGGCCGAGCGGGTGTTGTGGGTATTGGGATCGGCGAGATTGGCGCCGGCCGAGAAGGCGCCGCCGGCCTCGTCACCCGTCAGGACGACGGCGCGCACCTCGTCATCGTCAGCCGCTTCGTCCAGGCGACGGATCAGGCCCTCGGCATAATCCGGCCCCCAGCAATTTCGCGCCTCCGGACGGCTGAGCGTCAGGATGCCTGTGTGGCCCTGCTTTCTGTAGAGAAGCGGCATGCGATCCTCCTCGTTTTTCGCGCAAGCCTATCCCGCTGTGGCAAGCAGGAGCAATCGACCCGCGTCGCGGCTAGAATGCCGTAAATGCCGATCTTTCGCCTTGCGACGCTGATCGCCACTGCGGCGGCCGGGGCCTCCTTGCTGGGTCTCGCCGTCGGGGCGCAGGGCGAGCCGCGCGACCGGGTCGACGTCGGTGCAGCGCCGTGGCGCTCCATCGGCAAGGTACAGGCCGTGGCGGGCGGCCTGCGCGAAACCTGCACCGCTGCCCTGATCGGCCCGCGCACGGTCGTCACCGCCGCCCATTGCCTCTTCAACATTCGATCGCGAAGCTACTTCCTGCCGTCGTCGGTGCACGTCCTGCTGGGGCTCGAGGGATCGCGCTTCACGTCGGCGACGATTGCCGCATCGTTCGTCGCAGCACCCGGCTACGATCCCCAGGCGCCGGACGACACCCTCGGGAACGACTGGGCGCTGGTCTCCCTTGCCGCATCGATTCCGGACCAGCAAATTCTCGGACTCGCTCACGTCGTGCCCACGCCCGGAACCGCCGTGATGGTGGGCGGTTACGGGCAGGACAACCCTAACGTCCTCACGGCAGATACGGCCTGCCGCCTCACCGGGCTTGGCCGCGATCCGGGCGGACATGCCGTGCTGACTCACGATTGCCGCGCCGTGCGGGGCGTGAGCGGGGCGCCGCTCCTGGTCCGGCTCGGCTCGAGATGGGCCATCGCGGGCATCAACATCGCCCAGTCCCGGGCCGGAACACAAGGCTTTGCTGTCCCGGTGGACGCATTCGCAAAGGGAAGGATCCTCCCTGGCGAAGCCGGAGAGGTGGCTCGGTAATCCGCGACGTATGACGCCGCCACCTCCCCGCGCTGCGCGCAGAGAGGAACATGGTTCCTACGCCGAGCCGCCCTCGACGCCGCGGCCCTCGCCGCGCCAGCGCAGCATGCCGCCCGGCAAGTTGGCGACCTCGCTGAACCCCGCCTTCTGGAGAATCGCCGTGGCGTGCGCCGAGCGGCTGCCGGCCCGGCAGACCGCCACGATCGGCTTGTCTTTCGGAAGCTCCTTCGCCCGGGCCGCGAGCTCTCCAAGGGGCAAAAGGGTCGCGCCGCGGATATGGCCGAGCGGACCGGAGAACTCGTTGGGCTCGCGCACGTCGACCACACGCACCGCTGCGAGGTTCTCCTCCAGCCAGTGCGGCTCGACTTCCCAGACGCCCGAGAAGGTGAACCGCAGCGGCGCCCAATCGGGGTCCTGCGCCATCGCGGCTTCGTTGCCCGGCTGGCCGCAGCGCAGGTTGGCCGGCACTGCCTCGTCGATCTTCTTCGGGTGAGGCAGGTCGAGATTCTTCATGTAGCCGGCGAAGTCGTTCTCGCCGATCTCGCCACCGAGCCGAGGATTGAATTTTTTCTCCTCCGCGACGCTGGTCGCGGTCAGGCCGCGATAGTCGTGCGCCGGATAGAGCAGGCAGGTCTCGGGCAGCGAGAAGATGCGCGAGCGGACCGAGCGGTAGAGCGCCCGCGCATCGCCCTGCTGGAAGTCGGTGCGTCCCGAGCCGCGGATCAGCACGCAGTCGCCGGTGAAGGCCATGCTTTCGTCGTCGAGCACGTAGGTTACGCAACCGTTCGTGTGGCCGGGGGTGGCGCGCACCTCGAGCGAGCGGTGGCCGAAGCCCACACGGTCGCCGTCCTTGAGCAGGCGATCGGCGCCGGCGGCGCCGCTTGCCTCTGCGAGCGCAATCTGGCTACCCAGCCGCTGCTTCAGCAACCAGGCGCCCGTGACGTGGTCGGCATGTACGTGCGTTTCGAGCGACCACAGCAGGCTGAGCCCGAGCTCGCCGATCAGGGCCGCGTCGCGCCGTACCTGCTCGAACACCGGGTCGATCAGCACCGCCTCCTTCGAGACGCTGTCGCCCAGGAGATAGGTGTATGTCGACGATGTCGGGTCGAAGAGCTGGCGGAAGACAAGCATCGGGCAGATCTCTTTCAAGAGAGCGCGCCACTCCAGCGGCGCTGATAATGCGCCACTGGAGTGGCGCGCTCCTATGAACTAGGGCGCGCTGGCCTTGTCGAGGGCCGCCACGTCCGCCGCATCGAGCTTGATGTTCGGCGAGGCGATCAGGTCCTTGAGCTGTTGCAGGCTGGTGGCGCTGACGATCGGTGCGGTGATCGACTTCCGCTGCATCAGCCAGGCGAGCGCCACCTGCGTCGGGTTGGCATTGTGTTTCTTTCCGGCATCGTCGAGAGCCTTCAGCACGGCCATGCCCTTGGGGTTGATGTACTTCTTCACGCCGGCGCCGCGCTGCACGTTGCCGACATCGGCCTCCGAGCGGTACTTGCCGCTGAGGAAGCCGCTGGCCAGCGAGTAGTACGGGATGACGCCGATCCCCTCCTTCAGGCACTCGTCCTCCAGCGCGCCTTCGAACAGGCCGCGCTCCATCAGGTTATAATGCGGCTGCAGGCTCTCGTAGCGCGGCAGGCCCTTGTCCCTGGAGATCTTCGCCGCCTCGGCGAGCCGCGGCGCGTCGTAGTTGGAAGCGCCGATCGAGCGCAGCTTGCCTGCCTTCACCAGCTCGCCGTAGGTCTCCAGCGTCTCCTCGAGCGGCGTCGCCTTGTCGTCCTTGTGCGACTGGAAGAGATCGATGCGGTCGGTGTTCATGCGCTGCAGCGATTCGTCGACCGACTTCTTGATGTGCGCGCGCGTCAACCCGCCCTCGGCCGGCACCATCCCGCACTTGGTGGCGATCAGGACCTTGTCGCGCTTCGACGGGTCCTTCTTCAGCCAGCTGCCGATGATCGTCTCGGATTCGCCGCCCGTGTGGCCCGGCACCCAGCGGGAATAGACGTCGGCGGTGTCGACGAAGGAGAAGCCGGCATCGACGAAGGCGTCGAGCAGCTTGTGCGAGGTCACCTCGTCGGCCGTCCAGCCGAAGACGTTGCCGCCGAAGGCGATGGGGGCGAATTCGAGGCCGGATTTGCCGAGCTTGCGCTTTTCCATGATCTGCTCCTGTTGCTGGATTTACTGAGCGGCGACCCGCGCCGCGGAGTCGAAGTTGCCGAACGCCGCCGCATACGGCGGCTTGGCGAAGTCGATGCCGAGCTTCGGAAGCTGCTCGTACATGCGCCGGATCGCCATGCGCTGGATCATGCTCGGATTCTTCGGCTTGGCGGTGAACTTGAAGCGCACAACCAGCGAGCCGTCCTTGATATCGACCAGGCCCTGCATCTTGAGCGGCTGCAGAAGCTCCTTCTGGAACTGCGGTTCGTTCATCATGTCGAGGCCGATCTTCTTCACCGTCTTGCGCAGCACCTCGACGTCGATGTTGGCCGCGAAGGCGAGGTTGAACTTCACCGTCGTCCAGTCGCGGCTGAAGTTGGTGATGTGGGTGAGCTGGCCGAACGGCACGATGTTGAGCTGGCCGTTCTGATGGCGCAAACGGATCGAACGCACCGAGAAGCCCTCAACCGTGCCCTTGGCCCTGGCGCCGTCGATGTACTCGCCGACGCGGAAGGAGTCCTCGGCCAGAAAGAAGATGCCCGAGACGATGTCGCGTACCAGCGATTGGCTGCCGAACGACACCGCGAGACCCAGTACCGAGAAGCCGGCGATCAGTGGTGTCGTGTTGACGCCGAGTTGCGAGAGCACCAGCAGGCTGCTCAGGATCAGGATGGCGATGCCCGCGGTGACCTTTATGACCGGCATGACCGTGCGCAGCCGCGATGCCGCTGCTGGCGCATCGTCATCGCCATCACCCGGCATGCCCGCCGACGGCAGGGGATTGTCGGCCATGTAGCGGTCCATGCGGTATTTCAGGATCCGCCAGAGCAGATAGCAGGCGAACGCCGAGATCGCTGCAAGCCGGACTGCGCGCGCATGCGGCTCCCATTCGGTCGGATCCATCATGCCGAGCGCGACGACCAGGATGGCATCGGTGGCGACCACGATGACGACCAGGCGCAAGGCCAGCCGGAGGCACGCGGCAACCACGTCGCCGACCGTCGGCACCTCGACCGGAAGGTGGTGGCTTAGCCGATGGATCAGCGTCTCCAGCAGGAGCAGCAGAAGCAGCAACGACTCGACGGCCGTGATGCCACGCGCCGCGCCCGTCCGCTCGGTCACGGCGGCCAGAATCGCCGCCAGCCCCGACACCAGATAGAATGCCAGGCCGCCGATCCACCAATCCTGGGCCATGGCGAGCTTGAGGGGGCGCAGGGCGGCATTCGGCCGGACCATGGCGCTGAGCCACGCCGCCATCTCGCGGCGCCAATGCCAGACGGCATAGAGAAGGGCTGCAGCCAACACCGGAACGACCAGCAGGCTCGCCGCTGCAATCACTGCCGGCGCAGCCCCTGTCGCCTCCATAAACATGAGGGCCTGACGCCCGAGCATCGGCACGACGACGACGACGTTCAGGCCGACCAGCAGGCGCGCCGCGGCCGTGTCGTCGACCGGGGCCATGCGGCCCTCCGGCGCCTGCGGCCGGAGCCAGATCCGGAACACGAAATTGAAGCCGCGCCAGTACAGCAAGCCAAGGAGGATCTGGTGGGCGATCTGTCCGGGGACGGCACGCGGATCGCCGGCCAGGCCCACCATGATGCGTGCGGCGAGCCACAGCGCCAGGAGCGCGAGGGCATCGAGCAGTGCGGCATGAAAGAAGGCGCGCATCGGAGACTCGCCGGCATGGCGCGCGAAGATGCCGTTCCGTGACCGTTGCAAGAGCATGCGCGCCAGCCACTCCGCGGCAAGGCCGGCCACGACGATGCCGAGCAGGACCGCTGTCATGCCCAGGCCGAATTGCTGCGGCAGGCGCGCGAGGTAGCCACCCAGCGTGGGCAGGCTGGCGAAAATCTGCTCCGCCCGTTCGGTGAGCGAGCTCAGGAACGTGCCTGCCATGCCCTCGCTCCCGCCGGCGCTCTTCACGACCTGTCCCCACGCCACGCCGGGCGTCGCACAGACGGCGCCCAAGCAAGCCAGCAACGGCGCATATTTACGCATCATCGACAACCAGGCCTCCGCCTCGCGGACCAACGGTAGGCCAGAATGACGCTCCTCGCCAGTGGGCCGCTTTCTGCTAGGTTCCGGCCAAGATTCATCCCTTCGGAGAAACTCACGATGCTCGGCCTGATGCAGGATCGCCCCTTGCTGATCCAGCAGCTCATCGACCATGCTGCCCAGAATCACGGCGATACGGAAATCGTCTCTCGCACGGTCGAGGGGCCGATCCACCGTTATACCTACCGTGACGCGCACAGGCGGTCGAAGCAGGTGGCCGAGGCGCTGCTGGCGCTGGGCATCGAGCCCGGCGACCGGATCGGCACGCTGGCATGGAATGGCTACCGCCACTTCGAGCTCTACTACGGCGTCTCTGGGATGGGCGCGGTCTGCCACACGATCAATCCCCGCCTCTTTCCCGAGCAGATCGCCTACATCGTCAATCACGCCGAGGACCAGCTCCTCTTCGTCGACCTCAACCTCCTGCCGGCGGTCGCGAAGCTGCTGCCGCTGTTCAAGACGGTGCGCTACGTCGTGGCCATGACCGACCGAGCCCATCTGCCGCCGAACATCGAGATCCCGAACCTGCTGGTCTACGAGGAGCTGATCGCCGACAAGCCCGGGAGCTACGAGTGGCCTGTGTTCGATGAGAAGACGGCCTCCTCCCTCTGCTACACCTCGGGCACGACGGGCAATCCGAAGGGCGTGCTCTACTCGCACCGCTCGACCGTGCTGCATTCCTACGGCGCCGCCCTCCCCGACACGCTCGGCCTCTCGGCACACTCGGTGATCCTGCCGGTCGTGCCGATGTTCCACGTCAACGCCTGGGGCCTGCCATACGCGGCGCCCATGGTCGGCGCCAAGCTGGTGTTCCCCGGCGTCGCGCTCGACGGGGCAAGCCTCCACGAGCTGTTCGAGACCGAGAGGGTCACCTTCACCGCCGGTGTGCCGACCGTGTGGCTGGCGCTGCTGAACCACATGCAGGCCAACAAGCTCAAGCTCTCGACCGTGAAATATGCCGTGATCGGCGGATCGGCCGCACCGCCGGCGATGATCGAGACATTCGACCGCGATTACGGCGTCGAGGTGCTGCACGCCTGGGGGATGAGCGAGATGAGTCCCCTCGGTACGGTTAACCATCCCAAAGCCAAGCATCTCGCCCTGCCGCACGAGGAGCAGCTCGACATCCGCCTCAAGCAGGGCCGCCCGCCCTACGGAGTCGAGATGAAGATCGTCGACGACGCCGGCAACGACCTGCCGCGCGACGGCAAGGCGTTCGGCGACCTGCTGGTGCGCGGCCCCTGGATCACCTCGGGCTACTTCAAGGGCGAAGGCGGCGATGTGCTGCGCGACGGCGGCTGGTTCCCGACCGGCGACGTCGCCACTCTCGACGCCGACGGCTACATGCAGATCACCGACCGCTCCAAGGATGTCATCAAGTCGGGCGGCGAATGGATCAGCTCGATCGACCTCGAGAATGCCGCGATGGCACATCCGGCGGTCGCCGAAGCGGCCGTGATCGGCGTCGCGCACCCGAAATGGGACGAGCGGCCGCTCCTGATCGTGCACAAGAAGCCGGACGTCGAGCTCGACAAGAAGGAGCTGATCGAATTCCTGGGCTCGAAGGTCGCCAAATGGTGGCTTCCCGACGACGTGCAGTTCGTCGAGGCGATCCCGCACACCGCAACCGGCAAGATCCTGAAGACCCGCCTGCGCGAAGACTTCAAGGACTATAAGCTGCCGACGGCGTGAGCTGTCTTTGCTGCTCATACTCCCAGCACACTGGACCGTCTTCCCTGCTGGCCCTATCGTTGCATAACGTCTCAGGTACGACTCAAAGAGGCAACAAGGAGTAGCGTCATGGCCTCCACGGAAACGATTCCCGTCATCGATCTCGGACCCTATCTCGCCGGCGAGCCCGGCGCGCTGGATCGCACCGCGAAGGAACTACATTTCGCGCTCACCGAGATCGGCTTCTATTTCATCGTGAATCACGGCGTACCGCGCCAGAAGATCCGCGACGCCTTCGAGCAGATCCGCCGCTTCCACGCCCAGCCGGTCGAGAAGAAGCTGGCGCTGAAGCTCGACCCGAACAACACCGGCTACTTGCCGATGCGCGGCAACACGCTGCGGACCTCGACAGTCCAGGCCGGCACCAAGCCCAACCTCAACGAAGCCTTCTTCGTGAAGCGCGAGCTGCCGCCCGACCATCCCGACATGCTGAGTGGCCGGCGCTTCCGCGGACCGAACCGCTGGCCGGACCTTCCCGGCTTCCGTGAGGTAATTGTCGACTACAACCAGACCATGGAGCGGCTGGTGCAGATGATGGTGCGGGTCTACGCTCGCGCCCTCGACCTTCCGGCGCAGTATTTCGATGCCGCCTTCCAGGACCCGCAATATTCGTTGCGCATGACGCACTATCCCCACCAGGAAGGCCCGGTGGTCGACGAGTTCGGCCTCGCCCCGCACACCGATACCAGCTTCCTCACCCTGCTGGCGCCGAACGACGTGCCGGGTCTGTCGATCCGCACCCAGAGCGGCAACTGGATCGACGCGCCGGCGATCGAGGATGCCTATGTCGTGAACGGCGGCCAGATGCTGCAGCGCTGGACCAACGACGTCTTCCTCGCCACGCCGCATCGCGCGATCAACCGCAGCGGTGGCGAGCGCTACGCCATTCCGTTCTTCTGCGACAGCAACATCGACTGGCCGGTCGCTGCCGTGCCGACCACCGTCGGACCGGACAAGCCGCCGAAGTACCCGACGACCTACTACACCGACTACATGACCTGGTACCAGAAGCGGAACTACGACGTGCTGAATGACGCGCAGCAGGCCGCTGATTGAGCATCGAGCTCCAGAGCGTCGTCCCGATCCTGCGCATCTTCTCGGTCGAGAAGGCGCAGGAGTTCTACGTCGACTTCCTGGGCTTCACCTGGGACTGGGAACATCGCTTCGACGACAACGCGCCGGTCTATGCCCAGATCTCGCGCACCGGCCTGGTGCTACATCTCAGCGAGCATCACGGAGGTGGTTCGCCGGGCGCGCATATCACTATCAACATGACGGGCATCGAAGAGCTTCACCGTGAGCTCAGCGAGAAGAAGTATCGCTACGGGCGGCCCGGCCTCGAAGAGCAGCCATGGGGCGCCCACACCGTCAGCGTCAGCGATCCGTTCGGCAACCGGCTGACTTTTACCGAGCCCAACAGCCAATGACCGGTTCGACCCTCGACCGCGTCGAGGTGCACGTCTTCCGCACCCCCATCGAGATTCCGGTCCGCACGTCCTTCGGCATCATGACCGAGCGCGCTGCGGTGTTCGTGCGCGTCGAGGATTCCGACGGCGCGCGCGGCTGGGGCGAGATCTGGTGCAACTTCCCCAACGCCGCCGCCGAGCATCGCGCACTCCTGCTCGCCGACATCGTGGCGCCGCGCGCGCTCGGCAAGTCGATCGACGATCCGGTCGCGCTTTGGGCCGAGCTCGACCGCGCCCTCCACGTGCTGCGCCTCCAGAGCGGCGATCCTGGTGCCTTCTCCGCCGCTGCCGCCGGCCTCGATCTCGCGATCCACGACCTCCGCGCGCGCAAGCGCGGCCTGCCGCTGTGGCGCGCGCTGGGCGGCGCCGATGACTCGCCGGTGCCGGTCTATGCGTCGGGCATCAATCCCGGCCGCGCCGCTCTCGACACTGTCGAGCGCGCCCGGGCCGAGGGTCATCGCTCCTTCAAGCTCAAGGTGGGCTTCGGCGAGGAAACCGATCTGGGATCTCTGCGTCCGGTGGCGTCGACCCTCGAGAGCGGCGAGCGGCTCATGGTCGACGCCAACCAGGGTTGGGACCTGGCAACGGCCTGCCGAATGGCACCGAAGCTGGCCGAGTTCGGTCTCGGCTGGATCGAGGAGCCGCTGATGGCCGACCGGCCGGCGTCAGAATGGACCCAGGTCGCCGCCGTGGCGCCGACGCGCCTTGCGGCCGGCGAAAATGTGCGCGGTGCCGGCGCGTTCCAGGCAATAATCGACTCCGGTCTGGTCGGATTTGTACAGCCCGACGTGGCGAAATGGGGTGGCCATTCTGGCTGCCTGCCGGTGGCGAAGGCGTCGCTCGCCGCGGGCCGCACCTTCTGCCCGCACTATCTCGGCGGTGCGATCGGGCTGATGCATTCGCTGCACCTGCTGGCTGCCGTCCGCGGTCCCGGCCTGCTCGAGGTCGACGCCAATCCCAACCCGCTGCGCGACGGTCTGCTGCAAAATCTCATGACCGTTACCGACGGCTGCGTTTCCCTTCCCGGCGGACAGGGACTCGGTCTAGAACCAGACCTGAAGCCGCTCGCAACCCTCAGAAGCCTTCACATCGAGCGGCACGCGTAACCAGGGGAAAACGCCATGCTCGGCCTGATGCAAGACCGTCCGCTGCTGATTTCGCAGATGATCGATTTCGCCGCCGCCTACTATCCCGAGGTCGAGATCGTCACCCGTACGGTCGAGGGTCCGATCCATCGTTATGGCTACAAGGACGCCGCCAAGCGCGCCAAGCAGCTCGCCGAGGCGCTTCAGGGCCTGGGCATCAAGCTCGGCGACCGGGTCGGCACCATCGCCTGGAACACCTACCGCCATTTCGAGCTCTATTTCGGCATCTCCGGCATCGGCGCGGTGCTCCATACGCTCAACCCGCGGCTGGCACCCGAGCACGTGGCCTACATCGCCAACCACGCCGAGGACCAGATCATCTTCGTCGATCTCAATTTGCTGCCGATCGTCGAGGGCGTCTGGGAGCACCTCAAGACCGTCAAGCACGTCGTGCTCATGACCGACCGCGCCCACATGCCGGCCTCGAGCAAGATTCCCAACCTGCTCTGCTACGAGGAACTGATCGCCGGCAAGCCGGGCACGCTCAAGTGGCCGACCTTCGACGAGAAGACCGCCTCCTCGCTCTGCTACACCTCGGGCACGACGGGCAATCCGAAGGGCGTGCTCTACTCGCACCGCTCGACGGTCATCCATTCGATGATGATGTGCTCCGGACCGGTGCTCGGCATGACGCCGGATGACTCCATTCTGCCGGTTGTGCCGATGTTCCACGCCAATGCCTGGGGCCTGGTCTATGCCGGGCCGATCTGCGGCGCCAAGCTGGTGTTCCCCGGACCGAAGCTCGACGGCGCCAGCATCTACGAGCTGCTCGACAAGGAGCAGGTGACCCTCTCCGCCGGCGTGCCCACGGTGTGGCTCGCCCTGCTCGACTACTGCGCCCAGAACAAGCTCCGGATGTCGTCGGTCAAGCGCAGCCTGATCGGCGGGTCGGCCGTGCCCTACGCCATGATCTCGCGCTTCTGGAAGGAGCACGGGATCGAGGTGGCGCAGGGCTGGGGCATGACCGAGATGAGCCCGCTCGGCACGCTGACCCGCTTCAACAAGGGCGAGCGCGAGTTGCCCGAGGAGGAGCGCTTCGCGATCACCGCCAAGCAGGGCCGGCCGGTGTTCGGCTGCGAGATGAAGATCATCGACGATGCCGGCAACGACCTGCCGCACGACGGCAGCGTGTCGGGCAACATGGTGGTGCGCGGTCCGTGGATCGTGAAGGGCTACATGAAGGGCGACGGCCGGAGCCAGTTCCTCGACGACGACTGGTTCATGACCGGCGACGTCTGCAAGATCGAGAGCGACGGCTCAGTAGTGATCACCGACCGCTCCAAGGACGTGATCAAGTCGGGCGGCGAGTGGATCAGCTCGATCGATCTCGAGAACGCGGCGATGGGCTGCCCCGGCGTCGCCGAAGCCGCCGTGATCGGTGTCGCGCATCCGAAGTGGGACGAGCGGCCGCTGCTCATTGTCGTGAAGCGGCCCGAGGCCGACGTCACCAAGGCCGACCTGCTGAAGTTCCTCGAGGGCAAGATCGCCAAGTGGTGGATGCCCGATGACGTGCAATTCATCGACGCCATCCCCCACGGTGCCACTGGCAAGATCCTGAAGACGGCGCTGCGCAAGCACTACGAGGGCTACAAGCTGCCGACGGCGTAGCGCCGCGTCGCACGATCAAAACCCGTGTCATCCCGAGCGAAGCGAGGGATCTATGCGCTCACCATAGATCCCTCGCTTCGCTCGGGATGACACTGGAAATGTTGCAACGCCGTCTGAAGCCGCTTCCTATGCTGGGGCACTCGATGTCGTATGAGCTGCCGTCAAGTCGGCCACGACCGCCGCCAGCACGATCGCCCCGCCGATCAGCGTGAGCATCGCCGGCTGCTCGGCGAAGGCGAGCCAGACCCAGAGCGTGCCGAGCGGCGTCTGCAGCACGCCGAGCAGGGCGCCGCGCGCCGCGGAGACCAGCGGCGTGCCGAAGGCGAGCAGCAGCAGGCCCATGCCGAACTGGCTGACGCCGAAAAGGGCGAGCAAGCCGAGCTCGTCGGCCGATACCCCCAGCGGTGAGGCGAACGGCCAGACGATCAACGAACACAGAAAGGCCGAGGCGCACACCGCCGGCACCATGCTGACGCCGCGCTTGCGCCGGATCAGCACGATGACCAACGCCATCGAAACAGCCATGGCGAGGGCCAGCAGGTTGCCGAGGAACTGGCCCTGCACGGTCGCCGGCCCTGCCATGATCGCCATGCCGGCGAAGGCCACGACGGTGGTGCCGAGCGTCCAGACGCTCTCGCGCTCCCCCAGGATCGCCCAGGCCATTGCCGCGGCGAAGAACGGAATCGCGGCATCGATCACCATGACGTCGGCCACGGTGCCGATCCGCATGGCGTTGAGGAAGCACACGGTCGCCACGGCCGACAGGACGGCGACCATCGCGCCTTCGACGCCCGTGGCGCGGATCGCTCGCAGCACCCGCCCGCGCTGCTGCACGAGCACGACGACGGCGAGGAAGCTGCCGCCGAACACGCCACGCCAGAACAGCAGGGTCCAGGCATCGACAGGGATCAGCCGCGTGAAGAAGCCCGCCGTCGAATAGGCCGTCGCCGAGGCGATGAGCAGCAGGGTGCCGAGCAGGCCGGGGCTCATCGCACCAGCGCCACGCAGTCGATCTCGATGTCAAACGGGCCGAACCAGCCTCCGGGGCAGAAGAAGGTGCGGGCCGGCTCGTGGGCGCCGAAATACTCCGCGTAGACGGCGTTCACCATCGGGAAGTACGCCGGGTTCGAGCAATAGACGGTGCACTTCACGACGCGCTCCAGGCCAGATCCCGCCGCTTCGAGGCAGTTCTTGAGGTGCTCCAGCGACCGCCGCGCCTGCTGGTCGATCGGCAGGATGTCATAGCCACCCGTCTCCGGGTTCACCGGCGGCATGCCGGAGACATAGACCCAGTCGCCAGCTCGCACGACGGCGGACGCGGGGACCGAATTGCGCTCGGCGAACTTGTGCAGAGCGGGAACGCTCGGGCGATAAATCTCGATCATGGAAGGCTCCTCAAGATGATCTTCGCTGGGAGCGCGGGTCTCCAGACCCGCTCGGACTCATGAGCGGGTCTGGAGACCCGCGCTCCCAGCCGGTGAAAACCCACCCTAGAAACCTCCTCCTGACAGCGTTATGTCAGTAGTCACATGCGCCGCTCGGACCGCCTTTTCGACATCATCCAGCGCCTGCGGACGGCCTCCCGGCCGACCACCGCGGCCGCGCTAGCGGAAGGGCTCGAAGTCACGCCGCGCACGGTCTATCGCGACATCGCCACCCTGCAGGCGCGCCGGGTGCCGATCGAGGGCGCCGCCGGCGTGGGCTACGTCCTGCGCAAGGGCTTCGACCTGCCGCCGCTGATGTTCACCATCGACGAGGTCGAGGCGATCGCCGTCGGTGCCCGGCTGGTCCGGCGCCTGAGGGATCCGAAGCTGCAGGAGGCGGCCGACTCAGTGCTCGCCAAGGTCGCGGTCGTGGTCCCCGAGCGCCTGCGCCAGCACATCGCCGACGCCCCCATGTATGTCTCGCCCGGCATGGCCGCCGAGGCTGAAGGGGCCGACCTCGCCGAGGTACGCGCCGCGATCCGCGACTCCGCCAAGCTCTACATCTCCTATGCCGACGAGCAGGGCCGGCGCACCAACCGGGTCATCTGGCCGATCGCCATGGCCTATTACGTCGATGCCACCCTGGTCGGCGCCTGGTGCGAGTTGCGGGGCGATTACCGGAACTTCCGGGTCGAGCGTATCCAGTCCTCCAAGGTGCTGGATGAGCATTTCGACCAGCACGGCGGCAGGCTGTTTCGCGAATGGTCGGCCCTCCCCAAGGAGAAGCCGGCGCTGTAGAATATCCACATGAACATCAAGCCTATCGATCCGGTCAACCGCCCGTTCTTCGCGGGCGTCGTCTCGGGCCTCGACCTGCGCAAGCCGCTCACGCCCGAAGAAGTGAAAGCCGTCCATGCCGGCATGGACGAGTTCGCCGTGCTGGTCTTCCACGACCAGCCGATCGACGACGAGCAGCAGCTCGTCTTCAGCCGCTCGCTTGGCCCGCTCGAACAGGCGACCGGCGACATCGCCGCCCCCCAGGACCGCCGCATGGGCATGGACCTGAACGACATCTCCAATCTCGACAAGAACAACAACGTGCTGGCGCGCGACGATCGGCGCCGCCTGTTTGGCCTGGGCAACCAGCTCTGGCATTCCGACAGCTCGTTCAAGCCGGTGCCGGCCAAGTATTCGCTGCTCTCGGCGCGCACGATCCCGCCGGCCGGCGGCAACACCGAGTTCGCCGACATGCGCGCCGCCTACGACGCCCTCGACGAGGAAACCAAGCGCGAGGCGCACGACCTGATCTGCAGCCACAGCCAGATCTTCTCGCGTGGCATCCTGGGCTTCACCGACTTCACCGACGAGGAACGCGTCAAGTGGGCGCCGGTACGCCAGCGCCTCGTGCGGCGCCATCCGTCGAGCGGCCGGCTGTCGCTCTATCTCGCGAGCCATGCCGGCGGCATCGAAGGCTGGCCGGTGCCCGAGGCGCGCGCCTTCCTGCGCGACCTCACCGAGCATGCCACCCAGCGCAAGTTCGTCTATGCCCACGTCTGGAAGCCGCACGACCTGGTGATGTGGGACAACCGTTGCACCATGCACCGCGCGCGCCGCTACGATCACACAGAGGTGCGCGACATGCGCCGCACCACACTCACCAACGAAGTGTCGAGCCTGGAGCAGGCGCCTTAGGGCAACCTCGAATGTGTCATCCTGAGCAGGTCTGTCATCCTGAGCGAAGCGAAGGATCTCACGCCGGCAAGGGAATCGCTGATCGCTCGGTGAGGTCCTTCGCTGCGCTCAGGACGACATTTATTCTTGGGACAAGGTAGTGCGTCTCCAATTCCTCGGCTCCGGCGACGCGTTCGGCAGCGGCGGCCGGTTCAACACCTGCTTTCATCTCACGCGCGCGCACGGCGGCAACGTGCTGATCGATTGCGGCGCCTCCTCCATGGTTGCGATCCGCAAATGGGACGTCGATCCCAACGGCATCTCGGCCGTCCTGGTGAGCCACCTGCACGGCGATCATTTCGGCGGCCTGCCCTTCTTCCTGCTCGACGCGCAGCTCGTCAGCCGCCGCACCGGTCCGCTCACCCTCGCCGGCCCACCGGGCTTCGAGGCGCGGCTGATGACCGTCATGGAAGCGATGTTCTCCGGCTCGACCAAGGTCGAGCGCAAGTATGCGCTGACGATCCGCGAGCTCGCGCTACATGAGCGAACCGGGATCGACGGCCTTCACGTCACGCCCTACCTGATGAAGCATTACAGCGGGGCACCGTCCTACGCGCTGCGCATCGAGACCGAAGGCAAGGTGCTGACTTATTCAGGCGACACGGAATGGGTCTCGGAGCTGATTCCCGCCGGCCGCGATGCCGACCTGTTCATCTGCGAGGCCTATTTCTTCGACAAGGTCATGAAATTCCACATCGACTACATGACCCTGACGAAGCATCTCGCCGAGATCGCTCCCAAACGCACCATCGTCACCCACATGAGCGCCGAGTTGCTTGCCCGCCAACCCGAGATCGCGTTCGAAGCCGCGCACGATGGGCTCGTGGTGGAGTTCTGACTCTTATCGACGCAATCTTGCCGGATCGAAAGTGGGCAGACGGGCGGGTGTGAAGGGCGAGAGATCGACGTGGCGGGCAGCGCCGTCGAGAATCAATTCGGCCATCGCCTCGCCGGTCGCGGGCGCGTTCAGGATGCCCCAGACATTGTGGCCGGTGGCGACGTAGGCGCCGGGGGCGCCCGTCACGGGCGCGATCATCGGCAGGCCGTCCTCCATGACCGGACGGAAGCAGGCCTGGCGAGCGATGATCGGCGTCGCGGCGAGAGCGGGCGAGATGCTCCGGCACATTGTCTCGAGCCGGGCATGCGCGCCCTCGTCGCCCAGCACGCCGGCGGGATCGACCGGCAGCGCGGCAGTCGAGGAAATCGCGCACACCCAGGTCGTGCCGTCGGCGCGAGGGAACAGTTCGGGGCTCAGGACGTCGCCGCTCGCCTCCTCGTATTCGAGGAACAGGGCCTCCGAGCCGGTCGCCTCGCCCGTGCCGAACACGAGGCTGTGGCCCTTGTAGCCGTAGACCGCGGGCAGCGGCAGCCACTGCGTCGCGAGGATCGACCACGGACCCATGGCGATCACCACGGCATCGGCCTCGATCGTCTCACCACTATCGAGCACGACGCCCTGCACGGCACCGTCCGGCCGGCGCATCAACGCTGCGACCGTGGCGAACCGAACCGTTGTGCCCTCTGCCTGCGCGGCAGCCATCAGCCCGGTGGTGAAGGCGCGCGGCTCGACCACGGCCGTGGTCGCAGGCGAACCGAGCCGCCCGGTGATCTCGACCCGTCCGGACAGCCAGGCCCGCGCCGCGGGCTGGCGCACGGCACCGTTCTCGGCGGCCTGCCCCGCATAAGTCTCCAGGCGCCGATAGCACCATGGATTGCCGAGGTCCTCGGACAGCTCTGCGTGGAGATCGAAGCTGCGCCGCGCCAGCCCATCGAGCGCGCTGCCGCGACACCAGTCGCGCGCCAGGAAGCCGCCCGACTTGCCCGAAGCCGAACCGGCCACGGCATGGCGCTCGATCACGACGGGCCGTGAGCCGCGCCGGCTCAGGAAATAGGCGATCGAGGCGCCGATCGCGCCTGCGCCGCAGATCACGATGCGTTTGGATGAACTCATGGGCTCGAGGGGCTCATTGTCAGCCTTTCGGCCCCCACTCCTCGACCCGGCAATTGACCGAAGCATCGAGCATGCGCGTGCCCTTGTGGACGAGGCCGTGCTTGCGCATCACCTCGTCGGCCGTGGTCGTCGTGCCGACGCCGGGAAACACCGGCCTACCCTTGGGCACGCTCGCCTCGGTCCTGGTGAGATAGAAGGCGTCGTAGCCGATCGACAGGAACAGACCGAACGTGTCGGTGCCGCCGACCACCGCAAGCGTGCCGCCGTCGATGCCGAGACGCGCCCATACCTCGTCGAACGGCGTCGAGCCGGGATTCCACAGGATCGCGTTCGGATTGTCGGGATCGGGCGTGAGGATATCGACGCGGCGCGTCAGGATGATCCGCTTGCGATGCTTCTCGCCGATGCCGCCTTCCGCCGAATGTCGGCCGTTGGCGACCGCCGACGCCGCCGCGACGGAGCCCTGGTAGAATTCGTGGTCGGCCGGGATCTTGATCTCTTCGGGGAACTTGCCGTCGGCGGTGGCGATCATCCCTTCGGTCGAGATGACGGCGTAGCCTTCGATGCGAGGTCGCTTCATGCGTCAAACACCCATCGCGCCGATGACGGCGCCCTCGATAACGAGCACGCCCAACCAATGGATGCTGTCGATCACGGACAGCATGTACTTCCGGCCGGGATAGGCGTTGTTGACGAACACGGTGGTGGCGACGAAGCCCACCCAGATGAACAGCGCGGAGATGATGCCGTTCTTCAGCGTGACCTGCCCCGGTCCGAGATGGCCGACCGTGCCGGCCAGCACCCACGCCATGATGACGAGCGCCACGAAGGAAATGACGAACGGCGTCGGCGATTTGTTCGGCTCGGTCCTGCCTACTGCCGCCAACCACTGCTTCGACAAGGTCATGTAGTAGGCCGCACCCCAGGCGAATGCCGCCACGGCCGCGATCAGGATGGCCAGAACGTTCATGCCGGCAAATGCCATCGAAGCAGTCTCCCTGTTGGCCGAAGCTTGGCTGTCTCATGTTAGGCTACCATCCATGACCCCATACGCCGACTATAAACCCCTCACCTTCCACGACGCCGCACGGCGCTTTGCCGACGGCAACGACTCGCCGCGTGCCTATCTCGAGCGCTGCCTGGAGACGATCGCGGCACGCGAGCCGGTGGTGAAGGCCTTCACCGCGATGAACGAAGCGGGCGCCCGCGCCACGGCTGACGCCAGCACTGCGCGCTGGAAGGCCGGCACGCCCCTGTCGCCGATCGACGGCATGCCGGTCGCCATCAAGGACCTGCTCGAGACCAGGGACATGCCTACCGAGATGGGCTGCGTCGCGATGAAGGGCAACTTTCCCAAGCGCGACAACGCCGCCGTCTGGGCGCTGCGCCAGGCCGGCGCGGTGATCCTCGCCAAGACGGTCACGGCGGAGCTGGGCGGCTCGCATCCCGGCGCGACCACCAATCCGTTCGATCCGGCACGCACGCCCGGCGGCTCGTCCTCGGGCTCGGCAGCGGCGGTGGGCGCCAACATGGTGCCGGCGGCGATCGGCACGCAGGTCGGCGGCTCGATCATCCGGCCGGCCGCCTATTGCGGCAACTTCGCGCTGAAGCCGACGCAGGGTGGCATCAATCGCGGCGAGCGGCTGGCGACCAGCATGAGCACCCATGGACCGCACGCCAACTGCCTCGAGGACATGTGGCAGGTGGCGATCGAGATCGCCAAACGCTGCGGCGGCGATCGCGGTTCGCTCGGGCTGATGGGCCCGGACACGATGCCGGCGGCAGTCAGGCCCAATCGTCTGATCGTTCTGCAGACCGAAGGCTGGCCGGAAGTGGACGCCGCAACCAAGGCAGGTTTCGCCAAGGTGCTGGAACAGCTCGCGGCAGCCGGCGTCACGCTGATCCGTCGCGGTGATCATCCGTTCGTCGAATCGCTGGAGAAGGCGATCGCGAACGCCCGCGCGGTCTGCAACGGCATCACGAGCTGGGAGAATCGCTGGTACCAGCGCGGCATGCTCGACGCCTCGCCGAACGGCCTCAGCGAGCGTGCCAAGGCTGCCCTGTTCAAGGCCGAAGCGATGACACCCGATCAGTACCGCACGAACCTGCTCGCGAGACAGGCAGCGCAGCTCGCACATGCCACGGTCGCCTCGTTCGCCGATGCTGCGATCACGCTCAGCTGCCCCGGCCCCGCGCCGATCTGGTCGGGCGACGTGCCGGGCCAGCCTCTGGCGCCGCGTCCGACCGGCGACTTCGTGTTCAACGCCCCGAGCTCGATGCTGTTCGCGCCGGTCGTGACCATGCCGCTGATGAGCGTCGGCGGCATGCCGGTCGGCGTCCAGGTGATGGGCCAGCAGCAGGAAGACGCGCGCATGGCCGGCATCGCGCGCTGGATGATGGACGGTGTAAAGCGGGTCGCTGCGTAGCCCCGTCGTCCCTCGACTTCGCTCGGGGCGACGGTGGGGCTATTCCGGCTTGATTCCCAGCGCCACGATCAGCGGGATCAGGGTCTTCTTCAGGTACTCATAGTCCGCCATCACCTCTTCGTGGTTCAGCGGCTTCTCGGTGAGGCCGAAACTCTCCATCATCTTCTTGCCGGGTTCGGAATCCGCCGCCGCGACCCAGAGGTCGGACATGCGCTTGACGATCTCCTTCGGCGTCGCCGCCGGGGCTGCGAGCGCCAGCCAGCCGCGCACCGTAAAGGCGGGGTCGTCGAAGCCCTGCTCGTTCGAGGTCGGCACGTCGGGCAGCTTGACGTAGCGCACCCGGGACGGCGCCACGATCGGCCGCACCTCCTGCTTGACCAGCAGCGCGTTCATCGCCTGCGGGCTGCCCATCGCGGCCTGCAGCGAGCCGGCGCCCATGTCCTGCCACATCGGGGCCTCGCCCTTGTAGGTCACGACCTCGATCGAGAGGCCGAACTTCTCGTTGAGGCTTTGCGCGAAGACGTGCGACGAGGAGCCGAGCGCCCACGAGCCCCAATTGATCTTCTGGCCCTTGGCGTAGGCGATGAACGACTTGAGGTCCTTGACCTCGGCCGGCAGCGACTTGTGGACCACCACCGGCAGGACGCCCGACGAGGTGCCCGACACGATGGTGAGGTCCTTGTCCGGATCGAAGCCGAGCTGCTTGAACATCACCCGGTTCTGGATGAGCGTGCTCGAGACCGAGTGCAAGAAGGTGTAGCCGTCGGCCGGCGCACGCGCGACCAGCGAGGCGCCGATATTGCCCGAGGCGCCCGGCTTGTTGTCGATGATGACCTGCTGACCGGTCGCCTGCTGGACGCTCTGGCCGAAGGCGCGGGCGATGCCATCGGTCAGGCCGCCGGCGGGGAAATTCACGACGATGGTGATCGGCTTGTTCGGCCACGTGCCCTGGGCGCGCACGATCGACGGCGCGGCAAGGGCGAGGCCTGCTCCCAGCACGGTCCGGCGCGTCGTCCTGATCATTCTCATGTCCTTCCGATTTCTTTTTTGGCGGCGCTGCATAGCCGCTGCAGCCTCGACAGGCTAGATTGTGCATATACACGCGTCTCCGCTTGGCGAAACTATCATCCGCTGTCCGGGCGCCTCGGAGATTGCTAAGACCAGCGGCGCAAACGCCGTCACCATCAAGGGAAGAACGCCATGTCCGACGCAGTGCTTCGCTCCACCCAGGGGCGGATCGGCATCCTCACCGTCAATAATCCGCCGGTGAACGCCCTTGCGGCGGCCGTACGCGACGGCATCAAGGAAGGTGTCGAGGCGTTCGGCGCGGATTCCAGCATCGATGCCATCGTCCTGATCGGCGGCGGCCGCACCTTCATCGCCGGCGCCGACATCCGCGAGTTCGGCAAGCCGCCCGCGGGCGCGAACCTGAACGACGTCATCGCCACGATGGAGAATTGCCCGAAGATCATCGTCGCGGCCCTGCACGGCACGCCGCTCGGCGGCGGCCTGGAGACAGCGCTGGGCGCGCACTACCGCGTCGCCCTGCCCTCGACTCGCGTCGGCCTGCCGGAAGTGCATCTCGGCCTGCTGCCCGGCGCCGGCGGCACGCAGCGTCTGCCGCGCCTTGCCGGAGCGAAGTACGCGCTCGATGCCATCCTGTCCGGCCGCCACATCCCCGCGCCCGAGGCCAAGAGCAAGGGCATCATCGATGCACTGGTCGAAGGCGACGACTTGCTGGCCGGCGCCGTCGCGCATGCCCAGATGCTGGTGGCGCAGAAAGCGCCGCGCCGGAAGGTGCGCGACATGACGGCGACCCTTGAGTCACCCGGCCTGTTCGCCGAGACCGAGAAGTCGATCGCCCGCCGCGCGCGCGGCTTCAAGGCACCGTGGAACATCATCAAGTGCGTGCAGGCCGCGGTCGAGCTGCCGTTCGACGAGGGCATGAAGCGCGAGCGCGAGCTGTTCGTCGAGCTGCTGACCTCCTCTGAGTCGGCGGCGCAGCGCTACTACTTCTTCGCCGAGCGCGAAGCCGCCAAGGTCAAGGACGTTCCGGCCGACACGCCGCAGCGGCCGATCAAAACCGCCGGCATCATCGGTGCCGGCACGATGGGCGGCGGCATCGCGATGAACTTCGCCAACGCCGGCATCCCGGTGACTTTGCTCGAAGTGAAGCAGGAAGCGCTCGATCGCGGCCTCAAGACCATCCGCACCAACTACGAGAACACCGCCAAGCGCGGCGGCATGAAGGCCGAGGATGTCGACAAGCGGATGGCGCTGATCACGCCGACTCTATCTTATGACGGCCTCAAGGACGCCGACGTGATTATCGAGGCGGTGTTCGAGACGATGGAGGTGAAGGAAGCCGTCTTCAAGCAGCTCGACGCCGTCGCCAAGCCGGGCGCGATCCTGGCCACCAACACCTCCGGCCTCGACGTCAACCAGATCGCCACGTACACGCAACGTCCCGGCGACGTGATCGGCATGCATTTCTTCTCGCCGGCCAATGTCATGAAGCTGCTGGAGAACGTGCGCGGCAAGGCGACCGAGAAGGATGTGATCGCCACGGTCATGTCGCTGAGCAAGAAGATCGGCAAGATCCCGGTCCTGGTCGGTGTCTGCGAAGGCTTCGTGGGCAACCGCATGCTGCGCCAGCGCGGCATCCAGTCGGCCTACATGATGGAAGAAGGCGCGCTCCCGCAGCAGATCGACAAGGTGGTCTTCGACTACGGCTTCCCGATGGGCCCGTTCGCCATGAGCGACCTCGCGGGCAACGACGTGGGCTGGCGCATCCGCCAGGGCAAGAAGGAGAAGGAAAAGCGCAACGTGCGTTACACCGGCTATGTCGCCGACGCGATCTGCGAGCTCGGCCGCTTCGGCCAGAAGACCGGCGCAGGCTACTACAAGTACAACCTGCCCGACCGCACCCCGATCCCCGATCCCGAGGTCGAGAAGATCATCGAGGAGACCTCGAAGAAGCTCGGCATCACCCGTCGCGCCATCTCCGACCAGGAGATCCTCGAGCGCGCGCTTTATCCGATGGTCAACGAAGGCGCCAAGATCCTCGAAGAGGGCATGGCGCAGCGCTCGCTCGACATCGATGTGATCTGGGTCAACGGCTATGGCTGGCCGGTCTATCGCGGCGGCCCGATGTGGTGGGCGGACAATGTGGTCGGGCTCAAGACCATCCACGACGCCCTGCTGCGCTACCGCGACGCCTCGGGCGATCCGTTCTGGGAACCTGCCCCGCTGCTCAAGAAGCTGGTGCAGGAAGGCAAGAAGTTCTCTAGCGTCTGAGGTTACACCCGGTGTCATCCCGAGCGGAGCGAGGGATCTATGAGGCCATGAGCATAGATCCCTCGCTGCGCTCGGGATGACACGGATATCGTTGCAACAGGAGGAAAGTCCAATGGCTGACGCCGTCATCGTTTCAACCGCCCGCACGCCGATCGGCAAGGCGTTTCGTGGAATCTTCAACGACACGCATGCCGCCGACATGGGCGCGCACGTGATCAAACACGCCGCCGAACGCGCCAAGATCGAGCTGGGCGAGATCGAGGACGTGATCCTGGGCTGCGCCGCGCCCGAAGGCACCACCGGCTCCAACGTCGCCCGCGTGTCGGCGATGCGCGCCGGCGCCCCGGTCTCCGTCTCCGGCGTGACCGTGAACCGCTTCTGCTCGTCGGGCCTGCAGACCATCTCGATGGCCGCCCAGCGTGTGCTGGTCGACAAGGTGCCGGTGATGGTGGCCGGCGGCCTCGAGTCCGTCTCGCTGGTCCAGGGCCCGCCGGGCGGCAACAAGAACCGCCTCGTGAACCCGTGGGTGCAGGAGCACGTGCCGGGCATCTATCACGCCATGATCACCACGGCCGACACCGTCGCGGCGCGCTACGGCATCAGCCGCGAGGCGCAGGACGAATATTCGCTGCAGAGCCAGATGCGCACCGCGGCGGGCCAGCAGGCCGGCAAGTTCGACGACGAGATCGTGCCGATGGAAACCACGATGCTGGTCACCGACAAGAACACCAACGAGGTGTCGAAGAAGACCGTCAAGCTCGCCAAGGACGAGGGCAATCGTCCCGACACCAACCTCGCCGGCCTGTCCAAGCTGCAGCCGGTCGCCGGTCCCGACAAGTGGATCACCGCGGGCAATGCGAGCCAGCTGAGCGATGGCGCGTCGGCCTGCGTCGTGATGAGCGATGCCGAAGCCGCCAAGCGTGGCCTCAAGCCGCTCGGCATCTACAAGGGCCTCGTCGTCGCCGGCTGCGAGCCGGACGAAATGGGCATCGGCCCGGTCTACGCGATCCCCAAGCTGCTCAAGCGGTTCGGGCTCAAGATGGACGACATCGACCTGTGGGAGCTGAACGAGGCCTTCGCGGTGCAGGTGCTCTACTGCCGCGACAAGCTCGGCATCCCCAACGACAAGCTCAACGTCAACGGCGGCTCGATCTCGATCGGCCATCCGTTCGGCATGACCGGCGCGCGCTGCACCGGCCACGCGCTGATCGAGGGCCGCCGCCGTAAGGCCAAGAACGTCGTCGTCACGATGTGCATCGGCGGCGGCATGGGCGCGGCCGGCCTGTTCGAGGTCGTGCAGTAAAGATGGCGATCCGACGTGCTTCGATGGCCGGCGCGCCCGAAAGGCGCGCGCCGGCCGACGGTACGACGCATCTCCTGCGGGCATCATTGAAGCCCAAGCTCTATCGTGACGTTGAAATCGACAGCATGGCCTCGCTCGCGGCCTTGGCCGAGGCAATCACCGGCGCCTTCGAGTTCGATTTCGACCACGCTTACGGATTCTACAGCACGCTGACGGGCCGCTATCACGACTCGCCGGAGAAATTTGAGCTGTTTGCCGACATCGAGGGCGGCGACAGCGACGCCGACAGCGTCCAGGAAACCGCCGTCTCGAAGGCGTTCTCGAAGGCCGGCAAGAAGATGCTGTTCCTGTTCGACTACGGCGACGAGTGGCGCTTTACGGTCGAGCTGATCAAGCTCGGCGAGAAGATGCCCGGCACGCGCTATCCCCGGCTGGTCGGCACATCGGGCGACGCGCCGGAGCAATATCCCGACATGGACGAGGACTAGCGTTCCGATCAGGGAGCTGCACGCCGTGCGCCAGCCTAGCCTTCGTGTCATCCCTCGCCGCGCGCGGGATGACACGAGGTGAACTTCGGAAGCACAACGCCAGAACCGCTTCCGCTACGACAATGCCCGCAGGCCCGCACGTAGGCTCCCGGCGTCGGACCGTACGAGCCGGTCGATCTCCGCGTGCGTGCTGTGCCAGATCGGCAGCGCCACGCCCAAGCGCCGGCGGCCGGCAGCGTTCAACACCAGCAACCTCCCTCGCCGGTCGTCCGGATCGATGGCCGTCTTTAGCAGCCCCTGCCGTTCGAGCGGCTTGAGATTGGCGGTGAGTGTGGTGCGGTCCATCCCCAGCAAGCGTGCGATCGAGCCGACCGACGGCGGCTTGGGCTGGTTGAGCGACATCAAGAGCGAGAACTGACCACTGGTCAGGCCGACCGGGCGCAGCGCCTCGTCGAAGCGCCGCGCCAGCGCCCGCGCCGCACGCTGCGTGGCGAAGCACAGGCAGTGGTCGTGGACGTGCCGCGTCGTGGCGAAGGACACCGATTTGTCTTTTGACATCGCGACCCATTATGTTGATATCAACTTATTCGGCCAAGTGGAGGAATGCCATGGCTTATATCGACGGTTTTGTTCTCGCCGTGCCCGCCGCCAACAAGGAGGCCTATCGCAAGCACGCCGTGGATGCGTTTCCGCTCTTCAAGGAGTTCGGCACGACGCGCATGGTCGAGACTTGGGGCGCCGACGTTCCCGACGGCAAGGTCACCGATTTCAAGGGATCGGTTCAAGCCACGCCGGATGAAGTCGTGGTCTTCTCCTGGATGGAGTATGCCTCAAAGGCAGCGCGCGACGCGGCGGGCCAGAAGATGATGAGCGACCCGCGCATGAAGGACATGGGCGCCGCCATGCCGTTCGACGGCAAGCGCATGATCTATGCCGGCTTCGAGGTGATGGTCGACCAAGGTCCGCGGGGCACGCCAGGCTATGTCGACGGCACGCTGATGCCGGTGCCGGCCGCCAACAAGGAGGCGTTCCGGGCCTGGGCGGCGACGATGGCCGCGCTGTTTACCGAGCACGGCGCCACCCGCGTGCTCGACGGCTGGGGCGACGATGTGCCGGACGGCAAGGTCACCGACTTCAAGCGCGCGGTGAAGGCCAAGGACGACGAGACCGTGATTTTCGGCTGGGTCGAATGGCCGTCGAAGGAGGTGCGCGACGTGGCTTGGGGCAAGATAATGGCCGACCCTCGCATGCAGCCGGACAAGGCCCATCCGCCGCTGTTCGACGGCCAGCGAATGGTCTACGGCGGCTTTACCCCGATCGTCGACCTCTAGACGCGGCGCCTCCTCCGGCTGCCCGATGTGAAGGCCTCCAGCGTCGCCAATCCTGCCGCATCGCGCGCCGCTGGCGACCCCTCCACGTCCAGCCGGCAAGGGCAGCTGGAACGCGCACTGCGGGTTCTCGGCGCGGCCAACATCCTCATCCGGTGGCGGCCATCCTGTTCAACGACTCCCGCGAGAAGGCGCCCTACGGCTGGCCGTGCGATGCCGAGATCGAACGGCAGCGCAATGGCTTCACGAAGAAAAAGGCGCCGTCGACTGGACTAGAGTGAGCGCCCGCCGACCGAGTTCCGTGCCGGAATCGGCGAGATCCAGGATGACGTCGAAGTGGTTACGGCCTGCACACTCGAACGCCGTGCAGTTTGCCCCTCCTTCACGCAGCGCTTGGGTGAAGGCGCCGCTTTGCCGCTTGAACTGATCGGTCTCGTTCTCACCCCAGCAGACCAAGCTGGGCGGGAATCCCTCGAGCGACTGGCGCAGCGGGCTGTTGCGCGCGGCCGATGCGGGATCGAGGCCGAGCGCGTCGTTGATCGAGGTGCCGGTCAGCGGCTCGAGGTCGTAGATGCCGGAGACCAGCACCGCACCTCTAACCCGTTGGTCCGCAGCGAGCGCCACCATCGCTGCGAGGTGAGCGCCCGCCGAGCTGCCGGCGACCACGAGCCGATCGAAGCGGCCGAGGCTCGCGACGGCGGCGCGGCATTCTTCGACGATGCCTGAGAGCGTAGCGGCGGGCGCCAGCGTGTAGTCGACGGCGGCATAGGCTATACCGTGAGCGAGGCACCCGGGTGCCGCAAAGGCCGACTCCTGCTTCGAGAGTTCCTGCCAATAGCCGCCGTGGAAGAAAACCAGCACCGGCGGCCGCGCCACACCGTCGGGAAGGAACAGGTCGAGCGTCTGCCTCTCCGCTGAGCCGTAACGGATGGTCACCGGAGGGTGCGCCCGGCGGGCGGCCGCGCTCAGCTCCGCATAGGCGCGAATGTAGGGCTGGTAATTGCCGCCGATGCACGAGCTCGGCGAATACTCGCGCTCGCGCTCCTCGGCTGAGAGGTGTCGCCAGTCGAGGTCCACGGCTACAAGTCCGTGCGCAGCCGCCAGAGCTCGGGAAACAGCACCACATCGAGCATCTTGCGCAGGTAGCCCACGCCGCCGGTGCCGCCGGTCCCGCGCTTGAGGCCGATCAGCCGCTCGACTGTTGTGGCATGGCGGAAGCGCCAGACGCGGAACGAGTCCTCGAGGTCCATCAGCTCCTCGCCCAATTGGTACAGGTCCCAGTGTACCTCGGGCTCGCGATAGACCTGCAGCCAGGCCTGCTCGACCTCGTCGCTGTCGACATAGGGCTGCTTCCAGTCGCGCTCGACATGGCTGGCCGGCACCGGCAGCCCACGCCGCGCCAGGACGCGCAGGGCCTCGTCGTAAAGCGACGGCGCCTCGAACGCCGCGCGCACCTGTGCCAGCAGGTCGGGGCGATGCTCGTGCGGGCGGAGCATGATCGGGTTCTTGTTGCCCAGCGAATACTCGATGCAGCGATACTGGTAGCTCTGGAAGCCGCTCGATGCGCCGAGAAAGGGGCGGATGGCGGTGTATTCCGGCGGCGTCATGGTCGACAGCACGTCCCAGGCATGGACCAGCTGCTCGAGGATGCGCGACACCCGCGCCAGCATCTTGAACGCGCGGTTCAGCTCGTCGGCCGCGATGCACCGCCTGGCGGCGGTCAGCTCGTGCAGCATGAGCTTCATCCACAGCTCGCTGGTCTGGTGCTGCACAATGAACAACATCTCGTCGTGGGCCGGCGAGAGCGGCTTCTGCGCGGTGAGAAGCGCATCGAGCTGCAGGTAGTCGCTGTAGCTCATCGTGCGGCTCATATCGAGCCGCGCCGCTTCCTCCCGCACGATCTTTTCAGGAGACGGCTTTTCAGGAGACTGCCGATCCGGGTCGCTGGGCGGCTCTCCCGACATGGCCCGATCAGCGCCGATTGCGGCGCAGATCCTCCTCGTCTTTCCACATCAGGAACTGCGGACCGAGGTCGGCGATCGTGGGAGCACCCATCTGGGCCATGCTGAGATCGACCTCGCGCCGGAAGATGCCGAGCGCCGTCTTCGCACCCTCCACGCCGCCTGCCGTCACGCCGTACAACGTCGGCCGGCCCTGGAAGACAAACTTGGCGCCCATGCACAAGGCGATAACCGCATCGAGGCCGCGGCGGATGCCGCCGTCGAACATCACCGTCATCTTGTCGCCGACCGCGTCGCGGATCGCCGGCAGGACATGCAGCGGCGACGGCGCGTTGTCGAGCTGACGGGCGCCGTGGTTGCTCACCATGATGCCGTCGACACCGAGAGAATGGGCGCGGATGGCATCGTCGGGATGCATGATGCCCTTGAGCACGAAGTTGCCCTTGAACAGGCTGCGATAGCGCTCGACGTGCTTCCAGGTCATCGGCGCGCGATTCTGCTGGGCGACGAAATCCGCCACCGAGTTTGCGTCCTTAGCGGGCGCGTACTTCGCCCAGTTGTCGAAGAACGGCGTGCCGTGGCGCATCCACTCCAGCATCCAGGCCGGATGCTCCAGCGCCTCGAGCTTGGTCGCCAGGCTGAGCTTGAGCGGCCGGCCCCAGCCGTTGCGCGTGTTGCGCTCGCGGTTCGAGCCTTCCGGCACGTCGACAGTGAAAACCAGGGTCTTGAGCCCGGCATCGCCGGCGCGCTTGATCATATCCTCGGAGATCGACTGGTCCTTGGCCGAGTAGAGCTGGTACCAGCCGTGGTCGGGCGCCAGCTTGCCGAGATCCTCGATCGAGCCTGTGCTCGAGCCCGACATGATGAAGGGCACGTTGGCGTCGCGCGCTGCCTCGGCCAGCATCAGGTCGGCGCCGCGGCGGAACAGGCCGGCGAGGCCGGTCGGCGCGATGCCGATCGGGCTCGAATAGGTCCGCCCGAACAGCGTCGTCGACTGGTCGCGCACGGTCACGTCGACCAGGTAGCGCGGCACGATGCGAGCCTGGCGGAATGCCTGCTCGTTGGTGGCCAGCCCGACCTCGTCGTCGGTGCCGCCCTCGATGAAGTCGTAGGCGATCTTGGGCAGCCGCTTCTTGGCCAGCTTGCGCAGATCATCGATGTTCACGACGCCTTGCATTTTTCTCTCCCGTTGGCCGAATTTTGCCGCTCTTTTCTCCGGTGGGCCAGCGGTGTTAGACGAACCGCCATGCAAATCAGGCACGCACGGCCCGGCGACGAAGCGCACCTCGCCCTCCTCCTGGAAGACCATGAACAGCACTATGGGGCCGAGGTGCGCCCCGGCGCCGGGGCCGAGGGAGCCGAGTTCCTGACCAGGGGCGGCACGCTCTGCCTGGTGGCGGACGACGGCGGGAAGCTGGTCGGATTCGCCATCCTGAACCCCTACTTTCCGGGTCCCCGGCTGACGCACGGCCTGTTCCTGAAGGAGCTCTACGTCGCCGCCACCGCCCGCTCGGCCGGTGTCGGCGAGCTGCTCATCGAGGGCATCCGGACGCTGGCGAAGGAGCGCGGCGACACGCGGGTGATCTGGACCACTGGCGAGGAGAACAAGGGCTCGCAACGCTTCTACGACCGGCTCGGCATGCGGCGCGAGAAGAAGGTCTATTTCGTGATGGATCCCTGACCCGCGCCGAGGTCAGACTCCCTGAGTGTCAGGGTTATCGGCCGACCATCTGCCGCGGCAGCACGAGCACGATATCCGGCCAGATCGTGATCAGGACGATCCCGAGGCAGAGCAGCCCGAAGAACGGCATCGAGGCTTTGGTCACGGTCCAGATGTCGCGTCCTGTCAGGTTCTGCAGCACATAGAGGTTGAAGCCGACCGGCGGGGTGATCTGCGCCATCTCGACCACCAGGACGATGTAGATGCCGAACCACAACGGATCGATGTGCTGGGCGGCCACCATCGGCAGCACCACCGGCGCCGTCAGCACGATCATCGACACGCCGTCGAGGAAGCAACCCAGCACGATGTAGAGCAGGGTCAGGATGAGGATCAGCCCGGCCGGGCTGAGCCCCAGCCCGTTGACCCAGTTGGCCATCGCTGCCGGCAGCCCGGTGAACGCCATCGCCGTGGTGACGAAGGCAGCACCGACAAGGATGAGGCCGATCAGGCAGCTCGTCCGCACCGCGCCGAGCAGGCTCTCGCGAAAGGTCTCGAGCGACAGGGTGCGAGTCGCGCCGGCCAGGATCAACGCGCCCACAACGCCCATCACCGCCGCCTCGGTGGGCGTCGCGACGCCGCCGTAGATCGAGCCCAGGACAACCAGGATCAGCAGGATCACAGGGATGAGCCGGCGCGCATTCCAGAGCTTCTGTCCGAAGCTCATCCTGAGATCGTCGGCGGGGACTTTCGTCGGGTTGAGGAGTGCCCAGACCATCACATAGGCCATGAACAGGCCGATCATCATGAAGCCGGGCAGGAAGCCCGCGATGAACAGGCGGCCGATCGAGACCTGCGCGGTGATGCCGTAGACGATCATCATGATCGACGGCGGAATCAGAAGGCCCAGCGTCCCCGACCCCGCCAGCGTCCCGATCGCCATGCCCTCGTGATAGCCGCGCTTGCGCAGCTCGGGCATGCTCATGCGGCCGATCGTGGCGCAGGTCACCGAGGACGACCCCGACACTGCCGCCATCACGCCGCAGCCCAGGATGTTCACGTGCAGCAGCCGGCCGGGCAGCCAGCCGAGCCACGGCGCCAGGCCGCGAAACATGTCTTCCGACAATCGAGAGCGGAACAGGATCTCGCCCATCCAGATGAACAGCGGCAGCGCGGTGAGCGCCCAGCTCCAGCTCGAATCCCACACCGTGCTGGCGAGCAGCGAGCCGGCCGGCGCAGGCGTGAAGAAGAACAGCGCGACGAAGCCCACGACCAGCAGCGTGATGCCGATCCACAGTCCGCTGGCCAGCAGAAAGAACAGCGTGCCGAGAACGGCGACCGCCAGAAGCAGTTCTCCGCTCATGCTCTGCCCGTCGTCCCGGCGTCGGCGATGGCCAGCTCCTCGCCGATCGCCTGCGCCTCGGCATCGAGGAATTCGGGGATCTTGCCGGCAAACAGGACCTGATAGAGCTCGTCGAACAGCGCCACCGCGAGGATGGTCGCGCCCAGCGCCATGCCAATCTGGGGTATCCAGAACGGCACGGCCATCAAGCCCGGGCTGGTGTCCTTGAAGACCAGCGACTCATAGGTCATCAACCACGCGTTGAACGAGAAGTACGCCAGCGACAGGCCGCCCAGGGCGCAGCACCAGATCTCGATCAGGCGCCGGCCGGCAGGCCCGAAGCGGCTGATCAGCAGGTTGACGCGGATATGGGCACCGGCGCGCAGCGTGTAGGCGAGCCCGAGAAAGGTCGAGGCCGCCATGCAGAAGCCGGAAATCTCCGTCGCATCGAACGCGATGTTCAGGCGGCGGCCGACGATCTGGCACAGGATCGAAACGCCGATCATCATCAGAAAGAAGGCGCTCAGCGCGCCGCTTGCGGCATAGAGCCTGTCGAGAAACTGCCGCATGTCGTCTCCGTGCCGGGGTTCGGGGCGGCAGGCCGTGCCGCCCGCCTGGCCGTCAGTTGGTCTTGGCGCCCGCCATGTATTTGTCGAGCACGGCAATCGCCTCGGGGCTGGCCGTCGTCTTCCACTCGCCCGCCATCTGCGTGCCGACCTTCTTCATCGCCTCGACGACGCTGGCCGGCGCTTCGCTCACGGTCATGCCGTTCTTGGTCAGTATGGCAGTCTGCGCCGCGTGCGCCGCCTTGCTCAGCTCCCAGGCCCGTTTCGTGTAGGCGTCGGACGCGTCGGTCACCACCTTCTGGACCTCAGCGGGTAGTGAGGCAAAGGCACGCTTGTTGAAAATGAGAGCGTTCTTGGAAAGGATCGCGCCGACGTTGGTGAAATACTTCGTGTTGTCCCAGGCCTGGATGTCGGCACCTGTCTGGGCGCTGGTGAACAGCGCCTCAATCAGGCCGGTCGAAAAGGCCTGCGGGATCTCGGCGAACGGCAGGATCGTGGCATTGAAGCCGAGCAGCGACGCCATGCGCTGTGTCGCCGTTGAGTAGATGCGGATCTTCTTTCCCTTGAAGTCGTCGACGCTCTTGACCGCGCCCTTGGTGTAGAAGCCCTGGCTTGGCCAGACCTGGTAACCGGTGATGACCATGCCGGCCTTGTCTAGAATCGTCTTGAAATAAGGGTTCTGCGCCTCCATCAGCTTCCAGGCTTCGTCGTAGGTCGAGGCAACGAACGGCACGCCGTCGAGGATATACATCGGATCCTCGTTGCCGTAGACGCCGAGCCGGATCTCGCCCGCCTGCACCTGGCCGCGCTGCACCGCCGCCTTGATGCTGTCGAGCTTGATCAGGCTGTCGTTGGTATGCAGCGTGATCTTGAGCTTGCCGCCGCTGCCCTTCTCGACGTCCTCGACCCATTTGCGCAGGTTTTGGGTGAGGAAGTTGTTCTCGGGATAGCCGCTCGCCATGATCCACTGGGTCTGCGCCGCGGCTGCAGCAGACAGTGCAGCTGTTGCGCCGAGCGCGAGGAGCGATGCCGTCAGGGCGCGGCGTGTCAGGGCGAGAATCATTGCTTGTCTCCTTCGCGGTATCGGCAGCAACATCCATGCCACCGCACAACGCCCTCGACCCGCGGCACGGCAGTTGCTACGCCCCGATCCGGAGCAGTCATGTCCGACCCGGCTTTTCCCATCATCGATCTCGCGCCCTGGTACGCTGGCAGCGCTTCCGGCAAGGCGGCCGTTGCCGACGCGGTTCGCGCTGCCTGCGAAACCATCGGCTTTTTCGCCGTGACCGGCCATCGCGTGTCGCCGGCGGCAATCGAGGCAATGCGCGCCACCTCGCGCGCGTTCTTCGACCTGCCGGCGGCCGACAAGTTGAAGGTGGCGCGACCGCGCCCCGAGCAGAACCGTGCGTATCATGCCGAAGGCACCGAGACGTTGGCGCGGCTCGCCGGCAACGACTCGCCGCCCGACTATAAGGAGGTCTTCGCGATCGGTCCGCCCGACGTTCCGCCGAACGATCCCTGGTATCACACGCTGCCGAACGCCTATCCCAACTACGCGCCAAACCTGTGGCCGGCCGAGCCGGCCGGGTTCGAGGCGGCGTGGCGTACCTACTGGGCCGCGATGGAGGACCTGCAACAGACGATCGGCGACATCTTCGCGATGGCGCTCGGTCTGCCCGAGGCCTGGTTCGACCGCGCACTCGCCCGCCACTGCAGCATGCTGCGCGCCCTGAATTACCCGGCGCAGGCGACGCCCCCAGTTCCAGGCCAGCTGCGCGCGGGCGCACACACCGACCTCGGCATGCTGACGATCCTCAAGAACGAAGCAGCCGATGGCGGGCTCGAGGTGCGCGATCTCGCAGGACGCTGGCACGAGGCGCCGCCGTGCGAGGAAGGCTTCATCGTCAATATCGGCGACCTGCTGATGCGCTGGACCAACGATCGCTTCCGCTCGACGCTCCATCGCGTCGCCAATCCGCGCTCGGGCGGCGGCGCGCGGCGGCTGTCGATCGCCTACTTCGTCGCTCCGGCCTACGACGCTCTGATCGAATGCCTGCCGACCTGCCGCACCGCCGATGCGCCGCAGAAGTATCCGCCGGTCACGGTCGCCGCCTATCGCAACGCGCGGTTTGCCCGAACGGCGGCGTAGCCCGGCACGAGCGCCGATGTTAGCGTTGCCGCAACGAACATCGGGAGCAACGCCATGGAGCTGACGGCAGAGCAATTGGAGCGGTTCGACCGCGACGGTTTTCTCGTATTCCCGGACCTCTTCGCACGCAACGAGGTGGCGGTATTGCGCCGAGAGGTCGCGCGGCTGAGCCAGGTCGAGAGCGAGGAGGTCGTGCGCGAGCACACCGGCGGCGTGCGCACCATCTTCCGCGTGCACGAGACCGACGGCCCGACCCGCTCGCAGCCGTTCCGCGCCATGGTCCGCACGCCGCGTCTGCTGCGCCCGGTTCAGCAGGTGCTGAAGGACGACGGCGTCTACGTCTATCACACCAAGATCAACACCAAGCCCGCGATCGAGGGCACCGTGTGGCAGTGGCACCAGGACTACGGCTCATGGATGCGCGACGGCTGCCGGCGGCCCGACATGGCGACCTTCAACGTCATGATGACCGACACGACCGAGATGGGTGGCGCTCTTTATCTCATCCCGGGCAGCCACAAGCTCGGCCGCATCGAGCCGGTTTACGACGAGTCGACCTCGTACAAGTTCTGGGCAATGCCCAGGCAGCGCATGATCGAGATCCTGAAGAGCTCGCCCGAGCCGGTCGCCGTCACCGGCCGTGCCGGCACCTGCGTGCTGTTCCATTGCAACGTGCTGCACGCCTCGGGCCACAATCTCTCGGCCGACGACCGCTGGCACATCTACGTGTCGTGCAACACCGTCGCCAACAAGCCGCAGCTCGGCGACAACCCGCGCCCCGACTGGGTGGTGTCGCGAAACTGGAATCCGCTGCCGATCGAGGACGACGAGGGCGTGCTGAAGGCGGCATAGCCCAACCTGAGAGCACCCGAAACGAGAGTCGTGTCATCCCGAACGAAGTGAGGAACCTATGCCGGCGGTTGGCCATAGATCCCTCACTTCGTTCGGGATGACACCACCTCATTGAAATAGCGGTACGATGAATCTCATCCTCCACCACTACGACTTCTCGAACTTCGCCGAGAAGGCGCGGCTGATGCTGGGCTTCAAGGGGCTGGCGTGGCGGAGCGTCGAGCAGCCGCCGATCCTGCCCAAGCCCAAGCTCACCCCGCTGACCGGCGGCTATCGCCGCATCCCGATCCTGCAGGAGGGCGCCGATCTGTGGTGCGACACGCGGTTGATCGCGCACGAGCTCGAGCGGCGTGTCCCCTCGCCCTCCTTCTTCCCCGACGGTACGCGCGGCCATGGCGAGGCGATCGCCTGGTGGGCCGAGCAGCAGTTCATGCGGCCCTCGGCCCTGTTCGTGTCGGGCATCAATGCCGACCATATGCCCGAAGGCCTGCATGAGGACCGCGCGAAGCTGCACGGCCTGCCCGCTCCCTCGATCGAGGCGGTGCGCGCGGCGGCGATCCGGAACCGGCATCTGGTGCGGCCCCAGATCAAGTGGCTGGCGGAGATGCTCGACGACGGCCGGTCCTACCTGCTGGGCGATAAACCCTGCATCGCTGACTTTGCCTGCTACCACGTCGTCTGGTTCTACCGCGGCCGCCACATCGACTGCCGCGCCGAGTTCGATCCCTATCCAAAGCTCCTCGCCTGGCGTGACCGCATGGCCACGATCGGCCACGGCACGCGCACCGAGATCAGCCAGGACGAGGCGCTCGCCGTCGCCCGTCACGCAGCGCCTGCCCCGGCGCGCCCCTCCGATCCACAGGAAGGAGATCCCAGGCCGGGCGAGCGCGCCCGCGTGCGTCCGTCGGACAATGCGCGCGACTGGACCGAGGGCGAGGTTAGCTTCATCGACCCCGACGAGATCGCCCTGCTACGCCACGATCCCGACCTCGGCGAGGTCGCCGTCCATTTCCCGCGCCTCGGCTACGACTGGCGGCGCCAGCGCTAGCGCTGAACGACTTTCCGCATTTAGCGCTATACGCTTTGGGCTTCCTTTGCCGACTCAGGAGTGAAGGAGGGTCATCGCCCAGAGAGTCTTGATAGAGAATCATAATAAAGTGATTCCTCCATATGACTCTTCTGATTGGCGGCAATCGACTGCTGGCGGGCTTGGCCAGGGGAGCCGCCGGCGATGCATCCTTTGCAGAAGGACAGCCCGTGCGATTAGCGCTAAATGCGGTAAAACGCCGTCAGTGCCCACTGCGTTTCACGCCCTGAACCGCCCGATGGCGAGGTCGGCGATCGGCACGTTGGTCGCACCGGTGGCCACCAGCTCGGCGATCACCGCACCTGTGCCCGGCCCGAGCTGGAAGCCGTGGGTCGAGAAGCCGAACTGGTGGAAGACGCCTTCCGACGTGCCGCTCGGGCCGACCACCGGAATGCTGTCGGGCATGTAGGCCTCGATGCCCGCCCAGGCGCGCACGATCGTCGCCTGGCGCATCAGCGGGAACAGCTCCCACACCGTGCGCGCGCTGATCGCCAGCTTGTCCCAGTCGAGCACCGTCTCGTTGCGGTCGCGATGGGGCGTCGCCAGATGGCCGCCGCCGATCACCACGGTGCCGTTGCCGAGCTGCTTGAAGGAGAGCTTGCGGCCCCGCAGGATCACGACCGGCTGGATGAAGGCCGGCAGCCGGCTGGTCACCATCAGCATCGGCGCCACGACGGTGAGCGGCACCGGCTCGCCCAGCATGGCCGCGATCCGATCGGCCCAGGCGCCCGCCGCATTCACCACCTTCGGCGCCTCGATCGGGCCGTCGCTGGTCTCGACCCGCCAGACGCCGCCGACCCGTTCCAGGCCGGTCACCGTGACACCCTCGACCACCTCGGCGCCCTTCTCGATCGCGCGCTTGCGGAAGGCCTGCGTCGTGCGGAACGGATCGGCCGCGCCGTCGCGGCGTGAAACCACGCCGCCGGGACACTCGTCCGAGACCGCGGGCACGAGGCGCCGCAGCTCGGCGCGGTCGATCAGCTCCTCGTGCGTGAAGCCTTTCAGGCGCAGGTCGTCGACCCGGGCGCGGAAGCTGTCGAGCTCCGCGTCGTTCTCCGCGACGAGCACCGTGCCATGGCTCTCGAAGCCGCAATCGTCGCCGACCAGCTCTTCGATCTGCTCCCATAGCGCCATCGAGGAGATCGACAGCGGGATCTCGGCAAGGTCGCGCGCGAGCTGGCGCACGCCGCCGGCATTCACGCCCGAGGCATGGCGGCCGGCATAGTCCTTCTCGACCAGGATCGGCTTCAGCCCGCGCAGGGCCAGATGGAGCGCAGTCGAGCAGCCATGGATGCCGCCGCCGATCACGACGACGTCGGCGGTGCGGGTCATGGCTGGGCGCGCTCATGCTCTTCCGGACCGCGAGCATCTTGCTCGCTCAAGCTCATGAGCGAGCAAGATGCTCGCGGTCCGGAAGAGTATGAAAGAGGCGCCACGGAGTGACGCGGTCCCAGTAGAAGACTCACCTTTCGACCGCCTTGCGCTCGCTGTCGCTGATCGGCAGCGAGGCCAACTCGGCCAGGGTGATCGGCTTCACCGGCGGGCGCAGGCGGTAGTAGCCGACCTCCTCTGGCGTCGACCGACGCTGCTCGGCAATCAGCTCGGTGACCGTGAGCCCGCACAGCCGTCCCTGGCAGGGACCCATGCCGCAGCGCAGGAAGGCTTTCATCTGGTTGGGCCCCTCGCAGCCCAGATCGGCCGTGTCGCGCACCTGCTTCGCGGTCACCTCCTCGCAGCGGCAGACGATCGTATCGCCGACGGGGCGTCGGAATTCCGGTGCGGGCTGGTAGAGCATGTCGAGGAAGGCGCGACCCGCCTCCTCCCGCGACAGCTTCTGCCGTATCGTCTGGACCTGCGGCAGCGCCGCGCCGGGCGTCAGCTCCCGCACCGCCGCGATGGCGGCGATGCGGCCACGCTCTGCTGCCGCGGTGCCGCCGGCGATGCCGGCCCCGTCGCCTGCAACGGCGATTCCGGGAACGGAGGTCGCGAAGTCGGCGTCCACGATCGGCTCGAAGCAGAGCTGGCGGCCGTTCCAGCGATGCGAGACGCCGGCCGCGAGGGCGAGGTTGACGTTGGGCACGACACCCTGATGCAGCAGCAGCAGGTCGGCCTTCATCCGCCGCTCTCCGGCGCCGGTGCCGAACACGACTTCGGCCAGCTTGTCCTTGCCCTCCGCCGCGACGCTGTTGACGCGGATGACCGGCACCTTGGCCTTCACCTCGCGCAGCAGCGTCAGGCCCTTCGACCAGTACGGCGAGAGGGCGAAGTCGGGCAGGTGCATCGCAGCGCGCAGCCAGTTCACCCTCGGCATCGTGTCGAGGATCGCCTCGATCCGGCCCCCGGCGCGCAGCAGCTGTGCCGCGAGCAGCCAGAGCAGCGGACCCGCCCCCGCCATCACGGTCCGACCACTCGGCACCAGCCCCTGCGCCTTCAAGGCAGTCTGGGCCGCCCCCGCCGTCATGACGCCGGGCAGCGTCCAGCCCGCAACGGGGAATGGCCGCTCGAGCGACCCCGTCGCGATAATCACGCGTTTGGCCTTAAGGAGGCGCGCCTGGCCTGCGATCGATACGCCGACTAGCAGCGTCGGATCGAGGCTCCAGACGGTGGCGCCATTGGCGATCGTGGCGCCGCTCGCTTTGACCTCGGCAACGAGCGCAGCGCCCGCCCAGTAATCGTCGCCCAGGATGGCGCGGTTGCTCATCGGGTTCGCCGCGATGCCGCGATAGATCTGGCCTCCGAGGCCTGGATTCTCGTCGAACAGCACCGTCTGCACGCCCGCGCGTGCCGCCAGCGCCGCCGCCGCAAGCCCGGCCGGCCCGCCGCCGATGACGACCAGGTCATAAGTGGGAGAAAGGTCAGCGGCGTTCATCGGCTGCGCCCTCCCCTTCGCTGGGAGCGCGGCTCTCCAGAGCCGCTCTTCCTCCGGCTTGCGACATCCCATGAGCGGCTCTGGAGAACCGCGCTCCCAGCCACTTGACGGAAGTCATCGCCCCGCCTCGCGCTTGCCGAGTTGCGTCTCCACCGTCATTCCCTCGCGCACCGGCACGAGACAGCCCTGCCGGCTGCCGACGCCGTCGATCGTCACCAGGCAATCGAAGCACACGCCCATCAGGCAGTACGGGGCGCGCGCCGCGCCGGTGACCGGCGTGGTCCGGCAATGATCGAGGCCGGCGGCCAGCATCGCGATCGCGACGGTGTCGCCGGTGCGGGCGCGGATCGGCTTGCCGTCAACCGTCAGCGAGACGGCCGTGCCGGTGTCACCCAGCCTCTTGAACATGGAACCTCCGCGCGCTGAAGGGAGCGACCAGCGACGTGTCGAGCGCGCCGCGGGCGATCATCGGCGCCACGGTGAGCGCGTGATTGGCGCACAGCGTCACGCCAGAATGGCAGCACAACACGAACGCGCCGGGATGGCTCTCCGACTCGTCGTAGATCGGAAAGCCGTCCCGGGTCATCACGCGGATCGCGCTCCAGGTGCGCACCACGTTGACGTTGGCGAGCAGCGGGAACTGGCGCACCGCGCGCTCGGCCTCGGTGGCGCTCACGCCAAGGGTGAGCCCCGTCGGATCGGTGCTTTCCTCCTTGGAATCGCCGATCATCACCGTGCCCTCGTCGGTCTGGCGCAGGGTGACGACCGGATAGTTCAGGAACGGCCGCAGCCGCTCGGTGACGACGATCTGGCCGCGCTCGGGCCGCATCGGTGCATCGAGCCCGACCATCGGGGCGAGCTGCATGTTGGCGTTGCCGGCGGCGAGCGCGACCTTGCCGGCGCGGATCTCGCCGTGCGCCGTGGCGAGGCGGAACTCGCCGCCTTCCTTCGTGATGTTCTCGACCCGATGGTTCGGCAGATAGGTGACGCCGCGCGCATTGATCGCGCTGTGCAGGGTGCGGAACAGGCGCAGCGAATTCACGTGGCCGTCGAGCGGGCAATAGCTTGCGCCGACGACCTCGGGGCCGATGTCGGGCAGCATCTTCGCGACCTGGCCGTGATCGAGCATCTCGGTCCGGTAGTCGACGATGCCCGGCTGGTTGTGCAGGCGTTTGAGGTTGGTCGCCCGCGCTTCGAATTCCTTCTCCGACAAGCAGAGATGGAAGCCGCCCGGCCGCTGGAAGGAGACGTCGAGGCCGGTCTCCTGCTTCAGGAGATCGGAGAAGCCGCCCCAGGCATTGGACGAACGGATCGTCCACCCGGCATAGGCGGCGAGGCCGAGGCCTTTGCTCTGCACCCAGACCAGCGCGAAATTGCCGCGCGAGGCACGCACCGCGCGATCGCCTTCGTCGAGCAGGGCGACCCGCAGGCCCTCGCGCGCCAGGCCCCACGAGGTCGCGGCGCCGACCAGCCCGCCACCGACGACGGCCACGTCGTAGTCGTTAGCGGCCATGGCCGGTCCGTCCGACGAGAAGGCGTTCGAGACCGTAGGCGCGATCGAGCGCGATCAGCGCGACGACGGTGACGGCGATCACGCAGGCCGACACGGAAGTGACCAGCGGATCGATATTGTCCTGGATATAGAGGAACATGCGCACCGGCAGGGTTTCGGTTCCGGGTGCCGCGATGAACACCGTCATCGTCACCTCGTCAAATGAATTGATGAAAGCCAGCGCCCAGCCGCTCGCCAGCCCCGGCACGACCAGCGGCAGGGTCACGCGTTTCAGCACCGTCCATTCCGACGCGCCGAGCGAGACGGCGGCATGCTCGAGCGCGCGGTCGAGGCCGATCGCCGAGGCGAGAGTGAGGCGGAGCGCGAAGGGCAGCACGATCACGATGTGCGACAGCACGAGGCCGGTGAAGGTGCCGCCGAGCCCGATCTGGGTGAAGAAGCGCAGGAAGGCGATGCCGAGCACGATGTGCGGGATCATCAGAGGAGACATGAACAGCGCCGTCATCGCCTCGCGGCCGCGGAAACGGTAGCGCGCGATGGCGAGCGCCGCCGGCACCGAGACCGCAACGGCGAAAGCGGAGGAAAGCGCGCCGAGCCACAGGGAGCGCCAGAAGGCGGCGATGAACTCGGGATAGCGCGCGATCGCCTCGAACCAGCGCAGCGACCAGCGGTCGGTCGGGAAGGACAGATACCCTTCCGGCGTGAAGGCGACCCAGCAGACGACGACGATCGGCGCTAGCATGAAGGTCACGAACAGCGCGTGGAAGGCGAGCGCGACCGGACCGTTGCGGCTCATCCGAACACCTGCGCGTAGCGCCGCTCGACGAGGCGGTTGGCGCCGACCACGATCAGCACCAGGGCGAGCAGGAGCAGCACCGCGACCGTGGCGCCGAGCGGCCAGTTGAGCGTGTTCAGGAACTCGTCGTAGGCCAGGGTCGAGGCGACCTTGAGCCGCCGGCCGCCGATGATCGCCGGCGTGGCGAAGGCCGACGCCGCCAGCGCGAACACGATCACCGCGCCGGACAGGATGCCGGGCATCGCCTGCGGCAGCACGATGCGGCGCAGCACGGTGAAAGGTCCCGCGCCCAGCGCGACCGCCGCGTTCTCGATCTGCGGGTCGAGGCGCTGCAGCGCCGCCCACACCGCGAGCACCATGTAGGGCATCAGCACGTGGACCAGCGCCACCACCATGCCGGTCTCGGTGAACATGAAGGGCAGCGGCGCGGAGATCACGCCGAGCGACATCAGCGCCTTGTTGACCAGGCCGGAACTGCCGCCGAACAGCAGCGCCCAGCCCAGCGTGCGCGCGACGACCGAGATCAGCAGCGGCCCCAGGATCACCAGCAGGAACAGGCCGCGCCACGGGCTCTTCATGCGGTTCAGGATGTAGGCCTCCGGCGCGCCGAACAGGGCGGCGAGAACGGTGACGATCAGCGCGATGCGGAAGGTCCGCCAGAACATCTCGCCGAAATACGGATCGCCGAAGACTTCCGCCCAATTCTTGAGGATGAAGACCGGCTCGATGCCCTTGTATTGGCCCCAGTCGTGGAAGGTGAGAATCACCGTCATCGCAAGCGGAATGACGACCACGCCCGCGAACAGTAGCAGCGCGGGGAGGCTGAGGAGATAGGGCGTGCGGCTCATGACGACCACGTGATCAGGCCCCTCCGCTCCGCTGCGCTCCGGTCAGGGTGACGGACAAAGCCCGTCATCCCGAGCGAAGCCGAGCAGAGCGAGGCGCAGTCGACGGACCTCGTCAGCATCAGGCCGCGGCCCACGCCAGATGCACCGCCGCGCCCTCGTCCGGCATCCTCTCGCCGGTGTTCTGGCGGATGACGGTGACCAGCCCATCGGCGGTGTCGACCTGATAGAGCCAGTGGTTGCCCTGGAAGATGCGCGTCTTGACCGTACCGGCGAGGCCTGAGGTCGCGAAGGAGATGCGCTCGGGCCGCACGGTCGTTCCCTTCACAAGGTTGGTCTTGCCCAGGAAGCCCGCGACGAAGGGCGTCGCCGGCCGCTCGTAGGCCTCGTGCGGCGGGCCGATCTGCTCGGCGCGGCCTTGGTTCATCACGACGATGCGATCGGACAGCGCCATCGCCTCGCCCTGGTCGTGGGTCACCAGGATGGTGGTCGTGCCGACGCTGCGCTGGATCTGGCGCAGCTCGATCTGCATCTCCTCGCGCAGCTTGGCGTCGAGGTTGGACAAGGGCTCGTCGAGCAGCAGGATCTGCGGCCGGATCACCAGCGCGCGAGCCAGCGCCACCCGCTGCTGCTGGCCGCCCGAGAGCTGGCGGGGAAATCGGCCCGCGAAGGTCGCGAGGCCGACCAGCGCCAGCGTCTCAGCGACTCTCTTCGTGCGCTCGGCCGTCGCGACGCCCTGCATCTCGAGCCCGAACGAGACGTTCTCCGCCACCGTCATGTGCGGAAACAGCGCGTAGCTCTGGAACACGATGCCGAGGCCGCGCCTGGCCGGTTTCACCGCCAGCAGGTCGCGGCCGGCGAGCCGGATCTCGCCGCCGCTCGGCTCGACGAAGCCGGCGATCATCTGCAAGGTCGTCGTCTTGCCACAGCCCGAGGGGCCCAACAGGGAGACAAACTCGCCCTTCTCGACCTCGAGCGACAAGCAGTCGACCGCAACATGGCTGCCGAAATGCTTGGTGAGCTTGTCCAGCGCGAGAAAGGCCATGCCTCAGCCGGCGATGCGATGGACCGCGCCGCCGTGCAGGCGAAAGAACGCGTCCTGCGGCTGGTCCATCGCCAGGATTTCGGTTTGCGGCGCGCGCAGGAACAGGCCGCGCATCACCCGGCCGATCGCGCCATGAGCGAACACGGCCACCGGCTTTCCGGCAGCGAGCGCCACGATGTCGTCGAGCGCGGGCTGCGCCCGCTCGACCACCATGCCGTAATTCTCGCCGTTGGGCGGGCAGTAGTTCCACCTGTCCAGCAGGCGCACGGCCATCTGGTTCGGGAAGCGCGCTTCGATCTCAGGCCCGTTCAGCCCATCCCAGTCGCCCCAGCTATACTCGCGCAGGCGAGAGTCGAAACACGACTCGTCATGGGCGATGCCTGACGTCTCCGCCGCCAGCGCCAGCGTCTCACGCACCCGACCGAGCGGGCTGGCACGGACGATGACGTCGCCTGCCCTGTAGCCCGACTGGGCAAGCTCCTGCACCAGCATGCGCCCCATGGCCCGCGCTTGAGCGCGACCCGTTTCGGTCAGCGGCGAGTCGAGATGGCCCTGCGCCCGCTTCTCGGCGTTCCAGACGGTTTCGCCATGGCGGAAGAGATAGATCGGATGATGCACCGGTTCAGCGCTCCACCTCGCGGTTCCAGCGCTTGGTCCACTCGTCGCGCTTGGCATTGATGGCGTCCCAGTCCGGGGCGATCACCAGCTTGGCGCGCTCGCCGACCGGCGCCATCCTGAGCTCCGGCATTGTGACGTCGACCTTGGTGTTGACCGGGCCGTTGCCCATCTCCTTGGCCATGCCGGTCTGGACCGGCGCAGAGACCAAAGTCTTGATCATCTCGTGCGCCAGCGGATTGACCGACGGCTTGGCGACCGGGCAGGCCGAGGCGAGCAGGATCGGCGCGCCTTCCTTGGGATAGATGAAGTCGACCGGGAAGCCGGTGTTGGCGAAGGCCTGGACACGGCCGGTGCCCCATACCGCGATCGTGCCCTGTCCCGACTGGAACAGCTCGGTCATCTTGCCGGGCGACGGCTCGTAGACCAGCACGTTCGGATTGATCTGCTCCTTCATCACCTTGAAGCCGGGATCGATGTTCTTCTCGCCACCGCCGTTCATGCGCGCGTACATCATCAGCGTGTAGAGGCCATAGGTGTTGTTGATCGGCGGGATGACGAGCTGCTTCTTGAACTTGGGATCCTTGAGATCGTCCCACGACGACGGGGTCGCCCAGCCCCTCTCCTTGAAGACTTTGGTGTTGATCATGAAGCCGGTGCCGGTCTGGCCGACCGCGACCGCCTTGTCGTCCTTGAACAGCGCGGCCGGATAGAGCTCGCTCTTGTCCAGGCCCTGGATGGGGTTGCAGAAGCCGAGCTGGATGGCCTGGTACATCACGCCGTCGTCCATGATGGCGACGTCGATCACCTGGTTGCCCTTCTGGGCCTGCAGCTTGGCGAGCGTGTCGGTCGAGTTGCCGGCGACATAGTCGATCTTGACGTTGTGCTTTTTCTCGAACTCGGGGAACACCCTTTCCCTCAAGTGCGAATCCCAGACGCCGCCATAGGCCGCGACCGTGAGCTTGGACTGCGCCAACGCCGGTCCCGCCAGCAACACAATCGACGCGGCAACTCCAATCGATTTCAGCATGACCTTCTCCCGACTATGGCCGGGAGAAGGTTAGCATCGCTGATCAGCCGAAGGACACGCCGTATTGCCCGGCAATGGCGACAATCTCCCCGGGCTCCAATGGACGTCCCGTTTCACGTCCGGCGCGGTCGAAATGGCGGAACATCTCGGCTGCCTGGACGCCCGGCGTCGCGGCAACGACGAGGCGGACGGTACGGTCGGTGTCGTTGCGGAAGCCGTGGAGACTGCCGCGCACGAAGGTGGCAGCGGTGCCGGGACCGGCTTTCGCCTCCCCGGCCTCGCCGATCAAGGTCAGCTCGCCATCGACGACGAAGAGCAGCTCGTCGTCGCCATCATGCCGGTGCGGCGGCACGAAATAGCCCGGCGGCACGGGATGGTCGGCGAGGAACATCGCGACATCGCCTGCACTCTTCACGATCATGGGCGCGCCCAGGACATCCAACGTCTCGTTCACAGGCTCCTCCTTGGTTGAGCGGTTCGGTTCTACGAGGCCGCCCGCCCCCTGCGCAGACGCGCATTCTGGACAGATCGTTCGCGCTGGCGAACAATCGCCGGATGGACGCCTTTGCCGGAATGGAAGCCTTTGCCGCGGTGGTCGAACGCGGCAGCTTCACCGCCGCGGCGGCTTCGCTGCAGACCGCAAAATCGTCGATCAGCGAGACCGTGCGCGCCCTCGAAGAGCGCTTGGGCGTGCGCCTGCTCGACCGAACGACACGCCGCGTGCGGCTGACGGAGGCAGGCACGGCGTTTTATCGCCAGTGCCGACGGCTGCTGGATGGCGCGGCCGCCGCACGCGCCGAGATGCAGGCGGCACAGAAGACACCCGCCGGCCGACTGCGGCTCGCCACGCCGGACGCCTTCGCGCAACGATACATCGTCCCAGGGCTTCCAGCTTTCCTCAGCGCGCACCCGAGGGTGGAGATCGAGCTCGTCGAGGGAACCGCCGCGGCCAGGCTCGTCGACGAGGGCATCGATCTTGCCATCCGGATCGTCGCGAAGCCCGAGCCGACCCTGGTCGTGCGCCGGATCGCGACGTCGCAGGTCGTCATCGTCGCGTCGCCGGGCTATCTCGCCCAGCATGGCGCGCCGACAACGCCACGCGACGTGCTGGGCCATCGCCTGATCGGTTTCACGCCTCTGCCGTGGCGCGACACATGGAGTCTGGGAAACGAGACAATCGCCGTGAACCCCGGGTTGCTCACCAGCAGCGGCGAGTCGCTGCGGGCGGCAGCGCTGGCGGGGCTTGGCCTCGCTCCGGTGCCGGAGTGGCTGGTCGCCGACGCCCTCGTGGCGGGGCAGCTGACCCGCGTGCTGACGGGACACGAGCCGCCGGCCGGGGGGATCTACGCGGTCTATCCCGGCAACCGCCTGCTCACGCCCACGGTCCGCGCCTTCGTCGACCACCTCGCCCGCGACCTGCGCGCCCGAGGCCTGCCGCGCTAAGTCAGCAGGAACGTCAGCTCGTGCTTGTTGTGGTGCAGGTGCAGGACGTGCGCGCCTGGCATCGCCGCGAATGCTGCCGCCGTGTCATGGTCCGTCTCACCCTGGAACTTGATGGTGCAGACGAAATTCTTCACCAGGCCCGACGCTTGCCAGCGCTCGACCAGTCGCAGCAGCCGGGCCGGATAGCAGACGATGTCGGAGAACAGCCAGTCGACCGGACCGACGCTTGCGGGGTCCAGGGCGAATGCACTCTCGCCGCGCCAGTCCACCCCCGGCATCGCGGCGATCCGCGGATCGAGCGGCGCCTTGTCGATCGCGACGACGCTGGCGCCGAGCTTCGCCAGCACCCACGTCCAGCCTCCCGGCGAGGCGCCGAGGTCGAGGCAGCGTTCGCCCGGCTGCGGCCAGCGGCGCAGCCGCACCAGCGCTTCCCAGAGCTTCAGATAGGCGCGGCTCGGCGGCCCAGCCTTGTCTTCGACGAACGCGACCTCGCCATTGGGAAAGGGTGCGCTGCACTGCGCCGCCGCCAGCAGCCGATCCGGCGCGAGCAGGGTCCAGGAGCCGAGCGGCGCGGTCGGTGCCGCGGCCGGAAACACGACCGGCTTGGCCGAGACGTGCGGCAGCCGCTCCTGGATCAGCGCGGCGCGGCGATGATGCAACGGCGCATACATCGCCCAATTGCGCTGGATGTCGCGCAACCCCTTGGCCGCCGTCCCGATCGAGGCGACCGGCCACTCCACGCAGTCGTGCCAGATGTTCGCCGCCCACGCGGCCTCGATCGCGGGACCGTCGGCGATGACCAGGCGGCCATGCTCGCCGCTTACCGCAACGCCGGCGCGGTGCAGTTCCTCGCGAAGCTGCGGCTCGAGGCCGTCAGCGGCGAGATAGGCAGTAGGCATCGAGTTCGGCGATGTAACGCTGCCTGGTTGCCTCGTCGCAGAAGGCGGCGCGGAAGCCGTTGCCGGCCAGCGTGACGATCTCGGCGCGGCTGAACCCGACCGCCGACAGGTTCTCGTTCATGTAGCCGCCGAAATAGGCGGGATCGTCGGAGTTGATCGTCGCCATCAGCCCGTCCTGCAGCATCCGGCGCAGCGGATGCTCTCTGATGTTTGACACCACGCAGAGCCTGACGTTCGACAGCGGGCAGACTGTGAGCGGCATCTGGTCACGCACCAGCCGCGCCGTCAGATCCGCGTCCTCGAGCGAGCGGACACCGTGGTCGATGCGATCGACCTTCAACAGATCGAGCGCCTGCCAGACATACTCCGGGGGCCCCTCCTCGCCGGCATGGGCGACGGCCTTCAGGCCGAGGCCCCGCGCGCGGGCGAAGACGCGCTCGAACTTGGACGGCGGCTGGCCCTTCTCCGACGAATCGAGCCCGACGCCGATGAAGCGGTCACGCCACGGCAAGGCCTCGTCGAGCGTGCGTTCGGCACTCGCCTCGTCGAGGTGGCGCAGGAAGCAGAGGATCAGCGCCGTCGTCATACCGAACGCGCGCTCGGCATCCTTCAACGCCCGCCACAGGCCGTCGATCACCGTCTTGAACGGCACGCCACGGTCGGTGTGGCCCTGCGGGTCGAAGAAGATCTCAGCGTGGCGCACGTTCTGCGACGCCGCCTTCTTCAGGTAGGCCATCGCGAGGTCGTAGAAGTCCTGCTCGCGCAGCAGCACGCGCATGCCTTCGTAGTAGAGATCGAGGAAGTCCTGCAGGTTCGAGAATCTGTAGGCAGCGCGCAGCTCCTCGATCGAGCCGAAGCGCAGCGCGACCTTGTTGCGGGCCGCGAGCGTCATCATCAGCTCGGGCTCGAGGCTTCCTTCGATATGGATGTGCAACTCGGCCTTCGGCAGGCCGGCGATGAAGGCGGCGGGATCTTCCATGGCGGCAACCTACACGACGGGGAGACGTTCGCAGAAAGAGGATTTCACAAGGAGACTGTCATGGCCGCAAAGACTTCGCCGTCCCAGCGCAAGACGATGGGTCGGGTAATGCACGAATATGCGCACGGCGAGCTGAAGAGCGGCCCGAAGGGCAAGGCCGGAAAGGTCAAGAGCCGGCGACAGGCCGTTGCCATCGCGCTCAAGGAAGCGGGCGCCTCGAAGAAGGAGAGCAAGACGGAGAACAAGCGCAATCTGAGCAAAAGCAAGCGCAAGGAAGCCACCGGCAAGACCGCGCAGCAGGAGCGTGAGGGTAAGAGCCGCGTCGGCGCGCGCGGCAAGCGCGAGAGCACGAAGGCGATGGGCAGGAAGAACGCGAAGGCGACGACGCGGCGCACCCCAAAGCAGCGCGCCGCCGCCAAGCGCAACATCAAGAAGGCCCAGACCGCCCGCCGCCGCGCAGCCTGAAGCGGCATTCCTCCCTATGCGAAGCGCGGAGAGGACTATCAGCTGCCGCGCAATCCCCTCGCCCGCTCGAACATCGACCGGGCGTGCAGGCTGTCGGGCTTCACCGCACGACGCTCGGCGGTGATCGCGCGGGCGAGCGCCGGATCGGGCAACCTGAGGGCCGCTTCCAGGACAGTCAGGTCGAGCAGGTCGCGCTGTGCGTGGCTGCCGCCAAAGCGATTGGCGATGGGAATAACCGGCTGGATGGCGGCTATGCAGCCTGCATAGTCGCCCTCGCCGAACGCCTTCAGCCCGAGCACGACCGGCCGGCCGACCTCCCGGGTGAAGCGCGCGTTGTCGCCCGCGCTCGCCATCGCCCGATCCTGGGCGTCCATGACCTCAGCGATCCGCTCGGGACGGCTCGCGCCGACGAAGGCCATGACTGCATGCGCATCGTTGAAAGCATAGTTGCCTGCCGACGCGAAGGGTTGCCAGTTGTCGGCCACGGCCGTCCAACGATCGCCCACGGCCTCGCCTCGCAGGTGCAAGCGCCATAGCAGCGCCGCCGCATCGAGCAGGTCCATTGCGACGCCGGACCGGGCCCCGAAGATCGGGCCGTCGAACAGCCGCAGCACCTCGCCCGTCTCCCCTCGGTCGAGATGGTAGAGAGCGAGATGCCACCAATTATGGACGGCGAAGAAGCTGTCGCAGCTCCAAGCATCGGCATTGTCGCGCATCCAGGCAATCCCGTCGCCGGTGCGGCCCTGCATCTCGAGTACATGGGCTACCGCATGCTGTCCCCAGCCGTCGCGCGGCTCGAGCTCGACGGCGCGGCGGCCGGCGATCTCGGCGGAACCATAATCGCCCATTTCCTCCAGGCCAAAGGCATGCATGCCCAGGAGCGCGTGATAGCCGGGCATGTCCGCCGACCAGTCGGCCAGCGCCCGGGCGATGCGATCACGCAGGAGCCGGGCATTGCCGGTGAAGAAGTCGATCTGGTGACCCGCCTGCAGCGCCAGCAGGTCGTGCGGATGGTCGGTGCTGACCCGCAGGATCGCCCGGCTGGCGTCGTGCCAGCGTCCTTCGGCCAGATGCCCGACCGCCGCGAGGTGCCCCTTCTCCTGCGCGGTCCGGCAATGCGGCGCGGCAGTGGCGTGAGCGGCGCGCGCGGCGTCGATGCCCGCCGGCTCGGTGCCGAGCAAATTCAGCCACGCCTTCAGCAGATGGGCCATGGCGAAGCCGGGGCTGTCGGCCAGCGCGGCGTCGGCAGCGGCCAACGGATCGCCGCTATAGAGGCGGAACAGGCCGAGTGCGCGCTCGTAGTGCTCGCGTGCGTCGGCGGAGGCGCCGCTCAGGGCCGGCTTGTTCATCGGGATACTCTCCTTCCTCTAGGGCCGCGTTGCTTAGCGAAGGGCCGTTTCCAGACAGTTTCAAGATCCGAAAATAATGTGTCGTGGGTTTCGCCGTTTGATAGTGTTCCTCCCAAAGTGGAGGAATCACATGGCAAAGTTTGGCATTGGCGATTCGGTGCGCAGGCTCGAGGACCCTCGTCTGCTGACGGGCGGCGGGCGTTACACGGACGACACGAAGCTCTCCACCCCGGCTGCCCGCGCCTATGTGCTGCGCTCCCCGCACGCCCATGCCGACATCAGGAGCATCGACACGACCGCCGCAAAGAAGGCGCCCGGCGTGCTGCTGGTCTTCACCGGCGCCGATGTCGAGACGGAAGGTTTCGGCGACGTGCCCTGCCTGGTGCCGTTGGATAACCGCGACGGCACCCCGCGCGCCGACACCTCCCGGCCGATGCTGGCCAAGGGCCGCGTCCGGCATGTCGGCGATCCGGTGGCGCTGGTCGTCGCCGAGACGCTGGAGCAGGCCAAGGACGCCGCCGAGCTGATCGAGATCGACTACGCCCCCCGGCCGCATACGGTCGACACTTGGGAATCGGCCCAGCCCGGCGCGCCGCTGGTGCATGACCATATTCCCAACAACATCGTATTCGACTGGGCGATGGGTGACCAGGCGGCAACCGAAGCGGCCTTCAAGAAGGCCGACAAGGTCGTGAAGCTTCAGATCGTCAACCAGCGGCTGGTCGTGAACTCGATGGAGCCGCGCGGCGCGATCTGCGAGTACGATCCGAGCGACGACCGGTCGACTTTGTGGCTGTCCTCGCAGGGCGTGCACATGATCCGGCCGGTCGTGGCCGACATGATCCTGAAGATCGGCTCGCCCAAGCTGCGTGTGCGCACCGGCGACGTCGGCGGCGGCTTCGGCATGAAGATCTTCGTCCATCCCGAATATCCGATGGTCGTCTGGGCCTCCCGCGCGCTGAAGCGCGCGGTCAAATGGATCCCCGACCGGCAGGAGGCCTTCCAGTCCGACGTGCAGGGCCGCGACCACGTCTCGATCGCCGAGATGGCACTCGACAAGGACGCCAGGTTCCTCGGCTGCCGCATCACGACCTATGCCGCGCTCGGCGCCTACCTCAACCATTTCAGCGTTTTCATTCCGACCATGGCTGGCAGCTCGATGCTGAACGGCCTCTATCAGACGCCGGCGGTCTACGTGAACGTGAAAGGCGTGATGACCAACACCGTGCCGACAGACGCCTATCGCGGCGCGGGCCGGCCCGAGGCGGCTTACCTGGTCGAGCGCTTCGTCGACCATATCGCGCGCGAGACCGGCCTCACGCCGGACGAGATCCGCGCCCGCAACTTCATCAAGCCCGCGCAGCTGCCGTTCAAGACGGCGCTGGGCGACACCTACGATTCTGGTGACTTCGAGACGGTGATGCGCAAGGGCATGGAGAAGGCCGACTGGAAGGGCTTCGCCGCGCGCCGGGCGCAGTCGGCCAGGGCCGGCAAATGGCGCGGCATCGGCATGGCGACCTATGTCGAGAAGTGCTCGGGCGGCGGGCCGGAGACGGTGAAGGCGGTGTTCAACGACGACGCCACGATCAGCCTTATCACCGGCAACCAGACCAACGGCCAGGGCCACGAGACGGCGCTGAAACAGATCGCGTCGGCTAGGCTCGGCATCGATGTCGAGCGCATCAACCTGGTGCAGGGCGATTCCGACGTGGTGCCCGAGGGCTTCACCGGCGGCAGCCGCACCATCGCGATCAACGGCGTGGCGACCATGGGCGTCGCCGACAAGATCATCGCCAAGGGCAAGCCGCTCGCGGCCAACCTGCTCGAAGCCAGCGCCGCCGATATCGACTTCAAGGACGGGTCGTTCCGGATCGTGGGCACCGACCGGAGCGTCAGCCTTTTCGACGTCGCCAAGGCCAACAAGGGCGCGCTCGACGACGACTTCACGCGCACGCCCGAGGCCGACACCTACCCCAACGGCTGCCATATCTGCGAGTTGGAGATCGATCCCGACACCGGGACGCTCGAGATCAAGAACTACACCGTGACCGACGATTTCGGCATGGCGCTGAACCCGCTGCTGCTGCAGGGCCAGATCCACGGCGGTATCGGCCAGGGCGTCGGCCAGGCGCTCACCGAGCACACGATCTACGACAAGGATTCCGGCCAACTGCTGAGCGGCAGCTTCATGGACTATGCCTTTCCGCGCGCCGACATCGTGCCGGCGGTCAAGTTCGACATGCACAACAGCCCGTGCACGACCAATCCGCTCGGCGTGAAGGGCGCGGGCGAGGCCGGCGCGATCGGTGCGCCGCCTTCGGTGATTAACGCGATCGTCGATGCGATCCACGCCCATACCGGCGTGAAGCACATCGACATGCCGGTGACGCCGGCAACCTTGTGGGCGGTGATCGAGGCTCATCGCGGGAAGAAGGCGGCGTAGGCCCATGGCCTCTGCCCGCCCGACATTGTACGGCAGCCGCCACGCCGTCTCTGCCGGCCACTATCTCGCCGCCGCGGCCGGCTTCTCGATCCTCGAGGCGGGCGGCAATGCGATCGACGCCGGCTGCGCGGCGGGCATTGCGCTCGCCGTCCTGCATCCCGACGAGGTGAACGTCGCCGGCGTGGCGCCGATCATGATCCGGACAGGCCAAGGCAAGGTCGTGACCATCGCCGGCCTCGGCCACTGGCCCAGGCGCTTCCCGGCGGACCTGTTCATGCGCGAGCATGGCGGCAAGATGCCGTTGGGCATCCTGCGCACGGTGGTGCCGGCGGCGCCCGACGCCTGGATCACCGCGCTCTCGGACTACGGCACGATGTCGTTCGGCGACGTGGCCGGCGCCGCGATCCGCTACGCCCGGGAAGGCTTCGCCGTGTTCGAATACATGGCGACCATGATCAAGGAATACGAGGACGGCTACCGTTCCTGGCCGTCCAATGCGGCGATCTTCCTGCTCGGCGGCAAGGTGCCGAAGGTCGGCGACCGCTTCCTGCAGACCGACCTCGCCGGCACGCTGCAATACATGGTCGACCAGGAACGCGGCGCGGCGGTGCGCGGCGGACGGCTGGCCGGCCTCGCGGCGGCGCGCGCCGCATTCTATTGCGGCGACATCGCCGAGACGATCGTGCGCTACCACGAGCAGAACGGCGGATATCTCGCTCGCGACGATCTGGCCAACTTCCACAGCCGCTACGAAGAGCCGGTGAAAGTCCGCTGGCGCGACTTCGAGGTCTATACCTGCGGGCCGTGGTGCCAGGGCCCGATGCTGGCGCAGGCGCTGCGCATGATCGAGGCGTCGGGCGGCCTCGCAGGCCTGCAGCACAACAGCGCCGACTATGTGCACCTGATCACCGAGATCCTCAAGGCGGCCTGCGCCGACCGCGAGTATCGCTACGGCGATCCGCTGTTCGTCGATGTCGGCCTCGATGAGCTGTTGTCCGATCCTCACATCAAGGCGAGGGTCGGCGCGATCGACATGCAGCGCGCCATGCCCGACATGCCGCCGCCGGTCGGGCGCTATCCGGCGAACGCGCCTCCCCCGCCCGAACCGTCAAAGGCGCGGAGCGACGCCGTCGTCGAGCCCGACACATCTTACTGCTGCGCGATCGACCGCTGGGGCAACGTCCTGTCGGCAACGCCGAGCGATGGCTCGTGGCGCTCGCCGGTGATCCCGGGCCTCGGCATCGTGCCGTCCGGCCGCGGCACACAATCGCGGCCCGACCCGAACCATCCCTCCGGCGTGGCGCCCGGCAAGCGACCGCGGCTCACGCCCAACCCCGCGATCGCCGTGCGCGACGACGACAGCGTCATTCCCTTCGGGGCCCCAGGCGGCGACGTGCAGGTCCAGGCGATGCTGCAGGTGTTCCTGAATACCTTCCATTTTGGCATGGACGTCCAGGAAGCCATCGAGCAGCCGCGATTCGCAACGTTCAGCTTCCCGAATTCCTTCGCGCCGTACACGCATCTGCCCGGCCGGCTGAACATAGAGGACCGGTTACCGGCGGCAACGATCGAGGAGCTGCAGCGGCGCGGCCACGACGTCGAGATGTGGCCCGCGCTGACGCGACGAGCCTGCTCGGTCGAAGCCATCCTGCTCGACAGCAAAACCGGCTTCCTGCGCGCCGGCGCCGATTGGCGCCAGCCCGCCTACGCCATGGTGGGGTAAGTACGGCTGGCGCAACGACGATGTTGGGCGGTTGCCGTCGGTTGACCTCTCAGCGGTCGACGTTCATTGCGTCGCGGTAGGTCTTCTCGAACCAGGCGATTCGCCGCTCGAGTCCGCCGAGTTGCGGAACGGTGCCGGTCCGGTGGATTTCCTGCAGGCGCTCGCAGGCGTCGCGGTCCTCGCGCGAAATGCGGCGGAAGACGAGAAGCGCCAATCGGTTCCTGATCGGGTCCGTCAGAAGTCGCGTCACGCGCGCGTAACGGGAGCGATAGGCCGAAAGAGGAGAGGGATAGACGAACGCCCGCAACAACGAGCGGTCGTGCGCCTGCGGGATGAACTGCTGAAAGCAGCAATGCCAGTTATCGTTGTCCGAGCAGGAAAGCGACACGACCAGGCTGGGAAAGATCTGGAATATGGAATAATGGGACGCGCCGTACGATCCGTCGCGGCAACCCGCCACCATGCGATCGAACGCCCTGGTATCGGACGTCATCAGGAAGCAGCTGTGGGCCCCGAATTGCCGATAGGTGATTTCGCGCGGGTCGAGGTGGCCCCCCGACGAGCGGGCGGTCGAGGCATGAATGTACGGGGCGTGATAGTCGTCCAGCGTGATGTGAACGTACAGTTTCCAGTTGGCATCGATCTTCTCGCGGACGATCTGCGGCTTTTCCGGCATGCGCGACAATGCCTCGAGAATCGGGAAGCCCTCGGCCAGGAAGTCCTGCAGCGACTCGCCCGCATGTTCCGAGGGAAACCGGCCGAATATCAGGGCGCCGCAGGTCGCGACCTCGATCGGTGCCAGGCGGGCGCCGAGTTCGTGGGGCAGCTTGCCGTACAGTTGCCGGCAGTTCGGAATCCCGATGGCGAGCCCGTCGCGATTAAACTGCCAGTGATGAAATCCGCAGACGATTGGTCCATTTCCCCTGTCGCCCTGACGCAGTGGATAGGACCTGTGCGGGCAGATGTTCTCGAAACCCCGCAATTCGTCCCCGAACCTCTGGACGAAGACTTCCCGGGTCGCCAACGAGGCGCGAAACCAGTCGCCATCCTTCTGGAGGTCCCGCGCCAACCCAAGAAACGTCCAGGTGTGGGCGAGCGCCTGCTGTTCGCGACGAAACGCCGTCTCATCGGCGATGGCATGCGACCAGCCGGGCGGAATCGTCTCGACGAGGCCATGATCACCGGACTTACCTGCGCCGCCTTCATCGACCAGCCAGTAGTGAGTCCCTGCCACGCGTGCGGTCAGGGTCGCCCGGTCGGGCGCGGGAGAGGGCAGTGCAAAGGAGAAGGCGGCCTTGCCATCGCCGATGCCGGCGGCCGCCAAATCCTTGCGAAATCGATCCGCACGCACGGCGCCGAGGAGAACGCCTCCCGCATAGATTTCGACGACGAGCCGGCGGCGGGGCTGGGAACCGTCTTGTGCCCAACCCAATACCTGGCCATCGCGGACCACATCGATGTGTCCCCGATAATTGGCGGGCGGAAAGAGGTTCAACACTTTCCAACGGTGTGACGGTCCTGTCATCTGCATGACGGGAAACAGCTATACTCCGACATTCCCCAGATGAACCACTGAATGGTGGCAAGACTTGGCGCGCCAGATCCTGGCACCTAACCGGCAGGCCAGCCACCGCGGCCGCGATGCCGGAGGGCACTGCACTGCGGCGTGGAGGCGGCGACCTTCCGCACGTGCGAAACCGCGGCGCCCCAGTCAACGTTTGGTGAGCCCACTCCAGCCTCGACAACCCTCCCAGCACCCAGCCCGACAAGACGGTCGAGAAAGCCGGCACCTCCTGCGTCGCCGACGGGCTGCTGATAAGCAGTGACGGCCACCTTTACATCACCTCGCCCGAGGACAGTTCGGTCAAGCCACGGGGAGGGCGACCGAGCCCGCATCGTCATTTCAGAACCGCGCCTACGCTGGCCGGATTCGTTGGCCGAGGCGGCCGGCGGCTAGATCGCGCCCGCCTCGCGGTCGCGCTCCTGCAGGTCGCGCATCATTGTCTTCTTGAAGCGCTCGAGTTCGCCGCCGCGCAGTTGCTCGGGCCGTAGCGCAGGGTTGACCATTGGGTTGGTCGGCTTGCCGTTGTTCAGGATCTCGAAATGGAGATGCGGGCCGGTAGAGCGCCCGGTCGAGCCGACATAGCCGATCACGTCGCCCTGCTTCACCCTCGTCCCCGGTTCGATGCCCGCGGCGAAGGCCGAGAGATGGCCGTAGACAGTCATCAGCTTCGTCGGACGCCTGAAGCCGTCGAAGGCACCGCTCGATCCGCCGTCATGCTCGATCTCTATCCAATTGCCATAGCCGGCCTTGAGCTCGGCACCGATCACGATGCCATCGCCCGCAGCCCGTATCGGGGTGCCCATGTCGGCGGCGAGGTCGACGCCGTCATGCATCATCAGGGTCGTGCCGCCTGGCTTGGCCGCCCCCTTCGTGCCGACAGGCTTCAGGCCGAACGGCGAGCCGAGCGCCGCCGGCACAGTCGGCACATTGACCGTCGTCAGCGGGCTGGGCGCCGGGCCACCCGCGCCCTTTCCCGTTGGCTTGAGGGCCGACGCCCAGTTCCGTCCGGGCTGGTCGAACGGATCGGCGCGCAGCCCGAAGCCCGACGATACGACGACATTCTGCAGCGGCAGGCGGATCTCGGGCGCGGCGGCGGCCTGGCCATTGGAAAGAAAGAAGCGCTCGATCGCCGGCTTGCCGGTGCGGAAGCGATGGATGGCTATCGTGCCCTTCGCTCCGGTGCGCAACTCGGCCCACAGCACCTTGCCGATGCCGATCGGATTGCCGACGGCAGTGAAGGTCCGCTCATAACGGACATAGAAGCGATCACCCTTGCGCATATCCCGTTCAAGATCGATGGTGGTACCAAGGGCGGCGAGCGCCTCCACCATGGCGGCGGCCGGAACGCCGGCCTCGGCAGCCGACTCCGCGAACGAACCCGATACGACGCCGCTCGCGCCAAAGACGCGGGTGAACGGCATATAGCTTTGGTATTGCGCCTCTTCCCGGTCGCTGCCCAGCAGGCGCGCTTCTTCGGGCGAGACCGCCAGGGCGGGAGACACGATGCCAGAACAAAACAGAGCGGCCAGTGCCGCCTTAAACGGTATCCTGTTCATTCAGCCTCGTGTTCGATGGTGTGAACGAGCAAGTAGCACGGTCCCGGCGGAGGATAGGCCCAATGATCTGGTGGGAAAGTGACCTTTTCAGGGTCGCCCAGGAAGATCACCTTCGAGTATTAAAGATGCACTGCGGCGGAATGCCTCCTCGCCGGATCGTGTGCTACAGTACACCTAAATGAACGCGACGACACTCACGCGCCGGACACTTTTGGGAACCAGCGTGGCTGCAGCCGCGGTCCCCGTCAGAGGCCACGCCCAGAGGCAGCGCCTCGACCTGCTGCTCGATTGGAAGCCGGCGCCGACTTATGCAGGCTTCTATGTTGCCCGCGAAATCGAGGCCTTCAAGCGGCGCGGGCTCGACGTGCGTATTGTCGAGGGCCACGGCGTCAACGTGGCGGCCGAGATGATCGCGGCCGGCAAGGAATACTGGATCGGCTCGTCGAGCGCTTCCGCCACCGCGATCGGCCGGTCGCGCGACCTGGCGATCCGCAGCCTCGCCGTCTACTACCGGCGCACACCGACCGTGCTCTATTCGCGCACCGAAGACCGCATCGACGCGCCGCGCAATCTGCTGGGCAAGCGGGTCGGCCTGGTGCAGGGCAGCACGACCGTCGACGAATACCACGCACTGCTGCTCGCCAACCGCCTCGACCGCACCCGGATCAAGGAAATCGATGTCGACTGGGATTCCAAGGCCCTGCTCGATCGCAAGGTGGACGCACTGCTCGACTACGAGGAGATCACACCGGCCCAACTGCAGTCTCAGGGCAATCGCATCGCGGTGATGCGGATCGCCGACTTCGGCGTGCGCATCTACAGCCTCAACCTCCTGGTGAACGAGATGGCCTGGACTTCCTCGCCTCAGCGCAAGCAGACGGCGCAGCTGGTCGAGGAGGCGGTGCAGGAAGGCTACCAGTTCGTGCGCGACAGGCCAGCCGAGGCGGCCACGATCTTCTGCAGGCTCTTCCCTGATTTCTCGCCGCGCTATGTCAATCTCAGCATGCAGATCGTGTCGCGCCAACTTGCCCTGCCGATCGGCAACCAGACGCGGATCGGCTGGGAGGACACGCTGAAGACGCTGTCCTCGCTGCGCTTGCTGGCGCGCGCCGTGAGCGCCGAGGAAGTCGCGATCTACGATTGACCCCTGCTCAATGCCGTGAGGCCATAAATGCGTCGTGTTCGTGCCGCCCGTCGCGGCGTGCTGGCCTTTCTGCTTGGCCTCTCGGTCCTGTCGCCCGCGGTCGCGCAGCCGCTCACCAAGGTCGAGGTGGTGCTCGACTGGAAGGCGCTGCCGACCTTCGCCGGCTTCTTCCTCGCCAAGGACCTCGGCGCCTTCGAGCGGCGCGGCCTCGATGTCACCTTCAGCGAGGTTCAGGGCGCCATTGTGTCCGCCGAAACCATCGGCGACGGGTCGAAATACTGGATCGGCTCGTCGAGCGGCACGGCCACCGTGATCGGCCGCTCGAAGGGCCTGCCGATCAAGAGCCTGGCCGTCTATTACCGGAAGACACCGAGCGCAATCTACAGCCGGGCCGAGGACCGCATCGCCCACCCGCGCGACCTCTACGGCAAGAGGCTCGGCATGGTGCCGGGCAGCATCACCAACGAGGAATTCCGTGCCCTGGTCGCCCTCAACCGGCTGCAGCGCGACAAGATCGAGCAGGTCACCGTCGACTGGGACCCGTGGGCGCTGCTCGAGAAGAAGGTCGACGCGATGATCGACTACGAGGAGATGACGCCGTCGGAACTGCTGGCCGAGGGCCGACGGATCATCGCGATGCGGCTCAGCGACTTCGGCGTGCGCAGCTACAGCCTCAACCTGATCGTCAACGACGCCGCCTGGGCCTCGCCGGAGAAGCGCGCGATCGCCAAGAAGGTCGCCGAAGCGGTGCAGGAGGGCTACAGCCTGGTCAACGAGCGGCCGGGCGATGCCGCGGCGCATTTCTCCCGACTCTTCCCGCGGCTCGCGCCGCGCTATGTCGACCGCGCCATGGTGTCGGTCGCACTGCAGCTATCGCCGGCGCCGGTCGGCGGCCAGACCAGGCAGGGCTGGGAGGAGACGATCAACCTCCTGTCCTCGCTCAACCTGCTGGCCCGTCCGGTCACCGCCGACGAGGTGGCGATCCTGGAATAGGCGTTCCCGACTTCCATTTTTCTGATCGCGCGGCACGCTACGGTCGAGCGATCCCGGTGTCGCCAAGCGCACGAATCGGCCGAAATGCCTGCCCGTCGAGCCAGGCGGAGGCGGGTTGTACTGGACAGTGGGGATACGCGTCACCAAAGCCGCGGCCGTCCAGATTTCGTCGAAGCATGATGTTTGGCTCACGAACGAATCACGCTTGCCTGCTAGTCTGCATTTGGTCGAGCCGTTTTAGACACCCGCACCTGCTTCTGCGTCCAGGCACCCGAATCCGTCCAGCAACAAATGCGATCGTGCGACATCAACGAGGAGGGTTGGCAAATGTCGAAACTGGCACATCTGCTGATCGTGGCGGCGCTTCTGCCTCTCTCGGTTTCCATGCCGGTGGCGGCGCAGGAGGCCGTGTTGAGCCCGACGCTCGCCAACATAAAGCGCACGCATACGGTGCGGCTCGGGCACCGCGAGGCCTCGCCGCCCTTCTCATACCTCGACCGCGCCAATCGGCCGATCGGCTACAGCCTGGATCTCTGCAAGGCGATCGTCGACGAGATCGGCATCGAGATCGGGGCGGTCGATCTCAGGATCGTCTACGTCAAGGTGACGCCGGAGACGCGCATCCCTGCCGTTCTGAACAACAAGATCGACATCGAGTGTGGCGCGACCACGGCCAGCCCCGATCGCGCGCGGCGCGTCGCCTTTTCACCGATGATGTATGTCGCGGGAACGAAGCTGATGGTGCCGAATGGCTCCGCTGTATCGGGTATCGCCGATCTCAGGGGCAAGACGATTGTCGTGACCAGCGGCACGACCAACGAACGTGCGATCGAAATCGTCAACAAACAGCTCTCGCTCGGACTTGCCATCATCGCCACGACCGACCACGAGCAGTCCTACCAGTTGCTTTCCGACGGAATGGCGCAGGCCTTCGCCACCGACGACATTCTTCTGTACGGGTTGATCGCACGGCACGAGGCGCAGGACAGGTTCGAGGTGGTGGGCGAGTTCCTGAGCTACGACCCCTACGGCATCATGTACCGCAAGAACGAACCTCAGCTTGCAGCCGTGGTCGAGCGCACCTTCCGCAAGCTCGCCACCAACCGCGATCTGGTGCCGCTTTACCAGAAATGGCTGATGGACCGTCTGCCGACCGGTGAGCGGCTGGGCGTACCGATGTCGGCGGAACTCGAGTACTCGTTCAAGAGGCTCGAAGACTGGAGCCAGGGCACGAACTGAGTCTAGCCGACGTCGCCACTTTCCTTGAGGTCGACGATCAGCACCGACAGGACCTTGGCCTCCGAGGTGAACAGGATCACGGCGGCGCTGAGCTCACGGAGCACACCGACGAAGATGAAGCACCAGGTGGTCGCGATCGCGGCGGGACGCAGCAACGGCGCGGTGATGCCCTTCAGGGTGCGCAGCCGCGTGGTGCCCAGCATGCGGCCGGCCTCCTCGAGCTCCGGATGCACCGAATGGAAGGCCGAGCCAAGCTGCTGGTAGGCCGCAGCAGCTCGATGGTGATGAAGGCGATCAGCAGGATCCAAAGCGTGCCGTAGAGGTGGGCGCGTATAGGCAAGGAAAAGCCCGACGCCGAGCACGATGCCCGGGATGGCGAGCGGCGCAGTGGCGAGGAAAGCGAGCACGCGGTGCCCGACCATCGCGCGCCGGGCCACAATGTAGGCAATCAGGTGTGCAGCAGGCCGCCCAGCGTGGCGGTCGCCGTTGCCAGAAGGAAGGTGTTCTTGAGCGCCGGCAGGGTCGAGCTCAGCTCCCAGAACGTGACCCAGATAATGGCCGATCCGGCGGTCAAGACGCGCCTCGCGGAACTGGGCAACGAAATTCAGGCCATGACGCCCGGCGAGCTTGCCGCCTTCCTCGGAAAAGAGGACCAGACGGTTGCAGAGGTTGAGAAGACGGGGGTGCTGAAGCCCGAGTAGCTTTGCCTCTATACTGGCGTCAAAGGAGTACTCATGCAGGAACAGAAGCTCTACGGCCATCGCGACGGTGCCGTGGCCCACATCGTCTTCAACAATCCCGCCAAGCTGAATGCGGTCTCGCTCGACATGTGGGACGGGTTCGTCAGCCTGCTCACCGAGTACGAGAAGGATCCCGAGGTGCGTTGCCTGGTCGTGAGCGGCGCCGGCGGCAAGGCCTTCGTGTCGGGCGCCGACATCTCCAAGTTCGAGAGCGAGCGCGCCGATGCCGAGGCGCAGGTCCGCTACGACGCGATCTCCAAGCAGGGTTACGAAGGCCTCTACAACTTCTCCAAGCCGACCATCGCCAAGATCACCGGCTACTGCATCGGCGGCGGGATGAACCTCGCGGCCTGCTGCGACATGCGCTTCTGCAACGAAGGCGCCCGCTTCGGCGTGCCGGCGGGCAAGCTCGGGCTGGGCTACGGCTTCCTGCGCATCGAACGCCTGTCGCGCATCGTCGGCCTGCCGCGCGCGATGGAGTTCCTGTTCACCGCCCGGCAGTACTCCTCGAAAGAGGCCTATGAGATGGGCCTGGTGAACGCCGTGGCGGCCGACGGCGATCTCGATGCGCTGGTCACCAGGACGACCGACGCGATCAGCCAGAACGCCCCGCTTACCATCGCGCTCGCCAAGGCCTCCGCCCGCGAGATCGCCAAGCCCGAGGCGCAACAGGATCACGCGAAGCTCGCGAAGATGACCGAGGCCTGTTTCGACAGCGAAGACTTCAAGGAAGGCCGCCGCGCCTTCATGGAAAAGAGGAAGCCCGTCTTCAAGGGCCGGTAGCACTGACTTTGGTCCGCTGGGAGCGCGGCTCTCCAGAGCCGCTCTTCTTCGGATTGGCCCCACCCATGAGCGGCTCCGGAGAGCCGCGCTCCCAGCAAGAGAGGAAACGACGAAAATGACCCAGCTCCCGCTCTCCCACATCAAGGTTCTCGACCTCACCGCGCATCGTGCCGGCCCGACGGCGGTGCGGCAGCTCGCCGACTGGGGCGCCGACGTGATCAAGATCGAGCCGCCGCCGGAGCCCGGCAGCAATACCGATGCGATGGGCGGCAGCCGGCACGGCTTCGACTTCCAGAACCTGCATCGCAACAAGCAATCGCTGACCCTCAACCTCAAGAGCCCCGAAGGTCACGCGATCTTCATGAAGCTCGCGAAGGACGCCGACGTCATCGTCGAGAACTATCGTTCCGACGTTAAGTACCGGCTGAAGGTCGACTACGACACGGTGGCCAAGGTCAATCCGCGCATTGTCTACGGCTCGATCGCGGGCTTCGGCCAGAGCGGTCCCGATGCGGCACGCCCCGGCGTCGACCAGATCGCGCAGGGCATGGGCGGACTGATGTCGATCACCGGCGAGCCGGACCGCGGCCCGATGAGGGTCGGCATCCCGATAGCCGACCTCACCTCGGGCCTGCTGCTCGCCCAGGCGATGATCCTTGCGCTCTACAATCGCGAGCGCACCGGCAAGGGCCAGTGGGTCCACACCTCGCTGATCGAGGCGCAGATCTTCATGCTCGACTTCCAGGCCTCGCGCTGGCTGATGAAGGGCGAGGTCGCCAAGCAGGCCGGCAACGATCATCCGACCTCGATCCCGACGGGCGTGTTCCCGACCAGCGACGGCCACATCAACATCGCCGCCTCGGGCAACAACCTGTGGAAGCGCTTTTGCGCCGCGCTCGATGCGCCGCAGCTGTTCGACCATCCGGAGCATGCGACGCCTGCCCTGCGCTCGGAGCACCGCAAGGCACTGAACCAGCGCATTGGCGAGATCACCAAGACCGACACCTCGGCGCACTGGATCGAGAAGATCAACAAGGCCGGGGTGCCGTGCGGGCCGATCAACACCATCGACAAGACCTTCGCCGAGCCGCAGGTCCAGCATCTCGGCATCGCGCGGCCGGTCAAGCATCCCAAGCTCGGCGACATCAAGGTGGTCGGCCAGCCGATCAACCTGTCCGACTTCCCGCAGCCCGCGGCACTCAAGCCCACACCGGATATGGGCGAGCACACCGACCAGGTGCTGGCCGGCCTCGGCTACGACAAGCCGGCGATCGAGAAGCTGCGCGCCGGCGGCGTCGTCTGATGGCGGGCAACGGCAAGGCGGCCCTCGTCACCGGCGCCGGCAAGAACATCGGCCGGGCCTGCGTGCTCGGCCTCGCCGAGGACGGCTTCAATGTCGCGATCAACGGCTCGAGCGATCGCGCTGCCTGTGAGAGCGTCGCCCGGGAAGCCGGCATGTTCGGCGTCAAGACGATCGTGGTCATGGGCGACGTCGGCAAGCCCGCCGAGTGCAAGCGGATTGCCGACGAGGCAATCAAGGCGTTCGGCGCGGTCGATGCGTTGCTCAACAACGCAGCACTTCGTCCCAACAAGCCCTTCCTCGAGATGACGGATGACGAGTGGCAACGCGTCATCGACGTCGACATGAATGCAGCGGTCTGGCTCGCGCGCGCCTGCCTGCCGGGCATGGTGAAGAAGGGCTGGGGCCGCATCGTCAACTTCGCCGGCATGAACGCGATCCATGGCCATGCCGGCCGCGCACCGGTGTCTGTTGCCAAGCACGGCGTCTGGGGCCTGTCCAAGGCGCTGGCGATGGAGTTCGGCCCGAAGGGTATCACCACCAACACGATCTCGCCCGGCCCGATCGCCCCCGACGTCGAGGAGGAGAACGCCTCTGCCCAGGCCCGCGCCCAGACCCTGGCGCGCGTCCCGCTCGGCCGCTTCGGCGCGCCCGTGGAGGTCGCCGCGGCGGCGCGCCTGCTGGTGTCGGAGGCCGGCGGCTATATCAACGGCCAGATGATCGCGGTGAACGGCGGCGGTGCGACCTGATCATCGCTGGGAGCGCGGCTCTCCGGAGCCGCTCATGAAATGTGGGAGGCAGACGGAAGAGCGGCTCTGGAGAGCCGCGCTCCCAGCAGGCCGACGTTGCGCCGATCACTCGGGCCTGATGCCGGCCGCCTTGATGACGGCGCTCCAGCGGGCGCCGTCCTGGGCGACGAAGGCCGCGAAATCGGCGCGGCTTTCGAGCTCGACCCGTGCGCCGCGCTCGGCCCATTGCTGCCTCACCTTGTCGGAGCCCAGGACCTTTTGGATGGCCGCATGCATGCGGTCGAGCACCGGCTCGGGGGTGGCCTTCGGCCCGAAGATGCCGTCCCACGAGATCGCGCGAAAGTCGGGCAGGCCGGCCTCATCGAAGGTCGGCACTTCCGGCAACAAGGCCTCGCGCCGACGGCCGGCGACAGCCAGCGCGCGCAGCTGGCCCCCTCTGACGTAGCCGTGGGCGAGGCCCGCCGTGCCGAACATGGCGCCAACGTGGCCGGACAGCAGATCCTGCAACGCCGGCGCGCCGCCTCGATACGGGACATGGCGCAGCTTCACCTTCGCGCGGATTTGCAGCAGCTCGATTGCCAAATGCGGCACGGTGCCGAGCCCTCCCGAGGCCATGTCGATCGAGTCCGGCTTTTCGCGCGCCGCCTCGAGGAACTGCTGGAGGGAAGAGACATCGAGCCGCCGGGGATTGACCAGCAGCACCGCCTGCACGCGATCGATCGCCGAGATCGGCGTGAAGTCGCGGGCGAGGTCGAAGCCGGGATTGGCATAGATCAGCGATGCGTAGGTACTACCGGTAAAGCCGACCAGCATGGTGTAGCCGTCGGGCCGGGCATTGGCGACGACGGCCGCGCCGACGCTGCCACCCGCGCCGCTGCGATTGTCGATCACGATGGTCTGGCCGAGTTCCGTGCCGGCGAGCTCGGCGATGACGCGCGCGAAACCGTCGCTCGGGCCGCCCGCCGGAAAGGGCAGCACCCAGGTCACCGTCTTCTCGGGCCAGTCGCTCGCCTTCGTCGCGCGTCCAGCGAACACCGTGGAAAAGCCCGCCAGGACGGCACGACGGTTGGGTTTCATCGCGCCTGCTCCAGCTGGATGTTGGCGGCATTCGCGCCCTGCTCGACCCATATCGCCTTCACGTCGTTGCCGCGAGCGCGGCCTGTCTTCGCACTTGCATCACGCCCCCGGGTCCGAAAACCGGCAAGGCGGACTTTAACGGCTTGCCGCGCGCTGTCGCGACGCTAATCTGCCCGCAAGACAAGGAAAAAGAAAAACAAGACATCCGGAGGAAAACCAGGAGGCATTCATGAGCCGTCTCGCCGGCATGGTCGTTGCTGCCCTCGTGGCAGTGGTTGCGGGATCAGCGACAGCGTCCGCCCAGAACAAGATCGTCGACGGACCCGAGATGAGGTGGAAGCTTGCCGCCTGGGGCAAGCCGCGCGCCGGCACCGCCAACGTCGAGAAGCTCAAGGCGTTCATGGACGAGCGCACCGGCGGCAAGTTCAAGATCCAGATCGGCTACGAGAGCTTCGGCCAACCCAAGGAACTGCTCGACCTGCTGAAGGTCGGCAGCCTCGAGATGACCAACATCTGCGCCTCGTACCATCCCGAGAAGCTGCCGGTGTACTCGGCGCTCGACCTGCCGTTCTTGCCGATCCCCAACACCGACGTGCAGGAGAAGGTGCACAACGCCTTCCACCAGCATCCGCTGGTGATCAAGGAGATGGCGGGCTGGAAGGCGATGCCATACCTGTCGGCGCTGCTGCCCAACAACGAGTTCGTCGGCCGCGGCAAGCCGCCCAAGGCGATCGAGGACTTCAAGGGCATGCGGGTGCGCGCGCTCGCCGGCATCGGCGATGCGATGCGCAAGCTCGGCGCCGTGCCGACCTCGGTCGACGCGACAGAGGTCTACACCTCGCTCGAGCGCGGCACGGTCGACGCCGCGGCCTTCCCCTCGACCTACGCGCACCAGTCCTACCGCACCTACGAAGTGACCAAGTGGTACACCGAGAACATGGCGCTGGGCTCGGTCGGCTGCCCGACCTTGATCCATGTCGACCGCTGGGCCGAGCTGCCGGCGCAGTACAAGGCGCTGTTCGAGGAGGCGCGGCCGATTGCGCAGGCTGCCGCCAAGAAGGCCTATGCCGAGGCGGACGAAAAAAATCTCCCGCTGTTCAGGAAGAAGCTGCAGTTCATCAAGTTCACGCCCGACGAGGTCGCCGCCTTCCGCAAGGCCGGCGGGACGCCGGTGTGGGAGGAATGGGTGACCAAACGCGAGGGCCAGGGCATCCCGGCGCGCGAGCTTCTCGACTTCCTGCTCAAGGAAGCCACTTCACCGAAATCCTGAGCGGCGCCTATCCCGCGAGATCCAGGATGAAAGTCACGATCTCCGGGAAGGCGGTGAGGAAGCCGATGGTGATGATGTCGGCAAAGATGAACGGCCAGATGCCGCGGAAGATGTCGGCGACGGAAATGTCAGGCCGCACGCCGTTGACCACGAACACCACGAGGCCGACCGGCGGCGACAATGTCGCAATGCCGTTCAGCTTGACCAGGATGATGCCGAACCAGATCGGGTCGTAGCCCAGCGCCTCGACCACCGGGAATATCACGGGCAAGGTCAGCAGGAACATGCCGATGCCCTCGAGGATGGTGCCCAGGATCAGGTAGACGACGTAGATCGCCAGCAGGACGACAATCGGCGGCACGTTCAGGCCGGTGACCCATTTCGCCAGCTCTTCCGGCAGGCCGGCGAAACCCAGGAAGCGCACGAAGATTAGCACGCCCCAGATCACGGTGAAGATCACCGCCGTCAGCCGCGCCGTCTCGAGCAGCGCGTCGCGCAACTCGGGCCATTTCATGCCGTTGGCCAGCGCGATGACGAAGACGCAGAGCGCGCCCAGCGACCCGGCCTCGGTCGGCGTCGCCCAGCCGAACAGCATGCTGTAGAAGATGATCGCGATCACCAGCACGATCGGCAGCGTGCCGGGCAGCGACTTGAAGCGCTGCGGCCAGGTGTAGCCGCGGATCGGCTTGCCGAGCGCGGGATTGCGTCCGCACATGAAGAGAATGATCGCGGTGTAGACGAAGGCCGAGAAGAGTCCCGGCGCAAAGCCCGCGACCAGCAGCTTGCCGATCGACTGCTCGGTGATGATTCCGTAGACGACCAGGAGGGCGCTGGGCGGGATGAGCGAATCGAGAGTGGCGCCTGCCGCGACCACGCCGGCCGCCAGCCGCTTGGAGTAGCCCGCCTTCAGCATTTCCGGGATGGCGACCTTGGCGAACACGGCGGCGGCGGCAGTGTTGGCGCCCGACACGGCCGAGAAGCCGGCAACGGCATAGACCGTGGCGATGGCGAGCCCGCCCGGCAGCCAGCCGAGCCAGCGCCGCGCCGCCTCGAAGGCTGCCTGGGTGATGCCGGCGTAATAGGCGAGATAGCCGATCAGGATGAACATCGGCAGGACGCTCAGCGTGTAGTTCACGACTGAGGCATGCGGCACGACGCCGGCGGCGGCGAGGCCGGGGCCCCAACCGGTCAGTACGGCGAGGCCGAACGCGCCGATGATCGCCGCGGCATAGGCGATGCGCACGCCCAGCACGCAGAGAAGGATCAGCAGGCCGCAGCCGATGAAGCCGAGGGTGAGCGGTTCGAGGCTCATGGCCGCTTCTCCTCGCGGCCGAGCGCTTCGGCGATCTCGTTCTTCGCCTGGACCTCGATGGTCTCGATGACCGGCACCGCGATCGGCTCCGCATCCGGATGGCGGATCAGGCGCATGTAGTCGAGGGCCTGCAGCACCAGACGCACGCAGAGAACGACCAGCACGAACGGCACGATCAGCTTGGTCGGCCACACCGGCAGCTTGATGTCGATGGTCGAATCACCGAGCTGCCAGGCCCGCACGAAATTCTGGAACGTCGAGTCGATTAGGACGATGATGACGACCATCGCCACGAGCACGCAGAACAGCTCCATCGACCACAGGAAGCGCATCGAGAAGCCGCGCAGCAGCAGGTCCATGCGGATATGGGCGCCGACCCGCTGGGCATAGGAGATGCCGAGGAAGGCGAACAGCGCGCTCGCCTGCTCCATGTAGTCGATGTAGCCATAGATCGCCGTGTCGAAGACGGTACGACCGATGATCTGGAAGACGCCGACGAACATCAGAAAGAAGATGGCCGCCGCGGCCACGAGGTTCATGCCGTCTTCCAGCCGCGCCCAATAACGGTGCGCGACCGCCAGTGCGGCCGTGCCGTCTCCCATGTTTCCTCCCAAGGCCGGTCGTTCGCGCGCCGGGTTTGTCGGGAGGCTAGCTCACACCCCGCTCACAGGCAATTCGACGGAGTCACTCGACCGGAAGCTCCAGCAAGGTCGCCTGCTCGCCACCGCTCAACACTTTCAGCAGCGGCGGACGGCCATGCGGCGTCTGCACGAAATGGTCGGCATCGGCGCCGCTGATCGAGAGCCTGAGGCGACTGCCCCTGATGAAGCGCCAGGCGACCGGCAGCAACGCGAACCTCAGGAGCTGCGGCTCGCCGACCGGCATCGGCTTCGCGTCCTTGCGCGCGAAGCTGTGCCACGGCCAGGTGGTACGATACTCACGCGGCGCCGGCGCCTCGGCGCGATGGATGGCGCGCAGCACGCCCTCCGTGACGTAGCGCACGGTGCCGTCGGCCTCGACCTCGGAGAGATAGGCGAAGACCGCGGCGTCCGGCTCGCTCGAGGCGAGCCACAGCGAGACAACGGGATGGCCGGCGATTTCGAGCGGCGCCTCCAGAGCCGGCGTGGTGAAGCTCGCAAGCTTCGCCTCGCGCTCGGGCCAGTCGACGTAGTAGTTGGTGGCGTCGATGCCGGCGATGCGCTCATAGCGCGTCTGGAAGCCGCTGCCGACGGTGAAGTCGGCCTGGACCTCGTCGACGCTGGCGGCATTGGGCTGAGCGGCCGAAAGCTCGCGCCCCGGCATGGTGTAGAAGCGGCGGCTACCCGTGACCGGCGGCCACTCCTTCGCCGAGCGCCATTCCTCGGCATGGACGACGAAGTAATGGATCGGCTCCTCGGCCTCGAGGCCGGTGTCGCGGCCGGCGAGATGCTGGTCGAAGAAGCGCAGTACTTCGCCCAGGACAGGAAACTCCGGTTCCTGCCGCGCGCGCCACGGTGAGGTGTTCACCCGCGCGCCGTGGTCCCACGGCCCCAGCAACACGCGCTTGTGCCTGTTCGGCAGGGAGAGATAGCGCGACAGCACGCCGTTGGCATAGCCTGCGCCGTCGGTCCAGCCGGAGACGGCGTAGACCGCGACGTCCTCCGGGATCTCGTCAAGATAGTTGTAGGGACTGAACGACGCGCTGGTGAAGCTCGGATCGTAGGGCAGCGCATCGTCGCGGCATTTGAACTCGGTGATGAAATCGGGCATGCGAAAATTCGCCAGATGCCCCTTCACCGCCTCGCGGGCCAGCGAACCGTCGCGGTCATCGTCGACCGGCAGCGGCCCGAGCAGCGCCGGATTGGCGAAGTAGGAGAACTGCTTGCGCAGCTCGCGCCTGTCATGGTCGAGCGCCAGCATCAGCTCGTCGTAGACCAGCGCCAGCCGCTTGATCAGCATGCCGCCCGGATAATAGTTGTCGGCCCAGGTGTCCCACACGGCGAACAGCGGCGCGATCGCCTTCACCGCCGTGTGGCCGGTGCTCGCGAGGAAATCGCAGGCAGCGCCAAGGTAGGAGATGCCGGTGGCGCCGATCGCCCCGTCGCTCCACGGCTGCGCCACGATCCAGTCGGCGATCGTCTTGTAGTCAGCGCGCTCGCGCGGGCTGCGGAAGGAATCGCGCGTGCCGAAGGACGCGCCGGTGCCGCGCGCGTCGACCACCACCAGCGCGTAGCCGCGCGGCACGAACATGTCCCGGTAACGATAGGTGTTGGGCGACGGCTCGACGCCGCTCGTTCCCGGCGCCAGTTCGAAACGGCGGATGTACGGCGTCAGGATCAACACCGTCGGCCAGCGCCGGCCCGAATTGCCATCGGGCAGGAAGACATCGACCGCAAGCCGGCACCCATCGGCCATGGCGACATAGACGGAGGTCGGCGCGCCGACGGAATGCTCCGCCGGACGGCCGGCGAGATAGCGGCTGGGCGGCACGCGCCAGGCGGCGCCGAGGTCGTCACGGTCGGGCATGACGGAGTGTCGCGGTTGACCGCCACAACATCAACCAGCCCGTTCGTGTAGAATCGATTTCTCGCGTAATGAAGCGTAAGGAAGTCCGCGTTGAATAAGTTCGTGTTGTCGCGCCGCCGCGCGCTGCTCCTGTCGAGCGGTGCGCTCGCCGCACCGATGATCGCCTCGGGCGTCGCCCGTGCCGCCGACGACTGGCCCACCAAGCCGGTCAAATACATCAACCTCTTTCCGGCCGGCGGGCCGACCGACGTGCTGTCGCGCATCGCCTGCCAGAAGCTCTCTGACCTCACCGGCCAGCAGTTCATCGTCGAGAACAAGGGCGGCTCGGGCGGCAACGTCGGCGCCGACGCGATCGCGCATTCAGCGCCGGATGGCTACGCGATCGGCCTGATGAGCGTGGCCTCGCACGCCATCGCCACGTCGCTCTACGCCAGGCTGCCGTTCAACGCGGACAGGGATTTCACGCCGGTCAGCATGCTGTGGTCGCTGCCGAATCTGCTGATCGTACGCAAGAGCCTCGGCCCCAAGACGGTGTCAGAGCTGATCGCTCTGGCGCGCGAGAAGCCCGGCAAACTGTCCTATGCATCGTCGGGCGCCGGCACGACCGTGCATCTCAGCGGCGCGCTGTTCTGCTCCATGGCCAAGGTCGACATCCTGCACGTGCCCTATCGCGGCAGCGCGCCGGCGACGCAGGACCTCCTCGCCGACCAGGTGGACATGATCTTCGACAATATCCCCGGATCGCTCGCCCAGATGGGCGGCGGCAAGGTGAACGGGCTCGCTGTCACCAGCCTCGAGCGCAGCCCGATGGCGCCTGAGGTGCCGGCGATGACCGAATTCCTCCCGGGTTACGACATCAATTCGTGGGGCGGCATCTGCGGGCCGGCCGGCCTGCCGCCAGCAATCGTCGAGAAGCTCAATGCCCTCGCCAAGCAAACCCTCGCCAGCGACGACGTGAAGAACGCCTATCTGAAGAACGGCGCGACGCCGCTCTGGATGAACGTCGCTGACACCGTCGCCTATCGCCGCGCCGAGGAGACCCGCTTCGGCCCAATCGTCAAGGCGAACGGCGCGAAGGTCGATTGAATCCTTGCTCCTCCCCTTTGTGGACTACGCGAAGGGGAGGAGATGTGATCACTGCGGCTCGATCTTCGCGAGCTTGATGTGCTTCGTCCAGGATTCGCGCTCGCGCTGGACGAAGGCGTCGCACTTGGTGATGTCCCAGTCGCGCGGCGGCGGGATGAAGCCCAGCTCCTTGACGCGCGCCAGCACGGCGGGCTCGTAGAGCGCACTCATGATCAGGCGATTGAGACGCTGCGTGATGGCGGCAGGGACTTCCTTGCGCACCGAGAAGCAGGAATAGGCCACGATGCTGTAGTCCGGGTATGTCTCGGCGATCGCCTCGACGTCGGGATATTGCGGTGAGCGCTCTGGAGACGTGACGGCGAGCGCGCGGACGTAGCCCGAGCGCACATAGCTTTCGCCCACGACCTGGTCGGGGAAGACGGCGTGCACACGTCCCGCGTTCAGGTCCTGGATCGAGGCCACCGCGTCGCGGTACGCGACCTCCTCGAACTTCACGCCGCTCGTCACCTCGAACAGCGCCGCCGGCACCCGCGAGGAGGCATTGCCGTAGCCTGAGAACAACGGCTCCTTGCTCGACTTGGCATAGGCTACGAATTCCTTCACCGTCTTGTAGGGCGCGTCCTTGTTCACCAGCATGAAGTTGCCGGTCGAGCCGTTGACCGCGACCGTGGTGAAGTCGGCCGGATCGTAGGTCATCTGCTTGTAGAGGCTGGGATTGGCCGCCAGCGTGCTGGTCGAGCCGAGCAGCAGCGTGTAGCCGTCGGCAGGTGCGTTCTTGACCTGCGTCGTGCCGATCATGCCCGTGGCGCCGGGCTTGTTCTCGATCACGAAGGGCTGGTTCGTCACGGTCTCGAGCTGCTTGCCGACCAGCCGCGCAATGATGTCGGTAGAGCCGCCCGGTCCGAACGGCACCAGGATCTTCACCACCTTGGCCGGATAGGCCTCGTTGGCCCGGGCCGCTTGGCCCACGGCCATCGTCCCCGTCACGCCGCCCAACAGCGCAAGGGCCTCTCTACGCTTCATCGTCACGCTTTACTCTCCGCTTTGAAACGCCTCCCTCATAAGGCGACGCCACGGAAAGGCGAGCGGGAGTTGCCCCGAATTTCGACGCGCGAGCGATGGCCCTCCTCCACTTCCGTGGAAGAGGGCCCCGCTCGTCACATCCCGAGGGTCGTGACAAACTTGGTGTTGAGATAAGCCTCGAGTGCCTCGATGCCGCCCTCCGAGCCATAGCCCGAGTCCTTCATGCCGCCGAACGGCACTTCCGGCAGGGCGAGCCCGTGATGGTTGATCGACACCATGCCGCTTTCGAAGCCCGCGCCAACGGCCGCCATTGTCTTGATGTTCTTGGTGTAGGCGTAGGCGGCAAGGCCCCACGGCAGTCGGTTGGCTTCCGTCATCACGCCGTCGAAATCCTTGAACGACGAGATCGGCGCGAGCGGGCCGAACGGCTCGTCGTTCATGATCTTGGCGTCGAGCGGCACGTCGGTCATGACAGTCGGCTCGTAGAAGTAGCCCTTGTTGCCCTTGCGCTGGCCGCCGGTCTGGATCTTGGCGCCCTTGGCAATGGCATCGCTCACGAACGAGTCCATGGCGTGGAGGCGGCGCTCGGCGACGAGCGGGCCCATGCGGGTGTCGGCCTCGAGACCGTTGCCGACCTTCACGTTCTTGGCGTAGGCGGTGAAGCGTTCGACGAACTCGGGATAGACCTTCTCATGCACCAGGAAGCGGGTCGGTGCGACGCAGACCTGGCCTGCGTTCCTGAACTTGTTGGCGCCCAGGACGTTCACCGCCTGCTCGAGGTCGGCATCCTCGAACACGATCGCCGGAGCATGGCCACCGAGTTCCATGGTGACGCGCTTCATGTGCGCGCCGGCCAGTGCTGCGAGCTGCTTGCCGACCGGGGTCGAGCCGGTGAACGTCACCTTCTTGATGATCGGATGCGGGATCAGGTACTCGCTGATCTCCGACGGCACGCCGTAGACGAGCTGTATCACGCCTGCCGGCACGCCGGCATCGACGAACGCCTTGATCAGCTGCGCGCAGGAACCGGGCGTGTCCTCGGGGCCCTTGACGATGATCGAGCAGCCGGTGGCAATCGCGGCCGAGGCCTTGCGCACCACCTGGTTGATCGGGAAGTTCCACGGCGTGAAGGCGGCAACCGGCCCGACCGGCTCCTTCATCACCAGCTGGTGCACGTTCTCCATCCGCGCCGGCACGATGCGGCCATAGGTGCGACGGCCTTCCTCGGCCATCCAGTCGATGATGTCGGCGGCGAGCAGGGTCTCGCCCTTGGCCTCGATCACCGGCTTGCCCTGCTCCATGGTCATGATCGGCGCGATCTCGTCGACCCGCTGGCGGATCAGCTCGGCCGCCTTGCGCATGATCTTGTAGCGGTCGAACGGCGAGACCTTCTTCCACTGGCGGAAGCCCTTGTCGGCAGCAGCAAGCGCGCGGTCGAGATCGGCCGTCTCGGCATGTGCCACCTGACCGATCACCTCCTCGGTCGCGGGATTGATCACCGGGATGGTCCGGCCCTTGGCGCCCTTGGTCCAGGCTCCGTCGATCATCAGGGAAACGTCGCTGTAGGTCGTCATTGTCTTCCTCCGTTCTCTCTAGCTTCCGCGATAGGTGGAATAGCTCCAGGGGGTGCAGAGCAAGGGGACATGGTAATGCCCCTCGGGCTCGGCCACCGAAAAGCGCAAAGGGACGATGTCCAGAAAGGGCGGATCGCCCGCCTCGATACCCCTTGTGCGATAATGGTCGCCGATTGCGAAGCGCAACTCGTAGCGCCCGATCGGCAACGGCCGGCCGCCGATCAGCGGATGATCGGTGCGGCCGTCGGCATTGGTGACCGCTGAGGTAATGCGGTGGTAGCGGTCGCCGGCAAGCTCGTGAAGTTCGATCGCCACGCCGATGGCCGGACGTCCGGCGTGGGTATCGAGCACGTGGGTGCTGATCCTGCCGTCGACCTTGGGCATGCCCTCGCCCGTCACCTTCGCGGCGAGGCGCAGGCGGGTGATGTAGAAGACCTCCTGCAAGGCTGCTGCGAATTCCGTTGCCTCGTCATGCGGCAATCGGCGCTCGAACTGCGCCAGAATCGAATCCCGCGTGTGCCGCCGCACGCAGATCATGAAGGGGAAGCCGAACTTCGCCTTGTAGGCATCGTTCAGCCGATGGAAGCGAACGAACTCCTCGTCAGAAAGCGTGTCTAGTCCCGCGCTCGCCTGCTCGCTTCTCGAGTCTTCGGTGATGGCGCCGGCCCGTGCCGCCTTGCCGGCCAGATCGGGGTGATTGCGCACGAAGGCGAGCTGCGTGTCGCGGGGCGCCGCCCGCACCGCCCCCATCATGGCCGCGTGCAGGTCCGTCACCGTCGCGAACGGCCGCCTGGCGTGGGCCGCGGCCGCGACCCACGGGGCGAGCTCGAACGCCTCGCCGATGGCGGCCTCGAAGGCGGCAAGGTCCATGTGGTTGAGGTCGGCCAACGTCACGGTCATGTCCGCCGAACTAGCACGCCCACACGGCCCTCACTATAGTCCGGCAGCAAATCTGAAAGGGTCGCATGAGCAACAACCGCTTCACCCGCCGCGGCTTCGGCCGCGCCGCCGCCGGCGTCGCCCTGGTCGGCGCGCCCCTGCCGCTGCGCTTCGCCGCGGCCCAGTCGGCACCGGTCAACGTCAAGGTCGCGCTGATCCTGCCGACCTCGGGCGTGCAGGCCCAGATCGGCCAGGCCTGCCGCCGTGTTTCCGATCTCGCGAACGACGTGTTCGCCGACATGAAGATGCCGGTGAAGCTCGACATCGTGAACTACGATACCGAGACCAAGCCCGACGTGGCCCGCACCCAGGCCGAGAAAGCCATCGACGCCGGCGTGCACATGATCGTCGGCGCCTTCGATTCCGGGCAGAGCATCGCCATCGCCCAGGTCGCCGAGCAGCGCGGCATTCCGTTCATCGTCAACATCGCGGCCGCCCCGCAAATCACCGAGCAGGGCTACAAGTTCGTGGTGCGCAACTTCCCGACCGCGCCGATGCTGATCACCGGTGCGTTCGACCTGCACAAGCAGATCTTCAAGGCCTCGGGCACGACGCCCAAGACGGCCGTGATGATGAGCATCAACGATACGTTTGGCACCTCGATGGTGGCGGGCATCAAGGCGATGTTCCCCAAACTCGGAATGCCGTACGAGCTGCTCGACATCATCACCTACGATCCGGCCGCGAAGGACCTCTCCGTCGAGGTGGCCAAGGCGAAGGCGACCAAGGCCGACATGCTGATGCCGGTATCGCGGCTGAACGACGCCAAGCTCCTCGTCCAGGAACTGGTCAAGCAGCGCTGGGAGCCGATGGCGATCATGAACCCGGGCTCGCCCGGCCTCTACGAGCAGGACTTCCTCAAGACCATGGGCAAGTACGGCGACTTCGCCATCTCCAACGTGCCATGGCTCGACCCGAAGTCGGCGATGACCCAGTCGCTCGAAAAGCGCCATCTCGCGAAGTTCCCGAACGACCAGCTCGATCTCAACGGCGGCTTCACCTTCGAGGCGCTGCTGGTCGCCGCGCAAGCCTTCCTCGATGCCAAATCGACCAAGGCCGACGCGCTGATGGATGCCCTGCGCAAGATCAAGATCGACCAGCACGTGATCATCGGCGGCCCGATCCAGTTCGACGCCAAGGGCCAGAACGTCAACATCAAGGCCTCGGCGATCCAGAACCTCAAGCGCAAGCCGACCGTCGTGATGCCTGAGGAATCGGCTGCCGCGAAGCTGGTCTTCCCGGCACCGGGCTGGAACGATCCGCGCCGGACTTGAGGCCTTTCCGTCAAACTCGCCCCCTTGCTGCGTAATTTCGATATGGACGCTTCTGCGAGGTCGATTTTTCCCCTGTGCGCAGCGCGGGGAGGAAGTCGCTGGATGTTCGTTCCATAGCCATCGGCCCACAGCAACCGCATTGACCTCTGACTTCCTCCTCTCCCTCGCGCAGGCGATCACCAAGGGCCTGCTCACCGGCATGGTGTACGGGCTGATGGCGCTCGGCCTGTCGGTGATCTTCGGCGTCATGCGCGTGGTCAACTTCGCGCATGGCGAACTGATGGTCGTCGGCATGTACCTTGCCTGGGCGGCGTTCGAATATCTCCAGGTCTCGCCGCTGCTCAGCCTGCCGGCGATCGCCGTGCTGTTCTTCGGCTTGGGGTACATTATGCAGCGCGGGCTGATACAGCCCTTCATCGGCCGGCCCGAGCACCAGCAGTTCCTGCTGCTGCTGGGCGTGGCGCTGGTGCTGGTCAATGCCTGCCTCGCCATCGTCGGCCCCGATTCGCGCGGTGTCCAACTCGAGGCCCAGTTCGAATCCTACGAACTGGGACCGCTGGTGTTCGACGCCGTGCGCCTGCATGCAGCCGTCGCAGCCGTCGTGATCGCTGCCCTGCTCTGGCTGTTCTTCACCCGCACGCGGACCGGCAAGGCGATCCGAGCGGCGGCCGACAATCACATGGGCGCGCTGGTCGTCGGGCTGGACGTGCGGCGGCTCTACGCCGTCACCTTCGGCGTCGGCGCGGCCTGCGTCGGTGCGGCCGGCGCGCTGATGATCACCATCATCCCCGTCACCCCGTTCCTTGCCGCCGAATACACGTTGCTCGCCTTCGTCATCGTGATCGTGGGCGGGCTGGGCAGCATGACCGGCGCGCTGATGGGCGGGCTGCTGATCGGCGTCAGCGAGGCGGTGGCGGGCCTGCTCGTCGATCCCTCGCTCAAGAGCATGTTCAGCTTCGGCCTGCTGATCGCCGTCCTGCTGCTTCGCCCGCAAGGCCTGTTCGGTCCCAGGAACAGCTCATGAGCGGCGTTCCTCCCCGCCTGCTGTGGCTGCTTGGTGTGCTGCTCGCGTTCCTGCTCGTGGCACCCGCCATGCTCGGCAAGTACGGCCTCTCCGTCCTGATCCTGATCCTGTACTTCGCCTATGTCGGCCAGGCCTGGAACATCATGATGGGTTTCGCCGGCCAGCTCTCGCTCGGCCACGCCCTCTATGCCGGGCTGGGCGGCTACATCGCAGCCGGCCTGTTCTTCCACTACGGGCTCGGCCCGTGGGCGGGCGTATTCGCCGCGGTCGCCGCCGCCTCGCTTGCGGGCGCGATCGTCGGCTATCTCGGCTTCCGCTTCTCGCTCGCCGGCGTCTATTTCGCCCTGCTTACCATCGCCTTCGGCGAATTCACGCGGCTTGCCTTCGACCATTGGAGCTGGGCCGGCGGCTCGGGCGGCCTGTTTCTCAAGGTCGACGGGACGGTCAGCCTGCTCAACCTGCGCGGCGGACCGGTCCTTTTCTATTACGTGATCCTTGCCCTCGCGGTCGGCGCGCTGGTCCTCAGTCGCATCCTGCTGGAGAGCCGGCTCGGCCGCTACTGGCTCGCGATCCGCGAGGATGCGGAGGCAGCGCAAGCCGTCGGCGTACCGGTCCTGCGCTGCAAGATGATCGCGGTCATCATCTCGGCCGCGCTCACCTCGCTCGCCGGTGTCTGGAACGCCTTCTATTACAACAACCTCTTCCCCGAGACGGCGTTTTCGATGGGCCGCTCGATTGAGATCACCCTGGCGCCGATCATCGGCGGCCTGGGCACCCTGTTCGGGCCCTTCGTCGGCGCGGTCGTGCTGACCGGCCTGGGCGAGATATTCACCGACATCGGCGACTATCTCGGCATCCCCGGCATCAAGCAGATCTTCTACGGCCTCGCCCTCCTCGCCATCGTGATGTATCGCCCGGCCGGCGTGTGGCCGTGGCTGGCCGCCCGGATGGGCCTCAAATGAGCGGCGCGCGTCTCGAGATCGATGGCCTGGGCAAGACTTTCCGCGGCCTGCGCGCCGTGCACGACGTCTGCTTTGCGGTGCCGGCCGGCGCGATTCACGCACTGATCGGCCCCAACGGCGCGGGCAAGACCACGATCTTCAACATGATCGCCGGCGTCCATGCGCCGAGCGCCGGCACGGTGCGGCTCGACGGGCGGCCAATCTCCGGCCTGCGCCCCGATCGCGTGTGCGACGCGGGCGTCGGCCGCACCTTCCAGATCGTGCGACCCTTCAAGGGACTGAGCGTCCTGGAGAACGTCACGGTCGGCGCCCTTCATCGCCGGCCGCGACTCGCCGAGGCGCGCGCCGCCGCGCTCGACATCCTGAACCGGCTCGGCCTTGCTGACCGGCGCGACCAGCTCGCCGAGAGCCTCACCCTGCCCGACCGCAAGAAGCTCGAGGTCGCGCGCGCCCTCGCGACCGAACCCAAGCTTCTGCTGCTCGACGAGGTGATGGCGGGCCTGCGCCCGACCGAGGTCGATGTCATGGTCGGCTTCCTGCGCGACCTCAATGCCGGGACCGGGCTCACCATCCTGCTGATCGAGCACGTGATGCGCGCCGTCATGGCGCTGGCGGCCGAGATCGTGGTCGTGAGCTATGGCGAGAAGATAGCCCAGGGCACACCGGCCGAAATCACGCGAAACCAGGCCGTGCTCGACGTCTATCTCGGTGATGAGGAAGTCGCGTGACCGCGCCGCTGCTGCAGGTCTCCGCCCTCGACCTCTTCTACGGCGACGCGCAGGCGCTCGCGGGCGTCTCGCTCGACATAGCGGCCGGCGAGATCGTGGCGATCGTCGGTGCCAACGGCGCGGGCAAGAGCTCGCTGATCCGCGCCATCCACGGCATCGAGACGCCGGCGCGCGGCACCGTGCGCTTCGACGGCACCGACATCACCGGCTGGCCGAGCTATCGCGTCTGCGAGACAGGCATTGGTCATGTCGCCGAGGGGCGGCAGGTGTTTCCCAATCTCACCGTGCTCGAGAACCTCGAGATGGGGGCCGTGCTGAAGCGTGCGCGCGCGGCGGAGAAGGCCACGCTCGAGCGTGTCCTTGCAATGTTTCCGCGTCTCGCCGAACGTCGGAAGCAGTCGGCCGGTACGCTGTCCGGCGGCGAGCAGCAGATGCTGGCGATCGGCCGCTGCCTGATGGGCCAGCCGCGCCTGATCATGTTCGACGAGCCTTCGCTCGGCCTCGCGCCCGCGATCGTGCAGGAGATGTTCCGCATCATCCGGGGCCTGAACGAGGAAGGCCTGACCATCCTGCTGGTCGAGCAGAACGTCATGGCCTCGCTCAGGATTGCGCATCGCGGCTACGTGCTCGAAAACGGCCGCATCGAGCTGCAGGGTGCCGGTAGCGAACTCTTGAGCAACGACCGCGTGCGCCAGGCTTATCTGGGCTTGTGAGGCGCATTTGGCGCTGCCATTGTCCCGCCTCCGGTACAGGTCGTTGCCGCGTTGCGGTGCGAGTTGGTCCGGGACGGTCGATCTTTTCTGACGGCAGACAGGATCGTCCTCCCGACGCATCGAATTCGGGAGGAGAGTTTTCGAATGAATCGCCGCGACATGCTCAAGGCCGGCCTCGCTGCCGGCACCATCGGTCTCGCGCCGCGCCTGGTGTCTGCTGAAGTCAATTTCTCGCCGGTGCCCAAGGGCTGGCGCACCTTCGCGCTGACCACACGGGTCGAACCGACTTTTGCCAGCAAGGCGTGGATTCCGCTGCCGACCTTCGCGGCGGACGACTGGCAGCGGCCTGGCGCCACCACCTGGACCGGCAACGCCAAGGTCGCCGAGAAGGTGAGCGATCCCAAATATGGCGCAGAGATGCTGCAGGTCGAATGGGCGGCCGATCAGCAGAACCCGGTGATCGAGGTCACCACCCAGGTCCAGGCCCAGAACCGCGCCGTCCGCATCGGCCAGAGCTCGGTCGCGCCGCTCGGCGACGAGGAACGCAGGTTCAACCTGATGGCGACGGCGCTGCTGCCGGTCGACGGCCTGGTGAAGGAGACGGCCGAGGGCATTGTGCGCGGCAAGACCGCCGACGTCGACAAGGCGCGCGCGCTCTATGAATGGGTGGTCGATAACACCTTCCGCAACGCCGCCACCAAGGGCTGCGGCGTGGGCGACGTGAGCTGGATGCTGAAGACCGGCAACCTCAACGGCAAATGTGCCGATCTCAATGCGCTCTACGTCGCGATGGCCCGCTCGGTCGGCGTGCCGGCACGCGACGTCTATGGCATCCGGGTCGTGCCCTCCGAGTTCGGATTCAAGTCGCTCGGCGCCGGCAGCGAGGTCGTCACCAAGGCGCAGCATTGCCGGGCGGAGGTCTGGCTCTCCAACAGCGGCTGGACGCCGGTCGATCCGGCCGACGTGCGCAAGGTCGTGCTCGAGGAACCGCCGACCAACCTCTCGATGACCGATCTCAAGGTCGCCGCCGCGCGCAGGACGCTGTTCGGCGCCTGGGAAGGCAACTGGCTGGCCTTCAATGTCGCACATGACGTGAAGCTGCCGGGCAGCAAGGAGTCGCCGCTGCCGTTCCTGATGTACCCGCAGGCCGAGGACAAGGGGGGCGCCGTCGACCCGCTCGATCCGGACGCCTTCAAGTACAAGATCACGGCGCGCGAACTGACCGCCTGATGCGCTCGTGGCGGGGCGTTCCGCTCCGCCGCGATCCGCTCTATACCCGCCGTCATGACGGCCACGCCAGGAGCGGGAACCGACCGCGACTCCCGCACGATCCTCCGGCGCTACTACCTCGCGATGGCGGTGCCGTTCGGCATCGACCTTTTGACCTCCGCGGTTTATGCTGGAATTAACGACCATCCGCTGTCGCTTCTGCCCCTGACGACGATCTCGGCCACATTCCTCCTGGTCGGCGTGGGATTGGGGGCCTGGCTGCTGATCCGGCCGATCGAGCGCTTCCTCGACGGCGAGGTCGCCTTCGCCAACATCGAACCCGCTCTGGCGAGCCTGCCATGGCGTTCCGCGACGATCGTCGCCTGCCTCTACGGGCCGATGCTTGCCCTACGCCTGCTGGGGCCGCGCGCCGGCTACACCTTTGGTGCTACGATCGAGGTCTCGGCCTGGATCGACACGGTCTGCTCCTTCATCGTCGTGACGAGCTTCAACTACGTGCTGACCTTCTTCGTGGTCAGCGCCTATCTCGATGGTCTCCTTGCTTTTCTGTTCCGGACCCGCGGCGTCAACATCAACGCCTTCCGCGGTGCCTTCCGCCGCAAGGTCGGGCTGGCCGTGCTCTTCGTCTCCTTCGCCGCCATGACCCTGCTGGCCGGCGACATAGCAAGCTACGAGGGCGACCGTCTCCTGCGGGAGGCGTCGCAAGACCTGCTCGCCTCGGTCGTCGGCGCGGCCACGATCTATTATTGGATCTCGCGCGCCCTTACCCTGCCGCTCGCCCGGCTCGACCGCGGCATGGAGCGGGTGGCCGATGGCGACCTCGCGGTGCGGCTGCCCGTCACCTCCGATGACGAGGTCGGGCGGGCGCTGAGTGGCTTTAACGAAATGGTGGATGGCCTCGCCGAGCGGCAGTATCTGCGCGATACGTTCGGCAAGTATGTGAGCAAGAGCGTCGCCGCCGCCATCCTCGACGACCAGGAGCGCAAGGGCCGCGCCGCCGACACACTGGCCGAGGCAACGCTGATGTTCACCGACATCGAGGGCTTCACCAGCCTGTCGGAGCACCTCACGCCGGCCGACGTGGCCACCATCCTGAACAGCTACTATGCCGCTATCGTGCCGGTTATCCAACGGCACGGCGGCGTGGTGAACAACTGTATCGGGGACGGGCTGCTCGCGTCCTTCAACCTGCCACTGCCGCAGGAACGTCACGCGGCCGCCGCCCTGGACGCAGCCCTCGAGATCCAGAAAACCCTGGCCGCCGTCCGGTTTCCCGCCGGGGTGCAGATCCGCACCCGCATCGGCCTCAACACCGGACCGGTGATCGGCGTCACCATCGGCACCAGCGACTGGCTGAGCTACACGCTGCTCGGCGATGCGGTGAACATTGCCTCGCGGGTCGAGCAGCTCAACAAGCAGTTCGGCTCGGTGATCCTGGCAACCGAAAGCACCGTACGCGCCGCGGGCGAGGGCTTCTCCTGCGTGCGGCTGGGCGGGACCGGCGTGCGCGGCCACAGCGGCGAGGTCGTGGTCTATCGCGTCGAGCCGCCGGCATGAGCGCGACCGCCACTGAGATCGCTGCCCTGCGCCGCCGCTATCTTCTGATGGCGACGTCGATCTTCGTCCTCGATCTCGCGATCACACTCATCTTCTCAGCGCTCTCCGGAGCCTGGGCCAACTCCTGGCGCACGATCGGTGCCGGCGTGATCCTGCTGCTGGCCTTCAACTGGACGATCTCCAGCCGCCTGTTCGCACCGATCCAGGACTATCTCGAAGGCAAGACATCATTCGATTCCATCCAGCGCCGGCTGACCCAGCTGCCAATTCTGTCCGCAGCCGGGGTCGGCATCATGGCCTTCATCGTCTGGTCGTTTCGGTTGTCGACGCCCTGGTGGATCGAGACCTCGCAGCTTCCCCCCACCATCGCCGACTTCATCGTCGCCGACCTCGTGCTGACGGTCTTCTACTTCACCTTCACCTACTTCGTGATCAGCGACTATCTCGCGACGCTATGCGGCTTCATCTTCGACCGCTATGGCGAGAACCTCGGGCTCTTCTTCGGCAGCTACCGGCAGAAGCTTATGGTGGCCTTGCTGGTGATCTCGATTACGCCGCTCGCCGCCATAATGGCCGAGCTCTACTCCTACGAAGGCGAGCGGCTGCATTCCGAGATCCTGGTCGACGTCGCGACGGCGGCGCTGGGCGTTGCGCTCTCCGCCTATTTCATCGTGCGCTCCTTCCTGCGCCCGCTGCGTATCCTGTCCGACGGCATGGAAGAGGTTGCCTCGGGCAATCTGGAAGTGCGGGTCGCGGTCACCTCGAACGACGAGGCGGGCGAGGTCACCACGCGCTTCAACGCCATGGTCGAGGGCTTGCGCGAGCGTGAGCGCATCCGCGAGACCTTCGGCCGCTATGTCGACGAGAGCGTCGCCGCCACCATCCTGGCGCGCCGGGGCGACGCGTCGGGCGAGGTCGCCGAGGCCACCATTCTCTTCACCGACATCGCGGGCTTCACAACCATCGCGGAGTATCTCTCCCCGTCCGAGCTGGTGGCGGTACTGAACGAATACCTCGGGACGGTGCTGGAGCCGATTCGCCGCAACGGCGGCGTGGTCAACACCTTCATCGGCGACGGTCTGTTCGCTTCGTTCAACATGCCGCTCGCCTGCCCCGATCATGCGTGCGCGGCGGTGCAGGCCGCGATCGACATCCAGCGCGCGGTGGGCAGCCGCACCTTCGGCGATTTCGGCGTGGCGCTTGCCACCCGGATCGGCATCAGCTCCGGTCCGGTGATCGGCGGCTCGGTCGGCGCCGGCCAGCGCATGAGCTACACCCTGCTCGGCGACACGGTGAACCTCGCGGCCCGGCTCGAAGTATTGAACAAGGAGCTCGGCACGCGCATTCTGGTCTCGCAGAGCACGCGCGATGCCTGCGGCGAGCGCTTCGCCTTCACGCCGCTCGGCACCGTGGGGGTGCGCGGACGCAGCGAGCAGATTGCCATATTCACTCCCGATCCCAACCTCCAGGAAACCGCCTCATGAATGCCTCCGGTCTTTCTCCCGAGCAGGTGACGCTGCAGGCCCGCGCCCGCGAGCTGGCGGCCGGGCCGGTCACCGCCCGCGCCGCCGAGGTCGACCGCACCGAGCAGTATCCCTGGGACAATGTCGAACTGCTGAAGGACGCCAGGCTGATCGGCATGACGATCCCGACGCAGTACGGCGGCCAGGGCAAAAACTGGCTCGACGCCGTGCTGGCGATCGAGGCGCTGTCGGCAGCCTGCGCCGTCACCGGCCGGATCGCCGTCGAGACCAACATGGGCGCGATCAGCGCGGTGATGGCCTACGGCTCGGAAGAGCAGAAGAAGATGGCGGCCGACATGGTGCTGGCCGGCGACAAGCCGGCGATCTGCATCACCGAGCCCGACGCTGGCTCCGATGCCAACGGCATGACCACGCGCGCCGACAAGAAGGGCAACCGCTACGTCATCAACGGCCGCAAGCACTGGATCACCGGCGGCGGCGTCTCGCGCCTGCACCTGATCTTCGCCAAGGTCTACGACGAGAAGGGCAACAAGGAAGGCATCGGCGGCTTCCTCGCCATTCGCGACGAGACCAAGGGGCTCAGGATCACCAAGCGCGAGCCCACGATGGGCCTGCGCGGCATCCCCGAGGCGGTGATCGACTTCGAGGACATGGACGTGCCACCCTCCTCGCTCGTCATCCCGCCGCGCGGGCTGAAGAAGGGCTTCGCCGACCTGATGACCGCCTACAACAGCCAGCGGGTCGGTGCGGCGACGGTGGCGCTCGGCATCGCCGAGGGCGCCTACCGGCTCGCGCTCGACTGGTCGGAGACGCGCGAGCAGTTCGGCCGGCCGATCAACGAGTTCCAGGGCCTGCAGTGGAAGCTGGCCGACATGTCGATCAAGCTCTCGGCGGCGCGCGCGCTGGTCTACAACGCCGCGCGCTCGGGCGAAGGCGGCTTCCCCGACATGCTGATGGCCGCGCAGGCCAAGGTCTTCACGTCGGAGAGCGCCATCCAGGTGGTGAACGACGCGCTGCAGTTCTTCGGCGCCCGCGGCTACAGCCGCGAGCTGCCGCTCGAACGCATGGCGCGCGACGTCCGTATGTTCACCATCGGCGGCGGCACGGCCGAGGTGCTGCGCAACGTCGTGGCGGGTGCGCTGCTCAAGAAGAAGCTGCCGCAGACGCGCGACGGCTGGCTCAGGGATTGAAGCCGGTCGCGGCGAGTCCCACGACAACGGTCAGGGCGACCCATCCGAAGTGACGGCCGCGCGTCGCCCAGGCATTGCCCATGGCGGCCAGACCGAAGGTGACGACGCTCACGGCGATAACCCACTGACGGGCCTCATCCGAGCCGAAGCTGGGCGCGGCGATCAGCAGGACCGCCAGGGCGATCCACGCCACCGTGCTGCACTGCCACACGAGTCGTAGCAGCAAGCGCAGCCGCTCCGGCTCGATGCGGATGCGCGGAAAGATCTTCGTCTCCGCGAGCACACCGTGAACGAGCGCCGCCGCCAACGCGAGCACGCCAGCCGATTGGACGAGGAGATTGCGCATCGCATTTCCTCCATACAGTAGTGTATGGATCGGATATCATCTCGCCCGCAAGTCGTCAATACAGTACTGTATGGATCATGGCCGACACGCGATTGGGACCGGAAGAATGGGTGGGCGCAGGATTGAAGGCGCTGGCGAAGTCGGGCGCCTCGGCCCTCAAAGCCGACAAGCTCGCTGCCAGCCTCGGCGTCTCGCGCGGCAGCTTCTACTGGCACTTCGCGGACGTGCCCGCGTTCCACGCGGCGGTTCTGAAGCGCTGGCGCGAGGTCGCTCTGGAGAACATCATCGCGGAGATCGAAACCACGGACGATCCCCTCGAAGCGCTCCTGCATCGTGCGTTCGCCGGCGGCTCTGGCGTCGAGAGCGCGGTGCGTGCCTGGGCAACGGCCAACGCCCAAGCACGGAAGGCGGTCGAAACCGTCGACGCGGAGCGGATCCGCTATTTGCAGAAGCTGCTGGTCGACGCCGGCATCGCCCCCGACGTCGCCGCAATGCGCGCCCGCGTGGTGAACTGGACCTATCTCGGCTTCTCCATCTCCTCATACAGGTTGGAGGGAGCATTGCTGAAGCAGTTCATCGGGGAACTGTTGTATCTCTTCCGACGCTGACGTCCGGGAAAACTCGCTGCGCGACTAACGGCCGAATCTCCGCCATCCGTCCTTGCCGCGCAGCAGAACGAACTCGGTGCCTTTCCTGCCCTTGCTCTCTTCGCCCCATGGCGTGCAAGAGACCGAGATCCACGACGCATGGTCCCAGCGCGCCGAGCAACTTTCGTTACCACACGGCAACGCGATCTCGCCTTCCACATTGAGTCCGTCCCCCTCGGGCATGTGAACCGTCAGCGTGCCGCGCTCGGGCAGTAGCGAGCAGGCGACCGTCAGGAAGCGCGACTTGTCCTGCGCCCACACCGGCGTGCTGTAAACGGTGACCTGCCTTCCGGTCTTGCGCATCACCAGCGTGTAGGAAAAGTCCTCATAGGCTGGAGTTCGCACGACATAGAAACGGCCAGCCTCCTCGTAGCGTTCGAAAAGATAGGTGTAGGCCGTGTCGCCGTAAGGACAATCCCTCAGCTCGACCGAGCCGATGCCTTCCAGGGCAAGGCGAAGACGGCCCTCCGTACGCGACACGCTCTGCCGATTGTTCTTGTAGCGCTCCGCTTCCTGAGGCCATTCCTCGGCGGCGTAACGCTCGTACTCCGGGTCGGGGGTCGCCTTGGTGTCGCAGCCGCCGGTCTCCGCCCGAACCGCGCCGGTCAGCAGGCAACAACCAGCGGCCAACCCGACGGCTAAGTCGCGGTGCAGCGTCTTCGAATCGAGAAGCCAGGAACCTCGCGGCATTCGGCAAGTCTTGAGTGATCCACATCGATGCTAGCTCGATTCACGACCTCGCCGCACGTCACCTCGTAGTGAGCATGACGGCTATTGCGAGCTTCGAAAGCACGTCTTCTCACTTGCCCTTGAGCATGGTTTCGAGACTGATCGAGCGCAACGTCGCCTCCGCGATCTCGTCGACTTCCGTCAGCACACGCTGCAGAGCGGCGCCGATCTCCGTGTGCTCGCCCGGTTCCTCGGCCCGGCTGCCCGGTGCAGGCTCGAATAGCGCCACGATATCCATCAACGTGATGCGCCGCCGATTGCCCGTGAAGCGATAGCCACCGGAGGCGCCGCGTCCGCCGCGCACCAGGCCGGCGGCGGAGAGTGTGCGCAGGACCTTGGCGAGGTGATGGCCCGACACGCCGTAGCGCTCTGCAAGATCCGCCGATGAGAGCGTCCGCTCGGGATCACGCGCCAGTTCGAGCACGGCGTAGAGACCGAGTCGCGTCGCCGTCTGCAGCTTCACGACAGATCCTTGTCGAGTTGCAGCGAAGGTCCGGCGACCATGCCCTGCGCACGGAAAAACGACAGGATCAGGTGGTCCCTGCGATCGACCAGGGTGCGCACGCGTGTCACGCCCTCCCCCTTGAAGCGCAAGACGATGGCTTCGAACAACTGGCTGCCGACGCCCTTTAGCCGCAGCCTGGGGTCGATCTGGATGGCGAATACCCAACCGGCCGGCGGCTGGCCGAATTCCCACGCGCGGACCTCACCGGCGATGAAGCCCACCAATGCGCCTTTCGCGCTTTCCGCGACCAGGAAATGACGATCAGGAGCCATCATCTCCCGCCAGTAGTCGGGCTTCGCATTGCCGGTCAGGCGTGCGTCCAAAGCGGAAATCGCCGACAAATCAGAGGCTTGGACGGGACGAATAGCGACCATGATCGTACGAGCAGAATGCGCTTGCGGCGGGGAAAGTAAATAGGTATTTCAGTACCGAATTACTGATAGGGAACGCCATGGCCGAGACGCCCATCGACTTCCGTACCGAGCCGTCCCGCTACAAGCACTGGAAGCTCGCGCTGGAGTCCGGCGTTGCCTATCTCACCATGGACGTGAACGAGGATGGCGGGCTGAAACCCGGCTACAAGCTCAAGCTCAACTCGTACGATCTCGGCGTCGACATCGAGCTGGCAGATGCCGTGCAGCGGCTTCGCTTCGAGCATCCCGAGATCGGCGCGGTGGTGATCCGCAGCCTGCGCGACCGCATCTTCTGCTCGGGCGCCAACATCAACATGCTTGGCCTCTCGACCCACGACCACAAGGTCAACTTCTGCAAGTTCACCAACGAGACGCGTCTGGCCATCGAGGACGCGACCGAACATTCCGGCCAGAGCTACATCTGCTCGATCAACGGCATCGCCGCCGGCGGCGGCTATGAGCTGGCGCTGGCCTGCGACCAGATCCTGCTGGCCGACGACGGATCGAGCGCGGTGTCGCTGCCCGAGCTGCCGCTGCTTGCTGTGCTGCCCGGTACGGGCGGCCTGACGCGGCTGGTCGACAAGCGGATGGTGCGGCGCGACCACGCCGACTTCTTCTGCACCACCGCCGAGGGCATGCGCGGCAAGCGCGCGCAACAGTGGCGGCTGGTCGACAGGCTGATCCCACCGAGCAAGCTCGCCAGCGAGACGCAGAAGATCGCCGAGGAGATCGCCGCCAAGTCATCGCGGCCGAAGGATGCGAAAGGCATCGCGTTGCCGCGGGTCGAGCGGACGTTTGACGGCGACACGCTGCGTTATGCCGGCCTGACCGTCGAGATCGACCGCGAGCGCCGCGCCGCGCATTTCCGCGTAAACGGTCCCGCCTCCGCACCGCCGGCCGATGCCGCCGCCATCCACGCCCAGGGCGCCGCCTTCTGGCCGCTGCAGCTCGCCCGCTCGATCGACGATGCCATGATGCATCTGCGTCTCAACGAGACCGAGATCGGCACCTGGGTGCTGCACAGCCAGGGCGATGCGGCGCTGGTCGAGGCCTATGACGCGCTGCTCGCCAGGCACGCCGACAACTGGCTGGTACGGGAGATCGTGCTTTACTGGAAGCGCACCTTGAAGCGCCTCGACGTTTCCTCGCGCAGCCTGATCGCGCTGGTCGAGCCCGGCTCGTGCTTCGCCGGTACCCTGTTCGAGCTCGTGCTCGCGGCCGACCGCTCCTACATGCTCGACGGCGTGTTCGAGGGCTCGAATCTGCCGGCGGCGAACATCCGGCTCACCGACATGAACTTCGGCCCCTACCCAATGGGCAATGGTCTAACGCGCCTCTCGTCGCGCTTCCTCGCCGACCCCAAGCACGTCGACGCACTCAAGGACGAGATGGGCGAAGCGATCGACGCCGAGGCCGCCGACGAGCTCGGCCTCGTCACCTTCACACCCGACGATATCGACTGGGAAGACGAAGTCCGCCTCGCCGTCGAGGAGCGAGCCGGCTTCTCGCCCGACGGGCTGATCGGCATGGAAGCCAACCTGCGCTTTGCCGGCCCCGAGACGATGGAGACCAAGATCTTCTCACGCCTCTCGGCCTGGCAGAACTGGATCTTCCAGCGTCCCAACGCGACCGGCCCGGAGGGCGCGCTGAAGCTTTACGGCACGGGCAAGCAATCCAAGTACGACCGCAAGCGGGCTTAAGGAGGCAATCATGGCCATCGACTACAGCCAGCGTATTCCCAACAACGTCGACCTCTCGTCCGACCGCCGCCTGCAGCGCGCGCTGGAGAACTGGCAGCCGCGCTTCCTGGACTGGTGGAAGGACATGGGGCCGGACGGCACGAACGATTTCGACGTCTACCTTCGCACCGCCATCTCGGCCGATGCCAATGGCTGGGCGAACTTCGGCTATGTGAAGATGCCTGACTACCGCTGGGGCATCTTCCTCGCCAGCCAGGATCCCAACCGCGTGATCGCCTACGGCGACAACAAGGGCAAGCCGGTCTGGCAGGAGGTGCCGGGCGAGCTGCGCTCGACGCTGCGGCGGCTGATCGTGACCCAGGGCGACACCGAGCCGGCGTCGGTCGAGCAGCAGCGCCTGCTCGGCAAGACCGCACCGTCGCTCTACGATCTGCGCAACCTGTTCCAGATCAATTGCGAGGAAGGCCGGCACCTCTGGGCCATGGTCTATCTGCTGCACGCCTACTTCGGTCGCGACGGCCGCGAGGAGGCGGAGATGCTGCTCGAGCGCCATTCGGGCGACCCGGACAAGCCGCGCATCCTCGGCGCCTTCAACGAGGCGACGCCGGATTGGCTCTCGTTCTTCATGTTCACCTACTTCACCGACCGCGACGGCAAGTACCAGCTCGCGTCGCTGGCCGAATCGGGCTTCGATCCCCTGTCGCGCTCCTGCCGCTTCATGCTGATCGAGGAAGCGCACCACATGTTCGTGGGTGAATCCGGTGTGCAGCGCATCGTCCAGCGCACCTGCGACTTGATGAAGGAGCACAAGACCGACGACGTGCGCAGCTTTGGCGCGATCGACCTGCCGACGATCCAGAAGTACCTCAACTTCCACTTCTCGGTGTCGCTCGACCTGTTCGGCCAGGAGGCGTCGACCAACGCCGCCAACTATTACACGATGGGCGTGAAGGGCCGTTACCTCGAGACACGTATCGAGGACGATCACCTGCTGACCGGCAGCACCTACGACATCGACACCGTCGAGGACGGCCGCATCGTCCGCAAGACCGTGCCCGCCCTGGCGGCGCTGAACGAACGTCTGCGCCAGGACTATGTCGAGGATTGTGGCCGAGGCCTGCTGCGCTGGAACCGGGTGATCGAGCAGGCGGGCATCGACTTCGAGCTGAAGCTGCCGCATCGCGGCTTCGACCGCCGCATCGGCGGCTTCGCCGGCCAACGCATCTCGCCGGACGGCCGGATGCTGAGCGAAGCCGAGTGGGCCGCCAACGAGAGCAAGTGGCTGCCGACCGACGAGGACCGCGCCTACGTCACCTCGCTGATGGGCCCGGCGGTGATCGAGCCCGGCAAGTATGCCAACTGGATTTCCCCGCCGCTGCGCGGCATCAATAACCAGCCGGGCAACTTCGAGTACGTGCGGTTCAATTGAGCGGCATCTCGATCCACGTTTTCGACGTCTCCCGCGGCATTCCTGCCGCGGGACTGCGGGTCGAGATGAAGGGCCCTGACGGGGCGAGCCTGCTGGACGGCCGTGTCTCGCCACAGGGCACGCTGGACTGCGCCACGCCCTCGACGGGTCTCTATGAGGCGGTCTTCCACATCGGCGACTGGTACCGGGCGCAGGGCGTGCCCGTTCCCGTGCCGGCATTCCTCGAAGCTGTGCCGTTCCGCTTCGGCATTGCGGATCTGGCGCAGTACTATCACCTCCCGCTCAAGATGACGCCGTGGGGTTTCTCACTTTTCCGTGGCGGCGCCTGAGGCGGGCATGGCGATTGCGTGACGAGGCCGAACGGGGGAACTTCCATGATCGCACGCAGACTTGTCCTGGCCCTTTTGATGACGCTCGCCGCCGTCGGCAGCGCGGCGGCGCAGCAATGGCCGAGCCGGCCGGTGAAGATCATCGTCACCTTCCCACCCGGAGGTGCATCCGATGCAGCCGCGCGCGTGATCTCCGGCCCCTTGTCGGAGAAGCTCGGCCAGACCGTGGTGATCGACAACAAGCCGGGCGGCGGCACGACGATCGGCGCCAACGCCGTGCTGCAGGCCAAGGACGACCACACGCTGATGCTGTCGAACAGCGCGCCGCTCTCGATCGCTCCCTACCTGTTCGACAAGCCGCCTTACGACCCACTGAAGGATTTCGTGCACGTGGCCTATATCGGCTCCGTCGCCAATGCCTTCGTGGTGCGTCCTGCCGTACCGGCCAAGACCATTCCGGAGCTGATCGCCTGGATCAAAGAGCAGAACAAGGTCGTGCCGTTCGGCTCGGGCGGCCAGGGCTCGATCGGCCACATCATCGGCGAGATGTTCAAGGCCGAGCTCGGCCTTAGCATGGAGCACATCGGCTACCGTGGCGCGGCCCCGATGTTTCAGGACATGATGGCGGGCCAGCTCGACTTCGCCGTCGTCACCCTCACCGAGGTGCTGCCGCTGGCCAAGGACGGCAAGCTGCGCATGATCGCGCTGACCTCGACGCAGAAGGCACCGAGCGCGCCCGAGGTGCCCCTGGTCACCGAGCTCGGCTATCCGAAGCTCGTCGCCGAGAACTTCGTCGGTCTCTCCGCCCCCGCGAGCTTCCCGCCGGCCGCGCAAGCCCGCCTGCACAAGGCGATGGCCGAGGTGCTGGCCGATCCAAAGGTGGTCGAGCGATTGGGCGACCTGGGCTTCGTCACCAAGGCGATGACGCCGGCGGAGTTCACTGCCTTCGTCGCAACCCAGGTCCAGACCTTCCAGGCGCCAGTAAAGGCGTCGGGCGCCAAGCTTTGACATTTGGGGACCGGTGGGAAAGCAAGTATAAAGTGAGTCATGGCACAACCTTCCCTCGATCCCGCCGCGTTGACTGTCGAAGAGCGGCTTCGGCTCATAGAGGACCTTTGGCTCAGCATCGAGAAGGATGCGGAAATAGGTGATTCTGCCGCGATCGAAGCGTTGGGTTTCGACGACAAGATCGATCCTGAGCTTCTTGCCGAGATGGAACGACGCGTCGAAGCATTCAAGCGCGACCCTTCGAGGGCAATCCGCTGGGAGGATCTGCGGGCAGAGCTGCAGCAAAAATACGGGTGAAGCTGCCGGTCGCTCTCGATCGCGAAGCCGGCATCGAGCTGCATGAACATCTGGCGCGTCTCGCCGAACTAAATCCCGCTGCGGCACGGGCGCTGAGTGCACGTGTTTCTGCCACGCTCGATCTCATCTCCGACTTCCTGAGCTCCACGAGATATATGAAGGAAACCTGCGGCGTGCGGTTTTACGCGGTTGGCCCCTGGGGATCTTCTACGAGCGCCTGGACGGCGTAATCTTCGTGGCTGCGATCATCGATCTCCGCCGCAACCCGGCTGCCATCCGGCGCCGTCTTGGGCTACATGAAGGCGCCTCCGAATTCGTTGCAGGTCCGACCATGGCTCTTCCGTCCGGCATTTCCTTCGACTCCGACAACAGGGTCCACCTGCCTGAGCACTTCAACGTCGCCGTGCCGTTCATCGACCGGCATCTCACCGAGCGCGGGGCCAAGGCCGCGATCCGTACGGCTCACGAGACCGTCACCTACGGCGAACTTGCCGAGCGGGTGAACCGCGCCGGCAATGTGCTGCTGGCGCGCGGGTTGAAGCCCGGCGACCGGTTGCTGATGGTGGTGAAGGACTGCCCGGCGTTCTTCTATCTCTTCTGGGGAGCGATCAAAGCAGGCATCGTGCCGGTCCCGCCCAACACGCTGCTGCGCGCCGCCGACTATGCCTACATGTTCGAGGACTCGGGCTGCGGGATCGTCGTCTACTCGACGGAGTTCGCCGCCGAGATCGAGCCGGCGCTCGAGCAGGCGCCTGTTGCGGCGCTGACGGTCGACGCCTTCCTCGCCGAGATGGAAAAGGCCTCGCCGGCGCTCGAGGCGCGGCTCGCGGCGCCGACCGACGATTGCTTCTGGCTTTACTCCTCCGGCTCGACCGGCCGGCCGAAGGGCGCGGTTCACGCTCATCGCGACATGGTGGTGACCAGCGAGCTCTACGGCGTGAGGGTGCTCGGCGTCGGCGAAAACGACGTCTCCTACTCGGCGGCCAAGCTGTTCTTCGCTTACGGGCTGGGCAACGCCATGACCTTCCCGCTGTGGACCGGCAGCACGACAGTGCTCGACGACCGCCGGCCGACGCCCGACACGACCTTCGAGAACATCGAGCGCTACCAGCCGACGCTGTATTTCGGCGTGCCCACGCTCTACGCCGCGCTGCTGGTCGCTCTCGACGCCAAGCCACGCCGACTCGACAGCATCCGTGCTTGTGTCTCCGCGGGCGAGCCCTTGCCCGCCGACATCTTCCGGCGCTGGAAGGAGAAGACCGGCACGGTAATCCTCGACGGCATCGGCTCTACCGAGTGCCTGCACATCTTCATCGGCAACCGGCTCGACGACTACCGGCCGGGGACAAGCGGCAAGCCGGTGCCGGGCTACGAAGCCAGGGTCCTCGATAACGACGGCCAACCGGTGGGGAAGGGCGAAAGCGGCGCGCTATGGATCCGCGCGGAGTCGGCGGCGAAGTACTACTGGAACAAGCCGGAGAAGACGGCCGAGACCATGGTCGACGGCTGGCTGAACACGGGCGACACCTACCGCGAGGATCCGGACGGCTACCTAGTCTACGAGGGGCGCAACGACGACATGCTGAAGGTCGGGGGCATCTGGTGCTCCCCTATCGAGATCGAGAGCTGCCTGATCACCCATCCCGCAGTGCTGGAAGCGGCCGTCGTCGGCCAGGCCGATGCCGACGAGCTGATCAAGCCCCGGGCAATCGTGGTGCTGAAACAGGCCGGCGATGCGGCGGCAGGCCTGACCGACGAATTGGTCGCTCTCTGCAAGACCAGCCTGGCACCTTACAAGTACCCGCGCTGGATCGAGTTCGTGCCCGAGCTGCCCAAGACGGCAACCGGCAAGATCCAGCGCTTCAAATTGCGCGCCTAGCCGTTTTCGGGTTCTATACAGATCGTGTGAAACAGGGAGTGGGACTCATGAAACGGGGATTGTTTGGGGCCGCGACCATCGCCGCATTGACGTTCGGGCTGCAGCCGGTGTGGGCGCAGGACAGCGTAAAGATCGGCTTCGTCAGCACCTTCTCCGGGCCGCAGGCGGCGATCGGCGAGGACATGCGCCGCTCGGTCGAGCTGGCGCTGGAGCATCTCGGCGGCAAGATGGGCGGCAAGAAGATCGAGATCGTCTACGAGGACGACCAGTTCAAGCCCGACGTCGGCAAGGCGCGCTCCGAGAAGCTGGTGCAGCAGGACAAGGTGAACTTCGTCGCCGGCTACATCTGGTCGAACGTGCTGCTCGCCTCGCTCAAGACCGTCACCGATGAGGGCGACACGATTTTGATTTCGGCCAATGCCGGCCCATCGCAAATCGCGGGCGAGCTGTGCAACAAGAACTTCTTCTCGACCTCATGGAACAACGACCAGACGCCGATGGCGATGGGCGAATACCTCAACACCAAAGGCGTGAAGAGCCTCTACGTGGTCGGCCCCAACTACGCCGCCGGCAAGGACATGCTCGCGGGCGTGAAGCGTACCTACAAGGGCAAGCTGATGGGCGAGGACTACACCAAGTGGCCCGACCAGCTCGACTTCTCGGCCGAGCTCACCAAGATCGGCGCGGCGAAGCCCGAGGGCATCTTCATCTTCTATCCGGGCGCGCACGGCGTGCAGTTCGTCAAGCAATGGGCGCAGTCGGGCCTCAACAAGACCGTGCCGCTCTATCAGGTGTTCTCGATCGACGCGATCACGCTGCCGCAGCAGGGCGAGCTGGCGCTCGGCACCCTTGGCGCCCAGGAGTGGGTCAACGACCTGCCGAACGACCAGAACAAGCGCTACGTCGCGGACTTCAAGAAGAAGCACAACACCTACCCGTCCTACTACGGCGCGCAGAGCTACGACGCGATCATGCTGATCGCCTCGGCCGCAGAAGCGCTGAAGGGCGATCTCAGCAACAAGGACAAGGTGCGGGCCGAGATGAAGAAGGCCGACTTCAAGTCGCTGCGCGGCGACTTCAAGTTCAACACCAACCAGTTCCCGATCCAGAATTTCTACATCCAGGAAACCGTCAAGGACCCACAGGGCATGATGACCGTGAAGACCATCGCCACCGCGGTGACTGCGGCGAAGGACCCCTACTATGAAAAGTGCTCGATGAAGTAAGGCTCGTTGCGTGGACGGCCGACGGGAGCGCGGCAACGCGCTCCTGTTTCGTTTTCGAGTTCCTCCCTGCGCGAAGCGCGGGGAGGTGGCGCGGTAATCCGCGACGGAGGGGTCATAGGCCGCACCGATTCTGTGGCCCATGACCCCTCCGTCAGCGTAAGACGCTGACACCTCCCCGCGCTTCGCGCAGGGAGGAATCTGAAGACCGGGGGACGATGGAATATCTGCTGATCCAGGTGCTGAACGGGGTGCAGCTCGGGCTGCTGATGTTCCTGCTCGCCGCCGGGCTGACGCTCACCTTCGGCATCATGGATCTCGTCAACCTGGCACATGGCTCGCTCTACATGATGGGCGCCTACATCGCCTGGACCTTCGTCACCTGGACCGATTCGTTCGTTCTCGGGGCGCTGCTCGCGCTGCCGGCGACTTTCGCGCTGGGCGTGGTGATCGAGGCGGTGGTCATGCGAAGGCTTTATGCCAGGGACCATCTCGACCAGGTGCTGGCGACCTTCGGCCTGATCCTGTTCTTCAACGAGCTGGTGCGGGTGATCTGGGGACCGGCCGGCAAGAGCATCGCGGTGCCAACGTTCCTCAGCCGCACGATCGAGATCCTGCCCGGCGTGCCCTACCCGGCCTACCGCTTCGCGCTGATCGTGGTCGGCGCGCTGGTGGCGCTCCTGCTCGCCTGGCTGGTGGCGCGAACACGGCTCGGCATGCTGATCCGTGCCGGCGCCTCGAACCGGCGCATGATCGCGGCGCTGGGCGTCAACATCGAGCTGCTGTTCAGCCTGGTGTTCGGCTTGGGCGCGGTGTTCGCCGGCCTCGCCGGCCTGATGGCCGCGCCGATCAGCTCGGTGAAGATCGGCATGGGCGACGACATCCTGATCCTCGCCTTCGTCATCATCGTCATCGGCGGCATCGGCTCGATCAAGGGCGCATTCGTGGCCGCGATGGTCGTAGGCCAGATCGACATCGTCGGCCGGGCCTTCCTGCCCGACCTGCTGAAAACTTTCATGCCGCCCGCCTCGGCCTCAGCCGCCGCACCGGCGATCTCGCAGGTGATGGTCTATGTCCTGATGGCCGGCGTGCTGGTGTGGCGGCCGACCGGCCTGTTCGGCCAACGCACATGAAGCCGGGCACGATCGTTGCCGCGGTGCTGTTGATCATCCTGGCCGCGCTGCCGCTGCTGACCCAGGCCTTCGACCAGCGCTACCTGCTGTCGGTCGGCACGCGCATCGTGATCTGGTCGATCGCCGCCGTCAGCCTCAACATGATCCTGGGTTATGGCGGGCTGGTGAGCTTCGGCCACGCCGCCTTCTTCGGCATCGGCGGCTATGCCGTCGGCATCCTGTCGGCCGAGGGCATCCAGAGCGGGTGGGTGCAGTGGCCGATCGCGCTCGGCGCCTCCATCCTGTGGGCCGCCCTGGTCGGCGCGCTGTCGCTGCGCACCCGCGGCGTCTATTTCATCATGATCACGCTCGCCTTCGCGCAGCTCGTCTACTATCTCGCCTCGGGCCTCGCGGCCTATGGCGGCGACGATGGGCTGAACATCAGCCGCAGCCGCTTCTCCGGCCTGATCGACCTGCGCGACAAGGCGACCTTCTACTGGCTCTGCTTCGCCCTGCTCTGCGCCACCTTGTGGTTCTGCGGACGGCTGGCCAACTCGCGCTTCGGCTACGTGCTGCGCGGCGCGAAGTCGAACGAGCTGCGCATGATGGCGCTGGGCTTTCCGGTGTTCCGCTACCGGCTGGTGGCCTGCATCATCGCCGGCGCGTTCGGCGGCCTGGCCGGCATCCTGCTCGCCAACGAAGGCGCCTACGTCTCACCCGCCATGATGTCCTGGGTGAAGTCGGGCGATCTGATCGTGATCGTCGTGCTGGGCGGGATCGGCGTGCGTTTCGGCCCTCTCTATGGCGCGATCGTCTTCTTCGCGCTCGAGGAGATGCTGAAGCCGTTCCTCGACATGATGCACAAGGGCTGGGGCGAATACTGGCAGATCGTGTTCGGCCCTCTCCTGGTGATCGTCGCGCTGTACGCTCGGGGCGGTATGGCATCGCTTCTGAAGGCGCGCGAATGAGCGAGCCGCTGCTCTCCACCGACCGGCTGGTCAAACGCTTCGGCGGCCTGCTCGCGACCGACAACGTCACGATCGACGTGCGGCCGGGCGAGATCCATGCCCTGATCGGGCCCAACGGGGCGGGCAAGACGACCCTGGTCGGCCAGCTCACCGGCAATCTTGCGCCCGATTCGGGCACGATCCATTTTGCCGGCCGCGACGTCACCCGCCTGCCGACCCACGCGCGGGTGCGGCTGGGGCTCGGCCGCTCGTTTCAGATCACCTCGGTGTTGCGCGAGTTCAGCGCGCTCGACAATGTGGCGCTCGCCGTCCAGGCGCACGACGGCCATTCGTTCCGCTTCCTCCGCGACGTGCGCAAGGACGGAAGGTTGCGCGAGCCCGCGCAACGCGGCCTCGAGGCGGTCGGACTCGGCGCCCGCGCGAACGTCGGCGCCTCGGCCCTCAGCCACGGCGAGCAGCGCCAGCTCGAGATCGCCATGGCGCTGGCCGGCGCGCCGCGCCTGCTGCTGCTCGACGAGCCGATGGCCGGCATGGGCGTCGAGGAGAGCCAGCGCCTGGTCTCTTTCCTGCAGGGCCTCAAGAGCCGCTGTGGCATGCTGCTGATCGAGCACGACATGGATGCCGTCTTCGCGCTCGCCGACCGCATCACCGTGCTGGTCTACGGCCGCGTCCTCGCCTCGGGCACGCCCGACGAGATCCGCGCCCATCCCGAGGTACGACAGGCCTATCTCGGCGAGGAGACCGCGTGATGCTGCGGGTCGGCGGCCTCGAGGGCTTCTATGGCGCGAGCCAGGCGCTGTTCGGCATGGACTTCGCGGTCGACGCCGGCGAGGTCGTCACCCTGATGGGCCGCAACGGCATGGGCAAGACGACGACGGTGCACGCGATCATGGGCCTGCTGCCGGCCCGGCGCGGCACCGTCGAGTTCGAGGGCAAGCGGGTCGATCACCTGCCCGCGTTCCGTATTGCCCGGCTCGGCTTCGGGCTGGTGCCGGAAGGCCGCCAGATCTTCCCCAACCTCTCGGTGCGCGAGAACCTGGTCGCGGCCTCGGCCAATCGCACCGGCAGGACCAATCCCTGGACGCTCGCGCGCGTCTTCGAGTTCTTCCCGCGGCTCAGCGAGCGGCAGGGCAATCGCGGCAACCAGCTCTCGGGCGGCGAGCAGCAGATGCTGGCGATCGGCCGCGCGCTGATGACCAACCCCAAGCTGCTGATCCTCGACGAGGCGACCGAGGGGCTGGCGCCGCTGATCCGGCAGGAGATCTGGTCCTGCCTCGCCCGGCTCAAGGGCGAGGGCCAGGCGATCCTGGTGATCGACAAGAACGTCGGCAACCTGATCGGCCTCGCCGACCGCCATTACATCGTCGAGAAGGGCCGCGTAGTGTGGTCCGGCCGCTCCGCCGCCCTGGCCGCCGACAAGGACCTGCAGCACCGCTATCTTGGCGTTTGACCCGCGGCAGAAGCAGGAGCGCCCAATGACTCCCTCCGAGAGAATCGACCAGCTCATCGCGGGAATCACCGACTGGCGCGGGAAGACGTTCGCCGCCGTCCGCAAGGCCATCCTCGCAGCCGACCGGGAGATCGTCGAGGAATGGAAGTGGATGGGCAGCCCGGTATGGTCGCGCGACGGCATGATCGCCGTCGCCAATGCCCACAAGGGGAAGGTCAAGCTGACCTTTGCACATGGGGCGAGCCTTACGGATCCCGACAAGCAGTTCAACACGGGCCTCGACGGCAACATGAGGCGCGCGATCGATTATCTCGAGGGAGACAAAGTCGACGAGCGCGCCCTGAAGGCACTCGTGCGGACGGCAATTGAGTTCAATCAGGGCAAAGCGAAGAAGAAGGCGCCGGCGAACGCTCGGTTGAAGACCGCCAAGAGCAAGAAGGCCTGAACCGCCGGCACGACGCCCATCGATCCTGCCCACTTCCCCTTGGTAGAGGCGAGGAGCCTGAATAATGGTGGCTTCCTCGAAAGGCTCGGATGCTGGGAGCGCGGCTCTCCAGAGTCGCTCATGGAATGTAAGAGCGGCTCTGGAGAGCCGCGCTCCCAGCGTCCAGAAGTGAACGCTCGCGGATGCCTATTCCGCCGGCTTCGCGACCACCCCGCCATGGCCGTGCATCGCCGTCGCCTCGTCCTCGCGCGGCGAGACCTTGGCGTACCTGGCGCAGGCATAAAGGACAGCCGCGATGCCGAGGTAGCTCACCGCCATGGACGGCGTCTGGCCGAAGCCCAGCGCCTCGGCGTGGATCAGGCCGAAGAAGGTGAACACGGCCCCCGCCACCGCGAACCACGACGCCTTGATGAAATCGCGCTCGATGATGAACACCGTGATCGAGGCGAGCACGATTCCGGCCAGGGTGGCGCCGCCACCCAGGACCGCGAGCCCGTGATAGAGCACACCCTGGTCGCCGAGCTTCTCCATCACGCCGGCCACGGCGGCGTCGGTGCCGGCAGCGTGCAGCGCGCCATCGATCTGCGTCTTGCCCCAAGCCGCGATCTGCGGCACCAGCGCCAGGATGATTGCCGGGGCATGACGCGCCGGCGTCTCCTGGAAGGCCTGCGAGCCGATCAGCATGCCGATGTAGAGCAGGATCGGCAGGATCGCGACCAGCGGCAGCACCGCCATCATCAGCGCGATGACGCCGAACCAGGCGAGCACGATGACCAGCGCGCCGGTGGCGGCCGAGTAGCCAATGCGGCCGCCCATCGCCTTCCAGCCGGGATGGCCGATATAGACCGCGTTGATGAACGGGTTGCCCATCAGGCAGCCGATCAGGCTGACCACGCCATCGGCGGTCAGCACGCGCGTCGTCGGAAAGGAATCGCCCGCCGCGGCCGCGCTCTCGACGTTGTCCATCGCCTCGACGAGGTCGTAGATGCCGAACGGGATCGCCGTCACCAGGATAATGCCGATGAACTGGAAGCCGCCGAAGACATGGCCAACCGCCGGCATCGGATAGGAGAAGGCGAAGCTCGCCAGCGCGTCCTTGACGCCCGCGAGCGACAGGCCACCGTAGTTGAAGCCGAACAGGGTCGAGCCCCAGGCGATGACCGCGCCGACGATGATCGCCACGAGCCCGCCTGGCACGCCCTTGAAGTATTTCACGCCGCCGAACCAGTCGGCCATGATAACCGCAAAGCAGACCAGGCCGATGACCGGTGTCATGACCATCTGCGCACCGGGCCGCATCGAAATGAAGGTGATCGAGATGCCGGCCAGCGAGCCGAGCAGCGCCGCGCGCGGTGTGATCTTGCGGATCACCGGAGCGATGAAGCCGCCGATCATCAGGACGAAGCTCTGCACGAAGACCCAGGTGAGGCCCGCCTCCCAGGCCTGCACCGGATCCTTGGTCGTGATCAGGATCGGCATCATGACCACGAACACCACCACGAACATGTGCGGCACGCTGATGCCCGAGGGCAGCGCGCAGACGTCGGTGCGACCTGTCTCCCTGGCCAGCCTGTAGGCCAGCCACGCGTAGTAGAGCGTGCTCAGCAGCAGCATCAGGCCGGTCGCCGGCAGGATGCGCCCGAACACCAGCTCGTCCGGAAACTTGAGCACGAAGCGCATCAGGCCGGTCAGGACCAGCATGTTGACCAGGATGTTGGTGCCGAAGCCGAAGAAGGCGTTCCAGTCGCCGGGAACCCACAGCTTGGGCTTGAAGCTCGTCGTCATTGACATGTTGGCCTCCTCACGCCTGGCCGATCGCCGAAATGACGGCGGGCGAGCTGGTGACCCAGCCGAAGATGCCGCCCTGCGCCTTGATCATCTTGAGCCCCATCTCCTGGAACTCGGGGAAATAGGAGCCGACGCAATCCTCCGGGACGAGGCAGTCGTAGCCACGGTCGTTGGCCTCGCGGACCGTGGTGTTGACGCAGACTTCCGTCGTGACGCCGGTCACGACGAGCTGGGTGATGCCGCGATGCTGCAGGATCGAGTGCAGATCGGTGGCGTGGAATGCGCCCTTGCCCGGCTTGTCGATCACCGGCTCGCCCGGCGCCGGATAGAGCTCGGGGATAATGTCGTGGCCGGCTTCGCCGCGGACCAGGATACGGCCCATGGGACCCGAATCGCCGATGGTCGTTGCACTCCGTCCGCGAATCTTCTTGGACGGCGGCAGATCGGACAGGTCAGGCCGATGCCCCTCACGGGTGTGCATCGCCAGCAGGCCGGCAGCGCGCCATGCGGTGAGCAGCCGGCGGTTGGGCTCGATCGTTCGGCGCAACTGAGATACGTCGTTGCCCAGCATCTCGCCGAAGCCGCCGGGCTCCAGGAAGTCGCGCTGCATGTCGATGATCAACAGTGCGCATTCGGCAGGCTTCAGCTCGAATGCATACGGTTCGGCAGGAACCAACGACGTCTTTGCCTGCATCTCCGAGCGCCTCCCCGCAGCCGCTCGGGACAATTCGACGCAAGCGCCGTGCCAGTATTTTCACAACCCGGCAGAAATTGTCTTCCCGGGACCCCGGCTTGCCATTCACCTCATGTGCCGAAATGATGCCTGCCCCGCTCTGGAGTGCTTGATGCGTCTCGGCTTTCTCGCCTGCTTGCTGGCCCTTGCAGCAGGCCCTGCCTTCGCCCAGAAGCAGGTCAACGTCTACAATTGGTCGGACTATATCGCTGAGGACCAGCTCAAGGTCTTCGCCCAGCAGACCGGCATCAAGGTCAACTACACGACCTACGACAGCAACGAGATCCTCGACGCCAAGCTGCGGGCCGGCCGTTCGGGCTACGACGTAGTGGTGCCGACCGCCTCGCCGTTCCTGGTGCGCCAGCTGGCAGCCAAGCTCTACCGGCCGCTCGACAAAGCGAAGCTCAAGAACCTGGGTAATCTTGACCCCAATATCATGGCGGCGCTCGCCCGGTACGACCCGGACAACACCCACGCCATCCCCTGGATGTGGGGCACCATCGGCATCGGCTACAATGTGCCAGAGATCCGCAAGCGCATGACCAATGCGCCGGTCGACTCGCTCGCCATGGTGTTCGATCCGGCGATCGTGTCGCGCTTCGTCGATTGTGGCGTGATGATGCTCGACAGCCCGACCGACGTCTTTCCGGCGGCGCTCAAGTACCTCCAACTCGACCCCGATTCCAAGAAGTCCGAGGATCTCGAGAAGGCGGCCGCCGTGATCAAGGCGATCCAGCCGTTCATCCGCAAGTTCCATTCGTCGGAGTACATCAACGCACTGGCCGGCGGCGACATCTGCCTCGCATTCGGCTACTCCGGCGACGTGCTGCAGGCACGCGAGCGCGCGGCAGCCGCCGCCGAGCCGCGCGACATCGCCTATGCCATTCCAAATCAGGGCGCGATGCTGTGGATCGACACCGCCGCGATTCCCAAGGATTCGCCGAACCCGGACGCGGCGCTGCGCTTCCTCGACTTCATGATGGAGCCCAAGGTTGCAGCCGCATCGAGCACTCTGACGCGCTACGCCAATGCCAACGTTCCGGCCACGGCGCTGCTCGACAAGTCGATCTCGCAGAACCCCTGGATCTACCCGCCGGAGGACAACCGCGCGCGCTTCTACACCATTTCCGCCGCCAACGCCGAGCAGACTCGCGAGCGCACGCGGCTGTGGACCGCGATCAAGACTGGTCGCTAACAAGACTGGCCGCTAGATTGAGCCGGTGAGCGGCCCGATCGTCAAAATCGACGGCGTGACCAAGCGCTTCGGCGCGGTCGAGGCCGTGGCGGGCGTTGATCTCGAGATCGCGCCCGGCGAACTCTTCGCGCTGCTGGGCGGCTCGGGCTGCGGCAAGACCACCCTGCTGCGCCTGCTGGCGGGCTTCGAGCAGCCGGACAGTGGCCGCATCCTGATCGACGGACAGGACATGACCGGGGTGCCGCCGCACCTGCGGCCGGTCAACATGATGTTCCAGTCCTACGCCCTGTTCCCGCATCTCGATGTCGCCAGCAACATCGCCTACGGCCTCAAGCGCGAAGGTGTTGCCAAGCCAAAGATCGCCAGCCGCGTTGCCGAGGCGCTGGCTCTGGTGAAGCTCGAGGGGCTCGACGCGCGGCGGCCCTCGCAGCTGTCCGGCGGCCAGCGCCAGCGGGTGGCACTGGCGCGTGCGCTGGTCAAGCGGCCCAAGCTGCTGTTGCTCGACGAGCCACTGGCCGCGCTGGATCGCAAGCTGCGCGAGGGCACCCGTTTCGAGCTGGTCCGCCTGCAGGAGCAGCTCGGCCTCACGTTCGTGATCGTCACCCACGACCAGGACGAGGCAATGTCGATGGCGAGCCGGCTGGCCGTGATGAATGCCGGCCGAATCGTGCAGACCGGCACGCCGCACGATCTCTACGAACGGCCGGCGACGCGCTTCGTCGCCGATTTCATCGGCATCGCCAACATCCTGGAGACAGCGCCCGGCCGTTGGCTGGCGCTGCGGCCGGAGAAAATCGCGCTCTCGGCCGAACATCCGGGCACGCCGCAGGCCGTCGCCGGCAAGGTGGTCGACGTCGCCTACGAGGGCGACCGCTCGCTTTATCGCATAGCGATCGACAATGGCCCGCTCATGCAGGTTGCGACGATGAACATCGCCCGAGCGCGGGAGAGCACCTACCGCCGAGGCGACGCTGTCTGGCTCGACTGGGCCGACGACGCCGGACAGGTGCTGGGTGAGTAAGAACTCGTGGGAGCGCACCATCCATTTTGCTCGTCATCGTCTTCCGGACCGCGAGCGTCCCGCTCGCTCATGCTCATGAGCGAGCGGGACGCTCGCGGTCCGGAAGAGCATGAGCGCCACTGGGATGAGGCGATCCCATGAGACTCGTGATTGCTCTTCCATTCTTGTGGCTCGGGATCTTTTTCCTGCTGCCGTTCGCGCTCGTCCTCGGCATCGCGTTCGGCACCAATTCGCCCGACTCGGTGCCGCCGGTCGAGCTCGGCGTCAATCTCGCGAGCTTCAAGCTCCTGTTCACCGACGATCTCTACCTCGCGGCCTGGCTGTCCTCGCTGCGCATTGCCGTCCTCTCGACGCTCGTCACGCTGCTGCTGGGCTATCCCATGGCCTACGCCATTGCCCGCGCCGAGCCGCGCCGCCGGCCGTTGCTGCTGATGCTGGTCGTTCTGCCGTTCTGGACGTCGTTCCTGATCCGCGTCTATGCCTGGATGGGGCTGTTGTCGGAGAACGGCATCCTGAACCAGTTCCTGCGCTGGTCCGGCCTCGCCGCCGATCCCGGCACCATCCTCGGCACCGAGTGGGCGATCTACCTCGGTATCGTCTACGCCTACCTGCCGTTCATGGTGCTGCCGCTCTATGCTGCGCTGGAAAAGCTCGACTGGGGCCTGCTCGAGGCGGCGTCGGACCTCGGCGCCCGGCCGCTGACCGCGTTCCTCACCGTGACCCTGCCGCTGTCGCTGCCGGGCATCGTGGCGGGCTGCCTGCTGGTGTTCATTCCAGCGGTCGGCGAGTTCGTGATCCCCGACCTGCTGGGCGGCACTCAAACGCTGATGATCGGCAAGGTCCTGTGGGACGAGTTCTTCACCAACTCCGACTGGCCGCTCGCCTCGGCCGTAGCGATCTGCCTGCTCGTGCTGCTCGTCGGGCCGATCCTCCTGTTCCAGCGCCAGCAGCAGCGCAGCCTGGAGCGCCGCTCGTGAACGGCCGCGCGCACTTCGCGGTCACGATCCTGGCGTTCGGCTACGCCTTCCTCTACCTGCCGATCGCGCTGGTGATGCTCTACTCGTTCAACGACTCGCGGCTGGTCACGGTATGGGCCGGCTTCTCGCTGAAATGGTGGAGGGCCCTGGTCGAGAACGAGGCCATGCTCGATGCCGCATGGCTCTCCCTGCGCATCGGGCTCGTGAGCGCCACGCTGGCCACCCTGCTCGGCCTCGCGGCAGGCTACGCGCTCGCGCGCGTGCCGCGCTTCGCCGGCCGCACATTGTTCGCCGGCCTGGTGGTCGCGCCGATGGTGATGCCCGAGGTGGTCATGGGCATCTCGATGCTGCTGCTGTTCGTCGGCAGCGACTGGCTGTTCGGCGGGCCGGAGCGCGGCTTCCTCACCATCACCGCCGCGCATGTGACCTTCTCGCTCGCCTTCGTCGCCATCGTCGTGCAGGCGCGGCTCGCCGACTTCGACCGCTCGCTCGAGGAGGCGGCGATGGATCTCGGCGCGACGCCGTGGACGACGTTCCTCACCGTCACCCTGCCGCTGATCGCGCCGGCGCTGGCGTCGGGCTGGCTGCTCGCCTTCACTCTCTCGCTCGACGACCTGATCCTGACGCAGTTCGTTTCCGGCGCGCAGTCGCAGACCTTGCCGATGCGCGTCTATTCGAGCGTGCGGCTGGGAGTCGATCCGCAGATCAACGTGCTCGCGACGATCGTCGTCGCCATCGCTGCCGGCGCCCTCATCCTGTCGGGCTGGCTGACCCGGCGCGGGAATTGAGCAACAATCCGCCCGCCTGTTCGTTTGGGTGAAATGGCGGCACAGATGCTGGAAATGCGGGGCAAGGCATGTCTGACCCTACTCGGCGACGCACCGCTGGTTGCCGAAACGCCGCCCCATCTGCTCGATGACGAGATCACGCCGACCGCGCGGATGTTCATCCGCAACAACGGCCGCACGCCGTGCATCGCAGGCAATGCAGAAGGCTGGCGCCTTCGCATCGATGGCGAGGTGGAAAAGCCGCTCGAAACGACGCTCGGCGAGCTGAAACACCGCTACGATCACGTCACCCTGCGTCTGTTGCTGGAATGCGGCGGCAACGGCCGGTCTTTCTTCACGCCGAAAGCGAAGGGCAATGCCTGGACGGTGGGCGGGGTGAGCTGTGCCGAATGGACGGGCGTGCGCCTCGCGGACGTGCTGGCAACCACACGGCTCAAGCCGTCAGCCATCTATACCGGACACTATGGCGCAGATCCGACGCTCGACGGCAGGACCGACGTGCCGAGCCTGTCGCGCGGCATGCGGATCGAGAAGGCGCTCGAGCCGCACACGCTGATCGCCTTCAGTCTGAACGGCGAAGACATTCCCGCAGTGCACGGCGGCCCGGTTCGCCTGGTCGTGCCAGGCTGGCCGGGCTCGCTCTCGGCCAAATGGCTGACGCGCATCTGGATCCGTGATCGCGAACATGATGGGCCCGGCATGGGCGGCTTCTCCTACCGTCTGCCACGCACGCCGATCGCGCCGGGCAGCGAGGGCGATCCTGCCGACATGGCGATCATCGAATCGATGCCGGTGCGCTCGATCTTGACTTTCCCGGCGGACGGCACGGTTCTTCCGGCCGGCACGCGCCGCGTGCACGTGCGCGGCCATGCCTGGGCGGGCGACAACGAGGTGACATCGGTCGAGATATCGATCGATCGCGGCGCGCACTGGTCCCGGGCCACTCTCCATCCGCCGGCGAATCGCTACGCCTGGCAGCGCTTCGCTGCCGAGGTCGACCTCGCGACGGCCGGCCAGCATGAAGTCTGGTGCAAGGCGACGGACAGCGGCGGCAAAAGCCAGCCAATTCTCGCCGTAAACTGGAACCCGCAAGGCTACGGCGCGAACCCCGTCCACCGGCTGAGGTTGTTCGTCGCCAGCTAGCGATTGACAAGAGACGCCGTCGGTGACTGGATACGGATACGCATGACCGGACAGGGAGGTTTAGATGCTTCCACCGAAGACGCGCGCCGCAATGATTGTCGAAGCAGCCATTCGGGCATCGGCATAGCGGGAACCAGCGGATGACGCACCGGGAGCGGTCCCCGTGGGTCGCATCAGTCAGGCAAGACCCCACCACGGCCGCTCCCGTTGTCGCTCTTTTCCCGATCTTCCCATCTCCGTGAATTGGCCGCGCACGTGCTGACACGTAGCCGCGTGGTGGGCTAACGTTTTCCCAAATTGGGAGAACGCTCATGATCAAGGCCGCCACTCGACGCACGATGCTGAAGGGCACGACCATCGGTGCGCTGGGCATGACGCTGCCGGCCGGCGCCGCGCTCGCGCAGAACGCGCCGGCCTCGGCCGCCAAGGGCCCGAAGGTCCTCGAGATGGACGGCAAAGCGAAGCTTCTCGTGCTGGGCGACCGGCCGCTGGTCGCCGAGACACCGGCCGAAATGCTCGACGACGACGTGACGCCGACCGACAAGCTGTTCGTGCGCAACAACGGGCAAATTCCCGACATGCCGGCCGACCTCAAGGGCTGGAAGATCAGGATCGACGGCGAGGTCAACACGCCGATGGACATCGCGCTCGGCGATCTCATGGGCAAGTTCGAGAACGTGACCCTGCAGCTCATGCTGGAATGCGGCGGCAATGGCCGCTCATTCTTCTCGCCCGAGGCGCGCGGCAACCAGTGGACCAACGGCGGCGCGGGCTGTCCGCAATGGACCGGCGTGCGGCTGGCCGACGTGCTGAAGGCAGCCGGCGTGAAGCCCGGCGCGATCTACACCGGCCACTACGGCGCCGATCCGACCCTGGCGGGCGAGACCGACAAGCCGACCCTCTCGCGCGGCATGCGCCTCGAGAAGGCGATGGACCCGAACACGCTGATTGCCTTCAGGCTGAACGGCAAGGATATCCCGCTGGCGCACGGCGCGCCGGTGCGGCTGGTCGTGCCCGGTTGGGCAGGCTCGCTCTCGACCAAGTGGCTGAAGCGCATCTGGGTGCGCGATAAGGAGCACGACGGGCCGGGCATGGGCGGTTTTTCCTATCGCACACCGAAGACGCCGATCGTGCCCGGCAGCAAGGGCAACGAGAAGGATATGGCGATCCTCGAGGCAATGCCGGTCCGCTCGATCATCACCTTCCCCGCAGATGGCACGAAGCTCGCCGCCGGCGCGCGCAAGCTCGATCTGCGCGGCCATGCCTGGGCGGGCGACAACGAGGTAAAATCGGTCGACGTCTCGATCGACTACGGCGCAACGTGGAAGCCGACCACGGTGAAGGAGCCGGCCAACAGGTTCGCTTGGCAGCGTTTCACCGCAACAGTCGACCTGCCGACGGCGGGTTACTACGAAGTCTGGGCCAAGGCGACCGACTCCAAGGGCGCGACCCAGCCGTTCGCCGCCGCCAACTGGAACCCGCAAGGCTACGGTGCCAATCCGGTCAACCGTATCCGGGTGCTCGTCGAGTCTTGAGACAGCTCACGATCGCGCATGTCTGCGTCATTGCGCTGACCACGACCGTCGTGCTGCTGGCCTTCGACAAGGCGGGACAGCTGCGCCCCAACACCTACGTCTGGACGCCGCCAACCCCCAAGGCGGCGCCGGCCCAAGTCGAGCCCGATGACGGCAAGCCGCCGCCGCACAACGACAAGGTCGAGGATCTGCCGGACGGGCCCGGCCGGGAAGTCACGTTCTATACCTGCACGGCGTGCCACGGCGTGGCGCTGATCAAGGCGCAGGGCCTGACGCGCGATCTCTGGGACTCGACCTTCGACCTGATGCTGGAGAAGCACCGCATGCCGCCGGTGAAGCCGGCGGAACGGGCCGAGATCCTCGACTATCTCAGCCAGCAGTTCCCGCCGCGCCGGCGCGGCCGGGGCGCCGACAACCCGTTCCTCAAGTAGTCGCTTTCGCCCATTTCTCCGACCAGACATGGAGCGGCAGGAAGAGCCGCAGCAGCTCGCCACCGAGTGCCGTGAGCCGGTAGCCGCTTTCGGGATCGAGCTCGACCAGCTTCGCCTCGCGCAGATCGGCCAGCCGTGCATTGACGATGGTCGGGCTGGCGCCGATCGCATCCTGCAGCTCACGGAAACGCCTGGGTTCCTCACGCAGCTCCCACACCAGCCGCAACACCCAGCGCCGGCCCAGCAGGTCGAGCAATGCCATGATCGGCCGGCCGGTCGTCGACCCGCGGACGCGCCGCTTCACCATCTATTTCACTCCGTTACTACAATTTCTGTAGCGCCATCCATGATGTTACTACATAATCCGTAGCATGTCGCGCATCGCCCCCGCCGTCCCACCCTACGAGCCTGCCATCGCCGAAGCGCTCCAGCGCATCATGCCGCCCGGTATGGAGCCGCTGGCGCTGTTTCGAACCATGGCTCGAAGCCCGCGCATCTTCACGAAGATGTTCGCCGGCGGCCTGCTCGACAAAGGCCCGCTCAGCCTGCGCCAGCGCGAGATCGTGATCGACCGCACCACGGCACGGCTCGGCGCCGAATACGAATGGGGCGTGCATGTCGCGCTGTTCGCCACAAAGGTGGGCTTCGGCGAGGCGGAGATCGCGGCAACGGTTACCGGTCCGACCGATGCCGCCTGCTGGTCGGCAGAAGAGCAGGCCCTGTTTGCGATGGTCGACGACCTGGTCGACCGCCGCACGATCGCCGACGGCACCTGGATGGCGCTCTCGGCTCACTTCGACGAACCACAGATCCTCGAGGCAATCGCACTGGCGGGCTACTACCACACAATCAGCTTCCTGTGCCGCGGCCTCGACCTGCCGCTGGAAGCCTGGAGCGCGCGCTTTCCGCCGTGACGCTCAATGCGGCGCGTTCCGCTCGCTGTGGGCGCATTCGAGCACACGAGCCACGACTGTCCACAGGCACAACGCGGAGAAGATCCCGGCGAGCAACGGGAAGTGCGATGGCAGGAGGCAGAACAGCACGAAGGCTGCGATGGTCTCCGTGCCTTCGATGATGCCGGCGGCGTAGAAGAAGGACTTCCTCCCCCTGGCGCCGTCATCCGCCTCACCCCGCTTGGCCGCCACGATCGCCCGGCCCAGGAAAGAGGTCATGGTGCAGACAAAAGTGCCCAGAAGCAGAGCCGCCCAGAGACCGTTGCGCGGGTCGGCCAGCGCGAAGCCGAACGGAACGGCGGCGTAGAAAACGGCATCGCAGACGATATCCAGGTAGCCGCCGAACGCGGTCGGACCGGCCCGCCGGGCGATCGCGCCATCGAGGCCATCGCACACGCGGTTGACGAGGATGACGACCAGGGCCGCTTCATACTGCTGGTACGCAAGGCAAGGCAGCACCAGCAGGCCGATCGCCAGGCCGGTCAACGTGACCGCATTGGCGGACACGCGCCGGGCCGCCAGCCACGCGCCGGCTCGTTCGAGAGGAGGCCCGATGAGCGGACGCATCGCCGGATCGAGCATCCCTGATCACTCTCCCGTCGAGCCGCCGACCGCCTTGTAGCGGCCGATCCAGCGCCGATCGATCCAATCCTTGACATGCCACACCCAGCGTCCCGCCACGACGATGCCGTTACGCGTTCCGATCGCGTGCCGCTTGCCGGTCGATACCAGATAGAGCGTATTGCGTTGCGGCCGGTAACCCTCCAGCGGCGCGCCGGCCAACAGGCGCCGAATATTCCGGTCGATCACCGGTCCCTGGCGAACCGCGTAGACGCCCGACTTGGCCAACGGGCGCGGCGTGAACGAAGCGACATCCCCGGCTGCAAAGACATTCTCCAGGTTCAACACGCGGAGGTAGGCATCAACCGAAATGAACCCCTGCCGATCGAGAGGAAGATCGGTCTCGCGAAGCCACGGCGGCGCGGCCGCACCGATCGCCCACAGGATCTCGTCCGCCGCCACCGGCGGCTGGCCGTCGATGATCAATCGGCCTGGCTCGACGGCGCTGACGATGGCGCCAGCAACCAACTCGATCCCTGTTGCCTTCAGGACAGTGCGGAATTTCTCGCGGAAGGACGGGGAGAAGTCGGGCAGGAGTTCAGGCGTGCCGCACACCAGGACGAACTGCAGCCGAACGGCGGGACCAGCCGCTTCCTTTGCCTCGGCTCGCAGCCGATTTGCGACCGAGAGAGCCAGCTCGACTCCGGCCGCGCCGCCGCCGACAACGGCGACCCTGGTCATCCGTGTGTTGCGCAAGACGCGCTGCCGAAGCGATTCAAATCTCTCGAGGAATCCGTCGATGGGCCTGACGGGAACCGTGTGCTCGCCAACGCCCGAGATGCCGGAGATATCGGTCGTGGAGCCGATGTCGAAGGACAGAACGTCGTAGGGAATCGGTGACCGCCCCGCGCATCTCAAGTATTGCGTATTGAGATCGACTCCATCGGCACTCGCCTCGACGATCTCCGCGCCTGCTGCGCGCGCCAGCGGCCAGGCATCGATCATGGTCTCGTCGGGTCGATAGAGGCCAGCGATGAGGCCCGGCAACATACCGGAATAGTACGCCTGCCGCGTCCGCGTGACGAGGGTGAGCCGGATGCCGCGCGGCGGGTCTTGGGCGAACGACCGCAGCACCTCGACATGGCTATGTCCGGCACCGACGAGGACGACGTTGGAGAGCTTGCCGGTCGCTACCATCGCGGCAGCAGCTGCAAGGCCCGAACCACCCGTCGCGTCGTCCTGCCGAACAGGGCTGCGCGATAGTGCTGGCCCGCGGCGGCCTTGCCGATCTCGCTCATCGTCGGATAGGGCAGCATCAGTTCGGCGATCGCCCGGAGCGGCAGCTTGCGCTTGATGGCAAGGCACCACAGGCCGATCATTTCCCCGGCGGCGGGCGCCAGTATCGATACCCCCAGGATGCGGTCTCGACGCCCCAGCACGATCTTGATCGCCCCGGCGACGCGGCGCTCGGCGACAGCCCGGTCGTTCTCTTCCAGGGACACATACTCGATCCGCACCTCGTCACCATGGGTCTTGCGGGCGTCGGCCTCGGTGGCGCCGACGTGCGCGAGTTCCGGATCGGTGTAGGTCACCCAGGGCACGGTTCCATAGTCGACTTTCGCCGGAAGCCGGAACGCCATGTTGCGCACGACGATGCCGGCCTGATACGCCGCCACGTGGGTGAAACGCGGCGCGTCGATCACGTCGCCCAGCGCGAAGACGTGGCGTTGCGTCGTCCGTAGCCGGGAGTCGACGACGATGCCGCGCGCCGTGTGCTCGATCCCGGCGGCGTCGAGGCCCAGCCCCGCGACGCGCGGCGCACGCCCCGCCGCGACGAGGAGGTGCGATCCGGTGATCACCTCTTCCCGTCCGGCATGCCGGACTGTCATGACGACGCGATCCGGCGCATGCCGGACGAACATGACCTCGGCTTGTTCCAGAAAGTCGATCCCCTCGTCTCGCAGCGCCCCGCGGAGGACTTCCACAAGCTCCGGCTCGTCGCGCGGCAGGATCGAGGATTTCTGGACGACAGTGACAGGCACGCCGAGACGGCGGTGCGCCAGCGCCATTTCGACTCCGACAGGACCGCCGCCCAGGATCAGGAGGTGGTCCGGCTTGTCGCGCAGGGCGAACACCGTCTCGTTGGTGAGAACCCTTTCGGCGGAAAGCCCAGGCACCGCGGGCACGACCGCATCGGATCCCGTCGCGATGACGAACCGCCCGGCTCGCACCGTGTCGTCGCCGGCCCGGACCGTGCGGCGATCGATGAACCTGGCGGTGCTCTTCAGCACCTGCACGCCGAGACCTTCGAAGCGATGCACAGAGTCCTTGGGCGCGATGGCGGCGATGACTTCGGCCAGGCCAGACTTCACCGCTGCGAAGTCGACGCCGGGGGCCGCCGCCTTCGATATGCCGGGAATGTCGGTCGTCCCGCCATTGTGCGCTGCCTTGCCGGCTGCCAGCAGAGCCTTCGAGGGCACGCACCCGGTATTGAGGCACTCGCCTCCCATCTCGCGATGTTCGATCAGGACTGTTCGCAGCCCGAGCTGGCTCAGTCCCGCCGCCACCGACAGGCCGGCCGAGCCTGCGCCGATGACGCAGACCTCGCCCTCGATTTGCGCCATGCGTCAGCTCTCCGACGGTTGACGTTGCCTCACCTGCTCTCCTCGCCGACGCCGGCTTCCTTCAGCTTTTCCCGGGCCTTGCGCGTGACGAAGACAGCAACGGCGATGGTGGCGACAAGTCCGATGCCGAAGAACAGCCATTTGAGCGTTCCCCCGTCCTCGCCGTCTCCCGCGACTTTGCCCAGCGAGCCGAGATAGACGTAAACGAGGGTGCCCGGCGCGATGCCAACGGCGGTGGCAGCAAGATAGGGCAGGAAGCGAATTCGGGTCGCGCCGAAGAAGTAGTTCTGCAGATTGAAGGGGAAGATCGGGCTCAGCCTCAACAAGCCGACAATCTTCCAGCCGTCGTCGCTCACTGCACTATCGATTGCTCTCAATTTGGCGCGCGGCTCGACGAATCTCCTCACTCTGTCGCGCAGGAACAACCGCGACACGAGGAAGGCCAGCGATGCTCCAACGGTCGCGGCAACAAGAACCAGAGGGAATGCCCAGAAGCCGAACGCCAGCCCGCCGGCGATCGTCAGGGCACTCGCCGGCGCCAACGCCACGACGGCCACCACGTAAGCCAGGCCGAAAAAAATCGGGCCCCAGATGCCGAGCCCCTGCACCCAGCGGTGAAAGGCCTCGGCCCATTCCTTCGCCGGCAGGGACAGCCAGGCGACCATCAGGGCGACGACCACGGCCGCCACGCCGACCCAGAGCGCGGCACGGCTCCTCGTCGTTGCGTCCGCCATATCGGTTTCCTTGCTGCCCGTCGTACCTGCGACCGACAGTTGGCAGATAAGCACGTCGCAATCGATACGGTACAGCAGATGTTCCTGCCGTCACCCACACGTGATGGAGGGCCTCGTCATCGCCTGAACAGGCGCTCCAGTGCCAACACTGCCAGGCCGAGCACGAGGCCCCAGAAGGCCGATCCGATGCCGAGCAGCGTAACGCCCGATGCGGTGACCGCGAGCGTGCCTGCGGCTGCCAGCCGATCCTTCTCCGGTCCGAGAGCGCTGCCCAGCGCCGCCGCCATCGAGCCCAGAAGGGCGGTGCCCGCCACCGTCGTCAGCAGCGCCGGTGGAAGCGCGCCGAACAGCCCGACCAGCGACGCACCAAACAGCGCGATAAGGCCCCACCACAGGGCGTAAAACGGGCCGGTGATCCAGCGCTTGGCCGGATCGGGATGGGCGTCGGGACCGGTGCAAAGCGCAGCCGAGATCGCCGCCAGGTTCGAGGTGTGTGCACCAAGGAATGCCGTGCCGAGCGAGGCCGCGCCAGTCACGGCGAGCACAGGCTGGGTCGGCGGATGGTAGCCCGAGGCGCGCAGCACCGCGAAGCCCGGCAGGTTCTGCGACGCCATGGTGACGAGATAAAGCGGCACGCCGAGCCCGATCAAAGTCGCCAGGTCCCACGCCGGCAGCGCAAGCGTCAAACTGGAGACGCCGAGCGGCGGAATCGGCTTCACAAGCCCCAGGCTCCAGGCCAGCGCCGCACCCGCCGCCAGGACGATCAGCGAGGCCATCGTCGGAACGAGATGCCGCGCGATCAGGAACAGCACGATCAGCGACAGCACAAGCAGCGGCTGGTTCGGCACCTGCTCGATCATCGCCACGACCAGCCGCAGCAGGATGCCGCCCAGCATGGCGGCGGCGATGCTGCCGGGAATCCTCTCGATGAGCCGCGCAAGCGGCCGGACCGCCGCCGTGAGCAGGATCAAGGCGGCGGCCAGTACGAAGGCCCCGACCGCCGCGTGGAAGCTCGGCACGGCCGAACTCGACGCGATCAGCGCCGCACCCGGGGTCGACCACGCGGTGATGATCGGCATGCGATAGCGCATGCTCAGGATCAGCGCGCTGACGGCCGTGGCGAGGCCAAGGCCCGACACCCACGAGCTTGCCTGCTCCGGTGTCGCGCCAACGGCCTGCGCCGCGGCCAGCACGACCGGCAAGGTGCCGCCGACGCCGGCGACGGTGGCGACCAGCGCCGCCGACGCGGCAGAGACCAGTCCCGATCTCACGCGTTGGCGCGCTCGACCATCGCCTGCAGGAGGATCTGGCAGCCGGCGCCGATATCGACCTTGCTGGCATCCTCGATCTCGTTGTGGCTGATGCCGTCCTTGCACGGCACGAAGACCATCGCGGTCGGCGCGACCCGCGATACATAGCAGGCGTCGTGGCCCGCGCCGCTCACGATATCCATGTGCGGATAGCCCGCCTGCCCCGCAGCACGGCGCACCGACTCGACCAGCTCCTTCGCGAACGGCGACGGCGGGAAGTACCAGATCTGCTCGATCTTCACCTCGAGCCGATGGCGCTTCGCAATTTCCGCGGCGGCGGCACGCATCTCGGCATCCATCCTGGTGAGCTCGCCGTCGTCGGGATGGCGGAAGTCGACTGTCATGAACACGCGGCCGGGAATGGTGTTGCGCGATTGCGGCTGGCTCTCGATCACGCCGATGGTCGAGCGGCCGTTCGGCCGGTTGCCGATCCGGCGGCATTCGACGATCAGCTCGGCCGCGCCGACCAGCGCATCGCGGCGGCCCTCCATCGGCGTCGTACCGGCGTGGCTCTCCATGCCGGTCCAGTTGATCTCGTACCAGCGCTGGCCCTGCGCGCCGGTGACGACGCCGATCGTCTTGTTCTCGCGCTCCAGGATCGGTCCCTGCTCGATATGGGCCTCGAAGAACGCGCCGATCGGGCGGCCGCCGACCTTTTCGGGCCCGTCATAGCCGATCTTCTTCAGCGCCTCGCCGAACGTGACACCGTCGCGGTCCTTGATGCCGAGCGCGTAGTCGAGCTCGAAGGCGCCGCCGAACACGCCCGACGCCACCATCGCCGGCGCGAACCGGCAGCCTTCCTCGTTGGTCCAGACCGCAACCTCGATCGGCGCCTCGGTGACGTAGTTGGAATCATGCAGCACGCGCAGCACCTCGAGCCCCGCCATCACGCCGTAAGCACCGTCGAACTTGCCCCCGGTCGGTTGGGTGTCCAAATGACTGCCGGTCATGATCGGTGCCTTCGACGGATCGCGCCCCTCGCGGCGGGCGAAGATGTTGCCGAGCTGATCGACCTTGATCGTGCAGCCCGCTTCCTTCGCCCAGCGCACGAACAGGTCGCGCCCGATCCTGTCCAAATCGGTCAGCGCGATGCGGCACACGCCGCCCTTCTCGGTGCCGCCGATCTGGCCCAGCTCCATCAGGCTCGACCACAGGCGATCGGTATCGATCCTGAGATTGGGGCGGTCGGCGGTGGTCATGGCAACTCCGTTGAAGGCGAACCGTTATCGGACTAAATTAAGACTAAGAGGACCCTAGCATGACCCGCGCCAGCCGCATCAAGCCCATAAGCTATTTCAAGGCGAACGCCGCCGAGATCATCCAGGAACTGGGCGAGGTCGGCGAGCCGATGATCATAACCCAGAACGGCGAGGCCAAGGCCATCGTGCAGGATATCGTCTCCTACGAGAAGACGCAGGAGACGTTGGCCCTTCTCAGAATCCTGGCGCTGGCGAACCGGAACATCGAAAAGGGCCGCTATCGTCCTGCGAAAGACGTGTTCGCCGACGTGCGTGAGCGGCTGAACACCCGCAAGACCGGCAAGTGAAGCGCTACACCGTCGTCGTCGAGCCGGGCGCGGAAGACGATCTTAACGGCATCGTGGAATACATTGCCTCGCACGATTCCGTCGACCGGGCGGTCGACGTCGCAAGCCGGATCGAGCGCAGCTTCGGCACCCTGGAAACCCTCCCCAATCGCGGCGCGTACCCCAAGGAGCTGCTGGACTACGGCAGCCGAGACTATCGCGAAATCTACTTCAAACCGTATCGAATCATCTATCGCGTCCTTGATGACGACGCGCTGGTCATCATCGTTCTCATAGCCGACGGAAGGCGGGACATGCAGACCCTGCTGACCTCACGCGTGCTGGGCGCCTAGCCCAAGGCTGGCCTCCGCCGCCATCCAACGCTATTGCTCGGACATGCTCCCTTTATCCGACACCCTCGTCCTCGACCTCACGCAAGCCATCGCCGGGCCGACCGCCGGCCAGATCCTGGGCGACATGGGCGCCGATGTGATCAAGGTCGAGCCGCTGCACGGCGAGCATTTCCGGCCGCACTTCGGGGGTGCCTGGGTGCCGTCGATGAATCGCAACAAGCGCGGGCTTGCGGTCGACCTGCGCACCGCCGGCGGCCGGGACGTGCTGATGCGGCTCGTGAAGAAGGCCGACGTCTTCATGGAAGCCTTCACGCCGGGCGTGATCGACAAGCTCGGCTTCGGCTGGGAGGTTGTTTCGAAGGAGAACACCCGCCTGGTCTATGCCTCCATCTCGGGATACGGCCAGACCGGCCCCTATTCCCATCGCGCCGGCTACGATCCCTGCATCCAGGCCGAGATAGGGCTGATGGAAGCGACGGGCCCTTACCAGGGCGAGATGTGCCGGGTCGGCACCGCACCGATCGACTATTCCACCGGCCTCGCCTGCGCCAACGGCATCGCTTTCGCCCTGCTGCACCGTCACAAGACCGGCAAGGGCCAGCGGCTCGACGTGTCGCTGTTCGATGTCGGCATTCACCTGATGAGCCACTGGATCACCAACCATGGCCTCACGGGCGAGAACCCCGAGCGCATGGGCACGTCGAACACGATCCTCTGCCCCTTGCGCGTGTTCCCGACGAAAACCCAGCCGGTGTTCGTCGCCTGCACCAACGACGCTTTCTGGAAGCTGCTCTGCACCGCGCTCGGCAGGCAGGATTGGCTGGCCGACGCGCGCTTCGCCACCAACAAGGATCGCGTCGCTCATCGGGCCATCCTCGAGCCGATGATCGAGGCCTTCTTCCTGCAGCACACGGCCGACGAGCTGCTCGACAAGCTGATCCCCGCCGGCATGGCCTGCTCAGCTGCCTACAAGGTGAGCGACGTCGTGGCCAACGCCCACACCGCCGCACGGGGCAGCGTGATCGAGGTCGACTATCCCGGTATCGGCCCGGTCAAATCGGCCAACAATCCGATCAAGCTGTCCGACGCTCCCGTAGAAGTGAGACGGAAATCGCCCATGGTGGGCCAGCACACGGTCGAGATCATGCGCGAAGTCGGCTATAGCGACGCAGAGATCGCAGCCCTCAAAGAGGCCAAGGCGATCGCAGGGGCCTAAGGGAGGCGGTCATGGACGGGCACGTAAGGCAGCACGACTGGATCGATCAGCGCGTCTTCGACCTCTACGACGAGTATTGCCACGGCCGCATGGACCGCCGCGCCTTCCTTTATCAGGCGGCACGGGTCGCCGGCGGCCTCGCGATGGCGCAGGCCCTGATGCCGCGCTACGCCAACGCCCAGACCATCTCCTTCACCGACGAACGTATCAAGGCGCAGTACGTCACCTATCCGTCGCCGGGCGGCAGCTCGGGCACGATGCGCGGCTATCTCGTGCAGCCCAAGGGCAACGGGCCATTCCCGAGCGTTGTGGTAATCCACGAGAATCGCGGTCTCAATCCCTATATCGAGGATGTCGTGCGGCGCGCCGCCATCGACGGCTTTCTCGCCCTGGCGCCCGATGGCCTGTCCCCGGTCGGCGGCTATCCCGGCAACGACGACGATGGCCGCGAGCTGCAGGCCAAGCTCGACCAGGCCAAGCTGCGCACCGACATGCTGAACAGCGCCAGGTACCTGAAGGCTCATGCGCTCTCGTCCGGCAAGCTGGGCGTCACCGGCTTCTGCTGGGGCGGCGGCACGACGAACTTCCTCGCCGCCACGATGGGCGCCGACCTGCAGGCCGCCGTGCCCTATTACGGCGCCGCACCGCCGATAACGGCGGTGCCGCAAATCAAGGCGCCGCTGCTGATCCAGCTCGCCGAGAACGACGAGCGCATCAATGCGATGTATCCGGACTTCGAGAAGGCGCTGAAGGAAATCAACGCGCCTTACGAGAAATACACCTATCCCGGCACGCAGCACGGCTTCCACAACAACTCGACGCCGCGCTACCAGGAAGCGGCCGCCAAGCTCTCCTGGGAGCGCACGATCGCCCACTTCAAGAAGAATCTCGCTTGAAAATCGTCTACTCCGACAAGCACGCCGCGCACGACCCGCAGACCTTCGTCGTGCGCGGCGTGAAGCAACGCAGCGCCGAGCAGCCCGAGCGGGCCACCCGCCTGCTCGCAGCGGCGAAGGGCGCAAAGCACGAGGTGATCGCGCCGCGGACATATGGCGCGGCACCGGCCGCGTCGGTCCACACGCCCGAATACCTCGACTTCCTGCGAACCATCGCGCAGGAATGGGCGACGCTGCCCAACGCGTCGGCGGAGGTCGTGCCCAACGTCCATCCCGCGCGCTATCCGGCAACCTATCCCAAGGCGCTGGCCGGCCGTGCCGGCTGGCATCAGGTCGATCTTGCCTGCCCGATCGGGCCTGGCACCTGGGACGCCGCCCTCGCGGCTACCGAGGTGGCGACCACCGCTGCCGATATCGTGCTGGAGGGCGCGCGCGACGCCTACGCACTTTGCCGGCCGCCTGGTCATCACGCCTATGCCGACATGGCCGGCGGCTTCTGCTTCCTGAACAATACCGCAATCGCCGCGCAGCGCCTGCGCGGCAGGCACGAGCGCGTGGCGATCCTCGATGTCGACGTGCATCACGGCAACGGCACGCAAGGCATCTTCTTCGAACGCCCTGACGTGCTGACCGTCTCGATCCATGCTGATCCGTCGAACTACTACCCTTACTTCTGGGGCCATGCGCACGAAACCGGCGCGGGCAAAGGCGAAGGCTTCAACCTCAACCTGCCGCAGCCGATCGGTTCGGGCGATGCGCCATGGCTCGCCGCCGGCGATACGGCGCTCGCCCGAATCAAGGCCTTCGCGCCCACCGCGCTGGTCGTCGCGCTGGGGCTCGATGCCAGCGAAAGCGACCCGCTCCAGGGCCTGAAAGTCACCGGCGCGGGCTTCCACGCCATGGCCGGCAAGATCGCCTCTCTCGGCCTGCCGACCGTGCTGGTCCAGGAAGGCGGCTATCTCAGCGACGACCTCGGCCAGAACCTCGTTCAGTTCCTTTCGGGTTTCGAAAAGGGCCGCGTCTAGTTCTTCTTCTCGTGCGGCGGGCCGAGATAGGGAAAGACCTTGAGCGTGTCGGTATGCGGGCTCAACCCGTCCGGCGGGCATGCGCCTTTGGTCAGGAAGGCCAGCCGGAAGTCGATCACGTCGTCGGTGAAGACACGACCGTTGGGATACTTTGCCGGCCGCGTGGGATCGAAGCTCAGCACGTCCGGCAGAATGCCGTGGGCGTCGATTGCGGCGATCGCCTCCTCGCGCGTGTAATCGCCGGTGTGTCCCATCAGATGGATGAACATCTCCAGCCAGCGCTCGCGGTCGTTGACCGGCTCGCTGGCATTGTATTCCTCCTTGGTATCGTCGGTGTTGAAGAAGCTCGAGACCGACGGGTGACCGGCGCGGTCGACATGGAGCAACTTGCCGTCCTGCCTCAGGCTGCAGCGGCCCCAGATGCGGATGGTCTTGCCGCCGAGCTCGCTGGTCGGCAGCTCGACCGCCGTCGAGAATACGTTGGCCTCGGTGTTCGAATCGACCCCGGTCCACGGCGACTTGCCGGGGGTGAGGTGTGGCTCGGTGAAGTTCCGCTTGCCGCGCGTGTCGAACAGATTCTTGATGCCGTCGAAATCGAAGAAGAACGCATCGCTGCGCGTGCCCCAGAAGAAGCTGTAGCCGCCCGCCTCGACGATGTTCGGCCGCGCGCCGAACGAGACCTCGGCATCGGAGACGATCTTTGTCCCCACAGGCTCGGGTGAGCGCGCCTCGGCACCCTTGGCCAGGTAGACACTCGCGGTCTGCCGGCCGTCCTTCACCGGAGAGAACACATAGCTGAACGCGATGTCAGTCAGGAGATCGCCGTCGGTGTCGATATTGACCCGGTAGATGGCATCCGGATGGAAGCCGTCGGCTGACGGATTCGCGTTGAGGATGATCGCCGTCCGCCCCGGATCAGCCGGCGACTGGAAGGCGTAGAGATCGCAAAGGTCGAGTCGTTGATCGCCCAGCGGCGGACCAAGGCTCAAGCCGGTGAAATGGTTCGACATCCGTCTCTCCGTTCTCTGGAGCGCCGAGCCTATCAGCTCGCGCGGCCGCCGAGCCTCACTCTTGCCATTCAACATTGCAGCTTGACGACAGTCGCGGCGTGGATGGCCAGATCGCGGTTTGGGACATGTATTCGCATTTCGAAACCGGGCGCTGGTCAGACCAGCTGCCCAACCGTAGAGTGGTCTGACCACGGCATGACCAAAATCGACATCAAGAAGCCGGACCTGGAGGAGTCACAGAGCGGCGCCGCACGCGTGCTCACTTTCTTCCGCGACCGCCTGCTCACCGGGGAGCTCAAGGCCGGCGACCGGCTGCTGCCCGAGCGCGAGCTGGCGGCGGCACTCGACGTCAGCCGGCCAGTGCTGCGCGAGGCGCTGCGGTCGCTGGCCATGCTCGGCCTGCTCGACATCCAGCACGGCCGCGGCGCGTTCGTGCGCAGCGCCGACGCCTCGGTGCTGGGCCAGGCGCTGACGCTCTGCCTGGCGCCGGAACCCAACATCCTGGACGACGTGCTGCAGGCGCGCATCGCCATCGAATGCCAGGCGATTCGCCTCGCGTGCGAGCGCGCCAGCGAGCGCGACCTGCAGGCGATCGCGGTCACGCTCGACACCCTGGTCGGCTCGCTCGACGATCCCGAGCGCGGCGGCGGAGCGGACTACGCCTTCCATCTCGCCATCGTGCGAGCGAGCGCCAGCGCCTCTCTGATGAAGATCTACGAGGCGATCTCGCCGCTCCTGATGCGCAGCCATGTCGAGCGCCGGCGCGACACGTTCCGCGAGCCCGCCATCACCTCGGGCCTCGTCGACGCGCATCGCCACGTGTTCCTGTCGCTGGCGAACCGCGATCCCGATGCGGCAGAGCGCGGCCTGCGCGACCATTTCGCGATCGGCGACGATCTGCGCCGCCGCAACCTGATCTCCGCCTACCAGCCCAGAAGGAAGCGCTCATGAAAATCGTCGTCGGCTCGGACCATGCCGGCTTTCCGATGAAAGCCGACCTGCTCGCCTTCCTGCGGGACAAGGGCCACGAGGTGCTCGATGTCGGCTCGTACGATCCCGAGCCGGTCGACTTTCCCGACGTCGCCCGCAAGGTCGCCGCGGCGATCACCTCGGGCGAGGCCGAACGCGGCCTGATGATCTGCGGCACCGGCGTCGGCGCCTCGATCGGCGCCAACAAGATGAAGGGTATCCGCGCCGCGGTGTGCCACGACGTGCATTCCGCTCATCAGTGCGTCGAGCACGACGACGTCAACGTGATGTGCATCGGCGCCCAGATCGTCGGCCCCTGGCTCGCCAAGGATCTGATCGCGGCCTACCTCGATGCCAAGTTCTCGACGGCGGAGGAATTCCGCCGCCGCGTCGCCAAGCTCGCCGATATGGATGCGGGCCGCTAAAGTTCAGGAAAAGCAACCGGAGGAAACGATGAAGACAATTGTGATGGCGGCCCTGGCCGTCGCGGCGATGGTGGGCGCGAGCCATGTCGCCAATGCCGACGCCCTCGACGACATCAAGAAGTCGGGCAAGATCCGCATCGCCATCGATCTCGGCGTGCCGCCCTACGGCATGACCGACGCGCAGATGCAGCCCACCGGGCTCGACGTCGAAGCCGGCAAGATGCTGGCCAAGGATTGGGGCCTGCAGTTCGAGCACGTCCCGACTACCGGCGCCACGCGCATTCCCTCGCTGCAGACCGGCAAGGCCGATCTCGTGATCTCCAGCCTGTCCTACACGGCGGAGCGTGCCAAGGTGATCGACTTTTCGCAGGGCTACGCGGTGTTGCGCACCGTGATCGCCGCGCCGAAGTCAGTGAACGTCAAGAGCCTGGCCGATCTCGACGGGAAGACGGTCGGCACGGTGCGCGGCACGACGCACGACACCCAGCTCACCAAGGAAGCCCCCAAGGGCATGAAGCTTGTGCGCTACGAGGACGATGCCACCGAAGGGCAGGCGTTCCTCAGCGGCCAGGTCGACATCTTCTCGACGGCCGAGATGCTCGTGCCGCAGCTCGACAAGAAGAACCCGGCCCGTCAGGTCGAGGTCAAGTTCGTGCTCGACAACTTCAAGCTCTGCATCGGCATCAAGAAGGACGAGAAGCGGCTGCTCGAGGAAGTCAACAAGTGGGTCCTCGCAAACATCAAGAACGGCAGGCTGAACGAGCTGAACAAGAAGTACTTCGGCACCGACCTGCCCGAACTGATCGTCAAGCAATAGGCCCGGCCATGAAGTCAGTATTCGCGAGCGCCCTGATCGCCCTGATCTCGCTCGTCACCGTCGCGCACGCCGACACGCTCGACGACATCCGGAAAGCCGGCAAGGTCAGGATCGCCATCGACACTGCGATCCCGCCTTTCGGCATGACCGACGACAAGATGCAGCCGGCCGGCTCGGACATCGACACCGCGCAGCTGTTGGCCAAGGATCTGGGCGTCCAGCTCGAGATCGTGACCACGACCGGGCCGACACGTATTCCGATCCTGCAGACCAGCAAGGCCGACCTCGTGGTGTCGACCCTGTCGATCACGCCCGACCGCGCCAAGGTGATCGATTTCTCGATCCCCTATGCCGACCACCCGTCGGTCGTGGGCGCGCTGAAGGGTATGACTCTCTCCAGCTACGCCGACCTCGCCGGCAAGAAAGTCGCTGTCGTGCGCGGCACGACGCAGGACACCGACCTCACGCGCGAGGCCAAGGGCGCACAGCTCGTGCGCTACGAAGACGACGCCACGATGGCGCTCGCCTTTGCCTCGGGCCAGGTCGACATTCTGGCGACGGCACGGTCACTGTTGCCGGCGATCAGCAAGAAGAATCCCGCGCGCATCGCCGAGTCGCAGATCACGATGCAGACCAACTATCTCGCGATCGGCATGCGCAAGAACGAGCCGGCGCTCAAAGCGTGGGTCGACAACTGGGTAAAAACCAACCTGCAGAACGGCAAGCTCGGCGCGATCTACAAGAAGTGGCACGGCGTCGACATCCCGGTCGACCAGCTGCTCAAGGTCGGCGGATGATTTCTTCGCTGGGAGCGCGGGTCTCCGGACCCGCTCATGAACCTGAGCGGGTCTGGAGACCCGCGCCCATAGGCGCCTGCTTTGGCTACAATCGCCACCTCACCCTGAGAGCTTGTGAACAAATCGCCTTGGCGACTCAAAGATGATCTCACCACCTACTTGCCTCACCCTGAGGAGCGCAGCGCAGCGGAGCGTCTCGAAGGGTGGCAACAGGCGCGGCGCCGATGCGTCTCATGATCTGGGCGGCTCTGTCCTTCGGGTTGCCATCCTTCGAGACGCTTCGCTGCGCTGCGCTCCTCAGGATGAGGTCATGTTGGTCTGCCAACCGAAGGTAGCGCCTATGAGACCCGCGCTCCCGGCATGAGCTACAAGTTCGATTTCTCGTTCCTGGCCGAGAGATGGCCGGACTTCGTCGCGGGCGCCTGGCTCACCGTCCAGCTCACCGTGGTGTCGATCGCGCTCGGGCTCGCGGTCGGCACGGTGTGCGCGTTGCTGCGCGTCTACGGCAACCGCTGGGTCAGGGCTCCCGTAAGCTTCTATGTCGAGCTGATCCGCAACACGCCGCTGCTGGTCCAGATCTTCATCGTCTATTTCGGCCTGTCGAGCCTCGGCCTGAAGCTCTCCGCCGAGGTCTCGGCCGTGATCGCGCTGGTCGTGAACATGGGCGCCTACACGACGGAGATCATGCGGGCCGGCATCCAGTCGATCCAGCGCACCCAGCTCGAGGCAGCCGACTGCCTCGGCCTGACGCGGCTGCAGACCATCGTCCACGTCGTGCTGCTGCCGGCGATGGAGCGCGTCTACCCCGCGCTGTCGAGCCAGTTCGTGCTGCTGATGCTCGCCTCGTCGATCACCTCGCAGATCTCGACCGAGGAGCTGACCGCCACCGCCAACCTCGTGCAGTCCGACACCTATCGGAGCTTCGAGGTCTACATCATCGTGGCCGTCGTCTATCTCGCTTTGTCGGTGCTCTACCGCTTCGCCTTCTGGCTGATCGGGCTGGTGCTGTTCGCGCGCAAGCGCAAGCTTGGTACTGCGCTGTGATCCAGCTCAACGCCAACCACTTCCTCTACCTGCTCGAGGCCGCACGGTGGACCCTGCTGCTGTCGCTGATTGCCTTCGTCGGCGGCTCGGTGGTCGGCCTCGGACTTGCTCTGCTGCGCGTGTCCAAGATCGGAGTGCTGCGCGCCCTTGCCAGCGGTTACATCCAGATCATCCAGGGCACGCCGCTTCTGATCGTGCTGTTCCTGTCGTATTTCGGGCTCGGCATCATGGGCTACAAGCTGGTGCCGATCGTCGCCGCCGGCCTGTCTCTCACGCTCTACGCCGCGGCCTTCCTCGGCGAGATCTGGCGCGGCTGCATCGAGGCAGTGCCGCGCACCCAGTGGGAAGCATCGGACTGCCTCGGACTCAATCGCTTCCAGCAGTATGCCTACGTGATCCTGCCGCAGTCGGTGAAGCTCGCCATCCCGCCCACGGTGGGGTTCATGGTACAGATCGTGAAGAACACGTCGCTCGCCTCGGTGATCGGCTTCGTCGAGCTGGCGCGCGCGGGCCAGATCGTCAACAACTCGACCTTCGAGCCGTTCACGATCTTCACCGTTGTCGCCGCGATCTATTTCGCGATGTGCTACCCGCTGTCGCTCGCGGCACGCGCGCTCGAGAGGAAAGCCAATGCCGGCCGCTGAAGGGATACGCGAGGTGCCGAAGGAAGCGCCGGGAGAAGCGATCGTCCAGATCAAGGATGTCGTGAAGGAATTCGGCCCGCTGCGCGTGCTCGACGGCGTGAGCTTCGATATAGCCCGCGGGCAGGTCGTGGCCATCGTCGGCCGGAGCGGCTCGGGCAAAAGCACCCTGCTGCGCTGCATCGCCGGCCTGGAGACGACTCAGGGCGGCGCGATCACGGTGTGCGGCCATGCGGTCGGCCGTCCGGGCAGCGCCGCGCGCGCCCAGCTCCGACGCGACGTCGGCATGGTGTTCCAGAGCTACAATCTCTTTCCGCACCTCACCGTCGAGCGGAACATCACGCTCGCGCTCATCCTGGTAAAGAAGCAGTCGCGCGACGCCGCCCTCGCCAAGGCGGCCGAGGTGCTTGCGATGGTCGGGCTGACCGACAAGCGCACCGCCTATCCCGAGCAGCTCTCCGGCGGCCAGCAACAGAGGGTCGCGATCGCCCGCTCGCTGGCGCTGTCGCCACAGGTCATGCTGTTCGACGAGGTGACCTCCGCGCTCGATCCCGAGCTCACCTCCGAGGTGCTGGCGGTGATGGAGGATCTCGCGCGGCGCGGCATGACCATGATCACCGTCACGCACGAGATGGGCTTCGCACGCCGCGTCGCCGACCTCGTGGTCTTCATGCACAAGGGCAAGGTGTGGGAGAGCGGCCCGACCGCCGAGCTGTTCGCGAAGCCAAGGACCGCCGAATTCACCCAGTTCGTCTCGAGCGAGCTGTAGATCGGGGCGTCAGCCGCCGCCCTCGCCGGCGACGGCGATCACCGTCAGCTTCTCGGGCAGCTCCTCCTTCACGACCTCGATGCTGCGCTTGTCCGGCCACACGAAGTCGGCATCGAGCGGTGCCATCAGGCCCACGAAGCGGTCGAGCTGGTACTTGCCCCAGTAGTGCATCGGCAGCACGATCTTCGGGTCGATCGACTTGATGACATCGGCCATGAACGGCACGCCCATGGTGAAGGAGCCGTCGATCGGCACCATCAGCACATCGATACGGCCGATCTCCTCGAGATGCTCCCTGGTCAGGCGATGATGCAGGTGGCCGAGATGGGCGATGCAGAGGTCGCCGACCGAGTAGATGAAGATCGAGTTGCCGTTGATGCGCGCCGTGCTGCCGCCCCAGTCGCGCGCGTTGGTCGGCACGTTCCACACCCGCATGTCCTTGAGCCGGACATCGTGCTTGGCTTCGGTCTGGCCGGGCTCGGGCCAACCTTTCAGGACGAAGGTGATGCCGTCCTCCGGCTCGTCGGTGAAATGCGTGCTGTGCGCGTTGTTCATCGTGACGATGTCGGGGTGGCGGCCGAAGCCGTTGACGCCGTTGTAGTCGGTGATCGCCCGCACCCCTTCCGGCGTGTCGATCTGGTAGCTGGCATGGCCGACGAAGGTGATGACCGCGCGATTGGGCGAGGGCTCGCCGTTGCCTGAGGCGAGCTGCGCCCCGTCGAGCGAGGCGACGTGCGTGCCGGGCCCCAGCCGTTCGACCAGGTTCTTCGAGCAGCGCGCCAAGGCTGGGCCGGCCAGCAAGGCAACGGTGGCGGCGATCAGGGCGGCAGCGGAAAAGCGAAGCGACATCGGACGTTCCTCACGACCTGACGATTAGCTGACGCAGTACAGTCGCAAGCATCGTGCCGCTGCGCAATTCGTCGAACTGTTCCCGGATCTGATCCAAGCTTCACGTGGGGCATGTTTTCCAAACGTCAGGCAAAGGGCGCGGAAGTCAGCGTCCTTTGTCCAACCATGTAGTCATGGTCGCGGGCAAAGGTGGAAATCGTAGCGTCGTCCGACTGCCCCAGACCGAGGCTCAGATTTTCGTCGAAGAGCAGCTTCACGCAGGCTGGGGAGTCGAGCCGCGTTCCCGCTCACGCTCGGCTGCATAGGCGAGACACGCCAGAATGTCTTCGCGTTCCAAATAAGGGAAGTCGGCAAGGACCTCGTCAATGCTCATGTCGGCAGCCAGATATTCGAGCACATCGGCTACAGATATGCGCATGCCCCGCACACAAGGCTTTCCGCCGAGCTTGCCGGGTTCAACAGTGATGCGGGAACGCCAGTCGGACATTGCAGAAAGATAGGCTGAAAAAGTCACTCTAGCACCTCCTACCCCCTCGATTGACTCTCCTTATCCAAGGGAATAGAACAAACACAGAACATTTGTTATCCCCAACCCTGACACCGGATCGAGGGGGCGATGCCCGTCATTTCCCCGCATGCTTTTGCTTCCCCCGTCGCCAACGACCGCGGGAGTCCCGTCCCGCCCACCTTGCGCGAGCAGGTGCGCCGGCTGGAGCGCGCCCACAGCACCCAGCACGCCGGCCGCGCGGCTGCCCCGCTGGGCGTGCCGGAGATCGACCGGCTGCTGCCCGACGGCGGCCTGCTGACCGGCGCCTTGCATGAGATCGAAGCGGGTCCGTCGCCCTCCGGCCGCGTCGCCGCTCATGACGGCGCGGCGCTGGCCTTCGCCGCCTTCCTGATCGGCCGGCTGGGCCCCGGCACCCTGCTGTGGTGCCGCCAGCCCTCGGGTGCCGCCGACGCACCGCCCTATGCGCCGGCGCTGGCCGCCTGGGTCGATCCGGCCCGGCTGCTGATGGTCACGGCGCGGCGCGACGAGGATCTGTTCTGGGCGATGGAAGAAGGGCTGCGCACGCCCGGCATCGCCGCCGTCGTCGGGGAGACCCGCGCCGCCGACCCCACCGCCGGCCGCCGCCTGTCGCTCGCGGCGGAGAAGAACGGCGTGCCCGTGCTGCTGCTGCGCGCCCAGCCGGCACCGCCGCAAAGCGTTTGCGCGACACGCTGGCGGGTGGCCTCGATACCTTCGCCCGAGTTCGACCGTCCGCGATGGCGGGTCGAGCTGCGGCGCAACCGTTTCGGCAAGCCCTCGGTCGAAGAGATGCCATCCTGGCTCCTGGAGTGGAACGATGAAGCGCGTTGTCTCTCTGTGGTTCCCCAAGCTCTCGACCGATCGGCTGGCGCGCCTCAACGCGAAAGACTGGTCGGCTAGGGCTGCCGCCACCGTCGTCTGGCGCGACAGTTGCCCGCGGCTCGCGGCGGTCAACCCGCATGCCCGCGCCGCCGGCCTGCGCCCGTACATGCGGCTGGCCGATTCACGGACCCTCGTGCCCGACCTCGTCACCCTGCCGATCGAGCCGCTGGCCGACCGCCACCTGATCGAGACGCTTGCCAACTGGTGCGACCGCTATACGCCGTGGGTCGCGATCGATCCGCTGGGCGACGCCATGGCCGAGGAAAGTGCCGAGGCCTGCGCCACCGGCGGCTTCGGCGGCGACGCGGGCCTACTGCTCGACGTCACCGGCTGTGGCCATCTCTTCGGTTCCGGCGAGGCGGGCGAGCGCGCGCTGCTGGCCGATCTGGTCCAGCGCCTGAGCCGGCACGACTTCGCCTGCCGCGCCGCGATGGCCGACACGGCGGGTGCGGCCTGGGCGCTGGCCCGCTTCGCCGAGACGCAGGCCGCCCTGTTCTGTCCGGTCAACGGCCAGCGCGATGCACTCGCCGCGCTGCCGGTCGACGGATTGCGACTCGACAAGCCGATCCTCGAGACCTTCCTGAAGCTCGGCCTGCGCCGCATCGGCGATCTCTACCCGCTGCCGCGCGCGCCGCTGTCGCGCCGCTTCGGCGACCAGCCGCTCACCCGCCTCGACCAGGCGCTCGGCAAGGTCGACGAGGCGATCGAGCCGCGCCGGCCGCCACCCGCCTTCCGCACGCGGCTTTCCTTCGCCGAGCCGATCGGCCGGCCCGAGGACATCGCCGCCGTGACCAGCCGCTTGCTCGCCGCGCTCTGCCAGCAGTTCGAGCAGGCGAGCGTCGGCGCCCGCAAGCTCGAGATCGCGCTCTACAGGGTCGACGGCTCGGTCGACCGTACCGCCATCGGCACCAGCCGGCCCAACCGCGACAACCCGAAGCTGATGAAGCTGTTCGAGCAGAAGCTCGGCGAGCTCGATCCCGGCTTCGGCGTCGAGCTGATGATCCTGTCGGCACCCGAGGTCGAGACCTGGACCGGCGCGCAGGACATGCTGCCCGAGACGGCGCCGATCACGGCCAATCCGCTGGGCGAGGATGGCACGATCGATCTCGCCGATCGGCTGGCGCTGCGCCTGGGCGCGGGCAACGTCGTGCGCCTGCTGCCGCGCGACAGCCACATCCCCGAACGCGTGCAGACCACGGCGCCGATCTCCGCCCCCGCGGCACCGGCCGGCGCCTGGGCACGCGTCGCCTCGATGAAGGGGATTCGCCCGACGCGGCTGCTGCAGCGGCCCGAGCTGGTCGAAGCCATGGCCGAGGTGCCCGACGAGCCGCCGCGCCGCTTCGTCTGGCGCCGCCACTCCCATCGCCTCGTGCGCATCGAAGGCCCCGAACGCATCGCCGACGAATGGTGGCGGCCGCGCCCCGGCGGCAAGATCATGCCGCCCAACATCATCCCGCCGGTGCGCGACTATTACCGCGTCGAGGACGACGACGGCGGCCGCTTCTGGTTGTTCCGCGACGGCCCGCTGAACGGCGCCCATTGGTACCTGCACGGCTTTTGTGCGTGATTTTGGAATTGTGGGAGCAACGACCATGGGGACCGTCACCATCCGCAACCTGCGTTAGTACCTATGAAACATAGATCCCTCGCTGCGCTCGGGATGACAACAATGGTGTCATCCCGAGCGCAACGAGGGATTCTTTAGCAAGTCAGCAAGGGCGAGACTCCAAAAAATAGAACCCATGCCGTACGCCGAGCTTCAGGTCACGACCAACTACAGCTTCCTGCGCGGCGGCTCGCATCCGGGCGAGCTGGTCTGGCGTGCGATCGAGCTCGGCCATGACGCGATCGGCATCGCCGACCGCAACACCCTGGCCGGTGTGGTGCGGGCCTATTCGGCGATCCGGGATTATTACGACGAGCATCCCGCCCCGGAAGAGCAATGGATCAAGCTTCTCGTCGGCGCGCGGCTGGAGACGCGGGACGGTTATTCCCTGCTCGCCTATCCGATCGATGTCGAAGGCTACAAGCGCCTGTCGCGCCTGCTGACCGCCGGCAATCGCCGTGCGGTGAAGGGAGAATGCGATCTCACCTTCGACGATCTGGTGGAGTACTCGGAAGGCCTGATCGCCATCGTCCTGCCGCCGCGCGACATCGACAATCCGGCGTTCCACGACCGGCTGCGCAAGCTCGCCCGCCTGTACGGCGACCGCTGCTACCTCGCCGGCACCATGCTGTTCCGCGGCGACGATGCGCGGCGCCTTGCCGCTCTCGACGCTCTCGCCACCCGGATGAAGATGGGCTTCGTCGCCACCAACGACGTGCACTATCACATCCCCGATCGCCGCGCGTTGCAGGACGTCGTCACCGCGATTCGCCTCGGCTGCACTGTCGAGGAGCTGGGCTTCCACCGCTTCGCCTCGGCCGAGCGACATCTCAAGGCGCCGGAAGAGATGCACCGCCTCTTCCGCAAGCATCCGCATGCCGTCGAGCGCATCCGGGAAATCGTCGACCGCTGCCGATTCTCGCTGAAGGACCTGCGCTACCAGTACCCGGCCGTCTATGAAGGCGGCGAGACGCCGATGCAGAAGCTGGCGCGGCTGACCTGGAAAGGCGCCGCCTGGCGCTATCCGCAGGGAGTGCCCGACAAGGTCACCCGGACGATCCGGCACGAGTTCGCGCTGATCGAGAAAAAGCAGATCGCGCAATACTTCCTGACCGTGCACGAGATCGTCGAGCAGGCGCGAGCGATGGAGATCCTTTGCCAGGGTCGCGGCTCCGCCGCCAATTCCGCCGTCTGCTATTGCCTTGGCATCACCGAGGTCAATCCCAACGAGCACGAGGTTCTCTTCGAGCGCTTCCTGTCCAACGCACGCGACGAGCCGCCCGACATCGATGTCGATTTCGAGCACGAGCGGCGCGAGGACGTGATCCAGTGGATCTACGAGAAGTGGAGCCGCAATCGGGTCGCGCTTGCCGCCACGGTCATTTCCTATCGCAGCCGCAGCGCCATCCGCGATGTCGGCAAGGCCCTCGGCCTCTCCACCGACACGCTGGGCGTGATGGCGAACACGGTCTGGGGCAGCGGCGGGCACGGCGTCAATCACGGGCATGTGCGGGAAGCGGGTCTCGACCTCGACGATGCGCGGCTCGCGCTGGCGCTCGAGCTGTCGGCGACGCTGTGCGGCTTTCCGCGTCATCTTTCGCAGCATGTCGGCGGCTTCGTGCTGACCGAGGATCGCCTCGACGAGCTGATCCCGATCCAGAACGCAGCAATGGAGGATCGCACCGTCGTCGAATGGGACAAGGACGATCTCGATGCGCTCGGGATCTACAAGATCGACGTGCTGGCGCTCGGCATGCTGACCTGCCTGCGCAAGTCCTTCGAGATGATCAGGCAGCATTACGGCCAGCGCCACACCCTTGCCATGGAGCCGGACGACCCGGCTGTCTACGACATGCTGTGCCAGGCCGATTCGGTCGGCGTGTTCCAGGTCGAGAGCCGCGCGCAGATGTCGATGCTGCCGCGCCTCAAGCCGCGGGAATATTACGACCTCGTCGTCGAGGTCGCGATCGTGCGGCCGGGTCCCATCCAGGGCGGCATGGTGCATCCTTACCTGAAGAATCGCGCCCGGGATCCGGGAGAGATCGAGTACCCCGGGAAGCTCCGCAAGATCCTGGAGAGGACGCGAGGCGTGCCGCTGTTCCAGGAGCAGGCGATGCAGATCGCCATCGACTGCGCGGGCTTCCTGCCAGCCAAGGCCGACAAGCTGCGGCGGGCGATGGCAACGTTCCGCCGCTCCGGCACCATCCACAAGCTGAAGGAGGATTTCATCCAGGGGATGATCGACAACGAATACGAGAAGGAGTTCGCCGAGCGCTGCTTCAAGCAGATCGAGGGCTTCGGCGAGTACGGTTTCCCGGAGAGCCACGCCGCGAGCTTCGCGATCCTGGTCTACGTCTCGTCGTGGGTGAAGTGGTACTTCCCAGAGGTCTTCGCCGCCGCCCTGCTCAACTCCCAGCCGATGGGCTTCTACGCGCCGGCACAGCTCGTGCGCGATGCGCGCGAGCACAAGGTCGAGGTGCGGCCGCCCGACGTGAATGCCAGCGAGTGGGATTGCACCTTGGAGAAGACCGACGGCCAGCGCCGTGCCTTGCGTCTCGGTTTTCGCCAGGTCACCGGCCTCAGGGAAGCCGACCTGAAGCGCATGGTCGAGCGGCGCACCACACCCTATCGCGATCCGGCCGACCTGTGGCGGCGCGGCGGGCTGAGCAAGCGCCAGATTCTGGCGCTGGCGCGCGCCGACGCCTTCGCCTCGATGGGACTCACGCGGCGCGACGTGCTGTGGGCGGTGCGGGCCTTCTCCGAAGCGTCCTTGCCTTTGTTCGACGCGCGCCCGCCGGTTCGCGACCGCGAACCGGCGGTCAGCTTGCCGAAGCTCACCATGGGCGAGCAGGTGGTCGACGACTATTCGACGATCTCGATGTCGCTGCGCGCCCATCCGTTGCAACTGTTGCGGCCGATGCTGTCGGAGCGGCGCATGTCTCACTCCGAAAGGTTGCGGGAGGCGCGCAACGGCGATCGCTTCGCCCTGGCCGGCCTCGTGCTGGTGCGGCAGCGTCCCGGCACCGCATCGGGCGTGGTGTTCGTCACGCTGGAGGACGAGTTCGGGATCGCCAACCTCGTGGTCTGGCCCAAGGTCTTCGAGGCGCATCGCCGGATCGTCATGGGCGCGCGCCTGCTCGCCGCCAGCGGCGCCGTGCAGCGCGAAGGGATCGTGATCCATCTCGTCGTCGAACGCCTGTGGGACTGGTCGGCCGACCTCGACCACATCGCCGATCTCGACGGCCACTTCGAGCTGCGCACGGGCCGCGGCGACCAGGCTCGTTCCTCGACGCCCGACCCGCGCGACGAACCCAAGCCCCGGCCCGGCCCGCACAAGCCGCCCGCGAAGAAGCCGCCCTACGACCGCAGCCGCATCATCTTCGACCGGCCGCAGATCAAGATCGCCTCGCGCGACTTCCATTGATCCAGATCAACGCAACCCTCCCTCCGACACCGCAGCTTGCGGCCGTCAAATCGGAGGAGAAAATGACGACCAACGAATTCTATTATCTGGCGCTCGTGCTCGCCAGCTTTGCTGCCTTCTCGGTGGGCGTGGGCTGGTCGATGATCCAATATCGGGCGTGGGTCAGGAAGACAGGGCGGCGGATTCAAAGCGCGGAATAGACCGCCCGCTCGAAGTTCTCGAACGCGGCCACCGCCTTGGGGTCATAGAACGGCAGGAGTTGTGTGGCCCATACGCCGGTCACCTTCTTCACCGGGTCGATCCAGTAGTAGGAGTTGGCGAGGCCGCCCCAGGCAAGGCTGCCCGCCGCACGGCGGCCAGGAAATTCCGTCGGGTTGATCATGAAGGAAAGGCCCCACTTCATGCCGTCGACGAAGTCGAGGTCAGTGCTGAGGTTGGGTAGCTGGCTCTTGAGCGGCCGGCAAAGCACGCCCTCCTCCATCGAGTTCTCCGCCATCAGCCTCACGGTCTCGGGCTTCAGGATCGGTCCGCCGCCCGCCAGCAGAGCTTGGGTGAACTTGAGGTAATCGCTCACGGTCGAATAGAGCCCGCCGCCACCCATGTGGAACTCGGGCGACTGCGGGATTTCGTGGTCGACGGCCGCGATGCCGTTCACGCCGCGCGTATGCATGCACGCCTTGCGCAGGCGCTGCGCCGGGCCGATCGCGAAGCCGGTATCGGCCATTCCGAGCGGCATGAAGAGCTTCTCGGTCATGTAGCGATCGAGCCGCTGGCCGCTCGCCGCCTCGACCATCTTGCCCACCCAGTCGATCGAGATGCCGTACTCCCAGCGCTCGCCCGGCTCGGCGAGCAGCGGCGTGGTGAGCGCCGCGTTCTGGCACGAGCCGATCGCCGGAATCCCCGTCGCATGGCGATACTTCATCACCTCGGCATTCCAGGTGTCGTAGCCTAGGCCCGAGGTGTGCGTCAGCAGATGACGGAGCGTGATCGGCCGCCGGGGCTTGCGCATGATCGGCTTGCCCGACGCATCGAAGCCTTCGAGCACCCCTTTGGTCGCGAGCTCTGGAACGATGTCGGACGCCGCGCTGTCGAGGGTGAGCTTGCCGCGCTCGACGAGCTGCATGGCGGCGGCACCCGTCACCGCCTTGGTCATCGACGCGATCCAGATCACGCTGTCGGACCGCAACAGGCCGGCGCCCCCCTCGAAGATCACGCCCTTGTCGGTCGCCGCAGCCGCAGCCACGCCCGGCAGATCGCCGGCGTCGACGGCATCATTCAATGTCTTCGCGATATCCATCGTTCCCCCGTTTGCCCGAGCCTACGCCAGCCGCGTCGCCTCATCGATCAGTTCCTGCGCGGCCATGTCGAGCAGCTCGTCCTCCGCCGTGCCGTCGAGCACCCTCTCCTTACCGATCTCGAGCAGCACCGGCACCGCAAGCGGTGAGATGCGGTCGAGCCGGCGATACTCTATGCGGCCCTTCGCGCGCCGCAGAAGATCGCCGAGCCGCCGGAGGTCGGCGAGCTGGTGCGCCGCATCCTGGCGCGTCGCGCGCAGCAGGATGTGGTCGGGCTCGTGCTTGCGCAGCGCGTCGTAGATCAGGTCCGAGCTGAAGGTCACCTGGCGGCGCGACTTCTCCTCGCCCGGGAAGCGGCGCTCGATCAGTCCGGCGATCACCGCCACGTTGCGGAACGAGCGTCTCAGCATGGTCGATTCGTCCATCCACGCCTCGAGATCGTCGCCCAGCATGTCCTCGTCGAACAGCTGGTCGATCTGCAACTGGGTCGGCGGCCGCAGGCCCCAGATGCCGAGCACGTAATCGGTGGCGACGAAACCCAGCGGCTTCAGCCCCATGCGTTCCATGCGCCGGGTCAGCAGCATGCCGAGCGTCTGGTGCGCGTTCCGCCCTTCGAAGCAGTAGGCGACGATGAACTGCCGGCTGCCGCGCGGAAAGCCCTCGACCAGCAGCATGTCCTTCCGCGGCAGGCCCGAGCGCCATTTCTGGATGTCGAGCCATTGGCGCACCTCGGCCGGCAGCTTGGGATGCTTCGACGGGTCTTGCAGAATCCCACGTACCCGATCGGCGAGAAAGGTCGAAAGCGGCAGGCGTCCGCCGCCATAGGCCGGCACCTTGGGATCGCCTGTGGTCGCCAGCGAGCATTGCGCGACCAGCTCCTTCACGCCCTCGAAGCGCAGCAGGCGGCCCGCGAAGACGAATGTGTCGCCCGGCACCAGCGCCTGGATGAACGACTCCTCGACCTCGCCCAGCATCGGCCCGCGGCGCAGCTTCACCTTCAGGAGCGGCAGCTCGACGATGGTGCCGACATTCATGCGGAACTGCCGCGCCACCATTGGCGACGACAGCATCCACCGGCCGTTGGGCAGCTCCTTCAGCCGGTGCCATTTCTCATAGGCCGCCAGCGCATAGCCGCCCGTCGCCACGAAATCGAACGTGTCGTCGAAATCCTTGCGCGGCAGGTCGCGATAGGGCTGGGCGCGGCGCACCTCGTGGAAGAAGGCCTCGCGATCGATCGGCTGGGCGCAGGCGGTGCCGACGATGTGCTGCGCCAGCACGTCGAGGCAAGCCGGCCGCGGCGGATCGCCGTCGAGCTCGCGCGCCTCGATCGCTTCCAGCGCCGCGAGCGACTCCAGCACCTCGAAACGGTTGGCCGGCGCGATCATGGCGCGGCTCGACTCGTCGAGCCGGTGGTTGGCGCGGCCGATGCGCTGCATCAGCCGGCTCACGCCCTTGGGCGCGCCCATCTGGATCACCAGGTCGACATTGCCCCAGTCGATGCCGAGATCGAGCGACGAGGTCGCGACCACCGCGCGCAGCTTGCCCGCGGCCATTGCCGCCTCGACCCGGCGGCGCTGCTCGGTGGCGAGCGAGCCGTGATGCAGGCCGATCGCCAGAGTGTCGTCGTTGATGCGCCATAGCCCGTCGAAGACCAGTTCCGCCTGCGCCCGGGTATTCACGAACACGATCGAGGTCTGGTGCTGGCGGATGATGTTGTAGACCTCGGGCACCGCATGCTGGCCCATATGGCCGCCCCACGGCAGCCGCTCGTGGGCGTCGATGATCGTCACTCTGGGCGGCGCACCGGGCTCACCCTGGACGATCTCGACAGTTTCCCCGTCGCGCAGGCGCAGGAAGTCGGCGAGCACCGGCGGATCGGCGACCGTGGCCGACAGCCCGACGAAGCGGGCCGCGGGCGACACCGCCGCCAGCCGCGCCAGGCAGAGCGCCAGATGATGGCCGCGCTTGGAGGTCGCGAAGGAATGCAGCTCGTCGATGATCACGCAGCGCAGGCTGGCGAAGAACTTCTCGGCGTCGGGATAGGACAGCAGCAGCGCCAGCGACTCCGGTGTGGTCATCAGCAGGTCCGGCGGCCGCTCGCGCTGGCGCAGCCGCCGGCTCTGCGGCGTATCGCCGGTCCGGCTCTCGGCGCGCACCGGCAACTGCATCTCGGCGATCGGCGCGTCGAGGTTGCGGCGGATGTCGGTCGCGAGCGCCTTCAGCGGCGAGATGTAGAGCGTGTGCAGCTCACCCATGCCCTTGGCGTGGGCAAGGTCCTTGCCGGCGCGGCGGCGCTCGGTGAGCTCGACGAGGGACGGCAGGAAACCGGCCAGCGTCTTGCCACCGCCGGTCGGCGCGATCAGCAGCGCGCTCCTGCCCTCGCGGGCGAGCTCGACGAGGGCGAGCTGGTGCCGCCGGGGCGTCCAGCCGCGGCCCTCGAACCAGCGCGCGAACAGGTCGGGAAGCTCCACGGTCCGATCGATGTTTCCGGGCATTTCAGCCTGTTTTGGCACCGAGTTGACACCCCGCGCCACATTCGGGAAAGGTTTTGGCGTGTCCGACCTTGCATTGCCCTACGTCTTGGCGCCAATCACCGATCCGGTGCTCGAGCGCGTCAAGTACGACAATTTCCTCGTGTCGTTGAGGAATCGCAGGGAACGCGTCACGCTGCTGGAGTCCAAGCCGTTCGACCTGACGATGGATCTGACGTCCATCTGCCACCTCAAGTGCCCCTATTGCTCTACCGGAAACGGCACGCTCAAGCGGCAGAAATCCATCATGAAGGAGGATCTCTACCTCGACCTCATGCGCCGGGTCGGCGAGAGCTGCTTCCTGATGTGGTACTTCAGCAACGGCGAGCCGCTTCTTCACAAGAGATTCGCCGAGCTGGTCGGATCCGTGCAGCATCAGCAGGTTTTCTCGATCATCTCGACGAACCTCAGCCTGGAATTGTCGGATACCGCCCTTCGCCAGCTTGTGGCGAGCGGTCTCGGCATGATCAGCGTCTCTCTCGATGGCGCAACAGCGGAGACATACTCCCTGTACCGTCGCGGGGGCGACTTCGACCTGGTTGTCCGCAACATGCGGCGCCTCGTGGAACTCAAGAGGGAGCTGGGCCTGACCTATCCCCTCATCGAGTGGCGCTTCCTGCGCTTCCAGCACAACGAGCACGAGGAGAAGGCGGCCCGGAAACTTGCCGCGGACATCGGCGTCGATCTGCTGGAATTCTGGCCGGGGGGCGCGCCGCCTGCAGAGTCCCGTCGGAAAGAGGGTGTCTACAGATCCACCAAACCGTTGGCCGGTCCCGCGATATCCGGTCCGGCGCTGGCCAGGCTCGCAGCGCATCAGCGCGCGACACGGAAGCTGGCTCGCATGGTTCCCAAGTTCATTGCCGGAGGCGAAGTGGAGATCGAGAGCGTCACGCGCAAGTGTGACTGGCTCTATTTCAGCGGCATGATTCACCCGAGCGGCCGGATCGGGCCCTGTTGCGTTTCCAACGATGAGGTCGACGACTTCGCCGAAACCTTCGAGCAGCTCGGCCCTGTCGACGGGGCGTTCAACAGTGCCAAGCACGTCGAAGCCCGGAACATGTTCGCCACCGGAGCGATCTCCCGGACTGTCTGCCAGAAATGCCCTCAACCGCGGGCTCAGCACTATCAGTTCAGGATGAAGCTGCGCGCCATTCTCCGCAATGCTCCCGACTGGGCGGTTCGCCTCCTGGCAAAGGAGCCGGAGACCTACTTTCTACCCGAAGACAAAATTCTCGTCCCTGAAGTCGGTGCCTTGATGAGGCTTGAGAGCTGGGCACATTCCAAGCGGTTCTGGAATATGGACTGGCGCGCCTGGCGGGCATCTCCATAACGGACCGGCCACAATACGAGTTGTCCCAGCCGATCGCCGGCGGCCTGAGCTGCGGTTCCGTTCCCGGCCTCTCGCGGCTCGGCCGGACTGGGACCAGGAGGGCAAAAGTCATTCTCGACGATAGGCAGGCGGGCCCGGAGCCCCCATATCCGGCCGGCATGTTGGCTCCCGCTCGATGACTGACACCCCGAATCCCCGCTCGTGGCTCTATCCGACTGCGCGTGGCCTCTATTGTGAACCCGGCGACTTCTATGTCGATCCCGCGGTAGCGGTCCCGCGCGCGATCATCACGCATGGCCATGGCGACCATGCCCGACCGGGCCATCGCAATGCCCTGGCCACTCCCGAGACACTGGCCATCATGCGTGCCCGTTTTCAGGACATGCCCGATACCGTCCAACAGCCGCTGAAATACGGCGAAAGCGTGAAGGCAGGCGACGTCGACGTTGGCCTTGTGCCTGCCGGCCATATCCTCGGGTCGGCGCAGGCCGTTCTCGAATACAAGGGACAGCGCATCGTGGTTTCGGGCGACTACAAGCGCCGGCCGGACGCGACCTGCCCTCCGTTCGAACCGGTGCCGTGCGACGTCTTCATCACCGAGGCGACCTTTGCCCTGCCGGTGTTCCATCATCCCTCCGACGCCGGGGAGATCGGAAAGCTGCTGCGTTCGATCGAGACCTTTCCCGAGCGCACTCACCTGGTGGGCGTCTATGCCCTGGGCAAGTGCCAGCGCGTGATCAAGCTCCTGCGCGCCGCGGGCTACGACAAGCGGATCTGGATTCACGGCGCGCTCGCTTCGCTGTGCAAGCTCTATCAGGATCATGGGGTCGATCTCGGCGACATCGCTTTGGTGTCGGATGCGGTCCTCGAAACCTTCAAGGGCGCCATCGTGCTCTGTCCGCCGTCGGCCATCGCCGACCGCTGGTCGCGCCGCTTCTTCGATCCCATTCCCTCGATGGCGTCGGGTTGGATGGGCGTGCGTGCCCGCGCTCGACAGCGCGGTGCAGAGCTTCCGCTCATCATCTCCGATCATGCCGACTGGGGCGAGCTGACCCAGACGCTCAAGGATGTCGGCGCGCCAAAGGTCTGGGTGACCCACGGCCGCGAGGAAGCGCTGGTGGCCTACGCACGCTCGATCGGAATCGATGCCGAAGCGCTGCATCTCACCGGCCGCGAGGAAGAGGACGAGACGTGAGCCCGTCTCTTCTCACCCTCATGCTCCTCTCCCCCAATCGTGGGAGAGGAATCCGAAAGAAGACCGCCTGATGCAGGCCTTCGCCCAGCTGCTGGACGCGCTCTCCTTCCAGCCTGCGCGCAATTCCAAGCTGCGGCTGATCGAGACCTACCTGCGGCAAACGCCCGATCCCGATCGTGGCTGGGCGCTGGCGGCATTGACCAGCGGGCTCGACTTCCCGGCCGCGAAGCCCGCCCTGCTGCGCAGCTTCGGCGAGGAGAAGATCGGCGCCGAGCTGTTTCATCTTTCCTATGACTACGTCGGCGATCTCGCCGAGACCCTGGCGCTCATCTGGGAGACGAAGCCCGAGGCCGGTCCGCCGCCGACCCTGAGCGAGGTCGTCGAGACGCTGCGGAATGCGACGAAGATGCAGACACCGTCGATAATCAAGCGCTGGCTCGATGCGCTCGATTCGACGGGCCGCTGGGCGCTTCTCAAGCTGCTGACCGGCGCGCTGCGCGTCGGCGTATCGGCGCGCCTCGCCAAGCAGGCCGTTGCCAATATCGGCAACCAGCCCGTCAGTGAGGTTGAGGAGGTCTGGCACGGTCTCAGCCCACCCTACCGTCCCCTGTTCGACTGGCTGCTGAACGAAGGTCCGAAGCCCAGGAGCAACATGGGCGGCGCCTTCCTGCCGCCGATGCTCGCCAACGCCATCGAGCGCGCCGAGCTCGATGCGCTCGATCCCGCACACTTCCGCGCCGAATGGAAGTGGGACGGCATCCGCGTCCAGGTCGCCTCGTCGGGCGGCGTGAAGCGGCTGTACAGCCGGGCCGGCGAGGACGTTTCCAAGTCCTTCCCCGACGTCGTCGACGCCATCGACTTCGAGGGTGTGTTCGACGGCGAGCTGCTGGTGCGCCGCGACGAGGCGGTCGCGCCCTTCAACGACCTGCAGCAGCGGCTCAACCGCAAGCTCGTGACGCCGAAGATGCTGAAGGAGCATCCCGCGCATGTCCGCCTCTACGACGCGCTGTGGCTGGAGGGCGAGGACCTGCGCGTGCTGCCGTTCGTCGAGCGTCGGGCGCGACTGGAAGCGTGGATGGCCAGGACGCCGCGCCAGCGCTTCGATCTCTCGCCGCTGGTCCCGTTCACTGACTGGGCGCATCTCGCGCAACTGCGCGAGGAGATGCGCAGCGACGGCATCGAAGGGCTGATGCTGAAGCGCGCCGACTCGGCTTATCTCGCCGGCCGGCCCAAGGGCCCGTGGTTCAAGTGGAAGCGCGACCCGATGCTGGCCGACTGCGTGCTGATGTATGCCCAGCGCGGCCACGGCAAGCGCAGCTCGTTCTACTCGGACTTCACCTTCGGCTGCTGGCGCGAGGCGGCCGACGGCACGCGCGAGCTCGCGCCGGTCGGGAAAGCCTATTTCGGCTTCACCGACGAGGAATTGCGCTGGCTCGATAAATGGGTGCGCGATCACACCACCAACCGCTTCGGGCCGGTGCGCGAGGTCGAGCCCAAGCTCGTGCTCGAGATCGCCTTCGACGGCATCGGCCGTTCGACCCGCCACAAGTCGGGCGTCGCCATGCGCTTCCCCCGCATCAATCGCATACGCACTGACAAGCCGGCCAGCGAAGCCGACACCGTCGACAATCTGCTGCGCTTCGTGCCATGACCTCGGCGATGGCCGAACTTCCCCCCGGCGCCGTGCCGGCCCAAACCCATATCCAGTCGATCGACGAACGCGCATCGCGCGGCCGTGCTCTGCGCGCGCACCAGCCGCGCGAGCAGCAGGCCACCTGGAAAGCTCCCGCCAATCGCCGCAATCCCATCGAGATCCTGATCGAACAGGGCGAGCGCGGCTGCCCAACCTGCTGCCGCTGCGATACACCCGCATGAAGGTCTCGCCCTTCGCCTTCTTTCGTGGCGGCGCTGGCGACGCCCGAGCGGCGGCTGGTGTTCGACATCAACGACTTCGACGCAACGGCGGTCGCGCCGTGGGAATGTCGCCGCCGAGGCGATGCACGCCGACTATCTGAACTCCCTCTATCTGGCGCCGCGCGTCCTGCTCGAGCGCTTCCGCCTCGCCGACGTCGCGTACAAGGTGGTCGGGATCGGCTCGGTCGGCAAGGTGCTGGCCCGGGCTCACGCCCGCACCGCCGATGCCGTCGTCCTGGCCGCCTATCTCGGCAAGAGCACCGTCCTGGACGAGGCGATCAGGATATTCGCCTACGCCTATGCCGAACAGACCGAATCGGACCATGCGGCCCTGCAGCAAGCCATAAAAGCCGGCCGATTGCCCGACGCGGCACAGGATTCTTAGAGGTCTTCCGGGCCTTGCAGCGCACCTGCGCCATCCCCATTATCGGCGGGACATGATCGATCCCTTCGGCCGCCATATCAGCTACCTCCGGGTCTCCGTAACCGACCGCTGCGACTTCCGCTGCGTCTATTGCATGGCCGAGGACATGACCTTCCTGCCCAAGGCAGAGGTTCTGTCGCTCGAGGAACTCGAACGGCTGTGCAGTGCTTTCGTCCGCCGCGGCGTCAGGAAGCTCCGCTTGACCGGCGGCGAGCCGCTGGTCCGCAAGAACGTCATGTCGCTGTTCCGTGGCCTGGGGCGGCATCTCGACAGCGGCGCGCTCGAGGAACTGACGCTCACCACCAACGGCAGCCAGCTTGCCAAGTATGCGCGCGAGCTCGCCGATATCGGCGTGAAGCGCGTGAACGTGTCGATGGACACGCTCGATCCCGACAAATTCCGTCAGCTTACGCGCTGGGGCGACCTCGGCCAGGTGATGCGCGGCCTCGACGCCGCGCAGAACGCCGGGCTGAAGATCAAGATCAACGCGGTCGCCCTGCGCGGCGTGAACGACCACGAATTCGGCGACATGATCCGCTGGAGCCACGGCCGCGGCATGGATCTGGTCCTGATCGAGGTCATGCCGATGGGCGAGATCGGCGACCAGGCGCGGCTCGACCAGTATCTGCCGCTGTCGCTCGCCCGCACCGGCATCGAGCGGCAGTTCACCCTGACCGACAGCGACTACCGCACCGGCGGTCCGGCCCGCTATTTCCGGGTCGAGGAGACCGGCGGACGGCTGGGCTTCATTACGCCGCTCACCCACAATTTCTGCGAGGCCTGCAACCGCGTGCGTCTGACCTGCACGGGCACGCTCTATATGTGCCTTGGCCAGGAGGACGCCGCCGACTTGCGCGCACCGCTGCGCGCCTCGGAGAGCGACGAGCTGCTGGATCGCGCCATTACCGAGGCGATCGCCCGCAAGCCCAAGGGCCACGACTTCATCATCGACCGCCGCCACAGCGCGCCCGCCGTGCGCCGCCATATGAGCGTGACCGGCGGCTAGACTTCCGTCGCCTGCCCCGTCGCGGTGTCCGCCGACTTCACGGCCGCACGCCGCACCGCCTCGCGGTGGGAGATGTAGAGCGCGCTGGCGAAGATCACCGCTGCGCCGACGAACGTCCAGACGTCGGGCTGCTGGAAGAACAGGAAGTAGCCGAGCAAGGTGTTCCACAAGAGCGACAGGAAGCCGATCGGTTGCAGCAAGGTGATGTCGGCGAGCTGATAACCGTTCTGCTGGCAGATATGTCCGAGCGTGCCGCACAGGCCCGCGGCGACGAACCACAGCAGATCGGTCGGGCTCGGCGTCTGCCAGAACCAGAGCGCCACCGGGCAGGCGAAGACCAGGATCGTGAGATGCTGCCAGATCACGATCTTGTTGGCGGTCTCGGTCCGCGCCAGCGCCTTGGAGATCAGGTTCGAGGCGGAGAAGATCGGGGTCGAGATCAGGATGCAGATCGCGCCCAGGCCGAGATCGCCGATGCCCGGCCGGATGATGATCATGGCGCCGGCAAAGCCCACCGCGACGGCCATCCAGCGGCGCATGCGCACCTTCTCGCCGAGAAACATCGCCGCGCCGATGGTGACGAAGATCGGGCCCGTGAAACCCAGGGCGGTGATGCTGGCCAATGTCGTGAGCGGCAGGCCGATGAACCAGAGGAACATGCCGCAGGCATGGATGCAGCCGCGGAACAGGTGGAGCGGCAGGCGATTGGTGCTCATGGCACGATGGAGGCCGAGCTTCAGGACGATCGGCAGGAGCATCAGCGTCCCGAAGAAATAGCGCATGAACGCCATGACGTAGGGATTGAGGTGCTGCGAGGGGATCAGCGTGAAGACGTTGAGCAGGGCGAACAGCACACCCGACATTCCGACCCACAGGATACCGCGCAGGTTGGGCGGCATCGCATGCCAGCGGTCGACGAAAGCACTCACAACCCGACTATGTCATAGCGACTGTATCACCGCACTTGTGGTCGCCATGAGATTTTCGAGAAGCGGGATATCATCGCTGGAGAGCGGCGCTCCCAGCCAAGAAATTAGTCGGCCGCGATCGGCGGCACCGACGGTGCCACGTCCTCGCCGCGCAGATGCGCCACGCGCGCGATCATGTCCTCGATATAGGGGTCATGGATGCCGAGCGCCCGAGCATGAGCGGCGGTGTTGGCGAGATAGTCGCGGCTGGTGCCGCGCCGCCCTTCGGCGAAGGCCATGTGATGCGCCTGCTTCTCGATCGACAGGTCCCCGCAATACTGAGAGTGCCCGGGATCGACCTCGAAGGTGACCGCCGTGACGCTGCGCCCATCACGCAGCGTCGTCGCCACCCATTGCGGCCTGTAGATGCCGGCCAGCATCTCGCGGTTCCACAGGATCGCCAGTTCGCGCTCCACTCGGTCCGGCGCCAGGCGATAGGCGATCCCCTCGCACGCCCCGCCCGGCTCCAGCGCCAGCATCAGGCCGGGCAATTCGGGCGTACCGCGCCCTATCGGCATCCAGAAGCAGAAGGAGCGGTGCCAGCCCTCGATCCGGCACGGCAAGGATTCGGCATAGTCGAGCGCCGGATTCCACATCAGCGAGCCGTAGGCGAAGATCCACGCCTCCTCACCGGGGGCGTAACGCGCCAACGCCTCCTTCAGGCTCGCCGCCCGCTCCTCGGCCGAGAGGAAGAAGTGATAGCCGGCGGCGCGGGCTTCCTGGATGATCTCTTCGATCCGCTCGTCGCTCAGTTCCTCACGCTTGAGCAACGCCGGCTCTCCGCTCAGGTGCCGTAGACGATCGCCATCGTCTCCGCGACGCAGGCCGGGCGCTCCTGGCCTTCGATCTCGACGGTCATCTCGTTGGTGAGCCGCACGCCGCCGCCCTTCATGGGATCGGCCGCGATCAGCTTGGCCCGCGCCCGCACCCGCGATCCCGCCGGCACCGGGCTGGTGAAGCGCACCTTGTTGCAGCCGTAGTTGATGCCGTTGCGCACGTTGTTGATGTGCGAGATCTGCTGGTTGAGCATCGGGATGAGCGACAGCGTCAGGAAGCCGTGCGCGATCGTCTTGCCGCCCGGCATGTCCGTCTTGGCGCGCTCGACGTCGACGTGGATCCACTGGTGATCGCCGGTCGCCTCGGCGAACTGGTCGATCCGCTCCTGGGTGACGTCGACCCAGTCGCTGACGCCGATCTCCTGACCGACGTAGTTGTGCATCTCGTTGGGATGGGAGAATTCCCGCTTGGCCATTTCCTAACCTCTGTTCGATTCTTCGCTGCCAGCAACGATACAGCAACCTGCATTGTATCGTCGCGCCCTTTTGCCCATCATGCGAGCCACAAAAGCGCACAGGAGGACGCCCGGCCATGACCTACGAGACCGTTCTGTACGAGGTCGCGGACCACATCTGCACCATCACATTGAACCGTCCGGAGAAGCTCAACGCCTGGACGCGGCAGATGCATTTCGACCTCAAGGATGCGATGCAAAATGCCGGCGCCGATCCTGACGTACGCATCATCATCCTGACAGGTGCCGGCCGCGGCTTCTGCGCGGGAGCGGACATGGGCGGCCTGCAGGCGATCGGCGCCGGCGCCTCTGCCGATCGCAGCACGAAGGCGGGCGCCGACCTGCCCGGCGGCAGCACCTTGGCCGAGTTCCGGATGAACTACTCGTACTTCCCCGCGATCCCGAAGTTCATCATCGCCGCCATCAACGGTCCGGCGGCCGGGCTGGGCTTCGTCATCCCGCTCTACGCCGACCTTCGCTTCGCCTCGGAGTCGGCCGTGTTCACCACTGCCTTCGCCCAGCGCGGCCTGATCGCCGAGCACGGCGTGAGCTGGCTGCTGCCGCGCCTGGTCGGATTGCCGGCAGCGATGGACCTGCTCTGCTCCGCCCGCAAGTTCCGCGCGCCCGAAGCGCTGTCGCTCGGCCTGGTGAGCCGGATCATCCCCGACGACAAGCTGATGGCCGAGACGCGCGCCTATGCCCGGCTGATGGCCGACACCGTCTCGCCGCGTTCCGTCGCCGTGATGAAGCGCCAGATCTGGGAGGCCGAGTTCCAGACACTTTCAGAGGCGACGGTCCAGGCCAACCACGACATGGAACTGTCGTTCCAGACCGCCGACTTCAAGGAAGGCGTGGCGCACTTCCTCGAAAAGCGCGCGGCGCGGTTTACGGGGAAGTAGCCCACCTCTGTCGTACTGAGCGAGAGACGGCAAAGGGCGCGAATCTGTCGTCCTGAGCGAAGCGAAGGACCTCACGCCAACCCCAAAGAACGCCGTTGAACGAAGCGCCAGATCCTTCGCTTCGCTCAGAGTTGTAAATTTTTGGGCCGACGGTGAGATGACCGGTCTGGCAACCCTCCCGCCTCATCCTGAGGAGCGAGATCATCTTTGAGTCGCCAAGTCGATTCTTTCACAAGCTCCCAGGATGACAGGGGTGCTCGGGGCGACTGCGCGCGACGCTACACCTTCTCCGTCTCGCTTGCCTTGGGTTGCCAGGTCATCAGGCGGCGTTCGACTACGCCGACGATGGCGTCGAGCACCAGTGCGAAGGCGGTCAGCACGATGATGCCGGCGAATACCGTGTTGATGTCGAACGTGCCCTCGGCCTGCAGGATCAGGTAGCCGACGCCCTGCGAGGAGCCGAGATATTCGCCGACCACGGCGCCGACGAAGGCGAGGCCGACGGCATTATGCAGGCTGGCGAACACCCAGCTCATGGCCGACGGCAGGTAGATCGAGCGCAGCAGCTGGCGGCGCGAGGCGCCCAGCATGCGGGCGTTGGCGAGGAGGGTCGGGCTGACCTCGCGCACGCCCTGGTAGACGTTGAAGAACACCACGAAGAAGACCAGCGTGACGCCGAGCGCCACCTTCGACCAGATACCGAGCCCGAACCACACCGCGAATATCGGCGCGAGCACGACCCTGGGCATCGAGTTGAAGCCCTTGATATAGGGCTCCATCACCGCCGACGCGGTGTTCGACAGGGCGAGCCACAGCCCGATGCCCAGCCCACCCACCGAGCCGATGACGAAGCCCAGCATCGTTTCGAGCAGAGTCACTCCGAGATGAGGGAAAATCTCGAGCGAGGTGAACCACTCCACGATTACCCAGAAGACCTTGAGCGGCTCACCGAAAAAGAAGGCTGCGCGGTTGTCCTGCTCGAAATAGAAGCTCGGAATCAATCCGGGTTTGGTGAAGACGTGCCAGAGCAGAATCAGCACGGCAAACACGGCGAACTGCAGGAGGCGAAGACGCATCACGCCGCCTTCTGCGCGTGATAGGCCTTCAGCACTTCTTCCTTCATGGCCGCCCAGATCACACGATGCAGGTCGAGGAACGCGGGCGTCATTCTGATCTCGGAAACATCGCGCGGGCGCGGCAGGTCGATCCGGAAGTCGCCGATCGGATGCGTGCCGGGGCCGGCCGAAAGCACCACCACACGGTCCGAGAGGGCGATCGCCTCTTCGAGATCATGCGTGATGAAGAGCACGGACTTGCGGTCTTCGGCCCACAGCGCCAGCAACTCGTTCTCCATGAGTTGCCGCGTCTGCACGTCGAGTGCCGAGAACGGCTCGTCCATCAGGAGGATGTCCGGGCTGAGGATCAACGTCTGCGCAAGAGCGAGGCGCTTGCGCATGCCGCCCGACATCTGGTGCGGATAGCGGTCGCCGAAGCCGGCCAGCCCGACGCGACGCAGCCACTCCTCGCCCTGCTGCACAGACTCGGCGCGGGGCGTGCCGCGAAACTCGAGCCCTGCGATGACATTGTCGATGCCGGTGCGCCACGGCATCAACGCGTCGGCCTGGAACATGTAACCCGCGCGCCTGTTCACGCCGTTGGCCGCGACCAGTCTCTCGCCGAACACCGAGATCGTGCCGGATGACGGCGAGAGCAAGCCCGCCGCGACGTTGAGCAAGGTCGACTTGCCGCATCCGGTGGGTCCTACGACCGATACGAATTCGCCCCTACCGACGGCCAGGGTCGCGTCGGACACTGCGGTATACGGCAGCCCGCCGTCCCGGCCGGCGAAGCGGCAGGTGATGCGGTCGAAGGCCAGCGCCGGCGCGTCGGTTGCCACGATGGCCTTAGGACCGCTTCTTGGCGTGCTGCGCGAACTCGTTGGTCCACGTGTCGGCAAGCTTGATCTTGTCCTTGTCGGCCGCGAGCTTGGGGTCCGCCCCGACCAGGAAATTCAGGCAGTTCTCCTGGGCTCCCGCAGGCATCAGCCCGTCGGGCGAGATGGTTTCGCGGACACCGGCAAACGACTTCTCATAGATCGCGCGATCGCCCAGAAGATAGCCCTCCGGCACCGTGTTCGCGACCTCGGCCGGCGACGCCATCTGCAACCATTCGTCGGCGCGCACGATCGCCGTGGCCAGCGCCTGGGCGGTGTTCGGAGTCTTGCTGAAAAGGCTCGGCTGGGCATAGAGGCATGCTGCCGGGAACGGGCCGCCGAACACCTCCTGGTTGCCCTTCGTCGTGCGCGTGTCGACCTTGATCTCGATCAGGCCCTTGTCCTCCAGCATGGTGAGCGCCGGATCGGTCTGCGACACGCCATCGACCGACTTGTTCTCGATCGCCGCAACCACGGAAGCACCGGCACCCACGCCGACCGCCACCACGTCGGAGCCTTTAAGACCGCCCTTCGCCGCCCAGCTCAGCAGCAGCATATGGGTAGACGATCCCGGCGCGGTGACGCCGAACTTCAGGCCCTTGATGTCGGCAGGCCCCTTTATCTTGGCCGCCAGGTCCTTGCGGACGGCGATCGATATCTGCATGCCACGGCCGATCAGGGCGAAGCCTTTGATCGGCTGTCCACGCTGCTGCATCCGGATCGTATGCTCGTAGGCGCCTGCCGTGACGTCGGCGCTGCCGCCGATCAGCGCTTCGAGGGACTTCGAACCGCCCTGGAAGTCGTTGATCTCGACGTCAAGTCCCGCATCCTTGAAGAAGCCTTTCCTCTCCGCGATCGTCAGCGAGAGGTAATAGAGTGCAGACTTGCCGCCTACGGCGAGCACGACCTTGCTCTTCTCGGGCTTGCTGCCCTGGGCGTGCACGATGGCGGGCGCAGCGACAAGAGCAGGCACGGCGGCCAGAATTGCACGGCGCCGCAGACGCAGCAGCTTGGTCATGATTTCCTCCGAGGGGGCGTTTGTTGCGGCGGAGAGTGCCGCAAGCGGATGCCTCCATCAACCGGCGCGCTGTCGCGCCACAGTCTCCCGGTGAAGTTCGGACCCTACTTGAACATCCGCTCTTTCCACCACGGGTAATAGGACGGCATGCCGTCGCTGACCTTCATCGGGAAGCGGGCCGGACGCTTTTCCAGGAAGGCGGTCACGCCCTCCTTGACGTCGGCCGACTTGCCGCGCGCGTAGATGCCCTTGGAATCGACCTTGTGCGCCTCCATCGGATGGTCTGCGCCCAGCATCTTCCAGATCATCTGCCGATTGAGTGCGACCGAGACCGGCGCGGTATTGTCGGCAATTTCGCGCGCCAGCGTGTAGGCGGCGGGCAGGAGTTCCTCGGGCTTATGGACCGAGCGCACGAGCCTGCCCGCGAGCGCCTCGTCGGCAGGGAAGACGCGCCCGGTCATCACCCATTCCAGCGCCTGCTGCGGGCCGACGAGGCGCGGTAGGAACCAGCTCGAGCAGGCCTCCATGACGATGGCGCGGCGGGTGAAGACGAAGCCGTAGCGCGCCGCCTCCGAGGCCAGCCGCACGTCCATGGCGAGCTGCATGGTGATGCCGACGCCGACCGCCGGCCCGTTGCAGGCGGCGATGGTGGGCTTCAGCGAGTCGTAGAGTCGCAGGGTGAACAGGCCGCCGCCATCGCGATGGCCGTCGAGCCCCGGATCGATCGGCCCACGATTCTCGGCATTGAAGGTGTTGGCACCGCCCGAGAGGTCCGCCCCCGCGCAGAAGCCGCGACCGGCGCCGGTGAAGACCACCGCGCGCACGTCGTCGTCGCGGTCGGAGCGGTCCATCGCATCGAGCAGCTCCGACAGCATCTTGCCGGTGAAGGCATTGAGCTTGTCCGGCCGGTTCAATGTGATGGTGAGGATGCCGTCCTTCGCCTCGTACTTGATCTGCTCGTAGTCCACGGTCGTCTCCTCATCCCTGGTTGATCAGCACGACACCGCCCATGATGAGCGCGATGCCGCCGATCTGCTTGATGCCGAACGGCTCGCCGAACAGGAAGTGGCCGAGCACGGCGACGATTGCATAGGAGAGCGAGACGCTGGGAAAGGCGACCGATACGGGGATCTTGCGCAGCGCGAAAATATAGAGGAAAGCCGCAGAGCCGTAGAGCGCGAGGCCCAGCAGCGTCGACGGGCGCAGCAACTGGCCCATGAGTGTCGGCGCGTCGGCACCGGCTTTCAGCAGCATCTGGCCGCCGATGCCGGTCAGGATGCCGATGCCCAGCACCACGTAATGGATCATCATCCCCCGGCCTCCGGTTGCGACGGCACGCGATAGGGCTGGCCCGCCGCCTGCGTATTGACGGGCGGACACTCGATCTCGAGCCCGTCGGCGCCGCGCCTGAATACCTGTCGGACCAGGTATTGCGGCTTGCGGTTGACGGCGAGGAACATGCGGCCGAGATATTCGCCGATCACCCCGACGACGATGAGCTGGACACCCGCGAGCACGAGCACGGCGACCATCAGCGACGCCCAGCCTTGCGGCGGCTTGTTCGAGGAGATCGCCTCGGCGAAGACGATGACCGCGGCCAGAGCGCCCAGCGCGCCGAAGGCAATGCCAAACAGCGTGGCGAAGCGCAGCGGAATCACCGAGAAATTCAGGAACATCGACAGCCACAGCCGGAACAGGCGGGCCAGCGTGTAGTTCGAGCGGCCCTCGCTCCGTGGCAAATGCTCGACCTGCAGGCGGCCGACATTCTGCGTCACCTGGAAGACCAGGCCGTCGACATAGGGAAACGGACCTTCGTAGCCCGCCGTGATGTGCTCGCGCACGAAGGCCGAGATGCAGCGAAAGGAAGAAAGGTAGAGGCCCTTGGGCTTGTCGATCAGGTGGTCGGCGCACCAGTTGGTGAAGCGGCTGCCGACGTTGCGCCAGGCGGCGTGTTTCTTCTCGGCGTAATAGGTGTAGACCGCGTCGTAGCCGCCATCGCGCGCGTATTCGAACAGCCGTTTCACCTCGGACGGCGGGTTCTGCAGATCGTCGTCCATGGTGATGGCGAAGGCGCCGCGGGCACGCGCAAGCCCCGCCATCACCGCATTGTGCTCGCCGAAATTCCGGCTGAGGCTCAGCACGGTGACCGGCGCGCCAGGCTCGGCGGCGAGCTTCTTGCAGACATCGAGACTGTTGTCGGGACTGCCGTCGACGGCCAGCACGATCTCCAGCCCGCCCTGGATGTCGAGCGCGCGCAGGGCGGCAACCAGTTCGCCGACGGTCGCCGCGCCGTTGTAGACCGGCACGACGATGGACAGCGCGGGGGCGGAAGCAGGGACCTCAGCCACGGCGCGCCGCCACGATCAGCAGCGATCCGCCGAACGGCAACGGCACGCCGGCTGCGATGACCGTCCGCTCGACGGCGAGGGCCACCGAGAAAAGCGCGTCGAGCCAGCGCGGAAAGTCGCGCACGTCGCTGTCGGCATCGTCGCGTTCGGTCAGGCGGTGGAGAAGCATCAGGGGAAACAACAGCGTATTCCAGTAAGTGGCCTTGAGGATCTTGAACCCATGGCCGGCCAGCAAGGCGCGCGCCTGGCCGCGGGTGAAGCGACGGACATTGTGCACGCGCCGGTCATGCGTCGACAACATCCAGCCATAGGCCGGCAGATTGAACAACGCGATCGCGCCCGGCTTGAGGCAGCGCCGCGCCTCCATCACGGCGCGTTCGGGGTCGACACCGCCATGGCAGAGCACATCCAGGGAAACGTAGCCATCGAGCGCGCCGTCGCCCAGCGGCATTTCGTTGACCGAGCCCGACGCGACCGGACAGCCAGATTTGTTGCCGGCCATCGCAGCAGCAATGGGGTCGAATTCCAGCCCTATGGTCGGACGGCCGGCGATCGAGCCTCCGAGCCGCGCCAGCATGCCGCCGGTCCCGCAACCTGCGTCGAGCACCGGCCCGGTCCCCTCACGGCACTCCAGGGTCCGCGCCAACTCCTGGCGCACGAGCGTCCGCAGGCCGCGATACCACCACATGCGATCCTCGACCGCGTGCATGCGTTCGTATTCAGCCCGCTCCACGTCCTCGGCCGTCTCCCCTCCTTCCTCCCTGCGCGCGGCGCGGGGGAGGAATTCAACGTGTGCCCATATCGCAGCTCGCAACGCAAGGGGAGGAATGTCGATCGGTGCTTGTGATATCTTCACCGTGCCTTGCCAACCGCTGCCGCCAAACCGCCCCTCCTTTCGCCACGCCTCGAGCGGCTGCTGCTGGCGCCGCTGTTCGTCCTGCCGATCCTGTGGCTCGCCGGCTATTTCTTCCCGCCGCTCAATCACGATGTAGCGGCCATCCTCGACGTCTCGGCACGCTGGGTGGGTGGTGAGAAGCTTTATGTCGAGGTGATCGACGAGAACCTGCCGCTCACCTTCATCGTCCATGCCCTGCCCGTGCTCACGGCAAGACTGGTGCACGGCAGCGTCCCGTTCTGGTTCACCGCCTGGGTGGTGGCGGGCATCGCCGCGTCCTTCTACGCCTGCAGCCGCCTGGTCCGGACAGTGCCCTCGGCCGACCATGCGCTGACCGAGGCGCTATTTCCGCCGGTGCTTCTGTTCCTCTTTACCGTCCTGCCCAACGAGCATTTCGGCCAACGCGAGCACGTCATGTTCGTGGCTTCCGCGCCTTACCTTTTAGCGTCGATGGCACGCGCCGAAGGGGTCCACCCATCGCGCATCAGTGCGCTGGCCATCGGGCTGACGGCCGGCCTGTTCCTGGCGATGAAGCCTTACTACCTGGCCATTCCCGCCGTCGTGGAGATCTTCCTGCTGACCCGTCGCGGTTGGCGCGCGACTTTCACCGACCTGATCCCATGGTCGATCTTCGCGGTCGCGCTGGCGCATCTCGTCCTGATGTACACGGTGTTCTCCGAATTCGGCCGTTTCGTCATGCCGCTCGCCGTGGAGTCCTATGCGCCGATCGGCGATTCTGGCTGGCGGCAGGTCCTGACCAGCAATGTCATGGCACCGACCCTGGTCGCGCTGCTGATCTTCGGCGCCTTCGCGATCTTCCTCACCCGGGCGCTCGCCGCCCGGGCCCTGCTGGCCTTCGGGATCGGCGCAGCACTCTCTGCCATCGCCCAGGCCAAAGGCTGGCCCTATCACGTGCTGCCGGCGCTGTCGGCGGCGATCCTGCTCGCGACCTTCACCCTCTCCCAGACGATCGACCGCTACCTGCCGATCAGCCGGAGCCTCCATCGACTGCCGGTCGCGGTGATCTCGGCGACCCTGATGGTGCTGCTCTATTTCCAGGCTGCGCTCTATACCCCGCCGTTCTACAAGCAGCTCCAGTACGAGGATTCGATCGGCGGCATCCTGCGCCACATCGTCGAGCAGAACGCGCCGCACCGCACGATCATGGCGCTGTCGCCCGGCATCTACCCGTTCTGGCCGATGCTGAACTACATCAATGGACGCATGACCATGCGCTTCCTGACGATGTGGGTGCTACAGGGCGTCTATGCGGACTGCGAGGACTTCCCCGCCCTCTACAACGCGCCCGACACGATGGGCGACACCGAGAAGTTCGTGTTCGACGCCGTGTCGGAGGATTTCGCCAAGGGCCAGCCGGACCTGCTGATCCTCGACACCATCCCCGGCATGCCGCGCTGCCAGGGCAAGGTGTTCGACTATCTCGAGTACTTCCAGCAAAACAAGGTCTTCGCCGACGCCTTCGAGCGCTACGAGCATCTCATGGACGTCGATCGCTACAGGATCTACCGCAAGAAGAAGCGCTGATCGGGAGTGAACTCCGACGGTGTGGCGAAGCAGTCGAGCAGCCAACGGCGAATCGCCGCCGGCAGGCCGGCATCCCGCACCAGGGCAGCCTCCCGCCGCAGCACGTCACCCAGGGCCATGTTGCGATAGGGAAAGATCGAGTGACCGCAGATCATCTCCCACAGGATCATGCCGAGCGCCTGCAGGTCGTAGCCCTCGTAATGTAGCCGCTCCTCGGCCGGCAGATCGCCGGTCCGCTTGGCCATGCCGAAATCGATCACGACAAGCCTGCCGTCGGGCTCGATGAAGACGTGATCGAGCGACAGGTCGCGATGGGCTATTCCCACTCGATGGAGCGCCGCGATCCAGTCCGCCAGTGCCTTGGCCCGTCCAAGCACCATCGCAAGGTCACGGCCCTCCGGCGAGCGGGCGATCTCACGCAGGCTCCGCCCATGAACGTGTTCGCAGGCATGGAAGATCTGGCCATCGTCGGTGCTGGCGGCGACGAGTGCCGGGACGCCCGGCTGGCCGGCCAGCGCCTGCAGCATATCGATCTCGCGGCCGAAGTTGCGGCGCACGCCGGCCGAACGCGAGGTCAGGAGCTTGACGAACACCTCCCGCCCGGTGCTGTCCTGCCGTGCGGGGAAGACAAGGGAAAACGGTCGCCGCCGCACCGGTCCGTGCGGACGCAGGCCGTGCGGCGCCAGCCGCCGCTCGAGGGGGCCGAGCGACATTAGTCGAACAACCGCTCGGCGACCGGCAGCCCCGGCGTCTTGCCGGCAGGCATGAGCATTCGCATCTGCCCGCGGTGCTCATGCACGCGATGGAACCGCACTCCGTTTTCGAAGCCGTGGAAGACGAACAGGATCATGTCGATCATACGACCCCCCGTCGTCATCAGATGACGGACGGCGAACCGAATGTTCTCTTCTTGGCTTGGGGCCATGAGGCACTCTCTCCCGCAGGTTGCGTGAGGGAAAAGCTACACTTGGCCTTTCTCGTCGCAAGTTTGAGAGTGTTTCGTAGGCTACGTCGCAAATTCGTAGGCTAGCCGCCCCAGCGCCCCATCACCTTGTCGCGCATTTCCGCGGGAATCCTGTCGATCTCCGGCACCTTGAACACGCCCGAGGCGATCAGGACTATTTCACCGTTACAAACGAGATCGCAGCTGCAGAAACAAAGGTTGACCGTGCGCCGCGCGACCCGTGCGGTGCCCTCGAGCCACTGGCCGAGCTTCGCACCGCGTACGAACTCGGTGCTCATCGACACGGTCGGATGCGGCCAGCGGATGCCTGTGGCATGACCCGAGCCAAGCCCCATCACCATGTCGGCAACGGTGACCAGCAGGCCGCCATGCGCCCACCCCATCGGATTGCCGTGACGCGGCTCGAGCGGCAGGCCGATGCGCAGCTTCTCGCCTTCGGCCTTCAGCCAGAGCGGGCCGACCAGCGCCACGAAATCGTCGGGGAGGTGCAGCGCCTTGAAGCCGTCCGGGATCTGCGCGCTCATGTCGGCATGCCATCCTTCGAGACCGCGAGCTTTTCGAGCGCAGCGCGCACGGCGGGATCGAATGGCGTGCTGCGGTGCGTTTCCTCGTTGAGCGACACCATGATGACCTTCTGCACCGCCGTGCAATGGCCGTCCGAATCGAACAGGCCCTGGCCGATCACGACCTTGCGCTCATGCGCCTCGACGAGACGCGCGCAGGCGGTCGCCGAGCCGGGGAAGAACATCTGGCGCTTGAAGTCGGCCTCGATGCGGCCGATGACCAGGCGGAAGCGCGGCAAGCCCGAACGCACGATCTGGCGCAGGTAGGAGACGCGCGCGTTCTCCAGCAGCTCGATGAACGAGCCGTTGTTGATATGGCCGTTGGCGTCGAGGTCGGCGAAGCGAAGATGCTCGGACGTGGCGAAGCCGTATATGCCACGGTCGGCGAGATCGAAGGTCATTGCACGAATTCGATGGTCAGGTGGGCGGCTTCGGAGGGCGGAACGAGCAGACGCGCGGCATCGGGCTTTACGGTCTTCACACCGTTCTTGGCCAGCAGCGCCTCGCAGGCGGAGAGGCTGTCGACACGGATGCCGAGCAACGCCGGGTGGTCGCCCGGCCGCACCGGCGTGATGCCGGGATACCGCGCGGCGTAGTCCGCACGCGTGAGGTAGCGAATCGGCTGCGTGCCGGTATCCGCCACCAGCCCCTCGCCATCGCGTTTCACCGAACCGGCGCCGAAGTACTTTTCCAGTTCCGGGATCCACTTCGCCGGCTGCTCCGCGATCACGGTGACGCCGGCGATGCCGCGCGCGCCGTTGGGATGCTTCGCCCATTCGGCACGATAGACGAATTGCGGTGTGACATGCTCGCAGACGAAGAAGCCGACCACGGGCATGTTGGTCTTGGGGATGCGCACGGTGCGGAACTGCGCCTGCTCGGTCCTGCCCGCGACCTCGACCGCCCGGTCGAAGGACAGCGGCGCGTCGGGATTGAGGCCGGCCGCCTTGAACGCGTCGAACGCCAGGTCGGCACCGTCGGTCGCCAGCGCCACGTTGGCCAGCCCGCCGCCGTCCTTCAGCCATTCGCGGCGCTCGGCATTGAACGGCGTGTCCTGGACGATGCCCAGGATCTCGAAATAGTCGGTGTCGAAGATCATCAGATGGTTGGCCGTGCCGAGCTTGGTGTGGAAGCCCCTCGGCTGGACCTGGAAGCCGAGCCTTGTGTACTGCGCCTGGGCCGCATCGATGCCGTCGACCATGACCACGACATGGTCGAGGCCCTTCACCGCCCGCTTCATTGCGGTCTCCGCCGCACCATGTTGATGCCCTTGGTCGTCATCACGACCTCGCCCTTCTGGTTGGTGACCGTCCACTGCTCGTGGATCACGCCCATTGTCGGCCGGCTCTTCGACGGCACCTTGGCCGCACACTCGACCCAGCCGGTCAGCGTGTCGCCCGGCCGCACCGGCTTCAGCCAGCGCAGCTCGTCGACGCCGGGCGAGCCCAGTGCCGTGCGATGGTCGACGTAGTTGTCGACGAACAGCCGCATCATCTTGGAGGCGATATGCCAGCCCGAGGCGATGAGGCCGCCGAACATCGAGGCCTTCGCCGCCTCTGCGTCGACATGGAAGCTCTGCGGATCGAATTGGCGGGCGAAGTCGACGATCTCCGGCTCGGTGAAGGTCGTGGAGCCCAACGGGAATCTCTGTCCGACCTGGTAGTCATCCCAATAACGCGGTGGCGCGGCCGTCTGCATGGCCAGCGTCATCGCAGAGCCCGGGCGGTCCTGCAAGCCGCTCCTATGGAAAGCGGCGAGTCGCTCGGATAGCCTGCAGGACGAGGGCATCGCGCCATGGAAGACTCTCCCCTGGTCAGACGGTTGACCGCGATCGTCGCCATCGATGTCGTGGGTTTCAGCGCCATGTCCGCACGCGACGAGGAGCAGGCGCTCGGCCTCCTGCGCGAGCGGCTCGGCACGACGACGGCCGTCATCCGCCAGCGGCGCGGCCGCGTGTTCAAGGAGACCGGCGACGGCGTGCTCGCCGAATTCGCAAGCCCGGTCGAGGCCGTGCGGGCCGCGGCCGAGATCCAGCAGGCGATGCACCAGGCCAATGCCGTGGCCACCGCAGAGCGCCAGCTCAGCCTCCGCATCGGTGTCAATTTGGGTGACGTCGTGGAGAGCGGTGACGACCTGATGGGCGACGCGGTCAACGTGGCGGTCCGGCTGGAAGCGCTCGCGCCCGTCGGCGGTGTTTGCTTCTCCCGCGCGGTCCAGGAGCAGATTGTCGGCAAGCTGCCATGGCCCGTGACCGACCTCGGCGATCGGCAGATCAAGAACATCCCGCGACCGATCCGCGTCTACGGCCTTTCCCTCGATGGCGTCGCGCCGGTCATCAAGCGCACCACCAGGCGCTCTGTGCAGGTGGCATTGGCCAGTGTCGTTGCCCTCGCCAGCCTGGCGGCGGGCGCTGGCACCTTCTTTCTCACCCGCCAGCCCGCCCCTGCACAACACATCGAACAGGCGGCCGTCGCGGCCGTTCCTCCTGCCCCGCCTTCATCGCGAATCGCCGCCGCCCCGGCTGTATCGCGACCGTTCCACGCATCGGAAATCCCCTTCGTCAGCCAGCAACGGCGGCGGCAATTCGAGGCGTACAGCCGCGCCGAGGGCGCCAAGGCCCTGGCGATCAGCGCGCGCGGCGTATCGGCCTATGTGACGCGGCGGATCGACGACGAGACGGCCCGCAGGCTGGCGGTGGACGAATGCAACAAGGCCGTGCAGCGCGAGACGGGCGCCCTTCGCGACCCGGATCGCTGCTCCACCTATGCGGTCGGCAACGAGGTCGTCTGGACGTTCCGCCCGCCGCCCACGCCGGCGCCGCCGTATCGTCCGGCGGCACAGCAGGCTCCCGCGCTCGGCCTCGACCTCGCGAGCGCGCCCCTGCTCACCGACAAGGCTCGCAAGGATCTGGCCGAGACCTATGCAAAGGCCGACGGCAGCCGGGCGCTCGTGATCGGCCGGCGCCGCGCCGAATTCTGGATGCCGGGCGATAGCGACACCGACGCGATGCGGCGAGCGTTGCAGGTGTGTGGTCATGGAACCGGCCGCCCATGCGTCGTGCTGGCGGTGAACGGCGATCTCGCCGTACGCCCGCTCCAGCGTTATCGCGCCGTCGAGGTGTTCACGCCGCAGGACATGGCCGACGCCGAGCTCCACGCGGCGATCGGGCGCTATCTCGTCGCCGACGATTGGCGCGCCGTCGCGGTCGGCCGCAACGGAAAGGTCGGCATCGTTTCCGGCCGGTCCAGCGAGGCCATCGCGGCAGGCGATGCGTTGAGGGACTGCGTGCGCGCCGGCGGCACGGAGTGCGCCGTCACCGCGGTCGGCTCCTTCCTGGTCGCACCGAAATAGCGGCGATCAGTCCGACAGGGCTCAGTCCGACAGGGCCTGGCCGAATCGCTTGGCGACCTCCTCCAGCATGACCTCCGAGGCGCCGCCGCCGATCGCCTGGACGCGGGCATCGCGCGCCATGCGTTCGACCGCCGTCTCGCGCAGGAAGCCGGCGCCGCCATGGAACTGCACGCAGTCGTAGAGCACCTCGTTCACCAGGTCACCGGCCAGCGCCTTGACCATCGAGACCTGGGCCACGCAGTCGGTGCCTTGCGCATCGAGCCAGGCGGTGTGATGCACGAGCTGGCGCGCCGCCTCGACCTCGGCCAGACGGCGGGACAGGCGCTGGCGGATGGCCTGCTTCTCCCACAAGGGCGCGCCGAAGGCGGTGCGCTGGTTGACATAGTCGAAGGTCAGCCGGATCGCCTCGCGCGCCTCGGCCATCGCCATGGCGCCGATCACCAACCGCTCGGTCTGGAAGTTGGCCATGATCGAGTAGAAGCCGCGGTTGGGCTCGCCGAGCACATTCTCGGCCGGCACCCGGCAATCCTCGAACACCAGCTCGGCGGTGTCGGAGCAGAGCCAGCCGGTCTTGTTCAGGGCGCGGCCGACGCGGAAACCGGGCGTGCCCTTCTCGACGATGAACATGGTGATGGCGCGCGAGCCCTTGGCCTCCGGGTCGGTGCGGGCGGCGATAAAGTAGAGGTCGCCGTGCACGCCGTTGGTGATGAACATCTTGGCGCCGTTCAGCACGTAGTGGTCGCCGTCGCGTACCGCCCGCGTGCGGATCGACGCGACGTCGGAGCCCGCGCCGGGTTCGGTGACACCGACCGCCGTGATGGTCGAGCCGGCCATCACGCCCGGCAGGTACTTCTCGAGCTGGCGCCGGGTGCCGAAGCGGATCAGGTGCGGGCTCGCCATGTCGGTATGCACCAGCACGGTGATGGCGAAGCCGCCGTGGGTCGAGCGGCCGACCTCCTCCGCCAGCACGACCGAGGCGCGGGCATCGAGGCCCGCCCCGCCCAGCGCCTCGGGCACCCGAAGGGAGAAGAAGCCGAGCCCGCCCATCTCGCGCAGGATCTCGCGCGGCACGAAGCCCGCCGCCTCCCATTCCGGTCCGTCGGGCTTCACCTTCTCCTCGACGAAGCGGCGGAGCTGGGCGCGGATCAGGTCGTGGTCTTCGGTGAAGATCGGATGTGTCATGCGGGCGAGATGCTACACTCCGGCCATGTCACGCGACAAACGCCTGCAAAACCGTGCCATTTATCCGCATTGGTGCAGCGATACCGTGCGCTTTTGCGACCAGGATGCGGCCGGCCACATCAATAATGTGGCAATTTGCGCCTATATGGAGACCGCGCGCCTCACCTTCATGCGCGACATGGGCATGATGGCGCCGCGCGAGGAAGGCGTGCGCGGCATCTCCGCCGGCATGACCATCTCCTTCCTGGCCGAGTCCCATTGGCCCGGGAAGATCGACCTCGGCACCGGCGTGCTCAGGGTCGGCAGCAGCTCCCTCACCGTCGGCTCGGCCGCCTTCAAGGACGACCTCTGCATCGCCGCCGCCGAGATGACGGTCGTCCGGCTCAAAGGCAAGGTGCCCCATCCGCTCGACGAGGGCTTCAGGCAGGCGCTGGAAAATTACAGGCTGAGAGGCCTTTAAGGCGCTTGACCAGATTGCGAATGCCTCTTACGTTCGTCGTGCGAGTAAGTCGCAACTGCGGGACGGAAACGCCAAAGACATGTATCTTTGCATCTGCCGGGCCATCCGGGAACGCGATGTCGATGCCGCCGTCAGAGCCGGCGCCCGTCGCCCAGTCGATGTCTTCCGCGCCTGCGGCCAGAACCCCCAATGTGGCAGCTGCGCCTCCGACATGCGCAAGCGGATCGACCAGACGATCGGCCGCGAACAGGCGGCCGCGCCCACGCTGATGGCCGCGGACTAGCGCAGCGGCGGCCTTGGCCGCCATGGACTTTGGCCCCCCGGAAAGGCAAATCTCCTCCGCGCCCATCTCGGGGCGATCAGAGGATTTTCATGCTCCGGACTCTGTCTTTCAGCGTTGCTTTCCTGTCGTTGCTCGGCGACGCCGCGCTCGCGCAAGAACAAACCCGCTTCCTGCTGGTGAACGGCACGAACTACCCGATCCGCGAACTCGTCGTCTCGCCTCACGACATGGGCACGTGGAGCCAGAACGTGCTCCGGGGTCCGGCCCTGAAGCCGGGCGAGCGGCGCGAAGTGGTCTTCGACAAGCAGATTTTCGACTGCAACCAGGACTTCAAAGTGGTGTTCGCCGACGACGCTTCGCAGGCGATCTGGCGCTATCTGAACATGTGCGAGCTGCAGAAGATCCGGCTGAACTTCGACCGCATGAGCGGCGTCACGACGGCGTCCTACGACGAATAGTGCCGCTACTGCTCGGCTGAGACCGAGAACGGGACTTCGCCCTCGAGCACTTCCGCTCCGGCCAAGGACCGGACGGACCAGTGAAAGCTGTAGGGGCCCGGCTGCAAGGGAAGGGCCATCGCGAACAGGACATTCGGCTCGGTCTTGAAGCGCGGGTGGAGCGTCCTGACGACCGCACCATCCCGTTTGATGAACATCAGTGAGCGAATGTGATCGACCGGACGATCAAAGCGGACGTAGAACTCTCCGCTGGCGTTCGTGAGCACGGCACGGTCGGCGGGCATCGTGTCCATCACCTTGGGCACCTGCGCCATGGCGGAACCGGCACCGCCGGCAAGGAAAGCCGCGAGAGCCCGGGCGGTGAAAAGTCGTCGTGCGATCATTCCCGAGCCTAACAAGGGCGGCAGCGAACATGAAGCGCCCTCGTTGAATTCTTGGCAGAAGCGACAGGCTTCAGCTGTCCTTGCCTTCGCCGATCTGGGTCTGAAGGTAGTTCTGCTCTCCGACCTTATCCATCAGGCCGATCTCGGTCTCGAGGAAGTCGATGTGCTCTTCGGCGTCCTCGAGAATGTCGACCACGATCTCGCGGCTGACGAAGTCCCTTTCCGCTTCGCATTTCGCCACCGCCGCCACCAGGTCGGTGCGCGCCGCGGTTTCGAGCTGGAGGTCGGCCTTCAGGCACTCGCCCACCGTCTCGCCGATACCGAGCCGACCGAGGTCCTGCAGATTGGGCAGGCCATCGAGCAGCAGGATGCGCTTGATCAGCCTGTCGGCGTGCTTCATCTCGCCGATCGACTCCTCGTAGATCTTCTTGCCAAGCCGCTCGAAGCCCCAGTGGTTCATCATCCGGGCGTGGAGGAAGTACTGGTTGATGGCAGTCAGCTCATTCTTCAGGAGCTTGTTCAGTTCGGCGATGATTTGTGGATTCCCTTGCACGACGAACCTCCTGACAATGAATGTTCGTCCTAGATACGCCCCGCCGCGCGCCGCGCAACCGAATCGCGCGCGACTGAGAAACGTTCGCGGTAATAATTTAGATCGCGCGCGACTGAGAACCGTTTGCGGGCTAGATTTGAAAAATTGCCTCACCGGAAGCGTTTCGTCCTATCCTCGCGCGCCGACATGGGAGGCTGGTGCGTTCAGCTACCGGAGTCCGAAGAACGACAGGATTGCCATCACGATCACGACCAGACCGACCAGATAGATGACGGCGTCCATGAGAAGTCTCCATAAAACGAGAACTTCCCGCCTAACGTCCACGTTTTGATCAAGGTTGCGCCGCCGGAACATCTTCCCCACGGCAGCGTTGAGCCTCAGTCCGGGGAAGCACAGGAGTCAAGTCATGCCATTGGACAAGCCAAAAGCCCCGTTTTCGCTCCCCAAGCTTCCTTACGAGGATAACGCGTTGGAACCGGTGGTTTCCGCCAAGACGATTTCTTTCCATCATGCCAAGCATCACAAGGCCTACATCGACAATCTGAACAGGCTCATTGCCGGCACGCCTTACGAGCAGATGGATCTCGAGGAGATCGTCAAGAAGTCTGCCGGCAACGATAAGGACAAGGGCATCTTCAACAATGCCGGGCAGGTCTGGAATCACAACTTCTACTGGGAGAGCATGGCGCCGAAGGGCGGCGCGCCGGCCGGCAAGATCGCCGATGCACTGAAGTCCAGCTTCGGCGGCATCGCAGAATTCAACGACGCTTTCACCAAAGCGGCAGTAGCGCAGTTCGGTAGCGGCTGGGCCTGGCTCGTGAAGGGCAAGGACGGCAAGCTCAAGATCACCACCACCAGCAACGCCGACACGCCGCTTGCGCACGGCGAGACGGCCCTGCTCGTCGCCGACGTGTGGGAGCACGCCTACTACCTGGACTATCAGAATCGCCGCCCGGACCACGTCAAGGACTGGGTGGAGAAGCTCGCGAACTGGTCTTTCGCGGAGAAGAACCTCAACTAGACAGGAGACTTGCGATGCTGGGCACCATCTTGCTGATCATTCTGATCGTGATCCTGATCGGTGCCCTGCCGACTTGGCCCCACAGCAGCGGCTGGGGTTATTACCCCAGCGGCGGCATCGGCCTGGTCCTGATCATCGTGCTCGTCCTGCTCCTCATGGGCCGGATATAGGGATACGGGCGCGCGAAGCAGCGCTTCGCGCGCCCGTTTCCCCCGCCTAGTACCTGAACGAGACGTTGAAAGATCCGAACTGGTTCCAGCGATCGCGCTCGAAGAACTCCGGAGATCGCAGGACCTGCGTGTAGCTGATGCGCACGCCCCGAAAGAGGATGGCGAGGCCCGCCTGGGCCTCGCCCACGAACGGTCGATGCGAGACACTCAAGCTGTCTCCATCGCTGTTGCCGTCGAGGAAGATGTTGCGGGCCACCGCCTCACCGCCGGCGCCGACGAAGAAATACCAGCCAAACCCCTCGCCGATGAATCCGTCCGATCCCGGCAGCGCCGGGCGGGGGCGGGGCGGTCCGAAGTCCTTGCGCAAATTCTTGCCGATCCGGAGCGTGCCGCCCGCGCTGGCATAGGTTGCCGCGTTGCCGAGCGCGAGACCGATACTCGGAATGACGTCATACTCGAGCAAGGGATTCTCGACAACCACACCCTGACTGGTTCGCCAGCGACGCTCGAAGGTGAGGCCGATCGTCGGCTCGTTGTGGAGCTGGTTTGACCAGCCGTTCGCCGTCGGTACGCCAATCAGCCTGTGGAACTTGTTCTGCACGAACTCGCCACCCGCCGCCGGACCAATGAGGCCGAGATCCAGCTGGAGCGTATCGAGTCGGACGGGGTCTTCCCTGTCGGTCTGGGGATTCCGCCGCTTATAGGTCTGTTGCAGGGCAAAGCTGGAATAGAGCCATGCGGCGTATGGCCGATCGTTGCGGATTGGAGCGGTGGTCTCCGTGTCCTGCGGCGTGTAGAGATTCTGGCCGATCGAGATTCCCACCCGGCGCGTCACCGACGAGACCGGGCCTTCCCCAAAGAAAGTGGGAAAAGTCACGAGACGTGCGAGCGAATCCGGCAAATCCGGCAGCGCCGGCGACAGCCAACCGAAGCGCACGCCGTTTGTGTAATCGCGGTCCGACTTGCCGATGCGGTTGAAGACGTCGTTCTCGACCTGAAATGTGAAGATGCTGCGCTGCTCGTCAGGACTTGGATGAGTGTCGATGGCCGGAAGTTGCGCTTGAGCGGCTCCTCCAACCAACATGAATGCCGCAATTAGGAGGACTCCGGACTTTACTGCCATCGGTTATGAACGAGTTTTGCGCCACAACGTTGCTCAGCGAGAATTTGCTGCCGCCTCCGGGTGCCAGAGATGATGTCGCCAGCGCGAGGCGATCAGAACGGTAAAGCCGATACCCACGAGGCTGAACACCGTACCCGTCACGGCAAAGCCGAAGCGCTCGATTAGCGGCCCGCTCAGCAACATGCCGAGCGGGAGGCCGTAGACGGCGAGCATGCGCACTCCCATCACCCGTCCGCGGAACGCGGGATCGGCGGTGCGCAACAGGATGACCGCCATCGGCACCATGCAGAAGCTCTGCACGAAGCCGATTGCAACCAACATCGCCTCGCCCCACAGCGGCACGGTGATCCAGGAGAAGACGAGGTTGCCCGTGAACCAGAGCAGCGCGCAGACGATCATGGTGCGCGCCGCCCGGATCCGGGCCCCGTTCGTGGCAAGCACGACCGATCCAGCGAGTGCGCCGGCCGCGAAGCAGGCGATGAGCCAGCCCATGCCGCGCTGATCGAGGGCGTAGATGTCCTTGGCGACGTGGGCCAGCAGCGAGCCGACGAACGGATAGGCCGCGAAGTTCATCAGGAAAGCCAGCAGCGTCGCCGCGCGCACGTCGGGCGTCGACCAGACATAGGCGAAACCTGCCTTGAGCGCCGCGAAGGGCGACAATACCGTCTCGCCGATCACGCGCAGGCGCCGGATGCCGACATTGAGCGAGAGCAGCAGGCTGGCAATGTAGACTAGGAAGACCGCAACATAGGCTACGCCCGAGCCCAACGTGGCGACGAGGGTCGCGCCCGAGAGGGCGCCGACGACGCGCGCCGAGTCGGCGGTCGTGCGCGACACGCTCATCGCGCGCATCAGCAGGTCGGACGGCATCGTCTCGCCGACCAGGAGATTGCGCATCGTGATGTCGGACGGACGCACCAGCCCCATCACCGCGCCGACGACGAAAACCACGGCGGGCGTGGCCTGACCGGTCAGGAACAGCGCCGCCAGGATCGCCGCGGCAACGATATAGGTGAGCCGCATCAGGCAGATCAGGTTGCGATTGCCGATGCGATCGCCGGCCATGCCGAAGAAGGGCGAGATCAGGGTGCCGAGGAACTGCAGCGAGCCGAAAACTGCCAGGGCCAGCACCGAACCGGTCGAAACCAGCACGAACCACCCAAGAATGACGCCTTCCATCTCGAAGGCCCAGGAGGCGAGCAGGTCCGCCGGCCACTGAAAGCGGAAGCTCCTGATCCGGAATGGAGCCAGCGCCGGTACGCGCTCGATAACAGTCACAGTCTTGTTCGTGTCCTCGCCGACGCTGTTCGCGCGCCTTGGGTGTGGCACCTTGTAGCCTCACCAGAGGCCACGCAACGAACTCCTCCTCATGCCGATACGGCGCCAAACGGGGAACTTCTGTTGGGAAGTCAATTGACAATTGTGAGTCGTGAATATTTATTGCGCACAGCATGACCATAACGGAAGTTTCTTTTCCTACTTATATGGTAGGAGACTTGCGCTGATGTAAATGGCGGCGCAGTGTGAATTTGACTCGGTGTTTGAGGCAAAAATGCGAAGCCGAGTGCGGCTTCGTGGGAGAAAGTCCGTAATGGGCGGTGTCAGTAAGAAGAAGACCTTCCAGCTCGTCTTGATCAAGCCGACTCATTACGACGACGATGGCTATCCGATCACTTGGTTGAAGTCGCATATCCCTTCCAACACCCTGGCGGCCCTCTATGGGTTGGGTGAGGATTGCCGGCAGCGTCAAGTTCTTGGGCCCGACGTCGAGATCGTGATCAAGCCGTTCGACGAGACCAACATCCGGGTCCGCACCGACAAGATCGCCGCCGACTTCAAGCGGGGCGGCGGCAAGGGCCTGATCTGCCTCGTCGGCGTCCAGTCCAACCAGTTCCCGCACGCCGTGGATCTTGCCCGCAAGTTCCTCGCAGCCGGCCTCCCCGTGGCAATGGGCGGCTTCCACGCTGCCGGCTGCCTGTCGATGCTGCCGGTCGTGCCGCCGGAGATCCAGGAAGCCATGGACATGGGCATCTCGATCTATGCCGGCGAGGCCGAAGAGGGCCGGCTCGACGAGGTGCTGCGTGATGCCTGGAACGGCACGCTGAAGCCCCTCTACAATTACATGGACGACCTGCCGGGCATCGAGAACGCGCCGACCCCGCGTCTGCCGCCGGCCGCGCTGGCGCGCAACGAGGGCAAGAAGTCGAGCTTCGACCTTGGCCGCGGCTGCCCGTTCCAATGCTCGTTCTGCACCATCATCAACGTGCAGGGCCGCAAGAGCCGGTTCCGCAACGCGGACGACCTCGAAGCCATCATCCGCGAGAACTACAAGCAGGGCATCACGTCGTTCTTCATCACCGACGACAACATGGCCCGCAACCGCCATTGGGAGGAGTTCTTCGACCGCATTATCGAGCTCAAGGAGAACGAGGGCATCCAGGTCTCCCTGCTCATCCAGGTCGACACCCAGTGCCATCGCGTCCCGCGCTTCATCCACAAGGCGCAATGGGCCGGCGTCTATCGCTGCTTCATCGGTCTCGAGAACATCAACCCCGACAACCTGCTGGCCGCCAAGAAGCGCCAGAACAAGATCACCGAATACCGCAAGATGCTGCAGGCCTGGCACAAGGCCGGCATCTCGACCTGGGCGGGGTACATCCTCGGCTTCCCGGGCGACACGCGCGAATCGATCCTGCGCGACATGGAGATCATCAAGAAGGAGCTGCCGCTCGACATCCTCGAGCTGTTCATGCTGACGCCGCTGCCCGGATCGGAGGACCACCAGAAGCTCTGGAAGCAGGGCGTGTGGATGGATCCCGACCTCAACAAGTACGATCTCCACCACCGCGTCGTGCACCATCCGAAGATGAGCGACGACGAATATTACCAGACCTATCTCGACTGCTGGCGCGCCTACTATACGCCCGAGCATATCGAGACGGTCGCGCGCCGCCATGGATCGATCAAGGGCCGCAATCCCGCCGAGCCCGCCCAGTTCATGACCATGTTCAAGATCATGTTCGAGGCGGAGGGCATCCATCCGCTCGAAGGCGGCGTGATCCGCATGAAGTATCGCCGCGACCGCCGCCATGGCATGCCGATCGAGCCGATCGGCGTGTTCCACTGGAAGCTCGCGGTCGAGACCGTGAAGAAGCTCCGGATCTACGGCCGCCTCGCCTGGCAGGGCTGGCGTATCGGCCAGCGGGTGAAGAACGATCCCAAGCGCCTGGAATATACCGACCTCGCCCTGACCCCGGTGGACGACGAGGACATGGACAAGCTCTCGATGTTCACCGAGACGGCCGGCGGCGGCGGCGCCGTGAACAAGGTGCGCAGCGAAGACCTCGCCCGCGCCAAATCCGCAGCCGCGCAGAACCAGCGTTTGGCTGCGGCGGAGTAGACTTCGGCATTGGTCAATTCTTACCCTCTCCCGCTCGCGGGGGAGGTGTCAGCGTCTCACGCTGACGGAGGGGGTGTGACGCACCATCTCCGCCTCCCTCCCCCTCCGTCGCGGATTACCGCGCCACCTCCCCCGCAAGCAGGGGAGGCAAGGCTGAAGGGTATCGAGACGCAAGTGCTATAATCCACTCATGGACGACGACATCGCCCAGCGCGTCTACAGCGATCCGGTCGCGCGCTGGTTCGTCACAGAAGCCTATCGCATCACGGATACGGCCGAGCTCGTCGCCGCGGCAGGCGAGCAGCTCGTGCTGTCGGGCATTCCGCTCTATCGCCTCGCCTACTTCCAATTCACGCTCCACCCGGAGTTCCAAGGCAAGGCTTACTTCTGGCGCCGCGGCCGCGGCGTCGAGAGCGGCACCCGCCCGCACGGCGACAACCAGGATGCCGAGTACCGAGACAACCCGCTGCCGGCGGTCCTCGAGCAGCACAAGACGGTGCGCGTGCGGCTCGACCGGATCGAGCCGCAGGCCCCGCTGCTGCGCCAGCTCAAGGACGAAGGGGCAACCGACTACGTGGCCCTGCCGCTGTTGTTCACCACCGGCCATGCCGATGCGCTGAGCGTCGTCTCCGACAGGCCGGACGGCTTCTCGAGCACCGATCTCGACCGCATGTTCCTGCTGCAGTTCGCCTTCGCGCGCATCGTCGAAATCCATTCGCTGCGCGACACCGCGGCCAACCTGCTCGATGCCTATGTCGGTCGCGCCGCCGGACAGCGCATCCTGGCCGGCGAGGTGAAGCGCGGCGACGGCCAGACGATCGAGGCGGTGATCTGGTACTGCGACCTGCGCGGCTTCACCCGCGCCTCCGACACGCTGCCGCGCGACACGATCATCGCCCTGCTCAACGACTACTTCGACACCATGGGCACGATCGTCACCAATGCCGGCGGCGAGATCCTGAAGTTCATGGGCGACGGCATGCTGGCGATCTTCCCGGTGCCCGCACCGGCCGAGCGCGTCGCGACGGCGGCGACGGCAGCGCAAGCCGCGGCGGCGGCGGTCGATGCGATGCTGGTGCTGAACCGCATTCGCGCCACCGAGGGCGAGCCGACGGTGCGCTTCGGCCTGGCGATGCATATCGGTGAGGTGATGTTCGGCAATATCGGCGCCAGCCAGCGGCTCGACTTCACCGTCATCGGCCCCGCGGTGAACTACGCCGCGCGACTGGAGAAGCTCTGCAGTCCGCTCGACCGCAGCGTGCTGCTGTCGGCCGCAATGGAGGCGTTATTGCCCGCGGCCGAGATCGAGCCGCTCGGCAGCCACACGCTCAAGGACATCGTCCATCCGCAGGCGGTGTTCGGATTGAAAGGCACGATGTCTTGAGTGGCTGGGAGCGCGGCTCTGGAGAGCCGCGCTCCCAGCGGCAAGCCTAATGCACCGTCGGCGGCGGCTTCACCTGGTCGAGGCCGTCGGCTGCGGTCGCCGAGATGGTGGTGCGCACCATCGAGCGTTCCTTGCTGTAGTCCCACGGCCGGCCGCGATGGAGCATGGCGCGGTTGTCCCACATCACCACGTCACCGGTCCGCCACTTGTGGACGTACACGAACTCGGGCCGTGTCGTCTCGTCCATCAGTTCGGCCAGGAGCTGGCGCGCGTCGCGATCGTCCATGCCGTCGATCGCGTAGGCATGGCTGGCGATATAGAGCGCGCGCCGACCGTTGACGGGATTGAGCCAGTTCATGCGCCAGCGCACCGGCGGCAGAGCCTTGCGCTCCTCCGCATTAGCGAGGTCGGGATGGATCTGGTCGCGACTGTTGGCATAGGAGTGCGTCGCCACTGCGTCCTGCAGCTTGCCGCGCAGTTCGCCCGGCAGGCGCTCCCAGGCGAGTCGCGTCGAGGTGAATTCGGTGTCGCCATCCTGCCCTGGGAGCACGCGCGCGCTCAGCACGGAAGCGAGAGCGGGCGTTCTCTTGAATGACGAATCCGTGTGCCACAGCGCGTTGGCCTGCGCGACCAGCACCTGGCGGTCGGTCGGCGGTACGATCTCGCCGTGTGCGCCGACATTGGTCAGGCGCGAATAGAAGCCGCCGGCGCCGAGCGAAGCGACCTTGGTAAGCTCGAGCGGCCCGAAGGCGCGGCTGTATGCGACCTGGATGTCGTCGGCGATCGGTTGGTCGCGGAACAGCAGCAACGAATGATCCTCGAAGGCAGCGCGAACGGCCTTGTAGGCATCGCCGTCGCTCGCGACGTCGAGGATGCTCACACCTCTGACTTCCACGCCGAACCCCGGTCCCAATGGCACCAGCTCCATGACGTTCCTCCTCGCGACCTTATGCGCCGGGGATTTTATCGCATCGGCCCCCCGGGTCGCTATAGTACGATTCTTGCACCGAAAGCATCGCAGATGGCAGCCCGTTCTCCCAGCACAACCCGCCTTGCTTTCGTTGCCGCCGCCACAACGGCTGCGCGCGCGGCCAAGGCGGCGCTGGAACAGCGCTACGGCACCGTTCCGCCTGCCGAAGCGGACGTCATCGTCGCGCTGGGCGGCGATGGGCTGATGCTTCAGGCACTTCATCGCAACATGCGGCGCAAGACGCCGATTTTCGGGATGAATCTCGGCACGGTCGGCTTCCTGCTCAACCAGTACCGGGCGAGCGGCCTCCCGGCGCGGATCCGCAATGCCCGCAGCGTCACATTGACACCACTGAGCATGGTCGCCACCGACGCTCGCGGCAAGCGTCACGAGGCAAAGGCGATCAACGAGGTCTCGCTGCTGCGCTCCAGCCGTCAGACCGCGCGCATCGCCGTCGCGATCGACGGTACGACGCGCATTTCCGACCTCTACTGCGATGGCGCCATCGTCGCGACACCCGCGGGCTCGACTGCTTACAACCTCTCGGCCCATGGGCCGATCCTGCCGTTGGGCGCGGGTTTGCTGGCATTGACGCCGATCAACGCCTTCCGGCCCCGGCGCTGGCGCGGTGCGCTGCTGCCACGCCGCTCCAAGGTCGAGTTCACGATCCTCGACTCCAGGAAGCGGCCAGTCGCCGCCGCCGCCGATTCGGTCGAGATCCCGAACGTGGTGAAGGTCGTGGTGACCGAAGCCACCGACATCGAGCTCACCCTGCTGTTCGACCCCGAGCACGATCTCGAGGAACGCATCCTCAAGGAACAGTTCGCGCCATGAGGCTTGCGCCATGAGGGTAAGCGCCTCGAGCAAGAAAGAGCTTCCGTTCAAGCCCGAGCGCAAGCACATCATCGGCCACGACGGCATTGGGCCGATCGTGCTCGCGCTGGCGATCGGCACGGTCGGGGGCTTCGTCTTCAACTGGCTGCGAATGCCGCTCGCCTGGATGCTGGGCTCGTGCCTGTTCACCACAATCGCTGCCTTTGCCGGCCTGCGCGTCGGCATGCGGGTGCGGCTGCGCCAGGGCATGATCATCATCCTGGGCGTGCTGCTGGGCTCGGGCTTCAACCCGGACCTGGTGCAGCGGCTCGGCCAGTGGGCCGTCAGCCTCGGCGTAGTCTCGCTGATGACCGTGACCGCCGCGACGGCGTGCTATTTCTGGCTGCGGCGCACGACCGACTGGAACCGCCAGACCTGCTACTTCGCCGCCATGCCCGGCGGACTCAACGACATGACGATCCTGGGCGGCGCGATGGGTGGCGAGGAGCGGTGCATTGCCCTGGCCCAGGCGCTGCGCATCCTCACCGTCGTGATGACGATTCCGATCTGGTACCGGCTGGTCAACGGCGCGCAGACCAGCGTGCTGACGATCATCCATGGCCCGAGCGGCAACGACTGGAAGGACTATGCAGTGCTGATCGGCTGCGGCGTGGTCGGCGCTACGGCCGGCAGGCTGCTGCGCCTGCCCGCAGCCTTCATGATGGGACCGATGATCATCAGCGCCGCCGCGCATCTTGGCGGCCTCAGCGACTCCAAGCCGCCGGGCGAGCTGGTGGCGGCGGCACAGGTCGTCGTCGGCGCCGGCATCGGTTGCCGCTTCGTCGGCGCGGTCTTCGACAAGCTGCACAAGGAGATTGCCGCGTCGATCGGCGCGGCGCTGATCATGATCGCCATCGCGGTGCTGTTCGCCAAGCTCACGGTCGCCCTCACCGGCCTCAACCTGGACGCCACAGTGCTGAGCTACGCGCCGGGCGGCTTCGCCGAGATGAGCCTGATCGGCCTGGCGCTCGGCGTTGAGATCGCGATGGTCGCGACCCACCACCTGTTCCGCCTGTTCCTGATCCTGATGACCAGCCCGCTGATCTTCCGGATGTGGCTGCGGAGGGAACGCGAGGGGCCTGAGGCACCATCGTAGCTGGGGGCGCGGCTCTCCAGAGCCGCTATTTCTTCACTTTGCCACATCCCTTGAGCGGCTCTGGAGAGCCGCGCTCCCAGCACAAGCCTAGGCACGTGTCGTGATGCCGCCGTCGACTACCAGCAGGTGGCCGTTCACGTAGGCCGACTCGTCGGACGCCAGGAACAGGGCGCAATTCGCGGTGTCCCAGCCGGTGCCCATCTTGCCGGTCGGCGAGGCCCGATGGCGGATCGCGATCATCTTGTCGTAGGCCTGGTTGTGGTCGGTCGCATCCTTGGCATACTGCTCGGCGAGGAAGTCGATCATCGGCGTGTGCATCAGGCCGGGCAGGATTGCGTTGCAGCGGATACCCTTGTCGGCGTACTGCGAAGCGATCGCGATGGTGAGCGCGTTCACCGCGCCCTTGCTGGCGTTGTAGGCGATGTAGCTGACGCCCTTGGGCGAGCGGATCGAGGCGATCGAGCTCACGTTCACGATCGCGCCGCCGCCCTGCTTCTCCATGATCGGCAGCACGTGCTTGGCGGTGAGGAAGAAGCTCTTCACGTTGACGTCGAACACGAGATGCCACTCGTCCTCGCTGAGCTCGACCGGGCCGCCGGTCGAGCCGATGCCGACATTGTTGTCGAGCACGTCGATGCGGCCCCACTTGCCCATGCAGGCATCGACCATCGCCTTGACGTCGGCGTTCTTCGAGGAGTCGGCCTCCCAGGCCATTGCCTCGCCGCCTTCCTTGGCGATCAGGCCGACGGTCTCCTCGGCGGCCGCGCGCCGACGGTCGACGCACAGGACCTTGGCGCCCTCGCGCGCGAAGGTGACGGCAGTGCACTTGCCGTTGCCCCAGCCCGGGCCGCTCGACCCCGCGCCCACTACGATCGCCACCTTGTCCTTCAACCTGCCGGCCATTGTCGCTCGCTCCCTTTGCCGCGACCCTAGCACGGGTTTCGGACCCGGCAGGACCGGCCGATTCAGGATGACGACGCAGCGTGCCGGGTACACGATGACGCTCATGGATGCAGAGTTTCACGAGACCATGATGCGGCAGGCGCTCGAACTGGGCGCGGTCGCGGACAAGGAAGGCGACATGGGCGTCGGTTCGGTGATCGTGCGCGACGGCAGGATCGTCGGCCGTGGCCGCAACCGTATCCACACCGGCGACCCTCTAACTCACGCCGAAACCGATGCCATAGCCGACGCTTGCAAGACATTGGGAACCGACGACCTGTCGGGCAGCACGCTCTATACGACCATGGAGCCCTGCCCGATGTGCGCCGGCGCGCTGCTCAACGTGAAGATCGGCCATTGGGTGCTGGGTGGGCGGTTCAGGGCGGTGGGGCGCAGCATCGGAAAATACTCGGTGGAGACCTTCGCCGAGTTCGTCGGCGCCGACATCAAGTTCACCACTGGCATCCTCCAGGAGGACTGCCAGGCCCTGCGCAGCCGTTACTTCGCGCGCAAATGATGGGTGAGCGCGAGGCCGATGCAGTGCCTTAGTTCCGGCAACGGCAGTCGCGCGTCGCTCTCGAACAAGAGCGCGCGTTTGCCTTCGTAGCGGAAGGTGTCGGGATAGAGCTGGCGGAGCTTCGGCACCAGTCCGCTCTGGCAGTGGACGTAGAGCGCGTAGCCGTCGCCCCTCTTCAGGCGATCGATACGCACGGTCGTGCCGCTCCTGGTCTCTTCAGTGAGATAGCTCGGCTGGCCCCATTTCAGCGCCTCGGTCAGCCGGCCCACGCCGTCGGTACAGGCGGCGACCTCGAAGACCAGCGCGCGCAGCTCCATGAGCTTCCGCCGCAGATCGGCCGGATAGGCCTTGAACACCGCCGCGACGGCAGGATCGGCGAAGCGCTTCATCGCTGGACCGTAGCATGGCGCGCATGAAATGCTCTCAGGCAAAGAAAACGAGGGAGGATCCGCATGCGACGTCGCGCTTTTGCCGCCTCGGCCCTGGCCGCGCTGGCCGCCCCTGCCGTGGCGCAACCCGCCTGGCCGACCAAGCCGTTGCGCATGGTGATCCCCTATCCACCGGGCGGGCCGTCCGATGTCTCGACCCGCATTGTGGTCGAGCACGCCGCGCGCAGTCTCGGCCAGGCGGTGGTGTTCGACAACAAGGCCGGCGCCTCGGGCATGATCGGGGCGGAGTTCGTCAAGAACCAGCCGGTCGACGACCACACCTTCCTGACCACCACGACGGCGATGGTCTGCATCACCCGCCATCTGCAGGCGATCCCGTTCGATCCCGAGAAGGACTTCGTCACCGTCTCGCGCATGACGACCTCATGGGGCGTCTTCGCGCTCCATCCGTCGGTGCCGGCGCGGACCGTCGCCGAGTTCGTCGCCTACGCCAAGGCCAACCCCGGCAAGATCAACTTCGGCTCGTCTGGCATGGCCACCATCACCCATCTGTTCGGTGAGATGCTGAGCCTCGAGGCCGGCATCAGGATGACCCATGTGCCCTATCGCGGCAGCGCACCGGCGACCAACGCCTTGCTGGCGGGCGAGGTCCAGGCCCAATTCGACCAGACCTGCCTGCCGCATGTGAAGTCGGGCAAGCTGGTTGGGCTCGCCATGCTGGCCGAGGTGCGCCATCCGGATTTCCCCGATATCCCGACCCTGCGTGAGGCGGGCTACGGCAAGGACGGCGGCGATTCGTGGTTCGGCATCCTCGCCCCGGCGGGCACCTCACCGGCCGTCGTTGCCCGGCTCGATCAGGCGATCGCCGCGTCGCTGCGCACCGCCGAAATCGGCGAGAAGGTGCATAACGGCGGCATGCGCGTCACTTATCTTGATCCGTCCGATTTCCGCGCGAGCATCGGCACCGAGGCCGCGATGTTCGGCGACATCATCCGGCGCGGCAACATCAAGGTTCAATGACGGTCAGTCGCCGTCCGGCTGCATCACGAAGATCAGGACCAGCAGCAGCGTGGCGTAGAAACGAAAGGCCGGCGGAACGCCGTTCCATTCCTTCGACTGCCACATCGCGAACCATTCGCCGCCGATCACCGTAAAGCCCGTGAACCAGAGCAGGAAGCCCAACCCCATGCCGAGGACGACGACAGGTTTGGCGGCGTTGAACAGTGCCGCCGGACCGCGTACCGCGAGCGCCAGCCGAAGGGACCCGAAGACGAGGATCAGCCCCGTCACCGCCTCGGCAGCGATGATCAGCCAGTAGCCGAGCGTCCATATGGCGGGCGACGTGATGGCCCGGCCCGTCAGCGCATTGCCGGGGAAGGTCGTGTCCATGCTGAGCGTATGGCGCACGAACGCGTAGTTCGAGCCGTAGTCGACGAAGTTGTTGAACGCCACCAGCAGCGCGAACAGCGCGCAGGACACCACCATCGCCACCTTCACCAGCCGCACGATCATTGGCGCGAGAACCAGGTGCGAGGCCGCACGCACGACAGCGCCAATGCCGCCAGGAGGCCGCCGCCCGCGACGGTGAAAGCGAAGCGATAGCCGGCGAGGAAGCCGTCGGCTGCCGCATGGGCATGCAGCGCGCTCAGCACCGTGGCGCCGCTGACGATGCCGAGCGTGCGGGTCAGCAGCGACAGGCTGCCGGCGACACCGCGGTCGCGGCGCGCCAGCGTGCCGGTCACGATGTCGGTGTAAGCCACGATGAACAGGCCGTAGGCCACGCCCTCGACAAGCAGCAGCGCGGCCAGCGCCGGGATCGGCGTGCCGGCGTCTGTTTGGCCGAGCGCGACGATGCACAATGCCATGACCACGATGCCGGCAAAGGCGGTCGGCCGTCGTCCGAGGCGCGGCGCCAGACGGGCCGCCAGCGGCGCACCCGCCGTGCCGCCAACGAAGGCCAGGGCCATCATCACACCGATGCCGCCGGCCGTCATGCCCAGGATGTTGCCGAGGTAATAGGGCGTCAGCAGCAGGATGGTGAAGCTCGCCAGGTTGACCAGAACGCTCACGATGTTGGGGATCGTGAAGTCGAGATCGGCAAAGACCGCCGGCCGCAGGATCGGCTCTGGAAAGCGGTTCTCGTGACGGACGAACAGTGTGATGCCGATGACGGCCGCACCGGCAAAGGCCGCCGCCTGCCACGCCGGCACGGCACGTTGCGACAGGACCAGCGCCAGCAACAGCGTGCTCATGCTGAAGGCGAGGAGCAACGCCCCCAGCGCGTCGAACGCCCGCCGGTCGGGCTTCGGCGCCGGCAGCAGTCCCGACGCCGCCAACGCGATCAGCGCGATCGGCACGCGCATCCAGTAGACGGCCGACCAGTCCGTGATCTGCACCAGCAGCCCGCCCAGCAGCGGCCCGATGGTCGAGGCGAGCGCCTGGCCGGCGGCAAAGCCCGCGAGGCCCTTGGTGCGCTCGTTCTCGGCGAACAGCGACGTCGCGAGTGCCGGGCCGCACGACAGCGCGAGCGCCGTGCCGATCCCCTGCCCGGCGCGTGCCCACAGGAACAGCGGCCAGCTCGGCGCCAGGGCACAGGCGGCGAGACCAAACGCCGAAAGCAACAGGCCGAGCCGGAAGATCAGGCGGTGGCCGAACAGGTCGCCCAGCTTGCCGCACACCAGCATCAGGGAGCCGTAGACCAGCACGTAGCAGATCACGAGCCACTGCACGTCCCCAAGCGCGAGCTTGAAGTGCGCGGTGATCGCCGGCAGCGCCACGTTGACCGCGATATCGAGCGGCGCCAGCGACGCGCCCAGCCCGACGATGACGAGGCCGAGCGCAGGAGAGACGCGACTTCTCATTCTCTTCCGGACCGCGAGCGTCCCGCTCGCTCAAGCTCATGAGCGAGCGGGACGCTCGCGGTCCGGAAGACATGACGGAAAGAGGCGCGCCGCCGGCAAGTCAGAGGTTGCCGCCCAGGAAGGCCATCATGCGTTCCCACGCCTTGGCCGCGCATGCGGCGTCGTAGGCCGGGCTCTTCTCGTTGGCGAAGGCGTGCGCGGCGTCGTAGCGATAGATCTCGGGCTTGTTGCCGGCGGCCGTCATCGCCTTCTCGAAGTCGTTGACGACCTGAGGCGTACACCAGTCGTCCTGATTGGCGAAGTGGCCCTGGACCGGGATCCTGATCTTGGCCGGATCGGCCAGCGCCCCCGGCGGGACGCCGTAGAACGGCACGGCGCAGGCGATGCCGGTCAGCCTTGCGGCCGCCGCGATTGTGAGCGCGCCGCCCAGGCAGAAGCCCATCACGCCGACCTTGCGGCTCGCGGCGGCGAGATGCCTGACCGCGCCCGCGATGTCCTGGTCCGAGGCGCCGACGAAATCGAGGCCGCTCATCATGTGGTTGGCCTCGTCGGGCTTCTGCGTCACCCGGCCCTTGTAGAGGTCGGGCGCCAACGCGTTATAGCCCGCCGCGGCGAAGCGATCGGCGACGCCCTTGATCTGGTCGTTCAGCCCCCACCATTCCTGGATGACGACGATGCCCGGCTTGCCGCCGCCGGCCTCCGCCATATAGCCCTTGCAGCTCGAGCCGTCGGGTCGCTTGAAGTCGATCATGCTGCCCATGCGGTTTCCTCTCTTTTCCTGCGTTGGTGCACACTACCTCACTCCGAGGAGCATCGCGAAGCGTGCTGCTATGGATGACCTGCTGGGAGCGCGGCTCTCCAGAGCCGCTCTTCCTTCAGCTTGCAACATCCCATGAGCGGCTCTGGAGAGCCGCGCTCCCAGCCGCTCGCGTCATAGCTTTGTCCTGAGCTCGGTCTTGAGGATCTTGCCGTAGTTGTTCTTCGGCAGCGCATCGATGAAGCGGTAGTCCTTCGGCCGCTTGAAGCGGGCGATGTTGTCGAGGCACAGCCGGTCGAGCTCGGCCGGCGTCACGGTGCTGCCGGAGCGGGCGACGACGAAGGCCACGACCTCCTCGCCCCATTCGGGATGCGGGCGGCCGACGACCGAGCACTCGGCGACCGCGGGATGGAGATTCAGGACATCCTCGATCTCGCGCGGATAGATGTTCGAGCCGCCCGAGATGATCATGTCCTTCGAGCGGTCCTTCAGGGTCAGGAAGCCGTCCTCGTCAAAGGCGCCGACATCGCCGGTCCAAAGCCAGCCGTTGCGCAACGATTTGGCCGTCGCCTCCGGATTGTTCCAGTAGCCCGACATCACCGTGTCACCCTTGACGACGATCTCGCCGACCTCGCCGAGCGGCACCTTCCGGCCGTCCTCGTCGACCACGCGCACCTCGACGCAGGTGTCGGCAAGGCCGGCCGAGGCGAGCCGCTCCTCCCAGCGCGGATGCTGGCGCGCGGCATGAACCTCGCGAGAGAGATGCGTGATCGTCATCGGGCTCTCGCCTTGGCCATAGAGCTGGCAGAGCACGTTGCCCACGGTATCGAGCGCGCGCTTGAGGTCGCTGACATACATCGGCGCGCCGCCGTAGGAGATCAGCCGCAGCGCGCCGGGCTTCAGCGCGCTCACGCTGCCGTGCTCGATCAGGCGCTTCACCATCGTCGGTGCGAGGAAGATGCTGCAATCGGGCCAGCGGTTCATGAGATCGACCGTTTCGGGCACGTCGTAGTGGCCGCTCTCGGGGAAGACCTGCGTGACGCCGCGCGCCACCATCGGGAAGTTCCACAGGCCCGAGCCGTGGCTGATCGGAGCGGCATGGACCATCGAGCTGCCGGCCGGCGGGCGGTCGACATCGGCATAGTAGTTCAGCGTCATCGCCAGCAGGTTGCGATGGCTGAGCATCGCACCCTTGGGCCGGCCGGTCGTGCCCGAGGTGTAGAACAGCCACGCGGTGTCGGTCGGCTCGCAGTCGGCGATCGGGCTGGGATCGCCGACTGCCATGAAGGCGTAGGCGCGCGTCGTCACATCGACGATCTCCTTCAGCGCCGGCGCCTCCTTCGCCGCCTCGGCGATGGTGGCAGCGAGGTCGGGCGTCACGAAGCAGAGCCTGGCACCCGAATTCTCCAGGATGAAGGCGAACTCCCGGGCATGAAGCTTGGCGTTCATGGGCACGGCGCAGAGGCCGGCATGCCAGATCGCGTACATCACCTCGATCGACTCGACGCAGTTGGTCATGGCGAAGGCGACGCGGTCGCCGCGCGACAGGCCGAAGCGTGCCGCAAGATGGGTGCTCATGACCGAGACCTTGCGCCACAGGTCGCGATAGCCGAGGTGGACGGAATTTGCGCGTGCCAACGCGGTGATGTCGCGGAATTCCTGGGCCGCTCCCAAGAGCAGGTGGGCGATGTTCATGGCGGCCCAACTATTGCAGGTGAGCGAGCGACCTTGCAATGTGAGGCCATGCAGGAATTCGATTTCGCCATCGTGGGCGCCGGCATCGCCGGCGTTTCCGCGGCCTACCATCTCGCGCCCGCCGCGAGCGTCATCGTGCTCGAGCGCGAGCATGTGCCGGCCTATCACACGACCGGCCGCTCGGCGGCGCTCCACTCGGAGACCTACGGCAGCGCCGAGATCCGCGCCATCACCGTGGCCTCCGGACATTTCTATCGCCAGCCCCCCGCGGGCTTTACCGACCATGCGCTGCTCACGCCGCGCGGCGCGCTGATCGTGGGCCGCGCCGAGCAGGAGGCGGACCTGAAGAAGGCCGCCGCCGACTATGCGCGGCTGGTGCCGAGCGTGCGCTGGCTCGACCCCGATGAGACCCTGCAGCTGCAGCCCCTGTTCAAGCCGGAAGCCGTCCAGGGTGGCGCGATCTTCGAACCCGAGGCCGACGACATGGACGTCGCCGCCATCCACGGCGGCTTCCTGCGCGGTTCGCGCGCGGCGGGCACCGTGTTGCGCCTCAACGCGGAGGTCATGTCGCTCGCCCGCAAGGACGGCCGCTGGCACATCGCACTGCGCGACGGCGAGACGATCTCGGCGACAACCGTCGTCAATGCGGCCGGCGCCTGGGCCGACGTGCTCGGCGGCCTGGCGGGTGCAGCGCCGATCGGACTGGTTCCCAAGCGCCGCACCGCCTTCACTTTCGATTCCCCGCCCGGGCTGGAGCTTGCCGGCCTGCCGATGGCGATCGACTTCGACGAGAGCTTCTATTTCAAGCCGGAGGTCGGCCAGTTCCTCGCGTCGCCGGCCGACGAGACCCCGTCGCCGCCGTGCGACGCGCAACCCGAGGAGATCGACATCGCGATCGCCGTGGAGCGCATCGAGACGGCGACGGCGCTGCGGGTGTCGCGCATCAAGAACAAGTGGGCCGGCCTTCGAAGCTTCGTCTCCGACAAGAACCTGGTCGTCGGCTACGACCCCGCCGTCGACGGCTTCTTCTGGCTCGCCGGTCAGGGCGGCTATGGCATCCAGACCGGCGCGGCGGCCGGTCGGCTGGCCGCGAGCCTTGCACTGGGCAAGGAGCTGCCCGGCGATATCGTTTCACTCGGCGTGACGGAGCGCGCCCTTTCTCCCGGGCGCTTCACGCAGGGGTGATCGGCCGATCACACGCCCTGCACGGTCCGTGACTTCCCGTCCGCGTCCTGTCGGGGCATGTTGGGGATGTCGGGCTACAGGAGTCGATATGGGCAAGTTCACTCTCCTCGCTGCGTCCGCCGCAGCCTTGTTCGCCGCCGGCGCGACGACAGCCGCGCGGGCGGATGAGTCGGTGAAATGCAGCGGAATCAACTCCTGCAAGGGCACTAGTTCGTGCAAGACATCGTTGTCCTCGTGCAAGGGCAAGAACTCCTGCAAGGGCTTGGGCTGGACCATGGTCAGCGCCAAGGACTGCACCGCGAAGGGCGGAAAAGTCCTTTGAGGCGGTGCACCGGACTTTCCGGTCGTATTATCGAGTATTTTCCGTCGTATTAATTTCCTGCCCTCTGCACATCCTCGCTGCACTGAATAGCGCGCGTGCACTCACGGTTCGGTGAAAACCTGCCGGGTTGTGACACGTCGGTGTGACGCCTACCGTGCCTTGCACCGCAGTAGAATGACCCTCGTCACGTTCATCGAACGATACGTGCACAACTTCCTGAGGGAGAGCAGTCGAGATGAAGAAGTCCTACATCATTGCGGCGGCATCGGTGTTCGCCGCCGGCACGCTGGCCACTGCCGGTCACGCGCAGTCGACCAACAAGTGCTATGGCATCAACGCCTGCAAGGGGCAGAGCGCCTGCAACAGCTACAAGACCTCCTGCAAGGGCAAGAACGCCTGCAAGGGTCAGGGTATGATCGTCACCGGTACGTCGCTCGAGTGCACCGCACTGGGCGGCAACCCGACGAACTGACCGGCGCGCCGACGGCGACACGCCGTCGGAGCGGTGAAAGGGCGCCACGTCTCCCCGTCTGTGGCACCCTTTCTTTTGCCCTCCCGTTACGGTGATCGTTCAAAATGGATCAGCGCACATCGATCACGTTGCCCTCAACATAGTTTGACGCGCTCCCTCTCATCGCAAAGCGATGCCTCGCCGTAGATCGGCTCCAGGGTGCATCCTGCCGCATCGGTTTCCGGTGCGAGTTTGTCAGTGAGCAGACCATGACAAGCGCACAATCATCGCGACTGCAGTTTCGATCTTCGCCGCTGGCGGACTCGTCACGGGCGCGCGTGGCGAGGGCATCAAGTGCGGCGGCGCCAACGCCTGCAAGGGCCAGAGCGCTTCCGATTGCACGACGAAGGGCGGTAAGGTTCTGTAGGAAGCTTCAGCGTTCAGGACAGGAGTCGGACACCCCGTCGACGTGTCTGACAGCCGGGCAGAACGTTGATAAATTCCGCGGCGCAGGTCATACTTTTTGCATGCTCAAGCACAGTCGAATGACCTGGCTGGGGCATGACGGAGAGCATAGCTTCATGGACAAGAAGTTCATCATCAGCACGGCGGCTGCACTGTTCGCCTCGGGCAGTCTCGCGACGGCGTCGTATGCCCAGTCGACCAACAAATGCTACGGTGTGAATGCCTGCAAGGGCCAAAGCGCCTGCGCTAGCCACCGCACCTCTTGCAAAGGCAAGAACGACTGCAAGGGCAAGGGCATAACCGTCACCGGCACGACTCTCGAGTGCACGGCACTGGGCGGCGCGCCCACGCCATGACGCCTTGATGCCGGCGCATTGCCGGTTATCGATGGACGGGCGCCACGGCTTGACCGGGGGCGCCCGCTTTCGTTTTTGGAGTAGACTGCGACCATGAACGACATCGGATTCGGCCTCGGGCTGCGCCATGAGCACTATGAGGAGATCGTCGCGGCTCCCGGCAAGGTCTCCTGGTTCGAGGCGCTCAGCGAGAACTACATGGTCGATGGCGGCATGCCGCTCCACTGGCTCGACACGTTTCGCCGCGACTATCCGATCGCGCTGCACGGCGTGTCGATGTCGATCGGCTCGATCGACCCGCTCGACCACACCTATCTCGGCGAGCTGAAGCAATTGATCGACCGCGTCGATCCGCTGTGGGTCTCCGACCATCTCTGCTTCACCGGCCTGCGCGGCATCAACATGCACGATCTGTTGCCGCTGCCCTATACAGAAGAAGCACTGGACCATGTCGCCGAGCGTGTGATGCGCGTGCAGGACCGCCTCGGGCGCCGGCTGGTGCTGGAGAACGTGTCGAGCTACGTCACCTACGCGGCCTCCGAGCTCACCGAATGGGAGTTCATCGCCGCCCTCGCCCAGCGCGCCGACTGCGAGGTGCTGCTCGACGTGAACAACGTCTTCGTCAGCGCATACAATCATGAGTTCGACGCCATGCAGTTCCTGCGTGGTATCCCGCGCGAGCGCGTGCGGCAATTTCATCTTGCCGGCCACATCAACAACGGCAGCCATATCGTCGACACTCACGACCATCCGATCGTGTCCGGCGTGTGGGAGCTCTACGCCGAGGCGGTGCGGCTCTTCCCGGGCGTGCCGACCATGATCGAACGCGACGCCAACATCCCGCCCTATGCCGAGTTGCTGGCCGAGCTCGATGTAGCGCGCGACATCACCGCCAAGATAACAGGGCAGGCGCGCGAGGCAGCGGAATGACCCGCACCAACGCCGGCTCTCTGGCCGACCTGCAGCGCGCCTTCCAGGATTATGTGCTGCAAAGCAGCGACGGCTTCACCGGCTCGGTGCGCGACACCAGCAAGGCCGACCGGACCACCCTGCTCGACGTCTATCGCGACGGCTATTCACTGCGCCTGATCGAAGTGCTGACCAGCGACTATCCCGGCGTGCTGGCGATGGCGGGCCCCGCCGACTTCAACCACATGGCGCGGGCCTACATCGCCGCCCATCCATCACGTCATCCCAACGCGCGATGGGTCGGCAAGCAGCTGGCCGACTTCCTCGCCGCAACATCGCCCTATGACAAATCGCCGGCCGCCGCCGAGATGGCGCGCTTCGAATGGGCACTGGGCGAGGCGTTCGACAGTACCGATAAGAAGCCGGTCGCGGCCGAGGCCGTCATGTCCGTGCCACCCGAAGCGTGGGAGACGATCTCCTTCGCCGCCTTGCCCTCGCTCCGCCGCCTGAACCTCGCTTTCGACGTGCCGCCGAGCTGGCAGCGCCGCGAGGAAGTCGAGCCGGGCGAGCTCGAGGTCGCGGCCCTGGCCGAGCCCATCGCCTGGGTGATCTGGCGGCCCGAGCTCGTGGCCAATTTCCGCTCGCTCGAACCGGATGAGGCGGCGATGCTCGACACCATGATCGAGGGCCAACCCTTCCCAGCGCTGTGCGAAGCGCTGCTCGCATATGTCGAAGAGGACCAGGCGCCCGCCCGCGCCGCCGGTCTGTTGCGCGCCTGGGTCGAGGAAGGGATGATCGGCTCCTTCAGCCACCGATCTCTGCCCGCTTGATGCAGCGGCAAGCCGAACCCCTTGACGATGCGGCGCTGGCTGACGAATGCCAGATTTGAACCGGCGCAATCCGCATCATCTTGGCCTGCTTCCTCGTACCCGCTATACATGATCCAGTGCGGACGTGGCGGAATCGGTAGACGCAACGGACTTAGACGAATGTTTGAGTGCTCGCCGGGAAACTGGCGATGCAGAACTGCTCAAAGTCGGGGAAACCTTCAATGGCAATCCCGAACCAAGCCCGGCCACGGGAAGGTGTAGAGACTAGACGGGCAGCACCTAAAGCAGTCGCCATGGTGAAGGGATAGTCCAGACCACGAACTCCCATCCTGCCGAACGGCTCGATGGCGCGGCGGCGAAAGCCGAAGTGGTACGAAAATCCGTTGAGGGCAACCTCGTGAGGGTTCGATTCCCTCCGTCCGCACCACTCTTCTCGAATCCTGCCGTCATCTCGTCGATGGCGGTGACAACCTCGATTGCTGCGACTCGTTCAGGATCTCGTTGGTAAACTCAGTCCGACGGCCTCATGATCCGGTTCGCCGAAAGGCCACGACCACATAATACGACTGTGTTCTGAAAGCCGGCACCTTGTGGATTAGGCGATCCACCTTCGAAAGCATGTACTGCATGGGCCGAAGATGCATGGGCGGCACGTAGCTCAACATGCGGAAAAACAGCGTGTTGGGAGACTCGAGCCTCACAGTGCCATCGAAAACTCGATCTAGCAAATCACGCGCCGACTGTCCGAGCGGCGCCTCATCGTCGCTACTGGACTTCTCGATGCCAAACCGGCCTGGTAGCAGGCGCCGCGCGGTCATCAAGAGTGTGCTGTTGGCAGAGGTCTCGATGAACGCACCTCGCCCGCCTGGCTTCAGAACACGTCGAAGCTCTGGGCCGCTGACAGACAGATCGAGATGATGCAGTACGAAGGCACCGCCGACGGCATCGAACTGCCCGTCATCAAAGGGCAACACTTCAGCCGGTACGGCGTGAAAGCTGATGCGGTGGTTCAACCCGCTGACCTCGGCGCGCCAACGCGCCACCTCGAGCGACGACTCCGAGACATCAACGGCGTCGACCTGGGCACCGGCCGCAGCGAACAGGCAGGACATGAATCCAGTTCCGCAGCCGAGATCCAGCACGCGCGCACCGCGAAGATCACCGAGATGATCGAGCACGCAGCGGACGTAATCCGGAAAGCCGAGATATGGCAGCCAGGGCACGGAGCGGTCGCTGAGATCCCCCGCGGTCACGCGATAGAGCGCGGAATCCCGTTCGGCCAGCGAGGACTGCTTGGCGTCCCAGAACTGGCTTTCACGCTCTTGCTTCCCGATCAGGTCCACGTTGTCCTCCTGCCATCCGCGGATCTACATCCCGCGGAGTCACCCGCTCAGTTCACAGGCCGTGTCCCATCATTCGGAAACCGTCCCCCGATCCCAAGCCAGCCGCGATACCAGGCCAGTGTCTCGTCCAGTGCCTTGTCGAGCGTCCAGAGTGGCGACCATCGGAGCATTGACCGGGCCTTGGCCGCCGAGAGGTGCTGTTCTGGAATCTCGTTGGTCGCCCCGCCCTGGATGATCGGCTCCAGGTCTTCTCGACCCGCCGCGGCAAGGATGCGTCGCACCAGCGCGATCACGGAGAGCGGCTGTTCGGTCGACAAGTTGAAAGCATGGCCATGCAGCGCCGGGTCTTCCATTCGCTCGGCCAGGGTCAGGTAGCCAAGCACGACATCGCGGACGTAAATGTAGTCACGGATCATGGAACCGTCCGAGCGCAACACCGGCTGTTCCCCACGGATGGCCCAGCGCGCCACGCCTGGAACGATGCGATTGAAATTCAGGTCACGCCCGCCGAAGAAGTTGCCCGCGCGAGTCACGCAAACCGGCAGTCCGTAGCTGTGGAAATACGTCTGCGCGATGATGTCCGTGCAGGCCTTCGAGGCATCGTAAGGATGGTTACCGTTCAGCGGCATGGTCTCGTCATACGGCAACCTCGCTGCGACGCCATAGGCCTTGTCCGAGGAGGCCACAACGATACGCTTGACTTGGCCCCCCAGCTCTCGGCACGCCTCGAGCACGTTCCAGGTGCCGCGAACATTCGCTTCGAAGGTGGAGCGCGGGTTGCGGTTCGCGACGCCGACGATTGGTTGCGCGCCAAGATGCAGCACGCTGTCGGCCTCATATTCGTTGATCGCCCGCAAGACCGTCTCATAATCCTCGAGCGACCCGTGGACGGTGAAATGCGGCTCGATTTCCGGATCGTCACGGCGCGACAGGTGGTGCCCACCATCGCGCACGTAGCCGATCGTGATCGCGCCACCGAGGTTAAGCTCCTTCACCGTCCAACACCCTAGAAATCCGGACGCGCCGGTGACGAAGACACGCTTGCCCGACCAGAATCCGGGCTGTGGCTTCGCCGCGGTGCCGAACTGATGGCTCACGCTGCGACCTCGTTGCGGATCCAGGGCAGGTTGCCTGCCGCGAACATGGCTTCGATTTCCTGCTGGTCCTTGTAAGTGTCGAGCGACTTGAAGAAACCGTGGTGCCGATAGACGCCAAGATAACGCCCCGCCAGAAGATTCGGGAAGACTTCGCGTTCCAGGTTCTCGCCGCGCCAATGCTCGAAGATGCGCTTCTCCATCACGAAGAAACCGGCATTGATCCAATAATCCTGCAGCACCGGCTTCTCGCGGAAATCACGGATTATGCCGGACTCATCCGCTTCGATGGTCCCGTACTGCGACCGCAACGGCACCGAGGTGATGGTGCCGAGCCGGCCGGAGCGGTGATGAAAGGCCAGCAGATCGTCCAGCACGACATCGGACAGCCCATCGGCGTAGGTCGCCATGAAGGTGTCGCCGAGCAGGTGGCGGCAACCCCATATCCGTCCGCCGGTATCGGTAGCCGCGCCGGTATCGACGATGTCTATGCGCCAACCGAAATCGCGCCCCTCGAAATAGTCCAGGATAACCTCCTTGCGGTATCCGACGGAGAGCACGAATTCCGTGTAGCCCTGCCGGGCGTACAGGTTCATCACACGCAGCAGGATCGGCTTGCCTCCCACCGGCATCATCGGCTTGGGTAGATAGTCCGTGTAGGGATAAGCGCGCGTGCCCGACCCGCCGGCCAAAATGACGACCTTCATTGACGTGTTCCTGGAGGGGTGCAGGTAGTGGCCTCTCCGCTGGGAAACGAAGGCGACAAAGTCTCTGCCAGTCCTTCGCCCAGCGGGATCGGCACTACGCCAAGACGCTGCCGCATGGGAGCGATGTCGAAGGCCTTGTCCTCTGTCAGCCGTCGAATCTGCGCACTGTCGATGCGCGGCACTCCAGGCAACACGGCGCTGAGTGGCGCCATCATCTGAAGCAGACCGGCCGGGACTTCCAACACTCTCGGCACATCCAGGCCGGCAGCTTCGGCGACAGCGCGCAGAAAATCCCGATAGGCAATCGGCTCGGGTCCGGCGATGACCATGGTTTCTGGCCCATCCCAATGGTGCAACGCCGCGGCCAGCAGGCAGCGCGCCACATCCCCCTGATGGATCGGCTGGACCAGAGACCGGCCGCCGCCTGGCAGTGGCGCGACCGGGAGTCGCGACAGCAACGCGGCCAAGCGCTGTACATCTCCGTTGCCTTGTCGGCTGTAGATCAGCGTGGGATGCAGCATGACACCCGACCTGCCGCTGGCGAGAAAGGCAGCCTCTCCAAGCCGAACGCCGTCTCCGTGCGGATCCGCCCACCGCGAGAACCGACGCGTCGATCCCATGAGCACCAGCCGCGCGTTACGCGGCGCGGCGGCGATCACTTGCGGTGTCCAGCGCGCATGCGCCGTATTGACCACAACAGTTGCGTCGGCCAAGGCGATTGCAAGGGCCTTTGGGTCATCGAGATCTGCGATTCGAGGTTCAGCAACAAGGCCGGGCAATGGCACACTGCCGGCCCGGCGCTGTACGGCTATAAGATGATGACCCTCAACAGTGAGCAAACGGCACACAGCAGAGCCCGACCTCCCGGAGGCACCGATCACCGCAATTCGCTCCGCCGCGCGCGTGTTCCGCCCGAGATAGGCGTTGCCACGGGCCGAAGCATCCTCGTAGGCCATCTCCATGCCCGTCAACGTGGCTGGCCCAGGGCGACGCGTCCGCTGGCGCCCGCCTGTCGCGTGGAGAAATCAACGAGATCGCCGGGCAGCAGTGGCGTATCGGCATTGGCATCGATCCGCTGCGGTGGCGTGGCGCGTATCCGCAGGATCTCGACCTTTGCGCTAGGGGGCGTGCCGAGCGGAGCCTCGTCGGTTGGCAGGGCGTCGCTCAGATGCGCGAGGCCGGATCGTGTTTCTTCCAGCGTCACCCGCAGGCCGGCCATCTGATCTTCGATTTCCTTCAGACCGATTTGGGACTCGAGCTTGCGCTGCGTCCCTGCATCGTTGCGCTGATGTTCCAGGCGGATGATTTCCTGCCGTGCGCGCGCGATGTTGGAGAGGATCTGCCGGCGCTCGCCATCAACCTGTGTCGCGAGCCGCGCAAGCTCGATTACGCGTGTTGTGCGGGGAGTCAGGCCTCGCTGCATTAGCGAATCGACGTACTCGGTTTCCTTCTGCAGCAGCGCCTGTTCCTTCTCCTTCGCCGTGGCGTTCTGCTTCCGCTCCTCGACCTCTTCGTTCAGCGCCGCGGTCTGCGCGGTCAGCATATCGAGCAGGTTGCGGAAGCTGGAGCTGCGGCTGCGGAGAATCTGCTGCTCGCTGGCCAAACTCTGCTGCAGCCGCTCGCTCGAAAGGTAGCGTGCGGCCTCCGCAGGGGCTTCGAAATTTTCGGCGTCTCGCCCTTCCGCCGTCCATCGGGCATGGCGCATCAATGCCAAACCGTAGCTCTCCTGTGCTTGCCGGAGGCGTTCGCGCAGCCGAACCATCTCGATATGCACGCCAGCCTCTTCAGGGTCGAGCCGGCGGACGCCGCCAGCGGCCGCGAGCGCATGGCCGACGGTCATGCCGAGCTGATAAGGGTATTGGCCAGGCCGTCGCACCGGACCGGCGACAAGGATCGGCTGCATTTCAGCGATCTCCACGGAAACACGCGGATCCAGCAACGCCGCATCCTCGCGGAGGCGCTGCGCCACGGCATCGCGCACCTGTTCCACCGATTTTCCGGCAACGGAGAGATTGCCGAGGAAAGGCAGAGACACGGCGCCGCCCGGTAGTACCCGGAATTCGCCGGATAGATCGGCGCGCCGATGCACGGAGATGGCTAGCTTGTCGCCCGGACCCACGACAAAGTCTTCCGCTGCCACGGCAGGTCCGCTGCCCAGCAAAGCAAAGACTGCCGCTGCCCAAGCTGCAAATGACCAAGTGAGGCGCAGCAACCTCAGGGCGGCGGCCGTGGTCACCGCACTCCTTCCTGGCGGACGGCCAACTGTTCGCGAACCGATACCAATCGCCGGGCCGGTAGCTCGGTAGCCAGGCTACGGGCCTCCGGCGCGGCAGGCGGGACGCCAAGATCGATCGGCGGAGGCCGCGGCGGCAGATGCTCCGGCGTCGGCACCGCGACCGGCGAACCGCTATGGCGCCGGATCAGAGCCAGGACCCCCTCATGTGTCAGGCGAAAACGGCCCATCAGCCCACCAAAGACCGTGTAAAGGAGGATCAGCAGATCGAGCTTGACCGAATAGGATCGGAGGACAGCTTCGCAATAGGCAATCTCCACTTCCAACCTGGCCTCGTCGGAAAGATTGTCCCGACCGACCAGTTGGACGGGGCCGGTCAGACCGCAACGTACAAGGAAGCGCTGTTCAGTTTGCGGAAAAGTCTCCGCCAGCGCCAGCACCACGTTGTCTGGCAGCGGCCGATTGCCAATGACGCTCAACCGGCCCTGCAGCACATGCACAAGCTGAGGCATCTCTGTAAGCATCGCGCGCTCGATAAGGCGCCCGATCGGCGTGTAGAGAGGCGAGTCGTGCGGCAGATTCAGGAAACGCGTTCCATTGACGGGAACCGTTGCGCGATTGGCAATCCGATCTGCATCGCGACGCATCGTACGGAACTTAATAATCTTCTGCGCGGGGCCACGGTCTACACGCCGACGGGATATGTAAAATGCCGGCCGTCCCTCAGCGATCAGCAGACACATAGTCGACGCTGCCAATACGGGCAGTAAAAAGAATAGCATAGGCAGGCCAACGACCAGGTCAAAAGCCCTCTTCATGCGCGGAATATCATTGGACATAATCCCCTCCTTCGGACAGCCAAAATTCGATAGATTACCTATCCCCCGCCAAACCATAAAACTGTTTGCTAGCTACCTTACCCTGGCCAAACTTTAATACGATGATCGGTTCGGGAAGCTGGTTGGTGCAATTTAGAACTGCATCCCATGGAATAGAGCGGCAGATACGGTATTTCGCCTTCTCTACCACGCGAGATCTGTGCCAAATTAGCAGTCCTGACCTATTCAAATATTAGTATCGTTAATATCACATGCGTCCGATATTCCTTACAAACAACGCGTGCCACATAGCATCTTCCGATGGAGTCCGTGACCATTCGACACGCGACACCAAGGTTGAACTCTAGCCTGTCAGACTTGCACGCGTGGCGCAACTGATCTGACCTAGTTTGTTGTGTGGCTAAGTCAGCTTGGCATCACCACTAGAGGAGGAGTATATTTCTATGCATGCAATCGTTAGCAAGTTTAGCTCTCATGCAAGCTGCCAGCTGAATCCGGCCGCGACCACCCGGCCAGCATATTCGCCCACCCTGCTGCGGGAAAAGCGAGGGCTGCGCGCGATCGGGGGTTGCTCGGCCCCTCAGGCCTGGGCCGCAATAACTCCCTGATACTTCGCAACGGCACTGTCTCGACGGGCTTGGGCTCTCCCTTGCAAGCCGGAGAGACCATGCGGTTCAATTAGTGATCGAGTGCCCGCCCCACCGGGTGGCCAACTTCTTGTCGGAACGGGTGGCCGACCTGAATCGAAATCTGCAAGCACAATTTGATACTGGCTGTCCGGCATGATTAGAATGTCCGTTGCGAAATGCCCCCGCGATCTGACAGCGACCGGCGCAGTCTTTTTGTAGACGTCGCCATAATGCACGGGCGGCGGTGATCGAGGATATCTGTTGGAAAGTGCTGATGCCATGCATGGTCCGCAGGCTGTTGGACCTCTACCTCGGACGACGTGGGTGCCGTCCGATATTGCCGGCTTAATCGCGTTGCTGCGGCGTTATTGGCTGCTGCTGATCGCGTGCGGCGTCGCGGGCAGCCTTGCGCTTCTGGCAACCACCATTGTGTTCTCCGGCCCGCGCTACATCATCACCGCGAAGATCCTGGTCAATTTGGGCCCGGAAATGGCCGCCACGCCGCTGCTGAGAGCGCGGGAAACGGGTGCGGCGGTTGCCGCGACGCGGAGGCCCGAAGATTCGGCGACAGGCGTGGAGATCTTCACCGATCCCCGCCTGATTCGCGAAGTGGTGGCTCAGCTCGGCGACGACTTCTTCGCCGATGAGCCGCCCGTGACCATCTTCCAGCACATCAAGCATGCCATGAAGGCCACGATCCGAGCCGTGCAGGATGTGCTGCGCGAAACCGTGGTATTGACCGGCCTGCGGCCGCCGACGACGCAGCGGGACCGGCTGACGCTGGCCATCGGCGCGGCCCTGCGGGTCGAGCCTGTCAAGCGGACCGATATCATTACCGTCGACCTGACCTTCCCCGATCCGCGGGCCGGCGAGGCCATCCTGGAGCGCTTCATTGCCCAGGCGCTGTCGGGCCATCTGCAAGCCTATCGCTCTCCCGGCGCCACCAAGTTTTTCCGCGATGGCCGCGCGGCAACCCTCGCCGAGCTGCAGGCTGCGGAGGACCGGCTGCTGAAGTTGAGGCTTTCCACGAACGATCCGGTCTGGTCGGTGACCGAACAGCGGCCGGTGCTGATCCGTGCGGAAGCGGAAAGCCAGCTCCAGCTGCGCCAGCTGCGTGCCGCGATCGCCGCGGCGGAGGCGCAGGTCGCGCAATCCGAAGCGGCACTGGCGAAGCTGCCGTCGGAGGTCGAGCTGTCCACCGTGCGGTCGCGCAACACGGCGACCGATGCGATGCGCAGCCGCCTGGTCCAGCTCCGCCTAGACCTTGGCACCCAGCAGGCACGCTATGGCGAGGGCAGCCAGGAGATCGCCGATATCCGTCGCCAGATCGACGCCCTGCTGGCGCAGATCGACGCGGAGGCACCCCTCGTGGTCGACCAGATTACGGTCGGCATCAACCAACTGCACCAGTCCCTCGCCCGCGACCTGATGACCAAGCGGATCGAGCTGGAAGGCCTGCGCGGCAGTGCGGCACGGCTGGAAGAGCAGGTCTCGGGCCTGCGTGCTCAGCTTCAGCAGATGGAGACCGCAGCCATCCAGATTGGCCAGCTGGAACAGGATGTGGCGAGGCTGCGCCGTGCGCTCGACGTCTACGAGCGGGGTTTCGAGGAGGCTCGCCTGACCGAGGCAATCGAGGCGGTGAAGTTTTCCGGCCTGCGTGTGGTGATGCCTCCCACGGCAGAAATCTTGCCCTCCTCGCCGTCGCTGCTTCGCACCGTGCTGCTCGGCTTGGTCGGCGGCCTGGTGCTTGGCGCGGGCCTGATCCTGCTGCGGGAATTCCGCGCCCATGCGCAGGGCGGCGAGAAGCATGACGGTGGCCCGTTGCCGATGGAACCAATGCCCGAGCCACGCCGGGTCGATAGACCGCAGAACGTGGCATGACCCAGCCCGCCATGGCCGGGCCGGTCGCCATGAGCAGTACCTTCACTTGATGTCCCGCACGTACTTCGTGCGCCGGTTCCGGGCGGACAGCTCGGTCCCGAACCACTGGCCGAATGTCGGGCTGTCGGGATGGAGGTTGATGATGGCCTCCCAGAATGCGCCGGGAAAAAAGCGAATAATCTTGGTTAGGGCCGCCGGCGCCAGCTGATAGTGCAATCCCTTTAATGTGCCGCGCTTGCCCTCCAGCAAATTGTAAATCTTGACGAACCGTTCTTCGAGACCGCGGTCGGCGAGCTCTCTCTCGCAAAGCGCGCGGGCGAGGAACCCGCGGTCACCGCCCCGCTATTCGAGGTCGATAGTGGAAGCGTCCTTCAGCGTGTAGGTCTGAATTCCACGTCGGCCAACTATCAAATCACGCCACTACCGAACGCAAGTTTCGACGACGAAGCCGTTCCCTTGGCGCTGTGCCGTACTTTCTGCAGATCCAGCCTCCGCGAGTTGACTGCCTGCAGTTGCTGGTGTGAGATGCCGGACGGCTTGCTGTCGCTGGTCAAGTCACAGCGGCGAGTCTTTCGAGTAGTTGGGCTCGACGCGGAGTTTTATCGTGCAATCGTCAGAATTGGAGAATCGGCTCGGAACGGTAATCATCACGGGTGGCACCGGGTATATCGGTTGCCACTTGGCCAAATATCTGTCCATGGACAATACCGTCGTCATATTGGCGCGGCCGGGAAGCAAGATTCGGCTGGCGCCACAGACTTTGGCATCGGTTTCACTCGAGTTCATCGAGCCGGACTTCGAGAATGTCGATGAGATCGTTGGCCGGGTGAAACCCGACCTTGTTCTGCATTTGGCTTCACAAATTAGCGCCGCTGAATCGCCCGACAATCTGGCGGGCTCAATCCACGCGAACATCACCTACCCGGCCATTCTCGTCGCCGCAATGAAGAAGCATGGCGTGCGCGCCCTGGTAAACTTCGGGTCGAGTTGGCAGACAGCGTATGGCGCCGACTACTCACCGTTCAATTTCTACAGCGTCACGAAGCAATGTTGTGAAGACGTCATCGAGTATTTCGCGCGCGGCGGGCTGTCCGCGGTAACCCTTCGGCTGTTCGACACCTATGGTCCCAACGACTGGCGAAACAAGGTGCTGAATTACATGCTGACTGCCGCAGCAGAGCGGAGAGTTGCCGAGCTGTCGCCGGGACATCAACGAATCCATCTGGTGCACGTCGACGATATCGCTCGTGCCGTCCGCATCGCGGCAGGTTTGGCCCTTGCTGGACATTCCAGGCATCAGGTGTACAGCGCGCCTTCAGACGGAACGATCTCACTGCGCGAGTTGGCTAGTACCATCGAGAAAATCGCAGGGCGTCCCCTTCTTGCCAACTGGGGAGCGCGCGCCTATCGACCGGGCGAGATCATGGAGCCGACAGCAGCCGTTCCGGTTCTGCCTGGCTGGAAGCCGACGGTATCCCTCTCCACGGGCATTGCCCAATGCTACTCGGCACTGATCGGACAATGATTGCCTGGCATCGTGAAAGGTTCCCGGACCAATGACGCAAGCGGGAGCAACACCACGCGTCACCGTAGTCATCCCGACCTACAATGCGGTGCGTTGGCTGCACGAGACGGTAGACAGCATTTTGGCGCAGAAGTTCAGGGATTTCGAACTGCTGGTCCTCGACAATGCCTCGACTGACGACACTCCCGCCGTGATTGGACGTTACAGCGATTCCCGGGTCGACTTCCGGCGCAATTCAACCAATCTGGGGTTCGCTGGCAATGTCAATCGAGGCTGCCGGGAGGCGCGTGGTGAATTCATCATGGTGATCGGCGCGGACGATCGTCTGATGCCGGACTTCCTGACAGCGGCAGTCGACTTTCTGGATGCCGAGCCGGGGGTCAGCATGGTTCATGGTCCGGCTGCCTGGATCGATGCCGAGGGCCGACGCTTTGGCGGCACCGCCGGCGGCTGGGCGCGCATCACCCCCGGCCCCCGCGCCATGCTCGGCGCCTTCGGCGACGGCTTCTGCTTCTCCACTATGCTCATGCGCACCGCCGCGATCCGCGCCACTGGCCCTTTTGACGAGGCTTGGCGTGAAGTGGTCGATCTCTGGCTGTTCATGCGCATGTGCCTCGCCGGCCAGATCGGCTATCTGGACCGTGTCCTTTGCGAATATCGGGTGCACGATGCTGCTATGTCGATGCCGATGTACCGCGCCAACCTGATGTTCCGCCGGCAGATGACCGCGGCCCGCGAGTGCTTCGCCTGGCCCGAAGCGGTGGCAGCGGGCGCCAGCGGCTACCGTCGAGCTGCCGAGCGGCACGCCGCTGCGACTGCCATCGAGGTGTTGCACATGAGCCGTGCCGATGGCTACGGCGCCTTCCTGCGAAACCTCGCCGAAGTGGTGCGCGCCGTGCCCGAGGTGCTGCTGCGGCCCGCCACATGGGCGCGGCTGGGTTTCGGCCTGTTGCCGGGGAGGGTTATCCGGCGCCTTGCCCAGTGGCGCCGCCGGACCCTTGTGCGGCAGCAGTCCGCGTTACCGAAGGCGGGATAATGCTGCGAGACGCAGCGCGTGATGCAATGCTGGTCGTCGGCGGTCGCATCGGATTCGTGGCCCTGTGGTTCCTGGCCACCCTGCTGATCTATCGCGGCCTCGGCTCCGACGCAGCCGGCCTCTCGCAAGCGGGACTCTTCGCCGTCACCATCGCCTGCATCAAGATCGCCTCCGGCTGCATTGTCGATCCCGGCGACGTGGCGCTGATGCGGCATGCACCGGGGCTGATGCGCAGCGATCCGGAGGCGGCCTATCGCCTGTTCCGCTCGGCCTTCTGGCTGCGCGGTGTAGGAACGGTGGCGGTGGTGGCGGTCCTGCTGGTGTTCGCGCCGATCTTCAGCCGCGACGTCCTCGGCCATCCCGAGGCGACGTCGCTCATCCGCTATGTCGGCGCAGCGATCGTCGGGGACATGCTGATCCGCTCCGTGATGGTGGTGATGCAGGCTGCAGAGCGCTTCGTTGCATTCGTGCTGGTCGAAGGGTTGATGCAGGTGCTGCGCTTCGGGTCGATCATGCTGTTGTGGTTGCTCGGCGCGATCAACGTGGAACTCGTGCTGGCCTGCTATGCCGCAGCCTCGTTCGCCGCTGTGCTTGTCGGAGTGGCATGGCTGCCACGGGGCCTCTTCGCCTCGGCCCGCTTCGATCGCGCAGACATGGTCCAGCTCCTGCATTTCCTCAAATGGATGATGCCGGCGATGATGCTGGCTGCCTTCAACGAGAGGGTTGATGTCCTTTTGGTCTACGGCTTCAGCGGATCCGACGCCGCCGGCCGCTATGGCGCCATGCTGACCCTGGCTCTAGTGCCCGACCTGGTGGCGGGCTGTCTGATCTCGCTGCTGCAGCCACGGATCGCCCGGATGCGCGAGGAGGGGACATATGCCGCCCGACTGCATCAGTTCCAGTGGATTTCCCTCCCGGCCGCCGCCGTGACTTTCGTCCTGGCAGTGTCGCTGGCGAAACCGGTCATCGCGCTGCTACTGGGTGAGACGTACGCCGAGAGTTCCGGCATCTTTCTCTGGCTGCTGGCAGGAACGTTGTTCTGGCTCGCGGTCGCGCCGCTGCCGATGACGATGGTCGCCGTTCATGCTCCAGCGCGGATCGCGCTGGTGACCCTCGGTCAATCCGCATATGTCGTCTTGATCGGGCTTTTGCTGCTGCCGAGTTACGGTCCCATCGGCATGGCCTTCGGAATCTTCGTGATGCGGGTTGGAGTCGCCGCCGTGCTGCATGTGACGGCGCTGCGACTCGCCCATACCACCGACGGCGAGGCGGCGCTGCGCCAACCGAGGCCCCATGCGCCCTAGTTTGATCCCTGTCGCCGTGGGAGTCGCGCTGTTCGGCTGTGCAGCCGTGACTGGCCCGCTGATCGCCGTCGGCGCGGTTCTGGGCGTGGCCCTTTTCGCCGCAATCTATGCAGTGCCCCTCATCGGCCTGGCGCTGATGGTGTTGACCGGCACCGCGCTGCAGGTTCTCGGCAGCGAGCATATCACCGGCCTTCCCTTCAGCCTCGGCAAGCTCGCTGGCGCGGTGACTGTCGCTGCCTGGTTGGCGCGCAGCCTGGTGCACCGGTTGCCCGTCACCTGGTCGCCCCAATTCGTCCCGCTAGCGGGATTTCTTGCGGCAGTCTTCGTGGCCATGTTCACCACCAGAACCGCGGACGTAGCAGAAGGGTTCGAGGGACTGTCTCGCTACATCCAGCTCGTCCTGTTGACAGTAATGATCGCCGCTATCGCGGGCGAGTCGGAACGCGCCCTGAACCAGGCCTGCATCGCGCTGACTGCCTGCATGACATTGTCCAGCCTGATTGGGTTCGCGGAATTCCTGCTGCCCAGCCTCGCTTTCGATTTCGACGATCCCAGCTTGGTTGGGGGCAACATCGGCGCGATCATCGACCGGGATTCGCTGGAGGGCGTCGAGATCAAGCGGATCACCGGCGGCTTGTTCGATTCCAACTGGTTCGCCTACATGCTGGTCGCCGTCCTGCCCGTTAACCTGTATCTGTTCGTCCGCTTCAACGGACTTGTCGCGCGCATGCTGATCGCCTCGGCGACGACGCTGCAAAGCATGGGCGTCGTGCTGTCCTTCACCCGCTCAGCGGTCATCGCGTTGGCGATTTCAGTGCTTTACCTGCTGATCCGCAATCGCCTGCCGTTGAAGCCGCTGCTGTTGGCTGGACTTCTTGGAACTACCGGCTTCGCGATTTGGAGCCCTGCGGGCCTGCAGCGCCTCTACTCCTTCGAATATGCAACCGAAGGAGGCAGCACGCCGCTCCGCACCTACCTAGTTCTCGGTGGCATTGATCTGGTGCTGGAACGGCCGATCACGGGTTTCGGCTACAATCAGTATGGTCCGCACTTCATTCACTGGCTCGGCCGGCAACCAGACGTCCCCCAGCTCGTCGACCAGACGATGGAGGACTACGAGCTTCGAGTTGCGGAGGGCATTGAGCGGCTGGAATGGATCATGCCGCACAACACCGTACTGCAGGTCTGGGTGGAATTCGGCATATTCGGGTTGCTGGGCTTCGTTGGCATCATCGTCTTCATCTTTCGCGACCTGTTCGAGGCGCATCGCTTTGGCGATCCCTCCTCTCAGTTGCTGGCGGACTGTCTGGTCGCTGCGACGCTCGGATTCCTGGCCTGCGCCTTGTTCGGCCATTTGATGCTGGCCAAGATGATCTGGCTGCTGGCCGGCTATGCCGCCGCCGTGAGGCGGGTGGCGGTGGCGAGCGCCGCCACAAATCTGGCCTACGGTTCGGGGCTCTCCCGATGAACCGTGGCGAGGCCCTGCTGCGCCGTGTCAGCCTGCTGCTCGGCACCGGCTACATCCTGTATTTCTTTTCTGAGGCGATGTTCTGGTCGCAGTTGCGCCCCGATGAAGGGCTTGTCGACCGGCCGCTCGCGTGCCTGTTCTACTCCTACCTCGGCTATCTGACTCTGGTCGTTCTATGGTACTTCCGCATCCGGAATACCTCCGGCCTGTTTCTTGCCGGCGCAGCCTTCGGATGGATCGGAGAAGGCGTCTTCGCGATGACGCTGTTCGGCGATCCGAGCATGGCCTTCCCCTTCACCATCAGCTGGACCGCTTTGGCCTGGCATGCCCCGATCTCGGTCGTCCTCGGCTGGCATGCGCTGGGAGTCGCCTTGCGCAAACCAAGCCTCGGTACAGCGGCCTGGCTGTCTCTGGGTTTTGGCGTGTTCTGGGGTGTCTGGGCGTATGGTTGGCGCTTCGAGACGCCACCCGTGGCCGCGGCACCTGTCGATTTCCTGATTCAAGCCACGATTGCCACGGCCTTTCTCGCCTTGGCCTACCTTGGGGTCGCTGCCGGACGGCCTGACTCCTTCCAACCCTCGCGCCTCGGACTCATCCTGGCCGGTCTGGTACTCTTCGGCTTCCTGGGCGCGGTGACCGTGCCGCAAGTGCCCCTCGCCCTGCTGGTGCTGCCGGCTCTCACCGCGTTGCTTTTTGTGCTGTTGCGCCGACATCGTCTTGCCAATGCCGGTTCGAGTCCGGGCCTCCTGACCAGCCACTCGTCCCCGCCGCGGCCGGGTAACCTCACCATGCTGGCGTTGATGCCGCTGGCGGCGACCGCCGTCTATGCCCTGCTCGGCGCATCCCAATTGCCTCTGCATAGCTTGTGGGCGATTGGCATGCTGGCCACCGCGGCCGGCGCCACGCTGTTCCTTGTCGCCGCCATCCGGACTCTCCGGCGGAGCAGCCTCCCATGAGGCCGGGGCCGTCCTCGAACTCCTCGTCGACTCCCCTGGTCATGGTTAAGGGAGCCTATGACCGGGCTGGCGGGCCGGAGACGGTGCTGCAGATGATCGTGCAGCACCTCGACCGCGATCGCTTTCCGCCATTGCTGGCGCTGCTGGCAAAGCCGGAGCGGCCGTTGCCGCCCGTGCTCGAGGATCTCACCACGCGCGTGCAGACCTGCCGCCTTCCCTGGCACGGCCTGTCCGACGCGCCGCGCACGGCTTATCGCATCGCAGGCCTCCTCGCTGATCGGCCCGGGGCCATCCTGCATACCAACGACATGCGCGCCGACCTGCTTGCCTGGATGATAACCCGCTTTCGTCGCGTGCCCTGGATCGCGCATGTCCATGGCTGGCTTCGGCATACCCATTCCGGCAAGCACAAGGTCTACGAGGATATCGACCGCTATCTGATCCGCGCCGCGGACCTCGTGTTGGTCGGCTCTTCCGCCATGGCCGATGAAGTCCGCCTGGCCGGGGGCAAGCGCGTTGAGATTGTCAGCAATGGAATTCCCGCCACCGACCCTGCGCTGCACGACGCCGAGGCGGCCGAGATACGCGCCCGCATCGCGCCAACCGGACTCCTCGTCGGCATCCTCGGCCGGCTGCACCCTGGCAAAGGCCAGTCCCTGATGATTGAGGCCTTGGCCCGATTGCGCCAGAGGGGTCTAGACATACGCGGCGTGCTGGTAGGCGAAGGTCCGGCAGAGAGCGATTACCGTGCACTGGCGAAACGCCTGGGGATCGCCGAGCAGGTACACTTCGCCGGTTTGGTGCCGCAAACGTTGCCATGGCTCCGCGCGATGGATGTCGTCTGCGTACCCTCGCTGAAGGACAGCCTACCGCTGACAGCGCTGGAGGCGATGAGCATGGAGCGGCCCGTCATTGCCTCGCGCGCTGGTGACTTGCCTCTGGCAATCACCGATGGGCGCGACGGGCTGCTGGTGGAGGTCGGCTCGGCTTCGGCGTTGGAAGCGGCGATGGAACGCCTTGCCCGCTCTCCGGCGTTGCGTGGGGAGCTCGCAGAAGCCGGACGCCGCAACCTGATGACGCGCTACACGCCGGAGGCGATGCTGCGCCAACTCGAAGGCTACTGCGTGCAATTGCTGGCGGAGCGGCGCCATGCAAGCTGACCGCCGCCACATCACTGGCGTCCCGGATTTGTCGATCGTCATCGTCAGCCATGGGCACAAGGCGATGCTGCCCGACTGCATCGCCTCGCTCGGTGCGGCGCTCGACGGTCTGAGGACTGAGATCCTGGTCATAGATAATCTGGCCGATGGTGGTGTTGCGGCGCTCCTTCGCCATCCTATACGGGTGAAGACCAACCCCATCCCGCTCGGCTTCGCCGCCAACGTGAATGCCGGCGCGCGCCATACCACGGGGCGATGCCTGCTCTTCCTGAATCCGGATACGCGCCATCGCGACGGCCAACTCGCAAACGCCGTCGGCTTCCTCGACGGCAATGCCGAAGTCGGGTTGCTGGGCTGCCGCCTGCTCAACCCTGACGGCACGCCGCAGCAGAGTTTTCGACGTTTTCCCTCGCCAGCCGTCCCTCTGGCCCGCGGCCTCGGCATCGACCACTGGCCCTGGCGCCCGCAATGGTATCGGAACGCGCTGATGGAGCAGACTGCACCGTCGGAGTCGCCCTTTCCCGTCGACTGGGTGTTTGGCGCGTTCCTGCTAACGCGGCGTGCCGATTTCGCGCGCGTCGACGGCATGGACGAGGGCTTCCGCCTGTACTACGAAGACGTGGACCTCGCTTGGCGGATGCGCCGCGTCGGCTTGCAGACTTGGGTCTTCCCTTCCCTGGTATTCCTGCATGAGCACCAGCGGAGCAGCGCCCGGCGACCCTTCAGCCGAACCTGGCGATGGCATGTCGGCAGCGCGCTCCGCTACTTCGTCAAGACGATCGGCCGGGCGCCTGCTGGAGGAACTTTCTGAATGAATCCTCGACGTCTCCGCCTCGCTGTTCTCCTCGCCCTTGTGCTTTCCGTAGCCGAGGCCGCATCCGCGGTGGCAGCGCCGCGCTGCCGCTTTCCTGACAACTGGGTCCGGGCGCCGCAGCCCGCCCGCACCATTGCCGGCGGCCCGCTCAGTCCACTGCGTATCGCCGCCGATCCGTCGGTCATCCGCCGCGGGGACCGCTACGAGATGTGGTTCACCAATGCCGACAGTCGACAGCGCACCGGCTTTGCGCGCGCCGAAAGCGGCGACGGTCAGGCGTGGACCGTCTGGAAGTCGCCGACCGCGCCGGACCCATTGATGGATCTTGTGCTCGCGGCGCCGCCCAACGCCTGGGATTCACCAGGCTTGGAAACTGCCAATGTCCTAGTCGGCCCCGATGGGATCTACCGCATGTACTACACCGGCAACCGGGCGCCAGAGGGCAGCGTCACCTTTGCCATCGGCATGGCAACCTCGCCGGACGGTATTCGCTGGACCCGCCGTGACACGCCAGTGCTGGAACCCGTCGCCGCCTGGGAGCGGCCGGTCTGCGCCAGCCCTGGTTCCTGCCGGCACGGCGGCGTGCTGGAACCCAGCGTTCTGTTCGATGCGGCGGCCGGCCTCTACCGGATGTGGTATGTCGGTCTGGGCGAGCCGCCGGACAGTTTCCGTACCTTCCGGATCGGTTACGCAACTTCGCCGGATGGCATCAACTGGACGCGGCTGCCGACGCCGGTGTTCGCGCTCGGCCCTCGCGGCAGCTGGGACGAAATGTGGACCAGCCACGTCAATGTCGTGGCCGACCCCGGTGGCGGCTATCACATGTTCTACTTCGGCAGCGCTCCGCAGGACTACCGTGATGGCATCGAGATGCAGCGCGGTGCGATCGGTCATGCCTTCAGCGCGGACGGAGTGCGCTGGGAACGCAACCCCCGCAATCCTATCCTGTCGCCGCGGCCAGGCCAGGCGGACGCTTGGACCATTGGCGGCCCCTCCGCAATCGTCGAGCAAGGGCGGATTCGCCTCTGGTTCTTTGGCAACCCCACCGGTGGACTGGCTTCCGAGATCCAGCTTGCCGAAGCGCCTTGCGGCCCATGATCCGGAAGCGGCCATGCTGAAGCAACTGCTGCTGCGTCTCGGCCTGGTGTCGCTCGCGCGGCCGATGCTCGGCGGTGCCGGCGCCATCTTCGTGTTCCATCGCATCCGTGCGGCCGATCCGGCAGTGGCCTTCTCGACGAACTACCGCAACAACGTGCCGGCCGATGCCTTCGAGCGGCTGCTGGATACGCTGGCCGAAGACGGCATCGAAATCGTGGGGCTGGAGGAGGCGTTGTTCCGCCAGCAGGCGGCAGGCGCCGGTCGTTTCGTCTGCCTGACCTTCGACGACGGCTACCGTGACAATCACGACACATTGCTGCCGATCATCGAGGCGCGGCATATACCGATCACCGTCTACATCACCCCGGGCCTGATCGATGGCAGCGCCCCGCTGTGGTGGTACGCGCTCGAGCAGGTGATTGAGCGGGAGAAGGTGCTGCACCTGCCCATCCCGAACGAGACCGCGCTCGACGCTCGGGACCATGCAGCCAAGCGGCGGACCTATGACGTCACCGCCGGATTCATGCTGACCGCACGCCCGGAGGCCTCGGCGCGAATGATGCAGGTGTTGGCCGATCGCTACGGAGTCGATGCGGCCGCGCTGGCCGCGCTGCACATGATGGATTGGGAGATGGTGCGCCGCCTCGCGGCCTCCCCGTTGGTCGAGATCGGTGCGCACACGCTGTCGCATCCTGTTCTCGCCACGCTGGACGAGACGGCGGCATCGCACGAGATGGCGGCCAGTCGCGACCGGCTCGAACGTGAAACCGGCCGCGCCGTGCGCCACTTCGCCTATCCCTACGGCAGGAGGGACACGATCGGGGTGCGCGACATCCGGCTGGCTGCGGCGCTCGGCTTTCGCACTGCCGTGACGACCAAGCCCGGGAACCTGATGCGCCGCCATGCTGCGGCGCGCTATCAGTTGCCCCGGCACGGCATCGGCCCTGCCGATGGGCCGGCGGCGGTGCGGCTGAAGCTCGCCGGCGTTCGCAATCCGCTGCGGCAGGGCTGAAGCAATGGACGAGGGTGCCGACCGGCTCGCCCTGCGCGACGCCGACATCATCTGCCTCGGCCCCGCGGTATGGGGCGTGATCCACAGCGTCACCCACTACACAATGCAGGGCATGGCGGAAGCCAACCGGGTAGTCTACGTCGAGCCCTTCGGCGCTTCCCTGACGCTGCGCAACGTCGCCCGCTTTCAGCAACGTCAGCGCGAGCAGAAGCCGGTACTGGAACAAATCGGCGAGCGCTTCTGGGTCTATCGCCCGCCGGCCATCGGCTTGCCGGGCATCAGCCGCCTCGCCGCCGTCTCCCGCATCAACGGTCGAATTCTCGCCTGGCTGCTGCGCCGCGTGCAGCAGCGGTTGGGCCTCCGCAATCCCATTCTGTGGTCGCCGCTATACAATTCCGGAGCCGTGCTGCGGCACTTCCCGGCGCGGCTCAAGATATTCGAGACGGTTGATTTCGACGCCGCCTTGGCGCGCAACGCGAGGCAGCGCGCCATGATGCTGAAGTTGGAGGCGGAAGCCTGCCGTGCCGCCGACCTTGTCTTCGCCGTGACCGACGAGCTCGCCGAACCTCTGCGGGTCCACAATCCCAACATGCATGTGGTATACTGTGCTGCCGCACCGGAAGTGTTCGGTCGCGCCCTGCTGCCCGAGACGAACGTGCCGGAGGCCATCGCCCGTTTGCCCAAGCCCGTCATCGGCTATCTCGGCGGTGTCGATCCCTGGAAAATTGATGTCGCCCTGCTTCGCCACTTGGCGCAGAGCCATCCGGAGTGGAGCATCGTCCTCGTCGGGTACGTCTGGTTCGGCTTCGACGCCGCCGTTTTCGCCGATTGCCGCAATATCCATCTGCTTGGTCCGCAGGCGTATGGAGATTTTCCGGCTTTTCTGAAAGGCATGGATGTTTGCATCATGCCGTTTCCGCTCAACGACACCACGCTTCGCGGCGATGCGCTGAAGCTTTACGAATATCTCTGCGGCGGAAAGCCCGTGGTCAGCACGTCGGTTCCAGCCGCCAGGAGGCTCGCTTCCGTGGTACGCATCGCTGATAACAAAGCGGACTTCGTCACCGCGGTGGAAGCCGCGCTGACCGACCCTCCAGAGGCGCGGGCAGCGCGGCTCGCCGCAGTCCGACCGCATTCCTGGGCGGCGCGGACTCGGCAGAAGGCGGCCATCATCCGTGCGGCTCTCGATGAGTCCCCGCTTTCGCCGACGACGGGGCCTCGTCATTGACCGTCGATCCGAACTCGAGCCGAAACCTACGATCTTCCTGCGGTCGGACGCCCGCCGAAGCAGATGGCGGAAGCGGCGAGCGCCACTGAAAGATTGCGTAGGCCGGGACACGGCAGAATATTGGTGCTTGTACCCGCCAACGTATCGGAGCATGTCGGATAAATTCGGACGTATCGATGTAAGGTTCTGCCACTACAGGTAAGGCGAGGTTACGTGTCTATATGTGTGATCACCGGAATTACCGGGCAGGATGGAGCGTGGTTGGCGCAGCACTTGCTTGGCAAGGGATCACGGGTTGTGGGGCTGGTACGCCACCCTGGTTTTCGTCGGCGCCGCCTTGCAATCCATTGATGTCCTCTAGCACGTCGAGCTGGCGAGCGGTGATCTGATCGATCTTGCGAGCCGATCCGCGTGATACCCGCTTGGGAGCGGAATGCACCCATCATCGGATATCCTTTTCAATCATGAGATTCCGTTGCGGGGCATCGAGTTCGTCATTCGCAGATCACGGATGGTGTTGCCAGCATCAAGCTCGGGCTGGCCAAGGACCTGGCTCTCGTTAATGTGGATGCACGGCGCGATTGGGGCCGTTCGCGCGGCTACGTGCGTGCGATGTGGCTCATTCTTCAGCAGAAAAAGTCCGACAACCATGTCGTCGCCATCGGAAAAGCGAGGCCGGTTCGTAAATTCTGCCGGATCGCCTTTGATGCTGTCTGATTGAACTGGCACGACCACGTCAAGACACGGTCCAATCTCATTTGTCCGGCCGAGGTCGACGTCCTGTGCGGGGATGCCACGAAGGCACGGACCGTTCTGGGTTGGGAGCCGACGATCTCGTTTGATGACATGGTGACCGAGATGGTTGAGGCTGATCTGCGCCGGCACTGCGCGCGCAGCCTCGTGTAGACGCGAGTTCCATGTTGAGCACAGGCGCCATTCGCGACACAATCGCTCTGCTATGCTGATTTCAGACCACGCTTGTGCTCTGATGGCATTTCACTCGAGAATTCACTGTTGCGACTAGCCCGCAGCTGTCTTACGGAACTGTTGGTGCGTGAGGAGGTTCAGATCGGTGACCGAGCCGCGGATAGGTTTCCTTCAGTTCAAGCAGCAACGTCTTCTTCTGTTTGTGTTACTCGTTCTGGTTGCGATCAGTTCAAACCAGTTGAATTATCAGACTGATCACGAGCGGATCGTAACTGGAGCAGGCGATATCTTTTCCTATTTTGCCATGTCAGAAGCCGCGCCGGGAGTGGTCGCTATTCCCGTGCCCTATCATCACGCCCAGCGGATCTTCCTGCCCTATGTTCTCGGCATGGCGAGTCACATCACGGGAGTCTCGATCCCGATGGCCTACTTGGTGGGCGGCAGCCTTCTCCTGGCCCTGGCGTTCTGGTTTTTTATCCGGTGCTGTGAGCTGCTTGATATGCGTGAAGAGACGGTCTTCCTTATCTCGTTGGCTGTTCTCTTCAATCCGTATGTATTTCGCCATTATTTCATGTTCAATGGCTATATCAGCGACATCGGGTTCCTGGCAGGACTTTCCGCCAGTCTCTTCGGCCTGCTCGCCAGGAAAAGAGGCACGCTGCTCGGCGGCATTCTCCTCGCATCGCTGAGCCGGCAAACGACGCTGGTTATCCTGCCGGCGTTCATCGTGCTGGAGTATGCCCTGAATCACTCTCGCGGGTGGCGCGGCAGCGTCTTCACGCTGAGCTACCTCGCACTCCCCATCCTGATCTATCTTGGCACATCATACATCGCCTCGCGCACGGGTCTTCCCAGCGAGACCGAGATGGCGCTGCTAGGACTCCTGTATTGGATCCATTCCGATTTTTCTGCAGGGCGGCTCGTGGATTTTATGATTCGAGGCGTGATTCCTTTTGCGTTTGCACTCGCCTTACTGTTTGGCTGCAGGATCACGATTCCGCGCGAGCGCGATCGACAACTCGTTATCGTCGGACTGTTGGCCTTGATCGTCCCGATCTGCGCCCAGCCGTTTCTCGGCGGACCCGATTGGACACTCAACAGCATCGCGCGGCTCAATTCGCTGGCCGTGTTCCCGGTCTTCCTGCTCGTGGGGATGTGGATCAATCCGTATGTACACCGTCTGAGTCCGCAGATCGCGAGCACGCTCGGGGGGCTCATCGTGCTGGGGTCCGTGCACCATATTTACACTTTTCCAGGGGCGTTCTCGGCCGAAAAGAACAAATGGTTTGCCGCCGTGCACTTCTCAGCCGCAATCGCGACCGCCCTGGTCTTTCGGATCAGCACCCGGCGAGAGCGGGGGCGGGAGCGGGCGGAGTCCCGGCTCGACGCCAGGTAATGCCGACCGACAGGGATCATTTGACCGGCGCGCAGGCGAGGCGGGCAAGCGCCCGCCGGCCTCCGCCGCCTTTTCGGGAAGGATGTTCCGCGCGTGAATTGGCGATGCCGTGGACATCATATCCCAGTCATCAGGCTGCTGAAGCCGCCGAGCGTGAAGAAAGCGGGGATGAGCAGAAATGGCGGCTGGCCGGCAGGGCCGCGATGATTGAAGAATGCATCCATCCTGGGAGCGATTGCAGATCGAACTGCTTGAGTGGCTCGTCCAGTATCCATAGAGATGAGCCGCCATGACCGATTTTGGGACCACCGATACGTCACCAGCCACCCTCTCCATCATTGTACCCTGCTTCAACGAGGAGCGGACACTTCAATCCTGCATCGAGAGAGTCTTAGCTCTGAAACACGGCAGCGATCTATCGCTGGAGATAATCATCGTCGACGATTGCTCGCGTGACCGGAGCCTGGCGATCGCGCGGGAACTGGAGGCGCGCTACCCGGAAATCCGTGTCCTGCAGCACGTGCGGAACCAGGGCAAGGGAGCTGCCCTCCGGACGGGATTCCGTGAGGCGACCGGGGATTTCGTAGCCGTCCAGGATGCGGATCTCGAATACAATCCGCTCGAGCTTCGAAACCTCGTCGAGCCGCTCCGCGACGGGCGCGCTGACGTAGTCATCGGTTCCCGGTTCAAGGGCTCCGGTCCGCATCGGGTGCTGTACTTCTGGCATTACGTCGGGAACGCCTTTCTTACTCTGCTCTCCAACATGTTTACCGACCTCAACCTCACCGACATGGAGAGTTGCTACAAGGTCTTCAGGCGTGAGGCCATCCGGGACATCCAGATCGAGGAGGATCGATTCGGGTTCGAACCCGAGATCGTCGCCAAAGTCGCCCACAAGAAACTGCGGATTTATGAAATGGCCATCTCCTACGAGGGCCGGACCTACGCGGAGGGGAAGAAGATCAACTGGCGGGACGGGGTGCGCGCACTGTATTGCATCTTCCGCTACAATTCGGTCCACTTACCGCTCCCGATTCAGTTCCTCGCATATCTGGTCATCGGCTGCACCGCCGCCCTGGTCAATCTCGCTATCTTCCTGTGTCTCCTCCAGGTCGGCGTGTCCCTCTCAGTGTCCGCGGTGTCCGCCTTCGTCATTGCCGCTGCGGTCAACTATTTCCTTTGCATCGCCCTCCTGTTTCGCCACAAGGCGCGCTGGAATACGGCGGCGGAGATCTTCGCCTACATCCTGGTCGTCGTGGTCGCCGGAGTCTTCGATGTCGGCATCACGAGCGCTCTTGTCGCCATGGGGACATCTCCCTGGCTCGCGAAGATCTTGGCCTCGATGGTTGGCGTCGTCCTGAATTTCCTCGGTCGGCGGTATCTCGTCTTCTGACACCCGACGCCCACGCCAGAGGCACGACGTCGCCTGACTTGCGGATATGACCGAGACCGGCGTTCTTGAAGTCGCCGACCGCCTCCCCTTTCTTGGTGTCGACCGTCGACCCTACCCTGGAAAACCCCCAGTCTAAACCGAATTTGCTTTTGTTTTGGTCAAGCGATTGATCTGGCGCGCCTATTTCTGCGCCGGAGCACTACTGCTTGCGCTTGTAGATGTGCGTGGTGTCTTTGATACCCTTGGCGAACAATGAGCGGATGCCCATTCGCAAGGCTGCGTCGGCGCGGAGCACAATATCCCGGAGCTTCTGTTCGGGACGGCCCCGGAACGAGGTTACATGGAAGCTATCCCCTTCCTTCAGGGGATCGTCGGAAAAGTAGTAGTTGGACACGCAGCAGCGGAATCCGTTGGCGTGGATCGGGCTGACCGAGTGCCAGGAACCGCCGTGCGTTGCCATCACGGCGAGACGGTTGAAGCGGCTTTGGATCGTGAGGGGTTTGCCTCCGACACCCTGCGGCCAGAGTTCCAGGTTGCCGCCGTTCGCTTCGGCCCAGTCCGGGGTCACATAGTAGAGCAGGTTCAAAACCCGCCAGCGGTCACGGTCCTTGTCGTGGCTGTTGTCGAGGTGGGGATTGAGGAACTGCTGGTTGCCCATCATCGAGATGCCGCCGGCATAGAGATGGACGTCCGGGTAGACCGAGTTCATGCCGCAGATGCCCTTGATCAGCTCGACGACCCGCGCATCCTGGAAGGCATAGATCGCCTCCTCGAGAAGCAGGTCGTGCTCATCCATCTGGGCGGCAATGTACTTGTATTCACGCAGGGTCTTCTTGAGCCGCATCGCGTCGGGCTTGGGGAACTGTCGGTAGATCCGCTCGGCGAGTTCAGCGGGCAGAAGGTCGTCGATCACAAAATGGCCGATGGTGCCCACGCTCGCGGCATACTGCTGGGCGACCCGGGATTTCTCGGCCTTGATACGCTCGACGATAAGGTCGGCAATCTCGGTTCGGTCCATGAGGGCTGCTCCCCATTAGGCCCACGTCATCCGGTGCATCGCGTACGGCCATAGCCCGCCATCGCTCAAATGGGACTGCGTCGTCCTCGGAGGGGCGGGCTTCTTGTAACCGAACTGCTGAGACCAGACGCAAGGAATCTGAACGACGTTCGGAACACGGTACCCCGGCCCGCAGAATAAAGAAAGAGGGGCCGTACCGCTCAAGCCGATCGCGCCCAGGGCGCTCCTGTCCGCAGCACCCAGATGATGCCATTCACGACTCGACGATCTGCCTTGCGCTTCATCGCCGTCCATTCCGCTTCGTCAAGTCATGCCGCACCATCGCGGGATTCCAAGACAAGCCGATTCAACCTCAGTAGGATAGTGACGTAACATGCAGGATGAAGCACGCTCGGGCGATGTCGGTGATCGCATGTCCATGGGAAGGGAGTATTCCATAGGGAGATGGCTAGGATATTAATTAACGCAATGGCGATGGGTCGGGTAAAGACGGGAGTCGGCCGCTTCGTCGACGAACTTCTTAGCGCGCTGTCCCTCGTTGACACAGACAACGAGTACATTGTCTACACGACTGAGCTCGGTAAGCGCGAATTGCGTCTGGGGAGGAACTTCACCACTCACGCACCGGATATGTCCCGCCCAGTCAGGCTGGTGTGGGAACAGGCGATACTGCCGGACATCGTTCGTCGGCTGGGCGTCGACCTACTGCATGGCCAGGGTTTTACGTTGCCTTTGCGCAAGAACAGCCGACAGGTCGTAACCATTTATGATATGACGTGGTTCGCCCACGGCAAGATCGATGAGAGAATCAAGACGTTGTATTTCCGATCGTTGATTCCGCGCGCCCTGAGGCAGGCTGAGCGTATCGTGGCAATATCGGAGAGTGCGCGGGCCGACATTGCACAGATGTTTCCCGAAACCACCGATCGGATCATCACGACACTGGGCGGCGTTAACGAACGCTTTTTCTCTCCGCCACCGATCGACGATGCTCGAGCGGTGCTTAGGAAGTTTGGACTCGATGGGCCTTTCATCCTGTCCGTGGGCACGGTGCAGCCACGGAAGAACCTCGCGCGGCTTCTGCAAGCGTTCGCCAAGCTCAAGAATGCGGGATTGATTCCGCATCGCCTGGTACTCAGCGGTGAACCGGGCTGGGACAACAGCGAAGTCTACCGGCGCGCCCAAGCGCCAGATCTGGCCCCGCATGTGCTCTTCACGGGATTCATCACTGACGCCGAGCTTCTGAGCCTCTATGCGACCTGTGACGTCTTTGCCTACCCGTCGTTGTACGAAGGGTTCGGCCTGCCGGTTGTGGAGGCGATGGCAGCGGGATCGGCGGTGCTGACCTCGGACAATTCCTCGCTTCGTGAAGTGGCCAGCGACGCTGCGTTACTCTGTGACCCACTGTCCATCGACGACATTGCTGAAAAGCTTGGTCGCCTCACAACCGAACCGGCGACACGTGCCGCCTTCATCGAAAAGGGACGGAAGCGCGCCGCCAGCTTTACCTGGCAAGAGTGTGCGAGACGAACTCTGCGTGCGTACCAGGAAGCTCTTTCCTAGCGAGCTGCCACGAGACTGACAAATGGTGCTGACGGCGTACGCGAAGGCATCCTCGTCGTATCCCAACATGTCCCAATTTCGTGGTCGGTTTCTCGCCTCCGATCGCACGATCGTCGTCGAGAACGGCATACGGCCACAGGAGAAACCCGAGAGATTATCGCACCCGGCGCTGCCACCGCATGACGCAGAGTCGGCGCGCGCCCGCGCGTCTCTTCATTTGTGGAACTGGTGGAAATGAAATGGCCTGATCTTGACGTTCGCATTTGTCGCTTCCACCTTGCAGATCGATGGACGCTTCACTCCCAAATTAACCAACTGTATAGAACGGGCGTCGCGGGGCAAGCGGAACACCTTTTTCATTGAAACTTGCACACGGTAGTGGCGTGATTCGCTTGAAATTCGCCTTAACGTCGATCAATTCCTTCAATAGCCGAAAACATGAAATTTGAACCTACGCCCCTGAAGGACGCATTCACGATCGAGCTCGAAAAGCGGGGCGACGACCGCGGGTTCTTCGCCCGCGCCTTCTGCGAAAGGGAACTCGCCGACCACGGGCTCGAGCAGCGGTTCGTCCAGATCAACAATTCGCTGTCGGGCAACCGCGGTACGCTGAGAGGACTGCACTACCAGCTCGCCCCGGCCGCCGAGGTCAAGATCATGCGTTGCATTCGCGGCGCTGTGTGGGACGCCATCATCGACCTCCGTCCCGACAGCCCAACGTACACCCAGTGGTTCGGGGCCGAACTGTCCTCCCAAAACAGACGCATGATGTACGTGCCGCGCGGTTTCGCCCATGCCATCCTGACACTCGCCGACGACAGCGAGGTGTTATACCTCGTGAGCGAGTTCTACGAACCGACCCAGGAACGCGGCTTGCGCTGGAACGATCCGCGCTTTGCCATTGAATGGCCTGTCACACCGACGGAAATCTCCGACAAGGACAGGTCGTGGCCAGATTTCGATCCCGACTTCCATGGAATCGAGAGGCTGCGGGGCATCAAGTAGAAGTTCGGCTCCCACCTGACCTTCCGATTCCCCCATGCGCCCCCTGCGGGACATCGACGCGGCGCGGGTCTGGCGGCGGATCGAGCGCCACGAGTCGGTCTGCCGATTCCGCGGCGCCGCCGGAGGTATTTGGTCGCGCGGGTGGAAGCCGCGCTGACCGATGCCACAGGCTCAGGCAGCCCGGCTCGCCGCTGTCCGGCCGCATTCGTGGGAGGCGCGGACCCAGCGGAAGGCGGCCATCATTCGCGCGGCGCCCGACGGCACCACGACCGTCAATCCGCCGGGGCGGCCGTCACCTCGTCCTTGAGGAAGGCGGCGCGATTGGCCTCGAAGGCTTCGGCCGCGCGCGCGTAGTCGGCCGGATTGCCCATGTCGAGCCAGAAGCACTCGGAGCGAAAACCCACCACCTTTTCCCCGGCGGCGATCAGCCGAAGCACGAGCGCAGGCACGTCCAGCGCGACCCCGGCCTGCATGTGCTTGCGGATTCTCGGCGAGCAGGCATAGATTCCCATGCTGGCGGAATAGCTGTGCGTCGGTTTCTCGGTATAGCTGACCACCTCACTCGCCTCGTTGATGCCGAGGACGCCGACCTCGATCTGGGTGTGCCGATCGGCAACCGCGATGGTCAGCGCGGCGGCGTGTTCCCGGTGGAAGCGCATCAGCGCGGCATAGTCGAGCGTCGTCAGCAGATCGCCATTCATGAACAAGAAATCGTCGTCGAATCCCTCGACGGTGGCGATTGGACCTGCCGTGCCCAGCGGCTCGTGTTCCTGATGATAGCCGATGCGAATCCGCTTCGACACTGGCGCCTCGTTGAAGTAGGCGCGGATCAGCGGGCTGAGATACCCGACGGCCAGCATCACCTCCTGGAATCCGTGGAAGCAAAGCTGCCGCAACACGGTTTCGAGGATCGGCACGCCGCCGACCGGCACCAACGGTTTCGGCAACACGGTAGTATACGGTGCGAGCCGCGTGCCACGCCCGCCGGCCAGGATCACCGCCTTCATCGCAGGCGCGTCAGACATGGTAATCTCCGACCTTGAAGAAGCCGGGATTGGCCCGGATCCAGTCGATGGTGCGCGCCAGGCCTTCGTCGAGCGACACGCTCGGCGACCAGCCGAGCAGCCGGCGTGCCTTGTCGCCGCTGGCGATCAGGCGCATCACTTCGCTCTTCTCGGGGCGCAGCCGCTTCTCGTCGGTTATGATCTCCGGGGCCCGGCCGATAATGGCGAAGATGCGCTCCGCCAGCGCCCCGATCGAGATCTCGCTTCCAGTGCCGATGTTGATCACCTCGCCCACCGCCTCCGGCACCTCGCACATCCGGATCACGCCTGCCGCGGTATCCCCGACATAACAAAGGTCGCGTGTCGGGCTGACGGCGCCAAGCCGCACGGCGCCGCCGCGCAGCGCCTGGGTGATGATGGTCGGAATCACAGCCCGGGACGATTGCCGCGGGCCGAACGTGTTGAACGGCCGCACGATGGAAACCGGAACGCCGAAGGACCGGAAATAGCTCAACGCAATCTGGTCACTGCCGATCTTGCTGGCGGCATAGGGTGATTGTGCCTGTAGCGGATGCTCCTCGTCGATTGGCGCATAGAGCGCGGTCCCATAGACCTCGCTGGTGGAGAAGCAGACGATACGCTCGATGCCGCGGTTCCGGCAGGCCTCCAGCAGGTAGGCCGTTCCGAGGGTATTGGTGCGCACCACCTCGATCGGATGGATGAAGCTGTAGGGGATGCCGATCAGCGCGGCCAGGTGACACACGACTTCCTGCCCGTCCACGAGCGCCGCCGCCGTCGCAGGGTCGGCCAGGTCGCCGGAGATGATCGTCAATCCTTCACGTACCGCGGCGGGCAGGAACTCCAGGGCGCCATGGTCGCCGCTCGCCTTGTACCGCAGGAAGCAGGTCACCTTGGCGCCGCGCTGCACCAGGGCCTCTACGAGATTGCTGCCAATGAAACCGCCCGCGCCAGTGACCAGTACGCGCTTGTTTGTCCAATCCATAATCGTCCCTCATCCGTTCAACCGCATCGGGCCACAGCACTGTATAATACGCCGCATGAAACTGTGCTGCGTCAATCTCAAGATGCCAAGATTACTCAGTTGATCTCGCATCACCGCCGCAGGACGCTCAAATTTCCTGGTGGAGTACGCGCGCCCACGATTGCCGCGGGTGTCGTCCTCTATTTACTCGTCCACGGCCTTCCATTAACTGCCGACTTCTTCTACGATGGCTGCAATCTCACTGAGAATGGCGTAACGGATTTTTCACCGAATACCTTCTGGAATACTGTCGAACTCATTGACGCGCAAATGCCTTGTCGAGGGCGGCGGACCGTCAAACAACAAAGCGACAGGTGGTATCTCAGACGAACCGCCTGGGGCCGTGAGGCCTGCTTCCTAGGATAGGGCTGGAATATATGTCTACATGTTTGATCACCGGCATTACCGGACAGGACGGAGCCTATTTGGCTGAACTCTTGCTCAGCAAGGGGTCTCGGGTCGTAGGACTGGTGCGTCATTCCGCGACCCTGGACTTCGTCGGCGAACGCCTGCAATCGCTTGATGTCCTCAAGCACGTCGAACTGATGAGCGGTGATCTGATCGACCTTACGAGCCTGATCCGCGTAATATCGGCTTGCGAGCCCGACGAAATCTACAATCTGGGAGCTCAAAGCTTCGTCGCTACATCCTGGAATGAGCCCATTCTGACGGGACAGGTGACGGGCATCGGAACGCTCACCATGCTGGAGGCGATTCGCATCGTGAATCGAAAAACCAGATTCTATCAGGCGTCTTCGTCCGAGATGTTTGGCTTGATTCAGCAGCCCATGCAGAACGAAAAGACGGCGTTCTACCCGCGGTCGCCATACGCCGTCGCCAAGCTCTACGCACACTGGATGACGGTGAATTACCGTGAAAGCCACGGAATGCACGCATCGTCCGGGATCCTCTTCAATCATGAGAGCCCGTTACGGGGCATCGAGTTCGTCACACGGAAAATCACCGACGGGGTTGCCCGGATCAAGCTCGGGCTGGCAAAGGATTTGGCGCTCGGCAATGTGGATGCACGTCGAGACTGGGGCCATGCCCGCGACTATGTTCGTGCGATGTGGCTCATGTTGCAGCAGGAGAAGCCTGACGACTACGTCGTCGCAACTGGACAAACAACCTCTGTCCGCGACTTCTGCAAAATTGCCTTTGATGTTGTCGGACTGAACTGGAAGGACTACGTCACGACGCGGTCCGATCTCATTCGGCCGGCAGAAGTCGACGTCTTGTGCGGTGATGCGACGAAGGCACGGACCGTTCTGGGGTGGGCGCCGACGATCTCGTTCGGCGACATGGTGGCCGAGATGGTCGAGGCTGATCTGCGCCGTCACACCGCACGAAACCACGCCTAGCAGCCTGTCGGACTGAAAGCTTGCCACGACGGCGCGAGCGGGAACGTCGTGCCGTGCTTCCAGTCCTGGGTCGCCAAGGTACCTCATCATAACATCCTGGGCGATAGCTGCATCGGCAACGACACGGAAATGCCCCCTCGGCCGGCCCGGAAAACGACGGCAACTGGAATCAAGGTGCTGAAGGTTGCCGGCCTCGGGGCTGCCCAATCTGCTCGAAACGATCAAACCACGGGCGGATCCCAGATATGCACGCGCACCGGCGTCGGATTGAAGCCATTGCAGGGATTGTTGATCTGCGGGCAGTTCGAGAGGACGAAGATCACGTCCATCTCCGCCGTCACGTCGACATGGTTGCCCGGCGCCGAGATGCCGTCGATGACGGTGAAATCTCCCGACGGCTCGATCGGCACGTTCATGAAGAAGTTCAGGTTGGCGACGACGTCGCGCTTGGCGAGGCCGTACTTCGAGAGCTCGAGCAGGAAGTTCTCCCGGCAGGCGTGCTGGTACCGGGCCGCCTCACCGAAGCGGACGGCATTGCTCTCGCACGAGCAGCAGCCCGCCGACGTATCGTGCCGGCCGCAGCTGTCGGCTGTGACCCGCGCCATCACCTTGCCCCGGTTGGAGACGAGCCGCGTGCCGAGCCCGACATAGGCGGAGCCCTGGACGCGCAATGTGTCCTGGGCGCTGTAGCGCTCGGCCGGATCGTCGGCGCGGTAGAGCAGGGCATCGACGGCCTGCTGGCCCTCGATGTCGACGATGCGCAAGGTCTGCCCGCGCTTCAGCAGGCGCGACCACGGCCGTTCCGCGGGGACGTCGTGGGAATAGACCGCGTCGGCGGGATCGGGCCGAAGGACGGGCTTCTCAGGCATGGAGGCGATCCGTGAATTCGAAGGCGCGGACGATTTCGGGCGACCGGGTCCGGCAAGGATCGCCCGGCGCGGGGGGCGGGGCGCGGTGGCGAACGAGGGTCACGGGTCCGCTGGCGGCCGGACGAGCCGGATCGGTCGGGTGGGCGCAATTCGACAGAACGAGCACGACGTCCATTTCGGCGCGAAGGTCGACGAAGTCGCCGGCCTTCTTGCGCATGCCATCCCAACCGAAGCGGCCGTCCGCGTCGAGCGAGACGGGCGCGAAGAAGGTCACGCACGGTGGAATGTCGCGCAAACCGAGCCCGAGCTTGGATGCGGCCGCGAGAAAGTTCTCGTGCGTGTTGCGCGCCGGCACGCCGTAGGCGGCGAGCGCCGACGCCGGCGTCGAGCCGCCCACCAGCAGGTCGTGCGCGCCGCTCGTATCCTCGATCAGCGACAAGAACACGCGGCCCATGTCGGTCAGGATGACACGGCCCTTCGACAAGGCGGCGCTCCATTGGATCTTGGCCGTATCGGCGCAGTTGAGCCGCTCCGACATGTCCTTCTCGCACCAGCCGATCATCGACACGCTGGAACGGCCGGAGGAATCGCTGACCCTGAGCGCCTCGCCGCGCCGCAGCCGCACCGTGTGATACCAGCCGGCCGGCACAGTTTCGCTGTCGATCACGGCACCGGGGCCGATCGGCGCGGCATCAATGGCGGTGGCGGCCGGCAGCGCCGCGGGGGCAGCGCCCTGCCCTACAGCGCGAAGAGCTTCGTAGCGACGACGGTTGGCTTCCGCGCTCTCCTGCTTCGTCATGGAATCCATCCTCGCACATCGCATCGGAAACACGTGAGCAAGATGTGGACCGCGGCGGGCCACGCAACCGGCAGAGCCCGTTGCCGTTCTTTCTCCGGAAATGCGGCACAGCCAGGAGAAGCGGCAATGGCCAATGTCCTTTACGAGCGGCGCCGCTGGTTGATTGCGACGACCGGCGCGGTGCTTCTTGCCACGCCAGCGTTGGCGCAAAACCGCCGGCAGGCAACGCCCAAGACCAAGGCGACCGAGGCCGGCATCACGGCGACGGAGCGATTGATGCGCGACAGCGGCGTGCTGCTGCGGGTCCTGTCGATCTACGAGGCCGGAGCCCGACGGCTGGGCGGCGGAGAAGACATCGAGCCGGCCATCTTCACCCAGGCGGCCGAGACGATGCGTGACTTCGTGCATGCCTATCACGAGAAGCAGGAGAACGAGCACATCTTCCCGCGCTTCAAGAAGGCCGGCCGCATGGTCGAGCTGGTCGACGTGCTGACGGTCCAGCATGCCGCCGGGCAAAAGCTCACCAACACGATCATCGAGCTGGCACCAAAGAGCGGCAACAAGGCCGAGCGCCAGTCGATGATCGACGCCATGCAGGCGTCCATCGTGCTCTATCGGCCCCATGTGGCACGCGAGCTCACCGACGTGCTGCCGACCCTGCGCACCCTCGTCACGCCGAACGAGTTCGACGAGCTGAGCGCGGCCCTCGCCAAGGACGAGAGCGAGAAGCTCGGCGCGGAAGGGTTCGACAAGATGGCGAAGAAGGTCGAAGCGCTCGAGAAGCGCATCGGCATCCACGATCTCGGTGTGTTCACCCCGAAGTCGTAGGCGCCTATCCCCGGTAGTGGCAGGCTACCCAGTGTCCGGGGCGGCTTTCGCGCAGCTCCGGCGAGCGCTCGCCGCAATCGGGCCGGGCGATCGGGCAGCGGGTATGGAAGTGGCAGCCCGATGGCGGCCGGATCGGGTTGGGCACGTCTCCCTGCAGCATGATGCGCTTGCGCTTCACGGTCGGATCGGGGATCGGCACCGCCGAGAGCAGCGCCTCCGAATAGGGATGCAACGGCGTGTCGTAGAGGTCGCGGGCCGGGGCGATTTCGACCACGCGACCGAGATACATAACCGCGATCCGCGTCGAGATGTGCTCCACCACCGACAGGTCGTGCGCGATGAAGAGGTAGGTCAGCCCGAACTTCTCCTGGAGGTCCTCGAGGAGATTGATCACCTGGGCCTGGATCGACACGTCGAGGGCCGACACGGGCTCGTCGCAGATTACCAGCTTCGGATCGACCGCGAGCGCGCGGGCGATGCCGATGCGCTGTCGCTGGCCGCCGGAGAACTCGTGCGGGAAGCGGCCCATGTGGTCTGCCTGCAGGCCGACCGTCTCGAGCAGCGCGAGGACCCGCTCCTCGAGATCCCGGCGTGACTTGGCAAGGCCGTGGATCTGCAGCGCCTCGCCCACGATGGCGCCGACGGTGAGGCGCGGGTTCAGCGAAGCATAGGGATCCTGGAATATGATCTGCATGTCGCGGCGCAGCGCACGCATCGCTTCGGGGCCGAGCCGCGTAACGTCCGCCCCCTGGAACCACACCTCGCCCGAGCTGGGCTCGATCAGCCGCAGGATGCAGCGCCCGGTGGTCGACTTTCCGCAGCCTGATTCGCCCACGAGGCCCAGGGTCTCGCCCTTGCCGATGTCGAAGCTCACACCGTCGACGGCATGGACGCGGTCGACCTCGCGCGCGAAGACGCCGCCCGATACGGCGAAGTGCTTCTTGAGGTTCCTGACGGACAACAGGGTCTCGGTCACGGCACGGCCCTCAGAGAATGTTCGTCCACGCAACCCAATTCATGATCATGCTGCCGGGAGCGCGGCTCTCCAGAGCCGCTCATGGAATGTTGCAACCAACCAATGTGAGCGGCTCTGGAGAGCCGCGCTCCCAGCGGTCTGAAAGTTTCACGAGCTCTCACAGCACGCACGCGACCCGGTGGCCGGGCCCCACCTCCTTGAGCGGCGGCAGCGCCTTCACGCAGATGTCCATGGCGAACTTGCAACGCGCCGCGAACCGGCAGCCGACCGGCGGATTGAGCAGGCTCGGCACGCTACCCGGGATCGCCTCGAGCCGTTCCTTGTGCGCCGCCGCCCGATCGACGCGCGGGATCGAGCGGATCAGGCCCTGCGTATAGGGATGGCGCGGATTGGCGAACAGGGCCTCGACCGGCGCCTCCTCGACGACCTTGCCCGCATACATGACCACGACCCTCTGGCAGGTCTCGGCGACCACCCCCATCGCGTGGGTGATCAGCATGATCGACATGCCGAGCCGGTCCTTCATCTCCTGCATCAGCTCGAGGATCTGCGCCTGGATGGTGACGTCGAGCGCGGTGGTGGGCTCGTCGGCGATCAGGAGCTGCGGCTTGCAGCTGAGCGCCATGGCGATCATCACGCGCTGGCGCATGCCGCCCGAGAACTGGTGCGGATAGTCGTGCACCCGCTTGGACGGATTGGGGATGTCGACCAGCCGCAGCATCTCGACCGCGCCTTCGATGGCCTGCTTGCGCGAGAGCTTCTCGTGCTGGCGCAGCACCTCGGCGATCTGGTCGCCGACCGTGTAGACGGGGTTGAGCGAGGTCATCGGCTCCTGGAAGATGATCGCGATCTCGCGGGCGCGGATCTTGTCCATCTCCTCGGCCGGCAGGGGAATGAGGTTGCGCCCCTTCCACAGGATCTCGCCCGCCTCGAAGCGGCCGGGGGGCATGTCGATCAGCTTCAGCACCGAGCGCGCGGTGACGGTCTTGCCGCAGCCCGACTCGCCCACCACCCCCAGCGTCTCGCCGCGGTCGAGATGCAGGTCGACGCCGTCGACCGCGCGCACCACGCCGTCATCGGTCTTGAACCAGGTCTTGAGGCCCCGGATATCGAGCAGCTTTTCGGCCATGTCGCCTACAGGACGCGGCGCGGATCGAGCGCGTCGCGCAGCCCGTCGCCGATGAAGTTGATCGCCAGGACGGTGATGAAGATCAGGGCGCCGGGGAACAGCGCCCAATGCGGAGCGATGTCGAGATAATCCTTGGCGTCGCGCAGCACGCTGCCCCAAGTCGGCACGTCCGACGGGAAGCCGAGGCCGAGGAAGGACAACGTCGATTCCGCGATGATGGCCGCGGCGATGTCGATGGTCGCGACCACGATCACCGGTCCCATGGCGTTGGGCAGGATGTGCATCATAACCTGGCGAAGCCGCGAGGCGCCAAGCGCCCTTGCAGCCTCGACGAACTCCTTCTCACGAATCGACAGGAACTGCGCACGCACGAGCCGCGCCGCCGGCATCCAGCGTGTGCCACCGATGACGGCAACGATCAGCACGAACGCGCCACCTTCGACCCCCAGCACGCCCTTCACGGGTTCGCGGAACAGGTAGATGACCAGCAGCAGCAAAGGAAGCTGCGGCAGCGACAGGAAAAGGTCGGTGACCCACATCAGGGCGGCATCGACCGCACCGCTCGCCATGCCGGCAATGGCGCCGATCAGCACGCCGAAGAAGATCGCGACGACCATCGCCGCGACGCCGACCGCGAGCGAGATGCGGCCGCCGTAGATCAGGCGCGACAGCAGGTCCTGCCCCAGATCGTCGGTCCCCAATGGATGAAGAGCGGACGGGCCCTGCAGCTTGGCGGCGAAGTCGATCTCGTTGATTGGCACGGGCCAGATGAACGGCCCCGCCAGCACGGCGAACACGATCACCAGGAGCGCGAACGCCGAGACCAGCGCCATCTTGTGGCGCCGGAACCGACGCCACGCCTCCTGCCAGGGCGAGAACCGCCGCGCCTTGCGCGCAGCGGGAGCCGCCGCCGGCGCCTCAGCGGAAAGCGATGCGGGGGTCGAGCCAGCCATAGAGGATGTCTGCAATGAGGTTGAAGATGACGACCAGGCAGGCCGCAACGAAGGTGACGCCCATGACCACAGGCGTGTCGTTGGAAAGCATCGAGGTGATCAGCAGCGAGCCGATACCGGGCACACGGAAGATCTGCTCGGTGACGATGGCGCCGCTGAAGACGATCGGCATCTGCAGCGCAACCAGCGTCACGACCGGGATCAGGGCCGTGCGCACCACGTGCCGGGTGATGACCTTGCGCTCGCCAATGCCCTTGGACCGGGCAGTCGTGACGTAATCCAGCCGGATGACGTCGAGCACCGAGGAACGCACGAAGCGCACCAGCGCTGCGCCCTGGAAAAGGCCCAGCACGGTCACCGGCATGATCGACTGCTTGATGTGCTCCCAATAGAACGCCCAGCCCGTCGCACTGATGTCCGCGCGGTAGACGAAGGGTAGCCAGTCGAGCTGGATCGAGAAGATCAGGATCAGCACCAGACCCGTGAAGAAGGTCGGCAGCGAAAAGCCGATGAAGGCGACGGTGTTGGCGATCTGATCGAACAGCGAATAGGGCTTGGTGGCAGCCAGCACGCCGACCGGCAGGGCAATCGCGATCGCCAGGAACTGCGAAGCGCCGATGACGATCAGCGTCACCGGCAGGCGCTGCAGGATCAGCGTGCTGACGTCCATGCGGCTGACGAAGGAGAAGCCCCAGTCACCCTGCAGCAGGGCCGCAAGCCAGTGCCAGTAGCGCATCCAGACCGGGTCATCGAGGCCGAACTTGGCGCGCAAAGCGGCGCGCACCTCGGGCGGCACCGCCGGGTTGGTGGCCAGTTCGTCGAAAGGATCTCCCGGCGCCAGGGCCAGGAGCGTGAAAAGTACGACACTGATCCCGAGCAGGCTCGGGATCATGATCAGGAGCTTCCGTATTACGTACTGCCTGCTCACGTGATGGGCCTGCAAATGAAAGCCCTCCCCGCTCGACGCGGGGAGGGCGTTGCGGACTTAGGCGTCCTTGAACCAGTCGCTGAGGTCCGAGGTGTTGTTGTCCCAGCCGCTGATATCGGCGTTGAGCTGCAACGATTTCGCCGAGACGGTGGGCCGCTGCACGATGCCCATCACGATGTTGTTCTGGATGGCCAGGTCGTTGATCTTGATGAAGATGGCGGCACGCTTGACGGGGTCGAGTTCCACCTCCGCGTCCCGGATCAGCTTGTCGGCTTCCGGGCTCTGCCAACGGGTGATGTTGCGGCCCTGCCACTTGTTGTCCTTGCTGGACGCTTCCCACGAGGCGAACTGGAGGATATGCGTGCCCGGGTCCGGCTGGCCCATGGTCGTCGTGTACATCTCGAGGTCGGTGTAGAACTTGGTGTACGTGTCCGGATTGGCCACGTCGGACGAGAAGAACACCGAAGCGGTCACCGACTTCAGCTCGATGTCGATGCCCGCCTTCTGGGCGGCCTGCTTGATGATCGCCTGCGTCTTCTGGCGCGGCTGGTTGATCGAGGTCTGATAGACGAACTTGAGCTTCTTGCCGTCCTTGGCGCGGATGCCGTCCGAGCCCTTCTTCCAGCCGGCCTTATCGAGAATGTCGTTGGCCTTGTCGATGTTGAACTCGATCGGGTTGGCCTTGGATGCGAAGCGCTCCGGACCGTAGAGGTAATTGCGCGTCGCCGGGCCGGTGCGGCCGTAGATGTGGTCCTGGATGGACTTGTTGTCGACCAGCAGCGCAATCGCCTTGCGCACCTCCGGATCGCTCAGGGTCGGGTGCTTGGTCTTCTTGCTCGACCGTTCTCCGTCGACTTCGGTCCACGGATCGGTCTGGTTGAAGAGAAGGAACTCGATATTGCCGCCGGGCGTGATCGCGACCCGCCCTTTGCCGCCCTTCTCGAGGCGCGTCAGGATTTCGTCCTCGACCTGCATGTTCCAGGCAAAGTCGAATTCACCGGTCTGCAGCACGGCGCGCGCGGCCGAAACCGCGTCGCCCCCGCCCTTCATCTCGACCGAGTCGAAATACGGCTTGTTGGCCTGGTGGTAATTCGGGTTGATGACGCCCGTCACCAGATCGCCCGGCTTGAAGTCCTTGAACATGTAGGGGCCGGTGCCGACCGGCTTGAGGTTGGTGGGCGCATCGCGCGACTTGGCGCCGGTGTAGTCGGCGAACAGGTGCTTGGGGATCAGCATGCCGCGCGCGCCGATGAAGGCGTCGGCCCAGAACGGCGTCGGCTTCTTGAACTTCACGGTGACGGTGTATTGATCGACCTTCTCGACCGTGACGTCCTGGTAGGAGGCGATCGTGTACGCCGCCGTCGCCGGATCCTTGGCATATTCCCAGTTGAAGACGACGTCGTCGGCCGTGAACGGCTTGCCGTCGTGCCAGGTGACGCCCTGCTTCAGCTTCCAGGTGACCGACGTGCCGTCGGCAGAAAGGCCGCCATTTTCACGGCTCGGTATCTCGGCCGCGAGCTTGGGCTTGAGATTTCCCTCGGGATCCCAGGCCGCGAGCGGCTCATAGAACAGGCGCGAGCCGTCCTGGTCCTTGGTGCCGACCGCGAAATGCGGATTGAGCAGGGTCGCACCCTGCCACCACAGGACCTTCAGCTGGCCACCGCCGCCCCGCTTGGTCGGCTTGTAGGTCGACTTGGTCTGGGCCATCGCCACGCCGGAGATCGCCAGCAGCTGCGTCGCCATCGGCGCGGCCAGTCCCACCGCCGCCATCCGCCGGACGAATCCGCGGCGCGACATGCGGCCAGCTTTCACGTTGTCGATCAGGCCGCGCAGTTCATGCTCGTTCATGAAATTACCCCTAACTTTGAGCCGTCCCTACCGACGCTCTCGCTATCTTGCAAGATGCGTGCAATTCTTCATGAGAACAGGCTGGCACGTCGCAGTCAACGACGCCCCGCGTGTCGCCGGGGGAGAGAGCATGGCTTGGCTGTATCTTGTCGTCGCAGGGCTGTTCGAAATCGGCTGGCCGCTCGGGCTGAAGAAGGGTTGGGGGCCAGACGGTGTTCAGGCCGGCTGGCTGATCTTCGCCTTCGTCGCCATGATGATCAGCGGCGCCCTGCTGATGATGGCACAGCGGGCTATTCCGATGGGTACCGCCTATGCGGTCTGGACCGGCATCGGCGCGGTCGGCGCCTTCGCCACCGGTGTGCTCCTGTTCGGGGATTCTGCATCCGTCATGCGCATCATCTCGATCGCACTGATCGTCGCCGGCATCGTCGGCCTGAAGCTCGCTTAAGATCAAAAAGGAAAAGAGGAGGAAGCAATGCGCATGAAAGACAAGGTCGCGCTGATCAGCGGCGCGGCCAGCGGCATGGGTGCCGCCACCGCCCGGCTGCTCGCCCGCGAGGGCGCCACGGTCTTCGTCGCCGACATATTGGACAAGGAGGGAGCGGCCGTCGTCGCCGAAATCGAAGCGGCCGGCGGCAAGGCCCGCTACCTCCATCTCGACGTCACCAACGAAGCCGAGTGGCAGTCCGTCGTCGCCGAGGTCGAGAGGAGCGCGGGCGGCCTCGACGTGCTGGTGAACAACGCTGGCATCTCCGGCTCGGCCGAGCAGGACCTCTACGACACCGCCGCCTGGAACCGGCTGATGGGCATCAACGCGACGGGGGTGTTCCTCGGCATGAAGCACGGCACCGCCGCCATGAAACGGCGTGGCCGCGGCGGCTCGATCATCAACCTGTCGTCTGTCTCCGGCATTGTCGGCCAAGGCTACATCCATGTCGGCTACAATGCCTCCAAGGGTGCCGTGCGCCTGATCACCAAGTCCGGCGCCGCCCAGCACGGCCGCGACAACATCCGCGTCAACTCGGTCCATCCGGGGCTGATGCCGCCAATGCGCACCTCCGGCCGCACCGCCGATCCGGCGACACGTGCCAAGACACTGAAAGGTGTCCCATTGGGACGCGCGGGCGAGGTCGACGAGGTCGCCTATGCCATCCTGTTCCTGGCGTCGGACGAATCGTCTTACGTCACGGGAGCGGAACTGGTGGTCGACGGCGGCTGGACGGCGGTCTGATGATCAGCGTCTGACAGGCGCATCGAACGCACCGTGACCGCGACAGGCACGCACGATCCGCTCACCATAGTTTGAGCAACTGGACTGCAAAAATCTGGGCGGCGGGTCGAAAGTAGGGTTAGGATTGCCTCTGCCGGATCGATCATCGATACGGAATTTGGTTAGGGAGACACCAAAGATGACCAAGCAGACCATGATCGCCACTGCGATCTCGATCTTCGCCGCCAGCAGCTTCGTGGCCGCGTCGGCAAGTGCCCAGGTGAAGTGCGCCGGCACCAACGCCTGCAAAGGGCAGAGCTCCTGCAAGGGTGGGAAAAGCGCCTGCAAGGGCCAGAATGCGTGCAAGGGCCAAGGCTTCTCGGACACCAAGGACGTCATCGGCTGCGAGAACCAGGGCGGCAAGGCCGTCAAGGACTAGAACCGACCCTTCGACCAACACCATGCGGGCGTCCCGGTGCTCCGGCGACGCCCGTTTCTTTTGGGGCGGTCGCCCTGCTCGTACCGGAGGTTCGCTGTCTTGTTAGTCCTGAGCGGAAGCCGCTTCAGAAGAGCTGCCAGGCGATCATGACCATGCCGATGACCGACACGAACCAGGCGACGGTGCGCAGCCAGGGAATTCCGAGCAGGTAGACTACGGCGTGGGCGAGCCGCGCCCAGAAGAAGATAGCCGCGCCCATCGCGGTCGTTGCATTGGCCTTGCCGGCAACGGCGGCGATCAGGACCAAAGCCGCGAACAGCACCAGGTTCTCGATCATGTTGAGATGCGCACGCTTGGCGCGGCCGGCGAAGCCAGTCAGCACCGGCAGGTCCTCGCGATTGCCGGCCAGCGTGGTCAGCCCGACCGCCTGGTTCGCCGCCGCGGCGGCAATCAGCACCTGGACGAAGGTGAGCACCACCGACATCAGGAGATATTTCAGATCCGGAGTCATTGTCGTTTCTCCCCGCCTTTGCCTCGGGGCTACTTGGTGCCGAACAGGCGATCTCCCGCGTCACCGAGGCCGGGGACAATATACCCGTGGTCGTTGAGCTTCGCATCGACGGCGGCGGTGAAAACCGGCACATCCGGATGCACCTCCGCGAAGGCGCGCGCCCCAGGTTCCGCCGCGAGGATGCAGATCATCTTGATGCGCCGCGCCCCCGTCTCCTTCAACCGGTCGACCGCCGCGATCGCCGAATGAGCCGTCGCCAGCATCGGGTCGCACACGATCACGTCGCGGTCGGAAATGTCGCCCGGAATCTTGAAGTAGTACTCGACCGCCTGCAGCGTGCGCGGGTCGCGATAGAGGCCGACATGACCCATGCGGGCGAGCGGCACGAGGTCCAGAACGCCCTCGGCAAGGCCGAGTCCGGCGCGCAGGATCGGCACGATCACCAGCTTCTTGCCGTCGAGCAGCGGCGCTTCCATGCCTTCGATCGGCGTCTCGATGCGGGTCGTGCCCAGTGGCAGGTCGCGCGTGGCGTCATAGCCCAGCAGCAGGCCGATCTCGCGCAGAAGGCGGCGGAAGTTGGCGCTCGACGTCTGCTTGTCGCGCATCTTGGTGAGCTTGTGCTGCACCAGCGGATGCGTGACGACGTGGATCGACGGCGGTAGCGGCATGCTTTTCTCTCCCCAACTCAGAATACGGTGCCGTCGCTCTCGACGGCAATCGGCGGCCCGCCGCCCGGGCGGCGCTCGGCCGCCAGCACGCGGCCGGCGAACCAGGTGCCGGCTTCGAGCACCTTCACCAGCGGTAGCTGCGTCGCGTCCATGCCCAGGTGAAGGCGCACGTGCGCACCGACCTGGTCGAGCAGCGCGACCGTGAGCGCGCGCCATTCGACGATTGCCTCGTCACCGGGCTTGAAGACGTCGCTGAGCAACCGCGACTGCTTGGGCCGCAGCGCACCGGCGTCGACGAGCAGGCCGCCGTTGCGATATTCGGGCAGGCCCGTCAGCGCATCGAGGTCGGCCACCTTGAGGCCCGCGCTCTCGATCGGCTCGACCAGCGAGTAGGACAGCCACTGCGAGAGCTTGTGAAACGGCACGAGGCCGACGACAGGGTGCGGCCAGACATCGCCCATCGGTGACGGCCAGATGGGCGACAGCCTGTCGAGCACCGCCGCGAGGATCGCGGCAGCCTTTACCGTGCCGCCATCCCTCGCAATGACATCGAACAGCGCGCCCGGCCGGTCGAGGCCGACACCGCCCAGCTTGCGCAGCAGCCCGGCGCGCCCTTCGAGCCCGGTCAGCGGATTGTGTGCCTTCACCTGGAAGCCCATGGCGATGTCCATCGGCGTCAGCGCGGCGAGGCGCTCGGCATCGACGCGGAGCGGATCGCCCTTGGCGTCGCGGCTGAAGGCACCATTGGCGAACATATGGAAGCTCGCCACACCCAGGCCCTCGGAACGCGCGTAGGTCTCGCCGGTCTCGGGCTCGCGCCACGACCAGGCGGGACCCGCGCCGGCATCGAGCAGCACCGACACGACGGCGAGATCCATCATGCGGCGCGCGATCTCGTCCTTCGGCAGCCCTGCGAGCCGCGGCGCCAGCTCCGCCCATCGGTCATGCCCGCCCGCCTCGAAATGCCGCCAGCGCGAATGGAAGGGGATCGCCGCGGGATTCGGGAAGCGCCGACGCGTGACGGCGAGCGTCGCCTGCACCGCCGCTTCGAGGCCGCCGGCATCGACCGACCACCACGGCGAGCGCCCATCCTCGACGTATTTCAGCACCTGCCCCGCCCGCTCGCGGATTGCGACGGGCGTGCGCAAATAGACGAGGTTCTCAGCGGAGCGCGCCACTCCAGTGGCGCTCATTGCCGCTGCTCATGTTCTTCCGGACCGCGCCTCATTCCATCAGCCCCCGACCCTTGGGCTGGGAGAGGTCGGCGGTCGGCTTCGTCGTGGTGAAATAGCCGGCGGCCTTCTTGGCATCCATCTCGACTTGCGCGTCGGCAGGAATCAGATCCTCGGGGATCGGCACCTGCTCGACGACCTCGATGCCCTGCTCCCGCAGCGCGTCCGACTTCATGTTGCTCATCGAGGCGAAGCGGTCGATGCGCGCGATGCCCAGCCAGTGGAACACGTCCGGCATCAGCTCCTGGAAGCGCATGTCCTGCACGCCCGCCACACACTCCGTGCGGTTGAAGTATTGCGCCGCCGAATCGCCGCCGGGCTGGCGCTTGCGCGCGTTGTAGACGAGGAACTTCGTCACCTCGCCCAGCGCACGGCCTTCCTTGCGATTGTAGATCACCACGCCGACGCCGCCCTTCTGCGCCATCTCGATGCAGATCTCGATGCCATGCGCGAGATAGGGCCGGCAGGTGCAGATGTCGGACCCGAACACGTCCGAGCCGTTGCACTCGTCGTGGAGGCGGCAGGCGATCTTCGTCTCACCCTTGCCGAGCTTCGACACGTCCCCGAAGAAGTAGATCGTCGAGCCGCCGATCGGCGGCAGGAACAGCTCGAGGTCGGGCCGCGTCACCAGCTCGGTGTACATCCCGCCGGTCTGCTCGAAGAGCGTGCGCCGCAGGTCGACCTCGCGCACGCCGAAGCGTTCGGCGATGCCGGGCAGCCACCACACCGGCTCGATCGCGGCCTTGGTCACCTTGACGTCGCCCGACCCGCTCAGGATGTCGTTGTCGGGCTTCAGCCGCCCGGCCGCCATGGCATCCATGATCTCCGGCATGTTCACATGCGCCTTGGTGACGGCGATGGTCGGGCGGATGTCCCAACCGGCCGCCAGCTTGTCGGCGAACACGTCGGCCACCATGTGGCCCCACGGATCGAGCGACACGATCTTCTTCGGATCGAACCAGCTTTCGAACGGGCCGATCCGCTCGGCCGGCGAGGTGTTGGTGTAGTCGGGCCGGTGGTCGGCCTTGAGCTCCTTGGCCGCGATCGCCAGCGCCCGATAGATCCCGTAGCTGCCGGAATGAACGCCGATCGCATTGCGCCGCGCCGCATCGCCCACCGTACCGACGACAGGGCCGCGAATCACCGGATCGCGCGCCCCCCACACGACCGGAGGAGCGGCCTGGCCGCCCTGGGACGGGTGGGTGTTCAGTCTGATGTGAGCCATGTGCTTTCCAGATGCCGACAGCCGGGAAAGCGGCGCAGTCTAGGTCCTGTGGATGAACATGGGAAGACAGGGTGTAACGTTCATGATCCGTGCGCCGGCTGCCCTTACCGTCTGGCCTACCCCCATTTCCCGGCGCAGGATAAGCGCCCACAGAGGAGCAAACCATGCCCGACCTGTTTCCCACGACCGAGGAAGCCGCCCAGGACCAGGCGCGCGAGATCGGCATCGTCAACCATCTCGGACCGGACTCGTTCAAGCCGGACGGCATGCGCCCGTTCTTCGAGTATCGCCAGCTCGGCCTGGACAAGCTCACCGGCGGCAAGGTCGGCGCTCTTGTCGCCCGTGCCAGGCCCGGCCGGCATCCCGACGCGCCGCGTCACACGCATGCGCTCGACTTCCAGTTCATCTACGTGCTGAAAGGCTGGGCGATCTTCGATTACGAGGGTTACGGCGAGCACAAGCTGGTCGCCGGCTCGACGGTCTACCAACCGCCGGGAGTGAGGCACAAGGAGATCGCCCATTCCGACGATTTCGAGGTGCTGGAGATCACCATGCCGGCCGAGTTCGAAACGCAGACGGCCGAGTAGCGATCGCATGATACGAGCGTTTGCATTGATCCTGGCCCTGCTGCTGCCGCTCGGTACGGCAATGGCGGCCGAACCCGTGCCGACGCCCAGGAAGATATTCTTTGCCACCGGCTCGACCCGCGGCACGGCTGGCGGCCATGTACGGGGTGGCGCGCGCGACCTCTACTCGCTGACCGCCAACGCTGGACAGCACATGACCGTCACCCTGACCGTGCCGGACGACAATGCCGTCTTCCAGATCTACGAGCCCGGCACGACGCTCGGCCGCGATGCCGATGGCCTGCTCGAGTTCCACGGCAAGTCGCTGCACGTCGCGGGCGACGGCAACGACGCCACGCGCTGGAGCGGCCGCCTGCCGCGCACCGGCACCTACCTGATCGCGGTCGGCAGCACGCGCGGCAATGCGCGCTACAGCATGGACGTCCGGATCGAGTGATCGCCTTCCCCGCCCTCGCCGACAAGGAACCGATCATGAAGCTCCTGCTCGCCATGGCCCTGATGCTGTCACGCGGCCGGTGATCATCCAGAAGGAGATCGTCCAGGGGCTCTCGGCCGGCGGCGTGAAGTGACAGCACTGCCGGCAGTGCTGTCATCCCGAGCGCAGCGAGGGATCTTTAGGGCAACGAGTATGGATCCCTCGCTGCGCTTGAGATGACAAAGGCAGCCCCGGGAGAGAAGAGGTCCGCCCAAGTCGGATTCACTGACTCAACCAACGCGTTCTTCTTCGACCGCCTCCAGGCCTTGATCTCCTTCTCCCGCGCGATTGCGTCCTCGATCTGCTGATAATCCTCCGCATAGACCAAGGTGTGCACGTTGTAGCGCCGCGTGAAAACACTCCCATGTCCGCTGCGATGTTCGGCGATCCTATTCTCGAGATTATTGGTCACGCCAACATACATCACGTTTCGAGCGGCATTCGTCAGGATGTCGGTCCAGTAAGTACGCATTGCCGCGCAAAGATCCCTCGCGGCGCTCGGGATGACAACCAACCAACAGAGCTGCGTGAGACGATGACCAAAGGATCGGGAAAATTGTCATTCCGAGCGAAGCGAGGGTGTCTTCAAGGCAATGAGGAAGGATCCCTCGCGACGCTCGGGATGACAACGGAAGCGCCCTCCACATCCACCGTCGTGCCGTAGGGCTTCGACAGGGCGGCGAAGCGGTCGAGGATGGTGCGCGCCTCCTCGCCCTCGGCCAGGCGCGGACGGCCGCGGCGGTGGCGCGGGTCCTTCCAGCCGAGGCTGATCGGCAGCAGCGAGAGGCTGCGCAGCTCGCGGCCTTCCCACGTCAGCACGGGCACGACCGACTCCCAGTAGCGCCGGTCGGCGGGGAAGCCGCCCTGGTCGTTGTTGGTGCGCTGCTGGTAGACCTGCCCCGGCTTCAGCTCGGGATCGGCGCGGAAGCGCTCGTAGCCGTCGGCCGGGATCTTCGCCACCAGCTCGTTCTGGCCGAGGAAATTGCCGAGCGAGTAGAAGATCGGCTTGCCCTTGTAGATCTCCATGCCGCGCAAGAGGTGCGGCCCGTGGCCGGCGACCAGGTCGGCGCCGGCGTCGATCATCTCGCGCGCGAAGGCCGGGATGAACTCGGCCGGGATCTCCTTGCTCTCGCCCTGCTCGTGCGCATGCAGGCTGACTACCACGAGGTCGCTGAGCCCGCGCGCCTCCTGCACCCAGCGCACCATGGCGTCGATGTCCTTGCGGTTCGCCGAGGTGCGCACCGCCGGCCGGTTGGCCGCGGCCGGCGCGAGCCGGAACTTCATCTCGCCCAACGGGAACACCGACGGATCGGCCGGCGCGAAGGCAAAGCCCAGCTTGATCTTCGCCTGCCGCTCGGCCTCCAGCCCCAACCCGTCGGCGATCTCGCGCAGGGCGGCAAACTGAGCCTCCGTGACCTCGTGCACCGTCTCGAAATGCAGCGGATTGAGCCCCGGCCGCCCCGGCAGATCGGACCGCTGCGCGCCCGCTTCCTGCCCCTTGGCGAAGGAAGAGGCGCAGGACAGCATCGCCACGGTGCCGTTCGGATGGGTGTGATAGACCGGCCGCCGCGCCTCCTCGAGATTGCGCCCGACGCCGGCGTACGACAGCCCGCGCGCCTCCATCGCCTCGATCGAATGGAGCAGGCCCGAGATCGAATAATCCAGGCAATGGTTGGTCGCGGTCGCGAACAGCGAGAAGCCGGCCTCGACCAGCTCGTCGAGCACCCAGGCCGGCGCGCCGAAATGCGAGCCGCCGCTCTCCAGCGCCGGATCGCCGCGATAGTCGTTGGCCAGCACCTCGAGGTTGGTGAAGGCGACATCCGCCGCCCGCACCTTGTCGAACAGCGGCCGCACGGCGGCGTCGCTGCGGCTTTGCAGCCGGCGCTGCAGGATCGAATCGCCGGTGAGGAGAACGCGGAGCGTGGAACCAGTCATGCCGCCGACTCTGGGAGGACTGCCGGGAGAGTGTCAAACACGCTAGCCTCACTCTTTCCTCCCCATTCCGAACAGGGCTATCGCATGTAACGTTCTTGCCTTCCCCCGTCTGCGAGGGAAGGTGGCCCGAAGGGCCGGCAGGGGGTCATGGCGCCCGAGCACGAAGCCCTGCAGGCCTATTGCGACGCGCATTGCGGCATGGGCTGCAGCGGCCTGGCGTCGGTGATCTATGGCTACGTCGGCAAGGACCTCAACTCCACCGCCTTCCGCACCCGCGGCATCGAACGGACCAGGATCGAGGACTTCCAGGCCGGCGACGCCATCGTCTGGCACCACGACAACCACATGGCGGTAATCGACCGGGTCGGCCCCGTCACGGACTCGACGCGGATCAAGTGCTGGGTGGCCGAATCGACCGCCGCCAGGCTCAATCAGCCGACCAGCGGCGTGCAATATTCCGAATACACCTTCGAGTTCGACGACACGGACAAGGTGCGGAAATACACCTGTCTCCGCCCGAGCGTCACCGGCACGCCCACGCCGTGGTCGGCCGAAAAGATCACGGTGCGTGGGAACCCGTAGGATTCCTTCCTGCGTGAAGCGCGGGGGGTGCCCCATAGGCGCTTACTTTGGTCTGCTGGGAGCGCGGCTCTCCAGAGCCGCTCTTCTTCGGATGCTACATCCCATGAGCGGCTCTGGAGAGCCGCGCTCCCAGCAAGCTGACCGCAGCCACAAAATCGAACAAAGTTGGCGACCATGGGGGCACCTCCCGGGCTTCGCCACGGCGGAACGGCGCAACGAGGCACTGCAGCCCGTGCTTTCCTTTGCGTTGTTTCAGTCGCTGCGTAATATTGGCGTAGGACGTTCACGGTGGCAGGCTCATGCTCGGACGGCGTATCCTGGTCGCTGGTCTCCTGTTCGAGGCGTCGCCTGCGGCGGTGGCGCAGACGGTGAGCCTCACCCTCGGCACCACGCCGGATGGCGGCGGCTTTGCGCCCTACTCCGTGGCGCTCATCGAGACGCTGAAATCGATCGATCGCGACCTGCAGCTGCGGCCCGTCGACACCAGGGGCTCGACCGACAATGCCGCCCGCCTGCAGGCCGGCAGCATCGATCTCGGGCTGGTGAGCGGCGAGGTCTTCGACGAGAGCGAAGCGCGCGCGCGGGGGCGGCTCAAGATCGTCAGCGTGATGTACTACACGCCCGGCATGTTCGCCGTGCTGGGCAACAGCCCCCACCGGACGATCTCGGACCTGCGCGGCCAGGCGATCGTCTGGCAGCCGCGCGGCACCGGCAGCGCGGTCCAGGCGCGCTATGTGATGCACGGCCTCGGGCTCGACGTCGACCGCGACTTCGCCGAGATCTACCCGGCCAATTTCACCGACGGCCCGGAGTACATCTTCGACGGCAGTGCCGCGGCGCTGTGGGCCAGCGGGCTGCGGCTGCCGAGCTTCGTGCGGATCGCCGAGCATCCGTTCGGCGTGCGCTTCATCGCGCCCAACGCCGAGGAGATCGCACGCATCCGGGCCGCCCATCCCTTCCTGGTGCCGCTCACCGTGCCGCGCGGCACCTATCCGGGCCAGACCGAGCCGATCGCCACCATCGGTTCCGCCAGCTTCATCGTGGCGCGGCCCGACCTCGACGAGGCCCACGTCCACCGCCTCGCCGCCGCGCTGCACAAGCTCGAGAAGTTCGAGGCGCGGCCGACCTATCTGGCGCAGACGACGACGGCCAACACGCTGGCCAGCGTGGAGTCGCCCGAGGAGCTGCACCCGGGGGTGCTGCGGTATTTTCGGGAGGCGGGGATCGTGCCGTAGCCGTAAGCGTCGTCAGGCGAACCGAGTAACGCCAGATTTCCGCGCATGATCGCCGGAATGCTTGCTAACGTTGGAGGATCGTGTCGCAGTACAACAAAGCGAAGCTTCGCGAACGTCTATGAGCGCTCTGAGCTTGGGTCAAACGCTAGTCGATCCTGTGGAAAGGAATGGCGAGAAAGTCCGTCGACTTCCTGATGGTGATCTCCGTAAACTAGCGTCCCGTCACTCATGATTGACCTATGCCTTCCGAAGCGCACTCCTATTAGTCCGATCTTTTTACCATACCTTCATCGGCGATCTGGCTATCCTTGATATCTGTTCAACCATCTGACCGATGCCCTAAGAAAAATATCTAAGGCACCAGATACCACCTCAACGCTATCAAAAAGACGAATACTATACCTATTTGCGAGTGTCTTCGCCCCTTTTGATATTCCATTGGGCGTTACAATGGCCGTAAATGTCGTGCCGAGTCGACCCGACAACGTCGTATGTCGCATGACGGCGTTGCCCTCAACTTTCCTCCGGTGCGATAAAGCTGCGCGTGTCCATCGGGTGCCGTCGAATGTACAAGCCATAACCCCGCGCGGAACATCAATACCGACCGCAGCCGTATACTGTTTGCATTCCACTGAGTACATCGGGTGGCCATAGGCTCGCTGCGCTTCGGCTCTCTTCCTCAAGCTCTTACCAAGGCTACGACTAAAGACACAAATGTCGAATTCGTGAGAGGCGCCACTACGACCTCTGAAGACAAGGCTGTTATGTAATTCGAACTCTCGACCATCCGGTCTACGCAAATAGAAGAAACTAGGGTTATTAGCCCCGAAGGCTATTGGTTGAATCCAACCAGGGGCTCCCCGTTGAATGAACTGAGCCGCCCGGCGATCATTGGACGTCCTCATCTGAACAAACCAGCCATTCTTCCGTAACGCATCAGCGATATTGACGACAAGCCATAGCTCGTGGATTTTTCCTTTCGTTGCAGCCAGCTTGGCTGTTGCAAGAGGTGTTGCTGCGATAGCCTGCAAAATCGCATCGATGTCGGCGGGAATTGGCATCTCATTAGGATCCGGCTACGAATGCCCGACTCTTAGCCAAATCTCAAGTTCGGTCATGCGACCAGAAAGATCTCTGCCCAAGCGTGGAATTTCTGGATCGGCTAAAGGTATCGCCGCCCGATCTGGCCCCAATTGAATGTATGGAATTCTGCGTACAGCAACATCCGTCCCATCATCGGGTCCCCTGGTTCCGGTAGCTATTTCGGCCGTTATCGACGTCACCTCCTCGAACATCTTAAGCGGATTGATAATGGCCAATTCTATGGCTCTCAAGGCGAGAAGCGTCTGTTCCTCATCTGTTAGTGGAGTCACATCTTCTTCAAGTGGAGTTACATCCGCCTCCTCAAAGCCGCCTACCGCAAATCTTTGGCCCGTACCAGACTCATCCGGTGGCACCGCTCCTCGCTGTTGTGTTGTCGTGCGGCGGACATGTGTTCTTATTCGAAGCAAGATGTCATTAGTGATGATGTCCGCGGCATCCGTAAAACCCAGTTCCCGAAGTCGATATACAAGTTCCAGCACCCTGCCGCGCGGTTGATCATCGTTGATGGACCCGGAATCAGCCATTCTCGTTCACCAGCGAATTGCGCTGGAAGCCTGAGACGTTGGCACTCGCATCCATTTGGGAGTGATCAAGATCTCACTCCCTTTCCGCCGCTCTGATGCAGCATAGTCGAGAGAAAATGGCCGTATATTCGCCCAACTGCGGTATATTCTCCGAACTTCCGGGCAGTCGTCGTAGGTCAGCACCCAAGACGCTTCCGTCATATTCTTTAGCCGCGCACCCAATGCCGAATGGTAATCATCATCGAGGGCATTAAGGTATAGGGTCTTGCCCTTGGCGTAGTATGGAGGATCTATAAAGAAAAAGGTTCTTCTAGGATCAAGTGTTTCGATAAAATCGAGGCCGTCAAGACCTGTGCAATGGATCCGCTCTTTGAAATTCGAAAGTATTTCAAGGCGACGGATTAATTCTCTTCGATTGAACCGGGCATCCAGCTTCCAGATACCTGATTGATGTACTCCTCCGATCGGACCGCCATTCATTATAATACCGGAGCGATTGCACCGATTGAGATAAAATGCAGAAAAGCCTCGCCGTAGTCGGCCGACACGGGATCTGTTACGATAAGTGTCTCTTTGGCGACGCCACTCCTGCATGTTGAGTTTGGCTTTCTCGACTAAGGAACGAAATTTCCTATTTCGCTCAGTTACGGCCCACCAAAAATCATGGATCGCTTGATCGGCATCATTGATATGTATCTCAGCGGTATCTTCGGCGAAAAGCATCGTCAGAGATGCTCCCGCTCCTCCGGCAAAGGGCTCTGCCATGGCGCGATCCCCGACGGAGTTCAGTTTGCGAATTTGCCTTAGAATGCCAACAAGGGCGCTCTTGCCGCCAGGATAACGAAGGGGACTTGATGCGAGCATAGTGTCACTCGACTTCTAGCATCAGCCGGAAAAGAGGCTCGGTACGGTGCCAGAAGGTTTCGATATCTCTAGGATTTGGTTGTACGGTCGAGTGAATAAAAGCGTTCAATTCTTGTATGGAAAACGGAGCAGCCTCGTCGTATCTCAGAGCCCTCTCGACGGTCGTCGCTTCACGGGGTGGCAATTTTCGCTTCGCAGTTGCTATAATTGCCGTCGCTAGATGCCGCAGTTCTGGTTTATCGAATCTAAGTTTTTCTTTGGACTTCAGTTCTGCCGTCAGCGTGGCAAGTGCACCTGTGCGTTCTAGATAGTGCTCGATTGCTAGTTCTAAAAAGACGCGCAGTAGAACGGACCCGGCGTTAGTGAATTTTCTTCTGTCCAAGCGAACTAACTCGTCGCGTATTTTTTTGAGGCGCGGGTTCCCAAACTTTACTTGAAAGCTCTTTGGGATGACCTTGTAGTTGTCACGTTTAGCTTTCTTGGGGCTAGTACTTGCTGCCGCTTGACCTGTTGTTGTGCCTTGCTTGCCACCAAGTATCTCTTCCGGAGTGAAAGTTCCATTCTTCTTCGCGGGAAGATCTGAAGTCTTCCATTTCTTGAAGTATGTTTCAATATTGGCGGACGTATTTAACGTACGGGACGATTGTTCGCGTTTCGCCACATCAATAATAAGCCTTTTGAAACCCTTGAGGAATTCCTCTTTTGTTGTTGTACCGCGGAACCCGTGTGCGGGATCTGACTCAATGCGGAGGTATTTTCGACCCGACGTAGAATCGAAGACACGACTAATCGTCGTAAAAATTTGGGCTCGGGGATTGTCGAGCTTGTCTTTGATGTCATCCGGAACGTCGAGCGAACGCGCTATTTCCACGATAGCTTTCGTTTGACGGGCCTTTTGTACCTCGGCGGGGCTAAAGCCCAGATCCCGCTGCAGTTCCTCTTCATCGTAGCCATCGTCCAACTTTGCGAGAATGAAGTTGGCACGTTTTTCAGCTTCCCAAGGACGAACCGCCGTGCCGATATGACGTCCGGCTAGTAATCGATCTGTAGATCGACGATTAGGGGCTACGGTTACAGGGACCATGGAATTCGCAGAGCCTAGTGGGAACCGACGCAGAAGACGGTCGATAGATCGCCGATCCGTTCCCTCTAGCAAGGAGGTGTCTTGGAGAGCCTTCAACGCAGCGAGACGCCGATTTCCCTCGACCACAGTTAAATGACCGTTCTCGACAATCGCGAGCAAAGGTTCGTTGGGAAAGTAGCCGCGTGTGGCAATACTTTCCGCGATGTCCCCTGCTTTGTCGTGTTCGAACAGATATTGCACTATCTCCCGAGGACTTCCGGCCATCGCGCTCGCGCTGAGTCTTGGATTGCGCGAATCGAGGACCAATCCCGCAACGCCTTTGCGTTGTGTAATCCATTTGTCCATTGTCATGGTAGCCCCACAGCAAGTCGGCCTTCACCCTTTGTGTGATTCTTCATTGTTCAGCAAAAGCGTCAACAACTACAACCGAAAGTACGCGACTTTATAGTGTCGCTGCTGTGTGTACATTCGAGTTTTTCACTTCCGGCACTCCAACTGCGCGCTCCCCGCCTCCGCCCGCTCCGCCCGCTGCGTGTTCGACAGCTCGCGCGTCACGGTGTCCGCCTCGTAGGCGACGTTGTGCGCTTCGAGGAAGCTCACCAGCGTCGCCACCTTGATCGCGAAGTTCACGTTCTGGGGGATGTCGCCGGTGACGCGGGCGATCGCGAGCGCGTTCAGCTTGGAGACGACGACGCCCATCACCCGGCCCGACTCGTCGAGCGCCGCGCCGCCGCTGTTGCCGGGCTGCACCGCCGCGGAGATCTGGATGAAGCGCGAGTCGTCGTTCATGCCGGTGAGCGCGGTGACGTTGCCCAGGGTCGTGTTGCCGGTCGAGGACAGCGCGCCGGCCAGCGGGTAGCCGAACACCAGCACCGCCTCGGCCGGCTTGATCGGCGCACCGGCCCGGAGCTTCAGGAAGGATTTCGACGGCGCCTCCGTGCGCAGCGCCGCCAGGTCATCGCTGCGGCTGAGCGCGATCACCTTCGCGGCGCCGAGGTCCGCGCCGCTCTTGCGGACGCGGATCGTGCGGCAGTTCCCGGCCACGTGGTAGTTCGTCACCAGCGTGTCGGGGCCGATGTAGAAGCCCGTGCCCGTGGTGGTGGCGTCGCGCGCCGGCGGGCGGGACGGCGGCACGGCGCCCGGGCCGGTCCCCGCACCGGGGGGCCCCGCATTGGGGGGCGTGCCCGGCCGTCCCTCCGCGGCGGCGCTCCGTTCGGCGACGGCCCGCTCCAGCTTCGCGCGCAGCGCCTCCGACGGGACGCCGTCGCCCGGCTCGCCGCGGCTCTTCTGGAAGGCGGAGATCGCCATGTTGGTCTTGAGGCCGACGGTTCCGTTGGGCGGCCCCGGGTCGTAGCCCAGCCGCGCCAGCAGGACCTGGATGGAGGTGACAAGGCCGGACGGCGGCGGCCCGGACGACGGTGACCCACGCGGCGGGCCGGCCGCGGCGGCGTACTGGCGGACGCAGTCCTTCACCCTGGCGCCGGCGGCCTCGATGCCGTCGAGGCTCATCGCGTATTGCTTCTGGTTGGCCGACACCGCGATCGTCACGCCCGATTTGAGCTGGGGAAAGACCTCCGGCGCCGCGTTGAGGACCATCGCGCGGGGCGAGATGGCCCGGCCGCTGAAGGTATAGGGCGGCGCCGTGCCGACCGTGACGGACACCGTGTAGGCTTCGTTCGGCGTCAGGCCCCAGTCGGGCGCCTCGACCGCCAGGAAGTTCAGCCCCCGCGCCGACAGGGCGACCGACATGGCGAAGCCGTCGCCCTGGACGCGGTAGAGCGCGCAGTGGTCGAACTCCGCCGTCCTGCCGCGCGTGTAGGCGCCGACCCGCCACGCACCGACCTGGCTCTGCGAACCGGGGATCGGGGCAGCGGAGGCCGCGGCCGGGAGTAGCGCGGTGGCGGCTGCTGCGAGGACGAACGGCAGGACGACGGCGCGCCGAAGGATCGAGCCCCGCCCGCGCCTGCCGCCGCCTGTGTTCCGATTCATGCCGTCTGTCATTGCCGCCGATGCTCCCACGCAGGCAGGCGGCCTGACAAGGCGACGGCCTCGGTAGGACTCACTCCTGAGCTTCCCCGTGGAACTTTCCTCCCCCGCTTGCGGGGGAGGTGGCGCGGTAATCCGCGACGGAGGGGGTGTGACGCACCATCTCGCGTCACACCCCCTCCGTCGCCGTAAGACGGCGACACCTCCCCCGCAAGCGGGGGAGGAAATTGCTGCTTTCAGGCCCTGCGCCGCGCTCTCAGTTCCGGACGAACTTCGCGCTCAGGTAGGTGCCGTTGCTGATGCCCATGAGGACGAGGATGCCCTGGGGGATCTCCGGGATGATATAGCTGTTGAACAGCTTGATGGCGACGAAGCCGGCCGCGATGAGCGTGAACAGCAGCATCTGGACCCGGGTGACGTCGAGCTCGCCGGGATGCTCGGGCGTCACGACGAGATCGGACCAGACCGGCGTTCGAACGTTCTGCACCGGCGCCGCCGTCGTCGCCTGCCCCTGGACCGCGGGACCCTGGCCGGCGGCATTGCTCGTCTGCACTTCGAATAAATACGCCGTCTGCGGTTGCAGGCCGGTCACGTCGAACGAGGTCCCCTGGTACGAGTCGCTCGCGGACCTCCAGTCGGCAAAGGCCGCCCGCGCATAGCGCACGATGTAGACGGCGACCTCCGCGCCGGCAACGACCGCCGGCGGCGTCCAGCTCAGCGTGACCCCGCGGTCGGTCACGTTCGTCAAGGTCAGGCCGGTCACGGGGCCGGGGCGGATCGTTGCCGTCGAAGGCGGCGGCCTGCCGGGCGGTTGCGCCTTGGCGTTCACGTCGCTGATCTTGGCACCGATGATCGTCGCGCCGGAAATCCCGAGCAGGACCAGGGCGCCGGCGGGAATATCGATCAGGCTTCCCGAAAGCCCCATCACGTAGACCGCCCCCGCGCCGAACAGGAAGCTCCACATCACGATCTGGAATTGCGAGAGGCTCACATAGCCCTCGCGCGTCGCGATCAGGCGCATCAGGGGATCCGTGCCCGGCACCTGGCGCGACCTGGCCCACAGCACGAGGATGACGAGGACGACGAGCACCGTGCCGGCGGTAATGCCGACGGCCGTCCAAACGCTCGTGATCCCGACCGAGCGATCGGCGACCGCGAGCGCCGCCCCCGATTTTCTGAGGACGATTCTGAGATCGGCGACCGGCACGATGCGGGCGGCGTCGTAGCTGTCGGGGTCGCCGGGCGCCGCCGTGCTGCTGCCGAAAAGCCGGCCGAACCAGTTCGACTTCACCGGCGGGAGCGCGCGGTCCGGAACCGAAACGGAATAGACCGCCTTGCCCGGGATATCGCCGACGATCTCGACGAGCTGGACCAGCGGCGCGGGTTGGAAGGCATCGTTGTCGAGGCCGCTCCATTTGAAGCAGGCCTGGACGGCCACGTCCTTCAGCGACAGGGTGTTGCTCTGGATCAAGATGCGGATCTGGCCGCTGCGCGGCTGCCAGGCCGTCGACGGATCCACCGTGACCACGAACTCCGCGGATGACACCATCGGGGCGGTCTTGCACTCCAGCGCGAACGCGGGGAGCGCAAGGCAGAGCGCGACGACTGCCGACAGAAGCATCGCGACAGCGCGCAGAAGGCCTCGAATATAGCAGCGCATGGCTCCCCCGCATCGTTCTCCGCCGTGCGAATACTCCTCCCGGTTGCAGGACGGAGTCAAACCGAGGGCGCTCGCCCCGCCCGCCGCCGGGTGGCCTACAAATCGCTCGACGCCGCTCCCATATAGCCCCTCCTTTCCCCGGAGGTGCGTCATGCCCCTAGACTCTCCCCAGTTCCCTTCCGACGAGCTGCTGCTCGACGCCTACTCCCGCGCCGTGGTCTCGGTGGTCGATCGTGTCGGCCCCGCCGTCGTGAGGGTCGAGCGCCTGGCCGAGAACGGCAAGCCCGGCGGCGGCACCGGGTCCGGCGTGGTCATCGCCGGCGACGGGCTGGTGCTGACCAATTCGCACGTGGTCGGCGGCGCACGTCGCGTGCGGCTGTCGTTCCCCGACGGCAACCATGCCGAGGCGCGCGTGCTGGGCGACGATCCCGACACCGATCTCGCGCTGCTGCGGACCGAGCTTCCGGCCGGCACGCCGTCGGCGGTGCTGGGCGACAGCGCGCGGCTCAAGCGCGGCCAGGTGGTGGTCGCGATCGGAAATCCGCTGGGCTTCGAATCGACGGTGACGGCCGGCGTTGTGTCGGCGCTCGGCCGCTCGCTACGCTCGGTCGGAGGCCGGCTGATCGACGACGTGATCCAGACCGACGCGGCGCTCAACCCCGGCAACTCGGGCGGGCCGCTGGTGTCGAGCGCGGGCGAGGTGGTCGGCATCAACACCGCCATGATCAACGGCGCGCAGGGTATCTGCTTCGCCGTGGCGTCGAACACCGCGGTGTTCTCGGTCACCGAGTTCATCGCCCACGGCCGGGTGCGGCGTGCCCATATCGGCATCGCGGCCGAGACCGTGCCGCTGCCGCGCCGGCTGGCGCTGGCGACCGGCGCCGGCGCCCGCGCGATCCGGGTGAGCGAGGTCGAGCCCGGCGGCCCGGCCGCTTCTGCCGGCGTGATGGCCGGCGACCTGGTGCTGTCGGTCGACGGCGTTGCCGTCGAGGGCGCCGACGCGCTGATCCGCCTGCTCAACGCCGAGCGGATCGGCCGCGCGACCACCCTCGCCCTGCTGCGCGGCGGCAAGGTCGAGCACCGCACCGTGGTGCCCGTCGAGCGCGTCCGCAAATAACGTTCCTCCCTGGCGAAGCCGGGGAGGTGCCCTGCAGGGGCGGAGGGGTCATAGGCCACACCGATGCCGTGGCCCACGACCCCTCCGTCACGGATTACCGTGACACCTCCCCGCGCTGGCGCGCAGGGAGGAAGGTCTTACTTCTTCGGCAGCAGCACCGTATCGATCACATGGATCACGCCGTTCGACTGCTTGACGTCGGCGATGGTAACGGTCGCCACGCCGCCATTCTCGTCGGTCAGCGTGATGCTCTTGCCGGACATCTTGGCCTGCAGCACGCAGCCGCCGACGGTCTTCACGGGATGAGTGCCCTTGTCGTCGGCGATCATCTTGGCGATCGCCGGCGACATCGCATCGGCGGCGACGACGTGGCAGGTCAGGATCTTGACCAGCATCGGCTTGTTCTCGGGCTTGAGCAGCGTCTCGACCGTGCCGGCCGGCAGCTTGGCGAAGGCGGCGTTGGTCGGCGCGAAGACGGTGAACGGGCCCTTGCCCGAAAGCGTCTCGACGAGGCCGGCGGCCTTGACCGCGGCGACCAGCGTGGTGTGGTCCTTGGAGTTGGCGGCGTTCTCGACGATCGTCTTGCTGTCGTACATCGCCGCGCCGCCGACCATCGGGTTCTCGCCGGCGAAGGCCGGCACGGCGGCGGTGACGGAAACGGCCGCAAGGGCGGCGAGGAAGAGACGGCGGTTTGACATGGTCTGATGCTCCTTGTTCGACGTGGCGGTCGGGGCCACCATCGTCACAAGGGTCTACGGGTTCCGCTCCGCGCCGGTTCAGGAAGGCGTCATCAACTCATCTTGTGTGATGGTTGAACATCCGCGGGAGGGCCTCGCGCGTAGGCGCGCCCTCGCAGCGCAGCACATTTGCCCATCCTCCCCGCTCGCGGGGGAGGGAGAAGACTCCGAGACGTGAGGTCAGCGCCGCTCGCCGATCGCGACCAGGCGGTGGGTATTGACGACGATACTGCCGTCCGCTTCCGCCACCGCCCCCAGCGCCTTGCGCACGCGTTCCCGCGCGGGGTCCTTCAGCTCGGGGGGCAGGTGACCGAAGACGTTGCCGAACGAGCTCGCTTCGGTGAAGCGCACGGCGGCCTCGGCCGACGGGTGCTGACGCTCGCTCTCGCGCACCTCGATGCGGACGGGCAGGAAGCCGGTGGTCTGAAACAACGCGCGCAGCTCATCGGCGCCGACTCGGAAAGTGATCGACTCGCGGATGCGCGGGTAGCGGTCGAACGGCGGCTCGGCCAGCACGGTGCGCAGGATCTGCTGCAGTTGCGTGAGGTCGCCCTTCAGCTGGGTTGAAATGCCGATCCGCCCACCCGGCCGCAGCAGGCGGCCAAAGGAGAGCAGCGGGCCGGTCTTCTCGGGTAGCCAGTGGAACACCGCGTTCAGCACCACGACGTCGAAGCTGTTGTCGGGCAGGCGGTCGAGGTCGTAGGCGTCGCCGACCTCGAAGGTGAGGTTGTCGCGCGCGCGGCTCGACGCCAGGCCGATGCGCAGCGGCAGCGGATCGATGCCCAGCACCCGGCCCTCCCGGCCGACCAGCTCGGCGATATGGCAGGCCAGCAGGCCGGTGCCGCAGCCAACATCGAGCACGCGCTCGCCGGGGCCGATGCCGAGGTCGGAGACCAGCAGCTTGCCGGCTTCGAACTGGCGGGTGGCGCTGATGCGCTCGTAGTCGAGCGCCAGGGACGCATTGTCGAGGCCGAGCGACGGCGCTCCCTCGATCGGTCTGGTACGCATGTACATGGCCGGCATCATGATCCCTTGCGCGCCCGGCGAGACTCTCCTGTATGACAAGGGAGGAATGCAGCGAGAGGGGAATGATGAAGGTCGAGATCCTGTGCACCGGTGATGAAATCCTGACCGGCAAGACGATCAACACCAACTACGGCTACATGGCCCGGCGGCTCGGCGACGTCGGGCTCGACGTGGTGTGGGGAACGACGGTGGGCGACGACCGCGCAAGCCTGCTTGCGGCCTTCCGCCAGGCCAGTGCGCGCGCCGACGCCGTGATCGTGAACGGCGGGCTGGGGCCGACGGTCGACGATCTGTCGCAGGAGATCGCGGCCGAGGCGTGCGGCGTGCCCCTGGTGCTGAGCGACTACTGGATGCAGCGCATGACCGAGTCCTACGCGCGGCGCGGGCGCGTGATGCCTGCGAACAACCGCAAGCAGGCGATGCTGCCGGAGGGCGCGGAGTTCATCGACAACCCGATCGGCACGGCCTGCGGCTTCGCGGTCACGATCGGCAAGGCGCGATTCCTGTTCACGCCCGGCGTGCCGCGCGAGATGCGGCGCATGCTCGATGAACAGGTCATCCCGCGCCTGCTCAAGCTCAGCGGTATCACCGGCATTACCAGGTTGAAGCGCTTCCACACCTTCGGCATCGGCGAGAGCCGGGCCGACGAGATGCTGGCCGGCATCCCGGGGCTGGCCATCGACGGCGAGATCAAGCTCGGCTTCCAGGCGCATTATCCCCAGCTCGAGACCAAGCTCGCCCTGCGCGGCGCCGACGAGACCGACCTGAACACGCGGCTGGCGCCGGTCGAGGCGGAGGTGCGCAAGCGGCTCGGCAACTTCATCGTCGCCGAGGACAACGAGTCGCTGGAAGGCGTGATCCTGGCGGAGCTGCGCGCCGGCGGGCTCACGCTTGCCGTCGGCGAGGATTACACCGGCGGCAATGTCGCCGCCCGCATCGCGCCTCTGGTCGGTGCCGAGAGCGTGTTCCGCAAAGGCGTGATCGCGAGCGGCGTCACGGCCGAGGCGCTGCGTGCAGAAAGCGGCGCGAGCCATGCGCTCGCCGTCGCCGCGCAGCTCGACGAGGGGCCGGACCGGCCGGACTTCGGTGCCACGATCACCATCCAGATCGCCGACGCGAGAGGTATGGTTTCCCGTACTGCCAGGCTGGTCGGCGGCCGCGACTGGGTGCGGGTCGGCGCCGCCGAGCTCGGCCTCGACTGCCTGCGCCGTCACCTCCTCGGCCTGCCGGTCGACGAACGCATCGACTTCGAGCGGAGATGAATCATCGACGCATCCTCTTGCGGAGAGCATGCGCGGTCCCGGCGAATATCAGTGATCGCTGCATGAGATAAGCTCGCGTGGCCGGCGGTCAGCGCGTGATAGACACGCGGGCATGACTCCCGCTGAACGCCGGCAGATGATGCTCGTCGGCCCGATTTTGCCGACCATCCTGACGCTGGCCGCGCCCAACGTGCTGAACGTGGCGATGCAGAGCCTGGTCAGCATCTCCGACAGCTGGTTCGTGAGCCAGCTCGGCCTGGTCGATCTCGCCGCCCTTGCGCTGGTGTTCCCGACGCAGATGGCGCTCGGCCAGATGTCGGCCGGCGCGATGGGCGGCGGCGTCTCCTCCTCGGTGGCGCGCGCTCTGGGCTCGGGCAATCGTGCGGCGGCGGAAGCGGCGGCCGCCCATGCGCTGGTGATCGCGATCGGCATGGCGGCGCTGTTCGCGATCGTGCTGGTCGGCTTCGGCCGGCCGATCTACGGCGCGCTGGGCGGCAGTGGCCGGGCGCTCGACGGCGCCATAGCTTACGCGTCGGTGCTGTTCCTCGGCTGCGGCGCGCACTGGATCGCCAACACGCTGGCGTCGGTGCTGCGCGGTACCGGCGACATGAAGACACCCGGTTACGCTTTGGTGGCGACGGCGGCGCTGCAGATTCCGCTCACCGGCGCGCTGACGCTCGGCTGGTTCGGCTTGCCGAAGCTCGGAATCGTCGGGCCGGCCACGGCGGCGGTCATCGTCTTCACCCTCGCGGCCGTGTGGATGCTGAGCCGCCTCGTCGGCCCGAAGGCGGCGCTGCGGCTGCGCTGGCCGCTCGACGGTTTCCGGTGGCGCTCGTTCCGCGACATACTGAAAGTCGGCCTCGTGGCCTGCCTGGTCGTGATTCTGACCAACGGCACCGTGCTGCTGGTCACCGGCCTGATCGGCCGCGCGGGCGATGCGGCGATCGCGGGCTACGGCATCGGCAGCCGGCTGGAATACATGCTGGTGCCGATCAGCTTCGGCATCGGCGCGACCCTGACCGCGCTGGTCGGCACCAACATCGGCGCCAAGCAATTTGCGCGCGCGCAACGCGTGGCCTGGATGGGCGCGCTGATGGCGGGTGGCATTGCGGCGGCGATCGGCCTCGTGGTGGCGATCGAGCCCGACCTGTGGCTCCGCCTGTTCACCAACGATCCGGCCGCGCTCGCCTCGGGCCGCACCTATCTCAGCATCGTCGGCCCGGTCTACGGCTTCTTCGGCCTCGCCATGGCGCTGTACTTCGCCAGCCAGGGCACCGGCGAGATGGTGTGGCCGGTGATTGCCAATCTCTGCCGCATCCTGATCGCCGTCTGCGGCAGCCTGCTGGCGCTCGACGTGCTGGGCTGGGGCCTGCCCGGGCTGTTCACCTTCGTGGCGCTGGGCATCGTCTGCTTCTCCGCGGTGCTCGCCTTCTCGACGACGCGTCCGGCATGGCGGGCGCCGTAGCCCTCGATCGCCGGACCCTCATGCTCGAACAACCTGCTGCTCGCCCTCTCGACCAGGCGCATCGCCTGGCGCCGATAGACGCCTGCGATCAGTCGAAGTGAAAATCGTCACGGCGCAGGATGTGCTTGCCCGACAGGATGTCGCGCATGCTGATCGCCGGATCGCCCACCATCATGTCAGAGCTCGCTTGCCAGGCATCGACCACCATGTCGCGCACCGCCGCCGCACCGGCGGCGAGCTGCGATGTCACCAGGGCGACCGCCTCGGGATCGGCGGCCTTGAACGCGCCGCGCAGGTCGAGCTCGTACATCGGCACGACGAACTTATGGCTGTCGAGGATCAGCTTGCGGCTGCGTTCCCAGATCGAGCACTTGCAGTCCCAGTAGGGCGCGACCTCGGCCTTGACCGCATCGCGCCTGATGTTGCGGCGGACGAAGGTACCCTTGATGAACACGTCCATCGCCTCGTCATTGGTGTAGCCGCGCGGATTGGGATAACGCCCCCAGCCGTAGAAGTGCACCGAGGTGTGCAGTGGCATCGAGGCGTCACCTGGAAAGTGGCTCCAGTAGCCGAGGTCGTGCAGAATCAGCTGCTCGCGCTGCTTGCGGTCCTTATCGAACCAGGCGCGGTCGGCCGGGTCGACGGCGGTGCGTGCGCCGATCGACGCGGCACGCCAGTAGGCGAAGTCCTTCGCGAGCTGCTGCCAGCCGATGACGATGGCGTAGGGCAGGTAGCCCGCCTTGTACTGGCTGCTGCCGCCAGCCCGCAGCGCCGCGTCGTACCCGTCGAGCGTGAGGGGCAGCTTGTCGATCGACAGGAGGCCGGCGACCGCGTGGTCATCGGACAGCTTCACGTAATGCGCCGGGTTGAGCGCACTGTCGTGGGGATCGCCGGTATGCTTGTCCCGGTCGGGCTCGCGCCCGAACACGGCGATGGTCTCGATCGCCTCAGGCGTGCGCAGGAAGTCGGGAATCTCGTCGGGCAAGAGCTCGGCCGCGATGCCGCTGATGAACTCATGACCGCTCGCGCCCCAGGCCCGCGCCGGAGCCGACGGCAAGGCCATCAGCGCGGCGCCCAGCAGTCCCATCGCCAGCTGCCGCGAGATCATGGTGCCCCCATCTCCTCCCACAACGCGTTCGGCCCGGCGCAACCCTGTCATGGCCGGGCGGTCTGTGCCACAAAGGACGCCGCCCCCTGGAAAACATCGGACAAGCGAGGAGACCCACGATGAACACCGGATTGCAGCTCCGTTCCCTGATCACCAAGAGCGGCGAGCTCGAGCTGTCGCTGGCGAGGATCGAGATCCCCGAGCCCGGCCCCGACCAGGTCGTGGTCAGGGTCGAGGCGACGCCGATCAACCCGTCCGACCTCGGCCTGCTGCTCGGCCCCGCCGACATGTCGGCCGCGACGACCTCGGGCAGCGGCGAAAGCACCGTCGTGAAGGCCAAGGTCTCACCGGCCGCCCTGCCCTTCCTCGCCGCGCGGCTCGACCAGTCGATGGCAGTCGGCAACGAGGGCGCCGGCACCGTCGTGAAGGCAGGCTCGTCGGATGCCGCGCAGGCGCTGATGGGCAAGATCGTGTCGGCGGTCGGCGGCTCCATGTATTCGCAATACCGGATCCTGAACGCGCGCGACTGCCAGCCGCTGCCGGCCGGCACGACGGCGGCCGAGGGCGCGTCGTGGTTCGTCAATCCGCTGACGGCGCTCGGCATGACCGAGACGATGAAGCGCGAGGGCCACAAGGCGCTGGTCCACACTGCCGCCGCCTCCAACCTCGGCCAGATGCTGAACAAGATCTGCAACGAGGACGGCATCGGCCTGGTCAACATCGTGCGCAGCCCGGCCCAGGCGAAGATCCTGAAGGACATCGGCGCCAAGCACATCGTCGATTCCTCGGCCGCGAGCTTCCAGGACGACCTGGTGCAGGCGCTGGTCGAGACTGGTGCCACGATCGCCTTCGACGCGATCGGCGGCGGCAAGCTCGCCAGCCAGATCCTCACCGCGATGGAGATCGCACTCAACAAGACCGCCAAGGAATACAGCCGCTACGGCTCGACCACGCACAAGCAGGTCTACATCTACGGCAGCCTCAACACCGGCGCGGTCGAGCTGACGCGCAACTACGGCATGGCGTGGGGCGTCGGCGGCTGGCTGCTGACGCCGTTCCTGCAGAAGATCGGCCGGCAAGGACAGGGGCCCCTGCGCGAGCGCGTGGTCAACTCGCTCAAGACCACCTTCGCCAGCCACTACACCAAGACGATCTCGCTGCCCGAGGCGCTCGATCTCGCCAACATCGCCGTCTACAACAAGCGCGCGACCGGCGAGAAATACCTGATCAACCCGAACAAGGGCTGACTCATTGGACCGCGCGCATCCTGCGCGCTCATGAGTCCGAGCGCGCTGGAAGCGCGCGGTCCAATGATCATGAGGTAAAGCGATGACAGAGCCCGGCGACAGCCTGCGCAGGCGCACGCCCTACCTGCCGATCCACAAGCGGCCGAAGCTGACGCTTCCGGGCAACGCGCGCGTGGCGGTGTGGACGATCGTCAATGTCGAGAACTGGAGCCCGCTGGGCGCCATGCCGCGTACCGTGCTGCCGCCGCCCATGGGACAGCCGCTCTTGCCCGACGTGCCGAACTGGGCGTGGCACGAGTACGGCATGAGGGTCGGCTTCTGGCGCTTCGTCGAAGTACTGGGCGCGCGCAAGTTGAAGGCGACGTTCGCGCTCAACGGCACGGTCGTCGATCTCTACCGCGAGGCCTGCCAGGCGGCGCTGGACGCCGGCTGGGACTTCATGGGTCACGGCTTCGTGCAGAAGCCGATGCACAAGGTGGACGACCAGCGCGCCGCGATCGCCGACACGATCAAGGCGATCCGGGATTTCACCGGCAAGCCACCGCGGGGCTGGGAGTCGCCCGGCCTGACCGAGACAGACGAGACGCTCGACCTGCTGGCCGAGGCCGGCATCGAGTACGTCGCCGACTGGGTGCTCGACGAGCAGCCGGTGCCGCTCGCGACCCGCGCCGGCACGATCGTATCGGTGCCCTACACGGTCGAGATCAACGACGTGGTGATCAGCGCCGTCGAGAAGCAGCCCTCCGACGAGATCTTCCGCCGCGGCCGCGACCAGTTCGACCGCCTCTACCTCGACGGCGCCAAGGCGCCGCGGGTAATGGCGATCTCGATTCACCCCTACCTCACCGGCGTGCCGCACCGGATCAAGTATCTCGAGATGCTGTACGACTACATCCTCGGCCACGACGGCGTGGTGATGTGGACCGGCGCGGAGATCCTCGACTGGTACCGTTCGGCCGCTAGTTGAAGAGATAAAGATCCCTCGCTTCGCTCGGGATGACAGCATTGTTGTCATCCCGAGCGCAGCGAGGGATCTTTCGTTTCAGCCACACTCAGAGCGGGTCGGCCAGCAGCGTCGGCACGGAGAACGTGTCGAGCTGGACGATGTTGGCCTCGAACAGCAGCCGGCTGCCCGCGCAGACGATGCGGCTGCGATATTCGCCGACGCCAAACAGGCGGCTCACCCCTTCCTGGTCGGTGTGATAGACGGCGAACGGAGTCTCAACCGAAACAATGTCGCCGATCGGCTCGTCGAAGCGCGGCAGCCCGAGAATGTGCCGCGCACTGTAGATGTCGTACTCGTTCACCTCGAGCAGCGTCGTGATGCGGTCGCGCAGCATGTCCTTGTTCTTGCACAGCATCAGCGACGCCGGCAGCCCGAGCTGCACGTTCTCCCGCGGCACGATCTGGTATGTCGCCTGCTCGCTGAACAAATCGAGCCATTCGTCGTACCGCTCGGAATCGAGCAGCCAGGCATAGTCGGCAAACAACCGGCCGATGCGCTCTCCCAGGCTCGCCATCAGCGGACTCCGCCCTCCGGCTCGATGCCCATGAACTGCGCGTAGTTGGACCAGAAGCCGCGCAGCGAGAGATCGGTGGCGCGACCGAACTCGCGCGGCAACGGCCCCTTGCCGCCCACCTCGATCAGCGATGTCGCCTCCTGCTGGGAGCGCGTGGCCGCCGAGACGATCTCGACCGCCTCGCCGTCCTCCATGGCGACATAGCCCGCCGGGCCAGACATGTTCGCCGCCAGCAGCCGGCGCTCGGTCATGTCCTCGTCGTCGTCGGCATAGCCGACCAGGGTGAAGACCAGCTCGTGCTCGCGGGCCGATTTCGGCCGCACCTGCCGGATGGCGATCGCGTTGCCGCTGTGGACGAAGATGGTGCAGGGAAAGACGTTCATGATCAGCCCGCGCAGCCCATCGTTGCGCTCCGGCCGCATCTTCAGGAAGGACGGATCGCGGAGCTTGAGCTTGAAGGCGTCCGGCGTGGCCGACGCATAGGCGGCCTTCGCGGCTTCGTCGCTGTCGCTGTTGGCATAGTCGTAGGTCCAGGTATGGCGATGCCGCGCATCCATCGCCTGCCCGCCTTTCTGGGTGGCACGCCCCATGCCGAAGGCGGTCAGGAAGGCATGCAGCAGGCTCGCATGGTAGTTGTCGCGGCTGTTCTCGACATAGAGCTTCCAGTTGCCGGTCATGCGCTGGCGCTGGTAGCCGAGCAGCCGGATCGGCTTGTGATAGATGCGCGCGATGTGCTCGCAGACCTCCGGGCCGAGATAGTCCTCGAGAGATTCGGCCTCGGCCGAAAGCGTGCCGAAGATCACCCCGTTCAGGATGCCGACCCGCAGGCGCTTCAGCCCGTGATCGGCGAGCTTGAAGTCGGCCGACAGGCCGCCCCGGCCATCGATGCCGTTGCGGAAGGGCACGCCGACGAGCTGCCCGTCGAGCGCGAAGCACCAGCGGTGATAGATGCAGGTGTGGTTCTTCGCATTGCCGCGCGCCTCGCGCCGGACCAGTGCGCCACGATGCGCGCAGCGGTTCACGAAGGCATGGACGGCGCCGCCGCGATCGCGGCTGACCAGGATGGGGATGTCGCCCATGAAGCTCGTCTTGAAGTCACCCGGATCGGGAAGCTCGGCTTCGAGAGCGAGATAGGACCAGGTCTTGCCCGAGAAGATCCTCTCGCGCTCCTGCTCGAAAATCCCTTCGTCGTGATAGACGACATACGGCACCCGGCTGTAATCGTCCCGCTGCCATTCGATCCTGCGGTCCATGGTCCGTCCACCTGCGTCCGTCGGGGCACGATCCAGGACGATGCAACTCCCATGCCCGATTGCCGGGAGCGCGGCTCTCCAGAGCCGCTCTTCCTTCGGTTTGCACGACCCCAAGAGCGGCTCTGGAGAGCCGCGCTCCCAGCCGAAAAGCTCATCCCAATGTCGCGAGAAACTCCGCGAGATGCGGCTTCCAGATCGCCGCCTGCAGATGCGTGAAGTGCCCGTGCGTCCCGGCGCTGGCCGGCACCAGCACGAACTTCGCGCCCGGGATCTGCCGGATCGCCGGCTCGACCACGCCCAGTTCGGCCGGATTGACCGCGTCGTCGGCGAAGTTGATGGCGAGCAGCTTCGCGGTAATCTTGCCCAGCAGCGGCGCCGGATCGTAGTCCATCACCGCCTCGGTGGCGTAGAGCTGGTCGTTGGCGTCGCCCTTGGCGACGTTTGCGACCCATTGCCGGTAGAGCGCATCGGCCGCCTCGCGCGTGCGGCCCATCTCCTGCAGGCGGACGACGTTCTCGGTCATCAGCGAGGCGAACGGCGCGGTGCGGATGTAGTGCGTCGGCTTGGTGGTGTAGTTCCCCTCGTTCCAGCCGGGATCGTTGCGGATCGCCTCGATGGCGATGCGCCGCGAGATCCAGTTGCGGCCGGAAATCTCGACCGGCTGGCTGGCGATCGGCACCAGCGCGTCCATGAAGCCGGGATACATCCCGCCCCACATCCAGCAATGCATGCCGCCCATCGAGCTGCCGAGCACCAGCCGCAGATGCCCGATGCAGAGGTGCTCGGTGAGCAGGCGGTATTGCGACGCGATGATGTCGCGATAGCGGTAATGCGGGAACTTTGCGCGCAAGCCATCGCTCGGCTTGCTCGAGCCGCCGCAGCCGATGCCGTCGGGCATGACGATGTAATAACACGAGGCATCGAGCGGCTGGCCCGCGCCGAACAGCTCGTCCGCGAGCGATGGCAGCAGCCAGTTCTTGCCCGTGCCGCTGGTGCCGTGCAGCAGCAGGACGGCGTTGTCGATCTCGCTGGCGGCATTGCGGTGCGGCGTGCCGATTGTGGTGTAGTGCAGCTTGAGCTCGGGCAGCGTCTCGCCGCTTTCGAAGACGTAGTCCTTGAGCACGAAGTCGCCCTCGTGCTGAACCGGCCAGGAAGGCATCTCAGGCCGCGATCCACAAGGGCTTAGCCCGCCTGATTCACTCACGCTCGCGGGGACTGTTCATGGCCCCCCAAAGATCACTGCGCCGCTGCACGTTCAGCCAGAAGTCCGGGGTATTGCCGAATACGCGGTCGAGGATGAGCGCGGTGGGGGCCGCGACCAAACGTTTGCCGTTGCACAGTTCGTTCACGAGCTTGCGCTGCACATCCATCGCTGCCGCGAGTGCGGCCTGGGTGGGGCCAAGAGGCTGCATGAATTCCTCGACCAGGATTTCGGCAATTCCGGCCGGCTTGCGCTTCGTCGTCAGCATGGTCCGCCTCATCTATAGCGGTGATCGTCGAGATAGGCTTCCGACGCTTCTTCCTCTTCTGTCTTACGCAAAGCCGTCGCACTCGCACCATTTCGCTATTTCGACCAAAACACGAGCAATCTTCTTTCCACGGAAGGTCATCGATTGTGGCGACAGGTCTCTCCACTCCGCGCTTCGCCCCGCGGTCGAGACGACGGACGGGAGCGAGTTGTCGGCGCGTCGAAGATGTTGACCCAACTCGGCCTGGGCGTCAGGCGCCGACCTACCCCTCAACCTTGATGTCGTTCTCCTTCACCACCCTGCTCCACCGGTCAGTCTCGGCCTTCACCCGCTCCAGGAACGCCGCCGCCGTGCTGCCGGTGGTGACGAGGCCCAGCTCCGCGAGCTTCTTCTTCACCGCCTCGTCCTTCACGATATCGAGGCAGACGGCGTTGAGGCGCTCGGCGATAGGGCCCGGCACGCCGGCCGGCGCGACGAGGCCATAGAACGCGGCGCCGACCAGGTCCGGCATGCCGAGCTCGACCACCGTCGGCACCATCGGGCAGATCGGCGAGCGCTCGGGCGAGGCGATGCAGATGCCGGTCAGGCGGCCCTGGTTCACGTGGCTGCCGGTCGGCATCACGACGTCGACGAAGACCGGCACGTGGCCGGCGGTCACGTCGCGCAGCGCGTCGGCCGAGCCCTTGTAGCCGACGACCTCCATCCGGAGCTTGTTGCGCGTGCGGAACAGCTCGCCCCACAGATGCGGCTGGTTGCCGATGCCCGAGCAGGCGAAGCGCACCGGGTTCGGCTGGGCGTTCACCCAGGCGGCGAACGAGGCGTAGTCCTTGACCGGCAGGTCCTTGTTCACCGCCAGCAGGTCGTGAATGTCGGCGATCGTGGAGATCGTCTGGAAGTCCTTCAGCGGGTCGAACGGCTGCTTGAAGCCCAGTGCGACATTGGTCGCCATCGTCGTGCTGCCGAGCAGCAGCGTGTGCCCGTCGGGCTTCGCTTTCGCCACCGCGTCCATGCCGATGATCGTGTTGCCGCCCGCCTTGTTCTCGACGATGACCTGCTGGCCGAGCAGCGCCGTCATCTTCTCCGCCACCACGCGGCCCAACGCGTCCGACGCGCCGCCCGGCCCATAGGGCACGACGAGCTTCACCGGCTGGCTGGGCCACGCCTGCGCGCGCACGGCGGCGGCCGGCACGATCATCCAGCCGGCGACACCGGCGATCACACTGCGACGGTCGAGCATTTCATTCCTCCCATGGGGCCACAGTCGAGACTGCCACGCTGCATTCAAGTGTCTCGCCCAGCAGAAGGCAAAGGTCGAGATCGAAATGAACGCGGTCCTCCCGTAAGCTCCGATGGAGAGTCAGGGAGATATCGATGCCGTTCTATCAAAGAGGCGACGTTCGCATTCGCTATGAGGAGGTTGGCTCCGGCTTCCCGCTGCTGGTCATCCCTGGCGGCGGGTTGAACTCGAGGATCAGCAACTGGCCGAACGCCGTCATCAACGCGATGGAGGAGTTCAAGCACGACTTCCGCTGCATCACCATGGACCAGCGTAATGCCAATGGCGGCGAGTCCACCGGTCCGGTGCCGGTCGAGAACGCGTGGGACGCGTTCGCCGACGACCAGCTCGGGCTGATGGACCATCTCGGGATCCGCGAATTCCTCTTCATGGGCTTCTGCATCGGCGGCTGCTTCGCCGGCAAGCTGCTGCAGCGGGCGCCCGAAAGGGTCGTCGCCGCCGTGTTCTGCCAGACCGTAGGCGACAGGCCCGAAGACCCGGGCGTCATGGTCCGGCACAGCGCGCAGAATTGGCTCCCGGGTTTCCGGGAACGACGGCCCGAGGTGTCGACGGAAACGATCGAGAAATATCAGCACAGCCTCTGGAGCGCGCAGCCCGATTTCCTCTACAGCGTGTCGCGCGAATTCATCGCCAGCTGCCCGACGCCGATCCTGGTGCTGCCGGACGACACGTCATCGCATCCGCTGCAAACATCGATCGACGTCGCGTCGCTGGCGCCCAATGCCGAGATCACGGTCTTCCCTTGGCGCGACCCGCCCGAGCTCAAGGCCCGCACGATCAACAAGGTGCGCACCTTCCACAAATCGCACCTTCCGATGCGCCGCGCCGCGGAGTAGCCGGCGCCTCCTTTCCCGGCTGCCGTTACAGCAATGGACTGAACAGGCGCAGCGTATTCTCGATCAGGCGTTCCCTGAAGGGCCGTCCGGCCCAGACAGTGGGATCGAGCTGCGTCGATTGAAGCGCATAGCTCTTCTGCAGGGTGCGCAACGTCTCGGTGAACTCGCGATGGTAGATGAATAGCGCCACCTCGTAGTTCAGCCACAGGCTTCGCATATCGAGGTTGACGGTGCCGAACATCGACATCGCCCCGTCCACGGCTATGGACTTGGTGTGAAGCAGCCCGCCGCGATAGAGCTGAATCACCACGCCCGCATCGAGCAGGTCGTCGTAGTAGGACCGGCTGGCGTAGCGCGTGAGGAAGGAGTCGACCTTTTCGGGGACGATGAGCGTCACCTGCACCCCGCGGCCGGCGGCACCGCGCAGCGCGAGGATCATCGAATCGTCAGGCACCAGGTAGGGCGTCGTCAGCACCAGCTCATGCCGGGCCGCGTTGATCAGTCCCAGAATCATCTGCAGGAGGCCGTCCTCCGACTCGCCCGGACCCGACGGAACGATCTGCACATTCGCCGTTCCCAGAGGCTGCGCCCGTCCGAGGCCGGCGGCGGCAATCAGCTCGTGCAACGGCTCGCCGGTCTCGAGAATCCAGTCGCCGACCAGGATTCCGGCAAGGGGATTGACCACCGCGCCCTGGAAGCGAACCATCGCATCGACCCACTCTCCGACGCCCGACTCCTGCTTGAAGTAGCGGGGATCGACGAGGTTCATGCTTCCTGTCCAGGCCGTCATGCCGTCGATCACCACGATCTTGCGATGCAGGCGAAGATCGGTACGACCGATCAGGGTGCGGAACAGCCCGGTCGGAAGCGCCGAACGCAGTTGAACGCCGGCGTCGCGCAGGCGCTTCGGCTGTCTCCCCTTCCACCACGGCCGTGCCCCGAGAGCGTCGACCAACAGACGGCACTGCACGCCCCTCGCGGCCGCACGAATGACTGCGTCGACAACATCGTCCGCCGCCCCACCGTCGCTCCAGATATAGAACTCCATCAACACGCTGGTTCTTGCGGCATCGATGTCGCGGACAATCCTCGCGAGAATGGCCTGGGTGTCCGTGACCATTTCGAAGCTGTTGCCGCGAACCGTCGCGAAGCCGATCATCGATCGGCCCAGACGGTCCATCGCCTGTGCCGCCGCTGGAAGATCGGACCAGGGGACGGCCGTGAAGTCGGTGGGAATGGTGGCCCTTGCGATCTGTCGGAAATCCGTGCGCAGCGTGGTGATGGCGTGTGTGCGCCGGCGCCCGATCCGGCGCTCGCCGATCAGCAGATAGACCACGGCACCTGCCACGGGTAGCGTCACCACCAGCAGCAGCCACGACAGCGCGACACCCCGGACCGATCGGCGCATGACCACGCGCACGCCAATGGCAAGCACGAGCGCGACGTGCACGACCATTACAAAGGCGGAGGATTCGAAAGGAAAGTACATCGGTCAATGCCCCGCAGCGATCGGCGCGAAGCCGCCGTGCTCCAGATCGCGCGCCACAGCCGAGCCCAATCCTATACCGGACGAATATCCAGAACCATGAAATTGCCCGCCTCCTTGGCATGCTCCACCTGAACCTCGCGCGAGGTCATTTGGCCTTCGCGGATGCCCAGTGCACCGCGACAAATGCCAAGCGGGCTGCCATAATGACGAAATTCATGCGTGCGTCCGTTTTGAATGCCCACGAGGACTCTACCTGGAGGCTGGCGCATGACCCCAACCGATCCATCCGGAAGGCCGAGCATCGAGAGGCATCGCACCTCACGACTTCTCGACGTCTTCATCCGCGCCGGGATCATCCTTGCGCTGGTGATCCTTTGCTATCGGGTGTTCGCACCATTTCTCACCTTGACAGTCTGGGCAGTGATCCTTGCTGTGACGCTCTACCCCGCTCATCAGGCCATTGCCGCGAAACTGAATGGGCGCCAGGGGATTTCCGCAACGCTATTGGTGATCCTGGCCATTTCGCTCTTCGTCGTGCCCACGGCGGTGCTGATGAGCTCGCTGGGCGACACGCTCCAGGATTTCATCAAGGGCATGCAATCGAACACGATCGAGATCCCGCCACCGCCCGACTACGTCGCTGGCTGGCCGCTGATCGGCAAGAAGCTCCATAGCACATGGTCCAGTGCGCACAGCGACCTGCCTGGCCTGGTTCAAACCATGCAACCCAAGATTGGCGAGCTGGCCGTGGCGGGGCTGGGCTTTGTCGCAAGCATTGCCGGCGCCATTCTCGGGTTTCTGGCCGCTGTCATTCTCGCGGGCGTGATCGTTGCCTTCGGCGAGGCAGGAATACGCGGCTGCCGAGCCATCTTCGAGCGGATTGCCGGCAAGGGCCGCGGGGAAGAGTTCACGACACTTTCCGCCGCAACAATCCGGGCGGTCGCACAGGGCGTGGTCGGCGTTGCCCTCATCCAGGCCCTGCTCGTCGGCTTGTGCCTGCTTCTCGCAAGGGTGCCGTGGGCGGGCGCCGTGGCGGCGATCGTCCTGGTGCTGGGCATTGCGCAAGTGCCCGCAGTGATCGTCACTCTTCCCGCGATCGCCTACATCTGGACCCACGACGGATACGGCAGCGTCGAGGCGATCGTCTATACGGTCCTGCTGCTTGTGGCCGGAATGGCGGACAACGTTCTCAAACCGCTGTTGCTCGGCCGCGGTGTAGACGTACCGATGCCAATAATCCTCGTGGGTGCGCTGGGCGGCATGGCAGCCACAGGCATTGTCGGAATGTTCGTTGGGGCGACGCTGCTGGCGTTGGCCTATCAGGTGTTTATGAGCTGGGTTAAGGAGACTCCGGATTAACCGGACTTGGTCTTCCGGGCTGTCGCCTTGAATAGGGGCGCTCACGCTCATCAATTCGCCCATTCCGATGGGCGACGCAGCGCGGTAGCTTGCGGCTTCGTCGGAGATTACTTTGGGCCCGACGGTATCTCCTGGTCCGTCAGGCACGGTCGAACACGGTCGTGCCAAGTTGCTTCCTCGACAGCATCCTGGAGGTTCGCGAGGCATGTCCCAAATACGATACGAGACGCTGCATCCCGAGTTTGGTGCCAGCCTCCGCGGCGTCGACCTCGGCAAGCCGCTCACAGCAGACCTGATCCGGGAGATCAACGCTGCGATCGATCGCTATTCGTTCGTCTGCTTCCCCGATCAGTCGATGGACGACGACCGCCAGCTCGCCCTCACGCGCCAATTGGGCAACCCCGAGCCGAGCCACACCAGTGTCGGCAAGACCGAGTATTTCGGCACCATCGGCAACGTCCAGCAGGACGGCACGGTGCTGGGCAACTCGCACAAGAAGACGATCTTCCTCACTGGCAACAACATGTGGCACTCCGATGCCTCGTTCAAACCGGTGCCGGCGTTCCTCTCGATCATGTGCGCCTACGAAACGCCGGCCGAGGGCGGCAAGACGATGTTCGTCTCCCTGCGTGCCGCCTACGATCGCCTCCCGCCCGAGCGCAAGGCCGAGCTCGATCCCTTGATCGCGATCCACGATTACGTCTTTTCGCGCTCGAAGGTCGCCCCCGATGCCGTATCGCCCGAGCTGGCGGCCTCGCTGCCGCCCGTGCGTCAGCGGCTGGTCCGGACCAATCCGGCGACGGGTGCGAAAAACCTGTTCCTCGGCTCCCACGTCCGGGAGATCGAGGGCATGAGCCCGGCGGCCGGCCGCGCCCTGATCGATGAGCTGACCGAAGCGGCGATCCAGCCCGAGCATATCTATCACCACGCATGGCAACCGGGCGACGTCGTCCTCTGGGACAACCGCTGCCTCCTCCACGCCGGAAGCGGCTACGACGCCGACCGCCACCGCCGCTACATGCGCCAGACCCGCGTCAGCGGGGCCTGTCCGACCCTGGAGGAAGCTGCCTAGTCAGGCGCGCGACAGCATGTCGTCGAGCAGTGCCTGCGAGCGGGCGCGGTCGAAGAAGCGGGTGTGGAGCATCTGCTTGTTGCGCGCGGCGGAGGTCAGATAGAAGCGCTCGTAGAGGAAGCCGCGGCCGCCCAGCGTCGAGCCGACGAAGTCCCAGGCCATGCGGAACACCGCGGCGCGGGCATCGGCGGTCGCGCCGTCGGCGCCGTGCAGCATCTCGTCGATCAGCGGCCGCAGCGCCGGATCGTCGAGCTGGGCGCGGCTCGGCGTCGTCAGCAGGTTGTGGCTGCCGATCAGCGTGATGATCTCGGCCACCCGCGGCATCCAGACCGGCAGCATCGAGCGCATCGGCTCGAGCACGACACCGTTGGGGAACCACACCCCGTCGGCCCGCTCCGACGCCTGCTCGAGCGAAAGCTCCAGCGCATTGGCGGTCATGCGCACGTAGCAGGCGAGCTCGCCCAGCATCTCCGTCGTCGCGGGTGAATGGTCGCCGATCAGCTCCGCCATGCGCGTCGCCAGGCCATAGGCGAACTCCAGCTTGGTGAGCGCGCGGACGGTCGATTGCGTGGTCATGTGGATGGCGTAGCCGGTCGCGCGCATCGAGTTGTAGATCGCGACGTCGCCGTCGATGAACAGCCGATCCCACGGCACCACGACGTCGTCGAAGATGCAGAAGGCATCCTGCTCGTCGAAGCGCGACGACAGCGGCTTGTCGAACGAATCGGCGCCCGGCGCCGCCGCCGAGTCGCGGCACAGGAACTTCAGGCCCGGCGTGTCGAGTGGGAGGGCGAAGGCCACGGCATAGTCCTTGGCGTCCGGTGGAATCGGTTGGCCCGGATAGACCGCCGTCTCGTCGGCGTAGGGCGCGAGCGTCGCCAGCACCCTGGCGCCGCGCACGACGATGCCGTCGGCGGTTTCACCGACCTTGCGGATGGTGACCTTGTTGCCGACGATCCGCGCATCGGTCCGCTTGTCGACGGTCGGCTGGATGATCGTGTGCGTCAGCGAGATGTCGTCCCGCGCAATCCGGCGCTGGAACGCGACGACGTTGCGCGCGCCGCGCTCGTTGCGCCCGTCGGCACCGGCCCACACCTCGGGTGCCGAGGCGAAAGCTGCGAACTTCATGTTCATGTAGTCGGGGGTGCGGCCCATGATGCCCATGGAGCCCTCCGACAGCCGGACCAGGCCGGCATGGCGCCGCAGGAGGTCGTCGCGCGAGCGCGGCATCATGTGGCTGACGTTGGTGGGCGCGCCGTTCTCGGGGTCGGCGAACAGGCAGTCGCCGGCGAATTCGTGCTGCCGGTCGAAGATTGCCGCGAGGCTCGCCGCGCCGCCGCGCAGCCTGGGATGCGCCGTCACGTCCCCGATCCGCTCTCCGTCGACCCAGATCTCGCGCTTCGTCCTGCGCAGTCCCTCGAGAAACTCCGCCCCCGTCCGTGCCCCCATGCCGTCTCCTCCGCTCCTTTTTCTCCCTGCGCGTAGCGCGGGGAGAAAACACTTGTAGCAGCATTCCCCGCGCCGGGCTGGTCACGGCCGGTCTGCTCCCCTAAAACCCGGGGCGCCAACCAGCCGACGGAATCCGCCCAATGAAACCGACAACCGTTCTCATCGATCGCCATCCCGGCCGCTCCACCCAGTCGATCGGACTGGCGCGTGCGATCGGCACCGATCCCGACCTGATCCACGAGCCGTCGGTCGGCGTCGTCGGCACCAAGGGCGACAGCCAGTGCTATCTGGGCGTCATGGCCAAGGTCGAGGCGATCCACGCCCAGCTCAAGGGCCGCATCGGCCAGGGACAGGGCCAGCTCAAGCTGCGTCTGGTCCAACCCGAGTACACGATCGCGACCTCTGACGGCATCCGCAACGGCACGCGCGAGATGCGCTATTCGCTGATCGGCCGCGAGGTGACCAACGATGCCCTGTGCGAGCATCTGAGCGCCACGGGCCTTGCCGGCACGATCGCCGTCGTCGCCTGCGACAAGCCGCCGGTCGGCACCCTCGCCGCGCTGCTCGAGCACAACCGCCCCTCGATCATCATGTCGGACGGGCCGATCCACCCCGGCACGGACCCGAAGACCGGCGAAACGATCGATCTCGTGAGCGCCTACCAGGTCGCCGGCCATCCCGACCCCGAGTATCGCCACCACATCGCCTGCCACGCCTGCCCCGGATACGGCAGCTGCGGCGGCATGTTCACCTACAACACCATGCAGACCTTCATCGGTGTGGTCGGCATGCAGCCGCTGCACATGGTTGCGCCGCCGTCCGACGATCCGCGCCGCGTCGGGCCGTTCGCGGCTGAGCTGGTCGACCATCTCGCGAACCTGATGGAGAAGGATATCAAGCCGCGCGACATCGTGGTGCGCGATTCGCTGCGCAACGCGGTGATCGTGGCAATGGCGATCGGCGGCTCGACCAACGTGACGCTGCACGCGCCGGAGATTGCCCGCGCCGCGGGCTACGGCGATTTCTGGAAGGAGATCATGACGCCGGAGGAGTTCAACTACCTCTCGCAACACATCGTGCCGGTGCTCACCGACGCGCGGCCCTACGGCAAATACTCGATGGTCGACATCGACAATGTCGGCGGCGTGCAGGTCATCGTGCGCGAGCTGCTCGACGCGGGACTGCTCAATGGCGACATGCTCACCTGCACCGGCGAAACGCTCGGCGCGCAAGTCCAGCGTCTCGGCGCGAAGCGGGCCGACGGCAAGGTCGTCTATTCCGTCGAGAAGCCGTACAAGCCGACCGGCGGCCTGCGCGTGCTGGGCGGCAACCTGTCGCCCGACTTCTCGGCGATCCTCAAGCTCGCCGGTGTCGAGGGCGGGCTGGAAAATAACCTGTTCCGCGGCCGCGCACGCGTGTTCGAGGGCGAGCAGGGCCTGCTCGACGCCCTCGACCAGAAGCCGGAGACCTTCCAGAACCACGACATGATCATCGTGCGCTACGAAGGCCCGAGCGGCGCGCCGGGCATGCCGGAAATGCTCGACCCAACCTCGCGCATCACGACGCTCTGTCGCGAGCGCGGCATCGTCGTGGCGCTGATGACCGATGCGCGCTTCTCGGGCGGCTCGGTCGGGCTGGTGATCGGCCATGTCGGTCCGGAAGCGGCCCTTGGCGGGCCGATCGCGCTGATCGAGGAAGGCGACGAGATCGTGGCCGACCTCAACACCGACGAGCTGAACTGCACAGCCCTCTCGGATCCAGCCATCCGCGCCAAACGGCAGGCGGCCTGGGACAAGGCGGTCGCCGACAACGGCGGCATCCATCCCAATTGCGGCATCGCCGACACGCGGCTGCTGCGCCGCGCGCGGCTCAGCGCCGTGCCGGCAACGCGCGGCGGCGGGCTGCATCCCAACCGCGAGGTCTGGGTGCGCAATCCGCGCACGGCGGACCGCTCCGGCTTCGTGCTGCGCAACAAGCACCGGCCCGCCGCGAACAAGACGTTCTGAACGCTGGGAGCGCGGCTCTCCAGAGCCGCTCTTCTTCGGATTGCCCCATCCCATGAGCGGCTCTGGAGAGCCGCGCTCCCAGCAACGCGATCCCTCGGGAGAGCTGATATGACGAAGGCCGAAGCGATCGCCCTGGCGGAGTACCGCCGCGCGCACGTGCCGCTGTACAACGGCCAGAAGCTCAAACTCGGCGTGTTCGGCATCAACTGCAGCTACGGCCTCAACATCAGCCACGCGCCCACCACCTACAAGGTGACCTGGGAGCACACCTCCGAGATCGTGAAGCGCGCCGACGCCATGGGCTTCGAACTCGCCCTGCCCGTCGCGCGCTGGCGCGGCTTCGGCGGCACGACCGACTTCAACGGCGAATCGTTCGAGACCTACACCTGGGCGGCGGGACTGGCGCAGGCGACCAGGAACATCATGGTCGCCGCGACCTCGCACGTGCCGACGGTGCACCCCATCGTGGCCGCCAAGCAGGCGGCGACGATCGACCACATTTCGAACGGCCGTTTCGCCCTCAACCTGGTGATGGGCTGGTTCACGCCCGAGATGGAGATGTTCCAGGGCAGCCAGCGTGCGCACGACGACCGCTACCGCTACGGCGCCGAATGGCTCGCCATCGTCAAACGCCTGTGGACCGAGGAGGAACCGTTCGATTTCGAGACGGCGGACTTTCATATCAGGCAGGCCCAGGCCCATCCCAAGCCGGTCCAGAAACCCCACCCCGTCCTGATCAACGCCGGCCATTCCACCGCAGCCACGGAATTCTCCGCCCGCGAGGTCGACTTCAGCTTCGTGGGCTTCGACAGCATCGAGCAGGTCAGGGCCGTCGCCGCCCGGATGCGCGCGAAGGCCCGCACGGACTATCGGCGTGACATCGGCGTCTGCACCTCGGCTCTGATCGTCTGCCGCGAGACCGAGGCCGAGGCGCGCCAAGTCTATCGCAGCATCATCGAGCATGGCGACTGGGTCGCGGCGGGCAATCTCATGAAGGTGCTGGGCATCGAGAGCCAGTCGTTCAACGACCGCATCGACAAGCATCGCGAACGGATCGTCGCCGGCTGGGGAACGAACCCGATCATCGGCACGCCCGAGCAGGTCACTGCCCAGCTGGCCGAAGTGTCGGCGGCCGGCATCGACGGCGTCGTATTCGGCTTCCTCGACTACAACGAGGAGCTGAAGTACTTCGACAGTGCGGTGATGCCGCTGCTGCGTCAGGCGGGGCTACGGAAGTAGCAGGTATTGACTTGGCCCAAAGCAGAACCCGTCTACTGTCCGCGCAGTGTCATCCCGAGCGCAGCGAGGGATCCAGACCGATCAGCATAGATCCCTCGCTGCGCTCGGGATGACACTGCCGAAACTAACATGGGCAGGGAGAAGCATGCCGTGGCTGTGCAGGAACGGACTCAAGTCGGAATCATCGGCGCCGGACCGGCGGGGCTCCTGCTCGCCCGCCTGCTGAAGCTGCATGATATCGACAGCGTGATCGTGGAAGCCCGCACGCGCGACTATGTCGAAGCGCGCGTTCGCGCTGGCGTGCTCGAGCAGGGCACGGTCGGACTGCTCGAAGAGGCCGGCGTCGCCGAACGGCTGCATCGCGACGGGCTCGTGCACGATGGCGTCGAGATTGCGGGCAACGGCCGGCGCCTGCGTATCGACTTCCGCGAGCTGACCGGCAAGACCGTCACCGTCTACGGCCAGACCGAGGTGACGCGGGACCTGATCGCCGCGCGCCTCGCCGGGGATGGTCCGATCGTCTGGGAGGCAGCGGACGTCAAGATCCATGACATCGAGAGCGATCGCCCGCGGCTCGGCTATCGGGTGGCAGGCGTCGAGCGCGAGCTGGTCTGCGATTTCATTGCTGGCTGCGACGGCTTCCACGGGGTGAGCCGGCCGTCCCTGCCCACATCGCTCGGCCAGACCTTCGAGCGCACCTATCTGTTCGGCTGGCTTGGCATCCTGGCAGACGTGCCGCCATGCTCGGACGAGCTGATCTACGCCAGCCATCCGCGCGGCTTCGCCCTCGCCTCGATGCGCTCGCCGACCCGCAGCCGCTACTACATCCAGTGCGCGCTCGACGAGAAGATCGAGGACTGGCCCGACGAAAGACTCTGGGACGAGCTGAAGCTGCGGCTCGGATCGGATACAGCGCCGGACGTCACGACCGGCCCAGCGATCGAGAAGAGCATCGCGCCGCTGCGCAGCTTCGTCTCGACGCCGATGCAGCACGGTCGCCTTTTCCTCGCCGGCGACGCCGCCCACATCGTTCCGCCGACCGGTGCCAAGGGACTCAATCTCGCGGCCTCGGACGTGCACTATCTCTGCCGCGCCCTGGCCGCGCACTACGCCACGGGAAACGACGATCTTCTCCGCGCCTACAGCGTCACCGCGCTCGCCCGCGTGTGGAAGGCCGAGCGCTTCTCGTGGTGGATGACCATGCTGCTGCACCGGCTTCATCCTGAGGCCAGCTTCGAAGCCCAGATGCAGCGTGCCGAACTCGACTACCTCGCCAGCTCGCGCGCCGCACAGACGGTGCTTGCCGAGAACTACGTCGGCCTGCCGTTCTGACCAAAGTCTCTTTCGCTGATGGAAATCGCCGCTAAGCCATACGCCATGCTATCGAGGGTTGCTTGTCAGATAATAATTTCTCGAATATCGGGGTATTATTGGCAGCGAGCACGACGCAACGCGAAGAGGTGAAAATGCGGAGACTGCGCGTTACAGATCCGAATCTGTCCGCTGCCTGGCGCAGGAAGGCATCCCTCGAGGCACTGCTCGAGGCCTACGGATCCGCGGCGAAGAAGCATCACGCGGCCAATCTCGTGGGCGATTGGAGGACAGGAAATCCGCAGGCGACCATCGTTTTTGCAATCTATCGCGAGCTTAGGCGGCGAGGCCTGGAGGCCCAACGCGCTTTGCTTTCGCTGCTTGACGAGGAGGATCTGGGTATACGGCTATGGACGGCGGCCCACGCGCTGGAATTCGATCCCGATCGCGGCATTCCCATTCTCGAGGAACTCGCCAAAACGGCACCATGGCCAGAAAATTTCAACGCAGGAATGACACTCAAGCTTTGGAAGAAGGGCGAGCTCAGCTTCCCGTGAAGCGACGGCGTTCTCCGCAAGTGCAAGTACACGAACCTTTGGCCAAAGATGCGCTATGGTCTTCGAGTTCGCGATCGGACAAAAAAAGACGCGCCACCGGAGTGGCGCGCCCCAGCAGACCTACAGATACTTCGCCGGCCGGATCATCGCGCGCCACATGTGCGCGACCGGGCTGTTGTCATAGCCCAATCCCTGCTCGGGCTGGCGGAAGTTGCGGCCGATGACGTCGGTGAACTCCTCGAGCTCGACATGCACGTTCGGATCGAACGAGTAGATGTCGTGCACGGTGATCTGACGGCCGTACATGTACCATTTATGAGCGCGCATCCGCTTGTAGTCTTCCTCGATGTACGGGTCGGGCCGATACTCGGGGCCGAACATCGTGACGTACGATTGCGGGTACTCGTAACCGGCGGCTTCGTCGGCATAGAAGCGCAGCACCTGATGGGCGCGGATCGCCCAGGTCACTTCCTCGTCGACATAGGGCTCGACGAGCTGCGCGCCCCAATAGCCATGGTCGCCACGGATGAAACCGACGCCGGCGATGTCGTGCAGCAGGCAGGCCAGCACCATCTTCTCGGGCAAGCCGCCCTTCACCGCGTGGCGAGCGCTCTGCAGCAGGTGCATGCTGGGGCCGAAGCGCAGCTTGAAGAAGTCGACCAGGGTTGGCTTCTCCGGCATCGCCGGAAGGCGCGGATCGTCGATCATCAGCATGCGGGCGTTCGGATTGCCCTTCATCAGAGACGACGCGCTCGGCGGGGCGCTCAGATCGCCTTCCGCGAGGCTGTGCAGCCGCGACTTCACGACATGGTAATCGAGCTCGCGCGACATCTTCTCTTCGTACGCGTCGGCACGCTGTGACAGGGTGGCGAAATCGTTCATGGCATTCCTCCTACGGCCTCTGGGTCCCGGGCTTGCGTCTCCAGCCTAGCACGAAGCGCCGGAAGTGACACTGCCACGCCCCCTAAGCTACGGTCGGCACAACGGGAGGAACCAATGCGGCTTACACGCAGGCAGATGCAGCGCCTTGCCGTGGGCGGCCTCGCCGCTCCGGCGCTGGCTACCGGCACCGAGTTCATCGCCTACGCCAGGGCGCATCCGGGAAAGATCAACTTCGGCTCGGCCGGAACCGGCTCCGTCACGCATGTGAGTGGCGAGCTTTTCAGGATGATGCCAGCGTCGACATTCAGCACGTGCCCCATCGGTGCGCCCCGCTGGCGCTCGCCGACCTGCTGGCCGGCCAGGTGCAGGTGAAGTTCGACAACCTGCTGTCGTCGATCGACCATGTCCCGACCGGCCATCGGCGTGGCGCTGGCCAATCCGGCGCTGAAGGCAAGAGCCCTCGATTTCGGCGGCGTGCCGATTGCGATGACGCCCGTGGCGTTCACGCCGTCCCTCGCCGAAGAGACCGCGAAGTGGGCCAAGGTAATTCGCGCCGCCAACATGAAGCCGGGTTGAGGGTTCGCTTCCTCCCCGCGCGCAAGCGCGGGAAGGTGTCGGCGTCTTACGCTGACGGAGGGGTCATGAGCACCAGTCGCATTGCCTATGACCCCTCCGCCCGCGCTTACGCGGGCACCTCCTCTTCGCGGACTCCGCGGAGGGGAGGAATTTATGATCAGGTCCGCTTGAAGCCCTCGAGTTCCGTTGCGGCCCAGTCGCTCACCTTGGTCAGCGACTCGCCCTTGGAGTAGCGGACGACCATCTGCGCCTGGATCGCCTGCGCCCAGATCTGGGCGGCGATCAGCGGCGGCGCCGGCGAGCAGACCACGCCGGCCACCTGATCGCCACCCTTGATCGGATAGTGCGAGATCGAGCCCTTGGGCGGCCCCTCCTCGTCCCAGGTCTTGAAGTTGGTGAAGCTCGGGTACGGCGGGATGTCGTAGCCCTGGCTCGCCGCGACCTGCTTCTCAGCGTTCTGCCGCATCGCGAGGAATTCGAGCAGGCTCCGTGCCGCCGGCTTGTTCTTCGAGAAGTTCCACACGCCGTAGAAGCGCGGCAGGATCGGGTTGAACCGGCCGGCCGGCCCCTTGGGGAAGCCGATGGTCCAGCACTTCTCCGCGACCTGCGGCGCGTCGCGCTTGGCGACGGCCCAGGCGCTCGGCGGATTGAAGATCAGCGATCCCTTGCCGGCGAGCAGCCACTTGTTGTTCGACGCGTCGTCCCATGCCTGCGCGTCGGCGGGACAGAAGGCGGCAAGCCGCTTGCCGTACTCCAGCACCTGGCGGACGGCGTCCGACTTGACCGTGATGTCGCCCTTGGCATCCATGAGCTGGGCGCCATAGGCCAGGAAAAGCGCGCCGATCCATTGGTTTGTGTCGGTCGTGTTGCCGAGCGGCAGGCCGAAGCCGGCTTCGGCCTTCTGGCACTTCTCGGCTGCGGCAAGGAAGGCGTCCCAGGTCCAGCTCGCGTCATTGGGCGGCTTGCCGGCCGGGTAGAGTGCCTGCACGTCGATGCCTGCATGCTGCTTCATGAGGTCGAAGCGCGTGCAGCAGCCGAGCAGCAGGGTGCCGCGCGTCATTGGTACACCCAGCCACTTGCCCTGGTACCTGCCGAGATACTCGACCGCCGGATCGATCGGTCCGTTCCTGGCCACGACATTCTTGACGACGTCGTCGACCGGTTCGAGCGCCTGGTTGTACTGCGCCGATTCCCAGTTGGTGAACTCCATGATGTCGTGACCGGAGCGCGCCTGCGCTTCGACTGCCAGGGTAAGCAGCAGCTTGTTGCCCTGGCTGGTGATGTAGTCGACCTTGACGTCGACCTTCTCGCGATCGGCCCACTCCTTGATGATGGCGGACTGGACATCGTTGGCGCCGGGGACCCAGTGGTCCCAAAGCCCGATGGTCAGGCTACCGGCTGCATGTGCGCTGCGCACGAAGGGCGCAGCGACCAGGCCGAGGGCGGTGCCTCCGGCCACGACTCGACGACGCGTAACAACGCTAGTTTGCGGCATGAATCGTCCTCCCTGAAGGAACGCTTGCGCACGCGACTGACGCTTACGGTTTTTTTGATCGTTATGCGGGGCGGTCCTGCCAGCAACGATGGCAAGAGCGGCCCCGGACGCACTTACAGCATCGCCACCCTATTCCAAGGTTTGCGGCGACGCCAGCGCGCCGCCGCGGCCGCGACAATCAGGCCGCCTGGCGCCGGCAGAGGCAGGAGGCGCGCACCGGCGTGTCGGCACGCGCCTGTGCGAGATCGAGCCGCGCCTTGATCAGCGGCGCCTCGAGGGTCTCCCCGCGGCGCGTCAGGCATTCGTGCAGGCCGTGCAGGCTCCAGACATTGTCGGGATGCCAGCACGCCCGACTGACGCTCTTGTCGAAGCCAAGATCGGCGCGATAGACCGCCTCGGCCTCGGCGAGCCGGCCCTGCTCCAGCAGCAGCGCGCCCAGCGCATGTCGCGTCGGCTGCATCCAGCCCCACGGCTCGTCGTAGGGCAGCGCGTCCTCGAGCTCGACGGAGCGCCGCAGATGGGCGAAGGCCACATCGAAGTTGCCGCGGCGATACTCGAGCTCGCCGTTCAGCATCTGCTCGGCAATATCGAGCAGGCTGACGACGGTGTTGTTGTGCACCAACCGCGACTTGGGCACACGCGCCTTGGCCTCGAGGAAGGCGGCCCGTGCCGCCTCGGCCTCGGGAATCTCGCCCAGCACCGAATGTGCCAGGCCCTTGGCATAGAGCATCATCGCCGTCGTCGAGCAGTAGACATCGCGGTCGGCGGGCAGCTCCTGGGCGATGATCTCGCGCCACTTGCCGAAGCGCACCAGCACGTGCTGCTTCATCGAGATGTAGCCTTCGATGAAATCGGCCATCGGCGGCGACGGGATGCGCAGCAGCGCATCGGGAGTGGTGGCGATCAGCTCTTCCGCCGCTTTCATCGCGGGCTCGAACTGGCCGAGGAACATCGCGCCATAGATGATGAAATGATGGTTGTGCGTGCGGTACAGCGCATAGACGTTCATCGCCCCCTCGCGCGCGAGGAACTTGCGATCGACCACGACGGCCTTCTGGTTGTAGACCACGACATCGCGATAGTTGCCGCACAGCACGTCGATATGGGTCGGCATGTGGACCAGGTGGCCGGAGTCGGGCACCAGCTCGCGCAGCCGGTCTCCCTGCCGCAGGGCGCGCTGCGGGAACGGGGACATCTCCATCAGGTGGACGTAGAGATGCAGCAGGCCGGGATGGTCCCAGGCCCGCGGCCTGTCGGCGAACAGCATGTCGAACAGCGCCAGCGCCTCGCGGGTGCCGGCGCCCTCGGGAACGCCGCCGGTGTCGATGTTCCACATCTGCCACGGCGTCTCGTCCATGATCGCTTCGATGAAGACGCCCGCGGCCTCGAGATCGTCGGGGAAGCGGGCGAACACTTTGCGCATCTCGCGGGTGAAGGCCTTGTCCCACTCCGACTGGTCGTCGATCGGCGTGCGTTGCGGATAGCGCGCCGGCAGGGCCCTGATGAACGCCTGCTCGACCGGCGTGGCACGGTCGGCGACGGCCAGCGCCGCGCTCATGGCATCGTAGGAGGCAGCCAGCGCCTTTGCCTTGCCGTCGGGGTCATAGCGGTCCCACGGCAGGTTGTAGTTCGGGCCCGCGGCATAGGCGATGCCCCAATGGGCCATCGCGCAGGCAGGATCGTGCTCGACCGCCTTGGCGAAGCATTTGATCGCCTCGCCATGGTTGAAGCCGAACAGCCAATTCAAGCCGCGGTCGAACCAGAGCTGCGCCTCGGCCGACGTCGTCGTCACCGGGCGCGAGTAGGAGCCAAGATTGTAGTAATCCATGCGTCGTCCCCCCTTCAGAACCGTGGCGGCCCTGCATTCTGGTCCCAGTCCGGATCGCTGCTGGGATTGAGCGGTGGGTCGCTCGCCAGCAGCCCCTTGCCGGGTATGTAGTTCACCTCGAGGCGGATCCCGTCGGGATCCTCGAAGACGAAGAAATAGTAGCCCGGCGCCCACGCGCCCTCCAGCGGGCCGCGGTCGATGCGGCCGCCGATGCTGCGCACCTTCTCCGCCGCCTTGTCGACGTCCTCGCGCGTGCGGGCGCGCAAGCAGAAATGATGCAGCCCGACGCGGTTCTGCTCGAAGCGCAGGCCCTCGTGTTCCGGCGCGCAACGCTGGATGCCGACCGCCGTGCGGCCGCCGACGTGATAGAGGAAGTTGTTGCCGTCGAAGACCTTCTTCAGACCGAGGAAGGGCAGCAGCTCGCCGTAGAAGGCGTGCGCCTTCTCCCAGCTGCTCACGGTCAGGATGACATGCGCCATGCCGTTGACTTCGATCATGCTGTCCTCTTCGATTGCCTACCTGAGCCTAGCCCATTCCCGGTGCGCCATGACAAGCCTCAAGCCTCCGACCCTGCCCTTGACCCGCGGCTGCCCATGCGGCGCGGTGCGCTTCGCGGTGAGGGAGATGCCGTATCTGGCCTACGCCTGCCACTGCACCAACTGCCAGCGCGCTTCGGGAAGCGCCTTCGCGCTCAACATGCCGGTCGCCAAGCCGGCGCTCAAGATCACGCAGGGCCAGCCCAAGGCCTCGCATCGGACGAGTCCGAGCGGCGTGCCCGGCACCTTCTGGTTCTGCGGCGACTGCGGCGGCCGCATCTACGGCGAGCGTGCGAGCGCCCCTGACATAGCGGTCCTGCGCGGCGGCACGCTCGACGACACGTCCTGGGTAACGCCGGTCGCCCATTTCTTCATGCGCAGCGCCCAGCCGTGGGAGCGGTTCGACACCGCGGACGCCACCTGCTTCGAAGCCGGCTCGGACGATTACGCTCCCCTCGTCGCGATCTGGCGCCAGCGCTACGGCCTGTGACGAGCCCGGCTTCAGTGACCTCGGCCGCGTCGTGCATGTAGAGCCAGCCGATATTGCCGATCGAGCGGCCGCCCGAACAGGCATCGCCCCCGCGGCTCCAGCCCGCTCATCCGCGCATATGAATGCGATCAATCATGAGCGAGCTGAACCCTTCGACTTCGCTCAGGGCAGCCCCTTCGACTTCGCTCAGCGCAGGTGCCGCGGTTCAGGAGAGCATGAGCGCTCGCTACGCATCCGCCGCCAGAACCCTCTCCATGTGGACGCGCATATGCGCATCCTTGCCATGTTCCGGCAGGCCGCGCCGGACGATCTCGAAGCCGTGGCGACGATAGAGGCGGATGCGGTCCTCCATCATCTCGGCGGTGGTGAGCGACAGGGTCTGCAAGCCCCTGGAGCGTGCGATCTCCGCGACCCTGCCGATCATGAAGCTCGCGATCCCGCTCTTCTGCCGCATCGGGCTGACGCTGATCAGGGCCAGCTCCATGTCGGCGCCGCGCGGGCGGGTGGCGATGGCCCCGACGATCTCGCCGCCGTCGAGTGCGATGTAGATGTCGCCCTGTGCGATCGCCTGGCCAAACCAGTCATAGGCATCGGCCGTGATCTCACGCCCCAGACGGCGCACATAGGGAGTGAAGGCCGACCGCATCAGCGCATCGACCTGGGCAAGTTGCGCCGGCACGGCAACGGCCAAAGCAAGAGTGGCTTCAGCCGACATCGGCCGCATCGTGGGCATAGAGCCATCCGATGTTGGCGATCGAGCGGTCGCCCGAATTAGCCAACGCCTCGTCGCGCTTCTGCTGGTCGGGTCCATCCTGCAGATGGAAGCGCGTACGGTTGTTGGCGCTGGCCTCCTGCAGGCGCGTCGCGCGCGGCTTGCGGATCTCCTCGTAGCGGCGCAACGCGGCCGGCACATCGTCCGGCATGGCGCTCAGCAGGGACGCCAGCGCCGCCCCGTCCTCGATCGATTGCGCGGCGCCCTGCGCCATGAAGGGCAGCATCGGATGACAGGCGTCACCCAGCAAGGTTACGCGGCCGGCAGTCCACTGCGGCAGCGGCAGGCGGTCGTGCAGTGCCCAGATGTAGGTCTCGGGAAAGGCCGAGATCAGGCTGCGCACCATCGGGTGCCAGCCCTCGTAACGTGCCAACGCGTCGGCGACATTGCCCTTGTCGGTCCAGCCGTCGGACGTCCAGTCGCCGTGTTCGGCGACGCAGACGACGTTCATTAATCGCCCGGCCGACACCCAGTAGTGAACCACGTGCCCGTCCGGCCCCATCCAGTTGTTCGATGCCACCTCGATGCCGAGTTTTGCGACCCTCTCGGCCGGCACCAGCCCGCGCCAGGCGACGCAACCTGTGAATCGCGGCTTCTCCGGGCCGAACAGGACGTGGCGCACGCGGCTATGGATGCCGTCGGCGCCGACCAGCAGGTCCGTCTCGACCGTTGCGCCATTGTCGAACCGCGCGGTCACGCGATCGCCGTTCTGCTCGAGGTCGGCGAGCTTGTGGCCGACATGCAGGCGCTCCGCCGGCAGTGCCGCGGCCAGCAGGTTGGCGAGGTCAGCGCGGTGCAGATGATAGTAGGGCGCGCCGAACGTTGTCTCGATCTCGGAGCCGAGCGGCGCGCGCTGCAGGGTGCGGCCATTGTCCCAGCGCCGCTGGTGCACCGCAAGCGGCCGGACTCCCGCCGCATCGAGCGCCTTCTTCAGGCCGAGCCGGATCAGCAGCCGCGAGGCGTTCGGGCTCATCTGGATCCCGGCCCCGATCTCGGTGATGCGCGGCGCCTGCTCGTAGACATGGACGTCAAAGCCGGCGTGCAACAGATGCAGCGCCGCGGAAAGGCCGCCGATGCCGCCGCCTATCACTACAATCTTCATTGCAACACCCGTTGCATGATCAGCCCCTCGGCTTCGCTCGGGTTAAACGATGGATTGGATCATCCCAGCACACTCTGCCACACCGCCTCGCCGTCGTCGCAATGGTCGCCGCGCCAGGCCACGTGCGTGTCGGGGCGGACGAGGACGAGCTTGGCCTCGTAGATCGGGGCCAGCGAGGCGTCGTCGACGATGACGGTCTCGAGCGGCACAGGCGCGGCGTCGATCAGCGGCGATGGATCGGCATCGCCGAAGCGCAGCAAGGTGAACCACGGACCCAGCCGGTCGTAGAGCGCGGAGCCGTCGCGCAGGAAGGTGCTGGGCAGGCGCGCACCGGGGGCGGTGGTCGGCGCATAGATGACCGGATCGCCCTCGACGCCGTCGTAGCGGTAGCCGAACTCGATGCCCCAGCTCTCGTTCTCGGCGTTGCCCAGGGCCGCGATGCCGCGCGCCAGCGCCTCGGGGTTACATTCGTTCTGGTAGAGCTCGGCGATCCTGAGGCGCACCCCGGTATGGCGCTCGGAGGCCAGCCGATTGCGGTAGCCGACCGGCCGCCGCTCGCGCGCGTAGCTCTCGAGCAGGCCCCTGCCCGCATAACCCTTGATCGTCGCGGCGAGCTTCCAGCCGAGATCGACCGCATCGCCGATGCCGGTGTTCATGCCGTAGCCGCCGGTCGGGATGTATTGGTGCGCCGAGTCGCCCGCGAGGAACACGCGGCCGCTGTGGTAGCGCTCTGCCAGCAGCAGATGCGTGACCCAGGGATTGGCGACGAGGATCTGTCGCGCGAAGGGCCGGCCGACCCAGGCGTCGAGGATCGGGTCGGGGTCGATCGCCGCCGGATCGACTCCGGCCGGCGGCCGCGTCTGCAGGGTCCAGGTGTCCTTGTCGTCCTGCGCGATCAAGGTGCCCTTATCGGTCTGGTAGTGCCAGGCGACGCCGAAGGCCTGCAGTATATCCCGCGCGTCGGAGCGGAAATGGATCATGTAGCGCTGCGTGACCGCTGCCTTGCCCTCGCAGGCAATGCCGAGCTGGTCGCGCACGATCGAGGAGCCGCCGTCGCAGCCGGCGAGGAAATCGCAACGCACGGTCTCGGTCTCGCCGGTCTCGACGATGCGCAGCGTGGCCGTTACGCCCGCTTCGTCCTGGGTGAACGCCTCGAACGCCACGCCCCAGCGCGCCTCGACCAGCGGATCGCCGAGAATGGCCTGCTGCAGCACCGGCTCGATCATCACCTGGCTGACCCTCATGGCGGGCTCGCGCGGTTGGGTCCCGTCGTTCCGGGCGCGGATCTCGGCGCGCTTCTCGACGACCGAGGGATAGCGAAAGCGATGCAGCTCGCGGCCCCCTGCCTCCTTGGCGAGCGACGTGATCCAGGAGATATCGAAATTGTTCTCCTCGGGCACCGCCGCCGCGCGCAGCCTGTCGGCCAGGCCAAGCCGCCGAAACAGCTCCATCGAGCGGCCGTTGGTGATGTCCATCTTGGGATGTCGCGTGGTCGAGGCATTGCGCTCGACCAGCATGCAGCGGACGCCGAGCGCGGCCAGCGTGCGGGCCAGGGTCATGCCGACCGGACCGCCTCCCGCGATCAGGACCGGAACGTGCCTCACGGCATCAGAGCGTAGACGCATATGCTGCCCCAGATCAGGATGCAGGCGATCAACGGCCAGTCGGTCAACAGCACGTCGGTCGGCGTCTCGCCGCCCTCGCGTGCCTCGACCACATACCAGTAGCGGAACATGCCGAAGAGCACCAAGGGGATCGTGCCGGCGAGCTTGGGGTTCGTCGACATCACGAACAGGCTGTAGAAAAGCAGCGCGCCCATCGCCGACATCTCGGCGTAGCGGTCGACGAGGGTGATGGAGTATTCGTTCAGCACCCTGCGTCCGCCGGATCCGGCGCTGGCGAGTTCCGTCCGCCGCTTGATCGAAGCCAGGAAGAGCGCGAGGCAAAGCGTGGTGATGGCCATCCAGCTCGACAAGGGCACGCCGAGAGCGGCCGAGCCACCCCACACCCGGATCACGAAGCCGCCGGCGACCGAGAAGATGTCGATGACCGGCTTGTCCTTCAGCAGATAGCTGTAGGCGAGGTTGAGCGCGATGTAGCCCAGGATCGGCAGCGTCACCGCCGGCAAGATGAAGAAGCCGACGATCAGGGCGACATAGAGCACCACCAGCAGCAGGAGGGCCGCGCGCATCGAGACATGCCGCGCGGCCAGCGGCCGGCTCCAGCTCTTGACCGGATGGGCGCGGTCGCGCTCGATATCGCGGATGTCGTTCACGATGTAGCAGGCTGCGGACGCGACGCAGAACAGCCCGAAGGCGAACAGGGCGTTCTGGATCGCGCTCAGGTCCGAATAGGCACGGGCAAAGATCAGGGGCGCGAGCACGAAACTGTTCTTGATCCACTGCTTCGGCCGCGTCAGCCGCAGCAATGAATACGCCGGATTCGGAATTGACCCGCTCCCCTTCCCCAATTGTCTTATAGTACCAGATACATGCGGCCAGTGTCGTCCTGGGGTCGTCTGGGAGCCCCGCCTCACGATATCGTCGAGTTGACTGACCGCGACAGAGTGGCGGCGTCGCTCGCGTGCAGGCCCGGTATCGCCTACGGGCTGGGCCGCAGCTACGGCGATGTCTGCCTCAACCCCGGCGGGGTGCTGTGGTGTACGGCAGGCCTCGACCGCCTGATCTCCTTCGATGATACCACCGGCCGGCTGGTGTGCGAGGCGGGCGTCGTGCTGCGCGACATCCAGAAGCTCATGATCCCGCGCGGCTGGAGCCTGCCGGTCGTGCCGGGCACGCAGTTCGTCACCGTGGGCGGCGCGATCGCCAACGACGTGCACGGCAAGAACCACCATGTCGTCGGCAGCTTCGGCGAGCATGTCCGTCGCTTGCGGTTGGTGCGCTGCGACGGAGAGAGCGTGGCATGCGGCCCGGACATTCGACCCGACCTGTTCGCCGCCACGGTTGCGGGCCTCGGCCTCACCGGCCTCATCGTCGAGGTCGAGCTGCAGCTGCGCGCCAGCACGGGGCCCTGGCTCGAGGCCGAGACGGTATCCTTCGGCGGACTCGCCGACTTCTTTGCTCTCTCGGACGAGTCGGAGGCGGGCTGGGAACACACCGTGTCGTGGATCGACTGCACCTCGGGCAGCGACCCGCGCGGCCTTTTCATGCGCGCCCGGCCGGCAGTGGGACGCACCGGCAAGCCGTGGCTCGAGCGCTCGCGGCGGGTGCCCTTCACGCCGCCGCTGTCGATGGTCAACCGGTTGTCGCTGAGGCCCTTCAATGCGCTCTACTACGCGCTCGGGCGCCGGCGCGCCGGCGTGCAGGTCGTGCACTACGAGCCCTTCCTCTATCCGCTCGACTCGGTGCTCGAGTGGAATCGCCTCTACGGGCCGATGGGCTTCTTCCAGTACCAGAGCGTGGTGCCGCGCGCGGCCGGGCTCGACGCAACGCGCGACATGCTCGACGCGATCGCCCGCTCGGGCGAAGGCTCGTTCCTTGCCGTGCTCAAGACCTTCGGCGAGCGGCCGCCGGCCGGGCTGCTGAGCTTTCCGCGCGAAGGCGTGACCCTCGCGCTCGACTTCCGCCACAGCCGCGTCCTGCCGCAGCTCTTCACCCGGCTCGACGACATCGTGCGCGCGGCGGGCGGACGGCTCTATCCGGCCAAGGACGCGCGCATGCCGCGGGCGCTCTATGAGGCCACCTATCCCAACCTGCCCGCCTTCGCGGTGCATCGCGATCCCGGCATGAGCTCGGGCATGTCACGCCGCCTGATGGGACGCTGAAGAGGATACCATGAAGATCGTCGTCATCGGAGCGACATCCGGCATCGCCGAGCATTGCTGCCGCCAATGGGCCACGGAGGATGCCGCCGACTTCGTGCTCATGGCGCGCAATACGGCCAAGATGGAAAAGATCGCCGCCGATCTCAAGGTCCGCGGCGCACGCTCGATCTCGTTCGCCACGCCCGAGTTCTTCGATCCGGCGGCGATCAAGGCTTTCGCCGACGCGACCGTCGCCGCAGGCGAGGTCGACCTGGTGCTGATCGCCCATGGCTGGATGTCAAGCCAGCAGAGCTGCCAGGAGGACCTTGCCGTCTGCCGCGAGTCGCTGGAGGTGAACGCGGTATCGCCGGTGCTGTTTGCCGAGGCGTTCGCCGCGCATTTCGCCAGGGCCAACCGGGGTACGATCGCGATCATCGGCTCGGTGGCGGGCGACCGCGGCCGCAAGGCCAACTACACCTACGCCGCCTCCAAGGGCCTGCTCGGGCGCTATGCCGAGGGCATGCAGCACCGCTTCGCCGGCAGCGGCGTGAAGATCGTGCTGATCAAGCCCGGCCCGACCGACACGCCAATGGCCGCGGCCCACAAGGCCCGGGGCAGGAAGCTGGCCCCCGTCGCCCAAGTCGCGCGCGAGACGGTGAACGGCATCCGCCGCGGCCGGCCGATGGTCTACACGCCGCAGATCTGGTGGCCGATCATGCTGATCGTGCGCCACGTCCCGCGCTTCGTGTTCAACCGGCTATCGATTTGAGGCGCGCTCCCAGCAAAGTTACGCGCTCTTCGCCAGTGCTTCCTTCTCGGCCATCTTGGCCTTGAGCTGCTCGGGTGTGAGGCGGACGATGTGCTCGTTCTGGTGGCTGTAGATGTCGTACTTCTGGACGTCGAGATCCTCGAGCACGATCTCGCGCGCCAGGACCTTCTTCTTCCATTCGCCGTGTTCGGCTTCGGCGGCGTGGAATTCAGGCATGACTTCAGCGGCGAACAGCTCGAGCGAGTCGCAGATGTCCTGGTGGCTGGTCTTGCCTGCCTGGTTGAGCAGGATCACCTGGTCGACCCGGCTCGCCTGGAACTGCCGCAGCTTGCGCCGGATCGTTTCGGGCGAGCCGATCAGCCCCGACTCGAGCGCCTTCTTCTCCTCGGGCCCGCCCTTCCAGCTCTGGTACTCCTTCCAGAGATCGGACGTGCCGGGCGCATCGACGCCCTTTCGCCCGTAGTACGACAGCGCGAAGATGAAGAAGGTCCAGCCGGCCGCCTTGGCCTCGGCTTCCTCGTCGGTGGCGGCGCACATGAAGCCGGAGACCATCGCGACGTTGGGGTTGCTCGGATAATCGGTGAGTTTCTGCGCGTTGTTCAGCAGGTTGTTGTAATACTTGTGCACCCAGGCGCGTGCCGCTTCCGGCGTCACGAAGGTGAAGCCGAGCGCGCCCATGCCCCATTCGCCGGCCTTGCCGATGGTCGCGATATTGGAGCAGGCGACCCACAGCGGCGGATGCGGCTTCTGGTACGGCTTGGGAATGACGTTGCGCGCCTCGAAGTCGTAGTACTGCCCGTGGAACTCCCAGCTTTCCCTGGTGAACATCGGGATGATGGCCTTGACCGCCTCCTCCCAGCGCTCGCGCTTGTCGCGCACGCGGATGTTGAAGGGGTGCAGCTCGGCCGGCCCCGCCGCCTCGCCCATGCCGAGATCGACCCGACCGCCCGACAGCAGGTCGAGCGTCGCCACCTTCTCGGCGACCCGATGCGGCTGGTTGGTGGTGAGCTGGATCACGCCGTGGCCGAGCCGGATGCGCTTGGTGCGCTGGCTCGCGGCACCCAGGAACACTTCCGGCGCCGAGGAATGCGAATATTCCTCGAGGAAATGGTGCTCGACTTCCCACGCGTAATCGTAGCCGAGCTTGTCGGCGAGCTCGATCTGGGTCAGCGAGTCCTGCAGCAGCTGGTACTCGCTGGTCGGACCCCAGGGACGCGGAAGCTGATGCTCGTAGAAGATTCCGAACTTCATGGCTCGCCCCTATGATCTTCCTCGGCAAAAGGCAGTGATGCGCTCGATCACCTTGGGGATCAGCGCCTTCGGGAAATCGTGACCCCAGCCGGGCCAGGTCTCGATCTCCGCACCGGGCACCAGGCGGGCGACGTCGCGGCCGCCCTCGACCGGCAGAAGCGGATCGTCTTCGCCGTGCATCACCAGGGTCGGCACCTTGATCGTTTTCAGGAGCTCGACCCGATCTCCCGAGGCGATCACCGACAGATACTGGCGCGCGGCGCCCTCCGGCCACCAGCGGCGGTCGACATTCTTCTCGACAAAGGCCCGCATCTCGTCGTCGGGCGTGGGATATCCCGGGCTGCCAATGGTTTGGCGCAGCTTCATGCCGTGCCTGACGAGCTGCTCGCGCGCCGGCCCCTCGGGCTGCGCCGACAGCATCGCCAATGCCTCCGGCTTGCCCACCGGCAGACCGGGACGGCCGCTGGTCGAGTAGATCGAGACCATCGAGCGCGTGCGCTCGGGATATTGCGCGGCGACGATCTGCACGATCATCCCGCCCATGGAGGCGCCGACCATGTGCGCGCGCTCGATACCGAGGGCATCGAGCAGGCCAATTGCGTCGGCGGCCATGTCCTTCAGGAGATACGGCGCGTCGACCTTCTCGCCCTTCATGACCTTCTGCACTGCCGCCGGGAGGTTGGGCACGCCCCACGAATCGAAGCCGGTCGACAGGCCGGTGTCGCGGTTGTCGAAGCGGATAACGTAGAAGCCCCGGTCCGCCAGGCCCTGGAACAGCGTGTCCGGCCAGATGGTGAGCTGGGCACCGAGCCCCATGACCAGCAGCAAGGCCGGATCGGTTTTGTTGCCGGCGGTCTCGTACTCGATCTCGATGCCGTTCGCCTTGACCTTCGCCACGCTGCCTCCGTCCTTCGGTTCATCGCCGCGAGCGCGCTGCAAGGGCTTCCGCCAGCCAGCTCACCGCGCCGGCGGCTGCCGCCACGGCCGCCTCCTTCGAGCCATAGGCGGCGCCGGAATGGTATGCAACCGCCGTCCACAGGCCGGCATCCTCGACATCCCGGCGAAATGCCTCGAAGCCGAAGCTCCCGTCGGGCCGCCGGAACAGGTCGACGCACCGATCGTGCTCGGCGTTCTCGACGCTCTCCAGGACGCGCCAAGACTTGTCGATGCGCGTAGACATGTCCGACACCGTAGCGGCCATCGTGCGCGATAGACCAGCGGATACTACCCGCGCTCCCAGCAAGACCATGACAGCTCTCAGTAACGCCGCCGCTGCGCCGCCCACCACAGCACCAGCGGCTTCTGCCACGGCGTCCAGCGGCGATCGAGGAGGCGTGCCGGCAGCAGGATCGGCAGCGCGCGTGCATCGATGCCGGCGCGATGGCTGCGCGCCTCGGCGAGCAGCGCCTCGCGCTCCGGCCCCTCGCCCATCAGCCACGCCGCCCCGACTGCGCGCGCGGCGTCGCGCGTCGGCCCGTGCGTCACGCCCAGCACGGCAAGCTGGAGGTCGGCCAGGGCGTGGCCTGCGTGCACGACGTCCAACGCGCCGTCGATTTCTTCTGCACGGGCATCGATCAGATCGCCGAAGCCTTCCTCCGGTAGCCGGTGACGGCGCACTATTTCGCTGAGCGATTCAACGATTGGCTGAGCGCGCGGCTTGCTGTCACCTGCTGCCTCGGCCACTGCCTCGCGCCACCATTCGAGTCGGATGCGCGCCAGCATCGGCTCGCGCGTGACGCTTCCAGTACGGGAGAGCTCGTGATCGAACGCCAGGAGAGCCAGAAGCCCGCGGCGCTGCGGCTCAGGAGCGAACAGCGCTGCCAGGAAACGGTCACGATCGGCCGCACGGACTTCATCGAGCACATAAGCGTGCGCTGCATCGGGCGCGCTGTAGGAACTGGTCATGGTGAAATTCAGGGTTGCCTGCGACCGTTGAACGCAGGAAGCATGTATATTACAATAAGTTGGTGGGATTTTTCCTACCGTCAACAAGATAAGGGGATTCACTCATGGGTGCGATCTTCACATCACCTGGTCGGACGGTAGGCGTCGGCATTGTCCTGCTCATCATCATCGTTGTCGTCATCGGCGCGGTGACCGGCCAGATGACCCGGATCGACCATGCTTGGGGCACGTTCGTCATGCGCTGGCTCCATGTCATGAGCGGGGTCCTGTGGGTCGGCCTGCTCTGGTATCTGAACTTCGTGCAGGTGCCGACGATGCCCAGCATCCCGGTCGAGAACCGCGTGGCGATCAGCAAGTACATCGCCCCCAACGTGCTTTTCTATTTCCGCTGGGGCGCCGTGGCCACGGTCGTCACCGGGCTGCTGCTGGCCTTCATGCAGGGCTATCTCGCGCAGGCCCTGACGTTCCAGAAGGGATTCATCATGATCGGTACGGGCATGTGGATGGCCCTTATCATGGCCTTCAACGTGTGGTTCATCATCTGGCCGGCCCAGCAGAAGATCCTGGGTCTCGTCGACGCGACGGCCGAGCAGAAGGCTGCCGCCGCCAAGCCCGCGCTCTACGCCAGCCGCTTCAACACCATGTTCTCGATCGGCATGCTGTATTGCATGGTGGCCCAACAGAACGCGCCGATCTGACGACGATCGCCGTTCCCGTTTTTCACTGTACTCGCGCCAGGCCGCAACGACTGCGTCGGCGTAGGTCTGCTCGGGCCGCTGCGGGCGCTCGGCAATGCTCCGCCGAAGTCGGCCGCCCGGCGGAAAAGCGCGCGATCGTCGCTCATGGGCGGCGCGCCAGGGCGAGTCCGACGCCCGCCCCCACCAGGAGGCCGCCGGTGATCCGGTTGCGCAACCGGGTGTGCGCGACCAGCAGCGCTCGCAATCGTCCGGCGAGGATTGCCCATACGCTGTCGCAGACGATCGCCACGACGAGGAACGTGAAGGCCAGCAGCAGGAGCTGGTCGGCGGCGGTCGGGCCCGGCGTAATGAACTGCGGGAAGAAGGCGCCGTAGAATAGGAGCGTCTTGGGATTGGTCAGTCCGACCAGGAAGCCGCGCGCGAAGATGAGTTGCGCCGAGCGGGCCTGCGCCGTGGTCCGCGCGAGATCGGTGACGGGCGCGCGCCAGGCCAAGATGCCGAGATAGATCAGATAGGCGACGCCCGCCCAGCGCAGCCAGTCGAAGCTCGCCGCCAGGATGCCCAGCACCGCAGTCGCTCCCACGACGGTCAGCGCCAGATGGACGATCACCGCGCAGCTCGTCGCCGCGACGGTCAGCAGGCCGAAGCGCGTGCCGTGCGCCACGCTGTTCGCCACGATCAGCGCCACGTTCGGGCCCGGGATCACCATCAGGATGACGGTGGCGGCGATGAAGGCGAGATAGAGTTCGAGCGGCATCGTGCCGCCAGCATAGCGTCACTGTGCGAGGTGGACGAACACCCTGTGGGCGAGCGCCAGCGGGAGAGCGCAATCGCGCGCCGCACAGAACGAACAGCAGCCCGCGGCTCACCTTCGCAAAGACCAGTACGGAAATGAGCCGTCGGCTCAGAGAGGAATGAGCGCGGCCGCGACCCGGCGTCCCTCGGCAAGCAGGACGTTGTAGATGCGGCAGGCCGAGCCGGTATCGACCACTTCGAGCGCCAGGCCGGCAGCCTTCAGCTCGGCACGCAGCGCCGGCGGGACGAAGATGGCCCGGGTGCCGCAGCCCAGCACCAGTAGTTCGGTCGGAACCGGCGCGTCCTTCAAGGCCGCAAGACTCGCGAGCGAGAGGTCCTCGGGGCGTGTCACCGTCCACGGCCTCGTTACGGTCGGCATCACCAGCACCGGTTCGCGCCATTCGCGGTCGCTGATCAGGAAACGGCCGGGGCCGTAGGTGCGGATGACCTGGACCTGCGCCGGGTCGGGCGCCGGCAGGGTCTTGTCGAGCGGTCCGGGAACCGGCGGCTTCACGCCTTCGCCGGTGCAGCCTCGTCCTTGTCCTTCTCGCGAAGCTGGTCGGGCCGGAGCTTGAGATAGACCAGCATGCCAGAGGCGACCCAGATCGAGGAGTAGGTGCCGACGATGATGCCCCACAGCATGGCGACCGAGAAGCTGTAGAGGACGGGGCCGCCGAACAGGACCAGGGCCGCCACCGCCACGAAGACGGTACCGGACGTCATGATGGTGCGGGCGAGCGTCTCGTTGACGCTGAGGTTCAGAAGCTCGATCAGGCCCATCTTCTTGTAGCGGCGCATGTTCTCGCGCACGCGGTCGAAAATCACGACGGTGTCATTGATCGAGTAGCCGGCGATGGTGAGCAACGCCGCCAGCGCAGTCAGACTGAAATCGAGCCGCAGCAGCACGAAGAGGCCGAGCGTCGATATGACGTCGTGCAGCAGCGCGACCAGGGCGCCGACGCCGAACTGCCATTCGAAGCGGACCCAGACGTAGAGGCAGATCGCCCCCAGGGTGGCGAGCACGGCGTAGATGCCGTGCTGCATCAGCTCCGCGCCGATCTTGGGACCGACCGATTCGGTGCCGCGCAGCTCGTACTTGCCGCCGATCGTGTCCTCGACGAGCTTGATCGCGACCTGCTGGCACCATTCGGCGCGCTGTTCCTGACTCATCTCGATCTTGGCGGTGTTGGTGTTGGCGCGCGGCAGCTGGCGTTCCTGGATCGTGAGGCCAACCCGGCTCACCGCATCGCGCCAGCCGGCCGCATCGAGCGCACCCGGTGACGTGAACTCGACGTCTCCGCCGGACGGCGGCCCGACTGGCTTTACGCCCCAGCCGTCGCCGGCGCGCGTCTTCATCACCCGGTCGGCATGCGCCACGCAGGCGGCATTGCCTTCCTGGCGCTGCACGCGGATCAGCGCGGTACGGCTGTCGCCGAATTCCTGCAGCGTTACCTCACCGACACCGAGATTGCCCACCGTGGCGCGCAACTCGTCGAGCTGGGTCGGACCTTCCTTGGCGCGGACCTGGATGGCGATGCCGCCCTCGAAATCGATGCCGAAATTGAGGCCGAATACGGTCACGCCGACCACTGCCAGGACGTTGATCGCCGTCGACAGGACGAGCGCCAGCCGGCGCTTGCCCAGAAAGTCGAAATTCGTCTTCGCACGAATGAGGTGATGAGGCCTCCACAGCATGGCGTCGCCTCAGATCGGAAGTTCGGTCGGCCGCCGCCAGCGCACCCAGGCTGCGAGCAGCATGCGGGTGAAGATGGTCGCGGTGAACAGATGGGTGAGCAGGCCGAGCGTCAGCGTCGTGGCGAAGCCCCGGATCGGGCCCGATCCGAAGCCGAACAGGACGACGCCGGCAATCAGCGCCGTCAGGTTGGAATCGATGACCGCCGTCAGCGCGCGGCCGTAGCCTTCGGCGAGCGCGCTGAACGGCGAGCGTCCGTTGGCCTTCTCCTCGCGCACGCGCTCGTAGATCAGCACGTTGGAATCGACCGACATGCCGACAGTCAGCACCAGGCCGGCGATGCCGGGCAGGGTGAGCGAGGCACCGAGGATCGACATGCCGGCAAAGACCAGCAGCATGTTCACCATCATGGCGATCGAGGCGAAGCCGCCGAACAGCGGGCCGTAGACTGCCAGCATCAAGATCACGACCAGGACCGTGCCGACCAGCGCCGCGACCGTGCCGGCACGGATCGCGTCGGCGCCGAGGTCTGCGCCGACCGTGCGCTCCTCGATGATGGTCAGCGTGGCCGGCAGGGCGCCCGAGCGCAGCAACAGCGCCTGCTCCTGCGTCTGCTGGGTGGTGAACTGGCCGGTGATGATGCCGCTGCCGCCGCAGATCGCGCTCTGCACGACCGGTGCGCTGATGATCTCGCCGTCGAGCTGGATCGCCAGGCGCTTGCCGATGTTCTGCCGGGTGGCATTGCAGAAGGCCCGGCCACCGGCGCTGTTGAAGGTGAAGGAGATGATCGGCCGGCCGCCCTGCTGGCTCTCGAAGGTTGACTTGGCGTCGTCAAGATCTTCGCCGCCGACGACGATGCGCTTGAAGACGGGCAGGCACTGCGGCTGGTAGCGTCGGCAGACCTGCTCGGGCGTCAGCCGTGGGTTGGCGGACTGGATGGCTTCGTAGGCGGTGGGGTTGGAGGCCCGCAGCGCCTGCATGCCCTCGCGCGTGGGCACCAGGAAGGTGGTCGGCGGCAGGTTGGCCGGGATATTCTGCCCGGTCTGCGCAACGTCCTCGTTTACCAGATGGAATGTCAGTTTGGCTGTCTGGTTGATCTTGCGCTTGAGGTCGGTCGTGTCCTTGATGCCCGGCACCTGCAGCTCGATGCGGTCGTCACCTTGGCGCACGATGGTCGGCTCGATGGTGCCGGTCTCGTCGACGCGGCGACGCAGGATCTCGATCGACTGCTCGATCACTTCCTTTTTCTTGCGGGTCAGGTCCTGGTCGGAAAAGGCAAGGCGGATCGTGTCGCCCTGACCCGACACCGCGAGCGAGGGGTCGAGGGTCCGGATCGCCTCGAGCGCCTTGGCACGCTGGGCTTCTTCGCGCAGCACCACGGTCACCGAGGCGCCGCTCTGCATGGTGACGTCCTTGAACCCGACCTGCTGCTTGCGCAGTTCGCCGCGCACCGAGTCGGACAGATTGGTCAGGCGCTCGTTCAGCACCCCGCGCAGGTCGGCTTCCAGCAGGAAATAAGCGCCGCCGCGCAGGTCGAGGCCGAGATTGATGCGGTTCTGGGCGTACCAGCCCGGAAGCTTGTCGAGCAGCCCGCCAGGCAACGCATTGGGCAGGGCGAAGAGCCCCGCCAGTGCCGTGACCACGACGATCGCAATGACCTGCCAGCGCGGAAGATTAAGCATGATGAAATCTGGCGGCCCTTACCTACTTCTTGCCGCCGCCGAAGAGGCTGCCGAGCAGGCTCTTGCGCTCCGGTGCTGGAGCTGGGGGCGGCAGCATCGGCTTGTCGTCCTCGTCGGAATCCTTGGCGCCGCGCACCGACTCGCCACGGGTGAGGATGTCGGTGATGGTCGCCTTGATGATGCGCACCCGCACGCCGTCTGCGAGTTCGACCTGCAACTCGTTGTCGCCGATCACCTTGGTGACCAGGCCGATGATGCCGCCGCCGGTGACGACCCTGTCGCCGCGCTTCACGCCGGCCAACATCTCGCGCTGCGCCCTGACCTTGGCCTGCTGCGGACGGATCAGGAGAAAATAGAAGACGATGAAGATCAGGACCAGCGGGAAGAGCTGGACGAGGAAATCCGAGCCGCCGCCGCCGGCGCCTTGCGCCCAAGCTTCCGTGATGAACATCCCCTGCTCCGATTCTTCCGGCCGTCGAAAAGCGGGCGGACTATAGCGGCCCTTCACCGCTTTGCAACGCAAGTGCGGGGCGATATGGTCGCCCCCCTTTTTCGGCCTCAAATGGCCCCCGGATGACGATGGATCAAGACCTTAAAGCCACCCTTTCACGCATCGTGGAAGCGCTCGACCGGTTGGCGCCGCCCGCTCCCGCCGGCGCCGACATCACCGCAGCCGAGGCCTATATCTGGCACGCGGCCGGCCATCGGCTGGAGGCGGTGCCCAAGGTCAACCGGGTCGACCTCGATCTGCTGCAGGGCATCGACCGGCAGAAGCAGACCCTGCTCGAGAACACCCGCCGCTTCGCCAGAGGGCTTCCGGCCAACAACGCGCTGCTGTGGGGCTCGCGCGGCGCCGGCAAGAGCTCGATCGTGAAAGCCGTCCATGCCCATGTGAACCGCGAGCTGGGCGGCCCGCCGGGACCGCTCGCATTGATCGAGATCCACCGCGAGGACATCCCCTCCCTGCCCGCCCTGCTTGGCCGCATCCGCGAGACCGACCGGCGCTTCGTCGTGTTCTGCGACGACCTCTCGTTCGACGGCCAGGACGCCGCCTACAAGTCGCTGAAGGCGGTGCTCGAGGGCGGGATCGAGGGCCGGCCGGAGAACGTCGTGTTCTACGCGACCTCCAACCGGCGCCACCTGATGCCGCGCGACATGATCGAGAACGAGCGCTCGACCGCGATCAATCCGTCCGAGGCGGTGGAAGAGAAAGTCTCGCTGTCCGACCGCTTCGGCCTGTGGCTCGGCTTCCACAATGCCGACCAGGATACATTCTTCGCCATGATCGAGGCCTACGCCGAGCGCTACAAGCTCGGCGTGCCGGCCGAAGAACTGCGCAAGCAGGCGGTTGAATGGTCGGTGACGCGCGGCTCGCGGTCCGGCCGCGTCGCCTGGCAGTTCATCCAGGAAGTTGCCGGCAACTTGGGCAAGAAGCTGGAGTAGCGACATGAGCGATCCCGACGATGTGATGTTCTCGCCGTCGGTGAAAGCGGAGCAGACGCGCCTGGGATCGCGCGCGATGTTCGAGGATCGCGAATGGAAGACGGAGATCACCGACGATCTCCGCCAGTTTGTCGGGATCGTCGACACTTTCTTCTTCGCGACCGCCAGCGCCGACGGCCGGCCCTATGTCCAGCATCGCGGCGGCCCGCCGGGCTTCCTGAAGACGGTCGGGACCCACACACTGGCGTTCGCGGACTTTGCCGGCAACCGGCAGTACATTACGCTTGGTCACCTTAAGGAGAACGACCGCGCCCACATGTACATCCCGCATTTCGCCACCCAGCAGCGGGTCAAGCTGTGGGGACGCGCGCGGGTGGTCGAGAACGACATCGAACTGATGGAGCGGCTGGTCGACCCGACCTACAAGGCGCGGCCGCAGCGCGCCATCGTCTTCAAGCTCGAAGCCTGGGACATCAACTGTCCCCAGCACATCGTGCCGCGCTACACCGAGGCCGAGATCGCCCCGGGCATGAACAATCTCATCGCCCGCATCAAGGAGCTCGAGGACGAAGTCGCGCGGCTGAAGGCTGGCGGGTAGATTCTTATCGCTGGGAGCGCGGCTCTCCAGAGCCGATCATGGGATGTGGCAAACCGAAGAAAGAGCGGCTCTGGAGAGCCGCGCTCCCAGCGAAGACTCAGGGCTTACCGAAGGTCGCGATGCGGTCGACGTTGCAGATGAACAGGACGCGCTTCTCGTCGATCGCGGGATCGCGCAGGCCGTAGGGCGGCGGATTGCCGGTGTACTTCGTCCAGATCTTGTCGAGCTGCCGCGTCACCCGCTCGCCGCCGGGATCGGCTTCCCGTTCCTCGCGCTCCACCGAGCATTTGAGCTGGACCCAGTGATAGGCGTTGTCGGGATTGACGATCAGGATCGTGAACTTGGGATTCCTGCGGATCCAGTCGCATTTGGGCCGGTGCGAGGCGGTGTTGACCAGCACCTTGTCGCCCTCGTAGTCGAACCACATCGGCGTCAGGCCGACACTCCCGTCCGGCCCGATCAAGCCGAGCGTGACGGTGATCGGCCGGTCGAGCAGCGCCTTGTAGATCGGATCGAGATCCGACAGCCCCTTGATCCTGACCCTGTCGCCGATGGCGAACTGGCCTTCCTGCAGGCCGCTGGCGACGTCGCGGAATTTCGCGACAGTGATGCCCTGTGCCATGTCACCTCCCGAACGCGTTGTTTATGGGTGTCGACTATACCCCGCGCAGGGAGCGAAAGAAGGCCCGCACGTCGCCAATGAACAGCTCGGGCTGCTCGAAGGCCGCGAAGTGGCCGCCTTTGGTCATCTCGCTCCAATGGCGGATGTCGGTGTAGCTGCCCTCCATCCACCGGCGCACGGGTGCGACGATCTCCTTGGGAAAGACCGCGACGCCGGTCGGGATGGCGACGGTGTGCAGCTTGCGCCGCTCCGGGCCGAAGCTCTCCCAGTACAGGCGCGCCGACGAGGCCGCGGTGGCGGTCACCCAATATAGCATCACGTTGTCGAGCAGCTCGTCGCGCGTGAGGATGTTCTCGGGATGGCCATCGCAGTCCGTCCATGCCCAGAACTTCTCCAGGATCCAGGCAGCCTGCCCGGCCGGCGAGTCCGTGAGGCCGTACCCTACGGTCTGCGGCCGGGTCGATTGCTGCTTGGAATAGCCCGAATCCCAGTCGGCGTAATACTTGATCCCCTTGAGTGCCCGCGCCTCCTCCGGCGTCGGCTCGCCGCCGACCGCCGGCCGCACGCCCATGGCGAGCGTTATGTGGATTCCGGCGCAGTGCGCAGGGTCCTGCGCGCCCAGAGACGTCGTCACTGCGGACCCCCAATCGCCGCCCTGCGCGCCGTAGCGCGCGTAGCCGAGGCGAGCCATGAGCGTGGCCCAAGCCGCGGCGATGCGATCGACACCCCAACCCGTGGTCGTCGGTTTCGCCGAGAAGCCGAAGCCCGGCAACGACGGGCAGACAACGTGGAACGCATCGGCGGCATCGCCGCCGTACGCCGTCGGATTGGTCAGCGGCTCGATCACCTTGTGGAACTCGACGATCGAACCCGGCCAGCCGTGGGTGACGATCATCGGCATCGCCTCCGGATGAGGCGAGCGCACGTGCAGGAAATGAATGTCGAGCCCGTCGATCTCGGTCCTGAATTGCGCGAAGCGGTTGAGCAGGGCTTCGCGCCGCCGCCAGTCATAGTCCGCTGCCCAGTAGCGGCAGACCTCCTCGATCCACTTCAGCGGCACGCCCTGGCTCCAGTCATCCACCGGCTCGGCCTCGGGCCAGCGCGTGTTGCGCAATCGCGATGTCAGATCGTCGAGCACATCATCGTCGACGGAAATGCGAAACGGAGTGATCGCGCTGGCCATATAACCTCCTGTTGGGCGGCTTCAACTTTTCCGTTGGGGGCGCGGCACTCCAGTGACGCGCCATCATTGGCACACCGATTGCACGCCGTATGGGTGGGAAATGCTGCCAGGGAACTCGCCGCCATGTCGAATGATCTCACGACTTTCTCGCGTCGTCGCCTGCTGGTCGGCACGGCCGCTGCCGCCGCGCTCGGCGGGTTTCCGGCGATCGTGCGCGCGCAGGCCAAGGAGATCGTGGTCGGCGGCGCGGCCGGCTTCGCTCCGTGGATGAACGGCACCGTCGCCCAGGCATTCGAGGCCAAATACAAGACCAAGATCGTCTACGAGGGATCGCGCTCGCTGGTGAACCTCGAGAAGATGCAGAAGAACAAGGACAAGCAGTATCTCTCCGTCGTCATGATGGACGATCCGGTGATGATCCTCGCCGTGAAGGAAGGCCTCCTCGAGGCGCTGACGCCCGCAACGGTGCCCAACCTCGCCAAGCTGCGGCCGGGGACCGTGCACATGGACGGCATGTGGGCCAATTACCTGCAGCCGTGGCAGGGCATTGCCTACAACACCAAGGCGCTGGCCGGCGGCTTCCCGGCCTGGGCCGACATGTACGATCCGAAGTTCAAGGGCCGGCTGGTGATCCCCTCGCTGCAAAACACGGAGGGCCTCGCCAATCTCGTGATGGCCGCCGCGATCGAGACCGGCAAGCCGATCGACCAGGCGCAGTTCGAGATCGAGGCCGGCTTCAAGAAGATCAAGACTCTGAAGCCTAACATCCTCACCATCTACACCCAGATCCCTCAGGCGATGAACCTCCTCGAGCAGGGCGAAGCGTGGGCGATCCCCAGCCAGTTCTCCTCGGTCGTGATCCCGCGCGAGAAGGAAGCGCCGATCAAGATGAGCGCCCCCAAGGAAGGCATCTTCGTCGGCCCGGCCGGCGTGTGCCTGGTCAAGGGCGGCCCGAACAAGGAGATGGCGCTGGCGCTGATCGACATGCTGTTGTCCGCCGAGCTGCAGGACAAGCTGCAGCCGGAGACCTACGCCTTCCCGTCCAACACCGCCGCCAAGCCGCCGGTCGGGCTGGCCGCCGACGTCAAGGTCCACAACCTCGACTGGGCCTTCGTCGCCAAGGAACGAGGCGAATGGGTCAAGCGCTGGGACCGCGACATGGCGATGTGACGTGCCGGAAAGTCGCGTCGTTTCAGGGCCTGTGAGCGCTTCGGCCTTTCTCGACGTCGCCGGTGCGGAGAAGTCGTTCGGCGCGGCGACTGTACTCGGTGGTGTCGATCTCGGCGTCGCGCAGGGCGAGTTCGTGTCGCTGCTCGGGCCGTCGGGCTGCGGCAAGACCACCCTGCTGCGCATCGTTGCAGGCCTGCTTGGCGTCGATCGCGGAACGGTCAAGCTCGACGGCAAGGACATCACCGCCCTGCCGCCGCACCGGCGCGATGTCGGCGTGGTCTTCCAGAACTACGCACTTTTTCCCCACCTCACCGTCGCGGAGAACGTGGCGTTCGGGCTCAAGGCCCACCGGCGCGGCACCACCGAGGTCAAGGAGGCGGTGAAGCGCTTCCTCGAGCTCGTCCATCTCTCCGATTTCGCCGACCGCTCGGTCCGCGCTCTGTCCGGCGGCCAGCAGCAGCGGGTCGCCGTCGCCCGCGCGCTGGCGGTGCGGCCCAAGCTGCTGCTGCTCGACGAGCCCTTCTCCGCCCTCGACCGCAAGCTGCGCGAGGCGATGCAGATCGATCTGCGCCGGCTGCTGCGCGAGCTGGGCACGACCTCGGTGTTCGTGACCCACGACCAGGACGAGGCGCTGACGATGTCGGACCGTATCGCCGTCATGAATCGCGGCGCGATTGAGCAGCTGGACACGCCGGAAGCGATCTATCGCCGGCCCGCGACGGCCTTCGCGCTGGAGTTCGTCGGCCTCTCTTCGCGCCTTGCAGGCACTGCGGTCGGCACCGAGAACGGCTTGGTCACGGTCGATACCGCCTTCGGCCGGCTCGTGGCGCCGGGAAACTTCACCAAGGGCGCGCCTGTCCTGCTGGCGGTGCGGCCCGAACGCATCAAGGTCGACGCGCCGGGCGACTTCGCCCTCACCGCGCGCCTGCGCGATGCTGTCTTCCAGGGGTCGAAGGTCCAGCTCCATTTCGAGACGCCCAAGGGCGACCAGCTCATGGCCGAGACGGCGGACCTCGCCCACGGCCTACCCACCCCGGGTACCGAGATGAGGCTTGGCTGGGCCGTCGCCGACACACTTCTCTATCCCGCGCCGTGAAGCCGGCCGCCGCCCCTTCGCCGTGGCGCGATCCGGTCGTCCTGCTGGCGGTTCCCGCGCTGCTCTATCTGGTGCTGCTCTACGCGCTGCCGCTGCTCTGGCTGCTGGCCAAGAGCTTCGCCGGACCGGACGGCGTCACGCTCCGGCCCTACATCGACTTCTTCGCCGATCCCTTCAACTGGCGCGTGGTGTGGAACACGCTCGGCATCGCGCTGTGGGTGACGCTGGTCTGCCTCGTCATTGGCTATCCCGCCGCCTTCGCGCTCGCCCGTGCGGGTGCCGCGCTGCAGATCGCGATGCTGGTCGCCATCATCCTGCCGCTGTCGGTCGGCGTCGTGGTCAAGTCCTTCGCCTGGCAGATCGTGCTGCGGCGCGACGGCGTGATCTCGCAATTCTTCGTCGGCATCGGCATCTGGGACGAACCGCAGCGCCTTCTGTTCACCGAGACGGGCCTGGTGCTGGGCGCCGCCAACATCTTCCTGCCGTTCATGATCCTGCCGATCTATTCCGTCGTGAAGCTGATCGATCCGCGCCTGCTCGAGGCCGGCGCGACCCTGGGCGCCGCGCCGCTCTACCGTTTCGTGAAGATCATGCTGCCGCTCACCCTGCCCGGCGTGGTCTCAGGGATAGCCTTCGTCTTCTCGATGAGCGTGTCGATGTACGTCATCCCCTCGCTGCTGATCGGCGACCGCTTCCAGACGCTCTCGACCCTGACCGGCCGGTCGTTCCTGTTCATGCGCAACGAGCAGCTCGGCTCGACCACGGCGGTGATCCTGCTGGCGCTCGCCGTCGGCGTCGTGGTCGGGTCGAGCTGGATCGCCCGGCGGCTGGGCAGCAGCGCATGACGCCGCCCTCATGACCCCGCCCTCATGACCCCGATAGAGCACGCCGCACGTGCGATCATGTGGATCGCCGCCCTCTTCACGGTGGTGTTCCTGATGACGCCGCTCGTCGTGACGGTGGCGGTGTCGTTCGGCTCGTCGAGCGTCTTCACCCTGCCGCCGCCCGACTGGTCGACGCGCTGGTACGAGCGGCTGGCCAACACGCGCGGCCTGTGGCCCTCGCTGCTGACCTCGCTGCAGGTCGCGGCCTTCTCGACCGCCGTCGCAATGGTGCTTGGCACGCTCTGCGCCATCGCCCTGGTGCGCGGCCGCTTCCCCGGCCGCGAGGCGATCGCCACCTTCCTGATCTCGCCCTTGATGCTGCCCGGCCTCGTGGTCGGCATCGCCATGCTGCAGGGCTTCAAGGCGGCCGGCCTGCGCGAGGCCTATTCCAGCCTGCTGATCGCGCACGTGATCATCACCCTGCCCTACATCGTGCGCACCGTGCTCGCCGCGTTGTCGCTGTTCGACTTCTCGCTGATCGACGCCGCCCGCACGCTCGGCTGCTCCTATCCGATGGCAATCACACGCGTGCTGGTCCCGGCGCTCGGCCCGGCCTTCCTGACCTCGGGCATGTTCGCGTTCCTCGCCTCGATGGACAATTATCCGATCTCGATTTTCTTTACCGATGCCTGGACCAAGACCCTCCCGATCCAGATGCTGCAATTCGTCGAGGAGAATCCCGACCCGACGATCGCCGCCATCTCGACCGGACTGGTCCTCCTCGCCATCCTGGCGCTCATCGCCGGCGACCGTCTGGTCGGCCTGCGCAAACTTGCGGATTTCTAACATGACCGACGCGCCCACGCCCTGCGATCTGCTGGTCACGGGCGACCTGATCCTGACGCTCGATGCCGCCAGCAGCACGCTGAAGAGCGGCGTGATCGCCATCGCCGGCAAGACGATCGTCGATATCGGTCCTGCCGACGCGCTGCGCGCCAAATGGACGCCGGCCCGCGAAATCGACGGCAAGGGCCGCATCGTCATGCCGGGCCTGGTCAACGTGCACAATCACACGCCGCTGATGATCACGCGCGGCATGATCGAGGATGTCGGCTTCGCACCGATGTACACGCCCGGCGTCCCGCAGGGCCACTGGCTGACCGAGGACGATGCCTACTCGCTGTCGAGCCTCGGCATGTACGAGCTGCTGCGAGCCGGCTGCACCACCGTCGTCGACTTCTATCGCTATCCCTCGGCCTGCGCCCGCGCCGCCGCCGAGCTCGGCCTGCGCGCGGTGATCGCCGGCCGGGTGCACGACGCCGATCCCGCCTCGCTCGCGACCGGCAAGCACGAGTACAGCCGCGCCATCGGCAAGGCGAGCCTCGAGGAGAATGCCGCGCTGATCGAGCGCTGGAACGGCCATGACGACGGCCGCATCCGTTGCGATTGGGCGCCGCACGCGCCGGACACCTGCTCCGACGATCTGCTGCGCGAGGTCAAGAAGCTCGCCGACGCGCATGGCGGCAACATCCATACGCATCTGTCGCAGCTCCCGGCCGAGATCGACGCCGTGAAGGCGCGCACCGGCCTCACGCCGCCGCAGCTCATGGACAAGCTCGGGTTGCTCAACGACAAGATGATCGCGGCGCACTGCATCCACATGGACCGCGCCGACATCGAGCTGTGCGGCAAGTCCAAGATGACCGTCGCGCACGCGCCGATCGGCAACGCCAAAGGCGGACGCATCGCGCCGATTATGGAACTCAAGGAAGCCGGCGCCCGCATCGCGCTCTGTACCGACACTTTCTCCGGCGACCTGATCGAGGCGATGCGCTGGGCGATCTCAATGCAGCGCATCAACCGCCAGGGCAACGTGCTCGATGCCCGCACCGTGCTCGACTGGGGCACGCGCGAGGGCGCCGCGGCGATCGGCTGGGGCGACCAGGTCGGCTCGCTCGAAGTCGGCAAGAAGGCGGACATCGTCATGCTCGACAACCGCTCGCCCAGCCTCGCGCCGCTGGTCGACGGCTACGGCGTGCTGGTGCACAGCGCCTCGGGCCACGACGTCGACACGGTGATCATCGACGGCAAGGTCGTCCTGTCGGGCGGCCGCCTCACCCTGGCCGACGGCGATTCGATCGTCGCCAACGCACAGAAAGCCGCGACGAGCCTCTGGCAGCGTGTCGGACGTCAGCCGATTGGGTAAGAATGGCCGATCGATCAACGCACCGTGTCATCCCGAGCGCAGCGAGGGATCTATGCCGGCACCGACCATAGATCCCTCGCTGCGCTCGGAATGACACGGCCCCTTTCGGAAACTCACCCATGGCCGTGCAATGAAGATCCTGATCGCCAATCCCAACACCTCGACCGGCGTCACCGACCGGCTGGTCGCGTCCGGCCGGCTGGTCGCCAGCGCCGGCACCGAGCTGATCCCGATGACCGCGCCGCGCGGGGTGCCATACATCGCCACGCGCGCCGAAGCGGCGATCGGCAGTGCCGTCATGCTCGAGATGCTGGCCGAGAAGCGCGGCACGTTCGACGCCGCGGTCTGCGCCGCGTTCGGCGATCCGGGGCTGGGCGGCGCGCGCGAGCTGTTCGATTTCCCGATCGTCGGCATGGCGGAAGCGGCGATGCTGGTCGCCTGCACGCTCGGCCGCTCGTTCTCGATCGTGAGCTTCGCCAAGGCGCTCGAGCCCTGGTTCGCCGAGATCGTCGCCTGGCACGGGCTGTCGGGCCGGTGCGCCGCGATCCGCATGCTCGACACCAGCTTCACCAACATCAACGCGGTGGCAGAGGAGATGGAGCAGCTTCTCGTCGATCTCGCCAACCGGACCGTCACCGACAACGGCGCCGATGTCGTGATCCTGGCCGGGGCACCCCTGGCAGGCCTCGCCACAAAGCTCCGCGACCGCGTGCCGGTGCCCCTGGTCGACGGCATCCAGGCTGCCGTGGCGATGGCCGAGGGGCTGGTGCGCCTCAATCCGCGAAAGGCGACGGTGGGCACCTATCGCCGGCCCGGGCCTAAGGACTCGACGGGTCTCAGCAAGGCGCTCGCCGATGTGATCGGCCATAAGGATGCGTGACCTGAAGGGCTACGGCCGCACGCCCCCTAACCCCAACTGGCCAGGCGGCGCGCGGGTTGCCGTCTCCTTCGTCATCAACTTCGAGGAGGGCGCGGAGATGTCGCTCTCCACCGGCGACGCTTTCAACGAGAAGGTTTACGAGGTCACCGACGAGGTCGCGGGCGTGCCCGACCGCTGCATGGAATCGCACTTCGAATACGGCACCAAGGCCGCATGGTGGCGCATCGCTGACACGCTGGAGCGGTTGGCCGTGCCGGCGACGGTCAGCACCTGCGGCAAGGCGGCCGAGCTCTCGCCGTGGCTGATCGAGGATGCGGTGAAGCGCGGCCATGAGATTTCCTGCCACGGCTGGCGCTGGGAGAAGCACGCCCACATGGAGGAGGCACAGGAGCGCGAGGCGATCGCCAGAACGGTGCGCGTGCTGACCGCGATCGCGGGCCATCGTCCGGTCGGCTGGCACACGCGCTCGACGCCCTCTCCCAATACGCGCCGCCTGCTGGTCGAGGAAGGCGGCTTCCTCTACGACAGCGACGACTACTCAGACGACCTGCCGTTCTACACCGAGGTCTCAGGCAGGAAGCACCTGGTGATTCCCTACAGCTTCGACACCAACGACATGCACTACCATCAGGGCTTCCACCGCTTCGTGACGGCGCGCGACTTCGCCGACTACACGAGCGACGCCTTCGACACGCTGTGGAACGAGGGCGAGCGGCATCCAAAGATGATGTCGATCGGCCTGCATCTGCGCATGATCGGCCGCCCTGGCCGCATCGCCGCCCTCGACCGCATCGTCGGCCACATGAAGCAGAAGGGCAGCGTCTGGTTCGCCACGCGCCAGCAGATCGCCGAGCATTGGCTCTCTCTGCGTCTTCCGGACCGCGGGCTTCCAGCTCGCTCATGATCATGAGCGAGCTGGAAGCTCGCGGTCCGGAAGAGCATGAGAAGGAGTGAGGCCGTCACTCACGACGACGGTTTGTTCTTCGGCCGCACGATCTTGATGGTCGAGGTAGCGTGCACGATCAGGCGCCCCTTCTCGTCCTTCAGCTCGCCGTCGAGGAAACCGACGCTGCCGCCCCAGCGCATCACCCTGCCCTCGGCGAAGACGATGCCCGGCCCCATCGCCTCGAAGAAGCTGATCTTCAGTTCGAGCGTGGGGACCGCGACGGCCATCTTGCCCTTGGCGATGGCGGCATTCGCCATAGCCGTATCGACCATGCCGGTGAGGAACCCGCCCTGGCAGATCCTGCCCTGCGAATGGCAGAAGGCCGGAACGATCTCGAATCGAAATCGCGCGATGCCTCGCGTCGAGTCGATGTCGAGCAGCTCGCCGTTCAGCGTCTTCGACGCCTCCGGCGCGGTGGCTTTAAGAAGCGCGAGCAGGTCCTTGTCAGTGAGCTGGTCTGCATCGATATGGGCGAAGTCGGGGTGCGCTGAACTCATGGTGCGCGGACTATAGCGACCGCGCCGCGGCGCGCACCTTTTCCAGGAGCTCGATCAGGGTGCGGGTTTCGGCGATCGAAAGGCCCGACGCGATGCGCTTCTCATGTGCCTTGACGAGCCGCGCGAAGGTCGCCAGCGCCTTCTCGCCAGCCGGCGTCAGGCCGAGCGCATGGGTGCGTCCGTCGGTCGGCGACTCGCGCCGCACCAGCAGGCCGCGCGCCTGGAGGCGGTTGAGGATGGGCACCAGGGTCGACCGGTCGATACCCAGCGCGCGGGCCAGCGCCATCTGGCTGAGGCCGGCATTGCGCTCGACCAGCACCAGCAACCCGAACTCGCCCGGCGTCAGCGCCTCACCGGCCTTGGCGAAGGTCGCGGCGAAATCGGCGAACACAGCCGACTGCGTGCGCCGGAGCACGTAACCCAGCAGCGACGGCAGCAGGCCGCGATCGAGTGGCTTGTCGAATGGACGGGCCATGGTACGAGTGTGGTAGACGGTGATTGTTTGTGGAGCAAACAAATTCCCCAGGTTCGCATTTCCCAGGCCGGCCGAACGATCGACGTGCCGGCCGGCACCGCCATCCTCGACGCCGCGCTCGACGCGGGGATCGACTACCCGTTCGGCTGCCAGTCGGGCAATTGCGGCGCGTGCAAGTCGCGGCTCGTCGCGGGCGAGGTCGCGATGGCAGGATATTCGGAGTTCGCGCTCGGTGAAGAGGAGAGGGCGCGCGGCCTGATCCTCGCCTGCCGCGCCGTGCCTCAAACCGACGGCGAGGTTGCCTGGATCGAAGAGGACGATCTGGTCGCCCATCCGCGCCGCGTCCTGTCCTGCAGGGTGATCGACGTCGACGACGCCACCCATGACATCAAGCGCATACGGCTCGGCATCGTGTCGGGCGGACCGTTCGACTTCTCGGCGGGCCAGTTCGCCTCGGTGACCTTCGACGGCTGCCCGCCGCGCGATTACTCCATGGCCAACGTGCCGGGCGACCCGACGCTCGAGTTCCATGTCCGCCACGGCTCGGGCGGTGCGACCAGCGCCTATGTCCGCGACCGGCTGACGCTCGGCGACGCGGTGCGAGTCGAGGGACCGTTCGGCGCCTCCCACCTCCGCGAGAGCCATCGCGGGCCGATCATCGCCGTCGCCGGCGGCTCGGGCCTGGCGCCAATCAAGTCGATCGTCGAGCGCGCGCTCGCCCTCGCCCTGCCCCAGCCCATCCATCTCTATTTCGGCGTTCGCACCACCCGCGACCTCTATCTCGACCGGCACTTCGCGGCCCTCGCAGACAGGCATGCCAACTTCCATTTTTCGCCGGTGGTAAGCGAGGGTCCGAGCAGCGGCGATCGCTCCGGCTTTGTGCACGATGCAGCGGCGGCGGACTTCGGCTCGTTCGACGGCTGCAAGGCCTATCTTGCCGGGCCGCCGGTGATGGTCGAGGCGGCGACGCTGCTGTTCGAGCAACGCGGCATGCGTCGCAACGACATCCACGCCGACGCCTTCTACACCGCCGCCGAAATGGCCCGGGCCGGCCGCAAGACGGGAGCGGAGCTATGACCGGCGTGCTGGACGGCCGGACCGCCATCGTCACCGGTGCGGGCCGCGGCATCGGCCGCGCCATCGCCGAGCAGCTGGCCGCTCACGGTGCGAGCGTCGTCGTCGCCGATGTCGGCGCCTCGATCGCCGGCGAGGGTGCCGACCCCACCCCGGCCCGCGAGGTCGCGGCGGCGATCGGCAAGAAGGCGATCGCCTTCACCGAGTCGGTCGCCTCGCCCGGCGTCGCGCGCCAGTTGGTCGCGACGGCAATGAGGAGCTTCGGCAGTATCGACATCGTGGTGAACAACGCCGCCATCCGGCGCGACGCGCCCGTGTTCAGTCTGGATCCGCTCGACTGGGACGCGGTAATCCGCAACAACCTCTCGGCCGCGTTCTATCTGATCAATGCGGCCTCTGTCGTGATGCGCGACAAGGGCCGCGGCGGCCGCATCGTCAACATCGTGTCGACGGCGGGCTTCTTCGGCGCTTTCGACCAGGCCGCCGATGCCAGCGCCAAGGCCGGCCTGTTCGGCCTCACCCGCGTCGCGGCGCTGGAGCTCGCGCCCGAGCGGATCACCGTGAATGCCGTGGCGCCGTTCGCTACCACGCGCATGACCGAGGGCCAGGAACACACGCTCAAGATCGGCCCGCACCATGCCGCCAACCTGGTGACCGTGTTGTGCACACCCGCGGCCAAGGACATCACCGGCCAGCTCCTTGGCGTGCGCGGTCGTGAAGTTTTCCTCTTCAACCAGCCACGCCCTGTTGCAACGCTCGAAGTCAGGACAGCCGAGACGCTCGCGGCCGATCTGACCGCCAAGCTCGGCCCCCACTTCACAGACATGAAGACCGATTTGGAAGCCTTAGACACCAGCCCGCTCGATTAAGTCTCGGACGAAAAGGTCGTCCCCCTATCGCACTTGACTAACTTCTCCGTCATCCCGAGCGTATCCGAGAAATCTCTTCGGGTCGGCGCAAGCACATGAACAGATCCCTCCACTCCGCTTCGCTCCGGTCGGGACGACGGGTTCTTCGAGAGGCCACCAATGAAGCGCACTATCGGCAAGCTGAAGCGACCGTTCGGCAATCTCCACTACGAGGTCACCGGTAGCGGGCCGGCGCTGATCTTCGCCCATGGCCTGGGCGGCAACCAGATGAGCTGGTGGCAGCAGGTCGCGCACTTCTCCGCGATCTACACCTGCGTGGCCTTTGCCCATCGCGGCTTCACGCCGTCCGACCCGGTGCCCGGCGGCCCCAATCCGGAGAATTATTCCGGCGACCTGTCGGCGCTGATCAACCATCTCGGCTTCGACGACGTGCGCCTGGTCGGCAAGTCGATGGGCGGCTGGACCATGCTCGAATACGCGCTGGCCTTTCCCTCCGCGGTGAAGGCGCTGGTACTGAGCTCGACCTCGGGAACGATCGACCGCCGCGGCGCCGATCCGTCGGGTGGTGCGCAATACGACGCCTGGCAAAGCGAGGCCGAGGCGAAGGTCGCCACGGGCCTGCGCGACGGCATCCATCCGGCGATAGGCCTCACCGGGGCCGCACGATTCCCGGCGTTACACCTCCTTTACAAGAGCATCGACGAAATGGCGGGCGGGCTCGACAAGGAGCGCGTGCGGGCCGGCCTGCGCCGCACCGCGCAGCGCACGCTCGATGAGCTCGCCGATTTCCGGGTACCGACCTTGCTGATCGCCGGCGGCGAGGACGTCGTCTTCCCGCCCTTCCTCGCAAGCGCCATCGCCGCAAAGCTGCCGTGCGCCGACGCACATTTGATCCCCGATGCGGGGCACTCGCCATATTTCGAGCAGGCCGCTACGTTCAATCATCTGGTGGAGGATTTCCTGTCGCTCCACCGCTAGGAGGAGATGTTGTCCAGCGACAACCCGCGAATCGCCGTGTTGGGATTCGCCATCGAGTGCAATCGCTTCTCGCCGATCAGCACCGCCGAGGACTTCGAGACCGACGTCGACATCAGGGGTAACCGGATCGTGGCCGAAGGCCGTGCCGAGGCCTCGATCACCCTGCCCGACCTGCCCGGCTTCTTCACCGAGATGGACCGCAGCGGGCCGTGGACTCCGGTGCCGCTGCGCGTGTCGCAGGCGCAGCCCGGCGGACCGGTCGAGGAGAGCTTTTTCAAGACCTTCCTCGCCGAGATCGCTTCGGGTCTCAAGTCGGTGCTGCCAGTCGATGGTGTGTTCGTCTCCTGCCATGGCGCCGCGCTAGCCGAGGGCACCGACGATCCAGACGGCGATCTGTTCGAGCTGATCCGCTCGATCGTCGGGCCTGGCGTGCCGGTTGTCGCGGTGTTCGATCTCCATGCCAACGTCTCGCGCCGCATGACGGACAACGTCTCAGTCTTCGTCGGCTATCGCGAGAACCCGCACAACGACATCCGCGAGCGCGGCATCGAAGCCGCCAAGCACATGCGCGAATGCCTTGCCGGGGCGCAGACGTCGGTCACCATGGTGAAGGTGCCGATCGTCGCGCCCCAGATCGCGCTGCTCACCGCGCGCGGCCCCTACGCCGACCTGATCAACTACGGCCAGACGAAAGTCGGCGCCGACATCATGAACGTCTCGGTAATGGCGGGCTTCGCCTATGCGGACTCGCCCAAGAACGGCCTCACCGCCGTGGTCACCGCGCGCAACGGCAAGCGCGACGCGGCGGCCGCCTTGTCGCTCGACATCGCGCAGCGCGCCTGGGGCATGAAGGAGCGATTCAAGCGCGGCATGATGGCCTTGTCGGACGCAGTCGCCCTCGCAAGCTCGGTCGGCCGCGACCGGCGGCGCAAGCCGATCATCCTGGCTGACGTCGCCGACAATCCCGGCGGCGGTGCGCGCGGCAACACGACCTACCTGCTGCGCGCGCTGAAAGCCGCCGGCGCGCGCGGCGTGATCTTCGGCGTGTTCAACGATGCCGCGCTGGCCGCCCAGGCCCATCAACTCGGCGAGGGTGCGACCTTCACCGCCTCCTTCAACACCAGGGAGACGCACGAATTCTCGCTGCCGTTCGATTGCGAGGCCAAGGTCGTCAAGCTGACCGACGGCAAGTACGTCGGCCGCCGCGGCGTGCTGCGCAACGTCGCTGCCGACATGGGGCCGTCGGCGCTGCTCGATCTCGGCGGCATCGAGATCGTGGTCATCACCCATCGCTGCCAGTGCATGGACCCGCGCCAGTTCGAGAGCTTCGGCCTCGATATCGCCGCCGCCCGCGTCGTCGTGGTCAAGAGCCGCGGCCATTTCCGCGGCGGCTTCGACGAGTTCTTCAAGCCCGAGCAGATCTACGAGGTCGATTGCCCGGGCCTGACCTCGCCGGTGCTGGCGAACTTCACCTGGACCAAGCTGCCGCGCCCGGTCTACCCGCTCGACGAAGAGACGACCTGGACGCCGCCCGCGAGCGTCTGATCATCGGAGCGCGTGTTTCCAGCGCGCTCAGGCTCACGAGCGCGACGGAGGCGCGCGGTCCATAAGAGCTTGACCGCGGCAGGCCGGACACCTCCAATTGCAGCCACAATGAATCTGCAGGGAGCCGGTCCATGTTGCGTCGTTCGCTTCTCGCCCTTTCGGCCGTCTTGCTGGCAGGGCCGGCGCTGGCGCAGCAACCCAAGACCCTAAAGGTGGTGCTGCACTCGGATCTGAAGATCCTCGATCCGATCTGGACGACCGCTTACATCGTCCGCAACCACGGCTACCTGATCTACGACACGTTGTTCGCCCTCGACGCCAAGCTCGAGCCGCAGCCGCAGATGGTGGAGAGCTGGACGGTGAGCGACGACAAGCTCACCTGGACCTTCAAGTTGCGCGACGGGCTCAGGTGGCACGATGGCCAGCCGGTGACGACCGCCGACGTGCTGCCCTCGATCAAGCGCTTCACCGACAAGGACGTCCAGGGCGGGCTGCTCGCCAGGTTCACCCGGTCGATGGCCGCGGTTGACGACCGCAGCTTCACCATCGTGCTGAAGGAGCCGTTCGGCCTGATGCTGAAGACGCTGGCCAAGTCGGCCTCGGTGCCGCTGTTCGTGTTTCCCAAGCGGGTCGCCGAGCTGCCGATCAGCCAGCAGCTTTCCGACACAACCGGCTCGGGGCCGTTCATCTTCAAGAAGGACGAATGGAAGCCCGGCGAGAAGGTCGTCTATGTCCGCAACCCCGATTACAAGCCGCGCGCCGAGCCGCCGTCGAGCCTGGCGGGCGGCAAGGTCGCCAAGCTCGACAGGGTCGAATGGATCTCGATCCCCGACGGCCAGACCGCGGTCAACGCCCTGATGACCGGCGAGATCGACATGATCGAGTCGGTGGCGCACGACCTGCTGCCGGTGCTGGAGAAGGACAAGGACATCGAAATCCGGATCCCCGACCATCTGGGCAGCACCTACGTGCTGCGCTTCAACTGGAAGCAGCCTCCGTTCGACAACCTCAAGGTCCGCCGTGCCGCCGAATACGCGCTGAACCAGCCCGATTTCCTGAAGGCCGCGATCGGCGATCCCCGCTACTTCAAGGAATGCAGGGCGATGTTCGGCTGCGGCGCGCCGCTCGAGACCGCTGCCGGCTCGGACGGCATCCTGCAGTCGAACTTCGAGGAGTCGAAGAAGCTCCTCAAGGAGGCGGGCTACGACGGCAAGCCCATCGTCGTGCTGCAGACCACCGACATCAACACGCACATCAACCTCGCACCGGTCGCCAAGAGCCTGCTGGAGAAGGGCGGCTTCAAGGTCGACGTGCAGGCGATGGACTGGCAGACCCAGGTCACGCGCCGCGCCAAGAAGGACCCGATCGACAAGGGCGGCTGGAACATTTCGATGACCGCGGCGGCGACGGTCCTACTCTCCGACCCGATCGTCAATCACTACGCCGAGGCGACCGGCGACCGCGCCCAGTTCGGCTGGCCGCTCGACGAGGAGATCGAGAAGCTGCGCATGGACTTCGCGCGGGAGAGCGACCCGAAAAAGCAGTTCGAGCTGGCGGAGAAGGTGCAGAAGCGCGTGCTCGACCTCGGCGTCACCGTGCCGCTCGGCCAGTTCGTGCAGCCCCAAGCGATGCGCAAGAACGTGACCGGCAACGTCGCCTCGCCGGTCACGGTGTTCTGGAACGTCGAGAAGAAGTAGCCAAGGCCTGACGACTATTCCATGTCATCTTCCCTCCCTCCCCCCATGACGGGAGAGGGGAAGCTCACATGCGATGACGCCGTGCGCGGAAGACACCGAGACGGCAAATCAGAAGTTGTCTGACAACAGCGAGAATGCCACTCTCCCAGCCAAGCAATCAGGCGACGGAACAGTCGCCGTTCTTCGGGAGAGAACAATGTCCAGGACGATCCGGCGCCGTCGCGCGCTCGGGGCAGTGACTGTCGCGGCCCTCATTCTCGCCGGCAGCCAGGCATCGGCTCAGAACCGGCAGTTCAGCTTCGCCTATGACCAGCCGAACACCACGGCCTATGGCATCGCCGCCAATACCTTCGATGCCAAGCTCAAGGAGCTGAGCAAGGGCACGATGAGCATCAACCAGTTTCCCGGGGCGCAGCTCGGCCAGGAACCGCAGATGCTGCAGAAGATGCGGGCCGGCGACATCGACTTCGTGATCACCGCGACCGCCAACGCCTCGACCCTGGCGCCGCAGGCCGGCGTCTTCTCGCTGCACTTCATCTTCCGCGATCAGGCGCACCTGGTGAAGGTGCTGGCCGACCCGCAGGTCAAGGATGCCTTCCGCGCCATGATCAAGGACCAGGTCCAGGGGGCGCAGGTGCTCGGCCTGATGACCATGGGCATGCGCAACATGTACTCCAAGAAGGAGATCAAGTCGGTCGACGACGTGAAGGGCCAGAAGGTCCGCGTGCAGGCAACCAAGACCGAGGACACGCATTTCCCGGCCTACGGCGCGCAAACAGTGCACATGCCGTTCGGCGAGGTCTACACCTCGCTGCAGACCGGCGTGGTCAACATCGCCGAGAACGGCGTGAACGTCTATCTCGCCAACAAGCACTACGAAGTGGCACCGGTGCTGTCGATGACCGAGCACGAGGCCAACAACAACTGCATCTGGGTGAGCGACAAGACCTGGAACAGCCTCACCGACGAGCAGAAGGCATGGGTGCAGGCCGCGGCCGACGAGGTTTCAAGGACTGAGCCGGCCAAGGCGCTGCAGCTCGAGAAGGACTCGGCCGAGAAGCTCAAGAAGATGGGCGTCAAGGTCGTCGACAACGTCGACAAGACCGGTTTCGCCAGGGACGCGGCGCCCATTCAGGACAGCCTCGCCAAGGAACTCGGCCCGCACGCCGTCAAGATCCTGGAGCTGGTGCGCAACATCAAGTGAGCAACCGGTCCCTCGTCCTCCAGCGCCATCGCCACCTCAAGTGGCGGGCGCTGGACCCGGTTGAGGCCGGGCTCATGGTGCTGTGCGGCGTATCGATCATCGGCTTCACGGGCTCGGTGTTCTTCGACGTGGTGACGCGCGAGCTGGGCGCGCCCTGGCTGTGGCTGCAGCAGGTCACCACCGGCTTCTTCGCCTGGGGCGTGTTCATCGGCATGGCGGCCGCCGCCCGGCGCAACGACCATCTCTACCTGGTCGAGATCACCAAGCGGCTGACCGGGCCGAAGCGGACCTTCATGGAGAGCTTCAACCGGCTGGTCGTGCTCGGCGTGGCAGCCTGCATGGTCTGGTTCGGCTACAAGAACGCCCTGCTCGATCTCGGCAGCTTCCGCATGCCCTCGCTCATCCCGCTCACCTGGTACACCGCGAGCGTACCGCTCTCGGGCTTCCTGATCGCCCTGTTCGCCGTCGAGCAGCTGGTCAACGGCTGGCAGAACGGCTTCGAGGGCCCCGAGGACACCATCGACCTTGCCGAGCTCGCCCAATGAGCAACGGCCATGTCCTTTTCCTGATGGCGTTCCTGTTCCTCGGGCTGGGCTACATGGGCGTGCCGGTCGCCTTCGCCCTGATGGCGGGCGTGATCGTCGCCACCTCGTTCACCCAGATCAGCCTGCAGTCGATGGTGGGACAGATGTTCCACGGCATCGATTCGGAGACGCTGCTGGCGGTGCCGTTCTTCCTGCTGGTCGGCGAGCTGATGACGTCGGCCAACGTCACGCAGCGCATGGTGCGGCTGGCACAGACCCTGGTCGGCCATCTGCGCGGCGGCCTGGCTCAGGTCGTGACGCTGTTCAGCATGTTCTTCGCCGGAATCTCCGGCTCGTCCACCGCCGACGTGGCGGTGCTGAGCCGCACCGTGGCGCCGGAGATGGACCGCGAGGGCTACGACCGCGCCTTCACCGCGGCGCTGATCGCCTGCGCCTCGACCATGGCCAACCTGATCCCGCCCAGCATCATGGCGGTGGTCTACGGCGCCACCGGCAACGTCTCGATCGGCGGCCTGTTCCTGGGCGGCATCGTGCCCGGTGTGCTGATCGGCATCGGGTTGATGATCTATTCGCATTTCTTCGGCCCGGTCGGCGTCAGGAAGATGCGGGCGACGCTCGGTGAGATGGGCACGGCGCTGAAGGACTCGTCGCTGCCCCTGATGATCCCGGTGATCATCATGGGCGGCATCCTGACCGGCTGGTTCACGCCGACCGAGGCCGGCATGATCGCTTCGGTCTACATCCTGGTCGTGCTGATTCCGCTGCTCAATCGCAGCCACGTCCGGCTGCTGCTCTGGGACTTCGTCTACACCGGGATGCTTTATGCCATCCCGCTCGCGGCGGTAGCCGGGGCGTCGGCGTTCGGCTGGATGCTGGGCTACCTGCGCGGTCCGGACATCGTCGCCACCTGGATTGCCGACTATGCCGGCACCAACGCCGGCATGATCCTGCTCCTGCTGGTGCTGCTGTTCGTGATCATCGGCGACTTCGTCGACGCCGTGCCTGCGATCATCATCTTCATGCCGATCATCAACAAGCTGACCGAGCTCGGGAACATCAACCCGGTGCATATGGGCGTGGTGATCATCACCACCCTGGTGTTCGGCCTGATCACGCCGCCCTACGGACTGTCGCTGCTGGTGGCCTCGAAATTCGTCGGCGTCAGTTTCGCGCGCGCCATGTACGCTTCACTGCCGATCTACGTAGTGTTCATCGTCACCATCGCCTTCACGGTGCTGTTTCCAGACGTGGTGCTCTACCTGCCCAAGCTGCTGCTTCCCGAATCGGTCGGCTGCTTCAAGAATCCCAGCGGCACCGGCTACATCTGCCCGACCTGACGATCCAACTTACCGGTCGGGCAGCGGGATGAACTCGGGGTCTCCGGGGACCTTGGCGAAGCGGCCTTCCCTCCAGTCGGCTTTGGCCTTCTCGATGCGCTCCTGCGAGGAGGAGACGAAGTTCCACCAGATGTGACGTGGACCGTCCATCGGCGCGCCGCCCAGCAGCATCAGCTTGGCGCCGTCAGCCCCTGCCAGTACATTGATCGGCTGGCCGGCGGCCAGCACCGCGAGGTCGCCGACCCCGAGCTGGCGGTCGCCGACCATGACGCTGCCGTGCGAGACGTAGACCCCGCGCTCGGCATGCTCCGGCGAGACCGTGATGCTGGCAACCGCCGGCATCTCTGCCGCGACATAGAAGATCGGCGAGAAGTGCGTCGTGGGTGCGGTGCGTCCGCCGTAGGTGCCGACGATCAGCCGCATCGACGAGCCGCCCTCCTTCCAGGTCGGCAAGTCGGCAGCGGCGACATGCTGGAAGGCCGGCGCCGTTTCCTCATGCGCATGCGGCAGCGCCACCCAGGTCTGGACGCCGTGCATGCGGAAACCCGTGCGCTTCATCTCGTCCTCGGTACGCTCGCTGTGGGCGATGCCGCTCCCCGCGGTCATCCAGTTGACGTCGCCCGGCCGGATCGCCTGCGCATAGCCCAGGCTGTCGCGATGGAAAATGCCGCCCTCGAACAGGTAGGTGACCGTCGCCAGCCCGATATGCGGATGCGGTCGCACCGACATGCCGTCACCGCCCGGCGCCACGGTCATCGGCCCGAAGTGGTCGAGGAAGATGAACGGCCCGACCATGCGCCGCTTCACGCTCGGCAAAACCCGGCGCACCGCGAAGCCAGGTCCCAGCTCGTGGGCGCGGCCCTGGATCAGAAGCTCGATCGGATCGGTCATCTCGTTCTCCATCGTGCCGGTTATGGCGGACAAAGCGCGCCGGTCAATCCCGTAAGGCGGCGTTTCGTGGGTTACGCGGCCATGGTCTCGTCTGGGAGTTTATGCACTATGCCGCACTGCAGCATGCGAAGCCAAATAATCCCGGTGCACGTCGTAGTTTTCCACGGGTTGTTGCGCCTGTTCTCCTGGAGAATGCGAATTCTCTCGTCTTTTCAATGACCTGCGGCACTGTTGCATTTTTGCCACTTTTCGTTGGACTCGCGGAAATTGAGTGGCCAGTATTCCGGAAAGGGGCGATTGCGGGGAGCGCCGGCCGGGCAGGCTGGCAGGTCGCTGTTAGCCTCAAGTGTGTCGTAGGCAATGCAGGAGAGGCGAATGGCGATCACGACGACGCGCGAACAGCGCGGTGACCGTTCGCGGATAATGCGTGCCTTTCTGGCCGTGGCGGTGGCGGTTCCCACTCTCGGCGTTTTCGCCGCCACAGGCGCGATCGCGCAGGTCAAGGCGCCCAACAAGCACCAGTTCAAGCCGGGCCCCCGGGCCGCGGCCGCCAAGCCCTCCCCAACCGACAACCAGGCCGATCAGCTCAACGAGAAATGGCTGAACGAGTTCAACAAGGAGAAGGCCGAAGCGGCTCCCGCCACTCCGGCCACCGCCGCTGGTCCGGCGGTCAAACCGGCGCCTGATGGCACCGAACCCAATGACGAGCGCGTCTCGAGCGTGCCCAGCATGGCGACCCTGCCCGGCGCCAGCGCGCGCACCGTGGTCCCCGGCTCGGTCAAGTACATCAAGGCCAATGGTTTCTCGGGCTTCGGCACCGTGCCAGGCGCCACGGCGCAGCCCAGCCTGAAATACCTCAGCGAGACCTTCGCCGGTTTCTCGACCGGCAACTCCAGGATCGAGCTGTTCGAAGGCCGCACCGGCGACGGGACGACCCGCCTGCTGGTCGCCAGCATCGGTGACGGCAAGACCAAGCAGTCCTATTGGTGGTTCGCGCCGCTCGACCAGCCGGAAGGCTGGTTCGACGAGAACGGCAAGCGCCTGGGCGGCACGGCGCTGGCCACGCCGAAACCGGACGCCCGCGTGTCCTCGCCGTTCGGCACACGCCGCTACTATGGCCGCAGCAGCGGCGGCGGCTTCCACAACGGTATCGACTTCGAAGGCAAGACCGGCGAGCCGATCTATGCCGCAGCCGATGGCGTGATCAACCACCAAGGCTGGTATTTCAACTACGGCCGCACGGTGAAGATCAGCCACGCCGACAACTTCGAGACGCTCTACGCGCACATGTCGCGTTTCGAGACCAGCATCGGTCCGGGCAGCCGCGTCCGCAAGGGTGAGGTGATCGGCTATATCGGCTCGACCGGCCGATCGAGTGGCGCGCACCTTCATTTCTCGACCATCGTCGACGGCAAGTTCGTCGATCCGGCGCCATACATCTCGGAGGGCGGCCATACCAACGCCCTCAGCGGTAGCTCGCTGGTGGCCTACCGCCAATGGCAGCAGGACGTCCGCTCGGCCACCACCGGCAGGCGCAACGATCGTGCGCAATACCGCAATGTCCAGGGCGGCGCCGAGTGGGGCCAGAACTAGGTCCAGTCGGGTAACGTCGACCGGCGGCTTTGGCGGCACTCCCCGGCCTGTCGGCGTTGCGCCGGCCTGCGTGTTCGCCTAGGAATTGCGTCTCCACTGAAATGGCCGTCCGGCGGCCGTCAGCGACGCAATAAACTCCAGGGAGGCACCTTCATGTTCAGCAAGTCCATCGTTGTCGGCACCGCTGCCGCCGCGCTGCTCGGCATCGCCGGCACAGCCCAGGCCGGCAAGGATCTCGATGCAGTCAAGGCACGCGGCAACCTGATCTGTGGCGTCAACACCGGCGTCGCGGGCTTCGCCCAGCCCGATGACAAGGGCAAGTGGACGGGCCTCGATGTCGACGTCTGCCGCGCCACCGCGGCGGCGATCTTCGGCGATGCCGAGAAGGTCAAGTACGTGCCAACCACGGCGCAGCAGCGCTTCACGGCGCTGCAGTCGGGCGAAGTCGACATCCTGTCGCGCAACACGACGTACACGCTGACCCGCGATACCGCTCTCGGTCTCGATTTCACGGGCATCAACTACTACGACGGCCAGGGCTTCATGGTGGCCAAGAAGCTCGGCGTGAAGAGCGCCAAGGAGCTGAACGGCGCCACCGTCTGCGTCCAGCCCGGCACCACCACCGAGCTCAACCTCGCCGACTACTTCCGCGCCAACAAGATGACCTTCAAGCCGGTCGTCATCGAGAAGGTCGAGGAGATCCGCGCCGCCTTCTATGCCGGCCGCTGCGATGTCTACACGACCGACGCGTCGGGCCTCTATTCGACCCGCGCCGCCAACACCCCTGCACCGCTCAAGCCCGACGACTTCATCATCCTGCCCGAAATCATCTCGAAGGAGCCGCTGGGGCCGGCCGTCCGCCAGGGCGACAACCAGTTCGCCGACATCGTGCGCTGGGCGTTCTATGCGATGGTCGAGGCCGAAGAATACGGCATCACCTCCAAGAACGTCGACGAGATGACGAAGAGCGAGAACCCGACGATCAAGCGTATCCTCGGCGTCACGCCGGGCATGGGCAAGGCCCTCGGCGTCGACGAAAAGTGGGTCTACAACATCGTCAAGCAGGTCGGGAACTACGGCGAGAGCTTTGAGCGGAACGTCGGAATGGGCAGTCCGCTCAAGATCGAACGCGGCCTCAACGCGCAGTGGACCAAGGGCGGCCTCCAGTACTCCCCGCCGATCCGCTGAGCGCGCTATTTCTCGTTGCGCCATGCCGCCGCCCCTCGGGGCGGCGGTTTGCGTATGGGCTTGGGCCATGACGACGATCAAGCGGATCCTCGGCATCACCCCCGGGATGGGCAAGGCGCTCGGCGTCGTCGGAAGTGGGTCTAGCCCATCGTCAAGCAGCTTGGGAACTACGGCGAGAGCTTCGAACGCAATGTCGGCAAGCACAGCCCGTTGAAGATCGAGCGTGGCCTCGACAAGCTTTGGGCCCAGGGCGGCCTGCAAGACGCGCCGCCGATCCGCTGAGGCCTGGCGGACGTCGCATCGCCCAGGGGCCGTTGCATTTGGCCTGTTGCTTGCAAGCCCTGCCAAGGCGACACTTGGGGCAAGAAAGAAGCGGGAGGCACGATGGGAAAGATTTCACTGGCTGCGGCCTTGGGCCTGGGAGCGGTCCTGGCATCCGGAAACGCGATGGCCGGCAAGGACCTCGATTCGGTGCGGTCTCGCGGCAGCCTGATCTGCGGCGTCGGCACGGGTACAGCCGGTTTCATGATGGCCGACAGCCAGGGCAAGTGGGTCGGGCTCGATGTCGATGTCTGCCGGGCCGTTGCTGCCGCCATCTTCGGCGACTCCGAAAAGGTGAAATATGTGCCGCTGTCCGCGCAGCAGCGCTTCACCGCGCTGCAGTCGGGCGAGGTCGATATCCTCTCTAACAATACAACCGAGACGCTGACCCGCGACACCGCGCTCGGCCTCGATTTCACCGCCGTCACCTACTATGACGGCCAAGGCTTCCTGGTGCCCAAGAAGCTCGGCGTGAAAAGCGCCAAGGAGCTGAATGGCGCGACCGTGTGCGTGGCGCCCGGCACCACCACCGAGCTCAACCTCGCCGATTACTTCCGGACCATGAAGATGACCTTCAAGCCGGTGGTCATCGAGAAGGTCGAGGAGATCCGTGCGGCCTTCTTCTCGGGCCGTTGCGATGTCTACACCAACGACTCGTCGAGCCTCTATTCGACACGCGCCGCCAACACGCCGCCGCCGCTGAAGGCCGAGGACTTCATCGTCCTGCCCGAGATCATCTCCAAGGAGCCGCTGGCGCCGGCCGTGCGCCATGGCGACCACCAGTTCGCCGACATCGTCCGCTGGTCGCAGTACGCGATGGTCGAGGCCGAGGAGTACGGCATCCATTCCAAGAACGTCGACGACATGCTGAAGAGCGAGAACCCCTCAATCAAGCGGATCCTCGGCGTCACGCCGGGCATGGGCAAGGCGCTCGGCGTCGACGAGAAGTGGGTCTACAACATCGTCAAGCAGGTCGGGAACTACGGCGAAAGCTTCGAGCGCAACGTCGGACAGGGCTCGCTGCTCAAGATCGATCGCGGCCTCAACAAGCTTTGGACGCAGGGCGGCCTTCAGTACGCCCCGCCGATCCGGTGACACCATGAAACATCCATTGATTGCAGCAGCTGCAGGACTGGCGATCGCGCTTGCCTCGGGCACCGCGATGGCGGGCAAGGATCTCGATGCCATCAAGGCGCGCGGGGCGCTGATTTGCGGCGTGCCGACCGGAATCGCGGGCTTCGCCGTCGCCGACAGCCAAGGCAAGTGGGTCGGGCTCGACATCGATGTCTGCCGCGCCGTCTCGGCCGCCATCTTCGGAGACTCGGAGAAGGTCAAGTACGTGCCCCTCACCTCGCAGCAGCGCTTCACCGCGCTGCAGTCGAGCGAAGTCGACCTGCTGTCGAACAACACGACGATCACGCTGACCCGCGATACCGCGCTCGGCCTCGATTTCACGGCCATCACCTACTATGACGGCCAGGGATTCATGGTGCCCAAGAAGCTCGGGCTGAAGAGCGCCAAGGAGTTGAACGGCGCTACGGTCTGCGTCGCACCAGGGACCACGACCGAGCTCAATCTCGCGGATTATTTCCGCGCCAACAAGATGAGCTTCAAGCCGGTGGTGATCGAGAAGGTCGAGGAGATCCGCGCCGCCTTCTTCTCGGGCCGCTGCGACGTCTACACGACCGACGTCTCGAGCCTCGCCGCCACGCGCGTCGCCAACGTGCCGGCGCCGTCCACGCCCGAGGATTTCATCATCCTGCCGGAGATCATCTCCAAGGAGCCGTTGGGCCCGATGGTCCGTCATGGCGACAACCAGTTCACCGACATCGTACGATGGGCGCAGTACGCCATGCTGGAGGCGGAGGAGTACGGCATCACGTCGAAAAACGTCGACGAGATGCTGAAGAGCGAGAATCCGACGATCAAACGCATCCTCGGCGTCACCCCCGGCATGGGCAAGGCGCTCGGGGTCGAGGAAAAGTGGGTCTACAACATCATCAAGCAGGTCGGGAACTACGGCGAAAGCTTCGACAAGCACGTCGGGCCGAATTCGCCGCTCAAGATCGATCGAGGCGTGAACAAGCTGTGGACCCAGGGCGGTCTGCAATACGCTCCGCCGATCCGCTAGCTCAGGGAGTTCAGCGCATGGCAGTCGAGACACTCGGCTCCCGGTCACGGGCGAAGGTTTCGCCCTGGAACGACCCGGTCATCCGCGGCTGGGTCTTCCAGATCGTCGTCGTCGGCCTTGTCGCCGCGCTCGCCTGGTTCCTCGTCTCCAACACCGTCGAAAACCTGCAGCGCCAGAAGATCGCGTCGGGCTTCCACTATCTCGAGCGCGAGGCAGGCTTCGAGATCGGCGACACGATGATCTCCTACTCGCCGGCCAGCACCTACGCGCGCGCGATTTTCGTCGGCCTGCTCAACACGCTGAAGGTGGCCGTGCTGGGCATCATCTTGTCCACCATCCTCGGCACGCTGATCGGCGTCGGCCGGCTCTCGCCCAACTGGCTGCTGTCCAAGGTCTGCGAAGGCTATGTCGAGATGTTTCGGAACGTGCCGCTGCTGCTGTGGCTGTTCCTGATCTACAAGCTGATCAGCGAGGCCTTTCCCGGCCCCCGCCAGGCGATCAACGTCCTGAGCTCGTTCTTCCTCTCCAATCGCGGGCTCTACTTCCCGGTGCCCCTCGCCGATCCGATCCATCAATGGATGGGCATCGCGCTGTTGGTCGGCATCGTGGCGGCCTTCGTAACGAAGCGTTGGGCAAAAAAGCGTCAGGACGCTACCGGCCAGCCTTTCCCCGTCTTGTCGGCAGGCGCCGGACTGGTGCTGGGCCTGCCGCTTCTCGTCTGGCTGCTGGGCGGCGCGCCGCACCACATGAGCTGGCCCGAGCTCAAGGGCTTCAATTTCGAGGGCGGGACGGTGATCCAGCCGGAGTTCACCGCGCTGCTGGTCGGCCTCGTGCTCTACACTTCCGCCTTCGTGGCCGAGATCGTCCGCTCCGGCATCCTGGCCCTCAACAAGGGCCAGAGCGAAGCGGCGATGGCGATCGGCCTGTCGCGCACGCAGGTGATGCGGCTCGTCCTGCTGCCGCAGGCGCTGCGCATCATCGTGCCGCCGATGACCAGCCAGTATCTCAACATCACCAAGAACAGCTCGCTTGCGATCGCGATCGGCTATCCCGACCTGGTTGCGTCGGTCAACGTCACCATCAACCAGACCGGCCAGGCGATCGAGAACATCCTGATCATCATGGCTGCCTACCTGTCGGTCAGCCTGTCGATCTCGGCCTTCATGAACTGGTACAACAAGCGCATCGCGCTGCGGGAGCGCTGACATGACCGACGCCCTGCCTGTCGGCGAACGCCGGCAACTCGCCCCCCCGACCGTAGACACCGGCGCGTTCGGCTGGGCGCGCAAGAACCTGTTCTCGAGCTGGGGCAACGGCATCACCACGATCGTGCTGGCGCTGTTCTTCGGCTGGTTGCTCTCATGGTTCCTGAACTGGGCGGTGTTCACCGCGACCTTCAAGGCCGCGACCGGCGCCGAATGTCGCGGCCATGGCGCCTGCTGGGCGCTGATCTCCGAGAAGTACCGCTACATCTTCTTCGGCTCGTTTCCGTACGAGCAGCATTGGCGGCCGCTGTTCGCCGTCATCGCCATGCTGGCGATGCTGATCCTGAGCGCGGATCGGCGGATGTGGAACAAGCGACTGCTCCTGATCTGGGGCGTCGGCACCTTCGTCACTTTCCTGCTGATGTTCGGCCAGCTCCATATCTCGATCGGCCTGATTCTGTTCGTTGCGCTGGCAGCCGGCGGACTGGGCATGATCCTGCGCGGCGCCGTCGCCGCACCGGCCGAGATCAATGGCTGGCGGGCACTCGCCGGGATCGGCGCGATCGGGCTGGTGCTGCGCCTCGCCGACGTGCTGCCGGCCTGGAGCCTCGCTATCGCGCCGCTCAGCTACGTCGAGACCGGCCTGTGGGGTGGCATCCCGGTGACGCTGATCCTGGCCACCTACGGCCTGGTGTTCGCCTTCCCGTTCGGCATCCTGCTGGCACTCGGCCGGCGCTCCAACCTGCCCCTGATCAAGGGCCTGTGCGTCGGCTTCATCGAGCTGATCCGCGGCGTGCCGCTGATCAGCCTGCTGATCATGGCCTCGGTCATGCTGCCGCTGTTCCTCCCCTCGGGCATGACCATCGACAAGTTCCTTCGCGCTCAGGTGGCGGTGATCCTGTTTGCCGGCGCCTACATCGCCGAGATCATCCGCGGCGGCCTTCAGTCGCTGCCCAAGGGCCAGTTCGAGGCGGCCGACGCGATGGGCCTCAACTACTTCCAGAAGACGACGCTGATCATCCTGCCGCAGGCCCTGCGGGTGGTGATCCCACCACTGATCAACACCTTCATCGGCTTCTTCAAGGACACCTCGCTGGTGCTGATCATCGGCATCTTCGACTTCCTGAACACGGCCAACCAGGCCCTGGTCGACCCCAACTGGGCCGGGTTCCCGGGCGAGGTCTACCTGTTCGCCGCCTTCGTCTATTTTTGCTTCTGCTATTCGATGTCGCGCTACTCCAAGCATCTCGAAATCGAGCTCAACAAGGGGACCAGACGCTGATGGCCACCAATGCAGCCCACGCTCAGGAGCTCCTGAAGGCTCCCTCAGTGATCACGCTCCGGGGCGTGAACAAGTGGTACGGCCAGTTCCACGTGCTTTCCGACATCAACCTCGACGTGAAGCTGGGCGAGAAGATCGTCGTCTGCGGCCCGTCGGGATCGGGCAAGTCGACCCTGATCCGCTGCATCAACCGGCTCGAGGAGCACCAGCAGGGCGACATCATCGTCGACGGTGTGACGCTCTCTAACGACGTCAAGAACATCGAGGCCATCCGCCGCGAGGTCGGCATGGTGTTCCAGTCGTTCAACCTGTTCCCGCACCTCACCATCCTCGACAACCTCACCCTGGCGCCGATCTGGGTGAAGAAGATGCCCAAGAAGGACGCCGAGGAGGTGGCGATGGGCCTGCTGAAGCGCGTGCGCATCCCGGAGCAGGCCAGCAAGTATCCAGGCCAGCTCTCCGGCGGCCAGCAGCAGCGCGTGGCGATCGCCCGCGCGCTCTGCATGCGGCCCAAGATCATGTTGTTCGACGAGCCGACCTCCGCCCTCGACCCCGAGATGGTCAAGGAAGTGCTCGACGTCATGGTCGAGCTGGCGCGCGAGGGCATGACCATGATCTGCGTGACTCACGAGATGGGCTTCGCCCGCGCCGTGGCCGACCGCGTGATCTTCATGGACCGCGGCGAGATCGTCGAGCAGAACGAACCCGAGGAGTTCTTCGCCCATCCGAAGAACGAGCGCACCAAGCTCTTCCTCGGCCAGATCCTGCATCATTGATCTCCTGGACCGCGCGCAACCTGCGCGCTGTCCACAAGAGCAGAACATGAAACTCCTGATCACCGGCGGCGCGGGATTCATCGGCTCGGCGGTCGTGCGGCACGTGATCCGCACCACCGACTGGTCGGTCGCCAACGTCGACGTGCTGACCTACGCTGGCAACCTCGAGTCTCTGGGCGAGGCCCGCGCCAGCAACCGCCATCGCCACCACAAGGTCGACATTCGCGACCGGGCAGCGCTCGACGCGGTCTTCATCGAAACGAGGCCCGACGCCGTCCTGCACCTCGCCGCGGAAAGCCATGTCGACCGCTCGATCGACGGCGCGGCGCCCTTCATCGACACCAATGTCGGCGGCACCTACACGCTGCTCGAGGCCGCTCTCGCCTATTGGCGCACGCTCGACGCCGAGGCCCGCCAGGGCTTCCGCTTCCAGCACATCTCGACCGACGAGGTGTTCGGCTCGCTCGGTTCCACCGGCAAATTCACGGAGACCACGCCCTACGCGCCCAACTCGCCCTACTCGGCGAGCAAGGCCGCATCGGACCATCTGGTGCGCGCCTGGCATCACACCTACGGCCTGCCGGTGCTCACCACCAACTGCTCCAACAACTACGGTCCCTACCACTTCCCCGAGAAATTGATCCCGCTGGTGATCATCCGCGCGCTGCGCGGCGAGCGGCTGCCGGTCTACGGCAAGGGAGCGAACGTGCGCGACTGGCTGCATGTCGAGGACCACGCCGAGGCGCTGATCACCGTGCTGACCAGGGGCCGACCGGGCGAGAACTACAACGTCGGTGGCGACAGCGAGCGGCAGAACATCGACGTCGTCCGCACGATTTGCCGCCTGCTCGACGAGATGCTGCCCGACAGCCCGAATCGCCCGCACGAAAATCTGATCGAGTTCGTCACCGACCGGCCCGGGCACGACGCGCGCTACGCGATCGATGCGTCGAAGATCCGGCGCGAGCTCGGCTGGCAGCCGCGCCACACATTTGACAACGGCCTGCGCGACACGGTGCGGTGGTTCCTCAACCACAAGGTCTGGTGGGAACGCATCATGAGCGGCGCCTATCGTGGGGAGCGGCTCGGCCTGCCGGGCTGACGGACACGCAACCACGAGCACAGCGGCCCGTTCTCAAGGCTGTCCAACGGAGAAGCCATCCTCACCGAAAGCGCCAACGTCGGCACGCCCACCATCGTCGTTCTTGAGTAGGTCGCGAGTCAGCCGGGGACGGTCCCCTTGCAGACCCACGCTGTCGAGACGAAGGAGCGGCGGCCATCGGGACGGCCGCTGAGGTAGACGAAGCGCATCCGTTCCTCGAGCGTGGCGCGCTGTCTGGCCGTGAGGCTCATCACCATCTCGCCCAAGGGACCGTTGCCGGTCAGATAGGGCGACCAGTAGTCGTCGAAATCCTCGAAGGCGAAGCGCATGGAGATCTCGCTCTCGATGACGTCGGTCAGACCGGCGCGCTGCCAGAGAGCAGCCATCTCGCCTTCGGTGCTGAGCGGACGGATGATCGCGTGCGTGCCAATCAGGCCGAGCACCGCGGCAGCGTCCCAGATCATGCGGATGTGCGGTTGGCCCCCGTATGCATCCCAGACGCAGGCTGAAACCGTCCCGCCCGGCCGCACGACACGCCGCATTTCGTACACTGCCGCGAGCGAATCGGGCACGAACTGCAGCACGAGCTGCGACAGCGCGCGGTCGAAATGGCCGTCGGGAAACGGCAGCGACGTCGCACTGGCGACACGGAAGCTGGTACGCGGATCGGTGTTGCGGTCGCGCGCGGCGGCGAGGAACGGTTCGCCAATGTCTACCCCGACGATCTCCGCATGATCGCCGAAGCCCGAGAGCGCGAAGGTCAGGCTGCCCGTGCCGCAGCCGACGTCGAGAATCCTCTCGCCCGGCGTACGGCCTGCAAAGACGATGAAAGGCGTCGCGAGCCGCACGCTGATGCGGCCCATGATGCGATCGTAGCCGTCGGCGCCGATCGCCTTGAACGCTTCCGCCATCTACCCTGCCCTCACTTCGCCCGCCCGAGAATGCCCGCCGATTCGCCGATGCGCGTGACCTTGTCGATCGCCGCGACGGCTCGCGCCACGATCGCCGGCTCGTCTCCGGCGAGATAGCGGCCCTCGCCAACCACCAGCCGGCCGTCGACCACGCTCGCCCACACGTCCGAGGCATGGGCGCGCCAGACCAGCGCATTCACCGGATCGACTACCGGCGCAACGTGGACACCGCCGAGATCGACCGCCACGAGGTCGGCCCGCGCGCCGGGCGCCAACCGACCGACATCGTCGCGGCCGAGTGCCGCCGCGGCCTGTCCGGTCACGGCATCGACCAGCTGCGCCGCCGTCGCCACGCCCGGGTCGTTGGCCGCGAGCTTCGACACCATGCCGGCCGTGCGCAGCTCGCTGATAATGTCGGGCACGTAGCCGTCGGTCGCCACGACGGTACGCAGGCCATGGTCGTGGAAGCGCCCAAACGCCGCCGTGACGCCGCCGCGGGCGAAGGTACGTGGGCAGTTGATCACTGTCGCGCCGAAGCGCTTGACGATGTCGAGGTCGGAATCGGAAGAGAAGCAGCAGTGCGCCAGCAGGGCGTCACGCCCCAGCAGGCCGGTCCATTCGAGGAGTTCGGTCGGCGAGCGGCCGTGCAGCTGCCGGCTCTTCTCGACCTCCTCGCGGCTTTGCGCGACATGGATGGTCGCAAGGCAACCGATCTCGTCGGCCAGCCGGCGCGTGGCGCGGAGCAGGTCGGGACCGCAGGTGTCGGTGGCGTGCGGCGACAGGATCACACGGACGCGGTCGCCCGCCCCGCCGTTATGGCGCTGGTGCAGGGCGCGCCATTCCGCGAGCGAGGCCGCGTCGGCGTCGCCCGAGCCGGCGCGGTAGGTCGGCTTGCCCTCGGCATCGATGTCGAGATCGGGCGTCGAGAAGAGATAGGGTCCCGCATAGAAGCGCAAACCGGCGCGCGTGGCGGCGGCGACGAACGGATCGGTCAGCCCGGCGCGGAAGGATTCCATCAGCGTGGTCACGCCGCTCTTCATGAGCTGCATCAGGCCGAACTCGGCAATCGCCTCGCACTCCGTCGGCGACAGGTGCTGCATGGCAAGCTGCCCGAACGGCATCAGCAGCCCGTAGACGAGGTTGGTCTCGTAGAGCGCCTTCGACAGGTCCTCCGACCGGCCGCGGATCAGCGATTCGGTGAAGACATGATTGTGCAGGTTGATCAGGCCCGGCAGCACGAACAGGTTGGGCCGGTCGACCACGACGTCGACGCCGCCCGGCCGGTCGCCAGCGATCGCGGCGATCCGGTCGCCTTCGACCACGATCCAACGGTCGCCGACGATTCGCGGACCGCCGTCCTCATGAATCAGCGCCCAGCGCGCACGCACGGCAAGACGGGTCGTCAAAGGCCACCTCCCCACTCGGCATTCATGCTGGCAATATACATGCCGGCAAGGGAGCGGCGGATGGCGAGTGAATTGAGAGTTGGCATCCGCCTGCATGGCGGCCTCGATGCGCGACGGTGCGTCGAGCTTGCCGCAGCTGCCGAGCAGAACGGCTTTTCCTCGGTCTGGTTCGCGGAGAACCCGATGGAGCGCGGTGTCATGGCCGCCCTCGCGGGCTGCGCCCTGGCCACGCGCACGATCGAGCTGGGGATCGGCGTCTGGAACCCGTACCTCCGCCATCCGGCGCAGATCGCAATGGAGATCGGTGCGCTCGACGAGTTGTCGGGCGGTCGCACCTCGCTCGGCATCGGATCCGGCCTCGCCGCTCCGATCCGAAAACTCGGCATCGACAATTCGCGTCCGCTTGGAGCGTTGCGCGACACATTCGCGATCGTGCGCGGACTGCTGCGCGGCGAGAGCTTCACCCACAAGGGCTCGGTGTTCTCCGTCGAGGACGCGAAGCTCTCCTACAGGCCGCTACGCTCGGACCTTTCCCTGCTGATGGCAGCGCGCGGTGAGCAGGCATTGGCATTATGCGGCCGCATCGCCGACGGGCTGATGATCTCCAACATGTGCCCGCCCGGCTTCGCCGCTCACGCCAAGCGGGCCGCCGCGGCCACGCGCGTGGTGCAGTACGTGCCCTGTGCCGTCGGGCCTGACCGCGCGCAGGCCATCGCAACAATCAAACCGGTGCTGGCCGGCATGCTCAAGACCTTCTGGGGCCTGGCGCAGAAAGTGCCCGCCGCGCGCACCAGCCTGGTCACCTACAGCGGCATTCCCGAAGCCGATTTCGCGACCTCGGAGCCCGACGAGCGGTTCGTCGAGGCCTTCTCGGTTGCCGGCGACGCCGACGATATCCGCCGCCGCCTCTCCGACTACGAAGCGGCGGGCATCACCGACCTCGTCCTGACCTTCGTCGGCGCCGATCCGCTCGCGGACATGGCCTATCTTTTGCGAGCTTCCGGCGCATGAAACGCCTTCTCTGCGAGCAGCTCCCCGCCGAGCTGAAGGTGCCGTGCATGGTCGACAACAAGGGCGGCGGCGTACGGGCGCTCGCCATCAGCACGGCCGAGCGCGGGCCGGCGCCTTCGTGAAGGAAGAGGCCGTGAAGTGGCGCGAGGTGGTGATAAGGTCCGGCGCCAAAGCGGACTGACACTCAGGAATGAAAATGACGGAAGCGAAGATCGTCGGCGGCAGCGAGGCCGACCGCCAGAAGCTGCTGGCGCTGCATGAGGAATACCTGGTCGCCAACGGCAAGTTCGACTGGCCCGCGATCGAGCCGATCTGGAGCTCGGCGCCGCACGCCACCTTCTTCAATCTCAACGGCCATACCTACAACGGCGCTGCGCACTGGGTCCGGTTGTGGGCCTTCTACATCCAGAACGTGAAGGGCTCCTACTGGACGCCCTACGACATCGGCGGCGAGGTCGGCGGCGACATGGCCGTCATCTGGTGCCACCGCCGCTGCCAGCGCGAATGGGTCGGCACCGGCGTCCAGCCGCCGCGCGACATCCATTACCAGGGCCAGGAATTCATGAGCCGCTCGACCCTGGTCTTCCATAAGGAGGGCGACGCCTGGCGCGTCCTCCACGCACACTTCTCGGAAGGCGACATGGGCCCGCGGCCGGGCGGGATCTGACGCTGGGAGCGCGGGTCTCCAGACCCGCTCATGCTCGGAGGAGCGCGCCAATCCAGTGGCGCGCTCCGATGAAAGATCATGAGCGGCTCTGGAGAGCCGCGCTCCCAGCAGACCAATCTATCCGAGTTGCCGCATCAGCTCGGACCAGCGGTCGAGGATCGGCATGATCTTGTCCTCCTTCTCCGCCGGCAGGGTGAAGACCACGCGGTCTATGCCGACGTCCTGGCAGAGCTTCAACCGGTCGAGGCTGTCGGGCGTGCGGAAGATGCTGATCGGCAGGCTGGCCGGATCGCGGCCGGCATCCGCCGCCATCTTGCGGAACGTGTGGATCGACTCGACGCCATCGGTCTCCAGCCAGTCGTCGCGCGGGATCCAGCCGTCGCCATAGCGGAAGGCGCGCTTGGCGGCATATTCCAGCCGGCCGCCGACAATGATCGGCGGGTGAGGCTTCTGGAACGGCTTGGGCCACTGCTTCATCTTGTCGAAGTTGACGAACTCTCCGTGATATTCCGGCTCCTCGTTGGCCCAGATCGTCTTCATCGCCTCGATGCGCTCGCGCGCCAGCTTGTGGCGCGTCTTGAACACGGTGCCGTGGTTCTCGATCTCGTCCTGGTTCCAGCCATTGCCGACGCCGAACAGGAAGCGGCCATTGGAGAGCTGGTCGATGGTCGAGACTTCCTTGGCGGTGACGATCGGGTCACGCTGGATGATGAGCGCGATGCCGGTGCCGACCTTGAGCCTGGTCGTGACCGTGGCTGCCGCGTTCAGGACCAGGAACGGATCCATGATATCGTAGTACGGTCGGACCAACCCGCCGCCCGCCGGATACTGCGTTTTGCGCGAGGACGGGATGTGCGTGTGCTCCGGCACCCACAGCGATTCGAATCCCCGTTCCTCCAGCTCCTTCGCCAGCGGCGCCGGTCGCATGGAATCCGTCGTGAAAAACATCACCGCGCCGATTTTCATCGCTCGTCTCTCCCTCTCTTGCCGTCAGTGTAGGATGAACTGGCGGGCCAACGCACGCTTTGCCGCGGAGCCGGAGGACGTCTCGCGCGACCTCCTATTGCGTGCTGAATGATGCTAGGCTGCTGCGCCACCGGAATACGAGATTTGCATGGCAATGCGATACGCCCGCTGCAAGGGCGGGGCTTCATGGTCGGCGGACAATATCCCTTACGACGCCCTCGCGCGCGATCGGGTACGCGACGACACGCATCTCTTCTACACCGTGGCCTCGGCATCCTTCATCGAGATCACCTCGGATCTCTACACCTATAATCTGATCGAGTATTTCCGCCACGACAGCGAAGTCGTCGAGTGGCTGCAGAACGTCTGGCAAAAGGAGGAACTTCAGCACGGTGAAGCCCTGAGGCGCTACGTTCGGACCGCGTGGCCCGACTTCGACTGGGACGCAGCCTACCGGCACTTCCTCGCCGAATATACTCCCCTTTGCACCGTCGATCAGCTCGCCCCTACGCGGGCGCTCGAAATGGCGGCGCGCTGCGTCGTGGAGACCGGCACCGCCGGCTTCTACCGCATGTTGTCGGAGCAAAGCCGTGAGCCCGTGCTGAAGCAGCTTGCCGCGAGGATCAGTGCCGACGAGGTGCGCCACTACAAGCACTTCTACCGTTATTTTCTTCGTTATCAGGCGCACGAACGGCCAAGCCGGGCCGCGGTGCTGCGGATACTTTGGAGCCGGGCGTCGGAGATCGAGGCCGAGGATGCATTCCATGCCTTCAAGTCCGTGTTTCTCGTGCGCAACCCCGAGACCGAATTCCAGAGGAGTGACTACACGGCCTACGTCGATGGCATTTCCAGGCTCGCCAAGAACCACTTTCCGCTTGGCATGGCGGTCAAGATGCTGCTGAAACCTCTCGGCCTCAATCCCGTGCTTGGGCGCGCAATATTGCCAGCCGCCACGTCGGCGATCCGCTTCATCTTCATGCGGCACACAGGAAGTCCCACGCCGTCATCCGGAGTGGGGAACTTCGACAAACGCCGGCAGGCACCGGGGGCGTCCGCCGATGGGGAGCGACCGTCACGGCTCCTTTAAATCCCTGAGGGCGCTCAGTGGAGCGTCCGGTCGGGCCGCCACAGGAAGCTGCTCATGCCGTCGGCGGCGATGGTCTGGAAGAGCTCGTTCAGGGCGTCCTGTTCGGTCGCGAACGTGTCCTCCCAGACCGTGCAGGCACCTTCTTGATCGACAACTTCGAGCGTCCACTCGGGATCGCCTTCTGCACGCACGATAAGGACTTCCACGGTGATCCCATCCCGGGTGATCGTCCGGCTCAGCCGCGAGGTGATCAGCTTGGTCTCGTCGTCCATTCGGATGCCTCGGTCTCTCGGTTAGCGCTTCCGGGTGAAGGGAAAGAGCTGTTGCTTAACGTAGGTCGCCGGCATGTAGTCGCCGACCACGCCGTACTTGCCCGGAAAGCGCCGGTCGGACTTCACTGCCGTGCGAACAGGTAATCGATGAAGGCGAAGTGAGCGGCGTAGTTGCGGTCGATCGCCTCGCGCTCCGAGCTGTGGTGCCAGTGGTGAAAGTCGGGCGTCACGATCAGCCATTTGAGCGGGGCGCGGGCGAACACGGCCGGCACGGCGACGTTGGCGTGATTGAACACCGCCTGGAAGCCGACGACGATGATGTAGACGTTCATCGCCGCCTCGGTGAAGCCCAGCACATAGAGCACGCCCAGGATCGATACGCGCGTCGTCAGCAGCTCGAGCAGATGCAGCCGCGAGCCTGCCATCCAGTCCATGTATTCGGCACTGTGGTGGACGGCGTGGAAGCGCCACAGGAACGGGATCTCGTGATAGGCGCGATGCGTCCAGTACTGCACCAGATCGGCGACCAGCAGCACGAGGAACAGCTCGGCGAAGAACGGCAAGCCCCCGATCCATTTCTGCAGCGGCGCATAGACCAGCCAGCCGAACAGGCGGTGGATGGCGAAGTTGACGATCAGCAGCGCCAGACCGACGAGCAGGTGGTTGACGATGAAATGCGTGAAATCGACCTGCCAGTGCGGCCGGAACACCGGCTGGTCGCGATGCAGCGGGAACATCTTCTCGATCAGGATGAACACCATGCTGGAGCCCAGCAGGTCGAGGATGAACCAGTCGAGACCGATATAGGGCGTGTTGTCGGGGAAATCGCCGACCGGCACGCGATGGCCGCCCATCGCCACCGCGGCGACGATCAAGGCCAGCGCTGTGCCGTTCAGCCAGCGATTGCGCAGCCGGATCAGGTTGGCCAGGGCGAGGCCGCCCGCGATCACCATGCCGACCAGCAGGATCTCGCGCAGGACGTTGACGTCATATTTCTTCCGCAGGTTCGGCGTCGTCAGATACTCGGGGAAATGGAAGGCCAGAACCGACATCACGGCGAGGCCGCCCAAGGTCAGGGCGATCACCCCGGTGATCTTGCCCTTCCCGACCTCGAGGGCCCCGGTTTGGTGAAAGACGGCAGTCGGCTTGCGGACGATCGGCGGTGGCTTCATGGGCACGAAGTATAAACGTTCCTGGTCCTGCTGGGAGCGCGGGTCTCTAGACCCGCTCATGATTCCGAGCGGGTCTGGAGACCCGCGCTCCCAGCGCTCGCCCTAATTGAGCCGCGCCGCCTGGGCCATGACCTCGATCGCCTCGGGCTGGCGCGAGCGGACGCTGAGCGAATCGGCGCCGGAATCCTCCCATGCGCGATAGCGTTCCTTGATCCGGGCCGGTGGGCCGACGAGCGATTTGAGGTCGACCCATTCGTCGGGCACGGCGGCGATCGCCTCGTCCTTGCGCTTGGCGAGGTAGAGCTCCTGGATGCGCTTTGCGGCATCGCCGAAGCCGCGCCGCACCATGATGTCGTTGTGGAAGTTCTTGGTCTTGTGCCCCATGCCGCCGACATAGAGCGCGACCTCGGGCTTGAGCCGCTGCAGCGCCGCCTTGACGTCGTTCTCGACCTCGACATGGACCGAGGCCTGGGTGGTGAAGCTGTGGAAACCCTTGCCGTTGCCGGCGCGGCGGAAGCCCTCCTCGAGCCACGGCCGGTATTCCTCCATCGCGCCCGGCACGAATCCCATCGGCAGCCAGCCGTCGGCGATCTCGGCAGTGAGCTTGACCGTGCTCTCGCTGCCGGTCGCGAGATAGATCGGGATCTGGTTCATGTGCAGGATCGACTTCAACGGCTTGGCCAGCCCCGCGGAGCCCTCGCCCGTATAAGGCAGCGAGATCTCCTTGCCGTCATGCGTCACGGGCTCCTCGCGCGCGAAGATCTTGCGCATGATCGCCACGTAATCCTTCATCCGATAGTAGGGCCGGCCCCACGGCTGGCCGTACCAGCCTTCGACGATCTGCGGGCCCGACACGCCGATGCCGGCGATGAAGCGGCCGCCGCCCGCCATCGCATCGACCGTGGCCGCGGACATCGCGGCATTGGCCGGCGTACGTGCGGCAAGCTGCATGATGCCGGTGCCGAGCTTGATACGGCTGGTCTTGGCGGCGAGGAAGGCGAGTGGCGTGACGGCATCCGAGCCGTAGGCCTCGGCAGTCCAGACCGAGTCATAGCCGAGCTCCTCGGCGCGCTGCACCAGTGCCACCGGTACGTCGAGCTGCGCCCTGGAGTAGCCGATCGAGAGGCCGAGCTTCATGAGGTTTCCCCTATTTGGTTCGGTCACTATAGCATTGCGGCGGGTTTATGGGCGGGAACCACTGGCGGACTTCCGGGTTGTATCCGCACGCGACCACGGAATTCAGCTGCAGGAGTTCACCATGAGAAAGATTCTGTTCACCACCGCCGCGGTGGCCCTCGCCGCTCTCACCGCCGGCTGCGGCTACAGCGAGCGCACGCAGTATGCCTATGCTCGTCCGGGCGCGACGTATTACGGCGACCGTGCTCCGGCCAGCACCTACTATGTCTCCCCGTCCTCGGGCTACGCTTATCCGTCGAACGCCTACCCCAGCACGACGGGCTATTACTATTCGCAGGGCGACTACTACCGGAACTACCGGGGCATTCACTCGCCGCCCGAGCGCAACATGTAGGTGCGCACGACGGCGGCGATTTGATCGATCGACTCGAGGCTCACGTGCGGCCCGATGGGCAGGCTGAGCACCGTATCGGCAAGTGCCTCCGCGAGCGGGAACGCCCCTTTCGTGTAGCCCAGATCGGCGTAAGCCTGCTGCAGATGCGGCGGGATCGGATAGTGAATGAGCGATCCGATCCCGGCCTTGTTGAGCGTTTCCATCAGCTCCAAGCGGTGTCTGGTGCGCACGATGTAGAGATGCCACACCGGCTCCGCCCATTGCGGAACACGGGGAAGGCCCAGGCCGGGAATCCCCGCCAGCCGCTCGCCATAGCGCGCCGCCAGCACCCGCCGGCGCTCGTTCCATTCGTCGAGCTTCCTCAGCCTCACCCGAAGGAAGGCAGCGTGCAACTCATCGAGCCTTGAATTGTAGCCGCGCTCGATGTTCACATACTTCACCTTGCTGCCGTAGTTACGCATGGCGCGAAGCCGGTCTGCCACCGCCGCGTCGTCGGTCGTCACCGCGCCGCCATCGCCGAAGGAACCGATGTTCTTGGTCGGGAAGAAGCTATGCGCCCCAACATGGCCGAGTGATCCGGTCCGGCGTCCGCGCACTTTCGCACCCTGCGCCTGGGCGACATCCTCAACCACCTTGAGCCCGTGCTTTTCCGCCAGCGCCATGATGGCGTCCATGTCGGCGGGTTCGCCATAGAGATGGACGGGCATGATCGCACGCGTGCGCGGCGTGATGGCGGCCGCGATCCGGTCGGGATCGATGTTCGTGCCGGTCGACGTAGGCTCGACCGGCACCACCGTCGCGCCGACTGCCGATACCGCCAGCCAGGTCGCGATATAGGTGTTCGAGGGCACGATAACCTCGTCGCCGGGGCCGAGATTCCAGGCCCGCAAGGTGAGTTCCAGCGCTTCCAGGCCATTGCCGAGGCCGACGCAATGGCGCGTGCCGCAGAAGGCGGCGTACTCCTGCTCGAAGGCTTCGACCTCCTCGCCCAGCACGAACCAGCCCGATTCCATCACCCGGGCGTAGGCTGCGTCCAGTTCCGGTTTCAGCTCGGTGTAGACCGACTTCATGTCGAGAAACGGAATCATCGGTGCATACCCACTTCGCGGCGGAAGATTTCATAGTCGCGCAGGTAGTCGGCCTCCTCGTAGAGCGTCGAGGCGAGCACCACGATAACCGTGCCGGGCGCGAAGTCGGTCAGCTCGTGCCACACCCAGGGCGCGACATAGAGGGCCTTGGTCGGATCATCGAGGGTGACGGTTTCCTTGACCGTGCCGTCGTCGAGATGAGTGCGGCAGCTCCCGCAGACGGCGATCAGGACGAGCTGGGTCTGGCGATGGCCGTGACGGCCGCGCCATTGACCGGGCGCAACATGGTGCAGGTAGAAGAGACGCCTGGGCTCGAAATCGAGGCCCTTGCCGGGCTGGAGGAAATTGACGCTGCCGCGCGGGTCAGCGGCGCCGGGGGCATCGATCCAATGGCAGTTGCGGGATTTCAACGCAGGTAAGGTCATGAATTCGCCGGCGTTTGAAGTTTGCGTGCCTGCATGTACACCACTCCGCTCAGGGCCACCAAGCCGCCGACGATCTGGTAGGCGTTGGGGACGAAGCCGTACACCATGGACCACAATACGGCGAAAAACGGCACGAGGTTCGTCCACAGCGCCGCGATGGCCACGCCCAGGCGCGACGCGCCGACATTCCAGCTGTAGCTGGCAACCCCGCTGGCCAGGACCGCGAAGCCGAGAAGCTGTGTCCAGATCCAGCCGTCGGCAACGCCGAACGGCGACCGCGAGAGCCCGGACGATATCAGCAGGACGCTCCATAGCAGAAGCCAGCCGGTCGACGACAGCGAGGCTACATAGGCGCGCTGGAGCTGGCTCGCGTGCCTGAACCAGACCTGCGCCTTGATGCTGTAGAGCGTCCACAGGATCGTGCTTGCCAGCACGATGAGCTCGCCGCCGCCGAAGACGAAGGAGGCGCCACCGGACAGACCGCTGGCCGACAGGATCGCGCCTCCCAGCAAGGTCAGGCCAAGCGCCAGGCCAAAACCCCGGTCGAAGGGCGCACCCGTCACCCAGCGGACAGTCGCGGCCGAAACCAGCGGGCTCGCGACCTGGATCGTTGCGGCCGTGATCGGATTGCTGAACCAGATGCCGATGGCATAGAAGGCGAAGAAGCTCGACATCATCAGTCCGAGCAGCAGGAAGCGTCCCCAGTCAAGCTCGAGCCGCAGCATGCGGCGTCCTTCCAGCACCACAACCAGAAGCGCGAGCGTGGCGGTAGCTGTCGCCGTGCGTATCGCGGCCATGGGCATGAGGTCGAAATGGCCCAGCATCACTTTCGTGACGGGCAGGTTGGCGCCCCAGCTCGCGCCGACGAACAGCATGGCGCCGAAGGCGCCCAGCAGATCGCGGCGCTCGCGGGTCATCCTCGGGTCAGGCGCATCTGGCGCAGCTGATGGAGGGCGATGCCGCCCATCACGATCGCGCCGCCCAGGAGTTGCAGCCAGCTCGGTTCCGCGCCCATCAGCGCCGCGAGCCCGATGGCGAAGACCGGTGCCGAATTCGAGAACAGCGAGGCAACGGCCACGCCGACCAGTGACACGCCGGTGTTCCAGAGCAGGATAGCCGCCGCCACGCCGAGCACGCCGATCCAGAGCATCATGCCGACCTCCGCCCCCGTCGGCGGCCGGTCCGGCCACTGGATGCCGACCGTCGCCCACACTACGGCGCAGGCCGCGGCCAGCAGCACGCTCGCCATGCTCGTGGTCAATGCCGACAGCATGATCTGGCCACGATCGGCGAGCCATTGCTGGGCGCGGATCGAATACCAGTTCCAGCACAGCTGGGCGGCGATCAGCAGGATCTCTCCCCCGCGCAGGCCGAGGCCGCCCGCCGGACGGCCGGGGGTGCCGAGCACGACGACCACGCCCCCGCCCACGACCAGCGCGAGGGTGGAGAGAAATCCGGACGGCATGATCGAGCCAAGCATGATCCGCGACAGGATTGTGGCCGTGATCGGCCCGCACATCAGCACGATCGCCGCCGTGGCGGGATGCGAGTGCGCGACCCCGAAGGTGTAGAGGACCGAGAAAACGGTCATCGCGGCGCCAAGCTTCAGCAGCCGACCGGCGCGCAACGGCGCCGGCGTCAGGACGGGCCGCGTGCTGAACATCACCGCGATCCACAGCACAGGCATGCCGAGCACATAGCGCAACCACGACAGCAGCCAAGGGTCGTAGTGCTGTGTCAGCGCCGAGAGCACCGGAATCATCGAACCCCAGATCAGTGCGGCGAAAAGCAGGACAATGGTGGCGCGGCGAAGCGCTTTGCGCTCCCCAGCCGCGTCTACAGGAGAGATCATGAGCCCAATTCAGTAAGAGCGTCCGCGTCGCTTTCCCCCACCCAGCCTCCCCCGTCTGACGGGGGAGGTGCCCGAAGGGCGGAGGGGGAAGGCCGCAGTGGAATTGTACGCATGTTGCAGATCATGATCTGCAATCAAAGCGAGCGGCCGCCGGCATTCATCATTCTACTTGGCTCTACTTACGCCTGGCGGCCTCGTAACCGACGCGGCAATCCTTGTAGACATCCGGCTTCTCGGTCGACACGCGCGCCTCGATCACGCCGGGCTGGGCGAGGCAGAGGTCGAGGATCGCGTCGACCAGCGTCTCCTGCAAGTTGAAGTGCCGGCTGCCCGCAAGCGCCATGATGCCGTCATGCACGACATCGTAATTCAGGACGTTGCCGATCCGGTCGCCATGCGCCTTGTCGGCTGGCGCAAGACCCAGGTCGACGTTCACGACGACGGTCTGCGGCCCTTCCTTCTCGAAGTCATGAATGCCGATCGAGACCCTGAGGCGAAAGTCGCGGAAGAAAATCCGGCGTTCCATGTCATTTGTTCTTTTCTTTGAAGAAGGCAACGTCGCGCGGCCGGCCCGTCAGGTGTTCGCCGCTGTCGACGATCAGCGTGTCGCCGCTGACGCTGGGCGTCGCCACAATGTAACGCAGCGCCCGCACCAGGTCGTCGGTCGTGACGCCGACGGCCAGCGGGTTGGCGACATGCTGCTCGGCAAACCGCGCCGGCGTCTGGTGCAGGCCCTGCAGGGTCAGCCCTGGCGCAATACCCATCACCCGCAAGCGCGGCGCCAGGGCCTGAGCCAGCATATGGGTGAGGCCATGCAGGCCCATCTTGGAGAGGGTGTAGGTCAGGAAATCAGGGTTGAGGTTGAAGAGCTTCTGGTCGACCAGGTTGACGATCAACCCGACCTCGTCTTCCGGCAACTGGCGCGCCAACGCCTGGGCAATCAGCAACGGCGCCCGCAGGTTGATCGCCATGTGCCTGTCGAAGGCGGCGGCCGTCGCCGTCGGTGCACGGTCGAGCTCAAAGATCGAGGCATTGTTCACGGCGCAAACGAGCTTCACGCCCGGCGCCTGGCAGCGCCCGACGAGCGCCTCGGCCTGTTTGGCGGAAGCGAGATCGGCCTTCACCGCCTTTGCCTTGCCGCGGGCCGCCTTGATCGCCGCAACCGTCTCGAGCGCGCCCGTCGATGAGCGATTGTAATGGACGAAGACGAAGTATCCATCCTCCGCCAGCGCGATGGCAAAGGCCCGGCCGATCCGCACGCCGGCACCGGTGACCAGCGCACCCTTCATATTGCTCGCTCCTGCATCGCAGTTTAGTACCATGCGCCCATGGATTCGTCCCCGTTCGAAACTGTCGACTGCGTGGTGATTGGCGCCGGCGTGGTTGGCCTCGCCGTCGCACGTGCGCTTGCCCTTGCCGGCCGTGAGGTCATCGTCGTCGAGGCCGCCGAAGGCATCGGCACCGAGACCAGCTCGCGCAATTCCGAGGTCATTCACGCCGGCATCTACTATCCCAAGGGTAGCCTGATGGCCGAGACCTGCGTCGCCGGCCGGCGCCTGCTCTATGCCTATTGCGCCGAGCATGGGGTGCCGCATCTCAACTGCGGCAAGCTGATCGTCGCCACCAACCAGCAGGAAAGCGAGCTGCTGGCCTCGATCAAGGGCCGCGCCGAAGCCAACGGGGTCGAAGGCATGCGATTCCTGAGTGGCGCCGAGGCGATGGCGATGGAACCCAACCTGCAATGCACCGCGGCGCTGCTATCACCGGCCACCGGCATCGTCGACAGCCACAGCTACATGCTGGCGCTGCAGGGCGATGCCGAGAGCAATGGCACGATGCTCGCTTTCCACAGCCCGGTGGCGAAGGGCCGCGCAACGGAGCAAGGCATCGAGCTGGAGATCGGCGGAACGGAGCCGATGAGACTTCGTTGTCGTCTGGTGATCAATTCCGCCGGCCTGCACGCCCCGATCCTCGCGCAAAAAATCGAGGGCATGCCATCCGATCGCATCCCGACCGCGTATTACGCCAAAGGAAACTATTTCACCTTGGCCGGACGCTCGCCCTTTTCGCGCCTGATCTATCCCGTCCCGGTGCCGGGCGGGCTCGGCGTGCACATCACCGTCGATCTCGGCGGCCAGGCGAAGTTCGGCCCGGACGTCGAATGGATTCCGGGCATCGACTACACGGTGGATCCGCACCGCGCCGACAAGTTCTATGCCGCCGTGCGCAAATATTGGCCGGCTCTGAAGGACGGCGCGCTGCAGCCGGGTTATGCCGGCATCCGGCCCAAGATCGTGCCGCCCGGCGCGCCGGCGCAGGATTTCACCATCCAGGGATCGGCCGAGCACGGCGTGCCCGGACTTATCAATCTCTTCGGCATCGAATCACCCGGCCTAACCGCCTCACTGGCGCTGGCAGAGAAGGTGCGCGCACTTTCCGGCAATACATGACGGTGGCGCGCCGCGGCCTCCTCGCGAGCCTCGCGGCGCTGCTCGGCGGCTGCTCTCCGGCGCGTCTTCTCAATTCGACCGTGTCACGCGAGGGCTACATCCGCCACGCCGACATCGCCTATGGGCCGCTGCCGCGCCAGAAGCTCGACCTCTATCAGCCGGTAACGCCGCGCGCCGATGGCAAGGCGGTGATCTTCTTCTACGGCGGCTCATGGGACAGCGGCGCCAAGGGCGACTACCTATTCGTCGCCCAGGCGCTGGCCTCGCGCGGCATCACCACGATCGTCCCCGACTATCGTCTCTATCCGGAAGTGCGCTTCCCGGTCTTCCTCGAGGACGCCGCGCAGGCGACGCGGTGGACGGGCGATCGCGTCGGCCCGTCGAAGCTCTTCGTCATGGGCCACTCGGCCGGCGCTCATATTGCCCTGATGCTGGCGTCCAACACACCTTATCTCGCGCGAGCCGGCATCGACCGCCTGAACCTCGCGGGCGCGATCGGCATCGCCGGCCCCTATGATTTCCTGCCGCTCAAGTCGGCCAAGCTGATCGACATCTTCGGCGGCGCCGACCGGCCCGAGATCGAGGCCATCACCTTCACCCGGGCCCCGCTGCCGCCGGCGTTGCTGCTGCACGGCACGGCCGACACCACTGTCTATCCACGCAACAGCAAGAACCTCGCCGCCGCCTGGCGACGAGCCGGCGCGCCGGTCGAGCTGAAGCTCTATCCCGACGTCGGGCACATCGATGTGGTCGCGGCCTTTTCCGACCTCCTTCACAAAAGAGCCACGACCCGCGAGGATGTTCTCGCCTACATCGACGCATCCTGAAGGAGTAGCGCATGCTCAAGATCAATCGCACCGCATCGGCCGCCTGGAGCGGCGGTCTCAAGGACGGCAAGGGCTCGATCTCGACGGAGAGCGGTGCGCTCAAGGCCCATCCCTACGGCTTCGCCGCCCGCTTCGAGGGCCAGAAGGGGACCAATCCCGAGGAGCTTCTCGGTGCCGCCCATGCTGGCTGCTTCACCATGGCGCTGTCGCTGATCCTGAGCGAGGCCAAGCTCACCGCGACGCAGATGGACACGACCGCCAAGGTCACGCTCGAGCAGGTCGAGGGCGGCTTCGCCATCACCGCCGTGCATCTCACGCTCAAGGCCAAGATCCCCGGCGCCGACCAGAAGACCTTCGAGGAGCTGGCCAACAAGGCCAAGGCCGGCTGCCCCCTTTCGAAGGTGATCAACGCCACCATCACCCTCGACGCGACGCTGGAGGCTTGACGTCACCGTTTCCGTTTACCGCGTGGGGTTGCCAAGTTCCGCACACAAGAATACGCATGGTTGGTGCGGAATATTGAATGACCCGCATGGAGGAAACGATCATGGCGTCCACAGCAGACATCGCGATGAAGTTTTTCGATGCGTGCGAAGCGGGCAAGGGGTGGAAGGCCTGCAAGCCCTATTGTGCGCCGAACGCTTCCTTCGACTGCCAGGCCGAGCCATTGGCCGAGGTGAAGACCCTTCAGGGATACACCGATTGGATGCAGGGGCTGATCAAGATGATGCCCGACGGCCGGTATGACCTGAAGTCGTTCGCGGTCGATAACGAGCGCAACAACGTGACGGCCTACGCGATCTTCAAGGCCACCCATACAGGAGAGGGCGGTCCGCCTCCCACCGGCAAGAGCACCCAGTCGGATTACGTCTACAACATGCATTTCGACGGGGAGAAGATCTCCCACATGACCAAGATCTGGAATTCCGGCTGGGCGCTCAAGGAGCTGGGCTGGTCATAGATCGCGCAGCGGAAGGGTATTCCGGGGGCTAGTGCGCGCGCCTGCCGTTCGCTAATGCTGGATCAACTTCCAGCGGGGAAACGGACGATGATCAAGACGCGCTTTACCGAGATGTTCGGCATCAAGCACCCCATTGTGCAGGGTGGCATGCAATGGGTCGGCCGGGCCGAGCTGGCATCGGCCGTTTCCAATGCCGGTGCGCTCGGCATCCTGACCGGCCTCACCCAGCCGACGCCGGAGGACCTCAGCAAGGAGATCAAGCGCTGCCGGGAGATGACCGACCAGCCGTTCGGCGTGAACCTCACCATCCTGCCGACGCTCGTGCCGCGGCCTTACGGCGAGTATATCGACGCGATCTGCCAGTCCGGCGTGAAGATCGTGGAGACCGCCGGCAACAACCCCAAGCCGTTCCTGCCCAAGTTCAAGGAAGTCGGCATCAAGGTGATCCACAAGTGCACCTCGGTCCGTCACGGCATATCGGCCGAGAAGGCCGGCGTCGATGCGATCTCGATGGACGGCTTCGAATGCGCCGGCCATCCCGGCGAGGACGACGTGCCGAACCTCGTGCTGCTGCCGGCGGCGGCCAACGTGATCAAGATCCCGATGCTCGCCTCGGGCGGCTTCGCCGACGCGCGCGGCCTCGTCGCAGCGCTGGCGCTGGGCTGCGACGGCATCAACATGGGCACCCGCTTCATGGCGACCAAGGAAGCGCCGATCCACCAGAACGTGAAGGAGAAGATCGTCTCCTCCGACGAGCGCTCGACCTCGCTGATCTTCCGCACCATGCGCAACACCAGCCGCGTCTACGGCAACTCGGTAGCCAAGAAGGCGATCGAGATGGAGGCCGAGGGCAAGACCATCCAGGAGATCGGGCCGATCGTATCCGGCGCCAAGGGCCGCATCGTCTACGAGACCGGCGACATGGAGCACGGCGTATGGTCGGCCGGGACTTGCATGGGCCTGATCCAGGACATCCCGAGCTGCAAGGAGCTGGTCGAACGGATCGTCGGCGAGGCCGAGGAGATGATCCGCGGCCGGCTGGCCAAGGCCATCGCCGCCTGACGGTTCACGCGGGGTTGCGGCCCCACAGCCAGCGCAAGCCCAGGCCGAGCAAAGGCGGCAGCAGGCAGACGCCGACGACCAAGGGACCGATGTCGCTGAACATGCAGTCCCAGCCTCTGCGTTTGCCGAGCAGGCAATCGTAGGAGTCGATCGAGAAGCCGAGCGCCACCAGCAGCAACGGATTGCCGAGGGCGCCTGCCAGCCATAGCCGCCTGCCGGGGGCGTCCAAGCCCGGCCACCAGCGGCACACCATGGCACTCGCCGCCGCCCCGATTGCCATGGCAATCGCGAAGGTGAAGATCGCCCGGAGATCGAGGAACGCGCCGCCGACGGCGCCGATCACGAGTGCGCCGACGACCTGTCCATAGACGAAGGACGACAGCCCACGCATCGATTCAGAGAGGCATCATGCCGCGTCGCGGCGTGGCCGAGCCGAAGGTCGCGGCACTGATCGGCGCGCCGGCCGCCTTCAGCACGGCACGCTGATCGGCAATCGGCGTACGCAGGATCGCGTCCTCCAACGCTGCGAGCTTGACGAACGGCGCCGCCGCCAGGACACGGTCCATCCATGCCGCGGTGCGCGGCCAGCGCTCGGCATCGATCCGGAAGCGGGCGAAGCCAGCATTGCGGAAGAAGCAGGCCGGGGCGATGTCGGCCAGGCCGAGGGTGCCGAACCGGAAACCATCGGCGGGCGCATCGGCTTCGAGATAATCCAGCACCGCGGGCACGTCCTCCTTCAGCGTCCTGTCCATCAGCGTGCGGTCGCCCTTCTCGCCCCACACCGCGGGGCGGATGGCGACCTGGTTGAACAGCCGCCAGATGAACACATCGCCCATGCGGGTGTCGGCAAATTCCTCCAGCCAGCGTGCTCGCGCCCGGTCGCGGATATCCTCGGGCAGCAGGCGTGGTGACGGCCGAAGCTCCTCCAGATACTCGCAGATGACCGACGAATCCGTAACCACGAGATCGCGATCGACGAGCACCGGCACGCGCCGCAGCGGACTCAATTCCGAGAACCGGTCGTTGCCATAGAACGGCACGATCGGATCGACCTCGTAGGAAATGCCCTTGAGCTCGAGGCAAACCAGCACCTTTCGGACATATGGCGACAGGTAGCTGCCGACGATCAGAAGCGGCTTCATGCGGAAGTCCTTTCATGCTCTTCCGGAACGCGAGCTTCCAGCTCGCTCATGAGCTTGAGCGAGCTGGAAGCTCGCGGTCCGGAAGAGCATGACCTCATATTCCTCTCCGCCCGAGGGAGGAGACGAATACTAGTCTACGACTCACACCAGGTTGATGCGGCAGCCGCACAATTCGATCTGGGTCGGGCTCATCGGAATGTGCGTGGCGGTCGGATCGTGGCGCTTCTTGACGACCGCGATGACGCGCTCGCGGTCGACCACCTTGACGTCGAACGCCGATACGCCCGGCCCGCGTCCGTCGGCGATCGGCACGAAGCGGATCTCGCCGTCGTCATCGAGCCGGATGATGTCACCCTCGACCGGCCGGTTCAGAATCTTCGACCAGAGCGCGGCCGCTGCGTCCGGATCGACGCACTGGATCTCGACGCCGGCGAGACCCGCGGTGACGTTCGAGCGCGCATGCGGCAGCCAGTCCTTCGCCGCCGGCGGCCACCACAGCGCCGGATCGACCCCGGACGGCGCAACTGTCTGGTCGATCGAGAGCAGCACGCCGGCGGTGTCGGCGGGATGGAAGTGCGTGTACTTGTATTCGGCGAGGTCCTTCTTCTCGACGGCGCGCACGCCGAGCGCAGTGATGCGTTCGCGCTCCTTCACCGCGTCGGGCACCTGGATGATCACCATGTAGCCGCCGTCGCCCTTGCGCCGCTCGAGATAGCGGCCGGCCGACGTGCCGGGTTCGATCGGCGAGACGATCTCGAGGAAGTCGTGGCCGGTCGGACAAACGACGTTGGCCAGCCCCCACTTGCCCACGCCGGGGTCGCGATAGGCGATCTCGATGCCGAGCGTGTCGCATAGCTCCTTGGCCGAGCTCTCGAGATCCTTGCAGACGAAAACACACTGCCTGAGCTTCATCGCTCCCTCCAAATCTCTGTTATTCGGCTATGGTAGCGCCATGCGGACCGTGTCGACCATGGGCTTCGTGGCAGCGGCCGCCCTCTCCTTCTGTTTTCCCGACTTCATCGTCTTCCGATTCGCACAGGCCGTGATCTGGGCGATCGCGTTGCTCGGCCTGGTGCTGCTATGCGGCGTGAGCGGCCAGTTCACCTTCGCCCAGGCCGCCTTTTTCGGCATGGGCGGCTACAGCGCGGCCCTGGTCGTCACCCATACCGGCCTGCCGGTCTACAGCGCTCTCCTGGTCGCGCCCCTCGTCGGCTACGTGGCGGGCTATGGGTTGGGCCGGGTCGCGGCCGGACAAGATATCTGGACACAGGCGCTGATCGGCTATGCGCTCGCCATCGCCTTCCCGCAGATCTTGCGCTGGCGACTGATCGAGCGTTGGACGGGCGGCGTGCAGGGCCTCTATCTCGACCTGCCTGAAGCGCCCGGCGAGATCCTGAGCCCCGACCGCTGGCACTTCCTGCTGTCGCTGACGTTGCTGGCGACCGGCACGTGGCTGGCCTCGAACCTCATCGCCAGCCGCTCCGGCCGCGCCCTGCTCGCTGCCCGCGACCACGATCTCGCGGCATCGGTACAGGGCATCGATGTCGCGAAAGCCAAAGCCATCGCCGCAGGCCTCGCCGGCGGCTACATCGCGCTCGCAGGCTGCCTGTCGGCGATGCAGTTCGGCTTCGTCGGCCCGACCGGTTACAACTTCGCTCTATCGGTCCAGATGCTGTTCGGCCTGGTGATCGGCGGCATGAACTCGGTGGCCGGCGCGGTCATCGGTGGGCTGGTGCTCGAATTCCTGCCCGGCCTCGTCGCCGGCCTCGGCAAGGGCCTGTCGGCCCTGCTCTATGCCGTGCTGCTGATCGCCGCCATCGTCGCGATGCCGACCGGCATCGCGGGCGTGATCACGCGTCTCCTGAAACGGAGAAAGGTTCAGTAGCCCTTGAACACCGGCGCGCGCTTCTCGACGAAGGCGCGGGCGGCTTCCTTGTGGTCCTCGGTCTCGCCGGTGCGGATCATGCGAGCGGCTTCCGAGTCGAGCGCTTCGGCAAGCGTGCCCTCCTCGGCAACCTTCATGTTCTTCTTCACGTGCCACCACGCCACCCGCGGACCGGCGGCGAGCTTTTTTGCAAAGGCCATGGTCTCGCTGTCGAGCTTGTCGTCCTCGATCACGCGGTTGGCGAGGCCGAGCTTTTCGATCTGCTCGGCATTCAGGATCTCGGCCGTGAAATAGAACTCGCGCGCCTTCGCGGTGCCGACCAGCTTGTGCAGGAAGTAGTGCGAGCCGAAATCACCGGAGAAGCCGACCTTCGCGAAAGCCGTGGTCATGCGCGCGCTCTTGCCGACGAAGCGCATGTCGGCGGCGAGAGCGATCGAGAGGCCTGCGCCCGCCGCCACGCCGTTCACCATGGCGATGGTCGGCTTGCCCATCTCGTGCAGCAGCTCGGACACCTGCATACGGATGCGGATATCATGGACCTTGTCCTCGTAGGTCTTGTTCTGGTCGCGGCCAGCGGCCATCGACTTGACGTCGCCGCCGGCGCAAAACGCCTTCTCGCCCGCACCACGCACCACGACGCAGCCGATGTCGCGCGACTCGGCCGCCTCGTTCAGCGCGTCCTGGAAGCCCGTCAGCATGTCGCGGCTGAGCGCATTCATAGCCTCGGGGCGGTTGAACGTGAGCTTCATCACGCCGTCTTCGACGGACTTCAGCAGGTCGGGCATGGGCATCCTCCGGGATTGCGGTTCGGTTCCGTTGCGGCGAATGTTTCCCAAACGACCTAGTCGCGCAACGACATTCCGTCTTGCTGCGCGGAACCCTGCAGGAGACGACAATGGCCTACAAGACGCTGCTCACCGACCTGCAGGACGGCGTCATGACCGTGACCCTCAACCGGCCCGACAAGCTCAATGCCTTCAACACGGTGATGAGCCGGGAGCTCATCGACTTCTTCCACGGCGTCAATGAGATGGACGAGGTGCGCGCCATCGTCGTCACCGGCGCCGGCCGCGCCTTCTGCGCCGGGGCCGATATCTCGGGCGGCAGCGGCGCCTTCCAGGTCTGGAACGACGGCGCCGCGCCGGTGAAGCGCGATCCGAAGGAATCGATCACGCTCGCGATCTTCAACTGCCTCAAGCCGATCGTGGCGGCGATCAACGGCGCGGCGGTGGGTGTCGGCATCACCATGTGCCTGCCGATGGATATCCGCATGATGTCGACCGCCGGCAGGATCGGCTTTGTCTTCAACAAGCGCGGCATGGCGATGGAAGCCGGCTCGTCGTGGTTCCTGCCGCGGCTGGTCGGCATGCAGCGGGCGCAGGAATGGGTGATGACCGCCGAGCTGTTCGGCGCGGAGGAGGCCCTGAAGGGTGGCCTGGTTCGCTCGGTCCATCCACCGGAAGAGTTGCTGCCGGCCGCTCAGGCGCTGGCAAAGAAGTTTGCCGCCAACACCTCGTCGGCCGTCGCGGCGGCGGTGAATCGCCGGCTGATGTGGAACATGATGGGCGCGCAGGACCCGCTCGATGCGGTGACGCTCGATGTCGCCTGCGTCGGCTACCTCGCGGCGGGCGCCGACGCTCAGGAGGGCATCAAGTCGTTCTTCGAGAAGCGCGCGCCCGCCTTCCCGCTCAAGCCCTCGAAGGACATGCCGCCGTTCGGGCCATGGGCTCAGGCCGCGGCGGGCGGCACCAGATAGACACCCGGTTCGGCCGACAGGTTCTGCTTGATGCGACGGCTGACCTCGTCGGCCAGCACCTCGGACTTGCCAGCCTCGAGCGCGGCCAGCGTCTGCGCCACCACGTCCTCGGGCTTCGACTTCGGCGCCTTCACGTGGCGCACCATGTCGGTGTCCATGAAGCCGACATGCAGTGCCAGCACCTGGGTGCCCTGCCCAGCCAGCTCGTTTCGCAGCCCATTGCTCAGCGACCATGCCGCGGACTTCGACGCGCAATAGGTCGAGGAAGTCGGCATGTTTACCCACGACAGCGCCGACAGCACGTTGACGATCGCCCCGCCGCCGTTCTTGGCCAGTATCGGCGCGAAGGCGCGGCTCATGAGGAGCGGCCCGAAGAAATTGGTGTCGAATTCGGCGCGCAGCGCCGGCAGGCCATCATCGCCAAGGAAACCTGAGCCGCGCGAGATGCCCGCATTGTTGATCACCACGCTGACGTCGCCGAGCGCGCGGGCGGCCGCCTCGACCTCGTCGGGCTTGGTCACGTCGAGCTTGATCGCTTCCACCCCCGCCAAGGTGACCGAAGCCGGGTCACGCGCGGCGGCATAGACCTTGCGCGCACCGCCGGCCAGTAGCCCGTGCGCGAAGGCGAGGCCGAGCCCGCGGTTGGCGCCGGTGACGAGGGCGACGGAATCCTGAATCTTCATGACGATAGTCCTTCGAGCGTCGGAATGACGAGTTGCGATGGACTTGGGGGTGTTTGCGGAACCGCAAAGCGAGCTTTTCTCGCGCAGAGCGGAGTTTTGTTGAATTGGCGGTTGGAAGGCTCCCGCCTCGGGCGTTTAATGACGGCCTCGGAGGAAGCCATGTCGCCAGACACTGCATACGCCGCTCTCGAGGAACGCGTTCTCGCCCGCGACCAGAAGGGCGCGAGTGAAATCTACTATGGTTTGGTGAAGTCGGGCCGGCCATTGCCGGAGATGCTGCGCCAGGCGGTGCGCATCCACGCCCCCTACACGCACGTGCCCTACCACGAGCGGATTGACGACGGTTACGTGAACTTCGTCAACAACGATCATTGCCTGTTGAGCGCCCGCGCCGCGCTGCACCTGTCGAAGATGGTGCCCGCCGCTGCCGCAGGGCTGCCGATGGCGCAGACCGTCTGGTACATCCCGACCGGCCTCGACATCTGGAACCAGAAGATCGCCAGGGCGCCCGGCCATTATGCGCGCGGCTTCCAGATGCCGGACGGCCCGCCACCCGCACCGATCGTCCATTGGCCCGACCAGGAGCCGCTGGCGCTCGACGGCTCTCTGAAGGAGCGCCTCGGCCAGTGGATGACGCTGGTGCATCGCGGCCAGGTGGTCGACGCCTATCGCGTGTTCCTCGGCTTGATGGCCAATCCGACGGAGCGGCGCGCGGCGCTGGCCGAGTTGGTCTTCGCCGGCCTGATCGACGTGCAGGACCGCTCGTTCCAGAATCGCTCCTACACGACCGGCCACAAGTCCTTCCGCGCCCGCGCGACCGTCGAGCTGGGCGACGCTATCGGGTGGGACCTCGCGCACGACGTGCTCTATGCCGGCGCACTCGACATCGCCGTCGGCCCGCGCTGGTACTCGCTCTACGAAGTCGCCTGCAATGCGGTCACGGTCTATCTCGAGGGCCAGACCCTCCATGCCGTGCCCTATGGCGGCACGACCGAGCTGGAACGCACGATCCTCGCCGACAACAAGGCGCCGCTCACGAAGCCCGAGTCCGACGCGCTGCTCGACGTGATCCTGCACCTACCCGAACCCGGCTACCTCGAACAGATCACCGCGCTTCTCAAGGCCGGCAAGGACCCGCGCTCGATCCTCGATGCCATCCAGGTGGGCTGTGCCAAGACCGTGCTCGCCACGCACAACGACCTCAACTTCTCCCTGCCGCAGCATTGCTACGAGTACTGCAACACGCTGGGCTGGTTCTGGGACACGTTCGCCCATCCGCAGCGCATCAAGCTGCTCTATCTCTCGGCGGCCTATCTCAACCAGGCCGCCCACCATCAGAGGCTAACCGGCGATCTCCTGCCCGCGCGCATCGAGAAGCCCGCGAACACCAGCGGTCTCGACGCCGGGCAGATGGCCGCCGCGGTCGAGGCGGCGACGATCGCGCTCGATGCACCCAAGGCGGTCGGCTGGACGCAGGCCTATCTCGAGAGCGGCCACGATCCTGCGCCGCTGGTGCAGGCACTCGCCATGGCCTGCTCGCGGCTCGGCAACGATCCGCACAACCAGGAGATTGCGCTCTGCATGCTGGAGGACTACGGCAAGAACCGCAGCTCCGACCGAGGCCGCCTGCTGCTCGCCGCGGCCCAGCACACCGCGCGGCATCGAAAGTACGGCGATCCGCTCGACTGCAGCCGCCGCTTCGGCCAGGCGCTGGGAATTGCCGCACTGCATTGACACGGATCACCGGCGATGTGGTCGGGTCAAGGTTGCGGAGCCGACGTCGCTGGTGGACGATATCCACCACGCCCCATCGCGAGGACTGCATAGAATGAAGGCTGCTTACATCGAGGAATTCGGCGGGCCCGAGGTCCTCACCTATGGCGACCTTCCCGATCCGACCGCAGGGCCAGGGCAGATCGTCGTCGACACCGTGGCCGCCAGCATCAACGCGGCCGACTGGAAGGTGTGCGCGGGCGAATACGGTGGCAAGCCGAAATTTCCGATGGTGCTGGGGCGCGACTTCTCCGGCGTGGTCAGCGCGCTCGGCACGGGCGTGCAGGACCTGAAGGTCGGCGACGAGGTTTTCGGCGTCCTGGAAGGCGGCCGCGATGGAACCTATTGCGCGAAGATCGCGATCGGCGCCGCCATCGTCGCGAAGAAGCCGGCGAGCATGAGCCATGTCGAGGCCGCGGCGCTCGCCCTCACCGGCCTCACGGCCTTGTGCGCGGTCGAGGACTCGCTGAAGCTGAAATCGGGTGAGACGATCCTGATCCAGGGCGGCGCGGGCGGCGTGGCCAGCTTCGCCATCCAGGTCGCCAAGCATATCGGTGCGCGCGTCATCACCACGGCCAGCGCTGCAAACCGCGACTATCTGCGCGAACTCGGCGCCGACGAGGTCATCGACTACAACACGACTGATTTCACCACGGCCGTGAGCAATTGCGACGCGGTGTTCGATACCGTCGGCGGCGATGTCGCGACCCGGTCGTTCACCGTCCTCAAGCCGGGCGGACGCGCGACCTTCATCGCGTCGGGCGCCCAGGCGCCGAAGCCCGAGCGCAGCGACGTGACAGCGTTGCGACCAGCCGTCGGACGCGACCGCCCCCATCTCGAGCGCATCCTTGAGCTTCGCCGCATCGGCGCAGTCCGTGCGCCTCACGTCACGGAGTACAGCCTGGCGCAGGCCGCGGAAGCCCTCGCCGTCAGTGCGGCGCGCCATCTGAAAGGCAAGCTGGTCCTCAAGGTATGAGCGTGGCCCGCGGGCTGAAGAACCTCGCCGTCGTACCCGCGGAACCGATCCCCCTATCGGTGCTGACCGGCTTTCTCGGCAGCGGCAAGACGACGTTCCTGGGTCGCGTGCTGGCGAGTCCCGATCTCGCCGACACGGCCGTGGTGATCAGCGAGTTCGGCGCGGTTGCCCTCGACCACCTGCTGATCGAGGCGGAGTCGGAGGGGATCGTCGACCTGCCGAATGGCTGCACGTGCTGTGCCGTCCGCCAGGGCCTCGCCGATACGCTCTACCGTCTGGTCGATCACCGCCGCGACAGCGGACGCCCGCCCTTCCGGCGCATTGCGCTGGAGACCAGCGGGCTGGCCGATCCCGCACCCATCCTCTACACGCTCTCCGCCGACGCCTATCTCGAGGCCTCGCTGAGGCTCGACCGCGTCGTGACGACGATTGACACGATCGCCGGATCCTCGACGCTGGAGCGCTTTCCCGAGGCGACCGCGCAGGCAGCCAGTGCCGACCTGCTGGTGCTGACCAAGACGGATCTCGCGCCGGCGACGCCCGAACTCTTGGAACTGCTCACGGCGCTCAATCCGATCGCGCGGGTGGTGGACGGCGGGGCGATCGACGCGGCGGCTGCCCTGTTCGGCGGTGCTCCGATCGCCTTGCCCCGACCGCGCCTGCGCGCCGAGGCGGTGCATGCTCACGGCATTGGCTCGCTCTGCCTGCGACTGCAGCAGCCGATGACGCGGCTGGAGTTCGCGATGGCGCTGGGCCGGCTTGCCCAGGAGCACGGCGAGAAGCTGCTGCGCGTGAAGGGTCTGGTCGAATTCGCCGACGGCGACGGCCGGCCCGCGGCCATCCATGCCGTGCAGCACACGATGTATCCGCCGCGCTGGCTGGCGGACTGGCCGGATGCCGATCGCAGCAGCCGGCTCGTCTTCATCTTTCGCGATCTCGAACCCGAAATAGTTCTGGCCCATTTCATGCGGGGCGATCCCGTGAAAATCGATACCGGGGAAGGGGAAGCCTGATGCTGGATCTGATCGTGTCCGGAGGGACCTGCGTGCTGCCGAGCGGAACCGTCGCGGCCGACATCGGCGTCAAGGACGGAATGATCGCGACGATCGGCGCGCCGGGCACGCTGGCGGAAGCCGGACGCAAGGTCGACGCGACCGGCAAGCTGGTGATCCCGGGCGGCATCGACCCGCACATCCATTGCTCGATGCCGGTACGCGCGCCGGGACGGCCCGACGTGCTGACCGATCCGCCATCGCAGGTCAGCAAGGCGGCGCTGCACGGCGGCACCACGACCCTGATCGATTTCGTGCAATGCGTGCACGAGCGGACCGTCCAGGAGTCGATCGAGCAGACGCAAGCGCATTGGAAGGACGGCTGCTACTGCGACTACGGCTTCCATCTCACCTTGATGGGCGAGGTCCCTCAGCCGCATTTCGGGCAGCTCGCCGATGCGATGCAGGACGGCCACGCCAGCATCAAGATTTTCACCACCAACATCCGGCCGGGAAATCTTGGCCGCATGGTGCCGCACGGCCACATCTGGGAGGCCCTCAAGGTGGTCGCGGCGCAGGGCGGCATCGCCTGCATCCACGCCGAGGACAACGACATCGTCATGTTCATGTACGAGAAGCTGATGCGCGAGAACCGTGTCAGCTTCGAGCACATGGCCGAAGTGCATAACGCCTTGTCGGAGGAGCTGTCATTCAACCGCGTGATCCGGCTCGCCGAGAATGTCGAGGGCGCGGCGCTCTACATGGTGCATGTCTCGGCGGCGACCGGCGTGGCGGCGCTCGAAGCCTCGCGCGCGAAAGGCTTCCCGATGTACGGCGAAACCCTGCATCAGTACCTGATGTACAACGCGGAGGACTACAAGCGGCCGGGCGGGCAGATGTATCACACCTATCCGTCGCTCAAGTATCCCGAGGACCAGAAGCGGCTGTGGGGCGCAACCAATCGCGGCGCCATCCAGGTGATCGCGACCGACGAGCTGTGCTGCCCGATTCGCATCAAGCTGCAGGGCAGCCGGATCGACGACACGACCGGCGGCAACTCCGGCGTCGAGCCGCGGGTCGGCCTGATGTACACGCAGATGGTTACCGAGCGCGGTTACACCGAGGCGCATTTCGTCGACATGATCTCGACCAACGCGGCCAAGATCATGGGGCTCTATCCGCGCAAGGGCGCGCTCGCGGTCGGCTCGGACGCCGACATCGTGCTGATGGAGACGGGGATCAGGAAAACGATCACGGCCGCCGACCTGCACGAGACCGACTACACGCCGTGGGAGGGCCACGTCGTGACCGCCTGGCCCGCGACGACGATAGCCCACGGCCGCGTGGTGGTGGAGAATGGCGCGTTCAGCGGCGACCTCAAGGACGGAAAATTCCTCAAGCGCAAGGTGTCGGAGGAGATGCGCAGCCGGCCGGCGGTTTGAACTCGTCTTCTTCCTTCGATACCCGCGGCCTGGTCGACCTTATCGACCGTGCCTTCCAGTCACATCATGGGTGAGCTTCCCTTGGCGCTGCCGCTGAACTGATAGGGCGTCATCGACGTCTGTGCCGCCTCCCGCCTGTCATGCCAGCGTTTGCCGCCGCCGTAGTAGGCAAGGCTGCCCGGCTTCGCGTTGCCGTCACCATTGTAGTAGGAGAGGCAATCCCGCAACGGTGCCGACAGCAGATCCATATCCGCACAGTGCTGGGCGTACTCCTCTTCGGCCTCCTGGGTCACATCGATGGTTGCGGCGCCGCGCGCCCTGACGGTCTCCAGGGCCCAAACGATGTAGTGGGCGTGCATCTCCGCGACGCGCGTGAAGTTGAACTGGCCACCACCGCCCTGCGGGCCGTTCATGATGAGGAGGTTCGGGAAGCCGGCCGAATGTATGCCGAGGAAGGTTTTCGTCCCTTCCGTCTCCCACTTCTCCTTCAACGTCCGTCCTCCCTGCCCGCGAATCATGTTGAAAGAACCGGTGCCCATCCATTCGAAGCCGGTCGCATAGATCAGCACATCGAGCGGATAGGCCACGCCGTCGTGAACGACGCCTTGTTCGTTGATCAGCTTCACGCCCGTGGGCGCCGTGTCGACCAGGTGAACATGGGCGAGGTTGAAGGCCGACAGGTATTCGTCATGGAAGGTTGGCCGCTTGCAGCCGTACGGATAGTAGGGCTTCAACGCCGCCGCCGTGTTCTCGTCCTTCACGACCGCATCCACCCGGCCACGTATCTGCTCCATGATGCGGAAGTTCGAGTTGAGCTGGGCCCGGATCATCTCCTCGGGCGATAGCTCGCGCTCGTACTGCCTTGCGCGCTTGTATTGCTCGACCTTGCCCGACAGGAAGTCGTCGTTGCCCTGAAGGGCGGTTCGCCCGGCGGAGATGAGGGCCAGGCGCTCGCGCCGCTTGACTGCCCAGTTGCTCTCCTGTGGCCAGGTCGCATATTCCTCCTGTGTCGTGGCGCGCTGGTCGCGCACATCGATGGACGAGGGTGTGCGCTGGAAGACGTAGAGCGCTTTCACCACCTTCGCGATCTCGGGCACGACCTGCACGGCCGTTGCACCGGTGCCGATGATGCCGACCCGCTTACCCTGCAATTCGACATGGTAGTTCCAGCGCGAGGTGTGGAATGCCTCGCCCTTGAAAGTCTCCATTCCTTCGATCTTGGCGAGACGCGGGGTTGTCAGGATGCCGTTGGCCAGAACGACGAAGCGGGCGCGCATCGCATCGCCGCGGTCGGTCTTGACGATCCAGCGCTTGGCCGCGTCGTCCCAAACCGTTTCCTCGACCGTGGTATGGAACAGGCAGCGGTCATAGAAGCCGAACCGCTCTGCCATGAGCTGGCAGTATTCGAGGATCTCGAAGCCCGAGGCGAACTTCATCGACGGGATGTGGCCCATCTCCTCGAGAAGCGGCAGGTAGCTGTAGCTCTCGACGTCGCAGGCGATTCCAGGATAGCGGTTCCAGTACCAGGTACCGCCGACATCACCGCCCTTCTCGCAAAAGCGAACGTCGGTGAAGCCGGCTTTCATGAGCCTGTACCAGAGGAGGAGCGCGCCGAAGCCTGCCCCGATGACCAGGATCTCGCATTCGTCGTCGAGGGCCTCGCGTGGAACCGGCGCATCGGAATAGACATCCTCCAGATACCTCGAGAACTCGCCTTCGAGTCGGATGTAGTCTGCGGCGCCGGTGCGGGCTTCCTTGAATTTCCGGTACTTCGCCTGCTCTTCGGCGTCGAAGACCGCGCCGGGAGGCGGTGGCGGCAAGGTCTTGAGGGCCTTGTCCTCGACGATCGAGTAACCCTTTCCCGCGATCTTGTCCGTTGCCTTGGCAGCGCGGGTGGCGAACAGCTTGCGGCCGGTGGAATCTATGCGGACGGCTTGGCTCATCTGTGCGGCCCCTTGCTGGACAGGAGATACATCGCGCCAATATTCATCCCGGTGCTCCGTCTTTGTCTTGCCTGCACTTTAGGAGACGCCGCAAAGCCGAGTAAAACGCGAATCGGCGCTCCCGAGCGGGGCGGGATTTCGACCCGCCACAGGAGGGAGCGCGCGCGGCCTCCCTCCGCTCAGCCTGGCCGGTACGGCAGGGGTCATGACGAAGGCGGACGGCCCCTAATTCTTCGCCGCGATCTTGTCCTGCGTCTTCAGCTCGAAGTCGCTGGCATCGTGGCGTTCGTGGAGCTGCGCTGCGGGGTCGCCCTGCAGGCGGTTGACGATGCGGCCGCGCTTCACGGCCGGGCGCGCGCCGATGGCATCGGCCCAGCGCTGGACGTTCTTGTAGTCCTGCACCGACAGGAACTCGCCCGCACCGTACAACAGGCCCTTGGCGAGGCCGCCGTACCACGGCCATACCGCGATGTCGGCGATGGTGTAGTCGTCGCCCGCCAGGTACGTGCTCTCACCGAGTCGGCGGTCGAGGACATCGAGCTGCCGCTTCGTCTCCATCGCGAACCGGTCGATGGCGTATTCGAACTTCGCCGGGGCATAGGCATAGAAATGACCGAAGCCGCCGCCCAGGTAAGGCGCGCTGCCCATCTGCCAGAACAGCCAGGACAGGCACTCGGCGCGCGCGGCGCCGTCCTTCGGCAGGAACGCCCCGAACTTCTCGGCGAGATAGAGCAGCATCGCACCGGATTCGAACACGCGGATAGGCGTAGGCCCGCTGCGATCCATCAGCGCCGGGATCTTGGAATTGGGATTGATCGCCACGAAGCCGCTGCCGAACTGATCGCCCTCGCCGATCTTGATCAGCCAGGCGTCGTATTCGGCGCCCTTATGGCCGAGGGCAAGAAGCTCCTCGAGCAGGATGGTGACCTTCTGGCCATTCGGCGTTCCCAGCGAATAGAGCTGCAGGGGATGCTTGCCGACCGGCAGCTCCTTGTCATGGGTGGGGCCGGCGATCGGGCGGTTGATGTTGGCGAAGCGGCCGCCGCTGGCCTTGTTCCAGGTCCAGACTTTCGGCGGCGTGTATTCGATCGAGTCGCTCATTCTCCAAATCCTCTAGCAAGGTGCATCGTCAGGGCCACTATTCTACCCTGCCTGCCGCAACGTGGTGTCCTGATTCCGTGGAGGCACGACCAACCGCCCATCGTAATTGTAATGGGGCTATTAGCGTTGCTCACGAAGACGCTATCGCTTCCAGGACTCCGCACGCTCCAGCAGACGCTGTGCCCGGATGACGACAGGCAGGTCGATCATGCTGCCTTCGAATGCCACCGCGCCGGCGCCATCGGCGGCTGCGGCGTCGAACGCAGCGAGCAATCGGCGGGCGCGGTCCAGCTCGGCGGCCGAGGCGCCATATTCTTCATTGATGATCGGCACGTGCGCGGGATGGATGCACGATGCCGTCGTGAAGCCCAGCGCCTTGCCGCGCTTCAATCCCGCCCGGTAGGAGTCGAGATCGTTGATGTTCGCGAGCTGCCCCATCGATCCCATCGGCAGGATGCCGGCCGTGCGGCACGCCGCCAGCCCCTGCATCGCGAAGACATACATGCTGTCGGCCGACGGAATGGCGCCAAGCTCGGTCGCCATGTCCTCGCCGCCCACCGACATCCCAGCCAAGCGCGGTTCGGCAGCGATGGCGTAGAGATGCGGCAGCGCCGCCGGCGATTCGATCAGGGCGAGGAAACGCGTATGGCCGATCGGCATGCCGAGCGCGGCCTCGCGGTCGGTCACCAGCTCGGCGAGCAGCCGGACATGCTCTGGCCCCATGACCTTCGGGAGCATCAGGGCAGCAACGCCGGGCATGACCGACGCCGTGATGTCCGCAACGGCGAGGTCGAGGGGCCGATTGATGCGCACCACGACGTCCGCCCCACCCTGAGCGGCGCGCGGCACAGCGGCCGGCAGAGCGGCACGAGCGGCCACCTTGTTCACAGGCAGGATGGAGTCCTCGAGGTCGAGGATGATGGCATCGGCACCGCGTGTATGAGCCTTCGACAGGAAGCGCTCGGACAATACCGGCACGAACAGCAATGATCGCCAGGACGGTTGGACACGGGTCATCTGGGATACTCAAATCCCAAGCCGGTAGAATCGCGACGCCGTCCCATGGAACAGATCCGCCTTCTCGCTCGCGCTCGCCCCTTGCGCCAGCCGCTTGCAGGCATTCCAGAATACGCCATAGCCGTACGAGCCCTTGTCGACCGGGAAGTTGCTTTCGAACATTGCACGGCTGGGGCCGAAGGCTTCGATGCAGGTCTCGATATAGGGTCGCCAAGCCGTCGCGAGCTGCTCCGAGCTGGGAGGAAGCTCGCCCTCATGGACGTCGAATCCGAACACCTTCATGCCGAGGCCACCCAGCTTCACATGCACGTTGGGACATGCCGCCAGCTCGCGGATGCGCGCGCTCCAGTCGGCAAAGACGGTTTCGCGCTTGCCCTTGTAGCGGCCCAGTCCGATCGTGCCCCCGACATGGTTGAGCACGATCGGCGTCGCCGGAAAGGCGCGCGCCAGATCGACCAGGTCGCCGAGTTGCGGATGGTACATGTAGGAATCGAAGCTGAGACCGAGCGGCGCCAGCTGGGCGAAGCCCTCGCGCACCTTCGCATCGCGTAGCCACCCCTCCGGCCTGCTGAGCGTCGCGCCCCACTGGGCCTGCTCGGGATCGCTGGCGGAGATGAAGCGAATGCCGCGGAACCGGCCGCCGCCCGCCACGATCATCGCCTCGAGAACCTTGGCCACGCGCGACCCCAGCGTAAGCTCGCCATGGCCGACGATGCCGGCGCAGACGCGCGGCTTGCCGTAGCTGCCGCTGGCGCACATCGCCGCGACGCCGTTGGCGAACTCGATCTCGCCGACCGGGCGCATCTCCTCCGGCCCGTCGGCTCGATACATCGAGAGCCATTCGAGATACACGGTGGCGACGACGTTGTGCCCGCTGTCGATGTCGGCCAGCAGGTCGGGCAGCAAATACCTCCCGCTCTCGGGCCGATCGATCAGGTGATGATGGGGATCGACGATCGTCAGCTCGGGCTCGAGCGCGGCCTCGCGACGAAGGGCGAGCCAGTCCGGGCGGACCGCCAGATGCGAGCTGATCGTGCCCGCCGGTATCGTGGATGCCATCGTCTTTGCCCCTCGCGCCGCGCGCCTCATTTCGTTCCCTGCGGGAACGATCCGGCCGGCGACGTCGAGAGTGAGACACAACGCGGGACAGGTCCAGACTGTCCGAAGCGCGAATTTCGCGCGGTTCTACGGCTTGAGCTCCAGGTCCTCGTAGGACGGGAACGGGCTCATCCAGACGTCGGTGATCGTATGCCTGGCGATGCGCGGTCCGATGCCGCTAAGGGTGCGCAGGTCCATGACCGGCGCGAACATTGCCCGCTCGAAGGAGAGCTGCTGGATCTTGTGCAACAGCGCCGAGCGCTTCTCGGTGTCGCGTTCGGACGACTGCTGCTGGAACAACTCGTCGATGTCGGGATATCCGCCATAGGCGTAGGCGCCCTTCGACTGGATGAAGATATCGACTCGCTTGTCATAGTCTTCCGGACCGGTCCAGAAGAGCATGAGCACTTGTTTATGGATGACGCGTCACTGGAGTGACGCGGCCCCGCGCGAAACTGACTGATCGTGACTACGCCGCCCGAATGAGGCGGGGCACAGCTCCCTTGCCGCGCACTTCCGCCTCCTCGAACTCGGCGGCGGCAATCGCCCGGTCGAGTGCGGCCCGCAGTTCCTTGGCCGTCTCCAGAGTCAGCTCGATCCCGGCGCGCGCGCCGGGATCGAGATGGACATTGATGAAGTCGAGCGTGATGACGTCGCCCAGCGGCGCATGGCGCGCGTGGTCATAGGCCACCACTGCCTGCGAGAGCGGGAACCATTCGTCCCCGCGCTTCGCCATGCCCTCGGCCCGGGCGATCTCGATGATGGAGGTGCACATGGCCGGCCCTCCTACTTCGCCAGATGCTTGCCGAAGAAGGCGAACACCTTGCTCCAACCGTCCATCGCCTGCTCGGGCCGGTAAAGCGGCCGGTGCCAGTAGAAGAAGCCGTGCCCGGCGCCGTCGTAGCGGTGAAACTCGTAGGTCTTGCCCAGCTTCTTGAGCTCGGCCTCGTGCTGGTTCACCTGCTCGGGGCTGGGCGCGCGGTCGTCGTTGCCGAACAGGCCGAGCAGCGGAGCGGCCAGGTCCTTCGTCATGTCGATCGGCGCGACCGGCGTCTTGGCGTTGAGTTCCTCCTTCCCCATCACGACGCGGCCGCCCCAAAGGTCGACGACGGCGTCGACGTCCTTCTTCTGGCAGGCGTAGATGAAAGCGTGCCGGCCGCCGGAGCAGGAGCCGAACAGGCCGACCTTGCCGTTGAGGTTGGGCTGCGCGCGCATCCACTGCACGGCGGCTGCGGTATCGCCGACCATCTGGGCGTCGGCAATGCCGCCATCCGCGCGCACCTTGGCGGCGACGTCGTCCGGGTTGCCGTCACTGCCGCCGCCTTCGCGCTCATAGAGGTTGGCGCAGATCGCCATGTAGCCGTGATGCGCGAACCGCCGGGTCGTCTCGATATAGAGCTCACTCCAACCCGGCAGATGGTGAATGAGCACCACGCCCGGGAAGGGACCGGCGCCGGACGGCTTTGCGACGTAAGCGGTGATCGGCGTTCCCTTGTCCCCCTTGAGCGTCACGTTCTCGCAGGTCATGCCTCGGTAGAATGACATCGATCTTCCTCCATGGGCGTCAGTCTTGATCGTCCGTCCGCGCACGCAGCACAGGTGTCGAGAAGGGCTCGTGTTCCCTTTGCTGCCGGGATCGCACCGCTGTCAGTATTCGACGATCCCATGCCTGCGGCAACTCCGGCGTCGAGCCGCGGATCTCCAACTGCTGTCAGGACCCGCCCGCCGGCAACACGGCTTTGATGGCCTCAAGAGCGCCGTGCAGTTGCGCCACGACGTTTGCGCCCTCGCCAATTGCGCCGCCGACCCGCTTGACCGAATTTGAGCGAACGTCGCCCACGGCGAAGACGCGCGGCACGCTGGTCTCGTGCGCAGAGGGCCTGTGGCCGTCGGCAGCCGACACGACATCCGCGCCGGTGTGGACGAACCCCCTCGGGTCGAGACCGACACCACATTCCTTCAGCCATTCCGTCGCCGGCTCCGCGCCGAGGAACAGGAATACATGGCGGATAGGCAGCGTCGTCTCGGTGTCGGTCGGACGATGGCGACAGCGCACGGCCCGAAGGCCCTCCTGTGACGAGCCTATCAGCTCGACGATCTCCGTTCCGGCGAGCACCTCGACATTCGGCGCCGCCTCGATACGTTCGGCCAGATAGCTCGACATGGTCTCGGCCAGGCCGCTACCCCGCACCAGGATACGCACCTTCGCGGCATGCGCCGAGAGGAACACCGCGGCCTGGCCCGCCGAGTTGCCGCCGCCCACGATGATCACCTCGGCATTGGAACAGAGCTTCGCCTCGATCGGCGATGCCCAGTACCAAATGCCGCGATTCTGAAACTGCTCGAGATTGGCCAATGCAAGCTTTCGATAACGAGCCCCGGACGCGACCACGACCGCGCGGGCCTGGACGTGCCATCCGTCGGTCATCTCCAGTGTCATGGGCCGACCCGTGCTGGAACAGTCGAGCCGGGAAACCGTGACCGGCAGAACGAACTGGGCGCCGAATTTCTGAGCCTGCACGAACGCGCGAGCGGTCAGCGCGTGCCCGGTGATGCCCGTGGGAAAGCCAAGGTAATTCTCGATACGGGCGCTGGCGCCGGCCTGACCGCCGAAGGCGTGGCTTTCGACAACGATGACCGACAGCCCCTCGGAGGCCGCGTAGACCGCCGTCGCAAGGCCGGCCGGCCCTGCTCCCACGATCGCGACGTCGAAGATCCGCCTTTCCGTGATTTCGTCGAGCAGGCCGATACACTTCGCAAGCTCCTGCTCAGACGGATTGCGCAGCAAGGTGCCGTCCGGACAAACGACAAGCGGGTAGTCCGCCGGGCTGGGCGACAGGCAGGCGATCATTTGCGCCGCGTCGGAATCGATCTCGGGATCGAGGACGCTGTGCGGCTGACCATTGCGGGTCAGGAAGACCTGCAGGCGGATCATGTCCGGCAACGTCAAGGGACCGACCAGGATCGGGCCGGCGGCCTTGTTTTCGATGAGATAGACGCGGCGCAGGATCAGCGCGCGCACGATACGTTCACCCAGTTCGGCCTCGGCCACCACAAGGGACCGCATCCCCTCCGCAGGCACGATAAGGGCCTCCACGTCACCTTCGGCCTGGACATCGACCAGCGACGGCAGCCCCGACAGCTCCGCGAGCTCGGCGGCGAATTCGCCCGCCCCCATTTCGACGATCGGCGATACGCGGCCGAGGCCGTCGTGCTGCGTCACGGCGATCCTGCCGCTCAACACGACGCACATGCCCGGGCCTGGCGCACCGTTTCTCGCGAGGAATTCCCCGCTCCGATAGTGGCGCCTCCGGCCGAAGCGCTCGATACGACGCAGCTCGGCGGCGGTGAGGACCGGGAACATCTGCGGACGGCGGCTGTCCGATATCGGCGAGGAGACTATCTTGGCCATTGGCGTTCGATCATGGCATCGCCAACCCACGCGACGACCTCGCCCTCGCGGCGCGGCCTACCGCGAGAACAACTCACAGGTTCATCGCCGACGAAAGGCTCGTCAGCAAAGATCGGGATGGGACGATCCGATTGCCCGTGAACACGCCGGGACTCTATCACATCTGCAGGCAGGCGAGAGTCCACGATGATCGAGCGTCGCACACCCAGACACATCGATCGCGCTGCATGGGCCATCGCCTTTCGGCACACTGGTGAAGATGGCAAAATTGCGATTGAGAAGCAGCGGGATAATCTGGTCTAATACTAATGGGGTAGAGGCGTTGAATGAGGCACTTCGTGCTGGCGGCTGCAAGATCACGGTCAGCATGGGGCCGCGGGCTCGGGAGCGGCGGTCGCGTGACCATCGTCGCGGCGCTGCGGCTAATGGTGGGCCTCGCGCTGCCCGTTTCCACGACGGCCTGTATGGTCGGGCCGGATTTTTCTTCGCCCGACGCGCCGGTTGCCGAACAATGGCTGGAGGCGGGCGATCCTGCGGTGCGGACCGATCGCCAAGACTATGCCGCGTGGTGGTCGGCGTTCAACGATCCGACGCTGAGCAGTTTGGTCGATCGCGCCTACCACCAGAACCTCAGCCTCGCGGCCGCCGGCACACGCGTGATCGAGGCGCGTGCGACCTTGGGCGTTGCCATCGGCCAATTCTATCCGCAACAGCAGCAGCTCGGGGGCGGCGTCACCTACAATCAGTTCAGCAAGGCGGACGCCACGACCAACCCGGTTGGAGCCCTCGACAACAACATCTGGCGCGCCAACCTTGGCGCGCAGGTCGGCTGGGAGCTGGATTTCTGGGGCAAGTTCCGCCGCGGCGTCGAATCGGCCAGCGCCGCCTACCTGGCCTCGATAGCGACCTACGACGACGTGCTCGTCACGCTGCTGGGCGACGTGACGACGACCTACATCGGTATTCGAACGCTGCAGGTGCAGATCGACATCGCCCGCGAGAACGTGGTCAGGCAGAAGCGGGCCCTGCAGGTCGCGCGCGACCGCTTCGAAGGCGGCGCATCGACCCTGCTCGACGTCTACCAGGCGCAGAACGTGCTGGCCCAGACGGAGGCCGCCATCCCGCAGCTGACGGCCCAGCTGCAGCAGGGCGAAGCCGCGCTGCGCGTGCTGCTCGGCATGACGCCGGAGGCCCTCAATGCGCTGCTCGCGGGTCCCAGGACCGTCCCGGTGCCGCCGGGCGACGTTGCCGTCGGTATCCCGGCCGATCTGGTACGCCGGCGGCCCGACATCCGCGCCGCCGAGCTCAAGGCGGCCGCGCAGAGCGCCAAGATCGGCATGACCAAGGCGCAGCTTTTCCCCGCTTTCTCGCTGACCGGAGCCTTCGGCGGCGCGGCCTCGTCGTTCAACGAGATCCCGGTCGGCCAGGTCTTCACGGGTAACGCCATCACCTTCGCCTTCGGCCCGACCTTCAGCTGGCCGATCCTCAACTACGGCCAGATCACCAACCAGGTCCGCGTGCAGGATGCCCGCCTTCAGGCGTTGCTCCTCGACTACCAAAATACCGTGCTGAAGGCGCAGAAGGAGGTCGAGTCCGGCCTCGCCGGCTTCCTCAACGGGCGCAAGCAGATCGAGCTGCTGCGCGCCAGCGTGCGGGCCGCCAACGGAGCGCTGCGGGTCGCCATGGATCAGTATTCGCTCGGAACCCGCGACTTCACCACGGTGCTGACGGCCGAGCAGAACCTCTACACGGCACAAAGCAACCTGGCCGGTGCCGAGGGCAACCTCGCGACCAGCCTGACCAACGTCTTTCGGGCGCTGGGCGGCGGCTGGCAGATCCGCGGCGACCGCGAGTTCGTGGACGACAAGGTTCGCCAGCAGATGCGCAGCCGTACCAACTGGGGAACCGTGCTGCCGGCCGCAGGCCCGCCACCCGGCCCGGCCCCCGGGCTGCCGGGTCCCGAGGACCGCGGCCCGACCGTACGCCCGCCGCAATGGTGAAACGCATGAGAAGTCTTCCTGCCCTGACATCCAAGCGGATAGTGCTCGCATCGGTCGCCTTGATGCTGGCCACCGCTGCGTTCGGCTTCGGTGTCGATCGACTGCGCTGGGGCCCCGCGAACGACTCGGCCCCCGCGGCCTCGGGTGTCGTGTCGGGAGCCGCCGCGGCACCGGCCGTCGGTCCGTCGGTGGCCCAGGCGCCGGCCGCGGCACCGGTTCCCGTTGCCAAGCCGAAGACGATGAGCGTCAGCGATACGATCGAGGTGACCGGCAACGCGGCGGCGGTTGCCGAGGTCAAGCTGCTGGCCCGCGTTGTCGGCTACCTCGACAAGATTCACTTCGAGGACGGCGCGCTGGTCCGCAAGAACGATCTGCTGCTGACGATCCAGCAGGACCAGTACAAGGCACAGCTCCAGCAGGCACAGGCCCAGCTCCAGCTGGCGCGCGCCCAGCTCAATCACGCGAACATCGAGGTTGTCCGCTACACCGCGCTGGTCAAGAAGGGCGCCGCCACCCAGGTCAACGTCGATCAGTGGGTGTACGAGCAGCAGGCCGCTTTGGCCAACATCCTCGGCGCCGAGGCCCAGGTCGCCATTGCCCAGCTGAATCTCAGCTACACCGAAGTGCGCGCGCCGTTCGACGGCCAGATGAGCAAGCATCTGGTCGATGTCGGCAACGTGGTCGGCGGCAATGGCCAGCAGGGTGCTCTGGCGAACATCACGCAGCTCGACCCGATCTACGTCGAGGCCAATGTCAGCTCGCAGGTAGCGCTGCAGGTGCGCGCCAACCTCGACAATCGGCAGCTGACCCTGGCGCAGATTCAGCAGATCCCCGTCGAGGTGGCGCTGAGCAACGACAAGGGCTTCCCGCGCCGCGGCACGCTGCAATACGTGGCGCCGACGATCGACCCCGCGACCGGAACGCTGTTCGTGCGCGGCATCCTGCGTAATCCCGACCGGGCGCTCCTGCCGGGTGTCTTCGTGCGCATGCGCCTGCCGATGGAAAAAGGCACGCAGAGTGCACTCATGGTGCCCAACAACGCGCTGCAGGAGGACCAGGGTGGCCGCTACCTGCTGGTGGTCGGCAAGGATAACGTCACGCAGCAGCGCTATGTCCAGATCGGCCAACAGGTCGGATCGCTGCGGGTCATCACGGGCGGGCTCGCGCCGGACGACCTTGTGGTGATCGGCGAGCTGTGGCGCTCCTCGCCCGGCACGACGATCACGCCCCAGGTCAAGACGATCGACGGCTAGGACGCAACGGCAATGTCGAAGTTCTTCATCGAGCATCCGGTCCTCGCCAATGTGCTCGCGATCGTCCTCGTCTTGCTGGGCCTGGTCTCCCTGTTCCGGCTGCCGGTGTCGGAGTATCCCAACGTGGTGCCGCCCACGGTGCAGGTGACGGCGAGCTACCCGGGCGCCAGCCCGCAGACCGTGATCGACCTGGTGGCGCTGCCTATCGAGCTGCAGGTCAACGGTGTCGACCGCATGCTGTACATGCAATCGACCAGCGGCGCCGACGGGACCTACGTGTTGACGGTGACGTTCGAGATCGGAACCGACCCGGACATCAACCAGGTGCTGGTGCAGAACCGCGTTCAGCTGGCCCTCGCGTCGCTGCCGCAGCCGGTCCAGGCACAGGGCGTCAACGTCCAGAAGAAGAATACCGCCATCCTGCAGATCGTTACGCTGGACTCGGCCGACAATCGCTTCGACAGCCTGTTCCTCAGCAACTTCGCGACGATCAATATCACCAACATCCTGGCGCGCCTGCCCGGGGTCGGCTCGGTCAAGGTATTCGGCGCCGGCCAGTACTCGATGCGTATCTGGATGGATCCGGAGAAGCTCTACAGCTTCGGGCTGCAGCCCAGCGACGTCATCGATGCCATCCAGCAGCAGAGCAAGCGGGTCGCTGCAGGGCAGGTCGGCATGCCCCCGACTCCGCCCGACATCGGCTTCCAGTACACAGTCGACATCCAGTCGCGCCTCAACGAACCCGAACAGTTCGCCAACATCATCGTCAAGGACAAGACCAAGGAAGGCGGCGAGCTGGTCTATGTGCGCGACATCGGGCGCGTCGAGCTGGGGGCGCAGACCTACTCGCAGCAGTTCAATCTCGACGGCCGCCCGGCCGCCGGCATTGCGATCTATCAGACGCCCGAGGCCAACGCCCTGGCGGTCGGCAACGCGGTGCGCGCCAAGATGACGGAGCTGGCGCGCCGCTTCCCGGAGGGCCTGCGCTGGAGCATTCCGTACGATACGACGCTGTTCGTCACGGCCTCGATCAACGAAGTCTACACGACGCTCTACCAGGCCGGCATCCTGGTCCTGATCGTCATCCTGGTCTTCCTGCAGAACTTCCGCGCGACGCTGGTGCCGGCCACCACTGTGCCGGTCACCATCATCGGCGCCTTCGCCGGCATGGCGGCGCTGGGCTTCACCGTCAACCTGTCGACCCTGTTCGGCATCGTGCTGGCCATCGGCATCGTGGTCGACGACGCCATCGTCATCGTCGAGGGCGTTACCAAGTACATCGAACGGGGCATGTCGGGCCCTGCGTCGGCCATCAGGGCGATGAAGGACCTGTTCGGTCCGATCATCGGCATCACGCTGGTGTTGATGTCGGTGTTCCTGCCGGCCGCCTTCGTCCCCGGGCTGACCGGTCAGATGTTCGCGCAGTTCGCCCTGGTGATTGCCGTGACCGCGCTGATCAGCGCGTTCAACGCCGCTACCCTGAAGCCCACCCAGTGCGCCCTTTGGCTGCGCACGCCCGTGCCTCCCGAACAGCGCAACTTCTTCTATCGCGGCTTCAATCGCGTCTACGACCGCATGGAGGCGGCCTATGCCGCCCTGATCGGCGGCATGGTCCGGCGCAGCGGCCTGATGGTGATCGTCGGACTCTGCGTCTCCGGCGTGGCCATGTGGGGCCTGGCGCGCCTGCCGACCTCCTTCATCCCGATCGACGACCAGGGTTATCTCATTGCCGCCGTGCAGCTGCCCGACGGCGCCTCGCTCAACCGCACGACCGCCTCGCTGCAGCAGGTCCAGGAGCTGGTGAAGGACATACCGGGCGTCGACCACGTCATTGCGATCTCCGGCATCTCGCCGCTCGACAACAGCGCCGACCTCGCCAATGCCGGCGTCGGCTACATCATGCTGAAGCCGTTCGACGCGCGCGTGAAGGCCGAAGGCCAGGACCTGCTCACCATCTATGGCCGCGTGCAGAAGGCGCTGGAGACGCTGAAGGACGGCCAACCTCTGGTTCTGCCGCCGCCGGCGATCCAGGGCATCGGCAATGCCGGCGGCTTCCAGATGCAGCTCGAGATGCTGGGCGGCAGCTTCGACTACCGCAAGCTCGACGAGCTCGCGCAGCAGATGGTCAAGGAGGCAAAGTCGGAGCCGAGCCTGCGCAACGTCATCACCACCTTCCGGGCCAATGCCCCCCACGTGGTGTTGACGGTCGACCGCGCCCGGGCCGAGACATTGCGCGTCTCGGTCGGCGACATCTTCTCGACGCTCACCGACTATGTCGGCTCGACCTACGTCAACCAGTTCAACAAGTACGGCCTGTCGCTGCAGGTCTACGTCCAGGCCGATGCGAAGTATCGCCTCCAGCCCGATGACCTGCTGAAGCTGTTCGTGCGCAGCCAGGATGGCAACATGGTGCCGTTGAGCGCGGTCGCCAGCCTCAGCGAGGTCGTCGCCCCGCCGCTCATCACCGTCTACAACCTGTTTGCCTCGGCGACGATCGTCGGCGGCGCGGCGCCGGGCTACAGCTCCGGCCAGGCGATGGACGCCATGGAACGCATTGCGGCGCGCGTCCTGCCGAAGGATGTCACCTTCGAATGGACGGCGATGTCCTACCAGGAGAAGATCACCGGCAACCAGCTCTACTACGTCTTCGCGCTGTCGGTGCTGCTGGTCTATCTCTGCCTCGCCGGCCAGTACGAGAGCTGGATTCTGCCGCTTTCCGTCCTGTCGGCGGTGCCGCTGGCGCTCGTCGGCCCGGTCGTTGCGCTGACCAGCCTGGGCGCGGCCAACAACCTGTACACCCAGATCGGCCTGATGCTGCTGATCGCCCTGTCGGCCAAGAACGGCATCCTGATCGTCGAGGTGGCGCGCGAACGGCGCATAGAGGGCGAGGAAATCCTCGCGGCGGCGGTCGAGGCCTCGCGCGCCCGCTTCCGGCCGATCCTGATGACGTCCTTCGCCTTCATCCTCGGCGTGTTGCCGCTGGTACTGGCAGTCGGCGCCGGCGCGAACGCCCGTCGCTCGCTGGGCATCAGCGTGTTCAGCGGCATGCTCGCCTCGACCTGCCTTGCCGTGCTGTTCGTTCCCTGCTTCTTCGTGCTGCTTCAGCGCCTCGACGAATGGCGCAAGCGCAAGCCCGGTGCCGCCAAGCCGGGCCCGTCGGCTGGGCTCGCGGTCGACAAGCCAGCCTGAGTCGCTGCCCACCGCAAATATGCGCGTCTACTACGACTTCGAGTCCAGGAAGCGATCGAGGACATTGCGGGTGATCTGCTGGGTGCAGAAATCGCCGCGAGCGAGCCCCATGACCCATTCGCAGCTTCCCGCGGTGAAAACCTCACCCTTGCCGCGCGGCATGGAGACAATCATGCCCGATCCGTAGCGCTGCGGATCGCTGTCGCCACCGTCACCGCCGGCGCCGGCCGGCTTGGCCGATGTCGTCGAATCCTTGCGACCGTTGCCGAGGTAATAGCGGAAGCCCTCGCCGCGATGCTCTTCCTCGACGCGAACCGCGGGCGCCATTGCCAGGATTTCGATCAAGCCAGGTGCGCCATCGTCGCCGGTCGGATAGGGCAAGCCGCGCCGGAAGGTATAGTCGAGGCCGTCGACCTCGTAGCCGAAGATGCCGGCCTCGGCGCCGATGACGTCGCCATAGTGCGTCTCGGTGCCGTCGAAGGCCCAGTGCCGTGGCCGATAGACCGTGAAGCCTTGGCTGGCGCGCGGCGCGAGGGCACCCCAGGAGGAATAGATGCCCTGCGCGCCGTTGACGCCGAAGGTCAAGGCGCCGGGACGCCCGATCGCCGGATCCTCCCAGGCGCCGGACAGCAGCTTCGCCCGGTCGGTGCCCTTCACCGGATCCTCGGCATGCGCGCGCGCCTTGAAGCAGACCTGGCGCCGGCCCTCGTCCTCGAGCCGTACCTGCCAGAGGAAATTGCCGGCGAAGCGCGAGACCTTGCCGCCCTCCTCGACGAAGGCGTCCATCGTGTCGCGCATCTCGGCCGTCCAATATTCGTCGTGCCCGACGATGACGGCACTGCCGTAGCGCTTCAGGATCTCCGGCCGGAAATGCAGGTCGGTCTGCGTGATCATGTCGAAGGCATAGCCCTCGCGCTCGGCCCAGATCACGAAGTGGCGGTCGAACTGCGCCCAGCCCGCCGACGCGAAGAACTGGGCGAAGCCGTTCGTGTAGGCCCATTCCTTGGTGTAGTAGCGCGGCGCATCCCACGCCGGCCGCTTGATCGGGTCGCACAGGCGCGGCGCGCCGGGCGGCAGCCAGAGCAATCCGCGCGTCCATGGCCGCTCGATGCTGAGGATCGGCGAGAACTGGTTGCGGTCGGGGCCGTCGATGCCGTCGTAGGAATTGGCGCCGCCCCAGTCGTTATAGGCGAGCCAGGTCGAGGTCGGCAGGATCAGCAGGAAGCGGCCGGCCGGCGCCGGATCGACCGGAACAACGACGAAGAAATGGTGCTGCACGAACGAGGCGCCGTTCTCGAAGCGGCAGCTCGAGGCCACGCGGTAGAAGCCCGATGCGAGATCGGCCGGCAGGCGCCAGCGATGCCCGACCGGCCATTTGCAGCCGTCGCGATAGGCATGCGGCGACGTTGCGTGGAACGTCCCGGGCAGGCCCTTCGCCTCATGCACCAGGGTCGGCACGTTGCCGTCGCGATAGACCTGCAAGGTCCAGTCCTTCGCCGTCGTGCTGGTGTGGAAGGCGACCTCCTCACCCGGCGCGTAGGACATGGCGTCGGTATAGGTATAGACCTCCGGCACTGCCGGATCCTCGCGCGGCGCCTCGTACCAGTGCGCGAGATGCCAGGAATCGCCGGGATGCATCACAAGCGAATGCCGCTTCACGACATTCATCGGGCTGAACTCCGGCATCCAGTCGATGCCGGGGTGCTTCTGCTGGTCGTTCGCCATGGCTGCCGCTACTTCACCGAGACGTTGGAGAATCGCGGCAGGTAATAGGGCGTGAAGTTCTCGACCTTCTTGTTGTTGAAGGCGCGGATCGTGCCGATGTCGCCGATCTTGATCATGTAGGCCTGGTCGAGCACGCGCTTCTCGATGTCCGCCCAGGCCGCGATGCGCAGCTTAGGATCGAGCGAGGTGTAGAACCTGTCGTAGGCGTCATCGAGCACCTTGTCCCCTTCGACGTGCGGGAAGGTGTAGAACATCACCTTCCACTGCTGCGGGCCGAGCAGCGGATTGGAGCAGTAGCCGGTCGTCGAGACGTTCCAGGTGCCGGTGCCGCGCTGCATGTTGCTGGCATTGGTGGTCCAGTCGACGACATCGACCGACGAATTCATGCCGGCCGCTTTCATCTGCTCGTCCAGCACGAGGATCGCGCTACGCATGGTGGCGTAGTTGGAGTTGGTCTGCAGGACGATCTTCTCGCCCTTGTAGCCGGCCTTGGCGAGCAGCTCCTTCGCCTTGGCCGGATTGTTCTGGCTGTAATAGGGCTTCATCGCGTCGCCCTGGTAGTATGGGCTGCTTGCATAAACCATCGAATGGCTCTTCTGGTACACCGAACCCATCGCCTCCAGGATGTCGTCGACATTGACGACCGCCTCGATGGCCTGGCGGACCAGCGGGTTCTTGGTCGGGCCCTGCTGCGTATTGACCACGAACACCTGCATGCAGAAGGGGAAGACCTTGAGCGTCGTCAGGTCGGCGCGGCCCTCGAGCCGTTTGACGAGGTCCGGCGGCACGTCGCTGATCACGTCGGCGCCACCCGACTGCAGGGCGGCCACGCGCGTGTTGGCTTCGGGCACGAAGTTGTAACGCACGCTGTCGAGAAAGGCGGTGCGGCGGCCGGCGAGGCCGTCCGGTCCGGGCGCGCTTTCGTCGGCGACATAGCCGTCGAAGCGCTTCATCACGAGATGGCTGTCCTTGACCCACTCGCCCAGCATGAACGGACCGGTGCCGATGATCTCGAGCTCGCGGGCCGCCTTGTCCTTCTGCTCGGCCGGAATGATGGCGAACGGATAGACGGGCGACTTCAGGATATCGACGAAGACGGCATTCACCTTGTTCAGCCGGACCACGAACGTCGACGGATCGGGGGTGTCGTAGCCCTCGACATCGGCCAGCACGCTGGCATTCGGGCTGACCTTCTTGTAGCGCTCGAACGATGCCAACACGTCGGCGGATGTCATCTCCTTGCCGTTGTGGAACTTCACGCCCTTGCGCAGGGTGAAGGTGAAGGTCTTGCCGTCGGCGCTCGTGTCGACCTTCGAGGCCAGCGACATGCGCGTGTTGTATTTGTCATCGATCGCCACCAGCGTCTCGAACATGTGGTGAATGACCTCGAGCTCGACCAGGCTTGCCGCGACGTGCGGATCGAGCGTGCCCGGCCCCGAGACATAGGCGTAGGTGAGCGTGCCGCCCTTCTTCTGCTGCGCCTCGGCCGACAGGCCCGCACCGGCAACGACGAAGACCGCCGCAAGGCCGATCCGTAGCAGTGACCCAAAGATCTTCATGTCAGCACCCTTCCCATAATTCGAACAACGGAAACTCAGCTTGCCGCAATCGGCGGCCGCTTGTCGGCCCACGGGCAGGCCTCCTCGAGCAGCGCGCCGATCCGCAGGACGTCGCCATCGGCATGACGCGGGCCGACGATCTGGAAACCGGTCGGCAGGCCGTCGCGGCCGAAACCCGACGGGATCGACAGTGCCGGGTGGCCGGTCAGATTGAACGGATACATGAAGCCGGTCCAATGCGGCTGCGCGGGGCCGATTTCCTTGCCGTCGATCTCGACCCGGCCCGTCACGCCGTTGAAGTCGGCATCGAGCGCGGTCCGCGAGAGGGTCGGCGACACCAGGAAATCATAGGTCTCGAACAACCCCTGCACCGCCCGAAACAACCGGGTTTTGGCCGCAACAGCCCGCAAATAGGCGGAAATATCGTACTTCTTGCCCGCCTCGACGAAGCCACGCAGCACCTTATCCGTGCGTTCCCCGTATTTGTCGACGACATGACCCAGGTAATTGGCGATCGAGCAGAGGTAGAGCACGCGCTGCTCGTCGCTGATCCAGTCGACCGGAGTCCGCACCTCCTCGACGTCGGCGCCGAGGTCGGCCAGGGCGCCCAGCATGGTCTTCGTGTTCTCCGCGACATCGGCGGCGACCACTGTCGCGCCGGTCTGGCCGAGATAGCCGATCTTCACGCCCGAGAGGTCCTTCGACAGCAGATGGGCCGAGACGAAGCCGAACGGCAGCGCACTTTCGGACCAGGCATCCATCGGATCGGGGCCGGCCATCGCCAACATCGTCGCCGTGGCATCGGCGACCGTGCGGGTGAGCGGGCCCGCCGCCACCGGATTGCCGAAGGTCTCACGCCCTTCCTGCCACGGCAGCACGCCCGTGGTTCCTTTCAACCCGACGAGGCCGCAGCAGGCCGCCGGCCCGCGGGTCGAGCCGGCGCCGTCGCTGCCGAGCGACAGAGGCGTCAGGCCCGCCGCGACCGAGGCGCCGGCGCCGCCGCTCGATCCGCCCGGCGTGCGGCTGAGGTCCCAGGGATTGCGGGTGACACCGAAGATCGGTCCCTCGGTCGTGCCCTTGATGCCGAACTCGGGCGTGGTCGTCTTGCCCACCATGATGGCGCCCGCCTCGCGCAGGCGCGTCACCAGCACGTCGTCGCGCTCGGCGATGTTGTGCTCGAACGCCACGGTGCCGTAGGTCGTCCGCACGCCCTTGGTCGGGAAGAGATCCTTGATGCCGACGGCGACGCCGTGCAGCGGACCTAGCTCGTCGCCCGACATCACCGCCTGCTCGGCAGCCTTCGCGGCCTTGCGGGCCGCCTCGCCGGTCACCGTCACGAAGCAATTGAGCTGCGGCTGGAGCGTGTCGATCGCGCCCAGCACGGCGTCGATATGCTCGACCGGAGACAGCTTCTTCCGGCGGATCATCGCGGCGACGACCGTCGCGGGCGTAAACAGCAACTCGCTATTCGACATTACAAAGCGGCTCCGGATCGTAGAGATGGCATGACGCCTGGCGCATGGGGCCAGTTTCGAGAAGATGCGGCACGTCGACACTGCAGCGCGGCATCACGTTCGGGCAGCGCGTGTGGAACCGGCAACCGGACGGCGGCGACAACAGGCTCGGCACCTCGCCGCCGATGACCGGCCCGCGCTTGCGGAACGGATCGGGCCGCGGCACGGCATCGAGCAGCGCACGCGTGTAGGGATGCTGCGGCGCGCGGTAGAGATCGGCCTTGGGCGCCACCTCGACGATCGAGCCGGCATAGAGGACCGCCACGCGATGGGCGATCGCCCGCACCACCGCGAGATCGTGCGCGATGAACAGGTAGCTGAGGCCGAGCTTCTCCTGCAGGTCCATCAGCAGGTTGACGATCTGGGCCTGCATCGACACGTCGAGCGCCGACACCGGCTCGTCGCAGACAATGAAGCTCGGCTGCAGCGCGAGCGCGCGGGCGATGACAATACGCTGGCGCTGGCCGCCCGAGAATTCGTGCGGAAAGCGCTCGGCGCTGTCGCGCGGCAGGCCGACCATCTCCAGCAGCTCGCGGACGCGGCCGTTGCGGTCGCGCCGCGAATGACCGCCGGCAATGTCGATCGGCTCGCCGACCGAATCGCCGATCCTCATGCGCGGATTGAGCGCCGAGTGGGGGTCCTGGAACACGAACTGGAGGCGCGAGCGAACGGCGGCGAGGTTGCCGCGGCGCTCCGCGCCGGTGATCGGCCGGCCGAACAAGCGGACCGAACCGCCGGTCGGCACATAGAGCCCGACCAGGATGCGGCCCATGGTCGACTTGCCCGACCCTGACTCCCCCACCAGCCCCAGCGTCTCGCCCGGACGGATGGTGAAGGACACCTTGTGCAGCACCTGCTGCGTGACGGCGCCTGTGCGGAACGCCATGTCGACGTCGCGCACCTCGACCGGAAGCTCGTCGGCCATCACGCCGCCGTCCGGCCGGAGGTCCGCGGCGTGCAGCGCACGCGATGGTCCGGCCCGATCGACGCGAGATCGGGAATCGCGGCGCGGCAGACGGCCTGGACATGCGCGCAGCGCGGTCCGAAGCGGCAGCCGGCGATCGGCTCGTCCGGGTCCGGAATGCGTCCCGGGATCGAATAGAGACGCCCGTCGCCGCCGTCGAGCGCCGGGATCGAGGCCATCAGCCCCTCGGTATAGGGATGCACGGGCGTACGGAACAGCACCTCGACGGGCGCCTGCTCGACGATCCGTCCGGCATACATCACGATCACCCGCTCGGCGAACTCGGCGATGACGCCGAGATCGTGCGAGATCAGCATCACCGCCATGCCGAGCTCGCTCCGCAGCTCGCGCAGCAACTCCAGGATCTGCGCCTGGATGGTGACATCGAGCGCCGTGGTCGGCTCGTCGGCGATCAGCAGCCGCGGACGGCAGGCGATCGCGATGGCGATCATCACGCGCTGGCGCATGCCGCCCGACAGGCGGTGCGGATACTCGTCGACCCGCCGGCGCGCGTCCGCGATCCGCACCAGGTCGAGCAGCTCGATGGCCCGCACCCGCGCATCGGCACGCGACATGCCCTGATGCAGGCGCAGCGTCTCGGAGATCTGGTCGCAGATCGTCAGCACGGGATTGAGCGACGACATCGGATCCTGGAACACCATGGCGATGTCGCCCCCGCGCACCTGGCGCAGGCGGCTTTCCGGTGCTTGCAGGAGATCCTGGCCGTCGTAGCGAACCGTGCCGCTGGCGAAGCGCGACGTGCCGCGCGCGTGCAGGCGCAGCATCGACAGCGCCGTCACGCTCTTGCCGCTGCCCGACTCTCCCACGATGCCGAGGCAATCGCCTTCGCCGACGTCGAACGACACGCCCTCGACGGCCGTCGTCCATTTGCGGTCGCCGCGGAACTGGACGGTGAGATCGTCGATGGAAACCAGGGGCGGTGAGGCCATCAGTGGCCCCCCTTCAGCCTTGGATCGAGCACGTCGCGCAGCCCGTCGCCCAGCAGGTTGAGGCCGAGCGCGGCCAGGCTGATGCCGATGCCGGGGAAGAGCATGACCCACCACGCCTCGGTCGCGTAGTCGCGGCCCTCGGCGATGATGTTGCCCCAGCTCGGGGTCGGCGGCTGCACGCCGACACCGAGGAAGCTGAGCGCGGCTTCGGCCAGGATCGAATAGGCGAACACGAAGCTCATATGGACCAGCAGCGGCCCCACGCTGTTGGGCAGGATATGCCGCAGCATGATGCGCATGTCGCCCGCCCCCGCGATTCGCGCGGCCTGGACGTAGTCGAGCTCGCGCACCACCAGCGCGGAGGCACGCACGATGCGCACGCCGGCCGGCACGTAGGCGACGGTGAGCGCGATGATGACGCTTTCCATGCGCGGTCCGAGCGCCGCCGTGATGCCGAGCGCCAGGAGGATGGCCGGGAAGGACATCAGCGCGTCCATGAAACGCATGATCGGCGCATCGAGGCTGCGGAACTGTGCGGCGATGACGCCGATGACCGCGCCGGTGATGCCGGAAAGTGCAGCGACCACGAAGCCGATCCAGAGCGAAACCCGCGCGCCATAGAGGACGCGGGTCAGCACATCGCGGCCGAAATTGTCGCTGCCGAAGGGGAACATGGCGGACGGCGGCTTGTAGCGGAAGCGCACCTTCATCGACGATGGATCGATGCCGGTGAGCGGCGCCAGGATCGCCGCCGCCGTCAGCAGGATCAGCAGCACCGCGCCGATCTGGAAGGAGCGATGCGCCAGCAACCGGCGCAGCAGCATGAAGCGCCGCCGCGGCGCCAGGACGGGCGAGCCGATACCGATGCCGATATCAGTCATAGCGCACGCGCGGATCGGCGAAGGTATAGAGGATGTCGACCGTCAGATTGATCGCCACGAAGGCGAAGCCATAGATCAGCATGACGCCCTGGACGAGCGGATAGTCACGAGCAAGGATTCCCTGCACGACGAGGCGGCCTATCCCGGGCAAGGCAAAGACCTGCTCGATCACGACCGAACCGCCGATCGCCGTCGAGACGAGGATGCCCAAGGCAGTGATCACCATGATCAGGGCATTGCGGAAGGCGTGCTTGCCGACCGTCACCCACTCGCTCAACCCCTTCGAGCGGGCGGTCCGAATGAAATCCTGGCTGAGCACATCGAGCATCGCCGACCGGGTCATGCGGGCGAGGAATCCGATCTGGAACAGCGACAGCATCGCCGCCGGCAGGATGAGCGAGCGCAGCCACAACATCGGATCCTGCGACAACGCCACGAACCCGCTCGACGGCAGCCACCCCAGGATGACCGAGAAGAGGATGACCGCGAGGATGGCGATCCAGAAGCCGGGGATGGACACGCCGAGCAGCGCCACGGCCATCACCGCGGAGTCGATCCAGGTCTGCCGGTAGTAGGCGGCGATCGAGCCGACCAGGATGCCGATCGGCAGGGTGATCGCGAGCGACAGGCCGGCCAGCGAGAGCGTCACCGGCAGCCGCTCGCCCATGGCCGACAGCACGCTCTGGTTCAGCATCAGGGAGCTGCCGAAATTGCCCTGCACCAGCTGCCCGAACCACAGGGCGATCTGCTCGAGGAACGGCCGGTCCAGCCCGAGCGTGCGCCGGACCTTCTCGATCGCCTCGGGCGACGCCTGGTCGCCGGCGATGACGACGGCCGGATCGCCCGGCAGAAGGCTCATCAGCAGGAACGCCAGGACCGAAACGAGCAGGAGAACCGGGATGGCCTGCAAGACCTTGATGGCCAACAGCCGGCTCATCGTCGCGCCTGGTGCGCTATCGTCCGACCCACTGTCCTTCGCCCCCTCGTCCTGCGCCGTTCCGTCTATTCAAGATAGAGATCCCACAGTTGCAGGATACCCGAATAGTCGGATTGCCCCTTGAGCTTTCGTGCATAGGCGTTGAGACGTCCCGAATCGGCGATCTTGATCATGTAGCCGTTGCCCAGCACCTGCTGCTGGATCTTCAGCCAGGCGGCGCGCCGCTTGTCGAGAGAAGGTTCGGCGAAGAACTCCGCGTAGGCGGCGTCCAGCGCGTCGTTCCCCTTGATGCTGGGAAAGGCGTAGATCAGCGGCCGCCACTGCTGCGGTCCCAGGATGTGATCCGGTCCGAACAGCGTGGTCGACAGGTTCCATTCACCGGTTCCCTGCTGCATGTGCGAGGCGTTCGTCGTCCAGTCGACAATCTTGACGTCGACGTTCATGCCGGCCGCCTTCAACTGCTCGGCCACCACCAGCATCGTCGTCCGCATCCAGGGATAATTGCTGTTGGTCTCGATGATGATCTTCTCGTTGCGATACCCCGCCTGGGTGAGCAGCGCCTTCGCCTTGGCCGGACTCTTGATGTCGTACCAGGGCGCCTTCTCCGTATCGCCCAGGTAATAGGGCGTGTTGGGGAACGACATCCAGGCGTTCGGCTTGTTGATGCCGCCCGTCGCCTCGGTGATCTCCGCGATATCGATCGCCGCGCCGATCGCCTGCCGGATCAGCACATTGGCCGTGGGACCGAACTGAGAATTCACGATCACATAGGTGCCGCCGATCGGAAATGACTCGCGGATCGCGAGCTCCTTGCGCTCCTCGATACGCGGCCGCAGCTCCGTCGGGATGCTCGAGGCGAGCTGCACCTCGCCGGTCTGGAGTGCGGCAATGCGCGTCGTCGCCTCCGGGATGAACCGGAAGCGCACGGCGTCGACATAAACAGTCTTGCGGCCGGCATAGCCGTCGCGGCCAGGCGCCGATGTATCCGGCACATAACCGTCGAAGCGCTTGATCACGAGATGGCTGTCCTTGACCCACTCGCCCATCGAGAACGGTCCGGTGCCGATGATGTCGATGCCGCGCGCCGGCTTGTCCTTCTGCGAGGCGGGCAGGATCATGAACGGAAAGATCGGTGATTTCAGGACATCGAGCAGCACCACGTTCGGCGTCTTTAGCTGCATGATGAATGTGTAAGGATCGGGGGTCTCGTAGCGCTCGACATCCGACAGGTTCTTGGCATTGGGACTGACCGCGGCGTAGCGTTCCATCGACGCCTTCACGTCGGCCGACGTGAGCTCGTCGCCGTTGTGGAACTTCACGCCACGGCGCAGCTCGAACGTATAGGTCTTCGAATCGGGCGACACCGTCGCCTTGGCGGCGAGCATCGGACGCGTGGCATTCTGGTTGTCGAGTGCAACAAGCCCTTCGAAGACGTTGTTGATGACCTCCAGCTCGACGGCACTCGAGGAAACATGCGGATCGAGGGTGCCGGGCCCGGAAACGGTGGCGTAGACGAGCGTACCGCCCTTCTTCGCCTGGGCCTGCGCCGTCGGCGACAGTCCCGCGATCAGCACTGCGCCGCCGGCAACATTGCGAACAACGTCGCGTCGCTTCATCAAGGCCATCCGATATCCCCTTACTCACGCCGGTTATCGACGGACGATTGTCACCAACTGCCATACAAGAAGCGTGCCCGGCAAGAATTCCACGCACAAAGGCCAATCATGACGCAACGCGCTTGCATAGCTTGCCCTGGCCCGGCAATTTCTCCTTGACCATAACCATGAGAGCGAACTTGGCCGGCAAAGGTTGGCAAGTCGGTATCGATATCGGCGGCACCTTCACCGACCTGATCGCCTTGCAGGCGTCGACCGGGGAATATCGCTCGATCAAGGTGCCGACACAGCGTAACGATCCCGTCGCCAGCATCAAGGCCGCGCTTGCCGCTGCCAGCCTGACGCCTGAGGACGTCGACGACCTGGTGCACGGTACGACCCTGGTGACCAATGCCATCGTCGAGGATCGCGTCGAGCCGGTCGCACTGGTGGCGACGCGCGGCTTCGAGGACGTGCTCGAGATCGGCCGCGCCGGCCGCCAGCATCTCTACCGGCTCGATCTGCCGCCGCGTCGAGCGGCACAAGTCCCGCCGGAGCGCCGCATCGGACTCGCCGAGCGCGTCGACCATGCGGGGCACGTCCTGCTCGCAGCCGACGACCGCGCGATCGCGGAGGCGGTTGCCCGGGCGAAGGCCACCGGCGTCGAGAGCGTGGCGGTGTCGCTGATGCATGCCTACGCCAACCCGGTGCACGAACGCGCGCTCGGCGCGGCGCTGGGCGAGAGCGTGCCTTTCGTCTCCCTGTCGCACGAGATCAATCCCGAGACCCGTGAGTTCGAGCGCACCGCGACCACGGTGCTCAACGCCTCGGTCATGCCGATCGCGGCGCGTTATCTCGACCGGCTGCAGCGCGAGGTCGCAGGCACGCGGTTGCACGTGATGCATTCGGCGGGCGGCATGGCATCGCCCGAAGCGGCCGCCAGGAGACCGCTATCCATGGCGCTGTCGGGTCCCGCCGCAGGAATCGCGGCGGCCGCGCACACTGCCGCCGCGCTCGGCCTCGAGAAGGCGCTGACCTTCGATATGGGCGGCACGACCACGGACGTCTGCCTGATCGTGAACGGCACGGCGGAGATCTCGACCGATTCGAAGCTCGCCGGACGTCCGGTGCGCCAGCCCATGGTCGCGGTCGAATCGATCGGCGCCGGCGGCGGCTCGCTGGTCACGATGGGGACCGGTGGCCTGTCGATCGGGCCGGAAAGCGCCGGGGCCGAGCCCGGCCCTGCCGCCTACGGCCGCGGTGGCACGCGGCCAACCGTGACCGACGCCAACGCCGTGCTGGGCTATCTCGACACCACGCGGCGGCTGGGCGGCTCGATCGCACTCGACGTCGCCGCGGCCGAAGCGTCCCTGGCGCCGCTGGCCCGGCAGCTCGGGATCGGGGTCGTGGCGCTGGCCCTCGGCATCCAGCGCGTCGCCAACGCCACCATGGTGCGGGCGCTGGCGCGCGTCACCGTCGAGCGCGGCGTCGATGGCCGGCAATGCACGCTGCTCGCCTTCGGCGGCGCGGGCCCCATGCATGCGGCGCGCCTCGCCCGCGAATTCGGCATCGCCGAGATCCTGGTCCCGCGGTTCTCCTCTGGCTTCTCCGCGCTGGGCTGCATCGTGGCCGACATGATCCATACGCAGCAGCACGCCGTGCGTATGCTCAGCACCGAATGGGACGCCGACCGCTTCACGGCGCTGCATGACGGCATGCTGTCGACCTTGATGGAGCCGCTCCTCCGCCAAGGGCACTCGAAAAACGACATCCTGGTCGAGCGCATGGCGCTGGTCCGCTATGTCGGTCAGAGCTACGCCATCGAGGTCGGCTTCGCGGCACCGCTCGACCTCGACACGCTGGGCCGGGACTTTCGGCGGCGGCATCTCGAGATCTACGGCTACGCCACCGAGGAGCATTGGGAAATGCAAAGCCTGCGGCTGCGCACGAGGGTCGCACGACCCGCCTCTTCCGCCGCCCCGCTTCCACCGGGCGCCGCACCGCAGCCGACCAGCGTCGGCCCCTGCTGGTTCGAGCCTGCAGCGCCGTACCAGACACCGCGCTTCGATCGCGATCTCCTGCCGGCCGGCGCGAAGATCGCCGGTCCCGCCGTGGTCGAGGATGCGTGGTCGACCGTCGTCGTGCCGCCCGGCTACGCGCTCACCGCCGACACCATGGGACATCTCTGGATCCGCGAGGAGGGACGATGAGGAACGCGGTCGATCCCTTCACCACAGAGGTGATCCGTCACGCGCTGACCGCCGCGGCGGAAGAGATGTCCTTCGTCGTGATGCGCTCGGCCCGCTCGCCGCTCCTGCGCGAGGCGGGCGATCTCTCCTCGGCGCTGACCGACCACAAGGGCGATCTGATCGCACAGGGCCGCGACATCCCGATCCATCTCGGCGTGATGAGCTTCACCGTGAAGAAGTTCCTGGAACGCGTCCCGCCGGAAAGGCTGCAGCCGGGGGACGTCTGGTTCCTGAACCTGCCGGAGGTCGGCGGCAACCACCTGCCCGACGTGAAGGCGATCCGCCCCATCTTCCTCGAAGGCCGGCTGTTCGCCTTTGCCGTGAGCCTGGCCCACTGGGGCGATATCGGCGGCGCGTGGGCCGGCAGCTATTTCGCCGCCGCAACCGAGACCTGGCAGGAAGGCGTGCGCATCCCGCCGCTGCGCCTGTTCACGGCGGACGGCATCGACGTCGAGAAGCGTGACTTCCTGCTCGCCAACCTGCGCGGACCGCAGGAGCGCGAGGGCGATCTGCTGGCGCAGATCGCGGCGACCCGTGCCGCCGAAGCCCGCCTCGTCCGGTTGTGCGAGGAACACGGCGCCGCCACGATCCGCGCCGCCCTCGACCGGTTGGACGATCTCTCCGAAGCGCAGATGCGCGAGGCCATCACCAGCCTGCCGGACGGCTTCTACGAGGGCGAGGATTTCCTCGATGACGACGGCCCCGGCGGACAGCCCGCGGCCATCCGCGTACGGATCGAGATTGCGGGCGACCAGGCTCGATTCGATTTCAGCGCCACCGACGACGCCGTTTCCGGCCCGCTCAACACCACGCCGTTCGTCGCCATGGCGGCGGTCTATTACGCTATCAAGGCGGTGGCCGGCCCCGAGATCCAGCCCAATGGCGGCTGCTACCGGCCGCTCGAGATCCGCACCCGCCCCGGCTCGATCCTCGAACCCGGCATCGACAAGCCGGTGGTCGGCGGCAATCACGAGACGTCGCAGCGCGCGGTCGATGCCATCATGCGCGCGCTCGAGAAGGCCGTGCCCGAGCGCCTCACGGCTGGTGGCTCGACAACGGCCGGTCTGCTGATCTTCGGCGGCAAGCGGCGCGACGGTGCGATCGGCACCTTCTACGAGACTCATGGCGGCGGCGAGGGCGCGCGCGCCGACCGCGACGGCACGCCGGTCGTGCGCGTCCATCTCACCAACACCATGAATACACCGGCCGAGATCGTGGAGGCGGAGTACCGCATCCGCGTCGACGAGCAGCGCCTGCGGACCAAGTCCGGCGGCGCGGGCCAGCATCGCGGCGGCGACGGCATGGTCCGCAGCTACACGGTGCTCGGCGAAGGCCTGTCGCTCACCACCATGTTCGAGCGCCGGGTCGTCCCGCCCTATGGCCTGCAGGGCGGCACCCCCGGCCTGCCTTTCCGCGTGACGCTGCATCGCGACGGCACGAGCCGAGAGCTGCGGGGCAAGGAAAACCTGGCCCTCTCCGTCGGCGACCGGGTCGTAATCGAGACGTCAGGCGGCGGCGGCTACGGCGCGGCGTGATTCGCTCCGTCGTCCCGACCGGAGCTGAGCCCCTCGGATTACCTCGGGGTAAACTCCGCGAGGCGTAGTGGAGGGACCTGTTCATGCAACGTCTGCCGGAATGAGCAGGTCCCTCGACTACGCTTCGCTCCGCTCAGGACGACGGGAACGGGGTCAGGCGCTCAACGCCTGCAGCCGCGCCCGACGCTGCGGGTCGAAGTACGGCACTGCCTCGAGCAGCGCGCGGGTGTAGGCGTCCTGTGGCTTGTGGAAGATGTCGCGGCTTCGCCCGGCCTCCACCACCTTGCCGGCCTGCAGCACGACAAGGTCCTCGCACAGCATCCGCACGACGTTGAGATCGTGGCTGACGAACAGCAAGCCGATCCCCTCTTCGCGGCGCAGCCGGTCGAGAAGCTGCAGGATCACCGCCTGCACCGACACGTCGAGGGCGGCCGTCGGCTCGTCGAGGATCATCAGCTTCGGCCGCGGCGCGATCGCACGCGCAATGCCGACGCGCGCCTTCTGCCCGCCGGAAAGCTGATGGGGAAAGCGCTCCAGCAGCTCGAGCTGCAGGCCGGCGCGGCTCGCCGCGTCGCGCACCCGGGTCGTGAGCGCCGCACCGTCGCGCAGCTTTTCGAGCCGACGCAGCGGATAGGCGATGCTGTCGAAGGCGGAATGGCGCGGGTTCAGGCTGTCGTTCGGATCCTGGAACACAATCTGTATGTCACCGCGCAGCGGCGACTTGTGGAACTCGCGGGCCGGCACGCGCGCGATCGACTCGCCTTCGAAGACGATGTCGCCGCCGTCGGGATCGAGCAGCCGGCAGATCAGTCGCGAGAGCGTGCTCTTGCCCGATCCCGACTCGCCCACCAGGCCCAGCGCGCCGCCGGGCGGGATCTGGAACGACACGTCGTCGACCGCGCGGCTCGGCCCGCCGAACGACTTCACGACATGGACGAGCTCGAGCAGCGGCGGTGTGCCCGGCCGTTGCTGCCGCTGCACCTGCACGACCGGCGGCGCGTCGACGGCCAGGTCGGCGAGCGTCGAGTGCCGGGTCGGCGATGCCGCGACCAGCCGGCGGGTATAGGGGTGCGCCGGCGCCTCGAACAACGCCTCGGTCTGGCCCTGTTCGACCACCCGGCCGGCCTCCATCACCGCGATGCGGTCGCACCAGCGCGCGGCAAGACCGAGATCATGGGTGATGAGGATCATCGCCATGCCGCGTTCTTTCTGCAGCCGCGACAGCAGCTCCATCACCGTCTGCTGCGTGGTGACGTCGAGGCCGGTAGTCGGCTCGTCGGCGATCAGCAACGCGGGCTCGCAGGCGATCGCCATGGCGATCATGATGCGCTGGCACATGCCGCCCGACAGCTCGTGCGGATAGGCCGAGAGCCGCGCCTCGGGATCGCGGATCAGCACCGCCTTCAGAAGCGCCAGCGCCTGATCCCGCGCCGAGCCCTTCGACAGCCGCCCGTGCGCCGCCAGCACGTCGACGATCTGCTTCTCGACGGTGCAGATCGGGTTGAGCGCCGCGCGCGGGTTCTGGAAGATCATCGAGATCGCCGAGCCGCGCAGATGCCGCAGATCGGCCGGCGCCAACCGCGTGATGTCCTGCCCCTTGAAGCGCACGGTTCCGCCGGTGATGCGGCCCGCCCGGTCGAGCAGGCGCATGACGGCAAGCGATGTCACCGACTTGCCCGACCCGCTCTCGCCCACGATGCCCAGTGTCTCGCCAGGCTCCAGCGCGATGTCGACTCCGTGCAGCGCCTCGACGATGCCGTGCCGCGTCGAGAAGGCGACCTGCAGCTTCTCGACCTCCAGGAGCCGCGCCGTCATGTCCGCATGCGGGGATCGAGGATGTCGCGCAGCCCGTCGCCCAGCAGATTGAAGCAGAGCACGGTCAGCATCAGCGCCAGGCCCGGGAAGGCGACCAGCCACCATTTGCCGGTGGTAATGAAGCGCGCGCCTTCGGCCACCATGATGCCCCACTCCGGCGTCGGCGCCCGCACGCCCAGACCGATGAAGGACAGGCCGGCGGCATTGAGGATCGCCCATCCGAGATTGAGCGAGATCTGGACGGCCATCGCCGGCAGGACATTGGGCAGCAGCACACGCAGCACGACCGAGAGGTGGCTGTCGCCGCAGGCGCGCGCCGCCTCGACCCAGCCCGCGTTGCGCCGCACGTTCACCTCGGCGCGCGCAAAGCGGATGTAGAATGGCAGGTTGATGACGGCGGTCGCTATGATGATGTTCTCGACGCGATTGCCCAGGGCGGCAACCATGGCCATGGCCAGCACGAACAGCGGGAAGGCCATCAGCACGTCGACGAAGCGGCCGACCCAGCGATCGAGGCTGCCGCCGACATAGCCGCAGAAGCCGCCGATCACCGCGCCGGCGGCGAAGGACAGGCTGACGGCCGAGAAGGCGATCGCGAGATCGAGACGGGTCGCCGCCAGGATGCGGCTCAGGATGTCGCGGCCGAGCTGGTCGGTGCCCGCCCAATGCGCGGCCGAGGGCGGCTGCAGCGCGATCGGCACGTTGGAGGCGATGGGGTCGTAGGGCACGAGCAGCGGCGAGAAGAGCGCGATGAAGAGCAGGACCGAGGCTCCGGCCGCCGCGACGGCCGTGACGGGGTTGGAGCGCAAGACATAGACGATGTGCCGGCCGATGCCGCCGCGTCGCTGGCCGAGAACCGCTTCGCTCATACGACCGACACCCGCGGATCGGCGATGCCGTAGAGAATGTCGATCGTGACGTTCACCAGCACGAAGATCGACGCCATCAGGAGCACGAAGGCCTGCACTGGCGCGTAGTCGGATGAGAGCAGCGCATCGAGCGCATAGGAGGCCACGCCCGGCCAGGAGAAGACCTTCTCGACCAGCACGTTGGCGCCCAGCATGGTCGAGAAGACGATGCCGGTGATGGTCAGCACCGGCAGCAGCGCATTGCGCAGCGCATAGGCCACGATCACGCGGGCGCGCGGCAGGCCCACGGCATGCGCGGTGCGGATGAAGTCGCTGCCCAGCACGGCCAGCATCGAGGCGCGGGTCATGCGGGCGAGCGGCGCCAGCACGAAGAGCGCCATGGTGAAGGCCGGCAGCAGGAGCTGGCGGAACGCCGCCCACCAGCCTTCGCCATCACCCGTCAGCGCGAAGTCGATCAGGTAGAAGCCGGTGATCTCGGGCGGCGGCGAGGCGAAGATGTCGATGCGCGCCGTCGGATCCGGCGCCCATCCGAGGAGATAGTAGAAGGCATAGATAAGCAGCAGGCCCGACACGAAAGTGGGGACACAGACGCCGAGCGTACAGAGAAGGCGCACGGCGTGATCGACCATCGAGCCCGGCCGCAGCGCCGCAGCGATGCCGAGTGGCAGCGCCAGCAGGAGCGCGATGGCGAGGGCACTGAAGGTGAGCTCGAGCGAGGCGGGCAGCCGGTTTCGGATATCCTGCACCACGCGCTGACCGGTCGTCATGGACCGCCCGAAGTCGCCCTTGGCCATCTCTCCGAGATAGCGGACGAGCTGCACCGGGATCGGCTTGTCGAGTCCCATGGTGCGGCGCAGCTCCTCGATCTCTTCGCGCCCGGCGCTGGGACCGGAGGCGAAGAACACCGCGGGATCGCCGGGCAGCACGCGCATCAGCGTGAACGTCACCACGATCACGCCAAGCAAGGCCGGGATCGAGGCCAGCAGCCTGCGGCCCACCCGCCGGAGGACGGCGGCATACAAGGGTTACACCCGCTTGAGGTCGCGGAAGTCGGCCTGCCGGTAGAACTGGTAGGTGTAGCCATCGACCGACTTCGCCATGACGGCGTCGTGGTTGGGCTGCCACAACATGACCAGCGGCGTCGCGGCGGTGAAGAGCTCGATCATCTCCTTGCAGCCGGCGTCGTACTTCGCCTGGTCGGTCTGGTAGCGCGCCTCGAGCGTGAGCTCCTCCATCCGAGTGCTCTTCCAGGCGGCGAAGTTCCAGCGCTGCGGCCGCGTGAAGTAGAGGTAGAAGTAGTAATAGGTGTAAGGCAGCCACGCTGTCGCGCCGTCGGTGAAGAACGGCATCTTGCTGTCGGATTCCAGCGTGTTGAACTCGGCATCGGGCTTCTTCTGGATCTCGACCTGGATGCCGATCTTGGCCAGCGACTCCTTCACCAGCGCCGCCATCGGCTCGGCAGTCGCCGCCTGCCCCGCCGTAAACGCGAAGGTGGTCGAGAAGCCGTTGGGATGGCCCGCCTCGGCGAGCAGCTTCTTGGCCAGCGCCAGGTCCGTCTTGTTGGGAATCTCCTGCGGGAAGCTCGAGTTCGGCGGCGTGGTCGTCCAGCTCGCGTCATAGAGCTTGCGGCCGCGGGAGAAGATCGTCGCCTTGAACATATCGTCGTACGGCAGTGCCGCCGCCACCGCCTGACGCACTTTGACGTTGTCGAACGGCGCCATCTGCGTGTTCATCGTGATGTGCGTGAAGCCGTTCGACTGCGGGATCGACACGACCTTGGCCTTGGCAGATTTCTCGAGCGTCGGGATGTCGCTGGCCGCCAGATCGATCGCCAGATCGGCGTCGCCGCGCTCGATCAGGTTGGCGCGCGTGGGCGCCTCGGGGACGGTCTGGATGATGATGCGCTTGAAGAACGGCAACGCTCCGCTGCCACTGCCCACCCACTTCTCGTTCCGGCGCAGCACCGTGCTCTCGCCCGGCTTGTGGCTCTCTACGATGTAGGCGCCGCTCGCCGCGGTGTTGGTCTTCATCCACTCCGTCGCCCACGGGTCGTCGGCGGTGGCGTGCTGCTTGGCGAGCTTGCTGTTGATCATGATCGCGTAGCAGACGCAGAGATTGGCGAGCGCCAACCGGTCCGGCTTGTCGAGCGTCACGGTGATCGTCTGCGGGTCGACGATCTTGAACTGGTCGGCCTTCAGCAACGACCCGGTCGTGAACTGCGGCGCCGCCAGCGACTTCGCCGTGACATGGCGGTCGAGCGACCATTTCACGTCCTCCGCCGTCACCGGCGAGCCGTCGTGCCAGGTCGCGTCGGTGCGTAACGTGACGGTGATGACCTTGCTGTCGGCGCTGATGCTGTAGGACTTGGCCAGCTCCCCCCGGATCGTGTTGGGATCGAAGCTCCAGGCGTCGCCGGGCAGCTTCTTGCGGCCGAAGGCGAACAGGCGGTCGTAGACGTTCATGCTGAGGCCGAACGATTCGCGGGTCGCACCCGGCATGGTCGTGTCGAGGGTATTGATGGTGGCGCCCGTCACGTAGCGCAGCGTTTCCGCCCTGCTCTGTGCGAAGGCCTTGCCTCCGCCGCCCGCTATCAGAGCCGCACCAGCCGCTCCCTGCAAAAGCACTCGACGCTTCATCTCGACACCATCTCAACGGTTGGAAGAAAAGCGTATCCACCCGCCGCCTTTCAAAAAGCCGATGTCGCAAATCCCATGCCATGGGTTGGCGCGCCGAACGATGAAGCGGCCACGCCGTGAGCACATCGTGGCACGAACGTTGCTCGCAGGGCGTATCGGGCACTTGAGGTCGAAATGGCGAAGCGAGTCGTATTGATCACGGGTGGAGGAATCGGCATCGGACGCGCGACGGCCTTGGCCTTCGCCGACCAGGCCTGTCATGTCGTCGTCACTGATGTGCTCGAGGCCGAAGGCAATGCCGTCGTCGATGAAATCCGCGGCAAGGGCGGCAGCGCCGATTTCCGGTTCCTCGATGTCACGAGCACCGAGCAGGCGAATGCAGTCGTCGCCGAGACCGAGCAGCGCCTGGGCGCGGTCGACGTCGTCATCGCCAACGCCGGCATCGCCCACCGTGTCCCCTTCGGCGCCATGACCGACGAGAAGTGGGACCACACGTTCGACGTCGACCTCAAGGGTATCCTGCGAATCGTACGCCCCGCCGTCCCCGGCATGATCAAGCGCGGCTCGGGTGCCGTCGTGGCACTTTCCTCGATCATGGGTGTCGCCTACGGCTGGGACGAGCACGTCCACTATTCCTCGGCAAAGGCGGGCGTCGTCGGCTTGGTGCGCGGCCTCGCCGTCGAGCTCGCGCGCAGCGGAGTCCGCGTCAATGGCGTGGCACCTGGCTACATCCGCACGGCGCAGCTTCTGTCGCAGGAGCACTCGCTCGGTCCCGAGGGCGCGGAAGCGGCGCCCGCCTTCATTCCCATGGGCCGGCTGGGTGAGCCCCAGGACATCGCCGACGTCATCGTGTTTCTCGCCTCGCCGGCTGCGCGCTACATCACCGGCCAGGTCATCGCTGTCGATGGCGGGTTGCTGGTCGGCAGATACTAGATATTGATGGTCTGCCCCTGCTGCCATTTCGGGCGTCACCATCCCAAGTTTTGATCACATCATGAGGGACGGACGCTGATCCAGCGCGGGGACGCAACCGGCATGAGCCGGGCGCATTCCGGGAAAATCCCGATCAGGGAGGATTATCGCGCAGCACATTCGCAGTGGCCCGCGCGCCGTGAACCTCTGACACGGTTACTGCTTTTCCCTTTGCGATCCCATCCTTCGTCCATTGCGAAGCCTGCTGTGCGAACAAGCCGAGGAGAGAGAGAAGGCTCGATCATCGTATCCAGGCCGCCAATGAATGCCCGTCTACCGACGAGGGTATTCGGCACGCGATGGAGACGTGAGTCAGCTGTCGTGCTTGGAGACATTACGTCACCCACGACCAGGCGGAGGCGCTGGTCCTATCAGACCGCATTGGCATCATGAATGGTGCCGAGCTCCTGCAGGTCGGCATACCGCAGGAGATCTACGACCGGCCCCAAGGCTTCGATGACGATGCGTTCGTAGACGCCGCTGGCTTCCAGGGCGACCTGCTCGACGTCTGCCTTGCGCAGCCGGCGAACAAGGCTGGCCAAGCCGCGATGGTCGCGGTTGACCACCAAGGTCTGATTGCTCGGCAAGACATGAATGTCGAGCTTGTCCTTGCTGACACCGATGCCGGCGATGACTACCGTCTGGCTCATCTTCGGGATCCCTTCCTTGCATTCGGTCTCGTGACCATGCAGCCGTGCAGGCTTTGCGACGAGACGATACTGGCTCCGAGCTTCGCTGCGGGGTCCGCCAAGGCGGCCTCCATGGACCTTATCGGGCTCCGTCCCGTCGGCGCAGGAGAGAGGTGTCGCTCCCTCGCGTCAGCTCCCTTTCAAGCGCTTCTCCTGCAACATGCAAGGACCTCACGCCAGCTACGTCGCCCGCGTCCGATCGTTCGATGAGATCCTTTGCTGCGCTCAGGGGACAAGGGCCGTTTACGATACCGTCACGACCAATGTGATCACATAAGAAGGCACCGGCACGAACCTTGCATCCTTCGGTCCCGGCCCAACGACAAGACTCAGGACAAAGGACCAAGATGGGATTCAGGATCTCGGTCGATACCGGCGGCACCTTCACCGACATCGTCGTGATGGACGAGGCCGGGCAACAGACCATCGGCAAGGCGCTGACCACGAAAAGCCGCATTTTCGTCGGCATGCGGGAAGCGATCGAGGTGGCGGCCCGCGACCTCGGCATGACCATGCCTGAGCTGCTGACCCAGACCGACTTGCTGATCTACGGCACGACGCGGGCAACCAACGCCATCGTCACGCGGACCGTCGCCAAGACGGCCTTCGTCACCACGATGGGCTTCCCCGACACACTGGTGCTGAAGGAAGGCGGCAAGGTCAACCCGCACGATTTCACCAAGGACTATCCCGAACCCTACATCCCGCGCCGCTACACGTTCGAGATCGAGGAACGCATGAGCGCGGAAGGCACCGCGTCGGTACCGTTCAACGAGGCGCAGGCACGCTCGGTCGTGCAGACGCTGAAGGACCGCGGGTTCGAGGCCGTGGCAGTCTGCTTCCTCTGGTCGATCGCCAATCCGGAGCATGAATTGCGGCTGGGCGAGCTGCTCACCGAGATCATGCCGGACGTGCCCTTCACCCTGTCGCATCAGCTCGTGCCGATCGTGCGCGAGTATCGCCGGGCCTCGGCGACGGCGATCGACGCCTCGCTGAAGCCGCTGATGCAGGACCATCTGCGCGGCCTCGAGACCGACCTGCGGGCAGCCGGCTACAAGAACGACATCCTGGTCTCGACCAGCGTCGGCGGCGTCATGCTGATCGACGAACTGATCGACGCGCCGATCCATACCGCAAAATCGGGACCGGCGATGGCACCGGTCGCGGGGCTGACCTACTCGACCATCGAGAAGATGGGCGACAACGTCATCGTCTGCGACACCGGCGGCACGACCTTCGACGTCGGCCTGGTGCGCGACGGCCGCCTGGCCTACAGCCGCGACACCTGGCTCGGCGGTCAGTGGACGGGACACCTGCTCGGTATCTCGTCGGTCGACGTGCGCTCGATCGGTGCCGGCGGCGGCTCGATCGCCTGGATCGACGAGGGCGGCCTGATGCGGGTCGGCCCCCAGTCGGCCGGCGCCGAGCCGGGTCCGGCCTGCTACGGCCGCGGCGGCACCATGCCGACGGTCTCCGACGCGGCCTGCGTGCTGGGATATTTCGATCCGGACTTCTTCCTCGGCGGCCGCATGCAGCTCGATATTCCAGCGGCCCGTACGGCGATCGCCACGGTGGCGAACCGCATCGGCCGCTCGGTCGAGGAGACGGCCTGGAACATCCTGAACCTCGCAACCGAGCTGATGATCAAGGCGATCCAGGAGATCACCATCGCCGAAGGCGTCAATCCGCGCGAAAGCACGATCGTCGCAGGCGGCGGTGCCGCCGGCATCAACATCCTGCCGATCGCCCAGGAGCTTGGCTGCGACCGGGTGATCCTGCCCAAGGTCGCCTCGGCCCTGTCGGCCTCGGGCATGCAGTTCGCCGACATCGTCAAGGAAGAGACCGCGAGCCTGGTCACGACCTCCGACCGCTTCGGCATGGACGGCGTCAACCGGACCCTTGCGGCGCTCGAGGACAAGCTGAAGAAGTTCGTCACGACGCTGGGCGCGCGCGCCGAAGGCACTCACCACATCGAATTCCTGACCGAGGCCCGATATCTCGCCCAGGTCTGGGAGTTGGAAACGCCACTGCCCTTCGCCCGCTTCCGCGACCAGGCCGATGTCGACGCGCTGGTCGAGAGCTTTCACAAGGTCCACGAGCGTGTCTTCGCGATGCGCGACGTAGGCAGCCCGGTCGAATGCGTCAACTGGAAGGCCCGCCTGGTCGTCAAGCTGGCCGCGGAAGTGAAGCCCGGCGCCACGGCCACGGTGACGCCCGCGCCGATGCCGTCGACCACCCGCCCCTGCTATTTCGGCGGCAACGCGCCGGTCGCCACGCCGATCTACAAATCGAGCGACCTGCAGCCCGGTTTCAAGATCATCGGCCCCGCCATCGTCGAGGAGCCGACCACCACCCTCGTCGTGTTCCCACAGACCTCGACCACCGTCTCGGGCGCGGGCAACTACACATTCGGCATCGGTTGACCTTCCTGCAGAGCGAGCACCGGACATGAGCCAGCAAGCCTCCTCAACGATCGATCCGGTGATCACCGCCGTGATCGCCAACCGCATCGACGGCGTCGTGCGCGAGATGACCAACACGCTGCTGCGTGCCGCCCGATCGTCTGTCATCAACAGCGCCCGCGACTTCTCCTGCGCCATCGCGACGGGCGACAACCAGCTCCTGGCCTGCGCCGAGGGACTGCCGATCCACATCTTCGGCGTCCACAACCAGGCGCGCACCATGACCGAGTATCATGCCGACCTCGCCGAGGGCGACGCGTTCCTGCACAACGATCCCTACTCGGGCAACACCCATCCGGCCGATCACTGCTTCCTCGTGCCGGTGTTCTTCGAGGGCGAGCATCTCTTCACGGCCGCCGCCAAGGCGCACCAGGCCGATATCGGCAACTCGATTCCCACGACCTATCACGCCGGCGCCAAGGACGTGTACGAGGAAGGCTCGCTGATCTTCCCGGCGGTGCGCATCCAGCGCAACTACGAGATGATCGAGGATGTGATCCGCATGTGCCGCAGCCGGATCCGCGTGCCGGGCCAGTGGTATGGCGACTTCCTGGCCGGCATCGGCGCGGCCCGCGTGGCCGAGCGGCGGCTGAAGGAGCTGTGCGCCAAGTACGGCAAGGAGGTCATCAAGACCTTCACCCGCGACTGGCTGGATTATTCCGAGCAGCGCATGATCCACGGCATCCGCAAGATGCCGAAGGCCAGGATGGTCAACACCGGCCGGCACGATCCGTTCGAGCCGCTGCTGCCCGACGGCATCCCGCTCAAGGTCGAGATCGAGATCGATCCGGAGAATGCGGCGATCACCATCGATCTGCGCGACAACATCGACAACATCGATTGCGGCTTCAACGAGAGCGAGGCCTGCACCGTGTCGGCGGTCATGGCCGGCGTGTTCAACTCGCTCGATCCGGAGATTCCGCGCAACTCCGGCTCGTTCCGCAGGGTCAAGATGTTGATGCGCGAGGGCGCCGTGGTGGGCAAGCCGAAGTTCCCGCATAGCTGCTCGGTCGCCACCACGAATGTCGCCGACAGGCTGGTGAACTGCACGGGTGCCGCCTTCGCCCAGCTCGGCGACGGTTACGGCCTGGCGGAGGGCGGCGTCGGCATGGGCGTGGCCTTCGCCGTGGTTTCCGGCAAGGACCACCGTGCCGAGGACAACCCCTATGTGAACCAGCTCATCATCGCCAACAACGGTGGTCCGGCCAGCGCCCGGGCCGACGGCTGGCTGACCTACGGGCTGCCGGTGGTCGGGGGCCTGATGTACCGCGACTCCGTCGAGATCGACGAGCTGAAGCATCCGATGGAATTCAAGCACATGCGCCTGGTGGCGGGCTCGGGCGGCGCCGGACGCTACCGCGGCGCGCCGGGCTGCGACATCGCCTTCGGGCCGAAGGAACACCCGATCACGGTGATCTATCCCTGCGACGGCCAGCATTTTGGGGCCAAGGGCGTGCGCGGCGGCGATGACGGAACCTGCGCCGAGGGCTGGCACATCAGCGCCAACGGGCTGGAGACCAAGCTGCCCAACGTGACGCAGATCGAGATCAAGAAGGGCGAGCAGATCCGCGGCCTCGACTCGTCCGGTGCCGGATACGGCGACCCGATGCAGCGCGATCCGCGGCGCGTGCTGCATGACGTGATCGAGAAGTGGGAAACCCCGCAGCGGGCGCGCGAGCTCTACGGCGTGGTCTTCACCGGCTCGATCGAGGACGAGTCGCTGGCCGTCGATATCTCCGCCACGGCCGCCTTGCGTGCCGGACGGACGGCGGAGGCAGCGCCCGCCGAATGACCGCATCGGCGGGCGAGTCCACGCCCGGGCCCGCAATCGATCCGGTGGTGACGGCCGTCATCGCCAACCGGATCGACGGCATCGTCCGCGAGATGACCAATACGCTGCTGCGCGCCGCGCGATCGGCCGTTATCAGCAGCGCCCGCGACTTCTCCTGCGGCATCTGTACGGCCGACAACCAGCTTCTGGCCTGCGTCGAGGGGCTGCCGATCCATATCTTCGGCGTTCACGAACAGGCGCGGGCGATGACGGTGGCACATCCGGTCCTGGCCGAGGGCGATGCGTTCCTGCACAACGATCCCTACACGGGCAACACGCACCCCGCCGACCATACGTTCCTGGTGCCGGTCTTCGTCGATGGCGAGCATCTTTTCACCGCCGTTGCCAAGGCCCACCAGGCCGATATCGGCAACTCGATCCCTAGCACCTATCACGCCGGTGCCAAGGACGTTTACGAGGAAGGCGGGCTGATCTTTCCGTCGGTGCGCATCCAGCGCGACTACCGGATGATCGACGACGTGGTGCGCATGGCGCGCAGCCGCATCCGCGTCGCCGACCAGTGGTACGGAGACTTCCTCGCCGGGCTCGGCGCCGCCCGCATCGGCGAACGCCGCCTCAAGGAGCTGTGCGCCAAGTTCGGCACGGCGACGATCAAGCGCTTCGTCGCCGACTGGCTGGACTACTCCGAGCAGCGCATGATGGCCTCGCTCGGCCGCCTGCCGCCGGCGCATCTGGTCAATGACGGCCGGCATGACCCGTTCCAGCCCATGCTGCCCGAGGGTATCCCGATCCATGTCGACATCACGATCGACCCGCAGGCGGCGCGCGTGACGGTCGACCTGCGCGGCAATGCCGACAATGTCGAGGCCGGCCTCAATCTCAGCGAAGCCTGCACCGTGTCGGCCGTGCTGACCGGCGTGTTCAACTCGCTCGATCCCGACATCCCCAAGAACTCGGGCTCGTTCCGGCGTGTCGAGGTGCTGATGCGCGACGGCTCGGTCGTGGGCCGGCCGCGCTTCCCCCATTCCTGTTCGCTCGCCACCACCAACGTGGCCGACCGGCTGGTAAACTGCACGGGCGCGGCCTTTGCCCAGCTCGGCGACCGCTACGGCATCGCCGAGGGCGGGCTGGGGATGGGCGTCGCCTTCTCGGTGATCTCGGGGCGCGATCACCGCTTCGGCGATGCGCGCTATATCAATCAGCTCATCATCGCCAACAACGGCGGCCCGGCCAGCCCGCGCGCCGACGGCTGGCCGAACTACGGCCTGCCGGTCGATAGCGGCGTCGTCTTCCGAGATTCCGTCGAGATCGACGAGCTGAAGCACCCGATCGAGTTCCGCCATCTCAGGCTGATCCCGGGCTCGGGGGGCGCCGGCCGCTTCCGCGGCGCGCCGGGCGGCGACGTGGCCTTCGGTCCCAAGGAGCATCCCGTCACGGTGATCTATCCCTGCGACGGCCAGCACGTGCCGCCGAAGGGCGTGCGCGGCGGCCGCGACGGACAGACCGCCGCCGGCTGGCACATTAGCGCCAACGGCCTGGCGCAACAGCTCGACAACATCGTGCGTATCGACATCGCCAAGGGCGAGACCATCCGCGGCATCGACTGCTCCGGCGGCGGCTACGGCGATCCCCTCGAGCGCGACCCACGGCGCGTCCTCAACGACGTCCTCGAGCGCTGGGAGACGATGGAGCGGGCGCGCGACCTGTACGGCGTCATCCTCGTCGGCAGTCCCGAGGAGGAGACCTTGGCGGTCGACCTCGACGCGACACGGCAGAGACGAGCAGAGCTGCGCGCCATGCGCGTTGCTTATCGCTGAACCGATATCCTACTGCTGGGAGCGCGGCTCTCCAGAGCCGCTCTTTCTTCGGTTTGCCACATCCCATGAGCGGCTCTGGAGAGCCGCGCTCCCAGCGCAGCGCCCTCTCTAACCAAGAACCCAGCATTCCACCGGACATGAAGAAGGCGGCCCGGGGCCGCCTTCCTGATTGCGCGATAGGGTCTCCGACTACTTCTTCAGGCGATAGAGAACGTCGTTGGGCACCGCCTGGCTGATGCGCCAGGGCTCGAGGACCTTGCCCTTCTTGTCGGCGATCTCGACGACCATGTAGGGCGCGCGGTCCTGGATATGCAGCTTGTCGCTGAAGCTGCGGACACCAAGCACCGTCGGCTCGTCCTTGAACGTATTCATCACGGCCACGACCTTGGCAGTGTCGGTCGTGCCGGCCTTCTCGACCGCCTTCGCCCACAGCTCGAGGACCGAGTAGATCGGAAAGGCGTACTGCGTGACCGGCGCCTCGTTGAACTTCTTCTTGTAGCGCTCGATGAGCTGGGCAATCTCCGGCCGCGGATCGTCGCCGTAGATCGACGCCTGCACCGGGACGAAGAAGTTCGAGAGGTTGGGTACGGCATCCAGCCAATAGGTGCCGTCCATCGAGCTGCCGTTGAAGATCGGCAAGTCGATGCCGGCCGCGCGGATCTGGCGGGTCGCCGAGCCGCCGCCGGGCAGGTAGGTGCACAACATGATCATGTCGACCTTCTGGGCCTGCATGGTGCTGCGCAGACGGGTAATCTGCGAGGCGATCGATGAATCGCCGTTCTTGAAAGTATCGCGACCGACGATCTTTCCGCCCTTGATCGGGAACATCCAGTCGAAGCCGGCGCACACCGACTTGTCGTATTCGATCGTGTCGTCGAGCAGGACATAGCCGGTCTTCCAGCCCTTCTTCTCGTAGCCCCACTCGGCGCCCACGGCGCCTTGCACCTGCGCTGCAATCGACGAGGTGAACGAGTAGGGACCGATGCCGGCGATGCCGGCCTTCGGATCCTCGGCACACAGGAAAATCGAAACCTTCCCGGCCTTCTGCGCCTGCAGCAGGGCCGGCGCGCCGAAGTCGTAATCACAGGTGCCGAAAACCACGTCGGCGCCCTGGCGCAGCACCTCCTGGCCCGCCTTGGCGCCTTCGGCGCGATCGGACTTGGTGTCGGCGAACACCGCCTTGATCTTGCGGCCAAGCAGGCCGCCCTTGGCGTTGATGTCGTCGATGAAGACGCGCGCCATCTTGGTGCTGTTGTCGTCGTAAGCCGCCATCGGCCCCGACATCGCGACGGAGAATCCGAAGACGATGTCGTCGGCCGCGTGCGACGGCTGAGTGACACTCGCAGACAGAAGCAGGCCGAGACCGGCTAATGCCCTGCGCAATAATCGTGTGTGCATGATCATGAAGCTGCTCCCGGCTAGGTGAGTGCGAAGCGGCCAGGTCGTTCTCGTCTGCCTGCCGCCGCGAAAACTCTACGCAAGGACCGTTCCAGACCGCGTCGAAGTTGCCCTTGGGGATTTGCATGCTTCTTGCCTTTGAAGGGGTCTCGGCTGTTGCCGAGCATCGATTGCCGCGATCACGGAAAAATCATGGACGCTATGGCCGAGGCGCCGCCGATTTCGCTGAAGCCCGCAGACGCCGCGACGCTGACCGCCAAGGACGTGGTGGTGCATTTCGGCGGCCTTGCGGCGATCGCCGACGTCAGCCTGTCGGTCGGCCGTCACGAGGTCTTCGGTCTCATCGGACCCAACGGCGCGGGCAAGACCACGCTGGTCAACTGCCTGACCGGCTTTCAGGCCCCGACCAGCGGCCGTGTCCTCCTGGCGCGCGAGGATACGACGGGTTGGAAGCCCGAACGCTTTCGCAAGGCCGGGGTCGGCCGCACCTTCCAGGCCGGCCGCCTGTTCCGCGAGATGACGGTGGTCGAGAACGTCGAGGTGAGCGGCGTCGGGCTCGGACTGGGACGTCGCCAGGCCCGGATGCGGGCGCTCGACCTGCTGAAGTGGGTCGGCATCGCAGCCAAGGCCGACGTCATCGCCGGCACCCTGCCCTACACCGACGAACGCCGCGTCGGCATCGCCCGCGCGCTCATGCTGTCGCCGGCCTTCGTCCTGCTCGACGAACCGGCCGCCGGCATGTCCGACGCCGAATGCGACGAGCTCATGCATCTGGTCAGCGCCATTCCCAAGGTCTTCACCTGCGGCGTCCTGCTGATCGAGCACAACATGCGCGTGGTCATGGGGATCTGCGACCGCATCCATGTGCTCGACGGCGGGCGCACCATCGCCGAGGGCGTGCCGCAGGAGATCCAGCGCAACGAGACCGTGATCGCCGCCTATCTTGGCAGCCAGGCGTGACCAACCGGCCGGCACACGAGCGATAGAGGAGCGGCAGCATGCTCGAGATCGACGACATTCACGTCAACTATGGCCGGCTGCAGGCTTTGCGTGGCGTCTCCCTGACCGTGGCGGAAGGCGAGGTCGTCTGCCTCGTCGGCCCCAACGGCGCCGGCAAGTCGACGACCCTGGCGGCGATCGCAGGCGGTGTGACGCCCCACGCCGGCGGCATCAAGCTGCAGGGACGCGGCCTGATCGGCATGGCGCCCGAAGCGATCTCGCGGCTCGGCGTCTCGCTGGTGCCGGAAGGCCGCCACGTGTTCGCGTCGCTCACGGTCGCCGAGAACCTGCGCATCGGCGGCTTCCAGCGCCGCGACCGCAGCGGCGCAGCAGCCGACTTCGAACGCATCCTCTCGCATTTTCCGCGCCTGCGCGAACGCCTGCAGCAGCCCGCCGGCCAGCTCTCCGGCGGCGAGCAGCAGATGCTGGTGATCGGCCGTGCCCTGATGACCAAGCCGCGGCTGGTCATGGTCGACGAGCCGTCGCTCGGCCTCGCGCCCCTGATCGTCGATCAGGTCTACGAGATCCTGCTATCCCTGCGGCAGAGCGAGGGCCTGACCCTGCTGATCAACGAGCAGTCGTCCAAGCGCGTGCTGAAGTTCGCCGACCGCATCTACGTCCTGCGCGGCGGCCGCATCCAGCTCCACGACCGGGCGAGCAACCTGCAGGACGGCAAGGCGATCATGGAAGCCTATTTCGGCTTCGGCGAGCATCCCGCTCCCGCGGCCGGGTCGGTGGCGCTGGGAGGTGTGGCACGATGATCGTCTTCCTTCAGAATTTGATCGACGCGCTCAGCCTGGGCAGCCTCTACGCGCTGGCGGCTCTTGGCATCGGCCTGCTGTTCGGCATCCTGCGCCTCACCAACTTCGCCCACGGTGACTTCATCTCGTTCGGCGCCTACGCCCTGATCGTGCCCTCGGCCGAAGTGATGGCGACCAAGTTCATCGGCGGCTGGCCGTGGTATCTCATGCTGCCCGTCGTCGCCGCCCTCGTGGTCGTGCTGGCTTTGCTGAGCGACCTGCTGGTGTTCCGCAAGCTCCGCCAGGCCTCGGCGCCGACGCTGATGATCGCCTCCTTCGCCCTGGGCTACATCATCCAGAACACCATCCTGATGGTCTATGGCGCGCGGCCCAAGGCGATCGACATGTGGTCCAACCTGCAGCAGCAGGTCACCATCGGCGAGCTGCGCGTGCCGCAGCTTCAACTGGTGACGATCGGGGCCACGGTCGTGCTGATGGTCGGTCTCAGCCTGTTCCTCGGCCGCACCTCCTACGGCGTGCAGATGCGCGCCGCCGCCGAGGACTTCCGCATGGCCCGCTACCTCGGCATCCGCGGGAATTTCGTCATCGGCCTGGCTTTCGCCATTTCCGGCGTGCTGGCTGCCATGACCGCGCTGCTGTTCGTCTCCCAGACCGGTACGCTCAGCCACATGATGGGCGTTCCGCTGATGCTGTTCGCCTTCATCGCAACGGTGATCGGCGGCATGGGCAGCCTGGTCGGCGCCGTGGTCGGCGGCTTCGCGGTCGGATTCGTCTCGGTGATGGCGCAGGCCTACCTCCCGGACGATTTGCGGTCCTTTCGCGATGCCTTCGTGTTCACTGTCGTCATCGTGGTGCTGCTCTTCCGGCCATCCGGCCTGATTCCGACCAAAGCCCTGGCACAGCGCGTATGAGGTTGCGACCATGAACGACGGGCGGTTGATGCGCCTCGCGCGCGAATGGTGGCCGGTGGTGTCGCTCGGCCTGGCGCTGGTGCTGATCGTGGCGGTCGTCAGTGGCGTGGGCGGCGACCAGACAAGCGTCACGCTCACGGAGATGCTGATCCGCATGGTGGTGGTGATCGCCACCTACCTGTTCATCGGCAACTCGGGCATCCTGTCGTTCGGCCATGTTGGCTTCATGTGCATCGGGGCCTACGCGGCCGGGTGGGCGACCTGCAATCCGGCCTGGAAGCAGCTGATGCTGACCGGCCTGCCGCTCTTCCTGCGCGAGGAGGAGTATCCGTTCCTGCTGGCGGTCGTGGGTGGCGGCGTACTCGCCGCCCTGGTAGCGCTGATCGTCGGCTTCGCCATCATGCGCCTGTCCGGCATCGCCGCCTCGATCGCGACCTTCGCCTTCCTGGCCATCGTCAACAGCGTCTATTCGAACTGGGACTCGGTCACCGCTGGAACCAGCTCGATCATCGGCATTCCCCAGGTCGTCGGCCCGTGGGAGGCGCTGACCTTTGCACTGATCAGCCTGGTCGCAGCCTTCGTCTTCCAGAGGTCGCGCTATGGCCTGATGCTGAAAGCCTCGCGCGACGACGAGGTCGCGGCCAAGGCCTCGGCCGTCGACATCGTGAAGGTGCGGCTCATCGCCTTCGTCGCCAGCGCCTTCCTGGTCGGCATGGGCGGCGCGCTCTACGGCCACTTCCTGGGCGTGCTGACGGTCGACATCTTCTACATGGGCCTCACTTTCATCACCCTGTCGATGCTCGTGGTTGGCGGCATCGGCAGCCTGTCCGGCGCCGTGGTCGGCGTGCTGGTCGTGACGCTCGTGGTCGAGGTCCTGCGCATGTTCGAGGCCGGCGTCACCATCGGCGGCAGCAAGTTCGCCCTGCCCCAGGGCGCACAGGAAATCGGGCTTGGCGTGATCATGGTGCTGATCCTGCTGTTCCGTCCCGCCGGTCTCACCAGGAGCCGCGAGGTCCCGTGGCCGTTCGTCCGGCGCGGCGCCAAGCCTGCCGGCGAACCGGCCGAACAGGCCCAGCCGGCCGAGTGAGTGTGGTGCCCTGAGCTCGAATCAGAGTCCCTCCCCCGTCTTCGGGGGAGGTGGCGCCGTCATACGGCGTCGGAGGGGGACGGCAACGGAGATGGTGCGTCACGCCCCCTCCGTCGCGGATTACCGCGCCACCTCCCCCGCAAGCGGGGGAGGAAGACCGAACTCATCACGCCCTACGACGCGCTATTCGCCGGCCGCGACCGCGACCCTCTCGCCCCGGAGCGTCGCGGTCGCGGCGGCATCCAGCCGTCCGGCGCCGTCGACGATGACCCGATAGGTCGAAGCGGCCTTGTTCCGGCTGACCCAGCCCTCGCGAACATCGTGCGCCACCTCGTCCGGCGCGCGCTCGAGCGCGGACCCGTAACCGCCGCCGCCGGTCGTGTGGGTCAGGATCCTCTCGCCGTCCTGGAGCGTGACGACACCGCAGGTCGTGACCTCGTGGGCCTGCCCATCACGGTCGATACGCAGCTGGTGCGCCCGCGCGCCGTCGGCGCCGCCACGCACGCCGCGGGCGGCGTTAGTCGTGCCGTCGCTGACATAGGCCACGTCGAGGCTGGTGCCGATCGGCCCGAAGACCACCTTGAGGCTGGACGCGCCGCGATGCCGGCCGGCGCCCTCGCTGTCGGTCAGGAAACGGCGCTCGTAGACGCGCATCGGCTGGCGCAGCTCGTCGAGCTCGACACTGTCGACGTAGCAGAGGCCGGCATTGCCGACATGGCAGATCGTCTGCCACGCATCGGCCGCCGGAGCGCCCGCGCCGCCCGACAAGCCGAGGAAAAGCTGGTTGACGAAGGGCCGGTTGCTGCCGGGATGGACGCCCGACACCACGGCTGAGCTGGGCGGGATGATGGCGCCGCATTCGGCAAGCCCGGCGCCGTCGCTGATCTCGGCAATGGCGCACTGCACCGGATTGGCGACCCGGTCGGCGAGGTTGGTGGTCGCCACCGAGCAGCTCGTCGGATGGCGCGGAATGCCGACGATGCAGCCTTCGCGCAGCAGCACCTTGATGCGCCGGTGCGAGCCGGCGTTCTTCGGCACGGTATGATCGATGCTGTTGTAGACCCCGACCATCGCCGCCGTGCGGGCACAGGCTTCCGAGAGATTGAGGCCGCAGGGCAGGCTATCGGGATTGTCGCGGAGATCGACCTCGATGGTCGCCGCGTCCGTGTCGACATGGACGGAGACCTTGATCTCGACCCCTTCCGGCGGCGTCCCGGGCACCGCATCGTGACGCGAGGTGCGCACGGCCCGACCCGAGTGGAGCTTGCGGATCGCGTCGACCATGCGCTGCTCGGAATAGTCGAACCAGCGCTCGGTGTGGCTATGAAGCCTGTCCCAGCCGACATCGGCCGCCAGCGCCAGAAGCTCGCGCTCGCCGATGCGGGCGGCACCGACCATGGCGAGATAATCGCCCCGCCATTGCTCCGGCACGCGGATGCGCATCTGGCACATCCGCACCACGTCCTCGATGTCGCGGAAATCGCGCTGCACCTGCACTGCTGGGAAAATCAGAGCGCCTTCCTCGTAGACGTCGCGCGCCGCGCCCATGTAGGTCGTCGGGATCGAGTTGCCGCAATCGGCCTGGTGCGCCTTGGCCAGCACGGTGAAGTGATGCGTGCCGGCCTCGTCGAACACGGGCACCAGCAGGGTATGGTCGGCGGGATGCGAGCAGCCGTGGTAGGGCGAGTTGTGCAGGAATGCATCGCCCGGTTTCAGCTCCGGATGAAAGCGCTGCATGGCCGCGCACATGAGGTCCGGGCCAGACAGGATATGGATCGGCAGGCTGTCGGCCGCGGCCAGCAGGCGGTTGTCGCGGGTGACGATGCAGCAGGAAAAGTCGCGGGCAATGTTGAGCACGCCGGAGCGGCCGGTCCGCAACAGGGTATTGGCCATCTTCTTGGCCACGCCCTGCAGGCGGTTGCTCAGGATGGCGAGGCTGGCCCCCTCGCTCGGCCCGTCCGTCCCGTTCGCCATCTCCGCCTCCTATCGATCGCTCATCAGCGGCCCAGCCGCCCCCGGCTCACCACGCGGCCATGCATTTTCCGCGCCCCGAGTGAGATCTGCCCTCATGTGATCACATTTAGCTCGATTTTTGTGCATCTATCGAAGCCGGCGGCGGGCCGCTACGCATGAGCAGCAGGATCCCCGTCACCATGAGCACCAGCGCCAGCCAGATCGCGCCGGGCACCGGCTCGGCGAAGACGATCCAGCCCCAGGCAATACCCGACATGACGGCGAGATAGTTGAACTGGGCGAAGAAGGTCGGCCCGGCCATGCGAACGATCTCGAGGAACAGCCAGGTGAAGGCGGCATAGATCACCGCAGCGAGCAGCGTGGCGATTTCGGCGTCACCCAACCCCGACGGGCGCCAGGCGATCTGGCCGGTGACGATCGCCAAGGGGAGCAAGCCTGCCGCCGCACCGAGCAGGATGCCGGCGCCGATCGCCACCGCGTCGGCGCTTGGGGGGCGGAAGATCGAGGCCGCGACATTGGCCATGGCATACAACACCGGCGCGATCAGGCAGAGCGCAAACCAGCCCACGCCATCGGCCGCCGGAATGGCGCCGCTGCCAGGCCCGGCGATCACCAGTATGCCGGCGAAACCGAACGCCACGCCCGCCAGGCCCCACCAGCGAAACTTCTGCTGACGCGCGGCGACCGCCATCAGGAAGGTGAGCGGCGGCGACAGCGCCAGGACCAGCGTCACCAAGCCGGCCGGCAGATGCGGTGCGGCGAAGGTCAGCAGCGCGCCGGGCAGGCCGAGTCCCAGGACGCCCACCATGAAGTATGTCTTGAGCGCATCGGCGCCCAGCGGAACGCGGCAGCCGCGGACGGCAGCGATGGCGAGCAGGCTCAAGCCCGAAAGCGCGCTCTGCCAGAAGGCATAGGCGAGCGGCGGCAGGCCGGCCTCCGCCGCAATCTTGTTCAGACAGAAGATCGCGCCGAAGCTCCCGGCGGCCAGCACGAGATAGATCACCGGCAAGGCCCGCACGTCTTCCTCCCTCGCACAGTCCTTGCAACGCACGCGCCAGAGCGCTGGGACCGCGCAAGGCAATGTGATCACAAAAGGGGCAGCGAGATGCGGTTTGCGGTCGATACGGGAGGCACTTTCACCGACCTCGTGGTCGAGGACGACGATGGCCGGCTCCGCATGTTCAAGGCGCAGACCACACCGCACGACCCGATCGTCGGCGTTCTCGACAGCCTGCAGGTAGCGGCCGACGCCGCGGGTGTCGCGCGCGCCGAGCTGCTGAGCCGCGGCAGCATGCTGATCCACGGCACGACGCGCGCGATCAACGCCATCGTCACCGGCAACACGGCGCGCACCGCGCTGCTGGCAACGCAAGGCCATCCCGACATTCTGGTGTTGCGCGAGGGCGGCCGGCATGAAGCGTTCAACTTCAACATACCCTTTCCGCAACCCTATGTGCCCCGCTCGTTGACGTTCGAGGTGCCGGAAAGGATCGGTCCCGACGGCACGATCATCACGGCTCTCGAAGAGGCGGCAGTGATCGAGACTCTGAGGCAGCTGCCGGCGCGCGGTGTCGAGGCGATCGCCGTCTGCCTGCTCTGGTCGATCGTCAACCCGGCGCACGAAGAGCGCATCGGCGCCCTGATCGAGCAGCACTTGCCGGGCATGCCGTTCACGCTGTCGCACGCGCTCAACCCGTCGCTGCGCGAATATCGCCGCGCCTCGTCTGCCGCCATCGACGCATCGCTGAAGCCGCTGATGAGCCGCTACATGCGCGACCTCGAGGCGCGGCTGCGCGACGCCGGCTTCGGCGGCCGCGTCTTCGTCGTGACCTCGCAGGCCGGCGTGATCGATGCCGCCGAGGGCGCCGAGACGCCGATCCATCTTATCAATTCCGGCCCGGCGATGGCGCCGGTCGCCGGCCGGCACTATGTCACGACCGATGTCGGCACGGACACGGCCGTGGTGGCCGACACCGGCGGCACGACCTACGACGTGAGCCTGGTGCGGGGCGGACGCATTCCCTGGACGCGCGAGACCTGGATCGGCACGCCCTATGTCGGCCACATGACCGGTTTTCCCTCGGTCGATGTGCGCTCGATCGGCGCCGGCGGTGGCTCGATCGCCGCAGTCGATGCCGGCGGCCTTCTGACGGTGGGACCGCGAAGCGCCGGCGCAGTGCCCGGTCCGGTCTGCTACGGCAAGGGCGGCACGGAGCCCACCGTCACCGACTGCTCACTGGTGCTGGGCCATCTCGACCCGGCCCATTTTCTCGGCGGCTCCGTTCGGCTCGATGCCACCGCCGCACGCAACGCGGTCGAGCGCGGCCTCGCCAGGCCGTTGGGGCTCGCCGTCGAGGAGGCCGCAGCCGCCGTGATCGCGGTCGCCACGGAGAACATGGTGCAGGCCATCCTCGATATCACCGTGAACCAGGGCATCGACCCGGCCGCATCGGTGCTGATCGGCGGCGGCGGCGCGGCCGGCCTCAACTCCACCATGATCGGCCGCCGGCTGGGCTGTGCCGCCGTCCTGGTGCCCTCGCTCGGCGCGGCATTGAGCGCGGCGGGCGCGCTGATGTCGGAGCTCACGCAGCTCTATCGCGCGACCCGCTTCGTCACCACCGATGCGTTCGACTTCGCGGCGGCCAACGACGTGCTGGATGCCCTGCGCCGGCGCGGCGAGAAATTCATCGCCGCCGCCGGCCTGCAGGATGGCCGCATCGAGCTGGCGGTCGAAGCGCGCTACGCCAATCAGGTATGGGAGATCGAGGTGCCCCTGCCGGTCGAGGGATTCGCCGACGCAGCCGACGTCGATCGCTTCATCGCCGCGTTCCATGCCGCCCACGAGGCCGTCTTCGCCATACGCGACGAAGCCTCACCCGTGGAGATCGTGGGCTGGACGGCGCGCGCCGCCTGCCGACTTGCCGCGCGGTCGGACTTCAGCCTGGCCGATGCAGGACCGGCTGGCGCCCTGCCGGCGGTCCGGCGGGCTTATTTCAGCGGCACCGGCTTCGTCGACGCGGCCTTGCATGAGTTCGGCAGGCTCACGGTGGGCGAAACGCTGTGCGGTCCGGCGATCGTCGAGTCGCCCTTCACCACCATCGTCGTCGACCCCGGTGCGCGGGCGCGCCGGCTGGCCACTGGCAGCCTGCTGATCGAGCCCGGAAAATAGCGCCGACGGCGATGGATGCACCGTGCGATGCCCCGTGTTAGCAACCCGCCAATGTCCGTCGCCAAGTCCACCCTCCATCGCATCGACTCCGACCCGGCATCGTCGGCCGAAACCCTGGCGCAGCGCGCGCATCGCGAGCTGCGCGCCGCGCTGATGCGGGGTGATTTCCTTCCCGGCACCGCCCTGACGTTGAGAGGCCTGGCCGAGCGGCTCGGCACCAGCATCATGCCGGTGCGCGAGGCGGTGAGCCGGCTGGCGGCCGAGCAGGCGCTGGAGCTACAACCCAACCGCGCCATCGTCGTGCCTGAGCTGTCGCGGCGGGAGATCGGCGAGCTGTGGCGGATCCGCTGCCTGATCGAGAGCGACGCCGCGGCACTCGCCGCGGAAGTCGCGACCAGCGACGAGGTCGACCGCATGGCCGAGATCACCGCCGGGATGTGGCAGGCGCTGCGCCGGCGCGACGTGCACACCTTCGTCGAGGGCACCGGTCTGTGGGCGATGCAGCTCGCCAAGGCCAGCCACTCGGAGCCGTACATCGGCTATATCTCGAACCTTCGGCTGCGCTGCGCGCCTCATATCGCGGCCGCGTTCGGCGGCGATATCGTGCCGGAGGATCCCTTCTTCTGGTTCAGCCTGCCGCTGCAGGAGCAGATCGCCGAAGCCATCCGCGACCACGATCCCGCCCGCGCGCGCGACGTGCGCGCCGCCGATATCCGGACGTTCCATACCTACGTCTACAAGCGCCTCGGCTGGACTTAGAAGCGGAGGTTCATGCTCTTCCGGACCGCAAGCGTCCCGCTCGCTCAGAATCATGAGCGCGCGAGTTGGACCTCGGTGTCGTCGAGCGCCGCGCGCAGCCGGCGGAACAGCTCGTCGATCTCCTGCTCCTGGATGATCAGCGGCGGCGCGATGACGGCATTGTCGCCGGTTACCCGCACGATGACTCCGTGGTCGAGCATCACCTGGCCGAGGATCCTGCCGACGGCGCCCATCTTCGCAACGCCGCCATCGGCTGCGGTGGTGGCACCGCCCTTCAGCTTTGCCGTGGTGAGCGTGAGCGCGCCGGCCAAACCGTATGCGCGTACCTGGCCGACCACGGGGTGGTCGGCGAGGGCATGGAGATGGCGGTGCAGCGCGGGAATCCGCGCCTGCACGTGCTCGAGCAGCTTGTCTTCCTCGACGATGCGCAGCATCTCCAGCGCCACAGCGGCACCGACCGGATGGCCCGAGCAGGTCGTCGCGTGGGCGAAGCTGCCGTGCCGGTCGCTGCCCTGCTCGAGCCAATCGTAGAGCTCGCCGCTGATGACCGTGGCCGAGACCGGGAAGTAGCCGCTGGTCATGCCCTTGGCCAGGGTCATCATGTCGGGCTTGAGGCCCAGCGCGCCGGCGGCGAACAGCTCGCCGGTGCGGCCATAGCCGCAGATCACCTCGTCGTCGAGGAACAGGATGCCGTGGCGGTCGAGCACCTCGCGGACGCCGGCGAAGTATCCGGCCGGCGGCGGGAAGAAGCCGCAGGAGAAGCTGATCGGCTCGGCCACGAAGCCGGCGATGGTTTCGGGCCCGGCAGCCTCGATCGTGTGCTCGAGCTCGGCCACAAGACGGGCGGTGAACTGGGTCTCGCTTTCGCCGGGCTCGGCGCCGGCCGGCCAGTTGGGCTGGCTGACGAACAGGAAATCGTCCATCGGCAGTGCGAAGGAGTCGTGCAGCTCGCGCCCTCCGCCGAGGGCGGCCGAGGCGATTGTGCCGCCATGGTAGCTGCCCCAGCGCGAGATGAACCGGCGACGCTGCGGCTCGCCGCGCGCGACGTTGCGGTAACGCATGAACTTCAATGCAAAGTCGACCGCCTCCGAGCCGGTGCAGGTGATGGACACATGCGCATTGGCGATCGGCACCAGCGACTTCAGCTTGTCCGCCAGCGCCATGGCAACGTCGACGGTGCGATGCATGCCGGTCGTGTAGAACGGCAGCTGGGCGAACTGGCGGGTCGCCGCCTCGACCAGACGCGGATCGCTGTAGCCCAGGGCGGCGCAGTAGAACGACGAGGATGCCTCCAGGATCTCCCTTCCATCCTCATCGAGGATGAAGACGCCGCGTCCTTTTGTGATCACAAGAGGACGTTCCTGGCGAGTGCGCCTCAGATCGCTGAAGCCGATAAGGAGAGGGCCGGAACCGGCATTTGAAAGCATCTGTGTTGCAACCATGCCGCCTCCGCGTCGTTCCGCAAGCGCGCTCAGGATGCAATGTGACAGCCCAGCTGTCAATCGAAGCGGGGCTCTATGTGATCACAACAGCCAGAATACCGGCTTCCAGGCCCTCCTCGCCCTCGGTTATGCGCACCTCGGCGACGGTGCCGTCGACGCCGGCGTCATGCGGTACCTCGGTCTTCATCACTTCCATGATGAACAGCGTGTCGCCCGCCTTCACCGCGTCACCTGGCTTCACGAGGATTTTCCAGATATTGCCCGGCACCTGGGTCTCGATCCGTTCGCCCATGGAAATTCACCTCGATGTCGTGATGCTCATAAAAGGCTGCTCTCGCGGCACAGCGCGTCGAGCGTGCGCCGCAACGCCTGCGCCTCGTCGACCGACACCGCCTTGAAGCGGTAGACGTCACCCGGGCGCGACTGACCCAGCTTCCAGAATGCCGCCGACGGCACCGTGTACGGATTGATGAATCCGCCCATGCTGGGGCCGTCGCTGACCAGGATGATCGGCGTCTGGCCGGCGAGGTTGATGGCGCCCAGCGGATAGCCGTGGTCGATGATGTTGGACGGCTCGGAACCATTCTCCGGCAGCTTGTCGTAGGCCTTGGCGGTGAAGGTCCATTGCGGCCCGTCGAGACGGAAGCCCGTGCGATCGCTCTTGGCCGACAGTTTCCAGTCGCTGCCGAGAAAGCGCGCCTGGCCGGCCTCATCGATCCACTCGTCGTCAGGGCCCGGCACAACCTCGATCTGCCATTGCTTGTTGCTGGAGAACTCCGGCCGGCATTCCGGCTTCACGCTGCGGCCGGGCGTGCCGGCAGCATAGGCAACCGGGATCTGCGATCCCTTCTTGAGCGCACTCCCGGCCAGACCGCCGACGCCCGCCTTGTGGAAGGTCGAGCGCGAGCCAAGCCACGGTACTGTATCGATGCCGCCCGCGATGGCGATGTAAGCGCGGGTGCCGGATTTCGCCGGCCCCGTCTTCAGCGTCTGGCCTGCCGTCACGGCAACGCTCTGCCACAGCGGCACCGGTATGCCGTCGAGGGTCGGAGCCATGTTGGCGCCGGTCACCGCGATCACCGCCGGCTGCGTGAACTTCAGGGTCGGGCCGACATACTGGCATTCCAGCCCGGCAGCGCCGGCCGGATTGCCGACCAGCAGGTTGGCCAGACGGAACGACCACGAATCGAAGGGGCCGGAGGGCGGGAAGCCCTGGTTCCAGAAGCCGATGCGGCCGGGAAAGTCCTGCACGGAGGTTTCCAGGCCCGGCACCACGACGTCGATCATGGGTCCGCTCTCCTAGAACCGCTTGCTGGCGTCGACGGCGGCCAACCAGTCGTTGTACTGGCGCACCGAGAACTTCTGATAGCCGACGACATTGTAGACGTAGGTGCCGGCCGCGACTTGCGCCTCGGTGTCCTTGAACTCCTCGACCGAGCAGGGCACGAACTTGATGCGGTCGCCCGGCTTGAACAGGCAGATCGAGTGCTCGAACTCCGGGAATCGCCGCTCGGTGTCCCAGATCGGGATCGGGATGCGGGCGAAGATCTGGTAGCCGCCGGGAGTCGCCACCGGATAGATCGCCGAGGCCGCGCCGCCCATGCCTACCGTGCCCTGCGGCGTCCAGGTGCGCGGCGGATTGTATTTAGGGGCCGTGAGGCGCGAGCGCGGGTCGAGCGGCATCAGGAACGGCAGGCCCGGCCAGAACCCCAGCGACGCCACCCAGTATTCCGTGCCGGAATGCACGCGAACGAGCTGGTCGGGACCGCTCAGGCCGTTGATTTCGGCGACATACTCGGCGTCCCATTTCTTGGGCGTGATCTTGGCCGAATAATCCTCGACACAAGCCTTGGTCCAGGGATCGAGATAGCAGGTCGGGAAGTAGAACAGCCGGCTGGGCAGCTCGATCTCGGCGGACGAGCCCAGCGTGGCGATCAGCGACTCCATCTCGCGCTTGAGGTCGGAGTAGCCGATGAGGTCGGGCTCGTAATGCAGCAACAGGGACGCGAAGCACGGCGCGCTCTCGATCACCGCCTTCATGCCGGCCTGGGCGATCGCATCGCCGAGGCTATGGGCGGTGAAGTTCAGCGCGAGGTTCAACTCGTCGCCGAATTCGATCAGCATGTAGCGATCGCCACCCGGCTTGAAGACGGGTTTTTCATAGATCACGCGGTAGCTCCCCCTCGCCCAATCGGCCGACGCGCTCGGCCTCCCCTACTCCGCCGCCCGGGCGGGTTGCAGCGCCTCATGCACCGCTTTCGCAACAGCGAGGGCCCCCGGCGTGTCGGAATGAACGCACACGGACTGCGCGCGCACGGAAAAGTCCTGCCCGTTGATGGCCCGCACCTTGCCCTCGTTCATGGCGCGCAGCACGCGCCCTGCCGCCTCGGCCGGATCGACAGCATGGTGCTCGCGGGTGATGATCAGGAAGCCGTCGGGGCCATAATCGAGATCGGCGTAGAACTCGCCGACGAAGGCGGCGCTTTTGGCGTAGTGGGTCTCATGATGCGTGCCGCTCATGCCGTAAATCGGCACGCCGAAGACCGATGCGGCCTCGGCGATGGCCGTGGCAACGGCCGGATCCTTCGCTGCCATGCCATAGAGCGAGCCGTGCGGCTTGATGTGGTTCAGCGGCAGCCCCTCGGCCTCGAGGAAGCCCTTGAGCGCACCCACCTGGTAGATCACGGCGTTGGTGATCTCCTCGGGCCGCATCTTCATCTCGCGACGACCGAAACCTTCGCGGTCCGGCAACGAGGGATGCGCCCCCACCTTCACCCCGAAGCGCTTGGCCAGGCGCACCGTTCGGCGCATCACCATCGGGTCGGCGGCGTGAAAGCCGCAGGCGACATTGGCGACGGTGATGAACGGCATCATGCCTTCATCGTCGCCCATCTCGTAGAGGCCGTAGGCCTCGCCCATGTCGCAATTGATTTCCCACGTCATGACTGCCTCGCAATAGGACAGGTGCCCGCCGGCCACGTGGACGGCCCGCCACACGTAAGAATATGCAAAAGCGAGGCCAATAACAGCACCCCGAGCGACGGCGCGTTCAATCTCACCACCCCGTCGCCGCCGCGATCAACCCCCGTAATAGGTCCTGGCGACGAGCTCTTCTGTATTCCTGCCACAGGAGATGACGGGATAGCGCGCCGGCTCGTCTTGCGACTTGCATGTCGGAAAGGCGTCCATGGCGGCGTCGTAGTCCACGCCGAAGAACTGCACGATCGAATAGCGATGCTCACCAGTCAGGTTCACGACCCGATGCGGGCGCGACAGGAATTTGTCGTTCGTCCAGCGCTGCATCAGATTGCCGATGTTGATGACGAAGGTATCCTCGATCGGCGTCACCTCGATCCAATCCCCGGTCGTGGCCAGGACCTGCAGCCCGGCGTGCGGCGATTGCCAGACGGTGGTGAATATTTCGTAGTCCTTGTGAGCGCCGATGCCGATCTTCCGCACATCCCACTCCGGCGCCTGCGGAGGATAGTAGCAGGCACGCACGCGGGACATCGGCTTGGTGTAGATCGAATCGAAAAAGTCTTCAGGCAGGTCGAGCGCAAGTGCAAAGGCACGCAGCATCCTTCCGCCGAACTCGAGCTGGGTGTCGAAATAGGTGCCGAGCGCCCATCTGAAATCTTCCGGTACCGCCGGCCACGCATTTGGACCGTAGAACTTGATGCCCTTCAGATAGTCGGGATCGTCGCGCGGAAGATCCTGGGCGAGCTCGACGGCTTCATGCATGTCACCGCCGCGAAGCTCGTGGTCGGCCTTGATGTCGCCCGGCGCCACGTACCCGCGATGATTTGGCGTGGCCAGATAGTGGATTTTCATTTTTTCCGCAAGCGGCAGGGCGAAGAATCGCTGCATCGCGTCATGCGCGCGACGGATGACGGCTTTCGGAAAGCCATGGTTCTTGATGTAGAAGAAGCCCACCTCGGTGCAGGCCGTCCGCAGTTCGTCCGCAAGGCGCCGCCGGTCCTCGACGCGCCCCGACAGCATCGGGCTGAAATCGAGGACGGGAATGACATCGCTGGCGTTGCGCCTGAAGCGGATTCCCGGTCCGGCTTCAATGACCTGTTCAGCGGCTTCGCTCATGTCTTGCGCTCCTGGCCGATTAGCGAAGACTCTTGCAAAATTGAGGCCGCGGCGAATCAATAGCGCGCCGCGATTGCAACTTGAGCCGCTGCCCTTATGGTCGACGGGCTCGTCCAGTTCGTCGCATAGAGGCCGCGTTCATGCTCCATATCCTGAGGGCTACCAAGGAAACCGTTCATTGGGGCTATTTCGACGCCGCCCTCGGACCGGCGCTCAAGGTGAAGAGCGGCGACCACATCCACGTTCAGGCGATCACCCATCATGCCGGCGACGCGCCCGACCTTATGATGGATGACGCGATCCGCCAGCTCTATCGCGAGATCCCCGAGGACGACCGGAATCCCGGCGTCCACATCATGACCGGCCCGATCCATGTCGAGGGCGCCAAGCCGGGCGACATGCTGGAGGTGCGCTACCTGTCGATGATCCCGCGCTTCAAGCACGGTTCGAATCTCGCTGCCAACTGGGGCTATCTCTACAAGGAGTTCGGCGAGAAGGAGAGGGTTACGATCTATGCGCTCGACGAGAACAGCAACCAGGCAGAGGCCGTCTTCGCCTACGACTATCCCGGCAAGTACCTGATCCCGGGCAAGATCACCCATCCGGAGAACTGCAACTGCCAGCCGGCGCTGCCGGGCTTCCGCATTCCCGTGCGGCCGCATCTCGGCACAGCGGGGGTGGCGCCCGACATGAAGGGCCGGGTCAGTACGATTCCGCCCGGCGTCCACGGCGGCAACATCGACAACTGGCGCATCGGTGCCGGCTCGACCGTGTTCTATCCGGTGCAGGTCGACGGTGGCATGTTCTCTGTCGGCGACCCGCACATCTCTCAGGGCGACGGGGAACTGAGCGGCACCGCGATCGAGGCGTCGCTCGACGTCATGATGCAGATCGGGGTCCGCCGCGACTTCCATTTCCCGACGCCGTTGATCGAAACGCCGCACGAATGGATGGTGCACGGCTTCGACGAGGACCTGAATGTCGCCATGCGCCAGGCCTCGCTCGAGATGCTGCGCCTGCTGACCGACCTCAAGGGCACCAGCCGCGACGACGCCTATTCGCTGATGAGCGTCGCCGCCGATTTTACCGTGACTCAGGTCGTCGACGGCCGGCAGGGCATCCATGCCCGCATCCCGCGCTCGGTGTTCCCGCCGAAGAAATAGGACGCCAAGCGCAGGCCGTCGCTCAGGCGCGCGAGGAGTTCCACGGCTAACGGCGATCCCCTTCCAGATCGCTCGGTCGCAGCAGCGTGAAGGCCCCGAGGCCCAGCGCCATCAGTGCAGCGATCACCAGGAACGACAGGCCCCAGGCAATCGGCGACATGCCGCCGGCGAGATCGAGTGTCCAGCCGATCGCCAGCGGCCCGACGAAGCCGCCCGCATAGCCCAGCATCGAATGCAGCGCGAGCTGGGCGCCACGGCGCGACGGGTCGGCCGAACCTGCCGCACCCGCCGTGAGCGACGACGAATCGAGCCAGATGATCATGCCGTAGAGCACGATCAACCCGACCGCGATCCAGTACCCGGTCGATCCGACGAAGCCGATCAACCCACCGACGACGATAGAGAGGCCCATCGCCACGATGACCAGCCGCCGACGGCCGAGGCGGATCGAGGCTTCGTTGCCGAGCACGCTCATCACGGTACCGAGCAGGCCGAGCACGGTGATGACCACGGCAGGCGACACCAGCCCGGCCGACAAGCTGGTGGTCGCCGCCACCCAGGTCAGGAACGCCACGCCCCAGCCGCGCAACGCGTTCATCTCCAGTGTGTGGACGCAATAGGCCAGCGAATAGGCGACGGCCGAGCGGTTGCGCAGGACCGGACGGAAATCGAACAGCGCTGCCGACGTCCTGGCCGGCGCCGGCCGCGCCGGCACCGCCAGTGCCACCGTGAGCCAGGCGATTGCCGCGGTGAGGCCGGCACTGGCGAAGGCCACACGCCAGCCGAAGGCCTGGGCCAGCAATTCGCCCAGCAGGTAGGACGCCGCTCCCGAGATCCCTATGCTGGCAGCGTGGCCGGTGACCGCGCGCGACATCATCTTCGCATCGACCTGGTCAGCCAGCAGCTTGAGACCCGTCATGTAGGTGCCTGCCCAGCCGATGCCCGCCAAGCCACGCAGGAGCAGCGCCGACCAGAAGCCGTCGGCAAAAGCGCCGAAAGCCAAGTGCGCCACCGTCGTGCAGCCGACGCCGAACAGATAGACGCGCTTGGCATCGATGCGGTCGGTAAGCGTCACCAGAACCGGCACGCTCACCATGTAGGCGGCGTAGAAGGCCGAGGTGATCCATCCGGCCTCGCTGTTGCTGAGCGACCAGCGGCCCATCAGGTCCGGCAGCAGCACCGGCCAGTAGCCGGCGCCGAGCTGCACGAACACTTGCGCCGCACAGACGATGGCGACGAGGCGGGCGGCAGTGCGACGGTCAGTCGGCATGCAGGACTGCAACAGCGCGCGGCCGTCGCAGGAGGCACAGAGCGCCGCAGGCGGACAGGCTGAGTGCCGCCGACACCAGCAGCACATGGCTGCCGAGGTGGTCGATCAGCAGCGAGAAGCCGATCGGCGCCGCGGCCGAAAGGAAGCGCGCCGGCATGCCGAGGATGCCGAGACGATAGCCGTAGTTCTCGGGGCCGAAGAGGGCGAGCGGCACGGTCCCGCGAGAGATGGTGATGACGCCGTTGCCGGAACCGTGCAGGACGGCGAAGGCGCTGGCCGCCACCCCGCCGCCCGCCGCCAGGATGACGGCGACACCGATCGGATGCGTGAGCGTCGCGAGCCGTGCCGACACCATCGGATGGAAGCGGCCGAGCACGCTTGCCTCGAGGATCCGGGCACCGACCTGCGCCGGACCGATCAACGCGCCGGCGGCGATCGCCTGCGCCGGCGAGGCGCCGGCCGCTTCGAGGATGCGCGGGAAATGCGCCGCCATGCCCGCCGTGACGATCCAGGCGGCGGCAAAAGCGAAGCCGAGCAGGATCATCGCCCGGTCGATCGGCACCGGCTTGTCCATCGCCTTGTTGTCCCCGGCCGTCACGGTCGGCCGCGGCAGGGCCCAATAGTTGAGCGGCAGGGCAATGAAGAGATGCAGCGCCGCCCACGCAAGGCAGGTGTCGCGCCAGCCGATGGTCGCGGCGCCCCAGGCTGTCAGCGGCCAGCCGACCGTGCTGGCGAAGCCCGCGAAAAGGGTGATGCCGGTGATCGCGCCGCGCGCCTTGGTCCCGTAGATGCGGCCCAATACGGCAAAAGCCGCATCGTACAGCCCGAAGCCCATGCCGACGCCCAGCACCAGCCAGGCCAGCGCCAGCATCGGCAGCGACTGCGCGAAGGCCAGGAGCACCAGGCCGGCCGTGAACAGGAGGTTCGAACCGGCGAGCATGCGATTGCCGCCGCCGGCGTCGCTCATGCGGCCCATGCGCGGACCAAGCAACGCCGAGATGATCAGCGATCCGGAGAAGATGCCGAACAGCCAGTCGGTCGAAACGCCGGTGTCGTGCGCGATGTTGTCCGCCAGCACCGCAGGCAGGTAATAGCTCGACGCCCAGGCGAGGGTTTGCGTCGAGCCGAGGATGGCGATGGTCGTGAAACGACTTCGATCGAAGGCCATTGGCTTGGCGCTATCCGCAGCAGCCCTGCTTGCCCTGAGCCTTGGCCTTCACGTCGGCGACGCAGCAGGCGCTCGCGGGCTCTGGCGCCGGTCCGCCGCAGCAGCCGGCGGCGGCTTCGGCCTCGGTCAGGGCAACAGTCGGTCCCGGGCCCGAGCAGACGCCGGTTTCCGGCAGCACCAGCTCGACCCTGGCGGCGGCCTCATGGTCGCCGGCGATCTCGGCCACGATCGAGCGCACCTGCTCATAGCCGGTCATCATCAGGAAGGTCGGGGCACGGCCGTAGCTCTTCATGCCGGCGAAGTAGAAGCCCGCCTCGGGCTGGGCCAGCTCGCGCGCGCCGTGCGGCCGCACCGTGCCGCAGCTATGGATGTTGGGATCGATCAGCGGCGCCAGCGCGATCGGGCTCTCGACCGCGGGATCGAGCGACAGCCTGACCTCGCGCAGGAAGTCGAGCTGCGGACGGAAACCGGTCGCGACCACCAGCTCGTCGACGATGACCGACCGGCAGCACTGCGCCTTGCCGGTGGCGACGCGCAACCGGCCGCCGTCGTTGCCGATGTGGGAAACCTTGAATCCGGCCTCTGCCCGGATCTTGCCGGCGGCGACGAGTGCGGCAAACGCCGCGCCGAGCGCACCGCGCGCCGCAAGCTTGTCGTTGGCGCCGCCGCCGAAGGCCTTCTCGGGCGTGTCGCCCCGCAGCAGCCAGACGACCTCGGTCGCTGGCGCTTCCTCCTTCAGCCGCACCAGATCGATCAGCGTGCCGATTGCGGAATGGCCGGCGCCCAGCACTGCCACCGTCTTGCCCGCATAGCGCGCGCGCTCGCGGCCCAGCACGTCAGGCATGCCGTACGCGATCTGCGGATGATCCGCCTCCTCGCCGATTGCCGGCAAGCCGGCGGCGCCGGCCGGATTGGGCGAGAACCAGGTCCCCGACGCGTCGATCACGGCATCGGCCTCGATCTGCTCGGGGCCCCTGCCGTTCTGGTAGCGGATGGTGAAGGGCTCGGAGGCACGGCCGTTGCTCTTCATCTTGTCGAAGCCGGCGCGGCCGACCGCGGTAACGCGGCTCGAGATCCTGATGCGGTCCTTGAGCGGCGTACGGGTCGCCAGGGGCTCAAGGTAGCGCTCGACCAGCTCTTCGCCGGTCGGATACTCGCCTCCCGCCGGAGCGTTCCAGCCGATGGCCTGCAGCAGCCGCCCGGCGGCCTTGTCGATGTTGTACTCCCAGGGCGAGAACATTCGGACATGGTCCCATTGGCGCACGGCGTGCGCCGCCTGCGGCCCCGCCTCCAGGACGATCGGCTCCAGCCCGCGCTCCAGCACATGGGCTGCAGCGGCGAGACCCACCGGCCCGGCGCCCAGGATGGCGACCGTCTTCGGCTTGCTGATCAAGTCGGGCATTTCGTTCTCCTGTCCTTCCGGAATCTTCGAAATATTCGAGCAAAAAATTTTCACGCGACCCTGGGCAATCGAACGGCACCGCCGGGCGCACAGCTCTCGGCACAGCACTCCTCGACCATGTACTCGAGCAGGCCGCGCATGATTTCATAGTTGGTGTGGCAGATCAGGGTCGTGCCTTCCCGTGTCTGGGTCACCAGGCCGACGCCGACGAGCGACTTGAGGTGGTGCGACAGTGTCGAGGCGGCGACGTCGAGCCGATCTTGCAGCTTGCCGACCGCCATCCCGTCCGCCCCCGCCCGCACCAGCGTACGGTAGATGCGAAGCCGGGTCGGATTGCCGAGGGCTTCCAGGCGGGCGGCAGCGTCGTCGAGCTTCATGCCTTCAAGATAACGCCTGTCCGGCCGCTGTCAACGGTATTTCTAGAATATTCGAAATATGTCAGGTCCGGCGCGCCACTGCGTCACCGGCTTCGTACCAGCGCTTGCTCGCATTGGCGATGCGAACGACCGTCAGCATGACCGGCACCTCGATCAGAACGCCGACCACCGTGGCGAGCGCTGCCCCCGAGGAGAATCCGAAGATGCTGATGGCGGCGGCCACCGCCAGTTCGAAGAAGTTGCTTGCGCCGATCAGGGCCGACGGCGCGGCGACGCAATGCGCTTCGCCCGACAGCCGGTTCAGGAGGTAGGCGACGCCGGCATTGAAATAGACCTGGATCAGGATCGGCACGGCGAGCAAGGCGATTGTCAGCGGTTGGCCGAGGATCTGATCGCCCTGGAAGCCGAACAGCAACACGAGCGTGGCGAGCAGCGCCACAAGCGAGAGCGGCTGCAGGCGCCTCAGCAAATCCATGAGGCCTTTCGCGCCGCTCCGCTGCAGCACGGCGGCGCGCACGATCTGCGCCAGGATCACCGGAACGACGATGTAGAGCCCGACCGACAGCAGCAGCGTCTCCCACGGCACGGTGATCGCCGACAGGCCGAGCAGCAGACCGACGATCGGCGCGAAGGCGAACACCATGATGGTGTCGTTGAGCGCCACCTGCGTCAGGGTGAAATCCGGCTCGCCGTCGGTAAGGTTGCTCCACACGAAAACCATGGCCGTGCACGGCGCCGCGGCCAGCAGGATGAGGCCGGCGATGTAGCTGTCGATCTGCTCGGCCGGTAGCCACGGGCGAAAGAGATGGCCGATGAAGAACCAGCCGAGGAGCGCCATGGAGAACGGCTTGACCCCCCAGTTGATGAAGAGTGTCACGCCGATGCCGCGCCAGTGCTGCCCGACCTTGCCGATCGCGCCGAAATCGACCTTGAGCAGCATCGGGATGATCATCAGCCAGATCAGCACCGCCACCGGGAGATTGACGTGGGCGAGCTCGGCGCCGCCGATGGCGTGGAACAGCCCCGGAAAGAAGTGGCCTAGAGCGACACCCGCGACGATGCAGAGGGCGACCCAGAGCGTGAGGTAGCGTTCGAACAAGGACATGGCTTGGAGTTTCCAGACAGCGCTTCAGGCCGCCGGCCGCATCGCGTTGCGCGGCAGCGTCGAGCGCTCGGCCGAGTGCGGCAGGAAGAACGTAATGACCCAGCAGATAAGGAGCATGGCGGCAGAACCCAGCAGGCAGGCGACGACACCGCCGGCCTGGTAGAGCGCCCCCGATAGCAGGATGCCGATCAACCGGCCGGCAGCGTTGGCGGCGTAGTAGAAACCGACATCCTCGGCGGCCTTCTTCGACCCAGCGTACGCGAGGATCAGGTAGGAATGTAGCGAGGAATTGACGGCAAACGGCAAGCCGAAGATCGAGAGCCCGACCACCAGGACGATATCGGGACGCCACAGGCCGTTGTCCCGCATCATCAGCGCCAGGATCACCGGCACCGCGAACAGGAGGCCCGCCCATAGCCGCGCGTGATTGATTTCCTTGCTGAGGCCGTCGGCACTACGCGCCACCAGCGACGGCGCCACGGCCTGGATCAGGCCATAGGCGATCGTCCACGCGGCGAGGAAACCGCCCACCTCGAGGAATTTCCAACCCGCGGCGTAGAGGAAGACCGGCACGCCGACCATGAACCAGACTTCGCGCGCGCCGAACATGAAGACTCGGGCCGCCGCCAGCAGGTTGACCCCGCGTGACTTGGCGAAGAATTCCCGCATGGTCTTGGATGCCTTCGCCTTGCCGAGCTGGCGGGGCAGCAACGCCATGCCGGCGAGGAAGATGACGCCGATGATGGCCGCCATCAACCACAGCGCGCCCCTGAAGCCCAGCACCTCGAGCAGCAGGCCACCGAAGAAGAAGCCGACCCCTTTCATTGCGTTCTTCGAGCCGGTGAAGTAGGCGACCCACTTGAAGAGCTGCCCGGCGCCCTCGGCCGCGGTCGCCTTGATGGCGGACTTCGACGCGGTCTTGGTGAAGTCCTTGGCGAGGCCGGCGATGCCCTGCGCGGCGACGACCCAAGCGACCGACCACGACAGGGTCCAGCCGGGATCGAGCGCCGACAGCATGAACAGGCCCGCCACCTGCAGCCCCTGACCCACCGCCAGCATGCGCGGGATGCCGTAGCGGGTCGCGAACCAGCCGCCGCTCAGGTTGGCGACGATGCCGGCAAATTCGTAGAGCAGGAACAGGAAGGCGAGCGTGAAGGGCGAGTAGCCGAGCCGAAAGAAGTGGAACAGCACCAACATGCGTAAGGCGCCGTCGACCAGGGTGAAGCCCCAGTAGGAGGCGGTGACGATCAGGTAGTGCCGGGCGCCCGCGGTCATGCGACGCCTGCGTCGATCACGATATTGGCCAAGTCGACCATGCGGCAGACATAGCCTATCTCGTTATCGTACCACGCGTAGACCTTGAGCAAGGTGCCGTCGGTGACCATCGTGCTCGGCCCATCGACGATCGAGCTGCGCGAATCGTTGCAGTAGTCGGCCGACACCAGCGGCCGGTGCTCGAAACCGAGAATCCCTGCCAATCCGTCCTTTGACGCCGCGACGAACAGATCGTTGACCTCCGTCTCGGTGGTCGGACGCTTCAGCTCGAACACGCAATCGGTGAGGCTGGCGTTCAGCACCGGGGCGCGCACGGCGTGACCGTTCAGCTTGCCCTTGAGGTCGGGGTAGATGAGCGTGATCGCCGTCGCGCTGCCGGTCGTCGTGGGCGACAAAGATGTCATCGCCGAGCGGGCGCGGCGCAGGTCCTTGTGCGGCGCGTCGACCACGACATTGGTGTTGGTCGGATCGTGGATCGTCGTGATCTGGCCGTGCGCGATGCCGATCGCCTCATGGATCACCTTGACGACAGGCGCGAGGCAGTTGGTCGTGCACGAGGCCGCCGTGAGGAGGCGATAGCGGTCGGGCCGATAGAGCTTGTCGTTCACGCCGACGACGACGTTGAGCGCGCTGTCGTCCTTGACCGGCGCGGCGACGATCACCCGCTTAACGCCGCGGTCGAAATAGCCGTCGAGATCGGCGGGCTTGAGGAACTTGCCGGTGCATTCCAGGACGATGTCGCAGCCGAGATCGCCCCACGGCACATCGCGTGGATGCGGCGACGCGCTGAAGCCGAGCTTCTTGTTGTCGATCCGGATGGCGCTGTCGTCCTCGACGCCGAATGAAGCGTGCCAGCGGCCATGCACGCTGTCGAATTCGAGGAGATGCGCCGTCGCTGGGGCACCGCCCTTGATCTCGTTCAGGTGCACCACGTCGAGGCGGTTGTTCGCGCGCGGATCGTCGACGGCGCGGCGCACGCCGCCCATCGCCGCGCGCAGGGCCAGACGGCCCATCCGGCCCATGCCATTGATACCGACACGCATGGTCTTTTCCCTCAGGGTGCTGTGCGAACGGTGTCGCCGATCTCGTCGAGCCGCTTCTTCAGCGCCATGCGATCGAGGCTGCCGAACGGCAGGCTGGTGAAGATCTCGATGCGGCGCCGGACCATCGCATAAAGCTCATTCAGGAGCGTCGTGCGCTCGACCGCCGAACCGCGGAAGTCGGCCGGGTCCGGCAGCGGCCATGCGGCGGTGACGAACTTCTCGCCGAGATCGGGGCAGACCTGGCCTTGCGGCGAATCGCAGAGCGCGATTACGAAATCCATCTTCGGCGCATTGGGACCGGTGAATTCGTTCCAGGACTTGGAGCGCAGCCGCGACACATCGTGTCCGAGCCGCGCAAGGCGCTCCACGACCTCCGGCATCGGCTGGTCGGCAGGGTCCGAGCCCGCCGAATAGGCGTTGAAACGCCCCCGACCGATCCGCTCGAGCAGCGCCTCGGCAATGATCGAACGGGCGGAATTGCGAGTGCAGAGGAACAGGACGTTGAATGTTGGCGACACGACATCCTCGTTGGCTGGTTTCGTGATTTTTGGGATGAGACTGGCGATATCGCCGCACAACTCGGGGCGACCGCCGCAACAGTCGTCGGTGAGGAAGGTCACCAACCGCCGGAAGGCCGCGACGTCGGCGCGATAATTCATTGTGCGGCCGGCGCGCTCGACCTCGACCAGGCCGGCGCGCATCAGCACGCCGAGATGCGTCGACATGGTGTTGTGCGGCGTGTCGCAGGCGCGGGCCAGTTCGCCCGCCGGTAGCGAGCCGGGATGCGCCGCCAGCAGTCGCCGCAGGGTGGCGAGCCGCGTTGGCTGGGACAGTGCCGCCAGACCGGCCAGTGCGGTGTCCTCTGACAGGGATTCGAAAACGCTCGACTGTAACATGGACTTCACTTATGTCGGTTAGTCTCGACGCGTCGACAATAACAGACATGAGGGAGGAACCACATGAATTTTTTGCGACGGCTGGCCATCGGAGCGGCCTTGATCCTGGGCGTCGTGACGCCCGCGGTCGCGCAGGAGATCACCGGCGCTGGATCGACCTTCGTCGCTCCCGCCATGGCAAAATGGGCAGGAGAGTATGAGGCCAAGGGATTTCCCAAGGTGCATTACCAGCCGATCGGATCGGGTGCGGGCATTGCACAGATCAAGGCCGGCACGGTCGACTTCGGTGCGTCGGACGCACCACTCAAGCCGGACGACCTCGCCAAGGCTGGTCTGCGGCAGTTTCCGCTGGTGATCGGCGGCATCGTCCCGGTGGTACATATCGCCGGAATCAAAGCGGGCGAGCTCAGGCTGACCGGCCGCCTGCTCGCCGACATTTTCCTCGGCAAGACGAAGAAGTGGAACGATCCAGAGATCGCCAAGCTCAATCCCAGCCTCACGCTGCCCGCAGCAGGAATCATTGTGGCACATCGCACGGATGGCTCGGGCACCACTTTCAATTGGACGAATTACCTGTCGAAGGCGAGCGACGAATGGCGCGGCAGGGTCGGCGAAGGCATCGCCGTATCGTGGCCGACCGGCGCCGGTGGAAAGGGCAACGAAGGAGTCGCCGCACTGGTAGGGCAGACGCCGAATGCGATCGGTTACGTCGAGTATGCCTACGCCCTGCAGAACAAGCTCGCCTTCGCGCTGGTGCAGAACAAGGCTGGCACGTTCGTCGAGCCGAACACGGCGAGCTTCCAGGCCGCTGCGGCGAGTGCCGATTGGGCGTCAGCCAGGGACTTCTACCTGATCATGACGGACGCGCCAGGCGAGAGCGCCTACCCGATCGCCGCCACGGCGTTTGTACTGGTGTCCAAGGAGGCGAAGGCTGTCGAGCGCAGCAAGGCGACGATCAATTTCTTCCGTTGGGTTTTCGAGAACGGCCAGAAGGCTGCCCGCGACTTGGACTATGTTCCGCTTCCGGCCAGCCTCGTCGCATCGGTCGAGCGGTACTGGGGCTCGGAATTCTCATTCGCCAAGTGATGAGAAGGAGGAGCCATTCCGAACCCGTCCCTCAGCGATTGAGGCATTGGACGGGGTGCATCTGCAGGGACTGGAGGTAGGCGGTCATGGTTACGGGGCCAGCCTCGACAACCATCCTCTCCAGGACACCCGAGCTGAATATCCTGGCGCGTACCGACAGGAGAGGCTTCTGCGACAGCTGGCCAAGGCCCGTTACTGCGATTTGAACTGGCCAGGAGCGCCCCGGCGGTGCCGGCACGGGTTTCAGGGCAGGTGGCACCGCGGGCAATGCATCGGCACCAAGCTGTTTCACGTCGAGCTGGAACGCAGCGCTCGTCGCCTCGCCAGCGAACATGAGGAGCGCGAATGATGTGGCCCCTGCGTCCAGGCGGTCGACTGCCTGGCCGATGGCGGCGATCGGCATCAAAGTCTGCAAGGGCAGGACCTGGCGCTCCGGTCCTTCGGGCGTGACGATGCCGACTCGTGTCTCGCCGTCGAGTCGGTCGACCTCGCCACGCGTCTTGCGTTCGACGCCATTCTGGACCTGGACAGTGCGATACCGAAAGCTGTTGCCGCTCCGCGATTCTTCACCATTGAGCCGGGAGGTAAGACTGAATTTCAACGAGGGGGTCAGGGCAAGCTCGGTCGTAACCTCGCGATGCAGATTCCAGGCGGCGCAATCGAAGTTGATGTCCTGAAAGGCCGTGCCCAGGCGCGGCGCATTGGCTGCAATGCCGAGGCGCAGCGCATATTCTGCGCGATGAGGTTGCATCTGCGCCAAGCCTGGTTGCGGAGCCAGAAGAGCGCCCGCAAGCACGAGCCAACGGCCACGTCGCGTCACGGTCGTGCCGACGGATGCTGTGCTGGCGGGCGGGCAAGGAGAGCGGGCCGGAACAACAGGGTCACCAGCAGCTCCCAGCCGAGCGAGATCATCAGCAGCCTGCCCATGCTGGCGGTCCCTGGATGGCTCGACAGCCACAAAGCGCCAAACGCCGTCGCCGTGGTGAGAGCACTGAAGAGGACGGCGCGCATCAAGCTGGACTGCAACGGCGCTGTTTCACCCGCCCGCCACGCCATCACGAAATAGATGTTGAAGGCGACGCCGACACCGAACAGCAGTGGCAGGGCGATGATGTTCGCGAAGTTGAGGGGCAGGTCGAGGACCGCGCACGTAGCGAATGTCAAAAGGCCGCTCAGCAGCACCGGCACCATGGTCAGGATCACGTCGCGCACCCGGCGCAGCACCACCGCGAGGATAAGCGTGATGGCAATTGCGGAATACAGGCCTGCCTGCAGAAATGCCACCACAACACTGTCGCCTGCCGCGCGAATCGAAATCGGCACACCCGTCGCGTCGGGCGCGTCTGCCTGAACTGCTTGGGCAAATCGCCACAGCGCTCCCTCGTCCTCCCGGCCTGGCTGCGGAAAGACCTGGATGCGGGCCCGGCCGTCCTTGGCGATCCAGTCGGCGACGATATCGGCCGGAAGCGACTCAGACGTTATCGGCCCTGCCTGCAAGAGCGCGCGAACGCGCTCGAGCATGACGCCGAGCGGCATCACCACCGCCTCCGCTGCTGCCGCGCGCACGTCGGGGGCCGCTCGCTGCAGTCGGTCCAGCGCCTCCGCCAAGTGCCGCGCTGGGCCCGCCGCCGAATCTGTCGGGCTGCCCGCGGCGGCCTGCCGAAGCGCCGCAGCAGCAGCAGCGAGGTCTTGTTGCAGCTCCGGGTCCGATGGCGGCATCATCGGAACCGCCCGAAGAGCCGGACCGAGGCGTGCCGCCGCGGCATGAATGAGCGCGAGCTTTTCGTCCTGTTGCGCCGGAACGAAGCTCTGGAGCGTGACCACTCGCGAAACGTCAGGCAGAGCGGCCAGGCGGCGCATGATCGGTGCCGACGCGGCAAGCGACGGCGCGAGAACGTTGATCGTATTGGGCGTCCAATCGGGATTGGACGTCAGTGCCCGCAGGGTGACCATCGATTCCACGGTTGGACTCTTGAGGTGGAGGGGATCGAAGTCGAAGCGCACGAAAGGAAGCAGTGCCCCGGACAGGACCGCGACAAGAAGCCCGATCACCAGAACGATCCGCCGGTTATGGCCGAGGAAAGCTTCGACCGGCGCGAGGCTGTGATATCCGACCTCGCGCATGCCGCCAGGCGCCGGCCGAGCCAGGCTGAGCAATGCCGGCAGAAGGGTGATGCTCAAGCCGAACGCGATGGCCATGCCAAGGCCGGCAATGACGCCGAGTTCGGCCACGCCGATGTAGCTGGTGGGTAGAAACGCGAAAAAGCCCACGCCTATGGCCGCGGCAGCCAGCGCCAGCGGCCGCCCCACTCCCAAGCCGGCTTCGGTCAGGGCGACCCTGAGCTCCGGATGGAAGTTCCTCTCGGCCAGAAAGCGCACGCTGAACTGGATGCTGAAATCGATGCCCAGCCCCACGAACAGGGGAATGAACGCAACGGAAATCAGGTTGAAACGTCCTGTCGCGAGCAGCCCGATCCCAGCCGTCATGATCAGGCCGATCACCGTGGTCACCACGATCGCGAACACCACCCGTGCAGAATGGACTGCCACCCACAGGATGCCCAACAGTGAAACGACCATCGCCGCCGCCACCAGGTGCCAGTCCTCGGCCAGTGACGCGAACTCCTCATCGCCGAGCGGCACCGGTCCCGTCAGATGTACGCTGACGCCATGCGAAGGATCGAGTTCGAGAGACCGGGCAGCGGCTCGGACGGCATCGCTCGCCGCCGCACCGGGCTGCAGTTGGGTGTAGTCCATCACGGGTTGGACCAGCAGGACGCGGCGGAATTGTCGCCGCGCGGCAGGTTCGCCCACCGCGTCCGCCGCCATCAAGGCTTGCCAGGAGAAGTAAGCCGCTTCTCCGGCCAACGCCTTTTCGAACGTCGCGGCGAGCGCGCTCATCAACGGCTCGATGTCGCCTAGCCTGGCCTGACCGTGACTCACTCCTTGCAAGGTTGCCGTGATTGTCGCCAAGACCCCACGGAGCGAGGGGTCAGCCGCAAGCGTGGCGAGCAGGAACTGGGAACGGAGGAGCCCTTCCATTGTCTCCTTCACCTTGTCCGGTGCGAGAAACAACAGGCCGTTGCGATCGAAAAACGGCCCGCCATCAGGACGGCGCACGCTCTTGAACAGAGTGGGCTTGCCGGCGAGTGCGGCGGCCAGTCGCGCGGCCGCACTCTCGCTGAGTTCCGCTGTCGCACCGTCGATCACCACGACGGTGAGCTTCTGCAGCGACGGAAATGCCGCTTCGTATGCCAGTTCTCTTTGCCGCCACTCGTGCTTCGTCGAGATCAGCTCGGCCGTATCGGCCGTCATGGCGAAATGTCGCGACGAGTAGACCAAGGCCACCGCCGTCAGGACGACAGCGAAAAGCAGCACGATCAGAGGATGGCGTGCACTGGCCGCGACGATACGACCGATCAACGATGTCAACATGGACAAATTCGCCGGTAACGTCCCTTGCCTACAGCGAAAGCGACAGCATGCCGCTCGGCAATTCCGATATCCATCAAGCCATTGGCAAACAATTTAATGCAGGATTTCGGGCCAGGGCTTAGGTAGCCGTTTCCCTCGTGGATCACGACATGCAGCAGAATCGGCCCCTTGTGATCGGTGTCACGAAGATCGCATCGCCAAAGATAGAGTCGTACTCACTTCCAGCACGGCGCGCGAATCCCGGCAGCCCTCCTTGGCTCAGTGTGCATTGGGTCGCGCCGCTTGGCCCGATCTATGCCTTCGAAGGCTTGCAGCCAACCGCACAGTAGCGGACAATAAGCCACGTCTGCAAACCTGTCCTGCAGCGTTGCCTGTCTGCCGAGTTAGGGTAAGCAGACGAATGCACATCGCGAGACAGCCCCTGCGAATTCCGAACACGCTGTGGCTTCCGTCACGTGAGGAGTATGTCTAGATGCGTGTCTTGATGGCTCAACCTCGAGGTTTTTGCGCGGGCGTCGTACGCGCAATCCAGATTGTCGAGCGGTCGCTCGAGAAATTCGGCGCTCCGGTCTATGTCCGCCACGAGATTGTGCACAATCGGCATGTCGTCGAGCGGCTGGAGCGAATGGGCGCCGTCTTCGTTGAAGATCTGCAAGAAATTCCCGATGGTGCGGTGACGATCTTCAGTGCCCATGGAGTCGCCCAGTCGATCATCGACGAGGCGATATCGCGCGGTCTTCCGGTACTGGATGCCACTTGCCCCCTGGTGTCGAAGGTCCATGCCCAGGGCAAGAGATACGTGACGCGTGGCCGGACGTTGATCCTGATCGGCCATGCGGGCCATCCCGAGGTCGAAGGAACCATGGGCCAGGTCGGTGCGCCGGTTCACCTCGTCTCTTCAGTCGAGGACGTCGCGCGGCTCGAGTTGCCGGACAATGCGGCGGTTGCTTACGTCACCCAGACGACGCTCAGCGTCGACGATACGCGCGGCGTGATCACCGCACTCGAGGCGCGGTTCAGCGACCTCGAAGGGCCGGACGTCTCGGATATCTGCTATGCGACGCAGCATCGCCAATCGGCAGTGCGGGAACTGTGCGAGACGGTGGACCTGCTGCTGGTCGTGGGAAGCAGCAACAGCTCGAATTCCAACCGCTTGCGCGAGATCGGGGTCGAGCAGGGTGTGCCCAGCTACCTGATCGCCGACGGCAGCGAGCTGGATCCAGCGTGGCTGGACGGCGTGCAGGCCGTAGGGTTGACCGCCGGCGCGTCTGCGCCGGAGGAACTGGTCCTCAACGTCATCGAATCCCTGCGCCGCCACAGCGACGTCGAGGTCGAGCAGATGGACGGCGTCCGCGAAGATATCGAGTTTCGCTTGCCCCCCGAGCTGCGAACGCCGGCCCCGCGCAAGGCCGTCGCGTCATCGGGCAGGTGAAGGAGCGGCATCGTGGGAATTCCTCTCCATCAGGCCGCCCGGATCGGGACCTATCTGGTTCGACAGCACCTCAGCGGCCGCAAGCGCTATCCGCTGGTGCTGATGCTCGAGCCGTTGTTCCGGTGCAACCTGGCCTGTGCCGGCTGCGGCAAGATCGACTATCCGAGCGAGATCCTCGATCAGCGGCTGTCCTACGACGATTGCATGACGGCAATTGACGAATGCGGCGCCCCTGTCGTGTCGATCGCCGGCGGCGAGCCTCTGCTGCACCGTGAGATGCCGAAGATCGTCGATGGCTATCTTGCCCGCAAGAAAGTCGTGATCCTCTGCACCAACGCCCTGCTGCTCGCCAAGAAGATCGACGACTACAAGCCCCATCCCTTCTTCACCTGGTCCATCCACCTCGACGGCAACCGGGAGATGCACGACAAGTCGGTCTGCCAACAGGGCACCTACGATAAAGCCGTCGAAGCGATCCGGCTGGCCAAGGCGAAGGGCTTCCGCGTCAGCATCAACTGCACGCTCTTCAACGATGCTGATCCCGCCGCGGTCGCCGCCTTCTTCGACGAGATGAAGGAGATCGGGCTCGACGGCATGACCGTTTCACCCGGCTATGCCTATGAGCGTGCGCCGGACCAGAAGCACTTCCTGAACCGTACGAAGACCAAGGAGCTGTTCCGCGGCATCCTGGCGCGCGGGGACGGCGGCCGCAAATGGCCCTTCAGCCAGTCGATCAACTTCCTCGACTTCCTCGCCGGCAACAAAAGCTATCAGTGCACGCCGTGGGGCAACCCGACGCGCACCGTCTTCGGCTGGCAGAAGCCCTGCTACCTGCTGGGCGAGGGCTATGCGAAGACGTTCCGTGAGCTCATGGATGATACCGACTGGGACAAGTATGGCGTCGGCAAGTACGAGAAGTGCGCCGACTGTATGGTCCATTGCGGCTTCGAGGCCTCGGCCGTGAAGGACATGTTCCAGCACCCCCTGCAGGCGCTGACCGTCGCAATGCGCGGCGTGCGTACCGACGGTCCGATGGCGAAGGACATCTCCCTGGAAGGCCAGCGGCGCGCCGAGTTCGTCTTCTCAGACCACGTCGGACGAAAGCTTGCCGACATCCGGGCCGCCAAGACCGGCGCCAAGCCGCGCCCCAAAGGTGCGGTGCCCGCGGAGTAAGGCGCGAAAGGCCCGCTCTGCCTCGAGGCCGGTGCGGATCATTGCCGGCAACTGCCAGGGATTGGCAAGCAGGGATCTCAGCACGGCCGGCAGGTCCATTGTGCCGTCTGGGCGCATGCCGACGCGCGCCGCCGGCGGAAGCGTTCGATGCGACGCATCGGAAATGACGCGCGCCGCGGCGAAGGGCAGGCCGTGGCGCCGGGCGATCCGGGCCGCGATGTGCGATTCCATGTCGACAGCCACCGCGCCGGTCGTCCGATAAAGATCGGCCTTGTGAGCCGCAGTCGCCGCCATCTCGTCGCTGCCGAGCAGCAGGCCCCGCTCGGCTTGCGGCAGGCGAGAGACAAGACGATCGGTCCAGTCTCGGTCGGTCGGCATCGCCCCACCGCCCGCGTGGACGGCTGTTGCCACGACCCACTCGCCGGGTCGCAATCCCGGTGCCAGGGCGCCCGCGATTCCGATGCTGATGATGCCGTCCATGCCGGAAGCGAGACGATCAAGCGTCGCTGCCAGTCGCGCATGATCGCCGCCGCCCGCGACCGCCTCGACACCCGGGCCGGCCACCAGGCGCCGTTCGCGTTGCAGGCCGGTGACCGCCAGGATCGTCACATGCCGTAGCCCACACGGCGGGTGTTGGCGCGCAGCAGATTGCGGTAACGCGCCAACGCCCACAGCGGAAAGAATTTCGGATAGCCGTGGTAGCGCAGGTAGAAGACGCGCGGAAAGCCGCCGCCGGTGTAGGCATCCTGCCGCCAAAGCCCGGTCTCATCCTGGGTTTGCCGTAGCCAGGCGATGCCGCGCTGGGTGGCGGGGTGTTCGACTTCCCCCGCTGCCATCAGCCCCAATAGCGCCCAGGCGGTTTGCGAGGCGGTGGAAGCCGCGGGTTCATAGCCGCGGTAGTCGAGCTTGTAGCTCGTGCAATCCTCGCCCCATCCGCCGTCCTGGTTCTGGATCGAGATCAGCCAGTCGGCCGCCTTGCGCACGGTCGGCGCTGTCGACTCCAGGCCGGCCGCGTTCAAGGCGCAAAGCACCGACCACGTGCCGTAGATGTAGTTCACGCCCCATCGGCCGAACCAGCTTCCATCCGCCAGCTGCTCACGCTCGAGGTAGTCGAGCGCGGCACGCATGACGGGGCTGCTCGACGGCTCGCCAAGCTGGGCCAGCATGCCGACGCAACGCGCGCTCACGTCGGCGGTCGGAGGATCGAGCAGGGCGCCGTGATCGGCGAAGGGAATGTTGTTGAGGTAATGATCGACATTGTCGGCGTCGAAAGCGGCCCAACCGCCGTTGCGGCTCTGCAGCCCTGCGATCCACTCGGCGCCGCGGGCGATTGCGGCGACGTCGCCCGCGGGAGCCGCCTCGCCTGCGTTAAGCGTGCGCCGCGCGCGATCCATCGCCATGACGACGACCGCCGTATCGTCGAGATCCGGGTAGTGCGCATTGCGGTACTGGAAGGCCCACCCGCCGGGGCGCACATCAGGACGTCGTTCAGCCCAGTCGCCCTTGACGTCCAGCTCCTGGAGGGGCCGCAGCCAGTCCAACCCGCGCCGTGCGGCGGCTGAAGCCTCCTCGCCTTGCACTTCCAACAGCGCGTGGCTCGCCAGCGCAGTATCCCAGACGGGCGAGACGCAGGGCTGGCAATAGGCCTCGTCCTCGCGGACCACCAGCAGCCGGTCGATCGCCCGGCGGGCCATGGCGCGCTCGGGATGCTCCGGCGGATAGCCGAGCGCGTCGAACATCATCACGGTGTTCGCCATGGCGGGATAGATCGCACCCAGCCCATCTTCACCGTTGAGCCGCTCCTTCACGAACGCCACCGAGCGGTCGATGGCGCGGCGGCGCAGGGATTTCGGCCACAACGGGTCGGCCACCTTCAGCACCCGGTCAAGAGCGTTGAAGAACAGAGCCCAGCCGCGATGCTGATGCCCCGCTTTGTTGGTTACCTTCGGGCGCGGCTTGGCGAAAAGCTCCGGGATGCCCACCTTGCGCGGATTGCGGGCACGTGTGCGCAACGCGGCCAGGACGAGAAGGGGCACGATCACGGTGCGCGCCCAATAGGACATCCGCGAGAGATGGATGGGGAACCAGCGCGGCAGCAGCACGATTTCCACCGGCATTGTCGGTACGTGCGCCCACGAGAGCTCGCCAAACTGCGCCAGCAGGATGCGCGTGAAGACATTGACCTGCCCTGCCCCGCCATGGCCCAGGATCGCTGACCGGGCCTTGGCCATGTGCGGCGCATCGGGACTGTCGCCGATCATCTTCAGGCAGAAATAGGCCTTCACCGACGCGCTGATGTCCAAGGCACCACCGTGGAACAGCGCCCAGCCCCCGTGGTCGCATTGGATGCGGCGAAGATAGACACCGATCTTGCGCTCCAGCTCGAGCTCGTCCGGCTCACCGAGATATTGACGCAGGAGGACGTACTCCGCGGGGATGGTCGCATCCGCCTCCAGCTCGAAGACCCAGTGCCCGTCCGCGCGCTGCTGGCGCAGCAGCGCCTTTGCGGCGCGGTCTATGTCGCCTTCAATGCCGTCGACAAGTCTCGAGCTGGTCATCGGCCGGCCATCCCGGTGCCGAAAGCGAGGGAGGCAGCAGCCTCGCCCGAACGCAGTGCGCCCTCGATGGTCGCGGGCAGGCCGGTATCGACCCAGTCGCCTGCCAGGAAAAGATTGGTCCACGCGGTTCGCACGGAGGGCCGCTGCGAGGCCTGGGCCGGCGTCGCCGAGAACGTGGCGCGCCTCTCCTTGACGATGCGGTGGGGCGGAACCGGACCCGTCAGCCCGTGGACGATCGCAACGTCGCGCCACAGCAGCAAGGCCAGGGTTTCGGTCTCGCGATCAATCAGACGGTCTGCGGCACTGACGGTGACGGAAAATCGGTCGTGAAAGGCGAAGACCCATTCCGCCGTGCCGCCGATCAAGCCGACCATGGCTACCGCCTCTGTCGGTGGAACGATGCGAAAGTGCGCGTTGACGATGGCATGGAACGCATCGGGAGCGCTGATCCCGGGCAACAGAGTCCGGGCGATCCAGGGCGGCACCGAAAGGATCACCCTGTCCTGTGGCGCCAGCGTCTCTTCGCCATCGTCGAAGGTCAAGCCGAGCACCTTGTCTCCGTCAATTCGCATGGCACGCAGCGGACGGCCGAATCGGATGTCCGCCCCGCCACGCTCCAGCCGCGAAAGGGCGGGGTCCACGAATGCCGCGGCGAGGCTTGGCGTAGCGACGAGAGGGCGTATGTGGCGCCCGCCTTTCGCGAATGTTTCGCGCACGATGGCGCCGGCGAGATCGGCCGAGGCTTCCTCCGGTGCCGTGTTCAGGGCGGACAAAAGCACGGGCCGCAGGAATTTGTCCCACAGAGTACCGTCGCACCGGATGACTTCGTCGATGCGCCGGCCGGGATGACGGCGCAGCAGGGTGAGCAGCGCCAGGTAGTCGCGAGGGCGCGTGCCCGGCACTCGCCGTTCCGGATCGAGGATCCACCAGGGCAAAGCACCGTCGCTCGGACGCAGGGTCCAGCGCTCGCCCAATTGAAGGTCGAAGAAGTGAAATTCCGCCCGGTCGGGGCCTGTCAACCGGCCCTCCGCGCCAATCGCCCGCAGGTAACGATGGACCGCGGTATTGCCCGACAGCACGAGGTGATTGCCATTGTCGATCACCATGTCGAGCACGCCGTCGTGGAAGGATCGGCAGCGCCCGCCAGCCTGCCTTGCCGCTTCCGAGACAACGACGGGAACGCCGCGGTCAGTCAAAGCCACCGCCGCCGACAATCCGGCCAATCCGGCGCCAATGACATGGACTCGTGCCGGCGGGCGGGCCAGCCCGGTCGTTGGCATCATCCGAACAGGCTCGCGCGCGCGACGAGGTAGAGCAATCTCGGCTTGCCGATGCGCGCCCGTCGGCGCGGCGGCGCCCAGCCGACAGCCAGCATATCCTGCAGCAACGCGCGATAGACCGCCGCCATCAGTCGTGGTGCCAGCAGGCGGCCGCGCGGGCGGGACCGCAGCAGCCGGTCGGCCGCGGCAAAATGATCGAGCGCCACGGCAGCCAGGGCCCGGCAAGCGCGATCCACGCGCGGGTCGGCGATGGCGGCGACCGGATCGGTGGTGTCGATGCCGGCTTGCGTCAGCAATTCACGCGGCAGGTACAGGCGCCCGATGGCTGCGTCCTCGTCGAGATCGCGCAGGATGTTGGTCAATTGCAGGGCATCGCCCAGTCGATGCGCAAGCTCGTGGCCGGGTCCTTCGTCCATGCCGAAGATGCGCACCGATAGGCGGCCGACAGCGCCGGCCACACGACTACAGTAAAGATCGAGGGTCGCGAGGTCGGGGGCGCGGATATCGGCCTCGACATCCATGTCCATGCCGTCGATCACGCCTAGAAAATCTGCTTGCTTCAGGCCGAAATCGCGCACCGGACCCTGCAGGAAGGCGGCCTGTCCGGCCGGACGGCCAGCATAGAGCGCCTGGAGATCCTCGCGCCAGCGGGCGAGCGCGGCGGCACGTTCGGGGCGCGGCCGCGTTCCATCGTCGGCGATGTCGTCGACCAGCCGGCAGTACATGTAGACTGCAAACATGGCCTCCCGCTCGGCCTTCGGCATGACGCGCATGGCCGCGTAGAAGGAGCTGCCCGAGACCTGCGTTCTGAACTGGGCGGCATCGAGCGGGCCGACGTTGGTCATCACGAACTGCCGTGCAAGCCGGGTTGGTTGGCACGGAAGATCCGGCCGAAGCGTTTGCCCATCACGCCGAGAGCGCCACGCAGCGCCAGTGCGAAGGCCTCGACGGCATGATGATGGACACGCTGCGACAGCGGATCACGCCGAGTCAGACGAAGCGCCAGATCTTCCGCCAGCGCCTGGATGACACCGACTTCCAGCGCGAGCCGCCGATCGGCGATGCGTTCGGCGAAGGGTCGCGACTGATGGAGCAACCCGACGGTCCGTTGCGCAAGAGCGGAGATCGCATCGCGCAGCGGCGGCACGGCCTGTCGGTCGGAAAGCGATGCGACCGTCAGGCCACGGGCAGCGAAAGCATCGAGCGGGATATAGGCCCGGTCGAGGGTACGATAGTCCTTGGCGCAATCCTGCAGATGATTGATGACCTGGAGCGCGGCGCACAGCGAGTCATTGAGCGGCCATAGGTTGGGCGGCTCGCCGTGCAGGTCGAGGACGAAGCGACCGACCGGCGCCGCGGAATAGCGGCAGTAGTCCATGAGCTCAGCCCAATCGGCATAGCGCCGCTGGGTGACGTCACGCCGGAAGGCCACCAGAAGATCGAGCGCATGGCGGTCCGTGAGTCCGCGTGCCTTCAGGCTGGCATGCAGCGCATTGCCTTCGGGGCTGGCGCCGGGTTCGCCGCGCAGCCCCGCCTCCAGGCGGTCGAGCTGCGCGAGCTTTTGTGCGGCATCCGCGGTTTCATGGTCGGCCACGTCGTCCGCCGCGCGCGCAAACCGATAAAAGGCCAGGATCGCCGGGCGCAGCTCGGCCCTTACAAGGCGCGAGGCCACGGGAAAGTTCTCATCCCGGTGACCCTTGCCTGACGCGAAGTCGGTGGTCTCCGTCATGCACCGCCCTTGATGGCCTGGACGCGTCCCTTCCACAGCCCGCCGCGGCCGCGCCAGACCGCGAAAGCCGACTGTACGGTGAAGAGCGTGTAAGCCGCACCCATGGCGGGAAGCACCAGCCCCCAGATCGGCGATACCCGATAGAAACGCAGCATGGGCTGCATCGACAGCGCCATGACCATCCAGGCAGCCAAGCCTGCCCATCGAGCCGGTCCTTCGGCGACCAAGGCAATTAGCGGCGGCGCGACGTAAATCAGGGCCATGGCGGCCACGGTACCCGTTAGCACGAATGCGGAATAGCCGAGCTGAGCATAGGCCGATCGCGAAACCATGCGACCGATCGCGACAAAGCCGCCGTAAGGGCGCAAGCTTTTGGCGCGCCGCGTGAGCCCCAGCCAGATCGGCCCTTGCCTTTTCAAGCGGCGGGCCAGGGCACAGTCGTCGATGATCTCGGCGCGCACCGCGGCAATCCCGCCTGCCCGCTCCAGGGCAACGCGCTTGACCAGCATGCATCCGCCGGCGGCGGCGGCCATCTTGCGATCGGTCTGGGCCACCCAGCCGAAGGGATAAAGCATCTGGAAAAAGAAGACGAAGGCTGGAATGAGGAACCGCTCCGACCAGGTCGTGCACGACAGTTCGGCCATCAGCGAGACCAGGACGCGACCCTCATGCTCGGCGCGCGCGACGAGAGCCCTGAGATTGTCGGGCGCATGTCCGATGTCGGCGTCGGTCAGCAGGAAATAGTCGATCGCGCCGCCGGCCTTCGCGTGTCGCACACCCTGCTCCAGAGCCCACAACTTACCTGTCCATCCGGACGGCAGCTCCGCTCCCGAGATGACGTCGAAGGCCCGCCCGCTCGTGCTCGCCGTCGACGCCTGCAGTGCCACCGCGGCGGTGCCGTCGCTGCTGCCGTCGTCGACGACGACAATGCGAATCGGTCCGGGATAGTCCTGAGCGAGCAGGCTGCGCACGGATTGCGCAATGACGTCCGCCTCGTTGCGCGCCGGGACGATTGCCACCACGGCGGGCCACCGCTCGGGCGATGCGGCCACCGCCATGTCGTCACGCACGCGTGCCAGCCAGAAGCCGCCCCGGCCGGCGAGCAGGTAGAGCCAGATGACCAGGGCGGAAAGGCCAACCGCCGTCCACGCGCTCATGTGAGATAGCCGGCATGGCGGAACCAGGCCAGTGCATCGGTCACGCCTTCCTGATACGGACGGCTTCGGTAGCCCAGTTCGCGTTCGGCCTTCGCCGACGTGAAGAACATGCGATGCTTCGACATGCGCAGGCCGTCGACCGTAAGCAGCGGCTCCCTCCCCGTCAGATGAGCGAACGCCTGGGCGGCAGCTGCCAACGGAAACAGTGGCCCGCGCGGCAGCTTGATGCGCGGCATCCTGCGCCCGGTGGCGCGCGCGACCGTGCCCAGCAAATCCTGCAGCGACAGGTTCTCACCTCCCAGGATGTAGCGCTCGCCGATGCGGCCATGGTCGAACGCCATCAGATGACCGGCGGCGATATCGTCGACGTGGGCGAAATTCAACCCGGTGTCCACGAAGGCCGGAATCCGCCCGCGCGCCGCGTCGAGCAGGATGCGGCCAGTCGGAGTCGGCCGGATATCCCGCGGCCCTATGGGCGTAGTCGGGCTGACAATGATGGCGGGCAAGCCATCGCGCAGAATCATCTCCTCGACCGCTCGCTCCGCCATGGTCTTGCTACGCTTGTAGGCACCGATGGCCTCGTCCGGCGCGAGCGCCGCGGTCTCGTCGACCGGATGGGTGGCACCCGCGACCCTGAGCGCGGCGACGCTGCTGGTATAGACGATGCGCTCGACGCCCTGCGACAACGCTTCACGCTTGAGGTTCAGCGTGCCCTCGACGTTCGCGCGAATGATGGCCGACGGATCGCGCGCCCACAGGCGATAGTCCGCCGCGACATGAAACAGGTAGCGGACATCCTTCAGGGCGCCCTTCAGCGATTCCCTGTCGGTGAGATCGCCGACCACCACTTCGCAGCCCAGTCCGGAGAGGTTGCCGCGTGGACTGGTCGGACGCACGAGCACGCGCACGCGGGCGCCCCGCGCGATCAGCGCACGCACGACGGCGGAGCCCAGAAAGCCCGACCCACCAGTAACGAGCGTGAGCTCGCCCGGCAGCAGGGATGCAGTCATGTAGAATTGCCTCCGGCACGGCGAGGTCGGCGGAGTATGACAATATCCGCCAGGTTCGCAATTCGCGGCGGCGGCCTCGTCCCTCTCAATTATCGCTTCGGCCGCATCCAGATTTTGCTGATACCGAGCATAAATCTGAACAGGCTTGGTATGGTGGTCGGCCTGACCAGACGACTATCGTAGCCTGCGAAGCGACGGTCGTTCTCCGTCAGGCAGAGCGCCACGAGATCCCGAAATCCAAGGTCGATGGGAGTGACCGACTTGGCGCCGTGAAGGGTGAAGTTGGGATCGGGAATCCCGCTCTTGCCAGCCGGCGACATGGTCCGGGCCAATCGTGCGCGTAGCCAGCCGATATGGATCCAGACGGCGGCGACGCGAAGCTCAAAGAACGGACGCCGCCACCAGGGCAGGTTCGCGCGATGCCAAGCCAACCAATTGGCGAAGAACAGGATGTGCCGGCATTCCTCCTGAATGACCGGCTCGAACGTCTCGACCAGTTCCATCGGAAAAAAACCCGAGCGCCGCGCCAGGTCGAAGAGACCGAACGCAAAGAAGCTGTCGATGCACTCGGAATATCCGGTCACCAGGAATGCCCATTCCACGTCGCGCGGCGGCTCGTAGGGTGGCTCTTCAGCCAGGTTGATCCCGTACGCTACAACCAGCTTGGAAAGAACTTGCTTGTGGCGGTTCTCTTCCCAGGCATTCAACAGAATCGCCGCCCGCAAGTCGGCATCTGCAAGCGAGTTGGCATAAGCGGCAAAGCGCAGCTGCGCCCTTCCCTCGGTTTGAACCGCGATGTCCCAGATCGGCAGAGCCTTCAAACGTTGCAGCTGCTCCGCGTCCAGTTCAGGCCAAGTAATGACCGAAGGTCGATAGGGGTTGAACGTTTCGCCGAGCATGGCGCAAAGCGCGCGCCTGTGGGCCGGGGTGCCCGCGCGCAGCGTTCCAGCCTCGGAGCTGGTCCACTGCCGAGAAATCCGGTGGGCCGCCGTGAGGGTTTCGGGTGTGACGGGCTCCACAGGGCGCTGAGTGGGAATGAAGGCCGATAGTATCTCTTCAATCTCTCTCACCTGGCCATTGCCGACGTCGGCACTCACTTTCCGCTGCCATTCGACATGAGAGTCGTCATTGGGTCTCTGCAGGTTTTGTTCCCGAACTCGATGTCGCTCGCGGCCGGACACCGACCGCCAACCAGCCATATTCCACCGTAACGCCGCCCATTGACGTACTCGTCCAATCTTCGAAGATCAAACGCCCGCCGGCTTGCTTTTCAGCGATGGTGCCCCCGGTCGGACTCGAACCAACACTTCCGTGAGGAAACCTGATTTTGAGTCAGGCGCGTCTACCAATTCCGCCACGGGGGCACGCTGAGGTGCACCCCGAATAAAGCCGATGGCCCGGGCGCGGTCAACGATGGAGGTGGCACGACGACCGATGCTTGCGGGCGGCTGCCCCCTCCGCTCATATACCGCCCGTCATGCATCCTTCGATCCACGCCAAGACGCATCCCGACAAGGCCGCCTACATCATGGCCGCCACCGGCGAGACGGTGACCTATCGCCAGCTCGACGAGCAATCCAACCGCATCGCGCAGCTGTTCCGCTCGCTCGGGCTGAAACCGCGCGACCATATCGCGATCTTCCTCGAGAACAACCCGCGCTACTTCGAGATCTGCTGGGGCGCACAGCGCTCGGGCCTGGTCTACACCGCAATCAGCTCGCGACTCACCGCGGCCGAGGTCGAGTACATCGTGAACGATTGCGGCGCCAGGCTGTTCGTCACCTCGACCGCCCTTGCCGACAAGGCGGCCGAGGTCGCGACCTCGATGCCGGGCGTGGCGAACCGCTACTCGATCGGTGGGCCCCTCGACGGCTACGAGTCGTGGGAAGATGCCGTCGCCGCGCAGCCGGCGACGCCGATCGCCGACGAGACTGCCGGGCACGATATGCTCTATTCGTCGGGCACCACCGGCCGGCCCAAGGGCGTGCTGCCGGTGATCGAGCCGCAGCCGATCGACGCCGACAACCCGCTGCTGCAGATCACCCGCAAGCTCTACGCCATGGACGAGCGGACGATCTATCTCTCGCCGGCGCCGCTCTATCACGCGGCGCCTTTGCGCTTCAACATGACGGTGATGAAGCTCGGCGGCACGTCGGTGATCATGGAGCATTTCGACGCCGAGGAATTCCTTCGGTTGGTGCCGAAGTTCCACATCACCCACACGCAGCTCGTGCCGACCATGTTCGTGCGCTTCCTCAAGCTGCCCGACGAGGTGCGGCTGAAATACGACGTCTCCTCGCTGCGCTGCGCAATCCACGCCGCCGCACCCTGCCCCATCCCGGTCAAGGAGAAGATGATCGAGTGGTGGGGGCCGATCATCTGGGAGTATTACGGCGGCACCGAGGGCAACGGCCTGACCATCTGCAGCTCGGCCGAATGGCTGGCCCACAAGGGCACGGTCGGCCGCGCGGTCGTGGGCGAGCTCCGCATATGCGACGATGCCGGCGTCGAGGTCCCGCCGGGCGAGCCGGGCACCGTCTACTTCGCCGGCGGCCGGCAGTTCGAGTATCACAACGATCCCAAGAAGACCGCCGAGTCGCGCAACGCCCAAGGCTGGAGCACGCTCGGCGACGTGGGCTACATCGACCCCGACGGCTTCCTGCACCTCACCGACCGCAAGGCCTTCATGATTATCTCGGGCGGCGTGAACATCTATCCGCAAGAGGCTGAGAATCTGCTGATAAACCATCCCAAAGTGATGGATTGTGCAGTGTTCGGCGTGCCCAACGAGGATTTCGGCGAGGAGGTGAAGGCCGTCGTGCAGCCGCGCAGCATGTCGGACGCGGGGCCGGGCCTCGCCGAGGAGTTGCTCGCCTACTGCCGCCAGAATCTCTCGACGCTCAAGTGCCCGCGCAGCATCGACTTCGAGGCCGAGCTGCCGCGCCATCCCACCGGCAAGCTTTACAAGCGCCTGCTGCGCGACCGCTACTGGCAGGGCCGGGAGAGCCGCATCCTCTAGACTTCGCGCTACGCGAGAATATTGACGCGCCATGCAGCGTAGGCGATATTAATCGAATCACGATTTGGTCGAGTTGCTTGGCTCCCACGTGATTTTGTTGGCTTTGACATTGTCTCGGTATCGTAGCGCAAAGGCACGCCAACCACTGCGTCGTTGGCGGCGGACTCCACGTTGTCTTCATGTCCACGAGGGGATCACGCTCATGGTCGACATCATGACACTGAATGGAAGCCAAGCCGCGTTGGGCGCGCAACACATTTCGGCGTTGCGCTCCGGCATTCGAGGCGCGGTGGTTCAGCCCGGCGAGGAGGGTTACGAAACGGCACGGCACGTCTGTAACGGCAATGTCGATCGCCGCCCTGCGTGGCGGCGGCGGCAATTTCGGTGTCGTGACGGCTTTCGAATACCAGCTCCATCCGGTGAGCCAGGTCCTGGGCGGCATGGTGCTCTACCCGCTGGAGCAGGCAGCCGCGGTCTTGCGCTTCTATCGCGATTTTTGTCCCACGCTGCCGGATGAAGCCGAAGCCTACGCGGCCTTGCTGACGTCGCCGGAAGGGATGCCGGTGGCGGCATTGCTCCTGGGCTACAGCGGGCCCATCGACGGAAAAGGCCCTCGCGCCTGCCCGTCGGTTCGGTACGCCACTCGCCGATCTCGTAGCACCCATGGCCTATTGTGCTCGCCAGTCGATGCTCGACGTCCCGATTGCAGAGCACGGTCTCCATCGCTATTGGCGATCGGCCTTCACCGAGCAAGTTCCTTGATCCTCTTTTACCTGCACGGCACTGGCGCGCACGTTCCAGCGACCGAGACCGCCTTCTCGGCCCGGCGGGCGCAATGGGATTTCCATGCCATCGGACAATGGGCCGAAGGCGCGCAGTCCGCGAAACACATCGGCTGGGTGCGCAACACCTGGAGCCGGGTCGAGTCCCATCTGAAGGGCAGCGTCTACATAAACCATGTTGCCGCTGACGACCTGCCGGAGAAGGTGCGCGCCTCGTTCGGCGACAACTACCAGCGGCTGCGGCAACTCAAGGCGAAGTTCGATCCGGGCAATCTGTTCCGCGTCAATGCAAACATACCGCCCGGCTGATCCAACCGCGGCAGAAGGTTCTGGCACTCGAACGCTGCGGTCGCCGGCTTGGGCAATCTGACCAAGCCCAGCGCCGAGCAGACGTGCTATGGCTGGCCTCCAGTTTCAGGGAGACCACCATGAAAGCCGCCGTCGTCACCGAGCAAGGCGTCCAATACACCGACGCCCCCACGCCCTCGCCGAAGGCCAACGAGATCCTGATCAAGGTCAAGGCCGCGTCGCTCAACCGGGCCGACCTTGCGGTCGCCTCGGGCCATCGCCACGGCACGGTGGGCGGCACCGGCACCATCGTCGGGCTGGAATGCGCCGGCGAGGTCGAGGCAGTCGGCGCCGACGTGAAGGACTTCAAGCCGGGCGACCGCGTGATGAGCTCCGCGGCCGGCGGCTTCGCCGAATACGCGGTGACCGACTCGGGCCGCGCCCACAAGATCCCCGCCAACAACATGAGCTACGAGCAGGCAGCCTGCATGCCGGTCGCCGTGCAGACCATGCACAATGCGCTGGTTGGCGCCGGCCGGCTCAAGAAGGGCGAATCGGTGCTGATTCAGGGCGCCTCGTCCGGCGTCGGCCTGCTCGGCATGCAGATCGCAAAGCACATGGGCGCCTCGATCGTGATGGGCAGCTCGACCAACGAGGGCCGCCGCGGCAAGCTCAAGGACTTCGGCTGCGACGTGGCGATCGACACGACCGATCCCAAGTGGCCGGAGAAGGTCAAGGAGGCGACCGCGGGCAAGGGCGTCGACCTGATCGTCGACCAGGTCTCGGCCGGCGTGATGAACCAGAACATGGAAGCCGCCGCCATCCTGGGCCGCATCGTCAATGTCGGCCGGCTGGGCGGCATGAAAGGCGAGTTCAACTTCGACCTGCATGCGCTGAAGCGCATCGACTATATCGGCGTCACCTTCCGCACCCGCTCGCCCGACGAGGTCCGCGCGATCGTGAAGTCCGCCCGCGCCGACCTGTGGCCGGCCATTGAATCGGGCAAGCTGCACCTGCCGATCGACAGGACCTTCCCGCTGTCCCAGGCGGCCGAGGCGCTGGCCCACATGAAAGCCAACGCCCACTTCGGCAAGATCGTCCTGGTGGTCTGACCGGCCTTTTCACGGTCGCGCGTCCTTGAGCAGTTCGTAGATCGCGGCCCCCTCGTCGTTGCCGCGCCCGGCCTCGATCAGGCGGGCATACCATTCCAGGGTAGGCCCGATCAGCGGCGCGACGGTGCCGAGCCGCCGGCACTCGGCATCGATGTAGCCCAGGTCCTTCAGGAAGACGTGGGCTGGCCCGAGGGCTGGCTGGTAGCGCCCTTCGGCCATCAGCGGCGCGCGCGAGCGGAACACGGGGCTGCTCGCAAAGCTCGCACCGATCGCCTCGATCAGCACCTGCGGATCCATGCCCGAGCGCGTGCCCAGCAGCATGGCCTGCGCGGTCGCGAAGGTCTGGACGGCGACCAGCAGGTTGGCCGCCCACTTCACCGCCATGCCGGCGCCGAACGCACCGACTGCGCGGAAGTTTGGCGAGATCGCAGCGAGGACCGGCCGGCAACGCTCGATCGCCGCCCCGTCGCCACTCACGAACAAGACCGCCTCGCGGGCGCGGACCACGGGCGGCGTGCCGCTCACCGGGCTATCGAGCATCGCTGTTCCCCTGGGGGCGAGCGCATCGGCGAGCTCACGTTTCAGGGGAACGGGGAAGGTTCCCATGTCGATCGTGACCAGACCCGGATGCGCCCCGGCCGCCAGCCCCTGGGCGCCGAGATAGGCGGACCGCATTGCCTCTTCGCTCGCCAGCGCGACGACTACGACATCGCTCTCGCGCGCCAGTTCAGCCGGGCTGTCGACCAGGCGGGGAAAGTCCACCGCACTGGCCCTGCGCACGGCAGTCACGTCGAAGCCGGCCTCCGCGAGATTGGCGGCGACGGCGCGTCCGATATTGCCCAAGCCGAGAATTCCGACGGCGTTCATGGCTCGACAATGGCACAGCGCCGCGCTTGCGCACATGCCAGCCAACGCCCAACTTAGGAGGACGCATAAGGGGTAATCGTATGGCAAAGGACATCAACCATCTTGCGACCGCCGACCGGCTGTTTTTCAGCAAGGGCGCGTTGGATCTGCGCAAGACCGGCAAGACGGTCGACGAGGCGCTCAAGGGCTGCGACGATGGCGAGCTGTTCCTGGAATATGTCCAGAGCGAGAGCCTGGCGTTCGACGACGGCAAGCTGAAGAGCGCCTCCTACGACACCACTCAGGGCTTCGGCCTGCGCGCGGTATCGGGCGAGGTGACCGGCTTCAGCCATGCCTCCGCCCTGGACGAGAAAGCGTTGAGGCGGGCGGCCGACACGGTCAAGGCGGTACGCGCCGGCAAGGGTGGTACTTCGAACGAGTCGCCGCACGGCACCAACCGGCTGCTCTATGCCGACGACAATCCGATCGACGGCGAGGGTTTCGAGAAGAAGGTCAAGCTGCTTCAGGAGATCGACGCGTACGTGCGCGGCAAGGAGCCCAAGGCGAAGCAGGTCTCGATCTCGCTCGCCGCCTCCTGGCAGGTGGTCGAGATCATCCGCGCCGGTGGCTGGCGTGCCGCCGACGTGCGTCCCCTGGTCCGCCTCAACGTCAGCGTGGTCTGCGCCGACGGCAGCCGCATGGAATCGGGCTCGACCGGCTCCGGCCGGCGCGCCGCCTACGGCGACATCTTCCAACCCGACTACTGGAAGCGCGAGGCCGACGAGGCGATCCGCCAGGCGCTGGTCAACCTCGACTCGGTCGCGGCGCCGGCCGGCGAGATGCCGGTCGTGCTGGGCTCGGGCTGGTCGGGCGTGCTGTGGCACGAGGCCGTGGGCCACGGGCTGGAGGGCGATTTCCATCGCAAGAAGACCTCGATGTTCAGCCACCTGATGGGCGAGATGATCGCCTCGCCCGGCGTCACCGTGGTCGACGACGGCACGCTCAACGACCGCCGCGGATCGCTCACGATCGACGACGAGGGCACGCCGACCCAGCGCAACGTGCTGATCGAGGATGGTCGCCTGGTCGGGCTGATGCAGGACCGCATGAACGCCCGCCTGATGGGCGTGAAGCCGACCGGCAACGGCCGCCGCCAGAGCCATGCCCATGCGCCGATGCCGCGCATGACCAACACGTTCATGCTGGGCGGCGACAAGGATCCCCAGGAGATCATCGCCTCGGTGAAGAAGGGCCTCTATTGCGCCAACTTCGGCGGCGGCCAGGTCGACATCGTGTCGGGCAAGTTCGTGTTCAGCGTGACCGAGGGTTACCTGATCGAGGACGGCAAGATCACCCGGCCGGTCAAGGGCGCGACCCTGATCGGCGCGGGCTCCGAGGCGTTGACCAAGGTCGGCATGGTCGGCAACGACATGTCGCTCGATCCCGGCATCGGCACCTGCGGCAAGGACGGTCAGGGCGTCCCGGTCGGCGTCGGCCAGCCGACGCTGCGGATCGACGCGCTGACGGTGGGCGGCACGGCGACCTGAAGCCTAGGTCACGCTCGCCGTCTGGAAGCGCGTGACTACTCCCGAATCCGGGCCTGGCGCACGAAGGCGGCGATGTCGCCGTCGGTAACCGGTTGGCCCGGCGGCACGCAACGCGTCGCATAGAGGATCCACTTGACGCTCTGGCCATTGCCCGGGCCGGTCTTGCGGATGCCGATGCACGATTCTTTTGCCGCACTCTCGAACGACACGACGGCGGCATCCTGCCGCTGTCGGACATCGGACATGTTGGCGCTACCCCGACCCTGCGGGCTACGCCCGCGAACGGCGTCGGGCAAGTCCTGCTTGGCGACGAGCGTCGCCTCGGCGCTGAGCGCTTCCGCGACATAGTAGTAGTATTTCGTCTGCTCGATGCTGCCCGAGGCACTCCAGAAGCGGTAGAGGCCTTCGCCGGTCGACAGGGCATCCTTCGTCAGCTTGTCCGTCGCCCGACAGCGCAGGCCGTCGGTCGGCCCGATCCGGGATTGCGCGCAATCGATGTCCACCCACTCGACGATTCCCGCCTGCGCCAGGGCCATAGCTGGCAGCCCTAGCGACACCAACATCATGAGCACGTTCATCGATCGCATCGTCACCACCAGCCTCGGCTCTTGAGGCGGAGGGAGAAAAGCGCGCGCCGCACCACCCGGCAAGCGCCCAAAGGTGGTGCTTTGTATCGTTCGGTACGCGCCTGTATCGGCGGTGAAACACTAGATGCGCTGGATGTGAATCACCGATCCAGCCAGACGTCCTCGAAGCGCCAGTTGTTGTAGATGCTGTTGGTGTGGAAGGTCACGTTCTTGACCTGCGGCTGCCAGCAGCCGGCGGCGCGGCCATACGAGATGATCGGCTTGGCGAACTCCTCCTGCAGCTTGCGGTCGATGTCCCAGACCATCTTGAGGCGTTTCTCCTGATCGAACTCGCGCGACTGCGCCTCGAACAGCTTGGTCATTGCCGGATTGCAGTATCCGTTGTAGTTGCGCAGCGACTCGCAGCCATAAGTCTCGAAGAAGGCCACGTCGGGATCGTCGACGGCGAGCCCGCTGAGATTTAGCGCTACCACGTAGTCCTTCTTGAAGACGCGGTTGTAGTAGACAGGCGTGTCGATCACCTCGAGCTCGCCATCGACATAGACCTGCTTGAGCTGGTCGATCAGGATCACCGCAGGGTCGCGGAAGGTGGCGATGTTCCGTGTGCTGACCTTGATCTTGAGCCGCTTGTCGGGCCCGTAGCCGACCTCCTGCATCAGCTTGCGCGCCTCCTCGCGCGCTTTTGCGACGTCGCCGTAGCCCGGCAGCTCCTTCACCATCTCGTCCGGCATGCCCCAGACGCCGTCCGGCGTCGGCATCATGACGCCGCTCGGCTTGCCGTCACCCTCGTCGAGAATGTCGATGAAAGCCTTGCGGTCGAGGGTCAGCGCCAGCGCCTTACGGATTTTGGGATTGTCAAACGGCGGCGCGTCCTTGTTGACGATCAGGTTGCGGCTGACGCCGGTGCCGCGCATCGTGCATTGAGCTTTCGGCGCGTCGGCCTTGACGTTCTTGAGCAGTGGAATCGAAACGTCCGTCGGGAAGGTCATGTCGAACTTGCCGCTGACGAAGGCCAGCATTCGCGTCGAGCGGTCGGGGATGATGCTGAACTCGATGCCGTCGAGGTATGGCAGGCCCTTCTTCCAGTAGTCGGGGTTCTTCACCAGCTTGATGCTCTCGTTCATCTTGAACTCGGCGAGCTTGAATGGCCCGGTGCCGATCGGCTTGCGGCGATAATCCGCGACCGGCACGTGACAGGCGTAGATTGGCGTGTAGCCCGCGGCGAGCAGCGCGAGCAGCGAGGGCTGGGGCTGCTTGAGATGGAACGTCGCCTGGGTGTCCGAGTCGGCCGTCACCTTCTCGACGTTGGTGTACCAGGAGGAGCGCGGATTGCGTCGAAGCTTGCTCTCGCCGTCGAGCACGAGGTCGAACGTGCACGCAACGTCCTTGGCGCTGAACGGCTTGCCATCATGCCACTTCACGCCCTCGCGCAAGGTGAAGACCAGCGCCTTACCTCCGTCCTTCCATTCCCACTTGGTCGCAAGGTCAGGCACGATCGACGCGAGGCTGGTCTTGGGAACGTGCTGATCGAACATGACAAGGTTGTTGTAGACCGACATGAAAGGCACCGCGACGGACACGGTCGATTCCTCGTGGATCGACGCACTCGGCGGATTGTCCATGTGCTGGATCTTGAGGATTCCACCGGACTTCTGGGCCGATGCCGGGCCCGCGAACGCAACAGCCGCCATGGCGGCAAGCAAGGCAAAGCGACCTCTTTGGGTCTTCATCATTTCCTCCCGAACTCTATTGGACTCTCGAATCACCTCCTCGGTTACGCCCTCACGCTTACGCGATTCATTCGGACTGTGATGAAGAAATCAGGGCATGTACAGACCCTTGGCCGCGCCGAGCCGCACGCAGATCGCCTCGATGGCGTCGAGCGTCGGTGTCGCGATACCCGCCGCGCGACCGAAAGCGACGGGCGCACGCACGATCGATTCGATCTCCATCGGCCGGCCAAGCTCGTAATCCTGCAGGATCGACGGACGATGGTCGGGATAGACCCGGTGAGGTCCGAAGCGCTGCTCGGGACTGTCGTCGAGCACCACGCCGTGCGCCGCCGCGATCGCCAGCGCCTCTTCATGCGCGCGGCGGGCCAGCGGATTGATCGTCGGGTCGCCAAGGACCGTCGTGGCCTCGCGCAGGATGAGGCACAGCGCCGAGCCGCAGAGATTGGCCATCAGCTTGTGCCAGATGTCGTAGCGGATGTCGGTCGTCGCCGGCGAGGCGATCCCTGCCGCGATCAACGTCTGGCGCAACGCGCGGATGCGCCGGCTCTGGCGGTCGTCGGTCTCGGCGACCCACAGCGTATTGCGCTCGGGCGAGATGTTGCGCACCACGCCGGGCGCCATCACGTGGTTCGACGACGTCACCACCGCGCCCACGGTGCGCTCCAGCCCGATCGTGCGGGCGAGCACACCGCCCGGATCGAGCCGCGACAGGTCGGGTGCCGCGGGCCGCGCACCGAGCCCATGGCCGTACCACCAGGGAATGCCGTTCTGCACAAATGCGACCATCGTATCGGCGCCGAGCAGCGGACCAATCGTGTCGGGCAGCACGTGTTGGCCCGACGACTTCATGGTCACCAGCACGGCGTCCTGCGGCCCGAGATCGGCCGGCTTGTCGCTCGCCTTTACCGGCATCACGATCTTCCGGTCGCCAGTGAGCAAGGTCAGGCCGTTGGCGCGGATCGCCTCGAGATGGGCGCCGCGCACGACGACGGAAACCTCATTGCCTGCCGCGGCGAGGCGCGTAGCGAAATTGCCGCCGATCGAGCCCGCTCCGTATACGCAAATACGCATGATCCCCACTTCCCTGTTCCGCTATCGTAGCGGGCGCGCACGCAAAGTGCGGGAGGAAAAGATGGCTGCCAGGGAATATCGCGGGCTCGCTTATCGCAATAACGCCGACCTCGCCGCGTGGCTTGCCAAGCGGCCAACGGAAACGGCGCTCGAGCCCGAGTTGCCGATTATCGATCCGCATCATCATCTTTGGCACACGCCGACGCGTGGGCTTTATTTCCTGCCCGAGCTGATGGCCGATCTCAGTGGCGGTAAGGGGGGCGGCGGGCACAACATCGTCTCGACCGTGTTCCTCGAGTGCCAGTCGATGTTCCGCGCGGGCGGACCGGACGAGCTTAAGCCGGTCGGCGAGGTCGAGTTCGTCGCCGGCCAGGCCGCGCAGAGCGCATCGGGGCAGTACGGCAAGACGCGCGTCTGCGAAGGCATCATCGGCTGGGCCGACCTCATGCTCGGCACGAAGGTGCGCGAGGTGCTCGAGGCGGAGATCGCCGCCGGCGGTGGCCGCTTCCGCGGCGTGCGCTACGGGACCTCCTACGACGAAGGCATCGCCGGCAAGTTCGTGTCGCGCACCATGCCGGCGCACCGGTTGCTCGATCCCAAGCTGCGCGAGGGCTTCGCGGTGCTGGGCAAGATGGGGCTGACGTTCGACTCGTGGCATTTCCATCCCCAGTTGCCCGACCTGGTCGATCTCGCGCGCGCCTTCCCCGACACGACGATCATTTGCGACCATGTCGGCGGCATGCTGGGCATCGGCCAGTACGCCGGGAAGACCGCAGAGGTGATGCCGGTCTGGAAGAAGAGCATTGCCGAGCTGGCCAAGTGCCCGAACGTGCACATGAAGCTCGGTGGGCTCGGCATGACCTCGTTCGGCTTCGGCTTCGAGTTCGAGGATGCGCCGCCCTCGTCGGAGAAGCTCGCGGAAACCTGGCGGCCTTATATCGAGCCCTGCATCGAGGCATTCGGCGTCGACCGCTGCATGTTCGAGAGCAATTTCCCGCCCGACAAGCAGTCGTGCGGCTACACCGAGCTGTGGAACGCGTTCAAGCACCTGACGAGGAACGCTTCGGCCGCGGAGAAGACGGCGCTGTACAGCGGCACGGCGGCGAAGGTGTACCGGCTGATCAAGCCTTAGCTGGGACCGCGCCACTCCGTGGCGCTCATCGTCATGACCATGAGCGCCACGGAGTGGCGCGGTCCCGGCCTTGAGTTCCTACGGCTTCGTTTCCGCCAGCTTCAACGAATCGAGGAAGCGATTGGCCGCCGCCTTGCTGCTCTCGTCGCCCACGGTCACGAGCAGGCGAAACAGCCGGTCCTTGACGATGTAGGTGCGCATCATCACGCCAGCGCCAGCCTCGCCCTCGATGTCGAGTGCGTAGCCGTCCCAGCCCTGCAGGGTGATCGGCTCGTCGCGCAGATACTTGTACTTGGGCTTGGGAAACGCTTTTTCCGCATCGCCCCGGCCGAGCTCCTTGGCCATCACCTTGCCGTCGCGGCTCGAAAACCAGCCGGGCTCGTAGTCGACGTAGTCGAAGTTGAAGATCTGCTCGCCCCGCTTGGACTCCCAAGCGACGCGCACTCCGGCGTGGCCCTTCTCCTTCTCTTCGGCAGTGGATTTGGCCGCAGGCGCCGGCATCTCGAGCCGGAAGCGCAGGTCTGGCGCCACGACGGTCTGCCACTCGTCGGCTTGCGCCCGTGCACTCAACGGCACTGCCATCAACGAAAGAAGAACCAAACGGCGATTGATGAAAATCATGCAGCCGGCACCAGATCCTCTCGGCCCGACCACTCCCACGCCACGCCGGTGCGCGAGACGCCGAGCAGCAGGCCATGCAGTTCCCTGGGATGTACCCAACCACCGTCGGGCTCCGTTACCGGATCGCTGCCGCGCGGCGTGTACCGCGCATTCGCTTCCAGCAGCCGCCCGCGCAGGTCGGGCCAGTCGTGCACCTCGACGTAGCACATGTAGAGCGAGTCGCCGTGCTTGTGGGCAAAACGGCCCATGGGATGGACGTTGTCGGTGACCTGGCTCAATTCGATGCGGTCGAGCCGGTTGGGCGGGTCGAAAAGGGTGAGTGTGCCGATGTAGCCGAAGCGCTCGCTGCCGATCGCGCTGAAGCGCGACGGGTCGAGCCCGAACAACCCGGCATAGACGGCGGCCACCCGGCGCCAGTCGCTGATCAGCGTGTTGGTCGTCTCGTACAGGAACGACACCGGCCCGACTCGTTTGCGGTAGGTGCTCTGCGAGATCACGATCGGCAGCCCGAAGGTGACGTCGGGGCCGAGATAGAGCTGCTCGCCATCGAGCTCGTAGGGGATACCGAGACCCTCCCAGCGCTTCACCATGCCGTCGAGGTCGGCGGTGCAATACCCCGCCGTCATCAGCCCTTCGCCGCGCCTGGCCAGGAACTCCTGCGTCACCCCTCCGCCGTCGGGCTCGCACAACTCGAACTCGCTCTCGCCAACCGCGAGGATGGTGCGCTTCGCGCCGAGACGGCGGCTGTGGTCGTGGCGCGCGGTCTCGCAGCCCAGCAGCCGGCGATAGCGCTGCGCCGCCTTGGCGGCGTCGTGCACGGCAATCTGGACGCGGTCGCAGCGGTCGAGCATGGACCGCACCCTAGCTCAATAGGCGTAGTCGCGGAACAGCGGCGCGAAGGCGCCACCCCATTCGCCCCGCCATTTCTCCAGCAACTCGTCGGCAAGCGCGAGCCCGCTCGCCACCGCCCGGTCGAGCGGCGCCAGGTAGATCGTCTCGTCGTTGCCGTGCGCATCGAGCCGATTGCGCGCGCGCAGGCCGGCATGGGCAATCTCGACCACCTCGCGCCCGAGGTCCGACAGCGGCCGGCCCTGAAACCTGGTGGCAAGACCGGCGCGCGGCGTATGGCTGCGCAGATAGTCGTGGTCCTCGACCGTCCAGTCCTTCACCAGGTCCCATGCCGCGTCGAGTGCGGTCTGGTCGTACAGCAGGCCGACCCATAGCGCGGGCAACGCGTTCAGTGCCGGATAGGGCCCCGAGTCGGCGCCGCGCATCTCGATGTAGCGCTTGAGCCGGACCTCGGGGAACGCCGTGGTGATGTGATCGGCCCAGTCGTTGATCGACGGCAGCTCGCCCGGCCGTGCCGGGAGCCTGCCCTTCAGGAAATCCTTGAAGTCCTGGCCCGAGGCATCGATGTACTTGCCGTCGCGATAGACGAAGTACATCGGCACGCCGAGCATATAGTCGGCATAGCGCTCGAAACCGAAGCCGTCCTCGAAGACGAACGGCAGCATGCCGCATCGGTCGGGATCGGTATCGGTCCAGATGTGGCTGCGATAGCTCTTGTAGGGGACGGGCTTGCCCTCGACGAAGGGCGAATTGGCGAACAAGGCGGTCGCCAGCGGCTGCAGGGCGAGCGAGACGCGGAATTTCTTGACCATGTCGGCTTCGGACTCGAAGTCGAGATTGGTCTGCACGGTACAGGTCCGCAGCATCATGTCGAGGCCGAGCTTCCCCTTCTTCGGCATGTACTCGCGCATGATCTTGTAGCGGCCCTTGGGCATCCAGTGGATGTCCTCGCGCTTCCATTCCGGCGCGAAGCCCAGCCCGATGTACCCTGCGCCGATCTCGTTCGCGACTTCCTTGACCTCGCGCAGGTGCTGGGCATTCTCCTCCGCCGTCTCGTGCACCGTCTCGAGCGGCGCGCCCGACAGCTCGAACTGACCACCCGGTTCGAGCGTGATGCTGGCCTTGCCGCGCAGCAGCGCAATCGTATTGTTGCCTTCGGTCACCGGCTCCCAGCCGAAGCGGGTCATCCCGTCGAGCATGGCGCGCACGCCGCGCTCGCCGTCATAGGGCAAAGGCTTGAGCGTCTTCTTGTCGAAGCCGAACTTCTCGTGCTCGGTGCCCAGGCGCCAGGCGGCGCGGGGCTTGTTGCCGGCAGCAAAATACTCGATCAGCTGCCGCCGATTTTCGATCGGCGTGCCGCCGCCCGATGGTGGTGCGGACATGCGTTGGTGCTCCCTGATCACCACGCGCTGTGAGAGTGCGCGGCGGCGCGGTCACATGAGCTTTCCTCACGCGAGCCTGCGGCTGGTTCATGATGTTCGGAGTCCCCTGTCCCATATCGGCAGGGGCGGACGCAAGGCTCTAAACGGCGCCACGCGATGTGCGGTAATCGCTCGGTAATCTCGGCGTCGGCCTCCGCCAGTCACCCACGATGCTCTGCCAGCAGGCCAGCGCCGCCAGCGCCGCGGTGTCGGCCCGCAGGATGCGCGGACCGAGCCCGACAGCCATGACATCCTTCATGCGACGAAGTGCCGACAGCTCGATTTCGGCAAAGCCGCCTTCGGGCCCGATCACGATCGCCCAGGGCGCGGCACGCGCCGCCTCGTCTAGTCCGCCCAACGCCTCGCCAATCGGCGGCCCGCCGCCGGTCTCGTCGCACATCAGCAGCCGGCGCTCCGGCGGCCAGTCGGCCAGCAACCGCATGAGATCGATAGGCGCTCTCACCTCGGGCACCAACAGCCGCTCGGTCTGTTCCGCCGCTTCCACGGCATTGGCGCGCAGTCGCTCGACATTGACGCGCTCGACATTGGTATGCCGGGTGATCACCGGCTGCAGCACCGCGACGCCAAGCTCGGTCGCCTTCTCGGCGATGTAGTCGATTCGCGCCCGCTTGACCGGCGCAAAGCACAGCCAGACATCAGGCTCGGCAGCCTGTTCGCGCGTCCTCTCGCCGACCTCGGCGACGGCCGCCTTCTTGCCGCGCAACGACAGCCGCGCCTGCCATTCGCCGTCGCGGCCATTGAACAGCAGCAGGTCCGCGCCCTCCTCCCGCCGCATGACATGGCGCAAGTAATGGGCCTGCGCCTCGTTGAGCGCGGCCTCATTCCCTGCGGACAGATCGGCTTCGACGAATAGACGCATAGCGCTCATGCGCCCATGATGCCGTGATGACGACCGGGCCGACAACCACGGGCTTCACCGACATCGACAGCCAGCATTGGACGCTGCGCTATTTGCCGGCGTGGGCGCGGCCCTACGGCCGGCTCGCGCGCTGGGACCGGCCGATCGGCACCTGGCTGCTGATGCTGCCCTGCTGGTGGTCGGCGGCGCTGGGCAGCGGCCAGAATTGGGGCAACCTGATCGGCTGGATGGCGCTGTTCGCCATCGGTGCGCTCGCCATGCGCGGTGCGGGCTGCACCTGGAACGATATCGTCGACCGCAAGATCGATGCTCGGGTCGAGCGCACGCGCAGCCGGCCGCTGCCGGCCGGTGAGGTCAAGCTGCGCGACGCGGTGATCTGGATGGCCCTGCAGTCGCTGGTCGGCGTGGCGATCCTGTTCAAGCTGAACAAGTTCGCAGGCGGCGTGGCGCTGCTTTCGGTGGCGATCGTCGCGATCTATCCGACGATGAAACGCTTCACCTCCTGGCCCCAGGCGGTGCTTGGCCTCGCCTTCAACTGGGGGGCGCTGGTCGGCTACGCAGCGGTGACCGGCACGCTCTCGTGGGCGACGATCGCGCTCTACTGGGGCGGCGTCGCCTGGACGCTGGTCTACGACACGATCTACGCCATGCAGGACCAGCGCGACGATTCGATCATCGGCGTGCGCTCGACCGCGCGCCGCTTCGGCGACAAGCCACGGCGGTGGCTGGCGCTGTTCGCCAGCGTGACCGTGCTGTGCTGGATGCTTGCCGGCCTCCTCGCGCATCTGCAGCCGATCTATTACGCAGGCCTGGCCGCGATCGCGCTGCACTTCGCCTGGCAGATCATCTTCGTCAAGCCCGACAACCCGGCCGACTGCCAGGCAAAGTTCAAGTCGAACGCCCAAGTCGGCCTGCTGCTTACCGCGGCAATCGTCGCGGCGCATCTTCTCTGATGGCGCGCCTGCCAGCGGACCCGGAAGGATTCGTCCGCGCCAACCTCGCCCTCGAACGCCCGGCCATGGTGCCGGAGTTCAGGCTATGGCTCGCCACCGAGTATGTGCCGATCTGGCAGGCGACCGAAGCCTGGATGGAGCAGCAGAATATCGATCCTCCCTTCTGGGCCTTCTGCTGGCCCGGCGGCCAGGCGATTGCGCGCTATCTGCTCGACAATCCCGACACGGTGCGGGGCAAGCGCGTGATCGACTTCGCGGCGGGCTCGGGCGTGTCCTCGATGGCGGCGTCCCACAGCGGCGCGGCCGCGGTGACCGCCAACGACATCGATTTGCTCTCGCTGGTCGCCGCACGGCTGAATGCCGAGGCGAACGGACTTGAGTTCGAGGTCAGCTCCGACGACTGGCTCGCCAACCCCGACCACGCGCCTGCCGCCGACGTCGTGATCGCAGGCGATGTCTGCTACGAGCGCGAGATGTCGGTCCGCGCCCTGGCCTGGCTACGCAGCCACGCCAATGCCGGGCGGCTGGTGCTGCTCGGCGACCCGGGGCGCAACTATTTCTCCGCACAGGGACTCGAGGAACTCGCACGCTACGAGATCCCGACCTCCCTGCAGCTCGAAAATCGCGGCATGCGCGAGACGGTCGTCTGGAAGGTTCTGCCGCTCGCGGACTAAAATAACGTCTGGGCGGCATTCCTTGACTGTTCTTTAACAGAGCTTTCGGAGTACAGCTTGCGCATGGCCCCGAAGAATCCGAAACCGGCGCTGGAGCCGGCCGATTTTGCCGCTCTCTACGAAGGTTTCGATGCACCCGTGTCGCGCTACGATTGCGGCCGGAAATGCGCGCCGCTGAACAACGGCACGGCGCTCTGCTGCTCGGCGGATAATGCGGTGGTGGTCGCCTACAAGGCGGAGTTCGAGTTCCTGAAGGGCCGCACCGACATATGGTCGAAGTTCAAGCCCTACGATTATCCGACCCGGCAGATCGTCGAAGAGCTGACGCACGACTGCATGGCGATCGAGTGCAAGGGCGTCGCGTTCTGCGAACGCAACAACCGGACGCTCACCTGCCGGGGCTTCCCGTTCTATCCCTACCTGACCCGCCAGAAGGAGCTCGTGGGAATCGGCACCTACTGGATGTTCGAGGACCGCTGCTGGATGATCTCCAACCTCGAGATCGTCGAGCGCACCTTCATCGATCAGTTCCTCGCCACCTACGAGGCGATCTTCGCTAAGGACCCAAGCGAGTTCCAGACCTACGTCGAATTCTCAGCCTCCGCACGCCGCGTCTTCTCGCGCTGGAAGCGCGAGATCCCGCTGCTCGGCCGCGACGGCAAGCTGATGATCGTCGAGCCGTCGACAGGCGCGATCCGGCCCGGCAAGCTGAAGGATTTCCCAAAGATGGCCCCGTTCAATTCCGAAAGGGCCTACAAGGCCGCATGCAAGGAAGCCGGCGGCGAAGTCCCGCCGGAAGGCCTGCGCGTCCCCTGATCGTGCGCGCTCGAGGCTCTGCCTGACAGCTCTGCGGTGTCTCCGCGTCGTCGTCTCGCCTGGTTCCTGCTGCTGCTCTCGCCCGCGCTGTTCGGGGTCAACATGCTCGCGGCGCGCTACGCCACCTTCGTGCCGCCCAATGCCCTGGCGCTCGGACGCTGGCTGCTGGTCGCGCTCCTGCTGCTGCCGTTCGTCTGGCCGCGGCTGCGGACCAATGCCTCCGCGCTCGGCCGCGAATGGCCCGACATCCTGCTGTTCGGCGCGCTCGGCATGTGGATCTGCGGCGCCTTCGTCTATATCGGCGCGCATACCAGCACGGCGCTCAACATCGGGCTGATCTATGCCGCGTCGCCGATCCTCGTGGTGCTGCTGGGCCGCGCGATCGACAAGGAGCCGCTGAGCGCCGGACGGGTCGCGGGCATCCTGCTCTGCCTCACGGGCGTCGCCATGGTCTTCACGCGCGGCCGGGTCGAGAACCTGCTCGACGTGCAGTTCGGCGCCGGCGATCTCTGGATCGCCGCGGGCTCGGCGAGCTGGGGCCTCTATTCGGTGCTGCTGCGTCATCGCCCGAGTCGCTTCGATCCACTCACCCGGCTCTGCCTGTTCTCGCTGGCGGGCTCGCTGATCCTGCTGCCCTTCACCGTCGGCGAGGCGATCCTGTGGGGACCGCCCGACCTCGCCGACATGCGGGTCTGGCTGGCCTGGCTGGTGATCGCGCTGGTGCCGGGCATCGGCGCCTATGCGGCCTATGCCTTCTGCGTCGTCGAGCTCGGCCCGTCGCGCACCAGCCTGGCGATGTATCTCGGGCCGCCCTATGTCGCCGTGATGGCCTGGGCCGCCCTGGGCGAGCGGCCGCAATGGTACCATCTGCTGGGGATCGCCCTCGTCCTTCCCGGCCTCTTCCTGGCGACGCGTCCGACCCGTCCGCGCCCGGCCTGACCGAGCCCTTGGCGCAGCATCCCGTACGCACCATGTCCTGTCCCGAAGGAGTCCGTCCATGCGCCGTGGCCTGCTTGCCGTCCTGCTCTCGCTGATTGCCCTGCCCGCCCTATTCGCCCCGGCATGGGCCGAGGACGTCGGGTCTGTCGGCTATCGCTTCAAATGGCTGGGGCCGAACGACAAGATCGTCGTCGAGGCGTTCGACGACCCCGACGTGCCGGGCGTGACCTGCTACATGAGCCACGCGCGCACCGGCGGCATCAAGGGCGCGATCGGGCTCGCCGAGGACCCGGGCGAGGCCTCGATCGCCTGCCGTCAGGTCGGGCCGGTCGACGTCGAGAAGCTCGACAAGATCCGGAGCCCGCACGAGGTATTCAGTTCGCGCGCCTCCCTTATCTTCAAGTCCACCCAGGTCACCCGGTTCTGGGATGCCAAGCGCAAGGCTCTGATCTATCTCGTCTATACCGACCGCATCATCGAGGGCAGCCCGCGCAACTCGATCAGCGTCGTGCCGGTCGGCATGACCACCAACTAGGCGGACCCCTGCCTCAGTCGCGAAACAGGAACGTCCCGAGCAGGACCCAGCGCGCCGCCTTCGCCGTTCCGGCGAGCGGCGTGGTGTAGTGCCAGAATGGCAGCCGGTAGGCGGTAACCGTCGCGGGCGCGGCGACCGAGACGATCTCGCTGAAATGACCGGCGCGGCTATAGACCAGCCACTGGTGCGCCACGCCCGGCGTGCACAGGCTAAGATGCAGGTCGATATAGCCGCGCGCCGCCGCCGGGTTCTCGGGGTGATGGTCGTTGTGCGGGCCGGCATAGTCGCCCGGCCCGTAGCGCAGCACCTGCAGGCCCCAGCCCGTCCGCAGCGTGCGGCCGGCCAGCGCCTCGGCGAAGGCGCGGAACGAGGCCGAGCGCATCATCCGCACCAGGCCGATCCGTTCCGCCGCCTTCACGCCGGGCTCGCGCCGGCTGTCGAAGAAGATCGTGCTGTTGCGGCTGGTCTTGGGCAGCAGCTCGCCATAGTCGCGCTGCATCTCCCAAATCGTTTCCGGCGGGATCGGCTTGGCGAGCGGCTCGAGCACCGGCGTCAGCGCCTCCTCGAGCACGCGACGCACCTTGCCGGCTTTCGCGCGGTCGAGCAGATCGTCGGCCGCGAGGAAGCGCCGCTTCGGATCGGCCAGCGCGCCGCAGAGAGGATGAGTGCCGGCCAGCACGCGCTTGCCGGCGCGGCTCAGCAGGTCCTCGAATTCGGCGGGAATCACGCCAGGTTTCGCTGCGCTTGGGCGAGCCATTCGCGATCGGCCGGATCGAGCTTGCCGGGATCGCGTCCGTAGGTGCGCACGGCCTCGGTGAAGGCCTCTTTCGCGCGCCCGGCCTCGCCCGCCTTCTTCATCAGCAGGCCGTAGCGCACCTGCGCCTCCGGCCCCGGCGCGTAGCCGATCAGCGCGCGCCAGGCCTCGGCGGCCTCCTGCAGGCGACCCGCGCCTTCGAGCGAGCGCGCCTGGATCAGGCGGGCTTCGCGCGACTCGTAGTTGGGGCTGTCGCGATAGAGCTTGTCGAGCGCCTCCGCAGCACCGGCGTGATCGCCGCGGCCGGAGAGCGCCTTCGCCAGCCCGATCAGCAGCGCCGGATCGTCCGCCAGCGGCCCGACCAGCGCGGCCCGGTAGAGCGCCTCCGCCTCGGCCCATCGCCCGCGCTTCATGTGCTCCTCGGCGAGGTGCCGCCGGTTGTCGGCGGTGTCGAGGACCTCGAGATTGGCCTCGCCCTCGCGCAGCGCGCGGTTGGGATCGAGCACCTCGCCGAGCCCCGAGACGGCCCGGCGCGCGGCACGGCTGGTGCGCATCTCGGGCAGCACCTCGATCAGCAGGTAGGCGATCGAGCCGAGGCCGGGCAGGAAAATCAGGATCAGCAGCCAGTAATTGATCCGGCCGGTCCTGATCGCGTGGAAAATGCAGCCGGCGTAGAGGGCGAGGCCCAGCAGGCCGGCGAGCGAGAAGTTGAGGTCCATGTGGCCGTTGCCTCCCACATGCCGCGCGTCTAAGCAACACCATGCCCTATGCCTCGCTCCGCGATTTCATGGCCCGCCTCGAACGGGAGGGCCGGCTGGTGCGCGTCAAGGCACCGGTGTCGCCGGTGCTCGAGATGACCGAGATCCAGACGCGGCTTCTCGCGGAAAAAGGCCCGGCGGTGCTGTTCGAGAACGTCACCGGTTTCGACATGCCGGTGCTGGTAAACCTGTTCGGCACGGTCGAGCGGGTCGCCTGGGGCATGGACCGCGAGCCGCACCAGTTGCGCGGCGTCGGCGAGACGCTGGCCTTCCTGCGCCAGCCCGAGCCCCCGGGCGGCTGGCGCGAGGCGCTCGACATGCTGCCGATGCTGCGCACCGTCATGGCCATGAAGCCGCGCACGGTCTCCAGCGCACCGTGCCAGGAAATCGTGCTGACCGGCGACGCCATCGATCTCGGCAAGCTGCCGATCCAGACCTGCTGGCCGGGCGAGCCCGCGCCGCTGATCACCTGGCCGCTGGTCGTGACGCAGGGCCCCAACCCGAAAGGCGACAAGCAGGACAGCTTCAATCTCGGCATCTACCGCCTGCAGGTCACGGGCAGGAACACCACGCTCATGCGCTGGCTGAAGCATCGCGGCGGCGCGCAGCATCACGCGCGCTGGAAAGGCGCCGGCAAGCGCGAGCCGCTGCCCGCCGCGGTCGTGATCGGCGCCGATCCCGGCACCATCCTCGCCGCCGTGACGCCGGTGCCGGACACGCTGTCCGAGTATCAGTTCGCCGGCCTGCTGCGCGGCAAGAAGGTCGAGCTGGTCGAGTGCAAGACGGTGCCGCTCAAGGTGCCGGCCGAGGCCGAGATCGTGCTCGAGGGCCATGTCAGCCTCGACGACTACGGCGACGAAGGCCCCTACGGCGACCACACCGGCTACTACAACAGCGTCGAGCAGTTCCCGGTCTTCACGATCAGCGCGATCACGATGCGCCGGAAGCCGATCTACCTCTCGACCTTCACCGGCCGGCCGCCCGACGAGCCCAGCGTGCTGGGCGAGGCGCTCAACGAGGTGTTCATCCCCCTCTTCCAGCAGCAGTTCCCCGAGATCGTCGACTTCTGGCTGCCGCCGGAAGGCTGCTCCTACCGCATCGCCGTGGTGTCGATGAAGAAGGCCTACGCAGGCCACGCCAAGCGCGTGATGCTGGGCGTGTGGAGCTACCTGCGGCAGTTCATGTACACGAAATGGGTGATCGTGGTGGACGCCGACATCGACGCGCGCAACTGGAAAGACGTGATGTGGGCGCTCTCGACCCGCATGGACCCCGCGCGGGATATCACCGTGATCGAGAACACGCCGATCGACTATCTCGACTTCGCGAGCCCGGTGAGCGGCCTCGGCTCGAAGATCGGGCTGGACGCCACGGACAAATGGCCCGGCGAGACCAACCGCGAATGGGGCCGCCAGATTCGCATGGACCAGGCCGTCATCGACAAAGTCGATACGATGTGGAGCACATTGGGGCTGCCGGGCGGCGGAAAGAAAATCTGGCGCTAGTTGCGCGCGGTTGGCGGCTGCCAGGGCACAATGGAAGTGAATCGGAGCATGTGCGGCGTTTCAGAAAGAGGACTTGCCGAGTAGAATTTCGGCTTCGCGTCTACGACGATTTCCAAGCCCGGCAGAACGAATTCCTTCTCCCGCTCCTGAATCTGGATCAGATAGCGATCGACGTACTCGTGCAACCAGTCGTCGAAGTTGATGACAATGTAGACGATTCTCTTGATGTCCACTGCCATTGAGAATGCAGCCATCTGTAGGTCGGCGCGCCTTATCGTCGATGCGATCTTCAGGAAAAATTCCTTGCTCAGCAAAATTGCGACAGAGCTAACAGGATTTTGTAACTGAGCGACAATTGCGCGTGTCGACCGATTGATGGTCTTTGCTTCGCACAGAACGTCAACGCCGCCGAGCTTTGCGCGCAGATCAGGCGTCTTGATGTCCGAATTGCGCGGGACGAATTCAACCGAAGTGTAGCCAGAGCGGACGAGGTAATTATAGGCCTTGGCTTCATTCAGCTCGCTGAATGGCCCTTGCCAGCCCCGAACCTTCTCTTTCTTCAAGAAGAGTGGGCCGACTTTCGTTCTCAGATGATCCCACGCGGCAGGGTCCAGAGATGCCAGCTCCGCTTCAATGTCTACGAAGTACTTCTTCTTGATTGGGTTATCCCGCAGCGAAGCGGCGAAGTTCTTGAAGTACGATCTCGGTGCACCTTTCAAGCTCGCCACGAGTTCGTAGGTTCTGGGCAGCTCTTCCGCTCGCATCACCCGCTAACCGCACTAATGCATACCCGGCAGCACGTGCTTCGCGACAAGGTCGCGATTGACCGCCGCATCCTCCGCCGACGCGCCGCGGGTGCCGCCGCTGATCGCGACCTTGTCGAGACCGAGGGCGGCCAGCGACTTCAGGCGCTCGACGCAGCGCTCGGGTGAGCCGACGACGGCGAAGCGGTCGACGAAGTCGTCGGCCAGGGTGCCGGCTTGGCGCGAATCGGCGCGGGTGTGCTGCTTCATGTCGTAGTTGGTGACCAGCGTCTCTAGCTGCTCGCGGTCCCTGGCCGAGACCGGGCCGTTCGCCTTGCCGTGCATCACCGAGAAGCGCGCGAAGGTCGTGAGGCCGCCGCGCACCAGGCCGCGCGCCTTCTCGATATCGGTATGGCAGCCCATGTTGATGTAGGCGCCGAAGGCGATCGCGTCGGGATCAAGGCCGGCGTCGCGCCGCGTCTTCCTCGCCAGCTCGATGCCCCATTGCAGGCGCTCGACGTCGGCGCCCACGGTGAACATCACGCGCTCGGCATGCAGCGCCGACATCGCGATCACCTTGGGGCCGCTGGCCGCGACCTCGACGGGCACCTTGGCGTTGCCCTTCTTGACGCCCTCGGCAATCCAGCCGATGCGGCTGTCGGGCGGTGCGTCGTGCAGATGCAGCTCCGACATCGGCGGCGCGAATTCGGGCGGAATGTCGATCTCGCCGAACGGCACGCTGTCGCCGGCAAGATAGGCCTGGAGCTGCACGAGGTAGCGTTCGAACTGCTTGAGCCGGGCCGGCGCGCGGCCGAGATGGGCGAGTGCCGAATCGCCGCGGCCGATGCCCAGCACCGCGCGGCCGTTGGAGATGCGATCGACCGAGGTGATCGCGGTCGCCGTCGCCGCGGCGTGGCGCGTGACCGAGTTGGTGACGCCGGTGCCGAGGCCGATGCGCTTGGTCGCCACGGCGGCGAGCGCGAGCGAGACGTAGGGGTCGCCCGACAGATTCTGTGAATCGACCACCAGCAGGCCGTCCCAGCCGGCCGCCTCGGTCTCCTGCGCGGTGCGTGCTGCGCCGCGTGCCGACGCCACCTGTGTGGTCCAAAGTTGCATGTCTTTCCTCCGGTCCCATATCGATAGCGTGACGCCCCCCAAAAACAAGCTCCTCGAGGGGCCGATCCTGCGTTCGCTGCTGACCTTGGCGATTCCCATCGTGGCGGCGAACGTGCTGCAGTCGGGCTACCAGATCATCGATGCCTTCTGGGTCGGGCGATTGGGTGGTGCCGCCATCGCCGCCGTGTCGCTCAGCTTCCCGGTGATGTTCCTGATGTTCGCGGTCGGCGCGGGGCTGTCGATGGCCGGCTCGACCCTGATCGCGCAATACGTCGGCGCGCGGAACGAACGGATGGTGGGGCACGTCGCGGGCCAGACCATCCTGATGGTCGTCCTCGCCTCGCTGGTGCTGGGGGCGATCGGTTATTTCACGGCGCCCGCGCTGCTGAGGCTGATGGGGGTCGCTCCCGACGTCTATGCCGGCGCGCTCGGCTTCATGCGCGTGTCGTTCATCGGGCTGGTGTTCAACTTCACCTTCTTCGTCTTCAACGCGATCATGCGCTCGCTCGGCCGGGCGACGCTGCCGGTCTGGATCGTGGGCGGGACGGTCGTGCTGAACTTCGGGCTCGACCCGCTGCTGATCTTCGGATGGGGTCCCGTGCCGGCCTATGGCGTGATGGGAGCGGCGATCGCCACGTTCATCACCCAGGGCATCGCCGCGATCATCGGCGTCGTCATCCTGCGGCGCGGCATGCATGGCGTCCATGTGCGGCGGGCGGACCTCGTGCCCGACCTGGGGTATGTGAAGCGCGCCTTCTTCCTGGGCTTCCCTGCCTCGATCGAGATGTCGGCGCGCGCGCTCGGGCTGATGATGATGACGTTCCTGATCACCAGCTTCGGCACCCTGACTCTCGCCGCCTACGGCGTCGGCTCCAACGTCGTGGGCGTGGTCATCATCCCGGCGATGGGCCTTTCGATGGCAATCTCCACCTTGGTCGGGCAGAACATCGGCGCCGGCGATATCGAGCGCGCGGCGCGAATCGGCCGGCTGGGCGGCCTGCTGGGCTTCGTGAGCCTGTCGGTTCTCGGCCTGCCGGTCTTCCTCTTCCCGGCTTCGATCGTCGCCTTCTTCGTGCCGGACGACCCGGCCGTCATCGCTGCCGGGGCGGAGTATCTCCGCATCGTGGCGCCGGCCTGGGGCTTCCTCGGCCTGCAGTTCGCGCTGACCGGCGTGCTGCGCGCCTCGGGCAACATGGTCATGACCATGGTGCTGACGCTCGTGTCGCAATGGGTGCTGCAGTTCCCGCTCGCCTACGTGCTGTCCAAGCACACGACGCTTGGAGTCGAGGGCATCTGGTGGGCGTTCCCGATCGCCAACGTGGTCATCGCGCTGATCACGATCGGTGTCTACGCCAAGGGCGACTGGAAGAAGAAGCGCCTGCTCGACGAGGAGGAAGTCCTCACGGGCAAGGTCACCGACGAGATCCTGACGGGCGAGGTGCCGCGATAGGCAGCTCCTCCGCTATCGCCTGCAAGACGCCGACGGACGCGCTATAACGTCGATCATGGCTGGCCCCGATCTCACCCTGATCCGCGAGTCCAAGCGGCGCGCGGAAGAGGCTCTGCCCGGCCGCATCGTGCGCGTGCTGCTTTACGGATCGCGGGCCCGCGGCGATGCGCGCGATGACTCCGATTGGGATGTCGCCGTCTTTCTTCGCGGCAAACCGACCCGGGATGACCGGAATGTCCTGTCGGACGTCGGCTTCGACCTCATGATGGAATACGGCCAGCATGTCCAGACGGTGGCGATCGATTCAGCTCGACCGGTCGAGCACTCCTCCTTCCTCAAGAATGTCTACGAGGACGGCATCGCCGCGTGACGCTGTCCCGGACGCAAGCGTCCGCAGCACGGGAAGCAGCCATCGAGTTCCTCGCCTATTGCCGCTTCCTGCTTTGATGTAAAAGCCCTTAACATGAGTTGGAAAAAACGCGCCCGCGACGGCGCGTACCATCACGGCAATCTGCGCGAGGCGCTGATCCAGGCAGCGCGCGAGCTGATCAAGGAGAAGGGCCCGGGGGGCTTCACCTTCGCCGATGCCGCGCGTTCGGCCGGCGTCTCGCCCGCGGCGCCCTATCGCCACTTCCGCGACCGCGAGGCGCTGCTGGCGGACGTCGCGCGCGAGGGCTTCGTGCGCTTCGAGGCGATGCTCACGACCGGCTGGGCGAACGGCAAGCCCAACGCGCTCACCGCCTTCAACAATGTCGGCCGCGCCTATCTCGCCTTCGCACGGGCCGAGCCCGCCTACTACGCCGCGATGTTCGAATCGGGCCTGCCGCCCGACATCAATCCCGAGCTGCGCGCGGCGGGAGACCGCGCCTTCAGCGTGCTGCGCACCGCCGCCGACGGGCTGGTCGCGATGTTGCCGGCCGGCAAAAGGCCGCCGGCGCTGATGATGAGCCTGCATGTGTGGTCGCTGGCCCATGGCATCGCGTCCTTGTTCGGCCGCGGCGACGCCGGCCGCCGCAGCCTGCCGATGTCGGCCGAGGAACTGCTGGAGTCGGCGATGCTCATTTATCTGCAAGGGTTGGGCTTTCCGGCACAGGCCTAAAAATGCACAGAGCGGGCTTGATTCCGCCCGGCGCGATACCCAATGTAAATGTCGTTAACATTTACATCGTTAACATCTCAAGAAGGAGGCCACCGTGAATTACGGCCTGATGATGGAAAGACTGGACGACATCCCCAAGGCCGCGTGGATCGCCCTGGTGGTGCTGGGTTTCATCGTGTTCTGGCCCGTGGGCCTCGCTCTTCTGATCTACCTGAAATGGAGTGGACGCATGTCTTGGTGGAAGAATGGCCCTTGCGGCCGCTCGCAGCAGGCCGGGAGCCGCGAGGAGTTCCGCGCCTGGCGCGGCCGCAGCCGCCCGTGGGGAAGCAGCTCGAGCGGTAACGTCGCCTTCGACGAATATCGCGAGGAGACGCTGCGCAAGCTCGACGAGGAGCAGCGCGAGTTCCGCGACTATCTCGACCGGCTGCGCTCGGCCAAGGACCGCGCCGAGTTCGACCAGTTCATGAACGAGCGCCGCGGCCGCCCGCCGGCCACGGATGTGCCGCCGCCGTCCGCCTGAGACGCCGACGCCCCAACCGATAGAGTCGCCCGCGATGGTCGCCATCGCGGGCGTTTTCGTTTGTGGAGAGCGCGCATTGCGTCGGCCGTCTCGTAGCCGCTATGGTTCAACAGGAATAACGCCAGCAATCGAGGTGCAGCCATGAAAATTAGCGCGCACACAACACGGCCCATGCGATCGCGAAGGCATCCGACGTGATGGTCGGGCTCGACGACTGATCAGCCGATGGTCCGGTTGAACGAGGTCCGGCAGGGCGAGTTGCAGGTCGAGCTGCCGATGCGCACCGACGCCGAGCTCTATTTCATCGGCCGCATCCATACGCCGTGGACCGACCGGCTGAGCACGCCGCGTCAAGGCCGGCCCGACGGGCCGACCTGCCGCATCGAGCTGTTCGCGCCGTGGGACAAGGGGCTCGACAGCATCGCCGAGTTCGAGCGGCTGGAGGTGCTCTACTGGCTGCATGAGTCGCGGCGCGATCTGGTGCTGCAGGCACCGAAAAGCGACGGCAACGGGCGCGGGGTGTTCTCGCTGCGCACACCGGTGAGGCCCAATCCGATCGGCACCTCGATTGTGCAGCTCGAGAAGGTCCAGGGCTCGGTCCTGCTGGTGCGCGGACTCGATTGCCTCGACGGCACGCCGCTGATCGACCTCAAGCCCGATCGCACGCTGTTCAAGCCGCTCGCGCCCGCGCAGGCCGGCGACTTCCAGGTCGGCGACAAATGACGCTGAAAGCGCATCTACTCCGCCCATCGCGGTCATCCCGTACAATCCGCTGGCCGGCGCCATGCTGACCGGCAAGCACAGCGCCAAGGTGCCGCCGCCGGCATGACCATGGCAACGATGGCGATGCGCTGGGTGATCTCGAACACCGCGATCACCGCGCCGATCATCTGCGCCAGCAAGCCCGAGCAGCTCGCCGACGGCTCCGCGGCCGCCGAGCAGGGCGCGCTGCCCAAGGACCTCAAGGCCAGGCTCGACGAGATCACCCGCGAATGGCAGGCGGTCGACGCCGAACGGTGACGCCGCCCCGGCTTGCGCGGCGCCGGCCGGTGCGCGAGCTTGGCGTCATGACTGACGTCGAGTCCGAGCTCGCCCACGTGCGTGAGTGCCTTCTGAACTGGCTACTGAATGACGCCCTGCCGATCTGGTGGGAGGTTGGCGCCGACAAGACCGGCGGCGGCTTCCACGAGGCGATCGATCTCGCCGGCAAGCCAGTCCTTGGCGAGCGCCGCGCCCGCGTCCAGGCGCGGCAGATCTTCACCTACGCGGTGGCCGGCGAGCTCGGCTGGAACGGGCCGTGGCGCGAGGCCGTGCGGCATGGCCTCGATTACTATGTCGGTCGCTATCGCCGGCCGGACGGCCTGTTCGTCAATGCCCTGCGCGCCGACGGCAGCCCCTCCCCCACCACACCTCATCTCTACGAGCAGGCCTTCGCGCTGCTGGCGCTGGCGACCGCCGGCGACCCGGCGCTGGCCCCGGTCGCCGACACGGTGCGCGACCGGCTGTCGACCGAGCGACGCGGCACCGCGGGCGGCTACACCGGCTTCGCCGACGACCGGTTCTTCCAGTCCGACCCGCACATGCACCTGTTCGAGGCGGCACTCGCCTGGGAGCAGCTTTCGCCCGATCCGCGCTGGTGCGCGCTGGCCGATGAAATCGCCGAGCTCTGCCTCGCCCGCTTCATGACGCCCAACGGCCTGCTGCTCGAATATTTCGACGCCACCTGGGCGCCGGCCGCCGGCCTGCAGGGACGGCTTGCGTGGCCGGGCCATCAGTTCGAATGGGCCGGGCTGCTCGAGCGCTGGGCGCTGCGGCGGGGCCGCGAGGACGTGCGCGGGATCGCCCGCCGCCTCTACCGCTACGGCGCCGACCACGGCATCGACCCGAATCGGGGCGTCGCCATTTTCGAGCTGCTCGACGACCTGTCGGTGAACGACGCCAAGGCACGGCTGTGGTCGCAGACCGAATGGCTGAAGGCGGCGCTCATTTTGGCGCGCGCGGCGAGCGGCGACGAACGCGAACCGTATTTGGCCGATGCAATCGCCGCGGCGAAGGCGCTGACGCTCTATTTCAACACGCCGGTCGCCGGACTGTGGCGCGACAAGCTGCTCGCTGACGGCAGCTGGGTCGATGAGCCAGCGCCAGCGAGCTCATTTTATCATATCATCGACGCGTTGCGCGTGTTGGCCGCCTGGCCGGCCGATCCAATGTCCTTGCTGCGCCGGACCATGTCGTGACTATGGTTGCCGCTGGAGATCATCAGGCCGATCAGCGACGGCGTGAACTCCAGGACGACGTGCCAGCCCGAGGTCATGTTGTTGGTCCTACCGCGCCATTTCGACGACACGAGCACGATCGGGCGGGGCTCGAGATAGCGGCGGACGCCGTGGACCGAAAAGTCGCGCTTCTTTACCGGCCTCGCCATCGCGGGCCTCCTCGCAAACAAAAGGAACAGCCCGAAAATGCAGCGAGGGATCAGTAGTCGAGCTTCATCGGCAGGCGATGCTTCACGGCTTGCCCCGCCAGCCCGCTCAGCACCGCCATCGCCTGGCGCGCGGAGACCTCGAACGATGGATCGCCCTCCGGCCGCCCTCGGGCGAGCGCGCTCATTTCGTCCTCGTCCATCTTCCAAGTCGCGGCATTGAGCTCGGCGAGCTGGCAGCGCAACGTCGTCGAGGAGCCGACGATGACGCGCCGGCCGTCGACGTCCTCGGCCTCGAAGGTGAAGTCGAGAGTCGTCGGCAGCCAAAGCTCGACGTTGCGCACGAGGTGGGAGAAGCGCGAGTGGAAGCCGTCGGCGTTGCTGCGCACCAGCGCGGCGTCGTCATCCCAGTCCCTCGGCAAGACGGCGGGCCGGCTCAACGTCGGCTGCTCGGCATAGGCTGCCCACAGCACCAGCGAGCCGAAGCCGTCCCATCCCATCCAGTCAGTGAACCACGGCGCTTCCGGCGATTCATTCCAAGACAACGGCTCGGTGAGATGCGGCGCAAGCGCCGAATCCAGCGTCCGGCGCCATGTCAACACCGAAGCCTGGATACGCTCGTGGTCCTTCTTCGGCACACCGGCAGCGCGAGGCTGACCGGCCTCGGCCTTCCAGCGTCGCTCCCGCCCGGTCCTGTCGGTGACGCTTTCCCAGCCCCCTGCATAGTACCTTGTCAGTGAGCCGACGTAGACATTCAAGGCCATCGACTGCAGGCCCCACTTTCTCTTTCCTTGACTCAGCGATTTTCTACTGGAAGTTGCTTTAGCACCGACGAAGATCGCGTGAAAGCAATCGTGTGCACACGGCGAAGATTCATTTTTGCTGATTATTTCGGTTTCGCACCTCTTCCTTCCGCAGCGCAATTTAACACGGCCGCCGCGGCCTTCATCGAACTGTCAGGCGAGCGGCCCCGAAGACCCGCGATTTGTTCGCTACTGCGGCTCCATGTTCAGGCCCTTGACCAGCTCGATCCAGACCGGCCCTTCCTCGGCAAGGTACCTCTCGAAGTAAACGTGATCCTGTGCCGCCATGTCGATGCCGAAGGTGGTGAGGATTTTCTGGATGCGGTCGGACTTGCCGAGCTCCACCATCATGCTGGACAGCTTGAGGACGATCTCCTTCGGCATCGCCACCGGCCCCACCAGCCCGATGCAGCCGCGCACCTGGAAGGCGACGTCGGTGACGCCCTGCTCGAAAAAGGTCGGCACGTCGGGCAGCTTCTTCATGCGGACCTTGGTCGGCACAGCGATCGCCCGGCCACTCCCTGTCTGCAGCACGCCGGACGCCGCGGCGACGCTGCCGCTGCCGCCCTGGATCGCGCCCGAGCCGACATCGACCCACATCGGCCCCTCGCCACGGTAATGCACCGCCTCCATGTTGAGACCGAAGTGGCGATTGAGCGCGGCGACCGCGACATGGCTGTAGGAACCAGCACCGTAGGTACCGAGCGAAACCTTGTTGTTGCGTGCATATTGCGCGAAGTCGCTCAGGCCCGCCGCCGGCACGCTCTTGTGCAGGATGGTCGGCAAGTGGCCGGCATCCATCCAGGAGATCGGCACGAAATCCTTGTCCGGATCGTAGGGCAGCTTCTTGAACAGGACCTTGTTCATGATCAGCGTCGTGGAGATGGTCCACATCAGCGTGTAGCCGTCGGCGGGGGCTGCCTTCACCTGCTCGGCCGCGATCGCGCCCGAAGCGCCCGTCTTGTTCTCGACCACCACAGGCTGGCCGGTCGTCTGGGCGATGCCCTCGCCATAGGCGCGGGCGAAGATGTCGGTCAGCCCGCCGACCGGATAGCCGCAGACGATCTTGATCGGCTTGCTCGGCCAGGTCTCGGCAATCGCCGGCGCCGACAAGGACGCGGCCGCGGCCGACGCCATGCCAAGGCGCAGCATGTCGCGCCGCGATGAACGGATGATCATTTTTCCTCCCGGACAGTCTACTGAAGTCATTGCGGCTCGATGTTCAGGCCCTTGATGACCCCGAGCACCACCGGCCCTTCTTCGTCGAGGACCTTCCTGAAATAGACGCGGTCGCGCGCGCCTTCGTCGATACCGAACTGGTCGTTGATCTTCAGCACCCGCTCGGTCTTGCCGCCCTCGACCATGAGGTCGGAAAGCTTCTTCACGATCTCCTCAGGCGTGCCGGCCGGCGCCGCGCAGCCAACCCAGCCGCGCACCTGGAACGCCTTGTCGGTGAAGCCCTGCTCATAAAAGGTGGGCACATCGGGCAGCTTCCTCATGCGCTCGAGCGTCGGCACCGCAATCACCTTGACCGTACCCTGCTGAAGGAAGGGCAATTGCGAGGCGTAGCTGCCGGTCGCGGTCTGCACGTTGCCCGCCGCCACGTCCTGCCACATCACGCCTTCGCCGCGGTAGTGGACGGGCTCGAGCTTGAAGCCGTGGTTCCGGTTGAGCGTCTCGGCCACGACATGCGCGAACGATCCGGCGCCGTAGGTCGCGGCCGAAACCTTGCGGTCCCTGCACCAAGCAGCGAACTCCTTGATGTCCTTTACCGGGATGTCCTTGTTGACCGCGGTCGGCAGGTGCCCGGTGTTGAACCATGCGACCAGAGAGAAGTCCTTGTCTGGATCGTACGGCAACTTCTTGAACAGCACCTTGTTCTGAACCATCGTAGTCGAGTTGGTGAACATCAGCGTGTAGCCATCAGGGGGCGCATTCTTCACAAGCTCGGCGCCGATCGCGCCCGCCGCGCCCGTCTTGTTCTCGACCACCACCGACTGGCCGAGCTTTTGCGACACGTACTCTCCGTAGGCGCGCGAGAAGACGTCGGTCAGGCCGCCCGGCGGATAGGTGCAGACGATCTTGATCGGCTTGCTGGGCCAAGCGTCGGCAATCGCCGGCGCCGCCAGCGCAGACGCCGCGGCGGCAGCGGCGCCATAACGCAACACGTCGCGCCGTGTCGGACGGATCATCGTAGCCTCCCTGCAGGCCACGACTCTCGTTGATGCGGTTGTTTATGCCGCCTTGAAACGGCTGTTACGCCGCTTTGGTCGCGCCCGATGCCAGCATGGCATCGATTTCAACCTGAGTGAAGCCAGCCTCGCGCAGCACCTCGACACTATGCTCACCGAGCCGCGGCTGCAGGCGCGTGATCTCGGGCTTGGTCTTGCTGAAGCGTGGAGCGATACCCGGCATGCGAAGCTTACCCTCTGTCGGATGGTCGACTTCCTGCCAGTACCCGGTGGCCTCGAGCTGCGGGTCGACGAACAGATCGTCGAGCGTGTTTACCGGGCCGTGCGGCACGTTGGAGTTCTTGAGCAACTCGACCCATTCGGCGTTGGTGCGCTCGGCGCAGAGTCCGGCGAGGGTCGCGTAATATTGCTCGACGTTCTTCAGGCGATTGGCCATGCCCTGGAAGCGCGGGTCCTTCGCGAGGTCCTCGCGGCCGACCAGGACGCAGAACTCGCGCCAGTGACCGTCGGTATAGGGCAGCAGGGCAAAATAGCCGTCTTTCGACGGATAGGGCCGTCGCTCCTTGTTGAGCACGCGCTTGTAGCCTGCGGTGTCGAGTGCCGGGATAAAGGTTTCGCCGTAGAGATGCTCGACCATCACGAAAGAGACCAGCGTCTCGAACATCGGGACCTCGACCGCCTGGCCCTTGCCGGTGCGCTCGCGCGCAAAGAGGGCCGCGAGCAGCGCCGAGACCACGCCGTTGGAGCTGGTCTTGTCGGCGACGATCGTCGGCAGGAAGCGCGGCTGGCCGGCGACGACGCTCTGCAACGCGGCGAGGCCGGAACCTGCCTGGATGATGTCGTCGTACGCCGCCTTGGCACCCATCGGGCCCGCGGCGCGGTAGCCGTAGGCCGCGACATAGACGAGCCGCGGATTGATCTTCTCGAACTTCTCGTATTCCACGCCGAGGCGCTTGGCCGGATCGGGCCGGTAATTGTGCATCAGCACGTCGGCAGTCTCGGCGAGCTTGAACAGCGCCTTGCGGCCGGAGTCCTGCTTGAGGTCGAGGACGATCGAGCGCTTGGAGCGATTGCAGCCGAGATAGAAGGCCGCCATCCCCGGGTGCCGCGACGGCCCGAGCACCCGCGTGGTGTCGCCTTCGGGCGGCTCGATCTTGATCACGTCGGCGCCGAGATCCCCGAGCTGCTGCGCGGCCCACGGTCCCAGCACGACCGTCGTGCAGTCGAGAATTCTCACTCCGGCCAGCGGACCCGCCATTTGCATCTCCTCCACGGATTTTGGCGCATCTTAGCCGTCACGAGGCCGGGTGCGAAACCTGGCGACAACCGGCTGCGAAATTCCTCGCGCCGGTCACATTCAAACCCCTCGCGCGCATCGCGTTACGCCGCGCCAGCCTGCTAGCCGCCGCAGGTTTATTCCTGCTACTCGGAACCGATCGGCCCGAGTCCTGACCTTCACTGCCGCTAAAGTGCGGACTTCCTTGTTTTCGATACGCGCCATTTCTTGGCGCGTCTTTTTTGTGACCGGCGTTGTGAATGAGGCAGAATCCCGCTGTCGCGATTCCGGACAAATGCCGCAATTTTCTTCGGGATGAATCGATGGCGAGCCTGCGTACCTTCTGGTGTCAGCGGAGGTATTGCTCAATGCGTCTTTCCCATCTCGTCGGCGCCGCACTTGGCACCGGTCTTCTCTTCCTTGCCGCAGCCGGCGCCGCTCAAGCCTACGATCACGACCGCTACGGCGATCGCTGGCGCCATGAGGAGTGGCGCCACGACCATCGGTACGAGCGCCGCCACGTGTATGAGCGTCCGGTGGTCGTCCGCGAACGTCCTGTCTATGTCGAGCGGGCACGACCGGTCCTCGTGCAGCCGCCACCGGTGTACGCCGCGCCGATGTACGCTGCACCAATGTACCAGCAGAACCAGGGCCCATCCGGCCTGAACCTAAACTTCAACATTCCTCTCAACTGAGGCCCCTGCCTGCAGGGCGGCGAGGGCGGCGAGAGCCGCCTCGCACGCCTCGCAGACCGGCGCCATCGAGAGCTGTCGGGCCTGAGCCAGGCTCCGCCGGTACTGATTCTCCGCCTCCACGGGATCTCCGGCTGCCAATGCCAGCCCGCCTCGCGCCTTCCAGCAATGGGCGAGCGTGCCGCGTTCGCCGCGTTCCTGGGCGCCGCGCTCGACAGCGTCGAGCGCCGCCATTCCCTCGTCGATCTGCCGAGCTGCGCCCAGCGCCTCGGCCAGCCAGACCTTCGCCAGTCCGTGGGTGTGCGCCCGCGGCACGACGCCGTATTCCTTCTTCGGCGCGAGCAGCGCGAGCGATCCTGCGGTATCGCCCGTCACGAACCGGGCGCGGCCCAGCAAGGTCTCGATGAATTGCGCCACTGCGAGCGCACCGGCAGCCTTGACTGCGCCCAGCACCGTCTCGAGCCGGGCGAGCGCTCCTGCCACATCAGCCGCCCTGGCGATTGCCAGGGTAGAGCGGGCCATCTGCGCCGACGCGATCGAATAGACGTCGCCCGCCTCATCAGCCACCGCGACCATTTCCCGGGAACATAGCTCCGCCTCGTCGAAGCGACCAAGTTCGCAAAGCGTGGTGATCAGGTAGCCGGTGGCAATCACCAAGGTTGCGCCGGTGGTGCCGATCCGTTCCGTCCGCAGTTCGCCTTCCAGCAGCCCGATGCTGCGCCGCAGGGCATCAGTTGCTTCTGCATAGTCGCCGGTCGCATAGTAGCCGAGGCCGAGGCGGAACAACGCCAGAGCGCGCAATCGCGTCTCGCCGGCCTGCTCGGCGATCTCGAGCGCTCGACGGGCGGCGGTGATGGCAGCCTCATTGGCGCCCGCGACCCAGAACTGGGCCGACTGGTCGGCCCATACCCAGGCGAGCCGCACCCGATCGCCGGCGCCCAGCGCGAGTTCCTCGGCACGCACGAGGATGCGATCGATTTCAGCAGCGTCTCCGCCGGTCGCATAGAGCAACGCGCGCAGGGAGCGCAGCTGGTCGATCGCCCGCTGCGTCGCCTCCAGGGAGGGCGTCGCCTCGTCGAACGATCTCAGCGCCTCGCGCATGCCGTCGATCGCCTCGGCGTAGGAACCGCGCGCCAGCGCCCGATCGGCCGCCAGCCCCTGGTACAGCGCCGCCTTGCTCCACAGCGCTCCCCGCACGGCGTGATGGGCCAGCAATTCCGCCTGATCCTGCAGCCGGCCGGCATGATGGGCTTCGAGCGCCCCGACGATCCGTCGATGGACCTTGATCCGGCGCGCGCGGGTCAGCGAATCGTGCGCCACCTCGCGCAGCAAGGCGTGAGCGAAGACATATTCGACGTCGGGATAGAGGCTCGCCTGCACCAGGATCCCCGCTGCCATGGCCTCGCGCAGCACCGCTTCGGCCGCGGCGGGCGCCCGACCGGCGACGGCCGCCGCCAGCCAGAGCGGGATGCGGCCGTCGATCATCGAGAGGGCGCGTAGCAGGGCGACGCAATCGGGCGAGCGTCGGTCGATGCGCGAGGCAATGACGTCGTGTACCGACGGCGGCATGCGAATCGCCTCGGGTGCCTCCGAGCAGGCATAACGCCGCCGCACACCCGTCCCGTCAGTCACGAGCACCGTGGTTAGCGCCCCGCTCTGGCCGAGATCGCGCACGCATTCCTCGAAGAACAGCGGGTTGCCGGCGGCGCGCGCAGTCAGGCGCTCGACCAGCCGCTCCGTCTCCGGGCCTGCAACGAACCATTCCAGGAGCGAGCGCCGCACGTCATCATCGCCGAGCGGCGCCATGCGCAGCCGCGTGCCGCCCGTCGCTGCCAACCACGCGTCGTCGTATTCGGAACGGTAGGTGAGCACCACGAGCAGCGGTGCCTCTCGGGTGAGTTGCGCCACCGCGCGCAGCACCTCTTCGCTGTCGCGGTCGATCCAGTGCACGTCCTCGAACACCAGAACCAGCGGGGTGGCGGCCGAGACGCGACGGCAAAGCCGCAGCGTCGCCTCGCGCGCAGCGAGCCGCTTGGCGCGCGGATCCACGGCGAGCCACTCCGGCGTGGCAGCCGCCAGCGTCACCATCGAGGCGAAGAAGGCAGCGTCGGCCATCAGCATCGAGTCCAGATCGTCGAGCACCGCGGCGACCCGCTGGCGCACGCGGCCTGCGTCGTCGCCCTCGGAGATGCCGAACAGGTCGCGCAGCGCTGATGCGAGCGCATGGTAGGGAATGGTGCGGCCGAGCCCCGTCGCGGCGGCAAATAGCGCCCTGTGCGCCCCGTCGGGGCCACCCTCGCCGATCGTGCCGTGCACCAACCGAGACTTGCCGAGTCCGGCCTCACCGGAAATACCGACAACGCCACCGCGCCCCTGCGCGAGCGCCGCAAGAGCGGTCTGCAAGGTCGCCCGCTCGCGCTCGCGGCCGACGAACGGTGCGCGCTCGCGCAGGCTGGAAGCTTCCCAGCGCGATACGTAGAGCGAGGCGCCGATCGCCTCGTAGGTCTCGATCGGCGCCGACGCGCCCTTGATGTCGAGCGGCCCGACCTCGCGGGTCTCGATCAGGCCTTGGGTCAACGCCTGGGTCTCGCCGGTGAGGTAGACGCCACCCGCCGGCGCCATCTGCTCCATGCGTGCCGCGACATGGACCACCGGACCGACGACGTCGACCTCGATGCCGAGGTCGGACGCGATGGTGCGGTACAACACCTCGCCCGAGTTCAGCCCGACCCGTGCACGGTCGGCCATGCCGGCCTCGCGCAGCTCGCGCTGGATGCCGAGGCCGGCGAAGCAGGCCCGTACCGCGTGATCCTCATGCGCGACCGGTGCGCCGAACAGGGCGAGGATGCCGTCGCCCAGCCGCCGGCAGACCACGCCCTCGTAGCGATGGACCAGCCGCATCATGATCTGCACCGCTGGCTCGATCTGGCTCAGTGCCGCCTCTGGATCGAGGCCTTCGATCGCGGCGGTCGAGCCCTCGAGGTCGGCGAACAGCACCGTCACCCGCTTGCGCTCGCCGTCTCCGGCGCGGCGCTGGACCACGGCGTGGTGCACCGTCGGCTCGACCACCGCAACCGCCTCGGCGGCCTTGCCGCAGCCGCCACAGAATCGATCGCTCGGCGTATTGGAGAAGCCACAGGCGCTGCAGGTCAGCACCAGTTGCGAACCGCACGCGGTGCAAAACCGGCCGCCCGGCTGGTTTGGACTTTTGCAGGTCGGGCAAATCACGCGTGCACCTGCTTGCGGGCGCTTCGACGATCGTTTAACGGCCTTGCGGGGGAGAATTGCCTGGAATGATAGCCGACGCTTTCTTGTGGGTCCTCAACCGCACGCCCTCCCTGCGGCGCGCCATGTGGCGCTTGTTCTTCGATGTGCTCGCGGCCCGCTTCGGCAACGTCGGCTGGTGGACCCTGATGAACTACGGCTATGCCGAGCCCGACGGCACGACAGGGTCGTTCGATCTGCAGCCGGACGACGAGGCCGAACGCTATCCGATCGCGCTCTACCGCCATGTCGCGACCCTGGCGCCGGTTGCCGGACGCGACGTACTGGAGATCGGCAGCGGCCGCGGCGGCGGCGCCTCCTACGTCGCACGCTACCTCAAGCCGCGCCGTATGGTCGGCATCGATCTCAGCGGCAAGGCGGTGGCGTTCTGCAACAGGCGGCATATCATCGCTAATCTACACTTTCGCCAAGGCGATGCCGAACGACTTCCCTTCGACAGTCAGAGCTTCGATTCCGTCATCAACGTCGAATCTTCCTTTTGCTATCCGTCGATCGACGGCTTCTTTGCCGAGGTGAAACGCGTGCTGCGACCGGGCGGTCACCTGCACTACACCGATCTCCGGCTGGCGCACGAGCTCGTCGACTGGCGGGCCGCGATCGCCCGCTCCGGGCTGGAGATCGTCTTCGAGCGCAACATCACGACCAATGTCGTCGAGGCGCTCCACCGCGACAGCATCCGCCGCCGTGACGGAGGACGACGCATCGCGGGCGGGCCGTTCGCGGGCATTGCCGACGTGTTCACGGGCGTCGACGGCACGCGCATCCCTTCGCTTCTCGCCTCCGGCGGCATGGCCTACTACAGCTACCTGCTGCGCAAGCCGCCGGTCGCCCAGCCGGTGGCCGCCTACGCCGCGGGTTGACGCGAGCCCGCAAATCAGGGAATGTCAGGCCCGCAATGCTCCGACTGACGACGCTTCGACTTATTCGCTGACCCGCCTCCCTCGACAGGGAACCTTGCGGGTCGCGCTGTCGTCCGTCTCATTCTCTCAAATAGTCGTAGCGAGCCATGTCACCCCAAAAGCCAATGATGCCCACCGCGGGCGAAAAATACGTTCCGTTCAAGCCGATCGACATCAAGGACCGGAAGTGGCCCAACGCCGTGATCACAAAGCCGCCGATCTGGTGCGCAGTCGATCTGCGCGACGGCAACCAGGCCTTGATCGAGCCGATGGACTCGGACCGCAAGACGCGGATGTTCAAGCTCCTGGTCCAGATGGGCTACAAGGAAATCGAGGTCGGCTTTCCGGCCGCGTCGGAAACCGACTTCGACTTCGTGCGCGAATTGATCGAGCACGGGATGATCCCGGGCGACGTCACCATCCAGGTGCTGACGCAGAGCCGGCCCGAGCTGATCGAGCGCACTTTCGAAGCCTGTCGCGGCGCCAAGCGCGCAATCGTCCATCTCTACAATTCGACCTCGACCCTGCAGCGGCGGGTTGTCTTTAATACCGACTACGCCGGCATCATCGACATCGCCGTATCGGGCGCCAAGCTGGTCAAGCAGCTCGCCGATGCCGATCCCAACACCGAGTGGGTCTTCGAATATTCGCCGGAGAGCTTCACCGGCACCGAACTCGAGTTCGCGCGCGATATCTGCGCGGCGGTGGGCGACGTCTACCGGCCGACGCCGCAGAGGAAGATGATCATCAACCTGCCGGCGACGGTCGAGATGGCCTCGGCCAACATCTATGCCGACCAGATCGAATGGTGCCATCGCAACTTCAAGTACCGCGATTCGATGATCCTGAGCCTGCACCCGCACAACGACCGCGGCACCGGCGTGGCTGCGGCGGAGCTCGGCTTCATGGCCGGTGCCGACCGCATCGAAGGCTGCCTGTTCGGCAACGGTGAACGCACCGGCAACGTCGACCTGGTGACGCTGGGCCTCAACATGTTCACCCAGGGCGTCGATCCGGAGATCGACTTCTCGAACATCAACGAGATCCGCCAGACGGTCGAATATTGCAACCAGCTGCCGGTCCATCCGCGTCATCCCTATGGCGGCGACCTCGTGTTCACGGCCTTCTCGGGGTCGCATCAGGACGCGATCAACAAGGGCTTCAAGGCGCTTCAGTCGTCGAACAGCAAGGTCTGGGAAGTGCCCTACCTGCCGATCGATCCGGCCGATCTGGGTCGGAGCTATGAGGCGATCATCCGCATCAACAGCCAGTCGGGCAAGGGCGGCATCGCCTACATCCTGAAGAGCGATTACGGCATCGACATGCCCCGTCTTCTCCAGGTCGAGTTCTCCAAGGTGATCCAGCAGATCGCCGACGAAACCGGCAAGGAGATTCAGCCGGCGCTGATCTGGGACACCTTCCGCAAGGAGTATCTCGAGAACACCAGCCCGATCACCTTTCAGGGCCACACCACCCTGCCCGAGCCCGGCCATCCGGAGCTCCGGCTGATCGACGCCAAGGTGATGGTCGACGGCCAACCCAAGGCGATCAGCGGGCACGGCAATGGCCCGATCGCGGGCTATGTCGAGGCGCTGGCCAAGGATTGCGGCATCAAGATCCGGGTGCGCGATTATCACCAACATGCCACGGGCGCCGGCGAGGACGCCCAGGCGGTCAGCTACATCGAGGCTGAAACGGCTGCCGGCAAGGTCCTGTGGGGGGTAGGAATGGACTCCAACATCGTCACCGCCTCGCTCAAGGCTGTGACCTGCGCGGCCAACCGCTCGAGCCGCCTTTAGTCCTCGCTGGGGGCGCGCCACTCCAGTGGGGCGATTCATGACGCGCCACTGGAGTGGCGCGCCCCCAGCAAGTAAAACGAGGGCATGGCCAAACCGAAGAAAAAGACCGCCCCGCGCAAGCCGCCTCCGCCTCCCGGGGTCGATGCCGATCTCCTGACAGACCTGATGAAATGGGCGAAGGCGGCCGGCGCGGACTCCGCCGAAGCGGTCTACGTCGGCGGCGAGTCGATCTCGGTCGCCCAGCGGCTCGGCAAGCGCGAGAAGCTCGAGGGCAGCGAGGGCCGCGACCTGAGGCTGCGCGCCTTCGTCGGCCTGCGCTCCGCCTCCGTGTCCTCGACCGACTTCTCCCCCAAGGCTCTGCGCGCGCTCGTCGAGCGCGCGGTGAGCATGGCGCGTGCGGTGCCGGAGGATCCCTATGCCGGCATCGCCCCGGCCGAATTGCTGGCCACCAGCTGGCCGGACCTCGATCTCGACGACAAGCGCCGGCCACCGTCGGCCAAGGCCCTGCTGACGCTCGCAGCCGAAGCCGAGGATGCCGCCCGCTCGGTGAAAGGCGTCACCAATTCCGAGGGAGCCGAGGCGAGCTGGAGCCGCACGACCATGATGCTGGTCACCAGCAACGGCTTCAGCGGCGGCAACCGACGCGGCGGCTACTCGCTATCCTGCGCAGTGCTCGCGGGCGAGGGCACCGGCATGGAGCGCGACTATGAATGGTCGAGCGCGGTCCATTTCGAAGACCTGATGCCCGCTGCCAAGGTCGGTCGCAATGCCGGCAAGTTCGCCGTCGAGCGGCTCAATCCGCGCAAGGCCGGCAACGCGCGCGCGCCGGTGGTCTATGACCGTCGCCTCGCAGGCGGCCTCCTCGGCCATCTTGCGGGCGCCATCAACGGCCGCGGCGTGGCGCGCGGCACGTCCTTCCTGAAGGACAGTATGGGCCAGCAGATCTTCGCCAAGGGCCTCCGCGTCATCGACAATCCGCACCGCAAGCGCGGGCTGGGCAGCCGGCCGTTCGACGGCGAGGGCCTGCCGACCAGACGCCGGGCAGTTATCGACGATGGCGTGCTGACCACTTGGCTGCTTGACCTTGCCTCGGCGCGACAGCTCGGCCTCGCGCCGACCGGTCACGGACCGGGCGGCGGCACGTCCAACTTCTATCTCGAAAAGGGCAAGCTGTCGCCCGACGAGCTGATCGCCGACATCAAGAGCGGGCTCTACATCACCGACCTGATCGGCTTTGGCGTGAACGGCGTCACCGGCGATTACAGCCGCGGTGCCTCGGGCTTCTGGATCGAAAACGGCAAGAAGGCCTGGCCGGTCAGCGGCCTCACCGTGGCCGGCAATCTGAAGGACATGTTCCTCAACATGGCCGCCGCGAACGACCTGCAATTCAAGAGCTCGACCAATGCGCCGACAGTGCGAATCGAAGGCATGACCATCGCCGGGTCATGATAGAATTGGAGCATGATCCCTTCCCCCAAGATCGTCCTCCTCGCCGCAATGACGGCGGTTGCCGCGGGCCCGGCGCTGGCGCAAAGCGACTTCCAGGCGTGCCTGCAGAACATCCGTAGCGAAGCGGTGCGTCAGGGCGTACCGACCGCTACCATCGACACCGCCTTCCGGGGCCTGACACCCGATGCCAAGGTCGTCGACCTCGATTCGCGTCAACCGGAATTCTCGCTGACCTACGGCAAGTACATCGCCAACGCGGTCACGCCCGACCGCATCGCCAGGGGCCAGCAGAAGCTTCAGCAGAATCGCGGCTTGCTCACCGACATCGAGCGCGAATATGGCGTGGCGGCGCCGTATCTCGTCGCCTTCTGGGGCGTCGAAACGAACTACGGCAGCTTCATGGGCGACTTCTCCGCGCTGCGCTCGGTCGCCACGCTCGCCTGCATGACCAAGCGCCAGGCCTTCTTCAGCAACGAGACGGTCCAGGCGCTAAAGATCCTCGCCAATAACCACATGACCACGCAGCAGATGAAAGGCTCGTGGGCCGGCGCGATGGGCAACATGCAGTTCATGCCCTCGACCTTCACCAAGTGGGCGGTCGATCGCGACGGCAACGGCCGCATCGACATCTGGAACAGCCTGCCCGACGCCTTCGCCTCGGCCGCGAACTTCCTGCGCGGCGTCGGCTTCAAGCCCGGCCTGCCGGCAGCCGAAGAGGTGATCCTGCCACAGGGGTTCCCCCTCGATCAGGCCGACACGACGGTCGACAAGCCGGTCCGCGCCTGGGCGGCAATGGGCGTGAAGCGCGCCGGTGGCGGCGCCCTGCCGGCAAGCGACGAGCCGTCCCAGATCATCCTGCCGGCCGGCTGGCGCGGCCCGGCGTTCATCCTCTATCCGAACTTCAAGGCAGTGATGAACTGGAACCGCTCGACGCTCTACGCGCTGTCAGTCGCCATCCTGGCGCAGCAGATCGCGGGCGGGCCGACGATCATGCAGGCCGCGCCGACCGACGACGCGCCGCTGGCGCGCGACACCGTGATCGACATCCAGACGCGATTGACGAAGCTCGGCCTCTACACCGACGAAACCGACGGGCTGCTCGGCCCCAAGACCCGCTCGGCCGTGCGCCTGTTCCAGAAGCAGGCGGGCCTGCCCGCCGACGGCCATCCCACGCCGGACATGGTGGCGCGACTGCAGCGCACCGTGCGCTGAGAGGCCGTGAACTCATTCGTGTGACGCTGGGAGCGGCTCTCCGGAGCCGCTCTTCCTTCCGTTCGCCACGCCCCATGAGCGGCTCTGGAGAGCCGCGCTCCCAGCCTCAGTTGATCGGGACGACCTCGAATGCGGTACGCTCGCTGAACACCAGCGTGACCTTGTCGCCCGGTTTCAGGGTCGCGAGCACCGCCTGCCCCTCGGCCGACTTGATCCACGGCGTGCGGTAGGTCATGCCGCCGTTGGAATCGACGAGGTCGATCTTCTTCGCCGCCAGGTCGGTGCGGACCACCGTACCTGACAGCGCCCAAAGCCGGGCCCGCATGCCTGTGCCCAGGATGCCCGGCCCCTGCGCCGGATCGGCGACCAGGGTCGCCGCCTGCTTGTCGATCTCGGGGGTCGACTTGGCGACCAGCAAGTCGACCACGCGATAGTAACGCAGGTCGACAGTCACACCGGGGCGCAGCCGACCGAAGGTGTCGCCCGACGACGAAGCGCCCATGGTCGGAAGGACGCGGTAGGACAGAGTATCCCGCTCGGGACTCTCGACGATGATCATTCGGGTGCTCGGGTCGGCAGCGACGATGTTGCCGCGAATCGCGACCTCGTCGTCCTTGCCCAGGTCGGTCGCACGCGACGACGTTGCCGGGATCGACAGGGCAACGACCACGATCCCGGCAAAGCCGGCCGCCGAGCGTAGCGAAGAACTGAACATCGTCACATTCCTTTCGGAAAGGGCTACGCCGGCTGCAACATGCGGATCGCTCCCGAGGTGACGCTGATCGACACTGGAAGCGTCATGGCATCGTCACCGTCGATCTGCACCGGCTGCCGGCGCACTTCGCCGGCATCGCTCAGAACGGAAAGCCTGATGTCGCGCCCCGTCACCACACGATAGCCGCCCGCCGTCGGCAACCATCCCATCAGCAGGGCAAAGCCGAAGCGAAGCGTATGCGAGCGCCCCCAGCGCTCGAACAGGCAGACATGAAGCAGCGGCTCGCTGAGCGCAGCCTTGGGCGCCACGACATACGGCCCGGCATAATGCCGACCATGCGTCACGATCACGGACGCCGCTTCATAACGCACGCCATCCACTTCGGCGACGTAGCGCACTGGCCGGTAGCGCCGCGTTTCGATCAGCGAGCGCCAGACATAGGCCGCCTTGCCGAACCGGCGCTTCAATCGCGCGCTGACGCCCGCGACCACCTTGGCGTCGAAGCCCGCGCCGGCCATCAGCGAGAAGCAGCGCGGACCGCCGCCTCCAGTCGCTTCGCCGGGATGCACCAGCAGGGCATGGCCCGACGTTATGGTGTGCGCGAGCGCAGTGGCCTTGAAATCGAGGCCAAGCTCGTAGGCGAGCACGTTGGCGGTGCCGAGCGGCACAATCGCAAGAGGCGGGGCACCCCCGCCGCGCCGCGACAGGCCGTTCACCACCTCGTTGATCGTGCCGTCACCGCCCGCGACCGCAATCACGGCATAGCGGCTGGCATCGCAGGACGCCGCGAGCCGGCGCGCATCGCCGACGGCAGCGGTGTCGACTAGATCGACCGTCCAGCCCGCGGCCCGCACGTGCTGCACCACAGCATCGACCAGCCCGCGCCGCCGGCGGCCCGCCGTCGGGTTCCGGATGAGCAATACGGCTTTGGGAGATGTGAATGTCATCCAACCGTCACAAGCGATTCACTGGCGCGCAATCGCTCCCATACACAATCCGCTGAGGTTCGTGCAATCGCGCACGACATATTTTGTGTCGGTCGAGTCGTTATCCACATGACTGCCATCGAACGTCCTCACCACGCCGCCCGCCATCGCGCGATCTTCCTCTCGGACATCCACCTGGGGACGCGCGGTTGCCAGGCCGAGATGCTGCTCGACTTCCTCAAGAAGAACGAGTCCGAATATCTCTATCTCGTCGGTGACATCGTCGACGGCTGGCGGCTCAAGCGCTGGTGGTACTGGCCGCGGCCGCACAACGACGTGGTGCAGAAGATCATGCGCAAGGCGCGCAAGGGCACCCATGTCATCTACATACCCGGCAACCACGACGAGGCCGCGCGGCAATACTGCCAGCTCACCTTCGGCGATGTGCGGGTCGAGGAGGAATGGATCCACGAGACGCCCGACGGCAAGAAGCTGCTGGTGATCCACGGCGATCAGTTCGACGGCATCGTGCGCTACGCCAGGTGGCTCGCGATCCTGGGCGACTGGGCCTACACCGCGGCGCTTCGCATCAACACCCTGTTCAATTGGGGACGCCGCAAGCTCGGGCTGAACTATTGGTCGCTCTCCGCCTATCTCAAGCACAAGGTCAAGAACGCTGTGCAGTTCATCGCCGACTTCGAGACCGCCGTCGCCAGCGAGGCGCGACGGCGCGGCGTCGATGGGGTGGTCTGCGGCCACATCCACCACCCCGAGATCCGCAACATCGACGGCATCCTGTACTGCAACGACGGCGACTGGGTGGAGAGCTGCACCGCGCTGGTCGAGGATTTCGAGGGTCGCCTGCGCATCGTGCACTGGGCGGAGGAAGTTGCGCGCGAGCGCTCGGTGTTGCCGTATCACGCCCCGGCGCGGCTGGCGGCGGAGTAGCCGGATTGCGCATCGCCATCGTCTCCGATGCCTGGCGCCCGCAGATCAACGGCGTGGTGCGCACGATCGAGACCATCGTACAGCTGCTGCAGGCCGAGGGCCACGAGGTCGAAGTGTTCGGGCCGGACCGGTTCCGCACGCTGCCCTGCCCGACCTATCCCGAGATTCGTCTGTCGCTGTTCCCGGGGTCGCGGCTGCACCACATGCTGAAGCTGTTCGCACCCGATGCGATCCATCTCGTGACCGAAGGGCCACTTGGCTGGGCGGCGCGCGCGTTCTGCCGGAAGCGCAACATCCCCTTCACCACCGCCTATCACACGCGCTTCCCCGAATATGTCCATGCCCGGACCCGAATACCGGTGGCCTGGAGCTACGCCTTCGTACGCTGGTTCCATGCGCCGTCGGCGGCCGTCCTGGTGGTGGCGCAATCGATCCGCAACGAGCTGACGGCGCGCGGCTTCAGGAACCTCGTGCCATGGTCGCGTGGCGTCGACATCGCCGCCTTCAAGCCGCAGCCGCGCGAGCAACTCCAGGACGCGCGGCCGATCTGGCTCTATGCCGGGCGCCTCGCGGTCGAGAAGAACATCAAGGCCTTCCTCGACCTCGACCTGCCGGGCACCAAGTGGGTCGTGGGCGGCGGCCCTCAAATGAAAGAGCTGCAGCGTCGCTACAGGGACGCACGCTTTTTCGGCTCGGTCGATCCCCAGGAACTGTCGGCGCGCTACGCTCAGGCCGACTGCTTCGTCTTCCCGAGCCGCACCGACACGTTCGGCCTGGTGATGGTCGAGGCGCTCGCCTCCGGCGTTCCCGTTGCAGGCTATCCCGTGCCCGGTCCGCTCGACGTCGTCACCACGCCGAAAGTCGGCGCCCTGAACGAGAACCTGCGCACCGCCTGCCTCGCCGCGATCGACTGCAAGCCGGCCGACTGTCGCGCCCATGCCGAGACCTTCACCTGGGCACGATGCGCGGCCCAGTTCCGCGACGCGCTGCACCCGATACCACGCGGGACCTGGCAACCCCTCAAGCGCCGCGTGGTCCCGAACGCGGCTTCGTGACGTGCAGATGTCTCCGGCGTTCTTTATGTCATCCTGAGCGCAGCGAAGGATCTCACCGAACGGTCAGACATGGGCCGCGTCACTGGCATGAGGTCCTTGCTCCGCTCAGGACGACAGGAAAGTACTCTGCTTCAGTGCAGGACCTCACGCTTGCTCCAGGAGAATGCCTTTTGAAGGAACGCGAGATCCTTCGCTACGCTTAGGATGACAGGATTAGCACCGGGAGGCAGCGCACCGCGATTCGATACTGTCAGTCGGGTCTGCGCGGCGCTTGGTGTCCGGTTGGTGGCTCAGCCCGTCAAGCCTTGAACGGTCGTGGCGTCGCGCCCAGATTCGGGGAACGGAGGCGACCATGGCAGCGCTAAACCATCTCATCGTCTGGTCCAAGGACAAGCACGCCTCGGCGAAGTTCCTGGGCGACATGCTGGGCGTTCCGGTCGGCGCCGAGTGGGGGCCGTTCATTCCGGTGAAGACCAGCAACGGTGTCACGATCGATTTCGTCGACGGCGAGAGCGAGGTGCGCATGCAGCACTACGCCTTCCTGGTCGACGATGCCGAGTTCGATGCCGCCTTCGCGCGCATCAGGAAGGCCGGCCTCACCTACTGGGCCGACCCACACAAGGGACAGCCGAGCGAAATCAACCGTCATTGGGGCGGTCGCGGCGTCTATTTCGAGGACCCCAGCGGCCATCTGCTCGAGCTGATCACCAAGCCGTACGGCGATCTCGCCGACCTTTGAGATCGGACGGCGGCTCTCTGCCGCTGCTAAGATCGCGCAATGCCGTTCCGCACCGCGCCCGTGAGAGATACCTCGCGCTTCGTTCTCGGTGCGCTGTGCGCGATGGGAACAATCTTCATCTGGGCAGGCTGGCTGGTGGCGATGCGTGTCGGCATGGCCGCCAATCTCGGTGTCCTCGACCTGATCGCCCTGCGCTTTGCGGTAGCGGGAGCGATGCTGTTGCCTGTGGTGCTTCGGCGCGGCTGGGCGCTCGACCGACTGCGCTGGCCGGGCCTGCTGGCGATCGTGATCGGCGGCGGGGCGGCCTACAATCTTTCCGTTGGTGCGGGCCTGCTCTTCGCGCCCGTCGCGCACGCAAGCGCCTTTACCCAGGGCGTGCTGCCGCTCACTACGGCGATCGTGGCGGCCATCATGCTCAAGGAGAGGCTGCCGGGATCGCGCAAATTCGGTATCGGGCTGATCGTGGTCGGGGCCGTCACCATTGCCGGCGTGAGCGCCCTGGCCCTTGGCCGGCAGAGCATCGGCCACCTGATCCTGGTCTCCGCCACTCTCCTGTGGGCAACCTACTCCGTCGTGCTGCGCCGTTCGCGCCTCGACGGGCTGCACGCGACCGCCATCGCCGCCGTCGCCTCCTGCATCGTCTATCTGCCGATCTACCTGATGCTCGTCGGGCCACAGCGCCTGCTCGCGGCGCCTTGGCAGGAAATCCTGTGGCAAGGCGCCTACCAGGGAGTGCTTACCGCCCTGGTGTCGATGGTGCTGTACGGATACGCGATCGCGCTGATCGGTCCGTCCGCCGCGGCCGCTTTCATCTCGCTGGGTCCGGTGATCGCCGCCCTGCTCGCCATTCCCATCCTGCACGAATGGCCGAGCCTGACGGACTGGATCGGCATCGCCGTGATCAGCACCGGGGTCTATCTCGCGAGCGGCGGCCCCCTGCCCTTTACTTCGGCCAGTCGGCCGGCTCGCCAGCCTTGATCCAGGCCGCATAGTCGGCCTTGGTCTGATCGTTCGGCGGATAGACCCCGGGGATTTCGCGGCCCTGGCCGATCCGGATGGCGACGAACTTCTCCAGCCGTTCCTGCTCGAAGGAATCGCGCCCCACCTCGTCGGCGATGTGGCGCGGTACGACGATGGCACCGTCCTCGTCGGCCACGATCACATCGCCGGGATAGACCGGCACGCCACAGATGCCGACCGGCGTCTGAACCTCGACCGGATGCAGGTTGGCCATGCTGGGGGGCGCGGCGGCCGCCGAGCAGTAGACCGGGAAGTCGAACTTGCCGATCACCGGCGTGTCGCGCATCGCGCCGTCGCTCAGCACGCCCGCGACGCCGCGCACCTTGAGGCGCAGCGCGAGGATGTCGCCCAGCGTGCCCGAGCGCGTGTTGCCTTCGGTCCCGATCACCAGCACATGGCCCGCCGGCGTCTCCTCGATCGCGGCGCGCTGTGCACTGGGCGGATCGGCGGGTGTCGGTGGCTTGTCGAGATCTTCGCGGCCCGGGATGTAGCGCAGCGTGTAGGCCGGTCCGACCAACCGCGTCGCCTTCGGGTTCAGCGGACGCACGCCGTTGATCGCGCAATTGCGGAAGCCGCGCTTCAGCATCTGCATCGAGACGGTGGCGGTGCTGGCATAGAGAAAGTTCTTGGTGGTCTCCGCCGACAGAGGCGCACTGGACATTCGTTTCCCCCTTACAACAACGACCCTTGATTGCCGCCACCGCCGTCGCGCTTGCGCGGCGCAGGGGCGGGACGCGGCCCGCCGGCAGTGGTGATGGTGCCGTCGCTGACCCGCGCGCGCACCTCGCCATCACCGAACTCGATGCCGATCGTGTCGCCCGACCGCAGGCCCGCGGCGGCGAGCACCGGCTGGCCGTCCTGGTCGCGCACCAGGGCAAAGCCACGATTGAGGACCGAGTGGAACGAATAGCTCTCGAGCAGCTTGCCGATCTGATCGACCTGGCGCCGGCCCTGCTGAAGCAGGTCGGTCGAATGCCGCTGCAGGCGCTCGCCGAACTGTTCGAGCCGGTCGAAGGCGCGCGCATATTTCTGCAGGGCATCGCTCTTGAAGCGTCGCATCGCGCCGTCGAGCGCGCGTCCCTCGCTCACGAGGAGCTGCTCCTTGGCGTTGATCACCGCGACCGGACTGGTGAGGCGTGCGCGCTCCAGCTCATGGCCGCGCCGCTCGACCAGCGCGCGTGTCGCGAGCGCCAGCCGCTCGCCGCTGACATCGAGGCGCTGCTGGCGCTCCTCGATCAGGCGCAACGGGTCGCCCAAGCCGCGAGCCAGGCCGGCCAGCTCGGTCGATGCCTCGCGTAGCGTGCGAGTCATGCAGGCCATGGTGCGCTTGCCGAAATCGAGCGTCTGGGCGAGCAGGTCCGCGCGCACCGGCACGGCCATCTCCGCGGCGGCCGTCGGCGTCGGCGCCCGGCGGTCGGAGGCAAAGTCGATGAGGGTGGTATCGGTTTCGTGGCCGACCGCGGAAATCAGCGGGATGGTCGAGGCGGCGGCAGCGCGCACCACGATCTCCTCGTTGAAGGCCCAGAGATCCTCGAGGCTGCCGCCGCCGCGCGCGACGATCAGCACGCCCGGACGCGGCACGGGACCGTCCATCGGCAGGCGATTGAAGCCGGCGATCGCGGCGGCCACCTCGCCGGCCGCCTTGTCGCCCTGCACCGACACCGGCCAGACCAGCACGCGGCGCGGAAAACGGTCGGCGAGACGGTGCAGGATGTCGCGGATCACCGCACCCGACGGCGAAGTCACCACACCGATCACCTCGGGCAGGAAGGGCAGCGGCCGCTTGCGCTCCTGGGCGAACAGGCCCTCGGCGGCGAGCTTCTTCCGCCGGTCCTCCAGCAGCTTCAGCAGCGCGCCTTCGCCCGCCAGCTCCATGCGGTCGATGATGATCTGGTAGCGCGACGAGCCGGGGTACGTGGTGATCTTGCCGGTGGCAATCACCTCCATGCCTTCCTCGATCCTGATGCCGAGCCGCGGCAGCGTGCCCTTCCAGCACACGCCGTCGAGCACGGCGTTCTCGTCCTTCAGGCGAAAATAGGCGTGGCCCGAGCGCGGAAAGACCGGTTGGCTGATCTCGCCCCGCACCCGCACGCGCGGGAACGCCCCCTCGAGCTGGCGCTTCAGGGCGAACGACAGCTCGGAGACGGAGAACTCAGGGACGTTGCTTGGAGCGTCTTGGACGGCAATATCGGTCATCGGCCTTTAGTCAGAACTTTCTTTGGGCGCCCGGAGGTCTTCCTGTCGGCAACGTAAGGCTGAATGAGGCCGACCGGCCTGCCGTTCCTGATTACCACGACGGACTCGCCCGTTTCGGCGACATCGTCAACGACGGAAAGAAACTTCTCTTTGCACTCCAACGCATTCATGGTTTTTGTCATGGTGGACGGCATTGTGATCGTCGGATTGGTTGACGGCATCTTGGCAGAAATGGACGTTGAAGGTTAGGCGGATGCGAATATTGGTCGTTGGCGGCGGTGGCCGCGAACATGCGCTGTGCTGGGCGATAGCCGCATCCCCCCTGTGCACAAAGCTGTTCTGTGCCCCTGGCAATGCCGGCATCGCCCAGGTCGCCGAGTGCATCGAGGTCGGTGCCGAGGATATTCCGGGCCAGGTGACGCTCGCTCGGCGCGAGAAGATCGACTTCGTGGTGATCGGGCCGGACGCTCCCTTGGTCGCCGGGATGGCGGACGCCTTCACGGCGGCAGGCATCAAGGTGTTCGGTCCGTCGAAGCAGGCCGCCCGGCTCGAAGGTTCCAAGAGCTTCACCAAGGAGCTGTGCCGGCGGCACAACATCCCGACCGCCGCCTATGAGCGCTTCACCGACCTTGCTGCCGCCGAGACGTACATCGCCGAGCAAGGCGCGCCGATCGTGGTGAAGGCGGACGGGCTTGCCGCGGGCAAGGGCGTGATCGTGGCAGAGACCGTCGAGCAGGCCATCGAGGCGGTACGCGACATGCTGTCGGGCAACCGCTTCGGCGCCGCCGGTGCCTCGGTCGTGATCGAGGAATTCATGGAGGGCGAGGAGGTCAGCCTCTTCGCGCTGTCAGACGGCAAGCACGTGCTGCCGCTGGTCGGCGCGCAGGACCACAAGCGCGCCTTCGACGGCGACAAGGGACCGAACACCGGCGGCATGGGCGCCTATTCGCCGGTGGCGATCCTCGACCAGGCGATGTTCGACCGCGCGATGCGCGAGATCGTGCTGCCGACGGTAAAGGCGCTGAAGGAGGCGGGCACGCCGTTCAAAGGCGTGCTCTATGCCGGTCTGATGATCGGCAAGACCGGTCCGAGGCTCGTCGAATACAACTGCCGCTTCGGCGATCCCGAATGCCAGGTGCTGATGATGCGGCTCAAGTCGGACATTTTGCCGGCCCTCATGGCCTGCGCCGACGGCGGGCTGAAGCATTTCGACCTGCGCTGGTCGAGCGACGCGGCGCTGACCGTGATCCTCGCGACCAGGGGCTATCCGGACGGCTATCCGAAGGGCAGCGAGATCCGCGGTCTCGAGGCCGCCTCGAAGATCGAGGGTGTCGAAATCTTCCATGCCGGCACGAAGGCCGAAGGCGGCCGCATCCTGGCCAACGGCGGCCGTGTGCTGAATGTCACGGCACTGGCGCCCACTGTGGAGGAAGCGCGCGCCCGGGCTTACAGAGCCGTCGATCTGATCGATTGGCCGGAAGGCTTTTGCCGGCGCGATATCGCATGGCGGGCAGGCATTCCACGGCCGTGACACCGCCCCCCACCGCCCGCTAGGGTGAAGCCATGCCCGACGCAATCACCGACTCCCAGCGCCTGCAGGCCCAGCTGCGCTATCCCTGCGGCGATGTCCCGGATCCCGGCGTCATCAAGAATGTCGCGCCCGGAATCTACTGGCTGCGCATGCCACTGCCGTTCCAGCTCAACCACATCAACCTGTGGCTGATCGAGGAGAAGGACGGCTGGACCATCGTCGACACCGGCATCAACACCGACGCCACCCGCGAGTTGTGGGAGAAGATCTTCGCCCATCACCTCGGCGGCAAGCCGGTGATCCGGGTCGTCGCCACGCACCTCCATCCCGACCACGTCGGCCTCGCCGGCTGGCTGTGCGAGCGCTGGAACGCACCGCTCCTGATGACGCTCGGCGAGTACATGAGCGCGGTCGCCGCCCGCAACGACTTCATCGAGAACGAGGACCTGCGCGCGGCCCATCTGCTGCGCAACGGCGTGCCGGCCGACAGCATTCCCCTGTTCCACCGCCACAAGGGCGGTTACGCCAAGGGCGTGGCGCCGCTGCCGCCGGCCTTCCAGCGCATGATCCATGCCCATCCGATCACCCTGGGCGGCCATCGCTGGGACGTCGTCGTCGGCCGCGGCCATGCGCCGGAGCATGCCTCGCTGTGGTGCCCCGAGCTCAACGTGCTGATCGCCGGCGACCAGGTGCTGCCCAAGATCAGCACCAATGTCGGCGTGTGGCCAAACGAGCCCTTCGCCGACGCCCTGACCTGGTTTCTCGACGGTTTCTCGCGCTTCCGCCGCCTGCCGGCCGACGCGCTTGTGCTGCCGAGCCACGGCTTCCCCTTCGTCGGCATGCATACGCGGCTCGACCAGCTGGTTGCCCATCACGACGCCCGGCTGAACGAGATCACCGCGGCGATCGCCCGCACCGGCTCCCGGGGTTCGACCGGCTGGGACATGGTGCCCGTGCTGTTCCCGCGCCATCTCGACAACAACCAGGTCGTCTTCGCCTTCGGCGAGACGCTGGCGCATCTGCATTGCCTCGAGACCCGCGCCAGGGTGAAGCGGACCGTGGTCGACGGCGTGCACCGCTTCGTCGCCCTGCTCGACACCAGCACCTCGCCGTCCGACGATTCCGAGACCGAGATGATGGACACTGGCACGGCCTGACGCCGATGCACTCTCACTCGCGTGAAGCGATACGCCGACGGCCAAGTCGATGGAAACTCAAGAACGCCTTGACGACGAGATTGAAGAGACGTGGTGGCAGGAAGCCATAGTCATAGCGATCGATGTTCGGAAGCCTGCGCAGATCGTAGCCAGGCCAAATGAACTCATTTCCCTCGGTGACGACGATCCATGAACGTAGGTCGTCGAGACCAAGATGGCGCTTCACCTGCATTGGGAGCTCGACGGCCGTCCTTGAATCCGATGGGGCGCTATGGGTGATCGGCAGGACTGTCACAACAGTCGTTTCATCCGTCTCCTGCACGACGGCAAGCACGATGACACTTGGCCTGTCCTTGCGCCCTTCTTCCTGTCCTATCTCCCGTTCGCCATGCCACAGATACGAGTAGGAGATGACGAGGCCCGGCTCCGGATTGGGGATCGGCATGACCGGTCGCTATTTGCGGTCCAGCATCCTGTCGAGATGTGCATGTCGCGGGTGCATGCGGGAGGCACCGATTGCCTTGATCTTCTCTTCAGTTAACTCTGCCGTCGCAAAGCTGCGGCGGCTGTCGCGATAGCGCTGGAACTCCTCGTATTCCTCTGGGCCGATGAAATAGCCGCTGATCTGGCCATGGTTGGATACTGCGACGGGTTGTCGTTGGGCCCGCATTCGGTACCGCCCAAAATTGCGCGTAAATTCCGACGCAGGCACGATCTTCGCAGGAGCCATGATATTTCCGCCTATTCCGTCGAGAAAGCAGGATTTGCGCAATTTACGCAAATCGTGGAAAAGCAGCAACCAATGCTAGTCAACCTTTTCGATTTCGTTCTTCCTCAGGAGCTGATTGCCCAGCGGCCCGTCTCGCCACGGGATTCGGCGCGCCTGCTCGATGTGACGCCTGACGCCCTGCACGATCGCACGGTGCGCGACTTGCCGAACCTGCTGCAGGCGGGCGACCTGCTGGTGTTCAACGACACGAAGGTGATCCCGGCGCGCCTGCTCGGGACGCGGGCGAGCGGCGGCAAGGTCGAGGTGTTGCTGATCCGCCGGCAGGGCGCGGACCGATGGCTGGCTTTCGCGCGGCCGGGCAAGCGCCTCAAGAATGGCGATATCCTGACATTCGGCGCGCTGGCCGGCCGGGTCGCGGCCAAGCACGACGACGGGTCGATCGATATCGTCTTCGACCGGGGCGGCGCGGAGCTGATGGCCGCCATTGAAAGCGCCGGAGCCGTGCCGCTGCCGCCCTATATCCGCGGCGGTACGGCCGATGCGCGCGATCGCGCCGACTATCAGACTCTGTTCGCCAAGGTGGATGGCTCGGTCGCCGCGCCGACAGCCGGCCTGCATTTCACGCCCGAGCTGATGGCGGCCCTCGACGACGCCGGCGTGCGCACGGCCAACGTCACACTGCATGTCGGCGCCGGCACTTTCCAGCCTTTACGGGTCGATGACACCGAGCAGCACACCATGCATGCCGAATGGGGCGAGGTCCCGCAGGCGACGGCTAACGCCATCGCCACCGCCAAGCGCGTCGTCAGCATCGGCACGACTGCGCTGCGCCTGCTCGAAACGGTAGCGCGCGACGGACCGATCCGCGCCTGGGCCGGCGAAACGGACATCTTCATCACGCCGGGCTATCGCTTCCGGGTGGTGGACCTGCTGCTGACCAACTTCCATCTGCCGCGCTCGACCCTGTTCATGCTGGTTTCGGCCTTCGCGGGACTGGAACGCATGAAGAGCGCCTATGCGCACGCCGTCGCCGCGCGATACCGCTTCTATTCCTACGGCGATTGTTGTCTGTTGCGGCGATGAGCCTGTCCTTCGACCTCTTGCGCACCGACGGCGCCGCGCGTCGCGGCCGCCTGACGACCGCGCATGGGACCGTCGAGACGCCAACTTTCATGCCGGTCGGGACCGCCGGCACGGTAAAGGCGATGATGCCGCAATCGGTCGCCGAGACCGGCGCGCAGATCGTGCTCGGCAACACCTTCCACCTGATGCTGAAGCCCGGCGCGGAGCGCGTGGCGGCGCTGGGCGGGCTGCACAAGTTCATGAACTGGCCCGGCCCGATCCTCACCGACTCGGGCGGCTTCCAGGTCATGTCCTTGAAGGAGCTGCGCAAGCTCGATCCCGACGGCGTCACCTTCCGCTCGCCGAGCGACGGCTCGCAACATCGCCTCACGCCCGAACGCTCGGTCGAGATCCAGAACCTGCTCGATGCCGACATCACCATGTCGTTCGACGAATGCACGACCTGGCCGGTCGAGGAGCCGGTGGCCGCCGAGTCGATGCGGCTGTCGATGAAGTGGGCAGCACGCGGCCGGCGCGCCTTCGAGGACCGGCCGGGCTACGGCCTATTCGGCATCGTGCAGGGCAGCATCTATCCTGCTCTACGTTCGGAGAGCGCGAAGACGCTGATCGATATCGGCTTCGACGGCTACGCGGTCGGCGGCCTCGCAGTCGGTGAAGGCCAGGCGATGATGTTCGCCACGCTCGACACGACCGTGCCGCAGCTGCCTGCCGATCGACCGCGTTACCTGATGGGTGTGGGCCGACCGGCGGACATCGTGGGGGCCGTGAAGCGCGGCATCGACATGTTCGATTGTGTGATGCCGACGCGCGCCGGACGGACGGCGCAGGGCTTCACCCGGCGTGGCGAGATCAACCTGCGCAACGCGCGCCATCGCGACGATCCGCGGCCGATCGACGAGCGGTGCGGTTGCCCCGCCTGCCGCCATCACAGCCGCGCCTACCTTCATCACCTGATCCGCAGCGAGGAGATCCTCGGCGCCATGCTGCTGACCTGGCACAATCTCCACTACTATCAGGACGTCATGCGCGGCTTGCGCAGCGCGATCGAAGGCGGTTCGCTCTGCTCATGGATCGCCGCCTTCGAGAGCGAGCAGGCCTTGGGAGACATACCGGCGATTTGAGGGAGTGATCGGAATGCCCAACGAGGCGTTGATCGTGATCGACATGCAGAACGATTTTTGCGACGGCGGTGCGCTCGCCGTGCCGGGCGCCAACGCGATCGTGCCGCTGGTCAACCGCCTGATCGGCCGCTTCGACCACGTCGTGCTGACGCAGGACTGGCATCCCGCCGGCCATGCCTCCTTTGCCGCATCCTGGCAGAATGCCGCCCCGTTCAGCACCATGAACTTCTCCTACGGTCCGCAGACCCTGTGGCCGGCGCATTGCGTGCAAGGCACCCCGGGCGCGGCGTTCCATCCCGGCGTCGACGCCACCAAGGCAGAGCTGATCGTGCGCAAGGGGTTCCACACCGGCATCGATTCCTACTCGGCGTTCCGCGAGAACGACCGCGTGACGCGTACCGGGCTCGACGGTTACCTGAAGGAGCGCGGCTTTACCCGGCTGATGCTCTGCGGCCTCGCCCTGGACTATTGCGTCGCCTGGTCGGCGATCGATGCCCGGCAGGCCGGCTTCGATGCTGCCGTCGTGGTCGAGGCCACGGCTGCAATCGACCTCGACGGCAGCCGCAACAAGATGCTGGCCGAGATGCGCCAGGCGGGAATCAACTTAAGCGCGACGGCCTGATTGCCTTCCGCTTCGAGCGAGCGAGCAGCCGCCGCAGCATTAGACGCGTTCCAGAGCCAGCGCGATGCCCTGCCCGACGCCGATGCACATGGTGCAGAGGGCCCGTTTGCCGCCCGTCACCTCGAGCTGGTTGAGCGCAGTGATCATCAGCCGACCGCCGGAAGCGCCGAGCGGGTGGCCGAGCGCGATCGCGCCGCCGTTCGGGTTCACCTGCTCCCCGTCGTCGGCGAGGCCGAGCTGGCGCAGCACGGCGAGCGCCTGGGCGGCGAAGGCCTCGTTGAGCTCGATCGTGTCGAAATCCTTGGTCGTCATGCCGAGCTTGGCGAGCAGCTTGCGCGTAGCCGGCACCGGGCCGATGCCCATCACCCGCGGCGGCACACCGGCCGAGACGGCGCCAAGGATGCGTGCACGGGGGGTGAGGCCGTTGGCCTTGGCGGCGGCTTCCGAGGCGATGATCATGGCGCAGGCGCCATCGTTGATGCCCGAGGAATTGCCCGCCGTCACCGAGCCGCCGTCGCGGAACGCGGCCGACAGCTTCGACAGCGTCTCCATCGTGGTATCGCCGCGCGGATGCTCGTCCTTGTCGACGATCACCTCAGCCTTGCCCTTCTTGACGCAGACCTTGACGATCTCCTTGTCGAAGAAGCCGCGGTCCTGCGCGGCCTTGCAGCGGCGCTGGCTACGATAGGCGAAGGCATCCTGGTCTGTGCGGCTGATCTGATGCTCGGTCGCGACATTCTCCGCGGTCTGGCCCATCGGATCGATGCCGTAGGCCGCCTTCATCTTCGGGTTGACGAAGCGCCATCCGAGCACAGTGTCCTCGAGCTTCATGTTGCGGTCGAAAGGGCCTTCCGGCTTGCCCATGACATAGGGCGAGCGGGTCATGCCCTCGACGCCGCCGGCGATCATCATATCGGCCTCGCCGAGCTTCACCGCGCGCGCCGCATGGCCCGCCGCTTCGAGTCCCGAGCCGCACAGGCGATTGACGGTCGCACCGGCGACCTCGACCGGCAGACCAGCCAGCAGGCCCGCCATGCGCGCCACGTTGCGGTTGTCCTCACCGGCCTGGTTGACGCAACCATAGATCACGTCGTCCACACCGCCCCAGTCGACATTGGCGTTGCGCTGCATCAGCGCCTTGATGGGATGGGCCGCCAGGTCATCGACCCGCATGGCGCCCAAGCCGCCATTATAGCGGCCGACGGGGGTACGAATGGCGTCGCAGATGAAGGCTTCGGTCATCTTGGGCTACTCCCGGCACAACGATTGTGCCTGCCCGGTTAGCACCGGGCGCTGCCCCTGCCAATGCCTGTCCGCCATGCGAGATCAGCCAGCGAGACGGCGGCAGATGCCGTATTGGGCGTAGCCCCGGAACGGCCGCTCGAAAACGGTCAGTGCTCCCGCGCGGAGGCCGATCAACGTGAGTTCCGCTTCGAGCGAGTCACGTGGCGTGACATGAAACAGCCGGAGCCACTGCCGCAGACCGAGACGGAACCAGTCGGGCAAATGCTCCTGCCCGCCGAAGTCGACGACATGCAGCTCGCCGCCGGGTGCCAGCCAGGTCAGCGCACGCTCGAGCACGGCCTGCCAGCCAGGGATCATCGACAGGCTGTAGGATACGAAGATGCGCGAGAATCCCGGAACGCCGAACAGTAGCGCGGGATCGAAGGTCGTGGCGTCGGCGCGCGCCAGCCGGATGTCTGCGGAGATGCTCTCGCGGGCGACCAGCCGGCGGGCCGTCTCCAGCATCTCGGTGGAGATGTCGATGCCGAAGAAGTGGACATCGGGATAGGCATGCGCCGCCACGATCAGATTGCGGGCCGTGCCGCAACCGATCTCCAGCACCCTGCCGCCGGCCGGCGGATTCAGCCGACGGATCAGCCGGTCACGGCCGAGCAGATAGAATTTGCGCGTTACGTCGTAGACATGTCGCTGGCGACGATAGATGCGGTCCATCAGGACGCCCGGCGCAGCGAGGTCGCTCATTCGTCAGCCTTCGAGGACATAGAGATGGAAGCCGCCATAGATCGCCGACCGGTCGCGCACACTGAGCGCCTGCGATTGCTCGGCCTCGTAGCGCCAGCGGCTGAGCAGCGCGTCATCCAGGCGTCCCGGCAGAAGCGAGGGCTCGGCGGCAGTGCGGAAGATCACCCGCGCCCCGGGCCGGGCGGTGCGGGTGATTTCCCGCCACAGGGCGTTGAGCTGGGCGTCGGTCATCCAGTCCTGTGCGTCCAGCAGCACGTAGCGGTCGCGCGATGAATCGGCACAGCCGGCGAGATATTCCGTGATCGAACGGTTCAGCACCTCGACCCGATCGACCCGCGCCCGCACCGCATCGAAATGCTCGCGCCGGAGGTAGGGCGGCAGAGGCCCCGCCGCATTGGCGGCATAGGAGCGGCCGAACGCCTGCCAGGCAAAGTAGTTGTCGTCGAGACTGAAGCCGCAGGTCAGGCGCTCGAGGCGGGCGCGCAGCACATGACGCACGTCGCTGCCTGCGGCCAGCGCTTCGTACTGCGCGGGTGGAATGCCGAGGCCGTAAAGCGACAACCGGTTGGCGGTGGCCCAGCGCACCGCGCGCTTGTCGAAAAGTGGCGCCAGCGTCGTCTCGAAGAACTCGCGCTGCTCCTCCAGCGTGCGGGCGCCCAACAACTCGTGCAGGTCCACGCCATAGGCCCGGCAGACCGCGTGCGTGACGCCGATGAAGCGGCCGAGCACGCCGTGGCGATAGGCATTGCGCGCGAAGATCGAGATGCGCCGACGCCCGAGTTGATGCGGCGAGCGGCCTTCCCAATAGGAACGGCTCTGCGCGTCGAGATGAGGCGCGATCAGCCGCTCGTAGGCCGCGACATTGGCCTCGTCATCGGCCGAACCGAAGAAGCGGTAGAACACTTCCCATGACGGCAACCGGCTGGCGGCCACCAGCTTCAGGCGATTGAGCGCCACGTGTGCGCCGCTGAGATCGACGGCGGTGATCCGGGCGGGATCTCCGGTCAGGTAGGAAAGGACGTTGCAGCCGCCCGAGGCGATCGCCACGACATGGCTGTCGGACTGCAGCGCCAGCGCCTCGAGATCGACCTCGGGGTCCTCCCAGATCTGGGTGTATACGAGCCCGCGAAAGAGGCGTTCGAACAGCCGCTCTAGGAGTCCCTCACGGCTGAGCGCCCGGTGGCGGCGTACCGCATGCTTGAGGCGCAAATCAATATCGGCCCGCGGATAGATCAATCCAAGGACTCCACATTAGAAGCAATCCCCCCAACATACTGGGTGTCAGTGCCAGTTTCATGACAAGGTATCGGTATGACCGCTCCAGGCTTCACTCTCTTCGAGACGCCGATCGGCACCTGCAGCCTCGTCTGGCAGGTCGATAAAATCATCGGTCTGCAGCTGCCCGAAGCCAACCCGGCCGCAACGCGGGCTCGGATCGCGCGCCGCTGGCCGGAGGCCGAGGAGCAAGCCCCGCCGCCGGACATGCAGAAGGTCATCGACCGCGTGCTGGCACTGCTTGCAGGCGATCCGATCGATCTCAGTGATGTGGCGCTCGACTTCGGCGCCGCTCCCGAATTCCACCAGCGCGCCTACGAGATCGCGCGGAAGATTCCCGCCGGCCAGACCATGACCTACGGCGAGATCGCCAGGCGCCTCGGCGTGCCACATGAATCGCGGGAGGTCGGTCAGGCGATGGGTAAGAACCCGATCGCCATCATCATGCCGTGTCATCGCGTGCTGGGCGCGGACGGCAAGATGGGCGGCTTCTCTGCCAGCGGCGGTGTCGCGACCAAGCGGCGTATCCTGGAAATCGAGGGTGCGGCCGCGGTGAGCGCGGGGCCATTATTCGCGGCCCTCGACCGGCGCCATGGCTGAGTTTGGCTTCGACCCGAACAAGGCCGTTCGCCATCTGAAGGCCGCCGATTCGGCGCTCGGCGAGATCATGGCTTCCGTCGGGCCGTTTGCGATGGAACTCAAGTCCTTGCGCAGCCTGTTCGGCGCGCTGGCCAAGGCGATCGTCTACCAGCAGCTATCGAACAAGGCCGCCGCCACGATCTACGGCCGGGTCGAGGCGCTGTTTCCGCGCGCGAAGGACGGCGTCACGCCGCGGCACATACCAGCGCGACCGACGAGGCATTGCGGAGCTGCGGCCTGTCGCGCGCCAAGGTGCTGGCGGTGCAGGATCTGGCCCGCCGGGTTCAGGGCGGCGAGTTGCCGAGCCTCGACGAGGCCCACGCCCTTGCCGATGCCGAGTTGATCGAGCGCCTGGTCACTTTGCGCGGTATCGGCCGCTGGAGCGCCGAGATGTTCCTGATGTTCCGGCTCGGCCGCCCGGACGTGCTGCCGCTCGACGACTATAGCCTGCGCAAAGCGTACATGAAGGCCTTCCGCAAGCGCATCCTGCCCTCGCCCCAGGCGCCGGAAAAGCACGGCGAGAGGTGGCGGCCTTCTTCAACGGATCGTGCGCCGGAATGGTTATGTGATGCTGGGTTGACCCGTCTCGACTGAGGCGAAGATGGCTGCCCGTCTGCCTGACGACACGATAGCCGACTCGGCCAAGCGCCTTCGCCAAATCCACGCCCGAAAGGTCACGCGGCAATCTCATGCCGCAATCACTTGGTCCCTTGCGAAATGCAGACGAATCAGTTTTGGCCCCATTCCGACGTCGAAATGGCACTGCACGGCATCCCGCACACGCTCATGCAGCTCGGAAACGGACTCCGCCTAGGCAAAGATCGATTCTCCGACAGCGCGCGCCAAGTACCCCCCCTCGGGCGCCTCCTCGACTACAAAAATGATCTCGGTCATCTCTTGGCTCCTGAGATCAGTCATTATGTCAGGAAAAGATGCGCCATGCATCGAGCCCAGTCTAAAGGCACTCCCCTCCGACATCATCATGCCGCGACTTGCTGCATGGTTGGGCCGCATGGGCGCACGCGGCATTGCGCAGAAAACCCGTCCGCCACACTGGAAATTGACGCCACTGGAGTGACACGTTCGCCATGACATAATCCGCGGCATGGCACTTCCCTTCTCCAACACCGCCAGCCGCACGCTCGAACGTCTGCGCAATGCCTTCGTCGAGACCGCACGCGGTGCGCGCGAGGCCGTCGGTGCACCGCTGCGTCCCGACCTTCCCGACGACGACATTCCGCGCCTCAAGAACCGCATCGACGCGTGCCTGGAAGGCAAGGGCGGCGAGACCGCGCGACGCGGCCGTGCGGCGGAGCTGGGGCAGGCATACCTGTCGCTTTCGCCGGCCGGCCGCAAGAAATTCCTGCTGACCCTGGCACACGACTACGGACTGCCGCGCGACGCGGCGGTGGCCGAGGTCGAGCGTTGGCGAGCCACCAAGGAGCCGCCTCGCACCCTGATGAAGACGCTCGAGCCGCCCGCCGTTCGGCTGCTGCGCGAGTTCGTCGGCGTGCCGCAGGGTGTGAAGTTCGTGGTCGACCTGCGCGCCGAGCTGCTGACGCTCGGCCGTACCGACGCCGCGACACGGACCCTGAGCGAAGACCTGCGTCCGCTGCTCAGTGCCTGGTTCGACGTCGCCTTCCTCGACCTGGTACGGATCGACTGGCGCGCGCCGGCGGCGCTCCTGGAGAAGCTCGTCGCCTACGAGGCCGTGCACGCGATCCGCTCATGGCGCGACCTAAAGAACCGGCTCGATTCCGATCGGCGCTGCTTCGCCTTCTTCCATCCGCGCATGCCGGACGAGCCGCTGATCTTCGTCGAGGTCGCCCTAGTGAACGGCCTCGCCGGCAACGTACAGCGCCTGCTCGACGCCAAGGCCGAGACGTCGGACGCCGAGGGTGCGAACACGGCGATCTTCTATTCGATCTCGAACTGCCAGCAAGGGCTCGCCGGCATCAGCTTCGGCAACTTCCTGATCAAGCGGGTGGCCGAGCAACTCGCGCGCGACCTGCCCAACCTCCGCGACTTCGCAACGCTCTCGCCGGTCCCCGCCCTGCGTCGCCACATCGACGATTGTCTGAAGACCGAAGGCAACGCGGCGCTGACCCACAGCGAGATCGCCTCGCTGGCTCCCGTCACCGATGAAGCAACCGGCGCTGCCGCCGTCCGCAAGCTGCTCGATCGTCCGGTGTGGTGGGAGGTGCCGGCGATCGACAAGGCGCTCCGCCCGATCCTGACCCGCATGGCCGCGCGCTTTCTCACCAGCACCGACGAGAAAGGCCGCGCGCTCGATCGCGTCGCCCACTTCCATCTCGGCAACGGCGCGATCGTCGAGCGCATCAACTGGATCGCCGACACCAGCACCAACGGCCTGAAGCAGTCCTACGCGATGATGGTGAACTACCGCTACAAGCTCGGCGACGTCGACGCCAATCACGAGGCCTACGCCGCCGGCAAGGTCATCGCCAGCCGCGAAGTCCGCGCGCAAGCGAAGGGGTAGAGGAGCTTCTACATCGGCAATCGTCGCCGTCTCACGCGCTCGCGCCCCACCACGAAGACGCTGCCGACAATGTCATTCGTTCGGTGTCCGCAGCCGTCGAGGCCGATCGCCGATGCCGTATGCAGGGCTTACCCGTGCACACAGCGGGATTAACGGTGATCCGATCGTGAACCATAAGCTATCGTATCCGAAGATGCCGAGAAGGACCAAGATTCAGCGGACCGTTTACTTGTTCAGATAGTTCAGCTTCAGCCCCGGCCGCGGCCATTCGAAGCTGACCAGCTTGCCGGTCATCGACAGGGTGGCGAAGGCGGTGCGCAGATCCTTGCCGCCGAAGCAGACGTTGGTGACCATCGGGTCGGGAAGCTTGAACTGCACCACCGTCTGGCCGTCGGGCGAGATGTCGGACACCGCGCCGGTGATCAGAGTCGCGACGCAGATGTGACCGGCCGAATCGACCGCCAGGGAATCGAACATCTGGTACCCGCCGAGCCCCGCGATCACTCGGCCCTTCTCGCCGCGATAGGGGCCGTTGGCATCCTTGATCTCGCCCGGCGCGGAGAGATCGAACGCCCAGCAGCGCGCAGTAGGCGTCTCGACGACATAGAGCGTCTTCTCGTCGGGCGACAGGCCGCAGCCGTTCGGGCGCTCGAGCGGAAACACCTTCTGCTCGATCTTCGAGCCGTCCGCCTTTGCGTAATAGACGGCGCCGCGATCGTTATCGTGCTCGCGCGTCTTGCCCAAGTCGGTGAACCAGAAGCCGCCGTCCTTGTCGAACACGAGGTCGTTCGGCCCGTTCAGCCTGCGGCCGTTGCACGAGTCGTACAGCGTCTCGAACTTGCCGGTCTCGGGATCGACCACCTGGATCGAGCCGGTCTTGTACGACGCGGGCTGCGTGCCCGGGAACAGCCGGCCGTCTGGCCGCTCGATCCAGTTGAAGCCGCCGTTGTTGCAGACATAGATCTTGCCGTTCGGCCCCATTGCCGCGCCGTTCGGGCCGCCGCCCAGCTTGGCGACGATGTGCTGCTTGCCGTCCGGCATGACGCGGGTCAGCGTCTCGCGCGCGATCTCGACCAGGATCACCGAGCCGTCCGGCATGGCGATCGGACCCTCGGGGAATTTCAGGCCCGAGGTGATTTCCTTGTGCGGCGTCGTCATCGTCGTCTCTCCCGTCATTTTCCTTTGAAGTTCGCCTTGCGCTTGGCGAGGAAGGCCTGGACGCCCTCCTTGAAATCCTCGCTCTTGCCGAGCTCGCGCTGGAAGTCGCGCTCGACGTCGAGCTGTGCGCCGAGGTCGTTGCCGCTGGCCCTGTTCAGCGCCTCTTTGATGCGCGCGAGCGACAGGGTCGGCCCGTCGGCCAGCCGGCGGGCCAGGTCGGTCGCCGTCTTCATCAGCTCGGCATCCTCGACCACGTCCCAGATCAGGCCCCATTCCTTGGCCTGCTCGGCCTTGATCTGCGGCGCCAGCAGGGTCAGCGCGCGGGCACGGGCGTCGCCCACGAGGCGCGGCAGGAACCACGTGCTGCCGCCGTCGGGCAGCAGGCCGATGCGAGCGAAGGCCTGCAGGAAGGAAGCCGACTTGCCGGCCACGGCGATGTCGGCGGCCAGCGCGAAGCTCATGCCCACGCCCGCCGCCACGCCGTTGACCGCCGCCACGATGGGTTTGGGCAGGGCGCGCATGGACCGGATCACCGGATTGAAGAACTGCTCCAGCGCGGCGCCGGAATCGGCCGTCGGGCTGTTGGCGCGGTCCGGATCGGCGAGGTCGGCACCGGCACAGAATCCGCGGCCGGCGCCGGTCAGCAGCACGGCGCGAACGGAGCCGTCGGCCGCGATATCCTCCCACGCCGCCTTGATCTCGGCGATCATCTTGCGCGAGACCGCGTTGAGCTTCTCGGGCTGGCTGAGGGTGAGCGTGGCCAGGCCGTCGGCCTTGACCAGGGTGATCTGCGTATAGGTCATCGTCTCATCGTCCTGTGAATTGTGCCGGCCGCTTGGCGAGGAAAGCGGCTACCCCTTCCTTGTTGTCTGCGCTCTTGCCGAGCAGGCGCTGGCTGTCACGCTCGAGGTCGAGCTGCTGGTCGAGCGTATTGGTGGCGGCGGCATTGATCGCCAGCTTGATCGCGGCGTAGGACAGCGTCGGCCCCGACGCGAGCCGGCCGGCGAGCGCGGTTGCCTCATCCATCAGCGCCGCGTCGTCGACGACCTGCCAGATCATGCCCATGCGCGCGGCCTCCCCGGCCGGCACCGACGTGCCCAGCATACCGAGCGCACGGGCGCGGGCGTCGCCTACCGTGTGCGGCAGGAAATAGGTGCCGCCGAGATCGGGCATCAGCGAGATGCGCACGAAGGCCTGGTCGAAGCGCGCCGAGCGGGCGGCGAGGACGATGTCGCAGGCAAGAGCGAGGTTGGCACCACCGCCCGCCGCCACGCCGTTGATCGCGCCGACGATCGGCTTGGGCAGTTCCCGCATGGCCCGGATCATCGGGTTGAACAGGCGGTCCATGTTGGTGCCGAGGTCGGGTGGCTCGTGTGCCGATGCATCGACCGTGCCCCCACCTGCCAGGTCGGCGCCGGCACAGAAGCCGCGGCCGGTCCCGGTCAGCAGCACCGCGCGGACGACCGAGTCGTCCTTGGCTCTCGCCAACTCGCGGTTCATCGCCTCGATCAGGGCATTGTTCATGGCGTTCAGCCGCGCCGGGCGATTGAGCGTCAGGGTCAGGACGCCGCCGTCGAGGGCGGACAGGACAGGAGGTTCATCCATGGTCGGCAGACTGGCATGAGGCCATGAACTGCGCCAACTCATCCGCGCCAGCGCGGACTTGTCGCGTCGCAGGGCGGACTGCGCTGCCGTATTTCCGAAACGATGGCGAACATTCTGATCCTGGTCGGCACCGAGTCGGGCAATGCCCAGATGGTGGCCGACGCGCTGAAGCCGGTGCTGGGCACCGCCGGCCACACCGTCGACGTCACCGACAAAGCGGCGACCAAGACTGACCTCGAAGCGCACGACGTGCTGCTGGTGGTCTGCGCGACGCACGGCTCTGGAGACATCCCGACCAACATTCTGCCGCTGGCCGAGACGCTGGAGCGCGAGCGGCCCGACCTGTCGGGTCACCGCTATGGCGTAATCGCGCTGGGCGACATGACCTACCAGGATACCTACTGCGGCGGCGGCAAGAAGGTCGACAAGGTGTTCGAGCTGTGCGGTGCGAAGAAGCTCGGCCAGCGGCTCGAGGTCGACGCCTCCTCCCAGCCGCTGCCCGACGAGGAAGCGCTGGGCTGGATCGAGGGCTGGAAAACGCTGGTCTGACCTGACCGCCCTTTGATCTGGATCAAGGGCTTTCGATCTGCCCCGTGGCCTGCTTGCGTCATGCAACGCGCCATCGAGATCATGCACGATCGCCAACGGGCGATGTCGTCTACTCTGCTTGCCATGCGGACGATTGCCCGCCGGAGCCTGAAGGCTGGCACGCCGCCGGATTTCACCCAGTTGCGCCGGCTGCTCCACTACGTCGAGCGGTTCCCACAAAGGCTGCATCAGCCGGCGGAAGAGAAGCATCTGTTCCAGGCCGTTCTGCGCCGCGATGCCGGAGCGGAGCGTGCCGTGAAGCGCGCGAAACGGGACCATGCGACCTGCCTGGGCTATCTCGACCGCCTGCGCACCGCACTCGCCTACTGGGAGAAGGGCGACCCCATGGCGGGACCGCAGGTCGCCGTGCTGGCGGATGACTATGCCCGCTTCTGCCGGCTGCATGCCCGTATCGAGGCCCGCGATGTCCTGTCCGTTGCCCTGAAGGTCCTGCCCGAACAGGACTGGCGCGCCATCGAGCAGGCCTATGGTGCCATCGATGATCGGCTGGCACGATCGAGGAGTCGCACCGACTGCGCAGCAGCCCTGCGCGCGATGGGCGATCGCTAGTCCGGCAGTGTGAAGACCTCGACCGGCTCGGGCACGCCGCGCAGCCGGTGCTTGCCGAGCGATTTCAACGGGATGGTGCTCACGGCGTTGAACTCGGCCGAAGCGAGTATCGGCGCGCCGAGCACCTTGGTCAGGCTCTCGAGCCGCGCCGCGCGATTGACGGCGGGACCGATGACCGTGAAGTCGAGCCGGTCCTCTGTGCCGATGTTGCCGAACGTGACCGGCCCGACGTGCAGGCCGACGCCGCAACGCACCGGGTCGTTGCCACCGGTCGCGCGCGCCTCGTTGGCCGACTCGATGTCGTCGATCAGACGCCGGGCCGCGCCGATCGCATTATTGGTCACCATTGGCAGGAAGAGCGCATCTTCCGCGGGGAAATAGGCCATCACCCCGTCGCCGATGAACTTCAGTATCTCTCCACCGTAGGCCTTCAGGGCGTCGCCCACGAGCTGCAGGTAGTTGTTGAGCAGTTCCAGCAGGTCGGATGCCGCCATGCGCTCGTTCAGCCCGGTGAAGTCGCGCAGGTCGGAAAACCACAGCACCGCATTGATCTCGCGGCCGTCGCCGCGCTTGATCAGCCCGCCCAGGATCTGCTCACCGACGATGTGGCCGAGATAGGTGTCCGTCACTGTTTCGGCGATGTTGCGATAGATGTAGATTTCCGCAAATGGCGCCATCATGTCGACGAGGCGGCGCAAGTCGGCGACGTCCTCATCGGTGAAGCCGCTCGCCCGGTCGGTGGCGAAAGACGCGACGGGGATCGAGCCCGGCCGGCCGAGTCGCATCGGGAAGGCGACATAATCCGTGCCGCCGCCTGACTGCAGCTCGTGCAGCACCGCGTGGGCAGTCTCCGGCAAGTCAGTCAGGCAGTAGCGCACGGGCGTCCCCTTCTGGCGCACCTCCTGCATCGGGCTGCCGATAAAGGCCGGGCTTTCGAGGATGCCGTGAAGGCGCGGCACTTCCTCGTATCCCTGGCCGCGACGCCACAGCACGCCGGTCGCCACCATCTGCGGATGGACGAGTTGCAGGCCGATATAGAACCGCCAGATCGGCACCCCCGCAGCGACCGCGCGGCTCATCAGCTGGTCGACGAGGCGATCGAAGCGCCTCTCGAGGCGCCCCTCGGCCAGCAGCCAGTCGAGGAGCGGCTTCAATCGCACGCTGTCAGTCGCCGAACCGCCTTCAACCACCCACCACCGCCTGCACTTCCTCCGTCGAGGTCCGGTAGACCTTGTTGGTCGAGAGATCGGCGATCCTGTCGATGTTTTCCATCACGTCCTCGACTGTCGGCGCGCGGCCTTCGATGCGCACGCCTGGGGCCTCGCGGTATTCGATGCGCGCGAAGTAGCCCGCGCCCGCGCTCCAGATCTCTCCGGTGCGCTGACACTGCTCGCTGCACAGATAGGCGACCATCGGCGAGACGAACTCCGGCTTGATCTTCTCGAGCATTTCCGGGGTCATCAGGCTCTCGGTCATGCGCGTGCCGGCGACCGGCGCCAGGGCGTTGATGAGGACGTTGTACTTCTGGCCCTCGAGCCTGAGCGCATTCATGAAGCCCACCACGGCGAGCTTGGCGCCGCCATAGTTCGACTGGCCGAAGTTGCCATAGATGCCTGAGTTCGACGAGGTGACGACCACACGCCCATAGGCCTTGCTGCGCAGGATCGGCCAAGCGGCGTGCGTGACATAGGCGGTGCCGAGGAAATGCACCTTCACCACGAAATCGAAATCCTCGACCGTCATGTTGTGGAAGGTCTTGTCGCGCAGCACGCCGGCATTGTTGACGACGATATCGACCGTGCCGAAGGAATCGACGGCCGTCTTGACGATGTTGGCCGCGCTCTTCGCCTCGGCCACCGAATCGTAGTTCGGCACCGCTTGCCCACCCGCCGCCTTGATCTCCGCCACGACCTTGTCTGCGGCGGCGTGACCGCCCCCTTTGCCGTCGACTGCACCGCCCGGATCGTTCACCACCACTTTGGCGCCGCGGCTCGCCAGCAGCAGCGCATGCGCCCGGCCGAGCCCGTTGCCCGCGCCCGTGACGATGGCGACGCGATTGTCGAAACGGATAGTCATTTCATTATTCTCCAAGTTGCAATCCACAAAAGCAGTTTGTCATCCCGAGCGTAGCGAGGGAATCTACGCCGTTGCCCATAGATCCCTCGCTACGCTCGGGATGACACGACGCACCGCACCTTGCGGTGGGGCCCGCATTGGCCGTCACACCTTCTGCAGGATCACCACCGAAGCTACTGCCTCCTCCATGCCGATCACGCCGCCGCCGTTCTCGGCCAGGGCGATCTCTGCTCCCTTCACCTGGCGCGGCCCCGCCTCGCCGCGGAGCTGGGTGGCGAGCTCGGCCAGCATCGACAGGCCGGTGGCGCCGACCGGATGGCCCTTGGAAACCAGGCCGCCTGAAGTGTTCACGGGCAACTTACCACCCGGACCGGTGGCCCCCGATTCGATGAACTTGCCGCCCTCGCCCTCGGGGCAGAAGCGCAGCATCTCGCACTGGTAAACCTCGCAGAAGCTGGTCGCGTCGTGCACCTCGGCAACGTCGATGTCCTGCGGGCCGAGTCCCGCCATCTTGTAGGCCTTGTCGGACGCCGCACGCGTGAGACCGGGCGCGTCGAGCTGGCGGTACATGCCGCCGGAGAACCCGACGCCCGCGATCCTGATCGCCCGGTCCTTCACCGAGGCGGGCAGCTTCTCGAGATACTCCGCCGAGCACAGCAGCGCCGCTGCCGCACCGTCGCCGATCGGCGCGCACATCGCGCGCGTCAGCGGCCAGGACACTGGCCGGTCATCGAGCACCGACTGGGTCGTCATCTGGAAGCGGTACTGCGCCTTGTCGTTCAGGGCGCCGTAATTGTGGTTCTTGGCCGCGCCGGCCGCGATCTGCGCCTGGGTGGTGCCGTACTTCCACATGTGCCACTTGGCCTGCATGGCATAGGTGTCCATGAAGATCGTACGGTCATCGCCCGGCTTGAACTCGGAGCCGACCATCTTGCCGACCCGGTTCATCTCCTCGACCAGCCGGTCGTGCTGGCTGGTGATGTAGCCCTGGTTGAACAGCCCCGCGGTGCGCTCCGGCGCGTCCGGGCTGAACAGCTTCTCGACACCAAGGCAGAAGGAGAGCTCGTGCGTGCCGGCCAGCACGTCCTTCCAGGCGCCCATGAAGGCGGTCGAGGCGGTGGCGCAGGCATTCTCGACATTGAACATCGGCACCCGCTCGGGAAACAGCCCCTCCTCGACCAGCGGCTGGAACAGCGCCTGGCCGCGGATCGAGTTCTGGCCCCAGAAGCCCATGCCGCAATTGCCCAGCCAACCGGACTCTATGTCTGTCCCCGTCCTCATACCGGCATCCCCAAGCGACCCCAGATAGGCCTCGCGGGCAAGGTCCCCGAAGCTCATGCCGGGATGCTTCTTGAAGGTCGTGGTGTAGGCGCCGATCATATAGACGTCGCGCATTTCAGGCATTTCCCCATTGTTGGCAGAGGCGTTGGCTTTGGCGGCATTTGAGCGTATCCAGACAGCCAATACTAGGAGTACGCACATGACCGTGACGGCCCAGGTTCGAGCGCCCCAGGTCGATGCCACCATCGCCGAATTGAAGCGGCTCTACGGCGATCGGCTGACCACCGCCCATGCCGTCCGCGAGCAGCACGGCAAGGATATTTCCTATCACGAGGCGCACCTGCCCGACGCCGTCGTGTTCGCCGAGTCGGCCGAGGAAGTGCAGGCGATCGTCCAGCTCTGCGCCCGGCACAAGACCCCGATCATTCCCTTCGGCACCGGCACCTCGCTCGAGGGCCATATCAGCGCCCCGAACGGCGGCATCTCGCTCGACCTCAGCCGCATGAACAAGGTCCTGCAGGTCAACGAGGCCGATCTCGACGTCGTCGTGCAACCCGGCGTCACGCGCAAGCAGCTCAACGAATATCTTCGCGCCACCGGCCTGTTCTTCCCGATCGATCCCGGCGCCGACGCCTCGATCGGCGGCATGGCGAGCACCCGCGCCTCGGGAACCAATGCGGTGCGTTACGGCACGATGCGCGAGAACGTGCTGGCGCTGCAGATCGTGACCTCCGACGGCCGGCTGATGCGGATCGGCCGACGCTCGCGCAAGTCGAGCGCGGGCTACGACCTGGTGAAGCTGATGGTCGGCTCCGAAGGCACCCTTGGCGTCATCACCGAAATCACGCTGCGGCTTTACGGCATGCCGGAATCGATGGTCGCGGCGACCTGCGCCTTCGACAGCCTCGAGGGCGCGGTCAATACCGTGATCCAGACCATTCAGTCGGGCATCCCGGTGGCGCGCATCGAGCTGATGGACACCTTCACCGTCGACACGGTGAACCAATATTCCAAGCTCAGCCTGCCGTCGAAGAACCTTCTGCTGCTCGAATTCCACGGCACCGAGGCCGGAACGAAGGAGCAAGCCGAGATGGTGCAGGCGCTCGCCGCCGAAAACGGCGGCGGCGACTTCGCCTGGACCAGCCAGGCCGAGGAGCGCAGCAAGATGTGGCAGGCGCGCCATGACGCCGCCTGGGCGGCCAAGGCCTACAAACCCGGCTGGGGCATGTGGGCGACCGACGTCTGCGTGCCGATCTCGCGGCTCGCCGAATGCATCCTCGAGACGCAGAAGGACATCGTCGCCAACGATCTCTATGCACCGATCGTGGGCCACGTCGGCGACGGCAACTTTCATCTCACCATGATGGTGAATCCGGACGACCCGACCTACCTGCCGCGCGCCGAGGCGCTGAACGACCGCATGGTGGCGCGCGCCCTGGCGCTCGGCGGCACCTGCACCGGCGAGCACGGCGTCGGCATCGGCAAGATCAAGTTCCTGTACGAGGAGCATGGCGAGGCGATGTCGCTGATGCGCGCGATCAAGAAGGCGCTCGACCCCGACAACATCATGAACCCCGGCAAGATCCTGGGCCCGATAAACTGACACTTGATTTGGGTGGACATTACGATCGTCGTGATTGCAGCGAAGGACTTGTGGTATCGACCGAAGGCGCCGCTTCGGAAGATCGTCACCAGGGAGTCGCCGATAGCGCTCGAAACATCGTGCTCCGCGGCTGCAAGCCCGCACAGACCTGCTTTCGCTTTCACAGATGCCATGACATCGTCCCCGCCGCTGGCTAATGCCACCCTCTTCTATGCACTTGATGGCTTTTCGACGAGTGGTCCGAGGCTGATGGGACGGCAAGCTGCGGGCGAAGGCTTTCTCAAGGGGTTCGCGCGCCATGCCAAGGTCGAACGGTTCTACTGCGCCGTCAATCACCAGGAGGAGGCGCAGCATTTCGCCCGCACGGTTCGTGACCTGGGGAGGGCCGAGCCGATAGAATGGCTGTTGCGGGCCGAGCCGGCGGGTCTGGTCCAGTCGGGCGCGCTCCATGTACCGGATCCGAACCTCAGTTCCCACGCCTGGCGTCGCCGCCGCATCGACCAGCGCGCCTATTCCATCACCGGCATAACCCACACGACCGCTTCGATGCGCGGCATGGACTTGATCACCGAAATGCTCACGGCTCCCATCCAGGAATGGGATGCTCTGATTTGCACCTCGACGGTCGTCCGCGCGACCGTCGAACTCCTGCTGGATGCGCAGGCCGAGTTCCTGGCAGCGCGTCTTGGTGCCACGCGGTTCGTGCGGCCCCAGCTTCCCATCATTCCGCTCGGTGTCGATACGAAAGCCTTTGCGCCGGATCCGGCGTTGCGCGCGCAATGGCGGCAGCGCCTCGGCATTGCCGAGGACGAGATTGCAGCGTTGTTCTTGGGACGCCTCAGCTATCATGCGAAGGCGCATCCTTTCCCGATGTATGCCGGCCTCGAGCAAGCGGCCCGGGCGACCGGACAACGCGTCCATCTGATACAGGCAGGCTGGTTCGCCAACACGTCCATCGAAGACGCGTTCAAGGCCAGTGCCGCCGAATATTGCCCGTCAGTGCGTTGCCATTTCCTCGATGGAAGGGCCGCGGATGTGCGTTGGCAAATCTGGCAGGCGGCTGACCTCTTCACCTCACTTTCGGACAATATTCAGGAGACCTTTGGGCTCGCCCCGGTGGAGGCGATGGCCGCCGGGTTGCCGAGCGTCGTCAGCGACTGGGACGGCTATCGCGACACCATTCGTCAAGGAATAGACGGGATCCGGGTTCCTACCATGATGCCGCCGGCCGGGCTCGGAGATGACGTTGCCTACCGCCACGCCGCGGGGGCCGACAACTACGACACCTACTGCGCTTCCTCCAGCCAGTTCGTGGCGATCGATCCCCAGGCTTGTGCCGCCGCCTATGCACGGTTGTTTGCGGATCCGCCACTTCGGCGCCGGATGGGAGCAAATGCCCGGCAACGCGCCGTCGAAGAGTTCGACTGGCGGCTGGTCGTGGCACGCTACCAGCGGCTTTGGGCTGAGCTGGCAGAACGCCGCCGTATGGGCGTCGAATCCGCGCAACGCCTCGAAGGACGCTCGGCTCAGCCTGCGCGGATGGATCCCTTCAAGCTCTTCGCGAGCTATCCGACCGATAGCCTTTCGAGCAATCATGTCATCGCCGCCACCGACGCGATGACACCGCAGGCCATCGACAGGTTTCTGCAATCGCCGCTCTTCGAATTTGCCCGCACCAAGCTACCACCGACTGAGGACTTGAATCGTCTGCTCGACCAACTGAAAGCGAGCGGCGCCGGCACCGTGGAAAACGCCGTCGCGAACTGGCCGGAACAGCAGCGGGGCCGCGTCGTGCGCAGCCTGGTCTGGCTGGCGAAGCTTGGCCTTGTCCGGATTGGTCAGCCACGAAATGCCAGCGGGCAATCGTAGGTCTGCCGTCCGGAGCCGAATGAGCTGGAACGGAGAGTGGCCGCTCTTCCAGAAAAAAGGGCCGGCAACTGCCGGCCCTTTGTCGTAGTCGCGAGCGTGGTCCTTCAGATCGCGGCCTGCACCATGATCTCGACCTTGAGCGCCGGGTTGGCGAGCTTCGCCTCGACCGTCGCACGCGCGGGCGCGTTGCCGGGCGACACCCAGGCGTCCCACACCTCGTTCATCTGGCCCCAGGTGCCGATGTCGGTCAGCCAGATGTTGGCCGACAGGATCTTCGACTTGTCGGTGCCGGCTTCCTTCAGGAAATGGTCGATCTTGTCGAGGATCTGCTTGGTCTGGCCCTTCACGTCGGCCTTGGCATCGTCGGCGGTGAGGCCGGCGAGATACACCGTGCCGCCGTGCACCACGGCGCTGCTCATGCGCGGGCCGGCATTGATTCGCTTGACGCTCATAGTCTTCTCTCCTCCGTAAAACGGCGCAGACCTTAGCAGACTAGGTGGCGGCGACGACCATGATTTCGACCTTCATCCTCGGGTCGTTCATCTTGGCCTCGACGGTCGCCCGCGCCGGCGTCCGGCCGGGGACGACCCAAGCATCCCACACCGCGTTCATGGCGGCGAAGTCGCCGATGTCGGCGAGCCAGATCGTCGCCGTCAGGATCTTCGTCTTGTCACTGCCGCCCCTGGCGAGCAACGAGTCGATCTCCGCCAGCGCTTGCGTCACCTGGCCGGCGATGTCGAGGCCGGTGTCCTCCGGGATCATGCCGGAGCAGTAGATGCGGCTGCCATGGACGCTGGCCTCGCTCATGCGCGGGCCGGGATCGATTCGGGTGATGTCGGTCATGCGCCAACCGTAGAGCACATTCCCACGGTTCGCGATAAGCTTCCAATGGGAGGACAATCATGACCAATCGAGAAGACATAGCCCCATGACCATCCGCCGGCCCCCCATTCAACGGCCATTGGACGGGATGCTCGTCCTCGATCTCGGGCAGATCTACAATGGTCCCTATTGCGGCCTGCAGCTCAGCTTCATGGGCGCGCGCGTCCTCAAGATCGAGCCCCCGGAGGGCGACGTCGTGCGCCGCCGCAAGCGCGAGGTCGAGCCCTATCCGCTGGTCATGCTGAACTCCAACAAGGAGTCGGTGGTGCTCGATCTCAAGCAGCCGCGCGGCAAGGAGATCTTCCTCGCGCTGGTCGAGAAGGCCGATGTGCTGATCGAGAACTTCGCGGCCGGCGTGATGGACCGTCTCGGGATCGGCTACGACGTCTTGAGCAAGCTCAACCCGCGCCTGGTGTATGGCGGCAGCTCGGGCTTCGGGCTCGACGGCCCCTATCGCGATCTCGCCGCGATGGATGTCACCATCCAGGCGATGAGCGGCATCACCAACGCCACCGGCGACGCGGACGGGCCGCCGACCAAGGCGGGCGCCGCGGTCTGCGACTTCCTCGCCGGCATCCATCTCTGCGCCGGCATCCTGGGCGCTCTGGTGCAGCGCGAACGTACCGGCCAGGGCCAGCGGGTCGAGGTCGCCATGCACGAGGCGGGCGTGATCGCGCTCGCCTCGGCGCTCGGCGCCGTGATGGACGGCGACGTCAACGTGCCCGACCGCACCGGCAACCGTCATCCCGCGCTCGCCATCGCACCGTACAACACCTACCCGTGCAGCGACGGCTATGTGGCGATCTTCACCGCCGCCGAGCGGCACTGGCAGTCGATGTGCCAGATGCTGGGCCGCAAGGATCTGGCCGAGCATCCGGACTATTCGACCACGCCGGGCCGTGCGAAGCGCATGCAGGAGATCGACGACATCGTCTCGGCCTGGACACTCGGACGCACCAAGGCCGAGGTGCTCGCGCTCCTCAACGAGGCGCATGTGCCATGCGCGCCGGTGAAGACGGCGCGCGAGGTGGCGAGCGATCCGCATCTCGAAGCGCGTGGCTTCTGGGTCGATACCGACCATCCGCGCCGCGGCAAGACGCGCGTGCCGATCTCGCCGATCCGCCTGCATACCGGCGGCAAATCGGAGATCCGCCGGCCGGCACCGACGCTCGGCCAGCACACGGACCTGGTGCTTGCCGAGATGCTGGACCTCAAGGCTGACGAACTCGCGACTCTGCGCGCCAGCGGTGTCACCCTGCCGGTAACGGAACGGAAAAAATAAGGAGGAGATGTCCAATGCCAATCATCGATTCGCAGGTCCACGCCTACGAGGCGAACACACCGAAGCGGCCGTGGCACAACGTGCCGAACTGGCCCGACCATGTCACCGGCGACGAGATGGTCGCGGCGATGGACAAGGTCGGAGTCGACGGCGCGATCTTCATCTCGGCCTTCTCGCTATACCAGTACGACGCGAGCTACGCGGTCGAGGTGCAGCGCGCACATCCCGGCCGCATGGCCATCGTCAAGCCGGTCGACCCGGACAACCCCGGCGTGGCCGACGTCGTCGCTGAGTGGAAGAAGACTCCGGGCGCCGTCGGCATCCGAATCTTCCTGCGGGACGAAGAGAAGCGTGCCGCCGACGATCCCGGGTTCGACCGCATCTGCAAGGCGGCCGTGAAATACGATCTCCCGGTCAACTTCCTGTTCTGGGGCCGGGTCGATGAGGGAATGCAGATCATCGACCGCCATCCCGACACGCGCTTCATCGTCGACCACCTCGGCATCCTCCAGCCACGTGTCCCGCCGGCGCCGGCAGAACCCTGGGCCGACCTGCCCAAGATCCTTGAGCTCGCGAAGCGCCCGAACGCCGTGATCAAGGTCAGCGGCGCCTGCACGCTGTCGAAGGCGCCATACCCGTTCCCCGACATCTGGGATCCGCTGAAGCGCGTGTTCGATGCCTGGGGCTTCGAGCGCTGCCTGTGGGGCACCGACTGGACGCGCGCCTTCGCCGTCGTCAACTACGAGCAGGCGGTGAAGCCGTTCCTGGAGACCAAGCGCCTCAGCGACTCCGAGCGCGCCATGCTGATGGGCGGTGCCTGCACCAAGGCCTACGGCTGGTCACCGACCAAAGGGTCATGATCTTCCGGACCGCGAGCGTCTCGCTCGCGGTCCGGAAGACTAAGACCGCTCGCGGATGTCGGAGAACTTTATCTTCGGGCTCTTCTCGGCGATGTAGCCCAGCTCCCAGGCGTTGCGCGCGAGGAAGACCGGAGAGCCGTCGCGGTCCTCGGACATGCCGCCGCGGTTGGCCGACATGAAGGCTTCGAGGTCGGCCTTGCTCTCGGCCGAGATCCAGCGCGCGGTCTCGAACGGCGCGGGCTCGAGGTCGATCATCACCGAATACTCGGCCTCGACCCGGGTTTTCAGCACGTCGAGCTGCAGCTCGCCGACCACCCCCACGATATTGTCGCCGCCGATCACGCGGCGGAATACCTGGGTCACGCCCTCCTCCGCAAGGTCGTCCAGCGCGCGCTTGAGCTGCTTGGACTTCATCGGGTCCTCGAGCCGCACGCGGCGCAGGATTTCCGGCGCGAAGTTCGGGATGCCGGTGATCTTGATCGTCTCGCCCTCGGTCAGCGTATCGCCGACCCGCAGCACGCCATGATTGGGGATGCCGATGATGTCGCCCGGCCACGCCTCGTCGACGATCTCGCGCTCGCGGGCGAAGAACAGGATCGGCGAGTTGACCGACAGCACCTTGTTGGTGCCCATCTGGGTCAGCTTCATGCCGCGCCGGAACCTGCCGCTGCACAGCCGCAGGAATGCGATGCGGTCGCGGTGGTTGGGGTCCATGTTGGCCTGGACCTTGAACACGAAGCCCGAGACCTTGGGCTCGGTCGGCTCGATGGCGCGCGGCTCGGCCGGTTGCGGCCGCGGCGGCGGCGCCCAGGCGGCCAGCGAGTCGAGCAGCTCCTTCACGCCGAAATTATTGTAGGCGCTGCCGAAGAACACCGGCGTCAGATGGCCGGCACGATAGGACTCCATGTCGAACGCCGGATAGCCCATGCGCACCAGCTCGACCTCCTCGGCGAGGGCCGGGTCGGCGATGCTGTAATTCTCGATCACCTCGCCGATGCGGCTGCGGTCGGTGTTGTCGAACACCAGCATGCGGCTGTTGGCGAGATCGTAGGTGCCCTTGAAGCCGTGGCCCGAGCCGATCGGCCAGGTCATCGGCGAGACGTCGAGCGCCAGGGTCGAGGCGATCTCGTCGAGCAGCTCGATCGGATCCTTTGTCTCGCGGTCCATCTTGTTGATGAAGGTGATGATCGGCACGTCGCGCAGGCGGCAGATCTCGAACAGCTTGCGGGTGCGCGCCTCGATGCCCTTGGCGGCATCGATCACCATCACCGCCGAATCGACGGCGGTCAGCGTGCGGTAGGTGTCCTCGCTGAAATCCTCGTGGCCCGGCGTGTCGAGCAGGTTGAACACCGCGCCGCCGTACTCGAAATGCATCACCGAGGTGGTGACCGAGATGCCGCGCTGCTGCTCGATCTTCATCCAGTCCGAGCGCGCCCGCCGCGCCTCGCCGCGCGCCTTCACGGCCCCCGCGACATGGATCGCGCCACCGAACAGCAGCAGCTTCTCGGTCAGCGTCGTCTTGCCGGCGTCAGGATGCGAGATGATGGCGAAAGTGCGGCGCAAGCCGGCAGGGTGGCCGGCAAGCGTAGCATCGGACGCAAGGGAGATCGTGGAATCGGGCACTTCTTGAACCTTCGGGGTGCGTGGGCGTAGCCGAGGGGCCGAATGGCGTCAACTCTCGCCGCCCCAGAGTTGCTTGCTCATATAGACTGTTGTGCCGCCGCCGAAATGCGGCTCCGTCCGGTCGATGCGGAAGCCGACCGATTGGTAGAGCCGCACGTTGCTTGCGAAGGCCTGGTTGGTCAGCAGGCGCAGTTCCCCCAACCCCGCGCTCTTCGCCTTCGTTTCGGCATGAGTCAGCAGATGATGCCCGAGGCCCTTGCCCTGGTGCTCGGGCGCGACCGCGATGTTCTCGATGAACAGGTGATCGGCTGTCAGGAAGACTTCGATCAGGGCACGCAGATCGTCGCCGGCATAGAGCAGATCGATCTCGTGCTCGTGCACGGCCTTCTCGTAGTCGGCCTTCATCGGCAGCGGTTCGCGGCCGATTGCGGGAATCCATTGCGCATAGGCCGCCCGCGTCAGGCTCCGCACGGCATCGGCATCGCGCGGACCGGCTCTCCTGATCCGCAATTGACTGATGTTCGACATGACACTCTCCCTTCGGGCAACAAAAAACCCGCCGACTTGGTAGTGGCAGGGTTGCTGGGCTTGATGAGGCGGAAACGACGGACGATCAGCGATCTCCTCGTCGTCGACGCCACAGCGACCCAACGCCCTGCACCGGGGTGCAAAGTCGGCGTCGGTTCACGGGCCGGCGGAGAGTACGGGACATCGTCTTATGGTTGGCGGGATCGGCCCGAGGGTCAAGCAAAGAACGGCGCTCGCCGCCGAAGCGGCGAGCGCCCCCGTCATCCTAGCTCCGTGGCGGCAGATCGACCTTCGCGTCTTTGAGGGCCCGTTCGAGGTCGGCGATTCCGCTGCTGTCGCCGGCCCGGCATTTCGCGGCGGCGACATTGGCCGCGACGTCGGTCGAGAGCATGCCGCCGTGCTTGCCGAACTTGTTCAGGAAGGTGTCGTAACGCGTGACCAGCGCGCCGCAATACTGGATGTCGGTCAGCGGCGCCGCGGCCTGCTGACGAACCGGCGCCTGGCTGTCGCCGCACGGGACGCCGACATAGGTCACCTTCTCGGTCGACCATGTCTCCGGGCCGCAGCCCGAAGGCGAGGGACTTGTCTGGCCATGCGCAACGGCGCATGGGCCCAGCAACGCGATCACTGCAACTGAGAGTGCACGAGTCATGGTGGAGCTCCTTTCCTCCTCCCCCGATTCTCCCGCGCCCATTAGGCGCCTATTGCCTGACAATCTGCTGACAGGGCGCGCGAAAATATCGCCACGATCATTCAGGTCCTCGCGCAGCGTTTCGCGGTCGAGCCGTTCCGTCCCGACTGCGCTGGCGGCGAAAAGCGCCCGTCCGGGGGCTCTTGCAAAAGTTGTGTGGCTGAGCCAATTGCAGACGCCATGCCACTGGGGCGCGATTGCGCGGGTTGGCGGGAAAGAGAGACACCTTGCGCTTCATGCCTCGCGCCATTGCCAAGGCCGCCGGTCGGATGGGCCGGCGCGATTTCATCGCCCTCGTCGGGTGTGCGTCGGCCTCGGCCGTCCCGGCCCGCGCGCAGACCCTGCCGGTCATCGGCTATCTCGGCTCGGAATCCCCGGAACGCTACGGAAGTCGCCTCAAGGCCTTCCGCCGGGGATTGGCAGAAGCGGGGTACGTGGAGGGGCGCACGGTCGCCATCGATTTTCGCTGGGCCGACGGTCAATACAGCCGGCTGCCGGCACTGGCAAAGGAACTGGCTGGGCGTCAGCTGTCCGTGATCGTGGCGCCGGGCGGCGCCGAGGTCGCGTTCGCAGCGAAATCGGCAACAGCGACGATCCCGATCGTCTTCGAGATGGGGGGCGATCCCATCGCGCTGGGCTTGGTCAGCAGCCTGTCTCGCCCCGGCGGCAATCTTACCGGCGTGTCGAGCCTCAGCGTGGAGGTCTCGCGCAAGCGCCTGGAGTTCATGCGCGAGGTGCGCCCGGACAGCAAGACATTTGCCGTTGCCCTCAATCCGAACAGCCCGACCTCGAGCACGCAATTGAAGAACCTCCAAGTCGCGGCGGAGACCCTCGGGGTGGAATTGGCCGTGCTGAAAGCCAGCACCGAGCAGGAGTTCGACTCCCTCTTCACCGCCGTGAACCAGTCGCGCATGGGCGGCCTCGTCTTCAGCTCAGATCCCTACTTCGCATTCCGCAGCCAGCAGCTCGCCGCGCTCGCGGCCCGCTACGCCGTGCCGGCGATCACCCAATCGCGCGACTTTCCGCTCGCCGGCGGCCTGATGAGCTACGGCGGCGATTTCGATCAGTCCCACCGTCACTCCGGTCTCTACGCTGGACGCATCCTCAAGGGCGAGAAGCCGGCCGACCTGCCGGTGCAACGCGTGACCAAAGTCGAGCTGTTCATCAATCAGAAGGCCGCCGACGCGCTCGGTCTCTCCTTCCCGCCCTCGCTTCTGGCCAGCGCCGACAGGGTGATCGAGTGACCTCGCCGGCCGTTCACCGCGCGGGCTGAGACGATGTCCGACCGATCTGTCGCTCCGCGACCTGTCGCTCCGCGACCTGTCGCTCCGCGCAGCTCGCTGTTCACGAAGTATTTCTGCGCCTTGTTCGCGGCGGTCGTCGCGCCCCTTCTGATCGCGGGCGGGAGCGAGGCGTGGTTCGGCTATCACGACCAGCGCGCCCGGCTGAACGACCTGTTGGACGCAGAAGCCAGGTTGGCGGCGTCGAAGATCCAGGACTTCATCCAAGGCATTCGCGATCAGCTCGCCTGGACGGTGCAATTGCCCTTGTCGGAGAATACCGGCGACCGGCACAGGCTCGACGCCCTGGGCCTGCTCCGCCAGGCACCGGCCGTGATCAGCCTCAGCCTCGTCGATGCCGCCGGGAAGGAACGCCTGTTCGTGTCGCGCATCGGCCTGAACCGGATCGGGAGCGGTGACGACCACCCGGCAAGGCCCGCCGTGCTGGGCGCCCGTTCGGATGGGGTCTGGTTTGGCCCGGTCACGTTCCAGTACGGCTCGGAACCGTTCATGACCATCGCGATCGCGGGCAACCGCTCGGCCGTCGGAGTAGCTGTCGCCGAGGTCAACCTGAAATTCATCTGGGAGGAAATCTCGGCAATCCGGGTCGGGCGCACCGGCGAGGCGTTTGTGCTCGACCTGCCGGGAAGGCTCGTCGCCCATCCGGACATCAGCCTGGTGCTGCGGGCCGACGAAACCGCGGCGCAACCCCTCCGGACCCTGCGCGATGCCATTCGCCTCACAGGTCCCGGCCAGGCAGCCACGGGCCAGGACCTTGCGGGAAGGACGGTGCTGGCGGCAATGGCCCAGATTCCCGGCGTGGATTGGAGCGTCATCGTCAAGCAACCCCTCACCGAGGCATACAGGCCGATCTACGCAGCGCTCTGGCGCACGGCAGCATTGCTCGTCGCCGGTGCGGTCTTCGCCGCAGGGCTCGCCTATTGGTTGACCCAGCGCATGGTGGGCCCCATCCGTGTGCTGGAGGACGGCGTCGCGCGAATTGGTGCGGGGCAATTCGACCACCGGATCAGCCTCGCGACCGGCGACGAATTCGAACGGCTCGCGACCCGGTTCAATGCGATGGCCGGCGAGCTTTCGGTCTCGCAGGAGCGCTCCGAACGCATCAGCCGGCTCAAGCGCTTTCTCGCACCGCAGGTGGCCGAGCTGGTCGACCGTATCGGCGACGATCGCGTCCTCGACGGGCGGAGGGTCGAGGTGGTCGTGGTGTTCTGCGACCTGCGCGGCTTCACTGCCTTCTCGGCGCGTGCCGAATCCGAAACCGTCCTCGCCGTGCTGCGTGAATACTACGATGCACTGGAAAAGGCGGTCAGCGCCCATGAAGCGACGCTCATTAATTTCGCCGGCGACGGCGCGATGGTGCTGCTCAACGCGCCGGTCTCCTGCTCAGATCCGGCATTGCGCGCCGTCAAGATGGCACAGGACATGCAGTCGAACGTGCAGAAGCTCCTGACCGGCTGGCGTGCGCTCGATCCCCGGCTTGGCTTCGGCGTGGGACTGGCCATGGGACCGGCTACCGTGGGGCAGATCGGCTCCGAGGGCCGCCTCGACTACACGGCGATCGGCAGTGTCGTGAACCTTGCATCGCGCCTGAGCGACAGTGCGGAAGATCGCGAAATCCTCATCGATCGCGTCGCCGCCCACGCAATCGGTTCGAGCTTGCCTCTCGTTGAGCTGCACCCTTTGGCCTTGAAGGGCTTCGATCGGCCTGTTCCCGTATTTGCCCCTGTCACGCGCTCATCCGCTGCTCGTGACCCGTCGGAGCTGGTCGGCACGGATCCCTCCAACCGCCCCGCTCTGTTTTGAGCATTTCTGGCGAGAAAGTGGGGCAAACATCAATTCGCGGTCGGCGCGCAGGACTCGCGCAGCACGAGATCGACGGGCAGCAGGGCGCGGGACTGCGCTAGCGGATGTCGTCGTCTTCCAGGAGATCGCGTCCGCAGGCTGCGCGCCAGGAAATCGGGCTGGTAGCCCAGAGTGCTGGCCGCTGCCGCCACATCGCGTGCCACGCGCGCGCTCACGTTCTTTCCACCGTTCAGGGCGCGCGACACCGAGCTGAGCGAGACGCCGGCAACGCGCGCAACGTCACGAATCGTAACGCCCCATTTAGAAACGATCTCTTCCATGAATTCCCGCATCTATTGACTCTCGACGCCGAAATGACAACGTTCGTGGAAACGTTCTCAAAAACGATCAAGAACCACTCTGGGAGACGAAACGTGTTCAAGATAAATCGCCGTGCCTTCGCGGCCGGCAGTGCTGCCCTCGCCCTCGTGCCGGGCGTCGCCAGCGCCCAGACCAAAAAGCTCCTGCGCTTCGTACAAAACGGCAACCTGACGATCCTCGATCCGATCTGGACGACGGCGTATGTCACGCGCGACCACGGCTACATGATCTACGACGTGCTGTTCGCGACCGACGAGGCCGGCGCGATCAAGCCGCAGATGGTCGACAAGCACGAGGTCTCCGCCGACAAGACGCTGTGGACCTTCACCCTGCGCGACGGCCTGGAATGGCATGACGGCAAGCCGGTGACGGCCGAGGATTGCGTCTCCTCGCTGAAGCGCTGGCAGGCCCGCGACCCGATGGGCCAGAAGCTGGCGGACTTCGTCGTCGAGTGGAAACCGGTCGACGCCAAGACCTTCACCCTGAAGCTCAAGGAACCTTACGGACTGGTGCTCGACACTTTGGGCAAGCCCTCGTCCAACGTGCCGTTCATGATGCCCAAGCGGATCGCCGACACCGATCCGTTCAAGCAGATCGACAGCCAGATCGGCTCCGGGCCGTTCATCTACGTCAACGCCGAGTCAAAGCCCGGCGAGAAGCACGTCTACGTCAAGAATCCGAAGTACAAGCCGCGGCCGGAGGCCGCCTCGGGCCTCGCCGGCGGCAAGATCGCCAAGGTCGACAGGGTCGAGTTCATCGACATGCCCGACTCGCAGCAGCAGGTGAATGCGCTGATCGCCGGCGAGATCGACATGGTCGAACAGGTGCCGCACGACCTGATCCCGATCCTGAAGAAGGACAAGGGTGTGCAGATCGTCAACTGGAACCCGCTCGGCCAGCAGTTCGTGCTGCGCATGAACCATCTGACCAAGCCGTTCGACAATCCCAAGATCCGCCAGGCCGCGCTGCTGTGCATGCGTCAGGAGGACTATCTCAAGGCAACGGTCGGCGAGCCCGAGTTCTACAAGGTTTGCACCGCCGCCTTCGTCTGCGGCACGCCCAATGCCGTCGAGATCCAGGGCGACCTGCTCACCAAGCCGAACTTCGAGAAGTCCAAGGCGCTGCTCAAGGAGGCGGGCTACGACGGCACACCGGTGGTGCTGATGCAATCGACGACCTTGCCGGTGCTGACCAACATGGCGCCGGTGACCAAGTCGCTGCTCGAGCAGGGCGGCTTCAAGGTCGACATGCAGTCGATGGACTGGCAGACGGTCGTCACCCGCCGCGCCAAGAAGGATCCGTCCGACAAAGGCGGCTGGAGCGCCTTCCACACCTACGCCATCGCCGCCGATATCCTGAACCCGATCGCCGCCAACTTCACCGTCGCCAACGGCGACAAGGCGTGGTTCGGCTGGCCCAACGATCCGGAGATGGAGAAGCTGCGCGACGCCTACTCCAAGGAAACCGATCCGGCCAAGTCCAAGGCACTGGCGGCGGCGGTGCAGAACCGCGCGCTCGAGACGGCGCAGTACGCCTGGCTCGGCCAGTGGTACGGACCCGGCGCCGCGCGCAGCAATGTGGTCGGCTGGCTGAAGGCGCCGGTGACCGTGCTGTGGAACATCGAGAAGAGCTGACGTCCGCGCCGACTTTCAATCGACTACGCCCTCAGTCGACGCAGCAGCTCATGCTGCTCTTGGCCGGCGGGACGTCGAGAGCCGGGTTCTCGGTGAAGAATCCCGCGGGATGGAGCGCGAAGCCAGCCGTGATCACGGGCTGGACCGGGAAATCCTCGGGGCGGGGAATGTGGTGCAGGCCGAAGCTGTGCCAGACTACGATATCGGTATCGACCAACGACCGGTCGGCAGCCGTCCAGGCCGGCAAGCCGTCGCCACCACTGCTCTGGTTGGGATAGCGACCGGCCGCGTGGATCTCGTCGGGATGATAGGCGGTGACCCAGAGCTGCCTGGTCATGAAGGCGGCGCGCCGGGCCACCGACGATTGCGGGCTCGCGAAGGCAGGAACCGGACTGAGCGGCAGCAGCTTGTAGGCAGTGGGCTGCCCCAGCTTGTTGCGCGCGTCGGCACTCTCGATCTTCCAGAAGCGCGCGGCATTGAAATCGACGGTGCGCTGCGCTGCTAGCTCGTTGGCGAGAATGCTCTCGCGGATCGTGAAGGCGTTGCCATGCGGATTGTCGGGCCCGACCGGCAACGCGACCGTGTCGACCTCGACCACCCGGTTGCGCTCGCCGTCGACCGCCACGTCGAGGCGCATGTTGAAGATGTGCTGATGGTAGTGCGCATAGACTCCAGGCGACACGATCGTGCCGTAGTTCGGCTGCTCGCCCGGCTTGAGGCCGGCGGTGTTGACGATCCCGGTCGCCTTCATCTCGAAGTGGATCGAACCGTCCTGGTGGAAATACCAGAACGAGCCGTACTCGTAGTTGCCGACCGTCGAGATCGACGACACGACCAGCCGGCGCGCGCGCCGCACATCGACCTCGCCGGTGAACAGGTCGGTGTGCTTCCACAGGATGCCGAAATCCTCCTCGTGCAGGCACACCGCGCTCGGGATGCAGTACGGTTCGCCCTTGCTGTCGGCCAGCCACGCGTCGAAGTAGCGGATCACGCCCAGGCAGTCGCAGCCCAGCGTGAGCGAGTTGGCCAGCACGCCGATGCCGTACTCGCCGACATCGAAGGCGTTCTTGCGGAAGTGGCCGCCGCCCGGATGACCGTAGGGCACGACCATCTCCGACAGGGCGGCGCGATGCAGCACGGGACGCAGCCGGCCACCGTCCTCGTAGCCGATGGCGTGCAGCACCAGGCCCTCGCGCGCATTGAAGCCGACCCGCAGGCGCCACTTCTGCCAGCGCACCTCGTTGCCCTCGACAGTGAAGCTGGGCCCGTCCGCCTGCACGATCTCCAGCGGCTTCACGTCAGTGCGATAGACGGTGCGGTAGCGCGCCGCGTAGTTGCGGTCCTCCCGCGGCACGTCGGCCGGCCCATGGTCGTCGATGCGCAGGACCTCGGCGCGGTCGAGATCGACCACGGCGCACAGCCCCTCGATCGGATGGGCGTAGGGGTTGTCGTTCTTCTCGCTGCGATACCAGCAGAAGGTATGGCAGAGCCGCCTGCCCTCTTCGTCCGGCAGGCCGTAGTTGCCGGCCGACCAGGGATCGACCTGGACGTTCTCGAAATCGGCGATGCCGCGCTTGGCGAGCGCCGCCCGAAAGCGCGGATCGGCCCGCGCGACTTCTCCGACCAGCGTGATGTCGTCGATCAGGATGCGCGGCCGCACGCCCGGCACGTGCCGCCAATCGACGACCTTGTCGGCGACGAGATCGACCCGTGCCTCGAAGACCTGGCCATTTGTGCGGTCGAAGGCGCAGACGAAGGCCTCGCGCGGGAAGGCGGTCCCGGGCTGGAAGCCGTGCACCACGCTCTTCTCGGGTTCGTGAAGGGTGATGGTCTCGAACATCATGCCTGCCCCGAGATCGTGCGCACTGCGGACGGCGGCCGACGCGCGCCGGATCTCGTCCGGCGTCAGCGGATCGAGCGGATGATTGGGCGCGGAGATCGTGCGGGCTTCGGCGACGACAGCGTCAGGCATGGGGTCCTCTCTCCACGTTCGATGGAGCGTACCCGACGCCGAGGACGAGCGCTAAGCGACTTTAAGGACCAGACCTGACCGCAGCCAAGTCTCGACACGCCACGTCGATGCTCGTCCGAAACTCCGGCGCGGTAGCGCCGTCGCGTGCGTGGATCGACAGGCCCTGCAAAAGGGCGGCGACGTAGCGGGCGAGCGACTGGGCGGCGGTCTTGTCGACCCTGCGCTCCAGCACCGGGGCAAACGCCGCGCGCCGGCACACGCGGCACGGCGCGCGACGCCGACTTCTACGGATTCCAGGCCGCGAGCGGCCTTGCCCTGCTGCGCAAGCCGGGGGCTAGAGGCCTTGGGCGCCCGCGACGGCGATCGTCTGCCCGGTGACCCACGCGGCCAGCGGCGAGGCGAGGAACAGCGCCACGTTGGCGACTTCCTCGGGCAGGCCCATGCGGCCGAATGGGATCGAGTTCAGCGTGCCATTGTAGAGCGCCGGGTTCTCCATCTTGCGCCGGTCCCACAGGCCGCCAGGGAATTCGATCGAGCCCGGGGCGATGCAGTTCACCCGGATCCGGTCCTTGGCATACATAGCCGCCTGCGTGGTTGTGTAGTGGATCACCGCCGCCTTGATCGCGCCGTAGGGCGGTTGCCGTCCCGCGGGATGGAGCGCGGCGATCGAGGAGATGTTCACCACGCTGCCCTGCGACTGGCGCAGCGCAGGCAGCGCTTCCTGTGTCGCGTGCACGATCGACAGCATGTCGACCGCCAGGCTGCTGGTCCACCCCTTGTCGTCGTCCGACGAGCCGAAGGCCGAGGCATTGTTGACCAGGAAGTCCACGCCGCCCAGGGCAGCGATTGCGTCCTTCACATAGCCGCGCACCGAATCGCCCCGGGCGAGGTCGGCGCTGGCGGCATGGGCCTTGTGGCCGTGCCTGGCGATCTCGGCGCGGGTTTCCTCCAGCGTCGTGACGTCGCGGGCGCAGATCGAGACATCGCCGCCGCAGGCTGCGAAGCCCAGTGCGATCGATTTGCCGATACCGCGGCTGCCGCCGCAGACAATGGCCTTCTTGCCCGTGAAGTCGATTTTCATGATGCGATCTTTCCCGCGGTCGTTCTGTTCGACGCAGTTTGCAGACCGGCGCGTATCGGTGTCCACTCCGGCAAATCCGTGGAGAGAAGGCGTATATGACTCAAGGACAATCGCGCTGGGAATCGTCGGCGCCGATCCGCTATCCGGATCCCAACATCGTCGTGCTCGATCCGCGCTTCCAGCATCTCGTCGTGCCGATGGCTGCGATCGAGCGGATCGCCACCGGCTTCCGCTTCACCGAAGGGCCGGCCTACTACGGCGACGGCCGCTACCTGCTGTTCTCCGACATCCCCAACGACGCGCTGCTGCGCTGGGACGAGATCACCGGCGCAGTCGCCACGCTGCGCAACCCGGCAGGCTATCCCGACGGCAACACGCGCGACCGGCAGGGCCGGCTGCTGAGCTGCGAGCTGGGCAGCCGCACGCTCACCCGCACCGAGCACGACGGCAGCGTGACGGTGCTGGCCGATTCCTTCGAGGGCACGCGGCTCACCGGCCCCAACGATGTGATCGTGAAGTCCGACGGCTCGATCTGGTTCAGCGACAACGGCGCCGGCATCCGCGGCAACTATCTCGGCGACAAGGCCAAGCAGGAGATGCCGTTCCGCGTCTATCGGCTGGATCCCGTTACCGGTGCGCTCACCATCGCCGTGGGCGACATGGAGCGGCCGAACGGGCTCTGCTTCTCGCCCGACGAATCGCGCCTCTATGTCGTCGACACACCGAGCGGCACCAAGACCACGCACGTCTACGACATGGTTGACGGCAAGCCCGTGAACGGCCGTCTGTTCTTCGACGACACGCCGGGCTTCGCCGACGGCATCCGGTGCGACACCGACGGCAACGTCTGGTGCGGCTTCTCGGGCGGACCGGACCACGACGGCGTCGCCGTATTCGCACCCGACGGGACGCTGATCGGCCGCATCCTGTTGCCGGAGCGTTGCGCCAACCTCTGCTTTGGCGGCCGCAAGCGCAATCGCCTGTTCATGACCGCGAGCCAGTCCGTCTACGCGCTCTACGTCGAGGCTCAAGGCGTCGCCGGCGGCTGACATCTTCAAATTGGAGAACAACTGAATGCCTGCGTCCTATGCGACCCATCGAAAGCAGCTCCAGCTCATCCTGCAGGCCTGGGGTATGCCGGAGGAAACCGCCGAAAGCACCGCCGAGATCATGAGCTGGGCGGACTTGCACGGAATCGACACGCACGGCATCTCGATGGTGCCGCCCTACGACGAACGGCGCCGCGCCGGAAAGATCGACATGCGCGCCGTTCCGAAGGTGGCCCGCGAGACCCCGGTGTCGGCGCTGATCGACGGCGGCGGCGGCCTTGGCCATCCCAATGCGCGGCGCGCGATGGAGCTCGCCATCGACAAGGCGAAAGCGACCGGCATCGGCGTCGCGGCCGTGCGCAACTCGGCGCATTTCGGCGCCTGCGGCTTCTATGCGCTGATGGCGGTCGAGGCCGGGCTGATCGGCATGGTCACCACCTCGGCGAGCGGCATCCAGGTCTCGCCGACCAACGGCGCTCAGGCCCGCCTCGGCACCGATCCGATCGCCTTCGCCGCCCCCGGCAAGCCGGGCGAACCGTTCCTGCTCGACATGGCCACGACCACTGTGGCCGCCGGCAAGATCCGCAACAAGGCGAACGAGGGCCTGGCGACGCCCCCGGGCTGGCTGGTCACCAAGGACGGCCAGCCCAGCACCGATCCGCTCGAGGTCAGCAAGGGCGGCTTCATGACTCCCCTCGGCGGCACGCCGGAGGGCAGCAGCCACAAGGGTTACGGCCTCGGCGCTATGGTCAATATCTTGTCCTCGGCGCTGTCGGGCGCCTGCATGGTGACCGACCCGATGCACACCAAGAAGCCGGGCACCATGGATATCGGGCATTTCATGCTGGCGATGGATCCCGGCCTGTTCCGCGATGCCGCTGATTTCCGCGCCGACGTCACGGCCTTCTGCGACACGCTGCGCGCCACCAAGCCGGCCGATCCGGCCAAGCCTGTTATGGTCGCCGGTGATCCGGAACGCCGCACGGCGGCGCGGCGGCGGGAAACCGGCATCCCTGTCGGCCCCGGCCTCCTCGCCAAGGTGAAAGCGGTCGCGCTTGCCTCGGGCGCCGAGTGGATTATGGAGCGCTGACCGTTGAAGGCGGTCCTGGTCACGCGCTTCGGGTCGGCAGCGGAGGTCGCCGACGTCGCCGACGTCGCCGACGTGCGCGACCCGGGATCTCCCGGCCCTGGCCAGGTGTTGCTCGACATCCTGGCCGCGCCGATCAACCCGTCCGATTTCCTCGTCTTCCAGGGACGCTTCGGCGCCACGCCACCGTCCCTGCCCGCTCCCGCCGGCGGCGAGGCGGTGGGACAGGTCGCGGCGCTCGGCGAGGGCGTCACCAACCTGAAGATCGGCGACGGATTCTCGCGCTCCATGCCGGGCGCGGGAACTGGCGCCAAAGGGTGCTGGCGCCTGCCGCCGGCGTTCGAGCGCTGCCCGCCGCGGCGGACCCGCTACAACTGGCGATGCTGGCGGTGAATCCGGCGACGGCGCTACACATGCTGACGCGCTACGTTACGCTCTCGCCCGGCGAGTGGCTCATCCAGAACGCCGGGAACTCGGCCGTCGGCCATTGCGTGATCTGGCTCGCCCGCCGGCGCGGCTTGCGCACGGTCAGCGTGGTGCGTCGCGCTGACCAGGTGGCGCCGCTGTTGGCGATCGGCGGCGACGTCGTGCTGGTCGACGGTCCCGACCTGCCGGCAAGGGCTGCCGCCGCGGTCGGCGGGCAGCCGGTGCGGCTGGCGCTCGACGCCGTGGCGGGCTCGGCCACAACCCGCCTGGCGCACTGCCTCGCTCCCCGCGGCACGCTGGTGGTCTACGGCCTCCTCTCCTCGCCCGACTGCACGGTGGCAGCGAGCGAGCTGGTTTTTCGCGATATCACCCTGCGCGGCTACTGGTTCACGCCATGGTTCGAGCGCGCATCGGCCGAAGATCGGGCGGCGCTCTATGCCGAGCTCGGCCAGCTCGTGGTCGACGGCACGATCCGCGTGACAGTCGAAGCGTGCTATCCGCTCGAACGCGTGCGCGACGCCCTCACCCACGCCGCTCGGCCCGATCGCTTCGGCAAGATCCTGCTGCTGCCCAATCCGCACCTGCTCTGACTGGTTCGGCTGCCTTGCGCCCCAGACCTGCTGCCTTCACGACCGTGCGGACTTCCTGAGCAAACATGGTCGCCATCGGGCTTGGAGCGCGATCCCGCAGCTGGACGAGGCCGATGGGATGGATCGCCTGCGAAAGCTCGATGGGTAGCGCAACCAGCAAGGGATGCCGGGTGGGAACACGAAGCATCGTTTCGGGGTGAATCGTCAGAAAGAGACCCTGTGCAGCCAGGCTCGCCAAGGTGTAGGTCGAGCCGGTGGTGACCGCAGCGGCCGGCATCGCGAGTCCCCGCGCCTCGAAGGCGGCACGAATCATCGCGCCGAGAAAGCCGTCCGCTGATGGAAGAGCCCATGGCCCTGCCGCGACGCCGCGCAGGTCGAGGCGTTTCCTGCGCGTCCACCGGCTGCCCTTGGCAGCAATGACGACAAGCCGGTCGTAGAACAGAATTTCTGCCGTCGTCCCCTCCGGCGCGACCGGTTCGGCCATGCGGCTGATGGCGAGCTCGATGCCACGACGATGAAGCTCGCGCATCAGCACCTGGGTGGACTCGACCACCAGATCGAATGTCAACTTGGGATAGCGCCGAATCAGCCGATTGATCGCCATTCCGGCGACAGCGGACATGGGAGGTGTAGCCCCGATCCTGATCTCACCCGCCGAAGGATCGGCGAGGAAAGCGATGTCGCGAATGCCCTGTCGAAGCTCGTTGAAGATGACGACGCTACGCTGCAACAGCGAGTCACCGAACGCAGTTGGCGAGACGCCCTGAGGGCTGCGGTGCAGCAGGATTACGCCAAGGGCCTGTTCCATCTCGGTTATGGCGTAGGATACGGCAGGTTGCGTCATGCCGAGAGTGCGCGCAGCTCTCGCCATGCTCCCGCTCGCGACAGTCTCCTGCAGGATATGCAGGCCACGCAGCTTTATGCGGCGTCCGACGCGGTCATCCAGGGGCATTGGGAGGCTCCAGAAGCACCTTATAGCCCTATCATGATTTGGAGGCTTCTCTTATTGCCTTAGCCAACACACGCTCCCGCAGATCGATCGATAACCTTCCACATGACGAGAGGAGCCGATCATGCGCCGTAAGGCATTCTTGCTTTCGCTCGGTACTGCACTTGCCGTTGCCGCGAGCGCCAGAGCCCAGGCACCGCTTGCCGCGCCAGCCGACAAGCCGCTGCGCTTCGTATCGCCATATGCGGCCGGCGGTGGCGGCGATTCGCTGATTCGGCTCATGGCAGATGCGCTGCGCGCCAGCCTCGATCAGCCTGTCGTCGTCGAAAACCGGCCGGGCGCTGCCGGTCGGCTCGGCGTCCAGCATGTCAAAGACGCGCCAGCCGACGGCAGCGTCCTGCTCTATACGCCAATCGCACCCATGAGCATCTTTCCCCTTGTCTACAAGCTGCCCGGATACGACGCCGTGGCCGACTTCCGGCCGGTGACGCAAATAGCGACTTTCGATCTCGGTGTGGCTGTCGGACCTGCCCTCCCGGCGAGGTCGCTGCAGGATCTCGTCGGATGGCTCAAGGCCAATCCCGACAAGGCAGCCTATGGCACACCCGCAGCGGGATCGCTGCCGCACTTCTTTGCCATGCTGTTCGGCCGTGCGGCCGGCATCGAGCTGCGCCACGTCCCCTACAAGGGCAATGCGCCCGCGCTGGCCGATCTCACCGGCGGCCATCTGCCGCTATTCTTCACCTCGACTCCCGATCTGGTCGAGCTTCACAAAGCCGGCCGCATCCATGTGCTCGCCACCTCCGGGCGGGAACGCTCGATCGTTCTCCCGGACATTCCCACCTTTGCGTCAGCAGGCTACGCCATCGAGGGCACCGGCTGGTACGGCGTATTCGCTCCCGCCCGGACGCCGGATCGCGCGGTATCGCGGCTGAGCGAGGCAATCGTTGCAGCCTCCCGCACGCCGCCGGTCGTCGACCGCATGAAGCTTCTCGGTCTTCGCCCGACCGGCACGACGCCCGCCGAGCTGAGCCGTATCCAGCGCGCCGACCTCGACCTATGGGGACCGATCATCCGGGCCTCGGGATTCGAGCCCGAACAGTAAAGGATGGGCACCCCGGTTATCCACGACGTTGATTCTGACGCGGACACTCCTTGCTTATAATCTTCCGGCGGGCCGAACGGCGGCTCGTGGAAGATTTACCGGGAATTGTCATGTCAGCGATCGCCGGGGCTCTGCCGAAACTCCTCCGTTCGATCGAGCGGCCAGGCGACTTCAGTGTCGGCGAATTGCGACCGTCTTTTCTTCCGGCGATCGATGTCGAGGGCGTGGGCAGGATCGCCTTTCCTGTTCCGCCGGCCCAAGCCGAGCAGCTGATCGGAATCGCCGAGGCGGCGCCCCGTGGGCGCGGCACGGAAACGGTGGTCGATCGCGACGTCCGGAGAACATGGCAAGTCGCGACCCGCAGCCTGCATATCGGCGGGCGCCACTGGGACAAGGCGCTGGCCGAGATCGTCGCCGAAGCGGCGCGCGGCCTTGGGGTGATCGAGCCGGTCACGGCTGATTTCTACAAGCTCCTGATCTATGACGCCGGCAGCTTCTTCGTCGACCACCGGGACACGGAGAAGGTTCCCGGCATGTTCGCGACCCTGGTGATCGTGCTGCCCTCCGCCCACAGCGGCGGCGAGCTGGTCGTGCGCCACCTCGGCCGGGAGGTGACGCTCGAGCTCCGTCCCGACGATCCGGCGGAGCTCGGGTTCGCTGCCTTTTATGCCGACTGCGTCCATGACGTCCGGCCCGTCGTCAGCGGGTACCGCCTGACCCTCGTCTATAGTTTGCGCTTCCTCAAGAAGGGTGGCCGGCGAAGCCGATTGCGATCTTCATCTCGCGCTCATGACGGTCGAGGAGAGCGGCAGCGCGGAGCAAACCGGCTACTACAGCCGCGGGCGCTGGCGCGGAGGCGGCAGCGAAGAGGCCGATGACGGCGAGACGTTCGATGTCGTCGAAGTCGACGACAAGTCGATGATCTTGTCCGGGTGGCGGCGGCCCGACGGCGACACGGCAGGGCTCGGCGAATTGCCGTTCGACGAGAATGAGCTGTGCCCGCCCGACGCCTTCGAGGACATGACGCCGGACGAGCAGCATTTCCACGAGGCGACCGGCAACGAGGGCGCCACCTTCGAGCGAACCTACCGCCGCGCCGGCCTGGTGCTGTGGCCCCGCGCCCGTCGGCTCGCGGTGCTGAACCACGCCGGCCTGCGCGGCACCCTGCCCTATCTCGAAGATCTGGTCACGCGTTGGCAAACCACCGGTGCGGCAATCGACTCGCCGCTGCGGCGCGAGGCCGACGAGCTTTCGAAGCATGTGCTGCGCACCTGGTCGCGCGAGGCGTGGCGCCGTGAGAACGACGAAAATGTCGGCCGGGCGCTCGATCTGCAGGTTCGGCTCGGGAATGCGGCGTGGATCGATACGTTTCTCGACGAGACATCGGCTCACGGTCACTACGCAGCGTCCGACAATGAATCGATCGTACGCTCCGTCGCGCTCCTTCCAGCAGCGCGGGCGACCAACCTGCTGGTCAGCATCGTCAAACGCAACGCTCCCGCTGATCTCGGCGCCTGCGGCAACCTGCTGCTGCGCTACGGCGCCCGCCGCTTCAGCCGGAGACGTCGCGCAGGTCGGCATGGCCTTGATCGAAAGCCTTCCGGGCGCCCCGGCGGCGAAGCCCGCCGAGCGCGACCCCTGGGCTCGACCTTCGACGATGACACCCCGTTTCGTCGTCGACCTTCTGGCAGCAACGAGCCGCATCGATGCCGGACTCGCCGCGCGTGCGGTCGAGCATGTGCGCGCCTGGCCCGAGACGTACAATCCGGATGGCGTCGTGGTTCCAGCCGCGCTGGCTCTGGCCAAACAGAAGGAAAGCGCGGAATGGCCGGCGGCCGGACGGCTCCGGCAAGCGGCTCTCGACCATCTGCGGGCGCGGATCGTTCTCCCGCTGGAAGCTCCCCGTGATTGGGCCCGGGCCAACCCGCTCGACTGCAAGTGCCCCGACTGCCGGCACCTGGGTGCTTTCCTGCTCGACACCGCGCGGCGACAATGGCTGCTCAGAGCACCCCAGGCACAGCGGAGCCATGTCGAGCAGAGCGTCCGCAGCGCCGGGTGCGACCTCGATCTCGCGACCGAAAAGCGAGGCAGCCCGGATACGCTGGTCGCGACCAAGAATCAGGCAAGCTACGAAAGGCGCTCGAAGCAGCGCAGAGAGGACATCGCGCACGTATCGGCACTGGGGGGATGACATCGCGTATTGCGTTACCATCTATCGCAACCTGGGAGTGTCGCAATGAGCCAGAAGGATAAGGCCACACTTGCGGAACGAGTTACGCGGGCGGCCGAGGACGCACTCACGGAGCAAGGCTACGCGAGCGCGATCGACGTGCTTCTTGGGATCCGCTGGCTGTACCCCGGAGCTGACAAGGAATGGCAGCAAGGGCGGATCGAATACCTCGATGACGTCATCCAGACCAACCCGTCGCGCTTGTCGGAAGCAATGAGGCTGTTTCGAGACTGGGCGACTCGAAAAGGACTGGTCGCAAGCGAGACCGACTATGTAGCACGGACGCCGCAGCGCCAGACGCTGCGCTTCAGCAAAAGTGGAGACGCGGCACTGGAGAAGCTTTTCCGGACTCATTGGATTTCGGGCGACCTTCCGGAAAAGAAGCGCGAACGTCTGGTGGAGAAGGCGAACCGCGCCCCGGATCTGGTGGCGATCCAGCCCGTGAATAGGGAATGGAAGTGCCACCGGTGCGGCGGCACCGGCGGCATCCTCGTCATGGAAAAGCCAGGCCCGGCATGCCTGCACTGTGTCGGTCTCGGCGATCTCGAGTTCTTGCCGGCGGGTGACGCGCTGCTCACACGGCGGGTGAAGGCGAAAAGCGCCAGGCATGCCGTCGTCGTGCGCTTCAGCAAGAACCGTGGTCGTTACGAGCGACAAGGGCTCCTGGTCGAGCCGAAGGTCCTGCAACAAGTGCAGCGCGATCTCGAAGCGAATGCCTCCTCCCGCGTCCCGCGCGCTACTCCGCCTGGACGCCGGCCTTCTCGATAAGCGGCGTCCAGAGCGCGATCTGGGAAGCTAGCTTGGCGCGCAGCGCCTCGGGCGTCGCCTGGTCGAGCGGCAGCAGGTAGGTCTCGATGCCGGCGAGCTTTTCGGCCACCGACTTGTCCTGCACGATTTCCTGCAACGCCTTGCTGAGCGTGGCAATGACCGACTTGGGCGTGCCGACCGGCGCATAGACGCCGAACCACACACCGATCGCGAGCGCGGGCACGCCGAGCTCGGTGGCGGTCGGCACATCGGGAAGCGACTTCAGGCGCTGCGGGGCGGTCAGGAGGTAAGCGCGCAGGTCGCCGCTCCTGATCTGGGCGGACGTTGTGGTCGGCAGATCGCAGATCGCATCGACCTGGCCCGAGCGTACGTCGATCACGGCAGGGCCCGCCCCCTTGTACTGCACGATGGTGATCGGCACGCCGATCGCCTCCTGGAACAGCATGGCGCAGAGATGCGTCGAGCTGCCCATGCCGGACGAGGCCATGGTGAACTTGTCTCCGCGGCCCTTGGCGTAGGTGACCAGCTCGGCGAAGGTCTTCGGCTCGAACTCCTTGCGCGCCATGATCATCATCGGCGCCTCCGCGTACAGGCCGACGAACTCGTAGGAGGCGAGCGGGTCGAAGTTCAGCTTCTTGTAGAGCGCCGGCACCGTCGACATGCCGACATGGTTGAGCAGCAGGGTGTAGCCGTCCGGCTTGGCCTTGGCGACGAACTGGGAGCCGACGACGCTGCCCGCCCCCGCGAGGTTCTGGACGAGCACGGTCTGGTTGAGCCGCGAGTGCAGCCCTTCGGCCAGGATGCGGCCGAGGAAATCGCTGCCGCCGCCGGGCGCATAGGGAACGACCAGCGTGATGGTCCGGCTCGGGTAACTCTCCTGGGCGGCAGCCGGCAAGGCGGCGAACAGAGCTGCGAAAATACATGCCGCGATGCGGGTCATTGTTCCTCCGGTTACTTTTTCTGCGGGAATGCTAGGCTCGCGACATGAAGATAGACAAGCCCGACCCGCGCATCGGGGCAATCGCCACCGATGTCGACGTCCGTTCGCTGTCCGACAGCGACTGGAACGCCCTCTACCGCGCCTGGCTCGACGGCATCGTCCTCGTCGTGCGCGGCCAGACCCTGACCATCGAGGAGTTCCTCGCCTACTCGCGCCGCTTCGGCCGACTGAAGCCGCATCGCGTGAAGAAGACGCGTCATCCCGAGCATGCCGAGCTGACGGTGATGGGCATCGGCACGCGCAAGCCCGACGGCAAGATCGACAAGACGATCTACGATCGCGGCGGCGGCTGGCACACCGATTCGCCGTGGGACCAGGACATCTGCAAGGGCACGCAGCTCTACGGCATCGCCATCCCTTCCACCGGCGGCGACACGTTGTTCGCCTCGATGTACGACGCCTACGAGAACCTGCCCGAGGGGCTGAAGCAGCGCCTGCAGGGGCTGAAGGCTGAGCATGTCTATGGCGGGCGCGGCCGGCGCGGCAACGACCTGCTCGATCCCGAGGACCGCAACCGCCCGCCCGCCGTGCATCCGATCCTGCGCACGCACGAGGAAACCGGCCGCATCTCGCTCTATGCCAACCCCTATCACATCACCCGCGTCCAGGGACTCGGCGATGCCGAGAGCGAGGCTCTGATCGCCGAGCTCACCGATCACATGGTCGCGACCACGGCGCAGTACCGGCACAAATGGCAGGTCGGTGACATCGTGATCTGGGACAATCGCTGCGCCCTGCACTCCGCGACCGGCGGCTATCCGATCGAGGAGCAGCGCATCCACTGGAGGGTCACCATCATGCAGGACGCCGCCGAGCAGCAGCGCGCGGCCTGACTGCGAAAGGATCGCCATGCCCAGGCTTTTGGCCCTGTTCCTACCCCTCGCCCTGCTGGCTTGCGCCGAGCCGACGACGCAGGCGAGCAACCCGCCCGGCGCGGTGCACTATCATCTGCGCCAGGGCACCCAGCTCCTGAGCTGCGTCACCTGGGGCTACGACACGGTCTGCCGCAACGCTTGATCATCGTCTTCCGGACCGCGAGCGTCCCGCTCGCTCATGAGCTTGAGCGAGCGGGACGCTCGCGGTCCGGAAGAAATGAACGGGCTACACCAGCTTATCGAGCGTGATTGGGAGGTCGCGGACGCGCTTGCCAGTGGCGTTGAAGACAGCGTTGGCGACGGCGGCAGCGACGCCGGTGGTGCCGATCTCGCCGATGCCCCGTGCGCCCATCGGCGTGCGCGGATCGGGAATGTCGGTCCACAGCACCTCGATCTCCGGAATGTCGAGATGCACGGGCACATGGTAGTCGGCGAGCGACGCGCTCATGATCCGTCCGCTGCGCTCGTCGAACAGCGTCTCCTCGGTCAGTGCCATGCCGAGGCCCATGATCATGCCGCCGCGAAACTGGCTGGCCGCGATCTTGGGGTTGAGGATGCGGCCGCAATCGAAAGCGCCCACGAGCCGGTCGACGCGCACTTCGCCCGTGACGTCGCTGACACGGACTTCGCAGAAGATCGCGGAGGTGCTGTGCATGCTGAACTTGAGCATTTCCAGGGGCGGGCCGCTCTCCCCTTTCGCGCTGATGTCGGTCCGCCCGCCGCGCCGCAGGATCGAGATGAAGCTCTCGTGCCGGGCGGGGTCACCGATCTTGCGCAGGCCGGCCTCGGCAAATTCGACCTCGCCTGCCTTCAGGCCGGCCAGCGGCGTGTCGTTGCCGGCAAGGCGCAGCAATTCGCCGGCCAGCTTGCCGCTCGCCGCGTTGATCGCCGCGCCCAGCGAGGCGGTCTGCGACGACCCGCCGGCGAAGCCGGCGAACGGCAGGCTCGAATCGCCGATCGTGACTGAGACCATTTCGAGCGGCAGGCCGAGCCGGTCGGCGGCGTGCTGGCGCTGCACGGTGGCCGTGCCCATGCCCATCTCGTGTGCCGCGCTGGCGACCGTCGCCTGGCCGTTGCCGTCGATCGTGATCCGAACCGACGTGCCGGGCATGCGCACGTAGGGAAAGGTGCCGGCGGCGCAGCCCATGCCGGTCCGCCATTCGCCGTTGCGGTTTGCCGCAGCGGATGCGCGGTGGTGCCATCCGAAGCGCTCCGCTCCCATCGTCCACGCGCGTGCCGCGTCGTGTTGCGAATGCGGGGCGCCACTCACCGGGTCGCGGTCGGGCAGATTGCGCAGCCGCAGCTCGACCGGGTCCATGCCCAGCTCGTGCGCCAGCTCGTCCATCGCGCTTTCGATGGCGAAGGTTCCGACGGCCTCGCCAGGACCGCGCATGAAGGTGTTGGCCAGCACGTCGAGGTCGACATGGTGCTGGACGATGTCGAAGCTTTCGCACCGATAGAGCGAGCGGCCGGTCAGGCCGAACTGCTCGTCGCAGGCGCTGTGGAGCGGCTTTACCGAGTAGCCGTGATGCAGCAGCGCCTGCAGCTTGCCGTCCTTGTCGGCGGCGAGAGCGACCCTTTGCTCGGTCTGCGTCCGACCGCCGATCAGGCGGTGCATACCCGAGCGGGACAGCACCAGCCGTACCGGTCGGCCCGCGAGCTTCGCGGCGGCCGCAGCGAGGATCTGGTGATCCCACAGCGCCTTGGCGCCGAACCCGCCGCCGACGAACGGCGAGCTGACATGGACCTGCTCTTCCTTGATGCCGAACACCTTGGCGAGCGATCCCGCGGTGGCGTTGAGCCCCTGCGTCGCATCGTGAAGGATGAGCCGCTCGCCCTCCCAGAAGACGGTCACGGCGTGGGGCTCGATCGGATTGTGGTTCTGCCAGGGCGTACGATAGAGGCGATCGACTCGGTGCGCCGCCGTTTCCAACGCCTTCTTCGCGTTGCCCTTGAGAAGGCGGTTCCTCTCGATGAGGATCGAGTCCGGTGTCCGCGCGTCGGCCTTGCCGTCCTCGAAGCGTGTGCGCGATGCAGCGACATCGTAGCGGACATCGACCAGCGAGGCCCCATGATCGGCCTGTTCCTGCGTTTCCGCGAGCACCAGTGCCACCGTCTGACCGTTCCAGCGGATCGCGTCGTCCTGCATCACGGGCAGGATGTTGTTGCCCGCGGCCTTGAGGTTAGTGAGCCCGATCGGCGGTGGCACGGCGAGCTTCGGCGCATTGCGGTGGGTCATCACCAAAGCGACGCCGGGTGCTGCTTCGGCGGCCGCGGTGTCCAGAGCGGCGATGCGTCCGCGCGCGATCGTGGAGTGGACCAGGGCTGCGTAGAGCAGGCCGTCCATCGGCACCTCGGCCGCGAAGCGCGCGGCGCCGCGCACCTTGTCGGGACCGTCGAGTCGCGACTGCTGCGTGCCGAGGGTCACGCGCTTGTCGATCAGCGGATCGGGCGTGGCGCCGGGCAACCAGGCGGCCGGCACCTGGCTCAATACCGCGCGAACCCCGCCGACAATCGCGTTCTGCAACTTGCTCATGTGGCATCTCCGGCGAGGCCGCCGAGCACGGCGACGATGGTGCTGCGGGCGAGCGCGATCTTGAAGGCGTTGCCCTCGAGTGGCTTGGCATCGGCGAGTTCCAAATCGGCCGCCTTCAGGAAGGTATCGTGGGTCGGCGTACCTCCGTGCAATGCCGCTTCTGCCCGGCTCGCGCGCCACGGTTTCGGCGCGACGCCGCCCAGCGCGATCCTGGCGTCGGCAATTTTTCCGTCGACGACCCGCAGCGCCGCCGCCACCGAGACCAGCGCGAAGGCATAGCTCGAACGATCGCGGACCTTGCGATAGGTGGAGTTCGCCGCTGCAGGGCAGGCCGGGATTTCGACGCCGGTGATCAATTCGCCGGGCAGCAGCGCCGTTTCGATGTGGGGCGTGTCGCCCGGCAGCAGGTGGAGGTCGGTCAACGGGACACAGCGCTTGCCCGCGGCTCCCTCGAGATGGACGATGGCGTTCAGCGCGGCCAGCGCGACGCACATGTCGGAGGGATGCGTGGCAATGCATCGGTCCGAAGCGCCAAGGATGGCGTGATAGCGCGTGAAGCCGCCGATCGCGTCGCAGCCTGTTCCGGGCGTGCGCTTGTTGCAGCGCGAGCCGCGCACGTCATAGAAATAGGAGCAGCGTGTGCGCTGGAGAATGTTGCCGCCGACGGTCGCCATGTTGCGGATCTGTGCGGAGGCTCCGGCGAGCAGGGCACGGGACAGCATCGGATAACGCGTCCTGACGCGCGGATCGGCTGCCAGAGCGGTGTTGCGGACTGCCGCTCCGACGATGAGCCCGCCATCGGAAGTCTCTTCGACAGTGGCCGCAAGCCGCGAGACATCGACCACCGCCTCAACGCGTTCGATGTCCTGACGCATCAGGTCCACCAGATTGGTGCCGCCGGCAATGTATCGGGCCGTGCCATTGGAGATTCGCGTTACCGCATCCTGCTCGCTGGCGGCCAGGCTGTAGGAGAAGGGGATCATTTCGCGCCTCCTCCATCGGCAAATTCCAGGATCGCGTCCACGATCCCATTATGCGCGCCGCAGCGGCACAGATTGCCGCTCATGCGCTCGCGCAGCTCGTCTCGCGTGAGAGCGGCGGGGCCGGAGGAAAGGCTTTCCGTAACGTGGCTCGGGTCTCCGCGACGGAACTCTTCCAGCATCCCGAGGGCAGAGCAGATCTGGCCCGGCGTGCAATAGCCACACTGCAGCCCATCGTGATCGATGAACGCCTGCTGGAGCGGGTGGAGCTCGCCCCCTTCGCCGGACAGACCTTCGATCGTCCGCACCTGCCGCCCCGACGCCTGAACGGCCAGCGTGAGGCAGGACAGGACACGCTCGCCGTCGAGGAGGACGGTGCACGCGCCGCAGGCGCCCTGGTTGCAGCCGAGCTTGGTGCCGGTCAGGCCGATGCGCTCCCGAAGCAGGTCGAGCAACGATACTCTCGGGTCATCCGGGATCGGATAGTCGGTTCCGTTGATAGCAATCGCCACTGCCGACTCCTCCGCGTGGGCCGGCGGTTGGCATCGTCACCGGCGATCTCAGAAAATTTAGTACGACTTTCGTAATGTTCAAGATTCGGTGTCAGCAATCTTTTCGGTCAGGCGGATCAGTTCGCCCCGCTCCCCAGGATCGAGGGAGCGCAGCATGGCAAGGCAGGCGTTCTGATAGCCGGCCTTCTGATCCTCAACGACCTGCCGTCCCTTGGCGGTTGCCGTCAGCGCGATCGTGCGCCGATTGTCCTCGGGCCGGCGACGCTCGATCATTGCCTTACGCACCAGCCGGTCGACAGCGGACGACATGGTCGTGGCCGCAACGCCCAGATCTCGAGCGACATCGCCCAGACCACATCCGGGATGCTCGCTGACGAACAGCAGCGTCTGCGCGTCAAGCGCATTCAAAGCATTGTCGGCCGCCGCAGCCGCCTCGGCGACTTTGAAGCGGCGGGTGAACCGCTCGAAGGCGCGCGTGAGCTGTTCCACCTGCTCTGCCGTAGGCTCGATCATGTCACCGACCAAAGCACTTCTGCAGCCGCATCTCCAGAATTCTGATCCTGGGAAAAGCCCATCGTCATTCCCCTTCAATGTCCCTGCCATTGACCTTCACAGCGAATGAAGGCAGGCTATTTCGCATCGCGCACCCGTGCTTCAATCCTCGAAACTCGAGGCAAAGGTCGGTCACGCGGGTTCTACGTCTGGAGGGGTGTCACGAGTAAGCGTTGATCCACATAGCCGCTTTCGGCCCACAACCAAAAGATCTGGGAGGCGACGTCCATGTCCGGCGAAGCACACAACAGGGGTCCCGAGCGTACACGGCGTAACTTTCTGAAGACGACGACGGCGCTCGCGGGTGCCGCGCTCGTCGGCCTGCCCGGCGCCGCCGAGGCAGACAAGCGTCATCCCAAACGCGGCGGCACGCTGCGATTCGGTACGCGCGAGGACACGGTGGGCCTCGATACCCACCGCAACATCATCTATTTCGTGTCGACGCCGCTCACCGGCATTACCGGCGGGCTGGTCGACTTCGACGACAAGATGGAAGCCAAGCCCGGCGTCGCCGAGTCGTGGGACGCATCGGCCGACCTCAAGACCTGGACCTTCAAGCTCCGGCGCGGGGCCGAGTACCACAACGCGCAGACCATCGACGCCGAATCGGTGAAATGGAACATCGAGCGGATCAAGGATCCGAAGACCAGCCACGCTTTCACCCGCTCGGTCCTGGCCGACGTCGAGCGCGTCACGGTCGACGACAAGCACACGGTGCAGTTCCACCTCAAGGAGCCGCACGCAGCGCTCGACATAAACCTGATCTATTACCCGGTGAACCTGATGGCGCCCGGCGCTGTCGACACGGTCGACACGCATCCGGTCAATTGCGGGCCGTTCAAGTTCAAGTCATGGCGCCGCCACGACGTGACCGAGATGGTGCGCTTCGAGAACTTCTGGGAGACCGACGCCGAAGGCAACTCGCTGCCCTACCTCGACGCGCTGATCGGCCGGCCGAAGAAGGAGGACCGCGTGCGCCTGACCGGGCTGCGCACCGGCGAGCTCGATCTGATCGACAACGTCGCCTATGCCGACGCGCCGGCCTTCAAGAAGGAGCAGAGCAAGACGTACGACACCTGGCCGGTGGCGCAGGTCGGCACGGCGATGATGTACTTCAACCTCAAGAACGGCCTGCTGTCGGAAAAGGACAACCCCGATGCCCTCCTGCTCCGGCAGGCGATTGCCCACGCCATCGACAAGGAGGGCATCCATCAGGCGGTGTTCAACGGCATCGGCGAGATCTCGAAGGGCTTCTACAGCAGTGCCAGCCCCTGGCACTCGAAGGATATCGAGGGCACGCCCAAGTTCGATCCCGACAAGGCCAAGGCGCTGCGCAAGAAGGCCAAGGGCGGCGACGAGAAGTTCACCATCATCGCCAACGACACGTTCCCCTACATGCAGCAGTCGGGCGAGCTGGTGCACGCCATGCTGAAGGATGCCGGGTTCAATGCCGTGCTCGAGATCCTGCCCGGGCCGGTGATGCTCGAGAAGCAGAACAAGGGCGACTACAACATCGATTCGACGGCCAATTCCTACCGCCTCGACCCCGACGGCTGGTTTGCCCGCAATATCCTGTCGACCGCGCCGGAGACCCGGCGCCGCAACGGCTACAAGAACGAGAAAGCGGACCAGATCATCCTGGCCGCGCGCAAGGAGCGCGACCGGGCCAAGCGCAGACAGATGTATGCCGACGTCGAGACCCTGGTGAATCGCGACCTGCCGATCCTCTACACCCATTTCGTTCCGCTGATGATGGCCAGCAACCGCGCCCGGGTGAAGAACTACGACGTGTCATTCACCGGACCGTGGAACTACACCGGCGCCGGCATGCGCCGAACCTGGATCGAAGGTTGAGACGGGGACGGGGCGATGCTCGCCTATACGCTGCGGCGCATCGCGCAGCTCGTCCCCGTCCTGCTGCTGCTCAGCGTGGCGGTGTTCGGCTTCGTCGAGGCGCTGCCGGGGTCCATCGTCGACACGCTGGTCGGCACTGAAGGCGGCGACATCGAGGAAGCGCGCAAGATCCTGGAGAAGGAGTACGGCCTCGATCAGCCGCTCTATGTCCGCTACGCCAAGTGGCTCTATCGCGCCGTCCAGTTCGACTTCGGCAACTCCCTGGTGACGCGCCGACCGATCTCGACCGAGCTGCTGAGCCGCATCCCGGCCACGGTCTACCTGGCCACGGTCGGGATCGTGCTCTCCATGCTGATCGCCATACCGCTCGGCACCTTCGCCGCCGTGCGCCGCAACTCCGCCGTCGACTATACGGCGCAGGTGACGTCCCTGACCGGGATATCGATCCCGGAGTTCTGGTTCGCGATCCTCTGCGTGCTGCTGTTCTCGCTCTACCTCGGCTGGCTGCCGTCGTCCGGCTATGTCAGCCCGTTCGAGGACTTCTGGGGCAGCCTGCAGTTCCTGATCCTGCCGGCAGCCGCCATCGGCTTCCGCCAGGCCGCCTTCACGACGCGGTTGACGCGCTCCTCCATGCTCGACGAGCTGAGCAAGGAGTATGTCGATACAGCGCGCTCGCTCGGCCACAGCGAGAGCAAGGTGATCTTCAAGTACACGCTGCGCAACGCCATGATCCCGACCATCACCATCTCGGGCCTGCAGCTCGCCAACCTGCTCGGCGGCACGGTGGTGCTGGAATCGATCTTCGCCTGGCCCGGCATCGGCCGCGCGATCTTCGAGGCGATCCTGCAGCGCGACTATCCGCTGATCCAGGCGGGCGTGCTCGTCCTGGGCTGCATCGTCGTCGTCATGAACCTGCTGGTCGACCTGACCTACAGGCTGCTCAACCCGCGCGTCAAATTCGCCTAGGGAACCTGCCATGTCCGAACTGGAAGCCGACAAGCTGGTCGATGGCGCGATCGCCTGGCGCGTCCCACCGGCGACGCCGCGCCGCCGCCGGCTCGCCGTCGCCCTCGGCAATGCTTGGTACGAGCTGCGCAAGAGCCGCACCGCCTCGATCGGCGCGGTCATGCTGGCGCTGCTGTTCGGCGCCTGCATCGCCACACCGTGGCTCGCCACGCACGATCCGATCAAGCAGAACTACCGCGCGCGGCTCGCGCCACCCTCGGAGGAGCATCTGCTGGGAACCGATCGCCTCGGCCGCGACATCTACTCGCGGCTGCTCTATGGCGGGCGGCGACTGGTGACCATCGCCGTCGTGGCGGTCGCGCTCTCGCTGGCGATCGGCGTGCCGTTCGGCGTGCTGACCGGATACTTCGGCGGGTTCGCCGACACCATAGGCATGCGCATCGTCGACGGATTGCTCGCTTTCCCGGGATTGCTGCTTTATCTCCTGTTCGTGACGGTCGCCCAGGCCTGGAAGTTCGAGGGCATGATGGTCGATGTCGTGCTCGTGGGAGCGCTTGCTCTTGCCGGCATGCCCGAGAAGGCGCGGCTTGCGCGCGGCTCGGTGCTGGCAGAGAAGCAGAAGGAATATGTCGAGGCTTCGCGCGCTATGGGCGATTCTTCGGTCCGGATCGCCTTGGCCCAAGTTCTGCCCAACATCGTGTCGCCCTTGATCGTGACGGCCACCGTCCGGCTGGGTTTCGTCATCCTGACCGTGGCGGCCCTGTCGTTCCTCGGGCTGGGCACGCCGCCGCCGACACCCGACTGGGGCTCCGACCTCAGCGCCGCGCGCGACTACATGGAAACCCATCCGCTGATCGCGGCCTTCCCCGGTCTCGCCATCTGCTACACGGTGCTCGCCTTCAACCTGTTCGGCGACGGCCTGCGCGACATCCTCGATCCGCGACTTTCCCAGCGCTGATCAGAGGTTGTGGCAGGCGACCTGACGACCGCCGCCGACATCGACCAGGGGCGGCGCGATCTCGCTGCAAACCTTGGTCTCGTTGGGGCAGCGTCGGCACAGCCGGCAGCCCGGCGGCGGGTCGATCGGGGTCGAGACCTCGCCCTTGAGCGTCAGCCTGGGCGGCGGCTTGGTCGGGTCGGCCTCGGGCACTGCCGCGAGCAGCGCCTTGGTGTAGGGGTGCAGCGGCTCCTCGAACAGTGCGCCCGCCGGCGCCGATTCGACGATCTTGCCGACATACATCACCGCGACCCGGTCGCTGATGTGACGGATGACGCTGAGATCGTGAGCGATGAAGAGGTAGGTCAGGCCGAATTGCTCCTGGAGATCGCGGAACAGGTTGAGGATCTGGGCCTGGATCGACACGTCGAGAGCCGACACCGGCTCGTCACCGATCACCAGCTCGGGATCGACCGACAGTGCGCGCGCGATCGCGATGCGCTGCCGTTGCCCGCCGGAGAATTCGTGCGGATAGCGGTCGATATGCTCGGCGTTCAGCCCGACGCGGTGCAGGAGGTCGAGCACCTTTTCCCGCTTCTCGGCCCATGACCTCGCGAGCCCATGCAGCTCCATCGGCCGGCTGAGGATTTGCATGACGGTCTTGCGCGGGTTCAGCGAGCTGTAGGGGTCTTGGAAGACGAGCTGGATCTCCTTGCGCGCAGCCTTCATGCGCCCGGCTGAGAAGGCCAGCAGGTCCTCGCCTTTCAAGTTCACGGCGCCACCCGTCGGCTCGATCAGGCGCGTCACCAGGCGCGCCGTCGTCGACTTGCCGCAGCCCGACTCGCCCACCAGTCCCAGCGTCTCGCCTCGGCGAATGTGGAAGTCGATCCCGTCGACCGCCTTCAAGGTCTGGGTTTTCTCGCCGGCCAGCCTGGAGAAGATGTCGCCGTGCAGCGTGAAGTGCTTGGTGAGGCCTCTGACCTCGAGCAGAGTGTCCGAGGGTGCCGCGTGCGCCGTCATGCAATCACCCCAGGGCATGCAGGTGGCACGCCGCCATGTGGCCGGGCGCGACTTCCCTGAACTTCGGAACCTCTCGCCGGCAGATATCCATCGCCTGCGCGCAGCGTGGATGGAATTTGCAGCCAGTCGGCGGCTCCATCATGTTGCAGACCGAGCCCTTGATCGGCGTCAGGTACTTGGCCTGCGCGTCGAGCCGCGGGATCGAGTTCAAAAGGCCGATCGTGTAGGGATGCTGCGGATTTGCGAAGATCTCGCGCTTGTCGCCGAGCTCGACCAGATGCGAGGCGTACATCACGCCGATCTTGTCGCAGGAATGCGCGACGACGCCGAGATTGTGCGTGATGAACAGCAGCGACATGCCGAGCCGGTCGATCATGTTGGTGATCAGCTCGAGGATCGTCGCCTGGATCGTCACATCGAGCGCAGTGGTCGGCTCGTCGGCGATCAGGAAGGTAGGGTCGCAGCTCAACGCCATGGCCAGCATCACGCGCTGGCGCATCCCGCCGGAGAATTCGTGCACGTAGCTGTCGGCCCGCTTGTGCGGTGACGGGATGCCGACCAGTGACAACAGCTCGATAACCCGCTCGCGGGCCTGCCGCTTCGACAGCTTGAGGTTGGTGCGCAGGGCGTCGGCGATCTGGTCGTGAACGGTGAACACCGGGTTGAGCGCGCTCATCGGTTCCTGAAACACCATCGCGATCCGGCGGCCGCGCAGGGCGCGCATTTCGGCGTCGCTCTTGTCGAGCACGTTGGCACCCTCGAACAGGATGCGGCCGCGCTCGATCTCTCCGGGCGGCTCCGGGATGAGTCGCATGATCGCCCGCGCCGTGACCGACTTGCCCGAGCCGGATTCACCGACCAGCCCGAAGGTCTCGCCGCGTGCGATCGAGAAGGACACGCCGTTCACAGCCGTGAGATCGCCCCGCCGCAGGCGGAAACGCACGGTCACGTCCTCGAGTTCGAGTACCGCCTCGCCCATTGTTCGTCGCTCCCGTCGCGGTCTGTTGTTCGACCTGCTCGCGGATGACTTGCGTTCGTCCCTGTTGCGAACAGCCTAGGTCAGAGGCCTGCGCGGCGCAACCGCTCCGCCATCAAATGACGACATTGCGCAGCAGACCGAACATGCCGGTCGCGAACAGGATCCCGAGCGCCACATTGCGATAGACGCGCTCGCTCGCCAGGCCGTGGAACAGCCGGCCACCCAGCCACGCGCCCAGCACCATCATCGGAAAAAGCACGACGGCGCGGGCCAGCGCGTCCCAGCCGGCAACGCCACTCAGCAGCACGATGGCGATCAGCAGGAACTGCGTGAGGAAGTAGTAGGTGACGATGTTGGCGCGGTTCACGGCCGGCGGATCGTTGCCCGACAACAGATAGAGCAGGACCGGTGGGCCGCCGACGCTGGTCGTCGCCATCATGGCACCTGACAAAGCGCCGACCGTCGCCGAGGCGATGGGTGAGCGCCGCCCGCGATAGGTCCAGCCGAGCCACATCAGGCTGACAAAAGCGACGATGATCGCCGACACGGCGGTCACGATCGTGCCCTTGTCGACGCTCGCCAAAGCCCAGACGCCGAACGGCATGGCAAGGCAGGCGGCGATGCTCATCGGCGCGAGCGTCTTCCAGTCGGCGTGGCGCCGGACCTGAGGAAAGAGCTGGATCGAGACGATCGTCTCGATCGCCACCACGGTGAGGATCATTTCCGCCGAGCCGAACAGGATGGCGAAGATCGGCGCCATCAGCATGGCCGACCCGAAGCCCGCGAAGCCGCGCATCAGGCCGGCGACCAAGGTGACGCCGATCGCCGTCCACAGGCCGACGTCGGCGAACAGGTGCTGAATGTAGGAGAGCATGAAACGACAACCGCAAGGGAGAGAAGACGCACGACTTCGCGATTCGCTGGCCTCCGGCACGCGGAGGCGAGGAATCAGGCGGTAAGTCGGAGCGTCGGTCGCATCATGGGGCCGCGACCATTCCCGAGCGCGCCGGCGGCGTCAACCCGGCTTCTTCCACGACTCGCCCGTCTTGTCGCGCAGCCGGCGCATGCCGCGCAGCCAGCGATCGCGATCGAGCTTGCGGCCCATGTACTCCTTCACCTCCGGATGGGGGAGAATCAGGAAGGTTTCGGCGTCCATCGCCTCGATCACGGTCTGCGCCACGGCGTCGGTGTTGATCACGCCATCCACCGATGCCGCGGTCGATCCCGCCATGCGCAGCATGTTGGTGTCGACCGCCTGCGGGCACAGCACCGACACGACGATGCCCTTGTCGCCGTACTGGATCGCCAGATGCTCGGCCAGCGCGACGGCGGCATGCTTGGTGACGCCATAGGGCGCCGATCCCATCGACGCGAGCAGGCCGGCCGCGCTTGCTGTGTTCAGCAGGTAGCCCGACTTGCGCGCGAGCATGCCCGGCACGAGCGCGCGGGCGGCATAGACATGGGCCATGACATGGATCGCCCAGCTGTCGGCCCAGTCCTGGTCAGTCGCATCCTCGTGCCCGCCGCGGCCGATACCGGCGTTCGAGAAGAACACGTCGACCGGTCCGAAATGCCGCTCCGCTTCGGCGATCAGATGGCGGACATCGGCTTCCTTGCCGACGTCGCAGGCAACGGCGATGCCCTTGATATCCTTGGCCACGGCCTCGAGCCGGCCCGCGTCGCGGTCGGCAATGACCACGCCTTTGGCACCTTCCTTGGCGTAGCGCCGCGCGATCGCCTCGCCGATTCCCCCTGCTGCGCCGGTAACGACGCAGACCTTGTCTCTCACTTTCATATGTTTCTCCCAAGTCTTGGCTGGGAGCGCGGCTCTGGAGAGCCGCGCTCCCAGCAGGCATGCCGTCGTCAGCCCCAGCTTTGCTCGATCAGTTGCACGTACTCGGCCTTCGTCGGTTGACGTGGCGTCGACAGATGGCAGTGATCGCCCAGCGCACCGTCGGCAATCTTCTCGACCGTGTCCTGCTGCAGGCCCATCGCGCCCAGGCCCTTCGGGATACCGAGCCGCTCGTTGAGCGCGGCGACGGCATCGGCGACGCCCGCGGCATTGGCCTCCCGCTCGGGCAGGCCCATCAGCGCGGCCACGCGCTTGTATTTCTCACCAACAGCCGGCTCGTTGAAGCGCAGCACCGCCGGCAGATAGATCGCATTCAGCGTGCCGTGATGCAGTCGGTACCCTTTGAGCCCGCCGGTCGGATGGCTGAGCGCATGCACTGCCCCCAGACCTTTCTGGAAGACCATCGCGCCTTCCATGGCAGCCATCGCCATGTTGTAGCGCGCCTCGCGGTCGGAGCCGTCCTTCGTCGCCCGCTCGACGTACTTCCAGGCCTTCTCCAGCCCGTCGAGCGCGATCCCGTCGGCCGGCGGATTGAAGGCATTGGACAGGAAGCACTCGATGTTGTGCGTGAAGGCGTCCATCCCGGTGCCGGCCGTGAGATGCGGCGGCAGGCTCATGGTCAGCTCGGGATCGATCAGCGCGAGCCTCGGAATCAGGTGCGGGCTGCCGATCGCGAGCTTGCGGCCGGAGTCCATGATGATCACGCCGCCGCGGCTGACCTCGCTGCCGGTGCCCGAGGTCGTCGGAATGGCGACGATCGGCGCGACTGCCGCCGTGATCTTGCCGGCGCCGCCCTCGACGAAGGAATAGGCCTGCAGCGAGTTTCCGGGATGCGTCGCCATCAGCGCCACCGCCTTGGCGAGATCCATCGGCGAGCCACCACCGATCGCGATGATGCCGTCGCAACCTTCGTCCTTGTAGACCGCGAGAGCGTCGCGCATCGCCGCTTCGGTCGGATTCTCCGGCGTACCGTCATAGATCGTGATCGGCATGTTGCCGGGCAGGTTGTCCTTCACCTTGGCCCACAGGCCAGCGGCGATCACGCCCTTGTCGGCGACGATCAGCGGCCGGCGCATACCGAGCAGCTGCAGCTCCGCTTCGAGCAGCTTCAGCGCGCCGAAGTCGAACTGGATGCGGGTGAGATAGGTGATGAGCGCCATGTGATCCTCAGGCCTGGTAGAACGGCTTGTCGCCCTTGACGGTGACACGGTAGCCCAGCCGCTTGTGCGGGTAATAGTCCCACATCGCATGATGCTGGGCCGAGCGGTTGTCCCAGAAGGCGATCGAGTTGGGGCGCCAGGCGAAGCGGCACTGGAACTCCGGCGTCTCGCAATGGCGGTAGAGCATTTCGAGCAGTGCGTCGCTCTCGTACTTGCGCAGGCCGACGATGCCGGTGGTGAAGTTGCGGTTGACGAAGAGCGCCTTGCGGCCGGTCACCGGGTGGGTGCGCACCACCGGATGCTCGTTGCGCGGGAAGCCGCCCTCCTTCGGCGTCTGGCCGAAGCGGCCGCCATAGACCTGCGTGCCGTCGTGCATGGCCGTCAGCCCCTCGCACAGCTTCTGTATCGGCGGCGAGAGCGTCTCGAAGGCGCGATACATGTTGGCGAACAGCGTATTGCCGCCGTTATCGGGCGGCAGCTCCTTCATGTAGAGAATGCTGCCCATCGGCGGCTCGGGATCGCAGCTCACGTCGGAATGCCATTCCTCGCCCGAGATGTATTTGGAGTTCTCGTCCGCCTTGATGATCAGGATCTCGGGATGTTCCCAGTCCTTGCGCGTCGACGTAGGGTGCATGTGCAATTCGCCGAAGCGGCGGCCGAAATCCTTGTGCTGCTCGTGCGTCAGCTCCTGGTCGCGGAAGAAGATCACCAGGTTCTCCATCAACGCATCGTGCACCTCCTGGAACTGTTGGTTGCCGAGCGGCCGGGCGAGGTCGACGCCGAAGATCTCCGCACCGATGACGGGCGTGAGCTTGCGCACCTCGATCGTCTGGTAGGCCATCGTCATTTCCTCCTCGCCATTTGCCGAATCCTACGCGAGAACAAGGACATGGGCGACACCCTTGTCCTGCGTCCCGCGACGGCGGCGGATGCACCCGTTCTGGCAGCCACCATAGCCGCAGCCTTCGAGCAGTATCGCGGCAAGCTCGTGCCGGAGTCCGGCGCCTTTCGCGAAACGGCAGACGGCATCGCCGCAGAACTGAGGAAGGGCGCCGGAGCCATCATCGCGGAGCGGAACGGCGTCGTCCTGGGCTGCGTCATGACCAGGCTCGATGAGGGCGACCTCTACCTCGGCCGCCTGTCGGTCCTGCCGGCGGCGCGCGGCGAAGGACTGGCCGCGCGCCTCGTCGAGGCGGTCGAGGACGAGGCTCGTCGGCGCGGCCTGCCCGGCGTGCGGCTCGGCGTCAGGGTGGTGCTGACCGGCAACCAGAGGCTCTTCCAGTCGCTCGGCTACCAGGAGATCTCGCGCGAGGCGCACGAGGGTTTCGACCATCCGACGTCGATCAATATGCGCAAGGCACTGGTTTGGGCGTGAGCACGGGGTGGCGCGGCGCGGGCGAAGATTATATGAAGCCGCCATGACACGCGCCCCGCTCACCGGTCCCTCCGTCTGGGAGGGCAAGGACATCAAGAACTCCAGGCGCTGGATCCGCGAGCTTGCGCCCGATCAGGTCGACGAGCTCGAGGCGGCGCTCAAGGCCGTGCAGGCCCTGCCGTGGCAGGAGATCACGCGCGAGGACTTCCCGCTGCCGACGCTCGGCGATCTGGTCGACGACATCGCCGACGAGCTGGAGAACGGCTGCGGGATCATGAAGCTGAAGGGCTTCCCGGTCGCCGACCACAGCGAGGACGACCTGCGGCGCATGTACTGGGGCCTCGGCACGCATCTCGGCACGCCGGTCTTCCAGAACCGCAGCGGCGAGCTGATGCGCGCCATCCGCGACGAAGGCGCCCATGTCGGCCGCACCTACGGCGAGACCAGGGACCAGAAGGGCGGCACGTTCCTGTCGTCCTATGCGCGCACGCTGACCAACGGCGGATTGCGCTTCCACACCGACCGCACCGACGTGGTCGGCCTGCTCTGCGTGCGCCAGGCGCAGAAAGGCGGCGTCAGCACGCTCGCCTCCACGCCCGCGATCCACAACGCGATCCTGGCCAAGCGCCCGGACCTGCTCGACGCACTGTTCACCGACTATTGGCGCAGCCGTTTCGGCGAGGAAGGCACGGTCAAGGACGGTGAAGGCACGCGCAGGGAGACGGCCTATCCGCTGCCGATCTTCGGCGTGCGCGACGGCAAGTTCACCTCGCACTATTCGCTGACCTTCATCGAGGCGGCGCAGATGGCTCCCGACGTGCCCAAGCTCACCGCGGCACAGAAGGAAGCCATCGACATGCTGATGACGACCGCGCAGGAACTCTGCTTCGAGATGACGCTCGAGCCCGGCGACCTGCAGCTCATCAACAGCCACCTGACCTATCACGGCCGCACGCCGTTCGAGGACGATGCCGCAAGCGGCCACGACCGCCTGCTGCTCCGGCTGTGGCTCACCATGGCGAACAGCCGCCCGCTGCCCGAGGGCCACGAGGTGCTGTGGCGCAGCATCGAGGCCGGCAAGCCACGCGGCGGCATCGCACAGGTGGCGGTCTGACCGCAGGTTGCGATCTTATCGAACAGGTCGGCGCGATCCTCGCACGCGCCGCCAGCGCGGAGATCCTGCCGCGCTTCCGCGCGCTCAATGCCGCACAGGTTCGGCAGAAGTCATCGGCGTTCGATATCGTCACCGAGGCCGATGAAGCAGCGGAAGCGGCCATCACCTCCGACCTCCGGGCGGTCTTTCCAGACGCGATGATTGTCGGCGAGGAAGCGACGCATCGCGATCCCCGGCTCCTGCAAACGATAGGAACAGCCGAACTCGCTTTCATCGTCGATCCGATCGACGGCACGAAGAACTTCGTGTCCGGGCTGCCGTTGTTCGGCGTGATGGCGGCGGCGATCGTGCGGGGTGAGATCATCGCCGGCGTGATCCACGATCCGATCTGCCGCGACTTCGCCTATGCCGTCCGTGATGGCGGCGCCTGGATCGAGCGCGAGGACAGCACCCGGACTACCCTGCAGGTGGCATCGCCGGTGCCTGTCGCGGAGATGGAGGGCGTCGTCGGCACCACCTTCCTGCCCCAACCGCTGCGCGACACGGTCAATGGCAACCTCTCGCGCCTGGCGACCAGCACGTGGCTGCGCTGCGCCGCGCACGAGTACCGGCTTGCCGCAGCCGGGCACTGCCACCTGCTGTTCTACAACAAGCTGATGCCGTGGGATCATGCGGCGGGCTGGCTGCTGCATCGCGAGGCCGGCGGCTACAGCGCGCACTTGGACGGCACACCCTACCTGCCGACCGATCTGACGAGCGGCCTCATCTGTGCACCGGACGAAGCCAGCTGGCGCGCCGCGCGCGACGCCCTGCTCGAGCGCTGACCCTTCGCCCTTCCCTGCCTGGTTCAGCGGTAGCTTTGTCCCCGAACCATGTCGAGATGGATAGTTCTCGGGGCGTTATAGAACAGCAAGGTGATGACCCGGCCGGCCAGATAGGCTGCCAGAAACGACGCCGCCGCGGCCAGGACGCCGTACCCGCCCGACTGCCGCCCCATCAGCTCGGTCGTCACGAAGCGCACCAGCGCGAGCAGAAGCAGCAGCCCGGCTGCGATCGTGCCGTCCCAGGTGCGCTTGATGCGCACCAACTCCAGCGAGAAATCCTTTATGGCCGTGGGTATCATTCCCGCGCCGAGACCGACCGCGAAGCCGATGGCGATAGCGATCACCCACAGTTCGAGCCGCTTGCCCGGCGAGACGATCAGCAACACCGTAGCGGTTGCAACCGCGAACGCAGTAGGCAGCAGCCACTCGAAGCGGCTGGCCGCCGTTTCGCTGAGCTCGTGGCGCATCGACCAAAGAGCGAGCGCCGCCAGGAGCACCGCCGCAAGATGGGCGACGAGAAGAAGAATCTGCATAGGAAATCTGTGTAACCACTCTTCCAGATCATCCGGCCCGACACAACCGGATGTCAGCGCCTCTGACGCAGCTTTCCAACGATTCCCGTCGGGAAGAAGTAAACGCAGAGGATGAAGGCGACGCCGAGCCAGAGCAGCCAGCGATCGGGGTGGAACAGGTTGCCGAGCAGCGGCACATCGGCCAGCGCCTTGCTGGCGATGGCGAGCAGGTCCTGCAGGTAGTTCTGGGCGAAGACAAGCAGCACGGCGCCGATCGCCGCGCCGTAGATCGTGCCCATGCCGCCGATCACCACCATCAGCAGGATGTCGACCATGATGTCGAAGCTGAGCGTCGTGTCGGGATTTGTCTGGCTCGACCACAGCGCCAGCAGCGCGCCGGCCAGCGCGGCCGTCGCCGCAGCGATGCAGCTCGCGAGCGTGCGATAGACCACGGTGCGGTAGCCGATCGCCTCGGCACGGAACGGGTTCTCGCGGATCGCCATCAGGACTGATCCGAACGGCGAGTTCACGATCCGGAGCAGGATCAGCACGAGCGCCAGCGACACGAAATACACGAGGTAATAGTCGAGCACCCGGCCGGTCACGCCCTCGAACGGCCGGAAGGACGGGCGCAGCGCCATCGGCAGGCGATAGTTCAGACCGTCCTCGCCGCCGGTGATGTCGGACAGCTGCGAGGCCAGGATCAGGAAGGCGCTGGCCACGGCCAGGGTGATCATGGCGAAGAAGATCGTGCGCAGGCGGAGGCTGAACAGGCCGATCAGCACGGCGAGCGCGATGGCGAGGGCAAGGCCCCCCGCGACGCCGACAGCAACGGCGTCCCATCCCGGCCCCATGCGGGTGAGCGCGATCGCCACGCCATAGGCGCCGATGCCGAAGAACATGGTGTGCGCGAAGGAGACGATGCCGGTGTAGCCCAGCAGAAGGTCGAAGCTCGCCGCCAGGACGATGAACACGCAGATCTTGGCGGCGACGTTCAGCGACTTGGCGCCGGGGAACAGGAACGGCGCGACGGCGAGGGCGACGAGCAAGGCCACGAGCGCGACCGCGAGCCAGCGGCTGCGCGGCAAGTCGTCGGAGAGGAGGGCACGCAGCATCGCGTTACCTCTTCGCCACGGGATAGAGGCCTTGCGGTCGCCACAGCAATACCAGCGCCATCAGCAGGATGTTCGACCCGAGCGCCACCTTGGGCGCCAGGAAGCCGATATAGTTGGCCGTCAGCCCGACCAAGAGAGCGCCGACGAAGCAGCCGCCGACCGAGCCCAGCCCGCCGATGATGATGACGATGAAGACCAGCACGATGACCTGGGCGCCGATCGCCGCCGTCACCGTCTCCTGGTAGAGGCCCCACATGGCACCGCCCAGCCCGGCGAGCGCCGAGCCGACCACGAACACGCCGACGAACAGGCGGCGGATGCGATAGCCCAGCGCCTCGACCATCTCGCCGTTCTCGACGCCGGCCCGGATCAGCAGGCCGATGCGGGTGCGGTTGAGGGTCAGTGCCAGCGCCGCGAAGACGGCCAGGCCGATGACGACCGCGAGCAGCCTGTACTTCTCGATCGCGATGTCGCCGATCAGCAGGGCGCCGCGCAGCGCGGTCGGCCGGGTGAGCGTGATCTGCTCGGGCCCCCACACGACCTTGAGCAACTGCTCGGCCACGATCAGGCCGCCGGTCGTGACCAGGATCTGCTTGAGGTGCTGGCCATAGACCGGCTGCACGATCACCCTCTCGAAGACCAGGCCCAGCCCGCCGCTTACCGCCATGGCGGCTAGGATCGCCGGCAGGAAGGCCGCCAGGTTGAGCCAGAGCGAGTCGGCCTGCATCCACGGTCCGAGTGCCAGCATGACGCTCGCCGCCACGAAGGCGCCGACGGCGATGAAGGCGCCGTGGCCGAAGTTCAGCACATCCATCAGGCCGAAGGTGAGCGTCAGGCCGGACGCCATGACGAAGATCATGAGCCCCATGGCGAGGCCGGCAACGGTGAGCGTCACCCAGCTCGACGGCGCGCCGACCAGCGGCAACGCGGCAATCGCGAGAGCGGGAATCAGCAGCAGCGGAATCCAGTCGCGTTTCATTGATTGAGGGTCATTGGTGCGTGTCCATGCCGAGGCCGAGCAGGTGCTGCTGCAGCGCGCCGTCCGCCGCGAAAGCCGCCATGCCGCCGGTGTGCGCGACCTTGCCGTCGTCCATCACGGCGACGTAGTCGCCGAGCTGGCGCGCAAAGGCGAAGTTCTGCTCGACCACCAGGAGGGTCGACTCGCCGTCCTTCAGCTCGCGGAAGGCTGCGATCATGTTGGCGATGATGGCGGGCGCCAGGCCCTTGGTCGGCTCGTCGATCAGCAGCAGGCGGCGCGGCTCGACGATGGCGCGGGCCACCGCCAGCATCTGTTTCTGGCCGCCCGAGAGATGGCCGGCCGGCAGCTGCCAGAAGCGTTTCAACGCCTCGAAGCGGGTGAAGATCCAGTCGAGTCGCTTCTGGTCCGGTGGGCCGGAACGCGCGGCGAGGATCAGGTTCTCCTGCACCGTAAGGTCGGCGAAGATCGCCATGCTCTCCGGCACGTAGGCGATGCCGCGTCGGGCGATGTCTGGCGTCGGGAGCCTCGCGATGTCCTGACCGGCGAAACGGATCTCGCCCGCCGCCGCGCGCCACAGCCCCATGATGGTGCGCAGCGTCGTGGTCTTCCCCGCGCCGTTGCGTCCCAGCAGCATCGTCAGCCCGCCCTCGGGTACGTCGAACTCGACGCCGTGCAGAATGTGATAGCGACCGATATCGGTCTTCACGCCGCGCAGGGAGAGGAGCGGTTCAGCCATCGGCCGCTCCGCCAAGATACGCCTCGCGCACGATGTCGGAGTTGATCACCTCGGCCGGCTTGCCGTCGGCGACCAGCTTGCCCTGATGCAGCACGACGATGCGGTCGGAGAGCGAGCGGACGACGTCCATCTTGTGCTCGACCAGCAGGATCGTCTTGTCGCCGCGCTGCTTGATGGCGGCGATGATGGCCAGCACGGTCGGCACCTCGTCGATGCTCATGCCGGCGGTCGGCTCGTCGAACATGAAGATGTCGGGCTCGAGCGCCAGCAGGATCGCGACCTCGAGCTTGCGCTGGTCACCGTGCGGCAGGGTCGCGGCCACAGCGTCGGCGCGGTCCGACAGCGACACGGCGGCAAGATGCTCGCGCGCTCGATCGGCCAGCTCGCGATGGGTCGAGGTGCGGCTGAACAGGTCGAGCGCCTTGCCGCTCTTCACCTGCACCGCCAGCCGCACGTTCTCCAGCGCTGTGAGGTTGGGAAAGAGGTTGGTCAGCTGGAAGGCGCGGCCGAGCCCCAGCCGCGTGCGGCGCGGCGCGGCGTAGCCCGTGATGTCCTCGCCGTTCAGCCGCACCCGGCCCGAGGTCGCCGGCAACTGGCCGGAGATCAGGTTGAAGTAGGTTGTCTTGCCGGCGCCGTTCGGACCCACGATCGAGGTCAGCGTGCCCGGCTGAAAGGCGCACGACACGCCGTCGACGGCCGCGTGGCCGCCGAAGCGGATGGTGAGGGACTGGGTTTCGAGCATCAACTCATCGGAGCGCGCCACTCCAGTGGCGCTCATGATGCGCCATTGGAGTAGCGCGCTCCCCTGATCAGCGCTTGTTCTTGATCGGCAGCTTCATCTCGTCAGCCGGGATCTCGCGGACCAGCTCGAGGAGATCGGTGTTGTCCGGCGGGTTGGCCTTCATGCGCCACTGGTACATCACCTGCAGCGCCTGATGGTCTTCCTTGCGGAAGGTCATCTTGCCCTTGGGCGTGTCGAACTCCAGGCCTTCCATCGCGGCGATCAGCTTCTCGGTGTCGGTGCTGCCCGCCTTCTTGACCGCGGCGACCACCGCCATGCCGGCGGCCATGCCGCCCGCGACGAAGAAGTCCGGGGGCGCGCCGTTGTTCTTCTTCTTGTACTCGGTCACGAGCCAGTCGTTCACCGGGTTCTTGGGGAAGCCCCAGTAGTAGTAGATCGCGCCTTCGAGGCCGGCGAACTGCTTCCAGCCGGCCATCACCGGCAGGATGTTGCCGCCCGGCGCGATCTCGATCTTGTAGCGCTCCGGCTTGAGGTCCATCAGCTTCGGCAGCGGATGGGCGCCGGCCCAGACCACGGCGATGATCTTGCGGCCGGGCTTGTCCTTCAGCGAGTCGAACAGGCGCTGGCCCGAGGCGGTGAAGTCGGTGGTCTGCGCCGGCGTGTATTCCTCGTGCACCACCTTGGCCTTCGAGCCGACGGCCACCAGCGCGTCCTTGAGCGAGGCGATGCCGTCCTTGCCGAAGGCATTGTCCTGCGCGAGCGTGGCGATGGAGATGTTCTCGTCCTTCAGCGTCGCCGCTGCGGCCAGAGCGTCCTGCGAGGAGTTGCGCGCGGTGCGGAAGATGTAGCGGTTCCACTTGTCGCCGGTGATCTGGTCGGCGACGGCAGGCTCGACGATCAGGATCTTCTTGTACTCCTCGGCAACCGGCAGCATCGCCAGAGCGATCGGAGAGCCGGTGGTGCCGACGGCGATGTCGACCTTGTCGTCGCCATAGGCCTGCTCGAGCGCGGCCTTGCCCATGTCGGGCTTGAGCTGGTCGTCCTTGACGATGACCTGGATTTTGCGGCCGTCGATCTCCATCTTGCCCTGGGTCGCGTATTCGAGGCCGAGCATGAAGCCCGCCTCGGTCTGGCGGGCATAGGCTTCGAGCGGTCCGGTCTTGCTGTAGATGAGCGCAATCTTGAGCGGCTGCTGCGCGGCCACCGGGCCCGCCAGCATCACGCCGGCGAGTGCAACAATCGAACGACGAAGCATCGAGGAACCCTCCCTTGCGAGGAGGTCCTTCTAGTCGATGATGGCGGCCTGCACCATGCTCCGGACGCGATTGCGCAGCTCGATCCGGTCGGGATCGCTCACCTGCACCATGTAAATCGCGACGAGCTGTTCCTTGGGATCGACCCAGAACAAGGTGCCGGCATTGCCGGCCTGGCCATGTTCGCCGACCGAGCCCGCGACCACCGCCTCGCCGACCTGCTGGCGGACCTCGACGCCAAGGCCGAAGCCCTGGCCTGGCGGACGGCCGGGTCGCACGCCGGTGTGGTCGGCGGTCACGATTCGCGGGTCCGCCTGCTGATGGCGCGCTTCATTGGCTGCCTGCTCGGCCATGGCCCTCCAGGACGGGACGATGGCGCTGGAAGAGCTCGACCAGGGCGTCCATGACCGCCCGCACCCGCGGCAGGGCGCGCAGGTCGCGATGCACCAGCAGCCATTGCTCGGTGGTGATCTCGGGCAGCACACCGCCAACACGGCGTAGCGCGGCATCCTGATCGGCGAGATAGCAGGGCATCACGGCAAGGCCCGCGCCGACACGCACGGCATCGTGCAGGACGAGCCAATTGTTGACCCTGATCTCCGGTCGCCGCCCAATATGGTGGTGCAGCCAATGCTGGCCCGGCATGTAGCTGTGGTCGTCGTCGAAGCCGATCCAGGGGCGGTCGACAAGTGCCGTCATCTCCGTGCGACCCACATCGAGCGAGCGCGCGGCATAGACCGCGTAGGCGACCTTGCAGAGCTTGCGCGTGACGATGCCGGCGAGTTCCGGCACCTGCTCGCGGATCAGCAGGTCGGCCTCCCGCCGCGACAGGTTGGCGAGCGTATGGCTGGCTATCACCTCGAACTCGATATGCGGCAGCTGCGCGCGCAGCCCCGGCAGATGACGCGCGACCAGCACCGCCATTGCCTCGCCGGCCGAGAGGCGCACCACGCCGCTCACCGTATCGCTGAGCCCGACGCTGCGCCGATTGATCGACAGGGCCGCCTTCTCCATTGCCTCGGTGTCGGCCAGCAGCTCCGCTCCGGCAGCGGTCGGCACGAAGCGGTCTGGCAGACGATCGAACAGCCGCGCGCCGATCTGCCTTTCCAGCGCCTGGACGCGGCGCGCGACGGTGGGATGGCTGACGCCAAGCGCCTTGGCCGCTGTAGTCAACGTGCCCCCGCGTGCAAGCGAGAGGAATATCCGCAGGTCGTCCCAGTTCGGCTCCATGTTCATAATTGTACAGGCAGATTTCCCAATTGTGGACTGACGAATAGGAATGTTCGGCCTAGCCTTCGACCATGCACATCGAACCGCGCCTCCTCGCCTTCACCAAGGGCATACGCCTCCGCATCGTCGCCGCCGTGGCGCTGGGCCTTTTGTCGGTCGGACTGGGCGTCGCCCGCCTCGCCCTGCTGGGCTGGCTGATCGGGCAGGTCTTCGCCGGCCGCGACATCTGGAGCCTCGAGGCGCCGATCCTGTCGATCGCCGCGGTCATGGTGCTGCGCGGTGCTGCCGAGCACTGGCGCGCGGTCGTCGCGCACGAGAACGCCGCGCGGGTGCAGAAGGCGCTGCGGCGCACGCTCTACGACAAGATCGCCGCACTCGGACCGGGCACCGTCGGCCGCCAGCGCTCGGGCGGCCTCACCCTGTCGATGATCGACGGCGTCGAGCAGCTCGAAACCTATTTCGGCCAGTTCCTGCCGCAGTTCCTGATCGCACTGCTCTCGCCGCTGCTGATCTTCGCCTTCGTCGCCTTCATCGATTTGCCGATCGCGCTGGTCATGCTGGGCTTCGCCCTGGTGGCACTGTTCGCGCCGGCACTGTGGCACAAGTTCGACGTCCGCAACTCGCAGTCCCGCCAGCGCGCCTATGCGAGCTTCGCCGCCGAGTTCCTCGATTCGATCCAGGGTCTCGCCACGCTGAAAGCGTTCGGCCAGGGCAAGACCCGCGCCGACAAGCTCGAGGTCGAGGCGCGCGACCTGTTCCGCCGCACCATGTGGGTGCTCGGCACCAACGCGCTGGCGCGCGGCATCACCGATACCGCCATCGCCTGCGGCGCAGCGACGGCGCTCATCTACGGCGCAGTGCGCGTCGAGTCGGGCGCGATGGCGCTGACCTCCCTGCTGATCATCCTGATGCTGGGCGTCGAAATCTTCCGGCCGATGCGCGAGCTGCGCACCGTGCTGCACCAGGGCATGGTCGGCCTGTCGGCCGCGCAGGGCATCTACAGGATCCTCGACGACAAGCCATCAGTCGCCGACGTTCTGCCGGCGCCGCTCGACAAGGCTTTGGCCCCGACTATCGCCTTCGAGAACATCCGCTTCTCCTATCCCGGCACGCGTCGCACGGTGCATGACGGTCTCAGCTTCCGCGCCGAAGCCGGCCAACGGCTCGGGCTGGTCGGCCCGTCGGGTGGCGGCAAGTCGTCGATCGTGCGCCTGCTGCTGCGCTTCTACGATCCCGACGGCGGCCGCATCACCCTGGGCGGGCACGACCTGCGCACGCTCTCCTTCGAGCAGATCCGCTCGCTGATCTCGGTGGTGAACCAGGACACGTTTCTGTTCCACGGCACGGTCGAGGAGAACATCCGGCTGGGCAAACCCGGCGCCTCGCAGCGACAGCTCGAGGACGCGGCGCGCGCGGCCAACATCCACGAGTTCATCCAGGGCCTGCCCCAGGGCTATGCCACCGTGATCGGCGAGAAGGGCATCAAGCTCTCGGGCGGCCAGCGCCAGCGGCTCGCCATCGCCCGTGCGCTCTTGCGCGACACGCCGATCCTGGTGCTCGACGAGGCGCTCTCCGCCGTCGACGCCGAGAACGAGGCGGTGATCCAGGAGGCGCTCGACCGGTTGATGCAGGGCCGCACGACCCTGATCCTCGCCCATCGCCTGTCGAGCGTGATCGACTGCGACCGGATTCTCGTGCTCGACGGCGGCAAGGTGACGGAGCAGGGTCGCCATGCCGACCTGATGTCGCGCGGCGGCGTCTATTCCGGGCTGATGGCCGAGCAGGCGCGCGAGTCGTCGACCGGCGCAACGCTCGATGCCTTCGTGACGCCGGCCCGCACCGAGAGCGTTTCGGACACGCCGGGCGGCGCGGTGAAGCCGCTGACCGAAGGCATCATCAAGGCCGATGGCCTCACCTGGTATCAGGTGGTGGCCACGCTGATGAAGGTGATCATGCCGTGGAAGGGCAAGCTCACCGCGACCTTCGTCCTGGGCGTGCTGCGCGTCATCGCTTTCGTCGGCGTCGGCGTGCTGTCGGCGCTGATCGTGCTGGCGCTCAAGAACCAAGAGCCGTGGGGCGGTCTGGCCGTCGCGCTCGCCCTGCTGGCGCCGGTGTCGGGCGTGCTGCACTGGCTGGAATCCTGGATGGCGCACGACATGGCCTTCCGCCTGCTGGCCGAGATGCGGATCGACGCCTTCCGCAAGCTCGATGCCCTGGCGCCGGCCTATCTGGTGCGCCGCCGCACCGGCGATCTGATGGCCCTGGCCACGCACGACATCGAGTTGGTCGAGTACTTCTTCGCGCACACCGTGGCGCCCGCGTTCGTGGCGATTCTCATACCGGCCGCCGTCCTTGCCGCGCTGGCCTGGGCCAGTGGCTGGCTGGCGCTGGCACTGCTGCCCTTCCTGCTGGCCGTCGGCCTCAGCCCCTTCCTGATGCGCAAGCGGGTGGACCGTCTCGGCTCCGAAGCGCGCGAGGCGGCAGGCGAGCTCGGCGCCTTCGCCGTTGATTCGGTGCAGGGCTTAAGCGAGATCGTCGCCTTCCAGCAGGAGGCTCGGCGCGGCGAGCGGTTGAACGAGCTGTCGCAGCGTCACATCGACCTGCGCCTGCCGTTCTTCCGCGAGCTCACGCTGCAGCACGCCATCCTCGAGGTATTGACTGGCCTGGGCGGCCTCGCCGTCGTCGTGACCGGGGCGGCACTGTCGTCGCAAGGCACGATCGATCCCGGCCTGTTGCCGCTGCTCACCATCCTCGCGATGGCAGCCTTCCTGCCGGTGTCGGAGATCGCCCAGATCGGCCGCCAGCTTGCCGACACCCTGGGCGCCACGCGCCGCGTCTACGCGCTGGCCAACGAGCCGATCCCGGTGCGCGACGGCCCCGGCGTGCCGGTCAGGAAAGGCGCCGCCGCGCTCGCCCTCGAGGGCGTGAGCTTCACCTATCCCGGCCAGACGCGACGCGCGCTGTCCAATGTCACTGTCGCCATACCCGCCGGCCAGACGGTCGCACTTGTCGGGACTTCGGGCGCGGGCAAGACGACGACGGCCCAATTGCTGATGCGCTTCTGGGATCCCGACTCCGGCCGCATCACGTTGAACGGCGCCGACCTCAAGGACTACAAGCTCGACGACCTGCGCCGCATGATCGCCCTCGTCGCGCAGGACACGTACCTGTTCAACGACACGTTGCGTGCTAACGTGCTGATCGCGCGTCCCGAGGCCTCGGAGGAGGAGCTGCATGCGGCCATCACGCACGCCTCGCTCGGCGATCTCGTGGCTGCCCTGCCCAACGGGCTCGACTCGCCGGTCGGCGAGCGCGGCACGAGCCTGAGCGGCGGGCAGCGCCAGCGGGTCGCAATTGCCCGTGCCTTCCTGAAGGACGCTCCGATCCTGATCCTCGATGAGGCGACCTCGCACCTCGATGCGGTCAACGAGCAGGCCGTACGCCGCGCACTCGACCTGCTGCAGGCCGAGCGCACCACCATCGTCATCGCCCACCGCCTGTCGACCGTGCGCGATGCCGACCTGATCGTGGTGCTCGACGAGGGCCGAATCGCTGAGACCGGCACGCATGGCGCCCTGTTGATGAAGGGCGGACTGTACGCCCGGCTGGTATCGCGCCAGCTTGCTTCCGCTTATGCACCCGCGGCATCGTGATCCGCGGAGGAGTTCCGCGTGCCATGGCCTTTGCTCTCTTTCGTCGAGCTTGGCTACCCCAGCCTGGAGGTCGTCGAATGGTTCGCCTACTTCGCGAAGACCGGTACGGCCGCACCGGCAATCGACGAATGGAATCGCCAGGTGCGCACCGTGCTCAACGACGGCAATCTAAGGGAGGAGCTCACGCAGCTCGGTCTCGATGTCGAATCCTCGACACCGCAGGAGGTGGCGGCGCGGGTTGTCAGCCATCAGAAGGAATGGAAGGCCCGCATGCAATCCGTTGGCATGCAGCCGATCAACTGAGGGGGGAAGCTCGATGTTCAGTCACGTCACGGCCGGCAGCAACGACATGGCGAAGTCCAAGGCCTTCTATGACGGCGTGACCAAGCCGCTCGGCCTGGTGCTTCATATGGAATTCCCCGACGGCATGGGCTACGGCCCGAAGGGTGGTCGACCGCAGCTCTGGATCGTGCGCCCGCTCGACAAGCAGACGGCCACGGTCGGCAACGGCATCACCATCGGCCTGGAAGCCGACACACGCGCTGCAGTCGATGCCGCCCATGCCGCCGGCGTGGCCGCGGGCGGAAAGGACGAAGGCAAGCCCGGCCTGCGCACGCACTACCATCCGAACTATTACGGCGCCTATGTTCGCGATCCGGAAGGCAACAAGGTTTGCATCGTTTGCCACAAGCCGGCGTTAGGCGTATCTTTCCACTCGTTTCGTGGAGTACGCACACATGCCTCCGTTCAAGGTGTTCTGGCAGCCGGGTTGAACCAGCTGTCTGAGACTCAAAGAGTTTCTATCGGTCCGTGGGATCGACTTCGTTTCAGTGAATGTTCTCGAAGACCCTGACGGCCTTGCCGAGCTGCAGAAGCTTGGCGCGCGGTCGGTACCTGTCTTGTCGCGCGCCGACAAATTCACCTTCGGCCAAAGCACCAAGCAGATTGTCGACTTCCTCGGCCTGAACGAGAAATCGGGCCCCGAGCTCTCGACCGACGAACTGGCCGGACGTGTCGACAAGTACATGGGCGCCGCGCTCGAGCTGATCCCGATGATGCCGTACGATCGGCTCGGCACTTTTGTCCCTGGCCGCCCGCGCAGCTACCGAACTCTGGGCTTCCATCTCTTCCGGGTCGTGGCGGCCTTCCTCGATGCCAACGAGGGCACGACCCTGGTGCAGGCCGCGTTCCGCGAGGAACCGGCAGCCGACGCCGACACCGCGGCCCTCGTCGCGTATGGCGAGAGTGTACGCAAACGCTTCAAGGACTGGTGGGCCAAGGGCGATACGGCACCAGAAAAGGTGTTGCCGACCTACTATGGCGCACAGAGCCTGCACGAGCTGATGGAACGCACCACCTGGCACTGCGGCCAGCATGTCCGGCAGTACATGATGCTGCTGGAGAAGGAGGGCGTGAGCCATCATACCCCTCTCAAGCCGCCCGACTTCACCAGGCTGCCGTTCCCCCAAAACGTCTGGGACGGTTGAGGCCGCCAGGCGCTCGCGATCAGAAGACTCTATTGAGCGAAACCTTCGACGGGGAACTGCGTTTATTGCGCAGAGTTCACCCCTAGCCCGGAGGTTATCGATGCGCGCCAACGGTACTGCCAACGCCTTGCCGAGCAAAGACCTGGTCAAGGAAATCAACGCCCTGAAGGCCCAGCTCAAGAAGCTGTCGTCGGCCATGGAGGCCGATGCCACCGAAGGCGTGAGCCGCGCGGTCGGTACCATCGAGTCCAAGAGCAAGGAAGCCATCGACGACGCCATCGAGACGGCGCAGAACTTCATCGATGAATATGCGGAGAACGCCAAGGACTATGCCGCAGCGCTCGGCAAGAAGTCCGAGCAGATCCGCGACAGCGCTGCCAACTCGCTGGTCGAGACCGTGCAGGCACGTCCGTTCGGAACGCTCGCCGCGGTAATCGGCATCGGCTTCCTTGCGGGGTTCCTTTGTCGTCGGGGCTAAGCCCAAGACCAGAGAAGCCAGGATTGCCCAAGTCGCGGCGCGTCCCGCGCGCGCCGCGCTTCCGGCAATGATCGGGCCTCTTCTCAAGCTCATGGCGGTTCCGGCGATGGCGCGTACCGTGCGTGCCTCGGCGGCCGACGCAGCGACCCGTGCCGGTTTCGGGCTTGCCGCCGGCCTGGCGGGCGCCGTGGGGCTTTTCTGTTTCAGCCGGTCCACCCTGACCGTGCTCGAGCGCAATATGGATCCGGCCGAGGCTTGGGCCGTGCTCGGCGGCTTCTACAGTGCGGTCGGCGGCATCCTTTACTTCGCGGCGACCAGGCGGCGTCGCGGCTGACGCGGGCGCTGGCGCACCGGCTGAGCCCGCGACGCCAACGGCGGCTTGACTGCGATCCACTCCGCCACCTGACGATCGTCGGCCATCCAGCCAACACAACGACGCAAGGGGCCGCGATCGTGCTGAACAGGATCAGCAGCGGCACAACCACACTTGCACCGATCGTTCCACACTTCCAGCCAAGCAGCGCGCTCGCGACGAACACGGCCACCGTGTTGAGCGCGCAACGTCGGCTGACGAAAGCCGGTCACGCAGACCGACAGGACGATTAATGCACGGCGGATGGCCGAAGCGGCGCGCACGTGAACCGTCGGGATGACGACGTCTCTCCCGTGATTGACAGTAACGACGACCGCTCGTGACGGTTGCCAGTGCCATGCGCGGCTCGCAAAAAGATTCTGTTTGACTTGTGGCGAAACTGGTGCGGAAAAGCAGCGTTCTCCATGACGACGGAACTCCGAGGAGTGCGTTGTGGTGGCCCCTGTCGGCAGGCTGATCGCTCTTGCAGGATTCATCGGCGCACTGGCCGCACCCGCGTCGGCGCAGGTGCCCGATCAGCAGGGCTTCTTCGGCCACATCGACGGACGCTGGATGTGGCTGGGTGGCGACCGCATCTCCGCCCAGGGCGGCGCGGCCCCGGTCACCAACGGCCCGGGCGGCCAGATGCTGATCGGCTACAAGCTCGATCCGCACTGGGACGTGGCGTTGGCCGGCGACGTGCAGGGCCTGCTGTCGACCCTGACGCAGTTCCGCAACGGCACGCTCTCGGTTGACGCCAACCACCAGCATTTCGATCTCGAGGCCGGCTACAGCAACGCCTGGTGGCGTGCGAACGCCGGCCTGCGCGGCTTTCACTACAGGCAGGGCGCCGTCTACAGCATCCCGGGCTTCGCCGGCTCCGATCAGCGCGAGATGTACGGTATCGGTCCCAAGATCGGCGTGGGCATACGCGTGCCGGTCTCCGAGAGCTGGGCGGTAGTCGGCGGCGCGGATGCGGCCCTGCTCTATGCGTCGTTCGCCGACACCGGTGGCGGCGTGGTGCTCAACAACGCCTCCTACTGGCAGTTCGTGCCGCAGCTCAGCGGCGAGCTGGGCGTGAGCTGGCGCTCCTCTGACTCGCCATCCTTCTCGTTCACGACCGGCGCGCGCATCGCCACCTCCTTCAGCACGACCATCACCTCGGACGGTTCGCGCCGGGGAACCCTGGTCGAGTACGGCCCCTTCATCCGCATGGCCTACAACTTCGCCGGCCCGAGCAGGAGCCAGCGAATGGCGGTCAAGGAAGAGCGCGAGATCTGGACCAATTCACCGCCGACCGGCACACAGCGCTACCTCGTCCATTTCGGCTACGAGCGCAGCGACATCAGCCTCGTGGCCGCCTCGGTGATCCGACAGGCCGCCGAAGACATCCGGCGCGGACAGCCGGCCAACATCGCGATCGCCAGCACCGATGTCGAGAACGGCACCGAATATTCCCGGGCGCTGTGGCAGCGCCGCGCCGAGGCAATCCGCGAGGCGCTGGCCAAGGAAGGCGTCTCGCCTTTGCAGGTCGATATCGCTGCCTCGGGCGAGGTCGCGCCGCTCGCCCCAGTCTCCGGTGGCATGCTGGAAGGCAGGAATGCGCGGGCTCAGATCACTTTCTGAAATCGTGTTTCTCTCTGTGGGATAGCGCGGTTGCCGCGAGACACGCGCTGACCCTAGGGTCGCCGGGTCATGCCGACCTATGCCAGTACCGTGCCCGTCATGGAGCGCCACCGCTTCGACGTAGCCTCGCTCGATCGCTACCTGCGCGCGAAACTCGCCGGCTACCGCGGCGGCCTCGACGTGCGCCAGTTCGATTCGGGCCATTCAAACCCGACCTTCTTCCTCTCGGCCGAGATGGAGGGCGGCAAGCGCCAGGACTTCGTGCTGCGCAAGAAACCGCCCGGCAAGCTGGTCGCCTCCGCCCATCAGGTCGATCGCGAGTTCCGGGTGATCTCGGCACTTGCCGCGACCGACGTGCCGGTCGCCCCCGCCCATCTGCTGTGCGCCGACGATTCGGTCATCGGCCAGATGTTCTACATCATGAGCTGCGTCGAGGGCCGCATCCTGGTCGATCCGTCGATGCCGGACCAGACGCCGGCCGAGCGCACGGCGATCTTCGATTCGATGAACGACGTGCTGGCGCGCCTGCACAAGGTCGTCCCGGCCAAGGTCGGGCTGGGCGACTATGGCCGCAGCGGCCAATACATCGCCCGCCAGGTGTCCCGCTGGACCAAGCAATATGCCGAGCTCAAGACCGAGAACATCCCGGCGATGGACAAGCTCGCGGCCTTCCTGCCCGCGAACATCCCGGCCGAAGATCCGACCACAATCGTCCACGGCGACTACCGGCTGGGCAACCTGATCGTCCATCCGACCGAGCCGCGCATCGTCGCCGTCCTCGACTGGGAGCTGTCGACGCTCGGCCATCCGTTGTGCGACCTCGCCTACAACTGCATCGGCTACCATCTCAAGGATCCGCCGCACGGTTTCGCTAGGGCCGACTTCAGGAAGCTCGGCCTGCCGACCGAAGAAGAGTATGTCGCCGCCTACTGCCGCCGGATGGGCCGCGACCGGATCGATCACTGGAACTACTACGTCGCCTTCTCGCTGTTCCGCCTCGCCGCCATCGCGCAGGGCGTCTATCGACGCGGGCTGGCGGGCAACTCGTCCAATCCGGACTCCGTGAAGATGAGCAAATCGCCGCGCGAGCGCGCCGAGCTGGCGTGGAGCCTGGTCGGCTAATCAAACAAAGGGAGGAACGACAATGACGACGATCAAGCGCCGCACCGCGCTCGCCTTGGGCGGCGCGACGCTCGCTGCACCGGCCATCGGCCGCGCCGATACCGCCCTGCCCGACAAGACGCTGAAAATCCTCGTCGGATTCCCGGCGGGCGGCGGTTCGGACGTGATGGCGAGAGTGATCGCCGAGGCGGTGAAGCGGCGGACCGGGCGCAACGTCATCATCGAAAACAAGACCGGCGCCTCGGGCACGATCGCCGGTGAAGCGCTGAAGAACAGCGCGCCCGACGGCACGACGATCTGCTTCATGCCCTCTGCCACGGTGGTGCAGAAGCTCACCATGGCCTCGATCCCGTTCGACCCGCAGACCGACATCGCGCCGATTACGCTGGCCGGCACCGTCCAGACGGCCTTCTGCGTGTCGCCGGCCATCGGCGTCAATTCGCTCAAGGAATACATCGAGTGGCTGAAGAAGAACCCCACGCGCAACGGCTTCGGCACGACGGCGATGGGCTCCTTCACCCATTTCTTCGGCGTGATGACGGGCCAAGCGATCGGCATTCCACTCGAACCGGTGCCCTATCGCGGTGCGGCTCCGCTGGTCGCCGACCTGCAGGGCGGCCATGTCCCGGCCGGCTGCGGCGGGATCACCGATTTCCTCGAGCATCACCGTGCCGGCAAGGTGAAGGTGATTTTCACCTCCGGACAGAAGCCCACCACATCGGCCCCCGAGATCCCGACCGTAACCCAGCTCGGCTATCCCAACATCAGCATCCTGGGCTGGTACGTCTTCTTCGCGCCGCCCAAGACGCCGCCTGCTCTGATCGAAGCGTGGGGCACCGAGCTGCGCACCGTGCTCAAGCTGGCCGAAATCGAGAAGAAAATGACCGAGTTCGGCCTCGACGTGGAAACCTCGACGCCCGCCGAGGTCAGCCAGCGCATGGCCGCAGACTTCAAGCGCTGGAAGGAAATTCTCGATTCGATCGGCTATAAGCCGTCGAACTGACGAGGAAGCGTTCAATGCCGATGTTCAAGCGTGCCGATGCGGAGATCCACTACACCGTGACCGGATCGGGCTTCCCGATCCTGCTCTACGCGCCGGGCGGCTTGAGATCGCAGCTGGAGATGTGGGGCGGCCAGTCGGCCGCCTATCCCAACGGATTCCCCTGGATGGACCCGCGCGAGGCGCTCTCCGGCAAATACACCGTGGTCGCGATGGACCAGCGCAATGCCGGCAAGTCGATCGCCGACGTGAAGCCCGACCATGGCTGGCACACCTTCGCGGAAGACCACTTCGCCCTGATGGACCATCTCGGCTTCAGCAAGTTCCATGTCCTGGGCGGCTGCATCGGCGGCAGCTATTGCTTCGAGGCGATCGAGCACGATCCCGCGCGCATCGCCTCGGCGGTGCTGCAGAACCCGATCGGCCTGTGGGAGAACCGCGACACCTGGGACGCCGCGATCAAGGGCTACAGCGAGACGGTACGGGGCCGCGATCCGTCGATCAGCGAGGAAACAATCCAGGCATTCGGCCACAACATGTTCGGCACCGACTTCGTTTTTTCGGTGACGCGCGACTTCGTGAAAAGCTGCAAGACGCCGCTGCTGCTCCAGCCCGGCACCGACAAGCCACATCCGGCCAAGACCAGCGAGGAGATCGCCGCTCTGGCTCCCAATATCGAAGTCCAGAAGGATTGGAAGGCGCCGACCTACCTGCAGGAGTCGATCAACCGGGTCCACGCCTTCCTGGAGAAGAACACACCGGCCTAGAGCGCGGAGCGGGCGTCATTCCAGGCACGGTTGCAGATAGAACGCTGCCTGTTACGGTCTTGATCGATGGAAATCGACAGACGGGATCTCGTTCGCTACGGCGGCACCGGCCTTCTCACGGTGGTGATCCTGCTCGCTTTGGTCGGCAGCGGCTGGGCGCTGATTCGTGGCAGAACTCCGCTCGACTCCACGCTCGACAACATCCGGCGCATGCCGCTGATCGGGTTGGTTATGGCCGACAATCCGGACGTCGAAAGCCGCATGCGCAAGGCGATCGAGGACGAGAAGCGCAGCCCGACGTTGGACGGCCTGTCCCGTCCCTCCGCACTGATCGTCGATCTGCGCCGCCAGTATGTCGTGCCGGCGCTGCGCGCCGCCGACGACGCGACGGCGGTCGCCGCGGTCGCGGCACGCGCCGAGTTGGTGCGCCACCTGCGCCACGCCGACGCCGCAGCCTGCCGCGGCTTCTCGGTCGGCACGCTGCAGCGCCCGGACGTGCTCGACCCCGAAGGCCGCCGGCTGTTCGGCCTGTGGCAGCAGGCGGTGGAGACCGCCTATCGCTCCGGCAAGGCGGCCGGCCAGCCGCGGCCCATGCCCACCCGCGCCGAGCTCGTGGAACTTCTGAAACAGGCCGGCTTCCAGAAAGTCGACTTCGATCGGCTCAACGCCTTCCGCCACCTGTCGAACGAAGTGAGCTGCGACATCGAGCTCATGGTCGATTCGATCCCGCCTCTCCTGCCGGCCGACAAGCAAGGGCCGTTCGCGCGCTACATGCTGACATATTGAAGCGGCGGAAATATCGCAACGAAGCCGTCTGTGGAGACGTTGAGCCCACATGGCAGCCACTTCACATCCCCATGGCCGCGTCGGCGCGGGGCACCGGGCCAAGCTCAAGAAGTGGTCCGACAAGGTCGCTCGGGAAGACGAGGCCCAGGTCGCCGCGGCTTCAGCCAAGCGACCGGCCGTCCGCCGTCAGCGCCCGCTCGACGTTGCGAAGGAAAAGCTACGCAAGCTGTTCCATTGAAGCGGAAAGTCTTCCTTCATCGGAGCGCGCTTCAATTGCCCTTGAGGATCTTCGCCGTCGCATCGGCGAAGACCTGGCAGCCCAGCACGATGTCGGCGTCTGCGGTGTTTTCGGTGAAATGATGCGAGATGCCGCCGATCGACGGCACGAACATCATCGCCGCCGGCAGCTTCAGCCCCAGGATCTGCGCGTCGTGGCCTGCGCCTGACGGCATGCGCACGTTTTTCTCGGGGGCATGGATGACCGCGGCCTCCTCGATCGCTTCAAGGAAGCGGTCGTCCATCACCGTCGGCATCGTCTTCGAGAGGTTCACGCAGTCGACCTTGCACGGACCCTTTGCATTGGCCGCCGCGACGATCTCCACCAGCGCCTTCTCGAAGCGGTCGAGGACGGCCACGTCGGCATCGCGGAACTGCAGGATCATCTCGGCCTTGCCGGGAATGATGGCCGGTGCGCCGGGCTCGACCGACATCTTGCCGACCGTCCAGACGCTGCGCGGGCCGGAAAGCTTCGGGAAGGTCTCCATCACCTCGTTGTAGAGCCGCATCATCGCCACGCCGGCATCCTTGCGGATCGGCATGGGCGTCGTGCCGGCATGATTCTGGATGCCGCTGAAGATGAGCCGATAGACGTAGATGCCGACGATAGCGGTGACGATGCCGATCCGCTTGTCGCTTGCCTCGAGAAGACCGCCCTGTTCGATATGCGCCTCGAGATAGCCGCGATAGCGGCCTTCCTCGAGATGCTCGCGCGGCACCTTGTCGAGCCCGGCCGACTTCAGCGCGTCGCGCATCGGCGTGCCCTCGTCGCGATGGCGTGACTTGTCGATGTCGGCTTCCGACAGCATGCCGACGAACGAACGGCTGCCGGTCATCTGGCCCCAGTGCCCCTCCTCGTCGGCCCACGAGGCGACGTCGACGGCGAGGTGTGCCGTCTCGGGGTCCTCGCCCAGCGCGCGCGCCACTTCGAGGCCGTAGATCACGCCCATCACCCCGTCGAGCCAGCCGCCGCGCGGCTGCGTGTCGGAATGCGACCCGATCAGGATGCGCGGGCCTGTCTTCGGGCTGCGCCCAAGCACCGTGCCGACGCCGTCGATCACCGGCTCGAGGCCTGCCTCCTTCATGCGGCCTGCCAGCCAGTGGCGGCTCTCGACATCCTGTGGCGACAGATGCGGGCGATGCACCCCGGTCTCGTAGCGGCCGAAGTCGGCGATGCGCCGCAAATCGGCGAGCAGTCGTTCACCATTGATCTTGGGCATTTTCCGATCACCTCGCTGGGAGCGCGGCTCTCCAGAGCCGCTCTTCCTTCAGCTTGCTAAATCCCATGAGCGGCTCTGGAGAGCCGCGCTCCCAGCGCATTCCCAGCCTCACAGCTGCGCCGCGACCCACGCGGCGGTGGAGAGCAGCTTGTCGTCATCGTGGCGCAGGCCGACGAGCTGGATACCGAGCGGCATGTTCATGTCGCCCGTTCCGGCCGGCAGCGTGACGCAGGGCGTGCCGGCGAGGGTCCAGATCGAGTTGAAGCGCGGATCGCCGGTAAACTCCTGCCCCTTCGGCGCCTCGCCCGGCGCACTCGGGCACAGCAGCACGTCGACCTTGTCGAACAGCGAATCGACATGCGCCTTGAAGGCGACGGTCTTGCGTTGCGCGCCGACGTAGCGCTCGAAGGTGATGGCCTCGCTGCGCTTCATGATCGCCGTCAGCTCGGCGCTCACCTTGTCCGGATTGCGCAGCCGCTCGTCGGCGTAATTACGCAAGCTCTCCCACCCGGTGATGGCGCCATGGTCGTCGAGGATGTCGCTGAAGGCGTTGCCGAAGACGATGTCGAACACGGTCGCGCCCGCCGTCGAGAGATTGACGGCGGTCTTCTCCAGCAGCGCCTTCGTGTCGTCCTCGGCCTCGTCCCAGATCGGCGTCCGCAAGAAGCCGATCCTAGGTGCGGCGATGTCCCGGGCAACCGGCACCGGCGGCAAGGCCAGCACGGCGCCGCGGAACAGCGCGATGTCGTCGAGCGTGCGCGCCATCAGCCCGAGCGTGTCGACCGAATGGCACTGCATCTTGATGCCGACCCGCGAGAAGTCGCCGAAGGTCGGCTTGTAGCCGATCACGCCGCAATAGGCCGCCGGCCGGATCACCGAGCCTCCGGTCTGGGTGCCGAAAGCGAGCGGCACATGGCCGTCGGCGACGGCCGCCGCCGAACCCGATGAGGAACCGCCCGGCGTATGCGCGGCATTGTGCGGATTGGTGGTCGGGCCAGGATGACGATTGGCGAATTCCGTCGTCACCGTCTTGCCCATGATCACGGCATTGGCCGTCCGGCACAGCGCCACACAGGCAGCATCGCCGAACGGCACCTTGCCCTCGAAGATCGCCGAGTTGTGGCCGGTCGGCATGTCGTGGGTGTCGATGATGTCCTTCACGCCGATCGGAATGCCGCGCAGCACGCCGCCCTGGGCCGCGTCCGCCGCGCGCGCCTGCTTCAGGGCCAAGGACGGATCGAGATGGACCCACGCCTTCACCGTGCCATCACGCTCGGCGATGCGGTCGAGGCAGGATTGAATCAGCTTCTCGGATGTAAGCGTGCCCTCTTCGATCGCCTGGGCTGCTTCGGTGGCGCTGAGCGGCTTCATTGCAGCGCTCCCTTCACCCAACCCGCAATGTCCAGCAGGGTGGCGTCCTCATGCTGGCGCCCGACGAGCTGGATGCCGACCGGCAGACCGGCCGGTCCGCGCGAAAAGGGCAAGGTCACGCAGGGCATCCAGAGGTAGGTCCACAACAGGTTGAAGGTGGCATTGCCGGTCCGCTCCAGCCCGAGCGGCGCCTCGCCGGGCGCCGGTGCGGTCAGGATCACGTCGATGTCCGAGAAGGTCGCATCGACTGCCGCGCGTCCACGCTCGCCCAGCTTGCGCGCCGCGACCCAGGTCGCATAGTCGATCTTCGCGCCCGCCGCGAGCTTGTCTTCCTGGAAGCTCTTCGACAGCAGCTCGTAGAAGCGGCGCGCCTCGTCCGCCGCGGCGCGCGGGCCCTCGAAGGCGCTCAGCGTGCGCTGGCCCTCGCGCATCGTGACCATCTCCTGCGGCATGACGTATTCGCTCACCTTGGCGCCGGCCTTGGCGAGCTTGGCCGCTGCGCTCTCGATCGCGGCAATGCCCTCGGGCTGCAGTTCATCCTTGTGCGGCGTGAAGCAGACCGCGATGCGCGGCGGCGTGTCGAGCTTCGCGATCGGCCGGTGCGGGATCGCCATCAACGCCGCGCGGAACAGCGCGATGTCGTCGAGGCTGCGGGCATAGGCGCCGATCGTGTCGAGCCACTCGGTATTGGCTTTCATGCCGGCAACCGGGAAGTGGCCGAAGCTCGGCTTGTATCCATATACACCGCAGAACGCGGCCGGACGGATCACCGAGCCGCCGGTCTGTGTGCCGGTCGCGAGCACGACCTGCCAGTCGGCGACGGCGGCGGCTGAGCCGGAGGACGAGCCGCCCGGGGTGTGCGCGGGATTGTGCGGGTTGCGCGTCTTGCCGGGATGGCGGTTGGCGAATTCCGTCGTCACCGTCTTGCCGAGCAGGATCGCGCCGGCATCGCGCGCGAAGGCGACGGTCGCGGCATCGGCGAGCGGATGGTGCGTCTTGTAGATCGGCGAGCCGTAGCCCGTCGGCTGATCGAAGCTGTCGATGATGTCCTTCACGCCGATCGGCACGCCGTGCAGCAGACCCTTGCGCGGCCCGCGGTCGAGCAGTCTGGCGCGTTCGAGGGCAGCCTCGCGCGCGAGATGCGACCAGGCGAGCACATCGGCGTCCCGCTTGTCGATCCGTTCGAGATGGGCCCGGATCACTGCCTCGGCAGTCAGCGTGCCAGCATCGATCTGTTTCGCGATTTCGGTAGCGGTAAGCGTGTTCGGCCCGGACATGATCGCGCATATGAGCAGCAAATCCCGTGCCGCGCCAAGAGCGTCGGGTGGCTCGCTTCGTGCTTCGTCGGGCGAAACTCCGGAGGTACCGCATGCTCACCCGTCGTTCCGCCCTGCTCGCGGGCGCCACCCTTCCTTTCGCCGGCACGGTCAAAGCGCAGCAGCCCTCGGCGCTGCGCATCGCCATGACGCTTGCCGACATCCCGGTCACCGACGGCGCGCCTGACCAAGGCACCGAGGGGATCCGCTTCATGGGCTACACGATGTACGACCCGCTGGTGGCATGGGACCTGTCGTCGGCCACCGAGCCCGCCAGGCTGGTGCCCGGCCTCGCCACCAAATGGTACCAGGACCCTGCCGATCCGACGAAGTGGATCTTCGAGCTGCGCGAAGGCGTGAAGTTCCATCACGGTGCACCCTTCACCGCCGACGACGTGATCTTCAGCCTCGACCGGACCCTGAACGACAAGTCGCCGGCTTTCGACCGGCTCGGCCGCTCCGTGCTGATCGCCTCGGTCTGGCCGCTGGTCGGCTATCGCAAGATCGACAGCCACAAGGTCGAGATGCAGACCAACGGCGTCGACACGCTGATGCCCTCGCTGCTCAACCGCTTCAACATCGCCAGCGCCGACAACTTCGAGAAGGTCGGGAAGGACTGGCAGGCCTATCGCAAATCTCCGTCCGGCACCGGTCCGTGGAAGATGAAAGCCTGGACGCCGCGCGAGCGCGCCGAGCTCGAGCGTAACACCGACTACTGGAACAAGGACCGCATCCCCAAGAGCGAGCGCATGGTGCTGCTGCCGATCCCCGACGTCTCGACGCGGACCGCGGCCCTGCTGTCGGGCCGGGTCGACTGGATCGAGGCGCCGGCGCCCGATTCACTGGAGAAGCTGAAGGCGGCCGGCGTGAAGATCGAGACCAACGCCATTCCTCACATGTGGCCCTACACGCTCTCGATGCTGCCGGGCGCGCCGACCGCCGATATCCGCGTCCGCAAGGCGATGAACCTGGCGATCGACCGCGATGCGATCGTGAAGGTGTTGAACGGGCTCGCCGTCCCGGCCGTCGGCTGCGTCCCGGCCGACCATCCCTGGTTCGGCAATCCCTCCTTCAAGATCAAGTACGATCCGGCCGAGGCCAAGCGGCTCCTGGCGGACGCCGGCTATGGTCCGAACAAGAAGCTCAAGACCAAGATCGCTATTTCGACGTCGGGCTCGGGCCAGATGTATCCGCTGATCATGAACGAGGCGATCCAGCAGCAATGGGCCGAGGTCGGCATCGACGTCGAGTTCCAGGTGATGGACTGGAATGCGCTGCTCAACTTCATGCGCCAGGGCGCCAAGGCGCCCGACGCGGCGCCGTTCAGCGCGATCAACGTGAGCTGGAACACGATGGATCCGCACAACGCCTTCATGCGCTTCGTCGACAGCCAGCAGGTCCCGCCCAAGGGCTCGAACTGGGGCTATATCAACGATCCGGTATTCGACGCGCTCGCCAAGCAGGCGCGCAGCACGTCCGACCCGAAGGAGCTCGACAAGGTGCTGGCGAAGATCAACACCAAGATGGTCGACGACGCGGTGTTCGTCTGGGTCGTTCACGACGTATGGCCAAACGCCATCTCGTCCAAGGTCAAGGGCTACGTGCATCCCAAGAGCTGGTACGTCGACTTCTCGCCGGTGACGGTCGGCTAGGAGCCATCTTCGCCTTTGGAACCGCAAGCTTCCAACCCGCTTGGAATCAGGAGCGCGCTGGAAGGTCGCGGTCCAACAGAGCCTCAAGAGACGCGCCATTCATGGCGCCCACCGCCTTTTCGGGCAGTAATACTGCCCTTTTTGATACGCGACCCCGCGGTGGCAAAGCTTAAGCTGCCTTCAGCTTCGGGGGAACCGCATGGCCAGGCCGCGAAAGACACCGTCGGTGAACGAGCGTGACGAGCAGGAGCAACGGCTGGTCAAGGTCCTGGCCGACGAGTTCGAAACGCTGCACGGGATGCCGCCGGCGGGCGCTGCGCTCGATACGCTGGAGAAGATCTACGCGGCGGTCCACCAGCTCCGCGACGGCGATCATCCGCAACCGCGCACCGCCATCTGCCTGTCTGGCGGCGGCATCCGCAGCGCTTCCTTCGCGCTCGGCGTGCTGCAGGCGTTCGCCAGCAAGGAACTCCTCGAGCGCTTTCACTATCTGTCGACGGTGTCCGGCGGCGGCTATGTCGGTGGTTGGCTGACGGCCTGGCGCCGAAACAACGCGGCCGCGGCGGCAGGGCTCAATGCACGAAGCAGCGGCCTGGGGCGCGAGCCTCCCGAGCTGAGGGGCCTCCGCGTCTACAGCAACTACCTGACGCCAAAGCTCGGCGTCCTGTCGGCCGACACCTGGGCGCTGGCAGCGCTCTATGTCCGCAACCTGCTCCTGAACTGGGTCGTGTACCTTCCCCTGGCCGCGGCCGTCATACTCCTCCCCGTCCTGGCGCAATCGGTTCTGAAGGCGGCCGTCCTGTGGCCCCCAATCGTCCATCAGTCCTTCATGGGGCTGGCGTGCCTGCTGCTCGTGCTGGCGCTTTATACCTCGCTTCGGGGCAGGCAGGGCACGACCAGGGCCGATCGCGTGAGCCAGGGCGAATTCCTGCGGCTGGAATTGCTGCCCTTGTATGCCGCCGCGCTGCTGGTCTGCCTCTATTCCGTGGGAGCCTATCATTACGATCCGGCCAGGACGCTGATCAGCCCCATCACCGTTCCGATCGCGGCTCTCGGCGTCGCCACGTTCCATATCCTGACCTGGATCGGCTTTGCCGTGCGATCGGGCAAGTCCTTGCGGCTCGACTGGCCGACGGCAATCCCATTCCTGTCCTGGCTGGTCGCCGGCGGCATCGGCGGCGCGCTGATCGGCTGGGGCCTGGCCATCGCCGACGGCCTGATGAACCCCCAGGGAGGCATCGGCATCGATCACGGAACACGGCTGCTGGTGATCTTCGGTGTCGGATGGATCGCCGGTTCCCTGTTCGTCGCGGAGGCGATCTACCTTGGGCTGACGAGCTACTCGCCACGCGGCGACGACGAGCGCGAATGGCTGGCGCGATCGTCCGGCTGGTTCCTCGCCTTGACCCTGGGCTGGGGCCTGCTGTCAGCCCTCGTCCTGTTCGCCGCCGACATCCGCACCCTGCTGCAGTCCGGCTTCTGGGTCCTTTTTCCCGTGAGTGCGGGCGCCGGCGCCATCGCCGCCGGGATCGGCTCGAGCGCGCAGACCTTGGCCAACCTGGTCCGCTCGAAGAAGGGCGAAAGCGTATCGATGACGACGATCCTCTCCGCCGCCAGCTTGCTGTTCCTCGTGACGATGACGATCATCCTCGCGAAGGTCCTGCTGACGATGCTGCCGTGGTGGGCCGACCTGCTCGACCTCGGTCCGACCAGCAAGCTCGGCATCCTCGGCTTTGCGCTGACCGCGGGGACGCCGGCAGCGTTGGCCGTCGCGGCGGCGATTGCCGTGTGCGCCGCGATCGTCCTGCTGGCGTCGGTTCCCATCAACGTCAACCGCTTCTCCTCGCACTCGCTCTACCGCAACCGCCTGGCGCGCGCCTTCCTCGGCTCGGCGCGCGGCGACGACGGCCTGGATTCTCCGACCCGCGATCCGCTCACCGGCTTCGATGCCAAGGACAATCCGCGCATGGCGGAGCTCGCGACTCCAGCCAGTCGGCCGCGCCTGTTCCACGTCGCCAACATGGCCTTGAATGTCGTATCGGGCAGGAACAACGCCTGGCAGGAGCGCAAGGCTGAACCGTTCATCGTCTCCCCGAGAGCCGCCGGCAACGAGTATGTCGGCTTCTGCCCGACCGACAGGTTCGGCGCGCCCGACGGCGGCATCACCCTCGGCACATGCATGGCGATATCGGGCGCAGCCGCCAGCCCCAACCAGGGCTATCACTCCTCGCCGCTCATCGGCCTCATCATGACCCTGTTCAATGTCCGCCTCGGCTGGTGGCTCGGCAATCCGAGGAATCCCGAAAAGGCTGCGCGCGCCGGGCCGCGCTGGGGAATCTTCCAGGTGGTCAAGGAACTGTTCGGCCTGACCAACGACGAAAGCAGCTACGTCTATCTGTCGGACGGCGGACACTTCGAGAATCTCGGCCTCTACGAGATGGTGCGCCGGCGCTGCCACATGATCGTGGTCAGCGACGGCGGCTGCGATCCCAATTGCGCCTTCGAGGATCTCGGCAACGCGGTTCGCAAGATATGGATCGATTTCGGCATCAGGATCGATTTCCGGAAGATCGAGATCCGCAAGCGCGGCGCCGACAAGGACGCGCTGTATTGCGCGCTCGGCCGCATCTACTATCCTGAGCTCAAGGGAACCGGCAAGGACGCGAGCTACGTGCTCTACATCAAGCCCGGCTTCCACGATAACGGTACCGAACCGCCGGATGTCTGCGCCTATGCGCTGGCCAACCTCACCTTTCCGCACGAGACCACGGCGGATCAGTTCTTCTCCGAATCGCAGATGGAGAGCTATCGCTCCCTCGGGAGGTACATCGCCGACACCGTGCTGGGCGAGCCGGGTCCTGCGGACAAGACCGCACCGACCGAGGCGCTGCAGCCCTACTGGAAGCATCTCAGTGAATACATCGTCCAGTACGACAAGCAGGCCGCCGCGGGCCCGCCGGTCAAGTCTTCGGGCGCGTCTGCGACCAGCCGATGAAGAGCCCCGAGCCGACGATCGTGGCCGCGCCGATCCAGGTCAGCAGGTCGGGGAAGTCGCCGAAGAAGACGTAGCCCACGATCACCGAACCGATGAGCTGCATGTACTGGAACGGCGAGACGATGTTGGCCGGCGCGTTGGTGAGCGCGCGGGCGACGAGATAGTGGCCCAGTGCCCCGATCACGCCGAGGCTGCAGAAATACAGGATGTCGCGTGGCGTCTCCGGCGTGCGCCAGACGAAAGGCAGCACGGCGAACATGCCGATGCCGCCAACGACCGAGCTGTAGATGGTCGAGGTCTCAGGTGGGTCGATGCCGGCGACCTTGCGCGTCAGCACCTGGTAGGTCGCGTAACCGAAGGCACTCACCACGGACAGCAGCGATGCCCAGTGGAACAGTTCGGTGCCAGGCCGGATCAGGATCAGCACGCCGGCAAAACCTACCGCGAGCGCAACCACCCGGCCCACCGTCGTACGCTCGCCGAGTACCAGCCACGACAGCGGCACCACCATCAGCGGTGCGATCGAGGTGATCGCGGCGGTCTTGGCGAGCGGGATGAAGATGATGGCGAAGAAGCTGGTGGCGTTCGACATGAACAGCATCGCCGACCGTGCGAGCTGGATCAGCAGGCGGCGCGTGCGCAACATGCCGAACCCGAACTTCGGCACGAACACCGCCAACATGAAAACGAGGTGGCCGAAGGCACGCGCCCACGAAACCTGCAGCGAGTTGTAGCCGTCCTGGCCCAGGAACTTGGCGAACCCGCTCATCACCGGGAACAGCAGCCCGGCGCCGCACATGAACAGGATGCCGGCCAGGACGCGCTGGCTGTCCGACGCCTTCTGGTCGATCAACGGCGCAGGGCCTTCCAGATCCTCTCCGGCGTCACCGGCATGTCGATGGTTTCCACGCCTGCCGGCCGCAGCGCGTCGAGCACCGCCGCCATCACCGTCTGGGGCGCCGCGATGCAGCCCGCCTGCCCCGAGCCCTTGACGCCCAGCGGATTGGCCGCTGTCGGCCGCTCGACCAGCTCGATGTCGAAGCCGGGCAGGTCGTCGGCGCGCGGCAGGGCGTAATCCATCAGCGAGCCGCTCAGGAGCTGGCCCGATTCGGAATCATAGACGGTGTGCTCCAACATCGCCTGCCCGATGCCTTGCGCCACGCCGCCTTGCACCTGGCCCTCGGTCAGCAGCGGGTTGATCAGCCGGCCATAATCGTCGACCGCCGTGTAGCGCACGAGGCTCGCCGCGCCGGTCTCGGGATCGATCTCGACCTCCGCGACATGGCAGCCGCTGGGGAAAGTGAAGACGTCGGTCATGTTCATCACGTGCTCGCCGAACGCGCCGGCTTCGCGCGCGATATCCGACAGATCGATGCGACGCTTGCTGTCCCGCACGGCGATACCTCCTCCTTCGAGCACCAGCTCGTCCTCGGAGGCTTGCAAGAGGCGGGCCGCAAGCTGCCGCGCTTTCACAAGGGTCGCATCGATCGCTTTCACCACCGCCGCACCGCCCATGTGCATCGAACGCGCGCCGCCATGGCCGGCGCCGCTCTTCACCGCGCGCGTGTCGGCCTGTACGTAACGGATCGCATCCATCGGCACGCCCAGCCGATCGGCTGCAATCTGGGCAAAGGCAGTTTCATGGCCCTGACCGTTCGATTCGGTGCCGACCGCGACCATCACCGTGCCGTCGGTCTCGAAGCGGACCTCGGCCCCTTCGTTGGGCGCACCGCGCGAGGTCTCGAGAAAACACGCGACGCCGATGCCGCGCAGCTTGCCGCGGGCCCTTGCCTCGGCACGGCGCGTCTCGAATGCGGCCAGCTCGGCGCGCAGGACGGCGCGATCGAGATTGTCGATGAAGCCGCCGGAATCGATGTTCATGCCCATCGCGGTCTTGTGCGGAAAGGACGCGATCAGGTTCTGGCGCCGGAGGGAGGCGGGATCGCGCTCGAGCTTGCGCGCCGCCGCCTCGATGCAGCGCTCGACGATGTAGTTTGCCTCGGGCTTTCCGGCGCCGCGATAGGCATCGACCGGCACGGTGTTGGTGAAGGCGCCGCGCACATCGGCCGCGATCGCGGGAATGTCATAGATGCCGCCATGCGCGGTCGAGGCCGCGACCGCCGCGGCGCCCGGGCCATTCCCCGAGAGATAGGCGCCATGGTTGGCGACCATCTCGATATCGAGGGCAAGGAAGCGCCCGTCGTTGTCGAGCGCCAGCCGCGCCTTGGCGGCAATATCGCGGCCCTGCGCGCTCGACGCGAACTCCTCCGTGCGGTCGGCCTCCCAGCGCACCGGCCGGCCGAGCGCGCGCGCCGCCCACAGCAACAGGATCCATTCGGGATAGAGGAAGTTCTTGGTGCCGAATCCGCCGCCGACATCGGGCGCGTGCAGGCGGATGCGCTCGGGCGGCATCCTGAACACGAACTCGGCGAGCTGGCGGCGGATGCCGTGCACGCCCTGCCCAGTCAGCTCGAGGTCGAAGGTGTCGGTCGCCGCATCGTGGCGCGCAATGCCCGCGCGGTGCTCGATCGGCGCCACCACGACGCGGTTGTTCATCACATCGATCTCGACGATGTGCGCGGCGTTCTTCATCGCCGCCGCCACTGCGGCAGCATCGCCCTTCTGGATATGGAACGCGGTGTTGCGCGGCGCCTGGTCCCACAGCAAGGGCGCATCGTCGGCAAGCGCTGCGCGGCCGTCGACGACCGACGGCAGCGCCTCATAGTCGATCTCCACGAGCTCGGCGGCCTCGCGTGCGACCGCCGCGCTGTCGGCGACGATGAACGCCACCGGGTCGCCGACATGCCGCACGCGATCGACGGCCAGCGCGTGGCGCGGCGGCACGGTCAGCGGCGACACTGCCGCCAGGCAGGGCATCGGGCCGAGGCCGGCCAGGTCGGCGGCGGTGTAGACGCCGTGCACGCCGGCACACTGCCGCGCAGCGGCCGCATCGATCCGCGTGATGCGGGCGTGCGCGTGCGGCGAGCGCAGGACGTGGCCCCACAGCGCACCGGGACAGTCGATGTCGGCGAGGTAGCGGCCGCGGCCGGTCAGGAAGCGGAAGTCTTCGAGGCGTCGGGCAGATCGGCCGATATGCGGGCTCATGCCCCGTTTCTTGCGCACTCGCGGGGTCGTGTCACGTCCGGGCGCGGCCTGCGTCAGGGAATCTCGTAGATCGCCACCTCGCCCGCTACGCCGCGCACCGACCGCTGCTGACCCGTCGGCCTCAATCCGCCGGCTTGCAGGATCGCAGCGGCCTCGGGGTGCTGAACCACCGGCGCCGTCGTCAGGATCGAGCGCGTGGCGGCAAGCCCCTGCACGCGCGACGCGATGTTCACCGTCTGGCCGAAGTAATCCTGGCGCTCATTCAGGCTCACGGCAAGGCAGGGACCCTCGTGGATGCCGATCTTGAGCAGCAGGTCTTCGTTGCTTCCTTGGCGATTGAGCCCAACCATCGCCTCCCGCATGCGCAGGGCCGCCGAAAGCGCGCGGCCGGGCGTCGGGAATGTCGCCATGACCGCATCGCCGATCGTCTTGACCACGGCGCCGGCCTCCTGGGCCACGATCTCCTGCAGCACCTTGAAGTGCGATTGCACCAGATCGAAGGCGACGAGATCGCCGACCCTCTCGTAGAGATCGGTTGAACCCTTGAGGTCGGTGAACAGGAAGGTCAGGCTGGTGATCTTGAGCCGCTGGTCGATGTCGAGCGTGTCGGTGCGGTAGAGGTCGCGGAACGTCTGGTTGGTGAACAGGTGTTTGGCGGTCAGGAATGGTCGGCGCCGGCCGATCATGTCGTTCATCTCGTCGCCGTATATCCAGAGGCCGGGCAGCACGCGCTCAGGCGAGCGATTATCGAGCGTGATCCGCACGGGACCGGGCGGCAGCTCGCTCGTTTCGGTCGGCGCCTTCACATTGCCGTAGGCAATCGAAAGCGTGCGGCGCTCGCTCGTCGGCTCACCCTTGACCTCGAAGTAATGCGCGGCGTGCGTCACCGGATCGAACAAAATGATCGATCCGGCAGGAAGCTGCAGGGATACCTGCGCCTTTTCGCCGGCCGGCAGCTCGACCGCATCGAGCATGACGCGCTCCATGCGCTGTGCGTAGTCGTCCGGCAGATCGACGCCCGAGCTGAAGAACATCTGACGGACATAGTCGGCGAAGGGCAGCTCATGGGGCGCGTGCGCCGCGATGTGCCGCACGCGCGGCGTGACGGTGAAGCTGACCTCCACGTTTTCATCCAGTGTCGGCTCGCAGCCGGCGGCGCAAAAGGCGCAATAATCCTGGCTGAGCGCGCTCTTCAGCGATGCGTTTGCATCCAGCACGCCGCTGCAGTTCGGACACAGGACGTTCCATGACATCTCGAACAGTCCGAGCTGTGCGGCGTGTAGAAAGGCGCTGATGACCCTTTGCTCGTTGAGGCCATGGCGGCCGGCAAAGGCCAATGCATTGACGCGACAGAGGTCGCGGTCCGGCGCCTCGCGCACCAGGCGCTCGATGGCATCTACCGCATCGGCGTCTGCCGATTGCCGCAGGGTTGCGAACAGGGAGGCGGCTTCGCTCATGGTCTCAAAGTAGTCATCGCAATGGCGTTCGCCTATCACGATTTGTTGCAGGTAGTTGTCGTCCCTATTGTCCCCTGTTGCCGGGCCGTTAAGCTCGCTCAAACTCCAAGAGGAAACCAATGATCGATCTGCATTACTGGCCGACGCCCAACGGCAAGAAGGTCACCATCCTGCTCGAAGAGCTCGGCATGCCGTACAGGATCGTGCCGGTGAATATCGGCCGCGGCGACCAGTTCACGCCCGAGTTCCTGGAGATGAATCCCAATCACCGCATGCCGGTGATGGTCGACAACGCACCGGCGGACGGCGGCAAGCCGCTCGCCGTGTTCGAGTCGGGCGCGATCATGCTGTATCTCGCGGAGAAGGCCGGCAAGTTCTATCCGCAGGATCTTCGCGGCAAGGCCGAGGTCAATGAGTGGCTGATCTGGCAGATGGCCAACCAGGGACCGAAGAGCGGCGAGTGCGGCCATTTCCGCCGCGTCGACCAGAAGGAATATGGCGACCAGACCTACGCCATCACCCGCTTCACCGACGAGGTGAACCGCCTCTACGGCGTGCTCAACAACCGGCTCCACAAGCACCAGTATCTGGCCGGCGGCCAGTACACGATCGCCGACATGATCTGCTACCCGTGGACCGTCAACTGGAAGTTCCAGGGCCAGGACATCGAGGAGTTCAAGCACTTCAAGCGCTGGTTCGAGGAGATGGGCGCGCGTCCCGCCGTCCAGAAGGGCATGGCGGTCGGCGCCGAACTTTCCGTCGACAACACCAAGCTTCCGCCCGAGGAGCAAGCCCGCATCCGCAAGATGCTCTACAACCAGCGCGCCCGGCCGGTTCCGGCCTGAGTTGCAGCGAGCATAAATCTCTCTCCCAGGCGCCTTCTCTCATGAGCTTCCCCTCCCCCGCTCTGCGGGGGAGGTGTCAGCGTCTTACGCTGACGGAGAGGGAAGGCGGCAAGGACGATGCATCACGCCCCCTCCGCCGCCGTAAGACGGCGCCACCTCCCCCGCAAGCGGGGGAGGAATGCTCATTTGCTGCTAAAGCACATCTCTACTCAGACCGGGCCGTAAGCCTCCGGAAAATCGGCGATGTTCAACGTCGCCACGCCGGGCACGCGCACCAACCGGCTGTCGTGCGTACCGTCGGGTCGGAGATCGTGCTCGACATAGCCGACTTCCTTGATTCCGTAACGCGGCTGGATGCGATCGGGGATCACGAAGGCCGTCGAGGTGCCCCAGACGTGGCTTGTGCCGGCGCGTTCGGTGGCACGATACTGATGGACGTGACCGCAGACGACGAGGGCTGGCGTCGTCGTGCCAAGGCAGTCGAGCAGGCGGCGGCGCGGCGCGGGATTGACGAAGCGGCCGGCGATCTCGCTCTCGTCGGGCGAGCGGTCGAACGGCGGCTTGTGCAGGAACAGCGCGAGACGACGCGCGCCGAGATCGGCCACGGCGTCGGCGATGGCAGCTTCCTGCGCGACCGCCGCCGCGAGGTCGCTGCCGAGAAGCTGAGCGTCGAGGCCGAGCACGCGCCAGCCCGGTGCGTCGAACGACCACCAGTCGGGGCCGAAATGCGCGAGGTACCGCGCATGGCGCGCGGCATCGATCGGTGCCTCGTGATGACCCGGCGCATCTTGCGAGTCGCCGAGATCGTGGTTACCCGGCAGAAAGCGCACCGGCAGGCCAAACGCGTCGTGCAGCCCGCGTGCCGCCGCGAGATCACCCTCTCGCGAGGCGCCGTCGAGCGTGATGTCGCCGGTGTTCAGCACCAGGTCCGGCCTGCTCGCGCGCAACGTTTCGCCGACGCGTACGAAGTTGTCGACGAAGAAGGGCTTGGCTTCGCTGAGATGGGTGTCCGAGATCTGGGCAATGCGGAAGGTCATGCCCGTGAGCCTAGGCCCGTTTTGTTGCACGACGGCTAACGCAGGGACGAGAGCGGCGGCGCCACGTCCTCGAGCGATTTGCGTTCGGCCTTCACGCCGAGGAAGAGCTCGACCACGGCGGCGACGATCATGAGCGCCGCACCGAGGAAGTAGCCGTAGACGATGTTGCTCCGGTTGCCGCCTTCGATGAGCACGCCGAACAGCCACGGTCCGCCGACACCGCCGATCAACGTGCCGAAGGCGTAGAACAGCGCGATGGTGAGGGCACGCACCTCGAGCGGAAAGCATTCGCCCACCGTGAGGTAGGCTGCACTGGCCGCCGCCGAGGCGAAGAAGAACACCACGCTCCACATCGCTGTCTGGGTCGTGGCGCTGAGCACGCCCATCTCGAACAGCTGCCCGGTGACAGCGAGGAGTATCCCGGCGAGGGCGTAGGTCGCGGCGATCATCGGCTTGCGTCCGAACGTGTCGAACAAGGGGCCGAGCAGCACCGGCCCCAGGAAGTTGCCGATCGCGAAAGGCAGGATGTAGAGGCCGACCCGGTCGGCGGCGATGCCGTAGAACTTGGTCAACACCAGCGCATAGGTGAAGAAGATCGCGTTGTAGACGAAGGCCTGCGAGGCCATCAGCACCACGCCGAGCGCCGTGCGGCCGGGATAGTGCTTCAGCAGGGTGCGCGCGACGGAGGCCAGGGTGAGCTTGTGCGGGTCGCCGAGCGACAGGGTCGGCGTGAACGGCGGCAGCGCGGGATGGCCGCTCGCCATCACGCGGGCCTCGATCTCGTCCATCACCTTGCGCGCCTCGCCTTCCCTGCCGTGGATCATCAGCCAGCGCGGGCTCTCCGGCAGGTAGCGACGCAGGAACAGGATGACCAGGCCGAGCACGGCGCCGCTGGCGAAGGCGATGCGCCAACCGAGGTCCGGCCCGACCAACTCGGGGTCGAGCAGCGGCACCGAGACCAGCGCGCCTGCCGCGGCGCCCAGCCAGAAGCTGCCGTTTATGGCGAGGTCGATGCGGCCGCGCAGGCGAGCCGGGATCAACTCCTGGATCGCCGAGTTGATCGCCGAATATTCGCCGCCGATGCCCGCACCGGTGAGGAAGCGGAAGAACAGGAAGCTCTCGAAGTTCCACGAGAAGGCGGTCGCCGCCGTCGCCGCGAGATAGACGCCGAGCGTCACGTTGAACAGTTTCTTGCGGCCGAGCTTGTCGGTCAGATGGCCGAAATAGAGCGAACCCAGCACCGCGCCTATGAGGTAGGCGCTACCGGTGAGGCCAACCTGCTCGGCCGTCAGATGCAACCGCGGGCTGGTTTGCAGTGCTGCTGCGACGGAGCCTGCCAGGGTGACCTCGAGCCCATCGAGGATCCAGGTGATGCCGAGCGCCGCCACGACCAGCCGATGGAAGCTGCTCCAGGGCAATCGGTCGAGCCGGGCCGGAACGTCGGTCAGGGTGCTGCGGGTAGCCATCGGATCGCAAAGCAACGCCACATCGTGTGAAGCGTTGCGCAATCATTTCCGGTCGGAGGGATGCAGGGCTGGTTTGCGCACGAGCGATGGTGGAATAGCGCGCCAGACTCTATGATAAATAACATGACCGATAATACGATGGCGGCCGGCGCCGCTCCGGCAACCGCCACAGTCACGCCCGCGTCCGCTTCGGCTTCCGCCAACAGCACGACCTTCGCGATCATCCTGTCGCTCAGCTTCTGCCATCTGCTGAACGACATGATGCAGTCGCTGGTGCCGGCGCTCTATCCGATCCTCAAGGACAACTACGCGCTGTCGTTCGGCCAGATCGGCCTGATCACGCTCGCCTTCCAGTTCACCGCGTCGATGCTGCAGCCGGTCGTCGGCATGTACACCGACAAGAATCCCCAGCCCTATTCGCTGATGGTCGGGATGGGCTTCACGCTGGTCGGGCTGGCAATGATGTCTCAGGCGACCACCTATCCAGTCATCCTGGTCTCGGCCGCGCTGATCGGCATGGGCTCCTCGGTCTTTCATCCGGAAGCCTCGCGCGTGGCGCGCATGGCAGCGGGCGGCCGTTACGGTCTCGCCCAATCGTTGTTCCAGGTCGGCGGCAACCTCGGTGGAGCGTCGGGCCCGCTGCTGGCGGCTTTCATCGTCGTGCCGCACGGACAGGCCAGCCTGCTGTACTTCTGCGCTGCCGCGATCGTGGCCATGACCATCCTGTTCCAGGTCGGCCACTGGTATCGAGCGCGCGCTGCGTCCAAACCGGTCGCGCGCAAGGCCGCGAGAGCCGCCGCCAGCGCACCGGCGCTGACCCGCGGCCGCGTGCTGTTCGCGATCATCATCCTGGTGACGCTGCTGTTCTCCAAGAACGTCTATCAGGCCAGCTTGGGCTCGTATTACACCTTCTACCTGATCGAGAAGTTCGGCCTGTCGGTGCAGACGGCGCAGTTCTTCCTCGTCGCCTTCCTGATCGGCGTCGTGCTCGGCACGCTGCTGGGCGGCTGGGTCGGCGACCGGGTCGGCCGCATCCCGGTGATGTGGTTCTCGATCCTGGGCGCGCTCCCCTTCGCGCTGATCCTGCCGCACGCCAACCTGTTCTGGACCGGCGTGCTGGCCGTCACCGTGGCGATGATCATGGCCTCGGCCTTCCCGGCAATCCTGGTCTATGCACAGGAACTGCTGCCCGGCCGGGTCGGGCTGGTGGCCGGCATGTTCTTCGGCTTCTCCTTCGGGCTGGGCGGCCTCGGCGCCGCCGCCCTCGGCAAGCTTGCCGACTGGACCAGCATCGAGACGGTCTACCAGGTGACGCCGTTCCTGCTATGCTTGGGCCTGTTGACGGCCTTCCTGCCGAAACACCCCGGGAGGCCCGCGCACCTGCTCTAACGTCCGGGAGGCATCCATGGACTCTCACGCCGACAAGATCCGCCGTCCGCTCGACAGCATACCCGTCTCGCCGTCCCTGTTCGCCCACTTCGTGCTGCGCACCGCCAATCGCGAGCCGCTGCAGAAGTGGTACCAGACCGTGCTGAATGCGCGGCTGGTGTTCACAAACGAGTACATCTCGTTCATCACCTACGACGACGAGCACCACAGGGTCGCTTTTGTTCAGATCCCGAACCTGAAGAAGGCACCGGACGACAGCTGGGGTCTCGCCCACGTCGCCTATTCGTTCGCCAACCTCGGCCAGTTGCTGTCGACCTACCGCAGGCTGAAAGGCGAAGGCATCGTGCCGGTGCGCACGATCAATCACGGCCCGACCGTATCGATGTACTACAAGGACCCCGACGGCAACCAGGTCGAGCTGCAGGTTGACGTGTTCGACAAGGCTGGATCCGCCTCCTACTTCCACACCGAGGCATTCATGAGCAATCCGATCGGCGTGCTGTACGACGCCGACCAGATGCTCTCCGACTACGAGGCCGGTGTGCCGGAAGTGGACCTGCTGCGCCGGCCCTGAACATGGGTACCTGGCGCTTTATTTCGGCCCGGGCGCCAACTCCATGGCCGGGCATCGCGTTGCGCGCTGCTTGCCGAATTTGCCGCTGACTTTCCGATTGTCGAATCCACCTTTTCGAGGCAGAGCGAGATCGATGGCGTCGCGGGCCGCCATGGCGGCGATCGATCGAGGAGCGGCGTCAGATCGGCCGTCGTCTTTGCCCTTAGCGCGCGGATTGGCCTCACGCCGGTTACCGCGCTTTAGGTAGCCCAGGAGAGTAGGATCGCCACGGTAACCATCACACAGGGCGAATATTCACATTGTCTTCAGTATGTTGCGGACCGTGGCATTTCTGTGATCCACCGACCAGTGTGGAAGACGCGCTTGCTGCGACACGGCGAACACGCGAATGTCGCAGCTCTTCATCGCATCCAACGGTCGGGAAAGGGCGCTGGCCGCTCGGAACGCAACCCAACGCCGGGTATGTCGTTTACTCTGTTGGCGCGCCTCTCCGGGGAAGGACGTATGCTGCAAAAGAGTCTGTATCGACAGACCTTGGGAATGAGCCTGTTGATGCTCTCCGGATGCGATGTTGCCCACAATGCGCAGCGCGACCTCGCCAGGCTGGTGCATTCGGATCCCTTCACCGCCCCCAAGCCCGCGCCTGCGGCGCGGGTCGCCAGCGCGCCCGCCAAGCCGCCGCCGGCGACTGTGGCTGTGTCGGATCCCAAGGCGGAGCCGCCGAAGACCGAACCGCCCCAGGAGGCTATAATGCCGGCGCCCTTAAGTCTCATCGGCAAGAGCGAGGGCGAGGTCCGCGCCCTGCTCGGCCCACCAACCAGCGTGGAGGAGCGCGCGCCGGGCAAAACCTGGCACTATCGAGACGGACAGTGCAGCGCCGACGTCCAGCTCTATCCGGACGTACAGACGCGGCAATTCGGAACCCTTGCGTACGAGGTGAAGAGCGATGACAACACCGACGAAGGAAGGCGCGGCTGTGTGGCCCAGTTCAGCTCCCGTGCTCAGTCCCGTGGCGGCTGACAGCACCGACGAGCGCATCCGGCTGATTCTTGTCGATGATGACGATGATTTCCGCGAAGCCGTGTCGGGAGAGTTGGCCGACCTGGGCTTTGCCGTCCAATGCTTTGCCGATGGCGCCAGCATGCTGGCATCCGTTGCCGACGGCACCAATGCCGACATCATCGTGCTCGATTGGGGCCTGCCGGCGCTCTCGGGCATCGACCTCCTGCCGCGCCTGCGCCGTGAGGGCATCCAGCTGCCTGTCGTGTTCCTGACTGGCCGCACGTCGCCCAATCATGAGCATCTGGCCTTCGATCGCGGCGCCCTCGACTTTGTCGACAAGGCGCGCGGCGTGCCGATCCTCGCCAAGCGGATCAGGGTGATCGTCGAATCCTCCAAGCGGCCGCAGGCGCTCGAGGTGGAGGAGGTCCTGCACTGCGGCCGGCTGATGCTGAAGCCCCGGGTCAGCCGCGCTTACTGGGACGAGGCGGACATCAACCTGACCCTGACCGAATTCAATATCGTGCGACTTCTCGCTTCGAATGTCGGCAATCACGTGACGTATCGTGCGGTCTACGACTGCATGCATCACGTCGGCTTCATCGCCGGGAGTGGGGAGAATGGCTACCGAACCAATGTCCGTTCATCCATCAAGCGCGTTCGAAACAAGTTCCGGCTCGTCGATCCCGAATTTGCCGAGATCGAGAACTACCCGTCATTCGGTTACCGCTGGGGAAAGCCCAAGGACGGCACAGCGTAGCTGGCGCGAGACGGCGCGCCGCTTCGGCGCGTCGCTCACCCTCAAGCTGGTCGGACTGATCGCGATCTTCATCGCATTGCCCATCGTCCTGTACAGCCAGTTCGAGAGCGCCGATCGCCAGATGCGCGATCTGGTGACCCGCGCCGTCCAGGACCGTAGCAAGCTGATCGGTCACGCCCTGACGCCGATACTGCGCAACGCCGAGCCCGGCGCCGGCGGCAGCCTGAATGCGGAGCTCGCGAAGTTCTCCAGCGACGGCACCGTGCTCAAGCTGATGGTCCAGCCGGCCGCGCCGGCCGGCAATCCGCAATCCGGCGCGGGTTTTTATTTCGTCGCCTCCGCCCCGGCGATCCGCGCCGACGAGGTCGTGCCCGAGCTCGACGAGCTCGCTCATCGCGGCATCCTCAAGCGGCTGGGCGAAGCCTGCATGTGGGAGGCCTCCGACGAGATCCGCTATCGCCAACCCAACGGCACCGTCGAGCTCCTGACCTCGATCATCCCGATCAAGACGGCGAAGGGCTGCTGGGTGCTAACCTCGACGCACACCACGTCGGAATTCCTCAATACCTCGATCGGCCGTCCCTACTGGGAGACGCGCGCCGTGCGGGTGGCGGCCGGCATCTACCTCGTGCTCGCGATCCTCGCCATGCTGGCCGCGGTCAGCATCTACCTCAGCCTGCGGCGTTTCCGCGAGGTCGCCGGCGAGATCGGCCAGGGCCGCATCGGCGACTACGCCTTCTCCCACCGCAATATCGTGCCCGAGCTATCGAGCGTGGCGCGCGACTTCGACAAGCTGGTACTCGATCTCAAGCACCTGTCGCAGCAGATCCGGCAGTCGGCCGAGGACAATGCGCATGCCTTCAAGACACCGCTCGCCGCCATCCAGTCGTCGCTGTCACCGGTGCGCAAGGCGGTGCCGGCCGAGGAGCAGCGGGCACGGCGGGCGATCGAGATCATCGATTCCTCGCTCGCCCGCCTGCTCGGGCTGGTCAACGCGGCACAGCGCTTCGACAGCAGCACCGCGGACCTGATCGAGGCACCGCGCGTGCCGATCAACCTGACCCACCTGGTGGGCGAGGCGACACTCAATTTCCGCGAGATCCTGGCGAGCCGCGACATCAATCTCGTCCGCCACCTCGAAGATGGGGCGATCGTGCGCGCCGGCAAGGGCATGCTGGAGATAGTGCTTCAGAATATCCTGGAGAATGCCATCAGCTTCTCGCCGCGCGCCGGCACGATCGGCGTCACCCTCAGCAAGGGACGCAACACCGTCGAACTCAGGGTCGAGGATGAAGGTCCGGGCATCGCCTCCGAGAGGATCGATTACATTTTCGAACGCTATTTCTCCGCGCGACCCAGCCAGCAAGACAGCGCCCAGCCGCGCCATTCGGGACTGGGCCTGTGGATCGTGCGGCGCAACGTCGAGGCGCTTGGCGGCGAGGTGAGCGCGACCAACCGGGCAGGCGGCGGGCTCGCCATCTCCGTCGTCCTGCCGCGCAACGGCGACTGAAGGGTCGGGCAACGGCGGTGGCGGTCGCGTCGGAACCCGCCGCGTTCCTCTATTGACCATGGCATGGCCCTCGCGCCACCCTCCGTACAGTAAGGTTCGGCGCGCCGCGTACGGGTTGGCGACGACCGAGCCACGCTTACCAAAAAGAAATCTCAGGGAGAAAACGATGCCATACCTGCGGGCCGCTGCTGCGGCGTTACTGTCCTGCTGTCTGCTCGGCGCCACCGCGCTGGCCCAGAACAAGGCCGTGAAGATCGGGGTGCTGGACGACATGTCCGGTCCCTACGCTGAGAACACCGGGCCGGGTGATGTCGCCGCGGCCAAGTTCGCGATCGCCGATTTCGGCGGCTCGGTGCTCGGCAAGCCGATCGAGCTGGTGAGTGCCGACTTCCAGAGCAAGGTCGATGTCGGCGTCAGCATCGCCAAGCGCTGGTGGGACGACGAGAACGTCGATATGATTCTCGGTATTCCCAACTCGGCGATCGCGCTCGCGCTGGTCAAGGTGGCCGAGGAGAAGAACCGCATCCTCATGCCGACCGCGGCGGCGACCTCGGCGCTAACCGGCAAGGCCTGCGGCCCCAACAGCGTTCACTTCATCTACGACACCTATGGCCAGACCAAGACCATCGTGAACGCCCTCGCCAAGCAGGGCGGCGACAGCTGGTTCTTCATCACCGTGGATTACGCCTTCGGGCTCGCCGTCGAGCAGGACGCTACGCAGTTCATCAAGGCTGCGGGCGGCAAGGTGCTCGGCTCGGTGCGCCATCCGCTCAACACCGCCGACTTCTCCTCCTATGTGCTGCAGGCCGATTCGTCGAAGGCCAAGAATCTGATGGTGGCCAATGGCGGCGGCGACATCATCAATGCCGTCAAGCAGGCCTCGGAGTTCGGACTGATGAAGAAGGGCGTGCGCATAAGCGTGCCGCTCGCCCAGTTCCCCGACATCCACGGCATCGGGCTCAAGATCGCGCAGGGCCTTCTGATCTCGAGCCCATTCTATTACGACATGACTCCCGAGGCGCGCGCCTATACCGACCGCTTCACCAAGGAGATCGGCCGGCCGCCCTCCTTCATCCAGGCCGGCACCTACGGCGCCGTGCTGCACTACCTGAAGGCCGTGCAGGCCGCCGGCACCGACGAAGCCAAGGCCGTGCTGGCCGAGATGCGCAAGATACCGATCAACGACTTCATGACGAAGAACGGCACCGTCCGGCCCGACGGCCGCGTCATCCGCGACATGTACCTGATGCAGGCCAAGACGCCCGAGGAGTCGAAGGGCGGATGGGACCTGGTGAAGATGATCGCCACGGTGCCGGGCAGCGAAGCCTTGCGGCCGCTGAACGAAGGCGACTGCCCGCTCGTGGCCAAGTAGGGCATCGCCCTCACAGAAGCAGGATGAAGTGCCGCCGGTTCCTGAGGGAGCCGGCACACCTCGTGATGGGTGCATGGCGGACGGCAGCTGCAACCTATTACCGCTCTGCCGGCCGCAGGCTCTTGGCGTTTTCGATCGGCGACATGACAATGCCGGCCCGATGCAAGAGCGGTTGTGTCGCGCTGGACAAATCGCCACACTTGCACCCAGACTAAGCGGGCCGAGGCAGACCACGACGAACGGGGCCGCCTTCGCCGAAAGACAGGAATGCCACCGCGCACCAGAACGCGGGGCCAGGGGAAGGAGCGAACGATGGCGGTCACGACCACGATCGACGGCCCCGCCGCGGCCACGAACGCCACGCCTCTGGCGCGGCGACGCGGCACCTTTGGCCCCGACAAACTCTGGGCATTGGCCTTCGTCACCCCCTATGTCGCAGTATTCGTGGCCTTCGTGATCTACCCGATCGGCTACGGGCTGTGGCTGGGCAGCGATCCGGCCAGCTATCGCGCACTGTTCAGCGATCCGGTTTATCCACGCACGGTGGTGAACACGCTGCTCTATCTGCTGTTCGGTGTGAACCTGAAATTGCTGCTGGCGCTCCTGCTGTCGGGCTTCTTCATGCGCAAGGGCTGGTGGACGAAGCTGCTGCTGCTCATCTTCATGCTGCCCTGGGCGATACCGGCGCTGCCCAGCTATCTGTCCATCAACTGGATGCTGAACGGGCAGTGGGGGCTGATCAACAATATCGTCTGGCTGGTGGCGCAGGTCGATGGACCGCCCTGGCTCGACAGTCCGGGCCTCGCGCTCGCTTCGGTCATTTATGGCCATATCTGGAAATGGCTGCCCTTCTGGACCCTGATCTTCCTCGCCGGGCGCATGGCCGTTTCGCGCGAGCTGTATGAGGCCGCGGACGTCGATGGGGCGGGCTCGGTCCAGAAATTCATGCACGTGACCCTGCCGCTGATGGCGGGGATGTACCTGGTCTGCACCATGCTCTCCACCATCTGGGCGCTGGGCGATTTCAACGCCGTGCGCTTCATCTCCGGCGGCGGGCCGGCGCTGTCGACGCATGTGCTCGCGACCCTCGGCATCCGCAACGCCTTCGAACTGGGCGATCCGAAGCTGGGAATGGCGACCGTGCTGACGGCGCTGCCCTTGCTGATCCCGCTGGTGATCCTGCTGATGCGCCAGCTGCGGCGCAACGAGGTCACGATATGACCGCGCACCGTCGAGACCGCATGATCGGCAACATCGGCGCGGCCCTGCTGTCGGTGGTGCTGCTGGTCTGGACGCTACTGCCGATCTACAACATCATCCGCGTGTCGATGCAGGACAAGGAGGAAGTGCTCAGCACTTCCGTCTACCCGATCGCGCCCAGCACGCATGCCTTCAGCGTCGTATTTCACCAGTCCTTCTGGCTGCTGGAGACATTCTGGAATCAGATGGGCAACAGTTTTTATATCGGAATCGTCGTCGCGTTCCTGACCCTGGCCATCGGGTCCCTGACCAGCTTCACCATCAGCCGGATGCGCATCCGCAGCGGCTGGATGCTGACCAATGCGGCGCTGCTGACCTACGTTATCCCGGCATCTTTCCTGGCCATCCCATTCTACGGCATCATGGGCAAGTACGGCCTGACCAATAATCCGCTTGCGGTGATCGCGGTCGAAGTGACCTTCGCCACGCCTTATGCGATTTTTATCTTCCAGCAATACAGCGCCTCGATTCCGTTCGAGCTGGATGAAGCGGCGCGCATCGACGGCGCCTCGCCGCCGCAAATCTTCTTCCGGATCTATCTGCCGCTGATGGCCCCTGCCCTGGTGGCGATCGGCACCTACGCGCTGCTGCTGTCCTGGAACGAATATCTGTATGCGTTCCTGCTGCTCTCGGGCGGCAAGGTCGTCACCGTGCCGGTGGCACTCGGAAAATTCCTGGTGGGGGACGAAGCACCCTGGAACTACCTGATGGCGGCGGCGATCATCTACGCCATTCCGCCCTTGATCATCTACTACGGCTTCCGCCGCAAGATGAGCGGCGGCCTGACCATGGGCGGGGTGAAGGGTTAAGCGTCTGCGTCTGCGTCAAGCGTGGCTCCAACGGCGTCTTGGGAGGAAGCAGGATGAAGCGCATTTCACGACGGCTGGCTTTGGGCGGGCTGAGCGCCGCGGTCGCGACGGGCACCGGCCTGAAGCCGCGGGGCGCGAAGGCGGCCGGGGAACTCACGGTCTGGTGGACCCAGGGTTTCTACAAGGCCGAAAACGATGCCGTGATCGCTTGGATGGCGGACTGGGAAAAGCGCAACAACACCAAAGTCAATCTGACCATCATGAACGGGCCGGATGTGATCACCAAGCTGATTGCCGGCATGCAGGTGGGCGACGTGCCGGATGTGGTGCATACCGTCACCGGCGACCGCTTCCTGGTGCCGCGCGCGGCATGGAACGATCAGTTGGAGGATGTCTCCGACGTCGTGGACTCGCAGAAGGCCGAGTTCACGGAAACCGCGCTGCTGAGCGCGCGCATGTATAACCTGAAGCAAAAGAAATATTCGTACTATGGCGTGCCGACCAAAGCCTCCTCACTGATGAATTCGGTCTGGCTTCCGTTGCTGCAGGAAGCCGGCTTTGCCGAGGCCGACCTGCCGGGCACACAGGACAAGTTCTACGATTTTTTCCAGACCGTGCAGGACAAGCTGCGCTCAAAGGGCAAGCGTATCTTCGGTCTCGGCTATTCGATGGCCGCAAAGGAAGCGGATGCCGGCAATCTGTTCCACCAATTCCTGATCAGCTATGGCGGCGTCGGCATCGTCACGCCGGATGGCAAGCTGAATATCGACGATCCCGCCGTGCGCAAGGCGGCGACCACGTCGCTGGAGCGCCTGACGACGCCATTCAAGAAAGGCTATGTGCCGCCAGGGGCAATCAACTGGGGCGATGTCGACAACAACAACGCCTTTTTCGCCAAGCAGATCGTGATGACGCCGAACGCCACCATCTCCATCGCCGCGGCGCAAATGGACAAGGCCGATCTTTACTACAAGGAGATCTCCACCCGGGGCGTCCCCCTCGGCAATGACGGCAAGCCGGTGGCGAGCCTGCTGGCGATTGCTCCCACCATCATCCCGAAAGGGTCGAAGAACGTCGACGCCGGCAAGGCGCTGCTGCGCGATTTCATCAAGCCCGCGAACATGAACGCGTATCTGAAGGAAACCCGCGCGCGCTATTTGCCGGTGATGGCCTCGATCGTGAAGAACGATCCGTACTGGACCGACTCGAAGGATCCGCACCGCCCGGTCGCGGTGGACATGGGGCTGATCAAGCCGACGGTGCCGTGGTGGATGTGCTACAATCCTGCTTATTCGGTGGTGTTGTCCGAGCAGATCTGGCCGCAGGCGGAGGCCAATATCACGCAACGCAACATGACCCCGGAGCAGGCGACCGAGGAAGCGGCCAAGCGGATCAAGCAACTGTTCGAGCAGTTTCAGAAATGACGGCTCGGCGGCCCGCCGACTTGTCATCCCAGAGCGTGTGATTTTTCGGTCGCCTCGAACAGATGGGAGCGTGGCTCTCATAGGCGCTAACTTTGGCTTGCTCCTCACCCTGAGGAGCGGCGCGAAGCGACGCGTCTCGAAGGGTGGCAACACCACCGATGTTGCAAATCGGCTTGTTCTACGATTTCCGGTGCGGGCCATCCTTCGAGACGGCCGCTTCGCGGCCTCCTCAGGATGAGGGTTATTCTGGTCCTTCGACCAAAGTTAGCGCCTATGAGCGTGGCTCTCCAGAGCCGCTCCTTCTTCGGCTTTACCACATCCCATGAGCGGCTCTAGAGAACCGCGCTCCCAGCGTAACACCTAGGAAAGGCCATGTGCGCCGCGACGCAAAAGCGACCTTTTCATGGCGAGCTATCGGCAGGTGATGCTAAGGTGCGCGCGAGTAGCGTGAGCGGGGAACAACGACATGCAGTTCGGTTGGCTGACCTTGGCGCTGTCGCCGTCGCCAGAGGAGGACGCGGCGCGCATCGGGCAGCAGATCGAGCAGGTCTGCTACGCCGAGCAGCTCGGCTTCAGCGACGTCTGGCTGACCGAGCACTATTTCACCGGCGAGAGCGTCTATAACGACTCGCTGCTGTTCGCCTCGGCGCTGGCGATGAAGACCAGCAGGATCCGGATCGGCTTCGCCGTGGTGCAGACGCCGTTCCATCATCCAGTGCGGCTGGCGGTGCAACTCTCCCTGCTCGACAATCTCAGCGGCGGCCGCATCGATGTCGGCATCGGCAAGGGCACCGTCTACAACGAGTACGAGTTCGTCGGCCACGGGCTGCGCAGCGACGACAGCCGCGAGCGCATGGAAGAGTCGGTCGAGATCCTCCAGCGGATCTGGCACGAGGCCCCCTTCACCTTCGACGGCAAGTTCCACAAGGTGCATATCCCGGAGCTGCGGCCCAAGCCGGTGCAGCAGCCCGGCCCGCCGCTGTGGCGCAGCGTCATCTCGCCCGGCTCCTTCACCGAATGCGGCAGGCTCGGCGTGCCGATCCTGACCGCGCGCCTGCCGGTGGAGCGCATCAGGGAGCGCTGGGCGCTCTACGAGGCGGGCCTGGACGCCGGCGGCCACGACAAGGCGACACGCAGCCGGCTGCTTGCGCAGAGCGCGCTGTGGCGCAACGTCTACGTCGCCGAGTCCGACGCCCAGGCCGAGGACGAGTTGAGCGCCCTCCTCACCGAGACGCGGCATCACATGATGCATGTGCGCGAGGCGTTCAACCCGCCCGACTTCACGCCGGGTCCCGAGACGCTCAACCCCTGGACCGATCCCAAGGTGAACGACAGCGTCGCCGTTCCGTACGTGCTCTCGACCGGCTCGCTTTACGGCTCGCCCGCGCGCGTGCGCGAGCAGGTGGCCGAGCTGCGCAATGTCGGCGTGCAGCATCTGCTTTGCCAGACCGGCTTCGGCGCCATGAACCAGGAGCAGAACATCGCCTCGATGCGCCGCTTCGGCGAGCAGGTAATGCCGGCTTTCTGGCACGAATAAGGGACCGGGAGCGTCAAATGGTTCTCGGCATGTCGCTCGCGACTTTCACCCTGGTGCACGTGGTCATCAGCCTCGTCGGCATCGCGTCGGGCCTGATCGTGATGTGGCAGCTCGTGCGCAACCGCGCCCTGGGTCTGTCCAACACGATCTTCCTGGTCACCACCATCGCTACGAGCGTGACAGGCTTCCTATTCCCATTCAACGGAGTCACGCCGGCCCTCGCCTTCGGTGTCATCTCGCTGGTGATCCTGGCCGTCGCGCTGTTCGCGCTTTTCGCCGGCAACCTGATCGGTCGCTGGCGCTGGATCTATGTCGTCACGGCAGCAATGGCGCTCTACCTGAATGTCTTCGTTGCCGTCGTGCAGTCCTTTCAGAAGGTCGGCCGATTGCGCGCGCTGGCCCCGACCCAGAGCGAGCCGCCCTTTGCTCTCGCCCAGGGTGCGGTCCTCGTTCTGTTCGTGGTCATCGGTATCGTGGCGATCCGGCGGTTCCGGCCGCCGACCGCCTGAGGCTGTCCGACCGCTAGCTGATGCGAAACGGGGTTCCCGTCGGCGGTGCGATATCTGGAACCGCAGACCATCGGCTCCGTTAACCGGGGCAATCTGCGATGGGGAACCGACCGCCTCTGTTCGCGCTCGTGAGTGGGCGTTCAGTCACGCGAGTCACCGCGGTCGAGCGATGAAAACAAGGAAGCCGCCTTCGTGGCCGTCGAGACTGTCGCGTATCGGAACGTTTTCCTCGCTGTGCTACCGCCGTGTGACCTCGCGCTTCTCCGGCCCGCGCTGCAGTTCGTCGAGCTGTCGCGAGGTGATATCCTGAGCGAGCCGGGACGGCGCGTGTCCGACGTGATGTTCATCGAGGCCGGCATGGTGTCGGTTCTCACCACGATGCAGGACGGCTCGATCTTCGAGAGCGCGACCCTGGGCCACGAATCGATCGTCGGCGTGCTGTCGGCAATCGTCGACCGTCCCAGCAGCGCGCGGACGATCGCACAGATCAAGGGATCCGGCTGGAAAATCCCCGCCAGCGACCTTCGCGCCGCCGTCGACAAGAGCCGCACCTTGCAACACCTCGTGCTGCTGAGCACCGAGTTGGCGATCGCCCAGATGCAGCAGATCGCCGCCTGCAATGCCCTGCATGCGGCCGAGGCTCGGCTGTGCCGCTGGATCCTCCAGGCGCGAGACCGGATGGACGGCGACGTCATTATGCTCACCCAGGATTTCCTGGCACAGATGCTGGCGGTGCGCCGGCCAACAGTCACGCTGATCGCGCAGAAGCTGCAGGCTGCCGGACTGATTCGCTACCGCCGCGGCCGCATAACCATCACCGACCGCGAAGGCCTGGAGAAGCTCGCCTGCGAATGTGTCGGCGAGATCCGCAACAAGACACGACGGATCCTGGGCGAGATTGGCAGCTGACGTTCAGCCGCGGCGCCGGTTGGTGAAGCGGGCGTTGCCGAGGCCGGTGCCAATCGTCAGGATGGCCCAGCGCTCGACGTCGGTCATGCGCGGCACCTCGCTGAGGCCCTGCACGACGGCATCGTTGTGCATCACGACCAAAGCCGTGTCGCCATCGATCTTGGGCAGGCGCGAGGCGATCTGCGCCGGTAGGTTGAAGGACGCATCCTCCCAATTGCCCGGCAGGTTCTGGCCGCCGCGCAGGATGACGCCAGTCTCGTCGATGATGCCCGGGCAGGCGATGCCGACGAACGGGGCCAGCTTGACCTCCTCCTTGACCGTCTGCCCGATCAGCGCGGTCATCAACGCGGCGATGCGCTCGGCCGCCTCTTCGCGGTTTGGCTTGTCGTCGGCATGGCGCCAGTGCTCGAGCTTCCACACCGACGCCTTGGAAAGATCGCTCCTTTTGCTGGCATGATGCTTGACCACCCCGACGCGCAGGTTGGTCCCGCCGATGTCGGCCGTGAGTATGGCGTCGTAGCCGGTGAACGCCCAGCCCGGCGCGAAATGCAGCGAGCCGATCAGGCCTGCCTGATCGTGATGATATTCGATCGGGACGAGCTCGATCCTGATGCCTTCGGCATTGAGCAGCACGGCCGCGCGCCCCATGGCGAGGCGACCGATATGGCTGCTCGACAGGCCGCCGCCGACGACGATGCGCTCGGTGCCCTTCCACTTCTCGAGCCGCAGGAAGCGCCGGACGACAGCGGCGAGTTCCTGCGCGAATTCCTCGACGGCGGAGTGGATCAGGCCGGCGGCCACCGGATCGTCCGAGGCCAGCTTCTTGTCGAGCTCGGTCTTCGAGATGTCCTGGGTCGGCTTGCTGCCGAGCGGATCCTCGCTGTTCTGCGTCAGGCGCTCGCGCCAGTCGTCGAGGATGGCGCGGAACGCCCGCCCGCTCGCGCGGTCGCCGATGAAGCCCTCCTCGTCGCGCAGCTCCTCGTTGTAGGTATCGACTGTCACGGAGGGCAGTGACAACTCGGCGTGGCCGGGTGCGCGTTCGGCGCGGCGGGCCGCCTCATGCTTGGCCTTGACGGCCAGTTCGGGCTTCTTGCTCACCCGCAGCCAACGGGCCGTCCCGTCCAAAGTTCCGAGGCTCACCAGGGCGCGACGGGCGGATTGCGATCGGTCGGCACGCCGGCGAGGTAGCGGCGCATCGCTTCCAGCCGATTGAGATAGGAGCTGCCGTATCCTGCGACGAGCGAGCTCGAGCCGGGCCGGCGCGGGTGATCTCGTAAAGGCCCCACGTGCCTTCCCCGTCGCGCGGCGGCACCAAGGCGATCTGCAGCGCGCCGGGCTAGAAATATAGCCCGATTGCAGCCAATTACTGCAAAACTGCAAATTATAAGCGAAAGAAAAGGGAAGGAAGCCGTCGTGCAGATCACCCCAATGACCGAGCATACGGGCGCTCAAGTCCATGACCTGGACCTCTCGCAACCGGCGACCGACGACATCCGGCGCGTCCTCAACGATGCCTTCCTCGCCCATCACGTCCTGGCGATCCGGGGCCAGACCCTCACGCCGCCGCAGGTCCTGCAGGCCGTGTCGCTGTTCGGCGAGGTGTTCCACCAGCACAATACCCGCTTCGCGCTGCCGGACTGCCCGCAGATCCATTACCTCTCCAACCAGGACAGCTTCCCCGACGGCCGCCGCTACATCCCCGGCGAGGGCTGGCACACCGACCATTCGAACGACATCCGGCCGCCCAAGGCCACCGTGCTGCACGCCGTCAAGCTGCCGAGCCGGGGCGGCGACACGCAGTTCGCCAACATGGCAGCGGCCTACGACGCGCTGCCGGACGAGACGAAGGAGCGTCTCGCGCCGCTGATGGCGATCCATGTCTATCAAAGCAGCCACAGCGCCCGGAAGCTGATGACCTTGTCGGAGGCCAACAAGGAGCGGGTGCCCAACGCGGTGCTGCATCCGCTCGTGCGCACCCATCCCGAGAACGGTCGGAAGTCGATCTACGTCAATCCGATCCGGATCGAAGGCATCGTCGGCCTCGACCACAAGGAGGCCCTGCCGCTGCTGAGCGAGCTGATCGAGCACGCCACGCAGGAGCGCTTCCAGTACCGCCATGCCTGGCAGCCCGGCGATCTCGTGATCTGGGACAATCGCTGCCTGCTGCACAAGGCGAACGGCGACTACGACATGAACGAGGTGCGCTATCTCTACCGCGTGATGCTGCAGGGGGACGTGCCGCAATGAGCCGGATCCCAGTGAACCGGACCTACACCCATATTCGCAGCACCGTCGAACGTCATGTCGTGTGGATCGAGTTCAACCGGCCGCCGGTCAACGCCTTCACCCGCCCGATGGTCGACGAGACCTATGATGCGATCGAGGCGGCGCTCGCCGATCCCGACGTGCGCGTGCTGGTCCTGGCGAGCGCGGTCGAGGGCTATTTTTCGGCCGGCGCCGACCTCCATACCTTCAAGGGGCTGACGGCCGAGGGCGTGCGCGATTGGGCCAGACGCTGCCACGAGCTGGCGCGCCTGCTGCGCGGCTCGGCCAAGCCGTTGCTGGCTGCGATACACGGCACGGCGGTCGGCGGCGGACTGGAGATGACTCTGCATTGCGATGTGCGCTTCGCTGCGACCGACGCGCGTTTCGGCCAGCCCGAGATCCGCATCGGCTTCATCCCGCCGATCGCGACGACCCAGGCGCTGGCCCGCCTGATCGGCCGGCCGCGCGCCATCCGCTATCTCTACGACGGCGGCCTGATCCCCGCGCAGCAGGCGCTCGACTGGGACCTGGTGAGCGAGCTGGTCGAACCGGCGATGCTGCGCCCGCGCGTGCAGGCTTACGGCGAGGAGCTCGCGGCGAAGTCGCCGGCCGCCCTCGCCGCAATCCGCCGAACGGTGACCTTGGGTGGCGGCATGAGCTTCGAAGAGGGTATGGCCTACGAGCTCGAGGCGGTCGCCGAGCTCGGCGCGAGTCCCGATTTCGTCGAGGGCGTCGATGCCTTCCTCGCCAAGCGGCCGCCGCGCTGGCACCGTCCGTCGTGACGCCATATCACCGGCATATGGCATGCGCGCCACGGACATATTGGCTTTCGCCATCATGAGCGAGCACACTTTGCCGCCATGATCGACACACTCTCCGACACCATCGCCCCGCTGGTCTGCGACCTGCTCGAATGGCTCGACCGGCAACCGCGCACGCACGCTGAAGTGATCGACGGCTGGCGCACGTCCTGTCCCCGCCTCCCGGTCTGGGAGGAAGCGACGGATCGGGGCTTCATTGCCCGCAAGGGGACGACGATCGAAGTGACGCCGCAGGGTCGCTCCTTTCTCGCCCGACAGCGCCACTGACGGCCACGGAGGGCAACCTTTCCCCGACTCGGGCTGTTGATTCCTCGACCAACTGGAGGAACTGACAGTGACCAAGGTCATGATTTTCGCAGCCGCGCTGGCACTTTCGACCGTCGCGGCGCACGCTCAATCCACCGGCGTCACGACGGGCGGCAGCGTCGGCGGCAGCACCGGCACTGGCACCGCCGTCCCCGGCACGACCAATACGCCGGGTACGGGCACCGCCCCGTCAAACAGCACGGGCGGGGGGACCGGTACCAGTGGTACCAGTGGTGCCGGCGTTCCGGGCTCAACCACAAACAGCGCCACCGTCAATGGCGGCGCCTCAACGATGACCAGATAAGCATTGCGATGAGCACGCCCCGCAGAATGCTGGTCATCGTGGCGGCGTTGTGCCTCTGCAGCGGGGGAGTTGCGTATGCTCAATCGGGCATCGCAGCGCCCCCGGCAAAGGGCAGCACTGGACCGACGGTACCGGACACCCATCCAGTCGATCAAAGCCGGCTCGATACGTCGGAGGGCGTCCCCAAGAGCACGTCGACGAACAATGCCATCTTCCCCTCGCGCTCTAATGCAGGAATCACCAACAATCCGGCAGACAAACCATGACGGGATACCGCTCCATATCGGGTGCACGCTGGATGGTGACATTGGCCGCAAGCCTGCTCCTGCTCACAGTTGCGCTGACTTTCTAGTTAAGCAACGGAGAGGCAAACGTGTCTGTTGTCGAACTTGATTCCACAAATGCCGAAGTGCGGGCACACAGGCGGACCTTCGCCGCCTTCGAACGACTGGTCCTTTTTGCTGCAATGCACGTCACACTTGTTCTCGCCTCCCTCGCCTTGGCGTTCCTCGGGCATGCTCCCGTGATTGCAGCTCTGCTGGGGCTCGGGGGAACGGTAGCGTTGATCGCCGCCTTCGCGATTGCCGGCTCGCAATCCGCCCCATAAGTCGTCACCAGGCTCAAGAGGACATCAGGACCGGGACGACAGGCGCTCGGCTGCTGCGCTACGGGTATGGCTTCCCTCCCCGGCGTGACAGAGCCGCTGCTCGAATTCGTCGAGCAACGATAGCGGCGCGCCTGCTGCAGAAAGTGCTATAGTGCCCCGGTCGCAGCATCGGGAGGAAACTCAATGGCACGCCCTCTCACCGTGGAGCCCGTCAACGCCACCTTCGGCGCAATCGTCACCGGTTTTCGCATCGCCGAGCTCGATGACGACACCTGGCAGGAGCTACATGCGGCGTGGCTCGAGTACGCGCTGCTGATTTTTCCCGGCCAGTATCTGACGCGCGAGCAGCAGATCGCATTCGCCAAGCGCTTCGGGCCGCTCGAATTCGAGATGTCGGCAATCAGCAATGTCAAGGAAGACGGGACCCTCCGCCTCGAGAAGGACAACGACGACCGGCTCAAGATCCTGAAAGGCAACATGGGCTGGCACGCCGATTCAACCTACATGCCGGTGCAGGCCAAGGGCGCGGTCTTTTCCGCCGAGGAAGTGCCGACGATCGGCGGCCATACCGGCTGGGCCGACATGCGCGCCGCCTACGACGCGCTCGACGACGATACGCGCGAGAAGATATCCGACCTCGCAGCTTACCACTCGCTGCACTACAGTCAGTCCAAGCTCGGCCACGACACGAAGAAATCCGACGGCGCCTATAACGGTTACGGCCTGCACGACGGGCCGGTACCGCTGCGGCCTCTGGTCAAGACGCACCCCGAGACCGGCCGTAAGTCGCTGCTGATCGGCCGTCACGCCCACAACATTCCCGGCATGGACAAGGCGGAGTCGGAGCGCTTCCTAGAAGGCCTCGTCGCATTCGCGTGCCAACCGCCACGCACCTACCATCACGACTGGAGGCCCGGCGACGCGGTGGTCTGGGACAATCGCTGCCTGCTGCACCAGGCGACGCCTTGGGACATGACCCAGCGGCGCATCATGTGGCACAGCCGGATCGCCGGCGATCCGCAAAGCGAGGCTGCAAGGAACTGAAGAACGAAGGCGCGCAAGACGCCACGACGGAGGAAACCAGGACGGAGGAACGGCAATGAATTCGCGTCGGAATTTTCTGAAGACGGGCGTTGTGTTCTGCGGCTGCTGTCTGCTCGACCAGGCACAGGCGCAGCAGGCGGGGCCCGCCAAGCTGCCGGTGGCCGTCGCCGGCAAGAAGGTCAAGACGATCGACGTCCACTCGCATTGCCACTTCCGCGAGGCCGGCGCGCTGCTCGGTGCCGACGCCACGAGCATCCAGCTCCCGCCGGTCAACGGCGCCGCAGAGGCCTTCATCGAGATCGACAAGCGCCTCGCCGCCATGGACTCCCAGGCGGTCGACATGGAGGTGCTGTCGATCAATCCCTTCTGGTACGGCCGCGACCGCGACCTCGCCGGCCAGATCGTGAAGATCCAGAACGAGAAGCTGGCTGAGCTCTGCGCCAGCAAGCCGGACCGCTTCGCCGCCTTCGCCTCGCTCACCCTGCAGGCGCCGGACCTCGCCGTCACCGAGCTCGAGACCGCGGTCAAGAAGCAGGGCCTGAAGGGTGCCGCGATCGGCGGCATGGTGAACGGCGTCGAGTTCTCCGACGCCAAGTTCCATCCGGTATGGGCCAAGGCCGAGGAACTCGGCGTGCCACTGTTCATCCATCCGCAAGGCGTCGCCGAGCTCAGCAAGCGGCTGTCGGGCAATGGCTGGCTCGGTAACACGATCGGCAACCCGCTCGAAACGACGATCGCGCTGTCCCACCTGATCTTCGAGGGCACGCTCGACAAGTTCCCCGGCCTCAAGGTGATCGCCGCCCACGGCGGCGGCTTTCTGCCCTCCTATGCCGACCGTTCGGACCATGCCTGCATGGTGGGGCCCAAGGGCTGCAACCCCGACATCAAGCTCAAGAAGAAGCCGACAGAGTACCTCAAGCAGCTCTACTTCGACTCCCTGATCTTCACGCCCGAAGCGATCCGCCACCTCGCCGCACAGGTCGGGGCGAGCCAGATCGTGCTCGGCAGCGACTATCCCTATCCCTGGGAAATGAAGCCGGTCGACCACATCTTCGCCAGCACCTCGCTCAGCGACGACGAGAAGATCGCTATCCTCGGCACGACGGCAGCGAAGATCCTGAACATCCCAATGTAAAGGCTGGGACTCATTCTCTTCCGGACCGCGAGCATCCTGCTCGCTCATGCTCATGAGCGAGCAGGATGCTCGCGGTCCGGAAGACGTGAAACTTATGCCAGTGCTTTCAGTATCCGCTCGCGGGTAAGCGGCATGTCGTGGATGCGGACGCCGAGTGCGTGCGCCACGGCGTTGCCGACCGCCGCCGCGGTCGGCCCGCAGGAGCATTCGCCCAGTCCGAGCGACGGATTGCCGGCGCCGTCGACCAGCTCGGCCTCGATCTCGGGCACCTCGCTGAAACGCAGGATCGGATAACCGTCCCAATCGAGCGAGGCGATTCCGTGGTCGTCGAAACGCACCTGCTCCTTCAGCGTCCAGCTCAGCGCCTGGATCACGCCGCCCTCGAGCTGGTTGCGGCCGCCGTCGGGATTGACCACGACTCCGGCATCCGCCACGCACCAGACCCGATCGACCCTCACGATCTCGTCGACCGTGACGGACGCCGCGACAGCGCAATAGGCCGCGGTATTCTTGTAGCGCGCGAAGGCCATGCCCAACCCCTTGCCCGAACCGGCCGGCCCGCGCGCCGTCCAGCCCGCCATCTCGGCCACCCGCTCGATCAACCGCCGCGCCCGCGGCTCGGACATTATCGAGAGACGATAGGCGACCGGATCCATGCCGGCCCGCTCGGCCAGCTCGTCCATCAGCATCTCGATCGCGTAGACGTTGGGCAGCGCGCCCAGGCCGCGCAGCGCCGAGGTCCGCACTGGCCCGCGCTGCACGAGATGGTGCAGGATTCGATGTGACGGCACGTCGTACAGCGGCACCGCGTTGCGCGTGCCGCCGCCGCCGCGCGCTTCCGTCGGATCGGTCGGCTTCACCTCCGGCGGCGGATTGGGCAGGGCCTCCGTCGCCAGCAGGAATCCGCTGCCACTGCCCGGCCGCTGCACGTGGGTGGCGCTCCAGATTTCGGTCGTCCAGTCGGCCGGTCGGCCCTTGTCGTCGAGGTCGACATGCAGGGTGACCAGCATCGCGGGACCCACGGGCTCGAAGCCGAACTCCTCCTCGCGCCGCCATTGCACGCGGATTGTGCGCCCCGGCAGGCGCATCGCCACCAGAGCCGCGTCGAGCGCGGCATCGTCGGCGCCGTTGTGGCCGTAGCAGCCCGGCCCATGCAGGTGCCTGGTGGTGATCGCCGACAGCGGCAGGTCGAGCACGGGGGCGAGGTTCTTCTGCAGCGGCGCCATGCCCTGGCCGTGCGACCACACGGTGAGATGGCCGTCCTTGAACTCGGCCAGCGCGCATGACGGCCCCATCGAGGCGTGCGCGATGTAGGGGCGCGACACCGTGATCTGCACCGGATTGCGCGGCGGCTCGGTGCGCGGCGGCACGCCGATGTGGCGATCCTCGGCGGCCTGCCCCTTCAGCCATGCCGCTTCCTCATGCGCCGGCGTGAGACGCCGCAGTCCTTGCCAGCTTGTGTGGCCGGGAGCGGCGGCCGCCGCTGCCTGCGCCACGCTCTCGACCGGACTGACGAAGGCGACGAAGTTGGCCTCCCGCACGATCTGCAGCTCGCCCTTCGCGGCGCGCCGGATGGCGGCCTCGTCGAGCGCTACGAGCGTCGCGCCGGGATTGGGCTGCCGGAGCAGGCGCGCATGCAGCACGCCGGCCGGCAGCACGTCGTGAACGTAGGCGGGCTGCCCCGTCACCTTGGCCGGCAGGTCGAGCCGCGGGATCGACCGGCCGACCACCTTGTACTCGCCGTGCGGCTTGGGCCGCGTCGTACCGCTGACGTCCTTCGACAGGTCGATCTCGCCGGCGATGCTCCAGTAGTCCTGCCCGGTTGCTGCACCGTTCCGCCGGAACTCGCCGTCGACGACGGTGAGATCGGCGGGGCTGCAATTCAGCCGGAGCGCCGCGCGATCGAGGGCCTTCGCCCGCACCTCAGCGCAGACCAGCCGGATCGAGCTGCCCGACATTTGAATGGAGAGAGACGAGGTCGTGTACATCTCGTCCGGCCCCTCGTCGCTGTCGCCCGACAGCATGACGACCTTGTCGAGCGGCACGTCGAGCTCGTCGGCAGCGATCTGCCCGAGCGCGGTCACGACGCCCTGCCCGATCTCGACCTTGCCCGTGGCGATGCGCACGGTGCGGTCGGCATTGAAACGGATCCAGCGGTCGAGCCGCGGATTGTCGACCAGGCTGGTCGGCAGCACGGGCACGCTCATGCCGCCCTCCCGGCCCGCTCGACGGCCCGGATGATGCGCTGATGCGCACCGCACCGGCACAGATGCTTGTCGAGCGCAGTCACGATCTCGGCGCGCGTTGGTGCCGGCGTGCGATCGAGCAGCGCCTTGGCCGACATGATGATCCCCGAGAGGCAGTAGCCGCACTGGCCGGCCTGCTCGTCGAGGAAAGCCTGCTGCAAGGGATGAGGTTTCTCCGGCGTGCCGAGACTTTCGATCGTCGTCACCGTGCGTCCGGCAAGGGTGCCGGCCTCGCGCGTGCAGGCATAGGTGGGCTGGCCGTCGACCAGAACCATGCAGGCACCGCACTGCTCGAGGCCGCAGCCGTAGCGCGTGCCCATCAGCCCGAGATGATTGCGCAGCACCTCGAGCAGCGTGGTCGTGTCCGGCACGTCCACGTTTCGGGCACTTCCATTCACAGTGAGTGCGATTGCCAATGACTCCTCCCCTGCCGATGCCCGCAGTGATAGCATTCGCGTCCATCCCACGCAGTTGGGAAGAACGGAGGAAACAATGACCATCTCTCGCCGACAGGTCTCCGCGTTAGCGTTCCTCGCCCTGGGTGCAACCACCGCGTCCGCTCTTGCCGAAACCAATGATGCCGCCGCGGTCGCCGAAGCGGTCACCGCGCTCAGGAATGCGATGCTGGCAGCCGACAAGGCCAAGCTCGAATCGCTGGTCTCCGACCAGCTGAGCTATGGCCATTCCGCCGGCAAGCTCGAGAACAAGAAGGAGTTCGTCGAGGTCATTGCGACCAAGAAGACGGTCTACAAGTCGATCGAGCTCTCCAATCAGACCGTCGCAGTCGCCGGCAACAACGCCATCGTGCGTCATGCCTGGGAAAGCGAGAGCGGCACGGGCGACGGCAAGTGGAACGTCTCCAAGATCGGCGTGATGCAGGTCTGGCAGAAGGAGCCGAGTGGCTGGAAGCTGCTCGCGCGACAGGCTTTCAAAGTCTAAGCGCCTGAGCGCTTAGAGCGGTCCCGTGGGGCTAGGCGCGCTCCGTCGCGCCGGTCGGCGTGCCGGGATGAGTGCACCGGAAACCCCGGAAAGACTTCGCGGGGTTTCCGGGGGACTGCTGGCGCGCGAAGCAGTCCAGCCCCCGCGCAAGCCTCTACGCCTCGGAATGCCAGATGCGCCGCACGCTACGTGGCATAGTCCGGTGCAATCCGGTCGAGCTTGCGGCGCAGCGCGTTCCATGGGCGCTGGCCCTTCGGGCTCTGGGCGGCGAAGCCGTCGAACTGGGCGGCCGTGTGCTCCGACACCTCGGGCGGCGGCAGCGTGATCTTCTGGCCGCCTTGCGTCGCAGCGACCTGGATGCGACACGCCTGCTCCAAATAGTACATATAGTAGAACGCTTCGCCGACCGTGCGACCGCATGTCAGCAGGCCGTGATGCTTCAAGATCATCGCCTTCCTGTCGCCGAGGTCGCGCACCAACCGCTCGCGCTCGTCGAGATCGACCGCGACACCTTCATAGTCGTGATAGGCAACACGGCCGTAGAATTCCATCGACATCTGGTTGAGTGGCAACAGCCCCTGCTCCTGCGCCGCCACCGCCATGCCTGCCGTCGTATGCGTGTGCATCACGCAGTGAGCGTCGTCGCGGCTCATATGAACGGCCGAGTGGATGGTGAAGCCCGCATTATTGATCTTGGATTCCTCCTCCGACTCGATGGCATGGCCGTCGGGATCGACCGCGACCAGGCTCGATGCCGTGATCTCGTCGAACAGGTAGCCGTAGGGATTGAGCAGGAAGCGATGGCCCTCGCCGGGGATGCGCATCGACAGATGGGTGAAGATCAGGTCGTCCATGCCGAAATGGGCGATCAGGCGATAGGCGGCAGCGAGGTCGCAGCGCGCCTCCCATTCTTGCGGATCGACATTACGCATCGGAGCACCCCCTCTTGGGCCAATGCAGGCATCATGCCACTGTGGCGCGATGCTGCGCCAGACCGTTGCCGTCCTTCTCGCGGGGTTCTCCATGGTGACCTTACCGGCGCAGGCCGATCCGCTCGACCGTGACCGGCTTATGGCCGACATCGCACGCTACGAGTCCTTCGGCGTCCATCGCTACGGCTCGCCGGGCGCCGCGGCGGCACTCGACTGGATCGCGGCCGAGCTCGCGGCGGCAGGGCTCGCGGTCACCGAGCAGCGCTTCACCATCGATCGTCAGTATGTCTTCGAGCGCGGCACGCTCGAGGTCGAGGGCCGGAAGCTCGATATCCTGCCGCAATGGTGGATTCCCGAGGATCGGGCAAGCGTCGAGCTCACCGCGCCGATCGCGCCCGAGGGATTGCTGCGGCTCAGCCTGCCCTACGACCGCGGCGCCTACCTCAACGAGGGCCATCGCGCCAGGCTTGCCGAGGCTTTCGCTCGAAAGCCGGCAGCAGTGCTGCTCGACATCGGTCATCCGAGCGGCGAGATCTTCACCTACAACGTCGATCAGGCGGCCCCTTCCTGGCCTGTGCCGGTGCTGCTGGTTGCTTCCAGGGACGTGCCGCATCTGCGGCCGGGGGCGATGGCCACCATCTCTCTGCGCGGCGCCTATCGGCGCGGGGTCGACGGCCGCAACATCGTCGCGCGCCTCGATCGCGGACGCGGCAAATGGCTGGTGGTTTCCACGCCGGTGACCAGCTGGTTCACCAGCACCTGCGAGCGCGGGCCGGGCATCGCCGGCTTCCTCGCCATGGCGCGGCTCGCCAAGAATAACTTCGCCAAGCACGATCTCGCGTTCGTGGCGACCTCAGGCCACGAGATCGGCCATGGCGGCATGGAGCACTTCATGCAGCACGGCGCGCCGCCGCCCGAAATCACGGCGGCGTGGGCGCATTTCGGTTCCTCGCTCGCGTGCCGCGATCCCGTGGTGACGGCGATCAACAGCTCGGTCTCCATGGCGCAGCCGGTCGAGCGTGCCTTCGCGCAGATCGAGGGCATCCGGCTCACCGGCGAGAAAGCCGCGATCGGCGAATTGCGCGACGTGCACGCTGCAAGCTACCGGCATTTTTTCGGCATGGCTGGATCGCACAGGTCCTTCCACACCCCGGCCGACGGACTGGCGGCAGTCGATCCCGACCTGCTGGTGCCGATGGCCAAAGCCTTCGCCGAGACCCTGTCGGCGGTGCGTTAGCGCCGTAAAGGTACGCCCGCCCGGAGTCGTCAGCCTTCATTTTGCATGCAGTGGTCGTCCCGAAGTCGCAATCAGCCGCGATCGGCGGCTCGCACCAGAGCCGGCAGGAGCGCACCGATCAAATGGGAGAGCTCACGCACATGGCGTACTACGGCATGCGGGACCGGACCGACCTCGACAGCGAGAACCGAGAGAGCCTCCCGCACCGATAAGCAAGCCTCCCGCACCACCACGCGCTGGCGATCAAAGGCAGGATCGAGAGAATATGGATGATCGAGGTCCGTGCACCAGCTCGTCAGCGCTGCGTGCAACTGAGCGGGTGAACCCGGCATGTCCGACAGGCGCAAGAACTCCCGCGCCGCCTCATCAATCCGTTCCAGGGCAGTAATGAGGCTGTCGATCTCCATGGCCCTGTTCGCGCGTCTGCTTGCGGCGCGCCTCCTCGGTTCGTTGATCCTGACGAACCCAACGCGCGTGACAATCCCGCGTTGCTCTCCTGCTGAACCGGAAGCTTCGGCTTGCGTCTCACCGCGGCAGCCGTTGCGGCGTCCAGCCGCTGCACCGACAGCGCGCGCCGACTAGGATTGCATGGTGCCAGGCGCGATGCACCGTGGGAACAAAGACCCTCCCAGGAGAAGGACTAACCACGCAATAATCACATTCCCCGCGTTAACGTGCGCCGCGCGGAGGATTTCCTTATGAGTCTCCGCGATCGCCTGAAGACAGTCCCAAGGAAGACGCGATGCCGGTTCACTGGACGATCTCCCATTCCGCGCGACTCGTCGTTGCGGTCACCAAGGACGAAGTGAAGGTCGAGGACATCGAGCAGTACTTCGCCGGCGTGACGGCGGAAGGCGCCATGGCCTATCGCAAGATCTTCGAGATCACCGCGACGCCGATGGCGCTGAGCGAGCAAAATCTGCGAGCGCTCGGCCAGCGCGTCATGCTCTATGCGCAACATGGCCAGATCGGCCCGCTGGCCCTCGTCGCCAGCTCGGACGAGAGCTACGCCCAGGCCCAGGCGTTCGCCGATGCCGCCAAGGCACGCCGGCCCCTGCGGATATTCCGGGAACTGCACGCCGCCCGCCGCTGGCTGGACGAGCAGGACGCAGTGCCGGGCTAGCCTCCTTGCGGAGCGCGCGCTAGGCCGAGTGGCGCGCCACGATGCGGGCCAGCACGTTGGCCTTCTTGGCTGCCGACCGCGACAGCTTGCCCAAGCGCGCGAGCGCACCCTCCTCGAATGCCGTGACCACGGCTTCGTGCACGTAGCTCTTGCGGCAGACGGTGGGCGTGTTGGTCAATTCGTCGGCCACCGCCACCACCGCCGTGCGCAACTGCGAACGGCGGCCGCGTTCAGTGTTTGCGGGCTCGGTTGCGGCCAGCGCCTCGAGGACACTGGACGAGGCGACGAGTGTGCGGAAATCCTTCAGCGAAATGCGCCGCCCGGCGATACCGCAGAGATAGGCGTTCACATCGCCCGCCCGCACCGTGTGCAGCACACCTTCCGCGTCCTGGTACTGAAACAGGCGCCGGCCGGGGAGGAGCATCAGCGCTTTCATCGCGGCGCACAGGCGCGCGTCACGCACTTCCTTCGACACCGGCTTGCCGCCCTTGGCCTTGAACTGCAGCATCACGACGCCGTCGGCGACCTTCACGTTCGACTTCAGCAGGGTGGTGGCGCCGCGTGTGCCGCGCTCGCGGGCATAGGCCTCGCCGCCGGCGCGGATCGCCGTCAGGGCGACGAGGCGGACGACGGCGGCCAGCACGAAGCTCGCATCGACCGCCTCGGCATGCAGTGCCTTGGCGATGGCGCGCTCGATATCGGGCAGCGACCGCGCGAGGCTGGCCAATCGCCGGGCCTTCAGCGCCTCACGCACCTCGGTCCATTTGGGATGGTAGCGATATTGCAAGCGGCCGGCGGCATCGGTTCCGACGGCCTGCAGATGCGCCGAGGCATCGGCGGCGAAGCGCACCTCGGCATAGGCCGGCGGCACAGCCAGCGCCTTCAGCCGGGCGATATCGGCGCGGTTGCGCAACACGGCGCCCGACGCGAGGCGAAAGATGAAACCCGTGCCGCAACGCTGCCGGCGAACCGTCAGTGCCTCCGGCCCCACGATCGTCAGGCCCTTGTCGCGGGCGAGAGTCTCGATGAATTTTGCTTGCGACTTGATCATGTGAGTTCAGGCAACGTTGCCGCAGTGTCGCCGTTCCGCTGCAACTCGATGGCACGATCTTTCGTTGTGGCCGAGCATGACCTCAATACGATGCCGCGCGCCGTTCCTCGCCCTCGCTCTCCTCCTCGGCCTTCCGGGAGCGATTGCCGCCGCACAGCCAGTGTCGTTCGACTTCGCTTCGGTCGAAGCCCAGGCACAAAAGCTTGCCAGCGAACCCTATCGCGACGTGCCGTCCGTCGAAGGCGACATGCGCAAGCTGAGCTACGACAAATACCGGGCGCTGCGCACGAAGCCGGATACCGCCTTGTGGCGCGAGACCAAGGGACTGTTCCGCGTCGAATTCTTCCCGGCAGGTTTCATCTACGAGAAGCCCGTGTCGGTCGGCATCGTCGAGGACGGCAACGTCACGCCGGTCATCGTCGGCAGCGGCCAGTTCGACTTCAGCGACACGGGCCTGAAGGAGCCGCCCAAGGATATCGCGCTGGCGGGTTTCAAGATCACCTATCCGATCAACCGGCCGGACAAGTTCGACGAGGTGATCTCCTTTCTCGGCGCCAGCTATTTCCGGCCGATCGGGCGGAACCAGGATTACGGCAGCTCGGCGCGCGGCCTTGCCGTCGACACGGCTACTGGCCGGCCGGAGGAATTCCCGACTTTCCGCTCGTTCTGGCTCGTGAAGCCGGCCGACGACTCCAACGAGCTCGTCGTCTGGGCACTGCTCGACTCGCCCGCCGCAGCCGGTGCCTTCGCCTTCACCGTCCGCCCGGGAGGGCGCACGGTCGTGGAGACCAAGGCCGTTCTCTTCATCCGCCATGACGTGGGCCTGCTCGCGTTTGCGCCACTGACCTCGATGTTCTTCGCCGGCAAGGCCTCGCCGCCGCGCGACGACTACCGGCCGGAAATCCACGACGCCGACGGCCTTTTCATGCTGACCGGCAAGGGCGAGCGCATCTGGCGGCCTCTCGCCAATCCGTCGGCGCTCAGCGTCTCGTCCTTCGGCGACACCAATCCCCGCGGCTTCGGCCTTCTGCAGCGGGAGCGCGCGTTCGCCCAATATCAGGACAGCAGCGCCCGCCTCGAGGCGCGGCCGAGCCTGTGGGTCGAGCCCGAGGGAGATTGGGGCGACGGCGAAGTGCGGTTGGTCGAGATCCCGACCCAGTCCGAAACCAACGACAACATCGTCGCCTTCTGGGTCTCGCGCTGGCCGGCCAAGCAGGGCAGCCGGCACGAATATGGCTACCGCCTGTCCGCGTTGACCGACGAGGCCGCGCTCTCACCGCTCGCGCGTGTCGCGGCGACCCGCTCCGGTGCGATCCCGAACAATGCCAGGGCGCGACGGGTCGTAGTCGAATTCACCGGAGGCGATCTCTCGACGCTGCAGCCGGAACAACCTGTCGAAGCCAACGTTTCCCTGTCCAGTGGCAAGCTGCTGCGGAGTTATGTCGAGGCTCTGCCGTCGCAACGGAGCTGGCGCCTCTTCATCGACTTCGAGCCCGACGGAAAGAAGCCGGTCGATATGCGCGCCACCCTCACCCTCCGCGGCCTCCCGCTCACGGAAGCATTCGCCACCGTCCATAGACCCTGAGCAATCCGAATGAGCGACGCCACCCCCTGGAGTCTCGACAGGTACGCGGGCAATGCCGGCTGGCGACGCGTGCTGCTGGCCGTCCTCGTCGTCGCGACGGCAGCGATCGGCGCCTTCCTGATGTGGAAGGTGCTGGCGGGCAACGGAGTCAATGTCGCGGAGTTGGCCTTCCTCGCGGTCTTCGTGCTGGTGTTTGCCTGGATCGCGATTTCCTTTTGGAGCGGCTTCTTCGGATTCCTGCTCGGCGTGCTGCGCCTGCACCCGGTGACCTTGCGCCGCGGAAGCCCGGCCGACGGCGCGGTTCCGACGCTACGCGAACGCACGGCGATCCTTGTCCCGGTCTACAATGAAGACCCGACCGACGTCTGCGCCCGGCTCGAGGCGAACTACCGCTCGCTTGAGGCGACGGGCCGGCTCGACTCGTTTCACTTCTACATGCTGAGCGACACGACCAACCCCGAGATCGCCCGGGAGGAAGCGCTTGCCTGGTCGAGCCTGCGGGAGCGGCTGCAGGCAGGGGAGCGCCTGTTCTATCGCCGGCGCGAGGCCAATGTCGGCAAGAAGGCCGGCAACATCGCCGAATGGATCGAGACACGCGGTGCCGATTACGCACACATGATCATCCTCGATGCCGACAGCACCATGGACGGCAACACCGTCGTGCGGCTGGCGGCCCTCATGGAAGCCAACCCGCAGACGGGCATCATCCAGACCCACATCGTGCCGGCCGGCCGCGAGACCCTGTTCGCGCGCGCCCTCCAGTTCTCGACGCGCATGACGGGAGCGGTGCTCGCGATGGGAACGAGCTTCTGGCAGATGAGCGAAGCCAACTACTACGGCCATAATGCGATCCTGCGCGTGTCGGCTTTCGCCGCCTGTTGCCGCCTGCCCGTCTTGTCGGGCCCCCCGCCGCTTGGCGGTGAGATCCTGAGCCATGACTTCGTCGAGGCGGCCTATCTGCGCCGCGGCGGCTGGCATTGCTGGATGCTGCCCGAGCTGCGCGGCAGCTACGAGGAAGTGCCGACCAACCTGCTCGATTACGCCGTGCGCGACCGGCGATGGGTGCAGGGCAACCTCCAGCATGCGCGCCTGATCGGCGAGCGCGGCTTGCACGCCATGAGCCGGCTGCACCTCGGCATGGGCATCTTCGCCTATCTTGCCTCGCCGCTGTGGCTGCTGATGCTGCTCCTGAGCAGCAGCCTGGTGGTCGATCACACGCTGACCGGCGATGTCTATTTCGGCGCCACGCGCAGCCTCTTCCCGATCTGGCCGCAGGTGCGCTGGCCGGAGATCCACGGGCTGCTCGCCGTGACGGGCGTGCTGCTGTTCGGCCCAAAGCTGCTGGCGCTGGCGCTGAGGCTCTGGTCGACACGCAATGCGCGCCGCTTCGGCGGCCGGGCCAGCCTGATCCTGAGCTTCCTGGGCGAGATCGCGCTCACCACTCTGCTCGCTCCAGTGATGATGCTGTTCCACACCAGCTTCGTGATCCGCATCCTGGCCGGCAACGCGGTGGGCTGGCCGGCCCAGCCGCGCGGCGATCGGGGAATGCCTTGGAAGGTGGCGTTGCGGCGCCACATCCTGCACGCCTTGCTGGGCGTCGCCGCCATGGTCGTTCTCGGATTCCTGACGCCTTCCTACCTTCCCTGGATCCTGCCGGTCGTCGCCGGCCTGATCCTTTCCATCCCGATTGCCGTGTTGACCAGCCGTCGGAACGTCGGCGTCGCGGCCCGCCGTGCCGGCGTATTCGTCACGCCCGAGGAGGGGCGCTCAACGAAAACGTGAAGGGCTGCCACATGAAGTTGCGCAATTCTTCCGTTCTTCAGACGGGAGCGAGATGACGCGTGCTCCGATCCAGAAGGCCGAGCTCGACTGGGTTTTCGCCGTCGGCAAGCCCGCGCCGTTCAAGAAGGATCGACCGACCAGGGAGTTGGGTGGCGATTTCGACATCTTCGGCGACGGCGGCTCGGTCATCCTGGCGACGCCCGGCCATCGGTCGCTGCTCGTGAACCTGAAGAAGACCGGCTACGGCGTGCTGAGCGGCAATCCGGCGCACTTCAAGAACAATTGGGACAACGACCGCGTACCGTCGATGAACACCAGTGCCGAACAGACGCACGCTTTGCATGCCGAGGTCATGCTGACCAGAGTCGGCCAGAAGCACTCCCCGGACTTCTACGACGGAGCGGTCAGCGATCCCAGCGCTTGCTGAGAAATGTCCGCACGTTGCCTGGCGGATAGTCGGGAATCTCGCCGAAGACGGTGTAGCCGCATCGTTCGTACAACGCGCGTGCCCGCGGGCTGAAGGTCTCGAGCCACCCGCCGATGCAGCTGCGGCGCTTGGCTTCCTGCTCGGCCCGATCGAGCAGCTCGCGCCCCAATCCACGGCCGCGCAACGACTCTGGCACGTACAGCAGCTCGACGAACAGCCACTGGAATCCCGTTCTCGCCCACATGCCACCGACCACGGCACCATCGGTGGATGTCAGCAGGAGCGCAAGTGGCGTGATCTGCGGGTCCCCGAGCAAGCGCCGATTGAAATCAATCAGGCCGGCCGAGATGACGTCACGCGCTTCCTGCGGCGGATTGTCCGTCAAGTCGATGCGAGGATCGTCGATCATGCCATTTTATTTTCTGCTGCGCGCCAACTATAGTCCCGAATAGGATGATGTACGCTAGTGCAGACCGCCGTTCGTCCTCGAGCGGGACGCATGCTAGGCTGGCCCGAGTTCGAGACGCGCCAGCGCCGCTCAGGCATTCGTGGAGGACGAAGCAATGAACACCCACACCGTTCGGCTGACCAGCCTCGCCCATGGCGGCGGCTGCGGTTGCAAGCTCGCCCCATCGGTGCTGCAGCAGCTTCTCGCCGACCAGCCTGCCGCGGCGGTCTACAAGCAGCTCCTCGTCGGCACCGAGACGTCGGACGATGCCGCGGTATGGCAGGTCGACGACAATACCTGCGTGATCGCCACCACCGACTTCTTCATGCCGATGGTTGACGATCCCTACGACTTCGGGCGCATCGCCGCGACCAACGCCATCTCCGACGTCTATGCGATGGGCGGCAAGCCGATCATGGCGCTCGCCATCCTCGGCATGCCGGTCGACAAGATCCCGGTCGAGATGGTGCGCGAGATCCTCAAGGGCGGCGCGGCGGTCTGCGGCACGGCCGGCATTCCGGTCGCCGGTGGCCATTCGATCGATTGCCCGGAACCGGTATACGGGCTTGCCGTGATCGGCACCTGCCATCCGAGCCAGGTCCGACGCAACTCGGAGGCCAAGCCTGGCGACGTGCTGATCCTGACCAAGCCGGTCGGCGTCGGCATCTATTCCGCCGCGATCAAGAAAAGTGCCCTGCCGCCCGCCGCCTACCAGGAGATGATCGAGACGACGACGACCCTCAACCGGATCGGCGCCGAGCTCGGCAAGGACGAAGGCGTGCATGCCGTGACCGACGTCACGGGCTTCGGGGTGCTGGGACACGCGCTCGAGCTGGCACGGGGGTCCGGGCTGTCCGTCGTGTTGCAGGCCGGTGACGTTCCGCTGCTGCACGAGGCGGCCATGCTCGCCGAGAACGGCTTCGTGACCGGCGCGTCGCATCGCAACTGGGCGAGCTACGGCCATGACGTGGTCCTGCCGGCGGATATGCCGGAATGGAAGCGCCACCTTCTGTCCGATCCGCAGACCTCAGGCGGCTTGCTGGTGTCCTGCGCCGAGGAGCGCGCCGGGTCCATCCTGCAGGCGATCAAGGCTGGAGGTTTCCCCGGGGCGCGGATTATCGGCAAGACCGAAGCCGGCAGACCATCCGTCAAGGTCGTCTGAAGCCAAAGGCCCGTTCGCGCCGACACAACACGAGCCTGACATCCTGTGCGCAGCACACGGCGCGGTCCCGAAATAAATCTGTCGCGACGATACGGACGATACAAGTTACGCGCGCGAACGATATCGGCGCAAAACAAGCAGTCGATACGAAATATCCATGGGCCCAAAATGCTCATATTTATTGGGGGAGGGCGTGGGAGCTTTTTCCCCAATAGGTTCGAATAGGGGCGGATCTATCCTATCCATCGGTCGGACTTTCTCGATTCATTCCCATTAAGGGGCTTGGGTAGTGACCGGAGAAGTTATTCAGCTGGTGGCCTTCAAAAGGGGCCGACTCTACCGCCAGCAGGACGTGCCGCGCGGGCCGGCGCCGGGCACGCGCAGTACGAGCATTGTTGAATTTCGGGTGGAACGGATCGCTCGGCTCCTGACCGAGCTCGAAGAGCTGACGCGCCTGCCCAGGAAAGTTCCGCCGGCAACCCTGGACCAGGCGCGCGCGGGCCTCGAGAAGGCACGCCGGATCGTCCGGCCGTGGACCGCCGTCGACCGGCAGCCGCTGGGCGACGATCCCGAGGGGGATCCGCAGCCCGAACTCGACGACGAGCGCATCGAGCGGATGTATCGCGAACTCAATCAGGACGGGTGAGGCGGGCATGACCCCGTCCGTAAGAAGCCACCAGCCCTTCGTGACGATCAAGCTCGCCTCGACATCCGACGAACTCCTGCAGTGCTATGCGCTCAGGGCTGCGGTATTCATGGGCGAGCAGCAATGTCCATACCGGGAAGAGTTCGACGGCAACGACTACAGCGCCAGCCACCTCATGCTGTATGTCGACGGCGAACCGGCGGCGTCGATGCGGGTGCGCTGGTTTGCGGGCTTCGCCAAGCTCGAGCGGGCGATCATCCTGAAGCGCTACCGGTCGATGGGCCTGTTCGTGCCGTTCGTGGAATGGGCCAAGAGCTTTGCTGCGCAAAAGGGATATCCCAAGGCCTATCTGCACGGCCAAAAGCGGTTATGGGAAATCTTCGAGCGTCAGGGCTTCCAAAAGGTCAACGAGGAGCCGTTCCATTTCTCGGATCATGAGTACGGGGCGTTCGCCGCCGACCTGGACATCGCGGGGGATGCGCCGTCGGTGCTGACCGACCCGATGGTGCTGAACCGCCCGGAGGACCAGTTCGACCGGCCAGGCATCCTCGAAAAGTCGATGGAGCGAGGCGCGACCAATCCTCATGCGGGTTGGACCGAGCGCCGGATGAACTGAAGGGGAAGCGGTGATGGAAACCACGCCCTGCTCGATCGACGGCGAGCTCGTGACCGCCAGGCTTGCCGGGCGGATGGAAGACACCATGCAAGCCTTTGCCGTCCGCGCAGCATGTTTCATCGGCGAGCAGGATGTCCCCTACTCGGAAGAGTTCGACGGTCAGGACTTCGGCGCTACCCACCTGGTGGCATATCTCGGCAGCGAGCCGGTGGGCGCTCTGCGAATCCGCTGGTTCCAGTCGTTCGCCATGCCCGAGCGACTGGCGGTGATGCAGCGGTTCCGTGGACATCAGGTCGGGCGGCTCCTGCTCGAACGCGCCCGCACCCTGGCCGAGAGCCGGGGATGCAAAATCCTTTACACGCGTTTATCGCCGGGGCAGGCGACTTATTTTGAGAAGCAGGGTTGGCGGCGGCTCGACGACGGGCGAGTGCCCGGCGCCCGCCCGACGGTGGCGCTGGTCCGCCCGGTCGATCCGGCCAACCAAAGTGCCGAAATTGCTGACACGGATGCCATTGCCCTATCTACCCAGTACCGGCTAGACATGCCGGCAGGCGCCGTCGCGTAGTGAGAACGGGTTACCTCCGTTTCCAAACATAACCATATTGCGCTGCGCCTGAAGCGACCCTTGGACCTAGCAGCATGACACATCGAAATGGTAAATTGCGCTGGAGGTCATTGCCCACGGCCACATTGGACCACGGCGTTGCCTCAAAGGTCGCGAGCAGCGGCTTAAGCGCGAGGAAAATCCATGGATATTTTTGATACTCTGTATCTGGGTACGCCATCGAACCAGGCCTTGGACACGCCGCTAAGCCCGGAACAGAGAAAATCCATGATCGACGCGGCAGCTCACAAGCTTCGCGAGCTCCTGGATATCCTGCACATCGACCATCGCAGCGACCCCAACACCAGGGACACGCCGAACCGCGTCGCCCGCATGTACGTCAACGAGCTGCTGGCCGGGCGCTTCTCCGCACCGCCACGGCTCACCGAATTCGACAGCATCGAGACCTCGGGCGACCTGATGGTTACCGGCCCGATTGAGCTGCGCTCGACCTGCGCCCACCACCTGATGCCGATCTTCGGCTCGGCCACCATCGGCGTCATTGCCGCCGACGGCCGGATCATCGGCCTCTCCAAGTACGACCGGGTAGTCCATCACTTCGCCCGCCGCTTCCAGGTGCAGGAAGAGCTCACCCGGCAGATCGGCGACTATCTGATGGAGCGGACCGCGCCGCGCGGGCTCGCCGTGCGGGTCCGCGCCGTGCACATGTGCAAGACACACCGGGGCGTGCTCGCATCTCAGAATTCACAGATGATCAGCAGTGCCTACTATGGCCTACTCAAGGACGACGAGCGGCTCAAGGCCGAGTTCCTCGAGGAATGTCGAAACCTCGAACGGAGGACGCACTCATGACCGTCCTGTTCGACAAGATGCAGCTCACCCCCGTGTCGCAGCCGTCGCGCGCCGGTATCGTGTATCGCTCGACCAAGACCTACGATCACAACGAGGGTCTGTCCTGCTGCTTCCGCCAATGGCGGGCCAGCCATTCGCATTGCCAGCAGGTCCACGGCTATGCCCTCGCCTTCCGTTTCGTGTTCGCCACACATACGCTCGACGAGAACAACTGGTGCCTCGACTTCGGCGGCCTCAAGGAAGTGCGCGCCTGGCTGCACGAGGTCTTCGATCACACCGTGCTGGTGGCCGCCGATGATCCGCAGCTCGCCGAGTTCGAGCGCATGGCGGGTCTCGGACTGATGAACCTGCGAATCCTGCCGGCGGTGGGATGCGAGGAGACCGCCCGTTTCGTGCACATGCATGTCGGAAAGATGGTGAAGGCCGAGACCGACGGTCGTGTCTGGGTGGAGTCCGTGGAGGTGAGCGAGCACGGCGGGAACTCGGCCATCTACCAGGAACACTGGAACTCAGAGCCCTCGATCTGAGGTCGCAGGCCCAGGCACGAGAGAAACGGCGGCACCGGATAGGGCCGCAGCAACGCAAGACGCCTTGTCGAATTAGGGGAGAACACGATGCAATTGACCTTCACGCGGCGCGGGTTCGTCAGAGTCGCAGCCATGACGGCGACAGCAGCGGCCGGCTTCGGCGGCGCGACACAGGCGCTGGCAGCTCCGCTGGCCAAGCCCGAAGGCAAGGTGGTGCTGTCCATCTCGGGCCTGATCAGCAACACAAACAACGGCGACAAGGCGGAATTCGACATGCCGATGCTGGAGGGGCTCGGCACCGTCTCCTGGACCACCAAGACGCCCTGGTACAAGGATACGGTAACCTTCAGCGGCGTCCCGATGGCCAAGCTGCTCGAGGTGGTCGGCGCCAAAGGGACCAGCCTGACCGTCACGGCGCTGAACGACTATGCCACCGACATCCCGGTCGAAGACTTCAAGACCCATCCCGTGATGCTGGCGACCAAGCGCGACGGCAACTACATGCCGGTCCGCGACAAGGGCCCCCTCTTCATCGTCTACAATTACGATTCGAACGCCGAGCTGCAGCACCAGCGCTTCTACAGTCGGTCGGTGTGGCAAGTCGCCCGCATGGTCGTGAAGTAACTTTCCTGCAGGGGCGGGCGGGAAGCGACGCAATGTGGAAGGTACTGGCTGCCGGACTTGGCCGGTTCTCCAACGTCAAAAGGCTGCTGCTCGCACTCGCGCTGGGCTTCCTCGCCGTCGCGGTGATCGCCAACTCGGTGCTGATCGTCAACCGGCAGGAGGCACTCGGCCGCGTCTCGCGCTACAACCTGACCTGGCTGCTGAGCCAGGCGGCGCACGAGGTGCTGCGGCTGGAAGAGACGATCTCGGCCTCCGCCCTGCCCGGCAACCACGTCGATGCCGATGCGGTGGCACTCAGGCTAGACGTCCTGGTCAATCGTCTCGTCCTGTTGCGCACCGGCGAGGCTGCCGACTTCATCGCCGAACGGCCCGATCTCAAGCGCAACGTCGAGGAGCTCGAGGCGACGCTCGCCACGGTCGACAAGATGATCGCCGGGTTGCCCAACCCCGACACCGTCATGAAGATCCGAAGCCTGCTCGAGCCGCAGGTGCCGCGAATGCTGCAGCTCGCCGCGGCCGCCAACGTGCGGAGCGGCGATATCGTGGCGCAGGACCAGCATGATCTCAGCTTCCAGCATTGGCTGCTGACCGGCCTGCTGGCAACCGCGGGTGTGCTGATCGTGGTGCTGCTCTATCGCTTTGCCTCGGCCCAGCAGAGATCCAAGGTCGACCTCGAGCACGAGATCCTCGAGCGCACCGCCGAGCTGCGCGAATCGCTCGACTACCAGACCGCGATCTCCGACGTGCTGAAGGCCATCAGCCGCTCGACCTTCGACCTCGCGCCCGTCCTGCAGGTCGTCCTCGACACCGCAACCCGGCTGTGCCGGGCGCAGATGGCCGGCATCTACCAATTCCAGGACGGTACCTTCCGCTGGATGGCCGGCAGCGGCGCGGACGGGCCGGCGCAAAAGGACCTGCTGTCCACCATGGCGCCCACCGCGCCGGCGTGGGACGAGCTCGTCGCCCGTGTTGCGGGCGGCGCACGCACGGTCTCCGTCGCCAACGCTTCGGCGGAAGGGACTCAAGGCGACATCGCGGGCATGCGGCGGCTCGGCACGATGCTCGGCCTGCCGATGACCCGCGACGGCCAGCTGATCGGCGTGCTGGCGCTGGCGCGCGAGAGCGTCGAGCCCTTCTCGGCCAAGCAGATCGAGCTCGCGACGGTATTCGCCGACCAGGCTGCCATCGCGATCGAGAACGTGCGCCTGATCAACGAGATCCGCGAAAAGGGCTGGCAGCTCGAGCGGGCGCTGCAGCACAAGTCGCAATTCCTCGCCACCATGAGCCACGAGCTGCGAACGCCGATGAACGGTGTGCTAGGCATGATCGACGTGCTCGAGGCTGAAGGTCCGGGCAAGGACCAGACGCATACGTTGAACATGATGCGCGAGTCGGCCCAGGTGCTGTTGCGCAACATCAACGACCTGCTCGACTACTCGCGCATCGAGGCCGGCGCGCTCAGGCTCGAAGAGCTGCCTTTCGTGCTCAAGGATTTGATCGATGGCGCGGTCGAGGTGTTCAAACCCCAGGCGACGCGCAAGGGCCTGTCGCTGGTCGGCATCGTCGCCTCGAGCCCGGCCGACGCCTTCGTCGGCGATCCGACAAGGGTGCGCCAGATCATCTTCAACCTGCTGTCCAACGCGCTGAAGTTCACCGACCGCGGCGGCGTCATGCTGCGCGCCAGCGCCGAGCCGATCGATGGCGGCATGGCACGGGTCGTGCTGGCGGTGACCGACACCGGCATCGGCATCTCGAGCGAGCAGCAGCAGCGCCTGTTCAAGCCGTTCTCCCAGGTCGACAGCTCGATCACCCGCCGCTTCGGCGGCAGCGGCCTCGGCCTGTCGATCGTCAAGCAGCTTGCCGAGCTGATGCAGGGCGACGTGACCGTCAGCAGCCTGCCGGGCTCGGGCGCGACCTTCATCGTGACACTGAAGCTGAAGCCGACCGTAATCGAGAATGTCGCGCCCGTCCCAGCCAAGCTGGCGGTGGCCGCGAGCGTGCCGGCATCGGCCCGCGCCCAACGTCGCGCCCTCGTCGTCGACGACAATCCGATCAATTGCGAGGTGATGCTGCGTCAGCTCAAGGTGCTCGGCATCCCCGCCGATTCGGCGGCCGATGGCTTTGCCGGATTCAGCACCTGGCGAGGCGGCGGCTACGACATCGTCTTTGCCGACGTGCACATGCCGCTGATGGACGGCTTCACCATGACCGGCGAGATCCGCGCCATCGAGACGGCCGAGAGCCGCAAGCGCACGCCGATCGTCGCCGTGACGGCCGACGCGATGGCCGGCGAGGAAGAACGCTGCAAGGCGGCCGGCATGGACGACTATCTCGCCAAGCCGGTCGGCCTGGATGGCCTGCGAGAGGTCCTGAAGCGCTGGCTGCCCGACAAGAAGGAGATTTCCGTGCCCGCTTCGAGCTCCCCCAAGGCCGCCAGCAATGACGACACCCCGGCAATCGATCCGAGCGTCCTCGACCCCTGGGTGGAGAACGACGACGCCGCGCGGCGCAGCATCCTGCGGCGGTTCAGCGAGACGGTGGACGCCTCATCGCACGACATCGAGCAGGCAATGGCCTGCGGCGATCTCGCGACGCTGCAATCGGCGGCTCATCGCCTTCGCAGCGGCGCGCTGGCCGTCGGCGCACGTCTGCTGAGCAGCACGGCGGCCGCCCTGGAAACGGCAGCCAAGACTGGCGACCGGGTCGCCTGCGAAGGCGAGTTCGGCCAGCTCGTGGTCGAGATGGACCGGGTGAAGGGTCAGATCGAGGCCTGAGCCGGTCGTATCTCCACTCGCGAAACGGTTCGCAGCCGCCGAGCAAGCTTGGCTCCGGCTTTGAAATCCTCTAGCATTTTGACGTTGGGCCTTTCCCGCCCTGACTAGAATTGTGACGGAATGGACTGGCGCCCACACATCGTCGTTGTCGAAGATGAAGCTGCGGGCCGCCAATTGCTGATCGGTTACCTCAGCAAGCGCGGTTACCGCGTGACCGGTTTTGCCTCCGGCGTCGGCCTGAGGAGGCTGGTCGAACGGGAAATCCCCAATCTCGTTCTGCTTGATATAGGCCTGCCCGGCGAGGACGGCCTCGCGCTGGCCCGCTGGCTGCGCGAGAAGAGCAGCAAGATCTGCATCATCATGGTGACGGCGGCGGGCGAGACGGTCGACAGGATTGTCGGCCTCGAGTCGGGCGCGGACGACTACATTCCTAAGCCCTTCGAGCCGCGCGAACTGCTGGCGCGCATCAAGAGCGTGCTGCGCCGCACCGGCGAGGCGCCGGCAGCCGCGCCGACCAAGCGCATCCGCATGGGCCGGCGCATCCTCGACCTGGAGCGGCACATCCTGATCGAGGCCGACGGCAGTGAGGAGACGCTGTCGGCCAGCGAGTTCGACCTGCTGAAGCTGTTCGCCGACAACCCGAACCGGCCGCTCGAGCGGAACTGGATGCTGGAGCGGATCGGCCATCGCGAGATGGCGGCCTTCGACCGCGCCATCGACCTGCGCATCAACCGCATCCGCCGCAAGGTCGAGGTCGACCCCGAGCATCCCACGGCGATCCGCACCGTCTGGGGCGTCGGCTACATGTTCGTCCCGCCGCAGGATTAACCAAGCTTTTCTCTTGCAGGGAGATTACGCGGTGATCGCTCCGCGGATCGGCGACACGGGCAGGTCGGCCTGCCGACGCAGGAAGGCCGAACCCGGCGTTCCCGACCGCATCTTGGCCAGGATCTCCTCCGGATCGTATTCGACGCCGATCGGATTGGCGGCGAAGCCGGGGCCATGCATGAAGGCATTAGCCTCGTCGACCGAGGTCAAAGCGTCGACCTGCAGCTCCATCTGGTTGCCGTCCGGATCGGCGTAATACATCGACATCGTCACGCCATGGTGAATGCACCAGTAGGGCAGAATGCCCTTGTCCTTGAGCTGGGCGTAGTTCTCGATCAGGTCGTCGACCGAGTCGTAAGTGTAGGCGACATGGTCGACCCCGATCAGCCCGCGCCGGTCGCCCTCGCTCGCCGGCGGTCCGACCGCCGCCATGTTGATCAGCGCCACCCGGTGATGCTCGTCGTCATAGGTCAGGAAGGCGAGCGCGGGATTCTGGTACTGCACCTTGCAATCGAACACGGCCTGGTACCAGGCGATCATCTCGTCGAAGCGGCGCGTGCGATAGACCACATGGACGAAGCGCGAGGGACGGATGCGTGACATGGCGGAAATTCCTGTTCAGTGTTGGTCGTCAATCCACTGGGGAGGCCTTCGATGGCACTTTACGAGCTCAGGACTTATACGCTGTACGTCGGAAAGATGGCTGAAGCGACGCGGCTTTACCAGCAGCTCGGCTTTCCCGCGCTGGCCAAGGGCGGCCACGACAAGAAGCTGATCGGCTACTTCCAAGGCGACACCGGCACGATCAACCAGCTCGTCCATCTCTGGAAGTTCGACGACGATGCCGACCGCCGGGCGCATTGGGCGGCGGTCTTCGCCAATACCGACTTCACCGAAGGCTTCGCCTCCAAGTTCCGACCACTGGTCATGACCCAGGAAGTGAAGCTGCTGAACGCAGCCCCGTGGGGTCCGCACCCCTAGATCAAGCCATCTCGCGCATCAGGGCGGCGCCCTTGTCGAGGAGGGGGAGGACTTTCTCCCGGGCCTCGGGCGGAATGCCGAAGACGATACGGTCGACGCCGGCTTCTGCGGCGCGCTTGAGCGCCTCCCTGTCCATGCCGACGCCGAACAACGTGACCGGCACGTCGGATTCAGGCCGCCCGGCCGCCTTCAGCATCTCGCGGAAGGGCGGCAGCATCGCCAGCGTGTCGCCGCCGCGGCCACCGATCGGCATCCAGCCGTTGGCATAGGCGATGGCGCGGCGCGCGCCGTGCGGGAAGCCGCCGCCGACGATGATCGGCGGATGCGGCTTCTGCACCGGCTTGGGCCATTGCATCATCTCGTCGAACTTGACGAGCTCGCCGGAATATTTCGGCTTCGAGCGCGCCCAGATCTCCTTCATCGCCTCGATCCGCTCGCGCATCAGCTTGAAGCGCGTGGCGAACGCCGTGCCGTGGTCGGCCATCTCCTCCTCGTTCCAGCCGCCGCCGATGCCGAACAAGAGCCGGCCGTTCGACAGCCGGTCGACGGTCGAGACTTCCTTGGCGGTATGGATGGGATCGCGCTGGACCACGAGACAGACGCCGGTGCCGAGCTTGATGGTCTTGGTGACGACCGCTGCGGCAGCCATGGCGAGAAACGGATCGTAGGTGTCGTAGTACCACTTCGGCAACTCGGGGCCGCCGGGCCACGGCGACTTGCGGCTGGTCGGGATGTGGCTGTGCTCCGGGAACCAGACCGATTCGAAGCCGCGCGCCTCGGCCTCGATGGCGAGCTCGTGCGGCGGGATCGCGTAGTCCGTCGAAAACATCGTGATGCCGAATTTCATGCCCGTCCTCCCCTTCGCTTTAATTCCTCCCTGCGTGGATCGCGGGGAGGAACATGACTCGAGCTTAGCCGACTAATCGAACAAGGTCGCCAACCGCTGCTTCATCTGGTCGGCGATGTAGAGCGCAACCGCCTGGATCGTGGAGGTCGGGTTTACGCCACCGCCCGTCACGAAGACGCTGCCGTCGACGATGAACAGGTTCTTCACGTCGTGGCAGCGGCCCCACTCGTTCACCACCGAGCGCTCCGGGTCGACGCCCATGCGCGCCGTGCCCAGCAGGTGGCCGGGATAATTCAATACCGTGCGCGAGCAGTGAATCCGGGTCGCACCGGCGGCGGCCAGGATCTCCTCGGCCCGGGCGATGCCGTGCTCCATCATGCGATGCGTGTTCTCGCTGATCGTGTAGTCGATCCTGGGCGCGGGAATGCCGTTACTGTCTTTCAGCGCTGGATCGAGGGTGACGCGGTTATGCTCTTCCGGCAGGTCGTCGCAGGCCACGCCGATCCCCACCCGATGGTCGAGCAGCTCGCGATAGGCGCCGTGATGGCCGCGTCCCCACGGTAGCATGCCGGCGGCGGCACCCATGAACGCCTGGCTGGCCGGGCCGGTGCCACGATTGAACTGCAACGTGTAGCCCCGCACGAAGCCGCGCGAGGTATCGGTCTCGTAGAACTGCTTGCTCCACAGCGAGGTGATCGGGCCGCGGCCGCCATCGAGCTTTTCCTCGACATAACCCGAGATCATCGGCCAGGGGTGCAGCATCAGGTTCTTGCCGACGAGGCCGGAGGAGTTGGCGAGCCCGTTCGGGAAGCGCGCCGACGTCGAGTTCAGCAGCAGGCGCGGCGTGCCGACGCCGTTGCAGGCCAGAATAACGACTTCGGCCGGCTGGAACTGCTCGCACCCGTCGGCATCGTAGTAGATCGCGCCCGACGCCATGCCGTTTTCAGCGGTGGTGATCTCGCGCACCCGGCAGCGCGTGCGCAGCTCGACGCCGGCGCGGATCGCGAGCGGCCAGTAGGTGATGTCGGTGCTGGCCTTGGCGCCTTGCGCGCAGCCCGGTGTGCAATGACCGAGGTTGATGCAACGCGCCCGGCCTTCGTAGTCGGTGGTGGCGATGCTGGTGTCGGACGGCCACCAGTGCCAGCCGAGCTTGTTCATCGCCTTGGCATAGCGCGCGCCGGTCTTGCCGAGCGGGATCGGCGGCATCGGCGGATGGCGTGGCGGTACGCCCGGGTCTCCGGGCAGGCCGGAGCTGCCCATCATGCGGTCATTCTCCTCGTAGAACCGCTCGAGCGCCCAGTAGTCGATCGGCCAGTCGTCTGCGACGCCGTCGAGCGACTTCACCTTGAAGTCCGACGGATGCATGCGCGGCCAGTGCGCCGTGTAGATCACCGTACCGCCGCCGACGCCGTTGAAGTTGGCGACTTTCATGATCGAGTTGTCGTCATTGACCGGATAGTCGGTGTCGCGGCCGCGCTGGTTCGGGCTGATGGCGAAATCTGTGTGGCGCCGGGCTTCCCAGTCGCGGCCGTTGCTGGGGAAGTCGGTCGGCTTCATCCAGTCGCCCTGCTCCAGGCAGAGGATGCGCATCTTCGTGTCGGCCAGGCTCCAGGCCGTCGCGGCGCCCGAGGCGCCGGAACCGATGATCAGGACATCGACCTTCTCGTTGCCGGCCATCTCAGCGATCTCCCTCGGCAGCGACGCGGTCGTCGCGCCAGAATTTCGCCCGACGCTTCACCGGATCGAGCAGCGACCAGTCGCCCTGCTCCACCTCGTAGCCCTTCGGGAACGGAGCACGGGCCTCGTGCCCGATGGCGAGCAGGACACGGTCGTCGCGGTAGTAGCCGCCCAGGATCACCCGCCCGAGGGTCGCGGCCGGCGCGCCGCCATCGGCGTGATAACCATTGAGCAGGGCTTCGCGTGCGTCCTGGTCCATGCCGGCGAAGGAGCCGCCGGACTTTCTGCCGATCGCCGCCACGGCCTCGCGAACCAGCGGAAGATCGCGTCCCACCGATCTGACGATGTCGGCCAGGATGGCCGGATCGTCGGCGCCGGGCATGCCGAGGGCAGGGTCTGCCGGGATCATCGCCCCGGCAATCTCGCGCAAGGCGCTTATTTCGTCTTCGGTCAGTCCGGGTGCGGCGGCGTTGCCCATGAGAGCCTTGCTTGGATGGGTGGGAACCTGCAGTCGGTCTATACGCGGCTTCGCACGGCAATCAACCGGCACGGAGCAAGTTTCGCTTGCGCTGCCTTGGACGCGAGGGAGTGCGAGGCGCGTCCGGCTTCATGTCCGTCGCCGCCTGCAGAAGCTCCACGGGAAGCGCCTTGAGGCTCGGCAGGCTGCGCGCCAGGCACTCGATCTGTTCCGGGGAATCCAGCGGCAGCTGCGGAAGAATGACGGCGTCGCCGGACAGGATGTCCAGCTCGACCGCGCGCCGCACTTCGGCCGGCCGCCGCTTGCGCACGGCCTCGATGACATAGCTGTGGAAATGGAGCGGCACGCCGCGCTCGGGCGGGTGGGTGTCGAAGATGTGCCTGGTCGCGTCGGCAAAGATGTAGCGGTGATAAGGCCCCGTCCTGAGCCAGATGTTCTCGATCATGCCCAGCAGCGCGGGCAACGCCGCCGCCTCGTAGAGTCGAAAATGAAAGGTGCGGTTCTGGATCGTCGCCTGGCGCGGATCGCGCGCCCGCTTGGCGTCGTCCAACCGGACGTGGATCGCTTGCAACTCGTCGGCAAGTGCCCCTCCGGCCTGCCGGGCTGCCGCCTCGGCCGCGAGGCCCTCGAGGACGATACGTACCACGCGCAGCTCGAGGAACTGCGCGCGCGTGAGAATGGGCACGGTGATGGTGCGGCCAGGCCCTACGCTCAATACCCGCTCGGCCACGAGCTGAAGCAGGGCTTCGCGCACCGGCGTGACGCTGGCATTGAGACGCTGGGCAACGTCCCGGAAGGTCAGCCGTGCGCCCGGGGCGAGGTCGCCCAACACGATGGCGGAACGGACTTCACGCAGCACCTGGGTGGCTAGGCTGACGTGCTCGACATGCTGCATGGCGGGTTGAATCGCAGTTTGCATCCGGTGCCGCAAGGCGACTTGAAAAAGCGCGGCCCGTTTGACAGTGCGGACCGCCGGGCTTTAGCGTGTCATATGTTATAACAAGTTCGATCGCCGGAGGACGACAGCAAAGTGGCGCTCACCATCAAGCAGATCCATCCCGTGTTCGTCGGCGAGGTTTCCGGCGTGGACCTGACCAAACCGCTTAGCCGCGAGGACGCCGCCGCAATCGACGCGGGCATGAACCGGCATGCGGTGCTGGTCTTCCACGGCCAGAACGTCACCGATGCGCAGCAGATCGCCTTCTCGCGCAACTTCGGCGAGCTCGAGGTCAAGGCCCGGCCCGGCAACATCCGCAAGGCATCGGACAGCCGCCTGGGCGCGGGTATCGGCGATCTGTCCAACCTCGACAAGAACGGGAAGATCATTTCGGGCGACGACCGCCAGTGGTTCTTCAAGCTGGGTGACCGCCTCTGGCACTCCGACAGCTCGTACGCCGAGGTTCCCGCCAAGCATTCCCTCCTGTCGGCCCGGGTCGTCCCGTCGTGGGGTGGCAACACCGAGTTCGCGGACATGCGCGCGGCCTACGATGCACTGGACCAGAGGACCAAGGACGAGATCGAGGATCTGGTGTGCGAGCACTCCCTGATCCATTCACGCGCCTCCATCGGCTTCACCGACTTGACCCCGGAGGAGATCGCCAGCTTCCGGCCGGTCCGGCAGCGCCTCGTCCGCATCCATCCGGAGACCGGACGCAAGTCGCTGTTCCTGTCGGCCCATGCGGGCGCGATCGAGGGATGGACGGTACCCGAGGCGCGGTCCTTCCTGCGCGATCTGACCGAGCATGCGACGCAACGTGAATTCGTCCATGCGCACGTCTGGCAGCAGTATGATCTCGTCATCTGGGACAACCGGGCAACGATGCACCGTGCGCGCCGCTTCGACCGTAACGAGGTGCGCGACATGCGCCGCACGACCCTCGCTGGCGACGCTCCCACCATCGAGCAATTGGCGGCCTGAGCACCCCCTCGCCGGAAGACCAAGCAAGACAATATCGGCCTGGACCGGCGGGCCATTGGAGGAAATCATGTATCGCCGCAGCCTGCTCGCTGCCGCATTGGGTGCCGTGCCCGTCGCGGCCGCCTGGAGCCAGGATTACCCGTCGCGTCCTGTGCGCGTCATCGTCGGTTTTCCGCCGGGCGGCGGCACCGATCTGGTCGCGCGGCCGATGGCGCAAGGCATCCAGGCACCGCTGGGGCAAACGGTCGTGGTCGACAACAAGGGCGGCGCCAACGGCAGCGTAGGCCTGGAGGCCGTCGCCAAGAGCGCGCCCGACGGCTACACGCTCGGCCACGTGAACAGCAGCGTCGTGCTGACCAATCCGCTGCTCTATCGCAACCTGACCGTCAACGTGGAGCGCGACCTCGCGCCGATCTGCACCGTCGCGGACTCCGCGGTCGTCCTCGCGGTGCCGGCGGACCTGCCGGCCAAGGATCTGCGCGAGTTCGTGGCGCTGGCCAAGAGCAAGCCGCAAGAGCTCCATTTTGGTTCGGGTGGATTGGGCAGCGTCGATCACCTCAGCTTCGAAGTCCTGCGCCGCCAGACCGGTGTCGACTTCATGCACGTGCCGTATCGCGGCGGCGGCCCGGCGCTGAACGACATGCTCGGCGGGCGCATCCAGCTGATGATCTCGGGCTACGGCATGTACAAGGGACAGGTCGATGCCGGCCGGTTGCGCATCATCGCCATCCTCGGCCGCACGCGCCATCCGGCCCTTCCCGACGTGCCCACGGCGATCGAGCAGGGATGGCCCGACCTCGTCGTCATGTCGTGGCAGGGCATCATGGCGCCCGCCAACACGCCCGTTCCCGTCCTCGAGAAGCTCGAAGGCGCCTATCGCCAGGCGCTGGCCGTTCCCGAGACATCGAAGCTGCTCGAGAGCCTCGGCTACTTTCCGTCTTTCCGCGGACGACGCGAGATGGCGACACTGATCCGCGAAGAAACCGCCAAATGGACGGCAATCATTGGAGAGCTGAACATCCGTCTCGACTGAAAAGGTTCGCAAAGAACCGCCTTACAAGGGAGAGAAGCGCATGCGCATGCAACGTCGGTGGATCAATCGCCTTTTACTGTCCTCGCCCTTTGCGATGGGTGGCGCGCTCGCCGCGCGGGCACAGGACGACGCAGCCCTCGCCTACTATCGCGAGGCCAAGATCAACTGGAAGCAGGCCGACGGCCAGTCGCTCACCATCGGGCTGAACAAGCACCCGTTCACCGAATCGCTGCTGCCGCTCATTCCCGAGTTCAGGCGGCTGACGGGCATCAATGTCGAGTACCTGATCCTGCCCGAGGCGGAATATTTCACCAAGCTGGTCGCCGATCTGTCGCAGCAGCGCGGCGAGTTCTCGGTCATCATGACCGGCCCGATGCGGAACTGGCAGTACGTGCCGCCGGACTGGATCCTGCCGCTCGACGGCTTCCTCAACAATGCCAAGCTGACCGACCAGAGCTGGTTCAAGCTCGACGACTTCTATCCGGCGCTGATCAAGGCCAACCGGTGGGACGGCAAGACGGGCGGCGGCGTCGGCGAGGGCCCGCTCTATTCGATTCCGGTGCTGGCGGAAACCTACATCCTCGCCTACCGCAAGGACCTCTTCGATCAGTACAACATCAAGGTGCCGACGACGATCGAGGAGATGGCCGAGGCGGCGGCGCTGGTGAAGAAGAATGCCGGCATTCCCGGCATCGTCGCTCGCGGCACACCGAGCGTGGCGAGCATGGGCACCGGCTTCCTCAGCGGCCTCAAGTCCTATACCGACGGCCAGTGGAGCGAGTTCGACGGCAAGCTGAACGCCAACTTCCACGATCCGCGCTCGGTCAAGTACACCGAGACCTGGATCAACATGGTGCGCGATAGCGGTCCACCGAACTGGGCCAACATGCAGTGGTACGATGCCATGGAAGCTTTCACGGCCGGCCAAGCGGGCATGATCGCCGACGCGGACTTCTTCGCGGCCAACTACGAGGATCCCAAGAAATCAAAGGTCGCCGGCAAGGTCGGATACGCCCTGATCCCGGCCGGTCCGGGCGGCAAGACCTACTCGGGCCTCTGGACGTGGGCGCTGGGGATCAGCAAGGCGACCCGGAACAAGGAAGCAGCGTGGCTGTTCGTGCAGTGGGCAACCGCGCAGCGCACCCTGCTCAACGCCACGCTCGGCTATCGCAACTACAATCCGTCGCGCATGTCGATCACCAACGACCCGAAGGTCCAGGAGATCATGGGGTCGTGGGGCAACGGCAGCTACCTCAAGGTCCTCGCGAAGAATCTCGAGACTGCGCGGGTGGCCTGGACGCCCCAGCCCGAGCGCACGCGGCTCGGCGACATCTGGGCGCGCGCGCTGCACGAGATCTACTTCAAGCGCCTGTCGGCCGCCGACGCGCTCAAGAAGGCGAGCGTCGAGGTCGACAAGGTGCTCAAGGAAGCCGGCATCAAGTAGCGGCGTCGAGACCGTGAACACCGCGCAAGGGCGCCGGCACTGGCGGCAGGAGAAGTTCCTGCCGTACCTGCTGCTGGCGCCAGCCCTGGTCCTGCTCGCCGGGATGATCTACCCGTTCGCGCTCGGATTCTATTACAGCTTTACCAGCTACTGGCTGCAGTATCCCAACCGGTTCCGCTTCGTCTGGTTCGACAACTATGTCAGCCTGGTGACCGAGCCGCTGTTCCTGAGCTCGCTCGAGTTCACCCTCGCCTTCACTTTGGCGGCGGTCGTGATCCAGGTTGGCCTCGGCCTCGCCATCGCGCTGTTCCTGCACGGCCGCATCCCGGGACGCGGCGCGATCCGCGCGCTGATGCTGCTGCCATTGATGATGCCGCCGGTGATCACGGCGCTGATGTGGAAGATCATGATGGCCTCGACCAACGCCGGCATCCTGAACCACATGCTGTCGTTCGTCGGCGTCGGTCCGATCAACTGGTTCGGCTCCACCGAAGGCGCGGTCGCCTCGATCCTCATCATCGACACCTGGGGCAACCTGCCGTTCGTCGCCCTGATCCTGCTGGGCGGGCTGCAGGCCCTGCCGAACGAACCGTACGAGGCCGCAAGGGTCGACGGCGCCGGCGCCTTCGCGGTCCTGCGCTACGTCACCCTGCCGCTGCTCAGCCCATTCATTGTGCTGGTCGTGCTGTTCCGGACGATGGACTCCCTCCGGATCTTCGACGTGATCTACGCGACGACGCTGGGCGGTCCCAATGATGCGACCACCAACCTGCACATCATGGCGTACCAGTATTCCTTCCAGTGGTTCCAGATGGGCAAGGGCATGGCCCAGGCGATCGTCCTGCTCCTGCTGGTCGTCATCTGCAGCTACCTGCTGATGCGGCTCTGGAACCGGGCGTCCGAGAGCACCCAATGAGCGCGCAAGGTGCCTCCCATCAACGCTACGTCCGAAACGTCGTCATCGCAGTAGCCGCCGCGGTGCTGCTGTTCTGGACCGTCTTTCCGTTCTTCTGGATTCTCCTGACGTCGCTCAAGGGCCCGGGAGACATGCTCTCCGTGCCGCCGAAGTTCGTGTTCACGCCGACCTTCGACAATTATGCGGCGCTGGTGATCGGCGAGCAGCGCGGACAGTATTCCTCGACGCGGCCCGACTTTCCCCTGTTCTTCCTCAACAGCATCATCATTTCCGTCGGCGCGGTGGCGCTGTCGATCGTGGCCGGCATTCCCGCCGCCTACGCCCTGGCGCGCTTCGACTTCCCGATGAAGAACGGCCTCGCCTTCGTGCTGATGAGCTTCCGCTTCGTGCCGTTCATCGCCTTCGTGATCCCGCTCTACCTGCTCTACCAGCGGCTCGGCCTGTACAACACGCATGCCGGGCTGATCTTCGCCTATCAGCTCATCACGCTACCGTTCACGATCTGGATGCTGCGCAGCTTCTTCCAGGAGATCCCTCTGGAGATCCAGGAGGCGGCCAAGATCGACGGCTGCTCGTGGTTCGGCGTCCTCACCAAGGTCATCCTGCCGCTCAGCATGCCGGGCATCTCGGTCACGGTGATCCTGGGTTTCATCTTCTGCTGGAACGCGTTCAACTATCCGCTGATGCTCGCCGGCCGCCAGACCTTCCCGGTGACGGTCGGCGCCATCCAGTTCATTTCCTATGAGCAGGTCTTGTGGGGCCAAATGGCCGCCGCGACGATCGTCGCCGCCTTGCCCCAGCTGGTGCTCAGCCTGATGGTGCAGAAGTACATCGTGCGCGGCCTGACGATGGGCGCGGTGAAATAGGCCCAGACACGACAAAGCCGCCCGTAGGCGGCTTTGTGCCAACGTCCGTCGACCCCCTTATGGGCAGCGATGCGCCAGTTCAGGAACGATCCCGGTGGCGGTTACTGCGAAGGTCGTCGGCGTTGCGATGATGAACTTCACGTAATCACCTCCTTTCAAAATTGATGGGATCTCAGCCTCGCACGGCGGTCGCGTACGGTAAATCTCCCGCCAGCAGGAATAGAGCGAAACCGGCGGCCGTGTGGCCAAAACGCCACTACCGATACCGCCTGAATATACACATCCCGTGTATATTCGAAGCCTACGCGAAGACCGTCGCCAGGCATGTCCCTTGCTTTCGGCCTATGCACCGGGAGAGTGACGCCGGGATTCGTTTCTGGAGGCCATTGATGCGTCGGCTCCCGATCGTTCTCGCCGCGGCGACCGCCACCTGCGTGGGCCCCGGTATGCTGTCGCGTACCGCTCACCGCCGGCGTTCCTGCGGGCGGCGCCGGCTATTGCCCGTAACTCTGGACTGAAGGAAGCGACATGGCCGGCACTTGACCACCGCGACGCATGTCGATGATCCGGCCGTTCCGCTCCGACGATCTCGACGCGCTGTACCGCATTTCGCTCGCGACCGGCCATGCGGGAGGCGATGCTTCGCACCTCTACGCCGATCCCAGGCTGATGGGGCACATCTACGCGGCGCCCTATGCCCTGCTCGAACCGCGGCTGGCGCTTGTCGTGGAAGACGGCGACGGCGTGGCCGGCTTTGCCGTCGGCACGACCGATACGATGGCGTGGGAACGGAGGCTCGAACGGAATTGGTGGCCTGCGCTCCGCGAGCGCTACGCCCTCCCCGCCGAGGCTGACGCCGCGAGATGGACGCCAGACCAGCGACGGGCGTTCGCGATTCACCGCCCTGCGCTCACGCCTCCCGCTGTCGCCCGGCCATACCCGGCACACCTCCATCTGAATCTTCTGCCTCGCCTCCACGGGCGGGGCGTCGGCACCAGCCTCTTCGACCGTTGGACAAGCGTGGCAAGCACCCGAGGCGCAAAGGCCCTGCATGTCGCCGTCAACCGGGCCAATATTGGAGCGGCCAAGTTCTGGAGGAAGATGGGGTTCGTCGATCTGGCTCTCGGACTGCCGGAAGGGCGTACGCTCTGGCTCGGCCGACCGTGACAACAACCCCGGCTGGGTGCAGTCAGTCGACGCACAGCTTCCGGCGTTCGTCCGCTCATGCCGGACAGGCAACCTCAGCCGTCCAGCTCTTCCCGCAGCATCTCGAGCTCCAGCCATTCGGTCTCGGCGGCGTCCAGCTCGGATTGAGCGGCGCCAAGGCGCCTGGTCTTGGCCTGGAAATCGGCGGCGTTGCGGCGATAGAGGTCGGGGTCGGCAAGCACCGCTTGCAGCCGCGCCATCTCGGCCTGCAGCGCCTCGATCTTCTTCGGCAGCTCGGCGAGCGCGCGTTCACGCTTGTAACCCAGCCGCGCCTTGGTTTCGCGTGCCGGCGCGGCGGCCTTCTCCTTGCGTGGCGCAACCGGAGCGGCGGCCGGCGCCTCGCGCGGGCCGCGCTGGATCAGGTAGTCGCTGTAGCCGCCGGCATATTCGGTCGCCGTGCCATCGCCCTCGAGCGCGATGGTCGAGGTCACCAGCCGGTCGAGGAAGTCGCGGTCGTGGCTGACCAGCAGGACGGTGCCGTCGAACTCGGCCAACGCCTCCTGCAGGAGGTCGAGCGTGTCGGCGTCGAGGTCGTTGGTCGGCTCGTCGAGCACCAGCATGTTGGACGGCGCGGCCAGCGCCTTGGCCAGCAGCAGGCGGTTGCGCTCGCCGCCCGACAGGGTGCGGACGGGCTGGCGCGCCTGTTCGTCCTTGAAGAGATACTCGCGCAGATAGGTCATGACGTGGCGCGGCGTGCCGCGCACCAGCACGTGATCGTTGCGATCGGCCAGGATCTCCCACGGCGTCTTGTCGGGATCGAGCGCGGTGCGGCGCTGGTCGATCACGACCGGCATCAGATTGGCGCCGAGCTTCACCGAGCCGGTGTCGGGTTCGAGCTCGCCGATCAGCATCTTGAGCAGCGTGGTCTTGCCCGCCCCGTTGGGGCCGATCAGGCCAACGCGATCCTTGCGGAAGATGCGCGCCGAGAAATCGCGCACGATCGTCCGGTCGCCGAAGCTCTTGGAGATGTTGCGCGCGGTGATCGCGAGCGAGCCCGATTGCTCCGCCTGCGCGACCTCGATAGTGGCGCGACCGGTCGGGCCGATCTGCTGGCGGCGCTGCCTGCGGAGGTCACCGAGCGCGCGCAGCCGCCCCTCGTTGCGCGTGCGGCGGGCGCGGATGCTCTTGCCCGCCCATTCGGTCTCGCGCTCGATCAGCCGGTCGAGCTTGTGCCGCTCGGTCGCCTCACGTTCGAGAATGCCGGTCGACCACTCCTCGAAGGCGTCATAGCCCTTGTCGAGCCGGCGCACGATGCCGCGATCGAGCCACAGCACGGCGCGCGTGAGGGTCGACAGGAAGCGCCGGTCGTGGCTCACCAGGACATAGGCGCCCTTCCAGCTCGACAGCGTCGCTTCCAGCCATTCGATGGTCGGCAGGTCGAGATGGTTGGTCGGCTCGTCGAGCAGCATGACGTCGGGCTCGGCGACCAGCGCGCGCGCGAGCGCAGCACGGCGCGCCTCGCCGCCTGACAGCCCCGCCGGCTCGCGCGCGCCGTCGAGCTTGATGTCGGACAGCAAGGCCTCGACGCGATAGTCGGAGGGGCCGAGCGAATCGGTGAGGGCAGACGCGACGTAGTGCGCCACCGTCGCATGGCCGATGAAGTCCGGCTCCTGCGGCAGGGTGGCGATCGTGGCGCCGGGTTGTGCGAAGCGCGTCCCGCCGTCGAAGATCGGCTGGCCTTCCAGGATGCGCAGCAGGGTGGACTTGCCCGCGCCGTTCCGCCCGACCAGCGACAGCCGCTCGCCCGGCGCGATCGAGAGATCGACGCCGTCGAGGATGGTCTGGTCGCCGAGATGGAAACGAATCCCGGCAAGGGTCAGGAGGGGCGGATCGGCCATAGGTACTCGGACTGCGAGCGGCGTGTTTGGCCGAAGCTGTCCACATGGGCAAGGATAACTATGCGCTATGCTGAGCGCATGCTGCAGGTCGTGGGGGATTCCGAGGAGATTGGTGGGGCAATTGCGCGTCTTCGCGAGGCTTTGAAGGGTGTTCCTGCGCGCGGCGTGCGGTTGACGTGGCGCGGCGGCGAGTTGCGCACGGCCATCCATTGGGCGAGGGACGATGCCTTCTGGTGGGCCATCGAGCCGCGCACCGATCGCGACACACTGCTTCTGGGCCACGCGCCCGATGCGCCAGGCAAGCGCGAGAGCATCACCTGCAGCCTCAATCTCGCGCGCAACGGAGCCAGCCGAAAGACCGCCGGCATCATCGCCGCCGACGTTGAGGGCAGGCTTTATCTCGCCCACTCGGGACGCATGGGCGGCGCGCGGCCCGGCCAGCGCGCCTCTCACTTCCGCGATTTCCTCGCCGACGGCGTGTGGCGGAAGATCGAATGGCCGGACGGCCACAAGACTGTGGCGCTGATCGTCGCCCCGCTCGACAGCCCGCGCCTGATGCGCCTGCTCGGCCGCTTCGTCGAGTCGGTGAATCGCTTCAAGGCGGGTGATCCTCCGGCGCGCCGGGCCGCCCATTGCCTGCAACCCTCGGCCCGCGATTCGGCGACGGCCGCCTGCGACCGGCGGCTGGTCGACGTGGCGCTGCACGAGGAGCTTGCCAAGCGCGGCCTGTTCGGCGGCGCGCCCGATCTCTTCTCGTTGCGGGGCGAGCGGCCGCGCCCGCTGTTCGCCCTGGTGGCCGGCGGCCGGCCCGACGAGCTGGCGCGCGCCGTCAAGTCGTTGTCGCGCGCCTCGGCACGGCGAAGCACCGCCGTGCGGCCGATCCTCGTCGCCCCTGAACGATGCGAGACCGCCCTGGATTCGCTGCCTTTCGCCTGCGTGCGCTACACATGGCGCGGCGCGCGGGCCGTCTTCGACGGCCTCGACGACGCGCTGGCATGAGGGGCCGCACATGGCGATGGGATTGACCACGGGTCTTTGGGTGAGCGCTCAGGTCCGGCTTTGCGATATCGCCTTCATTCCGGCGACGGTCGTGCGCCGCGGCGATCCGGACGCCGGCACGGTGCTGCTGAAGCTCAACCGCTTCGAGGAAGGAGTGACGGTCTACACCCAGGCCAGCACCATGACCGACACGCCGGCGTGGAGCCGCGGCACCGGCCCCAAGCCCGTCACCGAAGCCGAGGCGGACGCCTATATCGAACGGCAGGTGAAATACGATCCCGACGTCTGGGTCCTCGAGATCGAGGACCGCCGGGGCCAGTACAAGATGGACGGAAAGATCGTGTAGTCGTTGGAGCGCGCTACCCTGGTGGTGCTCCCGGCAGGATCACTGACCCGGCAATACCGATACCGGATCGATAGTCTTGGCGCCGCCGCGGCGGACCTCGAAATGCAGGCGCGGGCTGGCCGCACCGCCGCTCGCCCCGGCGCGCGCGATGGTCTGGCCCTTCTTTATCTCGTCGCCCTTCTTCACCAGCAGCGCTTCGTTGTTGCCGTAAGCGGTGATGTAGCCGCCCGAATGCTCGATCAGCAGCAGGTTGCCGAGATGGGGCACGCCGTCGCCAGCATAGACGACCTTTCCGCCATCCGCCGCCTTGACCGGCGCACCGGTGTCGGCGGCGATGTCGATGCCGTCGCTCTTCTGGCCGCCGCCGGTCGACCCGTAGGGCGTGATGATCTTGCCACGCAACGGCCACTGGAACCGCGGTGTCGCGCTCGGTGGCCGTGCGGACGCAGCGGCGGGCGGGCTGAGCGGGGTCGGCTGGCCGGCGGCGGGCGGTGCTGGCGCCGCATAGGCAGCCTTGGATTCCAGCGTGCCGGGCGGAGGCGGCAGGGCCTCGCGCTTGACCGGACCGGGACCGCCCGACGGAGCGGCCGCCATGGTCGCGGTGGTATCGGCCGGAGCCGACGGCGGCACATACCTCGCGCCCGGGACCTCCAGTGTTTGGCCCGGCTGCAGGGCATACGGCGGCTGCAGCTTGTTGCGGTCGACGATACTCTGCCTGGTGACGCCATAGCGGTTGGCGATGCCGTCGACCGTGTCTTTCTGCTTCACGACATAGGTCGGGACGGCATTGGGTCCAGCCGCCGAACCGGGATACTCCATGGTACCCTCACGGGCGCCATACATGACGTTGTCCACGGAGGTACAGGCGCCGAGCACAGCCGACAGCGTCGCCGTTATTGCCAACGATCGCGACCAGCCGGCCCATCGCGAGGGGATGCGAGGGGCGGTTTTCATCGATACACTCTACTACATCATGATTCCGGCGGGAATCCGGCGGGGTGCGATTTCTTCGCAGCCGCACCTCACCAGCGCAACAGCCGGCGACCGATGAGGGCGCCCACCAGCACGATCGGAATCGCTGCCAGACTATACCACGTCACGACGAACAGCGGCGAATCGTCGAAGCAGTGAAAGGCATAGAGCATCGCGCCCAAAGCCGCGGCCAGAAGGCCGGCGGCGGCACCCGCGAGAGCAGGCGATGCCGCCGCGCCACGCCGCAGGACCGTGAGCACGGCGACGAGCGGCGCGATCGACAGCACCGGGATCGCCGACAGGCAGACCATCGAGTTGGTGCCGACAAGGCGCGTGCCCCAGGTCGCCCTGGGAACGACGGCAAGTTCTAACGCGACCGCCCCTATCGCCAGCACGGCGAGCGCCAACAAGCGCCACGCCGGACGGCGGGACGCGTCGGGACGCGCGCATTCGCGGCACAAGCCAAAGGCCAGGATCAGAGCCAGCACGACCATCCCGATCTTGAGATCGAAGCGCCAGGTCGCGAGCGCCGGGCCGATGTCCGCGCGCACACCGAGATCGATGAGGAAGAGCACGAGCGACGCCGCGCCGCCGAGCGCAATGCCCAGTGCGAGCACAAGGGAGATCGGCTTGCGGCGTGCCGCACGATCGGCGACCAGGGCTTCGACCAGTTGTTCGGTCTTCATGAGCGGTCTCGTCGATAGACGGCGGCGAGGGCTTTGAGGGCGCGGTGAAGCGTCACGCGCACCGCGCCTTCGGTCATGCCCAGCCCCCGGGCGACGTCGGCGGCACGCTGGCCTTCGAGGGAAATCTCCTGCACGATCCGCCTCTGGCGCTCCGGCAGGCTCGCAAGCATCTGGCGGGAATCCAGGGGCGACGCGGGGTCGACTTCGACCGCGAGCTCGGGCGCGTCGGCGTGATCGTCGATATCGACATGATCCGTGAAGCCCCGCCGCCGCAGGTGATCGGCGAGCTTGTGGCGGGCGATGGCGCGCAGCCAGGGGGCGATCGGCCGCGCCTCGTCCCAGGTATCGCGCTTCAGATGCATCGCCAGCAATGTCTCCTGCACGATATCCTCGCAATCGGCCGCGCCGCGCCCGGCCGAGACCAGCCCCCTCCGCACCACGATGCGAAGCCACACCGTCACCTCGCCAAGCAGCCGACGATAGGCCTCGTCGTCTCCCTGCCGTGCCGATCGCATCAATGCCGAGAGATCGTTCAGGTCGGCCAACGAAGTTGCTCTTTCACGTATTCGTGTACAGCGGGGCGAACATTACAGGCGTGCTTCACGCCGACGCGAAAAAAGTTCTCCACGCACTGTAACGGCCCGGCCGTTCGCCGCGAAAGACCTGGTACGGGCGCAGGTGCCCGGTCAATCAGGAGAGACGTCCATGAACAAGCGCAACTTCCTCGTCACCGCCGCGTCGGTCTTCGCCGCCACGACCTTCGTGACCGCCGCTCATGCGGCTCCCGTCCATTGTGGCGGCACGAACGCCTGCAAGGGACAGAGCGCCTGCAAGGGCGCGAGCAATGCCTGCAAGGGTCAGAATGCCTGCAAGGGTCAGGGCTTCACCGAGGCCAAAGACGGCGCGGAGTGCACCGCCAAGGGCGGCAAGGTGATGTAATCGGCGGCGGGCGTCCCGGCGCACGGCCACGGACGCCCGCATTCCCTCACGCTCCACGGTGCTCCAATGACTCTCTTCGCGACGGTCTTCTACGATTGGTCCCGCATCGTCGCCGGCTATTTCAGCTGGGCGGGTCCACTCGCCGTTCGCATCGTCGTCGGCTGGGTTTTCCTGTGGACTGGCTGGCAGAAGCTGCATTTCCTGCCGCGCATGATCGAGAATTTCCGCTCGTGGGGAATCCCCGCGCCGGAGATCCTTACACCGTTCGCGTCGGGCATGGAATTCGTCGGCGGCGTGATGCTTCTCCTCGGCCTGCTGACGCGCTTCGTCTCGGTGCCGATGATGATCATCATGATCGTCGCCATCGTCTCGGCGAAATGGAGCGACGTCGATTCGCTGCAGACCCTGCTCGGCTTCGAGGAGGTCTCCTACTTCGTGATGTTCGCCTGGCTCGGCATCGCCGGCCCCGGCCCGGTCTCGCTCGACCATTTCATCCTCAAAGCGCTGCGCCCCGACCGGCCGCCGTCGGACTACGGCGCGTAATCTCCAAGCTTCCCACCCCTCTCGTCGCGGTCGGATCCCCACATCTTTGACAGCGCTACGGGTAGGACGAGGTGCTGATCTCCCAGTAGGCCAACAACTACCAAGCGGAAACCATTGGCTCCCAGGTTCTTTCCCTCCGCCACTGCCTCCCGAGCGGACATTCTCTCGCGGCCCGGCGAAGGCCTCGAAAGCCCAATATGGTCTCTACAACCTCAAGCCGCGCCACTTCAGGGCTGTCCTTAGGCCTGCCATAAGGACAATCTCTTAGCCCACTACTCAAACCCTACAAGGCGGCCTTCGCCGAAAGGGTTACCTCTTTCGAACATTGACCAAAATATAGCTCCTCGCACCAAAAGGCTGTAGCCTTGTCGTGCGGATAATAATGAGGTATCCCACGAACGGAAGGGTATGGCTCGCCGGGTGCCTGTCTGCGTCCGCGTCGCAATTTCCATCGAGAGCCCAAACGGCGTTGCCAAAGGAAGGCGACGTTACCGCAACAAGCGTCTCCCACTACACGATCAAAGCCATCGCAATGGGTCAGACAATTTTAACGGCGGTGCGGGCGATGATGTCCTCAATGGGGATACTAGCGGTGACACCTTGTCCGGCGGTCTGGGCGATGAACTCATACGCGTTTTGCAAGCTAACGGCACAATAAGAGCGGCCCTGATCTCGTCACCGATTTCGACGACGCCGGAAACGACACCATAGATTTCTCGGTCTTCGCTGAAACATTCAAAGTTGTTCCGGCAATGCTGCGTGGGAAAGTCCGCATCACCGATACGGCAGGACGTGTTGGTGGAAGCCAATCTCTCAGGCACATCCAACTCCAACCCCGAGTTAGTGATCCGGTTGACCGACACCACGCCCGCCAACTACTTTACCGTGTAGTTGCGTCAGGTAGCGTTATCCCTACGACCGGAGTGGAATAGAAAGCCACCCTTCAGAAGGATTACTACCATGCCGTTAGGTGGACCAACCGACTACAACACCTTTGACGAACAACTCCGTAGAGGCTTTTGGAACTGGTCTGACCCTGCTGGATTTCCCGGTGCCCGTTTTTGGCCCAACTTCAACTCGGGCAATCCTACGGTCATCACCTACAATCTCGACGGCCTGCCCGCCGGAGCCGCACGCACGCTGGCGGAGTTGGCCTTCCACGCTTGGGAAGAGGTAGCCAACATTGATTTCGTCTTCGTCAGCAACCCCGCACAGGTCAATTTTAGTTCCAATACGGGGGAAGTAAGTCGGTGTGATACTACCCTGTTTTACGATGCCTTGACCAACCAGAACTGGATCACAGGTGCCCGGATCAACATCCAGCCCGGTTTCAACGGAAATCCGAGCGATGGTATCAATAGCACGTACTTCTACACGCTGATCCATGAAATCGGACATGCGATAGGTCTGGGACATGGTGGCAACTACGACGGCGGGAACATCAATTCCTACTACAACACCAACCAGACCCTCTTTGCCAATGACACTTGGCAGTACACCATCATGTCCTACAACGACCAATCCCAATACGATGGTGGATCGGCAACGACGCCAATCAATCCAGCGATGGTGGACATTCTTTCAGCCCAGCGGATATATGGAGTGCCCACGAACAATCCTGGAGACACCATTTACGGGAGCGGTGCCACTCCCGGACTCGTCTACAACTTTGCGACGCTAGGTGGTGTCTCTTCGTTCACCATCTTCGATTCGGGTGGGAACGACGCCCTTAGTGGCTCCACCTTCAGTAACAACCAAACCATCGACTTGCGTCCAGGCACTTGGTCCTCGATTGGGGGTCGTGTCCATAACATCGGCATCTATCTCACCACGCAGATTGAGAACGCAGCCGGTGGAAGCGGTGGTGATACCCTGAGAGGCAACGACGTTGCTAACCGCCTCATCGGCAATGACGGCAACGACATCCTCAATGGAGGTCTCGGTGCCGACATACTGGATGGCGGCGATGGCTTCGATACGGCCACGTACATCAATTCTGCTTCCGGCGTAAATGCTTTCCTCAACGCGCCGCAGATAAACAACGGCGGCGACGCTGCCGGAGACTCATTCAACTCGATCGAGAACCTGATAGGTTCGGCGTTCAACGACATCCTTTCCGGCAATGCCGGGGACAACACGTTGAATGGTGGGATTGGCCATGATTTCATCAACGGCACCGGCGGCAACGATATTTTGATCGGCGGTCTGGGCAACGACTTCTTGGGAAGCGGAGTCGGACGCGATGCCATGTTTGGCAACAGCGGAAGAGATACCGCGACTTACGAATTGGGCGGCGCGGTAACGGTCGATCTCCTCAACCCGAATCAGAACACCGGCGAAGCGGTCGGCGACACTTACAGCTCGATCGAAAATCTCCGCGGCTCCGGCCTCGATGACACTCTTCGCGGCAATGACGGTGTCAACGATATCCATGGCTTTGGCGGCTCCGACCGACTATTTGGACGCGGTGGTAACGACGTCCTTACGGCGTTCGGTGGCACGGACTACCTCGACGGCGGGATCGGTGCCGATCGCATGACGGGTGGCGGCGGCGACGACAGGTACGTCGTCGACAACGTGCTTGATGAGATTTTCGAAGCCGCAGGTGAGGGGGTCGACCGCGTAGATGCAAGTGTCACCCATATCCTTTCTGCCAACGTCGACATCCTCACCCTGACCGGCACCGCGGCCATCGGCGGCACCGGCAATGGCCTGAATAACACGATCGTCGGGAATGCCGGCAACAACCGCCTTTCCGGAGGCACGGGCGCCGACAGGATGGAAGGCGGCGAGGGAAACGACACCTATGTGGTAGAGAATGCCGGCGACCAGGCCGTCGAGGCCAACGGCAACGGCACCGATACGGTCGAGTCTTCGGTCAGCTTCAGCCTGAGCGGTCAGTTCATCGAGAAGCTCATACTCACCGGTTCCGGCAACCTGAACGGCACCGGCAATACGCTCGCCAATACCCTGGCCGGCAATGCCGGCAGAAACGCCCTCAACGGTGGTGCGGGCGCGGACACGATGGCGGGCGGCGCCGGCAGCGACACCTACACGGTCGACAATGCCGGCGACGTCGTGATCGAGAATGACGGTGAAGGAACGGACCGGGTCAACAGTTCCGTCAGCTTCAACCTGACCGGCCAGTACATCGAATTGCTGACCCTGATGGGCAGCGGCGACATCAACGGCGCCGGCAACTCGCTCGCCAACACCCTCACCGGCAACGCCGGCAACAATGTCCTCAATGGCAAGACGGGTGCGGACACGATGGCCGGAGGCGACGGCAACGACACCTACATTGTTGACAATGCCGGCGACACCGTGGTCGAGAACAGCGACGGAGGAACCGACCGGGTCGACAGCTCCGTCAGCTTCGACCTGACCGGCCAGTACATCGAACAGCTGACCCTGACGGGCAGCGCCAACATCGACGGCACCGGCAACTCGCTCGCCAACATCCTCACCGGCAACGCCGGCAGCAACGTCCTCGACGGCAGGACGGGCGCGGACACGATGGCGGGCGGCGACGGCAACGACACCTACATCGTCAACAGTACCGGCGATCTCGTGGTCGAGAACAGCGGCGGAGGAACCGACCGGGTCGACAGCTCCGTCAGCTTCGACCTGACCGGCCAGTACATCGAACGGCTGACCTTGACCGGCAGCGGCAACATCAACGGCACCGGCAACTCGCTCGCCAACACCCTCACCGGCAACGCCGGCAACAACGTCCTCGACGGCAGGACGGGCGCGGACACGATGACGGGCGGCGCCGGCAACGACACCTACACGGTCGACAATGACGGCGACGTCGTGTTCGAGAACGACGGCGGAGGAACGGACCGGGTCAACAGCTCCGTCGGCTTCGACTTGACCGGCCAGTACATCGAACGGCTGACCCTGACGGGCAGCGGCAATATCAACGGCACCGGCAACTCGCTCGCCAACACCCTCATCGGCAACGCCGGCAACAACATCCTCGACGGCAGGGCAGGCTCGGACACGCTGACCGGCGGGCTCGGCGCCGATACATTCGTTTTCAGGGACGTCCTCGGCGCATCTAACGTCGACACGGTCATCGACTTCAACGTCGCGGCGGACACGATCCGGCTCGACCGGACGGTCTTCGGCGCCATCGCGGGAACCGGAACGCTGAGCCTTGCCCAGTTCGCCGCCAATGCCAGCGGCACGGCGCAGGATGCCAGCGACCGTATCATCTACGAAACCGATACCGGCAAGCTGTTCTACGACAGCAACGGCAACGTCGCCGGCGGCGCAGCACAGTTCGCTACCCTCTCCTCCGGGCTTGTATTGACCAACGCGGACTTCAATATTGTCTAGTTGGTATCAACGGACGCTGCCGAGCTTGGCTGGTTCGGTCGGGTGCCTCACAGCGTGACGCTGAAGGAGCGAGCCCGACAGTTGGTGAAGAGGAAGCAGGCTCGGCCGGCTCGCCGACGACGAGAAGCCAATGCTCCGTTGGTCCATTTTCTCGCCGCGATTTGCATCGGTCACAAGCGCGGCACCCAGGTGAGCGCGACTGCTGGGAATCTATGGCACCAGCTACTTAGCACCGAGTTCGACGCGTCGGGCCGCATACTCGAGCGCATCGAGTCCGGCGACCGGGGTCGACGTCCTCACCTCGGGGACGCCCGCAAGCTACGACCGCTATCTCGACGCCATCGTCGACGGCCGCATCGAGCTTGAGACGGAAGGAACCTTCAGCCCTGCCCCAGCACCGGCAGCGCGCCGGGGACCAGCGGCACGAAGCGCACTGGCATCAAGGTGTCGCGCTGCAGCCCGCTCTCGCTCTTGACGATGCGCTCGACCACCTGGGCGGTCGGATCACGCCCGACCGGCACGACCAGGATGCCGCCCACGGCAAGCTGGTCGATCAGCGCCTGCGGCCGCTCCTCGGCGGCGGCCGTCACGATGATGCGGTCGAACGGCGCCTGGGCCGGCCAACCCTTGCTGCCGTCACCGACATCGCACACCACATTATAGATGCCGAGGTTGAGCAGCAGGCGCTCGGCCTCCTTCGAGAGCGGCTTGAAGCGCTCGATCGAATAGACCCGGCGCGCCAGCTTGGCGAGCACCGCGGCCTGGTAGCCCGAGCCGGTGCCGATCTCGAGCACCTTCATGCGCGGGCCGACCCGCAGCGCCTCGGTCATCGCCGCGACCACCAGCGGTTGGCTGATGGTCTGGCCGAACGAGATCGGCAGGGCGGTGTTCTCCCAGGCACGCTCGGCGAACGGCGCCGACACGAAACGCTCGCGGTCGACCGCGGCGATCGCTGCCAGCACGGCCTCGTCGGCAATGCCCGACTGCCGGAGCTCGGCGATCAGGCGCTGCATGGCGAGACCGTTCATCGTGCGCGCCCGCCTGCTCAGGCCGACTCGAATTGCGCCATGAGCTTGCGGCGCGTCGCCTCGTGGGTGAGGTCGAGATGCAGCGGCGTCACCGAAATCCAGCCGTGACGGACGGCGAAAAGGTCGCTTTCCTCGTCGACCTCGTGCTCGCCCGGCGAATAGCCGATCCAGTAGTAGGCGCCGCCGCGTGGATCGGTGCGCTCGATGATGGTGCCGCCGAAGCCGCGCACGCCCTGGCGCGTCACCCGGATGCCCTTGACCGAAGCCGTGACCACGTCGGGAAAGTTCACGTTGACGAAGATGTTGCGCGGCCAATCCATTGCCAGGACACGCCGCGCCACATCGGCGCCATACGCCGTCGCCGTGCCCCATTTCACCGGATGCGGATGGGTATAGGCCTGGCTGAAGGCGATCGACGGGATGCCGAGCAGGCAGCCTTCCATCGCGCCGGCGATGGTGCCGGAATAGGTCACGTCGTCGGCCATGTTGGTGCCGCGGTTCACGCCCGACAGGACGATATCCGGCTTGCGGCCCTTCAGCAGGTGCTTGACCGCGAACAGCACGCAGTCGGTGGGCGTGCCCTCGATGGCGAACTTGGTCTCGTTCACCTCGCGGGCGCGGATCGGCTTCGAGATCGACAGCGAATGGCCCGCGCCACTCTGGTTGAATTCCGGCGCCACCACCCAGACGTCGCTCGACAGCTGGGTCGCGATCTCGACCAGCGCCTCCAGCCCCGGCGCATGGATGCCATCGTCATTCGTGACGAGGATACGGGTACGCGAGAGCTCGGGGATCTTCACTTCGCCTTCACCGGTCCGGGGATCGTCTCAAGCCCGCCCATGTAGGGGCGCAGCGCTTCAGGCACGGTCACCGAGCCGTCCTCGTTCTGATAGTTCTCCAGCACCGCGACCAGGGTGCGGCCGACGGCGAGGCCCGAGCCGTTGAGCGTATGCACGAAGCGCGTCCCCTTACCTTCTTTCGGCCGGAAGCGCGCACCCATGCGGCGGGCCTGGTACTCGCCGCAGTTGGAGCAGCTCGAGATCTCGCGATAGGCATTCTGGCCGGGCAGCCAGACCTCGATGTCGAAAGTCTTGCGCGAGGCCGGTCCCATGTCGCCGCCGCACAGGATGATGGTGCGGAACGGCAGGCCGAGGCGCTTCAGCACTTCTTCCGCGCGTCCGGTCATGCGCTTATGTTCTTCGTCGGACAGCTCGGGCGTGGTGATCGAGACCAGCTCGACCTTGGGGAACTGGTGCTGGCGGATCATGCCGCGCGTGTCCTTGCCGGCGGCGCCCGCCTCGGAGCGGAAGCACGGCGTCCAGGCAGTGTAGCGCAGCGGCAGCGCCTTCTCGTCCAGCACCGTGTCGTTCACTAGGTTGGTGAGCGGCACTTCGGCGGTCGGGATCAGCCAGAAGCCGTTGTCGGTATGGAACATGTCCTCGGCGAATCTCGGCAGCTGGCCGACCCCGTAGGCCGCGTTGTCGCGCACCAGGAACGGCGGGTTGACCTCGGTGTAGCCGCCCTCCTCCGACGTGTGCAGGTCGAGCATGAACTGCGCGATGGCGCGCTCGAGCTTGGCGAGCCTGCCCTTGAGCACGACGAAGCGCGCGCCGGACATTTTGCTGGCGGCGGCGAAGTCCATCTCGCCGGTCGCCTCGCCCAGCGCGACATGATCCTTGGGTGGGAAGGCGAAGTTGCGCTGGCTGCCGACCCGGCGGATCTCGACATTGCCGGTCTCGTCGGTGCCATCCGGCACGTCGTCGAACGGCAGGTTGGGCAGCACTTCGAGCCGGCGGGTCAGCTCGGCATCGAGCTCGGCCGCCAGGGCCTCGCCTTTCTTCAGCGACTCTTCGAGCGCCGCGACCTCGGCCATCAGCGCATCGGCCGGCTCGCCCTTGCGCTTGGCGATGCCGATCTGCTGGCTGAGCGCCTTGCGCCTGCTCTGGATGCTCTCGCTCTCCGAGATCGCCGCACGCCGGCGCTTGTCGATCTCGAGCAGCTCGGCCGACAGCGGCGCCAGGTTGCGCTTCTTGAGGCCGGCATCGAAGGCGGCAGGGTTCTCGCGAATGAATCGTATGTCGTGCATGGCTAGCTGCCGGCGGCTTCGTCGGCCTTCTTTTCCTCTTGCTCGCGCTTCTTCTCGATCCACGAGCCGACGATGATGCTGATCTCGTAGAAGAGGAGCAGCGGAACGGCCAGCGCGATCTGGCTCACCACGTCGGGCGGGGCCAGGACCGCCGCGATCACGAAGCAGATCACGATGGCGTAGCGCCGCTTGGATCGCAGGCCTTCGGAGCTGGTGATGCCGACCTTGATCAGCAGGATCAGCAGCACCGGCATCTCGAAGGCGAAGCCGAAGGCGAACACCAGCTGCAGGATGCGCTCGAGATAATCCGACGAGCGCAGGGTCTTCTCGATGTCGGGCGGCGCGTACTGCGTAAGCATGAAATTGATCACGTACGGCAGCACGACGTAATACATGATCGCGCAGCCGGCATAGAACATGAACGGCGTGGCCACCAGGAACGGCAGGAAGGCGCGCTTCTCCTGCCGATAGAGCCCGGGCGCCACGAACAGCCAGATCTGCACCGCGATCAACGGGAAGCCCACGATCAGCGACACGAAGGCCGACAGCTTCACCGTGACGAAGAAGAACTCGAAGATGTCGAGGACGACGACTTTGTAGCCGTCGGCCAGCGCCGGCTGGATCAGGAACGAGAAGATCGGCTTGGCGAAGTAGAAGGTGACGAAGAAAACCGCGAAGAAACTGACTAGCGCCCAGATCAGCCGTTTGCGCAGCTCGATCAGGTGATCGAGCAGCGGCATCGGCTTGTCGTCTTCGGGTCCGTCGTGCGCTTGGGTCAAGGCAATCTTCGCGTCCGTGAGTGGCGCGTTATGCCGCCCTTTGGCCGGCAATTCAAAGCGCTAATTCGCCTACTCGGCTGCTGCCTTGGCAGGTTTGTGCTCGATCGACGGTTCGACCGGCGCCTCGACCGGCTTTTCGATTGCCGCCGGTGGCCCTTCTGCCGTCACGGCGGGTGCAGCCTCCGGCACGTCCGCCGGTTCGGCCGCGATCTGCGGTGCCGGCGCGCCGACCTGCGGCGCTGACTCCGGTTCGGCCAACGGATTATCGAAGGTCGACTTGGCCTCGGCCCAGGCCTTGTCGCCCTCGGCCATGCCTTCCTGTATGTGCTGCTTGATCTGCTTGGTCGGATCGAGCGACTGCAGGTCCAAGCCGCCGGCTGAACCCTCGAGCTGCTTCTTCACCTCGTCCAGCTCGGACTGGCGCACCATCTCGTCGACATGGCCGCGGAACTCCGACGCCATGCCGCGCATCTGGGACATCCACTTGCCCCAGGAGCGCAGCAGATTCGGCAGTTCCTTGGGGCCGATGACGACGAGCGCCACGACCGCGATCACCAGCAGTTCAGGACTGTCGATGCCGAACATGTATCACCGAAGCCTGAAGCGCTGCCTTCAGACCTTGGCGGTGTTGTCCTGGTGCGCCTGGCTCGGCGACGAGGTGGTGGTCTGGGCCGCGATCGGCTTGGCCGAATCGCCAGGCTGACCCGCCTGCACCGTATCCTTGTCGGTGCCGTCGCCCGAGACGCCCTTCTTGAAGGCCGACAGGCCCTTGCCGAAGTCGCCCATCAGGGACGAGATCTTGTTCTTGCCGCCAAATAGTAGCAGCACGACGGCCAGCACGATCAGCCAGTGCCATACGCTGAAGCTACCCATGTGATTGCTCCTGAAAAACCATTGCGATCGCTATGCCCGATTATGGCATCCGGCACAAACACCCGGCAACCTGCCGATCAAGGCGTTATTGCGGCCCGGTGGCGCGGCCAGTGCCTTTCTCTTCTGCCTCCAGCGGCTCGACGGCTTCATCTTCCGTCGGTTCAAGCGGCAGATCGGGCTCCTCTGGACGGAATATGGGGGGTTGGGCGCGCGGGTCCAAGAGGCCGGCTGCCCGCATTTCCTCGTGTCCCGGCAAATCGTCGAGAGACGATAGGCCGAAATGCTCCAGGAAAAAGTCGGTCGTTCCCCAAGTCACGGGCTTACCCGGCGCGCGGCGGCGCCCCATCGGCTTGATCCAGTTCTGCTCGAACAAGAGGTCGAGCGTACCTTTGCTCAAGCCGACTCCGCGCACCTGCTCGATCTCGGCCCGCGTCACGGGCTGGTGAAAGGCGATGATCGCCAGCGTCTCGACCGAGGCACGCGACAGTTTGCGCGTTACCGGCCGTTCGATCTTGAGCTTCTCGGAAAGATCAGGCGCCGTGCGGAAAGCGTAGCCGCCGGCCACCTTCACCAGATTGATACCGCGATTGGCATAGAGTTCGGCGAGGTCGGCCAGCAGACGCGGCAGGTCGGCGTCGTTGGGCAGGCGCTCGGCCAGCTCCTTCTCGTCGAGTGCCTGGGTGCCGGCGAAGAGCAGTGCCTCCAGCAGGCGCAGATGCTGGACGTGGTCGGACGACATCGCATCCGTGACCTGCGATGGGGGCGCGGCAGCGGCAATGGTGAGCATTTCCACCGCCTCGGCAACGACTACCTCGACCTCTTTCTCTTGCCTGCCCTCTCGGGAAGCGTCGGAACCATCGGTTACCTCCGGCGCCGGCTCGGTAAGCGCGGGCGGTTCTACCGCCTGGCCGGCGACGTCCTTGAGTTCCTTTTCTTCCTCGTCCTTTTCGGAGTCAGCAGAATCGTCTTCATCTTCGTCGTCGTCGTCATCAGAATCGTCATCATCCGACCCGTCGTCGTCCGGCCCGTCGTCGTCATCCTCATCGTCGTCGTCCTCATCGTCGTCCTCGGCGTCTTCCGAATCGTCCGGCGACGAATCGTCTTCCGCGTCCTCGACCTCGGACTTCTCCTTCGCAGCCGAGAGCTCGTCCACGGCCGGGACGGCCACCGGCTCTTCGACACCTTCGGCGGGAGGGAGTTCTTCTGCAGACATGATTGACGTCACCGCGGTTCGGTACGTTTGCGCAAGTGGATGGGACCGAAACGCTCGGTCTGGCGCAGCTCGATCTGGCCGTCCTTGGCCAACTGCAGCCCCGCCACGAAGGTAGAGGCGATGGCCGAGCGACGCTTCGTCGGATCGGTCAGGCCGGCCGGCAGGAACGCCTCCAGGATCTGCCAGTCGATGGCGATACCAAGCATGCGGCCCAGCCGTTCCGCCGCCTCCTCGACCGAGAAGAATTGCATCGGCGCGATCTGATAGGTGTCAGCGTCCTTGGGCCGGACTTGATGGCCGTAGGCCTGCAGAAGGTCGTAAAGCTTCACGTCCCAGACGGCGCGGCGCACCACGACGACGCCCTCGGGTTGGCCGCGGGCAAAGATGTCCTTGCCGAGCTGCGGACGGGCCATCAGGCGCGCGCCCGCCTCCTGCATGGCTTCGAGGCGGCGCAGCTGCCATTGCAGTGCGTCGGCCATCTCCTGCCCCGACGGCTCCTCTCCGGCCGGCGGCTCGGGCAGCAGCAGGCGCGACTTGAGGTACGCGAGCCATGCCGCCATCACGAGATAGTCGGCCGCAAGCTCGAGCCGTATCCGGCGCGCTTGGGCGATATACGTCAGATACTGGTCGACCAGCGCGACCATCGAGATGCGGCGCAGATCGACCTTCTGGTCGCGAGCAAGCGCCAACAGCAGGTCGAGCGGACCTTCGAAGCCTTCGAGATTGACGATCAGCTCGCCCTCGCCCGGCGCGATCACGTCGGGCCCGCTCGACGCAAACGTGTCGGCGCTGAAGCCGTCATTGGGAAGAGGCGTGGCGGGTTCGCTCATGCAGGTTTGGTGTAGTCCAGCCGGAGCGCCTGCCGCCACTGGATTTGACCCCGCCTTATCCCCATTCCGGGATCAGCGCGGACAGCTTTTGCCCGGAATCGGCCAAGTCGGCCTTGGCCAGCGGGGCGCGATGCCGCGCCAGATAGCGCCGGCCGGCCTCGAACCGGTGGCGGGCGGCGGCCGTCATCGGACCGGCATTTGCCGCGACATCGTGCATTTCCGCCATCCGGCCGTTGCAGTGCAGGGCGATGTCGCAGCCCGCCGCCAGCGCGCGGGCCGCTCGCTCGCCCAGGGTGCCGCCCAGCGCCTGCATCGAAAGATCGTCCGACAAGAGCAGGCCGTCGAAACCGATGTGGCCGCGCACGATATCTCTCACGCCCCCTGCCGAAACCGTGAATGCGGCAGCCGGGTCGATCGCCTCGTAGAGCACGTGCGCCGTCATTCCCCATGGCAGGTCGGCCAGGAACTTGAAGGGCACGAAATCGGTGCGCTCCAGCGTTTCGCGCGAGACGCCGACCCGCGGCAGCGTGTTGTGCGAGTCCACCGTGGCGCGGCCGTGGCCGGGCATGTGCTTGATCACCGGCATCACGCCCTCGGCCAGCAGGCCTTCGGCGGCGGCACGGCCCAAGGCCGCGACGGCTTCGGGCTGGCTCGCATAGGCGCGGTCGCCGATCGCCGCGTGGGTTTCGGGAAAGGCGATATCGAGCACCGGCAGGCAATCGACGTCGCAGCCGATCGAGGCCACGTCCGCCGCCAGCAGGCGCGAATTCAGCCGGGTCGCCTCCAGCCCACGCTCCGGATCGCGCGCATAGAGCTCGCCCAGCAGGCGGGCCGGCGGCGCCTTGCGCCAATGCGGAGGCCGCAGCCGCGCGACCCGACCGCCCTCCTGGTCGATCAACACCGGCGCCTCGGCGCGCGCCACGCAGGAGCGCAGGTCCTCGGTCAGCCGGCGGGCCTGGTCGGGAGTCTCGACGTTGCGGGCGAAGAGAATGAACCCCAGCGGATCGGCATCCCGAAAGAACGCACGCTCCTCTGCCGACAAGGCGGTTCCGGCGCAACCGAAGATCGCCGCCTTCATCGGAGCGCGCCACTCCAGTGGCGCTCATGGCTGGGCATTACCTGGCCGGCGGGACCGCGACGCAGTCGGTCTTGCGCGACTTGAGCGTGCCGCAGACGTTGTGCGCCTGCTTCTCGTCGAGCGGGCCCGCCTGTACGCGATACCACACGCCCTTGTCACCGAGATCGACCCGCGCCGGCTGCATGCGCAGGTTGGCAAGCACATCGCCGTGCGCCGCCTGAAGACGCGCCCAGGTCGACTTGGCGATATCCTCGCTCTTCACCGAGGCAATCTGGATGCGCCAGCCACCGCTCGCGCCGGACATGCCCTCGATCAGGCTGGCGATGCTTGGGCCGCTCTCGCTGGATGGGGTCGAGGACGGCGCCTGCGTCACAGTCGGCGGGTTGGCCGGCAGCGCGGGCGCCGGCGCCGGTGCCGTTGACGTTGCGGCCGCCTGCACCGGTGTCGGGGTCTTGGCAGTCTCCGGTTCCTTGGGCGCCGACGGCGTCGGCATGATGCCGCCCGCCGGCAGCCGGGGGGTGGTCGGTCCGGGCAGCAGCTTCTCGGGCTGGATCGGCACCGCCCCGGGGGAGATGCGATTGTAGACTTCCTTGTCCTGGTCGGGTGGGACGAGGCCGCCGGCATTCTCCGGCTTGACCCGGGTCGGCGTGGTCGGCGCCTGCACGACCAAGGGTTCCAGCCCCTTGCCGCCAGCGCGGACGTCCTGATTGTGTGCCCACCATACGACCGAGCCGAAGCTCGCGATGGCGGCGATCGAGACCATCATGGTGAGGATGGTGCCGCGCCGCCGGTTGACCTTGGCCAACAGTGAATCCCGCGGCGGCGGGGGGATCGAATCGGGTTCGTGCGCGACGGGCCGGGCCGGCGGTTCACGCCGTGAGGCGACCGACTCGTTCGGTCGGTAGATCTTTGGGCCGTCGCCGGAGGGGGGCCGGCGGATGTGCATTTTTTCCTTATCTCATTTCTTCGACGGGTGTTACGCCGAAGATCGATAAACCGGATTCTATCACAAATCCGATCGCCTGCACCAACGCAAGCCGCGCGCGCGTCGTTTCGGCGTCCCCTTCGACCACGAAGCGCAACGATGGCTCATCCTTGCCGCGATTCCAGTGGCCGTGGAAGGCGGCGGCGAGATCGTAGAGGTAGAAGGCGATGCGGTGCGGTTCGTGCGCCGAAGCGGCGGCCTCGACCTGCCGCGGCCATTGGGCGATCAGGCGGATCAGGGCGAGTTCGCCCGCATCGGCCAGACGATCGAGCGCTGTGCCGGCCAGGCCATCAACTGCGATGCCGGCCGCACTCGCCTGGCGCATGACGCTTCGCGTCCGCGCATAGCCATACTGGACGTACCACACCGGGTTATCCCGTGACTGTTCTGTGGCCTTGACGAGGTCGAAGTCGAACGGCGCGTCGTTCTTGCGCGTCAGCATGGTGAAACGCACGACGTCGGGCCCGACCTCGTCGAGCAGGTCGCGCAGGGTCACGAACGTGCCGGCGCGCTTGGACATGCGCACCAGTTCGCCGTTCCGGAGCACGCGCACGAGCTGGCAGAGCTTGACGTCGAGCGCGCCCTTCCCCTCGGTGATGGCGCTGACCGCCGCCTTCATGCGCTTCACGTAGCCGCCGTGGTCGGCGCCCCAGATGTCGATCATGTCGGCGAAGCCGCGGCGGAACTTGTCGTGGTGATAGGCGATGTCGTTGGCGAAGTAGGTCCAGCTCCCGTCCGACTTCTTGAGCGGCCGATCGATGTCGTCGCCGAACTTCGTCGCCCGGAACAGGGTCTGCTCGCGGTCTTCCCAGTCGTCGGGCTTCTTGTCCTTGGGCGGCTCGAGCCGACCCTGATAGATCAGCTCCTGGCGCATGAGCTCCTGGAAGGCGCGATCGACCGCGCCCGACTCGACCAGCGCGCGCTCCGACGAATAGACGTCGATGTTCACGCCCAGCGTCTCGAGGTCCTGCTTGATCTCGGCCATCAGGGTGGTAATGGCGAAGCTGCGCATCTCGGGCAGCCAGTCGGCCTCGGGCTTGTCGATCCAGCGCGCGCCATCGCGTTTTGCGATCGCTGCGCCGACCTCCTTCAAATACTCGCCGGGATAAAGACCGTCGGGAATCTGGCCGATTTGATCGCCCAGCGCCTCCTTATAGCGGAGGTAGGTCGAGCGCCCGAGGGTGTCGACCTGCGCGCCGGCGTCGTTGATGTAGTATTCCTTGGTGACGGCATAGCCTGCCTTGGCGAGCAGGTTGGCAAGCGCGTCGCCCACCACCGCGCCGCGCGCATGCGCCACGTGCAGCGGCCCCGTCGGATTGGCCGAGACGTATTCGACATTGACCTTCTGCCCGCCGCCCATCGTCGACGCACCGTAGGCCGCGCCCTCCGCCAGGCACTCGGCCAGCCGCGCGCGCCAGAAATCGTCGCGGAGCTTGAGGTTGATGAAGCCCGGCCCGGCGACGGCGCCGTCGACTACATCGGGATTGGCCTTGAGCCGCGGCAGCAGCGCATCGGCGATATCGCGCGGCTTCTTCCTCGCGGCCTTGGACAGCACCATGGCGGCATTGGTGGCGATGTCGCCGTGCAAGGCATCGCGCGGCGGCTCGGCGGTGAGGCCGGAGAAATCGAGCGCGGACGGCAATTCGCCCGCCGCCTGCATGGCCCGCAGCGCAGCCTCGATCTCACCGATGAAATGACGGTAGGGATTCATGGGGCGGGGTATTGCCTAATCCGTCAAGTTTGTCATGTAGCATCACCACCCCAGACGAGGCCTGAACATGCGCGCTTTGCACGATTCCCACGTTGTCATCACCGGCGCGACCGGAGCGCTGGGCAGGGCTGTGTCGCAAGCCCTGGTCGAGGCCGGCGCGCACTGCCATGTGCCGGCCATCGAAACCTCGGTGCCGGCCGACCTTTTTCCTGCCGGCAAGGTTTCGGTCACCACGGGCATCGATCTGTCGGACGAAGCGGCGGTCGCCGGTTTCTACGCCAAACTGCCGCCGCTGCATGCCGTGGTGAACATCGCCGGCGGGTTCGCCTGGGCGCCGATCGCCGACAGCCCGCTGAAGGTCCTGCAGCAGCAGCTTTCCATGAACCTCGTCTCCTGCGTCCTGAGTTGCCGCGAGGCGGTGGCGAACTTCCGCAAGGCCGGCCACGGTGGACATATCGTCAACATCTCGGCCCGTCCGGCGCTCAATCCGCGCCAGGGGGCCGGCATGACCGCCTACACCGCCTCGAAGGCCGCCGTCGCCGCCTTCACCGTGGCGCTGGCCGAGGAACTCAAGGGCGAGAACATCTCGGTGATCGCGCTGGCCCCTTCGACCATCGACACGCCGACCAACCGGGCCGACATGCCCAAGGCCAACCATGCGAGCTGGGTGACACCAACCGCGATCGCCAAGGTAATCGTGGCGCAGCTCGGGCTCAGCGATCCAGTCAACTCCGGCGCGCTGATCCCGGTCTACGGCAAGGCATAAGCCGTTCGCGACGAACGGTCAGGGCACTGCTGTGCGAGCAACGTTACCGTAGAGGGCCTGGTAGGCGCGTGCCGACTCGTCCCATCCGAACGGCTGCGCCATCGCGAGCTTACGCATCGAATGAAGTCGCGACTTGGCACCGAAGGTCGCGAACGCACGGCACACCGCACCCAGCAAGCCCTCGGCCGAGCAACGCTTGAAAAGGAAGCCGGTCTTGCCGTCCACGATCGTATCGGAGAGGCCACCGGTGCGATAGCCGATCGGCAGCGAGCCGAAACGCTGCGCATACATCTGGCTGAGGCCGCACGGCTCGAAACGCGACGGCATCAGCGTGAAGTCGCTGCCGGCGAACATCCGGCGCGCCCGGGCATCCTCGAAGTCCAGTGCGACCGCGATCGCTTCGGGATGACGGCGCTTGGCGTCTTCGAGCGCGCGCTCGAGATGCGGCTCTCCGCGACCGGTGATGACGATCTGTCCGCCTGCCTCGACGATGGTGTCCGCGGCGGAAGCGACCAGGTCGATCCCCTTCTGGTGAACCAGCCGTGCGACCAGCGCGAACAACGGTCCCTTCGACAGGGCCAGGCCGAATTCCCGCCGAATGTGATCGGCGTTGGCCTGCTTTCCTCCCCACTCGCCTGAGGCAAAAGGCGAGACCAGCGCGCTGCAGGAGCGCGAATCCCAGCTCTCGTCGATGCCGTTCAGGATGCCGGATAGGCGACCTTCCTGCGAGCGCCGGGCCAGCAAGCCGTCGAGGCCGCAGCCCTGCTCGGGCGTCGTGATCTCGGTCGCATACGTCTTGCTCACCGTGGTCAGATGGTTGGCGTAGTAGATGCCGGCCTTGAGGAAGGAGACCTTGCCGTAGAACTCGACTCCTTCCATCTGGAACGCGCTCTCCGGCGCGCCGATCCGCTGCAGCGTCTCGGGCGAGAACAGGCCTTGGTACGCGAGGTTGTGAATCGTCAGCAGGCTCGGAACACTGGCTCCCATCCAGGACAGGTAGGCCGGGATCAGCGCGGTCTGCCAATCGTTGGCATGCACGATATCCGCGCGCCAGTTCGGATCGAGTTGACCGGCCGCGAGCCGCGCCGCTGCCGAAGCCAGCACCGCGAAGCGCACGTCGTTGTCGTGCCAGTCGTCGCCTTGCGCGTTGGTGTAGGGCGTGCCGTCGCGATCGTACAGTTCCGGACAGTCGACGACGTAGATCGTCAGGCCGTCGGCCGACGCGCCCTGCACGATCGAATAGGCCGGGAAATGCCCGGCCCTCTCGCAATGGGCAACACGGCTCGTCGAGCTCAGGCCCTTCAGGACCGACGGAAAGCCGGGAATCATCACGCGGACGTCATGGTTTCTATTCAGCGCCCGGCTCAACGCCGCCGAAACGCTGGCGAGACCGCCGACGCGGACAAAGTCCTCGAACTCCGATGCAGCGAACAGGACACGCATGTCGCGACTTCACCACCGACCGGGGCTGCAAAGCGGCTCTCGGGTCTCGCCCGATCGATGAAGACGAGGAAGCAACTATCGCGCCACTTCCGCCGCTTCATTTTCTCTCGGGCTCGCCATTCGTATCCGCAGCCACTCGCGACACGACGCCCTTTTCGAAGCGCACATTGCGGGACCAATGGCGTAACGCTGGCCGCCCCACTTTGGTCACATACCAAGTTGTCGCAGGTCTATGGATCGAACATTGTCGCGCGTTGCGCGCGCCCCTTGAAATTCCGGAATGGAAAGGCGACATTTGGGCACCAGCATGCTTCTCGTCCATCGCTCGCGCCGCGCCGCCAACGCCGTCCGGACCGCTTCCCCGGGTGGAGAGCTGTTTGTTGCCTCGGTGGTGGTGACCATGCTGCTCGCGGCGTTCGGCGATGCCGTCGATCCGCTCTGGCTGGAGGAAGTCGGCCTTGAAGTCGCTCTGTTCGATTTCGGCGGCGAAATTGCGCTGCTCGGCGTGCAGCAGTGGCACCTTCTCCAGTTCCTTCTCGCTGGCGCCGTGATTGCCGGCGGCATCGGCGCATTCAGGGCCGTCGTCGGCCGAATTTTCCAGCCATTGCACCCCGCGCCGCGGCGCGGCCTGGACAAGGTGCCGATCGAACTCCGACCGAAGTCTTTCTAAAGCCCTTCTGTCGTCTTTCGTCGGAGTTTCAAAATGCCCGAAATCTTTTCGGCCGCGTTCCTGTCGGCCCTGTTCGCTATTGTTCTGATCGATCTCGTGCTGGCGGGCGACAACGCCCTGATCATCGGCCTGGTCGCACGCAACCTCCCCAAAGAACAGCAACGCAAGGTGATCTTCTGGGGCACCTTCGGCGCCATTGCGGTGCGCGGCTTGATGGCGATCCTTGTCGTCTACATCCTGAACGTGCCGGGATTCATGCTGGCTGGTGGCCTGGCGCTCATCTGGATCTCACGCAAGCTCCTCACGCCCGATGAAAATGCAGCAGACGCGCATAAGGGGCCGGCACCGGCGACCTCTTTCCCCGCCGCTCTGCGCACCATCGTCGTGGCCGACGCGGTCATGGGTATCGACAACGTGTTGGCGATCGGCGGTGCTGCGTCAGGCAGCATCGTGCTGATCATAATGGGTCTCATCATCAGCGTCCCGATCATCGTGTGGGGAAGCCATCTCGTCATCCGCCTGGTCGACCGCTATCCGGCCGTCATCCTCCTCGGGGGCGCGGTGCTGGCCTGGACCGGATATTCGATGATCGTTCGCGAGCCCCTGCTGATGACCTGGCTGGCGGCGCACCCGCCGGCCCGCTTCGTGATCGCAGTCCTGGTGTTCTCGCTCTCGCTCGCGCCGTGGTGGAGCGAGCGCCTGTCGCGCAAAATGCAGCCCCTCGTCGTGCTGCTGCCCGGCCTGCTCGTCTGGCTGCTCGCCTTCGAGGTCGCCATCCCGTACCTCAAAGGCAGCGGCGGCGTGCTGGCCACCGACATGGGCTCGTACCTCATCCAGGCGGTGCGCTGGCTTGGATGGTTGCCGCTGGCGGCGGCCTACATCCTGTTGCGGGAACGCGCCGCGCCGCGCACAGTCAATGCGCCGTCACGACCATAGGTCGAACAGCCGCCGGTGCTCGTCGAGCGCGTACCGGTCGGTCATGCCGGCGATATAGTCGGCGACAAGGCGGGCGCGGGCGGCCCTCTCGGCCGCCTCCGCCCGCTCACGCCAGGGCGGCGGCAGGCAGTTGGGTTCGGCGAATAGCAGGCCGAACAGGTCCATCACCACCCGGCGCGCCTTGGAATGCGAGCGGTTGAGATGCCAGTGCTCGTACATGCGCTTGTAGAGGAATCCCTTCACCGTCCGGTCGGTCGCCGCCATCTTCCCGGAGAAGGCAACGATCGGCCGGCCGAGCGCCCGGACGTCGGCGACCGATTTTGGCCTGGCCTCCGCCAGGCGCCGGCCGGACTCGGCCAGCACGTCCTCGACCATGGCGTTGATCATGCGCCGGATCGCCTCGTGGATCAGGCGCGACTGGGCGATGCCCGGATACTTCTTCTCCACCAGCACGAACATCTCGCCGACCAGCGGCAGGTCGCGCAGGTCGGCGATTTCGAACAGGCCCGCGCGCAGGCCGTCGTCGATGTCGTGGTTGTTGTAGGCGATGTCGTCGCTGAGGGCGGCGACCTGCGCTTCGGGCCCGGCATGGCCATCGAGCTCGAGATCGTGGTCGCGGCAATATTCGACGATCGCGGCCGGCAGGTCGGTCAGAACGCGGCCGTCCTCGAGCAACGGCCCATTGTGCTTTACCGCGCCCTCGAGCGTCTCCCAGGTGAGGTTGAGGCCGTTGAACTCGGCGTAGCGCTCCTCGAGCTTGGTCAGGATGCGAAGCGTCTGGGCATTGTGGTCGAAGCCCCCGAACGGCTTCATCGCGGCGTCGAGCGCCTCCTCGCCGGCATGGCCGAACGGCGTGTGGCCGAGATCGTGCGCGAGCGCGACGGCCTCGCCGAGATCCTCGTCGAGCCTGAGCGTGCGGCAGATCGTGCGCGCGATCTGCGCCACCTCGAGCGAATGGGTGAGCCGCGTCCGGTAGTGGTCGCCCTCGTGATAGACGAAAACCTGCGTCTTGTGCTTGAGCCGACGGAATGCGGTCGAATGAATGATGCGGTCACGGTCGCGCTGGAAGGGGCTGCGGTTCGGGGCCTCGGGCTCGACGTGCAGGCGGCCGCGGCTCGCCCACGGCAAGGTGGCATAGGATGCAAGTGCTTGCGTTCGCCACAACTCGTCGGCCACGAATCCTCCAATGCGGCCGATTTCTACGCTTTCCGCGCAGCACCAACAACCTCGTGGCTGCCCTCCCAGATCATGTCGGCGGCGACGTAGAGCACGATCAGGAAGCCGATCCAGGCGACCCAGCGATGACGATCGAGAATGCGGGCGATCAGGTTGGACGCCACGGCCATCAGCACGACGGAGAGGCCGAGGCCGATCCACAGGACGACCTTGTGGTCGCGCGCCGCGCCGGCCACCGCCAGGACGTTGTCGAGCGACATCGAGATGTCGGCGACGATGATCTGGATCATCGCCTGACGCGGTGTCTTCGGCGCGGCATGCCCGCCGCCTTCCCCCGTCACCGAATGTTTCTTGGAACGCAGCTCGCGATACATGCGCCATGCGACCCACAGCAGCAGCAGCCCGCCCGCCAGGGTGAGGCCGATGATCTGCAGCAATTCGGTAGCAATCCCGGCAAAGGCCAGCCGCAGCACGGTCGCGCCGGCCACGCCCCAGAAGATGATGCGGGTACGATGCTCGGCCGGAAGCCCGGCCACCGCCATGCCGATGATGATGGCATTGTCGCCCGACATCACGAGGTCGATCAGGACGACCTGCAGGAAGGCCGACAAGACGGTTTGATCCAATCCCAGCGCGTCCATGAGCCTCCAGTCGGCGCGCAGGGCGCCCTATTTCACGAGCGTGCTACTTCACGAGCGTGACTGGCACGTGCGAATGGGCAATGACGTCCTGCGCCACCGAGCCCAGCAGCACGCCGCCCAATCCGGTATGGCCGCGCGTACCCATGACGACCAGATCGGCGCCGAGCTTCTTCGCATAGTCGCGCACCACCTCGCCCTGCCGGCCCACGCCGATATGCACCTTGGCCGGGACAGACGCCGCCTTGGCCAGTGCGACTGCCGAGGCGAGGCATTTGTTGCCTTCCTCGCGGCGGTAGGAATCGATCTGGTCGCGGCCGACGAACGTGGAGATCGCACCACCGAAGCTTGGTTGCACGTTCAGCAGGTGCAGCTCGGCCGCCGGTCCGGCCGCGACCAGCCCGAGCGCATGCTTCACCGCGCGATCGGAGTTCTCCGAACCGTCTACCGGCACCAGGATCGCATTTATCTGTGCCATATCGTCCCTCACTTCCTCTGAGCGTCGCTGGCTTTTTCCTCGGCCAGGTCGACCGGCTCGGCATGGGCGCGTTTCCGGGCGCGGTACTGCAGCGCGTAGCCGATCGCCACGGTGATCACCGCACCGCCGATCTCGAAGATCGTCTTGGCGTTGGGCAGCGCCGCGGCAAGCTTCTCGGCGTAGGCCGGGTCGGTCGCCAGAACCTCGCCCGCGATCCAGCCCAGCAGGCCGCCGCCGGCGATCACGATGATCGGGAAGCGGTTGAGCAGCATCATGATCAGGGTGGCGCCAAAGATGATCAGCGGGATGCTGATCAGCAGGCCGAGGACGATAAGGACGACGTCGCCCTTGGCCGCCGCGGCGATGGCGATGGCATTGTCGAGGCTCATCACCGCGTCGGCAATGATGATGGTGCGCACGGCCGCCCAAAGCGAGCCCGCCGCCTTCACGCCATCCTCGCCCTCTTCTTCGCCCTGGACCAGCTTGATGCCGATCCATAGCAGCAGCAGGCCGCCGATGAGCTTGAGGAAGCTGATATTAAGGAGCTGATCGACGATCAGCACGAAGATGATGCGGAGGATGATGGCGCCCGCGCTGCCGATGAAGATGGCGGGCTTCTGGTGGCGCGTTTCGAGGTTGCGGCACGCCAGCGCAATGACCAACGCGTTGTCGCCGGAGAGGACGATATTCACCAGGATGATCTGGAGAAGACCGCTCCAGAAGGCCGGGGTCAGTTCAAATCCCATACGCCGCGGTTCCCATCCTGCTATACGTGCGCCGTCGTATTCATTGCACCGGCCGAAGGTGTTAGTGCAGGCCTTGCCGGGGGGCAAGCCAAACCGGACCGGGGGGAGACCAAATCGCATGGCGAGCGGCGCTGGCTACAGCAAGATGTTTCCCGTATCGTGGACGGAGTTGCACCGCGACGCGCGAGCGCTGGCGTGGCGGCTGGCCGATCTCGGGCCGTTCAAGGGATTGGTCGCGGTCACCCGCGGCGGGCTGGTGCCGGCCGCCATCATCGCCCGTGAGCTCAACCTGCGCCTGATCGACACGGTATGCTGCTCGACGTACGACCGCATGGAGCGCGGCGCCAAGGTCGAGACTCTCAAAGGCACCCTGGCGGAACAGGACAAGGGCAAGGGCTGGCTGATCGTCGACGACCTGGTCGACACCGGCGTCACCGCCAAGGCGGTTCGTGCCATGCTGCCCGAGGCGCATTTCGCCACGGTCTATGCAAAACCCGCCGGCCGACCGACCGTCGACAGCTACATCACCGAGGTGAGCCAGGACACCTGGATCCTGTTCCCTTGGGACCAGGAGGCCGTGATGGCCAAGACCATCCTCGAATTGAAGGCGACACAGTGATGCGCTGCTACGTTCTCTCAGATCCCGGCAGCATCGATGGGCTGCGGCTGGTCGAACGGCCCGACCCGGCGCCCGGTCCGCGCCAGGTGCTGGTGCGCGTGCGGGCGACGTCGCTCAACTACCGCGACCTGATCACCGTCGAGGGCAAGTACGCCCGTGCCGCGCCCAAGCCCGACCTGATCCCGCTCTCGGACGGCGCGGGCGAAGTCGTCGCGCTGGGTCCCGGCGTATCGCGCCTCAAGGTCGGCGACCGGGTCGCGGGATGCTTCATGCAGAAATGGATCGGCGGCACGATCGACGAGGCGGCGCAGGCTTCGGCGATGGGTGGCGCGATCGACGGCATGCTGACCGAGCTGGCGGTGCTGGAAGAGGACGGCGCCGTCGTGTTGCCCGCCCATCTTGGCTTCGAGCAGGGCGCCACGCTGCCGTGCGCGGCGGTGACGGCGTGGCACGCGCTGGTCGAGATCGGCCAGCTCAAGGCCGGCGACACGGTGCTGGTTCAGGGCTCCGGCGGCGTCTCGATCTTCGCGCTGCAGTTCGCGAGGATGTCCGGCGCACGGGTGATCGCCACCTCGAGCTCGGCGGCCAAGGCCGAGCGGCTGAAGGCGATGGGGGCCGAGGCGGTGATCGACTACAAGGCGACACCGGACTGGGACCAGGAAGCGCTCAGGCTGACCGGCGGGCGCGGCGTGGACCTGATCGTCGAAGTGGGCGGTGCCGGCACCCTGCCCCGGTCCTTCCTCGCGGCGCGGCTCGGCGGGCGGATCGCGGTGATCGGCCTGCTGACCGGTCCGTCGCAGGTCGATCCGATGCCGATCCTGCGCCGCAACCTGCGCGTCCAGGGCCTCTATGTCGGCAGCAAGCAGATGTTCGAAGCGATGAACCGCGCCATCGCTGCCAACGGCCTCGAGCCGGTCATCGACAAGGTCTTTCGCTTCGCCGAGGCGAAGGACGCCTACCGCCACCTCAAGGGCCAGGGTCACTTCGGCAAGATCATCATCGCGCATTGATGTGCTAAGATGCGAGTATGACGATCCAGCTTTCCCCCGAGCAGCAACAGTGGCTGGAAGACCAGGTCGCTGCCGGACACTTCTCCTCCGTGGAACAGGCGGTTGCAGTGGCCATCGCCGATCTCATGGCAATGGCCGAGGATGACCTCGACTGGGCCAAGCCCCTCGTCGACGAGGCCGCTGCCGAGTTGGATAGGGGAGAAGGTGTGCCCGCCGATGAGGCATTCGCACGTATCTTCAAATCTCTCGACCGCTGATACGTGCCGCGGCTTGTTCTTGCGCCGCGTGCAATCGCCGACCTGACCGCAATATCGGCCACTCTCGCGGAGGCCGCCGGGAAGTCGGTAGCTATCGACTATCTGGCGCGCTTCACGTCGACATTCGACAGACTGGTCTTGCATCCGCTATCAGGAAGCCGCCGATCAAGGCTCGGCGCCCGAGTTCGCATTGCTGTTGTCCGGCCATACGTTGTGATTTATCGAACCAGCGCAGACAACGTCATGATCATGCGTGTGTTGCATGGACATCGTAGGATAACGCGCCACATGCTGACCGAACCCACTGAGTGATCATGCAAAACCTCTGGTCCGATTCCGACGCCAAGGCCGCGATCGCCGCTCACGCCAAAAAAGGCATCGGCGAGGATCTCGCATTGCGCGTCTACACGACGAGACTCTTGGGCGGAGAGCCGAAGCTGGTGCTGCACGGCGGCGGCAACACCTCGGTCAAGACGCGCATGCCCGACATCACCGGCCAGACGATCGACGTGCTGTGTGTCAAGGGCAGCGGCTGGGACATGGGCACGATCGAGGCGCCCGGCCTGCCGGCGGTACGGCTCGCGCCGCTCAAGGAGCTGCACGGGCTGCAGGCGCTGTCGGACGAGGACATGGTCAACGTCCAGCGCAGCAACCTGCTCGACAGCAAGTCACCCAACCCGTCGGTCGAGACGCTGCTGCACGCCTTCCTGCCGCACAAATTCATCGACCACACCCATTCGAACGCCGTGCTGGCGCTGACCGACCAGCCCGACGGCGCAGAACTCGCGGCCGATCTCTACGGCAAGCGCGCCGCGCTGGTGCCCTACGTCATGCCGGGCTTCGCGCTCGCCAGGAAATGCAGCGAGGTCGGCCAGGCGAATCCGGATGTCGAGGGGTTGATCCTGCTCAAGCACGGCATCTTCTCGATGGGCGCGACGGCCGAAGAAGCCTATGTCCGCATGATCGACCTCGTGACCATGGCCGAACAGCGGCTCGCCAAGGCGACACGCAAGATATTCCCGGGCGCCGCCCTGCCCTCGCAACTTGCAAAAGTCGAGGAGATCGCACCGATCCTGCGCGGGCTGATGTCGATCCCGGCGAAGAACGGCGGTCGCGAGGCAGCGCAGCGCTTCGTGTTCGAGTTCCGCACCAATCCGGAGATCCTGGCCTTCGTCAACGGCAAGGAGATCACGCGCTACAGCCAGCAGGGTCCGGTCACGCCCGACCACGCGATCCGCACCAAGAACCTGCCATTCATCGCGCCGGCGCCCGAAGCCGGCAAGCTCGATGTTTTCAAGACCGAGGCCAAGGCCGCGCTCGACACGTTCGCCGCCGACTACCATGCCTATTTCGAGCGCTACAACGGCAAGCAGATCCTGGCGAAGAAGGAACTCGATCCCGTGCCGCGTGTCGTGCTGGTGCCGGGCGTCGGCCTGTTCGGCGTCGGCAACAGCTCGAAGGACGCGAAAATCGCGGCCGACCTCGCGGAGACGACGGTGGCGGTGATCGCCGATGCCGAGCGGCTCGGCACCTACGAGTGCATCCCCGAGCCGGACATCTTCGACATCGAGTACTGGTCGCTCGAGCAGGCGAAGCTCAGCTCGGCGGCCGAGAAGCCGCTGGCACGGCGCATCGCCGTCGTGACGGGCGGCGCGTCGGGCATCGGCGCGGCAACCGCGGCTGCCCTTGCCAAGGACGGTGCCGAAGTGGTGGTGATCGATCGCGATGTGTCCAAGGTGAAGGGCTTCGCCATCGCCTGCGACGTCACCAACGCGGCCGAGGTGCAGGTGGCATTCGACAAGGTCGCGGCAACCTATGGCGGCGTCGACATCGTCGTCTCCAATGCGGGCGCGGCCTGGCAGGGCAAGATCGGAACGGTCGACGAAGCCACCCTTCGCAAGAGCTTCGAGCTCAATTTCTGGGCGCACCAGAGCGTGGCGCAGAACGCCGTGCGCATCATGCGCGCCCAGGGACTGGGCGGCTGCCTGCTGTTCAACACCTCCAAGCAGGCCGTGAACCCGGGCCCGGACTTCGGCCCCTACGGCCTGCCCAAGGCCGCGACGCTGTTCCTGATGCGGCAGTACGCGCTCGACCATGGCGCCGACGGCATCCGATCGAACGCGGTCAACGCGGACCGCATCCGCTCGGGCCTGCTGACCGACGAGATGATCGCCCAGCGCTCCAGGGCGCGCGGCCTCACCGAGGCAGACTACATGGGCGGCAACCTGCTGGGCCTCGAAGTGACCGCCGAGGACGTGGCCCAATGCTTCCTGTCGCTTGCCAAAGCGCCGAAGACGACGGGCGCCGTGCTGACGGTGGACGGCGGAAACATCGCAGCTGCCTTGCGTTAATTCATGTGGACCGCAGGCTTCCGGCCCGCCTCATGATCATGCAGTTCGATGAGGAGAACATGACGATCACGGTGGAGCCCCTCACCCGCCATATCGGCGGCCGCATGACCGGCATCGACGCGCGAAAGGCGCTGACGCCGGACGAAGTGAAGGCGATCGACGCCGCCATGGCCAAGTATGCCGTGCTCGTGCTGCCGGGCCAGGACATCACCGACGAGCAGCAGCTCGCCTTCACCGCCAACTTCGGTCCTTTCCAGGACGGCGCCAACTCGACCGAGCGCAAGCAGGAGCTGCGCCTAGATCCAGCCTTCGCCGACGTCTCGAACCTCGACAGGACCGGACAGAAGCTCGCGCGCGACGACCGCCGCCGCATGGCCTCGCTCGGCAACCGGCTGTGGCACTCCGATGCCTCGTTCCGCGTCGTGCCGGCCAACTACTCGATCCTGAGCGGCCGCATCGTCGTGACCAGGGGCGGCAACACCGAGTTCGCCGATATGCGCGCCGCCTATGACGCGCTCGATGCGGCGACCAAGGCCGAGGTCGAGGACATGATCTGCGAGCATTCGCTGATCTTCTCGCGCGCCCAGCTCGGCTTCGAGGCCTACAAGCCCGAGGAGCTCGCCGACATGAAGCCGGTGCGCCACCGGCTGGTGCGCACCCATCCGACGTCGGGCCGCAAGTCGCTGTTCCTGTCGGCGCACATCGGCACCATCGTCGGCTGGCCGCAGCCCGAGGCGCTGGCCTTCATCCACGACCTGACCGAGCATGCCACGCAGGAGCAGTTCGTCTATTCGCACCAGTGGACGCAGCACGACCTGGTGATCTGGGACAACCGCACCACCATGCACCGCGTGCGCCGCTACGACGACCTCAACGCCACCCGCGACCTGCGCCGCACGACGACGAAGGGCGATGGCCCCACGGCGGAGCAGGTCGGCTCTATCTCCTGACCTCTCCCGCAATCGGCCCCTCGACCGGCAACGGCGCCGATATCTGATTGCGCCTCGCGAGGAGCGCGGGCGGGCGCAGCCCGGATCGGCATCGCGCCAAAGGCGTGCGAAGGCCGGAGCGCGCGCGTCATCACAACCACACCATTCGTGATTTGCCTGACCCCGCGGCTCGGACCAAGCCGCTTTCGAGGGCCGCGCGCGCCATGGCGCGAAACACGCGTTTGACAATACAATTCCAGCCACCGTAATTTATGTCCATGGGACGGCTGTCACCCCTGCAGCGCAAGGTCGAGACGGATCACCTCGAAGCCGAGGAGGCGCCGGTACAGGGATTGGCGCGCGGCCTGTCCGTGTTGCGCGCCTTCCAGCCAGGCGAAAGCGCCTTGAGCAATGCCGAGATCTCGGCCCGGACCGGCCTCACGCGTCCGACCGTATCGCGCCTGACGCAGACGCTGACGGCACTCGGCTATCTCGCATACGTTCCGCGGCTGGGCCGCTACACGCTCGGCGCGGCGATCGCCTCGCTCTGCCATTCGCTGCTGTCGGGCATGCCGTACCGCATCACTGCTCGTCCCTACCTGCGGGAGGTCGCGCAGGCGACACGGCTGCCGGTATCGATCGGTGCTCGCGACCAGCTCCACATGATCAACATCGACACGGTGCGGCACGACAATGCGCCACCAGCGCGCTTCGACCTCGGGGCCCGCATCCCGCTGGCGACGACGGCGATGGGGCGCGCCTACCTCTTCGCCCTGCCCGAGTCCGAACGCGCTAGCCTGCTCGATCGCATCCGCCAGGATGCCGGTCGCGACTGGCGCTCCCTCCGGTCGAGCATCGACCGCGCCTTCGACATGCTCGATCGCAAGGGCTTCTGCGTGTCGGCCGGAGAATGGCGGACCGACGTGGTGGGGGTAGGCGCGCCGATCGTCACGGCCGACGGCATCGTTCTCGCGGTGAATTGCGGCGGCCCGCCCTTCGAACTCTCGGAGGAACGCGCGGTCGCCGATGTCGGGCCGAGGGTCGCGCATGCGGCGGCGATCATCGGCGGCAGCGCAACGTAATGCAGCGGCCGTCTCGGTCGCTTCGACGGGGGAGGTGAGAAATGAAGGAATTCAGGATGCCGTCACGGCGGGCCGTCGCTCTCGGGGTCGCACTCGTGTCTCTGGCCGTTCCGGCGGCAGCCCAGGAAGTCGTCCTCAAGGGCGTCGCAGCCTTCCAGGAAGGCTCGATCTATGCCCAGAAGTTCGAACAGTACGTCAAGGCGGTGAACGAGAAGGGCAAGGGCCTGATCCGCATCCAGTATCTCGGCGGCGCCCCCAAGGTCATGCCGCTGTTCGACGTCGGCAAGAATCTCAAGGACGGCGTCATCGACATCGTCACGACCTCGAGCGCCTATTACGGCAACGTGCTGCCCGAGGCCGAGGCGATGAAGCTGATCGAGGTGCCGATGTCCGAGCTGCGCGCCAACGGCGGGCTGGATTTCGTCAACAAGCTGCATGTCGAGAAGGCCAATACCCAGTTCCTGGCGCGCTTCTACAACTACGAGCGGGCACACATCTTCCTGAACAAGGAGATCGCCAAGCCCGACTTCTCGGGGCTGAAGATCCGCGTGACGCCGATGTACCGACCGATGGTCGAGAAGCTGGGCGGCGCGGGAATCAATTCGACGCCTCCCGAGGTCTACACCATGCTGGAGCGCAACACGGTTGACGGCTACGGCTGGGCGACGCGCGGCATCTTCGACTACTCCTGGCAGAAGGTGACGAAGTTCCGTATCGATCCGGGCTTCTATCACCCTGACATTACGCTCATGGCCAACCACGATACCTGGACCAAGAAGCTGAACGACGCACAGCGCAAGCTGCTGCTCGACCTGGCGCTCGAGATCGAGAGCGGCACTGCCGACATCGGCTTGATCGAGGCTGAACGCAAGAAGCAGGAGGAGGCGGGCATCAAGGTGATCCGCTTCTCGCCGGCCGACGAGCAGCGCTACGTGAAGGAGGCGCGCGAGGCCGGTTGGGCGGTCGTCAACAGGATCAGCCCGGAGAATGGTCCCAAGCTGCGCACCTACTTCGCCAAGGAATAAGTGTCAGAGGCGCGCGCCATGGCCGTCGCACTGGCCTTATTCGAGAAGTTGCTCGGGTTCTTCGCCACGCTGTTCGCGCTGGCGATCGGGTCGATCATCGTGCTGATCTGCCTCGACGTCGCCATGCGCAACCTGTCCCTGGGCTCGCTGCCGTGGCTGATCGAGCTGTCGGAGTATCTTCTCTACGCCGGCACGTTCCTGGCTGCCCCCTGGGTGCTTCGCCAAGGCAACCATGTCAGGGTCGATATGCTGTTCGTGGCCCTGCCCAAGCGGCTGGCGGTTCGCCTCGAGCAGCTGGTCGACCTGCTGGGCTTCGGCATCAGCCTGGTGCTGCTCTACTACGGCAGCGCCGTCGTCTCCGACGCGTGGCGCACCGACATGGTCGCCTACAAGACTTGGTACGTGCCGGAATGGCTGCTGTTCCTCGCCATTCCGGTCGGCGCTCTGCTGCTCGCCGTCGAGTTCGTGCTCCGCTTCCTGCGCGTGCAGGGCGTCGTGCGCGAGACGTATGATATCTCCGACAGGGCGTCGATCTGATGGCGTGGCCCGTCGCCCTCGGCCTCATGCTGGGCCTGGTCGTCGCGGCCATGATCATGGGCCTGCCTGTCGCCTTCGCCTTCTTCCTCACCAACATCGTCGGCGCGGTGATTTTCCTGGGCGGCGAGAACGGCATCATGTCGTTCCTGCGCGGCTCGATGGCCTCAATCGCCAACTTCAACCTGGCACCGGTGCCGCTCTTCCTGGTGATGGGCGACATCCTGCTGCGCAGCGGCATGGCGTTCCGCGCCATCGATGCCATCGACCGGTTGATCCTGCGGGTGCCGGGCCGCCTGTCGGTCGTTGCGGTGACCGGCGGCACGGTGTTTTCGGCGCTCTCGGGCTCGACCATCGCCACGACGGCGATGCTCGGCCAGTCGCTGCTGCCCGACATGCTGAAGCGCGGCTACCACCCCTCGATGGCGATGGGACCGATCATGGCGATCGGTGGCGTCGACATGCTGATCCCGCCGTCAGCCCTGACCGTCCTGCTGGCGACCCTGGCCAGCAGCGTCAGCCGCGAGAAGGTGTCGGTAGCGGACCTGCTGATCGCCGGCATCATCCCCGGGCTGATCATGAGCGCCTGCTTCCTGGGATGGATCGTGCTGCGCTGCTGGATGAGGCCCGACCTCGCGCCACAGGACGAGGCCGCACGGACACCCATGACCCTCGCCGAGCGGTGGCGGCCCTTCTTCGTCGACGTCGTGCCGCTATCGTTCATCTTCGTCGTCGTCATGGGCAGCATGTTCCTGGGCTGGGCCTCGCCGACGGATTCGGCCGCCCTCGGCTGCCTGGCGACCGTCGCGCTGGCGGCCTGCTATCGAGTGCTCAGCTGGAAAGTCGTCTTCGACAGCCTCAAGAGCACGGCGGTCGTCGCCACCATGATCTTCTTCATCATAGCGGCTTCCACGACCTTCGCGCAGATCCTGGCTTTCTCGGGCGCCACCGACGGCGCTCTGGCGGAGATCGCCAAATACGAGATGACGCCGCTGGTCGCGGTCTTCGTGATGATCGCGATCCTGGTCGTGATGGGATGCTTCATGGACCAGATCAGCATGATGCTGCTGACGTTTCCGTTCTTCATGCCATTGGCCAATGCGCTCAACATGGACCTGGTGTGGCTGGGCGTGATCCTGCTGATCTCGCTGCAGATCGGTCTGCTGACGCCGCCCTTCGGCCTGCTGCTTTTCGTGATGAAGGGCGTGGCCCCGCCCCACATCACGATGCGCCAGGTCTGGGCCGCCGCGCTCCCCTACACGGTGATCGTCTTCGGGGTGCTGATGCTGGTCGTCTTCGTTCCCTCCGTGGCCACGTTCTTCGCATCCCGCGGTTAAGGAGGGACAATGACTGCCGTCGAACGGCCGGAGATCGCAACGTGAAGAACGAGAACGCTCCTTCCATGACGGATGCGGCGGCGCTGCTGGCCACTGCGCGACAGAGGCACGAACCAGTCGGGGATCTGTCGACGGTCCGCACTTTCGACGATGCCTACGCCGTGCAATCGGCCTTTCGGGCGTGCTGGCCACAGGAAGTTGTCGGATACAAGGTCGGCTGCTCGTCCGAGCAGTCGCAGCGGCTGGTGAACGCGCCGGGACCGATCGCCGGATGCCTGTTTGCCGACAGCGTCTGGCGGCAGCCCGCGACGCTCGATCCGCGGCACTTCTTCGTGACCGGCGTCGAGGCCGAGTTCGGATTCCGGATGGCCGCCGACTTGCCGCCTCGCCCCACGCCCTACTCGCCCGAGGAGACGGCGGCCGCCGTCGCCGCTGTCGTACCGCTGATCGAGATCTGCGATACGCGGCTGTCGGACTGGCGGACGCGACGCATCGAGGAGATCACCGCCGACAATGCCTTCAACGGCGGTGTTGTCATCGGATCCGATTTCACGGCATGGCGCGAGCTCGACCTTGGCGCCCATCAAGTGACGTTGGCAATCGACGGCGTGCCGAAGGGCGCCGGGACCGGTGCGCTCGTCCTCGGTCATCCGCTGCTGGCGCTGACCTGGCTGGTCAACGAACTATCACACCAGGGCGTCGGGCTGAGGGCCGGGGAGCTGGTGGCAGCCGGCACCTGCACCGGGCTCCATTTCGCCCCGTCCGAAAGCAAGGTCGTGGCCGATTTCGGCCCCCGGCTCGGCCAGATCACGATCCATTTCCGAAGCCGTGTCTCGTAGACCCTTTGCGGGGGTCACGGCGGCAGCTGGAACCCCGCGATCGTCGTCTTCGACAGCTCGGGATAGCCGAGGCGGCAGGTGAAGGGGCCGCTGGCGTAGCCCATCAGGGCCGAGAATTGCAGCTCGACGCCGCGTTGCGAAAAGGACCAGATCGACGGACGGCGCAGGTTCTCGCTGAAGCGCTCGATCGCCTCGCGCAACGGATAGAGGCGGCGAAACGGTTCGCCTCCCTTGTCCCCTTCGACGAACTGGTACCAGCAGGCGGCGGCGACCTCGTCGAGATGGAACCACCTTTCGGGAGCCAGCATCGTGCCGTTCGCGGCATCGATGTTCACCGTGTAGAAGCCGCCCGAACCGTAGGCACCGCAGCACACCCATTCCGCGAACTTCACCGAGATCAGCCGGGGAGAGCGGTAGATGGTGCGAACGTCGATCGTATCCTGCCACGTGTTCGTGGTCTTCGGATCGATCGATTGCCCAAAGGGCAGTCGATCGACCAGTTTCAGCACCTGCTCGTTGAAATGACGTTCCCCCGGCGTCCGCGGCGCTTCGAACTCGACATAGGTCGCATGGATGTCGACGTTCATATTGACGTCCGCTTTCTTTCGCGATCGAAAACGCAGCCGCCCCATCGATCCGCTGCTCATACCGTCGAGCGCCGCCAGCTCGGCGGCATGATCGTCGATTGCTTCGCGCAAGCACGTCCTGTCGACCTCGCCATCGCTGGCCGGGCACCGGCCGCTTCGCGCGATCACCCAACCGTTCTCATAGGCGGCGAATGCCGACCTGTCCGCCGCCGGCAGGCCTGCGAAAATGCGCTCGTAAAGAGAGAGTCGCCTCTCCTCCGCTGCCTTCAGCATAGCGTCGCGGCAGATCGTCCTGAAATCCGCACGCGCCGGACTTTGGCAATCGAGCGCGCTCGCATGATAGGGTAGCAGACCCATGCAAAAAGGCAGCAGAAACGATAATAATCGATGACGCATTGGAAATGATTTCGTGACTATTGTGATGAGTTCGGAGAACAGCCGCAAAGAAATTCGGGGGGAAGACCGTTGACCAGCCTACCGCGCCGCAAAGTCGGCAAGACGTCCTTGGAAGTCACCACGCTCGGCCTCGGGGGCGCGCCGATGGGCGGCTTTCGCGCCGCCATCACAGACGCCGAAGCCGTCGAGCTCACCGATGCCGCCTATGACCTCGGCGTACGCTACTTCGACACCTCGCCGTTCTACGGCTATGGCCGCAGCGAGCTGCGCATGGGGGCCGCCCTGCGCAACCGGCCGCGCGAGGAGTTCGTGCTGTCGACCAAGATCGGCCGCATCCTCCATCCGCTGAAGCCGGGGGAGAAGAAGCCGCCGGAGTTCCGCGAGAACGGCCTGCCCGGCTTCTCGCCGGTGTTCGACTACAGCTACGACGGCGTCATGCGCTCGCTCGAGCATTCGCATCATCGGCTCGGCATGGCGAAGATCGACATCGCGCTGATCCACGACGTCGACTTCTGGACCACCAAGGACCGCGCCGTCCTCGACGAACGGTTCAAGACGGTGATGGAGGGCGGCTACAAGGCGCTCGTCGAGCTGAAGAAGGCGGGCATCATCGGCGCGATCGGCGTCGGCATCAACGAGAGCGACACCAGCCTGCGCTTCGTCCAGGCCGGCGACTTCGACTGCATGCTGCTCGCCGGCCGCTACACCTTGCTCGAGCAGGGCGCGCTCGACGGCTTCCTGCCGGAATGCACGAAGCGCGGCGTGTCGGTCATCCTGGGCGGACCGTACAATTCCGGCATCCTGACCGGCGGCGTGACCGACACGGCGACGCACGACTATGCCCAGGCGCCGGCTCCCCTGATCGAGAAGGCGCGCAAGCTCGAGGCGATCTGCCGGCGCCATGGCGTCGAGCTCGGCGCGGCGGCGATGCAGTTCCCGCTGTTCCATCCGGCGCTCTGCGCGGTAATCCCCGGTGCGCTCAGCACCACCGAGGTGAAGCAGAACGTCGAGCGTCTGTCGGCTCCGATTCCGACCGAGCTGTGGAGCGAGCTCAAGCGCGAGAAGCTGATCGACCCGGCCTCGCCGACACCCAATTGAGCGCATTCACATGCGCTGGCGGGCGGCAGCGCCTTCTCGTGATTTGGTCGTCTCCGACCAAATCACTGAGGCGCGAGAGCCCGCACCGTGCAGAAAAGACAAGAACGCGCCACTTCGGCGAATTCACATTCGCCTTTAGTGGCGCGCCCCCAGCGGAATAAAAAGGAGGAAACGCCATGAAGATCGTCGACGCTCAGGTCCATATCTGGAGACAGACCGTCACGCCGCCGACCGGCAAGCACCGCAAGGTCACGCAGGTCACCGCCGAAGAGATGCTGAAGGAGATGGACGAGGCCGGAGTCGATGCTGCCCTGATCCATCCGCCGATGAGCTGGGACCCGACCTCGCAGGACATGGCGCTGGAGGCTGCAAAGAAATATCCAGGCCGCTTTGCGGTGATGGGCAGCTTCGATCCCAAGGACCCGGCCAACAAGGCGCTGATCCCGACCTGGCGGCAGCAGCCCGGCATGATGGGCCTGCGCTGGGCGCTGCTGCATCCGCCGGAGCAGAAGCTGCTGCACGAGGGCGCGCTCGACTGGATCTGGCCGGAGGCCGAGAAGGCCGGCCTCGCGATCGGCATGATGGGCGGCATCTTCCTCAAGGAGTTCCGCGGCATCGCCGAGCGCTATCCGAACCTCAAGCTGATCCTCGACCACTGCGGCCTCAACCGGCTCGGCCAGGACGAAGAGGCCTTCATCCATCTCGACGAGATGACGGCGCTCGCCAGGCTGCCCAACGTCGCGGTCAAGATGACCGGCGCGCCGCATTATTCGACCCAGCCTTACCCCTTCAAGAACATCCAGGACGGGCTGCATCGCATCGTCGATGCCTACGGGCCGGACCGCTGTTTCTGGGGGACCGACATCACCCGCATGCCCTGCACCTACCGGCAGTGCGTCACCTTCTTCACCGAGGAGCTGCCATGGCTGAAAGGCCAGGACCTCGAGAAGGTCATGGGCCGCTCGCTCTGCAAGTGGATCGGCTGGGACTACAAGTTCGACTGAGGATGCGATGAAGATCATCGACGCCCAGGTCCATATCTGGTCGCAAACCACGGTGGCGCCGAACGGCGGCCACCGGCAGGTATCGAGCTTCAGTGCCGAGGAGCTGCTGGCGGAAATGGACGAGGCCGGCGTCGATGCGGGCCTGGTCCACCCGCCGGCGAGCTGGGACCCGACCTCGGTTCAGCTCTCGATCGAAGCGGCGAAGAAATACCCCGACCGCTTCGCTGTCATGGGCCAGTTCCCGCCCGGCGATCGCAGCAACGAGCAGCTGATCCCGGGCTGGCGCCAGCAGCCCGGCATGGTCGGGCTGCGCTGGTCGATGTTCTACTACGACCAGCCGGTCGAGCTGCCGAAAGGCACCTACGACTGGATCTGGCCCGCCGCCGAGAAAGCCGGCGTGCCCGTCGCGCTGCAGGCCGGGCTGTTCCTCCCAAAGTTCCGCTGGATCGCCGAGACCCATCCGCGCCTGCCGCTGATCATCGACCATTGCGGCCTGAAGGTGCTGGCCAAGGGCGCCGATGCGCTGGAGCATCTCTCCGAGCTGCTGGCGCTCGCCAAGCTGCCCAACGTCGCGATCAAGGCGACCGCCGCGCCGGCCTACTCGGCGCAGGACTATCCGTTCCGCGACATCAGCGACCCGCTGCAGCGCATCTTCGATGCCTACGGACCGGACCGCTTCTTCTGGGGAACCGACATCACCCGCATGACCTGCAGCTACCGCCAGTGCGTCACGCACTTCACCGAGGAGCTGCCGTGGCTCGTGGGCCAGGAACTCGAGAAGGTGATGGGCCGAGGCCTCGCGAAGTGGGTCGGCTGGGACTTCAACTTCCAAGGGGGACACCCATGAAGATCATCGACGCGCAGGTGCATCTCTGGTCGCAGGCGATCATTCCGCCGGTTTCCAACCATCGCCAGATCCAGAGCTTCAGCGCCGAGGAGCTGCTTACCGAGATGGCCGCGGCCGGCGTCGACGGCGCCCTGATCCACCCGCCGTTCAGCTGGGATCCGACCTCGAACGCGCTCTCGATCGAGGCCTGCAAGAAATATCCGGACCGCTTTGCCATCCTGGGGCAGTTCCCGCCGGGCGACCGGTCGAACGAGACGCTGATCGCGGCCTGGCGGCAGCAGCCAGGCATGCTGGGCTTCCGCTGGGTGTTCGCCTACGGCGACCAGCCGCGCCAGCTGCAGGAAGGCCAGTTCGACTGGATCTGGCCGGCCGTCGAGAAAGCCGGCCTGCCCGTGGCAATGCTGGCCGGCAACTTCCTCGACAAGTTCCGCTGGATCGCAGAGACCCATCCGAACCTCACCCTGATCATCGACCATTGCGGCCTGAAGTCGGGCGCCAAGGACGAGGCCGCCCTGGAGCATTTCGACAAGCTGCTGCCATTGGCCAAGCTGCCGAACGTGGCGCTGAAGGCGACCGGCGCGCCGGGCTACTCGACGCAGCCCTACCCGTTCCGCAACCTGCACGATCCGCTGCATCGCCTGTTCGATGCCTTCGGGCCGGACCGCTTCTTCTGGGGCACCGACATCACCCGCATGCCCTGCAGCTACCGCCAGTGCGTGACCTTCTTCACCGAGGAGCTGCCCTGGCTGAAAGGCGAGGACCTGGAGAAGGTCATGGGCCGCGGGCTTGCCAAATGGATCGGGTGGAACTTCAAGTTCTAGCCCGTCAGGCCATATAGCCGCCGTCGACGATCAGCGGGCTGCCGGTCATGGCGGCGGCGCCGTCGGAGCAGAGCCACAGGACGCTCGACGCGATCTCTTCCGGAGTCGCGATCTTGCCGCGCGGCGTCTGGCGCAGGATTTCGGCTTTCAGGGCGGGATCTTCCAGATAGCGCGCGATCGCCGGCGTATCGACCCAGCCGGGACAGATCACGCTGATGCGCAGGCCTGCCTTTGCGTTCTCCAGCGCCGCGCTCCGGGTCAGGCCGATCACGCCGTGCTTGGCGGCGGAATAGGCCGCACCGCCGGGAAACGGATAGCCGCGCAGGCCGTCGACCGACGCGTTGTTGACGATGACGCCCGCCCCCTTCTCCAGCATCAGCGGAATCTGGTGACTCAGGCACAGGAAGGCCGAGGTCAGGTAGCCGTCCATCGTCCTGCGCCAGCCGGCTTCGTCGCCGTTCGCAACCGGCCCGACGAAACCGCCGCTGCCGCCGTTGTTGAAGGCATAGTCGAGGCCGCCGTGCCGCTCCTTGATCGTCGCGCAGAGCCTTGCGACGTCCGCGCCACTCGCCACGTCGCAGGGCAACCAGGAAGCGTTGCCGCCGCCCTTGATCCTCCCGAGCGCAGCCTTCGCCCGCTGCTCGTCGCGGCTCGCGAGGATCACCGTCGCGCCTTCGGCGGCGAATGCCGCCACAGTCGCAAGGCCGATCCCGCTGCTCCCGCCGGTGACAAGAGCGATCTTCCCTTTCATTTCCGGGTACATCAACGGCCCGTCGCGACCACCGCGCCCTTGAGCTCACCCCCAGGATATTTCTCGGTCTTGATGACCACGGACCAGCGGCCGGCGATCAGGTCGGCCGCCTGCTGGTCGGTCAGCGTCGCGCCGCCGGGGTGTGGATTGCCCTCGATCTGGCTGTTGATCGACACGATCGCGTAATCGCCGCCTTCGATATCGGGACCGCGGAACTCGGCCCAGGTGATCGGACCGCTCAAATCGCCGTAGCTCAATTGCCATGACAGCAAACGGCGCGACGGCGAGTAGTCGGCGGTGAGGCCGCCCCGCGCCGGGCTCTGACCGGTGAGCGAGGCCACGAAATGCGGCTTCTTCTCCGAGGGGTCGCCGGGATAGAAGCCGCCACAGCCCCCGAGAAGCAGGGCCGCCGCGGCAAGGACCGTGAGATGTTTCACGCGTTACGCCTTGTGGTGCACCGGAGCGCGACCGTAGACCGGCGTCGCGATCCCTTCCAGCCGTGCCTTGAGCTGCAGCGCGAGGAAGCGCGAATAGTGGCGCGACTGGGCGAGGTTGCCGCCGTGGAACCACAAGTTCTCCTGCGCCGTCGGCTTCCACATGTTGCGCGGCTCGCCCTCCCACGGGCCGGGATCCTTGGCGGTGCCGGAGCCGAGACCCCACACCTTGCCGACCTTGTCCGCGACCTTCTGCGAGATCAGCGCGCCCGCCCACTGGTTCATCGAGCCGTAACCCGTCGCATAGACGATCAGGTCGGCCGGCAGCTCGGTGCCGTCCTTCAACACCACACTGCTCTCGGTCACGCGATCGACCTCGGCCGATTTCAGCTTGATCTCGCCCGAAGCGATCAGCTCCGACGCGCCGACGTCGATGTAGTAGCCGGAGCCGCGGCGCATATACATCGTGCCGATGCCGGTCTCGTCCTCGCCGAAGGTGACCTTGAAGCCCGCCTTCTCCAGCCGTGCGTAGAAGTCGGCATCGTCGCTCCGGATCTGCGCCGTCATCGGCTTGGCCGCCGCGGGCTGCAGCGCGTAGGGCAAGGAGGCAGCGATGAAGTCGGCCTTCTCGGTGGTGATGCCCTTGGCCAACGCCTCCTCCGAATAGAGCGGCCGATGGCGCGCCAGGGAGTCCGACCGCATGACCAGCGTCGGCGAGCGCTGCAGCAAGGTGACGTCGGCGCCGTGCTCCCACAGATCGGCCGCGATATCGTGCGCCGAGTTGTTCGAGCCCACGACGACGCAGCGCTTGCCCGCCCAGCCCTCGCCGCCGGTGTGGCGGCTCGAGTGATGCTGCGTGCCCTTGAACCTGTCGGCGCCGGGAAAGCGCGGAATCTCCGGGAAGCCCGACATGCCGGTCGCCAGCACGAGATGCTTCGGCCGGATCGTGACCGGCCTGCCCGCGCGCTCGACGACGACCGTCCACTCGCCGGCCTTCTCGTCGTACGACGCGCTCTTGCACGGCGCCGAGGACCAGTAGTCGAGCTCCATGATTGTCACATAAGACTCGAGCCAGTCGCCCATCTTGTCCTTGGGCGTGTAGATCGGCCAATGGTCGGGGAAAGGCAGGTACGGCAGATGGTCGTACCAGACCGGATCGTGCAGGCAGAGCGACTTGTAGCGCTTGCGCCAGGCGTCGCCCGGCCGCTCGTGCGCATCGACGACCAGCGCCGGCACGCCGATCCGCTTCAGCCGTGCGGCGAGCCCTATGCCGCCCTGTCCACCGCCGACGATCAGCACGAAGGGCTGGCGCGTGATGCCGAATTCCTCCGCGTCAGCCTGCCGGCGGTCGGTCCAGGTCACCCGGTTCCTGAACGCGCCGTGCTCGGTGCCGGCCTCGCGGGTCGGACCGGCCTTCTCCTCGAAGCCCTTCAGCTCCATCAGCGCGGTGAACAACGTCGTCGCCTTGCCGTCCTTCAACCGGACGTGGCCACGGCCGCGGCCGACCGCGGTCTCGAAGGTGAACCAGCCCTCGCCGCTTTCCATCCGGAAGGTCGAGGGCCGCACGTCGGCGAGCCGCGCCTTCAGCATGGCGGCGATCGCCGCGCGGCCTTCGAAGGTCACGATGTTCCAGGTGAAGGAGACGAGATCGCGCCAGTAGCTCGTCTCGATGAAATGCGAAGCGGCCGCATCGGCGTCGCCGCGTTCGAGGGCCGCGGCGAAGCTCGCCAGCCATTGTTCCTGTTCAGTCACCCGTCTTCGTTAGCGCGCAGCCAAGTCCTCTGCAACGTGATAGGACGGCGCGCTCATGAGCCGTCCGCCATGCCCCGCCTGATCGCCCTCACCACGCTGGCCATGCTGGCCTTCGCCGGCAACTCGCTGCTCTGCCGCGTGGCGTTGCGCGACACCGCGATCGACGCGGCGAGCTTCACCTCGATCCGCCTCGCCTCGGGCGCCCTCATCCTGGCGCTGATCGTGCGCCTGCGGAAAGGCCAGCCTGCCGGCGGCGGGAGCTGGGTGGCTGCGGCCTGCCTGTTCGCCTATGCCGCCGGCTTCTCCTTCGCCTACCGCCAGCTCTCGGCGGCGACCGGCGCGCTGCTGCTGTTCGGCGCGGTGCAGATCGCGATGCTCTCCTGGGGTCTTGCCAAGGGCGAGCGCCTGCGGCCGATGCAGTTCGCTGGCCTGCTTCTCGCCGTCGGCGGCCTCGTCTACATGCTGCTGCCCGGCCTCGCCGCGCCGCCGATCGAGGGCGCGGCCTTCATGATCGCCGCCGGTATCGCCTGGGCCGGCTACTCGCTGCTCGGACGCGGCACCCGCGACCCGACCGCGGCAACGGCCGGCAACTTCCTGCGCGCCGTCCCATTTGCCGCCGCCCTCAGCCTGGCCGTCGCCTCGCGCACCGGCATCGACCAGACGGGCGCGCTCTATGCGGTCGCCTCGGGCGCGATCACGTCGGGCCTCGGATACGTGCTGTGGTACGCCGTGCTGCCCTCATTCACCGCCGCGTCGGCCGCCGTGATCCAGCTCAGCGTGCCGGCGATTGCCGCGTTGGGCGGTGTTGTTTTGCTGGCCGAACCCCTCTCGAACCGCCTGATGATCGCATCGGCCACGATCCTGGGCGGGATCGCGTTGACGATCTTGCGTCCTCGCACCTGACGGGAGGATGATCACCCTACAGGAGGAACGGTTATGAAATATGACGTCATCTCGGCCGATGGGCATGTCGACCTGATCTGGTTGCCGCCGGACCTGTTCACCAGGAACGCATCGGCGGCGCTGAAGGATCGCATGCCTCACGTCATCGACGGACCGAAGGGCCCGGAGTGGGTCAGCGCGAAGGGCGCCAAGTTCGGCCTGGTGAACGGCATGGGCTCGGCGGGCCGGGAATACGTGCCGGGCGTCATCCATCGCTCCGACCGCATGGCCTCGACCGGCCTGTATGACGACGGCAAGAAGGGCGTGCGGCGCCTGACCGAGGTCGATCTGCGCCTGAAGGACCAGGACCGTGACGGCGTGCAGGCCGAGGTGCTGTACGGCGTGCTGGGCTCGAGCGGCCGGCTCAACGACCCGGAAGCGGCGCTGGAGATGCTGCGCATCTACAACGACTGGCTCCACGATTTCTGCAAGCAGGCTCCCGATCGGCTGATCGGCCTGGCCAATATTCCCAACTACAACATGGAAGAGTCGGTCGCGGAGGCGATGCGTTGCGCCAAGCGCGGCGTGCTCGGTCTCGACATCGCGAACCGGCCCGACATGACGCCGCTGTGGGACGAGCATTGGGAGCCGCTCTGGAAGTTCGGCCATGAGACCGGCATCCCGCTGCACTTCCATACGATCGGCGGCCGCTCACCCGACGTCACCAAGTTCCCGCCGCATGTGCAGCGCCGCATCTTCGCCGTGCACATCACCGGCTTCCAGATGCACATGAGTGCGATGCTGATGGGCATCATCTTCTCCGGCGCGCCGGCGCGCTATCCGAACCTCAAGATCGTGATCGGCGAGGCCGGGCTGGGCTGGATCCCCTATGTGCTGCAGCACATGGATCTCGAATGGGGCGACCAGTTCCAGGACCTCGACCTCAAGATGAAGCCCAGCGAATACTGGCACCGTCAGTTCTACGCCACCTATCAGACCGACCCGGTCGGCATCGAGCTGCTCAAGCATCTCGGCGAGGACAATGTGATGTGGGGCTCGGACTTCCCGCACCCCGACGGCATCTGGCCGGACAGCCAGGAATTCCTGGCCGCCGAGCTGAACGACATCTCGCCCGAGGCCAAGCGCAAGATCGTGCGTGACAACGCGATGAAGCTCTACCGGCTGGCGAACTAGCCGGCGCATTCGCCCCGTGTTCCTTCTCGTGCGAAGCAGGGGAGGAACATGACGGCCTCGTGTCGCGGCACCTACGATCCATCGAATCCTGCGTGCCCGGCGCAACCCGGAGAGCCGATGATCGTTCACCTGTCTGCTCCGAGTGTTCGCGAGGAGACGGAAATGATCGCCGTTTCTGCCTAGTCTGCGATTGATGGCATCGCGGTGCGGCAATCCTTGAATCAAACGCCGTCAAATGACGCCTTGGTGAGCCTCGACGACGTGATCGTCACGCGCGAACTCGACCGGCGCCCGGACAGCGCTGTCGACCATCGCCAGGTGAACACTGCCATCCGTGAGCTTGCAGCGCGGATGCTGGATGGCCCCGAGCTAGTCCTGCCGCGCTTCGTCAGCTTGGCCATGCAGCTCGGCGAGGGCGTTTCGTCGGGGATCAGCGTGTTCGAACCGCACGCCTCGCCGCCGATCTTCCGGTGGGCTTTCCTCGAAGGCTCCCTCGCCGCCTTCAATGATGCGACCACGCCGCGCAATTACAGCCCGTGCGGCGTGACGCTCGACGCGAACAGGCCCACCCTCGCGCGCCATGCCGAGCGCTACTATTCGTGGATCTCGGACGCCAACATCGTGGTGCCCGAGGTGTTGCTTGTGCCACTGCGGCGCGGCGAGGAGCTGCTGGGCACGCTGTGGATCGTCTCCGACCGCGTCGGTCACTTCAATCGTGGGCACGTCGCGGCAATCGGCGAGCTCGCCACCTTCGTCAGCACGGCTCTGCAGATGCACCAGACCGAGGCGCGCCTGAAGCAGGCTTTGGCCGAGCAGGAAGCCATCGCCAAGGAGATGAGTCATCGCGTCAAGAATGTTTTCAACATCCTGCACGGGATGATCCACTTCAGCGCCAAGGGATCGGCGACGAAGGAAGACTTGGCGGAGGCGCTCTCGGGCCGGGTGCGCGCGCTGGCCGCCGCGCACGGCTTGGTGCGTCGGACCTTCACGGACGAGCGCATCTCCAGCCCCGCGACCGAACTGACGGCCGTGATGAGCGCGATGCTGCGGCCCCACGAAGCGCTTCCCGGCCGCGAGGCGCGCTTCACCGTGACCGGTCCGATGGTGCCGTTGGGAGAACATGCCACCAACGGCCTCGCGCTGGTCCTGCACGAGCTGGCGACCAACGCCGCCAAGTACGGCGCCCTGTCGGCAGAGGGCGGCACGATCGAGATCGTCTGGCGCATCCAGGACAGCCAGCTGGTGCTGACATGGCGCGAAGCCGGTGGACCAGCGACCGCCTCGCCGCCGGCGACTTCCGGCTTCGGCATGCGTCTCCTGCAACAGACGGTCAGCGGCCTCAAGGGCGTCGTCGAGCACGCCTGGAAACCCGGCGGCCTCACGGTCACGCTCCGCCTGCCACTCGACGGGCTCAGCCGCTAGAGTTGCAGCCGCCCTGTCTTCCCTGGTCCCCGCCAGGGCGCTATCGGCCTCACTGACCTCTCCTGGTCTTCCCCGACAGTCGGGTCCCACAAAGGAGTGGCAAGCCGAGCACGAGTCCTCGCACATCCGTTGAAGCGGATTCGCGCTGGCGGCCCGTGCCGCGTCCATCCTATAGTTTCGCGACGGCACCGCCAGACTACCAAAAAGAGCGGCCACTATACCGGGAAGGGATTCGCACCATGCAGCCGCGCAAAGGGCTTTCAGCGCTAGTGGGATTCGTGCTCGCGATCGCCATCGGCGGTTCGGCCTGGGCCCAGCAAACCATCAAGATCGCCTACACCGATCCGCTGTCGGGTCCGTTCGCCCAGGTGGGCGACGCCAACCTGAAGCAGATGCAGTACATCATCGACTACATCAACGCGAAGGGCGGCGCGCTCGGCAAGAAGTTCGAGCTGGTGCCGTTCGACAACAAGTCCCAGCCCTCGGACGCGCTGATCGCGCTCAAGAGCGCGACCGACCAGAACATGCCCTTCATCATGCAGTGCAGCGGGTCGAACATCGCCGCCGCGCTGATCGAGGCGGTCAACAAGCATAACGACCGCAATCCCGACAACCGCATCATCTACCTGAACTGCGGTGCGGTGGCGACGGAGCTGACCAACGAGCAGTGCAGCTTCTGGCATTTCCGCTTCGACCTGCATGTCGGCATGAAGGCCGAGGTGATGGTGCGCGCGTTGCCCAAGGACGTGACCAAGGTCTACCTGATCAACCAGGACTACCTGTTCGGCCAGTCGGTCCAGCGTGACGTGAAAGCCTTCCTCGCCAAGGTGCGGCCCGACGTGCAGGTGGTCGGAGACGAGCTGATCCCGCTCGGCAAGATCAAGGACTTCTCGCCCTACATCACCAAGATCAAGGCCTCGGGCGCGCAGGCGCTGCTGACCGGCAATTGGGGCCCGGACATGAACCTCTTGATCAAGGCGGGCGTCGATGCCGGTGCCGACCTGCGCTACTACACCTTCTATGCCCATCTTGCCGGCGGGCCGACGGCGATCGGCGCTGGCGGCGACAACCGCGTGCTGGCGGTGATGTCGTTCGGCGAGAACGTGGCGCCGGAGATCGGCAACGCCGAAGCCGAGGCCTTCACCAAGGGCTTCCGCGACAAGCACAAGTTCGACTTCTCGGCCGCGGGCTTCCGCACCATCTTCGAGTATCTCCAGGCGGCGGTGAACAAGGCCGGGGCGGTCGACGCGACCAAGATCGCCTATGCGCTGGAAGGCCTCTCGATCAAGGACTTCCTCGGCTACGACACCACGATGCGCAAGGATGACCACCAGATCATCACCGAATACTTCGTCGGCACCTTCAAGAAGGGCGTGAAATACGACGCGGAGGGCACCGGCCTCGGCTGGGCGACCTCGGCGACCATCCTCGCCAAGGACATCGACCAGCCCAACAGCTGCAAGATGAAGCGTCCGAAGATGTGAAGGCCCAGAGGCCCGTTTCCCTGACAGGAAGCGGGCCTCGCCTTGTGGCGGTCCGGTCCGATGGAAGTCTTCGTCGTCTCGCTCCTCAACGGCCTCGTCTACGGCATGCTGCTGTTCATGCTGGCGAGCGGGCTCACCCTCATCCTCAGCATGATGGGCGTGCTGAACTTCGCCCATGCCAGCGCCTACATGCTGGGCGCCTATTTCGCGTACACGATCAGCCAGTACATCGGCTTCTGGCCGGCCCTGGTCATCGCCCCCCTCCTGTGCGGGCTGATCGGCGCGGCAATCGAGATGTGGGGGCTCCGGCGAGTCCATCGCAACGGTCACATCGCCGAGCTGCTGTTCACCTTCGGCCTCGCCCTGATCATCGAGAAGGCCGTGCAGATGACCTGGGGCCTGCTGCCGGTTCCCTACCGGGTGCCGGAGCTGCTCGATTTCCCGCTGTTCACGATCTACGGCACGCATTTCCCGGCCTACCGTGCCTTCATGCTGCTGGTCTCCGCCCTGATGTTCGGCGCGATCTGGCTCGGCCTGACGCGCACCCGCATCGGCTTGGTCATCCAGGCGGCGCTCACCCATCCCGAGATGGCGTCCGCCCTCGGCCACAACGTGCCGCGCATCTTCACCCTGGTCTTCGCCGCCGGCACCGCGCTGGCAGGGCTGGCCGGCGTGATCGGCGGCAACTACCAGGTCACCGAGCCGGCCATGGCCTTCACCATGGGGCCGATCGTCTTCGTGGTCGTGGTGTTCGGCGGGCTCGGTTCGCTGTCGGGCTGCTTCATCGCCTCGATCCTGATGGGGCTGATCCAGACCTTCGCCGTGGTGTTCGACGTGTCGCTGGCCGACCTGCTGGCCAAATTCGGCTTCGTAGTGACCAAGGACACGCCGTTCGCGGAGGTCCTCACCGTCACTCTGCCGCGGGTCGGCGCCCTGCTGCCGTTCCTGCTGATGGTCCTGATCCTCGTCTTCCGGCCGCGCGGCCTGATGGGAACGCGCGATACATGACCGCGCTCCGCCGCCACTGGATCTGGCTGCTGGCACTCGCCGTGCTGCTCGCCTTCCCCTTCCTCTTCTACGACTGGACCAAGGGCCGTCATTCCGGCTTCGTGCTCACCCTGATGAGCGAGATCGGCGTGATGGCGATCTTTGCGCTCAGCTACAACATGCTGATGGGTCAGGCCGGCCTGCTGTCGTTCGGGCATGCCGTGCTGTTCGGGCTGGGCGCTTATTGCGCCGCCCATGTCGTGAATCTGGTCAAAGCGGGCACGATCTGGCTGCCGACCGAGCTGGTGCCGCTGGCCGGCGGGCTCGGCGGCATGGCCTTCGGCTATGTCCTCGGCTGGCTGGTGACCAAGCAGCGCGCTACCGCCTTCGCCATGATCACGATGGGGCTGGGCGAGCTGGTTTCGGCCGCCGCCCTGATGTTCATGGGCTTCTTCGGCGGCGAGGGCGGCATCAGCGTCGACCGCGTCATGGACACCAGCCTGCTGGGCGTCAGCTACACCTCGCCCTGGCAGGTCTACTGCCTCGTCATCGCCTGGGCGTTCATCGCCGCCGTGCTGATGCGCCTGCAGACCCAGACTCCGCTCGGCCGCATGTCCAACGCCACGCGCGACAATTTCGAGCGCGCCCAGTTCGTCGGCTACGACCCGAGGATGGTGCGCCTTCTGCAGTTCACCCTGTCGGGCTTCTTCGCCGGCATCGGCGGCGGCCTGTATGTGCTGATCTACGAGATCGTCACCTTCGACACCGTGTCCGCGGCAAAGTCGGCCAATGCCCTTCTCGCCGTCTATATCGGCGGTGCCGGCGGTTTCTTCGGGCCGATCCTGGGCACCATCGTCGTCGTGCTGCTCCAGAGCGGCGTCAGCCTGCTGAGCAATGCCTGGCTGCTCTATGTCGGCGTGCTGTTCATCGTCATGGTGATGTACGCCCCGGGCGGGCTGATAGGGTTGCTCTTCATGCACGTGCCGATCTGGCGCATCGGCCGGCTGCGCGAGCTGGCCCTGCCCTACCTGCGCGCCTTTCCGCCCGCGCTGCTGATCCTGCTGGGCTTCGTGCTGCTGGTCGAGCTCACGTCGTTCACGACCATCGGCGCGGCCCAGGGCAAGAAGTTCGCCATCGCCGGCAACGTGATCGACACCACCGCGCCGCTGCCCTGGCTGGTCGCGCTGGCGGCACTCGGTCTTGGCGCCCTGTGGATGCGGCGCGCGGCGCGCGGCTTTCGCGAGCGCTGGGATGTCCTGATCGAGGACGCCAAGCGGCAGGGGGTGATGTCGTGAGCACGCCGGCGGTCGAGCTGCGCGCAGTGCGCAAGAGCTTCGGGCAGACCGAGATCATCCGGAGCGTCGACCTCAGCATCCCGCGCGGCGAGCGGCACGCCATCATCGGCCCGAACGGCGCCGGCAAGACCACGCTGTTCAACCTGATCTCTGGGCGCTTTCCCCTCACCTCGGGCACGATCGCGGTGAACGGCCGGTCGACCGCCGGCCTGGCGCCGCAGGAGATCAACCGGCTCGGCCTGTCCCGCAGCTTCCAGATCACCTCGATCTTCCCGCGCATGACGGTGTTCGAGAATCTCCGCTGCGGCCTGCTGTGGTCGCGGGGCTACCGCTACTCGTTCTGGCACCTGCTGGGACGGCAGAAGGCGCTCAACATCGCGGCCGAAGTGCTGCTGGAGCGTCTGAAGCTCACCGAGCGGCGCAACCTGCCGGCCGGCCTGCTGTCCTATGCCGAGCAGCGCGCGCTGGAGATCGGCATCACCATCGCCGGCGGCGCCAAGATCATCCTGCTCGACGAGCCGACCGCCGGCATGAGCCACAGCGAGACCGAGGCTGCGGTCGCGCTGATTCGCAGCGTGTCGGAGGGCAAGACGCTGATCATGGTCGAGCACGACATGAGCGTCGTGTTCGGCCTTGCCGACCGCATCACCGTGCTGGTCTATGGCGAGGTGATCGCCTCCGACGCGCCCGCCGCCATCCGCGGAAACGCTGCCGTGCAAGAGGCCTATCTCGGGACGGTGTCCGCATGATGCTCGAGGTGCGCGACCTGCACGCGCTGTACGGCAAGAGCCATATCCTGCAGGGCGTCGACATGACGGTGGGCGAAGGCGAGATCGTGAGCCTGCTCGGCCGCAACGGCGTCGGCCGCTCGACTGCCTGCAAGGCGATCATGGGGCTGGTTCCGCCCGTCGGGCAAATCAGCTTCAAGGGCCGGCCGATCGCGGGGCTGAGGCCGGACCAGATCGCCCATGCCGGCATGGGCTACGTGCCCGAGGACCGCCAGGTGTTCCCCGGCCTGACGGTCCGCCAGAACCTCGAGCTCGGGCTGAAGCGGGCCGGCGTGTTCGGCCGCTGGACGTTCGACGACGTCTTCTCGCTCTTCCCTAACCTCGGCGCCCGGCGGGACAATCCGGCCGGCGTGCTGTCGGGCGGCGAGCAGCAGATGCTCACCATGTGCCGCACCCTGATGGGCGATCCCGATCTTGTCATCATCGACGAGCCAACCGAGGGGCTGGCCCCCAAGCTGGTCGAGCAGGTCGGCACGTTGCTCGACGAGATCGCCCGGCGCGGCACGGCGATCCTGCTTGTCGAGCAGAAGCTCACCATCGCGCTGAAGATCTCGCGCCGGCTCTACGTCATGGGCCACGGCCGTATCGTGTTCGAGGGCACGCCGAGCGAGCTGGCGGCCAACGCGGCGATCCGCAAGGAATGGCTGGAAGTCTGAGGCTGGGAGCGCGGCTCTCCAGCGCTACAGTGCCTTGATCGCCGCGACCTGGCGGGCGATGCCGAGCTTGCGGCTGCAGGCCGGCCAATGGGTATGGCCACCGCGGTCGAAGATCACATACCGTACGAGCGCGGACGCCCGGCGGTAATCGCGGGCCAGGGCGATCGCCTCCTGGGCGCTCAGCGTCCGACCGTCGCGCTCGCGCACGAAGTTCACCACGGTGCGCGGCTCGAACTGGAAGACGCCGACATAGGGCCCCCGGCCAACGCCGGCCTCGCCACGGCCGCCGGTTTCGCAATCGGCGAGCCGACGGATCAGCGCGTCCCGGCGCACCTCGATGGTGATGGAGCGTGCTTCGGCGGAGGGATTAGGGGCAGCCGCCGCCGGGGCCGGCTCGGCGGCAAACGCACCGCCCGGCAGGACACATAGGCAGAGAAGCAGGAGGTACCGGGCAGTCACTGGCGTTCAACGACGGCGGGGGCGCCCGGTTCCTGATGCGGTGTGGCTACAGAGCCGACCTGATCTCCTCGACCTGCGCGCGCAGGCCGATCTTGCGCGAGCAGAGCGGCCAGTCGCCGGCCCGGTCGAGATCGAAGATCATGTACTTGGCCAGCTCCGCGGCCTGGTCGTAGTCGTGGGCGAGTTCCTTGGCCTCGCTCAGGCTGAGCTGGCGACCCTCCTTCTGCTGGACGTAGGCCACCACCGTGCGTGGGCTGAACTGGAAACGTCCGACATAGGCGCCGCGGCCGCCGACGATCGGCCGGTCCGACTCGCCATGGCCGCCGCTCTCGCAGGTCGCCAGGTTGCGCAGGACCTCATTCTTGCGCTGCTCCACATAATAAGCCTTCGCTTCCTGGACGGTCATGACCGGTCCGGGAAGAGCTTTCGAGGCGGTGTGCTGGACGCAACCCGCAAGCGCGAGTGACGAAACCAGGAGGCCCAAAGGCAGTGTTGCTTTCATGCAACACTTCTTTGCCGCCCAAATTTTGCCATGTAAACCCCACTTATCCACAGAAAGCTCGGACAATCGCGTGGCGCGCGCACATTCTTTCGCCGTTATCTCGTGCTCGCTTTGGTTGAAAACGTCTCCGATCGCCGCTGGTCGATCCTCGCCTTGCTGTTCACGACACGCGTGGCGCTGGGCTTTCAGTTCCAGACGATGGGCTCGGTCGGCGAGCCGATCGCGGCGGACCTCCATCTCAACTACGCCGAAGTCGGCACGCTGATCGGACTGTTCCTGATGCCCGGCATGGTGCTGGCCATGCCGGCCGGACTGCTCGGCCGTTATCTTTCCGACCGCCTGCTGGTCGCGGTCGGCCTCGTCGCGCTTGCTGCCGGCGGCATGCTCTCGGCTGTGTCGACCAGCCTGGAGACTTTAGCGGCGGCGCGCCTCGTCGCCGGCGCAGGCTTCGTCGTCTGCTCGCTCTACTTCACCAAGATGACGGCTGACTGGTTCGCCGGCCGCGAGCTCGCCACCGCGATGGCGGTGGTGGTGATGAGCTGGCCGTTCGGCGTCGCCATGGGCCAGATCGGCCATGGCTGGCTGGCCGCGCACCATGGGTGGCGGATGCCGTTCGCGGTCGCCGCCCTCTACAGCTTGCTGAGCGCGGCTGCCGTGCTGCTGCTCTATCGCGCTCCGCCGCAGGGCACGAGCGCGCCAGCGGCGGCATCCGCCGGCCTCACCGGCCGCGAATGGAGCCTGACGCTGATCGCAGCCTCCATCTGGGCATTCTTCAACGCCGCCTACGTCGTCTATCTGAGTTTCGCGCCGCGCGTCCTGACCGACGGCGGCATGGGCACCTTGACCGCCGCCTCGATCGTCAGCCTGGCAAGCTGGGTCATGATCTTCTCGGGCACCCTGGTCGGCCAGCTCGCCGACCGGTTCGGCCGGGCAGACCTGATTCTCCGGGTCTGCCTGGTTGGCGGCATGGCGAGCCTGGCCCTCCTCCCGCTGCTCGACTGGGCGATCCCGCTCAGCCTTGCCTACGGCCTGATCGGCGTCGCGCCGGCTGGCCTGGTGATGGCACTGACCGGCCAGGCGATGGCGCCGCACAAGCGCGCCTTCGGCATGGGCGTGTTCCTGACCGTCTTCTTCCTCGGCACCGCCCCGGCGCCCGGCCTCGCCGGCTGGCTCTACGACCGCACCGGCGACGCCTATGTCCCGATCCTGTTTGCCGTCGGCCTGACGGCGGCCGCATTGGCCGGAACCTTCGCCTTTCGCCTGGTCCAGCGCCTCACCCGCTAGCCGGCCGGAGCCGGGTGGACGTTCATCCAGTGGCGAGCGATCTGCTCGCGGGTGGCAACCCAGACCTTGGGCTTGGAGGCGACGTAGTCGAGGAACCGCGCCAGCGTGAGCGCGCGGCTCGGCCGGCCGCCCAGCCGGCAATGGATGCCGACCGACATCATCTTGGGCGACCGCGCACCCTCGGCGTAGAGCATGTCGAAGGCGTCCTTCATCGACTGCAGCCAGCCGTCGGCGATGCCGAAGCCCGGCGGCACCGCGAACTTCATGTCGTTGACCTCGAGCGTGTAGGGGATGATCAGGTGCGGTGTGCCCTCGACCTTGACCCAGTAGGGCAGGTCGTCGTTGTAGGAGTCGCTCGAATAGAGGAAGCCACCGTGCCGGACGACGGCGCGCAGCGAGTTCTGGCCGAACCGGCCGGTGTACCAGCCGACCGGCGCCTTGCCGGCGCTGTCGATCGTGGCCTTCACCGTCTTCCTTATATGGTCGAGCTCCTGCTCGAGGGTGAAGTCCTTGTAGTTGATCCAGCGGTAGCCGTGGGTCGCCACCTCGTGGCCCGAATCGGCCATCGCCTTGCCGGCCGCGGGATTGAGCTCCAGCGCCTTGCCGACCGCCCAGGAGGTGAACTTCATGCCGCGCTCGTCGAACAGGCGCAGGATGCGCCAGAAGCCCGCCCGGCTGCCGTATTCGTACATCGATTCGGTCGAGTAATCGCGCTCACCCATCAGCGGCACCGTGCCGTAGACCTCGGTGAGGTAGCTCTCCGAATGCGGGTCGCCGTTCAGGATGGTGTTCTCGCCGCCCTCCTCGTAGTTCAGCACGAAGCTCACCGCGATCCGCGCCTCGCCCGGCCATTGCGGATCGGGCGGGTTGGCGCCGTAGCCGATCAGGTTGCGGTCCAGATGATTGTGCATTGAGGGTCTCCCGACTATAGCTCCGCGGACGATCGAAGGAGGATGCATGAGCGGGGCCGATGCGGTCAAAGAAGACCGGCTCTGGCAGCGGCACGCCGACATGGCGAAGCTCGGCGGCACGCCTCGGGGCGGCGTCAACCGCCAGGCGTTGTCAGCGGAGGACGCGGCCGCCCGAAACCAGCTCGCCGCGTGGGCAAAAGCACGCGATTTCGACGTATTCACCGACGCAATCGGCAACCTTTTCATCCAGAAATCCGGCACCGACCCCGCATTGGCTCCTGTTTTGAGCGGAAGTCACATGGACAGCCAGCCGACCGGCGGACGCTTCGACGGCATGTACGGCGTGCTCGCCGCCTTCGAGGCCCTGGAGGCGCTCGACGATGCCGGCGTGAAGACGAAGCGGCCGGTGATGGCGGTCGCCTGGACCAACGAGGAAGGCTCTCGCTTCCAGCCCGGGGCGATGGGCTCGGCGGTGTTCGCCGGCGCCTGCCGGCTCGACGACATGCTCGGGCAGAAGGACTGGAAGGGCATCGTTCTGAAGGACGCGCTGGCCGAGACACTGAAGGCCGCGCCCGCCCCGATCCGCGACGGCGCGCCGGGCTTCCCGGTCGACTCTTATATAGAGGCGCATATCGAGCAGGGCCCGCGGCTCGAGACCGCGGCGACCACGATCGGCGTCGTCACCGCGATCCAGGGCAGCCGGCGCTACATCGTGGAGATCGACGGCGAGGAGGCGCATGCCGGCACCACGCCGCGCGCCGCGCGCAAGGACGCCTATGCCGCGGCGACCCGGATCGCGGCGGCGATGTACGAGGCGACGGCCGACGCCGACGACACGCTGCGCTTCACTATCGGCCGGGTCGATGTCTCGCCCGGCTCGCCCAACACGGTGCCGGGCAAGGCGGTGTTCACCATCGACATGCGCCATCCCGACAACGCCGTGCTCGCGGCGCACGAGGCCAAGCTCGAGGCGATCGTCGCGGCGAAGGCTCCGCCCTGCCCGGCCCGCATCGAGCGCGTGACGAACGTGCCGCCGACCGACTTCGACCCGACGGTGATCGGGCTGGTCCGCGACAAGGCGGAGAGCCTCGGCCTCAGCCACATGGACATGCCCTCGGGCGCCGGCCACGACGCGATGCACATCGCCAGGCTCTGCCCCACCGGCATGATCTTCGTGCCGTGCGAGCGCGGCATCAGCCACAACGAGATCGAGAACGCGACGCCCGCAGATCTCGCGGCCGGCACGAGGGTGCTGGTCGAGGTGCTGGAGGCTCTGGCGAATCGCTGACGTCCGGACCGCACCGTGTCATCCCGAGCGAAGCGAGGGATCTATGGGCAACAGCATAGATCCCTCGCTTCGCTCGGGATGACACCGTCCTTCTTTCAAGGAACCACGATGAAAAAAGAACTCGTCTCCATCCTCTCCGACCTGATCGCGCTGCCGAGCCCCTACCCGCCCGGCACGTCGGTCGAGATCTGCGCCTATGCGGCGAAGCGGCTAAAGAAGGCTGGCTACAAGGTCGAGATCGCGACCAAAGCCAAGGGTGTCGACAACGTCGTCGCCCGCCGCAAGGGCAAGGCGAAAGGCCCGACCATCGCCTTCAACGCCCATGTCGACACCGTCGGCGTCGGCGAGCGGGCGAACTGGAAGAGCGATCCCTACAAGGCGCTGGTCAAGGGCGGGCTGGTCTACGGGCTGGGCGCCGGCAACTGCAAGGGCAGCATGGCGGTCCAGCTCTGGCTCGCCGAGGAGATCGCGCGGCGCGGCGGCCCGGCGAAGGGCGAACTGATCTTCACCTTCGTGGCCGACGAGGAGAATCTCGGCCCCAACGGCATGGAGTTCCTGCGCAAGAGCGGCAAGGTCCGACCCGACGCGCTGATCCTGGGCGCGCAGACCGAGAATAACCTGATCGTCGCCGAGCGCGGCGTGCTGTGGGCGAGGATCACGACCAAGGGCAAGGCCGCCCACGCCGGCAACCCGTCGGCCGGCGACAACGCCATCCTGCGCATGATGCGGCTGGTGGGCGCGCTGCAGTCCTACTACGACAAGGCGCTGGCCAAGCGCGTGTCGGGCGCGATGAGGTCGACGGTGAACATCGGCATGTTCCACGGCGGCCACAACACCAACGTCGTGCCCTCGGCCTGCACGGTCGAGATCGACCGCCGCCTGCTGCCGGATGAGAAGGTGAAGGCCGCCTTCACCGAGCTGAAGAAGGTGATCGATGGTGTGGGCGAGCCGAAGGGCCAGTACACGGTCGAGTTCCTGACCGGCACCAACGGCTTCTTCGCCCCGGAGAACGGCGCGGCGGTCGGCGCCTTCGAGGCGGTGGTGAAGGAGCAGACCGGGCGGAAGGTGAAGTTCCTCAACGCGACGGGCGTGAGCGACGGGCGGTACTACGCCGACGACGGCATCGAGATCATCAATTTCGGCCCGGGCTCGGGCGCGCAGGGCCATGCGGCGAACGAGAGCGTTCCGATCAGCGAGATGGTCGAAGCAGCGGAGATCCAGCTCGAGGTGGTTCGGCTGCTGCTGGGGTAGTTTCCATCAAGGCTGCCGGCCCATTCTGCGCAGGTCAGGCTAGTTCGGCAGGCTGGCGTCGACCTCGTCGAAGGCCGTTGTGCCCGCGCCGAGCGCGACTGTCTTCTCCTCGATCAGGAGCTGCGCCACAGCCAGGAAATGAACCAGCTCGCCGTCCCTCAGGCGCTCGGCCTCGTCGATCAGGTCGCGGATGCCGTGCCAGATCCGGAACATGGCAGCGGCGCGTTTTGACCCCGTCAAAGGCTGACGGTTACGGCGTCGTCGAACGTTCGGTTCGACGACGATCTCGAACACTCCCATCCACTGCCCCCTATTCGTGGGAGAGATGCCCCTCCTGGCAACCCACCCAGTTTGGAAATCATACTGGCGATCTCCAGTGCCGTCTTTGTCATATTTCGTAGGCGACGCAGTTATTTCGTGCACGCGACGAGCGGATTTCGGGTGGCATCGCGTTGCGGCTCGCGCCGCAGGTTGATCACCTCGGGCGGCTCGACATCGGGCAGCGGCTTGCCAGGATCGGCCGCCTTGATCACGGCGACGATCTGGTCGGGATCGGCCTTGCTCTGGGCCTCTGGCACCAGTCGACACCAGCCCTGCTTCTCCCAGTAGCCGATGTCGCACGGCAGCACCTGGGCATAGAGCAGGCCGCAGCCACGGCTCTCGGCCAGGGTGCCGCAGTGCTCGAGCAGCTGCTGCCCGATGCGAAGACCGCGAAAACGCTGCAGCACCGCGAGCCGCTCGGTCATCGCGAATGACCGGAACCAGCGCAGGCGGACCGCGCCTACCGGCTCGTCGCCGAGATAGGCGATGACATGGGTGGCGCCGTGATCGTGGCCGTCGAATTCCTCGGAGAACGGCACATCGAGCTCGCCGATGAAGCAGGCGGCGCGGACCGCGAAAGCCTGCAGCGCATCCTCCATCTTCATCGCCAGCCGGATGGTGACCGGCGTGCCGTCGATCGAGCGAACGGTCATTGCTGAACGTACCCGGTCAGCACTCCGTTGTCGTTCCGAAAGCGACGGCCCCCCGCCGCCACTTCCGGCAGACTGCGTGAAATCTGGTCCAGCACATCGGTCACGACGGCCGGCGTCATGCCCTTGGCGCCCTTGCGAATCGCCGTCGCCGAAATATCGTCACGGCGCAGGATGCGCCACGGATAGATCCAGCCACATTCGTCGCAAATGGAGCGTACCATCATGCCGCCGAAGTCGGTGCCGTGCAGCGTGTGCAGGCGCACTCCGGGATGACGCTTCTTGATCTCGGCGATCACGCCCTGGAAGCCCTGCGCGTCGTAGGTCTCTCGCAGGAAGAGCACGTCGACCTTCTCCCCGAGCCCTGCTTCCGCGACCGAGAGCTCGATCAGCGCCCGGCGGGTCTCCGGCGGCAGGAAGACGTTGCCGGTCGGGAAGTAGTCGACATTGACGTCGGCCTTGTCGGTTTTCTCGTAGACCTGGAACCCGTCTGCCCTCAGCCGGCCGACGCGGATCTGGCCCTTGCGGAAGGCCTCGGCATAGAATCGCGGGATCAGCGTCGGATGGATGATGATCTTGTCGAGCCGCCGTTCTGCCATCGCCCGCTTCAGGATCGCGAGGTGGGTGTTGTGGAAGGGATTGAAGGTCCCGAAGAAGAGGCCGATGCCGCCCCGAGGCGCAAAAATCGAGCGTAAGTCCGACAGGATACCGACGACGACGAGGAACCCGCCCAGGCCGAAGCCGAGCAGCAGGAACGCTTCCCGGCCGTACGGAAGGCCGGCGGTGCCGAGCGCGGTCAGGACGGTGTTGACGCAAAGGCCGACCAGCACGTTGCGATTGAAGTCGCCGATGCCGCGCGCGAAAAGGTAAGTGCCGAGGTATTGCAGGCCCTGTGATGCGAGGCTGGTGATCAGCGCCGCGCCCGCGATGCCGCCGACGGTCGCCACGCCGCTTCGGCTCATCCCGCCGCCCCACAGCATCACCGCGAATACTGCGAGGTTGAAGGCAAATTGCGGGATGAAGCGCCCGAGCCGGCCGGCGGTCACGAAGCCGAAACGGTTGTTGGCCCACAACTCGGCCTTGTTGCTGAGCCTGGTGTAGGCCGGCATGAAGACCGCGAAGAAGACCGCCACGCCGATCAGCGCCGGGTTGGTCCAGCTGTCATGCGCGTATGCATAGCAGAGATAAGTCAGCAGTCCGGCAAATGCCGCCAGTCGTGTGGACGGGCTGCGCAGATGGCGACGAACCTTGTCCGGGAGACCGGACAATGGTGCTGCCTTACCGTCCGGACTCACTGCGGACACGAAGTACCTCGCGACAACTGCGAAGATAAAACCGCAACATATTGATCGTACACCTAAATACGCACTACATATGGGGTTTCCAAGCCAACCGGTCTTTGAAAAAGATCGGCTAATCCCCTACAAAAAAGACATAAAACGACATTCGGCGATCGGTCATGTAGGATAAGCCATAAACGTGCCGCTTGCCTGAATTTCGACTTAGAACAATTCGATTGCGAACAAATTGTATCGACTATTGCGATGGTCAATCCGTCTTCCCGAAAAAGCAAAGTACCCAATATCCTCGGCGATTGGGACGACGTGCGTTTCTTCCTGGCCGTCGCCAAGACCGGCAGCTTCAGCGCTGCTGCGACCCAGCTCAACACGAAGCAGACGACCGTCGGCCGTCGAATCCAGGCGCTGGAGCGTCGGCTGGGCGCGAAGCTGTTCGACCGCCATCGCCATGGCATGGAAGTCACGCCGGCGGCGCGCGGTGTGCTGGTGCAGGCCGAATCGATGCTGTCCAATGCCACATCGATCGAGCGGCATCTCGCCGGGCTCGATCGGGAGATGGCAGGTGTCGTGCGCATCGCCTCGACCGAAGGCATCGCCGCGCACTGGCTGGTGCCGAGGCTCGATCACCTGCGCCGCAGCCATCCCGACATCATCGTGCAAGTGATCTCGGGCGACCAGGTGCTCGATCTCGCCACGCGCCAGGCCGATCTCGCCATCCGCTTCTTCCGCCCGACATCCAATCAGCTCGTGGCGGCGAGGGTCGGCCAGTTCAACATGTCGATCTTCGCCGCGCCCAACTACATCGAGCAGTACGGCCTGCCGCAGAAGCTCGATGACCTGCGCGAGCATCATATCGTCGACCACACGACCTTGCACAGCCTGCCGTCGATGAAGCCGTGGAGCGAGGTGGTCGAACGCAGCCCGAGCGTCGTGCTGCGTACCAACTCGTCCTACGCCGCCGTCGAGGCCGTGCGCGTGGGCTACGGCATCTCGGTGTTCCCCGATTACGTCACCAAGTCGTCGAACCTGGTGGCGGCACCGATCGATCTCAAGATCGTCCGCGATATCTGGCTTGTAAGCCACGAGGAAACCAACAAGGGCGCGCGCATCCGCACCGTGATCGACTACGTGCGCGACCAGTTCCGCCAGGACGAGCGCGAATGGTTCAGCCTCACGGCGAGCCGCCCCGTTGGGATGTAAGGTCGGAACGACAGAGGAGAGCAGACCATGATCACCGGCGGCTGCCACTGCGGCGCGATCCGCTATCAGGCTGAAGGCGAGGCCATCGTCCACGCGCTGTGTCATTGCACCGATTGCCGGCGCCATGCCGGTGCACCGATGGTCGGCTGGACGATGTATCCGCAAGGCGCGGTCAAGACGACGAAGGGCACGCCCAAGGTGTACGCGTCGTCAGAACATGGCCGGCGACATTTCTGCGCCGATTGCGGCACCGGGCTCTTCTACGTGAACGAGCAAATGCTCCCGGGGATCATCGACATCCAGAGTGCGACCTACGACGATCCCGACTCCGTTCCGCCTCGCGCGCACATCCAGGTTGCCGAACGGATCGGATGGATGGAGCGCGCCCACGAGCTGCCGGTTTTCGACCGCTACCCGCCACAGGAGTAGCCCCGCCTCATGGAAGCGCACAACTCCAGTTGCGCGCTCATATGCGCTAACTTTGGTCTGCTGGGAGCGCGGCTCTCCAGAGCCGCTCTTCTTCGGATTGCCACATCCCATGAGCGGCTCTGGAGAGCCACGCTCCCAGCGATGAATCCGTTACGAACCAACTTCATGGAAGTGCTCGGACGCCCTCAAAGTCGGCGCCTATGAGTTTCGCGCTCCCATGAGCAAGATCAAAGAGCCGCCTTCAGCCGTTCATACACCGCCTTGATCGCGGCCATGTCGCCGGGCTTATAGGCCCAGTTGAGAGACAGGCCATCGCCGGCCACGCGCGGCACGATATGGAAATGCAGGTGCGGCACGCTCTGTCCCGCGCCCTCGCCATTGGCCTGAAGCAGGTTCACACCGACCGGCTTCAGTTCCTTGAATACCGCCTTGGCCACACGCTGCGCCGTCTTCGCGACGTCGGCCAGCACCTCCGGCGGTATCACGTCGACCGTCGGCCAGTGGCCCTTGGCGACCGACAGCGCGTGGCCGGGATTGAGCGGGTTGATGTCCATGAAGGCGATGGTGTTGTCGTCCTCCAGCAGCTTGAAGCACGGGATCTGGCCCGCGACGATCTTGCAGAAGATGCAGGTGCCATCGGTCGGGTGGGTCATCGCGGTGTCTCCAGGGCAGTCGTGAGGGCGCGCAGGCGTTCGAAGGGCTGCGCCCCCGCCGGCAGCGCGGCATCCAAACCAAGTGTCGCCAGGCGCGCAAGTCCCCGCGTCCCGAAGCGCTCGCGCAACGCTTCGCGCACCCAGCCCTCGCTCTGGCGATGGCGCGCGACGGCGAGCCGTCCGTCCTCGGCCAGGTAGGCGCGATGTCCCTCCAGCGCAGCCATCAGCGCCTCGATGCCAGCGCGGCTCCGTGACGAAACGGCCAGTGTCTTGAGCGGCCAGTCGCCGGCCGTCGCGAGCGAGAGCGCGCCAGCGACGTCGGCCCGCGCCCGCTCCGCTGCGGCACCAAGGTCGGCTTTGGTCACGACGATCAGGTTTGGGATCTCGACGATGCCCGCCTTCATGAATTGCAGCGAATCGCCCGAGCCCGGCTGGACGCAGAACACGACCGTGTCCGCCACGCCCGCGACGTCGGTCTCGGACTGGCCGACGCCGACCGTCTCGATCAGCACGCGGTCGAACAGCGCGCGCATGACGACCATTGCCGCCAGCGTCTGATCGGCGAGCCCGCCCAGCCGGTCGCGCGCCGCCATCGAACGCACGAAGCTGCCTTCGTCCGACGAATCGTGGACGATCCGCACGCGATCTCCGAGCAACGCACCGCCACTGGTCTTCGACGAGGGATCGACGGCGATCACCCCGACGGTCTTGCCGTCCCTGCGCCAGGCCGCGACCAGCGCCGCACAGAGAGAGGATTTCCCGACGCCCGGCGGTCCGGTGACGCCAACGACGTGCGCGCGGGGCGAGCGCCAGGCCTCGTCGAGCAGGCGCTGTGCGCTCTCGCCGTCGGAATCACGCTCCAGGGACGCAAGTGCTGCCGCCAGCGCGCGCTTGCCGCCACTTCGAAGCGCGTCGAGGGTCATTCCGTCTTGAGCGCGCCGCCCAGGGCTGCCTGTGCCGCCGCCAGCCGCGCGATCGGCACGCGGTAGGGCGAGCACGAGACGTAATCGAGGCCGGCCTTGTGGCAGAAGAACACCGACGCCGGATCGCCGCCATGCTCACCGCAGATGCCAACCTTGAGCTTGGGCCGCACCTTGCGGCCGCGCTCGCAGCCGATCTCGATCAGCTCGCCGACGCCCTCGGTGTCGAGCGAGGCGAAGGGATCGTGCTCGAGGATGCCGCGCTGCTGGTACTTCTCCAGGAACGAACCCGAATCGTCGCGGCTGAGACCGAAGGTAGTCTGCGTCAGGTCGTTGGTGCCGAACGAGAAGAACTCCGCCGTCTCGGCAATCTCGCCGGCCCGCAGGCAGGCGCGCGGCAGCTCGATCATGGTGCCGACCAGGTACTCGAACTTCTCACCCGACATCTGGCTGACCTCGGACGCGACCTGGTCGACCACGGCCTTCATCAGGTCGAGCTCCTTCTTGGTCGCGATCAGCGGGATCATGATCTCGGGGATCACCGTCTTGCCGCCCTTCTTCTGCACCTCGGCGACGGCCTCGAAGATCGCGCGCGCCTGCATCTCGTAGATCTCAGGATAGGAGATGCCGAGCCGCACGCCGCGATGGCCAAGCATCGGGTTGAACTCGTGCAGCTTGTGAGCACGCGCCTCGATCTCGGCGACGTCGACGCCGAGATCCTTGGCCACGACCTCCATGTCGGCGTTGGTCTTGGGCAGGAACTCGTGCAGCGGCGGGTCGAGCAGGCGGATGGTGACCGGCAGACCGGCCATGATCTCGAACAGCTCGACGAAATCCTGGCGCTGCATCGGCTGGATCTTGGCCAGAGCGGTGCGGCGGCCCTTCTCGTCGTCGGCCAGGATCATCTGGCGCACCGCGACGATGCGGTCGCCCTCGAAGAACATGTGCTCGGTGCGGCAGAGGCCGATGCCTTCGGCCCCGAACTTGCGCGCCTGGGCGGCGTCCGCCGGCGTCTCGGCGTTGGTGCGGATACCGAGCGTGCGGACCTCGTCAGCCCACACCATCAGCTCGGCGAAGTCGCCCGAAAGCTCGGGCTGCACGGTCGGCACGACCCCGAGGATGATCTCGCCCGTGCTGCCGTCGAGCGTGATGATCTCGCCCGCTTTCACCGTCGTGCCACGCACCACGAGCGTGCCGGCCTTGGCATCGATGCGGCAGTCGCCGGCGCCGGCGACGCACGGCTTGCCCATGCCGCGCGCCACGACGGCGGCGTGGCTGGTCATGCCGCCGGTCGACGTCAGGATGCCTTCGGCGGCGTGCATGCCGTGAATGTCCTCGGGCGAGGTCTCGCGGCGAACAAGGACCACCTTCTCGCCGGCGCGCGCCTGCTTCTCGGCATCGTCGGCGGTGAACACGACCTTGCCCGAGGCCGCGCCCGGCGAAGCGGGCAGGCCCTTGGCGATCACCTTGCGCGGCGCCTTGGGATCGAGCGTCGGGTGCAGGAGCTGGTCGAGGCTCGAGGGCACGATGCGCGCCACGGCCTCCTTCTTCTCGATCAGGCCCTCGCGCACCATGTCGACGGCGATCTTGAGCGCGGCCTTGGCGGTGCGCTTGCCGTTGCGGGTCTGCAGCATGTAGAGCTTGCCGCGCTGGACGGTGAACTCGATGTCCTGCATGTCGCTGTAGTGCTTCTCGAGCGTCTCGCGCACGCCGCAAAGCTGCCGGAAGACTTCGGGCATCACCTCTTCCATCGCCGGCGCGTCCGACTTCTGGGCATTCTTGCCCTCGACGGTGAGATGCTGCGGCGTGCGGATGCCGGCCACGACATCCTCGCCCTGGGCATTCACGAGATACTCGCCGTAGAACAGGTTCGTGCCGGTCGAGGGATCGCGCGTGAATGCGACACCGGTGGCACAATCGTCGCCCATGTTGCCGAACACCATGGCCTGCACGTTGACCGCGGTGCCCCAGCTCTCGGGGATCTGATGCAGGCGACGGTAGGTGATGGCGCGCTGGTTCATCCACGAGCCGAACACCGCGCCGATCGCGCCCCAGAGCTGCTCGCGCGGCTCCTGCGGGAACGGCTTGCCGGTGCGCTTCTCGACGATCTTCTTGTACTCGCCCACGACCGCGCGCCAGTCGTCGGACTTGAGGTCGGTATCCATGTGGACACCGAGATCCTCCTTCTTGAGCTCGAGCGCTTCCTCGAAATAGTGGTGGCCGACATCCAGCACGACGTTGGAATACATCTGGATGAAGCGGCGATAGCTGTCCCAGGCGAAGCGCTCGTCGCCGGACGACTTGGCGAGCCCCAGCACCGTGCGGTCGTTCAGGCCGAGGTTCAGGACGGTGTCCATCATGCCGGGCATCGAGGCGCGGGCGCCGGAGCGGACCGAGACGAGCAGCGGATTGTTGGCGTCTCCGAAGCCGGCCCCGACGGTCTTCTCGACCGAAGCGAGCGCCGCCTCGACCTCGTCCTTCAGCTCGGGCGGATAGCTTTCGTTGTTGGCGTAATAGTAAGTGCAGAGTTCAGTCGTTACCGTGAAGCCCGGTGGAACCGGCAAGCCGAGGCTCGACATCTCGGCGAGGTTGGCGCCCTTGCCGCCGAGAAGATTGCGCATCTCGGCGCGGCCCTCGGCCGTACCATTACCGAAGCTGTAAACCCACTTCGCCATCGTCAGCCCTCGATCTTCGAAAAATCCGCCACCGAGTCCATGGTGGCACGAATTTGATTGAGCAATTTCAGCCTGTTCAGACGCAGGTCGGGTTTGTCCGCGACGTTCACCGTGACCTTGTCGAAGAACGCATCGATCGGCGCGCGCAAGCCTGCGAAGGCTTGCATGGCGCCGGCGAAATCCTCCTTCTCCAGCGCCGGGCTCACCGTGCGCTCGACTTCCTCCAAGGCGGTAGCAACGGCCTTCTCCTCGCCCTGTTCCAGCAGTGCGACATCGGGCGCACCGGCGATCCTGGCGGCGAGCCCTTTGTCCTTCTTTTCCTCGGCACGGACGATGTTGGCGGCGCGACCGTACGCTGTCAGCAGGTTCCTGCCGGCTTCCGTCCCGAGGAAGGATTGCAGCGCCTCGACCCGCGCCAGGAGGCGCACGAGATCGTCCTCGTTGCCCAGCGCGAACACCGCATCGACGACGTCGTGGCGCATGCCCTTCTCGCGCACCTGCACCTTGAGGCGCTCGGCGAAGAAGTCGAGCAGGTCGGCTTGCTCGAAGAACCTGCCGAGCGGCAGCCGCAGCTTGTTCTCCGTGATGATGCGGATGATGCCGAGCGCCGCGCGGCGCAGCGCGTAGGGATCGCGCGAGCCGGTGGGCTTTTCGCCGATCGACCAGAAGGACACCAGGGCATCGAGCTTGTCCGCGAGAGCCACGGCGATCGACACCGGCGCGCTCGGGCAGCGGTCGTTCGGGCCGGCCGGCGCATAGTGATCGCCGATCGCGTCGGCGACAGCCGCCGGCAGCTTCTCGCCCAGCGCGTAATAGCGGCCCATGATGCCCTGCACCTCGGGGAACTCGCCCACCATGCCGGACACGAGATCCGCCTTGCACAGGCGCGCGGCCTGCGCGACCTGGGCGGCATCGGCACCGGGCACCAATTTGGCGATCTCGCCGGCGAGCTTGACGATCCGCTCGACCCGTTCGGCCTGCGTGCCGAGGCTGGCGTGGAAGATGATGTCCTTCAGTATCGGCAGCCGCTCCTCGAGCGTGACCTTGCGGTCCTGGTCCCAGAAGAACTTGGCATCGCTCAACCGCGAGCGCAGCACGCGCTCGTTGCCCTCGACGATCGTCTTGCCGCCGTCGCGCGCGACGTTGTTGGCAACGACCACGAAGCGATTGGCCAGCGTGCCGTCGGATCTAGTCGTCACGAAGTAGCGCTGATGCGTCCTCATCGAGACGGTCAGCACTTCCGGAGGCACGTCCATGAACTGCGCATCGATGGTGCCGAGCATCGGCACCGGCCATTCGACCAGGCCGGCGACCTCCTCGAGCAGGCCTTCATCGTTCTTGAGCGCGACCTGCGCCTCGCCCGTGAGCTTCCGGGCGCCGTCGAGGATGATCTTCTTGCGCTCGGCCGGATCGAGCACGACATGCGCGGCGCGAAGCCTGGCGACGTAGTCGGCAAAGCCCACGACCGGGAACTCGCCCTTGCTGAGGAAACGGTGGCCGCGTGTGGTGTCGCCGAATTTCACAGGTGTCATCTGGCCGCCCGGCGCAATCTCGCCGGCCAGCACCTTGCCGTCGAACAGCGCGACGATGCCTTGCAGCGGACGAACCCACTGCATGCTGCCGCTGCCCCACTTCATCGACTTGGGCCAGGGCAGCGCTTTCATGGCCGCCTCGACGATGCCCGGCAGCACATCGGCGGTCGGGCCACCCTTTTTCTTCAGCACGGCGAACCAGAACTCGCCTTTGCCGGTGTCGCGTTTCTCCGCCTGGTCTAGCGAGGCAAGGCCCGCCCCCTTCAGGAAGCCCTGGACGGCCTGGTCCGGCGCGCCAACCCTCGGACCGCGGCGCTCCTCGCTGACATCGGGACGTGCCGCCGGCAATCCGTCGAAGACGAGCGCGAGCCGCCGCGGCGTCGCGAAGGCGCGTGCCTCGGTGAAGCTCAACCCGGCGCCCTTCAGGCCGTCGGCGACCAGGCGCTTGAGATCGTCCGCCGCGCGCGTCTGCATGCGCGCCGGAATCTCTTCGGACAGAAGCTCCAGGAGAAATTCAGCCATCGTCACGAATCTTCGCTGGGAGCGCGGCTCTCCAGAGCCGCTCATGGGAAGAGGCAATCCGAAGAAGAGCGGCTCTGGAGAGCCGCGCTCCCAGCGGAAGAAACCGGGCCATCACGCAGCCCCTTCGGCGACGCTCAGGGCAGGCCTCGCCACTTGCGTCGCCAACCAACCTTCGCAGCAGGCCTTGGCGAGATCGCGCACCCGCAGGATGTAGCTCTGCCGTTCGGTCACGCTGATCACGCCGCGCGCATCGAGCAGGTTGAAGGTGTGGCTCGCCTTGATGCACTGCTCGTAGGCAGGCAGCGGCAACTTGCGCTCGATCATCCGTGCGCATTCCTTCTCCGCATCGGCGAAGTGGCGGAACAGCATCTCGGTGTCGGCCTGTTCGAAATTATAGGCCGACTGCTCGCGCTCGTTCTGGAGGAAGACGTCGCCATAGGTCAGCGGCACGTCGGAGTCGGTCCGGTTGAACGGCAGATCGTAGATCGACTTCTTGTCGAACAGGTACATCGCCAACCGTTCGAGCCCGTAGGTGATCTCGCCAGACACCACGTCGACCTCGATGCCGCCGACCTGCTGGAAATAGGTGAACTGGCTGATCTCGCTGCCGTCGCACCAGACTTCCCAGCCCAGGCCCCAGGCGCCGAGGGTCGGGCTCTCCCAATCGTCCTCCACGAAGCGGATGTCGTGCAGGGTCGTGTCGATGCCGATCGCCTCCAGCGAGCCAAGATAGCGCTCGAGGATGTCTGCCGGCGAGGGCTTCAGGATCGCCTGGAACTGATAGTAATGCTGCAGCCGCATGGGGTTGTCGCCGTAGCGCCCGTCCTTGGGACGGCGCGAAGGCTGCACGTAGGCCGCATGCCAGGGCTTCGGACCGAGCGCCCGCAGGGTCGTCGCCGTATGGAACGTCCCGGCGCCCATCTCCATGTCATAGGGCTGGAGGATTACGCAGCCTTGCCCCGCCCAGTATTGCTGGAGGGTCAGGATCAGTTCCTGGAAGCATTGCGGCTTGGACACGGACTTCCCCGAGAAGCTCAGAAGGCCTTTTATTTCCGCCACTTAAGGCCGTTGTTGCGGCGCGGCAAAATAGGGATCGGCCTACACCCGGTCAAGCCGGCTGCGGGCAATCCGGACGGCCGCATTTTGCAGCGCCTGCCGAAACATAGGAACCGCAGGCTTCGCATAGCCGCGTATCCTCGACCACCGGCGGGCGCGGCTTGGGCGGCGCGGCGGCCGGCTCTCGCCGGTCCGGCGCGGGTGCCGGCGGCTTGGCCTGGCCGCCGCCCAGCAGCCGGTACCAGCGGCTCGCCATGGCCCAGATGCCGTAAACGGCGATCGCGAAGACCACGATCTTGAGCAGGAAACCCATGCGGCCTTTTGCGGTGCGAGCGCGCGGGGGTCAAGCACGCTATATGTCGACGCCATGAATGGAATGGACGACCGGCCGCTCGACCTCTTCGTGGTCGGCGGTGGCATCAACGGAGCAGGCATCGCCTGCGATGCGGCAGGACGGGCGCTCAAGGTCGGACTCTGCGAAATGAACGATTTCGCGTCGGCGACCTCGTCCAAGGCGACCAAGCTGATCCATGGCGGCCTGCGCTACCTGGAACTCTATGAATTCCGCCTGGTGCGCGAAGCTTTGATGGAACGCGAGGTGCTGCTGGCCAAGGCGCCGCACCTCTCCTGGCCGCTGCGCTTCGTGCTGCCGCACGAGCCGCACCTGCGGCCACGCTGGATGCTGAGACTGGGCCTCTTCCTCTATGACCATCTCGACTGGCACATGACCTTGCCAAAGTCCCAGGCGGTCGACCTGAGGACGTCGAAATGGGGGACGGGGCTGAAGCCCTCGTTCGAGCGCGGTTTCGTCTATTCCGACGCCTGGGTGGACGATGCCCGGCTGGTGATCGCCAACGTGAAGTCGGCACGCGACATGGGGGCGACGATCTACGCCCGCCATCGCTGCACCTCGGCGCGGCGCAGCGCCGACGGCAAGCTGTGGAACATCGAGCTCGCCGCACCGGACGGCACGACGGTGAAGCTCCACGCCCGCGGCCTGGTGAACGCCTGCGGACCGTGGGTGAAGCATTTCATCGACGAGCAGACGCAGGTGAAGACGTCAAAGCGCGTGCGGCTGATCAAGGGCAGCCACATCGTCGTCCCGCGCCTGCACGACGGCGATCACGCCTTCATCCTGCAGAACAAGGACAACCGCATCGTCTTCGTCATTCCCTACGAGCGCGACTTCTCGCTGATCGGCACGACCGACATTCCCGTGGAAGCCAGCGAGAGCCCGGTCTGCACGCCGGAGGAGATCGCCTATCTCTGCGAACTCGCCAGCTTTTACATGGCCAAGCCGGTGCGGCCCGAGGATGTGGTGTGGACCTATTCGGGCGTGCGGCCGCTGTTCGACGACGGCGACGACAATCCCTCGGCGGTGACGCGCGACTATCATCTCGAGGTCGACGCACCCGACGGCGCCGCGCCATTGCTGTCGGTGTTCGGCGGCAAGATCACGACCTACCGCCGCCTCGCCGAGCACGCGCTGGAGGATCTGCGCAAATTCTATCCGCAGATGGCCGGCGCCTGGACCGGCGCCAAGGCACTGGCCGACGGGGAGCTCGCCGACGCCCCGACCTTCGAGCAGGCGTTCGACCGCTTCGTCGCCGGCGCGGCGCAAGCAAAGCCCGGACTGCCGCCGGATCTCGTGCGGGTGCTGGCGCGCCGGCATGGCACTGCCTTTGACGAGCTGATGGAAGGCATTCGCACCGTGGGCGATCTCGGCCGGCACTTCGGCGGTCATCTCTACGAGCACGAGGTGCGCTATCTGATGCGCGAGGAGTGGGCAGCCGAGCCCGACGACGTGCTGTGGCGACGCAGCAAGGAGGGCCTTCACATGACGGCCGAACAGCGCGCCAGCTTCACCCGGTGGATGCAATCGCTGCGCCCCAATACTTAAAGAAAACTTACAACGCCCCGGGCACGATTCCGGAAGTGAGCCCGTACTTGAGGTCAGAGAGCAGTTTCTGCCCCTCAAGGAGTTCATTGGATGCGTGTTCGCCCACTTTTCCTGGCCGTGCCGACTGCCGTCGTGGCAGCCGCCGGTTTTGCCTGGCTGACCTCGGCCGCCGCCTCTAACGGTGGGTTCGATGGAGCGCCGCAGATCGCCCAGGCAGCCCCGCCGGTCGCCGCGCCCCCGGCGACCGGCGGCGGTGCGGCTCCCGCCGGAGGCCCCGCCCCCGCCGGAGGCCCGGAACGCATGATGCGCGACTTCTCGCCCAAGGCATTCTGCGAGGACCGTATCGCGCGGCGCATCGGCAACCGCGCCTATCTCAAGGCAAGGCTCGACCTCAAGCCCGACCAGATGCCGGCATGGGACGCGTTTCAGAAGGCGGCTGACGAGGCGAGCGCCAAGGAGAAGGCCCGCTGCGCTTCCCTGCCGACCGAGATGAAAGCGCCGCCGAGCTTCCCCGACCGTCTGACCCGTCAGGAAGAGATGATGAAGAGCCGGCTCGAGAGCATCCAGGCGGTGAAGCCGACCTTGCTGGCGCTCTACGACAAGCTGTCGCCCGAGCAGAAGGCCGCGTTCGACCGGCCGATGATGGGTCCTCACCACGGCGGCCCGGGCCGACCTCACCGCGGCTGAGGTGAAAGTCTAGCAAGAATCGTGCCGTGCGGGCCGGGTTCTGTACATACCCGGTCTGCATCTTCGCGTTGGCTACATTTCCGATGAAAGGCGGTAACCAGAATGAGTCGGTCGATTTGGGGCAGGCGGGTACCGATTCAATTCAGGGAGAGCAAGAGTAGATGAAATATAACCTTGTCGTTGCCACCCATCACAAAACGGGAACCGTGTGGATGGATGGTGTTTTCAAGGCGATCGCGGGCGATCTGGGCGCTCGATACATGGATTTCCGTCCAGAGCATGGGCATCAAACCGACCTCGATCGCGGACCGTTTATTCTTTTCAGCTACGACTCGGATTTCGGTAACTTCGCCTCCCTGCTTGATCGCGAAGACGTGAAAATCCTTCATCTCATTCGCGATCCACGCGATGTCGTCATTTCTGCCATGCACTATCACAAGGCCTCGCGCGAAAGCTGGCTGCACGAGCCTATCCCTGGTTACGACAATCTCACCTATCAGCGGGCTCTGCAGAACCTGCCGACGAAGTTCGAGCAATATCTCTTCGAAATGGACAATTCGAGCGCGAGCACGTTGCGCGACATGGAGAGGTGGCGCTACGGCCGCGCCAATTGCTTCGAAGCCCGCTACGAGGACCTCCGGCGGGACGAGGAACTCGTGACCTGGCAGCGTATCATGACGTTCCTCGGCCTCGATGCCGAGGAACAGGCGCTCGGCAGCCGCCGGTTCTGGCAGAACAGCCTTTTCGGCGGCCTCTCGCGGCTGGGCAACAAGCATGTCCGGTCCGGCGCCATCGCCCAATGGCGGCGCGAGTTCACGCCGGAACTCGCCGATGCCTTCCTGAAGCGCTTTCCCAATGCCTTGCAGACCTTGGGTTACGAGACAAACGACGCTTGGGTCCACGAGCTGCAACAGCCCGCGGCCCCAAGCATGTTCTCCGCTCTTCGCGGCCTCGCCGCCCATCACTGGGAAGGTCTTGCCGGACTGATACGAAGCCCGTCGAAGTTCTGACCACCGGCCGGCGCGGAATCCCGCTCATGTTCCCCTTCCTCGGAGGGGAGGCGTGAGCGTGACGTCCCCCGATCGTTACCAGTCGCTGGCGCGGACGATCTTCATCAGGTCGTCTGCCATCGTCAGCGCCGTCAGCACACCCGTCTTGGGATTATCCGGCATCGAGCGGCCGAGGCGTTCGAGCTTGAGCTCACCTGAATCGCTGATCACCTCCAGCCGGCTCGCATTGGTGCCGGGCGGCAACGTCGGATCGGCGACCAGCTCGATGTCGGTATGATCGAGCCCCGCGCCGCACAGCGCCACGGTGACCGCGAGATTGGCGTTCTTGGGATAGAGGCGCCCCGCATCGGCCGGCGTGCCCCGGAAGATCACGGTCGGCTCCTTGATCGAGGGCAGGTCGAACTCGGTTTCAGCGGGCGTGCCGCTCCAGGCGTGCGGCGGCTTGATCGAGGTGTACTTCACCCGCTCGAGCTTCCCGAGCCGCATTGCAAGCAAGCCGTCGAGACCGGCGATCGCACCCGCCGGCAGGCGCAGCCGCGCGCCGCTCCTGGCCGCCGCGGCGACATGCTTCTTCCACAGCTTGGGATCGCCATAAGCGCCGGTGGCGATCACCATCAGGTCGATCCCCTTGTCGAGGATGGTCTCGCCCCAATCCTTGACCGCCTGCTGGCTCGCCGCCTCGACCACCACATCGGGCTTGAGCTTCAGCAGCGCCTTGAGGTCCTCGACGACGGCGACCTTGCGGCCGACCGCCTTCTGTGTTGCCTTGGCCCGGCCCGGCCGGACCAGCACGCCGACGATATCGATGGCCGGTTTCTTCTCCTTGAAAACGTCGAACAGCATCTGGCTGATGGCGCCATAGCCAATCAGCGCGATTTTCAGCCGTTTCTTCTTCGCCATCCAATATCCTCGCAATTACCGTGCGGGCGCGACTATAGCGGGCGGCCGCGGCCCTTGCGACCGCGGGAGGCCGCCGCTATAACCCCGCCCGCCTGACGGAGTGTAGCTCAGCCTGGTAGAGCACTAGCTTCGGGAGCTAGGGGCCGGAGGTTCGAATCCTCTCACTCCGACCAATCGGATGCCGGTCCCGTCGGCATCAATCGCTACAGCGACGGCGGACCCTCGGGTCCGCCGTTCGTTTTCAGGGACCTTGTTCAGGAACTTGGTTCAGATAGCAGCGCTCAACAGAGCGAGGGGATTTCGCCGCCTTCGGTGCAGTATAGGAGCGTGCGAGGCGATCGCTTCACAGGGCGAGCCCTGTGCCCGATGGCGCTGCATCGGATTGAGCGCCGCGCGGTCAGAATCCTCGGGTATGGCAGATGCCTGGAGTCGAGCGGATTTTTTGTCGAGCAGGTCTCGAGCACCAGGAAGCCGCAGGCGGCAATGCACAGGGTGGCGTGATGGTGAAAGCCGCGCCAGTTGCGACCTTCGTAGTGCGAGAGGCCGAGTTCCGATTCAATGAGGTGCCGCAGCTTGCGGGCCTCAATCCCGGCCGGCCAGCCATCGGCGCATCGTTGACTCTGCTAGCACCCGGATAACGCGCGAATCCATCCCCTCGCACGAGGTTTCGACGTTATTGCTTCATGCCGAGAAGGATTTCGGGATTTTGCCTGCACCCGCCACACCCAGCAATACACTCAATCGCTGATTCCCACATCAAGGCGGCAGTGTTCAAGGGCGCTTGGCAGGTGCCCGCAGCGGCGCGGCCGGCGGACGCTGCCGCCGAAACAAGCGCCTTCTTCGATTCCCGTTCAATATAGCGGCGATGCCGCGTGTCGCCGCCCCAATACAGCAGAGTCTCGGCATCAAGCGCAATGCCGAGGGTAAGGTCCGAACTCGTTCAGGCTGCCGCCTTCACTTGCTGCGTGGATTCGGCTCCGTAACCGCGCTCGAGCGCCCAGATGGCGGCCTGCGTCCGATTCTCCACTCGGATCTTCCGCAGAATCGACTTCATGTGAACCTTGATCGTCGAGTCGGTGACGCCGCACGTACGCGCGATCATCTTGTTTGAATGACCCCTCACAACGCTCTTAAGAATTTGTTCCTCGCGCTGGGATAGACCGTGAACGATTGAAACGGAAGTCTTACGGTCAGTAGGGCCGTTCTGCGCGACGTCGGCCGGTGCCGCATCGTTCTGGGCCACAGCGGGCTCGTCGGCTTTTTCTTGTCCTCCGGTCGAGCGGGCGATTGCCAATGGCCCGGTCTGCAGAACCACAATCCTGTGTCCCGACTTGGTAATTTGCTGGAGAGTACCGGTAAGCGCACCAGGCGATGCAGAAAGCGGAATGCATCCGTCAATCTCTGACGCCAGGAGTTTCTGTATATCGGCCGCCGACGCGCGCTCAAAGAGCAGGACGATCTTGGCTTTCGCCCACCGCGCGCGGATGCTGCCTGCGGCGCTGGCTGCCTCTTCGACTGGCAGCGCACCAAGGACGACAAGCCCTGGTGCAGGCAACGACTTGTCTATATCGGCCGTTGAGCCGAAGTTGCCAACTACCCGATATGAATGACTAGTCAGCAGCGACATCAACGCCTCGCGAACCAGCGAGCGCGGCTCAATGACAACCGCAGTGATACCCTGTTCCATCCCGCACCCCACCAATTTGCAGGGCGAACATAGAAGGGTACTACCGGCGGGAAATTAACATGAGTTAACTACCGAACATTTTGTGATATTTTTGAGTCCGCTGGCTGACATTGCGGACAGAGGCCGTGCTTTGGGTCCGCGCGGAACGCGGCACCGGCTCGCGGTCTAGCTATGGGAAGAGTCGAGCTGGCGTTCCATGCGCGGTCATCACGACGGGGATTCAATACCTCGCACGAGGTAGCGGTGTCTCTGTTGGCGCTAGAGATTAGATGCCGCTCGGAGGTGCCGGTTTTGAGTGGCGCGGCGCCTCGTCGAGAATCTCCCTGGCCAACAGCAATGACCGGTGCGACCCACGGCCAGCGGCGCCGATCAACAGAGCAGCAACCTCGAGATCGGCCAATCGACAGTCGATCACATCCCTAAGCACGTTCAAGACGTTATTGGCGGTTGCATCGATTACCTTCGCCATGACCCCGACGACCATCTCAAGGGCTGCAATGCGATCATTTTGAAGGGCAACAATATCGTCCTCGGGCATCGGTGACTCCGCTCAGCGCCAGACACCCTATAGTGGGGGTTTGACGTGCCCTGACATGACCCATTGGAGTTACCCTCATAGGCCGCTTCCTGACGCGCCTCGTCCGCGAACAGCCGCGTTGGGCGCGAACTCGGCGCGTTGTCGCAACCTTCAGGAAGACCCGGCGGGCGCGCTCAGTTGAGCGCCGGCGGCTCGTCGCATTGTCGCGCCAGCTCTTCCTCGATATCCAGGAAGACATCCTCGAGCATGTCGTGGACGTAGCACCCGACAACCGTCTCCACCGTCTTGTGGCTGATGCCGTGTTCATCGGCGAGACGTTCGAGCAGGAGCTCGATCGCGAACGTAACCTCGGCCTTGGCACGTTCGATGTCCGCGAGAGCGGCAATCGGGTCGCGGCGGTCCCTCTTGCGCAACCAATCGTCGGGCAGCGGCAAATGAACAGTCATGATCGTCTCCTCGCTATCCATTAGGACGCAAGGGCGCTGACGCTGCGACCCAAGCGTTCCATCGCCTTAGTGGCGGTCAACAAGCGTAGGTTGCTCTTCTTCGTGCACGCAACGGATCAAAGGGAGACTCGTGGTGATACCCACAAATCGCCGGACGCAGGCGCCTCGCCCGGCCTACTCGACGAAGACCCGTACGCACACCGCGCGCCCTTCTGTTCTCGATCTCGCTGCTGAACGGGAGTTCTGCCTGGCAGTGGTCGGTCCCACCGGCATCACTCGGTACAGCGACGGCGGGCCTTCAGGTCCGCCGTTGGTTCTTCGAGGATCCGGGGCGCGCCTCTCGCACGAAACCAGTAGCCACCCGTGGCCGGGGAAGCTTACCTTCTGCACGGCCCAGCGGAGATGACCCTCATGTCTGATAAGGCGGAGTTGCTCGCAGCGGTCGGCAAGGCCCTGTACGGCGCGCAATGGCGAAGCGAGATGGCGCGCAGCCGTAACGTGCGCAGCCAGGTCGTCGACGAATGGGCCGCGGGCAAGGGCCCGCCGATTCCGCCCGGCGTCTGGGCGGAGCTACGAGCCGAGCTCGAGGCGAGGCGCAGCCATATCGTCGACCTGCTCGACGAGGTACGGCGGGCATGACGGACCATCGCAGGTGTAGTGGGTAATCGTCACGAACGGGGCAAGACCGACCGACCGGGCGAGCGCGATCGACGGCCTGTTGTGCTCCTCGACCTGATAGCGCGGCACCAGCCCACGGCGAGCGAGTTCGGCGAGAGCCGTCCGCACGACGCGCGCGCCGAGACCTTTCCGGCGATGCGCCGGAGCGGTGACCACGCCGCCGACCTCCCACACCTGGCCATAGTTCTCGAACGCGAAGCAGGCCGATAGCGTCCTGCCGTGGCCCTCCAGCACACAGGCGAAGGCTTTGCCTCCGGTCAGCAACGGCTCGAGCCAATCGCGATCGTGACCCTGTTCCGCGAATAACCGGAAAGCAGCACTGCCAGGCTCCGTCGTAACGAGAACGTCGGCGTCGGGTTCGATCGCTCCGGCCGACGTGAACGATACAAACGCGGTCCGCCGCACGACGGGAAAGTGGGTTTGGACCGGTGCCAGGTCGGCCTCGCTCGCGAGCTTGAACACGATGCCGGCGCCGCGCGTCATATGCGGCATGAGCAATGCCGTCAACTCGGGATGGTCGCTGGAGATGAAGGCCGCAACGGATGCCTCCGGATAGGCCTGCCGGTCATAGGCGCTGACCGACATATCGAGCGCGACCAGCGTGGCCGCGCCCGCCGCGCCGGATACCCGATGGATAGTCACACGCCCCGGATAAGCGAGGAGCTGCTTCAGCAAGACGATATGGCGAAGCGGCTCGCGGGCGAGTGCGTCGACGCCCTCCTGGATGGAAATGCGCGAGGCCATCGCTAAGCCTACCATTCACATCTTTGAAACGGGATAGCCTTTTGCCCTCACGCCGAGACCTTGTCCGACAACCACGCAAGACGCACTTCGATCCCGCCGCAGACCTTTGGTGAAGAAATAGAATCCGGCACGAAGATTGGCATGCCTACCCTATGGGTGAAGTCTCTGAAGTCGTCGAATCCCGCAGGCATGGACGGTGGTTCCGGCCTCTCGGCAAATGAATGAACGAGCACGACCGCTCGCTTGTATCCGAACCGTCTGGCTTCGTAGATCGATGCGCCAGTCCGGTGAAACAGTTGATAGAACAGGTTCCCGACTGAAGCATGATCGACCTCCAGCAAAGCGCACAGCTGAGCGAGGCGCTGCCGGCGATTTATCCTGCTTCTTTCGCGGTTGCCTTCCGAAAGATCATCTCCCTGCCTGGCCGGCTCACCGTCGAGCCAGTCGGCTACTCGGGGACCAAACGGCTCGTCCACTTTGCCCTCAACGGCGAGGATTCCGTTGCCATCTTCAAGTCGGACGATGCCCAGCAGATCGGTTTGGCTTCGCCTTCCTCGTCCCGGCAGGCCCGTCTCCCGCTCGAAGAAACATTCGAGAAGTTCTGCAGCCTGCCATTCAGGGGCTTGAGCGAGAATTGCCGTTACAGGCGGCGGCAGGGCGTTGGCCTGCATCCAAGCCGTGGCGAGTTCGAAGGCGCTTCGGCCCTTTTTCCAGTCGAGTTCCTGCTTTCCCAGCTTCGGGATGATTTCAGCGGGACGTTCGATTCGTATGTGAAAAGCAGGCATCTTGTTGCCTAACGCGTCTCGCGGCGGTCCGTCACGCCGGATGCGTCGGCCCCGAGGTCAGGCGGCGCATATGGCGGCGCATGCCCTGGTAGTCGTTGATCGCGTTGTGCATGGTGCGCCGGTTGTCCCAGATCGTGAGCGTGCCGGGCTTCCAGCGGACCCGGCAGGTGAATTCGGGCCGGGTCGTGTGCGCCTGCAGCCAGTCGATCAGCGGCCGGCTTTCGTCCTCGGTCATGCCGTCGAAACGGATGGTGTGGCCGCGGCTGCAATAGATCGCCTTCTGGCCGGTCTCCTCGATGGTGCGAACGATCGGGTGCACCGCCTCGTACGAATCGGCATCGTCGGTGCCGGTGATCTTCATGCCGCCGACCGTCGCATGATGCGACTTGCGGCCGCCGAGATGCTTCAAGCCGGCGCTGTTCACACCCTTCAGCGTGCCGAGCAGTTCCTTCATGCGCTCCGACAGCGCGTCGTAGGCCGCGGCGGTGTCGCAATAGAGCGTGTCGCCGCCCTTGTCCGGCGTCTCGATGGCGTAGAGTAGCGTCGCCATCGGCGGCGTCTTCATGTAGGTCGTGTCGGAGTGCCAGCCGCCGCCGAAATTCTTCGTCTCGACCGGCTCCTTCACGACATCGAACAGGAAGGGAAAGCCTTCGATGCCTTGGACGAAGGGATAGTGGTTGGGCTCGCCGAAGCGGGCGCCGACATCCATCAGGTCCTGCGGCGAGAGATCCTGGTCGCGGATCGCGATCACCTTGTGATCGAGGAAGGCCTGGTGGACCTGCGCCCACGCATGGTTGTCCATGGTTCGCAGGTCGACACCGCAGACTTCGGCGCCGAGCGATCCCGCGATAGGAGTAACTTTGATCGTGCTGTCCTGGGTCATGGCCGCCATCATCTCGCACCAGGCGGTCGCGTCAAACGGGTTTTAAGGAGTCCGGCCATGTCCGTTCAATTCGCCCCCGAGATCGAAGACGAGCAGCGGATCGCCGAAGTCTGGCTGGCGGAATTCGCCGAGGCCCTGGCTGCCGGCGACGCAGCCGCCGCAGCCGTCCTGTTCATCCCCGACGGCCACTGGCGCGATGTCGTGGCCTTCACTTGGACCATCGTGACCCATTCCGGCCGCTCGGCGATCGAGCAGGCCCTACGCCCCACCCTCGCGCCGACCCGTGCCACCGGCCTGCACCTGCCGGACGAGCGCTCGCCGCCGCGCCGGATACGCCGCGCCGGCACCGACTGCATCGAGACCATCTTCGAGTTCGAGACCGCGGCCGGCCACGCCAACGCCGTCGTGCGGCTGGTCGAGGCCGAGGACGGCTGGCGCGCCTGGAGCCTGCTCACCACGCTCGAGACGCTGCATGGCTGGCCCGACGGCCGCCCGCCGGAAGTGAGCGACGCGGAGCGTTACTCGCGCGACTTCGGCGGCGAGAACTGGCTCGACCAACGGCAGAAGGCGCTGGCCTACACCGACCGCGATCCGGCCGTGGTGGTCGTGGGCGGCGGCCAGGCGGGTCTTTCCGTCGCGGCGCGTCTCAAGGCGCTGGGTGTCGACACGCTGATCGTCGATCGCCACGAGCGGATCGGCGACAACTGGCGGCGACGTTACCATTCACTCACCTTGCACAACGAGGTGCACGTCAATCACCTGCCGCTGATGCCCTTCCCGCCGACCTTCCCGGTGTTCATCCCGAAGGACAAGCTGGCGAGCTGGTTCGAGTCCTATGTCGAGGCGCTGGACCTCAATTACTGGACCGGCACCGAGCTGGTCTCCGGCAGCTACGACGATGCGGCCGGGCGCTGGAAGCTGGTGTTGCGCCGGCCGGACGGCACCGAGCGTACGCTGCATCCGCGCCATGTCGTGTTCGCGACGGGCGTCAGCGCAATTCCGATCCGGCCGCGCATCCCGGGCCTCGATGACTTCAAGGGCAAGATCCTGCATTCCGGCGACTACACCAACGGCACTGAATGGAAAGGTCGGAAGGCGATCGTCGTCGGCACCGGCAACAGCGGCCACGACGTGGCGCAGGACCTGTGTGCCAGCGGCGCCGACGTCACCATCGTGCAGCGCAGCCCGACCTACATCGTCTCGATCCGCGAGGCGCAGAAGGTCTATGCGATCTACACCGAGGGGCTGCCCTTCGCCGATTGCGACCTGCTGGCGGCGGCGTCGCCCTACGCGGTGATGCGCAAAGCCTACCAGCTCTCCACCGCCGAGATGCGCACCGTCGACCGCGAGCTCCTCGCCGGGCTGGAGAAGCGCGGCTTCCGTCTCACCTTCGGCGAGGACGATACCGGCTTCCAGATGATGTATCTGCGCCGCGGCGGCGGCTACTACTTCAATGTCGGCTGCTCCGACATGATCGTCGACGGCCGCATCAAGCTGCTGCAATACGACGCGATCGAGACGTTCGAGTCCGGCGGCGTGCGGCTCAAGGACGGCACGCTGCGCGAGGCCGAGCTGGTGGTCGTGGCGACCGGCTACGAGAACCAGCAGGAGACCGTGCGCCGCTACATGGGCGACGCCATCGCCGACCGCATCGGCAAGGTGTGGGGTTTCGACGAGGGCGGCGAGCTCGCCAACATGTGGCGCCCGACCGCGCAGCCCGGCCTGTGGTTCACCGCCGGCAGCCTCGCCCAGTGCCGCATCTACTCCCGCTACCTCGCGCTGCAGATCAAGGCGCGCGAGGACGGTCTTGCCGGGAGCGCGGGTCTCCAGACCCGCTCAGAGTGATGAGCGGGTCTGGAGACCCGCGCTCCCGGCAAGACTACCCGCGGCCGCAGCGTCACTGCGTCGGGACCATCCAGTACCATTGGCCGTTCGGCGTCTGCACGGCATACCGGCCGTTCTCATCGCGCCAGTAGCGGTTGCCGGTCTGGTAATCGACATATCCCTGGTTCGGGCCGATATACGCCAGCGATTGACGCTGGCCGGTCGTCGGATCGATCCACCAGCTTCGGCCCTGCAGGACGTCGCCGGCCTGGTTCTGGTTGCGGCTGTAGCCGTCGGCATATTGCTGCTGGGCCTGGCCGCGTTCGCGTTGCGCCCGCTGCCAGTCCTGCCACGCCTGACGCTCCTTCTGCTGGTTCTGCTGCTCGGACGTGCGGTAGCGCTGGATGCCATCGGGCGTGAAACCACCGGTCGCAGCGTACTGGTAGGCGAACTGCGGATAGCTCAGCGTGCCGCCCTGCGCGAGGTGCTGCTGGTACTTGGCGTAGCAATCCGGGTTCTGCATCGTGCGCTGGACGATATCGGCGGTTCGCGCCTGCATCTCGCGATCGAGCTGCTGGCTGCGCTGCAGTTGCTGGTTCAGCATGGCGCCGTAATCGGGCCCGATGTCGTAGCCGTTGTAATAGACTTGGGCGGTAGCCCGCGTCGCCCCGCATGCCGCTGCGGCAACCGCCAAAAGAACAAGGCACACTCGCGATCCTGCGCCGCAACGTCCGAAAGGCATCGGTCCTACCTCCCCGCGATCATTCATCGATCGATGCTACCACGGCGGCGAGCGCCTTGCCTCCTTCCGGCGCGGGGATGGCACAATCCCGGCTTCTCGGCCAAAGTCGATGCGGTGCGGCGCCTGTGGGTGGGGATTTCGGTGACGGATCGGCGATCGGCGGCGGGATGCCATGAGTACTGAGGACGCACTCCCGGAAGCCGCGAAGCCTTCGGCCGTGCGGCTATTCCTCCGCCGTTTCCTGGTCGCGGTACTGTTCGCCGCGCCGTCGATCGGCTCGTGGTTCAGCAGCAACGTCATCTACCTGCGGATCGATGAGCTGGAGCGGCCCCTGAAGCTGGAGGTCGAGACCCTCAGGGCCAGCATGAGCGACCTCGAGCGGTTCGTGGCCCAATTCCAGGCAAACGAACTCGGTCGCGGCACCCTCAACCTGCTGATGACTGCCGTCTCGGCCGACATGCGGCTACGCTATCTTGGCGACAATCTCTACCGAGCAAACTCGGCGTCGATCGGTTCGCTGCGCCGTGCCGCCGCCATCGTCTATCCCGAGCGCTGGCAATCGGTCCTCAAACCCTACGAGGAGACGATCGCCCGAGGCTACGACAGCCCGGACGACGTCCGGCGATTGCAGGAGTTCGAGAACAAGGTGACCGCGGATGCGCTTTCCACGATCACCCGCGGCCAGCGGCGCCTCAACGAGCTCAGCGCGGCTATCGAGCGCTACGAACGCTGGAGAGGCTTCATCGCCAGCACGCTCGCCTATCTCGCGGTCGCCCTGTCCATCGCCCTTTTTGTCTTTCGCCTGCAGGGCAAGACGCCCTGACGGCGCGCCTAGGCCGCCCGCGCAAAGCCAAGCCCACGCTCCTCCAGATCGTCGCGAATGATGTCGATCGGCTGCCGCCGGTCGATCACGAGCGATGTCATGCTGCGCAGGCGAGAGCGAAGCTTGCTGCGGCCGCCGTCGAAACCCAGGAGCGGTGCACAACGCTCCGCCCCCGCTCTGTACAGCGATTCGCAGAATGCGCCCTGCACATCCAGGATGTCGTGGCGGTCGAGCTCGATGTTGAAGAAATCGAGACTGTCCTGGCCGTCGGCCTTCTTGAAGTAGATGCTGGTCCCGTTGACCAGGTCGCCGGCTTTCATCAGGAAACCATCGACGTAGACGGGGTGCGAAGCCGTGAGGCAGAGATCTGCGGTCGGCAAGTCCTCGCCAAGAGCGCCGCGCCGGATGACGACGGGCTGATTGTCCGGATTGCCATCCCATTTGCCCGCCACGCCGTTCAAGGTGTGGCTGACCATTGCCTTGATCGGCGCGAAGCCCCCGAAATGCACCGCGACTTCGTCGCCTGCTGCCAGGGTTTCGATCGGCCGGTAGCCTTCGCGCGTCCGGACAAGCGTGCCCAGCGCAAAGCAATTGCCGCCGCATCCGTTGGTCTGCTGACCTTGGCCACAGCCTCCCTTGCCGTTGCCGTTGTTGCCTGGGACCGCCGATGCCTGCCTGGGCAGAGCGCCGGCCGCCAGGAGCGCGCCCAACACCAAAACGCCTGCCTTCAGCGCACTACGCCGGGCACGATCGATATTCGGAGTTCCGTTCATCCCATCCTCTAGGTGACAGCATCATGTAACTCGGCGAAATGTAGGGAGACGCATTGCCCCCAATCCATGGGCCGAATGCACAAGCGAGCGGGGCATCGGAGTTGCCCCAATAGAGTTCACGCCCTACGCACTGGCCTGTGATGCGGGGCTATGTCTGCCGAGGAAGGAGACCCGAAGGGCCGGAAGGGGATCATGCGCCCCTGGTTTGAGCCATCGACGGACACGAATACGAAGCCCCCATCCGGCGCAGCGCGCCACCTTCCCCCGCAGACGGCAGGGCTGTCCGGAGAAATTTTGTGAGTTGCACGCTCGGGACGACGGGGCAGACGCTGCCGCCAAGGCGGCACCGGCTACACGATCGTGATCATCAGATCTCCATCCCCGTCATCGCGCCGGCGCGGCTGCCAGCACCTCCCCGTTCACCACCGCGTCGCGATCGGGCCGGCCAGCCAGGAACTCGAGGACATTGCCGGCGGAATCCCACGCCATGCGGCGCAGTCCCTCGGCCGTGCTCGCCGCGACGTGCGGCGTGACGATGAGGTTGTCGAGGGCGAGCATGGAGACCGGTTGAACCATCGGCTCCACGCGCAGCACGTCGAGACCCGCGCCTGCCAGGTGACCCGAGCGGAGGGCCCCTTCCAGGGCCGCTTCGTCGACGAGCGTTCCTCGCGCGGAGTTGATGAGCACGGCGCCCCGCTTCATGCGCGACAGGAAGGTCGCGTCCACCAGGCCGCGCGTCGCGTCGTTGGCGGGAATGTGCACCGTCACGAAGTCGGCCCTGGCCAGGCCGGCATCGCGATCGACGATCGCTTCATATCCCGCCCCCCGGATCGTGCCCGCGGGAATGTAGGGATCGTGCACCATGACCCGCATGCCGAAGGCGTTGCAGAGTCGGGCGACCCGCGTGCCGATGCGCCCGAAGCCGATCACGAGCACGCTCCGTCCGCCCAGCTCGAATGTGCTCGACTGGCCATGAACACGCCATTCCCCCCGCCGCACCGCGGTGGAGACCTGCACGACATTCCGGGCGAGGCTCAACATCAACATCAGCGCATGCTCGGCGACCGAAGCGGCATTGGCCTCGGGCGTGATCATCAGTGCGATGCCCCGCCGCGTCAGGGCCGGCACATCGACCAGGTCGTAGCCGACGCCATGGCGGCAAACGACACGCAGCCGCTCCGCGTTCACCAGCAGCGCATCGTCCACTTTCGTGCCGCGAACGATCAGACCGTCGGCATCGCGCAGCCGCTCCTCGAGCGACATGTTCGTCGCATTGCCGGGGTAGTCGAGCGTGACGCCGGGCGCCGCGAGCAGGCGGTCAATGCCGTCCTGGTGGATGGGATCGGCGACGACGATATGCATGAGCTGGTTCTTTCTTCAGGCGATGACGGAAGCATTGTGCCCCGAGCACGGGCGATCCGCATCGGGCAGGTTGGTCGCGGGCCGCCGGCTGGGATATCGTTGGCTACGTCGTTCCTTCGCAAGCCGGCATTCGTTGGGAGCCTGCCATGACCACCGCCACTGCCACCCGCCCCCTGAGCCCACTCGATCACGAGCGCGCCATGAGGGAATATGGCCAACGCGCCGAAGCACGCGCCTATGCGCTGGGCAATCGCGGGCCGATCCGCGTCGGCGCCGACGGCAAGCTGTTGCCGGAAATCCTCGAGTCGTATTGGACCCATGGCTTCTACGTGTTCCAGGGCGTCATCGGATCCGAGGAAATTCAGGAGCTGCGGGCCGAGATCGACGAGGTGCTGTCCCACGCGCCGGTCGCCCCCGATGCCAAGGTCGATGTTCGCGGACGGCCGACGCTCGATCACGGCATCATCAAGCCGCCCTATCGCTGGGCCAAGCCGCTCAGCGATCCGGTCGGCGGCACCGACAGGAACAACGGCCGCCATCCCGCCGCCATGCTGCAGCCCGAGCCGGCCCAGGATTCGCCGGACTGGACCGTCGAGTTGCTCGATGGGAACCTCTATCTCAGCGACGCCTGCCTGCGCCTCTATGGCCATCCCGGATTGCTGACTGTGGCGGCATCGATCCTCGGCGACGATTTCGTGCCCTACAATGAAGTGACCTTCGTGAAGGAACCCGGTCTCGGCCCATCGGTCGCCTGGCACCAGGACGGTACGACCCACTGGAACGCGCCCGATTGGGACCAGGGCGCGCACGGCTTCAACTTCATGACGCAGCTCTATCCCAGCACGGCCGGGAACGGAGTCTGGGTGCTGCCCGGCAGCCACAAGCACGGCAGGGCCGACATCAAGAGGATGGTGGCCGAGAGCGGATCGGACCGCATCGAAGGGGCGGTGCCGATGCTGTGCGACGCCGGCGACACGATCGTGACCAACCGCCAGCTGGTGCACGGCTCCTTCGCCAACAGCTCGCCCGACCGGCGCATCACGCTCAACGAGGGATTCTTTCCGCGCCGACGCGTGCTGAACGTGACGACGAAGCGTTTGACCGGGGCGGTCGAGACCTATGACCAGGCCCGCATCGATGCGCGCACGCGCATCCTGCAGATCGCCATCGACGCGCGCCGCCAGCGCTTCCCGCAGGAGAAGAGCTACGTCTATCGGCCGCTCGCCGGCCATGAGGACGAGAACCGGTGGAACGAGACGACGCGCGCCGCCGTGCTGAAGAACTACAACCAGCTCGACATGTTCATCTGAGCGGCGCGGGCAACGACAAAAAGGGAGGAAATCGATGTCTGAAACGCCGACTTTCGGCCGCTATGCCGAGATTCCGTACGACAAGATGACCCCGGAGCAGCAGGCAGGCTACAACGCCATGATCGAGGCCCGCGGCCGCCTGCCCGGCCCGACCAAGATCTGGGTGCACAATCCGAAGCTCGCCAAGGTCGCCGGTCCGTACGGCGCGCACTTCCAGCCGGGCGGCTACTCTCTGACCGAGCGCGAGCGCGAGATTGCAGTCTGCGTCATCACCAGCCACTGGCGGGCGGCCTATCCGACGTCCGCGCACGAGCGGATCGCGAAGGCTGCCGGACTGCCGGCGGCCAAGATCGACGCGATCCTTTGCGGGATGCCGACCGCCTTCGACGACGAGCGCGAGCAGATCGTCTACGAGATGGCGATCGCGCTCTCCAACGGTCGCTGGATCCCGCGCGGTCTTCACGACCGTGCCGTCAAGACTCTCGGCCACGTCAGCATCACCGACGTCATCACGCTGATGGGGCACTACACCAGCGTCGCGATGACCCTGGCCTTTTACGACGTCCCCGACGGCGCGACCGGGATGGCGCGCTGAGCACTCATGGCCGGGAGCGTCACGGCACGTAAAGGCCTTTCGACGCGGCCATGCTGACGGCGAACGCCTCGATGGCATCCAGTGTCGGCGTCGGCACGCCCGCGCTGCGAGCGAAGGCGACCGGTGCCCGCACGATGGCCTCGATCTCCATCGGACGGCCGAGATCGTAGTCCTGCAGGATCGACGGGCGATGGTCGAAATAGACCCGCTTGGGTCCGTAGCGCACCTCGGGACTGTCATCGAGCACGACGCCGTGGGCGGCGGCCACTGCCAGCGCCTCGGCGTGGGCGCGACGCGCCAGTTGATTGACGATCGGCGTCTTCTGGATCGTCGCCGGTTGCCCCAGGATGAGACAGACCGATGAGCCGGTGAGGTTGGCCATCAGCTTGTGCCAGATGTCGTAACGGATATCGCGCGTCGAGGGCGAACCGATGCCGGCGGCAATCAGGGCCTTGCGCAGGGCCTCGATCCTCGGCGTCTGCCGATCGTCGATCTCGCCGACCCAGAGCGTGTTGCGGTCGGGCTGCTCGTTGACGATCACGCCCGGCTCGACGACGTGGTTCGGTGAGGTGATGGCACCGCCCAGGGTGCGCTCGTAGCCTACCGCCCGGGCGAGCGCGCCGCCCGGATCGAGGCGCGACAGATCGGGGGCCGGCGGTCGCGCCTTGCCGAGACCGTGCCCGTACCACCACGGGATGCCGTTCTGCGCGAACACCACGGCCGTCCCAGGACCGAGCAGCGGCCCGACGCTCGCAGCGAGCGCCTCGAGGCCGGTGGCCTTCAAGGTCGAGATCACGACGTCCTGTGGCCCGAGATCGGCCGGCCGGTCGCTCGCCTGCACCTTGGCGACGATCCTCCTGTCGCCCGCGATCAGGGTGAGGCCGTTGGCCCTGATCGCCTCGAGGTGCTGGCCGCGCGCTACGACGGAAACCTCGTTGCCGGCATCGGCAAGGCGCGCCGCGAAATTGCCGCCGATCGCGCCCGCCCCAAACACGCAAATACGCATGAACCGCTCTCTCCCTAATCCGGCATCACCTTACCGCTCCGAGCATCGAGCCAGAACCGAAGCTTGTCGCGCGCCGTTGTTCTATTTATGTTCCTTTCTGCAATTCGTTTCTTGCAGGACCGGAATGACCGATCAAATCGTCATCACGGAGAAGAGCAGCCAGGCAAAGGACGTCCGAGGCGCAGTGGGCGGCCGTTACGGCGCCATCCTCCCGGCCGAAGGCCACCTGATCGATCTGCTCGAGCCGGAGGACGTGGTCCCCGAGTGGAAGCGCTGGTCGCCGATCCTGCTGAAGCCGGATGGGCTGTACGGCACGCGACCCGCAATCGGTGGCAACAAGGCCGCCAAGCTGAAGGCGATTCGCGAGGCGCTGCGCACCGCCAAACGGGTCTGGCTGGCGACCGACTGCGATCGCGAAGGCCAGCTGATCGGCCAGGAGATCCTCGAGCACTACAAGTATCGCGGCGAGGTCATGCGGGTGCTGTTCACCGCGCAGGATTCCCAAACCATCCGGGATGCCTTCAAGGAGGCCAGGCCAAACTCAGAGTACGCTCGCCTGTACGCCGCCGCCGTGGCGCGGCGGCAGGCCGACCAGATCTACAATCTCTCGCTCACCCGCACGGCCACCGTGGTTCTGGGTCGTGGCGCGCGCGGCGTGATCGGCGTCGGTCGCGTGAAGACGCCCACGCTCGCAATCGTCTGCAAGCGCGAGCTCGAGATCCGAAACTTCGTGCCGGTCACCTACTTCGAGGTGGTCGCCACGGCGAAGGTCGCCAGCGGGGAGTTCAAGATGCGGCATGCGCCGCAGGAGCGGATCCTGAAGCGCGAGCTGGCTGACGCCGTCGTCGAGGCGGCGCGGGACTTCGAGGGCCTGCTCGGCGTGAAGGTCGAGGACAAGCGGCAGGGACCGCCCAAGCTGCACGACCTGCCTTCGCTACAGAAATTGTGCTCCACGCGATTCGGATGGTCGGCCGCCAAGACGCTCGACGTCGCCCAGGAACTCTATGACGGCCAAGGCAAGAAGATCATCACCTATCCCCGCGCCGAAGTGCGCTACCTGCCGGAAAGCCTGATCGCAGACGTGCCGAAGATCGTGGCCGGCCTTCAGGTCGGCCAATCGTTCAGAGACATTCCCGTCCCTGTTCCGCCGCTCATTCGCCGGGGCGCGAGCGGTACGTTCCACGAGAAGGGACTCGAGGGGGCGAGCCACCATGCCGTCATCCCCAACGTCAACACGGTCGACACGCTGCGCGAGGTGTGGCCGCGCCTGTCGATCGACGAGAAGAAGCTGTTCGACGTGATCGCGCGCGCCTATCTCGCCGCGCTCATGCCGGATTTCCGCTATCGCCAGACCACCGCCACGCTCGACGTCAAGGGCTTCCCGTTCAAGGCGACCGGCCGGCAGCCCCTCGAGCTCGGCTGGCGCGCGGCGTTTCCGGAATGGCAGCCTGCCGACGAGAAGGGCGATGGTGGGCAATTGCTCCCGGCGATGCGCGACGGCGAACCGGCGCGGCTGCGCGATCCGGAGGTCGAGACCAAGGAGACCAAGCCGCCGCCGCGCTACAGCGAAGGCACGCTGATCGAAGCGATGCAGAATGCGTGGCGCTTCGTGGACGACGATCTGCTGCGCGACCGCCTGAAGGAAGCCAAGGGCATCGGCACGCCGGCAACTCGGGCCGAGATCATCGGCGGGCTGAAGAAGCAGGAATTCCTCGTCGCCCAGGGCAAGAACATTGTCCCCACCGAGAATGGGTTGAGACTGTTCGGCGTGTTGAAGGACGCCGATCCGGCGCTGGTCGATCCGGGGCAGACGGCGCAGCTCGAGTGCCTCCTCGACGACGTCGTCGTCGGCAAGCAGCAGATGGTGGGCGCGGTCGATGCCGTGTGCGATGTCGCCCGGCGCATCATCGGCAAGCTGACCCAAGGTCCTGCAGGCGGTGGACCGTTGCTGCTGGGCAGCGCCCGCGGGAATGGCAGCGGGGAGCGCCCGCCTACCCCTGCGATGAAACGCTATGCGGAGAGCCTTGCGCGGCAGAAGCGGATCGGACTCCCGGCGGACTATGCCACTTCAGGCACGGCATGCCGGGCGTTCTTGAAGCAGCATGCGCCACAGAAACCTGCCAGCGACCGCAATGCCGCTCCCTCGTCACAACCAGCAAGCCCAACACCGGCTTTAGCGGATGAAGCGAGTCCGTCCGTGAAGAAGAGACGTCGCCGCACAGGCGCGACGCTCGCCGGCAAGAAGGCGCCATCGCGCAGGAAGGCACGAAAGAGCAAGCTCGCCGACCTGCCAGCCGATGCGTCGCCTTCTCGCGCTCGACAGGATGCCGACGCGAGCACGCCGTTGAGCATTCCCTACGGCAACAAGGACATCGCCATGAAGCTCGGTGCCCGCTACAGCGCCAGCGGCTGGTATGCGCCACCGGGCGTGGACCTGTCTGCCTTCAAGGACAAGGGCTGGTTGTGACGGGAGGCAGGCGCCTCGGCGAAATCCACCGGGATCAATGAAGGCGCCTGCCCATAGCACTCTGAGCCGACGCAAGATCGAGACCTGCGCCGCCGAGAATCGTCGCAAACGCCGTCAGGCGCGCTCGGACCACTTCCGCTGCCTCCGCGCCCAGCATCCCGTTGAGCGATGCCGACAGCGGCCGCCCGAGATCGGCTTGGGCCAAACCGCACAGGGCGATGAACACGGCTTCGTCGCGGCTGACGGTCGAATGCGGCGGCCGATGAATTTCAAGGGTGCGGCCGATGGAGAACAAGATGCCATCCATGGCCATGGCGAATTCGGGCAACGCCTCGAGAAGGCCAGCCGCTCGGAAGCCGTCGCGAAGGCCGGACTCCGCGGCAGGAAAAGCACCGTCGCTCTCCCAGGCAGTCAGTTCGCACTGCCATTGGCGCAAGGCCCACAGCACGAACTGCTCGCCGACCGACAAGTCGATCGGCCGGGGTCCGCGTGACCCCTCGGTGGCGCGGTCGCGAGCGAAGGACGCACGGCCTCGATCCCGCAGGCTTTTCATTTGGAGGTCCTCCCCGGAAGGCATTGACCGGCGCATCAGTATATGCAATTCAGAATTACTCGCAAACAACGACTGGGAGATCCCGATGGATGCGTCGCTCCGCCCCTCGCAGGTCAACAAAACCAATCATTCGCCTGCGGTCGCGCAGGAGATCGTGTCCCTCGTGGTCGACAGCGCCGACTTGATGAACGGCGCTCGCGAAATCCGCATTCGTCACGGCATCAGCCTCTATCGGCTGCGGGTCACGGCATCCGACAAGCTGATCCTGACCAAGTAGGCCATCCCCCAAGGTCGAAGACACGCTGGCCCTGTCGGCCGTGCGGAGGCGCGTTTGAGTGCGTTGAGAGACGAGACCGTCCTGTCCGTGCATCACTGGACGGACGAGCTGTTCAGCTTCCGGACGACCCGAGACAAGGGTTTCCGTTTCGCCAGTGGCCAGTTCACGATGATCGGCCTGCGGATCGAGGGCAAGCCGGTGCTGCGCGCCTACTCGATCGCCAGCGCCCACTATGACGAGGCGCTGGAGTTCTTCTCCATCAAGGTGCCCGACGGCAAGCTGACCTCGCGGCTGAAGGACCTCGCACCGGGCGATCCGGTACTGGTCGGCGCCAAGGCGACCGGCACGCTGCTGCTCGACAGCCTGACGCCGGGCCGCAACCTCTACCTTCTCGGCACCGGCACGGGGCTGGCACCGTTCCTCTCGATCGTGCGCGACCCCGAGGTCTACGAGCGCTTCGAGAAGGTGATCCTGGTCCATGGCTGCCGCCACGTGCGCGACCTCGCCTATCGCTCGACGCTCGCCGACGAGCTGCCCGCCGACGAGATCCTGGGCGACGCCGTGCGCGGCAGGCTGATCTACTATCCAACGGTGACGCGCGAGCCGTTCAAGTATCGCGGCCGCATCTCGCACCTGCTGGAGAACGGCGCGCTGGCGCGCGACATCGGCCTGCCGCCGATCGCGAAGGAGACCGACCGCTTCATGCTGTGCGGCAGCGTGCAGATGCTATTCGACCTGCGCACGATCCTCGAAAGCGCGGACCTGACCGAAGGCAGCACGACGGTGCCTGGCGAGTTCGTCGTCGAGAAAGCCTTCGTCGAATAGCAACACGCGAAGGGGAAGAGCCATGATGCCCACGGGACAGGCGACCGTCCGGACAGCCGCGGACGCGCGAGGGCTGGGCTACGGCGAGCACCTGCTGGTCTGGTCCTGGCGGCGCATCGTCACCGGACGGATTCATTGCCCGGTGATGGCGCAGGAATTCGCCGATGCCTGCGGCAGCGACGCGGGCGAGGTCTTCCTCACGCTCTGCACCTTCCTGAAGGCGCTGGCCTTCGCCAGCCGCCGGCAACTCGTCATCCGCGCGCCCGATCCGTTCGGCGTCACGTCCGACGAGCGCCAGGTCCTCACGCTGCTCGCTGCAGCCCAGTCGGAAGACCATTCCCTGTTCCAGGCACACCTTCGCTGGCTCGCCCCTCCGGAGCGGCGGCGTGGGCTGCAGATCGCCACTCAGGCTCTCGCCAACGCCTTCAAGGCGAACGATCTTCCCCTTGCCCTGCCGCCGTCGGCCACGCCCGACAGCCGCGCACGCCCGCATGCGGTCACTTGAGGGCAGCGACCTCGATGGGCGCCACCGCGAGCGCGGTGTCAGGGCGATCGGCTCCAGGGTCACGATGGGAACGACGGTCGCATGTTTGGGGCACCGCGGCGGTGAGGAAACATCGCGATTGGTTGGCCACCTCACTTTCCCTGATGAAGCACGGTCGAGGACGCCCCCGGCACCTGCCGCGCGCGGTCACCTGGTTTCCCGTGATTCATCACATTCCCGCCCCAACTCTTCCTCGAGCTCGAAGAAGACATCCTCGAGCATGTCGTCGATATAGCCCCCAACGACCGGGCCGATCGACTTGCTGATGCCGTGTTTCTTTGCGAGACGGTCGAGCAACAGCACAATTTCATGCGTGGCCTCGACCTTGTCGCGCTCGATGACCTCGAGGGCGGCCATCGGGTCGCACCGGCTCATGTTGCATGGCCAGTGGCCAGGCATTGGCAATTGAACGGTCATTAACGCCTCCTCAGAAACAAGGAGTCAAAAGCACCGGAGACATGGGCCCCGAAGCATCTATCGCCGGGGATATGCGCCGATGCGCCACCCTGGCTTGGCCCAGGGATGATCCTAATGCGAAGGAACCTCTGGCCTGACCTGTGACATAACGATGTCTGCGCCGGAATGTTGCAAGCGGCGAGAGCTCGCCCACTTGGTTGGTGATGTCGGGGAGGCGATGAGCGCACGCCCAGCAGAAAAGAACGCGGTGCCGAGGTAGACCTTCCGGCGTCGTCGTTACCCCCCAATTACCCCGTTAGATCCGTCGCATCTACATTCGAGGCACCGAGGGGCCTCTGACGAGGGCCTAGCTCGGAGCCTGGGAGGACAGCATTCGGTCAGATCAAGCAGGCAACAGGGTTCAGGCCATTCCCGCTCCGCAGCATTGGAAAGGCGCCGCCGAATGAACTCTCATCTGCACCGCTCACAACCTCGCCGTTTTCACGCGGGTCGCATGCCTCCTCGACCGACACAAGTAACTGCTTCGTCCACACTATCCGGACGGGCTCTCAGGGCCCCGCTTTTTGCGGGAGCGCGGATCGTCTCTTGTACGTGAGCCAGGCGACGATTGCGTCCAAATCGGCGTCGCTGAGATTGGTCTCATCGAATGCCGGCATCTTCTGGGAGGGCCAGCTACGAACCGCGGACGGGTTTCGGAGAAACCGCTTGAACGCAAGCGGCTGGAAATAGTCCACGGGGCTCATCGGTGTCGCCAGATCAGGACCGGCATCTCCTTCGCCGTCGCCGTTGAAGCGATGGCAGGCCATGCAAAGGGCGACGAACCGGTCGCGACCACGCCAAACCGGATCGGAGGCGGGTAGCGCGTCCGGCACGCCGAGGTTTGGCCAGCGCTTGTGAGGACTATCGGTGACTGTGAGCGCCGCCACTCGATAGACCCAGTAGGTCCTGGCGACGGGGGCCTTCGTCGATTGCCACACAATGTAGAAGGGGCCCGCGCTCCCTTGCTTGCCGGGGATGGCCGGCCATGGCATTGCCGGATTCTCAATCGCCAGGAATGCTTCCGTATCGGTCCCGGTCGCCGGTTTGAGCAGCGCGGCCGGTATGGATGCGGAGAAGTTGTCGGTCGCGCGTATCTGGACATAGTCGTCGGCATCGAGGCTGATGCCCTTCAAAAGATAGTTCATCGGGACAACCCGATACACCCTCGGTCCGCGATAAATGGGATCCTTGGAGATGCTCAGTTCCCGAGCAGAAGGGTTCGCGCGCAAGTCGTGGGCGAAATACGTCATTGAGGAATCCCTGCCCGCGATGGTCAGGCTCGCCGACTGACCCTGGGCGAACACGGCACTGGCCCAAGCCACCCAGCTTACATGTAGCAGAACCACCGCAAGGACATTCATCGGCTGATCCTCAACACTTGGGCGCCCGCGTTTCCTCGGCCGGCATCTTCCAAGTATAGCGCTTGCATGCCTGCTGCGTAGCGCGCCGCACGGTCCTTCGGCCGATATCGGGTCGGGCGTCCGCCTTGCCGGCCCCATGGCAACAGCCGGGGCGGCCAATAGTCCGGCATCATGATGCGACATGAATGATACAAGTGACGATACAATTGTATTGCGTACGGCCGGCAATAAGCTTATTGAACCTCCTGTGCTGATACTTGGGTGGGTAGCCGGCACATCGCCCGGCAGGGGCGCGCGAAGATGGGATGGAGGGTCAAATGGGTTTTGGGCTCGATATGCAAACCGTGGCGGCTGGTGCGAACGTTGGGACCACTTGGCAACGCCGCGCGTTGGCCGAGGGAAACGTAAATCACGTACCGATGAGAAGGGGATACGAACGGGGGAAGCATGAAGAGGCTCCGAAAGGCCTGCGCCCGCCACTGACAGGGTCACGGGGAGTGAACGCCGTGAGCAATGGCCATCTCGAGGCGATCCGGAATCTGATGAAAGTACGGGGAGGAATATGCCGTGGCGAGATCATCGCTGACACCGTGCGGTCTTCCAAGCACTTCACCGTGCTGCTTGAGGGCTTGGCCTGCATGACGACGCGCCATGAAGATGGGGCCAGGCAGATATACGCCTTCCACCATCCCGGCGACTTTCTCGGCCTTCACGGTCTGCTGCATCCAAAATCAACGGAGCATATCGAGGTGGAGGCGCTGTCGAATTGCTCCATCGGAACGATCGACCGAGATATCCTCGAGCAAACGATGCAGCGTCACCCTGTGGTGGGGCGAGCGCTGTGGCGGGCCTCGATGATCGAGGCAAGCATCTTTCGGCAGCGATTGGTCATGGCGCGGTGGCCAGCCGTGCAGCGGGTCGCGCATCTCCTGTGCGAGCAGCTGTTCCGGCTTGGTCCCGACAATCGGGTCATTCCGCTCAACCAGATCGAAGTTGCCGATACAGTCGGGCTATCGATCGTGCACACCAACCGCAGCTTCCAGGACCTGCGCAGACTAGGCGTGCTGTCGGAAAAGCGGTGCATCGAGGTCGTGGACACGAAGCGACTGAAGGAAATCGCTGTCTTCGACAGTCGCTATCTTGATCCGAGCGAGTTCTTGTCCCGCTGGGACCTGCACATCGAGGGCTGATGGCTGGCGACGGGCGGCTCGCGCTGGCTTCACTCGGAACGTTGAGCGGGGATGGCTGGACGTTGCGCGACGGCAATGGCGCTTCCGAAGAGGGCAGCCGGGCGAAGAGCGGACCGTCCGGGGAAGAATCGACAGAGTGCGAATGAGCAGGCTCCCTACTCCCAAACAGGACTCTTCTGACGGATTCGCGCCACAGCTCGACCGCCGACGTTTGCGAAGCGCGCGTACCAAGCAGCGCATCATCGAGGCTTTCCTGGAACTCCTGCAGGAGGGAAACCCGAACCCCCGCGTCGGCGAAATCGCCAGTCGAGCCGGCTGTGCCGCCCGCTCGATCCACGAACGGTTCGTGTCGGTGGACGAATTGCACGGTACGGCGGCTGAGTACGCCATGAACCAGGCCATCGCCCTGGCACCACTCGCCAGCGCCGATGCCGACCGTCAGACGCGCATCACGGCACAGGTACGCACCCGCGCCGGTACGTGCGAACGCGCGCTTCGCTTGTGGCGTTTGCTGCTCGCCGGCCAAAGCAGTTCCCCCGGCTTGCGAAACAAGGTCACCGTCGCGCGCAAGATGATCGGCCTGCGACTCGAGGCAATGTATCGGCCCGAGTTGGGCACCTTGCCGGCAGCAGAACGACACAAGCTCCTGGTTACTCTCGAGGCCCTGACGGATTTCGAGAGCTGGGCGCTGATGCGCGAGTACCATGAGATGTCGTTCGATGATGCCTGCGACATCTGGATTGGCGCTATTGACCGCCTTTTGCCCCCCACCCCAGAAGCGTCACCCGGGCCGAATCCATGAGGTCAACCGGTCGAGGCCGCAAGCAGGGGGCGAGTGCATGCCCTCCAAGGGGCGAAGGCAGCGTCAAACTTCGCCGATATACGCGACGAATTCGTAGAAGCACTTGAAGGGCGCGGGCATATTGACATTGGAAGGATCGGCCACAACCCAGATGTTGGTGGCCAGGATGTCTACCGACTCGCCCGACACCAGAGTCGCAATCTTTCTCGGACCGGCTCCGCCTTGGGTGTAGACGAGCATCACCACGTTTTCGTCATCGCATCGCATTCTGTAGATGCATTGCGATCTGGCGCTCGCGCCAACGCTGCTGTCGTAGACCACGCCCCTCTTCTTGGTGTCGAAGTAAACAAACTGGTCTGGCATCTACTCGCACTCGTGTGTCTACGCGCCAGCCGATGTGCGGCGAGCGTCCGTTCGAGAGAACGAGGACAGACCAAGATTCTGGCAAAGCTGCGACGGGGCTTGGAAAGAATCTTTCGGAAGGGTCGCTCGGCGGCGGTACCGACGGGCCTAAAATCCACACCCGCTTAAGCTATGGCAAATGGTGCCCAGGGGCGGAGTCGAACCACCGACACTGCGATTTTCAGTCGCATGCTCTACCAACTGAGCTACCTGGGCGCGCCACGTGTTTGGCGGCGGGCTGTATAGGACGCGTCGACCTCCCTGTCCAGCTGGTCTAGGGCTGCCCGCCGCCGTCGTCGGGCGTTTCGTCGGTCGGGACCCGGTAGCCCTCCTTCAGCCAGCGCCCGAGGTCGACGTCGGCGCAACGCTTGCTGCAAAAGGGCCGATATTTCTGCTCGGCAGGCTTGCCGCACCCTGGACATCGCGCCCGGAGGCGCACGGCGCGCAACGGCGGCGCGGAGCGGTCAGTCGGTCCCATGGTCCATCGAGAATCGTGCAGCCCACCCCTCGTCGTCAACCGGATCGGCCGCCGTAGCGCGGACTGCGCCCATCGGTCTCCTGCCGAAGCCACGACAAGGGCGACCCGTTGCTTACGCGCTTCCGCGATCCTCGAGAGCCTCGAATTGCCCCGCGAGCGTCGTGCCCCGCCGGGCGCGAGTCAGCTCGAAGTGGCCGAGCCGGGTGAAGCCGTAAACCTGCGTCGGCACCGGGTCCTCGCGCAGCACTTCCGCCAGCGCGGCCTGCACCTTGTCGCGGTCGTAGCTGCTGCGCATGGTGACGAAGTCGATCACCACTGCACCCGCGATGTTGCGCAGCCGCAGCTGCTGGGCGATCGCCGGTGCGGCCTCGAGGTTGACCTCGACCGGGCGGCGCGGTGCGCGGCCTTGGCGACCGCCGGCCGCCGCGCTGTCGACGTCGACCGCGCACAGCGTCTCGCCCGGCTCGAACAGCACCTCGACGCCGCTCGCCAGGGCAATGCGCGGCGCGAGCGCGGTGTCGATCTGGCCGGCGACATCGTCGATGTCGAAGACCGGCATCGCGCCATTGTGCCAGCGGACGCGGATCTTCTCCTCGCGGCGGTCCATCTCGTCCTGCAGGGTGCGCGCCATCGTGCGATCGTCGAGGATCACTTCCTCCAGTCCCGCCCCGTGATCGCGCAGCATCCGCTCGATCGGATCGCGTGCGCCGGGAATGCGGGACGAGAGATCGGCCGGCGGCGGCGCGTCGAGCGCGTGCCGGCGGAGCTGCTCCCAGTGCTCCATCACCTGGCTGGCATCGGCACGCAGCACGTCCGCCGACACACCGGCGGCCGCGGTGCGCAGCACGACTCCGCCGTCGAGCATTGCGGCGACGTGGCGCGCCAGCCGCTCGCGTTCGGACTCGCCATCGATGCGCCGCGAGAAGCTCACGCCCGCCCCCAGCGGGCGATAGACAAGATAGCGGCCCGACACCGCGACATCCATCGACAGGCGGGGGCCCTTGTCTCCCTCGCCCTCGTTGCGCACCTGCACCAGCACCGGCGCGCCGGCCGGCGGCCAGCCATCGATCCCGGCGCGGTCCTCGCTGCGCAGGAAGCCAGAGCGGCCCGTGCCGATGTCGACGAACGCCGCGTCGAGGTCGGGCATCACCCGTTCGAGCCGGCCAAGGAACACGCCGTCGACCGGCGAGGGCCGATCGCGCCGCGCGATCTGCAGCTCGGCCAGACGGCCGCCCGCCGTCAGCGCCATCAGGAAGGCCTGCGGCAGCACGTGGACGATCAGCCGGTCGGGCCGGCTCACGGCGATGCCGCCCGCAGCATGGCCGCCGTCTCGAACAGCGGCAACCCGACCACATTGCTGTAGGAGCCGGACAGGAATGGAACGAAGGCAGCGGCGCGGCCCTGGATGGCATAGCCGCCCGCCTTGCCCTGCCATTCGCCGCTTCGGATGTAGCTCTCGACCTCCGACGGCTCGAGGCGCTTGAAGCGCACGACCGTCTCGACCAGCCGCGTGCTCACCTTGCCCGCCGCCGAGCGAACGGCGACGCCGCCCAGCACCCTGTGGCGGCGCCCCGACAGCAAGGCGAGACAGCGCCGGGCCTCGGCTTCGGTCTCGGCCTTGAGCAGGATGCGCCGCCCGAGCGCGACCACGCTGTCAGCCGCGAGCACCGTCGCGCCGGGATGCCGCGGCGCCACGACAGCAAGCTTGGCCATCGCCATGCGCAATGCGTAGGCGCGCGGCGCCTCGGCGGCAGCCGGTGTCTCGTCGGTGTCGGCGGGGTCGATCGCGGCAGGCTCGAGGCCGATCTGCCGCAGCAGGTCCAGCCGGCGCGGCGAGGCGGAAGCCAGGACGAGCAATGCCTACTTGAAGCGGAAGGTGATGCGGCCCTTGGTCAGGTCGTAGGGCGTCATCTCGACGGTGACGCGGTCGCCTGCCAGCACGCGGATACGATTCTTGCGCATCTTGCCCGACGTATGGGCGAGGATCGTGTGGTCGTTGTCGAGCTTCACGCGGAACATCGCGTTGGGCAGCAGCTCGGCGACCACGCCGTTGAACTCGATCAGATCTTCCTTGGCCATCCGGCCTCCGACAAAGAGTGAAATAGGGGCGAAGCGGCCGGAAAATGGGCTTCGGCAGGGGGTTAGTCAACGTCTTCCCCTTCCCGACCGTCCCCCTGGCAGCCTAAACTCCGCGCATGTCAGCCCCCCGCCTCATCGCCGCTCTCGCGTGCTTTCTCACGCCCGCCCTGTCGTTGGCCCAGACGCCGCCACCGATCCCACCCGCGCCCAATGCCATCACCGCGCCGGCGCAGAAGACGATCGGCGTGCCGTCTGCCCGCAAGCGGTCGGAGGCGCTGATCGTCCTGAACGCGCGCGGCGCGCAACTGGCCGGCGCCGCGCTCACCCTCGAAGGAGTGGCGCCGTCGGCCATCCTGTTCACGAGCCGTCCGGTGCGCGGCGCCGGGCACATGCAAACCGCCGAGCTGGTCGATCTCTGGGCGACCGGCAGCTTCGCCAAGGACCCGCCCAACGCCACGGTCTCGGCCTTCGCCAAGGACGGTTCCAAGGTGACCGACGCGGTCGTGGTGCTGCGGTCGCCCAAGGTCGCGGGCGACAAGCTCACCTTCGACGTGGCGGTGCTGGAGGGAAGCCTCGGCAATGCCGACGGGCCGGCCTCGGTATTCATCGACACGATCTGGTTCGGCGTCGGTTCGGGGGGCTTCAACTATCTCGGGCAGAGCCAGACCACCGGCGGCACCGATCCCGCGATCGGCAGCGCGAGCGACACCAGCACTTTCTCGGGCTGGTCCAATCCGGCGCCGGACGCCCCGACCTACCGGTCCTATCCGCGCACCAACTTCGGGCCCAACGCGCCTCCGGGCGCTGCCGATCGTCCCGCCTGCGGTGCGCCACCGCTGCTGCCCTGCTACTGAGTCATCCCATGCGCTTTCTCATCCTCGTCCTCGGGGCGCTGCTCGTGCTGTCGGGCGTCGCAGCCGCCCAAACCTCCAGCCAATCGTCGGCCAAGACCATCGGCACGCCGCAGCGGCCGCAGATCGTGCCGTCGATGATCGTGCTCAACGCCAATGGGGCGAAGCTCTCCGGCCGCACGCTGACGCTCGACGGCGTGTCGCCCAACGCCATCGTCTTCGCCGACCGGCCGATCCGCGCCGCCGGCCACGCGCTCACCGCCCACCTGCTCGCCGAATGGGGTGACGGCGCGCCCGACAGCTTTGCCAAGGATCCGCCCAACGCCACGGTCTCGGTGCTGAACAAGGCCAACGCCAGCGTCGCCGACATCGTCGTCGTGCTGAAGGCGCCCAAGCTCGAGGGCGAGAAGCTCACCTTCGACGTCGTCGTGATCGAAGGCGACCTCGGCCAGGCCGACGGGCCGGCGACGGTCTTCATCGACATCATCAACCTGCCGACGGCGCGGCGCACCGCCCAGCGCAGCGCCTGGTACGCGGCCGCCAAGCAGCGGTAGATTAACGTGATGTGTTCAGCTTCCCTCCGCCGCTTGCGAGGGAGGTGGCGCGGTAATCCGCGACGGAGGGGGCGTAATGCACCATCTCTGTTGCCTTCCCCCTCCGGCGCCGTATGACGGCGCCACCTCCCCCGATGACGGGGGAGGGACTCTGATTTGAGCTCGGCCATCACGCTCCGGTCACGTTCCTTCATTGGAGCGCTCCAAATGACGCCCTCGACGACCGACGTGCGCTCGGGCACCCTTCCGCTCAACAATGAAGGGGAGACTCACCGGCAATGCGGGAGCTGCTTTTCGGCTTCGAGGGCTGCATCGGCCGTCGCGTGTTCTGGGTCGTCCAGGTTCCGGTCCTGATCCTGTTCTGGCTTTATGGCCAACATGTCGACCCGCTGCTGGCGCGATGGTTTCCCTACAGCGTGTTCGAAGGCGTGACCTTCGCCCTGGTCCTCGCCGCACCCCTGATCTGGGTGCAATGCGCCATCGTCATCAAGCGTTGCCACGACCGCGGCAAGTCTGGCTTCTGGGCGCTGCTGCTGTTCATCCCGGTGATCGGCTTCCTGTGGCTGCTGGTCGATTGCGGCCTGCTGCCGCCGGCTACAGAGTCGGCCCACCCGGCGTTCCAAAGCGGGCCTTGAGCCGCGCCAGGATCATGTCGCGGGTGCGGCGGTAGGCGTCGAGACGCGCCTCGCGCGAGCCCTCCACGGCGCTGGGATCGGGGATCGGCCAGTATTCAACGTCGGTCGCAGCGCTGCGGGTGAATTCAAGGGCGCTGTGATGCGCTTCCGGCGAAAGCGTCACGATCAGGTCGAAGGACGTCGGGTCCACGTCGTCGAACGACTTGCCGCGATGGGCATGAAGATCGACGCCGAGCTCATCGAGTGCTGCAGCGGCAAAGCTGTCGAGCTCGCCAGCATGGACTCCGACCGAATCCATGTAGGCCGTATTGCCGTAGAGCCGCTTGGCGAGCCCCTCGGCCATCGGCGAGCGGATGGCGTTGTGGCTGCAGGCGAACAGCACGCTGGGCGGCAAGGCGCTCATGCCGTGATGTGCAGCGCGCAGATCAGGGTGAACAGGCGCCGCGCCGTGTCGAGATCGAGCTCGATCTTGCCGGCCAGCCGCTCGCGCAACAGCTCGGAGCCCTCGTTGTGGAGTCCTCGCCGTCCCATGTCGAGCGCCTCGATCTGCGACGGACCGAGCTTCTTGATCGCGGTGTAGTAGCTCTCGCAGATCAGGAAGTAGTCCTTCACCACCTTCCGGAAGGGCGTCAGCGACAGGATGATGTCGCGCAACTTGCGGTCGTCGGCGGCGTGCACGCCGAACACGAGCCGCTGCTCGTACACGCCGACATGCAGCTTGTAGGGTCCGGGCTCGCCGTCGACGAGGACGAAGTCGTTCTCCTCGAGGAGATCGAACAGGGCGACCGCGCGCTCGTGCTCGACCTCAGGCGAGCGCCGCGCCACCGACTGCTCATCGAGCGAGATGTCGACGATGCGCCGCGCCGTGGAAGGGGACGTGGGCATCGTCAACCGCGGCGGTTCAGCCGGATCGAGACCGAACGGCCGTGGGCGTCGAGGCCTTCGGCCTCGGCCAATGCCAACGCCGCGGGAGCCAGCGCGGCGAGCGACTCGGGTGTGCAGGCGACGATCGAGGTGCGCTTCAGGAAGTCGGCGACACCGAGGCCGCCCGAGAAGCGGGCCGCGCGCGATGTCGGCAGCACATGGTTGGTGCCGGCGACATAGTCGCCGATCGCCTCGGGCGTATGGCGGCCGATGAAGATCGCTCCGGCATGGGCGATCTTGTGGCTGAGCGCATCCGCCGCCTCCGGCTCCATCGCGAGCTCGACATGCTCGGCCGCGATGGCGTCCACGATCGGCGCGCTGGCTGCGATGTTCGGTACCAGGATGATGCAGCCATTGTCGCGCCAGCTCGCGCCGGCGATCCCGGCGCGCGGCATCGCCTTCAGTTGCGCATCCACCGCGCCGGCGACGGCATCGGCGAAAGCCACATCGTCGGCGACCAGCACCGACTGCGAGGAAGCGTCGTGCTCAGCCTGCGACAGCAGGTCGGCCGCGATCCAGGCCGGATCGTTGAACCGGTCGGCGACGACGAGGATCTCCGACGGACCGGCGATCAGATCGATACCGACCTTGCCGAAGACCCGCCGCTTGGCGGCGGCGACATAGGCGTTGCCCGGGCCGGTGATCTTGTCGACCGGCGTCATCGATTCGGTGCCGTAGGCGAGCGCCGCCACGGCCTGGGCACCACCGATACGCCAGACCTCGTCGGCGCCGGCGATCTCGGCCGCCAGCATCACCAGTGGATTGAGCACGCTGTCCGGCGTCGGCACGACCATGACAATACGCTTCACGCCCGCCACCTTGGCCGGCACGATGTTCATCAGCACCGACGACGGGTAGGCCGCGGTGCCGCCGGGCACGTAGACGCCGACCGAGTCGAGCGGCCGATAGCGCGCTCCGAGCCGCGTGCCGGTGTAGTCGACGAACTCGACATCGGCCGGCAGCAGCTCGCGATGGAAGGTCTCGATCCGCTTGGCCGCGAATTCCAGCGCCTCGCGCTGCGCCGCCGGCACCTGGAGGGCGGCGGCACGACGGTCGCCGTCGGAGATGCGCAGGCCGGCTGCGTCGGTGTCGACCCGGTCGAACTTGCGCGTGTAATCGACCACCGCCGCGTCACCGCGCGCGCGCACATCGGCGATGATATCTGCAACGATCCTGTCGACATTCTCGTCAGTGTCGCGGTTGCGCGCCAGGAAGGAGGCGAAGTCCTTGTCGAAGCCCGGCGCCGCGGCGTCGAGCCTAAGCGGCACGACGCACCTCGCGGAAGCGATCGACCCAGTAGCCGACCCTCTGCGGCCGCGTCTTGAGCGCGGCGCGGTTGACGATGAAGCGCGAAGTGACGTCGGCGATGTGCTCGATCTCGACCAGCCCGTTCTCGCGCAGGGTACGGCCGCTGTCGACCAGGTCGACGATGCGATGGCTGAGGCCGAGCGAAGGCGCCAGCTCCATTGCGCCCGACAGCTTGACGCACTCGGCCTGTACACCACGCGCCGCGAAGTGGCGGCGCGTCACCTCGGGATACTTGGTCGCAATGCGCACATGGCTCCAGCGCCTGGGATCGTCGCTGCCCGCCATCTCGACCGGCTCGGCGACAGCCAGCCGGCACTTGCCGATGCCGAGATCGATCGGCGCGTAGATTTCCGGATAGTCGAACTCCATCAGCACGTCGGAGCCGGCGATGCCGAGATGGGCGGCGCCGAACGCCACGAAGGTCGCGACGTCGAACGAGCGGACGCGGATGATGTCGAGGTCGGGGTGGTTGGTCGCGAAGCGGAGCTGGCGGGAGTCGGGATCGGCGAACGCCTTCTCCGGCGCGATATCGGCGGCCGCCAGAAGCGGCGCTGCCTCCTTGAGGATTCGACCCTTGGGCACCGCCAGGATCAGCTTCTCGTTGGCTTCGCTTTGCACGACAATTGCTCCAGCAACACGAACGCCCGCCCCGGGGTCCGGCGGCTGGCCCATTCTACCGTGATGACAATACAGTAGAACTAGGCAACCGGATGGGCGGGCTTCCACGGGGTAGGCCAAGGCTCCCCGACGTCACCCAAATGGCATGCAAGCCGATCGATTTCCAGCCGTATGGTGCGATTGGCCGCGAAGCGCAGGACCACCGAACTGCCGTTTTCCAGCCCCACCGACAGCAGATCGAGCACGCGATCCGGCCTCTCCAGCGGGATATTGTGATGGTGGACCGCATTCACCTGGTTGAAAACCAGGGCGGAATGGGTCCGCCAGTAGGCCGTTTCAACCGTGGCGTAGGCTTCCCAGCAGAAGCGGTTCAAGAGCAGAACAAAGCGCTTCTCACGCGCGAAGTGGGCGCAATCGCGCACCGCCACGAGCGAGTCCTGGACCGCCGCCGAGATGACCTCGAGGTCGCCCGCGTCCAGCGCCGATAGCTTCAGTTTCTCCATGCCGTGGGATGGATACAGGCATGGAGCAGCCTTGAGCAATAGCTAGCTACGGAAGGTCGGAACGTGGCGGTCACCGCCAGGCGTCCGAGTCGATCGTGATCTTCACTGGATCGCCCAGCAGATCGATATACCTGTCCATGCCGAACTGGGAGCGCTGCAGCGTGCCGTGCGCTTCGAGCCGCGCATAGCGCGCACCGGGCGCGGCGCCGGTATTGCGATCGCGCACGGTCACCTCGAAGGTCATCGGCCGGGTGATGCCGCGCAGGGTCATTTCGCCGTCGACCTGCCAGCTGGTTTCACTGGTCCGAATCATGTGGTCGGAGTGGAAGGCAAGCGCCGGAAAGGCCGAGGCGTTGAAGAAATCCGGCCCGCGCACCGTCGCCGCCTCCTGCCTGTCGGCCATCGAGACGCTCGCCGCATCGACTGTCACATCGACGGTGCTGCGTTCGGGATGATCCTCATCGACATGCGCCGTGCCATGCCAGCGGTCGAAGCCGCCCGTGATCCGAAACAGCGCCGAGTCGCCGATGCCGAAGGTGAGCGTGCCGCCCGGCGACCCGATGTTGAGGTCGACCGGCGTCGCGCCGGCTTGAACAGGTGCCAGAACTGCCGCGAGTGACGTTGCGCAGGCAAGAAGCCAGATCGAACGCATGGTGACTGCTCCTCGACTCGTTTGCCTCACCGGAGAGATGGTGTTGTCGCGACCGCCGGCCATCCATACGAAGGTCTAGTGCCGGACACCGGCGTCGGGTGCCTTCAGTCCTGCAGGGCGCGGTGGATGCAATCGACCATGCGGCTGCCGTCGAACGGTTTGACAAGCAAGGCCACCGCGCCCTGCTGCTCCGCCTGGCGGCGGACATGGTCCCGCGCAAAGGCCGTGATCAGGATGATCGGCGGCGCGTTGCCGCCCTCAACGATTTGGCGCTGGAGTTCCAGTCCGCTCATGCCGGGCAATTGAACATCGCTGATCAGGCAGGCGACCGATTTGCAGCGCGGCGAGGCGAGAAAATCCTCGGCGGTACCGAAAGCCTCGACCTCGAGGCCCATCGACATCAGGAGATTGCCCAGCGCCTCGCGCACGGACTCGTCGTCGTCGATGACGGCGACGATCGGCGCTTTCGAGCGCGAGGAAATGACGGCGGGCTCAGGCATGATCTCGGCAAGAAAAGAGCAGGCGAGCGCAGAGGCTCGAACGCGGCCAATCTGCCCGAGTCGATCCGGCACCGACAGCTATACAGAGGTTTGTTACGCCAGAGCGACGACGCTACGGACCCTCCTTGTGGAGACCGAGCTGCTCGGCCATGCGCACGAGATCGGCCAGCGAGGCTGCGTTCATCTTGCGCATCGCCTGGCCGCGATAGAGCTTCACCGTGATCTCGCTGAGGCCGAGCTCGCCGGCGACCTGCTTGTTCATGAGGCCCCGCGTAACCAGCGTCATGACCTCGCGCTCGCGCGGCGACAGGCTCTCGTAGCGCTTGCGTAGCTCGCGCCCCGCGCCGTCGGCTTCGCGCCGGCGGCGATCCATCTCGATCGCAGCCGAAACCGCATCGAGCATGTCCTGGTCGCGAAACGGCTTGGTGAGGAAGTCGACCGCGCCGGCCTTCATCGCGCGGACCGACATCGGGACATCGCCGTGCCCCGTCATGAAGACGATCGGCAGGTTCGCACCGGCGCGCGCGAGCTGGGCCTGGAATTCCAGCCCGCTCACGCCCGGCAGACGGATATCGAGCACCAGGCAGCCCGGTGCGTCGGCCGTCACGGCCTTCAGGAACTCGGGCGCCGAACCGAACAGGCGGCATTCGAGGTCGACCGAGCGGAACAGGTTGTCGAGAGAGAGCCGCAGCTCCTCGTCGTCGTCGACGATGAAGACCACCGGCGTGGACACAGCCGAGCCGGCAGGCCCGGGGCGGCGCGTCATGTGGCACCTGCCGGCGCGATCGGCAACGCGAGGCGGAAAGACGCCCCTCCTTCCGAACGGTTTTCGGCCGAGATGCGGCCGCCATGCGCCTCGACGATCGACCGGCAGATCGACAGCCCCATGCCCATTCCCTCGCGCTTTGTCGTGAAGAAGGCATCGAACAGATGCGGCAGCACGTCGTCCGGAATGCCGGGTCCGCTATCGTCAACCAGTACGACAACCACATCGCCGCACGCCTCGTCGACCGCGCGCTCAGCGCCGACCGACAGGACGCGTCGATCGGCGGCGACCGAATCGAGTGCCTGGACGGCGTTGATCAGCAGATTGATCAGGACTTGCTGCAGTTGCACACGATCGCCCGGCACCGGTGGAAGATCGGCCGGCACCGTCGTCGAAAGCTGCACCTCGTGAACACGGAGTTCCCGCTCGACCAGCAGCGTGGTCTGCTCGACCAGCTCCGCGACCGAAAGCGGGGCCTGGACCGTCTCGGCCTTGCGAGCCAGGGCGCGTAGCCGGACGATGACATCGCTGGCGCGGCGCGCATTGCGGATCATCGCTTCGACGGTCGTCCTCGTCCGATTGAGGTCCGGGACGGGCCGGTCGAGCCAGCGCAGGCCCGCCTCGCCGTTGGCCACGACGGCGGCCAGCGGCTGGTTGACCTCATGCGCGATCGAGGCCGTGAGCTCGCCCAGGGTGGCGATGCGCGAGACATGCGCCAGCTCCATGCGGGAACGGTGCAGCTTGTCCTCGACGGCGCGCTGGGCGGTGACGTCGTTGTTGGTCTCGAGAATCGAGACCGGGCGGCCGCGTGCATCGCGCTGCAGCGCCCAGCGACTGGCCACGGTGACACGCCCCCCATTGCGGGTCGTATGGATCAGCTCGCCCTCCCAGCGGCCGGTGCGCTCGAGCTCATCCATGATCGCCGCCTGCGGCGCGGGGAACACCGTGTCGAGGAGCTGCGCGGCGCGGCGGCCAACCGTCTCCTCCCGGCGCCAGCCATAGAGTTCGGCTGCGGCGCGGTTCCAGTAGGTAATCACGTCGTTGCGGTCGCGCACGAAGATCGTGTCATGCGTGAGGTCAAGCAGGCTCGCCTGCTCGCGCAGCGCCGCCACGGCCCGCTGGTTGCGTGCCGCGAGAAGCGCTGTGATCGTGATGGCGGCCAGGCTGACGAAGCCGCGCAGGATCGGCCCAGGTTCGGGATCGGCGCCGTGCGAAATGACGAAGCTCAGCACCGTCAGCAGCATGCAACCTGCGGCTACGGTGAGAATCCCCTCGTACCCCGTGAAGTCGAGCGCCAGCAGCACCACCGCGACATAGAGCACGGCGACCGCGATATCGAGGGACGTGACCGTATCGACCGTGAAGATCGTGATCGCAACCAGGACCGCGAAAAGGGGCGAGGCGATGGCGCGCCGCGCTGGCGTCAAGGCGTGAAACGACATCGTAAGGCAACTCCGCAGGAATCATATCGTAGCGGGGGTACGCGAGGCAGCGCGAGTCGTCTTCCATACCAACGTATAGGGTCCGCTCTTCCCATGTATGGATGGGAAGCACCAGTAACGGAGCGCTTACTCGGGCTCCAATTCGAACCCCGAGGGAGCCCGTCCATGGGCATTGTCCGCTTCGCCCTGCGCTTCCCGCATACCTTCTACGTCGCCGCGACGTTGATTCTGTTCCTGGGCGGGATCGCCGCCTGGTCGATGCGAACCGACATTTTCCCGGAGATCCGCATCCCGGTGGTCACGGTGATCTGGAGCTACACCGGCCTCAGCACGCCGGAAGTTGAGCAGCGGATCACGACCTACAGCCAGTACGCCATAAGCACCAACGTAAACGGCATCCGCAATATCGAGGCGCAGAGCCTGATGGGCATCTCGGTGCAGAAGATTTACTTCCAGCAGGACGTCAATCTCGACCTCGCAATCGCACAGATCGTCGCAGCCACCAATTCGATCCGCGCATTGTTGCCGCCGGGCATCCAGCCTCCCGTGGTGGTGCAATTCAATGCTTCGAGCGTACCCGTGCTGCAGATCAGCCTGAGCTCCGACACGCTCGACGAGCAGCAGCTCTACGACTACGGCATCTATCGTGTGCGCCAGGCGCTTGCGCCGATCCCGGGTGTGACCCTGCCCACGCCGATGGGCGGCAAGTACCGGCAGATCATGGTCGACATCGATCCCGCCAAGCTGGTGTCGCGCGGCCTGACACCGCTCGATGTGGTGAACGCGATCAACACCCAGAACCTCACCCTGCCGTCGGGCACGGCCAAAATCGGCGACACCCAGTACGTCGTGCGCACCAACGCCACGCCGGCGACGATCGACGACCTGAACGACATCCCGATCAAGGTGGTGAACGGCGCCACGGTGTTCATCAAGGATGTCGGTCAGGTGCATGACGGCTGGCTGGTGCAGCAGAACGTCGTGCGCCGCGACGGCAAGCATTCGGTGCTGCTCAGCATCATCAAGAACGGCAATGCCTCGACACTCGAGGTCGTGAACAAGGTCAAGGCGGCCCTGCAGACCATCCGCCAGTCGGCGCCGGCCGGCATGGAGATCCACGAGCTGTTCGACCAGTCCGTATTCGTGCGCGATGCCCTGACCGGCGTTCTGCGCGAGGGCGCGATCGCCGCCGCCCTGACCGCGGCGATGATCCTGCTGTTCCTCGGCTCCTGGCGCTCGACCGTGGTGGTGATGATTTCGATTCCCCTCGCCATCCTGAGCTCGCTGGTCGCGCTCTACTTCCTCGGCGAGACGATCAACACCCTGACCCTGGGCGGTCTCGCCCTCGCGATCGGCATCCTGGTCGACGATTCCACGGTCACGATCGAGAACACCCATCGCCTGCTGACCGAAGAGCGCATGCCCCTGCCGGCGGCAACACTGCACGGCGCGGCCGGCATCGCCGTCCCGACCCTGGTCTCCACGCTGGCCATCAGCTGCGTGTTCACCTCGGTCGTGTTCCTCGACGGGCCGGCCAAGTATCTCTTCACGCCGCTCGGCCTGGCGGTGGTGTTCGCGATGCTCGCCTCCTACGGCCTGTCGCGCACGCTGACGCCGATCACCATCGGCCTGCTGCTCAGGAACGAGACGCACGGAGCGACCACCGCGATCGGCCGCCTGTTCGGCCGCCTTCAGGCAGGCTTCGATGCCGGCTTCGAGCGCATGCGCCGGGGCTACGTCGGCCTCCTCGAAACGCTGATCGAGCGGCGCGTGCCGGTCATCGCCGTGGCTTTCCTGGTGCTGGGTTCCGGCGGCGCGCTTTTCACCATCGTCGGCCGCGACTTCTTCCCCCACATTGATGGCGGCCGCCTGCAGCTCCACGTCCGCGGCCCGGCCGGCATGCGCATCGAGGCGACCGAGAGGCTGTTCCAGCAGGTCGAGGACAAGATCCGGGAAACCATCCCGGCGCGCGACCTCGACCTGATCGTCGACAACATCGGCCTACCGGCACGCACCTACAATCTTGCCTTCACCGACGGCTCGACCATCGGCGTCAATGACGGCGTGATCCAGGTCGCGCTGAAGGAAGGACACGCGCCGACCGAAGACTATGTCCGCACGCTGCGCCGTGAGCTGCATCGCGCCTTCCCGGAGGCGACCTTCTACTTCCAGCCCGCCGACATCGTGACCCAGATCCTGAACTTCGGCCTGCCGGCGCAGATCGACGTCCGTACAGTCGGCTACGACCGGGCCAACAACCTCCGCGTCGCCCGCGAGCTGCAGCGCCGCCTGGCGCGCATCCCCGGCATCGTCGACGCTCATCTCCAGCAGGAGGTCGACGCGCCGTCGTTCTACGCCACGATCGACCGCACGCGCGCCGCCCAGCTCGGCCTCAGCGCCAGCACCATCGCCAACAACATCAACGTGAGCCTGAGCTCCTCGGAGCAGGTGACGCCCAACTTCTGGACCGACCCGACCTCCGGCATTCCCTACTACATCGCGGTCCAGACACCCGAGGCGCAGGTTGCGTCGCTCAACGACCTGGGCAACACGCCGGTTTCCTCCACGCTCGCCACGGACGCCGGAGCCAATGGCGTGCCGGTGCCGGGCCTGTTGAGCAACGTCGCCTCGTTCAAGCGCCAGAGCGTGCCGACCAACGCCAACCAGGCGAACATCCAACCGGTCTACGAGGTCTATGCGGGCGTCCAGGGCCGCGACCTCGGCCGCGTCGCCGACGATATCCGCGCCGTGGTGGCCGACCTCGGGAAGCAGCTCGCGCCCGGCAACACGATCCAGATCGTGGGCCAGATCCAGAGCATGGACAGCGCCTTCGTCGATCTCGGCATCGGCCTGCTGTTCGCCGCAGTGCTGGTCTATCTCCTGATGGTGGTGAACTACCAGAACTTCGGCGACCCGCTGGTGGTGCTGCTCGCCCTGCCGGCGACGCTGGTCGGCATCGTCACCATGCTGTTCGCGACCGGCACCACCCTCAGCGTGCCGTCGCTGATGGGCGCGATCATGGCGGTCGGTGTCGCCTCGGCCAACTCCATCCTGCTGGTCACCTTCGCCCGCGAGCAGCGGCAGGCGGGCCTCGGCGCGCGCGACGCCGCCGTCGCTGCCGGCCACACCCGCATCCGGCCGGTGCTGATGACGGCCGCGGCGATGATCGTGGGCATGATCCCGATGGCGATCGGCGGCGCCGGCGAAGAGCAGAACGCCGCCCTCGCCCGCGCCGTGATCGGCGGGCTGCTGTTCGCCACGCCTACCACCCTGCTGATCGTCCCCTGCCTGTTCGCCTGGCTGCGCGACGGCAAGGTCACCAAAGGCGGCGTCTTCGAGGAGCAAGTGACATGACCGATACGAGCGAAATCGATCTCACCCGGGCAGTCGAGCCGACCGGCTCGCACGGCGCGCGGCACGGCCTGCTGCTGGCAGCCAGCGCGCTCGCCCTGCTCACGGTCGCGATCGGCCTCGGCGCATGGCGCCAGCAGGAACGGATCGCCGATCTGCGCGCCGCCGCCGAGCATCGCCGCAACTTCGTGCCGACGGTGCGCGTCGCCGCGGTCCGGGCGGCCAGCGGCGAGAGGCCGGTACGGCTGCCCGCCAACACGACGGCCTTTGCCGCCGCCAACGTCTTCGCCCGGGCAAGCGGCTACGTCGACACGCGAAAGGTAGATATCGGCGACAAAGTGAAAGCAGGCGACCTGCTCGCCACCATCGTCGCCCCCGAGCTCGATCACCAGATCGCGCAGGCCGAGGCGACGCTCGGCCAGCTCAGGGCCGCCGTGCAGCAGGCCGACGCCAATCGCGATCTCGCTCAGGTGACGTGGCACCGCGACCATCCGCTGGTCAAGGACGGCTGGTTGCCTCTGCAGCAGGGCTCGATCGATGTCCAGACGCTCAAGGCCAACGAGGCGGCGGTCGAGGTGGCGCGGGCCAACGTCGTGGCCCAGCAATCGCAGCTCGACGTGCTGCGCCAGCAGAAGGCTTACCAGCGGGTTGTCGCGCCGTTCGACGGCGTCGTGACCCAGCGCAACATCGATATTGGCAGCCTGGTTCAGGCCGATGCGGTAAACAGCACTTTCATGTTCACGGTCCTGCAGAGCAATGTGATCCGCACCCAGATCTACGTGCCGCAGGATGCAGCGCCCGGGGTGAAACCGGGCATCAAGGCCACCATCAGCGTACCCGAACTGCCAGACCGAATATTCTCCGGCACGGTCACCCGCATCGCCGACGCGCTCCAGCCCGGCTCTCGCACGCTGCTGACCGAGATCGATATCGCCAATCCTGACGGCGTGCTGCAGCCCGGCACCTACTGCATGGTCGAGCTCCAGGTGCCGCGTTCTACACCAACGTTGCTGGTGCCTGCCGGTGCGATCATTTTCAACCAGAACGGCCTGCAGGTCGCCGTCGCCAAGGGCGGCGTGGCGCGACTCCGCAAGATCACGGTCGCACGTGACTTGGGGACCGAGCTCGAGGTGCGCGACGGCGTGAAGGCCGGCGAACAGGTCATCCTCAATCCGGCCGTCGATCTGCGCGACGGCGAGTCCGTGGCGATTGCGTCCGCGCCCGCTCGTCCCTGAAATCAGGGAGTGGGAAGTGCCACCCTCGGCCCAAATCGACCGCACCCCGATCGACGCTGACGACGCCAGCCCATGCAGGCCGATCTGGCATCCCTCGCGGTTCTATCGAGCGCGAGTCGACTGACTTCAGTCCCGTAGCGCTTCGACATCGTTCATCTCGCCCGAGCGTTAGCCTGCCAGTCGCACCGGAATGCGAAGATAGCTCGTGCCGTTGGTGTCGGCCGGCGGCAGGCGCCCGGCCCGAATATTGACCTGCACCGACGGCAGGAGGAGGACCGGCGCGGCCAGCGTGGTGTCGCGCGCGCGTCGCATCTCGACGAAAGCCTGCTCCGCCACACCGTCGCGGACATGGACATTCCTTGCCCGTTCCTCGGCTACCGTCGTCTCCCACGCATAGCGGTCGCGTCCCGGCGCCTTGTAGTCGTGGCACATGAAGAGGCGGGTTTCAGGCGGCAGCGACAGAAGGCGCCGGATCGACCGGTAGAGCGTGGCAGCATCGCCGCCCGGAAAATCGGCGCGTGCGGTCCCGTAGTCGGGCATGAAAATCGTGTCGCCGACGAATACGGCATCGCCGATTCGGTAGGCGACATCGGCCGGCGTGTGACCCGGGAGATGCATCACCTCGATCGCGAGGTCACCCAGGGGCAGAACCTCGCCGTCCTTCAGCAGGCGGTCGAACTCGCGACCTTCCCCGCTCACGTCGGCGGCATTGAAAAGCGGTTTGAAAATCTTCTGTACGTCCTTGATGTGCTCGCCGATCGCGACCTGCGCGCCCGTCCTCGCCTTGAGATGCGGCGCGCCCGTGAGGTGATCGGCGTGGGCGTGGGTCTCGAGGACCCAATCGACGCGGACACCACGCTCCGCGGCTTTCGCCAGCACACGATCGGCCGACACCGTCGTCGCCTTGCCCGAGCGATGATCGTAGTCGAGCACCGGGTCGATGATGGCGGCCCTGCGCTGTGCCGGGTCGCTCACCAGATAGGTGATGGTGAAGGTAGCCTCGTCGAAAAAGGCGTCGATGACGGGTTTGACGGACATCGCGAACTCCATGGTGGCTCGACATATATATAAGGTCTTGCTAATTTAGCAATATCTAATATATATTGAACCGGTGAAGACCAGGACCAACTCCGCCCGTAACGCATCGCGCGACCTCAAGGCCAAGGCCGGCCAGGTTGCCGACCTGTTGCGCGCCATCGCCAACGACCGCCGACTACTGATCCTGTGCCGGCTGGTCGAATGCGGCGAAGCCACGGTGGGACAGCTCGCCGACGATGTGGAGCTGTCGCAGTCCGCCCTGTCGCAGCATCTGGCGCGCATGCGGGAGGAAGGCCTGGTCGCCTTCCGCCGCGACGCGCAGACGCTCTGGTACCGCATCGCCGATCCCCGGGTCGAAGACCTGCTCGGCACCCTGCACCGCCTCTACTGCCGCTGAAAGGAAGACTCATGTCTCTGCAAACGATAGATGCCCCCGCCGCCAAACGCCTGATCGACCGGGGCGCGATCCTGGTCGACATCCGCGAGGCCGACGAACATGCGCGCGAGCACGTATCCGGTGCGCGCAATGTGCCCTTGTCACGGCTTGGCTCGCTGCCCTTTGGCGCCAAGGCGATGGTGTTCCATTGCCGGTCGGGCGCCCGCACCTCGGCAAACGCGCCGCGTCTCGCCGCAGCCGCCGATTGCCAAGCGTACATTCTCGAAGGCGGCCTCGACGCCTGGAAGAAGGCGGGGCTGCCGGTCGAGGCCGACAGCAGCCAGCCGATCGAGATCATGCGCCAGGTCCAGATCACCGCCGGTAGCCTGGTGCTCGTGGGCGTCGTGCTCGGGGCATGGGTGGCGCCAGCTTTCCTCGGTCTCTCTGCCTTCGTTGGCGCAGGCCTGGTGTTCGCCGGAGCGAGCGGCTGGTGCGGCATGGCCAAGCTGCTTGGCCTGATGCCATGGAACCGCCGCCCGCTCTCGAACCCGGTGGCATGATGCTTACCGCACTGCCTGCGGGGCTGGCCCTCGGATCGGGCGGCGTGATCGGGCTTGTCCTGGGGGTGATCGGCGGCGGCGGATCGATCCTGGCCGTGCCCCTGCTGATCTACGCCGTAGGTATGGCCTCGCCACATGCCGCCATCGGTACGGCAGCCTTCGCCGTGGCGGTAAACGCCGCGACGAGCCTCGGCCTGCACGCTCGACGCAGCAAGATCCGCTGGCCCTGCGCCATCGTCTTCAGCGCCGCCGGCATCACCGGCGCGTTCGCGGGCGCAGCCATCGGCAAGGCGATCGACGGCCAGAAGCTCCTCGCGGGATTCGGCCTGTTGATGATCGTGGTCGGTGTCATGATGCTTCGGCCCAGGACCCAGGTGGACCACCCGTCTCCCTGGCTGACCTGGCAGACCATGCCGCAGCTCCTGCCACGGCTCGCCGGCTTGGGGGCCGGCGTCGGCCTGCTGTCCGGCATCTTCGGCATCGGCGGCGGCTTCCTCATCGTGCCGGGCCTGATGCTCGCCGCACGCATGCCGATCGCGGAGGCGGCAAGCGCTTCACTCGTGGCGGTCACCGCCTTCGGCGTCGCCTCGGCGTCGAGCTATGCGTGGTCCGGCCTCGTCGACTGGCCGGTTGCCCTTCTGCTGGTGGCGGGAGGCGCGGTCGGAGCCGTCGCCGGAACACGTCTCAATACCATCCTGTCCCGGCGGCGCGACATGCTGGCCCGCATCTTCGCCTGGTTCGTGATAGCCGCCGGCCTTTACGTCACTGGTCGCGGGGCTTTGACCTTCGCGTAAGCATCATCCCTTCAGCCGCTCGATGTCGGCGCCGCAGGCAGCGAGCTTCTCCTCGAGCCGCTCGTAGCCGCGGTCGAGGTGATAGACCCGGTGCAGGGTCGTGTCGCCTTCCGCGGCGAGACCGGCGATGGCAAGCGAGACCGAGGCGCGCAGATCGGTGGCCATGACGTCGGCGCCACGCAGCCGCGAAACGCCGCGCACCAGCGCCGATTCGTGGTGGATGGTGACGTTGGCGCCCATGCGGGCCAGCTCCGGAACATGCATGAAGCGGCTCTCGAAGATCGTCTCGGTGATCATCGAGGCGCCCTCCGCGCGCGTCATCAGCGCCATCATCTGCGCCTGCAGGTCGGTCGGGAAGCCGGGATAGGGCTCGGTCATGACGTCGACGCCGTGCAGGCCGTTGGCACGATGGACCCGGAAGCCACGATTGGTCTTGTCCAGCACGACCCCGGCGGCGCGCAAGCTCTGCGCCGCGGCCTCGAGGAGGTCGAGCCGACCACCAACGAGCTCGACGTCGCCCGCCGTCATGGCAATCGCCATCGCATAGGTCCCGGTCTCGATCCGGTCGGGCACCACCGCGTGGGTGGCCGCCTTGAGCTGCTCGACACCTTCGATGATGAGCGTCTCCGTGCCGATACCCAGAATGGGCACGCCCATCTTCGACAGGCACTCGGCGAGGTCGGTGATCTCCGGCTCACGCGCGGCGTTGTCGAGCACGGTCGTTCCCTTGGCGAGCGCAGCCGCCATCATCAGGTTTTCCGTCGCGCCGACCGACACCTTCGGGAAAGTGTAGCGAGCACCCCTGAGGCCCTTCGGGGCCCGGGCGACCATGTAGCCTCCGTCGATCTCGATCTCCGCGCCCATCGCCTTGAGGCCTGCGATATGCAGGTCGACCGGCCGCGCCCCGATCGCGCAGCCGCCGGGCAACGACACCCGGGCCTCGCCCTCGCGCGCCACCAGCGGCCCCAGCACCAGCACAGATGCGCGCATCTTGCGCACGATGTCATAGGGCGCGGTGGTCGAGGTGATCCTGTCGGCGCGCAAGGTGAGCGTCGTGCCGTGGCTGTGGCCGTTCTCGCCCGGCGCGGCACTGATCTCCACGCCGTGCTGCTTCAGCAGCGCGATCATGGTCGTGATGTCGGCGAGCCGGGGCACGTTCTTCAAGGTCAGCGGCTTGTCGGTCAGCATCGCCGCCACCATCAGCGGCAGGCAGGCGTTCTTCGAGCCGGAGACGACGATCTCCCCCTTGAGCTGGCGGCCACCCCTGATCCTGATGCGATCCATGTCGGCTCCTCTAGATCTTCGGCAGGGTGACGCCGCGCTGGCCCTGGTACTTTCCGGCCTTGTCGCGGTAGGAGACCTCGCAGGGCTCGTCGCCCTGCAGGAACAGGAACTGCGCCGCGCCTTCGTTGGCGTAGATCTTCGCCGGCAGCGGGGTGGTGTTCGAGAACTCGAGCGTGACGTGTCCCTCCCATTCGGGTTCCAGCGGCGTCACGTTGACGATGATGCCGCAGCGCGCGTAGGTCGACTTGCCGACGCAGATCACCAGCACGTCGCGCGGGATGCGGAAATATTCGACCGTGCGCGCGAGAGCGAAGGAGTTCGGCGGGATGATGCAGACGTCGGTGTTGCGGTCGACGAAGCTCTGTTGGTCGAAGTTCTTCGGATCGACCACCGAGGAGTTAACATTGGTGAATATCTTGAAGTCGGTGCCGACCCGGGCGTCGTAGCCGTAGGAGGACAGCCCGTACGAGATGATGCCGTCGCGCTTCTGGGCATCGACGAAGGGCTCGATCATGCCCCTCTCCTGCGCCATGCGGCGAATCCAGCGATCGGAAAGAATGGCCATTCTTGTTTGTCTTTGTACGAGGGGAGTTCGAGGCTTCTAGACGAGCGGACCGGGCCGCTCAACCACTGCTCATCCGGGCTTGTCCTTGTCCTTGGTCTGTTCCTTGCCGCTCGCCTGCGAGCGGGCCTGGGCCTTGCGCCGCTTGAGGTTTTCGCGCAAAGCCGCGGCCAGCCGCTCGGCACGCGCGTCCTTGGAATCGGCGGGCTTGGCAGGGGCGGTCATTGCCGAAGGATACACCATTGGTTCAGGCCCTGCGCACTCCCGATGATCGTTTCCAGGCCCTGCATGGCTGGGCATATGCGCCCTTCTATCACCAGCGCACCGACGGTCTGCGCCTGCACTATGCCGATACCGGCCCGCGCCGGGCGGCGCGGACCTGGCTCTGCCTGCACGGCCAGCCGACCTGGAGCTACCTCTATCGCCGCATGATGCCGACATTCGCGATGGCGGGGCATCGCGTGATCGCGCCCGATTTCGCAGGCTTCGGACGCTCGGACAAGCCGGTGGACGAGAAGGCCTACAGCTTCGACTTCCACCGCCGCAGCCTGATCGACCTCATCGAGACGCTCGACCTCCGCAATATCACTCTGGTCGTGCAGGATTGGGGCGGGCTGATCGGCCTCACCCTGCCGATGGCCATGCCCGACCGGTTCGAGGCGCTGCTGGTGATGAACACCACCCTGGGCACCGGAGACGAGCCGCTGAGCCAGGGCTTCCTCGACTGGCGCGATTTCTCCAACCGCAACCCCGACATGGATATCGCGCGACTCCTGAAGCGCGCCTGCCCGCACATCGGCGACGAGGAAGCTATGGCCTACGGCGCGCCTTATCCCGACGCCTCCTACAAGGCGGGCGTGCGCGCCTTTCCCAACCTGGTGCCCGACCGGCCGGACGCTCCGGGCGCGGCCGTGTCGCGCCAAGCGCGCGACTTCTGGCGCAACGCCTGGACCGGCAGGAGCCTGATGGCGGTCGGCATGAAGGATCCGGTGCTCGGACCTTCGGTGATGCGGTCCTTGCATGCCCACATCAGGAATTGCCCGCCGCCGCTGGAGATTGCCGACGGCGGGCACTTCCTGCAGGAGTGGGGCGACGCCATCGCGCATAAAGCGGTTGATACACTGTAATCGTCGACGGCACGTCGACACGGGTCTAGTTTCCCGCCGATGTTTGCATTTGCCTTGGTCTGGCCGTGGATCGGCATCGGCGCGGCAGGCCTGCTCCTGATTCTGCTGTGCACCAACGTCCTGCGCAGCGACCGTGCCGTGACGCGCTGGGGCGACATGGTCTGGCTGACATGGGCCGGCACCTTCGTCTATCTCGTGCACCAGTTCGAGGAGCATGGCATCGATGCCATGGACCATGCCTATGCCTTCCGCGGCTTCCTGTGTGCCTACGTCGGCTTTCCCGATCCCAACGCCTGCCCGGTGCCGCTGTCCTTCATCACGGCAGTGAACATCGCGGCGGTGTGGCTCGCCGGCCCGCTGTCGGCGCTGCTGGCAGCGCGCTGGCCGGTGATCGGGCTCAGCTTCTTCGCCATCCCGGCAGTCAACCTGTTCGCCCATGCCGGGCCGGCGGTCCTGTCGGGCCGTTACAATCCCGGCCTGCTGAGCGCGCTGGTGCTCTTCCTGCCGCTGTGCCTTATCGTCTTCGCGACCGCCGTAACGCGCTATGGCCTCGGTGTGCGCTCGATCCTGGCCACCCTGTTCGCGGGAGTGGCGCTGCACCTCGTCCTCATGACCTCGCTGATGGCGTTCATCGACGGCCGCCTCGGGCTGGAGGGACTGCTCCTGCTGCAGGTCGCCAATCCGTTTCTGTCCGCCTTGATCGTGGTGTTGCTGGCCGGGCGAGGAGGCAGCAGCGTCCGCCGGTCCGCGCTCCTATAGCCACCGTCGCGATCCCGACGCTCATTGAGACGAGCTGACACTGGTCAAAGGGGTGCCATCGCAGGTGCCTTTCTCGATACAGCTGACGAGCGCTGCCGGTAGAGGAACGTAGTTCAAGTCGCTGGCAATCGCTTTCCCGTCGTGCAGGACCCATTGCAAGAAGGATAATGCCGCCGTCCTGCGAGCCGGCACCGCGGACTCCCGGCGCAGCAGCACGAATACGGTTGCTGCAATGGGATAAGCATTTTCTCCCGGCGCATCTGCCAGCATCAGATGGAAATTCCTCGCACCAGCCCAGTTCGCGCTCATGGCAGCGGCCTGGAAGCTCGCCGCGTTCGGCGCGATGAAGTTGCCGGCCTTGTTCCTCACCACGGCATATGTCAGCTCTTTCTGCAGCGCATAGGCGTATTCGACGTAGCCAATCGAATTGGGAATCTGGGCAACAAGGGCGGCGAGCCCACTATTGCCTTTTCCGCCAACCCCGACGACCCATGAAATGTTGGTGCCCCAACCAGCCTTGCTGCGCCATTCGTCACTCGCCTTCGACAGGTAGTAGGCCCAGTTGAAGGTGGTGCCGGAGCTGTCCAGGCGATGGACGACCATAATCGCCGCATCCGGCAGAGCGAGGCCGGGATTGAGCGTCCCTATCGCCGGGTCGTTCCACCTCCGTACCTTGCCAAGGTAGATATCGGCCAGGATGCCTCCGGTCAGCTTCAGGTCGCCCGCCTTGATACCGGCGATATTCACGACCGGCACAATGCCGCCAATAACCAACGGAAACTGCTCCAGACCGGCATGAGCAAGCTCCTCTGGCTTCAAGGGCGCGTCGGAAGCGGCGAAGTCCAACGCCCCTGACTTGATCTGCGCGATTCCCGCGCCCGAGCCGATGGGATGGTAGAGCACCTTGCCTTGGCCCCTGGACGAATACGCCGCGGACCACTTGGCCATGACCGGATACACAAAGGTCGATCCTGCGCCGGTGATATCCTGAGCGACTGCCGGCGCAACGCCCGCCAGTAACGGCACAAGAATCGCAGCAACGACCATTCGGAAGAGTGACGCGGCGAATACCATGATTGCCTCCCGCTCGATATTTTCAGATTTATGACTCCTCTGTTGGACGAACCACTGCGACGCACGCGAAACGAAATCGCCGATACAATTGTGCAGGAAAGGTTTCCGATGGACTTCGGCGGTAACGCGAGCCTGCGCAGAAACCCGTCGGCTCGATTCAGAAGCAGGTCTCGTTCAGTGCGACAGAAAGAGTGCCGTCGGCGGCGCGGCGAGCAGCCGCTGCGTGGCGCCGCCCAGGATGAAATCGCGCAGCCGCGACTGACCGAATGCGCCCATGACGATGAGACCGGCGCCGCACGACGCGGCGTAGTCCGCGAACACGACCTCAATCGTGCGTCCGGCTGAGGCGACGCTGGCCACGACCGCCTCGACGCCGTGCGTCGCCAGATGCGCAGCGAGCGCCGGCGCCGTGCGTGTCGCGGCGAGCGTCTTGCGGTTGGCCACGGTGAGGATGTGCGTGGCCTTCGCCCGGCGCAGGGTGGGAAGAGCGTCGGCAATCGCCCGCGTCGATGGCCGCGAGCCGTCCCACGCCAGCACGACGGCTTCAAAGGCGCTGGCGGCGGCGGCTTTGCGTGCCTGGGGCAGGACCAGGGTCGGGCGTCCCGAATCGAACACCAGCGCTTCGGCGTAGAAGTGCAGGTCGTGAGCCGAGAGATAATATTCACCGGGAACCGGCAGGATCGCCAAGTCGCGCAAGCGGGCCTGATCGACCACGATGCCGGAGACATCAGCCAGCTCGCCCTTCTCGAAGATCGTCGTGCCAAAGACGCTTTGCTTGGTGGCGGCAGCGCGGAAATTCCGCAGCATCGCCTCGGCGTCGGCGCTACTGATATTGCTCTGCTCGGCCCAACACTGCGGAAATGTCGATCAGCACATGCCGCAGGACATTCGTCGAGCCCCGCGGAACGATCCCGCAGGCGACGGCCGAGATACGAGCGCCCCATGCAGCGGCCAGGTCGACGCATTGCTCGATGGTTGCGTCCAGCGTCGGCGTGGGAAAGCTCCTGAGCACGAGGAGCAGATCCTTGAATGCCACGCGCGACCTCCCGCCGCGTCAGGCGGCCAGCGACCTCGCGACATCTGACGGAACACGCACCGGCATGTCGAGCAACATTTGTGCGAAGGCCTTGGCCAGCGGATCGGCCTTGAGCGAGGCCATGCCGCCGCCGCCCAGCGCCTGGCGCAGCAGGAAGTTGAAGCCGCCGATGCCGGGCAGGCGCCAGCGCGTCACCTTGCCGTGGATGCGATGGGCGAAGTAGTTCGCCACCGCCTCCTCCGTCATCTCCGAGTCGAGGATCGGCACAAATTCCGGCCTGCGCGCGAAGATGCCGATGTTCGCGTTATCCCCCTTGTCGCCGGAGCGACCGTAGGCGAGCGCAATCAGCGGCACCGTCTCGCTGAGCGTTGCCGGCAGCGGCGCGGCCGCCGGCGCTTCGACCGGCAACTGCGCCGCCGTGAAGCCGCCGGCGCGCGCGCCTTCCTGCATCGGGATCTGGCGACCGTCGAGGTCGATGGTCACCGGCACCTGGCTCTTCGGCACGAGGCAGGAGAACATGCGGATCACCGGCGTCGGCGAGACGCGGCCGGCGCCGAAGCTGCCGGTCATCCCGACAACGCCGCCGGTCGACATCGGCGCGATCTCGCGACCGAGCAGCGCCAGCGCTTCCTTCTGATCGTGCTTGGCCGCGATCTTGACCACGACCTCGCGGCTGTCCCCGGTGCGCGCGTGCGGCCCGTAGGTCGCCTCGCCACCAATCACCTCGAGGCTGACGTCGCGATAGTCGGCCCAGCCCTTCTCGGCGAACAGGCGGCGCGTCTTCTTGAGGATCATCTCGGCGCTGTGCCGGCCCTTGGCCACGGCCTCGCGTCCGCCGAGCATGAAGATCGTCGAGAGCTTGTAGCCGTCGGGAAACGTCGTCGACACCTTGTAGGTATCCGACGCCGGGCGCCCCTTCGCGCCCGAGACGCGCACCTTGTCTTTGGCGACCTGCTCGTAGCGCGCCTGCGTAAAATCGCAGACCACGTCGGGCACGATGTAGGCGCGCGGATCGCCGATCTCGTAGAGCATCTGCTCGGCCACCGTCGCCGGCGTGATCAGCCCGCCGGTGTTGTCGGGTTTGCCGAGCACGAATGCGCCATCGTCCTCGACCTCGGCCACGGGGAAACCGATGTTGTCGTAGTCCGGCACCAGCCGCCAATCGGTGAAGTTGCCGCCGTTGCACTGCGCGCCGCATTCGATGATGTGGCCGCACAACGTGCCGGCCGCCAGCCGGTCATGGTCGTCCATGCTCCAGCCGAACTCGTGGATCAGAGCGCCCAAGGTGACCGCCGAATCGACGACCCGCCCGGTGATCACCACGTCGGCGCCCTCCGCCAGCGCCCGGGCGATCGGGAAGCCGCCGAGATAGGCGTTCATGCTGGCGATCCGCGCCGGCAGCGCCGCGCCGGTATCCATCTCCCGGATGTCGAGCTTACGCAGCTCTTCGATCCGCGGCTGCAGGTCGTCGCCGAGCACGACCGCGACCTTGAGCGTCACGCCCGCCGCCTCACATGCCTTCAGCACCGCGTCGCGGCAGGCCTGCGGATTGACGCCGCCGGCATTGGTGACGACCTTGATCCTCCTGTCGGCGATCTCCTTCGCGAGCGGCCCCATCACGGCGGTCACGAAGTCGGTCGCATAACCCGCCTGCGGGTTGCGAAGTTTCTGCGCGGCCATGATCGACATGGTGACTTCGGCGAGATAGTCGCTCACCAAGTAATCGACATTGCCGTGTCGCACGAGCTGCGCGGCGGCGGTCTCGGTGTCGCCCCAGAATCCCGAGTGACAGCCGATGCGGACAGTGCGGGTCATGCTCACCCCTTTTTCTTGCGGTTGACGAACGCCGTCATGCGCTCGAGGTGCTCGCCATCGGCCACCGACTCGGCCATGGCATCGATGCCGGCCTGGATGCCCTCGTCGATCGACAGCCGCTCCCAGCGCCGCATCAGCCGCTTCTGCACCCGCATCGCCTTGGGAGTCGCCTCGACCATGGACGCGACGCAGCGCTCGATCGCTTCGTCCAGCGTCGCCGCCGGCACGACCTGCTCGACCAGGCCCCAGCGATCCGCCGTCGCAGCGTCGATATTCTCCGCGGTGAGCAGCAGCCACGAGGTCCGGCCCCAGCCGATCAGGCGCGGCAGCAGCGCCGCCTCGACGACCGACGGCAGGCCGACCTTCACCTCCGGCATGCCGAACACGGCATTGTCGGCGGCGATGCGGATGTCGCACGACACCGCGACCTCGAGCCCGGCGCCCAGGGTGTAGCCCTCGGCCTTGCAGATCACCGGCACCGGCACGTCGCGGATCGCCTGGCAGAGCTTGTGGATCTGGGTGAGGAAGCGCCGCCCGTCCTCGGGCTGCCTCATCGTCGTCATGTGGTTGATGTCGGCGCCGCCGATGAAAGACCGTCCGCCCGCGCCGGAGAACACGACGCAGCGCAGATCCTCCTCGCGCGCCAAACCGAGGAACGCCTCGGTCAGGTCGAGCAGCGCCGGCGGATTGACCGCATTCAGCTTGCGCGCATTGTCGTACACGACATGCGCCACCGTGCCTCCGGGACGACGATCCCAGGAAATGTCGACCTTGTGGATGGGCGTCGCCATGTCGTTTCGCTCCGTGGTGCTTCTTACTTCTCGCGCGTTCTTCTATTAGAGCATGGACATGCCCGATTCCATCGACCTCGCCCGCTACGCCGTCTTCACCCCGCCCGACCCGTTCGAGGACCATACCGGCCCGTTCTACTTCCGCATCCATGGCGATGCGTCGAAGGCCGGCACGGTGCATTGCGTCCTGCCGACCGAGCCGCGCCACGGCAACTATGCCGGCGGCGTGCATGGCGGCGCGATCCTGACCTTCGCCGACTACGCGCTCTGCCTGGTGGCCGGCCGCGCCGCCGACGGCGGCACCAACACCTCCTTCGCGATGACGGTGAGCATCGCCGTCGAGTTCCTGAGCGCGGGCCGCATCGGCGTGCCGCTCGAGGCGACCGGCGAACCCTTGCAGGTCACCGGCCGGCTCGCCTTCGCGCGCGGCAGCATCACCCAGCAAGGCAAGGCGGTGGCGCTGTGGTCGGGCGTCGTGCGCCACGTCGCGCGCGCCAAGGTCATGGGCCGCAAGGACGCGGCTGCGCCAACAAGCAGCGTCGCGCCGGCACAGACCGTACCCGAGGGCTTCGAGCCGCTGACCAATGCCAGCGTCTATTCGCGCCACATCGGACCGTCCTATGCGCGCAAGGAAGTCGACGGTGTGACGATGATCCAGCCCACTCTGCCACGCATGTGCAATTCGGGCGGTGCGCTGCATGGCGGCTACATGATGAGCTTCGCCGACTCGGCCGTGACACGCGCGGCGGGCGTCGTCACCGGCATGGCGCCGAGCACGGTGTCGTTCGCCGCCGAGTTCCTCGCCGCCGGCTCCTCCACCGTGCCGCTGGTCACCCGGGTCGAGGTGCCGCGCCATGGTCGCAACCTTGCCTTCCTGCGCGGGCTGCTCGAGCAGGACGGCAAGCCGCTGCTGTCCTATTCGGCGACGATCTTCCTGCGGCCGAAAGCGTAGCGGCGCGGCCGAGACGCACCGAGACATCGGCATTGGGTGGTAGCCGCCGTGCTCGGCTTTTGCGCGCTCGCGGCAAATTACACCCAGGGTTCGGCCGCGGTGGCACAATCTCGACCACGAGCGTAGAGAACCGGCGCTATTGCCGAATTTGGGCACGACTACCGAGGTGCTGCATGGGGATGCTCCTGGCGTTCGCTCCGTTCATCGCGTTTGCGATCGTCGATCGGCTGGCGGGCTCGGTCGAGGGACTTGTTGCCGGTGCTGTCGTCTCGATGGTTCTATTGGTTCGCGACCGGTTCACGCCGGGCAGAAGTCCAAAAGCCCTCGAGATTGGAACGGCCGTGCTGTTCACGGGTCTCGCGATTTATGCCTTGTTCGGTGCCCCCACCTGGTCGGTCATCGGCGTGCGCCTGTGCGTCGATGCGGGCCTCCTCGTGATCGTTCTGGGTTCGATGGCTCTCCGTCGCCCCTTCACCCTTCAGTACGCTCGCGAAAGTGTGCCCGAGGCTTCCTGGAACACGCCTGAATTCCTTCGGGTCAACTATGTGATCACCGCTGCGTGGGCTGTGGCCTTCGCCGTTATGGTGATTGCGGAACTTTGCCTGCTGTACGTTCCGGACTTTCCGCGCCGGGCGGGGGTCATCGTCATCATCGCCGCCCTCGTCGCTGCCGTGAAGTTCACCGGATGGTAATCCGAGCCGCGTTCGGCAATGATTTCCGGTGTTCGGATGTCGTTTCACCGCACGTGCGCCCCTTCCGCCAGAAGGGCGGCCTGCTCTGCCACGTGAAGGATCTCGCGGTGGAACTGTTCCTGCATACGGCGCACGCTGAGCAGGTCATGCGTCTTGGCAGCACGCTCGACGGCTTCGGCGATCTGGTGCAGCGGCACCGCGCCGACCATCCCCGAGGCGCCCTTCAGCCGATGCGCAGCGCGGGCAATGGTCGCGAGATCGTCAGTCCCGGCGATCTCGCGCGCCGCATTCTGTGCCGTGTCGAAGAACTCGCGCTCGATCTCGGCCAGAGTTTCGGGATCGTCACCGAACAGCTCGACCAGCCTGTCCCGGTCGTAGGCCGCGCTCACGCCGCCTGCTCCGCGCGGACGTCCTTCAGCCAGGCATCCAGGATCGCGCGCAGCCGTTCGATGCCGACCGGCTTGGCGATCAGCCCGTCCATGCCGGCCGCGTGGGCGCGCGCTTCCTCGTCCTCGAAGGCGCTCGCAGTCACGGCGAGGATCGGCGTCCGCGCCAACCGCTCATCGTTCTCGCGGCGCCGGATGCGGCGGGCCAGCTCAAAACCGTCCATCCCCGGCATTTGCAGGTCGGCGAGAACGAGGTCGTAGGAACCGCGCCGCACGAGCTCGAGCGCTTCCGCGCCACCCGCTGCCGTATCGGTCGAGGCGCCCGCCAGCTCGACCTGACGGGCGAGCACGCGGCGGTTGACCGAATTGTCATCGACGACCAGCACACGCCCGCCGAACCGTGCTGGCTTATGAAGGGTCTGCGCGGCGGCAGGGGTCGGCCGCGTCCTGCCGGCGGCGCGCGTCGCGGCCTGGATCAGCACCTCGCGCCGCCAGGGCCGCGGCAGGCCGCCGGCTGAGCCCGGCGTCGCGGTGACGTCGAGCATCGGCACGTGGCCTGGGCCATCGCTGCCCGCGACGCGCATGCCGACGAAGCCTTCCGCCGGTGCGAGCACCACGGTGGCGCCGGCGTCCTCCAGGTAACGGCCGATCGCGCGCGCCTCGTCGGCGTCGGGCAGCGACAGCACCAGCGCGAGATTCCTCAGCGGGCGTCGTAACACCACGGCAGGCTCGACAGGTTCGAGGGGCAAAGTGACGCTGAAGATCGAGCCGACGCCCGGCACGCTCTCGGCCGCGACGCTGCCGCCCATGGCTTCGGCCAGGCGGCGCACGATCGACAGGCCCAGGCCGCTGCCGCCAAAGCGGCGCGTGGTGGTGCTGTCGGCCTGCACGAAAGGCTCGAATAGTCGCTCGCGCTGCCCCTCGGTCAGGCCGATGCCGGTGTCCTCGACCTTAATGCAAAGCGCACCGCCCGCGGCCCGCTCCAGCGATAACTTGACAACGCCAACTTCGGTGAATTTCAATGCATTGCCCAGCAAATTGAAAAGAATTTGCCGCAGCCGCAGCAGATCTCCTTTCACCTGCTCCGGCACCTCAGGCGCCACATAAGCCGCGAGCCGGATGCCCTTGGCAATCGCATGCGGCGCCAGCGCTTCCGCTACGCCCTCGATCAGATCGACGGTCGAAAGCGCGAGGTGCTCGAGGTCGAGCCGGCCGGCCTCGATCTTCGAGAAGTTCAGGATATCATCGATGATGCGCAGTAGCGTCGCCGCGGAATAGCGGATGGTACCGAGCGATTCCTGCTGCTCGGGCGAGAGCGGCGTATGGCCCAGGATGTCGACCATGCCCAGCACGCCGTTCATCGGCGTCCGGATCTCGTGGCTGACCATGGCGAGGAAAGTCGACTTCGCCTGGTTGGCCTGTTCGGCCTCGCGCTGGGCAGCCGTCGCGGCGGCGCGCGCCTCCCGCTCTTCATCGTAGGCGAGCTGCAGGCGGCGAGCGAGTTCCTCCCTTTGGCAAGCGAGCGCGATGTTGTCGTACTGCCAGCGGTGAACGTCGCGCACATGGGTCATGAGATGGCCGACATAGGCGCCGCCCGCGAACCCGACCAGCTGGTAGAAGGGATCGGCCGAAAGGAGCAATACGACCAGGAGCGGCGCGGTCGTCGCCGCGGCGAAGGCGTAGAAGGTCGGCGGATGCACCGAGCGGATCGGCACCGCGGTGGTGATGGTGGCCAGCAGCACGAGGGCGAGCAGCATGCGTTGCAGCTCGTACTCCTTCGCAGCGAGCATGAAGCCCGCCGCGCCCCAGCAGGCGCCCGCGAGGAACGACAGGACGGCGAACCACCGCCCCCACCGGATGACCTCGCTATCCGGAGGATCTGCACGGGCGAACTTGCGGCGCAGGACGTCGAAGCCGACCGTCACCGCCAGATGCGCGACGAACGGCGGCGCCAGTTCGGTCAGATCGATCTGCCGCCAGTAGATTGCGCCGATCACCGGCCACAGCACGAACGAGAAATAGCGCGCCTGCTTCGAGCTCTTGAACAAGCGGCGGATGAGCTCGGCGCGGACGAAGGCGTCCAGCCGTGCCGGATCGGCGACCTCGCGCGGAGGAGCGGCTATGGAAGATCCAACGACGAGCGGCAATGGCGAGCTATCGTCCGGAATGAATTGAACCCGACATGCGATTGAAGATGCGCGAAGAACCGGTAGCATCGTATCAAGAATATCAAGAAAGCCCTATAAATTATTGTGTGAACTAGGTAAATTGTTACCAATGGAAGGCATTTACAGGTGAATTCTGGCCATGCAGCAGCCTTCGGTTCTTCTGGTTGAGGATGACGCATTCCAACGGAAGGCGGCCGAGACCTACCTCATGAATCACGATCTCAAGGTCATCGCGGTCGAGAATGGCGCGCAGATGCGCCATCAGGTCTCGCGCGCGATGCCCGATCTCGCCCTGCTCGACGTCCAGCTCCCCGGGCAGGATGACGGCTTCGCCCTCGCCCGCTGGCTGCGCGAAAACAGTGCGCGGGTCGGCATCATCATGCTGACGGCGGCGGGCAATTCGGTCGACAAGGTGCTCGGACTGGACAGCGGCGCCGATGATTATGTCGCCAAGCCCTATGAGCCGCGCGAGTTGCTCGCCCGCTGCAAGAGCGTGCTGCGTCGCTCGGTCAACAAGACCACGCCCTCGCGCATCGAAAGGGTGCGCATGGGCCACCACATGCTCGATCTCGCCAAACGGGCGCTGCACGACGACGCCGGCAAGGACATCCCGGTGACGGCCGCCGAGTTCGACATCCTCAAGATCTTCGCCGAGAACCCCAACCGGCCGCTGAGCCGCGACTGGCTGCTGGAGACCACCAGCCACCGTACCCGCGACCCCTTCGACCGGGCGATCGACCTGCGCATCACCCGCATCCGGCGCAAGATCGAGCCGCTGCCCGAAAAGCCGACGGTCATTCGCACCGTGCGCGGCGTCGGCTATATGTTCGTGCCCGCCGAATGATGTATGACAGCGGGCCGCGAGGCGGGGGCCCGTAGTTCAGCGGTTAGAACGAGCCGCTCATAACGGTTATGTCGCAGGTTCGAATCCTGCCGGGCCTACCACCGCTTTGCCACGCATGGCGAAGCTGGGTCCCGTCACGATTGGCCCATGACCTTGCGATAGCGAACGAGCCCGAGCCCAAGGAACAGCGCCCCCATCAGCGCCACCCTGACGAATTGAGACCAGACGATGTCGAACCCCGCGCCCCGGTAGAGGATGGCTTGGGCGAACGAGACGAAATGCGTCGAGGGTGAGGCCTCCATCACCATGCGCAGCACGTATGGCATGCTTTCGAGCGGCGTGTTCGCACCGGACAGCAAATTGAGCGGAATGGCGACCAGCATGTACAGCAGCCCGAGCTGCGGCATGGTCCGCGCGATGGTCGCCAGGAAGATGCCGACCGACATGGCGAAGAAGAGATAAACCGCCACGCCGGCCACGAAGAGCGGCACCGAGCCCGCGATCGGGATGCCGAGCAGCTGCCGCACCACCAGGGTCAGCGACAGGCCGACCGCCACGGTGATCACCAGGGCATTGCCGAGGACCTTCGATACCGCAATCTCGAAGGGCGTGACGGGCATCACGAGGAGATGATCCATCGTCCCATGCTCGCGCTCGCGCACCACCGCGGCTCCAGCCAGGATGATCGCCAGCATGGTCACGTTGTTCACCACGCCCATGATGCTGGTGAACCAGCCCGTCGTGACGTTGGGGTTGAAGGCGATGCGCACTGCGAGATCGGCCGCGGGCGGTCGCCGATCATGAAACCGGGCAACGAAACCGGAAATCTCGGTTTCGATGATCTGCCGGGCATAACTTGCACCGATGCCGGCCTGGACCATCGCCGTGGCATCGACCAGCACCTGGAGGGTCGGCACGCGGCCAGCCAGCACGTCACGTTCGAAATGCGGCGGGATGTCGAGCACAAAGGTATAGCGCCCGGTATTCATCAGCCGGTCGACATCACGCTGCCGGATCGGCTCCGCCGGCTTGAAGTACGGCGCCAGGAACGCGCCGGCGATGCGACGCGACAGGTCGGATCGATCCTCGTCGACGACCCCCAGCGAGGCGTTGTGCAGTTCCTGGGAATTGCCTTGAGCCTGCGCGATTATCGCGAGCGAAAAGGAATAAATCACCAGCCCGATCAGCACCCCGTCGCGAAAGAAGCTGCGCACCTCCTTGGCCGCCAGCCAGAAGATCGTCGAGACCGACCGTGCCACCGTCACTTCTCCTGCGGCCGCATCAGCAGCAGGCTGAGCAGGGTCAGCGCCGGAACGAAGGCGGCGAGCGCCAGCAGGTGGCCGGAAAGATCACCGAGTCCCAGGCCCTTGGTGAAGGTGCCCACGCTGATGGGCAGGAAGTAGGTCATCGGGAAGAATCGCCCGAGCAGTGCAGCGAACCCGGTCAGCGAGGAGACCGGCGTCATCATGCCGGCGAACATCGTGGCGGGCAGGACGGTCATGATGGCCGTGCCGAACAGCGCGGCGATCTGTGTGCTCGTGAAGGCGGAGATCAACCGTCCGTAGGCGGTGGTCGCCAGGACATAGACGAAGGCGCCGATCAGCAGGGCGAGGAAGCTTCCCTTGATGGGAACGTCGAAGACGAAGATGGACATCAGGAACATGATGGCGAAATTCACCATGGCGACCGCGACGTAGGGAATCTGCTTCCCGAGCAGGAACTCGAGCCGTGTCACCGGGGTGACGTAGAGATTGACGATCGAGCCGAGCTCCTTCTCGCGCACGATCGCCAGCGCCATCAGGATCGCCGGAATGAGCGCGAGCTGCAGCGCAAACTGCGCCGGCACCATGGCATAGATGCTGTCGAAATCCTGGTTGTAGCGGAAGCGCAGCGAGACATCGGCCAGCGGCGCGGTCACGACGGCGCCGCCATGGCCGCGGATCGCGGCGTCGCTCAGGAACTGCGCATGGGCACCCTCGAGATAGCCGCGGATCGTCTCGGCGCGAAAGGGCATCGCGCCGTCGATCCAGACGCCGACCTGGGCCGGCCGGCCGCGCCTGAGATCGCGACCGAAACCCGGCGGTATCTCGATCGTCGCCATGACCTCACCCCGCTTCAGCCGGTCCTGGAGATCCCTCGCGTCCGCGAGCGGCGGCTGCTCGGCGAAATAGGGCGAGCCGCGAAGCTCGCCGAGATAGGCGCGGCTTTCGAAGGAATTGTCGCGGTCGAGCGCCGCGAACGACAGCGAGTTGACGTCGGTGGTGATGCCGAAGCCGAAGATCAGCATCAGGAAGGCGGTGCCGCCGAGGGCAAAAGCGAGCCGGATCGGATCGCGCATCAGCTCGAGCGATTCCCGGACCGCATAGGCCAGCAGGCGGCGCAGGCTGAAGAGATCCTCCCGACGGGCCCTGACCGGGCTGGTCGGTATTCTGGCCGGCATTCCGGCTGGGGGCTCAGCCAAATCGCCGGCGGCACCGGCGCCCTTTGCCTCCTCGAGAAACGATACGAAGGCGTCGTCGAGGGATACCGCGCCGCGCGCCTGCGTGATCGCCTGCGGCGTTCCGGTCATGAGCACACGCCCGGCATCCATCAAGGCAATCCGGTCGCAACGCGCCGCCTCGTTCATGAAGTGCGTCGACACGAAGATCGTGACGCCTGCTTCGCGCGACAGGTCGATCAGCAGCTGCCAGAAGAGGTCGCGCGCCAGCGGATCGACCCCGGACGTCGGTTCGTCGAGGATCAGCAGGTCGGGCTGGTGGACGACGGCAACTGCCAGCGACAGGCGCTGGCGGATGCCGAGCGGGATGTCGGACGCGAGCTGGTCGACGTGGTCGGCGAGGCGGAATTGCTGGACCAGATCGGCAACCCGCGCCCGGGCCTTCGCCGCCGGCAGGTGGAAGAGCCGCGCATGCAGGTCGAGGTTCTGCCGCACCGTCAGCTCGGTATAGAGCGAGAAGGACTGCGACATGTAGCCGACGCGCATGCGCGACTCCATGCCGTCGGCCGCGAGCGGCTTGCCGAACAGCGTCGCCGTGCCCTCGCTCGCCGGCAGCAGGCCGGTCAGCATCTTCATCGTTGTCGTCTTGCCGCAGCCGTTGGAGCCGACGAAGCCGAATATCTCGCCGCGCTCGATGTCGAAGCTGACATGGTCGACCGCGGTGAAATCGCCGAACCGGCAGGTCAGGCCGCGGGCTGCGATGACGATCTCGCGGTCGTTTCCGGCACGCGGCGGTTTCTGTGGTCGCCGCCCGCGGCGGCCGCGTCCGTCGGGCAGCAATGCAACGAACGCGTCCTCGATCGTGTCGACGCCCGCCCTCTCCTTCAGCGTGGCCGGCGTTCCGGTCGCGAGGATGGCGCCGGCGTTCATCGCGACCAGCCAGCCGAAGCGCTCGGCCTCCTCCATGTAGGCGGTGGCCACGATCACGCTCATTTGCGGGCGGCGTGCACGGATGCGATCGATGAGCTCCCAGAACTGCCGACGCGACAGCGGATCGACGCCGGTCGTCGGTTCGTCGAGGATGAGAAGATCCGGATCGTGGACCAGCGAGCAGCACAAGCCGAGCTTCTGCCGCATCCCGCCCGAAAGCTTTCCCGCTGGCCGGCTGGCGAAGGCCGTCAAGCCGGTCGCCGCCAGGAGCTCGCGGATGCGCCGCTTGCGCTCCGCCCGGCCGTGACCGAACAGCCGGCCGAAGAAGTCGATGTTCTCCTCGACGCTGAGGTCGGGATAGAGGTTCTTGCCCAGCCCTTGCGGCATGTAGGCGATCCGCGCGCATATCGCGCGCCGATGCCGGCTCGAGCGCATGCTGCCGCCCAGCACCTCCAGCATGCCGCCCTGGCAGCGCTTGGCGCCGGCGATCAGGCCGAGCAAGGTCGACTTGCCCACGCCATCCGGCCCGATCAGACCGACGATGGTGCCGGTCGGGATGGTGAGGCTGATCCCGTCCAGCGCCACCAATCGCCCGAAGCGGTGTCGCAGGCCGTCGATGCGCACCACGACACCGGGAGCGTCCATGCTAGGGCGTTCCCTGAAGCGCCGCGGGCCAGGCGGCCGCCGGGTCGAAGCGCACGTAGGCAAGGCCCGGCAGCCCGCTCGGAGCCTGCGCCGGCCGGCTGCGCAACTGCTCGGCATCGACGCGAACGCGGACCCGGAACATCAACTTGTCGCGCTCGGTCTGGGTCTCGACCATCTTGGGCGTGAATTGCGCCTGGGGCGAAACGAACGTCACCTTCGCGCCGATCGGAGCCTGCGGATAGGCGTCGAGCACGATGCGGGCCTCGTCGCCGACCTTGAGGCGGCCGACGACGAGGCTCGGCAGGTAGATGTCCATGTAGAGATAGCCGAGGTCGAGCAGGGTGAAGACCTTGCCGCCGGCCGGCAGGACCTCGCCGACGTTGGCCATGCGGTACTGGATGCGCCCGTCTCGCGGCGCCACCAGCGTATTGTCGGCAATGTTCACCTTGAGCAGCTCGACGTCGTGCAGCGCCGCCTGCAGGGAGCTCGTGAGCTGGTTGATCCGCGAACTGGAGACGCGCTCCGCAGCGCGCGCCGAATCCAGTTGCTGGCGGCGCTGGTCGAATACTTCCTGGGTGGTCCAGCCATTTTTTAGCAGCGTTTGCGTGCGCTCGATCTGCTGCTCTGCAAAAACGCGCTGGGTGCGGATTTGCTCGAGGGCGGCCTCGGCACCGGAAATCGATTTCTGCTGCAGATCCACCTCCGCCTGCGCCTTCTTGAGGGAGTGTGAAAGGTCGCGCGTGTCCATGACGGCGAGCGCTTGGCCGGCGGTCACCATGTCGCCTTCGTCGGCCTTGAGCTCGGCGATGCGGCCGGCGAACTTGGTGGCGATGTCGATCGGATCGGCCTCGATCCGTCCGTTGCCAAAGGCGAAGCCCGGCGGCAGTGCGGGCAGGCGGTGAGTCCACCAATAGCTGCCGCCGGCTGCAGCCGCAGCGAGCGCCAAGACTGTCAGCGCCAGCGCCATCCTCCGCCTGCGCGACCGCGGCGCCGCCGTCGGCAGCACCATGGGTAGTCCAGCCGGCGAAGCATCGGTTTGCGCCGCTGGCGGGGCGATGATCTCGCCAACCTGCTCAGGAGCAGTATCCGTGCGAACGCGTTGCGGACCATCCATCTACAAACTCCCATCGCAGCAGCGCGCCAGCGATGGGCTAACCTATTCCGGAGAGCGGCAACTCGGTTTGAGACAGGTCAATCCACCGTCTCACGGCACCAGAACGGCGGCTCCCTGGATGCGGCCCTGCCGCAGATCGGCGAGAGCCTCATTGGCGCGCTCGAGCGCGTAGACCGTCGTGCTCGTGCGCAGCTTTGCGGCCCGCGCGATGCCAAGGAATTCGACCGCATCCTGGCGCGTGAGGTTGGCGACCGAGAGGACCTGGCGTTCCTCCCACAGGATGCGATACGGAAACGAAGGGATGTCGCTCATATGGATACCGCCGCAGACCACCCTGCCCGCCTTGCGGACAGCCTTGAGCGCTTGTGGAACCAGCGGCCCGACCGGCGCGAAGATGATGGCGGCATCGAGCAGCTCCGGCGGGGCTTCGTCCGAGCCGCCGGCCCAGCGCGCGCCGAGCGACCGGGCGTGAGCCTGTGCTGCCCTGTCGCCGGGGCTCGTGAAGGCATAGACCTCCCGGCCTTGCCACCGACAGACCTGGGCCAGGATGTGGGCCGCCGCGCCGAACCCGTAGAGGCCGATACGCCGGCCATCCCCCGCCTTCCTGAGGCAGCGCCAGGCAATCAGGCCGGCACACATGAGTGGGGCCGTCGCGACCGGATCGGCGTCGCGATCGAGCGGGAAGGCAAAGGCTGCGTCGGCGACGACGTGCGTGGCAAAGCCGCCATCGCGCGTATAGCCCGTGAATAGCGGATGATCGCATAGATTCTCGTCACCCGAGCGGCAGTAGCCGCAGCATCCGCACGTATGCCCCAGCCAGGGAATGCCCACCCGCCGACCAAGCAGCCCGGAAGGCACGCCGGCAGCGGCATCTTCCACGATCCCGACAATCTCGTGCCCGGGAACCAGAGGAAGGTGCGGTTCGGGCAGCTCGCCGTCCACGACATGGAGATCGGTCCGGCACACGGCGCAGGCTTCGACGCGGACCAAGATCTCGCCCGGCCCAGGCGCAGGATCGGGACGCATCTCGAGCACCAGGGGCGTGCGGGGCGTACTCAGGACCATTGCCTTCATCTTACATTCTCCCGACGGCGAACCGCTTCAGCAGCTCGGCCGATACCAGATAGACGATCGTGATCATGCCGACGCTCGCGGTGACCGCAGGCGGCGGCGCCTGGAAGCCGAACCACGAACCGATCGGGCTGAAGGGCACCGCCATCGCCACGACGAGGGCGGTGAGCGACGACACCGTCAGCGCGGGGTGCGGCCGGTTGCTCCACGGCCTGCCGTTGGTCCGGATGATGAAGATGACCAGGACTTGCGTGGCCATCGATTCGAGGAACCAGATCGTGCGGAATTCCTCCGGTGCGGCGTGAAAGACCAGCAGCAGCCCGCCGAAGGTGAGCAGGTCGAAGGCCGAGGACAGCGGCCCCATCACCCCCGCAAAGCGGATGAGCGCGCGCATGTTCCAGACCTGCGGCTGCGCGATCGCCTCGGGCCGGACGGTGTCGAAGGGAATGCCTATTTCGGAAAAATCGTAGAGGAGATTGTTGAGCAGGATCTGGGTCGGCAGCATCGGCAGGAACGGCAGGAACAGCGATGCGACCGCCATCGACAGCATGTTGCCGAAGTTCGAGCTCGCGCCCATGCGGACGTATTTCAGGATGTTGGCGAAGGTCCGCCGGCCCTCCGCCACGCCATCGGCCACGACCTCGAGATCGGGCGCGAGCAGGATCATGTCCGCGGCGGCCTGGGCCACGCCGGTGGCGCCGTCGACCGACAGGCCGATATCGGCCACCTTCAGCGCCGGAGCGTCGTTGATGCCGTCGCCGAGGAAGCCCACGATCTCGCCCCGGGACTGCAGCGCCTTGATCAGGCGCGACTTCTGGTCGGGCGCGAGCCGGCCGTAGGCATCGACTGTCTGCACCTGGACGGCGAGCGCGTCGTCGCTCAGCTGGGCGATGTCGGATCCCGACAGGACGGTCTCGAAATGCAGCCCGACCAGTCCGGCCAGCCGCTTCACCACCACGGGATCGTCGCCGGACAGGATCTTGACCCGGATGCCCGCCGCCGCCAGCCGGGCGATGGCGGCATTGCAGCTGGCTTTCGGCGGATCGGCAAAAGCGCAGATTCCCTCGTATCGCAGGTCCGTTTCGTCGGCCGCTTCCAGGTCGTGCGTTGTTCCGGACCACGGCTTGGAGCCGATGACGACCGATCGCAGCCCCTCTTCCGCCAGCGCCCGCACGCGCGCCTGGGCCTGCTCGCGTTCGACGGGCCCCATCGGCAGCACGCCGGCTGCCGTCCGCATCGAGCTGCAGAGCGGCAGCAGCGCCTCGGGCGCCCCCTTGGCGATCAGCAGCTTGCCCTCGGGTCCGTCGGCCAACACGGAGCCCAGCCGTCGGCTGAAATCGAAGGTGTGGCGGGCGAGCATCGTCCAGCCCTGGGCCGCGTCGGGCACGCCGCCCACCAGGGCAACGTCGAGGGCGCCGCGATCGCCGCCCAGGGCGGCAGAGATGGCGCCGAGCCGCGCCGCGCGGTCGTCGCTCGCCCCCGCCGCGTCGAGGCTCTGCGCCAGGGTGATTTCGGCCGCAGTGAGCGTGCCGGTCTTGTCGGTGCACAGCACCGTCATGGCGCCGAGGTCATGGATCGACGCCAACCGCTTCACGATCACCTTTTGCGTGGCCATGCGCAGGGCGCCCCGGGACAGGGTAACCGTCGTGATCATCGGCAGCAGCTCGGGCGTGAGGCCCACGGCAAGCGCCACGGAGAACATCAGCGATTCGATCACCGGCCGGCCGAACAGCACGTGCGTGGTCAGCACGACCACGACCAGCGCGATCGTAAGCCGCGCCGTCAGCAAGCCGTAGGCATGCAGGTCGCGCTGGAAAGGCGAGGGCAACTGGATTTCCGCCAACGCCGACGCCGCCGCGCCGAACAGGGTCTCGCGGCCGGTGCCGACGACCAGCGCCAGAGCTTCGCCCGTCTGCGCGATGGCGCCGCGGAACAGGGCATTTGAGGCCTCGCCGGCACTGCGAGCGGTCACCAGGCCGGGCCGCTTTTCGACCGGGTAGGGCTCGCCGGTCAGCGCCGCCTCGTTGGCGGTAAAGGCAGTTGCCTCGAGCACCAGCGCATCGGCCGGGACGATATCGCCGGCGCGCACGCGCACGATGTCGCCCGGCACGACCTTGTCGATCACGACCGCCACGAAGGCGCCGTCGCGCTTGACCTCGGCCTTGAGCGCCACCGAATGACGAAGCTCCTCGGCCGCGCGCAGCGCGCGGCCTTCCTGAAAGGTGTCGAGACCGATCGACAGGGACAGGATGACGACGATGATCGTGCCGCCGATGGCGTCGCCGGTCGCCGCCGAGACCAGTCCAGCAGCCAGCAGGATGAGCGACAGCGGTTCGAGCAACCGTCGCAGGACCGCACCGGTCACACCGATGCGCTTGGGCAATACGTCGGCATTGGGGCCGTACTGCCGAAGGCGCGCTTCTGCCTCCTCCGATGCGAGACCGACGGTCCGGCATCCGAGCCTGGCGCAGAGGGCATCCTCACCGAGCACCCAGAAAGGCACCGCGACTTCAGCCGAGGTCATCGAAATGCCCCATCGAGCTTCGTCAATTTCCTCCTCTCTTCATCAGACGACCTTCTTGAGAAGCAGCATCGCTTCCGCGTCGTGCACGACCTTCATCGTCTTCGGCACGCTGTCGGAATTGACGCTGATCGAGTCGATCCCGAGACGCGCTAGGAAGGCGGCGATCTCCGGGTAATTCGCCGGCGCCTCGCCGCAAATTCCGACATGGCGGCCGTTGCGGTGCGCACCCGTCACCGCCTGGCGCAGCATCTCGAGCATTCCGGGATCGCGCTCATCGAAATCGAACGCGACGATCTGCGAATCGCGATCGACGCCCAGCGTCAGCTGCGTCAGGTCATTGGAGCCGATCGAGAAGCCGTCGAACAGCTCGGCGAAGGCATCGACCTGGATGACGTTGTTCGGGATTTCACACATGAGATAGACCTCCAGGCCGTTCTCGCCGCGCTTCAGGCCATTTGCCGCCATGGCCGTCAGCACCCGGCGCGCCTCCTCGACCCGCCGGCAGAACGGCACCATGACCTTGAGATTGGTCAGGCCCATCTCCCTGCGGACCCGCAGCAAGGCGGCGCATTCCAGCGCAAAGCCGTCCGCGTAGGCAGGATGGGCGTAGCGTGCGGCCCCGCGGAAGCCGAGCATCGGATTCTCCTCCTTCGGCTCGAAGTCGGCGCCGCCGATCAGCTTCGAATATTCGTTGGTCTTGAAATCGGAGAGCCGGACGATCACGGGCCTGGGATGGAATGCGGCCGCGATCGTGCCGACGCCTTCGGAGAGCCGCTCGATGAAGAAGTCGGCCGGCCGCGCATGCCGCCGCGTCAGCTGCGCGATGGCGTCGCGGTCCGAGGCCGACGTCACTTTCTCCGGGTGCGCCAGAGCCATGGGATGGATACCGATCTGCTCGGTGACGATGAACTCCATGCGTGCCAGCCCCACGCCGTCGTTGGGCCGCAACGCCGTCCTGAACGCGAGATCGGGATTTCCGAGGTTGATCATGATCTTGGTACGGGGCCGAGCCAGCGAGCCCGGTTCGACGATCGAGATCTCGAACGGCACCGCACCGGCATAAACCCGGCCGGTCTCGCCTTCCGCGCATGACACCGTCACCACGGCACCGGGGCTCAGGACCTCCGTCGCCCCTTCGGCACCGACAACCGCCGGAATGCCGAGTTCGCGTGCAACGATCGCAGCGTGACAGGTGCGACCACCGCGATTGGTGATGATCGCGGCGGCGCGCTTCATCACGGGCTCCCAGTCGGGGCTCGTGGTCTCGGCGACCACGACGTCGCCCGGCTGGAAGGCCGCCAGGTCGGCGTTGTTTCGGACATAGCGCACGGGGCCGGTCGCGATCTTCTCACCGACCGCCCGGCCGACCAGCAGCACCGGTCCCGGCTGCTTCAAGCGATAGCTCTCGAACGTTCCGAGAGGCCGGCGCGACGCCACCGTCTCGGGACGGGCCTGCACGATGTAGAGAATCCCGTCGATGCCGTCCTTCGCCCATTCGATGTCCATCGGCATCGCGTGCCCCGCCCGCCGCGAGAAATGTTCCTCGATACGCAGGGCGTAGCCGGCCAGCGTGAGGACATCGTCGTCGCCGATGCAGAACCGGTCGCGATCCGCGGGAGACGTCTCGACGTTGACCGTCGTGTCACGGCTGCCCTCCGCGCCGTAGACCAGCCGCTGCTGCTTGGTTCCCAGCGTGCGGCGCAGGACGGCGCGATGCCCAGCGCGGAATGTGGGCTTGTGCACGTAGAATTCGTCGGGGTCGACGCGACCTTGCACGACGTTCTCACCCAGGCCGTAAGCTCCCGTGATGAAGACGACGTCGCGGAAGCCGGATTCGGTGTCGAGAGTGAAGGCCACGCCGCTGCTGCCGCAGTCGGCCCGGACCATCTTCATGACGCCGACCGAAAGGCCGATCTTCAGGTGATCGAAACCGTTGTCGTTGCGATAGACGATCGCGCGGTCGGTGAAGACGGAGGCGAAGCACTGCCGGCACGCCTCGAAGACCCGCTCGGCGCCGCGCACGTTGAGAAAGCTCTCGTGCTGGCCCGCGAAGCTCGCAGTCGGCAGATCTTCCGCCGTCGCCGAACTGCGTACCGCGACGGCGACGCCCTTGCCGTATTCCGCCTCGAGCCGCGCATAGCTTTCCGCAACGGCAGCGCGGACCCGTGCCGTGCCGGTCGCGGCCCGCACGATCGTGCGCGCTTCCGCGGCGGCAATGGCAAGGCCCGAGACATCGCCTGGGCGAATGGAGGCGAGCAGGCGCTCCAGTCGCGGCCAGGCGCCCGCCTCGGTCAACGCGGCCCGGTAGAGACCGGCAGTCAAGGCGAAGCCATTGGGCACCTTGACGCCCTGCGCGGAGAGCGCCGAATAGAGCTCTCCCAGGGCCGCGTTCTTGCCGCCAACGGTGGCGATGTCCTCCGATCGCAAATCGGCGAACCAGCGGACGTCCATTTGCTCGACCATCGGTGCCTCCGTCGAAGGGAGAAGACGCTAGATCCCCATGCCCACGGAGGCCGGCATGCGGCGCATGTGGTTCTTGACCTTCTTCACGCCCCGCACGTTCTCTGCAGCGACGCGATAGGCGGTCGACGCGGCCTCGCTCGGCACCATGCCCCAGAGATGGACCACGCCCGCGCTGACGACGATATTCGTCGGCCAGGGCGACGACCAGGGCTGCTTGGCGACGACGGCCTCGACCTCGCGCCGGATCTCCTCGTCCGAAGAGCGCGAGGCTGTCGTCTCGGGTTCGCGCGACAGCAGCGCCTGGAGCAGATTGGAGCGGCTCACGACACCGACTGCGACCTCGCCCCGAAGCACGGGCACGCGCTTGACCTTGTGCTTGGCCATCAGGTCGGCGACCTCCCCGAGAGGCGCGTCCTCCTGCACCGTGACGACCGGTTTGCTCATCACGTCCGTCACGCGGCGGGCATGAAAGCTCACATATTCCGCGGCCGCGGTAGCATCGTCGGCAAAAAAGCGCTGAAGCCAGGACTTATGGGGCTCGGTGCCGATCTCGGCCCGGCGCATCAGGTCGGCTTCACTGACGATCCCGACGATCCTGCCCGTACCATCGACCACCGGCATGGCGCTGACGCCGGCACCAACCAGAAGCTCCGCGGCGTCGAAGACAGAGGCATCGGCGGAGATCGTCAGAATAGTCGGGGACATCACCTGTGCTGCACGCATCGCGTTCTCCTCTTGATGGTCGAGGCATTTGGCGCCTATCCACAGGTGCTGCCTTGCGCCAAATCAAATTGCGATTTGAGGCAGATCAAGGGAATGCCAGGCGTCCTGGGCTTTCCTTGCACAGCAGCAAGAGGATCCACGAATGTCTCATGCACATGCCATTGTCTGGATGGACGCCAAGGAGGCGCACGTCTTTCACTTTGGCGCCGACGATGTCGAGAAGGAGCGCATCAAGGCCCACAGCCCGTTCCGCAAGGTCCATCACAAGGCCGGTGTCATCGGATCGGGTCACGCACATCCGGATCATCGCTACTTCGACGAGGTCGCGGAAGCCCTGAGCGGAATCCAGGAATGGCTGCTGATCGGACCGGGCGCGGCAAAGACCGAAATGGCAAGCTATACCGAGCAACACCGGCCGGACTTGAGCCGCAAGCTGCTTGGCGTACAGCCCGCCGACCATCCCACAGACGGCGAGTTGCTCGCCCACGCCCGGCAGGCGTTCAAGAAGGCCGATCGCATGCGGCCCAATTATCCGACAACGCCGGCCTAGCGATGGTTCGCCTCATCGTCTGTTCCGTGATGTTGCTGCCCGGCATCGCTCTTGCGCAGGATATCGAGAGAGGCCGCCAGCTTGCGGCGCGCTGGTGTGCAGGCTGCCATGTCGTGGACCGCTCGTCGCGGGAGGCCCGTGCGGATGGCGTTCCGACCTTCCCCGCGATCGCCGGCAAGCCGGACAGCACGCCCGAGCATCTGCGCGCGGCAATGAACCCTATCCACGGCAGGATGCCGGACCTGTCGCTCAGCAAGCGCGACCAGGATGACCTCGCCGCCTACATCCTCAGCTTGCGGTGACTTCGCTCCCTCCGGGATCGACTTCCTCCCCGCGCGAAGCGCGGGGAGGAAGTCGGCTCGCGCCACCTCACTATGCCTCGCCATTGCTTCCTAGCGAGGCGGAGGGATATGGGCGTTCAGCGGCAAGGCGGTGCCCTGCTTCACCGGCCGCAGCGCGAAGGAGCTTCGGATCTGGGCGATGCCGGGGATCTTGGTAAAGTCCATGACGAAGCGCTCGTAGGCTTCGAGATCGGGTACGACGATGCGTAGCAGGTAGTCGCTGTCGCCGGTCATCAGGTAGCACTCCATCACCTCGGGCCGGGCCGCGGCCGCCCGCTCGAAATCCTTCAGCGACTTCTCGTTCTGCGTCGAAAGCGACACCGACATGAAGACGTTGACCGACAGGCCCACCGTCTTCGCGTCGAGCAGCGCGGCATAGCCCTTGATGACGCCCGCTTCCTCCAGCGCCTTGACCCGCCGCCAGCAGGGCGAAGACGACAGCCCGACCTTCTCGGCGAGGTCGGCGTTGCTCAGGCGTCCGTCCTGCTGCAGACGTTCGAGGATGCGTCGGTCGATGGCATCGAGGGCGATCATTGCTCAAACTCCCGCCGAATCGCGCAATTATTCCCTATACATCGTCAGGGACAGTCCGAACGCAAGGATTTTCCCCATTTCTAGGCGTATGCCTTATCCATGACCACTTTGGCCCCCGTGCAACGCCTGCGCCTGCTCCGCGAGCTGGAGCGCAAGGTCCTGTGGCTCTCGTCCTGGACGATCCATCACGCCAACCACCTGCGGCCCAATCGCGACGGCCTGAAAGTGGGCGGCCACCAAGCCTCCTGCGCCTCGCTCGCGACGGTGATGACAGCGCTCTACTTCTCGGTGTTGAAGCCCGAGGATCGGATCGCGGTGAAGCCGCACGCCTCGCCGGTGTTCCACGCGATCCAATACCTGTTCGGCCACCAGACGCGCGAGAAGCTCGAGCGCTTCCGGGCGCTGGGCGGCGCGCAGTCCTATCCGTCGCGCACCAAGGACGTCGACGACGTCGATTTCTCGACCGGCTCGGTCGGCCTCGGCGTGGCGATGACGCTGTTCTCCTCGATCGTGCAGGACTATGTGCGACTGAAAGAGCTCGCGCCCGCCGGACGTCCGACCGGGCGGATGGTGGCACTGGTCGGCGACGCCGAACTCGACGAGGGCAACATCTTCGAGGCGCTGCTCGAGGGCTGGAAGCACGACGTGCGGAACCTGTGGTGGGTGATCGACTATAACCGCCAGAGCCTCGACGGCGTCGTGAACGACCGGCTGTTCGGCCGCATCGGCGAGATGTTCGAGCTGGTCGGCTGGCGGGTGGTGACCCTGAAGTACGGCAAGCTGCTGGAGACGGCTTTCGCCCAGCCCGACGGCGAGCATCTGCGGCAATGGATCGACGACTGCCCCAACTCGCTCTACTCGGCGCTGGTCTACAAGGGCGGCGCCGGCTGGCGCGAGGCGCTGACCCGCGACCTCAACCAGTATCCCGGCATCCGGCGAATCCTCGAGCAGCACGAGGACGCGAGCCTGCACCGGCTGATGACCAACCTCGCCGGCAACGACATGCAGGCCGTGCTCGATGCGTTCGAGGAAGTCGGCGACGACACGCCGACCTGCTTCATCGCCTACACGATCAAGGGCCAGGGCCTGCCCTTCGCCGGCCACAAGGACAATCACTCCGGCCTGATGACGCTCGAGCAGATGGCGGGCTTCAAGAAGGGCATGGGGATCGAGGGCGGCCAGGAATGGGACCGGTTCGCCGGCCTCACCGTGCCGCCGGCCGAGTTCGAGGCGTTCCTGAAGGATGCGCCGTTCAATGCCGAGGGTCGCCGCCGCACCGACGCGCCAGCAATCGCCATTCCTGCGGCGTTGCCCCGTCCCAACGACAGGGAGTCAAGCACGCAGGCGGGCTTCGGCAAGATCCTCAACGCCATCGCGGGCGAGGACAGCGAGCTGTCGCGTCGCATCGTCACGACCTCGCCGGACGTGTCGGTCTCGACCAATCTCGGCGCCTGGATCAACCGGCGCGGCCTGTTCGGCCGCACCGAGGCGGAGGACGTGTTCCGCGAGCTCAAGGTCGTATCGGCGCAGCTGTGGCGGAAGACTCCGCGCGGCCAGCATATCGAACTCGGCATCGCGGAGAACAACCTGTTCATCCAGCTCGCGGCGCTGGGCCTCAGCCACGAGATCTTCGGCACCCGCCTGCTGCCGATCGGAACATTGTACGATCCCTTCATTGCCCGCGGCCTCGATGCGCTGAACTATGCCTGCTACCAGGACGCCCGCTTCATGGTCGTGGCCACGCCGTCGGGCGTGACGCTGGCGCCCGAAGGCGGCGCGCATCAGAGCATCCATACGCCGCTGATCGGCATGGGCCAGCCCGGCCTGCTGTCCTACGAGCCGGCTTATGTCGACGAGCTCGCGGTGCTGATGCGCTTCGGGCTCGAGCACATGCAACAGCCCAACGGCTCCTCGATCTATTTGCGCCTCTCGACCCGCAGCTTGCAGCAGCCCGAGCGCACGCTGTCGGCCGCTCAGCAGTCCGACATCGTGAAGGGCGGCTACTGGTATGCCGCGCCGGAGAGCGGCGCCGACATTGCCATCGTCTGCATGGGCGCCGTCACGCCCGAGGCGATCGCGGCGCATGAGAGCATCGTCCGCGATTTCGGCGGCGCGGGATTATTGGTCCTGACCTCACCCGATCGCCTGCATGCCGACTGGCTCGCCGCGCAGCGCAACCGCGGCCGCACCGCCGGCGCGGTCGACCGCTCGCCGGCACCGATCGAGCGCCTGCTCGCGCCCCTGTCCCGGGACGCCCGCATCGTCACCGTCATGGACGGCCATCCGCTGGCGCTGAGCTGGCTGGGCAGCGTGCGCGGCCAGCGGGTCGTCCCGCTCGGCATCGAGACTTTCGGCCAGTCGGGCGACATCCCCGACCTCTACCGCACCTACAGGCTCGACGCGGCGGCAATCGTCGACGCGGTGGCCCGCGGGGTGGATTAAACCGTCAACGCTGGTCGAGGGTCGAGAGGCATCGCGACCGCGCGACGCTTTGCTTGCCCCATGCCCGAGGCCCACGCTTGACCTCGGCAGCGTTGCACCCCTATTGCGGAGACATGAAAGTCGACGGGCAGCCCTACCGCACGATCTGGCTCGGCGCCGACGGCACCACCGTTCAGGCGATCGACCAGACCCTGCTGCCGCATCGCTTCGTCATCCGCGATCTCACGACCCTCGAGGACGCCGAACGCGCCATCCGCACCATGATCGTGCGCGGCGCCCCGCTGATCGGGGCCGCCGCCGGCTACGGCATGGCGCTCGCCATGGCCGGCGATCCCTCCGATGCCGGCCTCGAGCGCGCCTACGACGTGCTGCTGGCGTCACGGCCGACCGCCGTCAACCTGCGCTGGGCACTTGACGACTTGCGTGGGCTGCTGGGGCCGCTGCCGCAGGGCAAACGGCGAGAGGCGGCCTACCGGCGCGCTGCCGAAATCTGCGACGAGGATGCCGAGATCTGCCGCCGCATCGGCGAGAACGGCCTGGCCGAGATCAGGCGCCTCGAGCCGCGCGGCGAGCGCCTTAATGCCCTCACGCACTGCAATGCCGGCTGGCTGGCCACGGTCGACTGGGGCACTGCCCTGTCGCCGATCTACCACGCCCACAATGCCGGCATCCCGATTCATGTCTGGGTCGACGAGACCCGGCCGCGCAACCAGGGCGCCAGCCTGACCGCCTGGGAACTCGCCAAGCACGGTGTGCCGCACACCGTGATCGCCGACAATGCCGGCGGCCACCTGATGCAACACGGCAAGGTCGACTTCTGCATCGTCGGCACCGACCGCACGACGCGGCGCGGCGACGTCTGCAACAAGATCGGCACCTACCTCAAGGCGCTGGCTGCGCACGACAACGGCGTGCCGTTCTATGTCGGCCTGCCTTACCCGACGATCGACTGGACGATCGCGGACGGCCACCGCGACATCCCGATCGAGGAGCGTCATCCGCACGAGGTCTCGCGCCTCACCGGCCGCGCCGACTCGGGCGAGATCGTCACGATCGACGTGCTGCCCGAAGGCAGCCCGGCCGCCAACCCGGCCTTCGATGTCACGCCGGCGCGGCTGGTCACGGCGCTGATCACCGAGCGCGGCGTCTGTGCGGCGAGCGAGGCGGGCCTGCTCTCCCTCTATCCCGAGCAGGCAAAGGCGGCGTGATGCCCGACGAGCTCCATCAACGGGTGAAGGCCGAAGCTGCGTCGCGTGGTCGGCGGTTCCGTGAACTCGTCGTGGAAGGTCTGACGCGCGTGCTCGACGCACCAGTCGAGCAACGTCTCCAGGCCAGGACGTCGGCTCTGATGAAGCGGGCCCGCGGCGTAGTGGACTCCCGGGTCTCCGATCTGGCGAGCAATCCGAAGCATCTCTCGAGCTTCGGCCGCAATGCCCGTCATCGTTGACACCGGGCCGCTGCTCGCGTTTTTCGCCAGGGCAGAACGCCGCCATCAATGGGCGATCAAACACATTGAGGAATCGGAGGCTCCTTTCCCGCAGGGCATTCACGCATGAGCAAAATCTCCGTCATCCCGACCGGAGCGAAGCGTAGTCGAGGGACCTATTCATTGACTTCAGCCGGCATGAACAGGTCCCTCGACTACGCTTCGCTGCGCTCGGGACGACAGGGAAATGGCTCAAATGCGAGTGCCCTGCCTCTCCTCGCGTTGGCACTGATCCTGCTGCCATCATAGGGCCGGCGTGCTCGGCAAGATGACGTTTTCACCCACGGCCCGCGTGACACTGGGCCTGGGCTTCACCCAGATCGTCGGCTGGGGCACGACCTATCTCATGCCGTCGGTGCTCGGCCGGCACCTACAGGACGATCTTGGGATCTCGTCGGAGCTGGTCTTCGCCGGCATCACCGTGATGTTCGCGGTGAACGCGGTCTGCTCGCCGCGGGTCGGCAAGATCATCGACCGTATCGGTGCGCGCAGCCTGATGGCGGCCGGCTCGGCGATCTATGCGCTGGCCCTGGTCGGCGTCTCGATGAGCCAGGGAGCGCTGAGCTACCTCGCCTGCTGGGGCGTCATGGGCGTCGCCTCGACCTTGGCGCTCAGCAACCCGTCCAGCATCGCCATCGTCCAGGTTGCCGGCCCCCGCTCGCGCCAGGCGATCGCCATGCTGACCATCATCGGCGGCCTCGCCTCGACAGTGTTCTGGCCGCTGACCGGCTTGCTCGAAGCGGCGGTCGGCTGGCGCTTCACCCTCCTCCTCTATGCGGCAATCCATCTCGGCGCCTGCCTTCCGATCCATCTGCTGATCCTGCCGCGCCGGCCGCCGGTGCATCCGCCCGCCGCCAACACCTCCACCGTCAGCGGCGCCGTGGCGCCCGGCGACCTCGGCCGCGTCTATCTGCTGCTGTCGATCAGCCTCGCCTTCGGCGCCTTCGTCTTTACCGGGGTGCAGTTGCAGATGATCGAGATGCTGCGCGGCCTCGGCCACTCGCCCGCGCAGGCCCTCCTGCTCGCCTCGATGATCGGCCCCGCCCAGGTCGGCGTGCGCGCCGTCGAGCTGGTGTTCGGCCACCGCTATTCGATCATGCGCTCGGCCGTGTTCGGTTCGCTGATGCTGCCGGTCGGCCTCGGCGTCGCGCTCATGGCCGGCGACCTCTTCGCCGGAGCACTGTTCGTCGTGGTGACCTACGGCATGTCGAACGGACTCAAGGCCGTGCAGCGGGCGACCCTGCCGCTTGCCCTGTTCGGCCGAGCCCAGTTCGGCGCCTACATGGGCCGGCTGGCGCTGCCGCAGGGCATCGTCTCGGCCGTCTCGCCGCCGATCATGGCGGCGGTGCTGAGCAAGTTCGGCACGGCGCCCGCGCTCTGGTTGACCCTTTGCGTTGCGATGGTCTCGCTGGTCGCCATGATCCTGCTGGCCCTTCGCAGCAAAGCGGTGCGCTGATATCCATCCTGGCCGGGATCAGGAAGCAGCGCTGTGAAGAAGTGTATATTGCGCGCGATACCGAACGAAATGCGTACGAAATGGGAAAAGCGATACACTCCCGCCACAGGAAACCAAGCAGCCATGAGACGTGTGCATGACAGTGACGGTCGTTGTCATTGAAGACGAATCTGCGACGCGCGATCTGATCGTCGGCTATCTGACAAGAAGCGGGAATCGCGTCACCGGGTGCGGCACCTTGGCGGAGGCCGCGCAGGCGCTGCATGACCTGCAGCCCGATGTCGTCGTCTCCGACGTGGGCTTACCGGACGGCAACGGCGCCAATTTCTGCCTGGACCACTTCTCCCGCCTGCCGCACGCCAAGTGGCTGATCATGTCCGCTCAGGCGGAGATGCTGCATCACCCCCGCGCCCTGGTGAAGCGCCCCGACGCGCCTCCACTCAGCGTGTTCGACAAGCCGGTCCCCTTGCGCGCGCTCGACGAGGTCATCCGTCAGGCAATGTTCGCGGTGCCGCCGATGCGTGCGTCAGCCGCCGATTGAGAGTTCGATCACGTTCCAAGACGCGGGCGCCAGCGTCGCCTCGACGCGCTGGCCATCAACCTTCACCTTGGCGAGTGGCCTTGGGCTGACCCTGTCAGGCGCGGCCTTGATGTTGACGGCCTTCAGATCCGGATCGCAGAGCTGCAGGGCCTGCCGCACGACGAGGTTCGAATAGCCCGCTGCGTTGACCTCGAGCGGCATGGCATCGTCGAGGCTGCGATTGAGCGCGAACAAGGTCAGGCGTTTCTTCTTGTCGTCATGCACAGCCGCGAGCTTGAGGTAGGGCGCGGCCGGGATGTCGTAGTAGTCGTCGATCGGCCCCTGCGGGTCGTTGTAGCGCGACGAATAGGTCGGCGAATCGATCTCCGTGCGCATCACCCGGCCGCGGCCCATGCGGCTGAAATGCATGAAGGGGTAGAAGATCGTCTGCCGCCATGCCGGCCCACCGGTCTCGGTCATGATCGGCGCGATCACGTTCACCAGCTGGGCGAGGCAGGCCGCCGTCACCCGGTCGGCATGGTTCAGCAGCGAGATGCAGCAGCCGCCAAAGGCCAACGCATCCTCCATATTGTAGACTTCCTCGAGGATCGGCGGCGCGACCGGCCAGCCTTCCTTGACCCGCGCCGCACGATTGCGCCGCGTGCGGTACCAGACGTTCCATTCGTCGAAGCTCAACATGATGCGCTTGGGCGAGCGGCGGCGGGCGGCCACCGCATCGGCGATCGCCACGACCTCGTCGATGAAACTGTCCATCAGGTCGACGCTGGCGAGGAAGGCCGGCGTATCCTGGTCATAGTTGTTGAGATAGGTGTGCAGCGAGATGTACTCGACTTGGTCGAACGTGTGCTGCAGCACGGTATCCTCCCAGGCGCCGTAGGTCGGCATGCGCCGCCCCGACGATCCGGCGGCGGCGAGCTCGATCGAGGGATCGACCCAGCGCATCATCTTGGCCGCCTCCTGCGCGATTCGGCCGTACTCGGTGGCGGTCTTGGCCTCCATCTGCCACGGACCGTCCATCTCGTTGCCCAGGCACCAGAACTTCACGCCATGCGGCTTGTCCCAGCCATGCGTGCGGCGCAGCTCCGAAAGCGTCGTGCCGCCGGGGTGGTTGCAGTATTCGACCATGTTGCGGGCCGCGTCACCGCCGCGCGTCCCGAGATTGACCGCCAGCATCGGCTCGATGTCCGCCGCGCGGCACCAGTCGATGAACTCGTTGGTGCCAAACTGGTTGGTCTCGGTCGACATCCAGGCGAGGTCGAGCCGGCGCGGACGCTCGGCAACGGGACCAACGCCGTCCTCCCAATTGTAGCCCGAGACGAAGTTGCCGCCGGGGTAACGCATGACGGTCGGGGCAAGCTCACGCACCAGTTCGAGCACATCCTGGCGGAAGCCCCTGGCATCGGCGGTCGGATGGCCGGGCTCGAAGATGCCGCCGTACACGCAGCGGCCGAGATGCTCGATGAAAGCGCCGAACAAGCGCGGGTGGGTGGTGCCGATCGCGAAATCGCGATGAAGGCGGACCTCGACGGTGCGCATGGGAACGGTCAGCTCGCCACGTAGGGATGCACCATCTTGGCCGGGTCGACGATGCGGTCAAACTCGGCCTCGCTCACATAACCGAGCTGCAAGGCGGACTCCTTCAATGTCAGATCGTGCTCGGTGGCGTGATGGGCGATCTGCGAAGCCTTGTCGTAGCCGATCACCGGGGCGAGCGCCGTGACCAGCATCAGCGAGCGCTCGAGCTGCGTCTTGATCGCCTTGAGGTTGGGTTGGGCGCCCTCGATCATGAACTTGCGGAAATTGGTGCAGCCGTCTGCCAGCAGCACGATCGAGTTCATCAGGTTGAAGATGATCAGCGGCTTGTAGACGTTCATCTCGAGGAAGCCGCCGGCGCCGCCGAAGCCGACCGCCACGTCGTTGGCCATCACCTGGGCGGCGATCATGGTCAGCGCCTCGGCCTGGGTCGGGTTGACCTTGCCCGGCATGATCGACGAGCCCGGCTCGTTCTCGGGCAGCAGCAGCTCGCCCAGCCCGGCACGCGGGCCGCTTGCGATCAGCCTGATGTCGTTCGCGATCTTGTAGAGGGATACGGCGAGCGTGCGCAGCGTGCCCGACAGAGCGACCAGCGCATCGTGCGAGCCCTGCACGGTGAACTTGTTGGGCGCCGAGACGAACGGCAGGTCGGTCAGCTGGGCGATCTCCGCCGTCGCCGCTTCGGCAAATCCCGGCGCCGCATTGATGCCGGTGCCGACGGCCGTGCCGCCGAGGGCGAGCTTGTAGACATCGCCCATCGCATGCTCGATGCGGCCGATATCCTCGGCCAGCATGCCGACATAGCCGGACCATTCCTGCCCGAGCGTGATCGGCGTCGCGTCCTGCAGATGCGTGCGGCCGATCTTGACGATGTCGGCCCAGGCCCTGGCCTTCTTTTCGATTGCGTCGTGCAGCGCCTTGACCGCGGGCAGCAGCTTCCACGTCACCCCAACGGCGGCGGCGACGTACATCGCCGACGGGAAGTTGTCGTTGGACGACTGGGACATGTTGACGTGATCGTTGGGATGCACCGGCTTCTTGGAGCCGACCGGCGTATCGGCAAGCTGGCAGCAGCGGTTCGAGATCACCTCGTTGACGTTCATGTTGAACTGCGTGCCGGAGCCGGTCATCCAGACATGCAGCGGAAACATGTCGTGGTGCCGGCCGGCGAGGATCTCGTCGCACGCCTCGACGATCAGCCGGTGACGCTGGGGATCGAGCCGTCCGCCGGCCAGGTTGGCGTTGGCGCAGGCCTTCTTCAGCGTCGCATAGGCGCCGATCATCTCGCGCGGCATCAGGTCCTTGCCGATCGAGAAATAATGCAGCGAACGCTGGGTCTGGGCGCCCCAAAGCTTGTCGGCCGGCACCCTCACCTCGCCCATGCTGTCGGTTTCCGTGCGCATGTCGGCCATGGGTACCCCTTGCTGAACGATGGTGGGTTCAACGCTAACAAACGCGACCGGAAGGCGAAAGGTGGCTACGGTGGCGCAAGGAGGCGGCAAGGGCGCGATCGCCTCGGCCGACAGCTTCATCCATCCCGTGCCGCACACGAGCTTCGTGATGGGCACCGACCGCCAGGCCTTCCTCCGGAAGCGCCACGCCACGATGAGCGCGCATCCTTGCCATCACGGCATGGACTATACCGCCCCTACTCATCGAGGGTCGCTATCCAAACCAGCCCGTCGCGGCGACGCGCATCATCAACGGCGCCGACGTGAATTACGGCGCGCTGACCCGCAACCTGCTCGACCACCTCCGAAAGCAGGACGGCTTCGCGGTGCATTTCTCCGAGAAGGTGCGCGGCCTGCATCGCCTGCCCAAGGGCGGCCGGCGCCTGGAGATCGCGAACGAGACCACCGGCGCGCGGCGTACCGTCGACGCCGGCATCGTGTTACTGGGCGCCGGTGGTGCCGCGATCACGCTGCTGCAGAAGTCCGGCATCCCGGAAGCCGAGGGCCCCGGAAGCGGTATCTGGCTGCGCTGCGACAAACTCGAGGTCGTCGACCGCCACACCGCCAAGGTCTACGGCATGGCGGCAGTAGGCTCGCCGCCGATGTCCTTGCCGCATCTCGACACGCCCATCATCGAGGGCAGGCGCTGGCTGCTGTTCGGCCCCTATGCCGGCTTCTCCACCAAGTTCCTCATGCACGGCTCTCTGCTCGATCAAAGAAGGATCGCACCCGCACGGGCGCGCTCGTGTTCGGCACCGAGATCGTGTCTTGTGCCGACTCCTCGATCGTGGTCCTGCCCGGCACATCTACCGGCGCCTCGACGGCGGCCTGATCATGGTCCATATGCCGGAAAGCTGCTTTCACGAGCAGCTCGTCGGCAACTGGCAGCCCAAGTTCAAGAAAATGATTCCGTCTTGCGTTCACGATCTCAGGCAGGAAGCGACACTGCTCAAGCGGGTCCGCGCCGAAACGGCGGAAATTCTCGGCCTGCAGGACGTTTGACCAGACAGACCTTCAGAGTGCCCATGCTTGATCTCGTCCTGCTTCCCGGCTTCATGTGCGATAGCGATCTATGGCGCGACGTGGCGCCCGATCTCGGCAAGCTCGGGCCCCTCCACTACGGCAACGTCTATCAGGACGATACGCTGGAAGGCATGGCCCGTCGCGTGCTGACCGAAGCGCCCAAGCGCTTCGTGCTGGTGGGCTTCTCGATGGGCGGCTTCGTGGCGCGAGTGCTGACCTTGATGGCTCCCGAGCGTGTGGCCGGCGTGGCTTTCGTTGCCAGCTCGGCACGGGAATATAGCGAAGCTGAGCACGCGCGGCGGCTGCAAGGCGCCCTGCCCGGCGACCGGCTCAAGCGCGCCAATCCCGGCGTGGCGCTCGGCCTGCATCCCGAGCGCGAACGCGATCCGGTGCTGTTAGACCGCATGCGCGACATGCAGCGTCGGCTCGGCCCCGAGGTTCGGGCGCGCCAATCCGCCCTGATCCGCAAGGACGGCTATGCCGACCTCGAGCGCATCACCTGCCCCTCGCTCGTCGTCGCTTGCCGCCAGGACCGGCTGCGCAGCTTCGAGGAGACCGAGCGCATGGCGAAGCACCTGCCCAACGCGCGCTTCGAGGTGATCGAGGATTGCGGCCACATGGCGCCGCTCGAGAAGCCGCACGAGTTGGCGGCGCTGCTCACCGGCTGGATCGAGACGACTACTGCAGCTTGAGGTTGGCCGCGCGGATCACCGGAATCCAGGTCTCGGCCTGGGTGCGCATGATCTCGAAGAAGGCCTGTGAAGTCGTGAAGCGTGCTTCCGTGCCGAGCCCGACAAACTTCTCCACCACCTTGGGATCGCCCAATACCTTCTTCATCGCCGCACTCAGCTTCTCGATCACCGGCGCGGGCATCCCGGCCGGACCGATCAAGCCGAGGAGGTTGATCGCCTCGTAGCCCGCCACACCCGACTCGGCGACCGTCGGCACGTTTGGCAGGCTCGGTGCGCGTTCGAGCGAGGTCACCGCCAGCGCCTTCAGCCGTCCGTCGTTGACCAGCGGCAGCGCCGTTGCGATCGGCTCGAACTGGAAGGCGATCTGGTTCGCCATCAGGTCGGCGAGACCGGGTGCCGTGCCGCGATAATGCACGGCCTCGAACGTCACGCCGGTGCGCTGCTCCAGCAGCAGGCCGGCGAGGTGGGTGAATGATCCCGCTCCCGCCGTGCCCATTGTGACTTTGCCCGGCTCGCGCTTCGCGGCATCGAGCAACGCCTTGAAGTCCTTCGCCGGGTTGGATGGATTGACCAGTACGACGAGCGGCTGGAACGACACGGCGGTGATGAAGGCGAAGTCCTTCTGCCAGTCGTAGGGATAGCGGCCGAACAGGGCGGGGCTGTTGGTGAGCGACGCCGAGGTCATCAGCAGCGTGTAGCCGTCGGGCGCCGCCCGCGCGACCGCCTCCGAGCCGATCATCGCGCCTGCGCCGGTCTTGTTCTCGACAATGACCGGCTGGCCGAGCAGTGGCTGCAGGTTCTCCGCGACGATGCGTGCCGTGACATCGACATTTCCGCCGGCGGCGAACGGCGCCACGATCTTCACCGGCTTGGTCGGCCAGTCCTGTGCGGCGGCCGGAAAGGCAAGGATGGCGGCCAACACTGCCATCATCCATCGCGCCTGCTTGCGCATGGCGGTTCCCTCTGAGATGTCAGATGAGGAAGATGCCCCCGACCGCGATGGCGTGCACCCGTTGCCTTCGAAGGAAGTCGCTCTGCGCAATGTGCTCGCCAGGCATCGGCAGAACGTGGCCGCTGGCGACGAGTGCCGCCGGCAAACATCGCTGTCCGCCTGCTCGGCGTGCGCTTCGTGGATCAACGCTTGGCGAGCAGGTCGATCTCGACCATCGCGCCACGCGCGAGGCCGGTGACGCCGATGCAGGTCCGCGCCGGCCGGCGGTCGGCCGGAAAATAGCTCGCGTAGACCGCGTTCATGCGCGGATAGTTAACCTCGAAGTCGGTGATGTAGACGCGCGCGACGATCACGTGCTCGAGCCCGAGCTTCAGGCCGGCAAGCACGATCTTGAGGTTTTCCATCACGCGCACGGTCTGGCCCTCGATGTCGGGCGGCAGCGGCTTGGAATCGTCGTGCGGATCGGTCGGCATCTGGCCGGTGACGAAGCACCAGCCGTCGACCTCGACGGCGTGACTAAACGGCGCGACAGGTGTCGGCGCACCCGGCGCCATGAAGAATAGCGGTGCGCTCATCGTTTCCTCCTGATCGATCGGCGGGCAGCAAGAGCCGTGCCACGCCCTTAGCGCGGACCGAACAACAGCTGCCTGAGCTTGCCCGGTCCGAGCGCCTTGGAAAGCTCCGCGGCGGTAACGTAGATCAGGAAGCAGGTGAACAGCCAGATCTGGATCGCGGCAAAGCGATGCCAGGTGAAGGCTTCGACGGCCTCGTTGAGCGCAACACGGAAGCCATCGGCGTCGAAGGAAAAATGGACGAGCTGCTCGATGATCCGAAACAGCATCACCACGAGACCATAGAACAGCGTCTTGTAGAGGATCGGCTTGATCAGCGGCGCGTGCTGGAAGCGATGGATGGCGCGGAACTTGTCGGCCACCAGCACCGCTTTGCCGACGAGCAGGGCAAGAGCCGTCGCCGTCAGGAAGTTCGTCAGCGCGAGAAAATAGCTCCGGGTCAGCAGATTGGTCGTGAAGACGATCAGGTTGAAGGCGCAAAAGAAATAGATCGTCGGCGGCAACAGGAGCTTCATCTCGTGCAGCCACAAGCGGTAGGCCTTGGCCGGCCACGAAGCGGCATCGACGCTCACATCCGGCCTCCGTCGACGACGAAGTTCTGCGCGGAGATCAGCCGGCTGTCGTCGGACGCGAGGAACAGCGCCATGCGGGCGATATCGGCCGGGTAGACCTTCTCCTTGAGCACCTGCGCCTTCATCAGGTCGGCTTCGGCCTCCGGCGTCAGCCACAGGTCGATCTGGCGCTGGGTCATGATCCAGCCCGGCGTGATCGCATTGAGCCTGATCCTGTGCACGCCGAGATCGCGCGCCAGGCCGCGCGTCATGCCGATCGTTGCCGCCTTCGCCGCCTGATAGACGGAGAGGTTGGCGGTCATCGTGTGATAGCTGATCGAGCTGAAGTTGATGATGGAGCCGCCGCCGGCTTGCTTCATGCCGGGAACCACTGTCTGGATGGCGAAGAACGCATGACGCAGGTTGACCGCGATACGGTCGTCCCAGAATTCCGGCGTCACGTCCTCGAGCTTGTGCCGCTCGTCGTGCGCGGCGTTGTTGACCAGCACGGTGATGGTGCCGAGCTTGCCCGCGACCTCGCCGATCGCCGCCTGGTAGGCCTTCACGTCGCGGATGTCGCACTTCAGGAACAGCGCGCCTGTCTTGCCGGCGATCTCTTTAGAAGCCGGCTCGTTGATGTCGACGAAACCCACCTTGGCGCCTTGCGCCGCGAAGTGCTCGACGATCGAGGCGCCGATTCCCGAGCCGCCGCCCGAGACGAAGACGATGCGGCCCTTGAGGCTCGGATAGGAAGCGAATTCAGGCATGACCCCCTCACAGGTTGGAGAGACGAAAGACGACCTCGCCGGCCAGGGTGCCGCCCGGTCCGAGCGGCGAAAGACCCACCTGCCCATTGGCATGGCTCACCGGCTCGACGCAGAAGAACGTCTGGCCGGGCGGAACGTAGACGACGAGATGGCGGAACGGGACCGTCGCCTCGAGATGGAGCCGCAGGCGACGCCGCGGCCAGACGATCGCGGCACGCCCGTCCCAGCCGTCGAAGCAATTGTCGAGCGTAACGCTATCGACCTTGCGGCCGGCACTGAAATCCCAGTCCGCCGGCACGGCGATGCGCTCGACCGGCAGCACCTCGGCATCGGTCCGCCACACCGCCTGTGTGCGGCAGGCGAGTTCGGTGTCGGCATCACGGACGAAGAACGGGTGCAACCCGATGCCGGCCGGCACGGCCCAATCCTCGAGGTTCTCGAGGGAAATGCGGATCGTCAGCCGGTCGTCGTCCAGCCGGTACGACTGCCGTGCGCGATAGCGGAAGGGCCAGCCGCCGATCTCGCCGGCGCGCTCATGCAGGTAGGTGATCTCGGCCGACACGCCGTCTTGGCGCACGATCTCCCACGCCTGCGCCCAGCCGTCGCCATGCATCGGATGACCGACGCCCGGCCAGTTGCGGATGAGGTGGAACTGCTCGCCCTCAAAGACCAGTTGCCCGTCCCGAATGCGATTGGAGAAGGGAACCAACGGGTAGAGAGCCGCATTGTTTCCCCTGCCTGACGCGACATCGGCCGCCGCCATGGGCCGCAGGACATCGGCGCCCTCGACAGTAAATCGCGCAACCGCTCCGCCCGAGGCCGGAGCGAGATCCACGCCAAGGCGCCCTGTCGCCAACGCCAAAAGAGTCATAGGCTCGCCTCTACCACAGCGGCGCGCTTTTTGCAGAGCCGTGTGCCGAGGGGGACCATATGACCGACGATTTCATGTCCAGGTGGGAGTTGAGCCGGCGTAGAGTGCTGGGCGGCGCGGCGGGCCTCGGCCTGCTCGGCCCGGCAGCGGCATTCGGGCAGGGCGCGGGTCCCTGGAGCCAGCCACCGAAGAGCAAGGTCGACAAGCTCAACTTCGTGGTCTGGACCTACGGCGACATCTACGCCCGCATCTCCAAGCAGTTCGAGGCCGACTGGGGCGTGAAGGTCGATTCGACGATCTCCTCGTTCAACGACCATCCGACCAAGCTCGCCACGATGTATGCCGCCGGCGAGAAGATCGACGTGTCGCAATCCTCGCCCTTCTCCTTCCCCAACTTCGTGAGCCAGGGCCTCGTCGAGCCGCTCGACGACATGCCGGGCGCCAAGGAATACGCCGCCGACTTCACGCCCTTCACCAAGCAGGTCGCGATGGTGAACGGCAAGCTGATGGGCCTGCCCTACTTCGCGACGGCCTGGGTCTGGAATTACTACAGCGACATGCTGGAAAAGCTGAAGTTCGACAAGCCGTTCTCGACCTACGAGGAGTTCATCGAGCACTGCGTCAAGGCCAAGAAGGACGGCGTTTCGCGCTATCCCGTGCTGTGGGTCGCGGGCGTCGGACTCGAGCAGCTTCCGGGCACCTGGTACCAGATGACCTGGAACCGCGGCGGCACCTTCTTCGACAAGCAGGGCAATCACATGCTGGGGCCCGGCTCGGTCGCGCGCGAGACGCTGAAATGGTGGGCCAACACCTTCGAGAAGGGCCTCGACATCGCCGATCCCGAATCGCTCAAGGTCCAGTTCACCACTTCGGCCAAGGCATTCGGCGCCGGCAAGAATCTCTATCGCGGTCCCAACCATCACTATGGGCTGAATGTGGCGAACGATCCGGCGCAGTCGCCGATCGCCGGCAAGGTCAAGGTGCTGGGCTCGCCGGGCGACGGCAAGACGATCGCCGACGCGCATGTCTATTTCCTGTGCACGGCCAACCGCAACAAGGAATGGGCGTGGAAGCTGCTGCAGTATCTCGGCGGCAAGACCAAGGACGGCAATTACACGCAGGCGATCAATCTCGCCAAGGACGCCATGCTGGGCTCCGGCTACGAGTCGGTGATGAAGAGCGACGTGATCAAGACCGGCTGGGCGCCGTGGGGCGACGTGCCGGAAATCCTGAAGATCTGGGAAAAGTCAGCCTACATCGCCGAGGTCTGCTCCTCGATCTACCAGCCCTGGCACTTCCCCTGGACCGACCAGCTCAACATCGAGGTCCAGAAGTGCCTGACCGGCCAGATCACGCCCGACGCCTGCTGCGACAACCTGATCAAGGGCATCGCCGACGCCAAGCGCAAGGTGTGATGCTTATGCTCGGAGGAGCGCGCCACTCCAGTGGCGCTCATGATCATGATGCGCCACTGGAGTGGCGCGCTCCGATGAGGCCGACGGTCCAATGAAATTCCGCGGCGAGCTGTCGGCCAGGCAATTTGCCTTCATGATGAATCTGCCATCGCTCCTCTTCCTGGGCGCGGTGCTGGCCTATCCCGTGATCTATGCGGGCTATCTCTCGGTGCACAAGGTCGGGCTCGCCCAGCTCCGGCGCGGCGAGTTCCCGTTCAGCGGCTGGGAGAATTACGGCCGCGTGCTCGAGGACCCGCTGTTCTGGGTGGCGATCAAGAACACGCTGCTGTTCACCACCATCACCGTCATCAGCGAGGTCGTTCTGGCGATCGCGATCGCGCTCCTGATCAACCAGACGAGCGTCTGGACCTCGCGGGTCACGCGGTTCCTGATCCTGCTGCCCTACGCCATCCCGCCGATCTGCAACGGCCTGATCTGGTCGTTCCTCTACAGCTTCCAGTTCGGTTTCCTCAATCGCATCCTGTTCAGCCTCGGCCTGATCGACGATCCGGTGAACTGGGCGGGCAACCCGAGCACCGCGCTCTATGCGGTGAGCGTTCCCTACATCTGGCGCACCCTGCCCTTCGCCATCATCCTGGTGCACGCCGCCCTTCAGGGCATCCCGCGCGAGCTCTACGAGCAGGCCTCGATCGACGGTGCCAATGCCTGGCATCGCTTCCGCCAGATCACCCTGCCGATGCTGCAGCAGATCATCGCCATCATCCTGATCCTGCGCACGGCCTTCGCCTTCGCGGTGTTCGAGGAGATCCTGGCGATCACCCAGGGTGGGCCGGGCGACGCCACTTGGGTCGCGGCATGGTACAGCTACAAGATCACCTTCTCGCCGCCGAACAACTTCGGCATGGGGGCCGCCTCGGCCTTCATCCTCGCCCTGATGATCGCGGCGATAGCGCTGGTCTATCTGCGCGCCGTCTACCGCCGGGTGCAGCTCTGATGTTCAAGCTCTCGCGCCCGGCGCGGCTCGCCCTGCATGTCGCCAACCTCGTGGTGATCGCCGTCATCCTGCTGCCGCTGGCCGCCGTGCTGATCGGCAGCGTCCAGTCGGAGAAGGCCCTTCAGGCCGACACACGCCGCGTCCTGCCGCTCGAGGTCATCCCCGACAACTTCGTCGTGATCCTGACGCAGGGCGAGCAGAAGGGACGCATCTTCGAGCAGAACACCTACCTGCCCGACAACATCAAGAAGTTCTATCGCGCCTTCGGCAACTCGCTGATCGTGTCGGCGTCGGTGACCATCCTGACCCTGCTGTTCGGCGCCCTGTCGGCCTACACGATTGCGCGCCTGCGCTACCGATGGACGCTGTTCCTGCTGCAGGCCAACATCGTGTCGCGCTTCGTGCCGGCGATCGTGCTGATGATTCCGCTCTACATCGTCATGCGCTCGCTCGGGCAGATCAACTCGCTGAGCGGCGTCATCGTCGCCGAGACCGGCTTCCTGCTGCCCTACGCCATCCTGATCCTCGCCCCCTATTTCGATTCCATCCCGGCAGAGCTCGAGGAGGCCGCGCGGATCGACGGCTGCACGCGGCTGCGGGCCTTCGTGCACATCGTGCTGCCACTCGCCACGCCGGCGCTGGCAGCCTGCGGCGTCATCATGTTCATCGTTTCCTGGCACGAGCTGCTGATCCCGCTGATCCTGAATGCGCGGCCGGACTTCATGACCCTGCCGGTGGTGATCGCAAGCCTGGTCGGGGACGTCTTCGTCTTCTTCAACCTGATGATGGCGATCTGCCTGCTGGCGCTCCTGCCCACCGTGATCCTGGTGATCCTGCTGCAGAAGTACATCGTCGAGGGGCTGGCGGCAGGCGCAGTCAAAGGCTGACGACGGGCATCGGCCTGCCTATGATCCGGCCGTCTCCATCAAGGACGGAAAAGGAAACGCCGATATGTCGTCGAATATGCTGAAGAAGCGCCTGCAAGCGGGCAAGGCCTGCGTCAATGCCTGGCTCGCCATCCCGAGCGGCTTCTCGGCCGAGGTCATGGCGCAGTGCGGTTGGGACAGCGTCACCGTCGACATGCAGCACGGCGTGCAGGACTATCACTCGATGGTCGCCTGCTTTCAGGCGATGGACAAGCATCCGATCACGCCGCTGGTGCGCGTTCCCTGGAACGAGCCCGGCATCGTCGGCAAGGTGCTCGACGGCGGCGCGTGGGGCGTGATCTGCCCGATGGTGAACAACGCTGCCGAAGCCAGGGCGCTGGCGTCCTATTCGCTCTATCCGCCGAAGGGCAAGCGCAGCAATGGGCCGATCCGCGCCGGCGCCTACGGCTCGGCCACGCCGTACCAGAAGACGGCCAACGACGAGGTGCTGATCATCCCGATGATCGAGACCCAGGAGGCGATCGACAACATCGACGCCATCCTCGACGTGCCGGGCATCAGCGGCATCTATGTCGGCCCGTCCGACCTCGGCCTGTCGCTCGGCCTGGAGCCACGGCTCGACCGCGAGGAGCCGCAGGTGCTCAAGATCTACGAGAAGCTCACGGCTGCGTGCAAGAAGCGCGGACAGTTCGCCGGCATCCACAACGGCACCGCGAGCTACGCCGCGCGCGCGTTCGGCATGGGCTTTCAGCTCTGCACGATCGCCAACGACTCCGGCCTGATGGCGCTCGCCTCCCGCGCCGCCGTCAACGGCTTCCGCAAGGAAGTCGGGGTGGACGCGGACAAGTAACCCAAGGGGCAGGCCGCACGCGCCCTCGCGTGCGTGCGGCGCTGCGGCGGTGGACTTGCCCGAGCACCCGCCATATCGCCCCGTCGTGCCGCGCTCCGATGCCCGGTGCGGCGGCGCCGGCTCATGGGGCTCTCCTCATGAGTGAGATTCTCTCTCCTTTTGACCCAGATCAATTTGCCCTGTCGAACCTTCGGTAGAAAGCTAGGCGTCGCGGCGCAACGAAGGGCTGGACCGTTGACCGTCGGAGCGACACAAGGCCAACGGGACCCGTTTTCCTGAAGTGCTCGGTAGATGATGGGTGTGGACCACCTGAGAGAGGGAACGATGAACAAGATCACACGTCGCAGCATGGCAAAGCTCTTGGCACTGGCACCCGTGGGGGCGGTCGCGATGACTGGCTTGACGCTTCCGGCGGCGGCCCAGTCATTTGCGGGCACGACAACCGACCTCTCCATCCCCAACGCCTATCAGAACTTCAAGCGGGGCACGATCCACAGCCTCGATCCCGCGACTCGCGGGTTGGTCGTGGTCTGGCCGGACCTGGGCCGCGTCAAGATGAAGGCCTCCGACCTAGTCGCTAAGACCACGAGCGGTGGTGGCGCGGCGTCGAACTCCTACGAAGAGCTGAAGGTTGGCCAGACTGTCGACATCCAGTGGTTCGACTATGTCGACTTCCTGGTCGCCAAGACCACGCCGGAGGTCAGGGCACAGGCGAAGGCGATGGTCGACAAGGGCGCCAGCCTCGAGGGCGTCGTCGGGAGCCGGCCGGTTGTCCGCCTGTTCACGTTAGAAGGCATGGTTGTAAAGACCTATCCCGACGTGGGCGCAGTGGACATCATCAATGCGGTCGGTGGCGAACCCGATGCACCGCCACCCAATAGTGGCGAGATCATTCGTCTACCGCAGATTCGCACGGCGGCTGGTTTGGCGGCGCTCGCGCAGCTCAAGGCCGGCGAACTGGCGACCTTCGTGTATAGTGTCCAGACGGCACTCAAGATCCATATCATCCGTTAACATCGGCGGATGTAGCAGCAACGGCGGGACCGCAAGGTCCCGCCGTGTCTGATCGTCACTCAGTTGCAGTCTGACGGGGTGACCAGTGATCTGGTGAACAGCTGGTGGGGCTCGGCATGTGTGCACTGCGCCGGCAGGCGATCGGACAGCCACACCGGTGGCGAGCTCGACAAGCCGGCCCCCGACTCCGGCGAAATCATCCAAATGCCCCGCATCGTCTCGGCGAGCGGTAAGGCAGCGATGGCGAGCCTCAGGCCAAGCATGGACGTGGTGACGGTCTACAGCCAGCAGACCGCCATCAACGTCAAGATCATCCGCTGAGGACTCCCAGCCAGGAACATTGGGGCGGTCGACCGACCGTCCTGCCCATTCACGACGAAGGCGCCCCTCGCGGGCGCCTTTTTCTTCGAGCACGGCGATCGACAACGCCCTTATGGGGATGCGCGCGTGTGGCACGCCCTTTGCTCTCCCGCCGGTAAATCAACCGGCGGAGGAAGCAAGTGAGCGGGCTTGGCGGACTCAACAAGGCGCCCGATGGCGTGGTCATCGGGCTGGTGCAGATCCAGAGTCCCGTCGTCGTCACCAAGGCGGATCTCGCACGGCAGACCGATCGCATCTGCTCGCTGGTCGCCAAGGCGCGCCGCAACATGGCGACCATGGATCTGGTGGTTTTCCCCGAATATTCGCTGCACGGCCTGTCGATGGACACCAACCCGGAGATCATGTGCCGGCTCGACGGGCCGGAGGTCGAGCACTTCCGCGGCGCCTGCATCGCCAATGACATCTGGGGCTGCTTCTCCATCATGGAGCTCAATCCACACGGCAATCCCTTCAACTCCGGCCTCATCATCGACAACAAGGGCGAAATCCAGCTCTACTACCGCAAGATGCATCCCTGGGTGCCGGTCGAGCCTTGGGAGCCGGGCGACCTGGGCATTCCGGTGTGCGACGGGCCGAACGGCTCGAAGATCGCGCTGATCATCTGCCACGACGGCATGTTCCCCGAGATGGCGCGCGAGAGTGCCTACAAGGGCGCCAACATCATGATCCGCACGGCGGGATACACTGCGCCGATCCGCCAAAGCTGGCACTTCACCAACCAGTCGAACGCCTTCTGCAATCTGATGTACACGGCTTCGGTCTGCCTCGCCGGCTCCGACGGCTCGTTCAATTCGATGGGGGAAGGCATGATCGTCAACTACGACGGCACGCCGCTCGTGACCGGCAACGGCATCCCCGACGAGATCATCACCGGCGAGGTGCGGCCCCGGCAGTGCGACGAGGCGCGCATCCACTGGGGCGTCGAGAACAACATCTACCAGTTCGGCCATCGCGGTTATGTCGCGGTGAAGGGCGGCGCGCGCGACTTCCCCTATACCTACATGGCCGATCTTGCGGTCGGGAAGTACGAGCTGCCGTGGGAGAAGCTGGTCAAGGTGACAGACGGCACGAGCTGCGGATTTCCCAAGCCGACACGTAACTTCAAGCCGGTGCCGACGACGATGGCGCCGAAAAAACTCGCGGCGGAGTAGCCTCCGGTCTCCTCATGCTCGTGGTCCGGGAGAGCATGAGCGACTTCAGTCCTTGTGCGCGGAGTGCCAGCGCAGCATGCGGCGTTCGGCGAGCGAGATGACGCCGAAGAACAGGGCGGAGAAGGTCGAGCCGACGACAATGGTCGCGTAGAGCAGCGGCGAGTCGAAGTTGTAGGTCGCCTGGATGATCAGCGCGCCGATCCCGACGTTGGAGCCGATCCATTCGCCCACGATCGCGCCGATCACCGCCGTCGAGGCGGCGATCTTCAGCGCCGAGAATAGATAGGGCAGCGCGTTGGGCACGCGAATGCGGAAGAATACCTCGCGCGGCGTGGCGGACAGGATGCGCATCAGCTCGAGCTGCTCGGGCCGCACGTCGCGCAGGCCGCGGGTCATGTTCACCAGGGTCGGGAAAAAGCAGATGATCGCCGCGATGGCGATCTTCGGCTCCATGCCGTTGCCCAGCAGCAGCACCAGGATCGGCGCCTTGGCCACTACCGGAATGGTGTTGACCATGACTGCGAGCGGGAACAGCGCCTCCTCCGCCGTCTTGCGATAGACGAAGACGGTCGCGAGGCTGATGGCGGCGATATTGCCGAGCAGGAAGCCGCACACCGCCTCGATCGCCGTCGGCAGCAAATTGGTCATCAGGATGCCGAAACGCTCGACCAGCACCGTCGCCACCGCGACCGGCGAGGGCGCGATGAAGGGCTTGATCTCGAACTGCACGACCGCCTGCCACCAGATCAGCAGGAACAGGATCACCGCGCCGAGCGGCAACAGGCGACGACGCCAGGCGAGGTAGCGCTTGTGCGCGAGGAAGCGGGCGTCGGCTTCGGCATCCTCGGCAAACCCGCCCAGGGCCATCGGTTCGGCCTGGTTGGCCATCAGCAAGTCTCCAGCACGCGGCGCAGGTGGCCGGCGAGCGAGGTGAATTCCGGCGTCTCGCGCTGCGCCAGCCGGCGCGGGCTGGGCAGCGTGACCGGCACCTGTTCGCGCACCCGTCCGGGCCGCGCCGCGAGCAGCAGCACGCTCTGGCCGAGGAAGGCGGCTTCGTAGATCGAGTGGGTGACGAATACGATGGTCGTACCGGTGGTCTCCCAGAGCTGCAGCAGCTCCTCGTTCAGCCGGTCGCGCGTGATTTCGTCGAGCGCGCCGAACGGCTCGTCCATCAGCAGCAGGCGCGGGCCCGAGACCAGCGCGCGGGCGATGGCGACCCGCTGGCGCATGCCGCCGGACAGCTCGTGCGGATAGGCCTGCTCCCAACCATCGAGCCCGACGAGGCTCAAGAGCTCGCGCGGCGCGCGGGCGCCGGTCAGCGACCTGCCGCCACCGACCTCGAGCGGCAACGAGACATTCTCCAGCACCGTGCGCCAGGCGAGCAGCGCGGGATCCTGGAAGACGAAGCCGATCTGGCGCGCTTCTCGGGCAGCCTGCGGTGCGCCGCCCAGCACGGAGATCCGGCCGCTGGTCGGCGCGATCAGGTCGGCCATCACGCGCAGCAAGGTGGACTTGCCGCAGCCCGACGGCCCGAGCAGCGTCAGGAAGCTGCCGCGCGGGATCGCGAGATCGATGCTATCGAGCGCCGTGACGGTGCCGCGCTCGCTGGTGAAGCGGACGCTGACCTTCTCGCAGGAGACCGCCGTCTCAGCCAACGGCGGCTTCGCTTACCGGGTCGCCCGCGATGCGCGTGTGCCACATGATGCGCGGCTGGGTCATGTCGAAGGGCGTCGCCTGGTGCAGCAGGCAGCGATTGTCCCAGATCACGACGTCGCCCGGCCGCCAGTCATGGTGATAGACCCGCGGCGGCCGGCAGGCGAAGTCGATCAGCTCCTGCAGCAGCGCCTCGGACTCCTCCGGTGCCAGGCCCGGAATGTCGTGCGCATGCCGGCCGATCAGCAGCGACTTGCGCCCGGTGTCGGGGTGGGTCTTCACCAGCGGCCGCAGCACGTTCTCGTCACCGGCGAAGCCCAGCCGGCGATAATCCTCGGTCCCCGCCTTCGGCCGGTGGCCGATGCGCGACTGGCTGTAATGCAGCGAATGATACGCCCGCAGCGGCGCGATCCTGGTTCGGGTCGCGTCGTCTAGGGCATCGTACGCGGCGCGCATGTCGGCCCAGCCGGTATGGCCGCCGATCGTCGGCACGACCTCGGCGCTGAACACCGCGCCCTTGGCCGCGATCGGCTTGAAGGTCGAATCGGCGTGCCACCCTTCGTTGCCCTTGAGGATCTTCACGACATCGTCGCCCTCGGCCTCGACCCGGAGCGTGCCGTCCTCGCGCACGTTGCTGACCGCGCCCATCTCGAACTCGAGCGCGCCGAAGCGCTTGGCGAAGGCGACCTGCTCGTCCTTCTTCAGGAACTGACCGGGAAAGATCAGCAGAGCATACTTGAGCCAGGTGTCGTGCAGGGCCTGCCAGGTCGGCTGATCGAGCTCGGGAATCCTGACCCCGGTGATCACCGCCCCGAAAGACGCGTCGACCGGCTGGACGTCGAAGGATTGTGCCATGGGAGCCTCGATTCGGTCCGTCTCTTGCTGCAGTCTATCGTGGCCGTCGCGGGCCACACAATTGGGGGAGGATCGATAATGCGCCGCCGCACGTTACTCACGGGGTCTGCCGCCACCGCGGTTGCCGCAGCAAATCTCCTGCCATCGGGCGGCTTCGCCCAGGCCAAGACCCAGACGGTCAACCTCCAGCTCGGTTGGCTCGCCAGCAACAACAATATCGGCGAAATCGCCGCCAAGCACATGGGCTACTTCGAGGAGGAGAAGCTCAATGTCGTGATCCAGCCGGGTGGACCCAGCATCGACGGCGTGGCGATCGTGGCCTCCGGCCGGCACGAGATCGGCCAGGTCTCCTCGAGCCCTTCCCTCATGCTGGCGGCCTCGCAGAAGATCCCGGTGAAGTGTTTCGCCACGGTGCTGCAGCAGCACCCCTACACGTTCTTCTCGCTCGAGAAGAAGCCGATCCGCAAGCCGCAGGACATGGTCGGCAAGAAGATCGGCATCCAGGCCACCGGCAAGATCCTGCTCTCGGCGCTGCTGAAGAAGCACAATATCCCGGAGAAGGATGTCGAGGTCGTTGTCATCGGCTCGGACTTCGCGCCGCTGCTGACCGGCCAGACCGACGCGGTCACCGGCTGGCTGACCTCGACGACGGCGATCAAGGGCCTGGGTCAGCCGCCGGTCACGCTCCGCCTGTGGGACGCCGGCGTGCAGCTCTATGCGCTGCCGCTCTATGCCACCAGGGATACGCTGGAGAAGAAGCCCGCGATGCTCGCCGGGTTCCTCAGGGGACTGGCGCGCGGCTACGAGTACACGCAGAAAAACCCGGAAAAGGCGGTCGATCTGCTGGTGAAGGAATATCCCAACTTCAAACGTGCGGACGAGCTCGAAGGCGTCAAGGTGCTGCTGTCCTTCGCCTTCAACGACAACACCAAGGCCAACGGTTGGGGCGCGTTCGATCCCAAGGTGTGGCAGGACCAGATCACGCTCTACGACGAGCTGAAGCAGTTCACGGCGGGGGCGCCCAAGCTGGACGACGTGATCACGACGTCAATTCTCGACGCGACCAAGGACGCGCGCGCGAAGATCGGATGATTATCAAGAACGCAACGCTCGCCGACGGCAGCAGGCACGACGTCGAGATCGAGGACGGCCGCGTTGCGGCCCTCCTTCCGCCGACGACCAGCGAACCGGGCGTGATGCTCCTGCCGCCGCTGGTCGACGGGCACATCCATCTGGACAAGACCCTGCTCGGCCTGCCTTGGGTGCCGAACCAGGCGGCCGGCAACACCGTGTCGGATCGCATAGAGGCGGAGCGCAAGGTGCGTGCCGCCCGCACGCTCCCGGAGACCGAGACCGGCGCCAACCTGGTGAAGCAGGTCGTCGCGACCGGCACGCTGCACATGCGCAGCCATGTCGACATCGACAACCAGCTCGGGCTCAAGAACCTGCATGCGGTGCTCGCCATCCGCGAGCGCTTCCGTGACCTCGTCACCATCCAGATCGTCGCCTTCCCGCAGAGCGGGCTGCTGCGCTCGCCGGGCACGGCTGAACTGCTCGACGAGGCCGTGGCCCAGGGCGCAGACCTCGTGGGCGGTCTCGATCCGGTCGGGATCGACGGCGACCTCGCCGGCCATCTCGATCCGATCTTCGAGATTGCCGCCAGGCACGGCGTCGGCATCGACATCCACCTCCATGACGGCGGCGAGAGCGGCATCGCCCAGATGCTGGCGATCGCCGAGCGCACGCGCGCGAACGGGCTGAAGGGCAAGGTCGCGATCAGCCATGCCTTTGCGCTGGGCTCGGTGCCGACGGACCTAACCGCCCGCACTGCCGATACGCTGGCCGAGGCAGGTATCGCGATCATGAGCCACGGGCCGGGCGCCGGCACCATGCCGCCGTTACCACTGCTGCGCGCCCATGGCGTCGAGGTGTTCGGCGGGTCGGATAACATCCGCGATGCCTGGTCGCCGTTCGGCAACGGTGACATGCTCGACCGCGCCATGCTGATCGGCTACCGCGGCAACTTCCGCCACGACCACGAGCTCAAGCTCGCCTACGAGATGGTGACCGAGGCCGCCGCCCGTGTGCTCGGACTGCCCGACTACGGCATCAAGGTCGGCGGCCCGGCCGACCTCGTGGCTGTCGAGGCGGAAACGCTCGCCGAGGCCGTCGCCGCTCGCCCGCGCCGGAAATGGGTGATGAAAGCCGGTCGCGTCGTCGCCTGGGATGGTGTACTGACCGCGGCCGAATAGCTCCCCCTCCCCGTCATCGGGGGAGGGTGGAGGCGGGAGACTTTCGGTCATGGCGGCACGTCACGCCGTGCTCGGCATGGAGCACGCATCGTTCTATTACGGCTCGGCCCGGGTCTTCAGGGACATTTCGTTCCTGCTCGACGACGCGCGCACCGCGCTCGTCGGCGAGAACGGCGCTGGCAAATCGACCTTGCTGAAGTGCCTGACGGGGACGCTGGAGCTCAACGGTGGCAAGGTGATCCGCTCGCGCGGGCTGCGCATCGGCAGCGTCCCTCAGGATGTCCCCGAGGGTCTCGCCAGCAAGACGGTCCGCGAGGTGCTGCACGAGTCCCTCGTGCGGGTCGGCCAGGACGACGACTGGTGGCGCATCGACGTGCTGGTGGACGAGATCGGCATCGAGCCCGCGATCCTGGACAAGCGCTTCGGCGAGCTGTCCGGGGGCTGGCAGCGGCTGATGCTGATCGCGGCGGCGGCCAAGATCGAGAAGCCGGACATCCTGATCCTCGACGAGCCAACCAACCATCTCGACCTCGCCAACATCAACACGCTCGAACGCTGGCTGACCGTCGAGTTCGACATCCCGATGCTGATCGTCAGCCACGACCGCGAGATCCTCGACCGGGTAACCGAGCGCACCCTCTTCCTGCGCAGTGACGGTGTGCATGCCTTCAAGACGCGCTTCTCCGTCGCGCGCGAAGAGCTGCTGCGCCGCGACGCCACGGCGGCGGCCCGCGCCCGGCTCGAGGAGAAGGAGATCAAGAGGCTCGAGCAGGCCGCGGCCCGCTACAAGGTCTGGGCGGTCAAGAACCCCGATCTCAACAAGCGCAAGAACGCTGTCGAGACCCGCATCGCTCGCATCGAATCCGAACGAACGCAGACCTATGTCGCACGCGAGCGGCGGCTGGAACTCAGCGACGGCGACATCGACGCGAAGGTGGCGTTGCGGCTGGCCAACCTGGAGGTGAAAACGCCCGACGGCCGCAAGCTGATCGCGATCGACCGGCTCACGATCGCCGCGGGCGACCGCATCGCCCTCCTCGGGGTCAACGGCGCGGGCAAGTCGACGCTGCTGTCGGCGATCGCCACCGCCTACGATCCGGCGCGCGAACATTATGACGGCCAGGCGCCGGTGAGATTCAACCCATCCTGCCGGCTGGTCTATTTCGATCAGAGCATGCGTGACCTTCCGGTCGACGAGGCCATCCTCGACTTCGTGTCCGAGGCCGACGGCGTCAACGAGAAGGACGCCGTCCGGGTCCTGGCGCAGGCCGGCTTCGCTTTCGCGAAGATACAGGAGCCGATCGGCGTACTGAGCCACGGCGAACGGGCGCGGCTGGTGTTCCTGAAGATGAAGCTGCTGCGCCCGAACTTCTACCTTCTGGACGAGCCGACCAACCACCTCGACATCGAAGGACAGGAGGACCTCGAGGAGCAGCTCGAACGCTCGGACGTCTCCTGCGTCTTCGTGAGCCATGACCGCTTCTTCACGCGCACGGCCGCGACCCGCTTCATCGAGATCCGACGCGGCCGGTTGGCCGAGATCGACGATCCGGACGCCTTCTTCGACGCCCAGACCGACGCAGCAGCCTAACGCGGTGGTAAATCGCGCGACAGGCCGATCAGCGGCTTGGGTTCAGGCATCTGAGCCGTCTCGGGAAGCGGCTTCGCATCGCCGTCGACCGGCGAGGCGGTAGCGCCGGCGCCGACGTTGGAACCTATCCCGCTGCCGCTGCCGGCCGGGCTGCCGCCCATTGAGCCAGGGCGTACGTCGCTGCCGCCGACGCCGGGCACACGCGTGTCCGGGATCGGCGAATACTGGGCCCAGGCACCGCCCGCCGCACAAGCCATCACGCCCACGGCGACCATTGCCCAAATTGACCGAAACATGGTGAAACCTCCAGAATGCCTCGGCAAATCAGCGTCCGGAGGCGTCGAAGGTTGCGGCTCAGCTCACGAGCTGTCCGCGGAACGCCCAGCGCGTCATGCGCTTCTCGACCAGCACGCAGACGGCGTACATGGCCACGCCCATGATGGCGATGGCGAACAGGCCGGCGAAGGTGGTGGCCGTGTCGTTGCGCGCGCCGGCAGACAGCATGAGGAAGCCGATGCCGCGGTTGCCGCCGACCGTCTCGGAGATCACCGAACCGATGAAAGCCAGCGTGATCGCGACCTTGAGGCTGGCGAACAGGTAGGGCATGGCGCGCGGAATGCCGACCTTGCGCAGGATCTCGAAGCGCGAGGCGCCTAGGCTGTTGAGCACGTCGATCATCTCCGGCTCGATGGTGGCGAGGCCGGTGGCGACGTTGACCACGATCGGGAAGAAGCTGATGACGCCGGCGGTGATGACGGCGGGCAGCGCGCCGACGCCGACCCAGATCATCAGGATCGGCACGATCGCCACCTTCGGGACCGCGTTGAAGGCGATCAGCAGCGGATAAAGTCCCGCGTAGACCAGCGGCGAGGCGCCGATCAGCACACCCAGCATCACGCCGCCCGCGATCGCGATCGCGAAGCCCAGCACGGTGGTCCAGAGCGTGTCCCAGCAGAACGCCAGCAGGATGTCGATACGCTGGACGAACACCACGAACACCTTGGTCGGCCGCGGCAGGATGATCTCAGGCAGGTCGAAGACGATGCAGGCCAGTTCCCAGAGGATCAGGAATACCGCCATCGCCATCCACGGCATGGCGAGGGTGACGATGCGACGCGTGCGGTCGGTCATGCCGCGTGCTCCTGGTGGATGCGGTCGCGCAGCTCGTGAACGATGTCGACGAAGGCCGGCTCGAAGGTCGAGGCCAATGTACGCGGCCGCGGCAGGTCGATCGTCCTCGCCATGACAATGCGGCCCGGCCGGCGGCTCATCACATAGACGGTGTCGGCCAGGTAGACCGCCTCGCGCAGGTCGTGGGTCACCAGCACGCCTGTGAAGCGTTTCTCCAGCCAGAGCGCCTGCATGACGCCCCACAGTTCCTCGCGCGTGAAAGCGTCGAGCGCGCCGAACGGCTCGTCGAGCATCAGCAGCTCGGGCTCGTGGATCAGCGCTCGGCAGAGGTTGGAGCGCTGCTGCATGCCGCCCGAGAGCTGCCAGGGATACTTGTCGGCGAAGTCGCTGAGGCCGACGGTCTTGAGCAGCGCCATCGCCTTGGCAACGTACTCCGCACGATGGCGGCGGAAGCGCCGCTTGTGCGGCTCGACGATCTCCATCGGCAGCAGGACGTTGTCGATGGTCGTGCGCCACGGCATCAGGGTCGGGTTCTGGAACGCCATGCCGACGCCCTTGATCGGCCGCGTCACCCGCTTGCCGGCGACCGTCACCACGCCGCTGGTGGCGGGCAGTAGCCCGGTCACCAGCTTCATGATCGTCGACTTGCCGCAGCCCGACGGACCCACGACGGCGACGAACTCGCCCTTGCCGATGTCCATCGTGGCATCGGCCAGGGCGAGCGTCGTTTCCTTGCCGAGACGGTAGGTGAGGCTGACGGCCTTGAGGTCGACGAAGCTCATCTCAGTTGCTGGGAGCGCGGCTCTCCAGAGCCGCTCTTCCTTCGCCTCGCCCTATGAGCGGCTCTGGAGAGCCGCGCTCCCAGCGGAAGATCACTTGGCGACCATCCGGTCGGCCTGGGGCGGCAGGAACTTGTTGGTGAACACCTTGTCCGGCGCCGGCGCCTCGGGCAGGCCGAACGCATCGGACACCGTCTTGACCGCCTTGGCGAAACGCGCCGGATCAACGTCGCCCATGCCGTTGGCCTTCACCCAGGGCGTGAAGATGTTGGTCTGCAGCGAGATCTGCAGGCGCTCGGTCTCGAGCGCCTCGTCGACCAGCGGGTCCTTCTTCTTCGCGGCGGCGATGCCGACCTTGTTGTCGGCAATCACGTCCTTCCAGCCCTTGATCGTGGCGGCGATGAAGCCCTTCACCGCCTTCTCGTTCTTGGCCATCTCGGACGACACGACGATGCCGTTGGCATAGAGGTCGAGGCCGAAGTCGACATAGCGCATGGCCACGATGTCATCGAACTTCACGCCGCGCGCCTTGAGGTCGAGCATCGAGGAGAAGTAGTGGCCGGAGACGAAGTCGACCGTGCCCTGCACCAGACTCTGCTCGCGCAGCTGCGGGGTCAGGTTGACGTGCTCCCACTTCGAGATGCCGTTGATCTTCGCGAAGGCCGGGAACAGGCGGAACGAGGCGTCGAACACCGGCGCGCCAAGTTTCTTGCCCTCGAGGTCCTTCGGTCCCTTGATGCCGCTCTTCTTCAGCGCATAGACGCCGAACGGCGCGTAGTCGTAGGCCATGAACACGCAGAGCACTTCCTTGCCCGGGTTCTTGGCGTTGTATTCGATCGTCGAGTTCACGTCGGCGAAGCCGATCTGGTAGGCGCCGGTAGCGACCCGCTGCACCGCGCCGGCCGAGCCCTGGCCCGGATCCATCGTGACGTCGAGCCCTTCAGCCTTGTAGTAGCCCTTGTCGAGAGCCACCAGGAACGGCGAGGTCGGGCCCTGGAACACCCAGTCGAGCGTGAATTTGATCGGCGTCTGCGCGTTGGCCGGCACCATCCCCATGGCCAGCACGATCGCGGCCGCGCCACCCAACCACCTGGCGATCCTGTTCATCGTCATCCCCTCGTTTCGTTCCCTGTGCGCGACTCTTAGGCGGCCCCACAGGTCCCGCCAAGGGGATATCAGGCAGATTCTATGCCAGCCCTCTGCGTGGCCACGAGGCCGGCGAAGACGCCGCCCTTGGCCATCAGCTCGGCGTAGCTGCCCTGCTCGGCCATGCGGCCATGCTCCAGCACGACGACCTGGTCGGCATCTCGAATGGTCGACAGGCGATGGGCGATCACGAAAGTGGTGCGGCCCTGCATCAGCACCTTGAGCGCCTTCTGGATGCGCGCCTCCGTCACCGAATCGAGCGCGCTCGTCGCCTCGTCGAGGATCAGGATCGGCGGGTTCTTGAGCAGCGCGCGGGCGATGGCCAGCCGCTGCCGCTCGCCCCCGGACAAGGTCGCGCCGCGCTCGCCGACCAGCGTCTCGTAGCCCTGCGGCTGGCGCACGATGAAGTCGTGCGCCTCGGCGAGCCTGGCCGCCTCCTCGAGCTCGGCCTGGGTCGCATCGGGCTTGCCGATGCGCAGATTGTCGGCGATCGAGCGGTAGAACATCGTTGAATCCTGGAACACCACGCCGATGTTGCGGCGCAGCGATTCGAGCTTGATGTCGCGATGGTCGACACTATCGATCCGGATCATGCCCGACTGGGCATCCCACATGCGATGCAGCAGCGACAGCGCCGTGCTCTTGCCCGCGCCGGTCGGCCCGACGAAAGCCACGGTCGCGCCCGCCGGCACATGCAGGTTGAAATGGACCAGCGCCGGCCGCCGGCCATCGTAGGAAAAGTTGACGTCCTCGAAATCGACATTGCCCTTGGCGCGGCCGATATCCCTGCCGTTCGGCTTGTCGGGCACGGTCGACTGGTGGTCGAGCACGCGGAAGAAATCCGCCAGTGCCGGCATCTGGAAGAAGACGCGACTGACGAAGCCCGAGGCCTGGTCCATGCGGCCGATCAGCATTGTGGCGAAGCCCATGAAGCTCACGATCTCGCCGACGCTCGCTTCGCCTTTGGTATAGAGCCACGTGCCGAGAACGAAGATCGAGATCACCGTCACCGTTGAAGCCGCTCGTGTCAGCACCGAGAGCAGCGCCCACCAGTTCAGCACCGGATACTGCGCCGCCAGAGTCTGGCCGATGATGCGGCGCATCTCGCTGGTCTCGGCGCCCAGCCGCACGAAGCTCTGGATCAGATGGATGTTGCCCAGCGCGTCGCCGGCGCGGCCGGCGAGCTCGCTGTGATACTCCTCGACCTGGGCCTGCAACCGGTCGGTCCTGCCCACCACCCAGGCGTTGGCGACCGCAAAGAAGACGATCAGCACGATCAGCAGCAGGCCGAGCCGCCAGTTCATGAACAGGCTGAGCGGCAGCATGATGAACAGCGCCACGAAGGTTGCGAGGTTCTCGCGGAAGAAGCTGAGCCAGATGCCGAACAGGTGGTCGACGCCGGTCAGCATGATCTTGAGCAGGCGGCCGGAATGCTGGGTGTTGTGGAACGAGAACGGCAGCACCAGCACGTGCTCGAAGTAGTGCGCCATGGCGCCCAGCCGGCGGCGGTGCGCCATGCGGTCGGCCTGCAGCGACACGACGATGTTGGCGACGATGCCGCCGATGCCGACGGCAGCCCATAGCATCAGGAGCTGCCGCGCGTCGTGCCAGAGGGCCTCGCTGGTCTGGTTCCTGGCGTTGGACAACAGGTCGACGACCCGGCCGAACAGGACAGGCTCGTAAAACTGCAGCGCCGCCACGGCAACATTGGCGAAGGCAAGCGCGATCGCCAGCCCCCGCTCGTCGCGCAGCAGCCCGATCACCCGACCGTAGACCCGGAAGAACTCCATGTCCTTATGTCACCGCAAACTCGGTGTCATCCCGAGCGCAGCGAAGGATCTATGCCGGTCACCATAGATCCCTCGCTACGCTCGGGATGACACGGTGCGCAAGTGACCATCCCGACTCCTATCCCGCATGCTTCTCGCCGAGGAAGCTCTCGACGGTCTTCACGAAGAAGCTGATGCCGAACGGGATCGCCATGTCGTTGAAGTCATAGCGCGAGTTGTGCAGGTTGATCGCTTCCGTGCCGCCGTTGCCCAGCATCACCATGGCGCCCGGCACCTTCTCGAGCATGTAGGAGAAGTCCTCCGCGCCCATGCTCGGCTTGACGTTGTCGCGCACCCCATTCTCGCCGCACACGGTCGCCGCGATACCAAGAGCGAACTTCGTTTGCTCCGCGTTGTTGATCGTCGGCGGATAGCCCGGCCGATGCTCGACCTCGATCTTGACGCCGTACATCTGGGCTGCGCCGTCGCAGATTTCCTTGATGCGGCGCTGCGCGAGCGCGCGATTCTCCGACGTGGTCGTGCGCGTCGTGCCGCCGATATGGACCTCGCCCGGGATCACATTGTACGCAGATCCGGCCTTGAAGAAGCCGACGGTGACGACCGTGGCGTCCTGCGGGTCGATGTTTCGGCTGACGATGGTCTGCAGCGACATCACGATGCTGGCGCCGACGATCATCGGATCGGATGTGGTGTGCGGATGCGCGGCATGGCCGCCCTTGCCGGTGATGCGGATGTCCCACCGGTCGGCCGCTGCAAGCAACGGGCCCGGCCGCGACACGATGTGGCCGAGCGGCACCCCCGGCTTGTTGTGGATCGCGAACACCGCATCGCACGGGAACTTCTCGAACAGTCCGTCGTCGATCATTGCCTTGCCGCCGCCGCCGCCCTCCTCGGCCGGCTGGAAGATGAAGTGCACCGCGCCCTCGAAGTTGCGCTTCTCGCTCAGGACCTTTGCAGCGCCGAGCAGCATCGCGGTGTGGCCGTCATGGCCGCAGGCATGCATGCGGCCGGGGTTCTGCGAGCGATGCTCGAAGTCGTTGGTTTCGTCCATCGGCAGGCAGTCCATGTCCGCCCTGAGGCCGATCGAGCGCAACGAGTTGCCCTTGCGCAAGGTCCCGACCAACCCCGTCTTGCCCAGGCCGCGGGTCACTTCGAGGCCCCACTCGGCCAGCTTGGCGGCAACGATGTCGGACGTGCGCGTCTCCTGGTAGGCGAGCTCGGGATGAGCATGAATATCGCGGCGAATGGCGGTGATCTCGCCCTGGATTTCGAGGGAACGCGGCACGACGGGCATGAACGACTCCGGATAGGGGATTGCGCTACTTTAGACGGGGAAGCGGCGCCCAAGCGAGATCGCTCTTGACGGCCTGCATGATGAAGGACGAGCGCGAGCCCTTCACACCCGGCATGCGCAGCAGGGCCTTCATCGCAAAATCGCTGAAGGTCGCGAGATCGGGCGCGAAGACGTGGAGCAGGAAGTCCATGTCGCCCGTCACCGCATAGCAGGCCACCACTTCGGGCCTGGCACGGATCGCCGCCTCGAACGCTTCGACGGTTTTCTCCGAGTGGTCGTCCAGGGTCACCTCGACCAGCGCCTGCAACCCGTAGCCCATCGCTGCCGGGGCGATGAGGGCGGCATAGCGGGTGATGACGCCCTCCTCTTCGAGCCGCCTGACCCGCCGCTGGCAGGGCGTCGGCGACAGGCCGACGCGATCTGCGAGATCGACGATGGGCAGCCGGCCTTCGCTCTGGAGGACTGCGATGATCTTCCTGTCAATATCGTCGAAAGCGGCCATTTTCTCTCCAAGAGGCCATATTTTTGCAGCTTATCACCAAAACTGGAGGCAAGGAGATCCAACTTCGCCGGGATTCTCCGAGGCCTCCCATCCATATTGAACGTCATGCAAGCACGTGCTCCCGTGGCCGGACTTCGCGGCAATTACATCGGCATCAGCCCGGACTGGACGGTGCCTCAATCCGCCGACCTCTACTCGGACGAGGACCAGGCCGTGTGGCGCCTTCTCGTCGCGCGCCAGACCGGATTTGCCCGGGATTTCGTCTGCGGGGAATTCCTGAAAGGCTTGGAGTCGCTGAGCATCAGCGAGGGCATTCCCGACTTCGCCGCCGTAAATGCGCGCCTCGAGCCTCTGACCGGCTGGAAAGTGGTTGGCGTTCCGGGTCTCATTCCCGACGCGGCGTTTTACGATCATCTCGCCCATCGTCGATTTCCGGTGACGGTCTGGATTCGCGGGCGGGAAGAACTCGACTATCTGGTCGAGCCCGATCTGTTCCACGACTTCTTCGGCCATGTGCCCCTGCTCAGCGATCCGATCTTTGCCGACTTCATGCAGCGCTACGGCCAATGCGCTGCCGAGGCCGGGCCGGACCTCGACCTGTGGGCGCGCCTCTATTGGTACACGGTGGAATTCGGCCTCATCCACACAAAGCAGGGCCTCAAGATTTACGGTGCCGGGATCCTGTCGTCGGCCAAGGAAGTCGGCCACGCCATCGGCGGCGACGGCGTAGAGCGCTTGCCGTTCGAGGCGACCATGGTGATGCGCCGGCCCTACCAGATCGACAAGCTGCAAAACACCTACTTTGTCCTCGACGATTTCCGACAACTCTTCGAGGCTGCGGACATGCGGATCAATTAAGCACGAGACCTGGTCCCACTCAGCGCCGACCTCCGCCAAGGCGCTCAGCAACGCCTCGAATCGTCAGGCGAACATCTCCGGCCGCACTTCGCTGTCGATCTCGATGATGGCGTCGGCCGGCAGGCTAGCGCGGCGGGCGGCGATACGGATCGCCTCGGCGTTCGGCGCCTCGTACAGGCAGTAAGTCCGCATCTTGTCGGCGCTGAGGAACGAGAAGAGCCACTTCACCCCTTCCTCGTCGTTGATGCGAATGATCGCGGTGGCAGCGTCCTTGGTGACATCAAGTCGCTCGGCGTACTTTCGTTCGATCAGGTACCGCGGCATGACTTCCTCCGTCCGTCCTCAGCGTCCGAAGTCGAGCTGGGCGTCACGCTGAAGGATGCTCTTCATCCCCATCCTCTCGGCCGCTGCGACCGCCATGCCTCGCAACTCGGACGCGAAAAGCCTATCTTGGTTTCTGCCGCGCGCCAATAGCAAGCGGGCATAGGCGAGGCGCGTAGCGGCAAGCCGCGGCCAAGCCTTGAGCTTCTCGTTTAGTACAAGCGCTGCCTCGAAATGCATCGCAGCCCGGTCCCAGTCAGTCATCGTGCCGGCCAGCAGACCGAGGAAATGGGCGCCGGCGCCGACACAGATCGTGGTGGGTTTTGCCAGGAGGGCAGTATCGCGGTACGGCCACATCAGCTCGTAAAGCTTCTCGGCCCGGGTCGCGTCGCCCAGTTCGGCACAGACCTCCGTGATGTAGCTCAGCGTGAGCGCGAGCTTGGCGTCGTCCGGCAGCGCGAAGTCCGACTCCGCGAGGATCTCGAATTGGCGCCGGGCCTCTGCCTGAAAGCCGAGGTCGCTCGCAATCAGCATGAGGCCCGGTCGCCACAGCATGTCGGCCGGGTTATCGTCGACGAACCGCTTGACCAGGGGTGCCACTTCCATGAGACGGCCCTGCTCGCGGCGGATGGTGAACATCTGCGTGCCGTAGATGCCGAGCACCGGACTGAAGCTGGTCTGGGTGATTGCCACCGCCGCCTCGCCGGCGTGGCGCTCAGCCATCGCGTAATCGCCGTGCAGGGTCGCGCTCAACGCCTGCAGGCAGAGCAGCATCCACCGATCGGACTCGGCTCGCGAGATTTTGACCATCTCCTCCATCGGGCGCACGCTTTCATTGAAGCCCTCGAGATCGCCCATCTCGAGCAACCGGGTCCCGCCCATGACGAAGGCATAAATGGTGTCGAGCAGGTCACCAACCTGCTCCGACAGCCTGCGAAACTCGCGAATATGGTACTGCTGCGCCTCGAACTCGGAAGCCTGAGGCGGCTTCAGCATCAGTATCTCGTTGGCCATCACGTCGCGCAGGCTGCGCTGGTCATTGAGCTCTTCGGCCATGCGCCGGGCATGAGCGGTAACTGCGGCCGCGCGATCAAAGACGCCATTCAGCATCAGCGCCCGGCCGAGAGCGCATTGCAATCGGCAACACAGTTCCGCCGGCGCATCGCGATTCGCGGCGATCGCCTCTTCGACCAGAGTGATGCTCTCGGGTGTCGGCGATACGGTAGCGAGCTGCTCCGCCTCGGCGAAGCCGATCGCGGCTGCAGCCAGCTCGCGCGCCCTGCCGTTCTGGCGCGCCACGTCAGCGGCCTCCCGATAGGTCGCCGTCGCTCGGTACATGGTGTTCTTGGCCTCAACGCGGCCACGCACCAGCAGGAACGGCAGCGTTCTCGCCGCTCGTGACTGCTCGTCGCCGGGCAATCGCTCGATCAGCTCCAGCCCGCGTGCCAGATGGGCGTAGGCCTCAGGATACGCGCCACGACGCATCGCGCCCGTGCCGGCCCGATGCCAGGCATCGATCGCCTGATCGAACTGATCGGCCAAGGTCAAATGCTGGGCAACGATTTCGGGCTGGCCGGCGACCATATCGGGATACTCGGCGGAGAGGGCCTCGGCGATCCGGGCGTGATACTGGCGCCGCCGCGCCAGCAGCAGCGACTGGTATGCGGCATCCTGGATCAAGGCATGACGGAAGGCGTAGGCAGCGCCAGATGTTCCCGACGACCTGATCGGTTGCACAATCCCCGCCGCGACCAGCTCCCCGAGCACGCCTTCCAGCTTCGAGTTGTCGCTGCGCGTGACCAGGCGCACCAGGTCCCGATCGAACTCTCGACCTATAGTGGCGCCGATTTGAGCGAGTTCCTTCGCCACTGGATCGAGGCGATCGAGCCGGGCCAGCAGCGAACCTTGCAGCGAATCCGGAATCGCAACCCCCTGAAATGGCCCTTCGAGCTCGTAGTGGGTGCCGGCATCGCGCCACGAGGTGCCTTCGAGCACCGTCCTGGTCAGCTCCTCGACGAACAGCGGCACGCCGTCTGTGCGCGCCACGATGGTGTCGAGCACGAAGCTGGGTAGCGCCTTGCCGCCGGTAATGCGCTCGACCATCGCATGGCGTTCGCGGCGAGACAGCCGGTCTAGACTGACCGGCACGAACTGCGGATACTTCCAGTTGGGGGTAAACTCGGGCCGACCGGTTATCAGCAGCATCAATCGCGAGGCTGAAAGACGCTCCTGCAGGTCGCCCAGCAGCTCGAGCGTCGACGGATCGATCCAATGCGCATCCTCTACAGCGAGCAACAGAGCCTGCCGTTGAGCCATCGCCTCGATAGCCGCTGCAAGGACATCGAGCACCCTGCGCTTGAACTGCAGGCCGGAGATTTCCGACATGCCGACGAGCTCTGCGCCGGGCAAGCCGAGCAGGGTCGTCAACGTCTCCGTCGCGCCCGGCTCCCTTATATGCAGGCCTTCGACCGCCTCCTTCAACTTGACGACGCTGCTGCCGTCCTGCGTGTCGAGATCGAGCGCCCGACGGAGCCATATGATCACGGGAAAGAAGGGACTGTTCTGGTAGTAGGACGTGCAGTACCAGGTGAGGAACTGATGCGGGTCCTCGCCCAGCATGTCGCGTAAAGCCCGGATCAGACGGGATTTGCCCATGCCGGCCTCTCCGACCACCAGTACGCACCGCATCTCGCCATCCCGCGCCTGCTCCCAGCGCTGCCGCAGCATTCCGAGCTCGGCCTCGCGGCCGACCAGGGGGGTCAGGCCGCGATGGACCCGGGCATCGAATGGGTCCGCCGACTCCGCCGGCCCGGTTACCCGGAACAGCCGCACCGGCAAGGACAGGCCCTTGAGGCTGCGCGCGCCGATATCCTCAAGCGTGAACAAGCCCTCGATCAACCGGCGCGTCGCGGCGCTCACCAGGACGGTGTCAGGCGGCGCCTCGGCCTGGATCCGGGCGGCGATGTTGGGCGTGTCGCCGACGATTGCCTCCCTGTCGCGCGCCACGCCGGCACCGACGTCGCCGACCACGACAAGGCCCGTATGGATGCCGATGCGGGTCTGCAGCTGCACGCCAAACTGCTGGGCCAGCGCCTCGTTGCCGGCGCGAAGACCGGCAACGATCGCTCGCGCAGCGCGGACCGCGCGGCCGGCATCGTCCTCATGGGCCCGTGGATAGCCGAAATAGACCAGCACGCCGTCACCGAGATAGCGGGCCAGGTGGCCATCCTCGGCCTCGATTGCCGTGGCGCAGTGGGCATGGAAGGTGCGCAGGACGTCGCGCAGGTCTTCCGGGTCGAGCCGCTCGGACATTGGCGTAGAGCCCACAAGATCGACGAACATCACGGTGATGGTCCGGCGCTCGGCCGCAAGATTTGGCTGCGCCGCTTCCTCCTGCGGCGAAAGCCTCACCTCGGCCGTCCGCAGTCCAGCTACGGCCTTCATCAACCGCTTGCGGTCGCCGAGCGACAGGGCGAGCTCCTTGAGGTCCGCCTCGGTGAGCTCGAACAGGACGTCCCAGTCGACGCCGTTGTCGGCAAATCGGTCCGCGTGACTACCGAGCCCCAGGCTGGACAGCCACGCCCTCAAGTCTTCTGCCATGAGTCGCCCCGTGGCCTCGCTTCAGCAACTATAACACGGGACAAGGGCACTGCGAGCATCCCCAAGGCGGCTGCTCGCCGAGATTGGTGCCGAGCCCCGGGCGGCCGCGGATGGCTTCGCGGAACAGCCGCTGGAGTCGCTACTCTTGGACACCGCTCAGAACGACAGCGTCGCTCGGACCGGCAAAGTGCAATGCAATCGCATCGCTCTATGAGGACAAAGCGTGTGTTAGCACCACCAGGCCGTCGACCGCGATCACGCCTTCGCCTGCGCGCTTTACGAGTAGCGGGTTGATTTCTGCCTCCGATACTTGCGCGAACGCGGCATGCGCCAGATTGGAGAACGCGGCAATGACGCGGCCCAGTGCCGCCACGTCGCCACGCGGCAGGTTGCGATAGCCGCGGATCGTGGCGAGCCCCTTCACCTCGTCGATCATTTGCAACGCCTCCGCCTCGTCGACCGGCGCAAGCCGCGTCGCGGCGTCCTTGTAGATCTCCGCCAGCACGCCGCCCAGGCCAACGGTGACGGTGGGGCCGAACAGAGGATCGCGCCGGAAGCCAAGGATCACCTCCGCAAGCCCGCGCTCCATCTTCTGCACCAGAAAGCCGTCGAGCTTCGCGTGGGGGGCATAGTCCTTGACCCGCTTTTCGATCTCGCGCGCCGCGACGGCCGCGTGCTGCCCGTCCGGCAGGCTGAGCGCCACACCGCCGGCTTCGGTCTTGTGCGCGATGTCGGCCGACAGGATCTTCAGCGCCACGGGCCCACCTATCTCACCGACAGCCGAGGCGACCTTGCGGGCGTCCGGCACAGCGACGGATTTCGCCATCGGCACGCCGAGGGCGGCAAAAAGCGCCGCCGCGCGCCGTTCATCGAAGCCTGCTTCTCGCCCGGCCTGGAGCGCTTCGCGCGCGGCGCCTGCCGGCTCCGCCAAGGCCGGCACCGGTTGAGGCGTCGGCCGCAGCAGGCAGAGAGCCATCGCCTCGGCGCAAGATTCGGGATGGCGGAAGGCCGGCACGCCCGCCGCCGTCAGCAGGGCCAGCGACTTCTCCGCCGCAGGCGTCAGCGCGACGGCGAACGGTTTCTTCGATCCGGCGAAGCGCAGCAGCGGCTCGACCGCGAGCTCGGGATTGAACTGCGCAGACGAGCCCACGACGAAGATCGCCGCGTCGTTGCCGTCATCCGCCAGCAGGCGCTCGATCGTACCAGCGACGATCTCGGGCTTGGCGCCGGCGAGCGTGAGATCGACCAGCTTGCCCTCGCCCGCCGCGATGCCGAGCGGCTTCAGCCAGTCGACGAGAGCCTGCGGCGGATCGGCGATGTCGAGCCCGGCCATCGCCATGTTGTCGACCACCATCGCCGCGCCGCCGCCGGTCGTCGTCGCGACCGCGACACGCCTTCCGGTCGCCGGCGGGCGGTCGACCAGCAACGTGGGCACGTCGACCAGCGATTCGAACATCGACACGCGCGCGATGCCGTGGCGACGGCAGAAGGCGTCGAAGGTCGCGTCGGAGCCGGCGATCGCGCCGGTGTGCGACTTCGCCAGCTCCTGGCCGATGTCGGAGCGGCCGAGCTTGTAGGCGACGACCGGCTTGCCGGCGACATGCGCCCTGCGCGCCGCGTGCGCCAGCCGCTCGCCGTCGCGCAAGGTCTCCATGAACAGCAGGATCGCCTTGGTCTTCGGATCGTCGACCAGCAGGTCGGCGATCTCGCCCACCGCAAGGTCGACCTCGTTGCCGACCGAGATCAGCCGCGAGAAACCGATGCCGCGCGCATCGGCGCGCGACAGCAGCGCGCCGATCAGGCTGCCGCTCTGGCTGACCAATCCCCAGTTGCCGGGCCGCAGCTTGTCGACCGCGAAGGCTGCATTGGCGGTGAGCGCCACCGGCGGGTCGCTGCTCACGGTGCCGATGCTGTTGGGACCCACCAGCCGGATGCCCGTCTCTTTCACGATGCGCACCAGCTCGTCCTGCAGCGACGCGCCTGCGGCCCCCGCATCGGCGAAGCCGCCCGCCAGGATCGAGGCGACCTTCACGCCGCGCTTCGCACAGGCCGCCAACGCTGCCACCGCATCCTTGCCGTTCAGCAGGATATAGGCATGGTCGATGTCGCCCGGGACGGCGTCGATGTCCTTGTAGGCTTTGACGCCAAACACCTCGGCACGCCCCGGATTGACCGGCAGGATTTCGCCTGGAAAGCCGTGCTTCTGCAGGAAGCGCTGCGGCCGCGAGGTGGTGCGCTTCTCGTCGGCGGAAGCGCCGATCAGCGCGATGCGTTTGGGCTGGAACAGGGAGTCGAACAGGCTCATGGGCGGAGTATACTCTGCCCATGTTGTACCGTCGTAGTATCCTCACCGCGTCCCTCGCCGCCCTCGCCCTGCCCGCCGGGGCGCAAGCGCCGTGGCCCTCCAAACCCATCAAGCTTGTGGTGCCCTATGCGCCGGGCGGGTCGACCGACGTCGTCGGCCGTGTCATCGCGGAGTATCTCGGCCAACGAATCGGCCAGAACATCGTGGTCGAGAATCGGCCGGGCAAGGGCGCCAGCATCGGCACCTCACAGGTCTCCAAGGCCGCACCCGACGGTTACACGCTGTTGGTTTCCAACATCTCCTCGTTCGCCATCGCGCCGCCGCTCTACGGCGATCTCGACTACGATCCGGTCAAGGACTTCACCCACATCACCCTGGCGTCGTTCAACCCCAGCGTTCTGGTTGTGAACCCAAGCTTTCCGGCGAAGACGCTGGCCGAGTACATCGCCTACGCCAAGGCCAATCCGGACAAGCTCGCCTTCGCGACCTCCGGTCCGGGTTCGAGCAATCACATTCTGGGCACGATGCTGGGCCTGATCAGCAACACAAAGCTGGTCCACATCCCCTATCGCGGCGCCGGCCCCGCCATGCAGGACACGATCGCAGGCAACGTGCCATCGATGTTCGACTCGCTGCCCTCGGCCGCGCCGCACATCAAGAGCGGCAAGGTGCGCGCGCTGGTGGTTAGCGGCGCCGAGCGCAACCCGAGTTTCCCCGACGTGCCGACCTTGAAGGAGCAAGGATATCCCACCCTCGTCTCCTACTCCTGGTTCGGCCTGTCCGGTCCGGCGAAGCTGCCAGCGCCGATCGTCGAGCGGCTGGCGGCCGAGATGCAGGTCGTCCTGAAGAACCCCGACGTGATCAAGCGCTGGCAGGACATCGGCGCCGAATCGAGCACGATGACTCCGGCCGAATACACTACCTTCGTGAAGACCGAACTTGAAAAGGCGACCGCCGCCGTGAAGGCGTCCGGCGCCAAGCCCGAGCAGTGAGGCAACGATGACCATCCGCCGCGTGACTTCCCCAGATGTGCCCGAGCCACCACCTGAGCGTTGGTCGAACTGCCTCGTCGTCGACGGCATCGCCTATGTCGCCGGTATGACCGCGCGCGGCACCGATGCCGCGACCCTGGCGAAAATGGACGAGTACGAGCAGGCCAAGCAGATCTTCGGCAAGATCAGGAGCATGGTCGAGGCTGCCGGCGGCACGATGGCCGACGTGGTCAAGGTCATCATCTATGTGACCAATATCAAGAACAACACTAAGGTGTGGGCCGCCCGGCGCGAGTTCTTCACCGGCAACTTTCCGGTCTCGACGCTGGTGCAGGTCGCGGCCCTCGCCGCGCCGGAGATCCTGGTCGAGATCGAGGCCATCGCCCATATCGGCAAGGGTGCGCGGTAGTCGGCACCCCCGTCGTCCTGAGCGAACAAGGACTTGCGCTTGCTCTAAAGAGCTCCGCTGGTCGTAGCGCCAGATCCTTCGCTGCGCTCAGGATGACAAAGACGCGTTGCTCACGTTCCGGGAAAAACGCGGTGATATCCACTTCACTGGAAGCGCTTCTCGAGCGACTGCCACTTCTCGTTCTCGAACAGGCTCCAGAGCTGGCCATGGTCGAGCATCTGGTTGGCGAACGCGGCCGTGCCGCCGGTCGTCTTGAGCGACGCCAACAGGTCCTGGCCTGCACGCGCGAAAAGACGCGTCAGCGAGTTGGGATAGATCGCGACCTTGAAGCCCATCGCCTCGAGCTGCGGGAACGGCAGGACTGGCGTGCGCCCACCCTCGACCATGTTGGCGAGGCAGGGCATGCCGAGCCGCTTCGGCACCTCGGCAAGCTCGGCCTGGCTGGGCGGCGCCTCGACGAAGGCGATGTCGGCGCCGGCCTCGCGATAGCGCTCCGCGCGCTCCAGCGCCGCCTCGTAGCCTTCGATGGCGATCGCATCGGTGCGCGCCACGATCATCACGTCGGCGTCGACCCTTGCGTCGGCGGCTGCCCGGATGCGCTGCTCCATCTCCTTCGACGAAGCGACCTTGCGTCCGGGTTCGTGGCCGCATTTCTTTGGCCACTCCTGGTCCTCGATCTGCACCGCGCTCACGCCCGCGCGCTCGAACTCGCGCATGGTGCGGATCACGTTGAGCGGACCGCCGTAGCCGGTGTCGGCGTCGGCTATGATCGGAATCGTGACGGAGTCGCAGATGCGACGCACACGGTCGAGGATCTCGCCGAAGCTGAGTGCCCCCATGTCGGGCGCGCCGAGGGCGCTCATCGAGACACCCGAGCCCGTTACATAGGCCGCGTCGAAGCCGGAGACCTCGACCAGCCGGGCGGTGACGCAGTCGTAACAGCCCGGCGCGACGACGATCCCAGGCTTCGCCATACGTTGGCGCAGCGCGCGATGACGCGTCGGCGTGGTGCGCAGGCCGGTCGGATAGGACGTGTGATCTGTACTCATGGTGGTTTTCCCATCTGCGCCGGGAGCCAGAGTGCGATCTCCGGCCACACCATCAGCATGATCAGCAGCACGAACATCAGCAAATGGAACGGAAGCGTGCCCAGCACGACCTCCGACAGCTTGCCGTCCCAGATGCTCTGAATCACGAACAGATTGATTCCGATGGGCGGCGAGATCTGGCCGAGCTCGATGTACAGCACGAGGATGATGCCGAACCACACCGGGTCGATCCCATACTTCAGCAGCACCGGATAGAGCAGCGGCACGGTGATGACGATCATGCCGAGGCTTTCGACCAGGCAGCCCAGGATAGTGTAGAGCACGAACAGCGCAGCGAAGAACTCGAGCTGCGACAGCTTCATCGCCACCATCCAGCTGGTCAGCGATTCGCCCACGCCCGCGATGCTGATCGCATAGGAAAAGACGAAGGCGGTGTAGACGATCAGCAGGATATTGCCGCTGATCAGCACCGACGACACCATCGCCTTGCGCAGCTCGGCCCAGCCGAGCTTGCCCCAGATCGCCGAGACCACGAGGCCCAGCGCGCAGCCGGCCGCCGCCGCCTCGGTCGGCGTCACCCAGCCCGCGTAGAGGCTGCCCATCGTACCGCCGATCACCAGGGCGAAGGGCAGCAGGTCGGACAGGGCCGAGACGAGCTCGGCCATGTTCTGCGGCCCCTTCTCGCGCGGCGCGATCTCCGGCTTGAGCAGCGAGTGGACGAAGACATAGGCCATGAACAGCGCGGTCAGCAGCAGACCGGGCACGATGCCGGCGATGAACAGCTTGGACACCGAGGTCTCGGTGAAGGTGCCGTAGACGATCATGGCGATCGACGGCGGGATCAGGATGCCGAGTGTGCCGCCCGCGGCCAGCGAGCCGGCGGCCAGCGGCCGGTGGTAGCCGCGCTGGATCAGCTGGGGCAGCGCCACCGTGCCGATCGCCGCCGCGGTTGCCACCGAGGAGCCGGAGATCGCCGCGAACAGTGCGCAACCCGCGATGTTTGTCTGCAGCAGGCCGCCCGGGATGACGCAAACCAGCTTCGACAGGCCTCTATATATTCGAAAGCTGAGGCCCGAGTGCTGCATGATCTCGGCCATCAGGATGAACAGCGGGATGGCGGTCAGCGCGAAGCTGTTCATCGAGCCCCAGCTCATCAGGCCGATGCCCTTGAGCGAGGCGACGCCGCCGTGCAGCAGCAGATAGACGATCGCCGGCACGCCTATGGCAAATGGGATCGCCATGCCGGCAGCCAGCAGGCCAAGAAAGACGGCCAGAACGATAACGACTTCAAGACCGGCGCTCATGCCATGAGTTCCTTCAGGTCGCGCACGATGGCGCGGCCGAGCACGATCAGCAGAAGCGTGGCGCCGACGATCATCGCTGTCTCCGGAATCCAGAGCGGCGTGGCCAGCACGGTCGGCGCCTGGGCCTCGCGCCGGTACGAGCTCATGACGAACTGCAGGAAGTACCAGTCGGTCAACGCGATATAGGCGAACGACAGGACGTTGAAGACTAGCGCGGAGACCGCCTTGCCGCGGGGCCCGAGCCGCATTTGCACCATCTCGACCCGATGGAACGCGCCGCGGCTCTGGCACAACGCGAGCGAGAGGAAGGAGATGCCGACCAGCAGGTAGCCGACCAGCTCGTCGGAATGTTCGGTCGTGCTGTTGAAGACGCCACGCAGGATGACCTCGAGCAACATGAGCGACGTCATGCCGATCAGGCAGAAGGCCGAGAGCCAGAGGCTCACGCGCTCGATCAGGTCGAACGGACGAGTGTCGGGAGAAGCACTCATGTCATTCCCTCCCCCGTCTGCGGGGGAGGGAAAGCTTGACAGCCACGTTCAACGCCCGAGCGTCTCGCGCACCTTCTTCAGCGCTTCCGGTGTCTCTCCGCCCTTGGCCTTCGCCCATCCGTCCCAATAGTCGGCCATCTTCTCCGCGCCGCGCTTGTAGTCCTCGGGCTTCGCCTTGGTCTGGATCATGCCCTCGGCCTTGCGCTTGACCGCTTCCTCGCTCTCCTCCGCGGCCATCATCTGGGTCATCTTGGGCGAGAGCTCGACGATCGCCTTGGTCAGCGACTCCTTGTACGCGGGCGGCAGCTTGGCATAGGCTTCCTTGTTCACCGCTACATTCGCCTCGAAGTAGTTGAGCCCGATGTCGTAGCAATATTTGAGAAGATCCTTCCAGACCTTGCCGCCGCCGGCATTGGCGGTCAGCACGCCGTCGACCACGCCGCGCTCCAGCGCCGACGGCACTTCCGAGCCGCCGACGGTGAGGCCGTTGGCGCCGAAGCGCTTCAGGAACTCGATCTGCTCAGGCGAGGTGGCACGAATTTTCTGGCCCTTGAACTCGTCGAGCGAGGTGAGCTTCTTGCTCGACCAGGCGATCTGCATCGGGAAGTAATAAGTCGACAACACGGTCGAGCCCTTCTTGTCGTAGGCGCGCTCGACATAGGGCTTCATCACCGCCAGCGCCCTCTCGAACTCGGTCGTGCTCGTGATCAGCATCGGCAGGCGCAGGATGCCAGTGATCGGCACATTGCCCTGCTGGAAGCCGTCGTCGCCGATCTGGATGACGTTGTCGCCGACCGCGGTGGTGATATCCGTTGCCTTGATCGTGAGCGCGCCGCCCAGGTGATATTTCATCTGGAAGCCGCCGTTGGTTTCCTTCGAGACCCGTTCGATGATCTCCTGGAACACCTTCGCCGGCGCAAGCGTCGCCGCCGGTACGTAGGTGTAGATCGTCCAGGTGACGGTACCCTGCGCGCGCAGCACCGCGGGCGCGGCAACCGGGCTCGCGGCCAACGCAACGATGGCCTGACGACGAGTGATCATTGTTTGCTTCCCCAAGTATGGCCGGGAGGAGCTTAGTCATGCTTCACGCGTGCGCAAACACCGGCCTTCCGCCTGCCGATCTAGAGTTTGTATGGTGAACGAATGCCGGGATCATCGGCCGGGAAATCCTTCGTGTTGCGTGTGACGAGAAGCATCGAGTGGACTTGGGCCGTCGCCCAGATGATGGCGTCGGGAAGCCTGATGCGTCGATCGCGGCGCAGCCGCACGGCACCCTCAGCGACCTTCTCGTCGACACCCAGCAACTCGAAGTCGTCCAGGAATGCGCGGGTGGCTGGTTCCACTGCCGGCTCGGCGCCGACCATGACTTCCATCCACGTGACGATGCTGATCGCCTTGTCAGCGTAGCGCTGAATCTCGCCGCGCGCTTGCGGCTCTGCATTCAGGTAGTCGATCAGAATATTGGTGTCGAACAGCGCCTTCACCACTCGCTGCGCACCTTCCTCTGATAGGCGAGTCCATCGACCTTGTGCCTGCCCCACAAGCCGAACGCATCCTCACGCCGCTTGGCATGGTGTCGGGCCAGATAGTCGTCGATCGCCCGACGAATGAGAGCAGCACGCGATTTTTTTTCAGCCTTCGCCAGTTCGTCGAGCGCTTCGACTTGCGAATCTCCAATGTCGACCAAGGTTCTCATGATCCACCTGTATGATATACATATCATATATCACACAGGCGGATTCAAGGTTAAGCCGCCTTCACTTCGCGTTCGGCCTTCAGCGCGCGGACGGTCTGGCGCAGTGCGTGCACGGTCTTCTCAATCTCGGCACCGCCGTGCGTGGCCGAGACGAAGCCGCCGGGGGCGCCCATCACGTCGACTCCGTGGGTCATCAGGCCCATGCGGATCTTGCCGGTGAGCGGCCCCGCGCCGCGCGCGCCCTTGAGCTTGGCGAACGGCACCTTGAGCGGATCGAAGGTCGCCGGGTCGATCGGATCGCCGTACGGGTTGGGATAGATCAGGAAGGTCGAAGATTGGCCATAGATGCCCCATGGCACGCCCTCCTGCACCAGCACCTCGGTCAGCGCCTTGCGCAGCTCGGCCGCGGTCCTGTTGGCTTTCTCCGCCAGGTCCTCGTCACGGAGCAGGGTCAGAGCCGTGACCGCCGCCGCGGCCGACAGCGGATTGGCGTTGTAGGTGCCGGGATGGGCGATCTTCTCGATCTTCTTGGCCGCCGTCGCGGCGTAGTCGATGCGGTCGAGGATGTCGCGCCTGCCCGCCACCGCACCGCCCGGCAGGCCGCCGGCGACGATCTTGGCCTGGATGCAGAGGTCGGGCGTCACGCCCATCGCCTTCTGCGCGCCGCCGGACGACCAGCGATAGCCGGTGATGACCTCGTCCATCAGCATGACGACGCCCTTCTTCGCTGTCGCGTCGCGCACCGCCTGGACGAAGCCCGGCGGCAGCGGCACCTGGCCCCACGATGCGCCGGACGGCTCGAACATGACGGCCGCGATGTCGTCGCGCGTCTCGATCAGCTTGACGACCGCCGCGACGTCGTCGCTCGGCATGATGATCGACAGGTCGGACACGCTCTGCGGAACGCCCGGCGTGGTGCCGCCGTCGTAGGTCGCACCCGCGCCCGCCGACACGTTGTCATGCCAGCCATGGAAGTGGCCGATGAAGCGCACGATCTTGTCCCTGCCGGTATGGGCGCGCGCCAGGCGGATCGCCATGTGGGAGGCCTCGGTCCCCGAGGCCGTGAAGCGCACCCTTTCGGCACAGGGCGTGAGCTCGCAGACCAGCTCGGCCCAGCGCACCTCGAGCTCGTGGCTCGAGCCATAGTGCGTCCCAAGCTCGATCTGCTTCTTCACCGCCTCCACGACTGCTGGATGCGAATGGCCCAGCAGCATGGCGCCGTGACCGCCGAAATAGTCGACATACTCGTTGCCGTCGACGTCCCACTTTCGCGGTCCCGTAGCCTTGGCGACATGGATCGAATAGGGGTCGAGATAGCGTGCATCGTGCGTGATGCCGCTCGGCAGCACCTTACGGGCGCGCTCAAACAGCGCACCGGAACGCCCCGTCCGTGCCTTGTAATCGGTCACGATTGCCGAGTTGGTGGCTGCACTCGTCGTTTCTGCGCTGCTCATTGACCCTCGCTTGCCCACAACTAGGCTAATGCGAGAACATCGCAAGCCTCGCTTGCTTCGCCAAGGGCTGAGCGCTAATCGTGCGCCACTTTTCGCACCCCGGAGCCTCCTTTGACCGCCCAAGTGAACACGAAGCCTCGCGGACGCCAGTTCTTCAACAATCCGGGCCCGACCAACATCCCCGACAGCGTGCTGCGGGCAATGGACCGGCCGGTGATGGACTTCCTCGCCCCGGAGTTCCTCGAGATCCAGCGCGCCTGCACCGGCGGCGTGAAGCGCATCCTGAAGACCGACCAGGAGGTCTTCTTCCACGCCTCGACCGGCCACGGCGCCTGGGAGGCGGCGGTGGCCAACCTGTTCTCGCCGGGTGACTTGGTGCTGGTGATCGAGACTGGCTACTTCTCGCTGGGCTTCAAGGAGCTCGCCGAGACGCTCGGCCTCAAGGTCGAGGTCGTCGGCGCCGACTGGCGCAAGGGGCTGGAATTTTCGAAGCTGAGCGAACGGCTCGCCGCCGACAAGAGCCACGAGATCAAGGCGGTACTCGCCGTCCACAACGAGACCGCAACCGGCATGGTGCTGCCGCTCGCCGAGGTCCGTCGCGCGCTCGACCAGACCAAGCATCCGGCGCTGCTGTTGTCCGACACGATTTCCTCGCTCGGCAGCATGGAATACAAGATGGATGCCTGGGGCATCGACGTCACGATCGCCGGCAGCCAGAAGGGCCTGATGATGCCGACCGGCATGGCCATCACCGGCGTCAGCAACAAGGCGCTCGAGGCCTCGCGCAAGTCCAAGCTGCCCAAGTACTACTTCAACTGGGAGCTGATGGCACAGCGCAAGCCGCAGCGCTTCATCGGCACGGTGCCGGTGCACTTTTTCTTCGGGCTGCAGCAGTCGATCAAGCTGATCGAGGAGGAGACGCTGGAAGGCGTGTTCGCCCGTCATGCGCGTCTCGCCGAAGCGACCCGCGCCGCGGTCCGGGCCTGGGGCAAGGACGGCAAGGGACCGTCGCTCTACGGCCAGACCGAGGATCGTCTCTCCAACTCCGTCACGACCATCCTGATGCCGGAGGGCCACTCCTCCGATTCCATGCGCAAGATCGCGCTCGAGCGGTTCAACCTGTCGCTCGGCGGCGGGCTTGGCCCGCTGATGGGCAAGGTGTTCCGCATCGGCCATCTCGGCGACCTGAACGAGCCGATGCTGCTGGGCTGCCTCGCCACCACCGAGCTCGCGATGAAGACAGCCGGCGTGCCGTTCAACGCCGGCGGGGTCGACGCGGCGATCGAATCGCTCGCCGCCTAGCGACCTCGGCCCGAATGGGCCGATGCTTGTCTCTTCCTTCGTTTTCCGCGAAGTCAGGTCGCAAAAACGAGCTGGGAGACGACCATGCGCAGACGCTTGATTGCAGGCCTCTTGGTGGCCTGCAGCGTTGCCCCCGGAAGCGCTGGCGCCCAGGCCTTTCCGTCGAATCAGATCACACTGGTCGTGCCGTGCTCTGCCGGCAGTCCGACCGACACGCTGGGCCGCATCCTCGCCGAGCGGATGAGCCGAACGCTCGGCCAGACGATGATCGTCGATAATACGACGATCCGCAGGTCCGCGAGAAATTCGCCACGCTTGGCCAGGAGATTCCCGAGCCTGCACAACAGACGGCGGACTCGCTGCGCGCCTACCACAAGGCCGAGATCAAGCTGTGGTGGCCGTTGATCAAGGCAGCCGGGATCAAGATCGAATAGCTGGAAGCGGGGCTGTGGAGAGCCGCGTTCCCAGCTCAAAAGGCGGGCTTGCTGTCGGCCAGCGCGAGGAGCAGCCGCTCGGGCTTGATCGCCGATAGCCGGGTTCCCTGCTGGACCGTGGGCACGACCTCGACGCCTTGCACCGCATCGAACATCGCTGTCCCCGGATTGAAGGCATAGAGCTGGCCCTCGATGAGGTTGAACCACCAGGCGTGCAGGACGAGTTTGCCGGCATCGACGCGCTCGGCGAGCCACGGGAAGGTCATCAGGTTTGCAACGCTGTTCACGACCGCGGCCTGCTCCACGGCACGCACGATCTCCTCACGCGACCGCCCGGCAAGATCGTGCACCGCCACGTCGCGCACGTTCCGCGCCACTGCCGTCCAGGTCGAGAGATAATCATAGGTCGCGTAGGCGCTCGCTGCGCCGTCCACCAGGGCAGCAATGCCGCCACACAATGCATGGCCGAGCACCACGACGTGCTCGACGTCCAGGCCGCGCACCGCGAACTCGATTGCCGCTGAGGTGCCGTGCTGGGCCTGGTCGGGCGGGTTCAGGGCCGGCGGCACCATGGCGGCCACGTTGCGGACGGTGAAGATGTCGCCGGGGCGGGTTTGCGTCAGGATGCCGGGATCGACGCGCGCGTCGGAACAGCCGATGATCAGGATCTTGGGCGATTGCCCTTCCGTCGCGAGCTTCTCGAACAGGTCGAGATGGTCCTGATAGTAGCCCAGGCGGAAGTCCGCGAAGCCCTTGAGTAGCCGATCCAATGCCATGGTGTTCCTCAAATGACCGAAGAACTGCTCTACGACAAGCGCGGCGATGTCGCGTGGGTGACCTTCAACCGCCCCAAGGCGCGCAACGCGCTGACTTTCGCGATGTATGAAGGATTGGCCGAGGTCTGCGGCCGGATCGCCCGAACGCGCGAGGTGAAGGCGCTGGTCATCACCGGCGCCGGCGACAAGGCCTTCGCCGCCGGCACCGACATTGCCCAGTTCAAGGAGTTCAAGGACGGCGAGGACGGCATCGCCTACGAGCGCAAGATGGACCGTATCCTTGAAACGATCGAGCGCTGCCCGATCCCGACCATCGCGGCGGTCGTCGGCTTCTGCACCGGCGGCGGGGCGGCGATCGCGGCGGTCTGCGACTTCCGCATTGCCTCGGCCAGCGCCCAGTTCGGCTTCCCGATCGCCCGTACGCTCGGCAACTGCCTGTCGATGAGCAACTACGCCCGGCTGGTCGCGCTGGTCGGCCCGCAGCGCGTGAAGGAGATGCTGTACCTCGCCAAGCTGGTCGACGCGCCGACCGCGCTGCAGATCGGGCTGGTGAGCGAGCTGTTGCCGGATCAGCCTGCCTTGCTCGCCCGCGCGGAAGAGCTGGCAACCACCCTTGCGGGCCATGCGCCGATCACCCTCTCGACGACCAAGGAGGCCCTGCGGCGCCTTCAAGCGAAAATGGGCGACGAGAATATCGACGACCTGATTCGCCAAACCTACGCCAGCGCCGATTTCCGGGAGGGCATGGACGCCTTCCTGCAGAAGCGGGCGCCGAAATGGACGGGTACATGACCGGTCAGGCCTGCCAGAAGCGCTTGCTGCATTCGGCCCGGCGCTGATCGCGGCTAAGGCCGACATCGTCGAGCTCGCGGTCTTCCAGCGCCGCGAGGTGCCGGCGCGAGCGCTGGCGATGGTGCCACAGCGCAAGGGCAAGGAGGATGCGGCGCGTCAGGTCCCGTTCGCTGGTCAGCACAGGGCCGTGAAGAATGCTTTCCATGAGCGTACAATGCCGCCCTATTCGCGTTCGGCGTTGCGGCGATGGCCGAAACATCTGATAAGAATGAAACCAGATAACAACGGGGAAGAACGATGCGATTTGGAAAGACGCTGGCGGCAATGGGCATCTTCCTGGCGGCGACGGCCTGCACCAATCCCAAGCAGGTGATCGCGGACAAGGAAGACATGATGGCGGCGTCGGGCTTCACCTTCGTGCCCGTCAACACGCCGGAGCGCATCGCCTCCTTCAAGACGCTGCCGCCACACAAGTTCTTCCGCCAGGTCAATGGCGACAAGGTGGCCTACATCTATGCCGATCCGACGATCTGCAATTGCCTCTATGTCGGCGGGCAGAAAGCCTACGCCAATTACCAGGCCCGCCGCCTCAACAAGCAGATTGCCGATGAGCAGGCCCAGGCCGCCGCGGACATCTCGATGGCGAGTTGGGATTGGGGTCCGTGGGGCGGCTATCCGATGGGCTTTCCCTACTACTAGTCTCCACCTGGACCGCGGGAGCCCGCCCAACGAAGGTACCGACGGGTGCTCGCGGTGAGGAAGACCGCAAGAGCACACCGCGCCTGACGCGGCGGACGAGGGCTAATCCGCCGCGAGGGAGTCCACGACGCGTTGCGCCTGCTGGACCAGGCCCGCATATGCAGGCGTTTCGCGAACCCGCAGGCTCCAGCAGCGTACGTAAGCTTCCGACGCTTCGTTCTCCAGGGTGAAGCTGTCGTCGGCCTTGCCGTCCGCCCGCATGGTCTTGGCCTTGTCCAGCGCGGTCACGAGAGGCTCTTCGCAAGCCGGAAGCTCAGGCGCCGCCGCGGCTTTGTCGAGATAAAGAAAAATCTTTCCGCCCTTGCGCACGATGACGCCGATCTCGCGCGGCGGCGAGAAGGCGCCAGCCTGCGAGGCGAGAGCGAGATGCGCAACGGCCTGCACCGCCTTCGCCGGTCGTTCGATCGGGAGCGTGGCGTAGACCGTCACCGCGGCGTCGCCTGTCAGCCCGAAGTAGAGATCCTCTCCCTCCCCGAGCTTGGCCTCGAGATCGATCGGCTGCTTCGGCTTCTCACCGAGCCAGTGGCGCGCCAGGCCCTCTGTCGTGACGACCGCGTCGCCAAAGGCGATGGCATCGAGCTTGTCCGAGCCTGTCCCGCAGCACAGGCTGTCGCGCACCATATCGCCGGGACCGGGATAGCCCTTCGGCGGCGGACCGACGATTCGCCGCAGCATCGGTGTCAGGGTGCCGATCGCCTTATCGTGCGCGGCACTGTCCCATTTCTGCTCGAGCGCTGCGGCCGCCCGATCGCGCGCGGCAATGTAGGTTGCCTCCTCCGGCGAGAGCGCCCAGGCCGGCGTCGCGAGCAACAACAGAGGTGCCAGAACGGTCCGCATCAGAAGCTCGCTTCGACGCTCCCCAGGCCGACGAACTCGCCTCGCGCCCTCGTGCCGGGCGGATAGTAGCGAAGGCCCGTCCAGGAACCGGTGGTGATCGCCTGGCCCGCGCGAATGCCGCCGCGACGGCGCACCGCGTGGTCGATCATCCAGGCGAGTGGCCGCACCGGATCGACGGAACCGAGCCCGCCTTTCTGATCGACCTCGACCTTGCCGTCGATCGTGAGCTTGACCTGCAGGCCGGCCCAGTCGAGGCCCTTCCAGCCCTTGATCGACTCGCCGATCACCAACGCGTGGTTCATCTGGTTGTCGGCCAGCAGCCACTCCGGATCGGCCGACTTGAAATCGGCCAGCCTCGTGTCGACCACCTCCAGGCCGACGAAGGCATCGCCGACGGCAGCGAGCGCCTCGTCGCGCCCGACCGGTTCGCTGCGCGCGGCGATGTTCTTCACGATATGGAACGAGATTTCGATCTCGACTCCGATCATGTGCATCGCCTTGCCGTCGAACGCCGCGGGGGATTTCACCAGCGCGCCGGCGAGCAGCGGCGCAGGATTAGGTTCGGCGGTCGGCGTCCGTGCGCCGACCTTCCAGCCAGAGACGGGGCCGGTCGCCTGCGCGACGCCGTCCTGGATGGCATAGACGGCCGCGCGGTCCGGGAGCCCGAACGGCGGCTTCAGCTGCAGGCCGGAACGGCGAGCCTCGAGCAACTGCTGCACCACCTTCGAAACATCCGCACTCATGCTAAGCTCCCGGCAACGAAAGACGGAGGAACCATGCCCTACGCCAGCGGGCGCGTCATTCACGACGCCGATGCGCACATCATGGAAGTGCCGGGCTTCCTCGCCGATCATCTCGAGGCGAAGTACCGCGCCGCGATAAGCGACGACGCGTTGTTCCCGCGCCGCGACGGCTTCCACAGCCGGCTGCAGGAAGCCGAGCGCGCCGACGGCGAGACATTTGACGAGTCGCAGATCATGCTGGCCAAGAACTGGGCCGCGCTCGGCTCATGGCGCAAGCAGGACCGCACGCGCTCGGTCGACCTGCTGGGCTTCGCCAGCCAGCTCATGTTCACCACGGCCCTGCTCAACCTCTCCAACGTGCTGGAAAGCGGCAAGGACCACGACCTCGCCTATGCCGTCGCGCGCGCCCATACCCGGCACATGGTCGACTTCTGCTCGGTCGACCGGCGATTGCTGCCGACCGGCTACGTGCCGCTGCTCGACTTCGAGCGCACCGCAAAGGCCGCGCGCGAGGCGATCGACAGGGGTGCCAAGGCGCTTCTGATTCCCTCGCGCTGCCCGGACGACCATTCGCCGAGCCATATCGGCTTCGATCCGCTGTGGGCGATGGCGCAGGAAGCGGGGCTGCCGATCGTGTTCCATGTCGGCGGCGGCGGCACGCTGCTCGAGAAGGCATATTTCAACAACGGACTGCCGCCGGTGCCGGACTTCCATGGCGGTGACGACAATTTCAAGTCGATCGACTACATGGCGATCGGCTACGCGCCAATGAAGGCGCTGACCGCGCTGATCGTGGACCGCGTGCCCGATCGATTTCCGACCCTGAAGTTCGGCGTGATCGAGCAGGGCGCATCGTGGGTGCCGGGCTGGATCCGCAACATGGATAGCGCACATAACGCCTTCTACAAGAACGAGGAGCGGCTGCAGAAGATGTCGCTCAAGCCGAGCGAGTTCGTGAAGCGGCAGGTGAGGGTCACGCCCTACCCGCATGAGGACACGGGCTGGATCATCGCCAACACGGGCGACGAGGTCTGCCTGTTCTCGTCCGACTATCCGCATGTCGAGGGCGGCCGCAATCCGATCAAGCGCTTCGAGACCTCGATGCAGACTGCCGGCACGAGCGAGGCGCAGAAGCAGCGTTTCTATTGCGACAATTTCGTCGACCTGATGGGCGCGGGCCTGGCGCCCGAGCTGAGGCAAGCCGCATGAAGACCTACACCACCTTGCTGACGGAACAGACCGGAGCGGTGCACAAGATCACCACAAACCGCCCGGAAGTACTGAACGCGCAGAGCCGCATCCTGCTCGAGGAGCTGGACGATGCGTTTCTCCGCGCGGTCGACGATCCCGAGGTGCGGGTCATCATCCTGGCCGGTGCCGGCAAGCACTTTTCCGCCGGCCATGATCTCGGCTCGCCGCAGGAGATGGAAGACCAGAAGAAGACGCCGCTCGAGCCCGGCTTCAAGGGCGAGTATCGCCGCCTGTGGGAGCGCTTCTTCGACAACACCATGCGCTGGCGCGACCTGCCGAAGCCGACCATCGCGCAGGTCCAGGGCTACTGCATCATGGGTGGGATGATGATCGCCTCGGCCTGCGACCTGATCATCGCCAGCGAGGACGCGCTGTTCGCCGATCGCGCCGTTAAGTGGGGCGGGAGCCACGTCCAGTATTTCTCCATGCCGTGGGACCTCGGCCCGCGCAAGGCGAAGGAATATCTCTTCACCGGCGAGTTCATCTCCGCCGCCGAAGCCGAGAAGCTCGGCCTGGTGAACCGCGTTGTGCCGCGTGGAAAACTCGAGGAAGAGACGATGAAGCTCGCCCAGCAGATCGCCGAGCGCGATCCCTTCGCGCTCAAGTTCGCCAAAGCCTCGGTCAACGAGATGCAGAACGCGCAGGGCTGGCGCGAGTCGATGGAAGGCGCGTTCAAGAACTACATGCTCACCATCCCGCACCGCATCGAGCTCGGCACCTACGGCGCGGCGGCACGCGAGAAGAACCCGAAGGACCGGTTCGGCATGTTGAACAAGAAAGCGGGCTGACTCCTCTTGCCTTCCCCCGCAGACGGGGGAAGGCAAGACGCTGAAGTTCAGAAAAACCTCGCGAACCACTCCAAGGTCGCCTCGGGCGCTTCCTCGGCGATGTAGTGGCCGGCCTTGACGGCGCCGCCGGTCACGGTGCTGGCGCAATAGCTCTGCCACAACGGTAGAGGCTTGTACCATTCGCCGATCTTGCCGTTGCTGCCCCACAATACCAGCATCGGACATTGCACCTTCGTCCCCGCAGCGCGGCTTTCACGGTCGTGCACCAGATCGATGGTCGCCGCGGCACGGTAGTCCTCGCACATGCCGCGCGTCGTGTCGGGCTGGCGTGCGAAGTGGAGATAGTCGGCCAGTGCGTCGGGATGGAAGACGTTGGTCGGCTTCGGGCTGCGAGACGTGTGGCCATGGAACCAGACATCGGGCGCCGCACTGATCACCGCTTCCGGGATCGGGTGCGGCTGGGCGAACCAGAACCAGTGATAGTAGCCCATCGCGAATTCCATGTTGGCGCGCTCGAAGTGCTCGATCGTGGGCACGATGTCGAGCACGGCGAGCTTCTCGACCCGGTCGGGATAATCGAGCGCCAGGCGATGCGCGACCCGGGCACCGCGATCATGGCTGCCGACCTTGAATCGGTCGTGACCGAAATGCGCCATCACCGCGACGAGATCCTTCGCCATCTCGCGCTTCGAGTAGGGCGCATGGTCCCTGGTCGCTTCCGGTTTGAACGAGCCGCCGTAGCCACGCAGGTCGGGCGCGATCACCGTGAAGCGCTCGGCAAGCGCCGGCGCGACCCCGTTCCACATCGCGTGCGTCTGGGGATTGCCGTGCACCAACAGCAAGGGCGCTCCCGAGCCGCCATGGCGCAAGCGAATCGTGCCGCCGGGAACGGCAATTTCGGTCAGGGTGAAATTCTCGAAGAACATGTTTCCTCGCCTTCAACGTCGCTGCATAACGCACGCATGAGCACCGACGATATCACGCGCGTCCCGAACCGGACGCTGCCGAGCAAATCCTCCGTCGCCGTGTATCGCCTGCCGGGCGGTGGCGGCTTCCTGTGGGCCGTGGCGACATCACCTGATCGGACGCAGGACATCAAGGTCCAGACACTCGGCTGCCTCGGCGTGATCGACGGCTACCTGAACGCCAACGGACTCGACCGCACGCGCATCGTAAAGGCGGAGATCGTCGTCACCGACCACGACAACAAGCCGGCCTTCGATGAAGCGTGGGCGAGCTGGATGCCCGATGGCAGGGGTCCGGTGCGGTCCTTCGTGCAGTCGATCATGCCGGAAGGTGACATGATCGAGATCATCATCACCGCCGCTCTGCCTTAGGCGCTACTCCGGCATCGCGGCGCGCTTGGGCACGATGAGCGGCGGCGCCGCCGGGCCCTCCAGGCCCTCAGCGACGCGGAACGACAGCGTCGTCACGAAGCGCTTGCGATCATAGGCAATGGCGCCCTCGCCGCCCGCCTTGGTGTCGAGATGCTCGACCTCGATCGCGTAGGTGCCGCGCCACGGCAAGGCGGCGGTGAATGCGCCGCTCTCGTCCGTGTGCAGCTCGCGCTGCCAGCCCGATTCGGCCTTCAGCCCGAGCTTGGCCTTGGGCAACGGCTTGCCGTTGTAGATCACCTTGAAGCTGCCGGGCTTGCCGGTCGGCACGACGTCGAGAGTCAGTGCCGGCGCGCGCTCGGCGAAGTCGGGCACCCAGCGTGCCGCCAGGGTGCCGAGCGTGCGGATCGCCTTGTCGGCTTGCTTGCGTTCGGTCACGAGCCCCTGCTCGGCGATGATGCTGTCGCCGGCTGCGATCGCGCCGCTCAGCACGAAGGCGCTCGGCGTCTTCTCGACCTTGAGCGGCTGCATGCCCGATCCTCCGATGACCTTGGCCTCGGGCAGCGGTTTGAAGCGGTCGAGCAGGCCGGGCGAGGCCTCGCGCACGTTCTCGTCGAACTCGCCGAAATAGAGCTTGGCGCCCTGGCTGGGATTCTGGCCGTCGGCCTCGAGCCAGAGATGATGGGCCGACGCCGTCGACGCCCACAAAAGGGCCACGGCAAATAGGGGAATTGCGCGCATGTCATCGTCCTCCGACAGGAGGTGTCGGTTGCGAATCGTTCGCAGTCAAGCCCTCGTCGCTGTCCCTCTCAGGGAATCTTGCATTCCTGTGCCTGCTTGACGATGGCGGCGTGGTCGAAGTCGTTGACCTTCTCGAAGAAGTTCGGGATGCCGATCAAGTAGTTGGCCGGGTTGGCGATCTTCTGCTTCAACACCTTGGTCTCGAGGAACACCTGTTCCAGGTCGGCGAAGTTCTTCGGCGTCGCCGCGCCCCACAGCTTGCCGCCGGCCATGTCGAGCGCCTGCTTCATGCCGTCCATCTGGCCTGCGAGGCGATGAAGGTCGCCCTTGATCTGGGTCGCCTCGTTGCCGCCGGTCGGCTTGGTGTCGGGATACTTGGCCCACTGGATCTTGCGCACGCAGTCGGGATTGGTCGCGGCGAAAAGCGAAGCCTTCACCCCGCCGCGCACCATCGCCTCGACCATCTTGGGGTCACGGTCGATCGTCGATTGCAGCGTCGCCACCGAGAAGTCGGGATACTGCCGCCACATCGGATCGTGGAAATATCTGAACTTGCCGCCGGCGACCTCGAAGGAGGTGATCGCCGAGCCCCAGAACATCAGGCCCTGCACCCGATTGGAGCGCAGCGCTTCGAGCGCGCCCGGTCCGCCGCCGACGGCGACCAGCGCGTAGTCGTCGTCTTGCTTCAGGCCATTGGCCTGCAGGAAGGCGTGCAGCAGCGGAACGCCGCCGGTCCCGAGGCTCGCCACGCCGATGGTCTTGCCCTTGAAGTCCGAGAGCTTCTGCACCGGCCCGGCCTCGGCCGAAACCAGCGACCAGTCGATGACGGTGTTCACCATGATGGTCTTGATCGGGATCTTGATGTCGGCGGCGGCCTGCATGATCGGCGCGCTGTTGGCCTCGACGAAGTCGACGTTGCCGGCGCTCATGAGCTGGATGCCCTGCAATGAGCTTTGCGCGGCGAAGACTTCGATCTCGTAGCCTTCTTCCTTCCAGTAGCCGAGCACCGGCGGCAGCATTGCCCAAGGATAGGTGATGTTGAGCGTCAGCGTCCCCACACCGAACTTCGCCTTCTTGAGCGGCGGCGTCTGCGCGGAGGCGGCGAAAGCCGACAGGAGTACGGCTGCGAAGGCAGCACCGACAACGAAACCTTTCATTTCTTTCCCCCAACGCGAACCGCCGCACCGCTGCAAGCGGTGGGCCAAAACTGGCATTTCTTCTGCTAAACGGGCTCGACCATTCGGAGCCTTGTCATGCTGCGCATCCACGGCCGCGCCAATTCCTCGAACAGCCAGATGGTGATGTGGTGCGTGGGCGAGCTCGGGCTCGCGCATGAAAGGCTCGATGTCGGCGGCTCGTTCGGCGGCACCGACACGCCAGACTATCGCTCCATGAACCCGATGGGGCTGATTCCGACAATGGACGACGCGGGCTTCGTGCTGTGGGAATCCAACACCATCATCCGCTATCTCGCGACCAAGCACGGTGCCGGCACGCTGTGGTCTTGCCACTGATCATCTGACGATGGGCGACATCCCGCTCTCCGCACCCACGTCATGGTGCCGCTGGCCTGATCAGCCCGCGGGCGTGCCCTTCTGCCAGGGCCAGCGGCCACTGACCTCCAGCTCGAGCGCGAAGCTCAACAATGTACGGATGGCCACGATGACAGCCAGCACGCCGAGGTTCTGCAAGGTTGGCTCGACCGCGACCGTGCCGATGATGTCGGCGATCACCAGGAACTCGAGCCCGAGCAGGATCGCCCGGCCGAGGTCCGCGCGCAGTTCATGGTAGCCGGCCTGCATCGTGGCGCCGCGCGCAAGCCGCACGACAAAGGCGATGCTGGCCAAGACCGCTCCGGCAATCAGGACCGCAATGCCGACGAACTCGACGGCGCGGCCGGCGACCGAGGCGAAATGATCGAGGGACACCGTTTCCACCCTAATCGTCGCACAGCTCGAGCGCCAGCAACTCGAGCACTCGCGCCGCCGCGGACGGGTTGCCCGCCCCGTCATCGGCACGCGCCTGCTCGATCATCCGGCCGAAGTGACATTCGCGTCCGGGCGCAAGGGCGCCGATCGCACGCTTGAGCTTCAGGAGCGTGTCCAGTCGGGCATCGAAATCGCTCGTTCCGGCAGGGGCTATCCCGGCCGGGAAGTTGTTACTCCAACCAAGCGCCGTTGCCTGCATGACTGTCTCTCCTCATCTCCATCAACATTCTAAGCAGCCGATTTTCGACCGCCTTGATGAAGATCAAAGGTTGCCTCAGCCACCGCTGCCGACCGTCGGCCACAGGCTGTTGAAGAAGCGCGCCATGTCGTTGCCGATATGCATCGGCTTGAACGGCCGCGCGTTGGGTTTGGCGGCGAATTCCGGCAGCGGATCAACAATGGTGTCGAAGTTCGGGCTGAAAAAGAACGGCACCGAGTAGCGGTCCTTGCCCGAGCGGTTCACCACACGATGCTTGGCCGGATAGCACACGCCGCTGGTCAGCAGCTCGAGATACTCGCCGACATTGACCACGAACATGTCCGGCCGCGGCGGCGCCTGCAGCCATTCGCCGTTGCGCGCCTCGACCTCCAGCCCGCCGCGATCGTCCTGCAGCAGGATGGTCATGAATGACGTGTCCTGGTGCGGCCGCGCACCCATCATGTGGCCGATCTGCGGGGGCTGCGGCGGATAGTGCAGCAGCCGCATCTGACAGAGCGGTTGCTCGAACCAAGGCGAGAGGCTGTCGTAGGAGATGTCCAGCGCGCCGGACATGGCACGCAGGATGGTGTGCATCAGCCCGTTCATGTGGCCTTGCCATTCGACGACCACCTCCTTGAAGCCCGGCAGGTTCGGCCACTGGTTCGGCCCATGCAGCGGCTTCCTGGCGATCACCCCGGGATGATCCGGACCGAGATCCTGGCCGAGATTGAAGGCTTCGAGTATGTCCGGCGGGCGCTGCAAGTTGGTGCCGCGCTGGCCGACCTCGAGGAAGCCGCGAAAGAGCGGCGACTTGGTCATCGCCATTTCCTGCAGCTCGGCCTTGGGCAACGCGAAGAGGCGATGGCACTGCTCGAAGACACGCTCAGCCGCCGCAGCCGGGACCCCATGGTTCTGGGCGTAGAAGAAGCCGGTGGTCTCACAGGCCTCGCGCATCTCGATGTAGAGACGCGACCGTGCCGCCGGGCCCTGGCCGAGCCGGGCGAGGTCGATCACGGGAATTTCGCTGATCTCGACCTTTCGGCTCTGCAACAGGGTCATGACGTACACTCCCGGGACTGGCGCGCCGGGTGACGATATCCGCCGCCCGGGCCCCTGCCAACGTGCAGGAATCAGGCCGCGAGGCGGCGCCTGCGCACCTCCATATCCACAGCCCTCGCCTGGGCGACCGATGGCCGCTTGAGGCGCTTCTGGTGCTAGGCGGCGAGCGTCGGCCACTTCTTCAGGTCGACTCCTCCGAAGGCGAACCAGTTCAGTATCGTCACGAGATAGGCGTCGCCCACCGCGAAGGTGGGCAGGCGCCAGCCCCGATTCGGACTTGGCATCCGCGAGATACTGCAGGGACCGACGGACCCTCGTTCAGACCCGGCCATCGTCGAGCTTGCGGGCCGGCACATGGCCATTGGCCGCAATGCCTCAGCGCGTACACGATGTCTTCAACGACAAGGGCTTCGCCGGGCGGCTCGCTCATTCCCGTGATATGCCGGTGAAAGCCTCCGGCAGCCGCCTAGCGAAGCGCCCGCGTTGACTCCTCCGGCGGGCATTGTCCTAATGTCATGACAATAGGAGAGCTGGTCCCCTGAGAGACCTGCCAACCGGAGGACGCATATGAGATCGGTTCGCACGATGTTGGCCGCGCTTGCGCTCGGTCTTGGCCTCGCGAGCGCCGCCCGCGCCGAGGATATCGTCGTCACCCACTACGCGTCGCTGCTTTACGGTACCCCCTATGCCGTGGCGCTCGACAAGGGCTACTTCAAGCAAGCCGGCGTCGATGTCTCCAGCATCCTGACCTCCAAGGGCGGCGGCACCAGCGTGCGCAACATGATGGCGGGCGACACGCTGTTCGCCGAGGTCGCCTTCCCGGCGGTGCTCAGCGCCCTCAAGGAAAGCTTCCCGATCAAGATCATCAGCGGCGGCACCGACGGGCCCAGTTCTTTCTGGGTGACCCGACCGGGCGAGAAGATCGACACGCCAGAGGACCTCAAGGGCAAGCGCTTCGTCTACAGCCGGCCGAAATCGGTCAGCGAGAGCACCATCTTCGCCGTCCTGAAGTCACACGGCATCAAGCCGTCCGAAGTGACCATGGTGGCGATCGGCGATTTCGGCGCGGGCCTGACCGCGCTCGAGCACAACAAGATCGACATCGCCATCATTCCGGAGCCGATCTACTCGCAGAAGATGAAGGCCGGCGCCAAGTACCAGATCATTCCCTGGCTCGACGCCAAGCTGCCGCCCTACACCCAGACCGTGGGCATCACGACCGACGAGATGATCGCCAAGAAAGGCGACAAGCTGCGCGCCGTGATCGAGGGCCGCCGCAAGGGCGTCGATTTCCTTTATGCCAACCAGAAGGAAGCAGCCGCGAGCCTGGCCAAGGGCTATAACCTGCCGCCCGACATCGCCGCGTCGGCGCTGGCCGGGCTCCTGAAGCAGACGCCGGACTGGTTCGGCCGCGGCGACCTGAAGATCAAGCTGATGGATCTCACGGCGCAGTCGCTGATCGAGACCGGCGCGCTCGCAGGCGCCGTCGACTGGAAGGCGGCGATCGACGATCGCTTCATCCCGAAGGACCTGCAGTCCAGGACGCAATGAACAACGTCGTCGCGCGCCTCACCGACGTCTCGCGCATCTACCCGCCGCGTGCCGGGCACGCGGCGGTGCACGCGCTGGGTCCGCTGTCGCTCGACCTGCGCAAGGGCGAATTCTTCAGCGTCGTCGGGCCGTCAGGCTGCGGCAAGTCAACCTTGCTCGACGTGCTGGCCGGCCTTGCTCTACCGAGCCAGGGCACGGTCGAGTTCGAAGGCAAATCGGTCGTCGGCACCGTGCCGGACGGCGTCGGCGTGGTCTTCCAGGAAGACGCCTCGTTTCCCTGGCTGACCGTCGAGGACAACGTTGCGTTCGGCCTGCGCCGGCTCGGCATCGAGGCCGGCGAGATCCGCCGCCGTGTCGACTTCGCGGTCGGCTTCATGGGGCTGAACGATTTCAGCCGCGCCTATCCGAGCCAGCTCTCGGGCGGCATGCGCCAGCGGGTCTGCATCGCCCGCACCCTCGTCCTGCAGCCGCGCCTCATCCTGCTCGACGAGCCGTTCGGCGCCCTCGACCAGCAGACGCGTCTATTGATGGGCGACGAACTGCTGCGGCTGTGGCGCGAGACCTCGGCGACCATCCTGCTGATCACCCACGCGCTCGACGAGGCCAACCTCCTCTCCGACCGGATCGGCGTGATGTCGGCCCGGCCTGGCCGCTTCATCGATGTCGTCGAGACCGGCTGGCCGCGCGACCGCGACTCGCGTCTCGCCGAGCGGCCCGATTTCGGCGCCGTCACCTCGCGCCTGTGGTCGCTGCTCCGCACGGAATCGATGCTGGCGATGGGCCAGGGGAAGGCGGCCGCGTCATGAGCCCAATTTCCCGTCGTCCCGAGCGAAGCGAAGCGCAGTCGAGGGACCTGCTCATCCCGGCAGAGGTTGCATGAGCAGGTCCCTCCACTCCGCCTCGCTGCGCTCGGCTCCGGTCGGGACGACGGAGATTCTGCGGGGGAAGGCATGAGCAAGGCCGGCTGGATTCGCACGCTCGTCCTGATCGCCTTCTTCGGCACGGTCGAGGCGCTGTGCCGCACCGGCGTGATCTCGCCCAAGCTGATCATCGCGCCGTCGGCCATGGTCGAATCGATGGTGAAGCTGCTGGCCTCGGGCGAGTTCAATGACGACATCCGCCAGACACTGTCGTCGGTCGGCATCGCCATGAGCCTGTCGATCGTCGGCGGCTTTGCCCTGGGCTGCGTGCTCTACTGGCTGCCGCCGCTGCGCCGCACCTTCGATCCGTTCCTCGCGGCCTATTACTCGCTACCGCACTTCGCCTTCTATCCACTGCTGATCGTGATCTTCGGCCTGGGCGCCATGCCGCTGATCGTGCTGGCGACCCTGTTCGCCATGGTGGCGATGATCATGGCGACGCTCGGTGGCCTCGACCGCATCCCGCGTGTGCTGATCAAGACTGCGCGCATGCAGCGCCTCTCGCTGCTGTCCGAGATCTGGCACATCCGACTGCCGGCGGCCGCGCCGCATCTCTTCTCCGGGCTGAAGCTCGCCGTCACCTATTCCTTCATCGGCGTCATCGCGGGCGAGTTCATCCTGTCGACCAGCGGCCTCGGCCACGAGATCGCCTTCGCCTACGACAACTTCGACAATTCGAAGATGTACGGCCTCATCCTGTTCGTGCTCTGCATCGCCACCTCCTTCAACCTGCTGGTATTCGCCTATGAGCGGCGGCTGGCGCGGCAGCGTGGCCTGTGACTGCCATCCGTTCCCTGCGCGGCCCGCTGCTGCTCACCGTCACGCTGTTGCTGGTGTGGCAGGTCTTGCACCAGTGGGCTGGGAACACCGCTCTCACCGCGCCGCTGCCAACCCTCGAGTACATGTGGGAGATGATCGGGCAGAAGCGCTTCCTGCCCCATCTCGCCGAGACCGGCCTTGCCTTCGCCCAGGCTCTGGCGATCTCCGTGCTGGGTGGTGTCGGCATCGGCGTTCTGCTGGGCGGGCACCGCCTGTCGGGAGAAGTGGCCGAGCCGATCCTGGTCGGACTCTATTCGCTGCCCAAGATCACGCTCTATCCAGTGATCCTGCTGCTGTTCGGGCTGGGCATGCCGGCCAAGGTCGCGTTCGGCGCGCTGCACGGCATCATTCCGGTGGTGCTGTTCACCATGAACGCCGTGCGCAACGTCAACCGCACCTATCTGCGGGCCGGCCGCGCCATGCGGCTCACCCCGGCCCAAACGGGCTGGCACATCCTGGTTCCCGCCACCCTGCCGGAGATTTTCACGGGGCTGCGCATCGGCTTCTCGCTCACGCTTCTGGGCACGATGCTGGGTGAGCTGTTCGCCTCGCAGCGCGGGCTGGGTTTCCTGCTGATGACGGCGATCGACCTCAACGACGTGCAGACCATCCTGTCGATCGCCGTGCTGATCTCGCTGTTCGCGGTCGGCGCCAATTCGATCCTGCTGGCAATCGATCGTCGCCTGCATCGCGGATCGGCGGCATGACCGGCATCGCCATCGCCCGCGACCTCGGCACCCCGCTGCATCACCAGATCTACCTGGTGCTTGCCGACGGTATCGCCACCGGCCGTTATGGCGCAGGTGAGCTGCTGCCGACCGAGGAGCAGCTCACCAGGCTGTTCAACGTCTCGCGCATCACTGTGCGCCGCGCAATGGCCAGCCTGCAGAGCGCCGGGCTCATCGAGCGTGGCGCGGGCCGCCGAACCACGGTCAAGCCGCTCGGCCGTCCGCTCCGCATGCCGATGGCATCGGTGATCTCCAACATTGCGGCCTATGGCGCGGAGACGGTCGCGCAGGTCGTCGAGTTCGGCTACGGCCCGGCGCCCGCTCTCCTGCGCGAGCGGCTGTGGGATGCGACCGACAAACCAGTGCAGCGCGCCGTGCGCATTCGCAGCCAGGCCGGCGTGCCGGTGATGCATCTCACCAGCTACGTGCCCGAGACGCTCGGCAGCAGCTTCACCGAGGCCGAGCTCGACCGCATCCCGATGTTCCAGCTCCTTGCCCGCGCCGGCGCGAACATCTCGGCCGGCGAGCAGATCGTGTCGGCGACGCTGGCCGAGCCGGTCGTGGCGCGGCGTCTTGACGTGAAGGTCGGCGCCGCGCTGATCGACCTGCGCAGCATGATGCTCGACCAACATGGCCGCGCCGTTGAATACGTCGAGATGCTTGCCGTGCCCGAGCGCCTCACCCTCCGTTTCGAGCTCGGTGCCGACCAGCTCGTTCCGGGTTCAAAGCAGACCAAGTCCAGAAGGAGATCGTCATGAGCCAGGCAGCCAAATTCAGTGCGATGTTGAAGAGCGGCAAGATGATCGTCGCGCCCGGCGCGATCGATTGCATCACCGGCAAGCTGATCGACCAGGCGGGCTTCGAAGCCGCCTACATGACCGGCGCAGGCACCTCGGCCACGCTCGGCTATCCCGACTACGGCCTGATCACCATGACCGAAATGGTGGCGAATGCCTCGCGCATCGCCAACTCGATCTCGATCCCGCTGATCAGCGACGCCGACACCGGCTACGGCAACGAGCTCAACATGTTCCGCACCGTGCAGGAGTTCGAGCGCGCCGGCGTCGCCGCGATCCATGTCGAGGACCAGGTGTTCCCCAAGCGCTGCGGCCATCTCGAGAACAAGGAGCTGGTCAGCCGCGAGGACTACGTCGCCAAGATCCGCGCCGCAGCAGCGGCCAAGCGCACGCCCGACTTCACGATCATCGCGCGCACCGATGCGCGCGCGGTGGCCGGCTTCGACGAGGCGATCGCGCGCGCCCAGCTCGCCCTCGCCAACGGCGCCGACGCGGTGTTCGTCGAGGCGCCACAGACGATGGAGGAGGTCGAGAAGGTGCCGGCGCTGGTCAAGGGGCCCTGCCTGCTCAACATGGTGCGCGGCGGCAAGACCCCGGACATCGCGCTCGCCGACGCCGAGCGCATAGGCTATGCGATCTCGATCCTGCCCGGCCTTCTGCTAGGCAACATCATCGCCATCTGCGACCAGACGCTCGCGGAGACGAAGCGACTCGGCAAGTATCCGCCGCCGCTGGTAGAGTCCTCCCCGGCCAAGACGTTTGCCCGTTTCGGCGCCGCCGACTGGGATGTCCGTCGCACCGCGTTCCGCGACGAGCTCAAAGCCGCCGCTGAGTAGAAAAGGACCCAAGTGATGACCGCCCCGCGGACCATGTTCGAGAAGATCTGGCAACGCCACGTCGTGGTGGACCGGCCGGATGGCTACACGCTGCTCTACGTCGACCGTCATCTGATGCATGACGGCTCCTCGCCGGCCTACACGCGCCTGAAGGCGCGTGGCATGGGCCTGCGCCGCCCCGACCGCGCCGCCGCCACGCCCGATCACTACGTGAAGACGGACAGCCGTACCAAGGACGTGCCCGATCCCGATCACCGCCGGCTGCTGAACGACATCACGACCAACTGCAACGAGGCAGGGGTCACGCTGTTCGACCTCGGCGATGCGCGGCAGGGCATCATCCATGTCGTCGGCCCCGAACAGGGCCTGAGCCAGCCCGGCATCACCTTGGTGTGCGGCGATTCGCACACCTCGACCCACGGCGCGCTTGGCGCGCTCGCGTTCGGTATCGGTTCGTCGGAAGTGACGCATGTCATGGCGACGCAGTGCCTGTGGCAGCGCAAGCCGAAGTCGATGCGCATCACCGTCGAGGGCACGCTCAGCCCGCACATCACGGGCAAGGACATCATCCTCGCCATCATCGGCAAGATCGGTGCCGCGGGTGCGGTTGGGCATGTGATGGAATATGCCGGCAGCGCGATCCGCGGCCTGTCGATGGAAGGCCGCCTCACCCTCTGCAACATGTCGATCGAGGCCGGCGGCCGCGCCGGCATGGTCGCGCCCGACGAGGTCACCTTCAACTACCTGAAAGGCAAGCCGTTCGCGCCCAAGGGCGAGAACTGGGACAAGGCGATGGCCTTCTGGAGGACCGTGCCGAGCGACGAAGGCGCGACCTTCGATACGGAGGTGACGCTGAACGCCGCGGAGATCTCCCCGATGGTGACCTGGGGCACTTCCCCTGAGGACGTGTTGTCGATCAACGGCCGCGTGCCCGATCCCGCTTCCGCGCCCGACGCCGGCAAGCAGGAGAACATGAAGCGCGCGCTGGAGTACATGGACCTCAAGCCCGGCACGCCGATGGACGGCGTCGCCGTCGACCGCGTCTTCATCGGCTCCTGCACCAACAGCCGCATCGAGGACATCCGCGCGGCGGCGGCCGTCGCCAAGGGCCGAAAGGCCAAGATCCCGGCGTGGGTCGTCGCCGGCTCGGGACTCATCAAGGAGCAGGCCGAGGCGGAAGGGCTCGACAAGATCTTCCGCGACGCCGGCTTCGACTGGCGCGAGCCCGGCTGCTCGATGTGCATTGGAGTCAACGGCGATGTCGGCACCCGCGGCCAGCGCATCGCCTCGACCTCCAACCGCAATTTCGTCGGCCGCCAGGGCCAGGGCGTCCGCACCCACCTCGTCAGCCCGGCGATGGCCGCAGCGGCGGCCGTCACCGGCCACTTCACCGATGTCCGCAAGCTGCTGGGTTAGGAGGATAAGAACATGGACGCCTTCACCACCCTCACCGCCGTCGCCGTGCCGCTCGACCAGGCCAACATCGACACCGACCAGATCATCCCGGCACGGTATCTCGGCAGGCTGCGGCCGCAGCAGATCGAGGGCTACTTCCACGACTTCCGGCTCGATCCAAACGGGCGGCCGCGCGAGGGCGTGACCCTCAACAACCCGGCTTACAAGGACGCGAAGATCATCGTCGCCAACTACAACTTCGCCTGCGGCTCCTCGCGCGAGAACGCCGTGACCGTGATGGTCGACAACGGCTTCCGCGCCTTCATCGCCCCGTCGTTCGGCGACATCTTCTTCAACAACTGCTTCCAGAACGGCTGCCTGCCGATCCGCCTGCCGGCCGATCGGGTGGCGCGCATTCGCGTCATCCTGCACGAGCTGCCGGGTGCGGAAATCTCGATCGATCTTCCGTCGCAGACGGTGGTCGGCCCTGACGGCCAGAAGGACGCCTTCGAGATCGATCCCTTCCGCAAGGACATGCTGCTGAAGGGCGCCGACGAAGTGAAGATCACCCTCGGCTACGAGAGCGACATCGCCAAGTTCGAGGCCCGGCAACGGCAAGAAATGCCCTGGCTGTAGCTCACCGAACCCTGAGCTTTGGATCAATCGCATCGCGCAGGGCATCGCCGAACAGGCTGATGCCGAGCACGGTGAGTACGATCGCCAGGCCGGGGAAGATGGCAATCCAGGGTGCCGTCGTCGCATATTCCTCGGCGCCACCCTGCAGCATCAGGCCCCAGGCCGGCACCGGCTCCTGCACGCCGAGTCCGAGGTAGGACAGCGATGCCTCGGCCAGGATCGCCTGGCCGACGAAGGCCGACAGCAGGATCAGGAACGGCGCCACGACATTGGGCACCATGTGGGCCAGCACGATGCGGGCATGGCTGAAGCCCAGCGCCCGCGCCGCGTCGACATAGGGCACCTCGCGCACCGCCAGTGCGCTTGCCCGCACGACCCTGCCGCAGCGCGGGATCAGCGGGATGGTAATGGCGACGATAACGTTGAACACGCCGGTGCCGAACACCGCGACCACCGCCAGCGCCAGGATGATCAGCGGGAAGGCCATCAGCACGTCGAGCACGCGCTGGAAGACGAGATCGAACCAGCCGCCGAAATACGCCGAGCTGACGCCCAGCACCAGACCGATCAGGCCGCCGATGATGGCGGCGCTGAAGCCCACGATCAGAGCCGTGCGCGCGCCGTACACCAGACGCGAGAAGATGTCCCTGCCGAGCTGGTCGGTGCCCAGCAGGTGCAGCCAGCTCGGCGCCTCCATCATGGCGTTGAAGTCGTTCTCCTCCGGATCGAACGGCGCGATCCAGCCGGCCAGCATGCCGGCCGCGAACATCACCAGCACCAGCACGAGCCCGAAGGTGCCGAGCGGCTGGCGCCGGCAGAACCTCCCGACGATGCGCAGCGCCGAGCGCTTGGGTTCGGACATCGCCTCGACCGGGGGCGCGGCGACAGCTTCCGGGTTGGGGACGGCGGCGGTCATGCGAAATCCCTCACGAGAAGCGGATGCGCGGGTCGAGCCAGGCATACAGCACGTCGACCACCAGGTTGCTGACCACGAAGACCGCGACGACCAGCATCACCAGCGCCTGCGCCAGTACGTTGTCCTGGTTCTGCACCGCCTGCACGAAAAGCCTTCCGATGCCGTTCAGGTTGAAGACCTGCTCGGTGACGACCAGCCCGCCGATCAGGAACGCGAATTCGATGCCGATGAGAGTCACCACAGGCAGCAGCGCGTTCTTGAGCGCATGGCGGTTGACGATGATCTGCTCGAGCAGGCCCTTGGCGCGCGCGGTACGGATATAATCCTCGCGCAGCACCTCGAGCATGGCCGAGCGGGTCATGCGCATGGTCACCGCGGAATAGCGGTAGCCAACCGTGATTGCCGGCAGCGCCACCATCGACAGGTTGCGCAACGGGTCCTTCCAGAACGACACGTAATCGATCGGCGGCAGCCACGGCTTGCCAGTCGCGAGGTAGGTGATATCGAGCACCAGCACCAGCGACATGATGCCGAGCCAGAAGGACGGCGTGGCGATACCGGCGATCGCCACCATGCGCACCACATGGTCGAGCCAGGTGTTCTCCTTGAGCGCCGAGATGGTGCCGAGCGGAATGGCGATCGCCACGGCGATCACCGTCGCCATCACTGCGATCTGGAGCGACACCGGCAAGCGGGTCAGTATCTCCTTGGAGACGGGATTGCCCGACCACATCGAAATGCCGAAGTCGAAGGTGCAGTAACTCCAGAGGAAGTGGAAAAACTGCAGGATCAGCGGCTCGTTCAGGCCGAGCTGCAGTCGGCAGGCCTCGACCGCCGCCTGGTTCACATGCGCCCCGCCGGAGCCCATGCGGATCACGCAGACGTCGCCCGGGATCAGCCGCATCAGCACGAAGACCAACGCTGCGGCTCCGACCAGCGTGGGTACTGCCAGCAGGAGCCGGGTCACGATATAGCGATGCATCCGTCCCGCTCCCGCCGCGACGGACTCACTTGTCCAGCCAGACGTTGGCGAGATCCTGGTTGAGGTAGTGGCTTGGGCTGATCTTCCAGCCCTTGACGTAGGTCCGCGCCATCACGATGCGGTACCAGTAGGGCATGACGATCCCGTGCGCCTCGGTGTCGAGCGTGTGCTTCTCGTAGGCGCGCATGGCGGCACGCTGCGCTTTCGGATCGGTCTCGAGCTGCATCTTCTCGTAGAGCTCGATCGACTTGGGGTCGTCATAGCCGCCGAAGTTCTCGGGAAAGACCTTCGCCGGCAGGTACTTGCCGGTATCGAGCACCGGGTTGACCACGCTCTGGCAGTTGGCCTCGACGACCACGTCGAAGGTGCCGCCGCGCATCGCCTGGAACCACGGGCCGGTCGGCACGACCTTCTGCTCGGCAGTGACGCCGATCTTCTTCCATTCGCCGATCAGCCAGGTGCCGACGTACTTGTACGGCTGGTCGACGTTGCGGTTGGTCAGCTCGAACTTCAGGCCCTCCACGCCCGCCTCCTTAAGCAGGCGTTTGGCCTCAGCGCGGGATTTCTCGATGTCGGGCCAGTAGCCCGCGATCTGCTGCAGCTCCTCCTTGGTGGCCGCGAGCGGCGATCCCGGGAAGACGATGCCGCCCACGGTGCGTACGGTGGCGATCTTCGACAGCGCCGGGGCACCCTTCCACTGGTCGACCGCAAGCTGCAGCGCGCGCCGCACCCGGACATCGTCGAACGGTTTCTTCTTGTGGTTGAAGGTGATGAGGTTGCCGCAGTTCCAGTCGCTTTCCTGCACGGCGATGGTGTTGCCCGCCTCCTTGACGAGCTGGTCGCGTGCCGACGGCGGCAGGCCGCGGAACTCGATGGCAGCGCGATCGCCGCGCAGGGCGTCGACCCTGACCGACTGCTTGTCGGCAAAGATTCCCTCGATCGCGTCCAGGTAGGGCTGGCCCTTGTGATAGTAATCCGGATTGCGCACGCCCCTGATCGCTTGGCCGACCTCGTAAGCCGTGAACTTGAACGGGCCGGAGCCCATGATGTTCTTCTCGTACCAGTGCGGATCCTTGGCGAGGATCTCCTTCTTGTAGATCCAGGTGAAAGGATCGGCGAGCGCCGGCAGGAAGGCCGTCGTCGCCCGCTTGAGCCGGAAGATGACCGTCGAATCGTCGGGCGCCTCGATCTTGTCGACCATGGCGTAGTAGCTGACCCGCGCGCTGATCGTGCCCTGCGGCGGGAAGACGATGCGGTTCCAGCTGTCGGCCACATCCTGCGCCGTGAGCTTGCTGCCGTCGTGGAACTTCACACCCTCGCGGATCTTGAAGGTAAAGGTCTTGCCGTCGTCGGTCGGCTTGGGCATCTCGGTGCAGAGATCGCAGACGAACTCGGTTGTCGATGCCGGATTGTCGGGCGGGACGCGGATCAGCACGCTGTAGTACGGCGCCACGGCATGCACCGTGGCGAAGGTCGTTTCGCGATGCCCGTCGAAGCTCGGCGGAGAGTCCGCTGGTATCATGTATGTCAGCGTGCCGCCTCGTTTAGGTGGTCCCTCCGCCAGCGCGGGGATCGTCGTCATCGCCGCCAGCGCAACGGTGGCAGCGCACACGCCTGTGCGAACGCTCATCGCTTCCTCCAGTTGTTGTCTTGTCTTCTCTCCCTGGTTCGCCTCGCTACAGGCCACTCAATGGCCTGGGCGTACGTCTCTCAACTCCGGCCGCACCGCCTTGCAGGAGTCGACTCCCTTTTGGGCAGCGGATGGACCATGCAACCCGATGGGGATCGACGGGACTCGGCACCCCGCCCTGGGTGGCAGGAAAGCGCGCGACGCCCAAACCGATCGCGCAGGCCCTCCAGCAGGTAGACACCCTGCGCCTGGATCGACAGGTCGGAGCGCCGGCACTGCCTCGTCACCGGCGATGAACTCTGGATCGAGCCGAAGGGCGCGGCTAATGCCGGCCAGGCCGGTCTCGACAGTAACAGTATGGGGAACGTCATCGACGGCGCGGACGCCGTCCGCACCGGTGCGAAATTCGCCATGAAGCGCCCGTACTCCAGCAATGGCGGCATACGGTCTTCCTGCGCCAGACTGACGGCAGGACGAGCGGCCATGGCGAGCGAACTCGCTGATGCGCACGTCCTGCCGCAGATCCGTCGTCTCTTCTAAAGTGAAGCCTGTTTCCTCGTCGTGCTGCCCACCTTTGGCAGGCGCAGCCTCTTTCGGGCTGCGAAAACCTTACGGGAAGCTGACAGCCGCCGCAAGCCGTTCAGTTCGAGACGCGCGGCCGCTGGGCCGCGAGCGCGATAAATGCCGAGAGGCCAGCCAGCGCCCCGAACACCGTGAGCGACAAGGTGTAGTTGCCACTCCAGTCGCGCAGCATGCCGGACAACAGCGGTCCTGCCGCCTGCGCCAGTGTCTGCACCGACAGAACGGCCCCGCGGATGGCGCCGAAGCTCTCGCGCCCGAAATAGTCGGCCCAGGCCACCGGCAGCAAGGTCATGATCCCGCCGATCCCGAGACCGAAGAAGCCCGCCGCCAGATAGGCGGCGTGGACGCTCGCTACCCCGATGAGGCCAAAAGTGCCGATCGTCAGCAGCACGGCCAGGACCGACATCGTGTAGCGCAGAGGCAATCGCCGCGGCAGGAAGCCGACGCCGAAGCTCGCCACCGCCGTCATCACCGAAAACACGCTGATCACCGTCGCGGCGGCGATCGGCGTGAGGCCGCGCTCGATCAGGTGTGCGGCCTGATGCAGGCTGACGCCGGCCTGCACCGGAAAGACCAGCACGGTGTACAGCGACAGCATCCAGAAGGCGCGTGTGCGCATGGCCTCGGCGCGGCTGAAGCGCGGTTCCGGCGCGGCCGCCTTGGCACCGGGCTTGGCTTGGTCAGGCAGAAGGCCGAGATCTTCCGGCCGACGCACCAGCAGCAACCATACCGGCAGGAAACCGATAGCCAGGACCGTCGCGCCGACCGCGATCCATCCGCTGCGCCAGCCGCCGTCGTGTATCGCGAACTGGGCGATCATCGGCAGTGCGACGAGCCCCGACATCTGCGCTACGGTCGCGATCGATGTTGCGATTGTTCGGCGCGAAACGAACCAGCTGTTCAGCGCGCCATAGAGACCGAGATCGAACGGCGCTGCCCAGACCATCCGCGCGAAGCAGAACAGCAGGTAGAACACCACGAGCGACTGCGTCAGCGACAGCGCCATGGTCGACAATCCGGTGGCGAGCACGGCGAGACACAGCATCAGGCGCGCACCATGCCGGTCGAGCATCGGGCCCAGAATCGGCGATAGGAAGGCTGCGATCAGGCCGCCGAGCGACACCGCGCCCGCGATCTCCATGCGCGTCCAGCCGAACGCCTCGGTCATCGGCACGACGAAGACCGACAGCACGGCCACCGCCGGACCCTGCCGCGCGAAGCCCGCCAGGCAGAGACAACCCAGCACGACCCAGCCGTAGTAGAAGGGCAGGCGCGGCGCGAGGAAACGGGGAAGCGGCGGGGGTTTCATCGCCGCCAGTGTAAGATGACGATCGCGCGAATACCTGCTCTCATCGCGCAACGAAGACCCTCCGACACCTCATCTCGCGGCGGCAGTCCTGAACTTCATTGGGGGAAGCAATGAACAAGACAATCCGTCTTGCTGTGTTGGCGCTGTTCATCGGCGTTGCCGCTGCGCGGGCCGAGCCGCTCACCATCGGCAGCCAGGGCAGCTCTTCATCGGCGGCAAGGATGTAAAGTCCGACACGCTCCTAGAGCTCGCAACTTGGTTGGTCTCGTGGTTGAGCAAAAATGTCGAGATGAAGTAGCCGTGAACCCCCTTCCGCCCTTCGGCACCTTCCCCGCAGACAGGGGAAGTCGAAGAAATTCATGTCTTCCTCGTCTGGAAGAACTTGCCCGGTTCCTTCGATCCGCGTGGCGGACTGCTGGCATCGTCAAGCCGGCCGGGTGATGGACGCCGGAGCCGGCGAGCAACAGGTCGCGCACTTCGCGGTCCTCGATCGGCAGCAGGCCGTCGGGCTCGCCGATACCGGACTCGGCCACGTCCTATCGAGGTCGATCGTGCCGTTGGCAACGTCGTTGCCGTAGAGCATCGACAGGATCGACTTGCGTGCCGAGGCGGATAGCAGGCCTGTACGAGGTCGGCGTCATTGTAGACCAGCCTGCCGTCGGTCACGATCATGAAGGCCGTCATTGGCAGAGTACGGAGTTCCAGTTCCAGCTCGTCCAGCGTCTCGCACGGTAGCCGGCGTCCCTGGCGGAACCCTTCTCCCAGTCGGCGCCGACCGCAGGACCCGTGGCTGCCCGCACTCCCCTCGCGCCGAGGAACGGCAGGGAGACGGCCAATGATTTGACGGCAGCGCGGCGGGTCAGCATTGTTGTTTCCTCCACGGCCGCGCTATTGTTGAGCATGTCCGCGCATGCCACCATTCCCATCATCGACCTCGGTCCCACCCTTGCCGGCGAGCCGGGCGCGTTGCAGCAGGCCGCCCGGGATCTTCGGCACGCCCTCACGGAGGTCGGCTTCTACTTCATCGTCAATCACGGGATTGCGCAGCCGCTGATCCGCGACGCCTATGAGCAGGCCGCACGCTTCCACGCGCTGCCGCTCGACGAAAAGATGAAGATCCGCATCGACAAGCACAATGTCGGCTACCTTCCGATGAAGGGCGACACCTTGCGGACGTCGGTGGTGCAGACCGTCACCAAACCCAACCTCAACGAGGCGCTGTTCATCGCCCGCGACCTGCCGGCGGACCATCCCGACGTCGTCGCCGGAAAGCGCTTCCGCAGCGCCAACCAGTGGCCTGCCGACCTGCCGGGGTTCCGCGACTCGGTGATGGGTTACTGCAATGCGATGGATCGGTTGGTGCAGAAGCTCGTGCGGCTCTATGCCGTCGCGCTCGACCTGCCGCCGGTCTGGTTCGATGCGGCATTTCAAGACTACCAGTACAAGCTGCGCATGACGCACTATCCGCCGCAGCCCGAAACGACGCCGGAAGACGAGTTCGGCATCGCGCCGCACACCGACACCAGCTTCCTGACAGTGCTCGCCCCCAACGAAGTGCCGGGGCTCGCCATCCGCAAGCGCAACGGCGAGTGGATGGATGCGCCAGCAATTCCCGACGCCTTCGTGGTGAATGGTGGCCAGCTCCTGCTGCGCTGGACCAACGACCGCTTCCTGGCGACGCCGCATCGCGCGATCAATCGCAGCGGCCGCGAACGCTATGCGCTCGCCTTCTTCTGCGACGCCACGATCGACTGGCCGATCGCCGCAGTGCCGACCTGCGTCGGCCCGGACAAGCCGCCGAAGTATCCGACGACGACCTATACTGACTACATGATCGCTTATCAGAAGCGCACCTACGACCTGCTGCAAGCCGCCGAATAGAGGAGAGAATCATGGCCGTGGTGGAAACCGAGCGTCACGGGCAAGTGCTCGTCGTGCGCATGAACCGGCCCGAGCGGCTGAATGCGCTCAACACGGAGATTCGCGGCGAGCTTGCGCAGATCTGGACCGACTTCCGTCACGACAAGGAGCTGGAGGTCGCGATCTTCACCGGCACGGGCCGAGGCTTCTGCGCCGGCGAGGACATGAAGGAATCCCTGGAGAAAGGAAAGCCTGGCGGCCAGCGTCCGGCAATCGAAGACCCGTTCATGAGCGGTGCGCTCGAGAAGCCGGTGATCGGTGCGATCAACGGCTTCGCCATGGGTGGTGGCTTCATGCTGGTCGAGCGCACCGACCTGCGGGTCGCCGTGCGCGAGGCGGTGTTCGAGGTCTCAGAAGCCAAGCGCTGGTTGCTGGGCGGTTACAATCATGGTCACGTCGCCAACCTGCCCTATCCGATCGCGATGGAGATGGCGCTGGGCTTCCGCTTTACGGCGCAGCGCTTCTACGAAGTCGGCTTCCTCAATCGCATCGTCGATGCCGCCGAATTGATGCCGACGGCGATGAGCATGGCCGAGCACCTGCTCACCCTGCCGCCCGCGTCACGGGTGAACACCGTGCACATGATGCGTCATATGCGGCCGGCCGCGAGCCCCGAGATGCAGATGCTGGCCGAGGCGCTGCACAATCACGGCGACAAGGACGACCTGATGGAATCGCGCGCCGCGTTCGCGGAGAAGCGCAAGCCCAACTTCAAGGGCTGGAAGGATCCGGCGGACCGGCACCGCCTGCCCACCCCGCAAAGCGCTCGGGCGAAATACCGCTGATCTGATGGGATCGCGCGACTCCAGTGGCGCGCTCCCGGCGAAGATATTACGGCGACAGCACGCTGCAGGAGACGTTGTTGACGAAGACGTCACTCGGCGGGCCGGAGAAGACAAGTCCCACCCGGGTGCCGCCGGCGACCGGCGCGATCAGGACATAGCTCGCCATCACGGTATTGCCGGCATTGGTGAAGCGGCAATCCAGGCTGGGGGCGAATGTGCTCGCCGAGTTGTTCTGCAGATACATCACGACCCGCCATCGCGCGCCAGGCTGAACGCTGAGCGTCGGATTGTCGATCTCGACCAGGGGCACGGTTGGGCCGGCCGTGATCGGCACCTGACCAACGACACGCACCTGCGCGTTTTGCTGGACAACCTGCCCGATCGGGACTGACTGGGCGCTTGGATTGAAGGCGCGATCCGCCGCCGTCGTCGGTGGCCCGCCACCGCCAACGTTTTCGGGCGTCCAGACCTGCCCGGTTTTGGGATCGCGGAAGGATGGGACGCCGGGTTCGGCTGGCTGGGGGGCCGCCGTCACCGAATTGCGTGGAACCTGGGCCGTGGCGGGCCAAGTAACGAACGTCGTGGCCACGATCAGCGGTAGCACGAGCGATCTCGAACTCATGCGGAAACCTCCCCGTTGCAAGCAGAACTCTACGCCGAAACGACCGCCCGGTCAGCCGCGTCGAGCGTCATCGTCTCGCCGTCACGGATCATCTCGGCAAAGCCTTCGTTGGGCACCATAACGGTCAGGCAGTAGAGCTTGTCGGGCCCGACATTCTCGACCACGTGGTCGAAGCCCGGCGGCAGCATCAGCGCGTCGCCCTTCTCCATGTCGAAGATCTCGCCGTTGCAATGGGCTTTCCCGCGGCCGCTCAACACATAGAACATCTCGTGCGCATGGCCGTGGTGGTGGCGCGGAGTCTTGCCGCCGACATCGAAGATCTCGACAACCGAGATGAAGGGCGACTTGTCGGCCAGTGGATCGACCAGCATGACGAACTTGTTGGTGTCGGCCGGCTTGATGCGCGAGGTGCGGCAGTCGAGGGCGCGGCGTAGCAACGGCTTGTCCATGGGAGGTCCCCTCCGGCGGAATCGGTCCTGTCGGACTTCCATGGCACAAATCATGCCTGATTGCCGCATTCGCGGAGGATTTCGTGACCGAAAAAGCCCCGCCCGTAACGCTCGGGCCGACCGACCGCAACGCCTGGCGGGTCAGCGAGGCCGGTGCCGACCTGGTGCGCGCCGCCCGACCGCCGCGGCCGGCGACCCTCGCCGCCGAGCCCAAGCCCTGCACGATCGACCTCACGCGAACCGCGATGGTTGTCATCGACATGCAGAACGACTTTTGCCATCCCGAGGGCTGGCTGGCCTCGATCGGCGTCGACGTCGCACCGGCGCGCAAGCCGATCGCGCCGTTGGTCACGTTGCTGCCGGCGCTGCGCGGCGCCGGCGTGCCCGTCGTCTGGCTGAACTGGGGCAACCGCCCAGACCGACTCAATCTCAGCCCGGCCTTGCTGCATGTCTACAATCCGAGCGGCCGGGGCTGCGGTCTCGGCGATGCGTTGCCGAAGGATGGCGCGAAGGTGCTGGAGAAGGGCAGCTGGTCGGCGGCGGTGGTCGACGAGCTCGCGCCCGAGGCCAGCGACATCAAGGTCGACAAGTACCGCATGTCCGGCTTCTGGGACACGCCGCTCGACAGCATCCTGCGCAATCTCGGCGTGACCACGCTGCTGTTCTGCGGCGTCAATGCCGATCAGTGCGTGCTGCACAGCTTGGCCGACGGCAACTTCCTCGGCTACGACACACTGATGATCGAGGATTGCACCGCCACCACCTCGCCCGCCTTTTGCTGGGAGGCGACGCTCTACAACGTTAGGCAGATTTTCGGCTTCACCGTCTCGTCGCAGAGCCTGCTGGCCGCACTGTGACCCCAACGACGGCATCGATGCGGACACGCGACGGCGTGCGGCTCTATGCCGACGTCTATCGGCCTGCCGGTGTCGGGCCGTGGCCGGTGTTGCTGATGCGCCAGCCCTATGGCCGCAAGATCGCCTCGACCGTGGTCTATGCCCATCCGACCTGGTACGCCGCGCACGGCTACATGGTCGTCATCCAGGACGTGCGCGGCTCGGGCACCTCGGAGGGCACATTCAAGCTGTTCGAGCACGAGCGCACAGACGGCGCCGATGCGCTCGCCTGGGCCGCCTCCCTCGAGGGCAGCAACGGCCGGATCGGTATGTACGGCTTCTCCTACCAGGCCGTGACGCAGTTCCTCGCGCTCGCCGGCGCGCTGGACAGCGGCGGCCCCAAACCGGCGGCGCTCTGTCCGTCGATGGCCGGCTGGGACATCTTCTCGGACTGGGCCTATGAGGCCGGCGCCTTTTGCCTGCAGGGCAACGTTGGTTGGGCACTGCAGATGGGCGCCGAGCGCGCGCGGCTCGCGGGCGACGTCACCGCCTATGTCGCGATGCTGGCCGCCGCAAGGAACCCGCCCCTGCTCGAAGAGCACATGGCCTGGCCCGCCGTGCTGCAGCGTTACAGCCACTACACGCACTACGCCGACTGGGTCGGCAATCCGGCGCCGGGCGGTTATTGGGATCGCATCTCGCCACGAGCCGCGCTGGCCGGCCGCACCGGTGACGTTCCCATGCTTCACATCGGCGGATGGTACGACCCGATGCTCGAGGGCACGCTGGCCGGATACGCTGCGATGGCCGCATCGAAGGCGCCACAACGCCTGATCGTCGGGCCGTGGGGCCACATCCCGTGGGGCCGTCGTGTCGGCAGCGTCGATTTCGGACCCGAGGCATCCAGCCCGATCGATCGCGAGCAGCTCCGCTGGTTCGACCGCTTCCTGAAGGACCGCCACGATCCACAGCCCTGCGTGCGCCTGTTCGACCTCGGTACCAAGGCATGGCGCGACTTCGCGGCGTTTCCGGAGCACTCGGCGCAGACGTGGCATCTGTCGAGCGGCGGACTGGCGACGGCGCGTACCGAGGATGGCGTGCTCAGCCGCGAGCCTCCTGCGTCGATGCACGACACGCTGGTGCACGATCCTTGGCGCCCCGTGCCGTCGCTCGGCGGCCATGACGGCCAGCCGCCCGGCCCGCAGGATCGCAGCGCGCTCGACGGTCGCACCGATGTCGCCTGCTACACGTCGGCGCCGCTGGCGCATCCGCTTACGTTGACCGGCCGCGTCTCGGCCGAGATCGCCGTCAAAGCCGACGCCCCGTCGCACGACCTGCTCGCCGTGCTGTCGCAGGTCATGCCGGACGGCCGCGCCCTCACCCTGACGCAAGGCTATCGGCGCGATTCCGGGCATGTCCCAATGCGCGCGATCTGCACAACTGTGCCGGCCGGCGCGGCGCTGCGGCTCTCGCTGCAGGCCTCTTCCTTCCCGGCTTTCGCCGTTAATCCCGGGACCGGCGTCGCGGCTGCCGAGACACGGCTGTTCGACTGCCGCATCGTGACCCTGACCTTGAAGGGCGGTTGCCTGCTGCTGCCGGTGGCGACGCCATGAGGGTCATGGTCGTCTACGCCCATCCGGTCGAGACCAGCTTCAACGCGGCGGTCTTTGCCACGGTGAAGGACGCCCTCACGCGCGGCGGGCACACCGTCGACGCCTGCGACCTGTATGCCGAGAGCTTCCCGGCGATCATGAGCCGCGCCGATCGGCTGCTCTATCACGCCGTCCCGGACAATCGCGCGCTTGCCGCGCCGTGGATCGAGCGTGTCCTCGCGGCCGACGCGTTGGCGCTGGTGTTTCCGACCTGGGTGTTCGGCCCGCCCGCGATCCTGAAGGGCTTCTGCGAGAAAGTCTTCTTGCCCGGTGTCGCCTTCCAGATCGTCGACGGCAAGACGCGTGGCTCGATGCGCAACCTCAAGCGTCTCGGCGCGGTCTCGACCTATGGCGGCAACCGCCTGCGCGCATTCCTCGCCGGCGACCCGCCGCGCAAGCTCGTAACGCGAGCCCTCAGATTCTATGCCGGCCCGGCCGTACCGGTATCGTACCTCGGCTGCTACGACATGAACCGCAACAGCGAAGCCACGCTCAAGATGTTCCTCGAAAAGGTGCGCTCGACCTACGCAGCGTGGTGATAGTGGCGCGTCTGCTCGGTCTCGCCGTGCCGGGCTAACAGCTCGAGCAGCATGCGGCGCATCAGGAGGCCGGGCTGATCCGAGGGCATGTGCTTCTCGATGCCGGAGTTCATATCCATCGGCACGTCGTGATCGGTCGCCTCCAGCACCTCCTTGTCCTCGGCCGTCACGCGGCGATCGAAGGCGATGATGTTGGCGGCCGGCGCGTCGGCCTCCGTATCGTTGCGGAAGCAGAACTGAACGACCTGGCAGGCGTCGTCCGCGACCGGCGTGGCGGCGGTGATGATGATGTGCTCGAGGCCGCTGGGGTAGCGGATGTGCAGGCGGCGCAGGAACGGCAGGTACCAGGTCGCCGCGATGTGGCGGATGGTGACCGGACTGTCGTCTCGCAGGTTCCGCTTCTGCTCCTCGGTGTTGAAGACAGGTACGTCGGAGCGGGCGACGAAGCTCAGCTCATCGCGCTCGATGGTCGGCTGTGGCGGGTTCGGGTCGTTGATGTCGCCGAAGGTGTTGCGATGCACGAAGTGGATGTGCGCGTTGTCGAAGCTGTTCTCCATCAGCCGGAACGAGGCGCAGTTCCATGGCTCGTAGAACTGGTCGATGCGGCGATAGGCGGGATCGCCTTCTTCCGCCCAGTCGGGAATCGGCGCCAGCGGGTCGTCGAGCGCGACCCAGACATAGCCGTAGCGCTCCGAGCAGGCGAAGCTCTTCACCACCGGCTGCTTCGACGGGCCGGAGTCAGGCCGCTGCGGTATCCGCAGGCAGACGCCCTTCAGGTCGTATGCCCAGCCATGATACGGGCAGACAATCGCCCCCTTGTCGACCCAGCCCTTGCTCAGCGCGGCGGAGCGATGGGCGCAGCGATCTTCCAGCGCGGCGTACTGGCCGTCGTCCTGCCGCCAGATCACCAACCGCTGACCGAGCAGGGTGAAGGGCTGAGGCCCCTCTTCCAGCGATGACGCAGGCAGCACCGGATACCAGAAGCGGCGCAATAGGGGCTGTCTTGTGGCGAGCATGGTCTACTCCGCGGCCGAGGCGAGCATAGGGGGAACGGAGCCGTCGCGGCGCACCTCGGACTCGCCATGCTCGGCAAGCAGACGGGCCAGCATGCGCCGCATCTCGAGACCCGGCCGGTCGGTCGGCATATGCAGCTCGCCGGTGGGCGACAGCGGCACGTCATGGTCGCAGGCTTCGAGGATCGCCATGTCCTCGTGCGTCACCTGGCGGTCGAACTTGATCAGGTTCTCGGCCGGCGCATCGGCCTCGCTGTCGCTGCGCAGCAGAAACTGGATGACCTGGGATCGCCGATCGTCGATCGGTGCGGTCAGGGTCATGATGATGTGCACCAGCCCGTTGGGATAGGTCACCTTCATCTTGCGCGAGAACGGCATCCACCAGGTCTTCTCGTAGTGGCGCACCGTGCGGTCCGAAGCGATTCCGAGATTGGCCTGCTGGAGGACCGGGTTCTTCACCGGCACGTCGGCATACATCGTGAAGCCGGCCGGATCGGCTTCGAGCCGCGGCTGCACCGGCTCGGGCTCATCGACGATGCCGAAGCTCTCCTTGTGCACGAAGGCGAAATGGGCGTTGTCGAACGAGTTCTCCATGATGCGCAGGCCGGGGGCCTGCCACGGCTCGTAGAACTCGAACACCCGGCGATAGGCCGGGTCGTCGTATTCCGGCAGCGCGGGGATGTCGCGCAACGGCTCCTCGAGCGCGACCCAGACCACGCCGTAGCGCTCGGTGCAGCGAAAGGCCTTGACCCCGATGTTCTTGCCCGGATCGCCGCCCGGTCGCTGGGGAATGCGCACGCACTTGCCGTCGCCGGCATAGGTCCAGCCGTGATAGGGGCAGACGACGTTGCCGGCGTCGAGCCAGCCCTTGCTGAGCCTGGCGGTGCGATGGCAGCAGCGGTCGATCAGGGCCGCGGCCTTGCCGGCGGCATCGCGGAACAGCACGAGGTTGGTGCCGAGCAAGGTGAAGGGGTGCGGTCCGCCGGCCAGCCGGTCGCTCGGGATGACCGGATACCAGAAGCGGCGCAGGACCTTCTGCTGCGTTACGAGCATTGCTGCCTCCATGACTTCATCTTGCCGGGATTGAGCAGGCCCAGCGGATCGGCGCGCCGCTTGAAGGCGAGCTGCGCCTCGTCGACCTGCTTCATCCCGCCGTCTTCCAGAATGTAGGTGTGCGGATCGGCGACCGGAATGCCGTTCGCCTCCAGCCAGCCGATGATCTCGTAGAGCCGCTCGCGGCTCGTGTAGCGCACGAGCTGCAGGCCGAAAGCCGCGACCCGTCCGTTGACCCGGCTGAACTCGAGATGCATTGGCGTCTCGTCGCCAAATTGAGCCACGGCGCGCGCGATCCTGTCGAGATAGTCCGGACCGCCGAAGAGGCATTGCAGATAGGTGATCGTGCGATCGGTCTTCAGCGCCCACAGGGTCGTGTGGTTCCAGGTAAACTCGTAGATCGGCGGGATCGAGTCGGTCTCCGCACCAACCGCGCGCTCGAACGAGACGATGCCTCCCATGGCTTGCGCGAGACCGGCGAAGGCTTCCCACGACGGGTCGGCAACGATGCAGAGCGCAACCGCCTTGCCCTCGGGCAGATGGCCGAGCAACGGCGTGAAATAGCGAACGGTCGCGGCATCGCAGACGGCGACCAGCTTCTTGACCACGCCGTCCGCTTCGCCGAGCGCGCCGGCAAACGCCGTCGCGGCGCCGATATCGGCGAAGGAGACGGCCGCCTCGCGCCATGGCCATGAGCGGGCCAGCGGCATCTCCAGCTCGGTGATGATGCCGTTGGTGCCGTAGGCATGAACGGCGGGCATCACGTCGTCATCGCGCAGCTCGATCACATTCGGCTCGGCCTCCATGGTCACCAGCCGCAAGGCACGCACATTGCCGCGCGAGCGCAGGCCGCCGAACTGGATCGAGCCGATGCCGCCCGAGCCGCCCGCGACGAAGCCGCCGATCGTCGCGGTGCGTCGCGTCGAGGGATGGAAGCGCAGCTCCCAGCCGCGCGGCAGGCTGTGCGCTTCGAGATCCGCGAGCTTCAACCCCGCCTGCACGCGCGCCACGCCGTCCTCGAGCCACAGAAACTTGTCGTGCCCGCTGAGATCGAGCACGACGCCACCCTCCAGCGGCATTGCCTGCCCGTAATTGCCGGTGCCGGCGCCGCGCGGCGTCACGGGAATGCGATGGGCGTGGCAGTAGGCCAACGTGCGCACGACTTCGGCCTCGTCCGCGGGACAGACGACGAGGTCGGCGCGCACATGCTTCAGCCGCTCGTTCAGCACCGGCGAATACCAGAAGAAGTCGCGGCTCTTCCGGCGCACCAGGGCGCGGTCGGCGACGCAGCCGATCGGGGCCAGGTCGGACGCCACGCGCGCCCAGTCGATGGCGGCGGCGGTCATGCGGCCTGCCACCGGCTCATCTTGCCGGGATTGAGCAGGCCGTAAGGATCGGACTCGCGCTTGAACTCGAGCTGCAGGTCGGCCGACAGCACGCGCGCGCCCTTGTCCTCGAGGATGTAGCTGTGCGGATTGGAAAGACGAATGCCCAGCGTCTCGAGCTCGGCCACGATCTGCCACAGCCGCTCGTCGGTCGTATAGCGCAGCACCTGCAGCGAGGAGCAGTTGGTGCGGCCCTGCCGGCGCTGGAACTCGGCGTGGGCCATGACCTCCTCGCCGAAGCGCTCGTGCGAAGCGATCAGCGCGTCGATATTGGCGTCGATCGGGAAGACGGTCTGCAGGTAGCTCACCGTCTTGTCGATTTTCAGCACTTGCAGGGTGGTGTGGTTCCAGGTGTATTCGTAAAGCGGCACCTGTCCCCGCTCCTCGCGATACGGCCGATCGAGCGTGACCGTCCCGCCGCGTTCCGCCACCAGGCAGCGCACCGCGCCGGCATCGCTCGCCGCGACCATAATGAAGACGACGTGCTTGCCTTCGGGCAGCGCACCGTCCTCGAACCCCATGAAGTAACGCGGCAACGGCCAGGCCATCAGGCTGTCGAGCTTGAGGAAGATACCGTCCGACTCACCCAGCGCCTGCGCGAAGTGCGCGGCGACGGCGAAGTCGTCGAAGGTGGCGATCATCTCGACCCACGCATACGCAGGCGCCAGCGGCAGCTCGACCTCGACCACGATGCCGCTCGTGCCGTAGGCGTGCAGCGCCTTGCCGATGTCTGCGCCGCGGAGCTCGACGATCCGAGGGGTTTCCTCACAGGTCACGACCTTCAGCGCCAACACCGAACCCGCATCGCGCAGCTGGCCGTAACGGATCGAGCCGACTCCGGCCGCGCCGCCGCTGACATAGCCGCCGACGGTCGCCTGCCGACGCGTCGAGGGGAACATACGCAGCTCCCAGCCCTGCTGCTGCGCCAGCGTGTCCGCATCGGCGAGCTTCACGCCGGCTTCGAAGCGGCCGCGTCCCTTGTCGATCCACAGCGTCCTGTCGAGCCGCGCCATGTCGAGCAGGACGCCACCCTGAAGCGGAACCATCTGGCCGTAGTTCCCGGTCGCGCCGCCGCGCACACCGAGGGGCACGCGAAAGCGCGCGCAGGCGGCGGCCACCCGAACGACCTCGTCTACACTGTGCGGCACGACGATCAGCTCGGCCGCCTTGCCGTCGAGCTCACGCTTGAGGATCGGCGAGTACCAATAGAAATCGCGGCTGCGCTGGCGCAGGAGCACCGGTTGGTCGACCAGCTCGAGTCCGTCGAGGACAGCCTTAAAGTCAGGATCGATCACGCGCCGTGACCCACGAACTGGTCCAGCGTGCGGTAATCCGGCAGCGATGTGCCGATCGGCTTGCCGTTGCGCAGCACGATCCGATCGGCCTGGTTGCGCGCGAGCATCTCCGACATGAAGCGCGCCGAGAGGAGCACGAGATCGGCCGGCGCCCCGGCCTTCAGACGGCCGCGGCCTTCGAGGCCCATGACCTCGGCGGGCACTGCGGAAAAGGCGAGCGGCCAGTCGCCGAACGGATGGTCGAGATGGGCGATGCGCGTCGCCTGGGTCATGACCTCGAGCATGTCGTGGTCGCCGTAGGCGTAGAACGGATCGCGGCAATTGTCGGAGGCGATCGAGACCTCGATGCCGGCGCCTTTCAGCTCATGCAGGAGGGTGACGCCGCGCCAGCGCGGCGTGCGGCCGGGCGTGCGCTCCTGCAGGTACATGTTGCACATCGGCAGGCTGACCACCGAGATGCCGGCATCGGCCACGACCCGCATCGTCGCCGCGATATAGTCGTCGGTCTGGACGGCGAGCGAGCAGCAATGGCCACATTGGATGCGGCCCTTGAAGCCGAGCCGCGTCGCCATGTGCGCGATCTCGACCAGCGCCGTCGCGCCCAGGTCGCCGCTTTCATCGACATGCAGGTCGAGATCGAGGCCGCGTTCCATCGCGAGCCGGAAGAGCAGCTCGAGCAGGCCGTGGAATTCGACCGGCAGCGCGTCGTGTCCGCCGCCGCTCAGCCGCGTGACAGCGCCCAGCGCGCCGCCCGATTCGGCCACGATGTCGGCAAGGCGCAGGCCCTGGGGCTGGGCGAAGAAATCCATCGGCATCAGGCTCGCCGCCTGCACGTCGATGCGGCCGGCCCACGCCTCGCGCAACGCCCGAAAGACCGGCCAGGAGATCTCGCCCTGCGGCGCATGCGAGTCGATGTGGGTGCGCACGGCGACCGTGCCCTGCGCGTAGGCGCATTGCAGGCCGAACTCCATGCGCGCACGCACGTCCTCGGCGTTCCAGCGCGCCGAACGATCGGCCGAGGTCATGCCCGCGGCACCGCGGAAGCTGCCGTCGGGGTTGGGCGAGCGCGGCCAGATATGGCCCTTGTCGAGATGGGTATGGACGTCGACGAAGCCCGGCCAGATCAAGCCACCCTCGAGGTCGATCGCGCCGGCGGGCGCCGTGCCGAGTGGCGCGATCGAGGCGATGCGCCCGTCCTTTACCTCAAGATCGAAGCGCACCAGGCCTTCGAAATCCGGTTTCGACGTCAGCTCGACGTCGATCAGGCATGCTTGCGCACGCGCATCCGCCAGCCAGTAATGCGGCTGCTCTGGGACGCTCGCGAAGCCGAGGCGCTTCATCTCACGATCTTAGACCTTGCCGACGCCCTTGTTCACGAATTCCAACGTGTAGGCTTTCTTCGGGTCGAGCCCCTTGGGGAGCACGCCGACGGCGGCCATCGAGTCGTAGAAGCTGGCCCAGCGCGCATCGGTCATCGCGCCGATCCCAAGGGTGAGCGCATCGCCCGACATGACCATGCCCGACTCGTTCATGACCTTGATGGCATAGGCGATCTTGTCGTCGGCCATCTCGGGATTGTCCTTCTTGATCAGCGCATTCCCGGGCTCAGCCGCCGCACCGCCCTTGAGATACTCGGCCCAGCCTTCGAGCGAGGCGGTGACGAAGCGCTGCACCACATCCTTCTTCTCCGCCGCCATCTTCTTCGAGACGGCGATGGTGGTGTGGTAATTGTCGTAGCCCGCGCTCGCGATCATCAGCGGCACCGGATCGGCGCCGGCCTGGCGCATGGCGTAGGGCTCGGACGAGATGAAGCTCTGCTGCACAAGGGTCTTGTCGGCCATAAAGGGTGCGAGATTAAAGGTATAGGGCCGCAGCTGCTCGTCGCTGTAGCCGTACTTGGCCTTGAGGAACGGCCAGTAGGTGACCCTGCCGCTGGCGCCGACCAAAATGGTCTTGCCCTTCAGCTTCTCGAAGCTGTCGTTGCCCGATCCGGCATGGCTGATCAGCACCTGCGGATCCTTCTGGAAGATCGAGCCGATGCAATAGAACGGCACGTCCTCCTTGACGTAGTTCAGTGCCTCGAGCCCGCTCGACATGATCATGTCGACCCGGCCGCCCAGCATCATCTGCGAGGCGCTCATCTGCGGCCCGCCCATACGCAGGTCGCATTCTATGCCGTGCTTCTTGAAAATTCCGGCGGCGACCGCCTGGTAAAAGCCTCCATGCTCCGCCTGGGCACGCCAGCTCGTCATGTAGCTCACCTTGTCGAGCGTCTGCGCGCGCGCTGACGAGCCCGGCAGCTTGATCAGGACCGACCCGGCGGTTGCACCGGCAAGACCGAGAGCGGCGCGACGGGACAGGCGGTAGCGAGCAGCGGCCATGGAAAACCTCCTTGGTCTGCCGGTCGAAAACGCAATTGCTGTGCCACGGGGCGCGGCGTTGGCCTGCCTAATTCTTACGCAACGGCCCCGGTCGCAAGGAGTCGAGCGGATAGCGGTCGATCTCGGCCAGCAGCTTGACGAACCGCGCAGCCGCATGCTCGACCAGCTGCGCACCGCGCTCGGCGTCGGCATCGGTGGCATCGCCGCAGGCGCCGGGCAGGCTGAGATCCTGGGTCTCCCAACCGAAGCCGACGCGGCCCTCCGGCGTCAGGATCTCGTAGTCGCCTTCCATGTCGAGCGAGCTCGGCCGGAAGTTGGCCAGCTCGTCGCGACGGACCAGGTCGGGGCAGAGATGCATCATGATCGAGGTCTCGACCGAGCCGCCATGGATGCCGTGCTTCAGCTCGGACTCGGGAAACAGCCCGGGCGGTCGGCCCAGCGCATAGGTGCTGGCGGTCACCACGAACATGTCGCGCCGCACGCGCAGGTCACGCGCGACGATGTCGGCGATCTGCGGCTGGCCGCCGTGGCTGTTGAACAGCACGAGCTTGCGCACGCCGGCGCGGTTGACGCTGTCGCCGATCTCGGTCCACAGCCGAATCACCGTCTCGGCCGACAGGGTCAGGGTACCGGGATAAGAGATGTGCTCGTTCGACTTGCCGATCGGCATCGCGGGCAGAAACGTCACGGGTAATTCCGACGGCAGCAGTTCCCGGGCGCGCGCCACCACTCCGCGATTGATCGCCGTATCGACTTCCACCGGGAGATGAGGTCCGTGCTGCTCGATCGCCGCCACCGGCAGCACGGCGATCACCGTCGACATGTCGGTGAGCTGGAAATCCTTGGTCGTCATCTCGACCCAGTCGCGACGCAGGCGGCTCGCCATGGCCTCAATCCTTTACGATGCGGCTCCAGTCGAGCGTGGCCTGTTCGACATTGTAACTCCGCAGCGACTCCCAGTGCCGGGCAAGATCGCCCTGGAACAGGCCGCGCGTCAGGCCGGAGACGAGCCGCGGGATCGACGAGGTGAGCGCATTAATGCTGCTGCCCGAGGGGCCGAAGCTCATCGTCGCGCCGATGCCGAAGACATGGATGTCGGCGAGCCAGGGGGCCTCGCCAGGCGTGCGCTCGACGAAGGAGAAATCCGGCGCTAAGTAGGGAAACCCGCCCATCCAGTCGTCTTTCTCGGCCGGCGGTGGGACGTAGCGGTCGCGCCAGGTCGCGATCTTGCCGGCGAAGGGCGCGAGCTCGGGGCGCAAGGTCACGTCTTGCCGGATGCCCGTGCCGCAGATCGCGTAGTCGGCATGGAACGGCCCCTTCGGCGTGTCGATGCGGATGCGGCCGTCCTCCATCCGGGCGCCCGTCCACGGACGCTCGACATGCATGCGGAAATCCGGAAAGGCCAGCACCCGCTTGTACGTGTCGGCCGGGAAGCCTTCGCGCGATCGCATGATGTGACTCATGATCCGCCATCGCCATTCATCGGGCAGGTCGCCCATGTGCTTGAGGAAGCCCGCGAAGGTGAGCCAGCGATATTGCTGCACCATCGACGGCGCCCCGCGCCGGCAGAAGACATCGGCCCTGGCGCCGTGCTCTAGCGCGACGGCGGCATTGTCCATCGCCGAAGCGCCGACGCCCAGAACGGCGACGGTACGGCCGCGCAGCCGGCCGAAATCGATCACGTCGGCGGTGTGTGCGCGGCGATCCGCCGGCAAGGCACGCACGAAGTCGGGCATCCACCATTCGCCGGTGCCGTCCTGGCCGGTCGCCAGCACCAGCTTGCGGGCCGCGAGCACCTCGCCGTTCGCAAGTGTCACGAGGAGGCAGCGCCCGCCGTCGTCGAGCGTACCGGGCGCAATGGCCACCGCCTCGGCCTCGTTGCGCACCGGCAGATCGAGCACCTTGCGATACCACTGCAGGTAATTGTGCCAGTCGACCGCCGGGATGAGATGCAGGTCGGTGAACGCCGTCGGACCGTGTTGGGCCTCGTACCACGCCTGGAAGGTGAGGCTCGCCAGCCCGAGGTCGGGCCCGGTCTGCTCCTTGGGGCTGCGCAATGTCGGCATGCGCGCATAGGTCACCCACGGCCCCTCCCGGCCGGCCGGCGCGCGGTCGATCAGCAGGATATTGCGCACCCGGTCGCGCGTCAGCGCATAGGCGGTGACGAGGCCGGACTGGCCCGCACCGACGATCAGCACGTCGAGCGCCGGCCGGCCCTGGAACAGGCGGGGCTGCATCCATTCCGAACGCGGATGAGCCGTCATCTCGACCTCGCGGCGGACGCGGGCATCAAGGGCGGCGAGACAGTCGCCGCGCAGGAAGGATGTCGATGTGGACAGGCTCATGCTTGGAAGGATGGCAGCAAGTCGTGTGCCAGCGCAGCCTTCATCCATTTCTCTGGCATACATATTGCGTTGCAGCGTGTGTGGGATCGCACACTCGGGAGGGCGCATGCGCAAGGATGTGAGCAAGATCGGGACGCTGTCCCGCCGCGGATTCGTCGCGGCATCCGGTGCCGCCGCAGCCGGTACATTCCTGCCGAAGAAGGTCTTCGCGCAGAAGAGGGTCTCCATCAACTACACGCTCGGCTGGCTGCCCGAGGGCGCCAACATCTGGTCTTACGCGGCCAAGCCGTTTTGGGCGAAGGCCGGTCTCGACGTCACGATCGAGAAGGGCACCGGCTCCGCCGCGGCGACGCAGGCCATTACCCAGGGCAAGTATCAGTTCGGTATCCCGGCCACGCCCAATTCGATCCAGCAGGCTGTGAAGGGCGCCGCGCTGCTGTCGCTCGGCTGCTTCAACTACGACACCACCATGGGCGTGGCGGTGCGGCCGGAGTCGCCGATCAAGGAGCCGGCCGATCTCAAGGGCAAGAAGCTCGGCTCGACCCTGACCTCCGGCGAGTATCCATTCCTGCCGACCTTCCTCAAGAAGTTCGGCCTCACCATGAACGACATCCAGTCGATCGCCCTCGACAGCAAGGTCCGCGAGGTCGCGCTGATCGAGAAGCAATGCGACGGCATCACCTGCTTCGTCGCCAGCGCGCTGCCCAAGCTCATCGCGTCCGGCGTCAATCCGCGTGTCTTCCTCTACAGCAAGTATGGCATGCCGTTCTATGCGCACTCGCTGACCACGACACCGGACTACTTTGCCAAGGAAAAGAGCGTCTGCGAGGCAATGGCCGCAGGCTTGGCCGAGGGCGTGAAGTTCGCCCTGCTCAATCCGCAGGAGACGATCGAGCTGCTGTTCAAGGAGCTGCCGGAGCTGAAGCTTGCCTCGACCGCGAAGGAGCAGCTCGAGATCGGCATGGGCGTGTGGGCCGCCAACTACATGACCAAGGAAGCGAAGGAGAAGGGCGTCGGTTACTCCGATCCGGCCATCTACAAGACGATGACCGATCTGATCTTCGAAACGTCGGGTGCGGCGGGCGACAAGAAACCCGATCCGAACACCCTGTTCACCAACGAGTTCGTCGGCAAGCTGAAGCTCACGGACGCCGAGTGGGCCAAGGTCAAGGCGGGCACGGCCAAGTACGCTCTGGGATGACGACCGACTACGTCGCCATCGACAACGTCCGCAAGGTCTTCAATGCGGGCAGCCGCGGACAGGTCGAAGCCGTGGCACCGACCTCGTTCAGGATCGAGTCGGGGGAATTCGTCTCCCTGCTGGGCCCCTCGGGCTGCGGCAAGAGCACCTTGCTGATGATGGTCGCGGGGCTCGAGGGCCCCAGCGCCGGCGCGATCCGGGTCGGCGGCAAGCCGATGTCCGCGCCGCGCGCCGAGACCGGCATCATGTTCCAGGACCCGACCCTGCTGCCGTGGAAGAGCGCGCTCGACAACGTGCTGTTCCCCTTCCGGGCCATGAACCGTCCGGTCGGACCGCACATCGGCCACGCCCGGGCGCTGCTCGACGAGGTCGGTCTCGAAGGCTTCCACGACCATAAGCCGCGTCAGCTCTCTGGCGGCATGCGCCAGCGGGTCGCGATCTGCCGGGCGCTGGTCTACCAGCCCGACCTTTTGCTGATGGACGAGCCGTTCAGCGCGCTCGACGCGATCACGCGCGACGAGATGAACCTCGTGCTGATGAAGATCTGGCAGGAGCATCACCGCACCGCCCTGTTCGTCACCCACTCGATCCGCGAGGCGGTGTTCCTGAGCGACCGCGTGCTGGTGATGAGCCAGCGGCCCGGCCGCATCATCGAGGACATCCGCATTCCCTTCCCCCGGCCGCGCGGGCTGGAGATCGGCGAGACGGCGGAATTCAATCGGATCTGCGGCCATCTGCGCGGCAAGATCCAGCATCGTCGGCAGTGATGGTTTCTGCAGTCGACACCACGCCGCCGGCGTCCGCTCCGCTCGCCCTCGGTTTCGACCGGGCACGCGGCGTCATTCTCCCCGTCGCCTTCGGCGCCTGCCTGCTGCTGCTGTGGCAGCTCGCGGCGATCGGCTTCCAGATGCCGAAGGTCATCCTGCCGACACCGGTCGATGTGTTCCGGGCGCTGGTGAACAACGCCGGCACGATCTGGCAGCAGACCATCCCGACCGTGCGCGACACGCTGCTGGGCTTCGCGCTCGCGACCGTGCTGGGAATCGGGCTGGCGTCGCTGCTGAGCTTTAGCCGCCTGCTGCGCGATGCGATCTATCCGATGGTGATCGTCATCCAGCTCGTCCCGAAGATCGCCTGGACGCCGCTGTTCATCGTCTGGGCCGGCATCGGGTGGCAGTCGCGGCTCACCATTGCGACCTTCATCTGCTTCTTCCCGATCTTCATCGCGATGGTGGCGGGCCTCGAATCGACCGACCATTCCCTGGTCCGGCTGTGCCGCGGCCTAACCGCCTCGGCCTGGCGGACCTTCTGGCTGGTCCGGCTGCCCGGCTCCCTCACCTACCTGTTCGCAGGCCTCAAGATCGCCATCACGCTCAGCGTCATCGGCGTCATCGTGGCGGAGTTCATCTCCTCCTCCGAAGGGCTCGGCTTCCTGATCCTCAAGAGCGCCGCGCTGCTGCAGACCGACATGATCCTGGCCGCGATCGCCGTGCTCTGCATCGTCGGCCTCGTCTGCTACGGCGCCGTCCACGCCGGCGAGGTGGCCGTGCGCCGCTGGCGGGGCGAATGAACGCCGCCGTCTCCGCCCCCATCCGGCTGATCGCGCCGCCGGCGGTCGCCACCCTGGTGCTGTTCGCCGCCTGGGATCTGCTGGCGCGCAGCGGCGCGGTGAGCGCGCGCCTGCTGCCGGCGCCGGACAAGGTCTGGGACACGCTGCTGCGCTCGATGAGCGTGCTGTTCGAGCAGGCGCAGCCGACCTTCTGGGTGGCCATCGCGGGCATCTTCGCCGCCGCCCTGCTCGGCATCCTGCTTGGCATCGCCGTCTCGGTGTCGCGCACGGCCATGCAGGCGATCTATCCGACGATCGTGTTCTTCCAGCTCATTCCCAAGGTCGCGCTGGCGCCGGTGTTCCTCATCTGGTTCGGCACCGGCTTCACGGCGAAGGTGATCTTCGCCGTCTTCATCGCCTTCTTTCCCGTGCTGGTCGGCACCATCGCCGGCCTGCAGGCCGCGCCGCCGAGCTACGGCCGGCTGTGCCAGGCGCTGCTGATGAGCCGGCTGCGAACCCTGCTCGCGGTCGAGTTGCCCTTCGCGCTGCCACACATCTTCAGCGGCCTCAGAATCGGCGTCACCTTCGCGGTGATCGGCGTCGTGCTGGGCGAGTTCATCACCGCCCAGACCGGGCTGGGCTACATTATCCTGTTCTCCGCCAACAACTTCGAGACGGCTCTGCTGCTGGCCGCGATCCTGATGCTGTGCGCCGTCGGCATCGTGCTGTTCGGGCTGTTCCTCGCCCTCGAGGCTATCGTTATCCGCCTTTACGACAGCCGTTAGAACCGTCCGCGAAGCGTAGAGAGCGGCACGAGGAATGTTGCGCGGTCGCCGCCGATCTCGGGCGGCAGGGGCAGATAGGGCGAGTTCCTGCGGGCGCCGGCGAGAACGGCTTGGTCGATCGCAGGTGTCCCGCTTGACTGGGCCACATCGGCGGCGAGCAGCCGGCCGTCGCGCGCGATGACGAGGCGCAGCGTGATGAAGTAGGCCCGGGCCGGCTCGTCGATGTGAAAGCTCAGCTTGCGGGCGTTCTGCCAAATGTAATTGTCGCTCGCCAGCGCGCGATTGCGGACGTCTGCGGGATTGACGAACGGCGAGTTGGAGGACGGCGTATCGCGATTGGCGATCGCGGGTGGACGTTCCTGAGGCCGGGCGACAAGCGGCGAGGGACGCGGCTGCACGTGAGGCGTGACGGCCGGCGGCGTTTGCGGCCGGGGCGGCGGCGGATTCGTCGTAGCGACGGGGGGCGCCGGCGGCGGCTTCGGCACGACAGGCTGCTGCGCCGGCGGCTCCTTGGGCGGAGGCGGCAAAGACGCAATGGCCGGACCGGGTGGTGGTGGTGGCGGCACGGCCTGCTCGAGCGGCGGCGGAGGCGGCTCCTTTGGTTTGGGGGGTTCCGCCGTCGCAGGCTGACTTGGCGGCTGCGGCTGTGGCACGGGGTCGTCGAGCGAACGTGGCGGCTGGGAGGCAATGTCCTTCGGCTGATTGCCCGAGGGTGGCACCTGGGTCCGCCTATCCGCCGTAATCTCGGCCGGCGGAGGCACTCCCCGGAGGGGCGGCGCCGGCGGGGGCTTCGGTTGTGCCTGCGGCTGGGGTTGTGGCTTGGGCTCAGGCGGCGGCGGTGGCGGATCGGGTGGCTTGGGCTTCTCGACAGTGATCTCGATCGCCTCTTCGACCGGTGGGGGAACCGGGCGGTTGACCGACATCCACCACAACGCCACCGCCGCCGCGACATGCAGCAGCACCGCGAGCGCAAGCGCTCCGGGCGACATCCGTGTCGAGGCGGAGGACGGGTGGCCGGCAACGTGTTCCATGAAGCGTGACGGCTAACCAGCCACCACCGGCTCGCTCCCGACGATGGTGGTGCGATGCATCACGCGACGTTCGTCCGGATCGTGCGGCGTCACGGCATGCACGGTGCAGCGATTGTCCCACATCAGCACGTCGTTCGGCTCCCAGACGTGCCGGTACATAAATTGCGGCTGGGCGGCGAACACCGACAGCTCCTCGATCAGGGCACGCGCGGCGTCGCCATCGAGACCCTCGACCGCATCGTTGTAGATCGAGCTGATATAGAGCGATTTCCTGCCGCTCACCGGATGGCGCCGAACCATCGGATGCCACACCGCCGGCATCGCAGCCTGCTCCGCCGCGGTGGGCGGCGGCGCCCCGGTGATCCGGTGCAACATGCTGAAATCGTGCCGCGCGCGGCGACCCTCGACCTGCCGGCGCAGGGTCTCGGGCAGCGCCTCGTACACCTCGTACATGTTGATGAACTGGGTGATGCCGCCGGTCCGGCTGATCTCGATGCCGTGCAGCAGCGAACCGATGCTCGGCATCGGCCGGTAGCTCGAATCGGTGTGCCACTGGCGCGACGACGAGAGCTGCTTCTGCGACGGGTCGGAAGGCTTCATCAGCCGGTTCTCGCCGTCGACGTTGGAAACGAGGAAGATCTCCTTCACCCGGTCTGAACGCAGGTTTAGCGAGGTCTGGTGGAAGATCTCGGGCTCGCCGAAATGCCGCGTGAAGGCAACATGCTCGGCATCGGTGATGTCCTGGTCGGGGAACACCAGCACGAGATGGCGGGTCCAGGCGTCGCGGACGGCCTGGATGGTTTCGCAGTCCAGCGGCTGTCTCATGTCGACGCCGTGGACCTCCGCGCCGAGCGCAGGATGGCGAGGCTTGACGGTGATTGTCATGGCGTTCCGATGTTAGACTTCCCCGGTCAACGGACAAAGGGAGGAAATAATGGATTTCACAGGCAAGGTCGCCCTGGTCACCGGCGGGGGTAACGGCATCGGGCGTGCGGCCTGTGTAGGCTTCGCCGCCCATGGCGCCAAGGTGGTGGTGGTCGACCGCGACGGGACGGCCGCCGAAGCGACCGCGGGGATCATCCGCCAGAACGGTGGCGAGGCGCTTGCCGTCACGGCCGATGTCACGAAGTCCGAGGACGTGAAGGCCTATGTAAAGGCGACGGTGGGCAAGTACGGCCGGATCGACTGCTTCTTCAACAATGCCGGCATCGAGGGCAAGGTCGCCCCGACCGCCGACTATGACGAGGCGATGTTCGACGCCGTGATCGGCGTCAATGTCCGGGGCGTCTTCCTGGGGATGCGCCACGTCCTGCCGGAGATGATCCGCCAGGGCGGCGGCGCGGTGGTCAACACGGCCTCCGTCGCGGGCCTGGTCGGCACGCCCGGCATGTCCGCCTATGTCGCCTCCAAGCACGCCGTGCTCGGGTTGACCAAGACCGCAGCCGGCGAGGTCGCCCGCCAGGGTATTCGTGTGAACGCAGTGTGCCCCGGGCCGGTCGATACACGAATGATACATTCCCTCGAGGCCCAGCTCTCGCCCGGCGATCCCAAGGCCGTCGAGGCCCGCTATCAGGCTTCGCTCCCGACCGGCCGCTACACAACGGCGCAGGAGATCGCCAACATGGTGCTTTTCCTGTGTTCGGACCTCGCCTCGAACACCACCGGAGGCCAGTTCGTCGTCGATGGCGGTCGCACCGCGACGGGCGGCGCCGTCACCAACGTCGCCACACGATGAGCCCCCCGAACAGCACCAAGCGTCAGATATCTCTTCCGAGAATCATCTGACACCGAGCAGCGCTCGCCGAAGCCTCGCCTCCCGCTTTCGGCGGGCTTCGCCTTCTCGGGCGATCTACTCGCCCTGTCACTCTCCCATTCTTTTCGCGATATAGCTTGTGGATGGCGTTTGAGGTCGCGTAACCCTCTATAGGGCGTGTCGCCGTTCGGCCCTAATATTGTCACAGCCCTCGAGCGCCCAAATTCCCTCGTGTTCTTGGCCCCTTCGCCCCGTGTTTCATGGGACGGCCAGATGAAATTGACGAAACAATTGGGAGGCGGCGCGCAATAGAAATGAAATTGGCGCCGATTAGGTTGAGTTCGCCGAAGAGAGACTTAATCGAGCGATTTCTTCGGGTTCATAGTTTGGCTGCGCTATTTTTCACCTTCGTTGATTGGTCCCGTCGATTACCGACGATTGTCGATACTGTACAAGTCCTCGTTTTGATGGAAATCATTACGCCGGTCGCGTTCAATTCGGAGACGGGTTCTCCTCGAGACATCATGCGCGACCGCGCCGCGTTTGGCCGTCGACAGTACAAGCCATGTGAGTGCTCAACCGATCGGTAACGCAGTTCCGGCTGCAGTCCAACGACAGAAGGGGGCGAGTATGGCTGTCCAGGTTAGCTATCCGGGCGTGTACGTGCAGGAGGTGCCGAGCGGCGTCAGGACGATCGTCGGCGTCAGCACCTCGATCGGCTGCTTCGTCGGCCGCACGAAGTCGGGCCCGCTCTCGACGCCGAGGCGCATCCAGACCTTCACCGACTTCGCCAGGCTGTTCGGCGACGACGCGAGCGTCGGGGACCTCGCACGTTATGTTCGACTGTTCTTCCTGAACGGCGGCAGCGACTGCTACGTTACCCGCATCGCCAACGGCGCCCTGTCCTCGTCGATCACGCTGCAGAACGAGGCGAAGGCCGACGTGCTGACGATCAGTGCGGTCAGCGCCGGCATTCTCGGCGATTCCATCCGCGTTGGCATCAACTACAACACGCCGACGCCGGAGAACACTTTCAACATCGTGCTGTTCCAGAGCACGGTCGATGGCCGCGGGCAGCGCGTCCAGGCCAATCGCGAGGTCTGGAACAACCTTTCGATGGATCCGAACTCTTCCTCCTATGCGCCGACGGTGCTGACCCAGAAATCCGCGCTCGTGTCGGCCAGCGACCCCGCGACCGTCGCCACGATCGACGGCTACTCGATGTCGACCCGGCCGATCGAATACGATTCGTCGGTCGCCAACGCTGCGGACTTCAGGGCGCAGTTCGCCGCCGCGTTGGGCGCCACGTCGCCGCAGAGATCCTTCCGGATCAGCGTCGACGGCAGTCCGTCCGTCGTCGTCACCATCTCCGACGACTTCACAGATACGACCGCTTTCCCCGGAACGACCGTTGCCGCCCTCAGTACTCAATACGCGGCGGCGATCGCCAATCGCATCAACGCCGCGTTGAGCGGCGGCGTCACCGTCAACGTGACGATCACGGCAGGTCCGGCTGATGCCGCCCCTCTCGCCACCGCCGTCCTCATCATCGAATCGACCGCGCAGGGCGACATCCTCATCCAGTCCGCGCCGGCGAACGATGCGTCTGCCGCCCTGGGCCTGGGCGCGGCCAACGGCGGAATAGAGGTCAGCGCCTATTCGGTGCGGCGGCCGGCCCCCACCGGCGTCGTCTACAATGCCTACGAGCGCGCGTCGCTCGCCACCGCGACCGCTTTCCTGAATCTGCCGCAGACCGGCGGCACTGCGATCAACGCGATGACCCTCGACACGTTCGACGCCGCGGGCAACCTCGTTCCTCAGGCGGTGCCACTGGCGCTCGCCGATGCCGCGCCGCCGGCGGGAGCCGCCAACTGGCAGGGTTCCTCGCTCGTGACCAAGCTCCAGCGCTGGGCCGACGCGGTGAACGCCTTCCAGGCCCTGAACCCGTCCACCTTCCGCTGGACAGCGGAATTGTGGGGCACGCGCATCGCCTTCATCGCGACCGCCGGCGACGACAACACGATTCCTCCGTTCGCGACGGCCCCGAGCAACATCGCAACGGCCGGCCCGCCGACGATCGTTAACGTGCGCTACGACAGCCTCGGCCTTGCCGGCAACCCGCTCTTCCAGACCGCCGGCGTGCCCGGCAACGACGGCAACCCGCCGACGCCGGCCGACTACGACGCCGCCTATGTCGTGATCGACCACGATGTCGACCTGTTCAATCTTCTCATCCTGCCGCCCGAGCGTTCGACCGGCGCGACACCGGTCCAGACGCTCTACGCCAACGCCAGCATCTTCTGCCAGCAGCGGCGCGCCTTCCTGGTCACCGATCCGCCGGATTCCTGGACCTCCGCCCAGAGCGCGACGAGCGGCGTGAACACCTTCCGCATCGGCATGGTGAAGGATTACAGCGCCGTCTACTTCCCGCGTCTCACCATCAACGAGGGCGGGTTGAACGTCGCCGTCGGCCCCGCCGGGGCCGTCGCCGGCATCTATGCGCGCACAGATGGCACCCGGGGCGTCTGGAAGGCGCCGGCCGGCACCGAGGCCGACTTCCGCGGCGTCACCGGCGTCGACCTCAACCTGACCGACGGCGAGAGCGGCCAGCTCAATCCGCTCGGCATCAACGGCATCCGGGTCATGCCGGAAGGCGTGCTGAGCTGGGGCGCGCGGACGAACGACGGCGCCGACATGTTCGCCAGCGAATACAAGTACATCCCGATCCGCCGCCTCGCCCTCTTCATGGAGGAGAGCCTCTATCGCGGGCTCAAGTGGGTGGTGTTCGAGCCCAACGACACGCCGCTCTGGGCGTCGATCCGGCTCAACGTCGGCTCCTTCATGCACGGTCTCTACCGCCAGGGCGCCTTCCAGGGCTCGACACCGCAGGAAGCCTATTTCGTCAAGTGCGATGCCGAGACGACGACGCAGAACGATCGCGATCTCGGCATCGTGAACATCTGGGTCGGATTCGCCCCGCTCAAGCCGGCCGAGTTCGTCGTGCTCTACATCCAGCAGATCGCGGGCGCCTTGCAGGCCTGACGCGACTTGGCGGGCAGCACCATTCGGCGGCCACTGCCGCCATGCGACGAGGATACACGCGATGGCTCTCTTCACCGTCAATTCCTACCGCTTCGATCCCTACAAGAACTTCAGGTTCCGCGTGAAGTGGGACGGCAAGTACGTGCTCGGCATCAGCAAGGTCAGCATGCTGAAGCGCTCGACCGAAGTAGCCAAGCATCGGGAAGCGAACGACCCGAGCACGGCGCGCCACATGCCGACGACCACGTCCTTCGAGCCGATCACGCTCGAGCGCGGCGTCACCCACGATCCGGAATTCGAGAACTGGGCGAACCTGATCTACGCGCCCGGTGCCGGCGGAACCATCTCGCTAAAGAATTTCCGCAAGGACATCACCATCGAGCTGCTGAACGAGAACGGCGTCGTGGCGAAGGCCTACAACGTCTACCGCTGCTGGGTGTCGGAGTACCACGCTCTTCCCGACCTCGACGCCAACGCCAATGCGGTGGCGATCGAGATGATCAAGCTCGAGAACGAAGGCTGGGATCGCGACCTTGCTATCGTCGAACCGACCCAGACCTGACCGAGGGCGGGGGATGCGACGCCTTTTCCTCACCTTTCCGCCGGACGACGGAACGACGGCCGGATGGATCGCGCTCCGCAACCTCCGGGGCGGCGACGAGGAAGCGATCGGCGGCACCGATACGGCAGCGGCGATCGGTCTGCTAGATCGCCTGCTCGTCGACACCAAGGGCGCGGCGCTGCGGCCCGGCGAGGCCGACCGCCTGACGGCATGCGACCGCGACAGGCTGCTGGCGGAAATCTACGTCGCGGAGTTCGGCGACCGGATCGACTGCGTGCTGCGTTGCGAGGCGTGCGGCAGTCCCTTCGATATCGATTTCAAGCTCGGAGACCTTCTGGCGAGCGCCGGCCTGCTGCCGGTGGATATCGCTTTCGCGCGCAATTCGACCGTGACGCTCGACGACGGACGGCGGCTTCGCCTGCCGCGCGGCAGCGACGAACTGGCCTTGCAGGGCATGTCGGCCGAGGCGGCGGAGGCGGCGCTGCTCGCCCGCTGCATCGTCGAGGGCGACGCGGCACCGGGCGACCTGGCGGTACACGACGCGCTCGAGGCGGCCGCACCGATCCTCGATACTGAGCTCGACGCGACCTGCCCGGAGTGCGGCGCGCCGACCCAGACGCATTTCGACCTCCAGCACTATCTGCTCACGTCGATCCTGCAGGAGATGCCGGCGCGGACCGCCGAGGTCCATCTGCTGGCCTCGACCTATGGCTGGAGCCTGCACGAAATCCTGGAACTCGATCGCAAGCGCCGGCGGGCCTTCGCGGCCGCGATCGAACGCGATCGCGGCGCCCACGCCGGAAGCTTCTAGCCATGTTCGGATATCTCCAGAGACTGGTGACGCGATCGGTCGGCCGGCAGGCGCCGTCGACGGCGCGAGTCACACCGTCGCCCCGGACGACGCTCACCGGAGCAGCCGGCCTGGTGGAAGAGACTCTGTCGAGCGAGCCGGAACCAAGATCCAGCCACACCGCAGCGTCGCCGCAGGGGATGCAGGCTCAGCCTGCTCCGACGCCGATCATGCCGACTGCGCGCGCCCAGACGGCGTCGCCGCCCGATCCATTGCCGCCGCAGCGAGGCGCCTATCCGATCGCGCAACTGTCGTCGCAGAGAGCCGAGCCGCCGCCACGTTCCACGTCCGTGCCACCCATGGTCTTGCCGCCCGCAGTTGCGGCGCCTGTCGCAACCTCCGTGATTCCGCCATCGACCCCGCAAGGCCAGCCGACGCTCTTGCAGCCGACATCTCCGGCCCCAACCCCGCCGGTGTCCCGCACGCGCGCCACGCCGCCTCCGGCGCGCGCCCCACTCGAGCCCCGTATCGCCGCCGCCCCGACGACGCCACCGCCCCGCGGTCCGTCGCTCCAGATCGGCCGTATCGAAGTCGTCGTGCAAGCGCCGCCGCCCGCGCCACCTGCAGCCCCGCGCCGTGCTGCCCCGACCGCGCCGCGCGGCGTGCTGTCCGGCAGCGCGCTGCTCGGCCAGCGCTTCGGATTCGGACAGAGCTAACCATGGCGCTGCTCGACCTCGGCGCCGTGACGCGCACGCTGCTCAAGGTCATCGATCTCTCGGTGAACGCCTCGCCGGCATGGCCGCCGCTTCCGTCGCCGAAGCTGACCACATCGCCGATGCCGCCGGACAAGCTGACCGGCGATCCGGTGGCCGGCCTCTATCTTTATCACCTGAGCGAGGATGCGGCCTTCAAGAACCAGCCGCCGCCATCCGGCGTGGAAGCGCTGCACTACACGCCCATGGCGCTCGATCTCTACTACGTGCTGAGCGCGCATTCGGCCGAGACCGATGTCGGCACCCTCACAGAGCAACTCATCATGGGACTGGCCGTGAAGGCGCTGCGCGACGTGCCGATGATCGACGACACGACGCAAATAAACGGCCTGCCGGTCCTCGACCCGGCGATGTCGGGCGACGGCAATCGTCTGCGCATCACACTGCAGCCGGTGCCGGCGGCGGAGGCCGTCAGCTACTGGACCGCGGGTTCCTCACCGCTCCGCCTCTCGGCCTATTATCAGGCGAGCGTCGTCATGCTCGAGCCGGACAGGCCGCCGCGTGGCGCGGGCCGAGTCCTGCAATACGGCATCCAGACCTTCACCACCGGCGCGCCCCGGCTCGACACCAGCCAAAGTGTCGTCACCTACCGCCTGCCGGGCGAGACACAGGACCGCACGATCGTGGTGCAGCCGGCGCAGGCCACCCAGCTTGGCGCCGGCGATCTCTTCACCCTCCTCGGCACCGGCCTGACCGGAGGCACCGCGACGCTGCTGCTGCGCCAGGTATCGGCCACGGCAACCCTGACCGCGGACGCGGCCTGGCAGGTGCGGGTCACGGCCGAGGGCATCACGGCCCGGGTGCAAACGACCGCTAGCGGCACGCCCACGCCTCCCGGCCTTTACGCCGCCTCAGTCCAGATCGCGCGCCAGCTCCGGCTGCCGGACGGCTCCATCCGGGTGATCACGCAGATCTCGAACCAAGTGCCAATCGCCATCGCGCCCGGCATCTCGGCCCTGAGCGCTCCTTCGCCGGCCGGCCAGTTCACGATCACCGGTATTGGCTTCACGCCCGCGCCGGCCGTGACGCTCTACCTCGGCGCCGACCGCGCCGAACCCGGCAATCCCGCGAGCCTCAATCCCGGCGAGTTCGCCGTGCAGAGCCCAACTGCGATCCTTGCCCGCCTGCCCGCTGGTACTCCGGCCGCCGCGATCGTTCCGGTGCGCGTGATCGTCTCCGGCAGCGAGGGCCCGCCGCAATGGGTAGTCGCGCAATGACCGACGCACAGCACGCAGTCCCGCCGCTGCGCGGCATGGCGTCGGAAGGCCCAGCCGGCGGCCGACGCGGCATTCCAGTCGACGCCATCGAGCGGCTGACCCTGCGGATCAGACTGCGTGCGCAGCTTCGCGTGCTCTGGCTGCGCACCCTGTGGCGACGCGAGACCGATCGGGAAACCCCGCGTGTGGTCACGCATGCGCAGGTCGACGCTGCCCTCGAAGGTTGGGACACGCCGGAAGCGGAAGCCGCCTTCCGACTCGGCTTCCCGGCAGCGCGGCAGGCCGTCGAACTGCTGGCCCAGGTCGAGGCCGCCATGGAGGCCGACAGGACCGACCGGCTCGGCAAGCTCGCGAGCCTGTTCGCCCTGACACGACCGGAGGCCGATCTCCTCCAAGCCTGCCTCGCGGCAAGCCTCGATCCCACGCTCGCCCGTGTGTTCGCCTATCTGCAGGACGTCGCGACCCGAAGTTACGTGACCGAGGAGCTGGCAGCCCAGCTCTTCGACCACGGACCAGCGGCGGTGCTCGATGCCGCCTCGGCGTTGCGCCGGTGGCAGCTCGTGAGCGAGGAGCCGGTCGCGCCCGGCGAGCCGCCGGCCCTCGTCTGCGATCCGCTGATCCGAGCCTGGATATTGGGCGGCCACCATCTCGACGAGGCGCTGGTCGGCGTGGCCCACCTGCACGCGACCCCGGCCCGGCCCCTACCGCGCTGGCCGGTCGACGAGATGGCGGCGCACATCGAACGGATCCTCGCCACGGCTGGGCGCGCCCGCGTCCTCGTCCGGGGAACTCCGGGCAGCGGCCGGCGCACGTTCGCCGCCTCGATCGCCTCGCGCCTCGGCCTGCAGCTTCTCGTCGTCGATGCCGACGCGATCGACGACGAGAGCTGGCCGCGACTGTTCGTGCGGGCGCAGCGGCAGGCGTTCCTCGATCGTTGCGCGCTGGCCTGGGCCGGCGAGCGGCTGACGCATCGTCTCTGGCCACGTTCGATCGCGCCGTTTCCGGTACAGTTCATGATCGTCGAAGCGGGCCAGGCCGCGCCGCCGTCCATCGACGCCGTGGAAGAGATGATCTCAATACCGTCGCTCTCGCTCGCCGAGCGGGAGACGATGCTGCGCCGCCTCGTGCCGGGCGCCGATGCATGGCCCGAGGGAGCGGTCTCCACGCTGGCGGCCCGGCACCGCCTCGTCATCGGCGAGATCGCCGCACTGGCCGCCCACCGTCCAGCCGGCCCCGACGAGGCTGCCGCGCACGTGCGGCGCACTCATCGGCATCGCTTGGGCGAGGTCGCGCAATGGGTCGAATGCAGCTTCACCGCCGACGACCTCGTGCTGCCGCCGTCGCTGCGCGAGGCGATCGCCGATCTCGTCTTCGAGGCCCGCACGCGCGCCCAGGTCTGGGAGGATGGCGCGGCCCGCCGCCTGTTTCCGCAGGGCCGCGGCCTGCTCGCGCTGCTCGCAGGGCCGCCCGGCACCGGCAAGACAATGACGGCCCAGACAGTCGCCGCTTCGCTCGGCCTCGACCTCTTCCGCATCTCGTTGTCGGAGGTCGTCAGCAAGTATGTCGGCGAGACCTCGAAAAACCTCCAGCGCGTTTTCGCGCGCGCCGAGGAGATGGACGCCGTCCTGCTGTTCGACGAGGCGGACGCTCTGTTCTCCCGGCGCACCGAGATCAAGGACGCGCACGACCGCTACGCCAACACCGACACCAACCATCTATTGCAGGCGGTCGAGGCCTATGGCGGCGTCGCGCTGCTGGCGACCAACCGCAAATCGAACATCGACGCGGCGTTCCTGCGCCGCATCCGGTACGTGCTCGACATTCCCAAGCCGGGACCGGGCGAGAGGATCGAGCTCTGGCGCCGTCTCGTCGGCGAGCTGGCCGGCCGCGAGACTGCGACGCGGCTCGCCTCGCCGCTGCAGCGGCTAGCCGACTCGCTTGAGGTGACCGGGGCACAGATCAAGTACGCGGTCCTGTCGGCCCTGTTCGCGGCAAAGCGGGACGGCGCGCCGGTCGGCATGACCCACATCCTGCGCGGACTGGAACGCGAGCTCATCAAGGAGGGCCGCGCGCTCACCGAGCGCGACCGCGACCGGCTGGGTGCGCCATGATGCCGAGAAACGTCCGCATCGACGAATTGCTGCTGCGCCTGCCGTCACTCGACGAAGCGCAGGCGCGCCGTCTCGCGGAGGATGTCGCCGACCGGCTGGCGCGCGCGCTGAGCCGCACGGAGATGTATCCAATACCGGCCGGCGCCTCCCTGTCGATCCGCATTCCCGACGGCACGCCAACCGAGGAACTCGCCGAGACGATCGCCCACCGCATTCTGGAGGCCTTGCGATGAAATCCGTCGCCACGCCGCAGCACAAGGCTGCGATGGGCCGACCCTACGGACTGACTCACGTCACCATCGGTCCTGCCGAAACCAGATTGCAAGTGCAGATGCCCGCGCCCTGCATGATCGACGAAAAGTGGCGGAGGAAGTCGTGAGCAGCAGCGGCCTTCCGTCCAGCCCCAGGCTCCTGCGCGGCGCCCTGGTGCAGTTCAGCGCGCCGATGATCGTGCCGATCCCGAACGTCATCGTCTTTCAATACAATCCGGAATCGTTGTCGCACACCCTGGAGCCCTATCAGCTCCCCGACAGCAAGGCCGCCGGCCCCGGCAAGGCCGTGTCCGATGCGCCCGGCACGACGCAGCCCAAGCCGCCGGTCGAGAACTTCACGCTCGCGCTGCAGCTCGACGCGAGCGATGCGCTCGAAGTCCCGAAATTCCATCCGGCGGCAGTCCTTACCGGCGTTGCCGACCGCCTCGCAGCCCTCGAGATGTTGCTCTATGCCGAGGACTCCTCGGGCCGGGGCTTCTCGCTCTCGCCGTCGGTCGGTGCCAGCCTCGGCGGCGGTGCCGGCGCGTCGGTCGGTGCATCGGTCGCCGCGCAGGCCGAGCCGGTGCCGAAATCCAAGTCGCCGACGATCCTCTTCGTCTGGGGGCCCGGACGCATCGTGCCGGTACGCATCAACACCTTCGCCGTCGAAGAGCAGCTCAACAATCCGATGCTCTATCCGCTGCGTGCAAAGGTGTCGCTCGGCATGCAGGTCCTTACCGAGGCGGACTTCGGCCGCGATCCCGACACGATCGAGAAGCTGGCTATCGCCGCCCATAAATTCACGATGACGCAGAAGCGCGTGTTGGCCCTGGCCAACAACGCCAACGGCGTCGAATCCATTCTCGGCCTGCTGCCGATCTAGGGGCCTCCAATGTTCGATCCGAACAGCCGGTATCTGGGCGTCGCGGGCTACACCGCGATCGATCGGCGCGGCCGCATGGTCACCGTCATTCCCGCTCCCGACAAGCCGGAGCAGGCGCTGCTCGGCCTGCACCGGCGGACCGACGGGCAGCGGCTCGATCATCTCGCCTTCCACTATCTCGCCGATCCCGCTGGCTACTGGCGGATCTGCGAGCTGTCGGACGTGATGCTGCCGGACGCGCTCGCCGAAGCGCGCGACATCCCGATTCCGGTGAAGGCGGACTAGATGGCCGCGACCGCGCTCGCCATCAAGGTCGGCGACACCGCCGACGCTCAGCTCGCGCAGGCTTCGGTCGTCGAGGTCCTGGAGCGGATGGGCGAGCCGACGACCTACCGCATGCGTTACGAGGTCGGCATCACGGGCGGCGACCTGCCCTTTCTCAGGGATGGCCGGGTCGATCCCGGATCGACGATCCAGGTCCTGTCGCTGCAAAACAATGTCGCCGACTGTCTCGTCAAAGGCCCCGTACATGGGCAACAGATCCGCCTGCTCCACGGCGGCACCGGCTCCTACGTCGACGTGATGGGCAGCGACACCTCCCTCGTCATGGACCGCGAGGTAAAGGCCAAGGTCTGGGACGCCGTGCATGACAGTGACGTGGTCGGCCAGATCGTGACGGTTTACGGTCTCGTGGCCGACGCCCAGGCCACGCCGGCCGTCCATGCCGAGGACAAGCACACGCTGGTCCAGCACGACAGCGACCTGCGCTTCATCCGCCGGCTGGCGCGCCGCAACGGCTGCCTGTTCTGGCTGACCGCCGATCCGATGGGCGTGCAGACCGCGCATTTCCGCCGCCCGGTTCTCGATGGCGCGCCGACGGCCAAGCTGGCGATCAACATCGGCAATCCAAACCTGAATGCGCTCGACATTTCATGGGATGTCGAACGACCCTCGAGCGCTGTCGGATGGAATCTCGATCTCGCCGACAAGAGCCAGATCGACGGCAGCGTCGCCCGATCGCCGCAGAAGCTGCTGGGCGACAAGGGGCTGGCCGAGATCACGGGCGACGCCCGAAGCACGCTGATCACCGCGCCCGTCGACGATGCCGGCGACCTGCGCAGCCGCGGCGAGGCGGCGCTGATCGAGTCGGACTTCTTCGTCACCGTGACCGGCGAGACGACCGTCCACGCGCTCGGCTCGGTGCTGCGCGCCCATACCCTCGTGCAGGTGCAGGGCACGGGCACGCGGCACAGCGGGCCGTACTTCGTTTCCAGCGTGCGTCACCTGATCGACGCCACGACGCACCGTATGGAGTTCGAGCTGGTGCGCAACGGATGGGGGGCGTGATGGAGCGCGATGTCATTCGCCTGCTGCTGGAGCATGTCCGCAGCCGACATTTCGGGAAATACCGGGGAACCGTGACCGACAACAAGGATCCCAAGCAGAAGGGCCGGCTCAAGGTCAGCGTGCCCTCGTTGCTGCCGCCCGGGCTCGACGTGTGGGCCATGCCGTGCGTGCCCTATGCCGGCGACAAGGTCGGCTTCGTCGCGCTTCCGGCGGCCGGCGCCGGCGTATGGGTCGAATTCGAAGGCGGCGACCTTTCGTTTCCGATCTGGGTCGGCTGCTTCTGGGCCGACGGCGAAGCGCCGGAAGGCGCCAACCCGGACGTCAAGCAGCTGAAGACGGAGAAGCTCGTCCTGCGCCTCGACGACGCGCAGCAGCAGGCCAGGCTAGCCCCCGATTCGGGCGCTTCGGTCACGCTCACGACCGAGGCCGTCACCGCGGCAGGATCGAGCACGCACACGGTCAGCCCGACCGGCGTCGCTGCCGAGATCACCCCGAACAAGACGGAGCTTACCGCCGCCTCGTTCAGCGTGAACAGCGGCGCGCTGGAGGTCGTGTGATGGCCGGACCCAGCCTCACCGCAACCTCGACCCTGCTCTGCCCGCACGGTGGCCAGGTCACGATCGTGCCCGCGAACGTCCGCGCGATGGCCGGCGGCGCGCCGATCGCGACCTCTGCCGACACTTTCCTCGTGGCCGGCTGCGTCTTCACGCTGCCGGGGCCGGTGCCGAGCCCCTGCATCCGCGTGCAGTGGATCGTGCCGGGCCTGCGCGTCAGGGCAGGCGGCCAGGCCCTCGACGCCGGCAGCGTCGGCCTGTGCCTCGCCGCAACTGGCGCGCCACAGGGGCCGGTCAGCGTCGTGGCGACACAGCCGCGCGTGAAGGGGATGTGAGCCGATGACCCAGCCCTTCACCTCGATCCATTATCAGATCGGCGTCGATGTCGGCCTCGGCCGGCTCGCCGCCGAGCGCAGCTACGAGCAGCACGTCGATCAGATGATCCGGCAGGTGCTGCTGACTGCACCCGGCGAGCGGATCAACCGGCCCGAATTCGGCTGCGGCGTCCGCCGCATGCTGTTCGCCCCCAATTCCGTCGTGAGCGCTTCGCTGGCACAGGTCTTGGTCCATCAGTCGCTCGACCGCTGGCTCGGCAGCGTGATCAAGGTCGACGACGTCGTCGTCACCGCCGGAGAGTCAACGCTGTCGATCCGGATCAGCTACCTGCTGCTGGCCCGCCAGCAGCGCCGTTATCTCAATCTCGAGGTTGCACCCTGATGGCCGGCCCCGACCGCCTCGAAGCGCTGCTCGGCCAGAACAGCCTGACCGGGATCGACTTCGTGCTGGTCCAACCCGACCAGGTCACGCTGGATGTCTACTTCCTGAAGCAGCCCAGCACGCTTGTCCCGCCGATCGTTGCGCCAGCGCTGCAGAACAGCGTCCGCGTCCACGCCGACGGGTTGCCCGACATACCGGTGACAGCGGGCTGGCAGGCTGCAGCCGACGGGCGCAACATCCTCCGCCTCGTCGCGGCGGAGCCGGGCGGCTTCGCGCCGTACGTCCTCAGCATCGGCGATCCGCGGATCGATCCGTTCTTCAACAACATCGTCTTCAGCTTCAAGGCGGCCTGTCCGCGCGACGTCGATTGCGAGCCGCCGTCGCACGAATGTCCGCCCGAGACGCCGGTCGATTTCCCGGTTGACTACACCGCGCGCGACTTCTGGAGCCTGCGCGCGGCGCTGCTCGAGTTCGCGGGCCAACGTTACCCCGCCTGGCAGGACCGGCTGGAAGCCGATGTCGGCAACATGCTGGTCGAGGTAATGAGCAGCCTGGGCGACGAATTCGCCTACACCCAGGACCGAATCGCACGCGAGACGAAGCTCGAAACAGCCACCCAGCGCCGATCGGTGCGGCGCATGGCACGCCTCGTCGATTACGACGTGAAGGACGGCCTCGCCGCCACCGGCTGGCTCGACGTGACCGCCCTCGCCGATGGCGTCCTTCCGGCCGGTACGCCCGTCCAGGCCGTGAGCGACGGCCTGCCGCGCGCGCAGGGCATGCTCGTGGCGCCGCTGCCGGACAACCAGCCGCTTCCGGATGGCGCCATCCTGCCGGTGACCTTCGAGATCGGTCGTGGCTTCGCCGAGCGCGACCTTCCCGCCGGGCCGCGCAGCTACGCGATCTCACCGGCGCGCAACGCCCTTGCGCCCTACCTCTGGGACTCATCGCGGGCCTGCCTTCCGGTCGGCGCGACAGGGATGTATCTCGCGGGGCATCGCGCCGCCGACCTCCCACTCGACGATGTGCCGCCCGGCGTGACGCCGGGGCGCTGGGTGATCCTTCGCACCGATCCGGCGGACCGCTCGCTGCCGGCGCGACGCTGGCTGGTGCGTCTCGTCAGCGTCGTCGACGGACACGACCCGCTGCTCGCCGCCGACTACACGCAGATCGCATGGGAGAACGCGCAGGCGCTGCCCTTTGAGATGGACCAGACGGTGCTGACCTTGCGCGGCAATATCGTGCCGGCCACGGCCGGGCGCACCGTCGTGCGCCGCTTCAGCATCGGGCCGAGCGACTATGCCGCGCTCGAGCCGCCGCTGGGCGGCGATCCGGCAACCTACGCGCCGGTGCCGCGGGCGGTCGAACGGACCGGCCCGGATGCCAGCATCGCCTACCTCTTCAGCCTCGCCGATTCGGAGTTCGAGGGCCTCACCTGGCTGGCCCGCACCGCTGCCGCAGCCGCGCCCGAAATCCGCCTCTACAGCGCAACGCTGGCGACGCCGGCATCGGCGCCGAAGTGGAACGGCTCGCAATGGGACCAGCACGATGGCTGGGAGTGGCGCCGCAGGCTGCTCGGCGTATCGAGCTCGCAGGCGGAGGACCAGCACTTCACGCTCGACGACGGGATCTGGCGCCGCGTCGTCGGCTTTCGCCGGCCGCTCGATACGCTCGTCCATCAGGACTACGCGCAGCTCGACCGGACCGATGGCGACGGCGTCACCGTGCGCTTCGGCGACGGCGTGTTCGGCGCGATCCCCTCGCCCACCGCGTCGCCCGGCACGGTCTTCGAGGTGAGCTACCGCCTCGGCAACGGCACCGGCGGCAATCTCGGCGCCGACACGCTCATCGTGTTCGACGCGGCGGCGCTCGGCGGGCTGGTTGCCGCGATCACCAATCCGCTGCCGACTGAAGGCGGCGTCGATCCGGAACCGCTCGACGCCGTGCGGCGCAATGCGCCCGATGCCTTCCGCGCGATCACCTATCGCGCGGTGCGGCCGGAAGACTACGCCGAGGCGGCCGAGCGGCTCGACTGGGTGCAGCGCGCCGGATCGCAGTTCCGATGGACCGGCAGCTGGCTCACCGCGATGGTGACGCCCGATCCGCGCGGCACCGACGTGCTGACGCAGGATCGGCGCAGCGATCTGCAGGCGCAGCTCGACCGTTTCCGGCAAGCCGGCCGCGAGACGGTCGTGCCCGATCCGATCTATGCCGACATCGACCTCCAGATCGAGATCTGCGTGGCGCCGACGCGCTATGCTGCCGATGTCGCAGGCGAAGTCGAAACCGCGCTGCTCGGGACCAAAGGGCCGCTCGCCCGGCGCGGCTTCTTCGATCCCGACAATTTCACCTTCGGCGCACCGCTGTTCCGCAGCCGGCTCGAGGCGACCATCATGCTCGTCCCCGGCGTCAAGGCCGTCGAGCGCATGGCGATCCGCCGCCGCGGCTGGTTCGACTGGCGGCCCTTCACCGAGCTCACCTTCACCATCGAGCCGAACGAGATCATCCGCCTCGACAACGATCCCGATCATGCCGATCGCGGGACCCTGCGCATTTTCCATGATGGTGGCGCATGACCGACCCCGTCTGCCCCTGCGACATCCGCATCTTCCCGGCGGCTCTCGACATCCCGGCGGGACTGCCGTCGCTGCCGCGCCAGATCGGCGGCTTCCCGGAATTCCGGTCCGCCCTGCTCGCGCGCCTCACCGCAGCCGGTGGTGCCTATCCGCCGCTGGCCGCCTGGCGGGCGCGCGATCCGGAAGATCTCGGCCTCATGCTGCTCGAGATGTGGGCTTATGTGTGCGATGTGGTGGCTTTCTACGATCAGGCGCACGCAAACGAGTCATATCTGCGCACCGCCGTCCTGCCATCGTCGCTGCGCCGCCTCGTCGGAATGATCGGCTACCTGCCACGTCCGGAACTCGCGTCGGCGACCAATCTCGGCGCGCTGGTCGAGGGCCGCATTCCGATCACCATTCCGGCGGGCACCGCCTTCCGCTCCGCCGCGTTCGGCAGCGAGCCGCCGCAGGTCTTCGAGACCTCCGCCGACGCGATCTCTCATCCGGACGCGAACCAGTGGACCGTCGTCCCGCCCCGCGCCGCGACCCTGAGCGGCACGCTTGACCACATCCTGCTCGACGCGGCGACGGCGCGGGTTCAGCGCGACAGACTCCTCTGGCTCGAACTCGGTGGCGGCGCGAAGCCCGCTGTCCGTCTTGCCCGCGCGCAACGCGTATCGATGGTGACGCTCGACGATGGCGGCCGCTATACGCGCGTCGACTTCGCCACGCCGGTCGTGCTCGACCAGCCGCGCGCGATCGCCTCGATGCGGCTCATGATGCCGACGCAGAAGACCGGACTTTGGGTATCGCGCACGACCTCTCTGCAGTTCCACATCGTCGCCCTTGCCAAAAGCGTCATTGCAAGCGCCCCGCTCTTCTTCGGCTCCGATGAACCTTCGACTGTGGAAAGCTGGAGCGACGCCTCTACCGGCCTCGGGGGGACGAGACTTCTTCTCAACAGCCTGAACCGCGGCATCGGCGCTGGCGACCGGATCCTGCTCGAGATCCCCGGCCACTACGAAGCAGTGCGTGTCGCGAGGATCGACGAGCCGCTGGTCACGGTCGTGCCCGAACAGACGATCAAGGTCGGCTCCGACGACGTCACCACGCCCGCCACTCGCGTGCCGACGACCCGTCTCTCCGCTGACGCCACGATTCCCGATCCGGCGGACACCGCCGCCGGAGATCCGGCGTGGCAAGATCCCGGCAAGCTGGTGATCCACTACGGCCTCGTCGACGCCGGCACGATCGTCGCTCCCACCGCGACCACCCTGGCCGACTCCGATCCGATCGGCCTCGCCGATCTACATGTCTCGCCAATGGGACCACCAAAGGTCGACCAGGTTTTGCTGGCGAGCGCCGACCAGCGCGGCGTCGACAGTCCGGCCGCCGTCGATTTCACCGGCAGCACCCTCACCCTCGACCCGACGACGCACTGGCAGCCCGCGCTCGAATTGCCGGTCAGGGCCTACGGCAACGTGCTGCCCGTCACGCGCGGCGAGACGGTCACCGCCGAGGTGCTCGGCAACGGCGACGCCACGCAGAGCTTCCAGTCCTTCAAGCTTCAAAAGAAACCACTGACCTACGTGCCATCGGCGACCGCCGCGAACGACTGGGGCGCGATCAGCACGCTGCGCGTCCTGGTCGACGGCATCGTCTGGACGGAAGTGCCGACACTCTACGGCGTGGGCCCCGCGGACCGGGTCTACATCGTTCGTCGCCAGGACGACGGCAGTTCAGCCGTCACGTTCGGTTCTCCCCTGCCGACCGGGATCGGCAATGTCGTCGCGCGCTATCGCTTCGGCGGCGGGGCAGCTTCGCCGCCGGCCTTCGGCATCGCCCAGATCGCCCGCCCCGCGCCCGGCCTCAAGTCGGTCGTCAATCCCGTCGCGGCGGCTGGCGGAGCTGACGCCGAGAATCCCGGCTCGGTGCGCACCGCCGCGCCGCGTACGGCGCTGCTGCTCGGGCGCGCCGTGTCGATCGACGATTTCGCCGCCGCCGCTGCCGCCGTGGGCAGCGTTCGGCTGGCGACGGCGGAGTGGCGCTGGTCGGCACTGCGCCAGCGCGCCGTGGTGCAGGTCTGGTACGTCGGCGCCGCCGGGCTGCGCAGCCTCGTCTCGCAGCGCCTGCGCGGCATCGCCGATCCGTCGACACCGATCGATGTCACCCAGGCCACCGCCGTGCCCGCCGCGCTCGGCATCGACGTGCAGACCGATCCGATGCGCGACACGGCCACGGTGCTGGCAGCGGTGCGCGACGCGCTGGAGTTCCCGCAGCACGGCCTGCTCGAACCGGGGTCGCAGGGCATCGGCAGCACGTTGTTCCGCAGCGCCCTGTTCGAGACGGTGCTCGCCGTTCCCGGGGCGGTCGCCGTCCGCGCGCTCACGCTCGATGGCGTGGCGTTCGAGCCGTACGGCCGCAATCCCGGACCCGGCCGGTATTTCGACTTCAAAGGCGCGCTCGGCGTGACCGGGAGTCCGTCCAATGGCTGACCTGTCGCGCGCCGCCGACGGCTACGAGGCCTACTTCACCGAGAAGCTGTGGGCACTGGTGCCCGCGATCTATCGCAACCTCGACGGCAGCGGCGAGCAGAAGGGCGTCGTGCGCGGCCTGATCGAGACGATCGCCAGCCAGGCCGCGATCCTGCGTCGCGACCAGGACCGCCTATGGGACGACAACTTCATCGATCTCTGCGACGACTGGGCGGTGCCGTACATCGGTGAACTGGTCGGCACGCGGATGATTTCCGCGCTCGACAAGCGCGGCCGCCGCATCGACGTGGCCAAGACGATCTACTATCGCCGGCGCAAGGGCACGCCGCGCGTGCTCGCGGAGCTGATCGCCGACATCACGCCGTGGGACGGCACCGTGGTCGAGGCATTCCGGCGGCTCGGCCGGGCCCATCACGGCCTCGATGAGCTTCCCGCCGTGCAGTTGGGCCGCTTCTCGCGGACGCCGCGCGGCGGCACCGCCGATCTGCGCCGGCCTCTCGCCTCAACGCTGACCGACGGCCCATTCGACGAATATTCCCATGTCGCCGACGTCCGTCGCCGGCACGGTCGCGACGGGTTGTGGAACATCCCGAAACTGCTTTTCTTCCTGCACCGGCTGCGCGCCTTCCCGGTCGTCGGCTCGACGCCCTTCGGCCGCGGCGCGGCGGGCACCTTCCTGTTCGATCCGTCTGGCCGTGACATCGCCCTGTTCGCGCCGCGCCGGGTCGTGCCGGATTGGGAGGCTTGGCGCTTCCCGTTGCCCTGGGATCTTCCCGGACCGATCGCCTGCCGGCTTCTCGGCGACGCCGAGTACGTCGTCACCCAGGCACTGATCCTGTCCCTCGGCGCCGTACTGACGGCCGCCGGTCAACCGTCCGCCGCCGCCAACGATCTCGTCGTCCTACGCGACTTCCGCTTTTCGTCCGAGAGCGCGCTGCTGGCGCGCATCGCCACCCTGCCCTCGCAGGCGTCGCTGCTATTGCCGCCGGTGATGCGGGCGATCCTCGACGGCGCGCTGGTCGCCGATTGCGGCAAGGCGGGACTGCTGCCCGCCGCGGCGAAGGTCGACGTTGGCGGCACGGCGATCCCCGTCGCCCTGACGACATCCGGATCGCTCGACGACTGGTCGAATGCCCCTCCGAACAAGCAGCTGGTCATCGATCCGGAGCGCGGCCGGCTCAAGCTCATGGCTGGCGCACCCGCGGCGCCGGTCACCGTCGATTACCACTACGGCTTCTCCGGACCTGTCGGCGCCGGCACGGACGACCGGCGTGCCGCCCTGATCGACGTGACCACCCTGCCCACCTTTGTCCGCCTGAACGCCGGCGGCGCGATCATGTTGGCCGACCTGCCGGTATCGGGCGGCTTGTCACTCGACAACAGCCTCCGTTACGGGCCGGTCGCGTCGGTTTCCAGTGTCCAGAGCCTGGTCGTGCAGGCCGACAACCTGCAGCGGCCCTATGTCCGGCTCGCGGCACCATGGCGCGTGACGGCGGCGGCCGGCGGCGACGCCACGCTGGTGCTCGACGGGCTGTGGATCGGCGGTGACGTCGGCACGCGCATCGAGCTCGCCGGCTCGTGGAAGTCGGTGACGCTGCGGCGCATGACGCTCGATCCGGGCGGTACCGACGCTAACGGCAACGCGATCGCGGCGGTGCCGCTGGTCGTGACCGGCAACGTGGAGAACCTCACGGTCGAGGGCTCGATCCTCGCCTCGATCGGCATCTCGGACAGCGGCGTGATCGACTCGCTCTACGTGTCGGACAGCATCCTGCAGGCCCCCACCGGCCAGCCCACCGTCGCGTTCGTGCCTGGAACGGCAACGCTGCGCCGCGTCACGGTGCTGGGCGACCTCGCGCTCGACAAGCTCTTTGCGACCGAGACGCTGGTCACCGGCGAGGTCATGGTGGCCGACACGCAATGGGGCTGCTTCCGCTTCAGCGCGGCGCTGGCCGGCAGCCGCCTGCCGCATCCTTTCGCCTCGACCGAGCTCGCCGTTGGCGCCCACGTCCTGGCATCGACCCGATTCGGTGATGCCGACTACTGCCAGATCGGCGACGCGGCCGCCCCGGGCATCCGGCGCGGCGCGGAGAGCGGCTCCGAGATCGGCGCGTTCAGCTCGCTCAATTCACCCATCATGCTCGACGGCATCACCGCGAAGGTGACCGAATACATGCCGTTCGGCCTGATCCCCGCGTTCATTTTCGAGACCTGAGGCATCCCATGGCGACCGAAGACATTTCGCGCAACGCCACCTCCTTTGCGAAGCGCTACGACGGCATCCGCCTCCAGCAGGGGCGCGTCACCACCGATGACGACTACAATGAGGGCGCGAGGCTCGACGCCGAGCAGACGAGGCTCACTGTCCTCGATGTCGTCGGGCCGTCGGGCAGCCCCGACTCCGGATTCGCGATCGCCAACCCGCGGATCAACACGCGCGGCGACCTCGATTTCGACATCGCCGCAGGCACGCTCTACCTCGGCGGTCTTCGCCTGGAGTGTCTCGGCGAGAGCTATACGCAACAGGTCGACTGGCTCGAGCAGCCGGCCGCCGATCGCGCGGCGCCGACCGACGGACGGGCCGATCTCGCCTATGTGATGGCCTGGGAGCAGCCGGTCGAGGCAATCGAGGACTCCGAGCTGTTCGAGACGGCGCTGGGCGGGCCGGACACCGCGACACGCTTGCGGCTGATGCGCCGGATCATGCTCGGCGCGGGCCTCGGCGGCAGCGACTGTGCGACGGCTTGGACAGATGCGCTGCTGCAGATCGAGGCGACCTACGGCATCTGGAATCCCGAAACCTGCCTGTGCGAGCCCGACACGAAGCTGCGGGTGACGTTCGACAACACCGGCAAGAAGGACGACCTGTGCGCGCCGTCGGTGGTCGGCGGCTATCTCGGCGCCGAGAACCAGGCGATCCGCGTGCAGATCGTCGACACGAACAAGTTCACCTGGGGCTTCGACAACGCCTCGCCACTCTATCGCGTCACGATCGGCGCCGACCGCAAGACCGTCACTTTGCAGACCGAGCCCAAGGACCAGGCGCACTGGATGCAGTCCGGCATCACCGTCGAGATCCTCGCCTGGTCGGCCGTCCTGCCGAATGGCGAGAAGCTCGCCGAAATCTCGGGTCATCTGACGACCGTCGCGGGCGCCTACGATCCCGACCTGCATACGCTGACCTTGACCGATGCCCTGCCAGCCGCGCCGCCGCCCGGCTTCGGCGAGCAGTGGCGGGCGCGAGACGATGCCGCCACCCTCGAAGGGGAGACGCCCTACTACTTCATGCGCGTCTGGGCGCGCGGCAGCGACACGGTCTCGCCGGCCGCCATCGCCTTCATGCCCGGAACGGCGGTCGCTCTCGGCAACACCGGCATCCTCGTCACCCTCACCGGCACGGTCTTCGTGCCCGCCGACTATTGGGTGATCGCCGCACGGCCGGAAGATCCGACGCGCGTCGTGCCGTGGGATCTCCTGACCAGCCGCGCACCGCACGGCATCCGCCGCTACTTCGCGCCAATCGGGCAGATCTTCTGGTCGATCAACGATGACAGCGCCAGCGGCAGCACGGTCGACGACTGCCGCCCACCCTTCCAGCCGCTGACCCGGCGCTCGACCTGCTGCACCTTCACGGTCGGCGACGGCGTTACGAGCCATGGAAACTACAGCGTCATCCAGGACGCGATCGACCATCTGCCGCCGCGGGGCGGCTGCATCTGCATCCTCGCCGGCACCTTCGCCCAGGATTTCCGCGTCGATGGACGCCGGCAGGTCCGAATTGAAGGATGCGGGCCGCGTACGCAGATCACCGGCGCGCCGCGGTCCAACCACCGCGCCGTGGTCACCATCGTCGACAGCAGCGAGATCGTGCTGACCGACTTCGCAATCGCGAACCCCCAGCGCATCGGCCTGCAGCTCGTCGATCGGCTGGAGGCACAGGCCCTCAATCTCCCGGCCGATCTCGCGACGGTGGATGCAGCTGCCGGCAGGAACAGGGCGCAACGGCGCCTCGACCACATCCACCTGCACAAGCTCCTGATCGAAGGTCGCGACCGCTCCGCCGTGGCCATGGCTGGCGGGCGCTTCATTGACCTGACCGAGAGCACGATCGCCGTCGACGCGCTGGCGGCGGACTTCACGATCAATTCGACCGATGGCCGGTGGCCGGCCGTGTTCATCGCCGCCGACGACGTCCTCGTCGAGCGCAACAGCGTGACGGCCCGATCGCTGTCGGCCAAACGCGTCGCGTCTTTTGCGGCCGCGAGCGACAATGCCGACCCGCCAGCCGCGTTCACGGTCCGCTCGCGTCTGGCGCTGGGCGGCATCCAGATCGCAGGCGGTTCGGAGCGCGTCGCGATCCGCCGCAACAGCATCGTCGGCGGCACCGGCAACGGCATCACGCTCGGTTCGATCGCCTATGTGCCGGAGCGCGTGATCGGGCGTTTCACGGTGGGCAGCGACTTCCTCGATCTCGCCAGGCAATGGACCTATGTCGGCCCCGGCGGCCACCTGGCCGTCGACGAGAACGGCTGCATCCAGTACGTCCCCGATCCGCCGCCGCCGAACGGCCCGGACGGCGGTCCGATGGTCCCGATCTCGACCGGGAACCTGACCGACATCCTGATCAAGGAGAACGAGATCGCGGACATGGGGCAGAGCGGCATCGCCGTGGCCCGCTTCTTCGCCGCCACCAGCGTCCGGCAGACGATCATCGTCGACGGCCTGCGCATCCTGGAGAACCGTATCCGCTCGTGCCTGCAGATCGAGTTGCCCGAGATCGGCGGCGCGCTGGCCGGATGGGCAGCCTATGGCGCCATCGCGCTCGCCGCCGTCCATGACCTACAGATCGGCGCCAACACCATCGCCGGCAATGGCCGCTCGCATCTCCAGCCGATCTGCGGCGTCTTCCTGCTCGGCGGCACGGGCGTCACCATCGACGGCAACACCGTGCGCAGCAACGGCCTGCGCATCGAAAGTGCCGGCACCGCCCAGCCCGGACTGCGCGGCGGGCTCTTCCTCGGGCTCGTCACCGCACCGCGCGAGGAGATCGGCCCGGAGGCACGACCGGCCGCTCGCATCCTCGACAATGTCGTGGTTTGCGAGGACGGTCAGGCGCTGGTCATCGTGGCCGCCAGCGGCGCGGTCACCGTCCATCGCAATGCGCTGACCAGCCGCGGAGCAACCGGCGAGAACGGCCAGTCGACGGGCTTCACCGGCGTCGCGCAGACACCGACCGCCCCCGGCCTCGCCCAGCCCTATCTCCGCTTTGGATCGGCGGTGGTCATCGTCGACCTGGGGCTGAGCTCGGAAATGGTGCCGACGGGGTCGTTCGGCAATTCGAAGTACCTCTACCTCGCGGCCACGCAGCTTGCCCAGACGCGCGGCGGGGTGATGTTCGACGACAACCAGGTCCTGCTCGACCTCGGGGTGACAAGGGCAAGGCTGCTCGCCAGCTCTGTACTGCTGATCAGCCTCGACGACGTGAGCGCACAGGACAATCAGCTCACCGTACGGTCGGCCAACACGCTGCTGCTCGCCGATCTCGCCGTGGTCGCGGGATCGCTGCGGATCGTCGGCAACCGGCTGAGCGAAACGATGCTGCGCTGCCTGCTCTCCGGTCTCGGCATCGGCGTGCTGGCGACGGCGTCGCTCAACCAGAGCACCCACTGCCTCTTCGTCGCCAGCCTGCTGGGCGCGGCTGGAGAGGTCCAGACCGACAATCTCGCGCTGATCGATGCCTGGGCGCAGGCGATGAAGATGCCGCCGATCTGCACCCGAGACTTCGGCTTTGTTCCAGGGAGGCAATGATGAAACTCGACGCCAGCTACACCGAGCAGCAGCGCAAGACGGTCGGCGAGCAGTTGCCGGCGATCGTTCCAGCCGCCGACGCGGCCCGGCTTGCCGGCCTGGGCGCCGCCCTCGCCCTCCAGGGGGCCCAGCAATTTGCGCTGACGATCAACCGCGCGCGCAACGCGGCGAAGTACGGGCCTGCCGCCGACCAGGTCGGCGCGATGGATGTCCGGCTCGAGGAGGGCGAGCAGGCGATGCAGCAGATGCTTCTGGCCCAGGCGCGGGCGCAGCTCGTGCCGCCGCAGCTTCCGGCCAACGCCGCGGGCATTTTCGGCCGTGTCTCCGACCAGGATGGAAACGGCATCGCCAGGGCGGCCATCTTGGCCTTGAACCAGGCCGGGGGGCAGGCCGCAAAGGCGACGACCTCGGCTGATGGCAGCTATCAGATGACGGTCCCGGTGCGCGCCGCCGCCGCCGCGCGCGGAAGAATCGTGACGGAGAGTGCCGCTGCCTCCGCCGAACCCTCAATCGTGATCCAGCTGCAGGTGAGCGTCGGCGGCAAGATCGTGCTGACCGACGAAGAGATGCTGACGCTTCGCGCCGGCGACATCGTTCTCCGCGAATTGACCGTGGCGGGAGCCGCGACGGACAAGACCGCGGCGTGATCCGCTGATGTGCCGAGGCTCGCGCATGAGCTCGTCTACAGCTCCTGGACGCTTCTCGCGGATCGGCCGCAATACGTTGACACACCGAACGGGTGCATCAGCAGCTCCGGCGCCTCGGCGCCCAGGTGGTCGCGGACCCGGCTCGGCGCCGAGTTCACCGCATGATCGTTGTGCACTTGTCGCGACGGTGGAGCCAGGCCCGGACGCACGGCATTGCGGACGTTGTGGCCGAAGATGAACACCCGGCTGGCGCCCAGCGTCTGGCGCAGCAGCTGCTCGACTTCCGGTTACAGGTACGTCGACCCGACCACGCCTGCCGATGCGCGCTGCCGCAAGAATGTCGTGGTCAGGTCCTTCGTCTTCATTATAGGCGAACAGGATCAGGCAGCGCACGAAGGGAGCCGACGCCGTCGTCGCCTAGCCGGTATGCCTGCCTATGTGTGCCAGCAATAGCTCGGTGACCCGATCGGGAACCTGATCGGCTGCGTAGTGCCCAACGCCCGGCAGCACCTCGAACTGATACGGCGCGTCGACGAACTCACCCGTGCCCTCGGCCGCAACACGTCCTACCGTGTCGTCGGCGTCGCCCCAGAGATAGAGCGTGGGCACCTTGATCGGGCCGAGGGGTTGCCGTGGACCGCTCGAGCGGTACCACGCCAATGCCGCCTCGAGCGCGGGCTTGTTGCCGAGCACCGACATATGAGCATCGGTCGCCGCTTTGGGCATCCCTTGGCGTATGTGGCGCGACCGCAGCCACTCGCAATCGTTCGCCAGCAACTTCGGCACGGCGTCCGGTTCGAGAAACGCCGTGTGATGGCCCGATCGCCGCTTCTGCTCACCGTCCGGCATGGCAAGCGCGCGCAGGAACGACGCCGGGTGCGGCCGGGACAGCATGGTAAGCGTATGCAGCCGCTCGGGATGGCGCGCCGCGATGATCCAGGAAAGGCTGCCGCCCCAATCGTGGCCGACCAGATGGAAGCGGCTGCCTCCATGGCCTGCCGCCGCGACGATATCGAGCGCGTCGTCCACCAGCCGGTCGATCCGATAGGCATCGAGATCCCTGGGATCGGGACGCGCCCCCGGCGAATAGCCGCGCTGGTTGGGAGCGAGCGCATAGTAGCCCGCGCCCGCCAAGGCCGGCACCTGCCTGTCCCAGAAATGCCGCGAGACACCGAAGCCGTGCAGGAGCAGGACCAGCGAATTGTCGGGCAGGCCTGCCACCGAGCAATCGAATTCAAGCCCCGGTCCCGTCTTGATCTTGCGCACGTCCATCGCTGTTCACCCCCGTAGGCCCCGCGATCAGACGGCAACTTCCACCGGCAAGCCTGCGAGGCCAAGTGCATATAGATACTCGGATCATCGGTCGCACGGGAAGCGGCCTTGCGGGCGCGGTGTTGCAGGCCGGCCTGCGGCGAGCGCCCCGATGAACTCAGCCCTGACGATCGTTGTTCGCTTCGCTGCGGAGCTGCGCCTGCGTGATCTGGCTGCCCGGCGGCACGCTGTGGGTCAGCCAGACGCTGCCGCCGATGGTCGAGCCGCGCCCGACGGTGATGCGGCCGAGGATGGTGGCGCCGGCATAGATGACGACGTCGTCCTCGACGATGGGATGGCGCGGCCGTCCCTTGATCAAGGCCCCCGTCTCGTCGGCCGGAAAACTGCGCGCGCCGAGCGTGACTGCCTGATAGAGGCGTACCCGTTCGCCGATCACCGCCGTCTCGCCAATGACGACTCCGGTGCCGTGATCGATGAAGAATCTGCCGCCGATCCGGGCGCCGGGATGGATGTCGATGCCGGTCAGCGAGTGAGCGATCTCGCAAATCTGCCGCGCCAGGAACCTCGCTCCCAGGCCGTGGAGCGCATGCGCCAGCCGATAGTGGATCACGGCGGTCATGCCCGGATAGACCAGCAGGATCTCGGAATGACCGGTGGCCGCAGGGTCGCCCACATAGGCGGCCTTCAGATCGCTCACCAGCAACCCGCGGATGGCCGGCAAGCCCGCCGCGAATTCACGCGTGATGGCCGATGCCCGGAGATCCAGTTCGTTTTCCGAGAATGTGTTGTCGGTCGCGAAGGGCAGTGTCCGTCGAACCTGATCGTTGAGAGCCGGTAACGCTCGCTCGAGCACCGCACCTACAGTCTGCCCGAGTGCGGGCTCCCACCGCAGAAGTGCGGCGAATTCCTGCAGCGTCGACACCTCTTCCGAGCCCAGCAGCGTCGTCCCAACTTCGCGGCATCGGCAAGCGCCGTCGATTGACCGAGCGCGTCGGCCATTGTCCGGGCGATGGAAGGACCGCGCGCGACCCGAGGGTTCCTCGACCAGGCCGAGGCCGTCGATCGGCTCGGCCTCGTCCAGGATCATCGCGATCTCCACACCCGTGCCTTGTGCCGAATCCGTATGCGACCCGGGAGCGATGGCGCTGATCCGATGGCACGGGCGGCGCACACTGCGTTCCGCAATCCATCCGCAATAGACATTGCGCGTCAGCTTCAATAGCTGCTCGGCCAGCGCCGCGCCGGCAGAACCAACCGCAACACCGCGACCGACAGCAGCGCCAGTCCGGCCTGATGCGGCATGGCGGTCCCGTCGTCTAGCCTGCCTTGGCGAGCGCGGAACGAATCGAATCGAGCAGCGCATCGTCCGACAAGGGCTTTTCCAACAGGCAATGGACCCCGAGCTTTTGGGCCTGGGCACGCAATTCCTTGTTGGCACGGCCGGTGATCAGGATGACGGGCGCCTCGATGCCGCGGCGGCGGAGAACGCCGATCAGTTCCAGCCCGTCAATCACGGGCATGCGGTAATCGATGACAATGCAGCCGCAAGGCAGGATGGCGGGATCGCTCAGCAGACTGACCGCGCCATCGAAGAGGCGAACGTTCAGCCCCTCGACTTCCAAGGCGAACTTCAGCGCGTTGCGCACGGCCGCATCGTCGTCGACCACACAGATGACGGGGAGCTTGCTCAGCATGACAGCAGTCTATCCGCGCCGCCCATGCGCGAATTGATCCAGCGCAAGCCTACAGGAAGTCGCCGGCGAGAAGCGCCTTGCGCACCAGGGCCGACAGGCTGTCGGCCTGCATCTTGGTCATGACGTTGGCACGGTAGATCTCGACGGTGCGTGCACTGATCTCGAGTTCGTGGGCGATAATCTTGTTGGCCTTGCCGGCAACCAGGCCTTCGAGCACCTGGAGCTCGCGCTTCGACAGGGTCTTGAGGCGGGCGCGCGACTCGGCCGCCTGCGCGTCCCGCTCACGGTCGCCAGCGCGCCGCGCCAGGGCTGACCTGATCGCACCGATCAGGGCCTCGTCATCGAACGGCTTCTCGATGAAGTCCACGGCACCGGCCTTCATCGCCTCGACGGCGAGCGCGATGTCGCCGTGGCCGGTGATCACGATCACAGGGATCGTGTTGCCGGCGGCGCGAAGCCGGCGCTGCAGCTCGATGCCGTCCACGCCGGGCATGCGTACGTCGGTGACGATGCAGCCGTCCTGGGCGTCGGGCAGGAACTCGAGGAACGCCGTGGCCGATTCGTGCACACGCACGGCCAGTCCCACGGTGCTGAGCAGGAATGCCAGCGACTGACGGACGTCGGCGTCGTCGTCGATAACGTGAACGATGTCGCTATTGGCCAAGCTCGGCCTCCTCCGATTCGCCCGGCATCCTCAAGGTGAAGCGGAAGATGGTCCCGCCCTGCGGCCGCGACTCGACCCAGATCTTGCCGCCGTGCGCCTCGACGATGGTGCGACAGATCGACAGGCCGAGGCCCATCCCCTTCTGCTTCGTCGTGACGAAGGGCTGGAAGAGATGCGCCCTCACCTCGGGCGCGAGGCCTGCACCCGAATCCGTCACGCTTACCTGCACGACGCCATCGCTCGCCACCACCGTCTCGATGGCGAGTTCGCGCTTGCCCGGCGCCTCCAGCAGGATCTCGACGGCATTGCGGATCAGGTTGACCAGCACCTGCTGGATCTGGATGCGATCGACCAGCACCACGTCGGCGCGGGGATCCAGCCGGAAGGACACCGCGATCGCGTTCTCGCGCGTGCCGACCAGGGCCAGCATGCTCGCATCCTCGATCAGCTTTGGCAGGTTCTCGACCCGACGCTCGCTGTCCCCACGCGCCACGAACTCGCGCAACCGGCGAATGATCTGGCCGGCGCGGAGCGCCTGGTCGGCGGCCTTGCCAAGGGCGTCCTGGAGCGCCGGCACCTGCTCGCCGTCGACCCTCTGCAGCAGGCGGTGGCAGCCCTTGAGGTAGTTGTTGATCGCGGTGAGGGGCTGATTGATCTCGTGCGCCAGGGTCGACGCCATCTCGCCGAGCGCGGTGAAGCGCGACATGTGGGCCACCTCCGACTGCAGCTCCTTGAGCCGGTTCTGGGTCAGCTGCTGGTCCGTGAGGTCGCGAATGAAGCCGGTGAAATAGTGCCGGTCGGCGGATTGCAGCTCACCGATCGTCAGATGCATCGGGAAGGTCGTGCCGTCCTTGCGTTGACCAACGACAATCCGGCCGATGCCGATGATGTGCTTCTCGCCGGTCCGCAGGTAGCGCTTGAGGTAATCGTCATGCTGCCCGCGATGCGGTTCGGGCATGAACAGTTTGATGTTCTGGCCGGCGGCCTCCGCCATCGTGTAGCCGAACAGCTCTTCAGCCGTGGCGCTGAGCGATTCGATGCGGCCGCGCTCGTCGATGATGACCATGGCATCGGGTACGGTCTGCAGGACCGATCGCAATCGCGCCTCGGCCGCCTGAAGCGCCGCGTCATTGGCGAGACGGACAGCATTCCGCCCGTCCTCGAGGTCGGTGACCGCGCGCACGCTATGGATGATCCAGGCAACCGACCCGTCAACCGCCAGCACGGGGGCGTTGACCACGTCCAGGACTCGCGCCCTGTATCCGTCGCGTCCTGGCAGGCGGAACGTCCCCTGGCCCATCTGGTGCCTGGTGCCCAACCGCGCCACCTTCTCCAGCGAGGCGACGAGGCCGACCATCGCCGGGCTGCCCTCGAGCAGCTCGCGAATATCGTGCCCGACCACCGCCTGCGCCGGCGCTTCGAGCAACTCGAGATAGTCCTCGCTCGCGGCGACAATGGAGAAATCGGCCGAAAGCAGTAATTCGGCATGCGGGGAAGCGCTGACAAGGGCCGCAAATTCTTGCGGAAGCACCGCCAGCGCGTGCGTCGTCGCCATGTCAGAGCCCTTTTGTGGCCGTGACTATAGCAGCAGCACCAGACTGGACAAAGAAGTCGGTCGTCAGGGCCGGATGAAGGCGAGCGGTGCATCCTCGTCGAGATTGTCGATCGCGGCGGTGAGCTCGGCTGCGATGTCCGCGATCGGGCGGTCCTGACGGAACAGCCGGATCGCCTCCGACAGCAGGCAACGGGCAACGACATCGCTGGCGATCGATTGTGCTTCCGCCTCCTTCAGCGCCGCGGCAACATGGCGCGCCACGAGATCATATGTACTCATTTGCCTAACCTTTCCTGGGTTAGAGTCCACGGGAGTGGCGGCCAGCCCCGCCGGCGTAGTGACGATCGAAGGCGGCGCAGACGAAGCGAACGAAGGGTCGGCCGGTCTCGGTGACCGTGACTTGCGCATCAGCACGCCGGATCAGCCCGTCGCGTTCCAGACGATCGAGATGGGGATCGAGCGAGGCTCGAAACGCCTTGTGGCTGACCTGGTATTCGCTGCACAGAGCCGCGAGGTCGACGGCGTTGTGGCACATCACGCGCTCGATGATCGCGCCGCGCAGGCGATCGTCGCGGGTGAGCGCGACGCCGCGCGCCGTTGCGAAGCCGCCGGTGGCCACCGCCGCCATATAACGCGACGGATCGGCGGCATTCTGGGTGAAGCCCCGCGGCAGGCTGGAGATCGCGGACGCGCCGATACCTGCGACGAAGGCGGCCCGGTCGGCGACATAACCCTGGAAGTTGCGATGCAAAGTGCCGGCGGCGGCCGCACGCGCCAACCGGTCGCCCGGCCGCGCATAGTGGTCGAGCCCGATCCGGCAATAGCCTGCCGTCACCAACCGCTCGGCGACCAGCGTCGACATCGCCGCCCGCAACGCATTGTCCGGCAGGTCGGCATTCTCGATCAGCTTCTGGTGAGGTTTCATCCACGGCACGTGCGCATAGCCGAATACGGCAAAGCGGTCGGGTCCGAGCTTCAGGGCGAGATCGAGCGTTGCCGCCAGCGTCTCCAGGGTCTGATGCGGCAACCCGTAGACAAGGTCGATGTTGAAGCGGCCGATGCCTACAGCGCGCAGCCGATCGATGGCATCCGCCGTGTCCGTGAAGCTTTGACGGCGGTTGATCGCCGCCTGCACGCCCTCGTCGAAATCCTGCACGCCAAGGCTGACGCGCGTCACCCCGATTGCCGCCGCGGCGGCGGCGATCTCGCGGTCGCAACGGCGCGGATCGATCTCGAGCGACACCTCGGCGTCGCACCGGCGATCGAAGAGCGCTGCGATGCGCTTTCCCACGGCTTCCAGGCGTGCGGCGCCGAGCTGACTGGGCGTGCCGCCACCCCATTGCACGCCCTCGAGGATCAGTCCCGGCACCACCCCGGCGAGCGTCTCTAGCTCACGCAGCAGCGCGTCGGCGTAGCTGTCGAGGGTACCGGGCCGGTTCATTGCCATCGTATGGCACGCGCAGTACCAGCACAGTTCCTTGCAGAATGGCACGTGTACGTAGAGCGAGGCGGAGATCTCGTTCAACGCGCGCAACCACGCCTCGTGCTGCGCCGCACCGACCGACGGCGTGAACTGCGCCGCCGTGGGATAGCTGGTATAGCGCGGGACCGGGCGGTCGTATGCCGCCAGCAATGCCGGATCCATCGATTGCCCTAGTGCGACATCAGGACGGGAACGGTCATGCTCTCCAGCAAGGTGCGGCTCGCACCCCCGAGAACGAACTCGCGAAGGCGCGAATGGCCGTAAATGCCCATCACGATCAGGTCGGCGCTGCAGTCTGCGGCGCGCGACAGGATGGTCTCACCCACGCTGGCGTCGGCCGCCACGTCGCGCTGCACGGTGACTTTCACGCCGTGGCGCGCGAGCCACAGGGCGACGTCGGCGCCGGGCTCCTGGCCGTGGCCGTCGGCGGAGACCTCGGGATCGACCACCAGGACGATCACCTTCTCCGCAGCGTGCAGGAAGGGCAGCGCGTCAGTGGCGGTACGGGCACTCTCACGGCTGGCGTTCCAGCACAGCATCACTGTCCTGCCGACGGGCGACAGCGCGCCAATCTTCGGCACGACCAGCACCGGACGGCCGGTCGCAAAGGCCATTGCCTCCGGCAGATCGCCGCGACTGCCTGCGACATCCTCGGGATCGGCCTGGCCGACGACGAGCAGGTCGGCATAACGCGCATTGACCGCGAGCGCATCGTCCGAGAAGGCCTCGGTCACCCGCCACTCCGAAGCGAAGCTCTGGCCCTTGATCGCCTTCTCGTAGGCAGCACGGGCGGTCTTCTCGGCCGCGTCGCGGCCGGCCTCGTAGGCCTCCATCAACGGGCCGAGGGCCATGCCACCGTCGACGTAGGAAACGACCTCGAACGGTTCGCGTGCATGCAGCCCGATTAGCCGGGACTCGAAGCGTTGGGCGACCTCGGCGGCGACGGCCAGACGGCCGCCAACGCTGCGGCTGGCGTCGCAATGAACGAGAATGGTCTTGTAGCTCATCGTTTGCCTCCTGATGGCGCGTGCGAGGATGTTCCTGCCACGCACGGCGAGGCCGGTGATTGATGCAGATCAAGCTGTGCCTCGATCGCGCGGCCTAATGAGGCGTCATGGAGTTCGTATTCCAGGCCATCGCCGCGTGCCGCGACGGGTTCGTGCATGTCGCCGGGCTTCCGGCCGGGCTCTCCCTGTCGCTGTTCCTCGCCGGATTGAGCGGCAGCGCGGTGCACTGCGTCGGCATGTGCGGGCCATTCGTGCTCGGTCAGGTGATGGCCGATGCCGAGCACGTCGGGCCGGGCGCCTACGGCGAATGGCGCCGCCTGTCGGGAGCTGCGCTCGCGCCCTACCATCTCGGCCGGCTCACCACCTATACGGGCTTGGGCGTCCTGGCCGGCGCCGCCACCGCGCTGTTCGCGTCGACCGTCGTCTTCGCCTGGCTGTCCGCAGTCCTGCTGATCGCAGGGGCCGCGCTGATGGTGGCCCAGGCGTTCGGTCTCGCCCTTGGGGTGGCGGCGCCACAGGCCGGACTGATCCAGCGCGTGGCCGCCCCGCTCACCTCCTCACGCCATCCCGCGGCGCGTTACGCACTGGGTGTCGTGCTCGGCTTCCTGCCCTGCGGCCTGATCTATGGGGCGCTTGGCGCCGCAGCCGGCACGGGATCGATGCTGCACGGTGCGCTGGCGATGGCCGCCTTCTCGCTCGGGACCATGCCTGCATTGGTCGCCGTCGGCTGGGGCGGTGTCCTTCTCCGCCGCCGCTGGCAAGGAATGACTCGCTGGATCGCCTCTCCGCTGCTCGTCGTCAGCGCGCTGCTCATGCTGGCGCTGGCGGGCCGGAGGTTTTGATCGTCAGGTGCCGCCTTCATCCGGGAAGATCACGATATCGCGGTAGGCGTGCCAGGTCGCATGGCCCACCACCGGCACGACGACGGCGAGACCGAGCAGGCCGGGCACCATGCCGATCCCGACCAGCAACACGATCAGCCCGGCCCACAGGATCATCGGCCGAAGGTTGAGCCGGACGGCCGTGACGGAAGTGGCGATGGCCTCGAACAGGTTGGCATTGCGGCGATGGAGCAGGTACGGCATCGAGAAGGCGCCGATGGCGAAAGCCGCAGCGGCCAGCACGGCGCCGCAGGCAATGCCGAAGCCCAGGAACGGCAGACTGCGTGAGGAGAACCACAGGAGATCGGCGAAGCGGTCCCACGACTGGGTACGCCATTCGAACAGCGCAAACAGGAGCTGCGCGGTCCGCATCCAGGCAAGATGGAAAAGCAGCAGCAGCAGGCCCATCAGCGCGATCTGGTCGGGATTGCGCTGCCAGGCGAGCCACATGCTGTCGCGATCGACCAGGAGGTGAGCCTCGCGCCGGCGGCTGATCTCGTACAGTCCTACCGCGATGAAGGGGCCAATGAAGAAAAAGCCGGCGCCGAGCGGCAGCACGAGATAGGGCAGGTCGAGCCAGACCATCAGCGTGACCGCAAACCAGCCCACGACCACCGGCACCAGGCCGCAGGCCACGCTGGGTCCAGGCGCGGCGATCAGGTCGCGCCAGCCGGCCGTGAGCCAAGTCCAGGGCCGATCGACAGGGACTCGCCGGATGCGGGGCTGCGGCCCTTGGAAGACGGCAACGGTCTCGTGCATTTACATCCTCCCGATTTGGCGGACAGAGTGACGCTCCGTATCGCATACGGGCCTTGATGCAGGTCAAACGCCGACGCTCCATCAAGCGCTAGCTTTCCCGCGCACGCCACTCCGGGGAGCCCGTATGTCCAGCAATCCAGCCGTCCTTGCCGCTCCGCGATCGGCACCCCGCTACGTCGAGGATGTCGTGCGCGCGTCCATGGCGCTCACCATGTTCTGGGGCATCGCGGCGTTCACGGTGGGTGTGGTCATCGCCGCCCAGCTCGTCTGGCCGCAACTCAGCTTCGACAGCGAGTACCTGACCTTCGGCCGCCTGCGGCCGCTGCACACCTCCGCCGCGATCTTCGCCTTCGGCGGCACCGCGCTGATCGGCACGGCCTTCCATGTCGTGCAGCGCACCTGCCGCGCGCGGCTGTTCGGCGGCGCGCCGCTCGGCTGGTTCATCCTGCTGGGCTATCAGTTCTTCATCGTCGTTGCGGCGACCGGCTACCTGCTCGGCATCACCCAGAGCAAGGAGTACGCCGAACCGGAATGGTACGCCGACCTGTGGCTGACCGTCGTCTGGGTCGCCTACCTGATCGCCTATCTCGGCACGATCCTGAAGCGCGAGGAGCCGCACATCTACGTGGCGAACTGGTTCTATCTCGCATTCATCATCACCATCGCGATGCTGCACATCGTCAACAACCTCGCGATGCCGGTCTCCTTCGGCGGCACCAAGAGCTACGGCGCCTGGTCGGGCGTGCAGGACGCGATGATCCAGTGGTGGTACGGCCACAACGCCGTCGGATTTTTCCTGACCGCGGCCTTCCTCGGCATGATGTACTATTTCATCCCGAAGGCGGCGAACCGGCCGGTTTACTCGTACCGGCTGTCGATCGTGCACTTCTGGTCGCTGGTGTTCCTCTACATTTGGGCCGGCCCGCATCATCTGCATTACACGTCCTTGCCCGACTGGGCGCAGACGCTCGGCATGGTCTTTTCGGTCATGCTGTGGATGCCGTCGTGGGGCGGCATGATCAACGGCCTGATGACGCTGTCGGGCGCGTGGGACAAGCTGCGCACCGATCCCGGCCTGCGCTTCTCGGTCACTGCCGTCGGCTTCTACGGCATGTCGACCTTCGAGGGTCCGGTCATGTCGATCAAGGCGGTCAATTCCCTCAGCCACTATACCGACTGGACGATCGGCCACGTCCATTCGGGTGCGCTGGGCTGGGTCGCCTTCATCGTGTTCGGCACGATGTACTACCTTGTTCCCGTGCTGTGGAAGCGCGCGGGCATGTGGTCGACCCGGCTGATCGGCTGGCACTACTGGATCGCGACGCTCGGCATCGTGCTCTACATCACCGCGATGTGGGTGAGCGGCATCATGCAAGGCCTGATGTGGCGTGCCTACGACGAGCTTGGGTTCCTCCAGTACTCGTTCGTCGAGACCGTGGCAGCGATGCATCCCTTCTACTTCATCCGGATGCTGGGCGGGGTCCTCTTCCTGAGCGGCGGACTGATCATGGCCTACAACATGTGGCGCACGGTGCGCAGCGAGCCGGAATCGCTCGCCGTCGGGACCGCGCGCCCCGCACTCGCGGCCTAGGAGGCGCGCAATGTTCCGTCACGCAATCATCGAGAAGAACGCCATCCTGCTGCTGGTGCTGACGCTGATCACGGTATCGATCGGCGGCATCGTCCAGATCATCCCTCTGTTCACGATCGAGAGCACGATCGAGCGGGTCGACGGGGTTCGACCCTACACGCCGCTCGAGCTGATGGGCCGAAACATCTACGTCCGCGAGGGCTGCTACCTGTGCCACAGCCAGCAGATCCGTCCGTTCAAGGACGAGGTCGAGCGCTACGGCCACTACAGCCTCGCCGCCGAGAGCATGTACGATAAGCCGTTCCAGTGGGGCTCCAAGCGCACCGGGCCCGATCTTGCAAGGGTCGGCGGCCGCTACTCCAACGACTGGCACGTGCAGCACCTGGCCTCGCCCCGCGCGGTCGTGCCGGAGAGCGTGATGCCGGCCTACCCCTTCCTGGTCGAGCGCAAGCTGGAAGTGCCCGACATTGCCGCGCACCTGAAGTCGCTGCGCACGGTGGGCGTGCCCTACAGCGACGAGATGATCGCCAATGCCGCGGCCGATCTCGACGCCCAGGTCAATCCGGACGCCGATCCGACCGCCCTGCTGAAGCGCTATCCGCGCGCTGCAGTCGGCAAGTTCAACAGCGAGAGCAGCAGCGTCACCGAGATGGATGCGCTCGTCGCCTACCTGCAGATGCTGGGCACCCTGGTCCGCATCAGCGACATCCCCCCCGAACGCCTGCGCCAGTGAGGACGCCATGACAATGCTTGCATCGCTCGGCGAGCTGCTTTCGACCATCTGGACGGTCTGGGCCGTCGTCGTGTTCGGCGGCATCGCCTTCTGGGCACTGCGGCCTTCCAACCGCACGCGCTTCGAAAGCGACGCGCACATCCCTCTCAACGACGAACGGTAGGGCGCGCCATGCCGACCAAGATCGAAAAAGATTCCGTCTCCGGCCGCGAGACGACCGGCCACGAGTGGGACGGCATCAAGGAGCTCAACACTCCGCTGCCGACCTGGTGGGTCTATACCTTCTACGCCTGCATCGTGTTCGCCGCGGTCTACAGCGTGCTCTATCCCGCATGGCCCTGGGTCGGCAGCCATACGACGGGCCTGCTCGGCTATACCAACCGCGCCGAGCTCACCCAGTCGCTCGACGCGCAGGGCCGCGAGCGCGCGAAGTTCGTCGACCGCATCCGTTCGGCGTCGTTCGATCAGATCCGCCAGGATCCCGAGCTGTTCAACTTCGCCGTGGCGGGCGGCCGCTCGGCCTTCCAGACCAACTGCATGCAGTGCCATGGCGCCGGCGGCGCCGGCAGCACCGGCTTCCCCAATCTGGTCGATGACGACTGGCTGTGGGGCGGCAACATCGAGCAGATTCAGCAGACCATCCAGTTCGGTGTGCGCAACGCCAACGAAAAGTCGCGCCAGACCATGATGCCGCGCTTCGGCGCCGATGGGCTCCTGACGCCCCAGGAAATCGGCGCCGTCACCGACTATGTGCTGAGCCTGTCCGGCAAGGGCACGGCGACACCGCAGGGCGCGAAGCTGTTCCAGGAACAGTGCGCGGCCTGCCATCAGCCCGACGGCAAAGGCAATCTCGAGATGGGGGCACCCAACCTCACCGACGGGCTGTGGCTCTATGGCGGCAGCCGCGACGGGGTCTACCGGTCGATCTTCTACGCCCGCAACGGAAGCATGCCGGCGTGGGGCGAGCGGCTGGACGAGGCAACGATCAAGATGCTCACGCTCTACGTCCACTCGCTGGGCGGCGGCAAGTAACGGGCCGCGCGGCAACGGTCAGCCATCATGGACGGCAGCAGCCCCCCGCTCTACGCCTCCCGCGTCAAGGTCTATCCGCGCGCGGTCAGCGGCACGTGGCGCCGCGTCAAATGGACGGCGCTCGCGGTCCTGCTGGGGATCTACTACCTCGTGCCGTGGCTGCGCTGGGACCGCGGTCCGAACGCGCCGGGCCAGGCGATCCTGATCGATCTCGACGGCCGCCGAGGCTGGTTCTTCGATGTCGTGATCTGGCCGCAGGAAGTCTATTTCGTGACCGGCTTCCTGATTCTGGGCGCGATCGGCCTGTTCCTCGCGACGTCGCTGTTCGGTCGCGTGTGGTGCGGCTTCGCCTGTCCGCAGACGGTATGGACCGACCTCTTCATGCTGGTCGAACGGTTGATCGAGGGCGATCGGAATCAGCGCATGCGGCGGGACCGCGAGCCGCTGACCCTTGCCAAGGCCGCGCGCAAGGGCGCCAAGCACGCCGTGTGGTTGGTCATCGCCGCAGCGACGGGGGGCGCGTGGGTTTTCTATTATGTCGACGCCCCTTCGACCTTGCTCAGGATCTTCCGGGGAGAGGCATCGAGCGAGGTCTACTTCTTCATCGGCCTGCTCACCGCAACCACCTACACTCTGGCCGGGTGGGCGCGCGAGCAGGTCTGCACCTACATGTGCCCGTGGCCACGCTTCCAGGCAGCGATGCTCGACGAGCAGAGCGTGATCGTCACCTATCAGAAATGGCGCGGCGAGACGCGCGGCAAGCATAAAGCTGGCGACAGCTGGGAGGGTCGCGGCGATTGCGTCGACTGCCGGCTCTGCGTCAACGTCTGCCCGACCGGCATCGACATCCGCGACGGCCAGCAGATGGAATGCATCGGCTGTGGACTCTGCATCGACGCCTGCAACGAGACCATGGACAAGGTCGGCCGGCCGCGCGACCTGATCCGCTGGGATACGCTGGCCCGCCAGCAGGACCGCGAGCAGGCCAGACAACCGGCGCCGTGGCGGCCGGTGCGAGCGCGCACCATGCTCTATGGCGCGCTGCTGGGAATGGTCGCTGCCGTGATGGTCATCGCGTTTATTCTGCGTGGCACCACCGATCTTTCCGTGCAGCGCGACCGGAGTCCCAACTTCGTCCGGCTGAGCAGTGGCGATATTCGCAACTCCTACACCGTCAAGATCTCCAACAAGCAGCAGCAGGAGAGCCTCTTCGCGCTCGAGGTGCGCGGTCTGCCCGGTGCCACCCTCGCCGTCGCCGGAGCGTCCGACACGGCCGCTTCACACCTCGCCGTCCATGCCGACGCGGTCGGCAGCTTCCGCGTGCTGGTCACCGTTCCTGCGGCAGCGGCTCCGGCCGGATCGCAGGCCGTCCAGTTCATCGTGCTCGACGCGAGCGGCCACGAGACCGCGACGCACGGCTCGGTCTTCGTCGGCCCGGCGCATTGATCCAGGAGCCCGCCATGTCTCTCCTCTCGGTGCGCTCACCGCGCTTCAGCATCGTCCCCTGGCTGTTCGTCGCGGGCTTCGCCATCGTGATCGCCGTCAACGGCACGATGATGTGGCTTGCCATCGGTTCCTTCTCCGGCTTGTACAGCGGTCACGCCCGCGAGCGCGGCGTGCACTACAACGAGGTCGTTGCCCAGCAGCGGAGCCGCGACGCCCTGGGTTGGACGGTGCAAACCGGCTGGAAGCCCGAGAGCAACCACCTCGATCTCACGCTGAGCGATGCCGCCGGACGGCCGCTGGAGGCAACCGTCGTCAGCGTCGCGCTGATCCGCCCTGCGGAGAAGCGGCCGCCGGTCGGGGTCACCATGAACGGCCTGGGCGGCGGCAAGTTTTCGGGCAGCGTCGTTCTGCCGGCACGCGGAAACTGGGATGCCGACATCGCGATCGAAGCCGAGGGCCATCGTTTCGCGATCACCAAACGGCTGTTCCTGCAATGACCGACCATGCGCTGATCGCGACGCACCCGCAGGCGCGCGCGCAAAGCGTCTGCGTGCATTGCGGCGAAAGCCTGCGAGGCCTGGCAAGCGATGCCATGTTTTGCTGCAGCGGATGCGCCAGCGCCCACGCCATCATCGGCGCGGCGGGTCTCGGCTCCTTCTATCGCAAGCTGGAGGACGCGCACGCCCACCGGCCGGTGCCGCTCGAGACCGATTTCGCGGGCTTCGCGCAGGAGGTCGAACCCGGCCTGTTCGCGCTCGACCTGTTGATCGATGGGCTCGACTGCGCCGCCTGCGTCTGGCTGATCGAAAGCCTGCTGGCGCGCAATCCCGCGATCGTGGCCGCCCGAGTCAATCTATCGACACGCCGGCTGGCACTGCGCTGGCACGGCGCGGCCAACGCCGCCAACGAGCACGCCGGACTGGTCGCGGCGCTGGGCTACCGGCCCGCGCCTTACCGCGCGCTGGCAGCCGCGGCGCGCGACGATGCCGAAACACGCGACCTGGTGCGCTGCCTCGCGGTTGCCGGCTTCGCCGCCATGAATGTCATGCTGCTCTCGGTCGCGGTCTGGTCGGGCCATGACGGCTCGATGGGCGAGGCGACGCGCACGCTGTTCCACTGGCTGTCGGCCGCGATCGCGCTGCCGGCGGTGGCTTATGCCGGCCGCCCGTTCTTCCGCTCGGCCTGGAGCGCGCTCAGCGCCGGCCGCAGCAACATGGACGTGCCGATCTCGATCGGTGTCGTCCTTGCCTCGGCCGTCAGCTTGCACGAAACCTGGATCGGCGCCGAGCATGCCTTCTTCGATTCGGCGATCACGTTGCTCTTCTTCTTGCTGATCGGCCGCACGCTGGACCGCCGCGCGCGCGCGCGCGCGCGCCGCACCGTGCAGGCGCTGCTCGCGCTCTCGGGCGGCAGCGCGCATGTCCTGAAGGACGACGGCAGCACCGAGGCACGCCGGGTCGAGAGCCTGAGGCCGGGCGACATCCTGCTGGTCGCGGCAGGTGACCGGCTCGGCGCGGACGGCATGGTGATCGAGGGCCGGTCCTCGCTCGATGGTTCCCTGATCAGCGGCGAGAGCCTGCCCCTTGCGGTGTCGCCGGGAGCGCGTGTCGTCGCCGGCATGATCAATCTCGGCGCACCGTTGCGCGTGAGGGTCACGGCCTCGGGCGAGCGCACGGTGTTGGCCGGCATCGTCAGACTGGTCGAGGCGGCCGAGCACGGCCGTTCGCGGTTCGTGGCGCTGGCAGATCGGGTGGCGCGCGCCTACGCGCCGGTCGTGCATCTTACTGCGCTGCTCACCTTTCTCGGCTGGACCGTGCTGGGCGGACTTGCCTGGGACCGCGCCCTCGTGATCGCGACGGCGGTGCTGATCATCACCTGCCCCTGCGCCCTGGCGCTCGCCGTCCCCGTGGTCCAGGTGGTGGCGACCACGCGGCTGATGAAGTCCGGTGTCCTGTTGCTGTCGCCGACCGCGCTGGAACGGCTGGCGTCTATCGATCATGTGGTATTCGACAAGACCGGCACGCTGACCCTGGGCCGCCCCGAGCTGGTGGATACGCCCGGCCGCGAGATGGTCGCGCTGGCCGCCGGCCTGGCCGCCAACTCGCGTCATCCGCTGGCCAGGGCCCTGCAGCGCGCAGCACCGGACGCAGTTGCCGTCGACGGCGTCGCCGAGCATCCGGGGCTGGGCCTCGAGAAGGGTGGAATACGCTTGGGCTCGGCCAGTTTCTGCGGTGTCGCCGACGCGCCGCAAGACGGCCGCCCCGAATTGTGGCTGGCGCGGCCGGATCATCCGCCCGTGCGCTTCGCCTTCGCCGACCGGCTGCGGCCCGACGCAGCGGCCGTGCTCGCCGAGCTGAAGCGTCGCGGCCTCGGCGTCGAGCTCCTGTCGGGCGATCGCGCCCATGCCGTCGCACGCGTGGCGAAGGACTGCGACCTCGCCGACTGGCGTGCCGAGGTGTCGCCGGCTGGCAAGGTCAAACGCCTGGTCGAGCTCGCACGCGGTGGCCGGCGCGTGCTGATGGTCGGCGACGGACTGAACGACGCACCGGCGCTCGCCGCCGCCCACGCGTCGATCTCCCCCGCCACGGCGAGCGAGGCCACCCAGAATGCCGCCGACGCCGTCTTCCAGGGCGAAAGCCTCGCCGCGGTGCTCGAGATCCTCGCGGTCTCCCGGTGCGCGGAGCGTGCGATGCGCCAGAACCTGACGGTCGCCCTGCTCTACAACCTCGCCGCGGTGCCGCTCGCCATTGCCGGCGTCGTGACGCCGCTGATCGCGGCGGTCGCGATGTCCTCGTCCTCGCTGCTGGTGATCGGCAATGCCCTGCGGCTGGGCGCGGCGCCGACCCGAGGGAGGACTCCCTGATGGACAGCCTGCTCATCCTCATACCGGCCGCACTGACGCTCGGCCTGCTCGCGCTGGCGGCCTTCCTGTGGGCGCTCCGGCACGGCCAGTTCGACGACCCCGAGGGCGCCGCCGGCCGCATCCTGTTCGACGACGACGACCGATAACGAAGGAGAGAACGATGTCTCACTGGATCATGGGGATCATGGCCACGCTGTTCGCCCTGCTGGGTCTCTTCATGGCGGCGGCCGCACGCGACACCGGGATATTCATCTTCGGCCTCGGCCTGTTCGTCGCCGGCGTGCTGTTCGCGTGGTGGATGATCAAGACCGCCTACGACGAGGCGGAGAGCGACGTCGGCGCTTCCTGAACCGGACGATCACCTGTCCTCGCGCACGCAGAACGGGTTGCCGCTATCGATCTAGGCACCGACCCTGTCCTGGTAGTTCGCGTCGAGCCGATCGCTGAAATAGGCTGAATAACGCACCGGCTGGTACCGCGTGTCAGCCTCATCCCTGGTGAAGACGGGTAGTGTCCGGATCTCGGTGCTGAGGCTCGGATCGAAGAAGTAGCCGATCGAGTAGCGGTCCTTGTCCGACGCCGGGCTGATCACGCGATGCGGCGTCGAGTTGAAGGCGTCGTTCGTCCAGCGCGCGAGCACATCGCCGACATTGACGATGAACGTGTCGGGTATGTACGGCACCGGCATCCAGCTGCCGTCCGGCTTCCGCACCTCGAGCCCGCCGATTCTGTCCTGTGCCAGGATGGTCAGAAAGCCGTAGTCGGTGTGAGGATGGCTGCCGTAGAGATCGGCCGGGCGCTCGGCCGGCGCCGGCGGATAGTGGATCAGGCGCAACGCGGTGGTCGCCGGCATGAAGAACTTGCCGAAGAAGCCAGGCGCCTCGCCTATGGCGGTCGAGAAGCCGCGCAACAGGCGCATGCCGGCATCGAGCATCGCGGCATCGTAACGCCGCACGGTCGTCTGGAACGCCGGATCGTCCGGCCATTGGTTGGGACCCTGCAGGGGGTCGACCATAAAGGACGGATCGGACGGATCGACTTCGTGGCGCAGGAAGAACGATTCGAGTTGGTTGGGGTGCCTGGCCGGCGCGAACCGCGCCGAGGAAACCAGCGTGGAGCCGGCGAAGGCCTGGTAGCCGCGGTGCCAGCGGTTGAGCTTGATCCTGAGCTTCTCTTCCAAGGGAAGCGCATGAAAACACCGATTGGCCTCGAAGGTATCGGCAATAAGCGCAGCATCGACGCCGTGATTGGCAATGTAGAAGAAGCCCGCCGAGCGGCAGGCGGCGTAGATCTGCTCGCCGAGCTCGATCAAGGTCTTGTCCGAGCCGCCGTTCCACAGGCAACTCACATCGATGACGGGCAGCTCGCTCTTGACGGACACCTGCATGGACCTAACCTCCTGTGACACGCTGGCCGGGTCTCCTCATGACGCCATCCTGCCCGTGAACTTGGCGCTCGGGAATCTCCAGTCCCATGTTTTCGCGCAGCGTGGTGCCGACATGGTCCGGGCGGAACAGCTTGCGCCGTTGCAGCTCCGGCACCGCGAAATCGACGGTGTCGCCCTCTGAACTCAAAAATCACAAACTCGCAGGGCAGATCTTGGCCTGAGAAGCGCGTGGCTCGGACCGAACAGGACCCACGCATTCATCGCACACCTGCCTGCCGCCTCAGTCCGGGGGCCCATGTTCTCGGCTGGAATGTTTATTGCTTCTGCAGTTCCGAGCGGAAGCAATTCCCAGAGTGTTGCGTAGCGAGGGTCCGATGAATGTGCAGGTGAAGGACTATTTGACACCCGTTCAGGCCGTGCAGACAGGCACCGTGCGTGAAATCCCCGTGATTGATCTCTCGGATTTCCGGGCCGGGACGCCGGGCGCCCTCGAAGAATGCGCCGCCCGGCTGCAGGATGCGCTGGAAAATGTCGGCTTCTATCTCATCGTCAATCACGGTGTGCCGCAGACGACGATCGATCGAGCCTATGACGCGGTGCGCGCCTTCTTCGCCCTGCCGGACGACGTGAAGATGCCGCTGCTGAAGAACCAGCACAATATCGGCTACACGCCCATCCGGTCTTCCTATAACCGCCCGACGTCGGAGCTGAACGACAAGCGGCAGGTGACCGCGGCCGCCGAGTCCTTCTTCATGAAGGCCGATCTCGCGCCCGATCATCCCGACGTGCTGGCCGGCAAGCGTTTCCGTTCACCGAATCAGTGGCCGAAGGAAGAATCGGCTCCGGGCTTCCGCGTCGCGATGGTCGGCTATTCGCTGGCACTCGAGGCGCTCGGAAAGTCGCTGCTCCCGATCTACGCCACGGCTCTCGACCTGCCGGCTCCCTGGTTCGACGACGCGTTCGTCGATCCCATGTACACGCTGCGCATCTCGCGCTACCCGCGCCAGGCCACCCTCGGTGAGCGCGAGCAGGGCCTGCCGCCGCATACCGACACCAGCTTCATGACCCTGCTGCCCTACAATCGAGTCCAGGGCCTGCAGGTACGGCTGACCAGCGGCCAGTGGGTCGACGTGCCGGCGGTGCCGGGCAGCTTCGTCGTCAACAGCGGCAACATGTTGCGCCGCTGGAGCAACAACCGCTGCATGTCGACGCCGCACCAAGTCGTGAACCATTCGCCGGAGGAACGCTACGCCATGCCCTTCTTCCTCGACGTCAATCGGGATTGGGTCATGGATTGCCTGCCGAGCTGCAAGTCGGAGAAAAATCCGTTCCAGTACGAGGCGATGACCTACGCCGAGTACATGTCCTGGTACACGACCGACTACACCGCTGCCCGCTAATCAAGTCTGAATTTCAAGGAAGGTAGAGTCGTGAAAGCGTTCTCGATCACGGCGGCGCTGGCCGCATTTGCGTTTGGTCTGTCGATTGCGCCCGTCGCCGGCTGGGCCGACGCCGCCAAGCCGGTGCTGCGCGCCGGCCTGACGTTGGAGGTTTCGACGCTCGACCCGGTGCGCGCCACCAACTACGGAGAGAACATCATCGTCCTCAATGTCTATGACATGCTGGTGATGCCGATGCCCGACAACACCGTGGTGCCGTGGATCGCCAAGTCGTGGGATGTTTCGGACGATCGCAAGACCTACACCTTCCATCTGCGCGACGACGTGCTGTTCCATGACGGCAAGCCGGTCGAGGCCGACGACATCGCCTTCTCGATGCGCCGTGTGCTCACCCTGCCGGGCCTGGTCGGCGGCTATCTGCGCAATGTCGACAAGGACAAGATCGAGGTCGTCGATCCGCGCACCATCCGCTTCCAGCTGAAGGAGGTCGACCCGACCTTCATCCGCGCACTGGTCAATCTCAAGATCCTGAACGGCAAGCTGCTGATGGCCAACAAGGCCGAGGGCCAGTACGGCGAGTATGGCGACTACGGCGTGAAGTACCTGCAGAGCAAGGACGCCGGCTCGGGCCCGTATTCCATCGCCGACTTCAAGTCGGGTGAGGGCCTCACGCTGAAGGCCTTCGAGGGCTACAAGCTGCGGCCGTTCGAGCCCGGCGCGCCGGTCGAGGTCAAGCTGCGCATCATCCCCGAGGTCGTGACGCTCGAGAACAAGATGCTGGCCGGGGAATTCGACGTCAGCCTGGTCAGTCCGTCGCCGCCGCGGGTGAAGATCTTCGCCGACAATCCGAAGTTCGCCGTCGATACGTGGCCGACGCTCAACAACTACTACGTGGTCATGAACACGACCAAGCCGCCGCTCGATGACGTCAACGTGCGCAAGGCAATCGCGTACGCGTTCGACGCCAACACGGTGATGAACAAGATCTATTCCGGTGGCATCCGGTTGAAGGGACCCGTGCCGGAGGCACTGCTCGGCAAGTGCGACGGCATCGCGACCTACGAGTACGACCTGAAGAAGGCGGCGGAATATATCGCCAAGTCGAAGTACTCGGCTGACGACCTCAAGAAGTTCAAGCTCGAATATGCCTCGACGGCGGGTGCCGAGGCCTTCGAAAAAGTAGGCCTGCTGCTGACACTGAACCTCAAGAAGATCGGCCTCACGGCCGAGGTCAAGACCGTACGCTGGACCGACATCGTGGCGGCGCAGACCAAGCCCGAATCGGCCTATTCCTTCGTGTTCTTCTATGATTCGGCCCGCGTTCGGCATCCCAGCCCGCTGCTCGCCTTCTACACGAAGAAGGGTTGGGGCGCGCCCTATCCCAGTGGCGGCATCTACTGGCAGAATCCCGACGTCACGGCGATGATGGAGAAGGCCGCGCTGCTGCCCGACGGCGCGCCCGAGCAGTACGCCCTCTACTGCGATGCGCAAAAGAAGATCGCCGCCGAGGCGCCGGCCATCTTCTCGCACAACGACGTCCGCGTGCAGCCGCGCTGGAAATACCTGGTCACGGCGGCCAAGCAGGACGGCGGTTCATCGCAATATGAGTACCGCTTCGAGACTTTCCGCTTCGACACCAAGGATGCCGATTTCATCGCCAACCAGTCGAAGTAAGGACCGCCGGCACCATGAGGTTCCTGCGCCGCGTCCTCAACATGCTGGTGGTGGTGCTGTTCGTGTCGCTGCTGATGTTCGTGCTGGTGCGCGTGCTGCCGGGAGACCCGGTGGGTGCCGCGCTGGGCGACGGCGCGACGAAGGAGCAGATCGACAAGTTCCGCGTCCAGATGGGCATGGATAAGCCGCTGCAGGTCCAGTATTTCGCCTACCTGCGCGGCCTGCTCGAGGGGCATTTCGGCGTGTCGCTGATGGAGCCGCGCGACGTCGGCACGATCGTCTGGGAGCGGCTGCCGGCCACGCTCGAGCTGGTGCTGTGCTCGCTGGTGCTGGCGATCCTCGTTGGCGTGCCCCTCGGCATTCTGGCCGCCACGCACCGCAACGGCCCGATCGACCAGGCCAGCCGACTGTGGTCGCTGACCGGCGTGTCGTTCCCCAACTTCTGGGCGGCGCTGATGTTGCAGCTCGTCCTCGGCGCGGCGCTGGCGCTGGTGCCGATCACCGGCCGCCTCACCGGGCCGCCGCCCGAACACATCACCGGCCTCTACCTGGTCGACGCCCTCCTCACCGGCAACTTCAAGGCCATGGGCGACGCCGCCCGCCACCTGATCACCCCCACGATCGTGCTCGCGCTCGGCCCGCTGGCGCAGATCACCTCGATGATACGCAGCTCCATGCTCGACGAGCTTTCCAAGCCCTATGTCGGCTTCAGCCAGGCCGTCGGCATGCCGCGCTTTCTGATCAACTACAAGTACGTGCTGCGCAATGCCTTCTCCTCGACCTTGACGCTGATCGGCTTCCTGTTCCCGCTGATGATCGGCGGCGCCTTCGTGGTCGAGAAGGTCTTCGCCTGGCCAGGCCTCGCCCGCTTTGGCGCCGATGCCATCCTCGCCAACGACTACAACGCCATCGTCGGCGTCACTCTGGTGATCTGCCTGTTCGTGGTCGTGGTGAACTTCGTGACCGAGGAGCTGTACGTCGCCCTCGATCCTCGCATCCGGCTGGAGCGCTAGCATGGCCGTCACCTCGATCGACCAGGCGGCGCTCGACGGCGTCGAGCAGCCGCAGGCCGCACCGACCCGCAAGACCGGCTTCCGCCGCCGCTTCGCCCGCTTCGCGCGCAACCGCCTGGCGCTCGCCGGCGCAGTCTGCCTGCTGGTCCTGCTCCTTGTCGCCGTGCTGGCGCCCTGGATCGTGCCCTATCCCGACGACGTCGCCGATTCGCTGAACTTCGACGCCGTGCTGCAGGCACCATCGCTGGAACATCCGATGGGCACCGACGAGGTCGGGCGCGACGTGCTGACGCGCGTCATGGCCGGCGCGCGCTGGTCGCTGTCGATGGCCGCGATCGTGCTGGCGATCGCCGTCACCATCGGCGTGCCGCTCGGCTTGTTCGCCGGCTACTACGGCGGCGCTCTGGAGCAGGTGCTGATGCGCATCACCGACGGCTTCTCGGCCGTGCCGGCCCTGGTGCTGGCGCTCGCCATCACGGTCCTGCTGGGGCCGAGCCTGATCAACGCCATGATCGCCATCGGCTTCGTCTGGTGGCGCAGCTTCGCGCGCATCGCCCACGGACAGACGCTGTCGCGCAAGCAGGAGACCTACGTCACCGTCGCCAGGTCGCTGGGCGCATCGGACATGCACATCATGTTCCGCGAGATCCTGCCCAACATCTCCTCGCCCCTCCTGGTCGCGATCTCGCTCAACGCCGGCTACGCCGTGCTGACCGGCACCGCGCTTTCCTTCCTCGGCGCCGGCGCCCGCCCGCCGACGCCGGAGTGGGGACAGATGGTGGCGGCCAGCCGCAACTACCTGCCGGACGCATGGTGGCCGTCGCTGTTCCCCGGCATCGCGATCTTCATCACCGTCGTCAGCTTCAACCTGCTGGGCGATGGGCTGCGCGACTACTTTTCGGAAGAGTGATGCCCGATTCATTGTCTTTTCCGTCAGTGTCGGTGCAGGCGCCCGTGATCCGCCTGAACGGGCTGCGCATCGACTTCCACACCGGCGACGGCATCGAGCAGGTCATCAAGGACGTCACCCTGCGCATCGATCCCGGCGAGATCGTCGGGCTGGTAGGCGAATCGGGCTGCGGCAAGAGCGTCACCGCCAAGTTGCTGCTGGGCATCCTGCCGATGCCGCCGGCCGTGGTGAAGGCGGGCAGCATCGAGATGTTCGGCCGCGATCTCGCGGAACTCCCGGCGGGCGAGCGCGAGGCGATGAAGAAGTTCGTGGCCTACGTGCCGCAGGACCCGTCGGCCGTGCTCAACCCGTCCTTCACCATCGCCACGCAGATGATCGACATGATCGTCTGGTACGAGAGCGACCGGCATCTGCTCACCTATTTCAGGAAGCGGCACACCCGCGGCGTGGTCGCCCGCGCCCGCGACCATGCCGCCCATCTGCTGGAGAAAGTCTACATTGCCGATCCCGAGCAGGTGCTGCGCCGCTATCCGGTGCAGCTCTCGGGTGGCATGCGCCAGCGCGTGCTGCTCGCCATGGCGCTGAGCGGCAGCCCGCAGCTCATGATCGCCGACGAGCCGACCACGGCGCTCGACGTCACGATCCAGAAACGCACCATCGATCTCCTGAAGGATCTCGTCGAGCGCGAACGGCTGGCCGGCCTCTACATCACCCACGATCTCGGCGTGGCGCGCGAGATCTGTGCGCGCACCTATGTCATGTATGCCGGCACGACCGTCGAGAACGGCCCGACCGGCCCGTTGCTCGACGCGCCGCTGCATCCCTATACGCGTGGCCTGGTCGAGGCCATTCCGTCGCTGCTGGGCGGCCTGCCCCGCACCATCGCGGGACAGGTGCCCGACTATCTCGCCCCACCGAAGGGCTGCCGCTTCGCGCCCCGCTGCCCCGAGGCCTTCGACCGCTGCCGCGAGACGCCGGCCCGCATCGATGCGGCAGCCGGCCGACAGGTCTCCTGCTGGCTTCACCAGGAGGCGCGGACATGAGCGACGCCGCCTTCCTGCGGGCCGACGCCGTCACCAAGGCCTTCAAGGTCCAGCGCAAGAGCGAGGGACTGTTGCAGAGCCTGAAAGGCGGGCAGACGACGTCCCTGCGCGCCGTCGACGATGTGTCACTCGACATCGCCCGCGGCGAGGTCTTTGCCATCGTCGGCGAATCGGGCTCGGGCAAGACCACGCTCGCCAATCTGCTGGCGCGGGTCACGGTGCCGACCGAAGGCCGCATCATGCTCGACGGCGAGGAGATCTCGCGTGGCAAGGACATCGACCTGCGCAGCCTGCGCCGCCGGATCCAGATCGTCTTCCAGGACCCCGGCTCTTCGCTCAACCCGCGCCAGACGGTGGGCGAGATCGTGGCCTTGCCGCTCAAGCTTGCCGGCATGCGCGGCCATCGCGATCGCAGCAAGCGCATCGCCGAGTTGCTGGAGGCCGTTCATCTGCCCGCCGACTTTGCCAGCCGCTATCCGGTATCGCTGAGCGGCGGCCAGAAGCAGCGGGTCAATGTCGCGCGCGCGCTGGCGCTCGAGCCCAATGTGCTGGTGCTCGACGAGCCGACATCCGCGCTCGACGTCTCGGTGCAGGCGCGCATCCTGGCGCTGCTGATGACACTGAGGAAGGAGAGGCATCTCACCTACGTGCTCGTCACCCACAATTTCGGCGTCGTGCGCGCCATCGCAGACCGCGTGGCGGTGATGTATTTCGGCAAGATCGTCGAGATCGGCACCGTCGACCAGCTCATGGCCGACCCGCGGCATCCCTATACCAGGACGCTGCTTTCGGCGATCCCGGTGGTGCGCGAGTCCGAGCGCGCCTTGATCCCGTCGGTCGAAGCCCGTGACGGCGAGCTGCCGTCCTTCATCGATCCGCCGCGCCATTGCTCATTCTACTCACGCTGTGCAGCACGCCAGCCGCAATGCCTGGAACGCGCCCATCCGGCGCTGGCCACGCTGGCCGATGGACGGAAGGTGAGCTGTCATGTGTCGGCACCCGTCGCGAGTTGAGAGAGCGGTCCGAGATTTGAGCCGACCCGTCAGCGCTTTACTTGAGTGGTTCGGAGGTTTGCAAGCACCCAGACCGACATTGAATGCGCGACGAACGCCCGTTCTGCTCGCCCACGCGCTTGACGGATGACGAGAACAAAGCAAAAACACTTGTGATGCCCATGAGACGCCGGAGCAGGCCCCGTGAAAGTAGCCAGCCACGCCGCCGACCTGTTCCGGCACGTCAGTGCCGACAAGGCCGCTTTCTATCGCTGCATCATGGACGTCTTCGCCACCGCGAAACGGCAATACCGCCTACAACTGCGGCCTGACGAGGTCCTCGGCGAAGCCAGGTGGCCGGGCTCTCCTCCTCCGCTGGAGGAGGTGAACGCGGCCCTTGCTCAACTGACGACTTGGGGCAATCTCGAATCGCACCCCGACATGGCTCGGGTTTCCAGCCTGGACGACTACTACCGCGCCCGTTTCCTCTACCGGCTCTCCCAGGGCGGCGAGGCGGTCGAGTCGGCGCTCGTCACGTTCGTGCGCACCCTGCAGCGTCGGGCCGAGCTGCAGACGGTGGCGCTCGAGGACATTACCAGCCGGCTTCAGGCCCTTCATGCGCTGGCACAGGACGCAGCTGAACCCGATGCCGCGAAGGTTCATGAGACGCTGCGCGATCTCGTGCGGGTCTTCGAAGGCCTTGCCGAGAACGCGCAAGCCTTCATGGCTGGCGTTGCCCGCAGCATCGAGCTTCAGCAAGCCGAAGCGACCGCGGTGGCTAGCTACAAGCGGCGCTTGATCGACTACCTCGAACGATTCATCAGCGATCTGGTGCGACGCTCCGATACCATCGCCCGCCTGATCGTCGCGCTGGAGCCGGCGATCGAAGCCATGCTCGCGCAGGTGGCCGAGCGCGAAGCGCGCGACGCCGCGCCAGGCGACGCACAGGGCGCGGCAGACGCACGACAGTCCTATCGGCAGTCATGGGAGGAGCGCTGGAAAGGCCTGCGCGGCTGGTTCCTCAGCACCGGGCACGAGCCGCCGCAGGCGGAACTGCTGCGCGCGCGGGCGCGATCGGCCATCCCGCAGCTTCTGTCGGCGATCGCCGCCCTCAACGAGCGGCGCAGCGGACGCAGCGACCGGTCGTCGGATTTCCGGATGCTGGCCCAGTGGTTCGCCGCCTGCGAGAGCGACGGCGACGCCCACCGGCTCGCACGGGCCGCTTTCGCGCTCCATCCGGCACGGCATTTTTCGCTCAATGCCGATGCCGACATGGACTTGCCGGCCAGCACGTCGTGGACGGACGCTCCGCCGCTTCGAATCCATCCGCGCCTGCGCGAATACGGCGAGGCCGCGCCGCGGGGGCCGCTGCCGCGCGTACGCGACCGCAGCAGGGAGCGCGCCGACCTGGCACAAGAACTCGCCGGGCAGGTGCAGCAACTCGAGGCGGCGCGGCGGCGGCTCGCCACCGGCCAGCCGGTGCGGCTTTCCGACCTGGGCGCGCTCGACGTGCACGCCTTTGAGGTCCTGCTGGGACTGCTGAGCGAGACGCTTGGCGAGCAGAGCACACCGTATGAGGCCGTTGCGCGGCAGACCGGCGACGGGCTGCTGCACGTCCGGCTCGAGCCGCTGGGCGCGGAAAGCCGGGCCGAGATCGCCACGCCACGCGGCGTCTTCGCCGGCCGAGACCACGTTATCACCGTGTCGCCCGTGCAGGACGGTCGATGAGCACGGATCGGGACGACGATCTCGGCGAACGCCAGCAGCGCTTCCAGCGCGAGGAGATGCGCGCCGCCTTGCGTGCCCTTCTGATGACGCCACTTATGAACGCGGCGCACGAAGACTTTGCCGCCGTGCGCCGCCATGCCGATCGGCTGCGCGAGTGGTTTGCACGAGAGACCGGCTGGGTCCTCCACGTCGAGCGCGACGGCGCGCGCCTCTACAAGAGGCCGGCCGACCTGATCGACGCCACGCGCGGCCTGCCAGGCTACGATCGCCGCCGCTACGTGCTGCTGTGCCTCGCCTGCGCCGTGCTCGAGCGCGCGGATCCGCAGATCACGCTGCGCCTGCTGGGAGAGCGATTGCTCGAGCTCGCCGCCGATCCTGCGCTCGCCTCGCTGGGCTTCGCCTTTACGCTGGGCGCACAGCATGAACGGCGTGAGCTGGTGATGGTGTGCCGCACGTTGCTGGCGCTTGGCGTGCTGCAGCATGTCGCCGGCGACGCCGAAGCCTTCGTGCAGGCCCGCCGGCGCGGCCGGACAAGGCGACGCGCTCTACGACGTGCATCGGCGGACGCTGGCCGGCATGCTGGCCGCGGTGCGCGGACCCTCGACCTGGACGAAGGCCGAAGCGCCCGCGTCGATCGAGGAAAGGCTGCACGCGCTGGTCGACGAGCATGTATCCGACAGCGACGAAGGCCGACGCTCCGCGATGCGCCACGACATCGCCCGCCGCCTCCTCGACGATCCGGTGGTCTATGTCGACCGGCTGGCGCCGGAGGCCCGCACCTATTTCCTCAATCAGCGCGGCGCCATGGCCGGCCGGCTGTGCGAGGCCTCGGGCCTCGTCGCCGAGCAGAGGGCCGAAGGCCTGGCGCTGGTCGACGAGGCAGGCCTGCTGACCGACCTCGCCATGCCGTCCGAAGGCACCGACGCCCATGTCACGCTGCTCGCCGCGGACTATCTCGCCACGCGCCAGCGACTTGATCGGGCGGCGGACGACGGTGCTGCACAGACCTCTGCCGCGATACGCGAGCAGGACATCGCCGAGTTCCTGCGCGACGCAAAGGAGCGCTATGGCCGCTACTGGCGCAAGTCGGCTCGCGAACCCGGCGCCGAGCGCGAGCTCGCTGCCATCGCCGTCGAGCGCCTGGAAAGGCTGCGGCTCGTCGAGCGGCAGGCAGGCTTCGTCCGTCCTCTGCCGGCGCTCGCCCGGTTCGCGCTGGGCGACGCCGAAGTGCGGCAGGTCTCGCCATGAACGACAGTCCATTCGCGATGCAACAGCCGCTGGACAGGCCGGCACTGCCCGTTCCGACGCAACTGCGCTGGCAGCCACTCAGGCTGGGCGTGGTGGAACTCTTCCATTACGACAGCGAGGAATTCTGGTTCCGTGACGGCCATCTGCTGCTGCGCGGCAACAACGGCACCGGCAAGTCCAAGGTGCTGTCGCTCACGCTGCCGTTCCTGCTCGACGCCCAGCTCAAGCCGTCGCGTGTCGAGCCCGATGGCGACGGCGCCAAGAAGATGGCGTGGAACCTGCTGATGAACGGCTACTCCAGGCGCATCGGCTATGCCTGGATCGAGTTCGGGCGCCAGGCCGAGGACGGGACGCCGCGCTACCTGTCGCTCGGCGCCGGGCTGTCGGCAAAGGAAGGCCGGGCTCAGGTGGAAAGCTGGTATTTCGTCCTGGACGACTCGGCCGGCGCGCGCCTCAACCACGATCTCTGGCTGACCAGCCCGCAACGGGTCGTGCTCACCAGGGAGCGTCTGCGCGACGCGCTCGAAGGCCGCGGCCAGGTGTTCGACAACGCCGGACAGTACCGCCGGGCCGTCGACGAGCGGCTGTTTCGCCTCGGCTCCAAGCGATACGACGCCCTGATGGACACGCTGATCCAGCTCCGCCAGCCGCAGCTATCGAAGAAGCCCGACGAAGCGGGCCTGTCCAATGCCCTAACCGAGGCCTTGCCGCCGCTGCCGTCGGAACTGCTGGGCGATGTGGCCGAGGCGCTCGGGCAACTCGAGGAGGATCGCCGCCAGCTCGAGGAATACCAGGCCCTTGCGCGTGCCGTCGGCAGGTTCGAGCAGCGCTATCGCGTCTATGCCGGTACCCAGAGCCGCCGACAGGCACGAGCGCTGCGTCAGGCCCAGACCGAGTACGACAACGCCAGCCGGGCTCGCGGCGACGCAATGGCCAAGCTTCAGGAGGCGCAGGCCGAGGAAGAGCTGACAAAGGTGCGGCACGCCGATGCAGATACCGCCCTCAAGCGAGCGCGCGCCCGGCTCGACACCCTGCTCGCCGATCCGACGATGCAGGACGCCAACCGGCTCGAGGCTGCGCGCACCGACGCCGTCGCCCGCCGGAAGGCGCTCGGCGACGCTGCGGGAGCCGCCGAGGAGGCGGACCGGCGACTGCGGGACAGGAGCAAGGAGACGGCGCGGAGCGAACAGCTCGCCACGCAGGCCGAACATCGCGTCACGGCAGCTCGTCAGGAGATCGCGATCCACGCCGATGCCGCAGGCATCTCGGCCGGGCACGCGGACAACGGGCTTTCCCATTTGGAGGCAGCGGCGCTTGCCGGGCAGACGCGGGCGGATTTCGACAAGTCGCGAGCCGGGCTCTCGGCGCTCGTTCGCAGCCGGAGCGAGCAGATTGCCCTGCTGCGCCGTCGTCAGCGCGAGGTGGAACGTGCCGAATCCGTCCATGCGCAGCGGCGGCAGCTTCAGGACGAGCAGCGCGACGAGGCGGAAGCGGCGTCGCGGCGGCGCGACGACGCGGATGCCGACGTCGAGCGCCAAGGCAGCACCCTCGTGGCGGACTGGGAGCGCTATCTTGCGACGCTTGTTCGGCTGGCGGTCGATCCGGACGAGGGCAGCGCGACCCTCGCCGCCATGACTGAATGGGTGATAACGCTGCAAGGAGAGAACCCGGCTCGCCTGCTTCTGCAGGCAGCGCAGCAGCGCACCAGCCGGGATTTCGCGGAGCGCGCCGCCGTCCTCGACGGGCTGCGCCGGACGCTGGAACAGGAGCGCCGCGACCTCGAAGAGGAGCAGGGCCGTCTCGAGGCGGGAATTTCCCCTGGCCCGCCGGCACCCTACACTCGCGGCGCCGATGTCCGGGCGGATCGTCCAGGAGCGCCGTTCTGGCAACTGGTCGATTTTCACGACGCGGTGCCGGCGGTGCAGCGTGCGCTGCTCGAAGCCGGCCTGGAAGCCGCGGGTCTGTTGGACGCCTGGGTTTCGCCCGACGGTCGCCTGCAGATTGGCGAGGACGGCCAGCTGCCTCACGACACGCAGCTCATGGAGCGCGGCGCGCTGCCTTTCTCGCTTGCCGGCTGGTTGAGGCCGGCGATGCCCGAGGGCAGTCCGGTCTCCGGCGGCACGATCGAACGGATCTTGTCGGCAATCTCCTGCGCCGACGACGATATTGGCGATAGCGAAGCCTGGCTGTCGCCTGACGGACGCTTTCGTCTCGGTACCCTGGTCGGCGCCTGGGCGAAGCCTGTAGCGGTTTACATCGGCCATGCGGCACGCGAGTCGGCCCGCCGGCAACGCCTCTCAGAAATCGCCGAGCGGCTCGGCCAATTGGCAACCGAGATGACCGAGCTGACGGCCGCCGCCGACCGGCTTGCGGACGACCGCCATACAGCCGAAGAGGAATGGCGCCGGGCTCCCGCCGACGATTCGTTGCGAGCGGCTCATGCGACGGCCATCGCCAGCGGCCACGAGGTGCAGCGTGCCCGCGAAAGGCTGGCCGAAGCGGATCGCCGCTGCACCGATGCTCTCGACGTGCTGAAGGCGGCACGAGAACGCCTGGCCATGGATGCCGCTGACCTTCGGCTGCCCTTGGCGCCGGAAGCGCTCGCCGAGATCGAGGCAGCGCTCGAGCGCTATCGCGACCTGCTCCCCACGCTCGTGCAGGCGGCCCTCGAGCTGCGCATGGCGCTGCCGGACCTGGAACGTCAGCGCCTGCGGGAATTGGAGGCTCGCACCGACAAGACGAGAAGCGAAGAGCGCCTCGCGGAGGCGCGAAACGAGGCCGAGCAGGCCGCCGCTCGACTTGAGGCGCTGCGCGAAACGGTCGGGGCCAAGGTGGAAGAGCTGCAACGGAAGCTGGGCGACGCCCGTCTGGTCGTCGATGCCGGGGAAGACGCCGCCAAACGGGCCGATGAGGCTCTTCGTAGATCCGGCGAAGCGCGCGCAATCGCCGCCGAACGAGCCGTCTCGGCGCAAACGACCCTTCAGGAACGCAGCGCCGCCCGCTCCCAGATGGTCGTGCGGCTGCAATCGTTCGCACATACCGGCCTGCTGTCGTCGGCCCTGCCACAGGTCGAATTGCCCGATATGTCGGCAGCATGGACGATCGATCCGGCCCTGACGCTGGCGCGCCGCATCGAGCAGGCGTTGTCGGAGCTCAGGGATGACGACGAGGCCTGGAGCCGCGTGCAACGGCAGATCAACGAGGAATTGACGGAGCTGCAACGCGCGTTGAGCGCCCTCGGCCATCAGGCGTCAGCCGAGACCAGCGACTGGGGTCTCGTCGTCCACATCACGTACCAAAATCACGCCGAACGTCCGAACCGGCTCGCCGCCCGTCTTGCCGAGGAGATTGCCCAGCGCTCCGAGCTGTTGACGGCCAAGGAGCGGGCGGTGCTGGAGAACCATCTGCAGGCCGAGATCGCGGCCGAGATCCAGCGTCTGCTGACGAATACCGAGAAGCAGCGCGATGCGATCAACAGAGAGCTGCACAAGCGACCGACCTCGACAGGCGTCCGATATCGTCTCCTGTGGCAGCCGTTGACCGAAGAAGAGGGCGCGCCCCTGGGGCTCGAGGCGGCGCGCAAGCGATTGCTCAACACCAGCGCCGATCTCTGGTCGGCGGAGGATCGTAACGTGGTCGGCACCATGCTGCAGCGGCGCATCGCGACCGAGCGCGAGCGCACCGACGCGGGTGCCGGCCGGGAAGGCGGCAGCCTGGTCGATCAACTGGCTCGCGCCCTCGATTATCGCCGCTGGCACCGCTTCCGCGTCGAGCGCTGGCAGGATGGACAGTGGCGCAAGCTGTCCGGCCCCGCCTCGAGCGGCGAACGCGCGCTCGGTCTCACGGTGCCGCTCTTCGCCGCCGTCGCGAGCTTCTACAGCCAGGGCGCCTACCCGCTCGCACCCCGGCTGATCCTCCTCGACGAAGCCTTCGCCGGCATCGACGACGCCGCGCGTGCCCACTGCATGGGCCTGATCCGCGAGTTCGATCTCGACTTCGTCATCACCAGCGAACGCGAATGGGCGTGCTACGCCGAGCTGCCCGGCGTCTCCATCTGCCAGCTCCAGCGTCGCGAGGGCGTCGATGCCGTGTTCGTGTCGCGCTGGACCTGGGACGGCCGGGCCAGGGCGCGCGAAGCCGATCCGGACCGCCGGTTCTCGCCGGCATGAGCGAGCCGCTCGACGACCGGCTGCAACGCCTGCTCGGCGGCGAGCATCTCGCGCCGTTGCGCAAGCGTCTGCGGCGGCGTTTCGAGCGCGCACCGCTCGACAGCGCCATCGCACAAATCCGGGTGGACGGGCTCGGCGCGGAAGAGCATGCGGCACTGGCCGTGCTGCTGGGCCGCCCGCAACGCTACGCCAGCTCGCTGCAGTTCGACGTCGAGCTGGCCGACGGCAACCTGCGGCGTTCCGGCGTCGCTTCCTCGCTACGCGAGGCGCTCGAACGGCTCGACGGTCCGATAACGCATCTCGCCGCGGCGCGCCTTCGGCAGGAATCGCTCTGGTCGAACGTCGTCGACGGTTGCACGCATCCGGACCTTGTCGGCCTGCTGGCTATGCCGGAAGGCACAGGCCTGCTCAAGCGCCTGGCACGCCAGGATGCCGCCGTGGCAAGCAAGCTGTGCCGATCCGCCGAGGCGGTGCTGTGCTGCCTTCCCGCACGAGGAATCGCGCGGTCCCAGCTCGCCGCGAACGTCCTGGGCGACGCCCATGCCCTCGACAACAGGCAGCCCGTGGCGACCCTGGTCCTGGCCGCTTGGCGTCGGCGCGACCTGCGTTCCCAGAGTAACGAAAGCGATTCGTTGCTCGGCAGCGCCGAACGCGCCCGCGACACGTGGGCCAGAGCCGGCGTCCTCGTCAACCAGCTCGCGCGGCCCGTCCTGTTCCTGAACCTGCCGGTCAAGTCGGCCGGCAGCGGCGACCGGACAGGCGAGCCATCCTATCTGTCGCTGCGATCGTTGCTGCGCGCTCCACCTTCCTGGGATGTCGCGGGATGCCGGATCTTCGTGTGCGAGAATCCCAACCTGGTCGCCACTGCCGCCGATCGTTGGGGATGCGGTTGCGCCCCGTTGGTCTGCACCGACGGCATGCCGGCTGCCGCCCAGCGCACCCTGCTGTCCCAGCTCGTACTGGCTGAGGCGCGGCTTTGCTACCATGGCGACTTCGATTGGCCCGGCCTGAGAATCGCCAATCATGTGATGCGCGAGCACAAGGCCGCCCCATGGCGCTTCAATGCGGCAGATTATGTCGCCGCCGTTCGAAGCGCCTCAGGCTTGGCTCAGCACCTTGACGGAACAACCGTCGAGGCATCCTGGGACGACGGGCTCGCGGCTGCCATGCGCGACCACGGCGTCGCTGTCGCCGAAGAGGCGGTGGCGGCACAACTGCTGTCGGACCTCGGCGATTGATAGGGGCTTTCCTGTCCCGGGTTCCCGCTCACCACTTCTCGACCCACGGACGCAGCACGATCTCGAAGGCCCAGGTCGAGCGATGCTGGCGATGGAGCTGCAGATAGGTTTGCGCGATGTGGTCCGGATCGGCGAGGTTGTCGTCGACGCTGGTTCCGGCCAACCGGTGCGCCCGCGTGCCATCTTCCTGCGTCCAGCCGATCGCGGCGTCGATCGGCACGTTCGCGACGTGGATGCCTTGCGGCATGAGCTCCCGGGCCATGCTCTGGGCGAGCCCGGCCTTGGCATGGCAGGCCATGGCGAAGGCACCGCTCAAGGGATAGCCCTTCAGCGCGGCGCTGGCGTTCGTGAAGATGATCGTACCCCTCGCACCGTTGGCGTTCGGATCGTTCTCGCGCATCCGCCGGGCGGCCTGCTGACCGATCAGGAAGGCGCTGAACGCCGCGTTGCGCATGGTGTCGAACGCCATGCCCGCCTCGACCTCGGCGATGGACTTGCGCAAGATGCCGGGAACCCGGCCATCGATATTGTGCACGACCAGCGTGGGCTTACCGAGCTCGCCGGTAACGCTGTCGAACAACCGCTCCACCGCGGCAGGATCGCTGGCATCGCAGGCGTAGCGCCGCACGCCGTGGCTCTTCTCGAGAGCCTGCAGCACCGGCTTGTCGGGATTGCGGGCAGCGACGGCGACGCGCATTCCCTCCTGCGTGAACAGCCGCGCACAGCTGGCGCTGATGCCGGGCCCACCGCCCACGATGAGGGCAATGTCTTGCACGGGAGTCGTCGGGGTTGTCATTGGTCTCAATTCCTCCATTGGATGTGGCCTAAGCCGCCCGTGCGTAGAGCTTCTGCAAGTAGGGCTGAACGTCCGGTGCGAAAGCGGGATGGTCGATCAGCCGGTAGAAATGAGCAGAGGCCAGCGGAAACGCTTCCCGCCACTGCTCGTTCAGTATCGGCGCGAGGCCGCGCTTACCGAGCGTCGCGCGATGATGCCGCTCGTTGAGGAACAGGCAGAGCTCGGCCACGAAGCAGATATCCGCCAACGACAGGCCGTCACCCACCAGGAAAGGTCGATCGGGCTGAAGGGCCTGATCGATCCCTGCGGCATAGATCGCGAAGGCGTCCCGTGCCCGCGCGTGAATATCGGCCGCGAAGTCGGGATCGCGCAGGGCCAGCAGATAGAGCTGCGAATCGCGCGCGAAGACCAGACTGGCATCGAGGAAGCTGTCGATGCGCGAGGATTCGTAGGGATCGCGGCCATAGAGCCGCGCGCGTCCCTCGCCGATCCGCGCGACCGCCCGCATGATGCTGTTGGACTCGAAGATGCCCGTCGTGCCATCCGGGCTGAACGCGGCGGGCACCGTGGCGAACGGATGGCCGGCCAGGAACGCATCGGTCTTGCGCAAGGTGCCGCCCTTGAACCCGACACGGCCGGCCCGAGGCGTTGTCGTGCTCCGGTCGGCATCCGACAGCGGATGCGCGTCGAAATCCCAGAGCCAATCCTTGAGCTCCGAAGGCTTCGCCCCGCGGACCTCGATGTCGACGCCGCACAGGCGAGCGGCGATCGTCGCCTTCCAGATCCGCGGGTTGGGCAGATAGGAGAAGATTCGCAGGTCGGTCATGGCCTCACCATTTCTCGCCGAACGGGCGGATCTCGACATTGAACGACCAGGCGCTCCTGTCCTGGTGGATGACGTGCCAGACCTCGTCGGCAATGGCAGCCGGCTTGATGAAGAAGCCATCCGGTGCGTCGGGGTAGCGCTTGCGTGTCCACGCCAGGTCGATGACCGCGTCGATCACGACATAGGCGACATGGACGCCCTTGGGGCCAAGATCCCGGGCCATCGCCTCGGCGAGGATCCGCTGCGCCGCCTTGGTGGGCGCGAACCCCGCGAAGCCGGCGCGGCCGCGCAAGGCCGATGTGTTGCCGGTCGCGACGATCGCTCCCTTGCCCGCCTGCACCATGGCCGGGGCGAGGCGTCGCGCCAAGTGCAGCAGCGCCATGGTGTTGACCTGGAAGTTGGCGTTCAGGACCTTGGGATCGATCTCCAGGAAACTGCCCCACGCCCCGCCCACCGCGTTGTGGACCAGCACGGAAGGCTCACCCATCTGCTCACGTACAGCGCCCAGGGTCGCGTCGAGCTGCGCTTCGTCGGTCACGTCGCAGGGGAAGGCGCGAGCGTTGGCGATCTCGCGCTCGAAGGCCGCGAGCCGCTCCTGTTTGCGGGCCAGCATGGCGACATCGTAGCCGCCAGCCGACAGTCGGCGAGCGATGGCGCTGCCGGTTCCCGGACCGACGCCGGTAACAAGGGCAAGCGGACGGTTCATGAATTAGCCTCCCAGTAAGACGGGGCATTCGTGCATGTCGAAAGAGCATGGATCAAACGGCAAAAACTCATGACTACCTGAGATGCTCGCGATAACGGCAGATTGACAACGTTCTAAAAATGCACTGACATGCGATCAAGCAAGATGCGGGAGGAGACAACATGGCGGCGTCAGGGCTCCAAGCCGCCGCGGCGGAACTGCTGGCCGGTCTGCCGGCGCGCCTGGACCAGGTCTTCCGACCTTGGTCGCAGAGTGCCCCCGAGCAACCCGCGCTGATCGGCGAAGGCAAGGTATGGAGCTACGGCACGCTCGCCGGCATCGTCGACGACGCAGCGGCAGCATTGCGGCATCACGGCGTGCGGCCGGGCGATCGCGTGATGGTCGTCAGCGAGAACAGCCTGGCGTTGGCCGCGCTCATCCTTGCCGTGTCGGCACTCGATGCCTGGTCGGTGGTGGTCAATCCGCGCCTGTCCGACCGCGAGATCGACCAGATCTGCGCGCATTGCGGTGCACGGCTCCTCTACTACACGGTCGACATCTCGGAGATGGCGGCAGCTCACGCCCTCCGGCATGACGCCCGCGAGGTCGCGATGGGAGCGCTCGGAACGATCGCCGTGAGCCCGCTGAACAGCAACACCGAGCCCGAGCCGGTGAGCGAGGACGGCGCGCAACAGGTGGCCGCGCTTCTCTACACCTCGGGCACGACAGGCAACCCGAAGGGCGTGATGCTGAGCCATCGCAACATCCTGTTCAACGCCAGCATCTCGCGCGCGCTGCGCAAGCCGACGCCCGAGGATGTCATCTACGGCGTGCTGCCGATGTCGCATATCGTCGGCTTCTCGACCATTCTCGCCGGCACCCTGATCGGCGGCAGCGCCGCGCACCTGGTGCCCAGATATGACCCGGCGGCCTTCGTGAACGCGGTTCGTGACGACGGCATTTCGCTGGTGTTCGGCGTCCCGACGACCTATCAGCGCCTGCTCGAGTACAAAACGACGGCGGGGCTGAACGGGCTGCCGCGCGGCCGCCTGCGCGGGCTCTATGTCGCCGGCGCCCCGCTCGATCCGACCTTGAAGGCGAACATCGAACGCGAGTTCGGCCAGCCACTCCTGAACGCCTACGGCATCACCGAGTGCGCCCCCGGCATCTCCGGCGTGCGCGCCGAGGCGCCGCGCACGGACACGTCGGTCGGCACCGTCCTGCCCGGCATCGAGGTTCGTCTGGTGAATCCGGGCGGCACGCCGGTAGCGAACGGCGAGGTCGGCGAGCTGCATGTGCGCGGCCCCAATGTGATGCGCGGCTACTACCGTGCGCCGGAGGCCACAGCGGCAGCCATCGACAAGAAGGGCTGGTTCAATACCGGCGATCTCGCCCGCTTCGAAGGCGAGGCGCTGTTCATTGCCGGCCGTACCAAGGAGCTGATCATCCGCTCGGGCTTCAACGTCTACCCGGCGGAGGTCGAGGCGGTGCTCAATGCCCATCCGGCCGTCGTGCAGTCCGCCGTGATCGGTCGCGCCGCTGCCGCCAACGAAGAGGTCGTGGCCTACGTGCAGCTGTTGCCGGGAGCGAGCGCCACGGCCCATGATCTGATGGAGCACGCCGGCCGCCTGCTCACGGCCTACAAGCGCCCCAGCGAGATCGTGATCCTGGATGCCCTGCCGACATCGTCGACGGGAAAGATCCTGAAGCACCGCCTGAGGGCATAGGAGGACCAAGTGACAACACGAAACGCCACCGCGGCGGTGATCGGTGCCGGCGACTTCATCGGCGCCGCCATCGCCCGGAAGTTCGCGGCCGAAGGCTTCGCCGTCTTCGCCGGCAGGCGCAACGGCGACAAGCTGGCGCCGCTGATCGCCGATATCGAGAAGGCCGGAGGAAAAGCCTTCGGCCGATCGCTCGATGCGCGCAAGGAAGAGGACATCACTGCCTTTCTCCAGGAGGCCGACCGCGAAGCGCCCCTGGAGGTCTGCATCTTCAACATCGGCGCCAACGTCAACTTCCCGATCCTGGATACGACCGAGAGGGTCTTCCGCAAGGTGTGGGAGATGGCCTGCTACTCGGGCTTTCTTGCCGGCCGCGAAGCTGCTCGCCTGATGGTGCCGCGCGGCAAGGGCTGCATCTTCTTCACCGGCGCGACGGCCAGCATGCGCGGTGGCGTCGGCTACGCCGCCTTTGCCGCAGCGAAGGCCGGACTGCGGGCGGTAGCGCAATCCGCCGCGCGTGAGCTCGGCCCCAGGAATATCCACGTCGCCCATCTGGTGATCGATTCCGGCGTCGACACAGCCTGGGTGCGCGAGCGCATCAAGGCGCGCGAGGGTGCCGAGGCTCTCGCCACGCTCGATCCCGGCCGGCTGATGCGGCCGGAGGCCGTCGCCGAGAGCTACTGGGCGCTCTACCAGCAACCGCGCGACGCCTGGAGCTCGGAAATCGAGATTCGTCCCTTTGCAGAGAAATGGTGAGCCATGCCCAAGGTTGAGTTCCTTTTCGATTTCGGCAGCCCGAACGCCTACCTGAGCCACCTGGTCATTCCCGCGATCGAGAAGCGCCAGGGCGTGACGTTCGACTACGTCCCGATCCTCCTGGGCGGCGTTTTCAAGCTGACCGGCAACCGCTCTCCGGCCGAGAGCAATGCCGGCATCAGGAACAAGCCCGAGTATCAGAAGCTCGAGACCGAGCGCTTCATCCGCCAGCATGGGATAACGCGCTACAAGCCCAACCCGTTCTTCCCGGTCATCACGCTGATGGCCATGCGCGGCGCGTTCGCAGCCCGCAAGCTCGGCGTCTTCGAGCGCTATGTCGACGAGGTCTACCGCCACATGTGGGCCGAGCCCAAGAAGCTCGACGACCCCGCGGTGCTGAAAGCGGCTCTGATCGAATCCGGCCTGCCCGCAGACAGGCTGTTCGAGTTGGTGCAGACGCAGGAGATCAAGGACCAGCTGCTGACCGAGACCCAGCGCGCCGTCGAACGCGGCACCTTCGGCTCACCGACCTTCTTCGTCGACGATGAGATCTATTTCGGCAAGGACCGTCTGCGCGACGTCGAGGAGGCCATCGCCGCGAAGAAGTAGGCCGCGTCGGCTTCCTCCCTGCGCGCAGCGGGGAGGAATTTCAGGCTCTCGCCAGCCGCACCACCTTGGCACCGGCGAGGCGTTCGATGTCTTCGCGGGCATAGCCGAGGTCGGCCAGGATCTCCGCCCCATGCTCGCCGACCGCAGGCGCCGGCGATGGGGTGCGGGACGGCGTGCCGCCGAACTGCGGGGCCGGCTTGGGCTGGCGGACGCGGCCTATGCCGGGATGATCGAACTCCGCTATCAACTCACGGGCGACGACCTGCTCGTTGTTCATCACCTCGCCGCGACGCAGCACGGGAGCGCAAGGCACATCGGCCTCGTCGAGCCGCGCGAGCCAATCGGCCGTCGTGCGCGTGGCAAGGATGTCGCCCATCAGGTAAATCCGTTCGCTGGCGTTGGCGGTGCGGGCGGCAGGCGTACTGAAGCGCTTGTCCTCGATGAGCGCGGGCTGCCCGGCGGCACGGCAGAAGCCTTGCCATTCCGAGTCGGAGATGGTGCCGACCGTCATGTAGCCATCGATGGTCTGAAAGATCAGGTCCGGCCGGGCGTTCGGGTCGTTGGCTGTGGCCTCCTGGCCGACGACCGTGTACTGCGCCATCGCCTCGGGCCAGAGGTAGGAGATCATGGCGTCGAGCATCGCCACCTTGATGTGCTGGCCGACTCCCGTCTTCTCGCGCGCATAGAGGGCCGATGCCACCGCCTGCGCGGTGACCAGCGAGGTCGTCTTGTCGGCCACGATGGTCCTGATCATCTGGGGCCGCCGCGTCCTGGCCTCGGCCTGAACGTCGGCAAAGCCCGACAAGCCCTGGATGATCGGGTCGTAGACGCGCTTCTCCGCATAGGGCCCGCTGTCGCCCGCACCGCTGATCGAGACGTAGATCAGGCGTGGATTGAGCGACCGCATGGCCGCCTCCCCAAAACCCAGCCGATCCATCACCTGCGGCCTGAAATTCTGCACCAGCACGTCGGAGCGGACGATCAGCTTGCGCAGGATGTCGGCCCCCTCGGGTTGCTTGAGGTCGATCGACAGCGAGCGCTTGCCGCGGTTGGTCGATATGAACAGGGCCGAGAATTGCCCTGTCGGATCGACCGACTGGCGGCTACGGCGCGTGATGTCGCCGCCTGGCGGCTCGACCTTGATGACGTCGGCGCCCTGGTCGGCCAGGAACATCGTCGCGAACGGCCCCGACACCACGCTGGTGAGGTCGATGACCCGCACTCCAGCCAATGGACCCGTCATCGTCGCCTCCAGTTTCGTTTCGACACGTATACAGCCTGGCGGCCAACGCGGCAAAAAAGACGACGTCATGGGGCCTCGATCAAAACTAATCCCGTGCTTCGAACTATGCTGTAGTTGGTATTCTTACTGAACTTACGGTAGACTTTTTCGTCATGCGTTGGAGCAAACTTGACAGTGAGGCGTGCTCGCTGGCGCGCACGGTGTCGGTCATCGGCGATCGCTGGACCCTGCTGATCTTGCGCGACTGCTTCCTGCGGGTGCGCCGCTTCGAGGAGTTCCAGGCGCGGCTCGGCATCACACGGCCGATCCTGGCCGGACGCCTGCGCAAGCTGGTCAAGGATTTCGTCCTGGCGAAGGTGCCCTACCAGGAACGCCCCCTGCGGTACGAGTACCGGCTGACGCAGAAGGGCCTCGATCTCTATCCCATCGTCATGTCGATCGTGCACTGGGGCGATGTCCATATGTCTGGCAAGAAGGGGCGTCCCCTGCTCCACCAGCATACGAGCTGCGGCAAGACGTTCGATCCGGTGATGATCTGCTCGGAGTGCGGCGAGCCCTTGAACCCCCGGCAGGTTCATGTCCATCGCGGGCCCGGCGCGGCGAACGTGCGCCACCTGCCGGCCGAATTGGCCGCCCGCCCTGCGGGCCGGCGAAAGAAAACGGCAGCGCCCGGCTAAATCTTCTCGCGCTTGGCACGGGAAAGCCGCTTGCGAGCGGCGACGAACCAGTCGAGACTATCAGTGTTATTTTCGAACGGACCATAGAGTTCCGTCGAAATCTGCGTCACAGGAGAGGAGCGCACATGACCGCCAGCGGGCCAGTCGCCCTGCTCGTCGGCGCCGGCGACGCCATCGGCGCGGCCGTGGCCCGCCGCTTTGCAGCCGGCGGAATGCAAGTCTGCGTGGCGCGACGCGACGCCGGCAAGGCCAGAGCGCTGATCGACGAGGTCGCGGCCCGCGGCGGCAGCCTGCGTGCGTTCAGCGTCGATGCGCGCCAGGAAGGCAGCATCCAGGACCTGTTTGCGAAGATCGAAGGCGAGGTCGGACCGATCGACGCCTGTCTCTACAACGCTGGCTCGAACGTCAACACGCCGCTCCTGGACACGAGCGAAAGCCTTTTCCGCAAGGCCTGGGAGCTGGCCTGCTACGGCGGCTTCCTCACCGGCCGCGAGGCGGCGCGCTACATGGTGCCCCGCGGGCGCGGCACCATCCTGTTCACGGGCGCCACGGCCAGCGTCCGCGGCGGTTCGGGCTTTGCCGCCTTCGCCTCGGCGAAGTTCGGTTTGCGTGCTGTCGCGCAATCGATGGCACGCGAGCTCGGCCCCGGGAACATCCACGTCGCTCACCTGCTGGTCGACGGCGGCGTCGACAGCAATGCCATCCGCAAGCGCATGCGGGCGCGGATCGGCGACGCCGTCGACTCGCTGCCAACCAACACGCTGATCCGGACGGAGGCGATCGCCGATGCCTACTGGATGCTGCACACTCAGCCGACCTGGGGCTGGACCCACGAGCTCGATCTCCGCACCTCGATCGAGAGGTGGTGACATGGCCGACGCGAAACCACGCCTGCAGCTGTGGGGCGTCAGCACCACTCGCACCCTGCGCGCCGTGTGGGCCCTGCACGAGCTTTCGCTCGACTACGAGGGTCATCGCATCCTGCCACGGACCGGCGAGACCAAGACCAACGAGTTCACGCGGATCAATCCGCGCCAGAAGATCCCCGTCCTGCAGGACGGCGACTTCACCATCGCCGAGAGCCCGGCCATCATTGCCTATCTCTCCGACACCTACGGCACCGACGACAACAGGCTGATCCCGCGCGATCCGCGGCTGCGCGCGACATGGCTGGAGTGGTGTTTCCACATCGCCATGGAGCTCGACGCCACCAGCCTCTACGTCATGCGTCGTCACCGCGACCTCAAGCACATCTACGGTGACGCACCGGTCGCCGTCGAAAGCGCCAGCCAGTATTTCGGGACGCAGCTCCGCCATACCGTGCAGGCGCTCGGCGATGGCCGCCAGTACCTGATCGGAGACCGCTTCACCAGCGCCGACATGCTGCTCACGACCTGCCTGGTCTGGGCGATCAACTACCGCGTGCCGGTACCGCCGGTGTGCCGCGACTACGCCACCCGTATCGCCGAGCGCCCCGCCTATCAGGCGGCGCTTCGGGCCAACCTTCCCCTACCCCCGACTGCAGGCAAGGATCATGGCTGACAGCACGCCGTCCGACACCATCCGGACCGAGAAGACCGACCGCCTCATGCTTCGCGACGAATTCGACCCCGGGCGCGCGTTGCAGATCGGCCTGGTCCAGGAGGTGGTGCCGGCCGGCCGGCAGATCGAGCGCGCCCTCGAGATCGCCCGGCGCATCGCGCGCAACGCACTGATCGGACTGCGGGCGATGAAGGAGGCAGCCCTCAAGTACATCCAGGCCGGCGAGGCGACGGCGGTCGCCGCCATCCCGTCGATCCACGCCGCGGTGATGGAAACCGGGGATGCCAAGGAGGGCATCCGCTCGTTCATCGAGCGCCGCGAGTCAGCGTCCATTTACGAATTGAGATCCGTCTAGGCAGCAATGAGCTTCACCACGACGAATGTCAGTGCGCCGCTCAACAGCACACCCGGCGTCCAGATCAATGCCGAGGCGACATTCATGAGCCAGAATCGACCGGCACTCATCCCGAACATGCCGGCAACGAAAGGAACGACAGCCCTCAATGGCGCCAGGAAGCGCGACGCAAAGACGCCGCCGATGCCACATTCTTGAAACAGCGACCGGGCGTCGCCAATAAGTTCTGGGTTGCGATTGAAGGGCCACACCCGGCCGGGCGAGCGCCGGACAGATCGCCCCAGCCAGAATGAGCTGGCCTGACCTGCGATCGCGCCGAGCACAGCCGCGGCGAGGATGCCACCGAGCGGTACCGCTGCCGCAGCGCCCATGATGCCGATCGCGAACAGCAGCGTGCTGCCCGGAAAGACAAAGCTCACAAGGACGAACGATTCGCAGAATGCGACGAAGAACGCCGCAGCCACCGATGCTGCCGGATAGTGGATTAGAAATTCAGCTATAGACTGCATCGCGAGCTCTCACTCCAGTGCGAGAGAAATACTGCTATCACCAATAAGTCGGTGAAGTCGGACTGCCGATCGGGCCAGACGGTGACAGAACGCTTCGCGATCTGCGAAGTCAGCGTACTGCTGCCACGCGCTGGTGAAGGCGTCAAAATTGAGTCGATGCACCTGTGGAGACAGATCGGCGCGAATCGCCGACGCCAAGGCCTCCAGCGTGGCATACGGGACCGGTTGGTTCGATCGTTCGCGCATTTGCCTCGGTGGTCTACCCGCCCTTGATCCGGTCTTCCACGACGTGAACGCCGGACGCCGACCACGCTGCCCTCTGTGCGGCGGTGCGTTCATGCAGGGTGTGTACTCTGCCGTCCACGAAGTTGCAGAGAATTGATCTGGGGCAACGCGCAGGCAGATCTTCGCGGCGAAAAGCTAAAGTGTGAACATGGGAGACTTGCCATGGCCGACGCGATCGAGATTCCTGAAAAGTGGAGGAGAGGTGCAAGTCCCCGTTCACCGCCATGGGGCATCCGATGGAAGTCCTTAGCCACGAGGTCGACCGGCTGTTCGAGGACTTCGGCATTGCGGGCCTGTGGCGGTCGGGCCGTGGTCCTTTCGAGGATCCATTCTTCTGGCGACCGATGACGGGCATGAGCCTTGCCGTCGACATCGTGGAGAAGGACAAGGTCTACGAGCTCACCGCCGACGTGCCCGGCTTCGACGAGAAGAACATCGAGGTCAAGGTCGCGAACGGCTCACTGTCAATCAGGGGCGAGCGCGAATCCGATGAGGAAGAGAAACAAAAGGACTATTATCTGCGCGAACGTGAGTTCGGCTCGTTCGAGCGCAGCTTCCCGCTGCCGGAAGGTGTCGATCGTGCATAGATCGAGGCCAGAATGAAGACTGGGTTCTGACGGTCACGCTCCCGACGACACAGGAAGCATGCAGGCCGGCGAAGACGATCGAAGTCAAGGCTGCGGCCTGAAGGAGATGACAGGCCTCGCCCTTATCGCGGAGGCGCAAGACACCAGAACAATCCCGGGAGGCGACCATGTCGATGCCAGCCCCGAAGTGGCTCGGCCGCGCAGACGACGGCAACTTGCGTGGCTGGCTGTTCAGCCTTTTTTCCATCCTGATTGCCGCGCTGCTGATCGTAGCGATTGCAGAGTGGGCGCCCCGGCCAGTGCCTGTGGCCACGGAAGAAGAGATCCGCCACTGAAGATTTGCGTTGGAAGGCGACCCGGCTTGGCCTCTGGGCCTCCGCGTCAGCCCGAGTTCGGCTGCGGCGGGATTTGTGGACCCTCCGACTTTCTGGGATCCACGAAATGAATGGTGCCGCAGGCCGGACACTCGTAGGGCAGGAACAACCCTTCCGGAGGGAGCACCGATTCGGTGACGCTGCCTTGGACCAGCAACCCGAGGTGCGGACATTTGAACAGGAAATTGATGCGCATTTCTGCCATGACCATGGGGCGGCATTCATGGCGCCGTCGCCGTTTCGAGATGGGACGATCGTTTCTACAGAGACACGTAGATCGGCCCAACTAAGGGGCATTACGTAGGCTGATCTGCGATGGTGAGCGCATGGCCGACCATCCTGCGCATGGCGAGGCGTCCGACCCTCGAACGATCGCCGTCGCGCCATAGCTCGCTATCTCGCGCGCGATGCTCGACAGATCACTGGCCGTTGATCTACCGCAAGGCGCAGCTGGCCGCGCGGCGCAATTTTCGCCCTTTTGCGGGAACCGAGCTCGCGAGGTTGGGGAACTTTTCTAAAACACTAACACCGCCCCGATGGCTAGATCGGGACGGTGAGTGAATAATGCCGGAATTGGTTGCGGGGGCCCGCAACCACCTTTACCGAACCACAATTCGATTGATGAGCGCTGCCCTCCGAAGGCAGAGGTCGTGAGTTCGAATCTCGCCGGGTCCGCCATTTAACTCTCTGTTAACAAAGCGTTAAAAGGCGATAGACGCGCCTTAGCGGACAGCCGTCCCACAGCTGCATCCCACACAGCCAACAGGTCGGACGTCGCCCAGCCGACGAAGGCCAGTGTTAGCAAACGACGACGCGACCAGAGACCCAGCGAGTGTACTTCGACCGAGCTGTCAACCGAGCCATGAACTGTCCCTGCGCAAATCGTTAAGAACAAAAACAGAACCCCCAACACCGGAGTCAACACGGCGCGGCTGGGAGGCTAAGTTCCGCGGCTCGGTGGGCCAAGGTGAGCGGGCGATGTTCATCAAGCAAGTGAAGCACATCGCGTCCGTCGGACGCTTCCGCAACTGCGCTGCGGAAGGTGACGCGACGTTCAAGAAATTCACCCTCCTGTTCGGGGAGAACGGGCGAGGCAAGACGACTCTGTGCTCAATCCTCCGTTCTCTCCAGACCGACGACGCCGATATCATCGCCGGGCGCAAGACACTCGGGGATGAACGTGAGCCGAACGTCGTCCTGACGCTCGGCACCGGCACCGCGCTTTTCCGGAATGGCACTTGGAACCGGGCGCAGGAGCACCTGCGCATCTTCGATGCACAGTACGTCGCCGAGAACATCTATCTGGGCGATGCAATCGGTACTGACCAGCGCCGGAACCTCTGCAACGTGATCCTGGGCAAAGAGGGCGTTGCGATCGCGAAGGAATACCACGACCTCGACACCGCCATCACCGAGAAGAACAACGCCATTCGTGACGCGCGGCGCGTCCTGACCACCCACGTGCAGGCGAACCAGGTGGATACCTTAATCGGCCTCAACGAAGACGCCGAGATTGACGACAAGATCGAAGCAAAACGGAAGGAAGTCGAGGGGCTGAAAGACATCGACAAACTGCGCTCGCAGAAGCTGTTGGAGGAGCTGAAGTTCCCTCCGATGCCCACGCGTCTGGCGGAGATCTTGGGCCGCACTCTGAAGGATGTGTCGCGCGCGGCGGAAGCGGCCGTACAGGCGCATCTGAAGGCGCATGGCATGCTGGGCAACGAGGAGTGGATTGCAGGCGGTCTGCCGCATCTGACCAAGGAATGCCCCTTCTGCGGCCAGCCGGCAGACGGCTTGGCCCTGATCAAGGCCTACCAGTCTTACTTCAACGATGCGTACACGTCGTTTCGCACGGAGCTGCAGCAGTACCAACAGCTGCCGGCGAAGTATTACTCTGACGACCGCATCACGCTCGTGCAGACCCGAATTCAGTCGAACGAGGCCAGCACCGAAGTATGGAAGCGCTACGTCGTCTTCGACGCGCCAGCCACCCCGGCGGACCTCGATCCGGCCGAGCTGCTGACGAACTTCCGGACGGAGATGCTCGCCCTGCTTGAGAGGAAGGCTGCCGCACTGCTGGAAGTCGTCAAAATATCCGAAGAGTACGAGAATGCCTACACCGCGCTTGCCGAGTTGGCGGCAGCGGGCACCGCGTACGACCAGGCGGTGACCAACGCTAATGCGAAGATCGAGGCTTTCAAGAAAGACGCGAACCCGACCAAGCTCCAGTCTTCGCAGAACGAGCTGCGTTGGCTCGAGCTGACCAAGAAGCGGCATGAGGCAGCCGTGGCTGAGGCCTGCAGCCAGTACACGACGCTCAACGCCGAGAAGGACGCCTTGGACAAGAAGAAGGGCGAGGCCCGGACGCGCCTTGAGACCTATAGCGCGACGGTCTGCGAGAACTACCGGAAGGGCATCAACAAGTTCCTCAAGCGCTTCAATGCCGGTTTCCAGCTCGATCGCGTGCGCGTCGAGTACTCCGGCAGGGTGGCGAATTCGACGTTCTGCGTGCTGATTAACGAGGTCCAAGTCGAGATGGGCAACAGCGATACGCCGCTGAGCGAGCCCAGCTTCAAGAACACGCTCTCGGCTGGCGACCGCAGCACGCTGGCACTCGCCTTCTTCCTAGCCGAGGTCGAAGCCGACCCGGCCAAGGGTGATACCGTCGTGGTCCTCGACGACCCGTTCAACAGCCAGGACCATTTTCGACGAACCTGCACGGTCACCGAAATCCGGCGGTGCGGTGACTCGGTCGCGCAGGTGATCGTCATGTCCCATGACCGCCACTTCCTGCGAGACCTCTGGGACCTGCCGCTGCCGACGGGTGACCGTAAAGCGCTCTGGCTGATTCCGTTTGGCCACAAGGACACCGTGATCTCCGAGTGGCCCATCGAGACAGACACCGAGACCGAGGATGCCGCGAATCGGCGTGTTTTGCTGAGCTACTATCTCTACAACGAAGGCAAGCCGCGCGACGTGGTTCAAAAGCTCCGTCCGGTGGTCGAGACGCACATGCGGCGTATGGCTCCCCAGCTCCTCGCGAACGTGAAGGGCCTTGGCAACATGCTGGACAAGGTGCGAGACGCGCAGTCGCCGCCTGTCCTCGTCGAGGCGTACGCCGACATCGAAGACGTCAACACCTACACCCGGAAATACATGCACGGCGAAGGGAAGAACCCCGACACCGAGCCTCTACACACGACCGAGCTGAGCGGCTTCGTCGGTAAGGTGCTCGAACTCACTGGTGCGCTGACCGAGATCCCGGCCAACGCCGCATGAACCTCCACCAGTTCATCGCCCCCTTCGTGCAATCTCTAGTATCGCTTGGGTGGCCTATAGCGACAGTGGTGGCGGTGTGGCTCTTCTATAAGGAAATCTGGAGCATGCTTCCGCGCATAGTGCGCGGCCGGCGAAGGCCGCGGGATCGCTGGTTGATGTCGTGAACTAGATCTGATCGAGGAGCCTAGGCGGCGGCTCGTTGTGGTTGTTATTGTGGCTCCCAGTTCCAGGGCATCAGCTCAGCGATGCGCTTGGCGGGATGATCGTGCAGGCGCGCCAACAACAGCGGTCAGCCAGGCCTTGGGATCTGTGTCGTTGAGCTGGGCGGCCTCGTTCAGAGTGTAGATGGCGGGGGTTATCGCGGTGCAACGACTCGCCATCTTGCGCATTGAGTCCGGCAGTTCGTGAGGGGCCACGTATGGAACTGCAATTGATGCCGCGCCTATGAAACTCCCCCGGAAGCTGTCGACCGATCGCGCCCGGCGCTTCTGCCAGGCACTTGGGGATCTCAGCGACTGTCACCCCCAGCGTTGGCGGATGATTGACAGCGTCGCCAAACGGCTCCGGTTGTCATGGGACGGGGCCGAAGCTGCGGCCAATGGCTGGCTTGTCGTCGAGGGCGGGCATGGCGTGTGCCTGACCGACGACGGACGGCGATTGGAGATGCGAAAAGCGTGAGCGACGACATACTTGCCGACGTGCTGCCCGAGCGGATGTGGACGCTATCCGATGACCGCGAGACGGTTCGCCTGCAGTTGCCATCGTTGCCGATCGCCGGCATTCCGGAGCCGCTGCGTATCCACCTCGACTTCGACGCCGAGACGGTCGACGAGATCATCAAGCGGTTGACTGCGCTGCGGGCGCAGATGCTGCCGGCTCCCAGCCGGAACTAACTCGCGGTGACGGGTGCCGGACCTAATTGACGAACCGGTCGCTTATTAACGAACAGGCGTTCGGCGAGTCTCTGAAGGGGACAAGCTGGATACGCTGGCCCGGTACGAGGCGCACCCTGGACCGGAAGCTCATGGTGTAGCCGCCTTCGAAAACTGGTTGCGAATGGTTGCTCCCCTACACTAGATTCGGGAAATCGACGGGGAGAGGGATATGCTGGCCATCGATTTGAGTGCAGTCGCAACCGCAGTTGCCAGCGCCGGCGCCGTTGGTGTCGCTACTTGGTTGTTTTTACGCGCAAAGCAGATTTGGAAAGAACAAACATCATCTCGAGTTTCCTTTAGCCTCTCAGTGGCGTCTCTTATTCTCGGTATGGTTGCACTCATGGTGGCAGTTTCAAAGCCGGTGGAAAATGAAAAATTGCCTGTTGGAACTATTGTTGCGCTCGATGACCACGCAGGTTGTCAGAGATTGGGCGACGCGTGGCAAGACGCAGGGTTTGGAAAGAAGGTGATTGCCGGCGTAGACCAGAAGGACGCTCGCTTTAACTATCGAATTCAAGGTGGCGAAGCGAGCGTAGTCCTCGGAGCAGAACATATGCCGCAGATCTATCTTAGCTATATCAACAGCAATCACGGTGGAGAGTACTCTAGGACCCATCCAACTGGGATTGCCTTTGCTAAACCGGCCTCTGGAACCTACTTCACTGGAGGAAACGTGTCGCCTAAGCAGATAGACCTGTATCCTCCCTACGTAGCATTGTTTCTGTGCCGCAAGATGAAGTAGTCCTGTCTGCGGGATGTTGTGCTAGGCGGCCATCGGCACTAAGCGAGCTGCATTGAGCAGCCTTGCGGCGTTTGGGTTCCATCTCGGTCGCCGGGTCTCGGTGTTCCCGACGGAGATGCTCCGAACGCACAGCGCGATTTTCAGTTCGCCGACCTGAGGGGCACTATCGGCTCTCGGTCCCGCCGCCACGCTGCGAGCCCGTGGAGGGTTGCCCGCACCTGGCCCCCGCATGCCGGACACCGATAACGCTCCGTCACGGTGTCGATCGGCGCAGCGCTCCAGGGCGGTCGATCGAGTTCGACAGGGCTCGCGCTCCATGGCGGCACGCACCGCGGGCAGTTGAGGCTGACGAACGGCGCCCCGCGCTCGATCGGCGCCAAAGGCACGATTTGCGGATGGCCGAATCCGCCGCAGATCACGCCGTCATGGCGCGCCGCGCTGCAAGTGAACCGGAGGCGGCCGAAGCGTGAGCCGGCCCATCCGTCGCCGATGGCCACCGCCCGGCTACTCTTGCAAGTCGAGCACCACACCTCGAGCACCAAGCCGAGCGCCGGCGGCTCGGCGTACGTGACGAAGGGAGTTGGCCTCAGCCGATAGCGCGGCTCCGGGACGAATTTCGTGCGCTCGCTCTGGGGCATCATCTCGCGAACGACAGTCGGGCGACGGCCAAAGGGATTGGCCAGGTCCTGCATACGCTGCAGGTGGCCGGCGACCTCCGGGTGTCGTGCCGGATTGGCCCCGCAGATCGCGTTGGAGGCCTGCCTTGCCCGGATCGTCGAAGGTGAGCTTCCCGGGCCTGCCGCACGTCGAGCAGCTGAAGGTCACGACACGGGAGTCCAGACTGTCGAGCCAGGTTCCTACCGCGACAAACCTCCGGCAGGGCTCACACATGACGTACGCGCGGCCCATGACGGCCCGCAGTTCCCTAAACGAGTGCAGCTCGTGAGGATTGGGCCCGGCCACGGGTCAGCCCGGCCCCTAGTGGAAGTCACGTGAGGCGATCCTGATGGCCGGTCGCTCGAGGACGACCCGGCCGCGGTCGTAGTCAGACTGTGGCCCGTCGCGCGGGTCCGGTGTCGAGGAACGGGCCTGATCGCCCCGGCCGGTGCGCAATTCGAAGTGGCCGTCCAAGTTGGCGATGCGGTCGAGGTCCGCCGACCAGTCCCACAGCTGCTGGACTACGAGGTGAATCACGATCCCCTCGCGCTGCACGGTGCCCTTGGCGCCCATCATCCGCGCGCCCATGACGATCCGGCGATAGGTCTCGAGTACCGAGGGCCAGACGACCAGGTTGGCGATCCCGAACTCGTCCTCCAGCGTGACGAACACCACGCCCGAGGCGGTACCGGGTCGCTGCCTGATCATCACGAGCCCCGCCATGCCGAATCGGTCGCCGTTGCGCGCCTCGCGTAGTGCGTGGGAATGCTTCATTCCCCGCTCAGTCAGCGTCGGTCGTAGCAATTGCAGCGGATGGGCGCGCAGCGACATGGAGATGGTCGAGAGGTCGTCGACCACCTGCTCACCCAGCGTCAACTTGGGCAGGCTCACTGAAGGCTCCAGGTCCTTCACCGGCCGTGCAACGAAGAGCGGCAGGGATGCCTCAGAGAAGGCCCGCACCGCCCACAGGACATCGCGGCGTGTCATGCCCAGCGAGGCGAAGGCGTCAGCGCGCGCCAGCGCGAGGATCTGACGCCTGTTCAGCCCGCCGCGCCGCCACAGGTCCGCCGAATCGCGATAGGGCGTGGTGCGCCTCTCGACCATGCGCTTGAGGTCGGCTTCCCGCAGGCCGGTCACCTGTCGGAAGCCGAGACGCAGCGCGCAGCGATAGTCCTCACGCTTCTCCAGCGTGCAATCCCAATCGCTCGCATTCACGTCGGGCGGTCGGACCTCGACGCCGTGCTCCCGTGCGTCGCGCACGAGCTGCGCCGGCGCATAGAAGCCCATCGGCTGAGAGTTGAGCAGCGCCGCGGCAAAAACCTCGGGGTGGTACCATTTAACCCAGGACGAGGCGTAGACGAGGATGGCGAAGCTGGCGGCGTGGCTCTCGGGGAAGCCGTACTCGCCGAAGCCCTCGATCTGCCGGAAGCATCGCTCGGCGAACTCCCGCTCATAGTGGTTGCCCAGCATGCCGTTGATGAAGTCGTCCCGCAGCTTGTGGATGGTGCCCGATCGCCGAAAGGTCGCCATGGCGCGCCGCAGCTTGTCGGCCTTGGCTGGAAGGAAGCCGGCGAGTTCGATCGCGATCTGCATGGCCTGTTCCTGGAATAACGGCACGCCGCGCGTCCGTCGCAGGATCTTCTCCAGCTTGGGGCTGGGATAGACGAGCTTGTCCTCCGGGATCTCCCGGTTGCGAAGGTAGGGATGCACCATGCCGCCCTGGATTGGTCCCGGCCGGACAATCGCTACCTCGACGACCAGGTCGTAGTACCGGCGCGGCTTGAGACGCGGCAGCATCGACATCTGCGCCCGGCTCTCGACCTGGAACACGCCGACCGAGTCGGCATTGCACAGCATCTCGTAGACCTTGTCGTCGTCCGTCGGCATGTCGAGCCCGCGGTCTTCGCCGTAGTGATGCTTGATCAACTCAAAGCTTCTGCGCAGTGCCGTCAGCATGCCGAGCGCCAGCACGTCGACCTTGTAGATATTGAGCGCGTCGAGGTCGTCCTTGTCCCATTCGATGACGGTGCGATCTGGCATGGCAGCGTTTTGGATTGGCACCAGTTCGTCGAGTCGGCCGGCGGTCAGCACGAAGCCGCCGACGTGCTGCGACAGGTGGCGCGGAAAGCCGATCAGCGCGGCCGACAATTCGAGCGCGAGGGCAAGCCGCGGATCGGTGGCATCCATTCCGGCCTCGCCGACGTGCTCCAGGTTGATGCCGCTTCCGCCGCTGCCCCAAACGGTGTTGGCCATCACGCTCAACGTGTCGGGCGACAGGCCGAGCGCCTTGCCTACGTCGCGGATGGCACTCCGGCTGCGATAGGCAATCACTGTGGCGGCCAGGGCGGCGCGGGTCCGCCCTTTGGTCCGGTAAATCCACTGAATGATGTCCTCGCGCCGTTCGTGCTCGAAATCGACGTCAATGTCGGGCGGCTCGTCCCGTTCGTTCGACAGGAAGCGCTCGAAAAGCACGTCGTTCTTGTCGGGGTCGACCTCGGTAATGCCGAGGCAGTAGCAGACGGCAGAATTGGCCGCCGAGCCGCGCCCTTGGCAGAGGATGCCCATCTCGCGCGCCTGCGCGACAATCTCGTGGACTGTCAGGAAGTAGGGCGCGATTTTCTTGCGCTCGATCAGGTCGAACTCATGCCGGATCGTGCCGGCGACCGTGTCGGGCACGCCTCCCGGGTAGCGCTTTCCCGCCCCTCTCCAGGTCAGACGCTCGAGCTTCTGCATCGGCGTCTCGCCGCCCTCGTATTCGACGGGATACTGGTAGCGCAGCTGGTCGAGACTGAATTGGCAGCGGTCGACGACCTCCCGGATGCGCTCGATCGCCTGCGGATGCTCGCGGAACGGCCGATGCATCTCGTCGGCAGGCTTCAAATGCCTCTCTGCCGATGCGAAGCCCAGCTCCTCGACCGTGCATCTGAGGCGGACGGCAGTGACTACGTCCTGCAGCGCCCGGCGCTCAGGCGTGTGGTAGTGCACGTCGTTCGTAGCAACTAGACGTATGCCGGTTTGCGCCGCGAGCGCGTCGAGGGCGTTGAGTCGTCGTGCGTCGTCGCCGCGGAACAGCATGGTGCCGGCGAGATAGCAGCCGCCAGGGTATAAGGCGGCGAGCCGGTGCAGCCTGTCGTGGAAGGCCGGGTCGTGGATCTGCCGCGGCGGCAGGACGATGGCCAGCAAGTCTTCCGTGTATTCGGCAAGGTCCTTGAAGGTCAGATCGCACTCGCCCTTCGCCGCCTCGCGATTGCCCTGGCTCAGGAGAAGGGACAGCCGCTTGTAGCCCTCAACGTTCATCGGGTAGGCGAGCAGCGAGTAGCCGTCGCGGGTTTCGAGCCGTGCGCCGACCAGCAGCTTGATCCAGCGTTCCTTCGGGATGCCTGTCTCTTCGTAATAATCACCGACCGCCGCGTAGGCGCGCACGACGCCGGCCAGCGTATTGCGGTCGGCGATGCCGATGGCGTAGTGGGCAAGGTTCGCCGCCTGGTAGACCAGCTCGCCCGGATGCGAGCCGCCGCGCAGGAAGCTGTAGTTAGTCGTAACGTGAAGTTCGGCGTAATCCATCGATCCGGCTTCCTGCGAGGCAGGGTCAGGACATCAGCAATCGATTCAGCTCGCCGACCTCGTCACTCCATTCGATGCCGCCGCTCTTGATCGCGGGACGGCGCTCGCCTCCCATAGGCTGCACGTCGACCTCCTCCTCGTCTTCTGCGAAGTCGTAGTGGTAATCCAGGTAGGCCCGTCGGCCATCTTGCAGCGCCAGCACGAAGCCCAGCGCGATCCAGTCTCCACTTTCGATCGACCACATCGCCTCGACACGCTGCATGTCCGCGCGGTTGAGGCCGAAGCCATCTTGCTCGGCAATCTCCAGGGCTCGCCGGAGATAGGTAACCTCCTGCAGCTCGGGATAGGCCAACGCCGACCTCCAGTCCGAGGCAGCGACGGTGGCGTCGGTTTCGGGCTTGCTCATGTTTTCCTCTTTAGTCGGGAAGCGCGATTCCTAGACCGAGTATGGGCATAAGAACAATACAAGAACATTGAAGAGGCGCATTTTGGCTCCAATCGGGCCTCGGGCGCGGTAGTGTCCGCAAGATGTGGGGTAAGTTCCCTCCGCTGTCGCCGGCCGTCTGATCATATGGCGCCACGACCGCACGGCGCGCTACGCTCCGGCCATGTGCAATCTCTACACATGGAAGATGACCGGCGCTGAAATGCGCGCGCTCAAGCTGCATTTCCAGCTCATCGGCACGACGTGGACCGAATGGGAAGAGCGCCAGCGCGGGCAGAACGAGCCGATTAAGGACGTCTACCCCAACCGGCGCGCGCCGGTAGTCGTCCGCCAGGACGGCCAGCACGTCGTGCGCAAGGATATGTTGTGGGGCTTCCCGCCCTTCAAGCCAGGCGCCGGCTACGGCACGAACTTCCGCACCCTCAAGGCTAGCCAGTGGCGCAAGCGGCTCGACCGCGAGCGCCGCTGCATCGTGCCGGCCACAGCCTTCTCAGAGCCCGACAAGAACACGCCCAAGGGCGCCGTCGAGTGGCGGTGGTTCGAACGCGCCGACAAGCCGCCCTTCTTCTTCGCTGGGATCTGGCGGCCGTGGACCGGCGATCGAGGGACGAAGAAGGCGCCGAACGTCGGCGATCACATGCTCTATTCGATCATGACGACGGAGCCGAACGGCATCGTTCACCCCGTCCACGAGAAGGCAATGCCGGTCATGCTGATGACGCCGGAGGCCATCAGCCAGTGGCTAAGCGGCAGCTCCCTCGAGGACGCGCTGGCAATGCAGCGGCCAGCGCCGAATAAGGCCGTCGTGATGCGGCCGCCTGAGAAGAAGGCCGCGTAGACGCGGGCAGCCGATTGACCGGAGGGCGGATCATCGCGCGGGATGCGAGCGCCGCGACGGCGGCGCCGACTAGCGCGGCCGTCTTCAAATCGGCCGCACGAGAGTAAGCATGGTTGAAATGACCGCGTCGGCCACTCCCGATCGCCACCCCGAGAGTGAGAAAGCCGAAGCTGCCGCCCAACATGAAAGCGGCAAGCAGCCAATACCACGAGACCATTGCATTCTCCGTTCTTGTTGATGCGCACGCAGTCAGAGTCCGCGCAACTCTGGTCCCGAGACACCTATTATTGGGCCTTTAACGATTGACCTGCCTTTTCCGGCTCGTTGATTATTTGTCACAATCGCGCCGTGCACTGCCCGGCACCTGTACGTCGCGCTCGCGGCCCGTGGAATGCCTCAGTTTTGTCATAGGCGCTGCTCGATCGGCGTCGCTACAATCGACAGTAGATGGTCCTGCCGGCGGCTCCCCAAGCCGCTTCGTCGAAGCCTCCTTCCCACACCCCAAGGCTTCAACATCCGGTCGGGCTCCCAAGGAAGGCCGGTCGTTCCCCAAGCGACCGGCCTTTCTGCTTGGCCGCCGCTGTCGACTTTCCCTTGGTGTTAGCCTTGCCAGAGGCATCAACGGGGTTGGCACTGCCCCGGCGCTTGTACGTTATTCAGAAACCGCGCTAGCCGCAGCCCCGCAAGCCCGAGCTGCCGGTCGAGAGTCGGCAGGACCTTGGCGTGAAAGCCTTCGTCGACGACTCGGCTTTCCGGCAGCAGCTCCCACACGGAGCGCGCCGCTCGGTGCGTCTCCTCCGCCCATTCGGTCGGCCTGCCACCATCGACGCCCTTCGCCTCCGGGGACGCCAGCCATCCATCCTCAAGCCGGTCAACGTATGCGCACCTGCTCCAGGTCGTGGCCTTGATCAACGTCGATGGAAGGTCGACCGATAGGCCATGATCGGGCACGGCCCGCCGCGGCACGTCTTGGCGACAGCAAGCCGAACCTCGACCGCGATATCATTGCCACCCCTGCCCTTGCCCACCGTGTGCAGCGGCAGGTGAATGTCGCCGACGAAGTGGACGGCATGGCGTAGCACGTCACGCTTGCGGTCATCTGTCGGCGCGCACCGCAGCTCGGTCTTCAGCTGCTCCAGCTCTGCGACGATGCAGTCGCCCCTCTCTGAGGCGGAGCAGTGCTTTGCGGCATCGTATCGGTCCTCCGCCAGCACCAGGTCCACGAAGTGCCAATTGTACGTTTCCCGCCGATCGTCGCGCACGTCGTCCGCCCAACTGCTGATCGAGGTCAGGGAGCGACCAGGGTCGAGTAGCACCTTCTTCGATTCCCGTTCAATAAAGCGGCGCCTCGGTATCAAGCGTAATGCCCAGGGTAAAGTCCCAACTCGTTCAGGCTGCCGCCTTCACTTGCTGCGTGGATTCCACTCCGTAACCGCGCTCGAGAGCCCAGATGGCGGCCTGCGTCCGATTCTCCACTCGGATCTTCCGCAGGATCGACTTCATGTGGACCTTGATCGTCGAGTCGGTAACGCCGCACGTACGCGCGATCATCTTGTTTGAATGACCCCTCACAACGCTCTTGAGAACTTGTTCCTCGCGCTGGGATAGGCCGTGAACGATTGAAACGGAAGTCTTACGGTCGATAGGGCCGTTCTGCGCGACGTCGGCCGGTGCCGCATAGTTGTGGGCCACAGCGGGCTCGTCGAACTTTTCTTGTCCTCCGGTCGAGCGCGCGATCGCCAGGGGCCCGGTCTGCAGAACCACAATCCTGTGTCCCGACTGAGTAATTTGCTGGAGAGTGCCGATGAGCGCATCGGGCGATGCAGAGAGCGGAATGCATCCGTCAATCTCTGACGCCAGGAGTTTCTGTATATCGGCCGCCGACGCGCGCTCAAAGAGCAGGACGATCTTGGCTTTCGCCCACCGCGCGCGGATGCTGCCTGCGGCGCTGGCTGCCTCTTCGACTGGCAGCGCACCAAGGACGACAAGCCCGGGTGCCGGCAACGACTTGTCCATACCGGCTGTTGAGCCGAAGTTGCCAACTACCTGATATGAATGGCCGGTCAGCAGCGAAATCAACGCCTCGCGAACCAGCGAGCGCGGCTCAATGACAACCGTAGTGCTACCCTGTTTCATCCCACACCCCAACAATTTGCAGGGCGAACATAGAAGGGTACTACCGGCGGGAAATTAACATGAGTTAACTACTCAACAATTTGTGATATTTTTGAGTCCGCCGGCTGACGGTGCGGACGGAGGCCGTGTATCGGGTTCGCGCGGAACGCGGTGTCGGTTCGCGGCCTAGCTGCGGGAAGAGTCTGATCTTGCGCTCTCTGCGCGGTCGACAGGGTTTCAATACCTCGCACGTGGTAGTGCCGTCTCTGCCGCCCTGGCGATTAGATGCCGCTCGGAACTGCCGGTTTTGAGTGGCGCGGCGCCTCGTCGAGAATCTCCCTGGCCAACAGCAATGACCGCTGCGAAGCACCGCCAGCGGCGCCGAATAACTGAGCAGCAACCTCGAGATCGGTCAATCGACGGTCGACCGCGTGAGCACATTCAAGACGTTATTGCCGGTCGCGTCGATTACCTTCGCCATGACCCCGACGACCATATCAAGGGCTGCAATGCGGTCGTTTTGAAGGGCAACAATTTCGTCCTCGAGCATAGGTGGTTCCGCTCAGCGCCAGACACCCTATAGTGGGGGTTTGACGTGCTCTGACATGACCCGTTGGAGTTACCCTCATTGGCCGCTCCTGACACGCCTCGCCTGCGAATGGCTGCGCTGGCCGAACGTGCCGTCAGCAAAGCCCAGAGGGCTGGCGGGCACGTCGTGCGCGAGGAACATGCAGCGAAAGTGGCTGATGTCCCGAACTTCCAGTGTGGCGCAAAATTGTTTGGGCTGGTTACGGCGATTTGAGCTCGACGTTCGAGCCGTACCCAGGGGTAGCCGGCACCGGCCGGCAGCTAGGCCTTGAGCGACGCCGGCAGCCGGGCTGCAGGCCTCGCCTGACGCTATGTCGCCCACGGTGGCGCCTCTACGGGGCTGCCGCTCGCGTCGGCACCGCCAAGCGGCCCGCGTAGCATGTCTCGCGGCTTCAGCCTGGCGGCTACCTCCAGCAGCGCCGAGCATACGCTCTTGATAGCACGATTCATTACACGGGGCCGCATTCAGATTATGCGATTGCGGACTCGCGACGCAGTGGACTGGTGAGTGCTCCACGCACGGAGAGCGCCGTGCGGATCGCCGGAGAAACGCGCACCTGAAAAGCCCGTGATGTTTCGATCCACGCCCCCGTGAAGGGGCGACCTGCCGCGCACGTCGTCGGTCCCATCTTTACCTTGTTTCGATCCACGCCCCCGAAGCCCTGGCGGGCCAGTCCGCCATCTGTTTCCCGCCTCCTGGTGAAGACAACCGCTCTGCAGGAGAAGTTCCACAACATCCCGCCGCTGCTGGCGGGAGAGATCATGCGCGCGGTGCTGGGCGGCGGTCGATATCCGCGAACCCTGTTGGTCGCCGCGCTTATACGCCTGCGCGCCGGGGACGATCCCGCTACCGGCTGGCACGCGACGGCCATTCGCGCTGTGCTCGCGCGAGACTATCGCCTGAAACACGAGAAGGAGCAAACGCCCGTGAGCCTCGATCCCGAGTATCCCGACGCCGCCTATCAACTCGGCAGGATGTTCGCCGCGCTGGAGATCGCCTAGCGCATGGCGCTGGGCAAGGTCAACGCCACCATCCGCGACCGCTACTTCGGCGCCGCTTCCGCCACGCCAGCCAGTCTCTTTCCTCTCCTGCTGCCAAGCGGCTGCGCGGAGCATTGCTTGACCTTCAATCTGGCCCGACTATGGCAAGCGCAGAGTGCCTTCGTCGACGACCGGTGAGCCTGCAACCGAGTGCTGTCCGTCGACACTGAGTGCCTTGCTTGCGCGGACAGAGTATCAATGCTTGCCCACGCAAGAGCCGCCGGCGGCTATCAGGCCATCACGTGGAAGTCGGCGTTGCTGATGGTCGGCGTGCCGTTGAGCTGGGCGAACTGCACAGCGGCGTTCGCTCCAGTGCCGTCGCTGTCGTAGAAGAGGTTCCCGGTCACCGCGTTGTAGACGATGCGATCGTCCGCGTCGTGCGCGGCCGGGCCCGCGAAGAACGCCGCGGCGGAGAGCGTGCCGAGCGTGGTGATGGCGGTGAAGATGCTCTGGTCGAGCCGGATCGTATCGTTCGCCGCGCTGAAGTCCGCGACCGTATCGATGTTGCCGGTCAGCGCGGAGTCGAACACGAATGTGTCCTGGCCACTGCCGCCCGTCAGCACGTCCGCACCAGCCCCGCCGTTCAGGACATCGTTGCCGGTTCCGCCATTCAGGGCATTGTTGCCCGAACTGCCGGTCAACGTGTTTGCCAGCGAGTTGCCGGTGGCGTTGGTGTTCCCGCTGGCGGTCAGGGTCAGGTTCTCGATGTAATGACCGGACAGGCTGAAGCTGACCGAGCTCTGCACCAGGTCCGTCCCGCCCGCGCTGCCCGAGGCCTCCACCACCGTGTCGCCAGCGTTGTCCACCACGTAGGTGTCGTTGCCCGCGCCGCCCGTCATCGTGTCCGCGCCGGTCGATCCGTTCAGGACGTTGTTGCCCGAATTGCCGACGAGGATGTTGGCCAGCGAGTTGCCCGCGACGTTGGTGTTCCCGCTGCCGGTCAAGGTCAGGTTCTCGATATGCTGGCCCGACAGGCTGTAACTGACCGAGCTGAAGATCTGGTCGGTTCCCGAGTTGGCCACCTCGATCACGGAGTCGCTGGTGGCATTGACATAGTAGGTGTCGTCGCCCGCGCCGCCGGCCATCGTATCCGCGCCGGTCCCGCCGTTCAGGACATTGTTGCCCGAATTGCCGGTCAGCGTGTTGGCTAATGAGTTTCCGGTGGCATTGGTGTTCCCGCTGCCGGTCAAGGTCAGATTCTCGATGTACTGGCCCGACAGATTGAAGCTGACCGAGCTGTGGACAAGATCGGTTCCTGCGCCGCTCGTCTCGATGACGGTATCGGCTGCGCTGTTTACATAGTAGGTGTCGTCGCCAGCGCCGCCTGTCATCGTGTCCGCGCCGGTGCCGCCGTTCAAGACATTGTTCCCCGAATTGCCGGTCAGAACATTGTCCAGCGAGTTCCCGGTGGCGTCGGTGTTGCCGCTGCCGGTCAGGGTCAGGTTCTCGATGTACTGGCCGGAGAGGTTGAAGCTGCCCGAGCTGTAGACAAGATCGGTGCCTGCACCGCTCGTCTCGATGACGGTATCGCTCGCGTTATCGACATAGTAGGTATCGTTCCCGGCGCCGCCCGTCATCGTGTCCGCGCCAGTTCCGCCGTCCATGACATTGTTGCTGACATTACCCGTCAGTACGTCGTTGTAGGCGGAACCGGTGACGTTCTCGAAGTTCGATACCGTATCGGTCCCGGCGCCGCCGGTTACTTGAGCGGTGGCCACCGCAAGACTGACAGTAATGGCAGAAGTCGCACTTGCACATTTGAGGGTATCGCCCGTGCCAGCTCCGCCATCCAACGTGTCGTTACCAGCCCCGCCCTCGATCGTGTCGTCGCTACTGCCGCCCTGGATGACGTTCGCATTGCCATCGCCCGTGAGGGCATCGTTGAATGCTGAGCCCGTCAAATTCTCAAAGGCCGATACGGTGTCGGTTCCGGCGCCGCCGGTGTTCTGGGCGATCGTTACACCCAGGCTGACGGTGATAGCCGCTGCCGCATCGGAATAGGTCAAAGTGTCGATGTTGGTGCCGCCATTGAGTGTGTCGCTTCCAGCGCCTCCATTAATGGTATCGTTACCCGCTCCGCCCAATAGCTTGTCATCACCCTCACCGCCATACAGGTAATCGTCGCCCGTACCTCCGTCGAGGTTATCGTTACCGCCTAGGCCATACATTGTATCATTGGAGATCCCGCCAGCCGAGACACCGTAAGCCGTATCTGCCGCGGCGGACCCGTATAAGGTATAGGCAAGCGCATTTAGCGTGACGGCAGTGGCATCTGCAAAGACGAGGCTTTCAACGTTATAAGTCGTCCCGGTGAAGTATTCCTCAATCCAGACATAGTTGGTGGAGCTGAACTCGACGCGTAAATCGTAGGCGCCAGTCGGACCATCTATCCTGCGGACAATTGCTGCGTCCGAAAGATCATATCCTGCCACGATCTGCAGCACATCGGTGCCAGACTGATCGTAAATGCGGTCTATGCCGCTTGCATACTTAAAGGTGTCATTGTTCGTACCACCTTGCATGTAGTCGTCACCGGCACCGCCTTCAAGATAGTCATCTCCAGCGTTACCGTAGAGAGTATCGCTACCGGCACCGCCGTATACGAAGTCGTTTTGATTTTGGCCTTGCATGGAGTCATTGCCGTCACCGCCATACATGGTATCGGTCCCGTCACCGCCGTACATCGAGTCGTCACCGGCCTCGCCGTACATGGCGTTCGCGAAGGCGTTGCCTGTGAGCGTATCATTGCCGCTCGTTCCTTGGGCGACATAGCTGACAGTGGTCAGGTTTACGGTCGTTGCGTCGGCGTACGCCAAGGTTTCAACCGCGCGAGATGCGCTGTAGTAATTGTCAATATCAATGCAGTTTTCGGCATCGAAGTACACACGCAGGCTGGAGCCGATACGCAGGTATTGAGGCGCGATACCGTTCCACGCAGCATCGAGGCGAATTGTATCCGCGCCGCTGCTGTCGTCGATCGAATCCTTTCCGCCGACAAAATAGTAGGTGTCGTTTCCAGGTCCGCCCCTCATATGGTCGTTGCCGGAACCTCCGTACATCGCGTCGTCGCTGGCGCCGCCATCAAGCGTATCGTCGCCCTCATCGCCGTACAGAATGTCGTTGCCGGCATCGCCAGTGATATCGTCGTTGCCGTCTCCGCCGAGGAGCGTGTCCGCTCCGTTGCCGCCGCCGATTTCATCGTCGCCGCCTTCACCGTAGATGGTGTCGGTATCGAGCCCGCCGGATGTTACACCTCTGAGATCGTCAGCGCCGACCGTCCCATGCATCGTCCACGCTCGGGTGGTAAGCGCGTAGGTCGAAGCGCCGTTGAAGTCCAATAGTTCAACCGACCCACCGCCGGCCGAGTAGTTGAATTGGTCCTCAATGATAATGCTGCCGGTTTGAGAGCCCGTGTCTATATCGATAACAAGATCTCTGTTGTTGGCGGCCCGTGTAAAGGTCAGATCTCCCAGATCGATCCCGACGCCGAACAGTATCCTGTCGCTCGTATTCCCGGTCCCAGTACCGTCTTCAACGATAGTGTCTCCGCCATCGCCGAGGTTATACTCGTAGACATCAACCCCGAAGCCGCCGAGCAGATAGTCCCCGCCCGTGCCGCCGTTCAGTATGTCGCTATCCCCTTGGCCAGCAAGATAGTCGTCCCCAATGCCGCCGTTCAACACATCATTGCCGTAGCCGGAGACTATGCGATCGTTACCGGAGTCACCGGTTAATGTATCGCCGGAAGCGGTACCGCTCAAATTCATACCTGTCGGAGCGTCGTAGTCTAAAGAATCGACCACGTCATTCAGATGCAAGGTTGGATTGCTGCCGTTTATCGCATCTTCCAGATCGGCCTGATCTTCTGCCGATAGGCTAGAAACGCCGACCGTGAATTCAATCATACGCACCACATTTTGCCAGAAAGCTTCAAGATCGCTGGCGCTCCCAGCGAGCGTGACGAGATCGGCTAGCGCGCCGGCATCGATGCCGGTCACGCCCAAGAACTTGTCCGTAGAGAGATCGTAACGAAAACTGCCTGTGAATAAATCCCCGCCCGCACCCTGGGCCATGAGACGAGCCGCGATGTTGCTCTGCGCGATGTGAAACGCCTCTTTCAATTGCTCGGCAGCAAGACTGCCAGGATCGGTCATCCAGCCTCGTTGCAGAAAATCCCGCCCTGTGAACTTTTCGAGAAACTCTAACTCCTGCGCGTCGATATAATTTCCGCGAGAAGTGGAAGACACGCTGTCAACCTTCGCCCAGCGCAACATAATGGCTTTGCTAGTGCTAAATATCGATGCATCGTCCGAAAAAACGTCACTAAAGACCCGTGCGTCAAGATTGGAGATCAACGATATTAGACTCTGCGGATTCTGGTTATTATTGTCGTCAGACATCGCAATGTGAAGTGAAGCTAAACGTCCGTAACCACGCAGCGTTGGCAGGAAGGCTGCATTAAGACCCACAGATTGATCGCCGCTATAAACTGTATTTAAGTCGCTGTAATTGAAGTATGCATCTACGATATCATGAACGTTACCGTCAATTACAAAGGTGCTTTTTTGCTTTATAGAGTTGCCTGCGATTGTGGTATTAACATTGGTATACGCCAGACCGATCTCTGTAATTAACAGACCATCTAGAGTGTGAAGTTCGGCGCCTTGTGAGTTTCCGTCTCCGTTATCATCTGTCCAAACACGCAAATTATCCCAGACCGCATCTTGCTCACTAATCTTTCCGTCTTCATTGGAGTCATAAGCGGCTAAGGCAAGAAATCCATTTGCGTATCCTGTCTGGTCGCCAAATACCTCACTCGAGTTGTTTACAACTCCGTCCTGGTTGAGATCGATGGCTAGCAAACCATCATCTGAACTAACCCACCCGCTTGCCTCCGCGAAACCATCATTATCAATATCCCAGTATATTGCGTCGCCGCTATTAAGGTTAAGCAATTCGACGCCGTCATCGTCCAAGTCAAGCACTAGCGGAGAACCATTGTTTTCTGCCTCCCCGACCTTGGCTTCCGTTTCATCAGCATAGGTCTCGGTCGTTTCTCCGTCATTGTCGTCTCCACCAGCGTGCGGCTCGAGCCAGTCAAGAACTGCAGGATCGTAGGGGGAAACGTTTTTGACAACGGGACTAAGCCCAGAACCGGGATGTGTATTAGGATTGATCATAGGATCTGCCGGGATGTCGGCCACCGGCTCGTTAGTCACTCCATGTATTTCTGCCATAACTTTATTTGCGAAATCTTGAGCTTCAATTTCAGCTTCGGTGTCGGACAGGTGCGAGCTAGTCAAACCCTGGTAGACATGAAAAACTTCTTCAGCCAGGTAACGCTCTAAAGACATTGCATGCGTACCGGCGCCGTTACCATAGTAGTAAAAGTCTCCATCGAATGCGTTCTTTTCGATGAGAATTTCAGCATTGCCGGTACTCCGATAATAGCGAGTAACAACTCCGTGTGCATCTGTTCCCGGAATGTCATCGACAATCTCCACTGAGAATGTGGATCCTCGTTGGCGCTGCAATGTCGAAATTCTCTCAAGCACAATGTAGAAACCTTGCGAGTCCGTCAGATTATAAAACGCGTTCTTTAGAGCTTCCTTAGGAACATCTACACTGCTGCTCGCGAATTCGATCGTAGCCATGACAAAGTTCCCCCCAATAAGGCAGCGCTACCGTTTTCCTTGGTCTAATCTCGCAGGAATGCCGAAAGAACACATGAAGTCTTGCTGAGATCCTTCAGCCCATTTCCAAAGACAATGCCGAATTGCGTTGGTTTTGAAAATGATAAGCACAGCTTTGATGTAGTGGTACTACTTACGGGCTATCCACTGGCAGGGGGGTTAAGGAAGGTCTGAATAAGTCGCGGCAGCGATGATGATCGTCCGTTGCATGAGGATATTCGTCAAGAATTGTCGGAATCATTGTCGGAATCATACGTTGAAGCGTCGCCAGCGCCTTGGCGGGGGCTGGGGCCGCCGGGAATGACGGCGCCCTGGCGCCGTTCGGACGCAGCTATCCTGCAGGCAGCAGCTTGCGACGCGCCATCCAGATGTTGGTCAAGGCAAACAGCAAGTGCAGTTGGGCAGTGTTCTTGGCCAGGCCACGGTAGCGCACCTTGACGTAACCGAACTGGCGCTTGAGCACCCGGAAGGGATGCTCGACGCGGGCCCGGACAGAGGCCTTCAAGTGCTCGAGCCTTTCCAGTATCCGGCCCAGAACCGAGCTGCCGAGCGCGCCTCGCTTGCCGGCCTTCATCGCCACCCGCCAGACCACGCCGGGCCGGGCCTCGGGACGGTTCTCGACGCCGGTGTAGCCGGCATCGCCGAACGCTTCTTCTTCCTGGCCGTGGAGCAGGGCATCGGCCTGTGTCACGTCGCCGACGTTGACCGCCGTCCCGATCACGCTGTGCACCAGCCCGCTGTCGGCGTCCGCGCCGATGTGGGCTTACATGCCGAAGTACCACTGATTGCCCTTCTTCGTCTGATGCATCTCCGGATCGCGCTTGCCCGTGCTGTTCTTCGTCGAGCTCGGCGCCGCGATGATCGTGGCGTCCACGATCGTGCCCTGCCGCAGCAGCAGGCCGGCGCCCTGCAGGTGCTTGTTCACAGCCTCGAAGATGGCAGCCGACAGATCGTGCCGCTCAAGAAGGTGACGGAAGTTCAGGATCGTCGTCTCGTCCGGCACCGAGCCGTGCGACAGCGACAGACCCGCGAAGCGCCGCATCGAGGCGATCTCGTACAGCTCCTCCTCCACAGCAGGATCGCTCAGAGCGTACCATTGCTGCAGGCAGTGAATGCGCAGCATCGCCGACAGCGGGTACGGCCGGCGGCCGCTGCCCGCCTTCGGGTAGTGCGGCGCGATCAATGCCTCCAGCTTCGCCCACGGCACCGCGCGGTCCATCTCCGCCAGAAACACCTCGCGGCGGGTCTGCTTCTTCTTGCCGACGTATTCGACGTCCGAAAAGCTCTGCTGCTTCACGTCATCAACCTCTGGTTCGTACACCAATTCGTATACCGCCAATGGTCGATCGACGCTACTTGTTCAGAGTTTCCCTAGGTGTTAGATCGGGCGCGACGCAAAGGCGGCGCGGCAGTTTTACGGATGCGCGTTATTTGCGTTCTATGAACAGTTGGCGGCAGTCAATACCGCCGGTATTCTCCGCTGCATGCGACCCAATAATAGGGATAGCGGTTACGGAGCCAGCTTTAGCCGCGTTGTCCCTAGTTTTGCCGTCAGCTGCGTACTGCCTAGATTGGCAATCCGTCAAATTGTAAACAACCGAGGGCAACGGATGCCCGTGCGGCTTGTCTCGCACGCCCACCCTACGTGTTGACTCAATGATGCGGAAGTTTTGGTCCTCGTAGATCACTTTATAGACGTCGGGATCACCCTGGAAGGTGGCCGGCGCGGTCTGCGCAAGGACGGCGGTCGCAATGCCAATTGCGCCGAAAGCAATCGATAGGCATGCATATGTCCTCATCACGAAATGCTCCACAAGAGTTAACGAGTTGGTCGTCGCAATAAACCTCAAGCCCACCATCGAACCGCAACATGGCAAATGCTGTCAAGGTGAAGGCATTCGGTACATCGGCGAAATCGCTCCGTGCCTTAGGCGACACCCTTGTGAACGGCGAGCCCGCTGTACACGCGGTTGCGCAAGATCCATGAGAGGCCGTCGATGACGCGTCCGCGACAACGCGATGGCGGAGAGCTTCTTCGCCACGCTGGAATGCGAGCTGATCGCCCGCAGCCGCTTCACGACGCAGGCCGAGGCCCGCCTCGCGGTCTTCGGCTTCATCGAAGGATTCTACAACCCGCGGCGCCGCCACTCGGCGCTCGGCTACCTGTCGCCCAACGACTTCGAGCGGCAGCACAACAACAGAACGGCGTCTCCCGGCGCGAGTGAGCCTGCCGCCGTGCTCGCGGCCGTCAAGGACAAGCCCTGCGGGCGCGCCAAGCGGCGCGTCCTTGACAGCCACTGCGCGCGACGGCCGATGCAGCGCGCGGGCCGGGACGAAGGAACGGGCGCCGCGCAAGCCGAACAAAGGAACAGCACAATGGAGGACAACACGACGTCAAATCAGATAACCTGATCCCAAGATCCAACCCCTCCACGAAAACGGGGCATGTCCAGGCTTCGCTAACGGGTTCAAAAACAACTCCGAGAATTACAATGATCGACGCGACGGCCCGACCTCAAGCTTGAGATTTGGCATCTGGGGAGCTGAAAGGCATGGATCGACTTTAGGCCATCGCTCGCAGGATCGTCGGAACTGGTGGCGCTTGAACGTTGCGAGCCCAATGACCGTCAGACAGCAAACCGTGTTCAGAAGATTGACGAGGCCTAGCATGATATCGCCCACACCGACAAAGGCGTAAAGGCTTGTCGATGCGTTTGCCGCACTCCACATCATCCAAGTCAGATAGGAGATGCACGACGCCCCTTGAGTATCGCGAGCGACGCGGTGAATCTGCGGCAGATAGGAGACAACCCGAACACTGTTGAAAAAAGTAAACAAAAAATAGGCGATTGCGGCAAGCGTCATACTGTCCTCCGCACGTGTCCATCATAGAGGTCGCTCGTAGTGCCTGAGCGACGGCCCGAGGGTACGTCCGGCGGTTGCCGATGGCGTCATCCCAATGGGTGATAACGCCGGCTTTCTTTGGGATATGCCGCGATTCGATGGAGAGAGCTTGCGAGGAATCCGACGAAGACGGCTTGTCCGCTTCTTCAATTGAAATTCGCTTCACTCCTATGGCGTCAGGCTGTGCTTCGAACGTCCAGGAGCTGAAGCCCCGACAATGTTCGGCAGAATTCCGCCTGACGCCTGACGCCGGCCTTGTCGAATATCCGGCGAGTGTGGGTCTTGACCGTATTGACGCTGAGGCCGAGCGCGCTGGCGATTGCCGCAACGGACTCTCCGCGCGCGATGTGCAGGGCGACCCGGGTTTCCGCAGGCGTAAAGCCGTAGAGTTGCGTCAGTATAGTCGGCGCCACATCGGAAGCGCTGCCGGCACTCACGAAGATGACCGCGCCGACGGTTGGCATCCCCTCGGCGCGCAAGGCGTGGACCGAGCGGCCCCGCAAAGGGGCAACGACCGCGACAGCCGATTTCCGTGTGTCGCTCTCGCTGAGCGGCACGGCGCCGCCGGCGCCTCCGCACAGAGAATCGGAAATCAAACGACGCAACTGCGCCGAACGCCCAGCCGATCGCGCGACCACTGTGCCGTCGTGCAGGAGGATCGGGCCGCCCTCGGCGTGCATCTCCCGTGCCTTACGGTTTGCGTACGCGACGCTGGCAGAATTTGTAAGAATAAGGATGCCGACGGCCAACTGGTCGAGCGCGGACAAGGTGCCCTCCACAAGGTGTTGATAGCCTTCGACTCGCAACTGAAGCTGCATGGCGCGCCGCAGATGCGGCGTCAGCCGCTCAAACGCCGAACGATCATGCGCAGTGAACGGCCCCTGCGCAGGCGTACGGAAAATATTGAAGGCGGCAAAGCTATCGGACCGCCTCGATACCGGGATCACGGCAAGGTGCGCGATGTCGTACGGCTGCAGCACCTCGCCCCAGAAGGCGCTCTTTCTTAGATGATCGACGGATAAGACTTCATCTGGAATGACGATCTCGCCCACAGGCCGCTGAGGAACCACTTTCATCAAGGGATTGTTGAAGTGATGGTCGCAAAAAATTCGCGCGGAAGCCGGATCGTAGCGTCCAAGATGGCTCCACGTGACTCTTTGCTCTGGAACGGAGATGCCGCAAAGGACGCTGCTGGCGCTGGATAGCGCGTCGGAAATCTCGGTCAGGGTCGAGCCCCACGAGGCTGGACTGGCTGCCGTATCGTAGATTCGATCGACAAGCGCTTCGAAGTCGCCGGTCATCGGCAATTCCTTTAGGAAGGCAGGCTTGTAAGCAGATGCGGAGCGCGTGAACGCGCTTTTTCTTAACCTCGTCAACTCTGCCCTGTCATCATCCTTTCGGGTGATGCCACGCGACTCATGGCTCAATTGATACCGTCGGCTACTATGGCAGGCAACCTCGTCGCGTGCAGCCGCCCTCTAGGCGGAAGCTAAACAGGGCGCTGCGACGCCAACTCAACCTGGTTGGCGGGACAACCGCCATCAAAGGCCGACGCCGCGGCGCCGCTGAAGCGCCCACTCACGGGAAACACCTTCATTGCCTCCCGCGCGTGTCGGTCCAGCATCTGCACGCCCGTCCAGGATCGCCTCCACTGTCGCTGGCCAGCAGCGTCAACCTGTGCACCCTGCTGACACAGGAGGGGTTGATCTTCTCCGAATGGGCGATATCCTTGATCGTCGCATGTCCGCCACTCTCGATCATCGTCTGCCGACGGAAAGTTCCAGCGATGTCCTTGAGCGGGGTGCTGCCAACGTACGGTGCGGCCGGGGATGGCGGACCGTCGGGTGCCGAGACCAGCTTTCGTCCGCCGCGCATGCGGGACGACTATTGCACCTGGACCCGCGGGAACTGCACGTTTAGTGTATTTATATAGGGCGTGTCCTCAATTGAGCCAAGTGATGGCGGCAGCGAGGTGGATTGCGGCGAGAAAATTGACGGCAGTCTTGTCGTATCGAGTAGCGATGGCGCGGAAGCGCTTGAGGCTGCAGTAGAAGTTTTCGATGAGATGTCGTGCCTTGTAGATCTCTTTGTCGAAGGGGCGAGGTTTTCTGCGGTTGCTTTTTGACGGGATGACGCAGGTCTTGCCGGCTGCCTCGAGAGGCTCGATGACGCGCTGGTCGGCATCGAAGGCTTTGTCGGCGAGCAGGGTATCGGCTTGCATGTGAGGCAGCAGGGCGTCCGCGCCCTGTAGATCATGGGCTTGGCCTGGGGTCAGGAAGAAGCCGATGGGATTGCCCAGCGCATCGACCAAGGTGTGGATCTTGGTGCTCAATCCGCCTTTGCTTCGGCCGATCGCTTGATCTTCGCCGTCTTTTTTTGGGCGCCGGCACTATGCTGATGAGCGCGCACGATGGTGCTGTCGATCATGGCGTATTCGTTGTCCGCGTCGGCCGCCAGAAGCTCGAACATCCTGCGCCACACGCCGCTCCTGGCCCATCGGCTGAACCGCGTATGAACCGCCTTCCAAGGGCCGAAGCGCTCCGGCAGGTCGCGCCATGGAACGCCAGCTCGATAGCGATAGATCACGGCATCGACGAACAGGCGATTGTCCTTGGCGGTCACCCCGACATGACCCGCCCGTCCCGGCAGGATGTCCTTGATCCTGTCCCATTGGTCATCGCGAAGGGCGTAACGACGCATCAGTCAGCTCCCGGCAGCCAACTGTCAGCAATCAGTTTCCACAGGTCTTGGGTAGGTCGGCCCTGCGGAAAAGCAGCATCGACGCCAACAACGCAAGATCGATTCAAATTCCGCAACGTGAAGATTCTATTATTACACGCATTCCTCTCCTAATTGAGGACAGGCCCTAATATTCCGCAGACTGATGAGGGCGTGGTGTAAATGAGCCTTCGTGGAATCGCCGACGACTATATTGCTCGGTTTCGCGAGAATGCCAATTACGAACTGCGCTACTTCCGCAGCCAAAAAACACTTGGCGGTGCGATCCGGCTGGCGACACTGTCTCGAACGCCCACGGTGAAGTGGACCCAGTTTTGGGGACCAGAGTGCTAGTTGGAGCTCTGGGCTGTTCCGTATAGACGGAGCAGACGATGACGAAGAGAACGAGACGTAAGCTTGATGGGGCGCTGAAGGCGAAGATCGCGCTGGAAGCGTTGCGAGAGCAAGCGACGGTCGCCGACCTGGCGCAGCGCTACCAGGTCCACCCGAACCAGATCTACGCGTTGAAGAAGCAGCTGCAGGACCAGGCGGCGCGTGCCTTCGACGGTGGCGGGTCCGCGCCGGCCGAACACGAGCGCGAGATCGAGCGGTTGCATGCCACAGCGCGGGGGTGACCCCACGCGAATCGGCGAGCTGATCGTGGAGCGGGATTTTTTAGCACGGAGGTCCGGAAGATGAGCGTCCCGGACCGCCGAGCCCGGCTCGACCGAGACCACGAGGATCTGTCGGTCCGCCGGCAGTGCCAGTTGCTCGGGCTGGCGCGCTCGGGCGTCTATCGACAGCGCCAGCCGGCCAACGACAACGATCTCGGCATGATGCGCCGGCTGGACGAGCTGTTCACGCAGTGGCCGTTCCTGGGTTCACGTCGGCTGGCCCGAATGCTGCGCGACGAAGGTCACTCGATCAATCGCAAGCGGGCCCAGCGGCTGATGCGGCGCATGGGGATCGCCGCCCTGGGTCCGCGCCCGCGTACGACGCGTCCGTCACCGGGGCACAAGATCTACCCCTACCTGCTACGCGGGTTGACGGTCGACCGGCCGAACCAGGTCTGGGCAACCGACATCACGTACCTGCCGATCGGCCGGGGCTACCTGTATCTGGTGGCGGTCATCGACTGGGCGAGCCGGGCGGTGCTGAGTTGGCGGCTGAGCAATACCATGGACAGCCGCTTCTGCATCGAGGCGCTCAAGGAGGCGCTGGCGCGTTTCGGCGGGCCGGAGCTCTTCAACACAGACCAAGGCAGTCAGTTCACCTCGGCGGCCTTCACGGAAGTGTTGATCGGGGCTGGTGTGCTCATCTCGATGGATGGCCGCGGAAGGTGGATGGACAACGTCTTCATCGAGCGGCTGTGGCGGTCGCTGAAGTATGAGGATGTCTATCTCAAGGGCTACGCCGACGGGCGCGAGGCCAAGGCCGGGATCGCATCCTGGATCGCCTTTTACAACACGCAACGTCCGCACATGGCGCTGGGCCATCGCACGCCGATGGCGGTATGGCGGGCCGGCGTTACTGGCGGCCTCGACGGCAAGGCTGTGGACATGACGCTGCGCTTGGACAACGCTGGCGCGTTGCCCACATGCCCACAGCCACAACAACCGAAGAAGATGATAGCTTGAAGGGCTCAAGAGAAAGAAACCTGAGCAGCCTCACCTCCAACTAACGAAGCCCTTCCAGTGGTCCTCGCCACGGGGTCCACTTCAATAGGATGAATTGATCTTCTCCGCTCTGGCGATCTCGTTGATCGTGGCGAACCGCCCAGTCTCGAGCATCTTCTGCCACCGAAACGCGCGAGCGATGGCCTTCACCAATGTGCTGTCAACGTGCGGTGCGGCGGGCGGAACGGGCGCGCCGTCGGGCGCCAGGACCAGCTTGCGACCGCCGCGCTTGCGGACGGCGAACGGCACCTTGATGGTGACGACGCCGGAATCGCGGGCGGGCCTCACGCAGCCCTTCGGAGCCCGTCACCGATGGCGCCGAGCTCTTGGACGACATGTCCCAGACCTTCTTGCGTCCGGAGACGCAGCTCCAGCCCATCAGGCTTGAGGTCTACTCTCTGGACCAACAGCTGTACGATGCGGGCTTGCTCGGCGGGGAACAGCTCGTTCCACAGTGGGTCGAGGTGCTCCAGCGCTTCGCGTACCGTCGCTTCCGGCAGTTCGACACCTTGTGCGTTCGCCCCGCGCCACGTGGCCATGACAATCTCTGGCGACTTGAGCAGCGCTCTCAGCTGATGAATGACCGCGGCCTCGACGGCCCCGGCCGATACGCGCCGTATCTCAGCGTCAGAGATCTCGCCCTTCAGCGCTGCCTGACAGACGTAATAACGGTAGAGCTTGCCGCCGCGGCGGGCGTGGGTCGGGCTCATGGCGCGGCCACTCGGACCGAACAGGAGGCCTTTCAGCAAAGCTGGCGTGGAAGCCCGCGTGCGGCACGCCCGCGTCCTCGGGCTCTCGCGCAGGATTGACTGCGCCTTGTCCCAGAGGGACTGATTGATGATCGGCGCGTGCTCGCCGGGATATGCGACGCCCTTGTGGACGGCGAGGCCGATGTACGCGCGATTGCGCAGGATTCGGTAGAGCCCGCCCTTGTCGATGACGCGGCCACGGTGACTGCAGACCGTTTTCGACCCTGAGCTGTCGAGCAAGCGTGGTCGCCGAGCCAATCTTCAGGAAGCGCTCGAAGATCATGCGAATGACCGCGGCCTCCGGTTCATGAATGACCAGCTTGCGGTCCTGGACCCGGTAGCCCATCGGCACGAAGCCACCCATCCACATGCCGCGCCTGCGCGAGGCCGCGACCTTATCGCGGATGCGCTCGCCGATCACCTCGCGCTCGAACTGGGCCAAGGACGCAGCGTGCTGGGCTGGAATGGGTTGCTCGCACCGGTTGGCACACTTAAGCCGGTGATCGAAAAGTTGAATGGCGAGATCGTGCGTATTCTGTGTAAGTGTGAAGTGCCCAACCAACTCAAGGAACAGGGGGTCGACGTGTCGGTGATAGGCCGGATGAATTCGCTGCGATCATACCGGCTGATATAGCCAAGCGGCGCGAGATCATCACCGCTGCCGGCATCAAGATTGAATAATTTAATCAATCCAATAGAGAACGAGCACGCTAGGGATGGTCTGAATAAGTCACCAGCCCGCCGTCACATGCGTGTTCCCATGCCGTTCGAGCGGTTTTCGCCGACGGAAAACCCAAGGAAATTGCGGTTTATGTCTTCGTCGGTCGAGTGCCCTCAAAACCCAATCCTTGCCATGATGACTTGTTCAGACCTTCCCTAAGGCAGGATTAGCCGTGGCGGCCAACTGCACCGGAAATTGCTTCGGCCACCGCGGCTGCGACATGGGCTTTGCCCCGATGGTCGATCCGACCCAAGCCCTTGCGCAAGGCGATAGCTTCAGTCGCGAATACCGCCTCAGCTGCCTGTATTGGGTCGTTGTTGGTTGTTGTATCGCTCGTGAGCAACAGTCGCGTCGCCATCTGCGACAGTACATCCCCAGTGATCTGCTGCCCGGCTTTCGTTCGCTGTCTTGCTTCTGTGCTCAGCAAGGAGGCGGACGACGTTGTGCCGCGGTCGCCTCGTGACGTAGATCCACTATTAACCGGTATCAGGACCCGGCGAAGCTTTTCGAATCCGGTATCATAGGCCGCGATGGCAATCAGCCGGTCATCCTCTGTCAGTTCGGGCGAAACAATCACCTCGGCGCGCAGTTGCGCGAGCCGCGCTTCCGCTTCGCCGACATTCTTAGCGGCGAGTAATTGGCCGATTTCGCGCCAGCGGCGATGGAAGGCGAGACCGGTCAGTGGATTGATTGTGTCGGCGCCTTGCGGCAAGCGGCTGGCGGTGTGCTCTATCGCCACCAGGCAGTAATCGAAGCCCGTTGCACGCTTTCCATCCAGATGAAGCTGGTTGTCGACGACAAGCAGCCGCTTGCTGTCAATGGCATTGGCGGGCGGGCCTGACACCAGTAGGTAGCGGCTGTCGACGAGCGCGCTACCGTCGGCGAAGCCGAAGAGTGGTGTAATGCCCTTCAACCCAAACAATCCAGAGACGCCGTCATATACCTTCTCGGCGATCCGCATCCCGGCACCCACTGCCGCAGTCGCTGGATTGCCTTCCCCCCCGACCTGGTGAGTCAGGTCAGATGCGATTTGCAGCACCTGCTTGGCCAAGTCATCGTATGGCATGCGGAACAGGCCGACAAAAAGCGATAAGTTGTCAGCCTTCACCGGCGCGCAGCGCACGGCATACATGTTCGTGTATTCTATGTAGCCTGGCTTGGTGCCGCTGTCTTTGAGCTGGCCCGCTATGAGGTCGTTGCTAAGGACCAGGGGCCGGCGCTGTCTCTCATCGCCGACCGTATACTCGGTCAGGCAGACACCCAACGGCAAGAACGAGGTGAAGAACTTGCCGCCCTCGGCTAGTCCCATCTCGACCAGGCGAACGCTGAAATAGCTCGCCTCCGGCGCGAAAGTCTTGCCAATCGCAACGGTCTTGTCACCCGGCTGAGCTTGCACCGAGCCGACGTACGGCCGTTGATTGGGATGGCTGATCCAGTTGTCGACCGTCTGCTTAAACCGCTGCCATGTCGTCATTGGCGCTTCCCTATTGCGTCAGTGCCGCATCGCCCAATCCGATGACTGTGCGAGCATGATGGGGGTGACCCAGATCGGGCTATCTTCTTCCGTCTCAAGCTCCCTTCGAGCCGAGGCGCAAGCCTCACGAAAAGACTGGCAGAGCGACTTCGTCTTGAACAGGCTGCGGTAAAACGCCTTGGCGAAGGCCGCAGCGCGAACATCCTCGACATTGCAACGGAAGCCCAGCGCATGTGGGATGCCCTGCGCCACGAAGCTTTGCATGCTGCGCGTCGTGGTTCCGCGGCAGGCCGATAGGTAGACGAACCTCGCCTCCGCCTCCGCTGCCAGCTCGGCCAACTCGTCGATCGGAAAACCGACAGCCTTGCCCAGCGTGGCACCCGGCAATACGAGCAAGTTTGCCTCGCGACCACCGAATCCACTGCTCCAGGCATGACCGGCATAGTGCACCAGATCGTATTTCTCGCTGGTAAGCTTGCTCCGCAGGCACGCGCGCACGCCCCCGTCTTCCGTCTGGAAGTCCGAAAGGTTGAGCGGCTCGAGTACCATGCGCTCCGGTCCCACCTCGGCCGCTAAAGTCTCCATGTCCTTGAGCTCGTGGTCGATGCTGTCGAGACGGCTGAACGCGAGACCATTGGTCTGTGTCCCATCCTGAACGACGAGTTCGTCTGACACGGTCGAGCCGTCGGGATGCTCGGACATCTGAGAACGGATGAACAAGACGCGCACCTTGGGCGGCAGCTGCGCCGTGCGATGGCGCGAGACACGGATAACCTGAGGGCGAGGCAGTCGCCGCACCAAGGGCGCATTCAACAACACGAAGAGGCCGTCTTGGCCGTCGTCGCGGCCGCGCACGCTGCCCTCGAACGGCGCAGGATAGAGCGTTGGATCCGTGATGACGTAGCGGAAGGACAACTGACTGAGGCCTCCGGCCTGTTCTATATGCTGAAACAGACCCGTTCCGATCGCGCGTATGACGTGGCGACCGAACACCGCTTCGCCGCCCAGCCGGACCTTTCCGATCCAGCCGCGCTCGTCATAGGCGTTCGGCGGCGAGAATATATTAGCGGCCATCTTGATCTCGTGCAGAGACCTAGTGTGTTTCCATTCGATCAGGTCGTCCGGCTTGTCGTCGAACCCGAGCGAGCAGACCGAACGATCTTGGCGGAAGTCGACTTCGATAACGCGGAACGTGCCAGATATTGCCGAACTGCCTTCCGCGCCATTGTCCTGGCGCCCCATGAGCATTGCCATGAATGGCTTTAGGACCTTGGCCTGATAGGTCTGCAGCTTGTCGAGCGGGAGCGCGATGGCGCGGTTGTCTGGATTGCACTCTCGTTCCAGATCCTCGTCAAAGCTCTGCATGATCACTAGGATCGGAGTCTTGACACCTCTGCGACGCAGTTCGTGCAGCAGGCGCGTGGCATGCATCGCGCTGCTCCGATCTTCATCGCCGCCGTTCGCCGCGGGCAGCCAGCTGTCCAGTACCAGCAGACTCTGCATTCCATCCTCAAGCCATTCAAGCGCCGCCTGCGCATTCGGCAAGCGCTCGGCACTTATTTCGATACCGATCCCGGCCCGAGCCAACCCCAGACGCAGAGAGTCGAACAGGTCCTTGCTGGCAGTAGCAATACGTATTTGCGCGGTCATCGAATAGACTCCGATGTCGAGGGTAGCCTGACGACGAATAGCGCTTCCGCTTGCTCCGGATCCGGCATCTCAAGGGTGCCGCCATGTAGGCGAATTGCGCCTTCTACAGCGTCGGGAGCGACGGCGGCCGTCCGTCTCGCATGTTCCTGGCTCTTGGCGATCGGATCAACGTCGCCTGACGGCGTCAGGGCCGACGTCGCTTCGGTGCGATGGCTCCTCATCTCTATACGAAGGCCGACGCCCTCGACGATGGCTGCTTTGACGGCAATGCGCCCATTTGCGCCGGAAAGCAGCAGGAAACCGAGCAGCGAACGCAGGGCGTAACCAAGCCGCTCTGGCCAGCCTTCGACGACGAATCCGCGGCCCTCGGGCAGGTCTGGATCGATGATCGCGGCGTCGTCGTGTGGCAGTCGCTCAATCGTCTGTCGCAACAGTCCGATGACCTCGAAGGGTTTGGGCGCCTCCGCCGGTTCGGTGCGCGCGGTGAGCGAATCTGAAAGCCGGTCGTACGTCAGGTCGGCCTTGAGGAGCTGGTTCGCCGCCCTGTCCAGAAGATCAGCGCAGTTTTCGACGAGGCCTCGATTGCGCAACAAACCGGCAGCGCCCCGCAACAATCCGTCGGCGATCATCAGCGGAGCACGCGTTTGCCGGGCAACCTCGCTGACCGTCTGTTCGAGATAGTGCTGGTCACGTTCCAGTTGCAGCTCATTGAGATTGCTGAACAGCCACAGCCGGTGCCCGTAGTCGTCGTGCAGCGGTTGCTGGGTAGCTAACGTCGGAACGCGGACGCCGGCGCCGGGGCTCAGCACGATGCGCGTCGGGCCGCCTACGACGCCGTCGGCGAGGACGCGCTGGTCTTGCTCCGCGGCGCCGAACTTTTTGAGAGGGACGCCTCTTGCCTCGTCAACAAGTCGCCGCGCGGTCCCGTTCATGCTCCGAATGGTGCCTACACCGTCGACGATGATCGCAGCCTGGTCGATCGCCTCCATAAGGGAGGTTCCAATCGCTTCGTGCCAGCGGTTCTCTAAGATCCGTTCGCACTCCGCAACAAGCGCTTCGGCTAGCTGTTTGTCGGGTCCGGCGAAGGCATTTTCCTGGGTTGCTTCCAGATCTAGAATCAGTTCGATGCGACCGTTGACACGGAGCGGCACCGTCATTGCCGACTCCTGGGCCTCGGCTGTCTTCATGAAGTTCAACTTGTGACCATCGGCGGCGACGCGCGACAACACCAAGACCTTTTCTTGACGATAGCAGTGACCGAGCATGCCATCGCTCAGTTTCTGCCGGTATTTATTCTCGACGTTCAATTTATGGTCGGTCGAGCTGTCGATCTGCTCAAGCAGCTCGAATTCGCCGGCCTTGCGGTCGATTCGGAACACCCCCGCATACTCCCAGCCGAAGCATCTGACGACGCCCCTGGCCAGCTTCTTTGCCAGGGCGCGTGTCGTCTGGGCTTCGTTCAGTTCCTTCTTTAGTTCCTGGATGCACGTGTCCCGCTGCCGCTCCATCGAGGCCTGGGCTGCCAGAAAGAGTTCCTCAAGCCCGAGGTCGCGGAGGATGCGCAAGTCCTCGGCCCCGTATGTTCGCTCCCTGGAGAGCAGGCTGAGCGTGCAGCGGACGGCACCACCGGCGCCGCGAATCGGCAGGAGCACCAGCTTGTTGAGACCGTCTTCATTGACTGACCGCACGACGGGATCGCTCGCCTGGTCGGGCGCCAATACACGGACCATGGCGGGGAGATCGTCGCTCCAAGTCTGATCCCCATTTAGCCAATTCTGTCCCTCAGATGTAACGTCGAACCAGCGCGTGCCCCAATGCCAGCTGGGCGGCGGTTCGACCAGTTGCGCCCGACAAAGCTTACCGTCATCCGAGTACGTCGCGAATGTTGCCATGTCGCAAGGGATGACGCGACCAATGATGCGGATGGCCTCGCGGATCACCGTGTAAGGATCCTTTTCGCAGACCAAGAGCCGTCGCAGCGCCTCCCGGGCTAAATCCTCAGTGGCGTCGCGGAACGTCATCAGTATGCCGGACCGCTGCTCCGGCCCGTCGTAGGAAGGCACCACGGCCAGATTGATCGGATGGGACGGTCCCACGCCCTTCAGAACGAGGTCACTGTCGGCAGTCGCCTCCTTGGCGCGCAGCCAGCGGGCGATCCGCCGCGTGATCGGTTCTCCGTGGCTTACGGCGCGTGGTGCGAGCCATCGGCCGAGGTCGGTCCCCAACACCTCTTCGCGCATCAGTTGCAGCAAGTCCAGGGCCTTGCTGTTGGCAAAGGTGATCTTGCCGATCATGTCGGCCCGTATGATCCCGTCGAGTGCCGCATCCAGCCTGAGTTCCTCTGCACGCAACCCGAGTAGCAAAGCATAGGCGCCCGGCTCTCCGTCCTGGTCGCGCAGCGGGCCGATCTCCGCTCGGAACTGATGCGGAAGGCCATCGCAGTCCAATTCGACACGCAGGCTCGCGCATTCTTCGCGTTTAATGGCGCCGGCGATGTCCGGCGCGCGCGGGCCGAAAAGTGAGATGAAGTTACGACCGAATGGCTGCGGTATGTGCTTGGCCATCGCCTCGTTGGCATAGACGATACGGCCCGTGTGATCGATTTCGGCAAAGGGCAGCTCGCTTTCCCTGGCCGCGCCATCAAGGGCGTCGTAGCGGACAGCCAAGGTCGCGAGCAGCCGGTCTTGGATCGTCAGCAGTGCCGCCTGCACGTCTTCGGGGTTCATAGTACCGGCCCGGCCGTCTTCCAGGAACCGCTGCTGTACATCGAGAAGCGGCTGTACGGCGGATCGCAGCCCGGACGTGCGACCGCGAAGCCTCGCGATGACGTCACGACAACGTTGCTCCAGCAACTTGTCGATAAGATCGGGTGCAAAGGCCACCACCGGGACGGACCGCAGTTCAGCCGTCGCGCTTGCCTGAGTTGCAGTTTGGTCGGTCATCGGCCCCCCGGCTTCGATGAAGTCCTGCAAAGAGCGAATGACCAAATCATCGCCCTAAATAAGTATGTGAAAAGTAGTACGTAGGTTTAATCAACCGTCAGTAGAGTTTAGCGTGGAGAATGTGTCAATCCTATTTTTGGTTCTTCGACTAAAACTGGCGGTTGGATCGCCCACTACTATTGGTGGTAGACGATTAGGGTAAGCTCCGCGACGTCTGGTATCAGTAGACAAAGGACCCTTCGGTACTGTCGATGTCGGTGGCTACCCGGTCGCGGGGATTGCCGTGCGCTGCCGTGCATTTTTCGCCGGCTCCGCGATTCTGACGGTGTTGCGGCGGCTCCGGTGGCTTGCGCGTGCGCCGCCCGTCTATGGCAGACTGGGCGGGCGGTTGAGTATGCTCGGCGGAGATGTTCAAGGTCGACAACTAGGGTGAAGCCTGCACCAACGGCGTTCCCGGCGGGCCAGGTCTGGCTTGGAAAGGGACACCGGCTCGCGGCATAGAGTAACGCCGGCCTCCGCGGCGGAGCATTAAGCGCCGCAGCAAGCGCCCGCGAGTACTTGGCAGAGTTCTCGGCACCTGCAACGAGCATGTTCGACCCGGATCTGCTACGTGCGGCACTGCTGCCCGAGAACTTCGCTTTCAATAGGACAGAGTACGACAGCGTGCAGGAGCAGGTCACCAAGAGGACGAACAATTATGTAGACGCCGTCTTCCTTACCGTCTGAACCGCGCGGTATCACTTCAATCATTCGCCTGGCCAACGTGCAGTGCGTGATCGCGGCGCTCGACCCGGCGCTCTCGATCGATTACGCGGGCATGCCGGCGGTCGTGAGCTACGCATTTGACCGCGAGACGCGGCTCGTGGGGGACGTACATCGCATTCCCGGAGCTGGTGCTTCGTCGGTCGATCTGGTTCGCGCCTTTCTCAGTTCATCGTTACGATCAAGCAGAAATCTGATGCACAACGGGCGCCATCGTATACGTGCCTCGACGCCACAAAGGATCGTTCTGTCGTGGATCGTATGTTCGAGATCGTCGAGGCGGCGTGCTGGGCCCCTGCGCGGCGCAAGTTCTTCGACCTGGCCCGGCTCAACAAGGCGCCGATCGCCATCGAGGCGGAGGCCCGCATCGATGCCCTGTTCGCTCTCGAACGAGAGATCAACGGCCTGCCGCCCGACGAGCATCGCGACGTCCGCCACGAACGCAGCCAGCCGCGCGTCGAGGCGCTGGGCGCTGGGCGCCTGGCTGCGAGAGCAGCACCCCAAGCTCTCGCCCAACAACCAGGTTGCCAAGGCAATCGCCTACAGCCTCAACGTCCGGAACGCTCTCATTCGCTTCCTCGACGATGGCTGTCTGTGCATGACCAACAACGCCGCCGAGCGGGCACTGCGCTGCATCGCCGTCGGCCGCAACAACCGAACCTTCGCCGGCTCCGACGCCGGCGGCCGGCGCACCGCGGCCATCTATACGCTGATCGAGACCGCCAAGCTCAACGGCGTCGACCCGCAGCCCTGGCTGACCGATGTGCTGGCGCGGCTGCAGGATCACTCGGCCAGGCGCATCGCCGGGCTGCTGCCCTGGAACTGGAAACTGCTGCAACAGCAGCAGCAGCGACGAGCGGCCGCCTGAATCCCCCGTCAGATCCGGCTCACGCCATCAACTGTTGATACCGCGGCCTCCGCCGGACGCATACGTAAGAAATCGTAATAATCGCAGCGCTAAGCAACTCCCTATTGCATCTCCTGCGGTTAAAGTCATCGTTGTTTCAACCACTTAGGAGGTTGAAATGTCTACGCCACCATTCTCCGAATCAATCGAATTCAAACTTACCATCCGAGCGTTTGACGAACGGGTGATTCGTACAGCCCGGGTCGACTACACCTATACCCCGTCTTGGCCATACTATGATGCGCGGTCTCACGCGGAGCGAGCCGGCAGCCCCTGTCTCGACTTCGGCCTGTCGCTATTGGCTGTGCCTCGGTCCGATAAGAACCGTTCCTTTGCTCTGCCAACCAACCAGCCGTACTGGGTTCCGGTGGGCCAACTCCTGACCGTTGGCGTCCTGCGTTCTCAAGTCTATGACCAGATTCGCGCCCGCATCGACGCGGAAGCGCTGAGCCTGGATCGCAGCAGCCGGGTCTCCGCCGGGCTGCCGGTGCCGCCACTTCCCGAACAGATCTAGCCCCTCAACAATCAACAAATGGAGGGCGACGTGGCCCTTGCCCTTGGCGTGAAAATTGGCGATGTCGTGGACATTGCCGCTTATTGGATAGCCGTGCTGTCCGTTGACAGCCGCACCCGTGCGACACTCATACGCAACGACGGCACGAAAATCCCGATAACCAGCAAGGACCTAACGGAGGTGGCGCCCGACATCTGGGTGGGACTCGGCCCGGACCCAGCGACAAGGAAGCTGCGACTGCTCTTGGACGCTCCCCGGGAGCTGGCAATCAGGCGGCGGTCCGACGGGCAGGTCGGACCATGAGCAGGTCCAAGAAAATTAAGCGCGATATGGTCGCGCTTATGCGCTCTGTCGGCATATCGCCAGAACTCATCTATGCATACGAGCGAACGGGTTTCCTGCTGGACGAGGCCGGATACAAGAATCTGTCAGCTGATGACAGAGCGGAGTACGACGCCGCAATCGACGAATACCGCGCCCAAAACCTAACGCGCTAGGCGACTGCTCGCACCCATCCAGAACAGCAGGGATGCGCCACTTCGAATCGTGGCGCATTTCTAGCCTCCTGCCCCTCGCCTCGCTGCTTGGGGTGCTACTTTGCAATCAATTGCAAGTTCTGGCCGCATTCATACGTGGCGAATCCGTCGACGGTGCAGTATTGCAGGAGCGCCGCCCGAGGCGCTCCTGATCGTGATGCGGGCGAACTGACGGAGTCCTCTTAGGCCGGACGGACGCGTCAGCATCAAGTGGTCTACTAGCAATTGGAACCGCAGGAAAGCCAGGCAGATAGGCAGGTTGCGGCCCCTCTCGAGGGCTTGGACTCCAAGTGTCGGCTCCTTGCCCTTGCAACCGATTGCAAAGTTTGGCCCGCCATACGTGTCGAGGACATCGACGACGACCTCCCGAGCCGCCCGCCGCTTTGCAATCAATTGCGCAAGTCCCCCGGCAGACGGGAGCGCTGACGTGCCGGTAACGACTGTTGTGCCGCGCGACCGATAGCTGGTCCTCATAAACCCAACCACCAGCTAACGGAACTCGCTATGGCCAATCCTGCGCAATTAATAGCAGGATGTCATCTATGGCGACAGAGAAAGCGATTGCGTCGGCGCGCCAGCAGCTTCGCGAGCAGGTCTTGACGTTGCTGTCGTCGGCCTTCTTCGACAGGCCGAGCAAGCTGGCTCAGGCTGTACATCCGATTCTCGGCGCGCTCCTTGACGGGCTTGACGACCTTGACGACGGGGAAGTCCCGTTGGCGTTCAGGCCGTCGAAAAAAGCACACAAGTCCGTGAAGCCTGCCGAAGTAGCGAGACTGCGGTTACGAGCCGTCTCATACGTCTCAGCACTGAAGGTGCGGGGCATGCCCCTGCCTGAGGCAATAGCCACCGTTGCCGTGTGCTTCCAGCTTTCAGAGGACGCTGTCACCAAATGGAGGCGCGACGCGCTGAAGAGCGCGCGCACCACTGACGGACGACCAGGTCGTCAGGTCGACCTCGCTAGTCTGGTGTCGATAGACAAATTCTATCACAGGGTGGGACACGGACCTTCGAAAGAGCAGATCATCGCGAAGGCTAGAAAAGACGGCGAGCGCCTCAAGGTGCTTCAACCCAACTACGCCAAAGGGTCCAAGAAGTAAGGATCTGGCGTAGATCCTTCCCTCGCTTCCTGAGACGCCAACGCTAGTTTGAGCCCAGCCCCGGCAGAAGCTGGCCGCTGTCCAAACTTCGTCGCTCATGGAGGAGCAAGTCATGAAGAAGAAGATGACCTTATGGGAAATCGCCGAGCAGCAGTGCCAGCCCGATGCGATGACAATTGAGAGCATGACCGAATCGGCTATGAGAGCGGTCTTTCTTCAAATCTCGCACGGCTGGAAAACGGATTTCACCTGCTACTTCAATGAGAACGGTACATTCGCGGATGTCAAATTCGGCGCGGACGAGTACCCCAACCCCAAGGGACACGGCTACTCCGTTGAGCACCTGCTTGTGACATACGAGGTTCGAACCACGCATGTCTGTTTCGTGACGGTCTGGACCGGTCTATGGCATCAGAACTGCAGCGGCATTGTCAGCGGGCGAGAATTTCTTCCATTCTGGCAGCAATCGCCGGAGTACTGGTACGAAACGCAGGCCGAATACGTATCGGTGGACGATGCGCCAGACTCTCCTTGCAATTGATTGCAAGGTACTCGTCCCATGAACATGAAAGCCTCGATTGCACAGTTGGCCGTCTATCACGGTCTGCCTCACGAAGAGGCCCAGAAATTAAAGGAATACGCAGAGCAGGCTGCGACCTGGATCAAGCAACTGCGATCCGCGGCGGCCAAGGGGGACGGCAAGAAAGTACGGTCGTTGGCGAAGGCGGCCTTGAGATCTTACGCTTTCAAGGTTTGCGGCGTCATGCGCGACGGGCTCCAAGGCCTGAAGCCCGTTACCCTATTGGCAGTGGAGGAGCGGGCGGCGGCACTGAACCCTTTCCGTCCGATCAAGGAGGCAGTTATGGCGCGGCTGCGACAAAAGCACGACGGCAACTGGAGGATCACTCTCGATTTCAACTGGAAGCGCAGGGCGCTCATCAACGTCGCCGCCTGCGTTCTGGATACCATCCTTCCAAGGTTCGACTTTGATTACTTGGAGAGTGGCAAGGGGCGCGACAACGCAATCACCTACCTCAAGCTCATGATCGACAGCGAGGACTACCAGTATGTTGTAACCGCCGATATCAAGAACTGTTTTGGGTCCGCAATCAAGAAGATGGTGGCCAACCTGCTCCCCATCCCAGCCCCGGTGACTAGGCACGTCCTGCTCATCGAAAACGGGGTGGAGGTGGAGGTAAGGCCCCACAGAACGGCTCCGGCTCTCTCACTCAATGCTGGTGCCGTGCCTGTAACCGATGAAGCGGCCCGGCTGGGTTTGCCACAGGGCTCCGCAGCTTCCTCACTCATCATGCGGCGCGCCGTACTCGGACCCGTACTCGCGCAACTTCCCTTCGCAGCCGACCTCGTACTCTACCAGGACGATGTCGCTGTGGCGGTGAAGACCAAAGGGGAAGCAAACGCGGTTCTAGAAGCCCTTAAGACGACCCTGTCGTCTACCCCAGCCGGGCCGCTCGCCATCGGACAAAGCGACATCCGTCACATCGAAGCAGGATTTGTCTTTTTGGGATACCGTGTAGTGCGGAAACCACCGAAGCATGGTGGGCATCTCCACGTGCACCCGGCCGCCAAGTCGTATGCACGTGCAGAAGAAGAGGCACATCGCCGATACGTCAAGGCGGGTGGTGGCCGCTCAGGCAACAAGGCCATCATTTCCTATTGGCGCAAGGACTGGCGTCCCGCGTGGCCCCTTTGGAAATCGACCCCACGGGCAGCGCAGTACCAACGACTGAGCTACCGAGCCCGCGTTTGGCCGAAACTAGAGAGCGGCGCTGCAATGCCCGCCAAGACAAGCTAAGTTGGGGTCCTCATCCGCCCACCCACGTGGTCAACGTTGGCGGCCAGGTCGTAGGACGGGTCTGCCGAACGAACTTTTGTGCAATCGATTGCAAGACGCTGTGCCCCGAACACTTTTAATTCGAGGCCCGGCACCCGGTTTCGACCTGACAGCGTGGCCTAGGCTCGACTTTTCGCTCGTTGCGTAGGCCTCCTCAGTGAAACCGGCTATAGCCGCTTCGTCGGCGTCGCCGGGTCATCGCTTGAGCCGGGGATCGCACCGGATAACTTCGCGAGGTCAGTCATTGCCGCCCATGTCGACCGTGAGGGGCAGGCTCAAGAAGATCGCGCCGCTTGTTTCGGTTCGTCGGCCAACGAAAAAAAGCCGCTGACACGGCGCTTTCCCTACATGAAGACAGGCGGCAGGGAGCGCGCGCCACGGCCAACACGCCGGACATTGCCGCTCTGCGTTGAATCGATCTACCGCCCATCAACCGGGCGACGCCCGTCTCCCCGGCCTCTTGGCTTTGGCCGACAAGCGAAGTATTGTCCTGCCTTCAGTTCGATCGTTCGCGCCGGTGCGCACATCGAATCTGCGCACCCAAATTTAAGACGCGGCCGATGCCGGATCAATCATCATCAAGTAATTCTGGCTCTCAGTGGCAACGCTGGGACCCGCATGTCCATGGCCCCGGGACGACCCTGAATGACCAGTTCAAGGGCGACTGGAACGGTTACCTGCAGCGGCTCGAGAGTGCAGATCCTTCTATTCGCGCGATCGGCGTAACCGACTACTATGGCACCGAGCTCTATGAACGAGTGGTCGCGGAGAAGCAGGCCGGTCGACTGCGCGGCTGCGAGCTCATTTTCCCGAACATCGAGATGCGCCTCGACAAGGCCACAGTCAAGGACAGGTGGGTCAACATTCACTTGCTTGTCGATCCCTCGGCTCCCGACGCTCTGAACGAGCTCAAGCGGTTCCTGCAGAACCTCACCTTCCGAGCCCACGGCGACACGTACCACTGCAATCGCGACGATCTCATCCGGCTCGGCCGCAAAGCCAATCCGGCCCTCAAGGATGACAAGCCCGCGCATGCCTTCGGCGCCCAACAGTTCAAGGTGTCATTCGACGAATTGCGGAGGGTCTTCATCGAGAGCGATTGGGCCAAAGATAACGTCCTCATCGCAATCGCTGGCGGCGAGACGGATGGCACGTCCGGTGTTCGCGCGGGAGCAGATGCCACACTAAGACAGGAGGTCGAGCGCTTCGCACACGTGATCTTCGCCAGTAGCGTCGCGCAGCGGGAGTACTGGCTTGGCATGCGGCCTTCGGCGTCACCCGACGACATTCGAAACCGCTACGGAGCGTTGAAACCTTGCATGCATGGCAGCGACGCCCATGACACTGCGAGCGTCGGGCAGCCGGCGGCCAATCGCTTTTCGTGGATCAAAGGCAAGCCGACCTTCGACACGTTGCGCCAAGCCTGCATCGACCCGGCCAGCCGTGCCTACGTAGGCGAAACCCCACCGTCATTCAGCACGCCCTCGCAGATCATCTCCAGTCTGACCATCGATGACGCGCCGTGGATCGCAACGCCCAGAATCGTCCTGAATTCTGGGCTTGTGGCGATCGTCGGCCCAAGGGGTTCCGGAAAGACCGCGCTGGCTGATGTGATCGCCAAAGGATGCGATGCGACCGACGATCATCTCACGGATGCGTCGTTCTTGGTCCGCGCTCAAGAGCTACTCGGCAATGCGAGCGTGACGCTCAACTGGGCCGAAGGCGAACCCGTCGCGCGTTCCTTGGACGGGTCTGACCAGTGCGACCCGTCGGAGTATCCGCGGGCGCGGTACCTTTCGCAAAAGTTCGTGGAGGAGCTTTGCTCCGCAGATGGCGTGACCGATGAACTGCTATCGGAGATCGAGCGCGTCATTTTCGAGGCGCATTCGGTGGCAGACCGGAATGGTGCCCTGAGCTTCGATGAACTCCGTGACATCCGTACAGCTGGCTTCCGCGAAGCCCGCGAGCGCGACGAAGAGACTCTGGCGAACATCTCCGAGCACATCGGGACAGAGCTAGAGAAGATCAAGCTCGTCCCTGGCCTGAAGAAGCAGATCGAGGAAAAGACCAAACTCGTCGACGGCTACACGAAGGACCGCGCGAAGCTTGTCGCCAAAGGCAGTGAGAAGCGCGTCGAACGGCTCAACGAGCTGACGGCGGCCTCCTCGACGGTGCAAGGCTACATCCGCTTCTTCACGACCAAACAGGCATCCGTGAAGTCCATCCAAGGCGAGGTGTTGAGCTACCGCACCGCAGGGGCACTTGAAGACCTTCGGCAGATGAAGCTCAGGCACCAGAGCAGCGCGTTCGCGGCGGAGGACTGGACGCCCTTCCTTCGCGACTACAAGGGAGATGTAAATGCCGCCATCGCCAAGCATTTGGGCGAGGCACAGACCAGCACGACTTCTTGGAAGGGCACACCCCCGCCCGTCAATCAGGACGTGAATGTCGCTTACATCGCCGACGATGCCGACCTTAAGCGGCTGCCCTTGGCCGTGCTCGAAGCCGAGATCGGACGCCTTCAGAAGATCATCAGCATCGACAAGCAGACCGCGGACCGCTTCGCGGCCATCACCAAGAGGATCACCGAAGAATCCTCGCAGCTCGATCGCTTGAAGGAGCAGCACAAAGACTGCGAAGGCGCGCTTGAGCGCGTTAAAGCACTGATCCAAGAACGCGAGACGACGTACCAGCGTGTCTTCGAAGCCATCCTCGCGGAAGAGGCGGCTCTCAGGGACCTTTATGGCCCCCTCATGCAGCGCCTCTCCGAAGCGGGAAGCACTTTGTCGCGTCTGTCCTTCGCTGTGACGCGACGTTCCGAGACGAACGACTGGGCCGCAGCCGGTGAAGCTCTCCTCGATCTGCGTAAACAGGGTGCCTTTCGTGGCAAAGGGACACTCGAACAGCTTGCCAAAGATCGACTCGTCGCTGCTTGGGAAGCAGGAGACGCCAAAGCAGTCTCTGCGGCTATGGCAACGTTCCGGGAGAAGAACCAAAAGGAACTGCTCGACAACGCCCCGGTCCCGAAGTCCGAACAGGCAAACTACCGCGATTGGCTTAAGCGCTTCGCCAAGTGGCTATACGGCACCGATCACATCCGTCTTCAGTACAGCATCGACTACAATGGCGTGGACATCCGGAAGCTGTCACCCGGCACCCGTGGCATCATACTCTTGCTTCTTTACCTCGCGCTCGACGACCATGACGATCGCCCATTGATCATTGACCAACCCGAGGAAAACCTCGATCCCAAGTCCGTCTTCGACGAGTTGGTCGGCCTGTTCCTCATGGCGAAGACCAAGCGTCAGGTGATAATGGTCACCCACAATGCCAACCTGGTCGTGAACACCGACGCGGATCAGATCATCATCGCGCATGCCGAGCCAAGGGAGGCTCACAGCTTGCCGCGCATCTCCTATATGTCCGGTGGCCTCGAGGAGGCCGGTATCCGCAAGGCGGTGTGCGACATTCTGGAAGGCGGCGACAAGGCCTTTCAGGAACGAGCGCGCCGCCTCCGGGTCTCGTTGGCCCGCGCCGGATAGAGCGGAGCACTTATGGCGTTAACTCCCTACAGCCGGGCACGCTCGTACGGGCGTTGATCGTGCCCTTCGGCTGCGAGCTCGCTGGTTAGCACCGTAGATAGTGCCCCTTGGCGCGGCCGCCGAACTTGGCCAGACGCATTTCCGCTCTGGAATCCGACACCCGACTCGCTCGGGCTTCCATGGCAAACTGCCCACGAAGCACGGATGGGTGCTGAACGTCAGAGGCCGCCGCCTACTCCGATTGACTGACGCTCGGTGGCAATGGCCGGTATTGTGCTGGATGCTCCTGACACTCCTCGCGTACACGATTTAGCCAAGTCTCGTACCAACACCACTGCTTGCCGACGGCGACCGCGCCGTAGCCCTTGGCGGCCTCTTTCGCCACCAATCGCTTCCATAGTCTCGTGTGGCTATCCATGGTGAAGCGGCTACAGCCTTCTGCGACCATGATCTTCACGATCTCATTCGGCAGGTACTTTCGCTTTTCCACCTCCTTCAGCGCCAAGTTGAACTTTTCCGCGATATCCGAGCCAGGCGGTACGAGTTCCACGGCGAGGTCTGCGCCCGGCGCGCGATTGGCGGTCTTGTGAACCATGAACACGCGGAAGGCGAAGCGCGGATCAGCTCTTTGCTCCGGCGTCAGCTGCTGCTCAAACGCGTCCATCATCGTCTCGACATGGCGCGGCATTGTACCGGCCTTCTTTAGCAGGGTGCGCTGATCAAGATTAAAGGTTACGAACTGGAGGGCAATCGGTAGGCGGCGTTCGAGAGCATATTGAGCGCCAAACAGCCCCTTGATGGAGTCATTGAAGTTTATACAACACGCTTGGAGCTTAGCGCTGATGGCATCGTCGATCCGACTGGTTGATCGGTGCTCGATCTCATGCCGTATGCCTAGCAGGAAGGCCAAGTTCGTTTGAGCGCCCTGGTCGATCGGGCATTTCAGGTGCTTTAGGCACTGCGCCAGATCCCAATACTTGTCCGCTCCTCCGGTCGTCTTGACGACTGCTCTCTCCCCGTTGTGGTTCCGGGTGTGGCGATAATCGATGCCTTCCCGCTTGAACCAAGCATGAAGCAGATAGGTCCAGGCGATGACGGCCGTGACAACAAATAATTCGGCCCGGAAGGTCAGTCCCGCACTGTTAAAGGTGTGAACGGCGGCGATCATTGCTTCACGCGCCTTGATCAGAAGCTCGTCACCCCGAACCGACAGCCCTGTTTCAGAGTCTACCTCCGGCCAAGAAGCAATGAAGCTGTCGAGTTCATCCGCATCAGTGGCCTTTAGTGCCGTATGCTTGGCGCCGGTCCGAATTTCAGCAATGGCGCGGTGATTGATCGAGCGAGTTGGACGAGTGAAATAGGCAAGTATGTCCTGATCGTTCGGCCATCGTCCGTCCGCGACCATGGCCTTGATGAGAGAGATTTCCCAGCGTTCGAGCCTATTTCCCCGCCTGCGCACTGGCATGGTCGTTCCCCATGTTTCGCCTGTTGGTGATAGACTTTATGCGTTGGACATCTCCGCCGGTAGCTGGTTGCCGCCACTCCGGCTGGTAAACGTATCGATTCACCAAGTGCAGCCCTAGCGTCTCCATCGAAGCGCAGACGCGTCCGGACAGGTCCGGCCGCATCACCCTGCGTCGATGGAGCAACGCGCTATGTCGAAACCAACCAATCCACCGATCTCCCTGCCCAAGCTGCTGACGATCAAGCAGGTCGCCGATTACATCCAATTTTCAACCCGTCAGGTCCGCCGTTGGATCGCTTCTGGGGCGCTCAAGGCCCACCAGTATGGCCGCTCATGGCGCATCGCTGAGAACGATTTGGCGCTGTTCCTCGCTTCGTCCAAGTGCCTGTAAGCGCTGTCCAATTCAGTCCTCTCGGGTCCTATGCGCAGAGGCCGTTAACGGTTGTGTGATTAAGCACTTAAGTGAACATTTTCGTGTATCACTCCCGTTAATCGGCATCCCCTTCCCCTCGTGTCCTCTCAGGTCCAATTATGTCCATCGACAAAGAAGCGCTCGAAAACGCCATGGAATTCCTGCCCGACGAACCGATCGTCTCGCTGGCCTCCGACATCAGGGCTTCGCCCCCGCCCCTCAACACAGCCCAGGACCTGCTGGAATGGGTGCTTGGCGATCCGCAGCGCAACAAGAACCAGAAGAGCAACGAAGCCGCAGCAATCAAATGGCTCGGAAAGGTCGACGGTATCCCGCTTGCGAGCATCCCGCTCGAGGTACGTTACCTCGTCGACGACCGAGTCAAACGCATCCGCCAGCACAAGCCCCTCAAGAAGGTCCGCCGTTCCAACATTGTCACCCTTCTGAACCAAGTGCTCTGCCGCGCCGGCATCTTGAAAGTCGGCTCCCGTCGCGGCGGGATCACTAGCCATGACTGGACCGTGCTGATCAATTCCATTTGCGACAAGGACGCGCGCGTCAGCTTGAGCACCTTGGGCAAGTTCTGCTCCAGTCGGAACATCCCCCCGAGCGGCGTCACCCTGGCCGTGTGGGACGAGTTCGCAGAGGAGACGCTGTACAAGTCGTCCTTCAAGAAGCCTCGAGCAACCTTGCAGAAGACGCTCAGGGCCTGCAATAGGGCTCGCGCAACGATTTCCAATTGGCCGCTGCCAGAATTCCCGAAACTCATCAATCCGCGGTTGGTGAGCGTCCCCAAGGGCGACCTGCCCACGACGCTCTGGAAGGACATCGACACGTACGTGAACATGTCGAGTACGCCGCCGAAGAATATTTTCGACATTACCTGGCCCACCCAGCTTTCGCCGGACACTCTGCAACGCTACCGCGACGTGGCCTGGCGAACGGCATCAGCCCAGGTGCATCAGGGCCGCGCGCCGTCTGAAATCACCAGCTTGGACGCTCTCCTCGAAGTGGGATGGCTGCAGAAGGCGATGAGCTGGTTCCACCAGCACGCTGGCGACACCTTCTTGAAGGACCACCTGAACATGGCCGCGACTTGGGTGTCGTTTGCCGACAACTATGTCCACCCCCCGGCCGAAAGGATCAACCAGATCCGCAATGGCATATTCAAAGTCATCGAGAAGAAGCTCGGCACTCCGGGTTTCAGCAAGAAGAACATCGAGAAGCTCGAGCAGTTTTCCAACCCGGCCATCGTCGAGGACTTCCTGTTCCTGCCCTACCGGATCATGGCCGAGATCAAGAAGAAGAAAGTCATCACGATCAACGACGCCACCCAGATGATGGCCGCCCTCGCGATGGAACTCCTTCTGACAACCATGGTTCGCCGAAAGAACCTCGCCGACATCGACCTCAAGACTAGCTTCTGGCCTGCCCAGCCGACGGCCGGAGGCGTGTGGTCACTGGTGGTCGACCCAAGGGATGTCAAGAACAAGCAGCCACTTCGCTTCGAGCTGACGAAGCAGACGATCGGCATGATCCAATTCTATCTGAAGAGATGCCGCCCCTTGCTGCTCAAGGCATCCACGGGCGGCCAGCATCACTCCGACCTGCTGTTCCTGCCCGTCAGCGGGAAGTTCCAGAACCGCCGCACAATGGTTGCCAACCTGGTGTCCAACCTTATCCGGAAATGCCTGGACTTGAACATCAACGTCCATTTGTTCCGGCACATCGGCACGATGCTCTACCTCGACGCACACCCCGGTAACTTCGGCGTCCCCCAAGTGATGCTGGGTCACACCTCCGACAAGACGACGCAGAAGTTCTACGCTCATCTTCAAGCCACCAAAGCGATCAAGCATTTCACCGCAGCAGTGCTCGGATCACGTAACGACAAGATCACCAAGCTCAAGCTCGCCTGAGAACATTCACCATGGCAAAGCTCGTGCCGTATTCGGTGGTCAAGCCCGAGGCTTGGCCGCCGGAGTTCCGTCGCCTCCTCGACCTTCGCAATACACCAACTAACCCACTGGAAATGCCCAGCGTGGCTGCGGGCTGGCGTGCCACGACGTACGAATTTCACATCGGGAACGTCGGCTACTTCGCTGGCTGGCTCGCTTGTACAAAGCGACTTCGGGATGTTGGAGAACTGCGAGAATACGCGACTTCTGAGATCATCGGTGCCTACGTCGACGACATGCGCAGCCACGATCTGTCGACCCGCACGATCGCCAACCGCGTAGACGGGGTGCGTGCGGCACTCGCGGCAATATCACCTGAGTACCGAACCGATTGGCTGATGCGGGGCATCAACCGGTTGCGTTTGGAGCGCTCAGATCGGCGCCGTACCTCTCAGAGATCCCGACATACCGCCGACCTGGTGGCGTTAGGCATGTCTCTCATGAATAATGCCTGCCACTCGGACTCGAAACAGAATGGGGTGACCAGGGCGATCTCATATCGCGATGGTCTGATAATTGTCTTCCTGGCCTTGGCCGTGCCGAGGCTGTCACCGCTCCACGCGATGGCCTTGGACCAACACCTCATCGCACGCGGCGATGTGTACCAGATCAAGTGGTCGGCGCAGGAGATGAAAGAGGGCAACGCCTATGAGGCGCAGCTCGACCGCGAGCTATCCCACCTGTTTCGAAGGTATGTCGACGAGTTCCGCCCGATCCTGCTCGCGAGGGATGATGCAATAGACAAGACCGTCGCGCTGTGGATAGCGCGTGATGGCGGCCAACTATCCTGCAAGGGCATTTACGGCATAATCAGGAAGCGCACAAACGAGGAGTTCGATGAGCCCGTATTTCCTCACTCGTTTCGTCACAGCGCGGCGACTTCGCTCGCCCTGGAGCGACCGGACCTGATCAAGCTAGCCACTCCCCTCCTCCAGCATCAGGCGGAAACCAGCCGCGACCTGTACGTGCTGGCCGACAAGATCGCGGCCAGCCGCAAGTTCGGCGAAACCTTGAACCGGCGCCGCTTCCGCCGAGGTAAGGCAGTTCTATAGGTGCGCATTGGCCAAAAATCCGGGCTTCCATCTCGTTAATGTTGGTACAACTTATGATTGCGCCAACTGCAAAAGGGTATTGCGTTAATCTGAATTTCGGCTAGCTGTAAGTGGGCCTCGAAACTGGAAGCCCTCATGAAGACCTGCAAAATCGTAGACAGCACTCCCAGCCGCCGTCCTGTAGACAAGACCCCTGTTGGCAGACTTGCCGCCCTGCTCGCCCGAGCCGCGGCAAACGACTTTGTTCGCCAGTGGGGCACGCATGCAAGCAGCGACGCTCCGGATGAACTGGTCACTATCTGCACTGAATTCGACGGAGAGCTTCCTCCAGTGGCCAACGACATTGACTGAACGATGCCCTCCATCAGCTGTCGGCCAGATCAGCAGGGAGAGCAAACGCTCGAAGGTGCTTCGTTCTTCCTTCATCCGGGGACATGCTCCGGCAGCTGCAACCCGTCGTCCCGCCAATCAGTACAGGGAGGTCAGAGTGAAGCCGAAACACGACACCACCGGATGCGTGCGCGCGGCAATCTACGCTCGCTATTCGAGCGACGTCCAAAGCGAACACTCCATTGATGACCAGGTCCGCGTTTGTCGCGAGATGGCCGAACGCGAAGGATGGTCCGTACTTACCGTCTATGCCGATCACGCCATGAGCGGGGCATCCCTGTTCCGGCCTGAGATCCAGCGGCTGATCGACGACTGCCGGCTAGGTGGGGTCGATGTCGTCGTGGCCGAGGCGCTGGACCGGATCTCCCGGGATCAGGAGGGCGTGGCGGGGCTCTACAAGCGCCTGACGCACTTCGGCGTTCGCCTGATCACCCGTAGCGAGGGGGAGATTAACGAGCTTCATGTGGGGCTGAAGGGCACGATGAATGCGCTCTTCCTGAAGGACCTGGCCGCGAAGACCCACCGTGGCCTGGAGGGGCGGGTTCGGGAAGGACTGTCGGGCGGCGGCATCGCTTACGGCTACACCGTGCTCCGACAGCACAACGTCGCCGGCGAGCCGATCCGGGGAAGACGTTCGATCAACGAGGCCGAGGCCCGGGTGGTTCGCCGGATTTTCGAGGAGTTCTCTACCGGCTCGAGCCCAATTGCCATTGCCCGCCAGCTCAACGCGGATGGCGTGCCAGGACCAGGCGGCCGCAGCTGGATTGACACCACGATCAGGGGCCACGCGGAACGCGGCACTGGGATACTTCGTAACGAACTCTATGCCGGAAGCCTTGTCTGGAACCGGCAGCGCTACAGTAAGGACCCGGATACAGGTCGACGGGTATCCCGCCCCAACGACCGTTCCGAGTGGGTTGTCCGTGAAGTGCCCGAGCTGCGGATTGTGGACGAACACCTCTGGCAGCGGGTCGCCGAACGCCTGGGGACCATCCGGAACTCCCCAACAGTAACAAAGCTGCGCGAGTCCCGCTTCTGGGAACATCGCCGGCCCAAGTCCCTGCTCAGCGGTCTCGTCTTCTGCGGCGCCTGTGGTTCCGTCCTCGCGGCGATCGGCAAGGAGTATCTCGGGTGCAATCGCGCCAGGCGCCGGGGAGAGTGCGCGAACAAGCGAGCCGTCCGTCGGGGGCACATTGAGCGCGTGATCCTCGACGGGCTGCATCACCAGCTGATGGCGCCTGAGAATATCAAGGAGTTCGTCGACGCCTTCAATCGAGAGGTCAATCGTGATCGTGCGGCAGCCGTCGCAGCACGGTCGCAGGCCCAGCAGGAGTTAAAGACTATCGATACTCGCATCGACCGCCTGGTCGAGGCCATCGCCTCCGGGGTCCGCAATTCGAGCCTGCTCGCCGGCCTCGACCGGCTTGAAGCCCGGAAGGCCGAGCTGGAGAAGTTGCTGGCCGATGGAGAGGTCCCGGCTGTCCGCATGCACCCCAATCTGGGAGAGGTCTATCGCAAGCGCGTCGCGGGCCTGCAGGCCGCGCTTGCCGATCCCCTTCTCCAGGCAGAGGCCTTCGAGCTCATCCGCTCCTTGGTCGAGCGGGTCGTGGTAACCACGGGTACCGAGACGGAGATCGAGCTGATTGGCGATATCGCCGCCATGGTGCAGTTGGCGCACGGCGCTGAACGCAAGAAAGCCGCCCCACTTGGAGCGGCTTTGTCAGCGACCGACGTACGTTCGGTCAAAGTGGTTGCGGGGGCAGGATTTGAACCTACGACCTTCAGGTTATGAGCCTGACGAGCTACCGGGCTGCTCCACCCCGCGTTGGGTCCTGGGTGCGCGTTGTCGTTTATCGGAAGGGCGTGCGCTTGGAAGACCTGGCAGCGACCTACTCTCCCGTGCCTTGAGACACAGTACCATCGGCGCTGAGGGTTTTCACGGCCGAGTTCGGAATGGGATCGGGTGTTCACCCCTCGCTAGTGCCACCAGGTCGTCGAAGCGCAAGCATGAGGTCTCGTGCAGTCCAGAGCAAGAAGCCGGCAGCGGATGTCGACCGCTGCACGGAACGATTGAGATCAAGCCGATCGAGCTATTAGTACCGCTAAGCTGAATGCATCGCTGCACTTGCACATGCGGCCTATCAACGTGGTGGTCTACCACGACTCTCAGCGAGACCTGGTTTTGAGGCGGGTTTCACGCTTAGATGCTTTCAGCGTTTATCCCTTCACTACATAGCTACCCGGCGCTACGGCTGGCGCCATAACCGGTACACCAGAGGTAAGTCCATCCCGGTCCTCTCGTACTAAGGACGGCTCCTCTCAAGTCTCGAACACCCACAGCAGATAGGGACCAAACTGTCTCACGACGTTTTGAACCCAACTCACGTACCACTTTAATCGGCGAACAGCCGAACCCTTGGGACCTGCTCCAGCCCCAGGATGTGATGAGTCGACATCGAGGTGCCAAACACCACCGTCGCTGTGGACGCTTGGGTGGTATCAGCCTGTTATCCCCGGCGTACCTTTTATCCGTTGAGCGATGGCCCACTCACGCGGAACCACCGGATCACTATGGCCGACTTTCGTCCCTGCTCGACTTGTCAGTCTCGCAGTCAGGCGGGCTTGTGCCATTGCACTCAGCGGCTGATTTCCGACCAGCCTGAGCCCACCATCGCGCGCCTCCGTTACTCTTTGGGAGGCGACCGCCCCAGTCAAACTACCCACCATGCAGGGTCCCGGATCCGGATAACGGACCGCGGTTAGACATCAAAGATCAAAAGGGCGGTATTTCAAGGGTGCCTCCACCCGAGCTAGCGCCCGGGCTTCAAAGGCTCCCGCCTATCCTACACATCCAATCTCTAATGCCACTGCAAAGTTGTAGTAAAGGTGCACGGGGTCTTTCCGTCTAACTGCGGGTACCCCGCATCTTCACGGGGAATTCAATTTCGCCGAGCCCATGTTGGAGACAGCGGGGAAGTCGTTACGCCATTCGTGCAGGTCGGAACTTACCCGACAAGGAATTTCGCTACCTTAGGACCGTTATAGTTACGGCCGCCGTTTACCGGGGCTTCAATTCAAGGCGTGAACCTCTCCTCTTAACCTTCCGGCACCGGGCAGGCGTCAGACCCTATACTTCGCCTCACGGCTTAGCAGAGCCCTGTGTTTTTGTTAAACAGTCGCCACCCCCTGGTCTGTGCCCCTCTGGCGAGACCGCCAGAGGCCCCCTTATCCCGAAGTTACGGGGGTAAATTGCCTAGTTCCTTCAACATGGTTCCCTCAAGCGCCTTGGTATACTCTACCAGTCCACCTGTGTCGGTTTAGGGTACGGTCTATACGCTGGAGTTATTTCCTGGAACCCTGGAGCCGCCCGAGCATTCGCCAACGAGCTCGGGCCACCTTTCGGATCCGTCACTTCCAGCAGGCCCACGAATATTGACGTGGTTCCCATCGGCTACGGCTGTCGCCCTCACCTTAGGGGCCGGCTAACCCTGCGCGGATTGACCTTGCGCAGGAACCCTTGGACTTACGGCGGAAGCGTCTCTCACGCTTCTTGTCGCTACTCATGTCAGCATTCTCACTTCCGATACCTCCAGGAGCCCTCACGGGTCTCCCTTCACAGGCTTACGGAACGCTCCGCTACCACTCTTTCGAGTCCGCAGCTTCGGTGCATGGCTTTAGCCCCGGTACATCTTCGGCGCAGGATTGCTTGTTTAGACCAGTGAGCTATTACGCTTTCTTTAAAGGATGGCTGCTTCTAAGCCAACCTCCTGGTTGTTATGGCCTTCCCACATCCTTTTCCACTTAGCCATGACTTGGGGACCTTAGCTGGCGGTCTGGGCTGTTTCCCTCTCGACGACGGACCTTAGCACCCGCCGTCTGTCTGCCGTGCTGTACTCATCGGTATTCGGAGTTTGGTTAGGTTTGGTAAGACTTTGGATCCCCCTAGCCCATCCAGTGCTCTACCCCCGATGGCAATCACACGACGCACTACCTAAATAGTTTTCGCGGAGAACCAGCTATTTCCGAGTTTGGTTGGCCTTTCACCCCTAATCACAGGTCATCCGATACCTTTGCAACGGTAACCGGTTCGGTCCTCCAGCGCGCGTTACCGCGCCTTCAACCTGCCCATGACTAGATCACCCGGTTTCGGGTCTACTCCGTGCAACTAAGCGCCCTATTCAGACTCGCTTTCGCTACGCCTACGCCTATCGGCTTAAGCTTGCTGCACAGAGTAAGTCGCTGACCCATTATACAAAAGGTACGCCGTTAGCCTTGCGGCCTCCGACTGTTTGTAGGCGTTCGGTTTCAGGTCTGTTTCACTCCCCTTGTCGGGGTGCTTTTCACCTTTCCCTCACGGTACTTGTTCACTATCGGTCACTGAGGAGTACTTAGGCTTGGAGGGTGATCCCCCCGTGTTCAGACAGGATTGCACGTGTCCCGCCCTACTCGAGGATGCAACTGCTTTCTACCCGTACGGGGCTATCACCCGCTATGGCCACCCTTTCCAGAGTGTTCCGGTTCTTACAATCGCATCACTGGCCTGGTCCGCGTTCGCTCGCCACTACTAGCGGAGTCTCTGTTGATGTCCTTTCCTCCAGGTACTGAGATGTTTCAGTTCCCTGGGTTCGCCTCGCCGACCTATGAATTCAGTCGGCGATCATCCTGATGGATGGGGTTTCCCCATTCGGAAATCTTCGGATCAAAGTGTATTGGCAACTCCCCGAAGCTTATCGCAGCCTATCACGTCCTTCATCGCCTCTCAGTGCCAAGGCATCCGCCAAACGCCCTTATTGTGCTTGATCTCACGTTTTGTCAGCGAAATGACGACTTTCATCGTCATCACGGCTCGTTCCGTGCAGGGGACGACCCCCACAACGATAACGGCCTCATACCCATTCCTGCCACTTCACCTAGGCGATGAAGCGCGGAATAATCTAGACTTTAAAGACCTCATACTTCCGATGAACGATGTCAAAGAACGAACTCGGCACCAGCGGTGCCTCGTGTTCTATGCCGCGCGCTTTCGCGCACGAGTGATGGTGGAGGCAGACGGGATCGAACCGACGACCTCCTGCTTGCAAAGCAGGCGCTCTCCCAACTGAGCTATGCCCCCGTTTTGAGAACTCCGGTCTCGATCGCGATCTCGCTTCGTCCCCAACGCGGGCCGGCCCCTCGACCAAAAGTCGAGCCGACCGCGCAACTTGGTGGGCCAGGGAGGATTTGAACCTCCGACCTCACGCTTATCAAGCGCGCGCTCTAACCAGCTGAGCTACTAGCCCGGTTCGGGCAGACGAAGCGGCAGACCCACGGAACTTCGTCCCGAGACGGATCTGTCGCGCCAATTACCATCACAGGAAAGGGATGCGTCGACGGCGGCGGTCCGGCTTGAGAAACCAGACTTCGATTTAGTGTCTAGTAAAGACCGGAATTGCTTCCAATCTTCCTTAGAAAGGAGGTGATCCAGCCGCAGGTTCCCCTACGGCTACCTTGTTACGACTTCGCCCCAGTCATTGATCCTACCGTGGCTGGCTGCCTCCTTGCGGTTAGCGCACCATCTTCGGGTAGAACCAACTCCCATGGCGTGACGGGCGGTGTGTACAAGGCCCGGGAACGTATTCACCGAGGCATGCTGATCCTCGATTACTAGCGATTCCACCTTCATGCACTCGAGTTGCAGAGTGCAATCCGAACTGAGACGGCTTTTTAGGATCGGCTCCGGGTCGCCCCTTCGCATCCCACTGTCACCGCCATTGTAGCACGTGTGTAGCCCAGCCCGTAAGGGCCATGAGGACTTGACGTCATCCCCACCTTCCTCCGGCTTGTCACCGGCAGTTTCTCCAAAGTGCCCAGCATAACCTGATGGCAACTGGAGACGAGGGTTGCGCTCGTTGCGGGACTTAACCCAACATCTCACGACACGAGCTGACGACAGCCATGCAGCACCTGTGTTGACTCCGGCCGAACCGAAGGCTCCGTCTCTGGAGCCGGCGAGTCACAAGTCAAGGGCTGGTAAGGTTCTTCGCGTTGCGTCGAATTGAACCACATGCTCCACCGCTTGTGCGGGCCCCCGTCAATTCCTTTGAGTTTCAACCTTGCGGCCGTACTCCCCAGGCGGGGTGCTTAACGCGTTAGCTGCGACACTGACGGGCAAGCCCGCCAACGTCTAGCACCCATCGTTTACGGCGTGGACTACCAGGGTATCTAATCCTGTTTGCTCCCCACGCTTTCGAGTCTTAGTGTCAGAAACCGTCCAGATAGCCGCCTTCGCCACTGGTGTTCTTCCCAATCTCTACGTATTTCACCACTACACTGGGAATTCCACTATCCTCTCCGGTCCTCTAGCTGCCCAGTATCAAGCGCATTTCTTGAGTTGAGCTCAAGGCTTTCACGCCTGACTACGACAACCACCTACACTCGCTTTACGCCCAGTAATTCCGAACAACGCTAGCCCCCTTCGTCTTACCGCGGCTGCTGGCACGAAGTTAGCCGGGGCTTATTCTGCGGGTACCGTCATCATCGTCCCCGCCAAAAGAGCTTTACAACCCGAAGGCCTTCATCACTCACGCGGCATGGCTGGATCAGGGTTGCCCCCATTGTCCAATATTCCCCACTGCTGCCTCCCGTAGGAGTCTGGGCCGTGTCTCAGTCCCAGTGTGGCTGATCGTCCTCTCAGACCAGCTACCGATCGTCGCCTTGGTGCGCCGTTACCACACCAACTAGCTAATCGGACGCGGACTCATCTTTTGGCGATAAATCTTTATCCCGTAGGAACCATTCGGTATTAGCCCTAGTTTCCCAAGGTTATCCCGAACCAAAAGGCAGATATCCACGCGTTACTCACCCGTGCGCCACTAACGTATTGCTACGTTCGTTCGACTTGCATGTGTTAAGCCTGCCGCCAGCGTTCGTTCTGAGCCAGGATCAAACTCTCAAGTTTAACGTGCCTCCAACCCCTCCGAAGAGAAGCGGAAGCCATAGATCCCGTCACTAGATTTTATCACCCAACCCGAAGGTCAGGCTCTCGAACTAGCGACGACGAAAACATCGCCCAACCCGAAGGCCAGACTGATGATCGCCGCCGCCGGCGTATCCCTTTCCCAACAAACGATGCATAGAACACACGACCAAAAGGTCGAGACCTCGAGCCCACAGGATCACTTCCAGGTCCTCAGACCCCGCGCCACTCATAGTCCGTGGCGCCTTTCGGTGACCCCGTTCGTCTCGGGAGCCGCGCTTATATGGGTGACCTTCCGGGGTGTCAAACGCAAAAATTACGAATCTTTGAAGGGTTCGTAAGACTCTGAAAATGCCCACCAAATCTATTGTATCGTTGTGCCTGCCGGGCCTTTCCGGCATCAATATGTAGAGTCGCCTGCCGATCGGTATGAATCTCGCCAACGGCGCCACCCCAAGCCGAGGTCCGGACCACCGGATCCGCATAGGTCAACGGTCATGACGGGTTTCCCCCCTCCGTCGGGCCGGTCGGAAAGTGCCAGATGGCACTGCTAGGGCTGTTCCGACCTGTCCTTTTCGCCGCGGCCACCATCGGGCTAACGCTCGGGATACTGGTCGTGCTCGATCAGCAGAACCCGCCCGCTCCCCAACCGGCATCCCAGGTTGCCGTTAAACCCATCGTCCTGGCCAATGCGGAACCACCACCTCCCATCACCGCGGCAGACTTCAAAGGCTTTCAGGGTTTCCAGGCCAGGCCCAGCCAGCCCGAGCCCCCACCGGCCGACCCGGAGCCGCCCGCGAGCGACCGCTACGACCTGACCCTGCGGATCGAGAAGGGCGACACGATCGACAAGATCCTGGCCGACATCGACGTCGGAGAAGCCGATCGCAAGCAAATAGACCGGGCGTTGCAGGCGATCCTGAAGAAACGCCGGATCGCACGCGGCGAGGAAATCCGCCTCGAGATCCAGACGCCGACCGGCCCCTCGGACACGCCGACAGTGCTGTCGCTGTCGATCCGGCCCCAGCCCGAGCGCGAGTTCATCGTGAAGCGTCAGGACGACGGCAAATATGGTGGCGAGGAAAAGATCTATCGCGTGAGCCCGCGCATCGTACGCGTCCAGGGCGAGCGCAGCGGCTCCCTCGAGCAGAGCGGGGTCGCCGCCGGCGCCCCTTCCGCCGCGATGACCGAGTTCATCCGCGCCCTCGCCTATGACGTCGACTTCCAGCGCGAGTTGAAGGTCGGCATGAAATTCACCGTGCTGCTGGAGCAGCTTGTGACCAGCGACGGCAAGGTCACCCACCCCGGACACCTCCTGGCCGGCGAACTCGCTCTCGGCAAGCGCACGGTGACGGTGATCCGCTTCCGGCCCCAGGGCGGCGCGGAGCAGTTCTACAACGCCAGAGGCGAGAGCGTGGTCCGGTCTTTCCTGCGCACACCGATGGATGCGTCGAAAGTCACATCGCGGTTCGGCATGCGCGAGCATCCGATCCTGGGCTACAGCGCCATGCATACCGGCGTCGATTTCGGCGCACCGTCGGGCACCCCGATCCTGGCCGCCGGCGCGGGCAAGGTAGTGATGGCAGGGTACAATGGCGGATATGGCCTCTTCGTAAAGCTGGCGCACACGCGCGAGATCGGCACCGGCTACGGGCACATGTCGCGGCTCGGTCCCGGCATCAAGCCGGGCATTACCGTCCGCCAGGGACAAGTGATCGGTTTCGTCGGCTCTACCGGCATGTCGACCGGACCCCATCTCCATTACGAGTTCTACCGGGGCGGGCGGGCGGTCAATCCGCTGGCACAAAAGTTCGCCATGCAGGCGTCGGTCGGCGGCAAGGATCTGACCCGCTTCAAAGCTCTGGCCAGCCAGTATCTGGCTCAGCTCAAGAACGCGCCCAAGATCCCGGTCAGCAAGCCCGAGGCAAAGAGGGGCGGAACCGTCCCACAGATCGCGGGCGGTGACTGAGCAAAAAAAGGGCCGCGCGAAGCGGCCCTTTCTCTTTCTGGTTGTAGCTAGCGTCAGTCCGCGGCTTCGCTCAGCACACGCTCGCCGCCGACCGTCAGCTCGCCGTTCTCCACCCCGACCTCGACGGTGTCGCCGTCGTGGATGCGGCCCTCGAGCAGCAGCGTCGCCAGCGGGTTCTGCAGGCTGCGCTGGATCACCCGCTTCAACGGCCGCGCGCCGTAGACCGGATCGTAGCCGCGATTGGCCAGCCACTGCAGCGCCTTGCCATCGAACTTCAGCTCGATCTTGCGATCGGCCAGAAGCTTGCTCAGCTTGCGCAGCTGGACTTCGACGATGTCCGTCATGTTCGCCCGGCTCAACCGGCTGAACAGCAGGATCTCGTCGAGGCGATTGAGGAACTCCGGCCGGAAGGCGCGGCGCACATCCTCCATCACCTGCGCACGCACGGTCTCGGTCGATTCACCGTCCTTGAGCGCGGCCAGGTGCGCGCTGCCGAGGTTCGAGGTCAGCACGATCAGCGTGTTCTTGAAGTCGACCGTGCGGCCCTGGCCGTCGGTCAGCCGGCCGTCGTCCAGCACCTGCAACAGCACGTTGAACACGTCCGGATGCGCCTTCTCGACCTCGTCGAACAGGATCACCTGGTAGGGCCGCCGGCGCACCGCCTCGGTGAGCACACCGCCCTCGTCGTAGCCGACATAGCCCGGCGGCGCCCCGATCAGGCGGCTGACGGAATGCTTCTCCATGAACTCGCTCATGTCGATGCGCACCATCGCCTGGTCGTCGTCGAACAGGAACTCGGCGATCGCCTTGGTCAGCTCGGTCTTGCCGACGCCGGTCGGGCCCAGGAACAGGAACGAACCGATCGGCCGGTTCGGGTCCTGCAGCCCGGCGCGCGCGCGCCGCACGGCATTGGCCACGGCACGGACGGCTTCGTCCTGCCCGATGACCCGCTTGCCGACCTGCTCCTCCATGCGGAGAAGCTTCGAGCGCTCGCCCTCCAGCATCTTGTCGACCGGCACGCCGGTCCAACGCGACACGACGGCCGCGATGTCCTCGGGCGTGACCTCTTCCTTCACACCCTTGCCGCCGGCGACCTCGTGGCCCTCGGCATCCTTGAGCTTGCGCTCGAGGTCCGGAATCACGCCGTAAGCCAGCTCGCCCGCGCGGCCGAGCTCGCCCCGGCGCTGGGCGATCTCGAGCTCGGAACGCGCCTTGTCGAGCTGCTCCTTGATCTTCTGCGAGTCCGCCAGCTTGTCCTTGGCCGATTTCCACGCCGCTGTAAGCGACGCAGACTTCTGCTCGAGCTCGCTCAGCTCCTTCTCGAGCCGCTCGAGCCGGTCGCGCGACGCCTGGTCGGTCTCCTTCTTCAGCGCCTCACGCTCGATCTTCAGCATGATGATGCGCCGGTCGAGCTCGTCGAGCTCCTCGGGCTTGCTGTCGACCTGCATGCGGATGCGGCTGGCCGCCTCGTCCATCAAGTCGATCGCCTTGTCCGGCAGGAACCGGTCGGCGATGTAGCGGTTCGACAGCGTTGCCGCGGCCACGATCGCGCCGTCGGCGATACGCACGCCATGGTGCAGCTCGTACTTCTCCTTGAGACCGCGCAGGATCGAGATCGTGTCCTCGACCGTCGGTTCGGCGACGAACACCGGCTGGAAGCGACGGGCGAGAGCCGCATCCTTCTCGATGTGCTTGCGATACTCGTCGAGCGTAGTGGCGCCGACGCAATGCAGCTCGCCGCGCGCGAGCGCGGGCTTCAGCATGTTGGATGCGTCCATCGCGCCATCGGCCTTGCCGGCGCCGATCAGCGTATGCAACTCGTCGATGAAGACGATGATGTCACCTTCGGCCGAGGAGATCTCGGAGAGCACGGCCTTCAGGCGCTCCTCGAACTCGCCGCGGAACTTCGCGCCCGCGACCATGGCGCCGAGGTCGAGCGCCATCAGCTTCTTGCCCTTGAGCGATTCCGGCACGTCGTCATTGACGATGCGCAGCGCCAGCCCCTCGGCGATGGCGGTCTTGCCGACGCCGGGCTCGCCGATCAGCACGGGATTGTTCTTGGTCCGGCGGCTCAGCACCTGGATGGTGCGCCGAATCTCCTCGTCGCGGCCGATCACCGGATCGAGCTTGCCGTCGCGCGCCGCCTGGGTGAGATCTCGGGCGTATTTCTTGAGCGCATCGTAGCTACCCTCGGCCGACGCGGAGTCGGCGGTGCGGCCCTTGCGCAGTTCGGCGATCGCCTTCTCCAGCGGCTGCGGCTTGACGCCCGCCTTGGCGAGCGCGTCGGCGGCCTCGGTGCCCTTGGCGAGCACCAGCGCCATCAGCATGCGCTCGACGGTGACGAACGAGTCGCCCGCCTTCTGGGCGATGGCCTCGGCCTGCTCGAAGATGCGCGCCGTCTCGGGCGCCATGTAGATCTGGCCCGCGCCTTGGCCTTCGACCTTGGGCTGCTTGGCGAGATTGGCTTCGACGGCACGGTGAACGGCGCGCGAATCGCCGCCGGCAGCGGTGATCAGGTTGGCCGCGAGACCCTCCGGATCGTCCAGCAGGATCTTCAGAAGATGGTCTGGAATGAAACGCTGATGTCCCTCCCGCAGCGCCAGCATCTGGGCGCTCTGCAGGAACCCGCGCATCCGTTCGGTGTATTTCTCTTGATTCATCGCTCTACCCTTTCTTTTCACGCCCCCGTCCAGCGGCAGGCGAAAGAGCGGACCCCTATCCGGGCATCCTGCGCTCGATATGGTGTGGCCAAAGGCAGGCGCAAGACCGGACAGGCGATACGGCTTTTCGTTGTAACGATGCCAGGCTAAAGACCGCTGCCGAATGATCTCGGTCAATCAAGCAGGAGAATTTCATGTCCGGCGGCCATGGCCATGTCGAAGGCGGAAACAAGAAGATAGCCTTGCTGGTCGCCGTCCTGGCGGCCCTGCTGGCGGTGTCGGAGACGGCCGGCAAGAGCAACCAGACCCATGCGTTGTCCGAGCAGATCACCGCCTCGAACCTATGGTCGTTCTTCCAGGCCAAGACGATCCGCCAGACGACGATGCGGACGGCTGCCGACACGGTGGAAGCGCAGTTCAAGGACGGCGCGCAGCCCATGCCGGCCGGGCTCAAGACTCAGGTCGACACCTGGCGCAAGACGGCGCAGCGCTATGAATCGGAGCCCGAGACGAAGGAAGGGCGAAAAGAACTGGCCGCCCGCGCCAAGGCCAAGGAGGAGTCCCGTGACAAGGCGCTGGCCGCCTACCACATGTTCGAATACGGCTCGGCGGCGCTACAGCTCGCCATCGTGCTCGCGGGCGCATCCGCCCTGACCACGGTGACGTGGCTGATGTTCATGTCGATTCGCTTGGGGACGCTCGGGGTCGCCTTCGCCGCTTTGGGCTTCCTCGCGCCGACCCTGATCCACCTCTGACGGCGCCTTAGCGCCGCCGGCCGGCCCCTGCCGGAACGAATTCCGGAACCTCCGGCTGCTCGTCATCGGCCGGATCCTGGTTCATCGGCGCACTGCGTCCGGTCTGCAGGAAGGCAACACCGCCGAGACCCGGCTCGCTCTCAGCCTGATCCTCGCTGCGCCCTCCACTCTGGCGGCGCTGCTGGTACTCGCCTTGCTGGCGATTCTGCTGAGCCTCGCCTTGGCGATCTTGCTGAAGCTCACCCTGCTTGCGGCCCTGCTGCGGCTCACCCTGCTGGCGATTTTGCTGAGGTTCGCCCTGCTGGCGGCCCTGCTGCGGCTCACCCGGCTGGCGATGTTGCTGCGGCTCCCCTTGCTGAGGGTTCTGCTGCGGCTCGCCTTGCTGGCGGCTTTGCTGTGGCTCGCGCTGCTGACGGTTCTGCTGCGGTTCGCCCTCGTCGTAGCCGTTCCCGCCGCCGTTGTTGCCCTGCTGTGTCCCGTTGAACTGGCCCTGCTGCTGACCATCCTCGCCGGCGCCGTCGCCCCAGCCCTGATTGCCGCCGCGGGGGACAAAGCCACCCATGGTCTGGATCACGCGGAAGTAGTGGTCGGCGTATTGCCAGTAGGCCTCGGCCGCGATCCGATCACCCGAGGCGGCCGCCTCACGTGCCAGCGCCTGGTACTTGTCGAAAACCTGATGGGCATTGCCGCGCACCCGCACATCGGGACCGCTGCTATCGAAAATCTGATTTCGATTGGGCGGGCGGTTCGGATTGTGATTGTGCTGCTGCTTATGCTGATTGTGGCCACCGCCACCGCCGCTTCCGCCACTGCGGCCGCCACGCGACCGCTGCCGATTGTTTGGTCTCATTAACCTGGGCCAGTTACACGCCGGACGGTTTTGATTTCGCTACCCTCTGCCCTTCCTCGGGCGCCGTCACAGCTCAATGGTGCGAGGGATGTCTGGCCGTCGGCGAAGCGCCGGCACCGGCCATACCCCCTAAGGGGCTAAGGCAAACCTAGTCTTAATCCTTTGAGTTGCCAACCTTTTATTGCTTGGCGGGCACCACTCTTTCGATTCCGCCAAGATCTTTCCAGGGAGCGAGCGGCGTCAAGCCGGCCATGTCGAAAAGGCCTTTAACGTCAACGGCTTGCCCCTCTCCAACCTCGACCACGAGATGGCCGTCGGCGGCAACCAGTTCCGGTCCTGCCGCGGCGATCAGGCGATAGGCGTCGAGACCGTCCCTGCCGCCATCGAGCGCCAGCCTCGGCTCGAAACGGGCGACCTCCGGCATCAGCCCCTCTATCGCGGCGCTGTCGATATAGGGCGGATTGGACACCACGAGATCGAACGGGCCATCGAGCCGCTCGCTCCACCCAGCCTGGCGCCAGTCGCCTGAGACGAGCCGCGCGCGGCCCGATACGCCGAGTGCCCGGGCATTCTGCCGCGCCACCGCCAGCGCCTCGTTCGAGACGTCGAGGCCGACGCCGCTTGCCTGTGGATATTCCCGAAGCAAGGTCAGCAGCAGGCAGCCCGAGCCGACACCAAGGTCGAGGATGCGCCACGCGCGGCCCCGGTCCGGCATCAGGCTGAGAACCGCCTCGATCACCGTCTCGCTGTCGGGCCGTGGCACCAGCACGGCCGGCGAGACCTTGAACGGCAGGCCCCAGAACTCGCGTTCGCCCAGGATATAGGCCATCGGCTCGCGCGCGATGCGCCTTGCCGTCAGGGACCGTAGCGCGGCCGCGAAACCATCCGGCGTCGCGTCGCGGCCATGGGCGATCAACTGTTCGATCGAGAGGCCGGCGGCATGGGCGAGCAACAGGCGCGCTTCGAAGCGGGCATTGTCGATGCCGGCCGCGGTCAACGCGACGGCGGTATCGCGCAACAGCGCGTCGTAGGAAACGCTCAGTTGGCGAGCTCCGCCAGCCGCGATGCCTCGTCGTCGGCGGTCAGCGCATCGATGATCTCGTCGAGTCCACGGCCCTCGAGCACCTCGGCGAGATTGTAGAGCGTGAGGTTGATGCGATGGTCCGTAATCCGGCTCTGCGGGAAATTGTAGGTGCGGATGCGCTCGCTGCGGTCGCCCGAGCCGACCTGGCCCTTGCGGTCGGCGGCACGTGCATCGTCGCGGCGCTGCCGTTCGGCGTCGTACAGCCGGGCGCGCAGAATCTTCATCGCCTTGGCCTTGTTCTTGTGCTGGCTCTTCTCGTCCTGCTGGCTCACCACCACGCCGGTCGGGATATGGGTGATGCGCACCGCCGAGTCGGTCGTGTTTACCGACTGCCCGCCCGGCCCGGACGCGCGGAAGACGTCGATGCGCAGGTCCTTCTCGTCGATCTTGACGTCGAACTCCTCGGCTTCCGGCAGCACCGCCACCGTCGCCGCCGAGGTATGGATACGGCCCGAACCCTCGGTCGCCGGCACCCTCTGCACGCGATGCACGCCCGACTCGAACTTCAGCCGGGCGAACACACCCTTGCCGCTCACCGTGGCGACCGCTTCCTTGTAACCGCCGATGCCGGTGTCCGAGAGCTCCATGATCTCGAACTTCCAGCCGTGCTCGGCGGCGTAGCGCTGGTACATCCGGAACAGGTCCGCCGCGAAGAGAGCCGCCTCGTCGCCGCCGGTTCCGGCGCGGATTTCAAGGATGGCATTTTTTTCGTCCGCTGCATCCTTCGGCAGCAGCATCTTCTTCACCGTCTTCTCGAGCTCAGGCAGCCGCTTCCGGAGCGCCTCGGCCTCTTCCTCCGCCATCGCCTTCATGTCGGGATCGGCGACCATCGCCTCGGTATCCTTCAGCTCCCGCTCGGCCTTGCGCAGCTCGTTGACTGCCTCGACCAGCGGGCCGAGATCGGCATATTCCTTCGACGCCGCGACGAACTTCTGGGAGTCGAGATTGCCCGCCGACAGGCTGGCCTGCAGCTCGGCATGCCGCGAAACGATCTGGTCGAGTTTATGAAGCAGGGACATGGGACGGGCCGCTCGTTACACAAAAGCGCCGCAACAGGCAAATATGATATGATCTGCCATGGCCAGCGACCTCTCCATCGTTCGGGAGTTCAAGCGCCGGGCCTTGGAGGCGATGCCCCGACGCATTGCGAAGATCGTGCTTTATGGATCTCGCGCGCGCGGTGATGCGCGCGAGGATTCGGACTGGGATCTCGCAGTGTTCATCAAAGGGCGCCCGACATCAAAGGACCGATCCACCCTGTCTGGCATCAGCTTCGATCTGCTCATGGAAACCGGCCAGCATGTGCAGGCATTTCCTTTTCCAATCCGGCACGAGAAACTGGACTACAGCTTCTATAGAAATGTCCGGGCAGACGGCATCGCACTATGATCGACGAGCTGCAGCAACACATGCGGAAGGCCCGCCGTCTGCTGAAATCCGTCGAACGGCGCGCTGCGGAAGACGACCCGGACGCGGTTGTTTCGACTGCGTACTATGCGATGTTTCATGCCGCTTGTGCTGTCGTTCTCCAGCGACATGGCCGCTTGCCCAAAGACTCACGCGTCATTGATCGGCCAATTTGGTCTCATCGTCCGAGACCTCGATCTCTAAGACCGTTCATTCGGGACCGCCCTGAACGAAGCCTTCGATCGGCGTTCGACCGCTGACTACTCGGTCGTCATCCAGCTGACCAGAAACCAAGCAATGGAAGCCCGAGACCAAGCACGGGCCTTCATCGCCTACTGCCGTACGCTTCGGGCGAGGATCAACGGCTGATCACGACTGTAGAGCCTCGACCAGCCTATCGAGCGCCACCTCGCGCTGCTCGCCGCTGTCGAGGTCCTTGAGCTGGACCACGCCCTTGGCCAGCTCGTCGTCGCCCAGGATGATGGCAGCGCGGGCGTTGGCCTTGTTGGCGCGCTGCATGCGGCGCTTCATGTTGCCGCGATAGTCCTGCTCGACGGTGATCCCGGCGCGACGCAGCGCGCGGGCGATGGCGAGCGCCTTGCTCTCGGCGGCCGGCCCCAGAGGCGCGATCACCACGGGGCGCGGCAATGGCGCCGGCTCGTTGCACAGCATCATCAGCCGCTCGATGCCGCCCGCCCAGCCGATGCCCGCGGTCGGCGGCCCGCCCAGCTCGGCGATCAGCCCGTCGTAGCGACCGCCACCCAGCACGGTGCCCTGCGCACCGATGTGCGTGGTGACGAACTCGAAGGCCGTATGCGTGTAGTAGTCGAGGCCACGCACCAGCGCGGGATCGACCTCGAACGGCACGCCGGCCGAGGCCAGGCCATCCTGGACGGACTTGAAGAAATCCCGGCTCGCCTGGTTCAGGTGATCGGCGAAGGACGGCGCGCCGGCATTGATCGCCTTGTCGCCGTCGTCCTTGCTGTCGAGGATGCGCAACGGGTTGCGCTGCAGCCTGTCGCGCGAGTCGGGCGAGAGCTCGTCGGCATGGCCCGAATAGTAGCCGACCAGCACCTTGCGATAGGCGGTACGGCTTTCGGGGTCGCCCAGCGAATTGATCTTGAGCACGCAGCGATCGAGGATGGCCAGCCGGTCGAGGATGTCGGCCGCGACGGAGATCACCTCGATGTCGGCGCCCGGCTCGGGCGCACCCAGCACCTCGAGGTCGATCTGGTGGAACTGCCGCTGCCGGCCCTTCTGCGGCCGCTCGTAACGAAACATCGGTCCGGCGGCGAACAGCTTGAGAGGCAGCTGCTGCATCAGTTCACCATTGGACACGAAGGCGCGGCAGATGCCGGCGGTGTATTCCGGCCGCAGCGTCAGCGATTCGCCGCCGCGGTCCTGGAACGTGTACATCTCCTTGGAAACCACGTCGGTCGTCTCGCCGATGCCGCGGGCGAACAGCTCGGTGAACTCGAAGATCGGCGTCGCCATCTCGCGATAGCCGTAGAGGCGTGCCACGTCGCGCGCGGTGTCGATGACGTGCGCAAAGCGCCGGTACTCGTCGGGGAGGAGGTCGTGCGTACCACGCACGGGTTGCATCTTGCTCACGAGAAATCGCCTTGAAGAGAGATCGGGCAGAGAAGGCCAGGAACCGCTATTCCGCGGCGAGCTTATGTCGCTCGGCCTCGATCTCGGCAGCCTTCTTCTCGATCAGCTCGACCAGATGATCGACGACGCTGGCGTCCTTCAGGCGATGATGCGGTACGCCGGCGATATAGACCTGGTGCGTGTTGTTGCCGCCGCCGGTGAAGCCGATGTCGGTCTCGCGCGCCTCGCCCGGGCCGTTCACGACGCAGCCGATCACCGATACCGTCATCGGCGTGGTGATGTGCGCGACCCTCTTCTCCAGGGCCTCGACGGTGCGGATCACGTCGTATTGCTGACGGGCGCAGGACGGGCAGGAGATGATGTTCACACCGCGATGGCGCAGGTTGAGCGCCTTCAGCATCTCGAAGCCGACGCGCACCTCTTCCTCGGGCTCGGCCGAAAGCGAGACGCGGATCGTGTCACCGATCCCCGCCCACAACAGCGAGCCCATGCCGATCGAAGACTTCACCGTGCCGGTGCGCGTACCACCTGCCTCGGTAACGCCGACATGCAGCGGGTAGTCACAGGCATCGGCAAGCTGCTGGTAGGCCGCGACAGCGAGGAAGACGTCAGACGCCTTCACGCTGATCTTGAATTCGTGGAAGTCGTGGTCCTGCAGGATGCGCGCATGATCGAGCGCCGACTCGACCATCGCCTCGGGACAGGGCTCGCCGTATTTTTCCAGCAGGTCCTTTTCGAGCGAGCCGGCGTTGACGCCGATGCGCATCGACACGCCGTGATCCCTGGCCGCCTTCACGACCTCGCGCACCCGATCGGCGCTGCCGATATTGCCGGGATTGATGCGCAGACAGGCCGCGCCCGCATCGGCCGCCTCGATGGCGCGCTTATAGTGGAAGTGGATGTCGGCAACGATCGGCACGCGGCTCGCCTTGACGATCTTGTGCAACGCCTTCGTCGAATCCTCGTCCGGGCAGGAAACCCGGATGATGTCGACGCCCGCCTCCTCGCAGCGGCGGATCTGCTCGATCGTCGCGTCGGCGTCGGCAGTCAGCGTGTTGGTCATCGTCTGCACGGTGATCGGCGCGTCGCCGCCCACCGGCACGGGCCCGACCATGACCTGCCGTGACTTGCGGCGCACGATGTCGCGATAGGGACGAATGCTCATGGCCCTGAATGTACTCGCGGGTTCGCTTCTTATCTACCGCCGAAAGATTAACGCAGGGTGACGACGAAGGACGTCAGTGCGCCTCTGTGAGCCGATAGGAAATACCCGCCGGCACCGTATAGCTTTCGCCCGCGCGGACGTAAGACTGCGCCAGGACGTCGCCCCCCGGGGAGCGCAGCTCGATCCAGCTATTGGTTCGCGCCGTGATCTGCGTGTCGGATTTCACCGGCAGTGTCGCGATGGTGGCGACATTGCTCTGTTCGGTAGTGCCACGCGCAACGGCTTCCTGCGAATCGGGACCAGCCGCACGCTCATTCGCGGGAGGCTGCGCCGCCTGCGCCTGTCCGACCGACGGCACCGACATCACGACCAGCGGCGGAGGGGCCGGCACGGCGACGGCCGGCGGAGGGACCGGCGCCGCCGCGGTTTCCTGCTTGGGCGCTGGCCATACGGTCGTCGGCATCGGGTTGCGCTCAGGCGCGGGCGCAATCGCCTGCTGGACAGCGGGCGCGGGCGCGGGCTCCGGCGACGGACGCGAGGCGAGCAGACGATCGGGCACCGGCGGAACCTTTTGCGCCACTATGCTCTCCTGCCTCGGCAGGTAGTGCCACACGGCATAGCCGGCGCCGACCACGAGCAGCACCGTCAGCACGGCAAGTCCGATCGGCGCGCGCTTCTCGAGCATCGGAAAATCGGCAGGCAAGGCGACCGGCCGCGCGATCGGGACCGGGCCGGAAGCCTGATAGGCAGTGAGCACCTTCTCGGGATCGAGATCGAGATGAGCCGCATACGCTCGCAGAAAAGCGGGGATGTAGGCAGCACCCGGCAGCTGGTCGAATCGACCCTGCTCAATCGCTTCGAGGTAAGGACGACGAATGCGTAGGCGCTTGGCAACATCCTCGATCGAGAGCGCGCGTGCTTCACGCTGATCTCTCAACAGCCGGCCAACAGCATGGCCAGGAGATGCCTCACGCTCCATGCTCCGCCAATCGACTTGGTCCGGCATGAGCCCCTCTATTGCCCCCTCGTGGCCGTTCTACCAGAGGGCATTTGGCAGGGCAAAAGCGATTCGAGTTTTGACTCTAAATTTCGACTGCGTGATCGGCAGCGAAGAGCCGCAAAGTCTCGCGCAGTGGGCGATCTGGCCGCGTCAGCACCGACGAGAGAAAATTTGTGGCCTCGTTCAAATCGACCGAGCGAACCATTGCTTTCACCGGTCCGATCGCGCCCGGCGACATCGAAAGAGTCCGCACCCCGATTGCGAGCAAGGCAAGCGCTTCGACCGGCCGTCCCGCCATCTCGCCGCACACTGCCAGATCGACTCCCGCGGGGCGCACCTTCTCGACCACAAAATGTAGGAGCCGCAGCAAAGCTGGAGACAAGTTGTCGTATCGGCCGGCCAAGCGGCTGTTGCCGCGATCAGCGGCATAGAGAAACTGCAGCAGATCGTTCGTACCGACCGAAATGAAATCCACATGCGGCAGCAGACTATCGAGTTGCCACGCAAGCGCGGGAACCTCGAACATCACGCCGACGCGCAACCGCTCGGGAAGCGCCAATCCACGGCGCTTTGCACGGTCGAGCTCGAGGTCGAGCAGCTTCCGCGCGCTGAGCAATTCCGCGACTTCGGCAATCATCGGAAACATCACCGACAACGGTCGGCCGTTTGCGGCCTGCAGAAGCGCGCGCAACTGGCGACGCAGCATCGCTGGACGGTCGAGCCCGATTCTAATGGCGCGCCAACCCATTGCGGGGTTTTCATCACCGAACGCACCAACATAAGGCAGCACCTTGTCGCCGCCGACATCGAGCGTGCGAAACGTCACGGGCCGGCCGTCGGCCACATCAAGAACACGGCTGTAGAGCCAAGCCTGTGCATCGACGTCGGGAAATTCCGAACGCACCATGAACGGGATCTCGGTGCGATAGAGGCCGACGCCGTCCGCCCCCGTCTCGTCGAGATGCTGCATGTCGATCAACAAGCCGGCGTTCATGAACAAGCCAACGCGCGCCTGATCGCGCGTCGCCGACGGCAGGTCGCGCAGCGCGGCATACTTGCGCAGCCGTTCGACGCGCGCCTCGATCGCGGCATGGACGTTCTGCAGGATGTCCTCGGCCGGCCGCACCAGCACCTGGGCATGGTCGCCATCGACCACGATCGGATCGCCAGGCTCGATGCGCGACAGCACGTCGGCCGCGCGGCCGACGACCGGGATATCCAGGGCACGCGCCACGATCGCGACGTGGCTGAGCGCAGAGCCTTCCTCGAGCACCAGGCCGCGCAGGCGCGCGCGGTCGTAGTCGAGCAGTTCGGCCGGCCCCATGTCGCGGGCAACGACGATCATGTCTTCCGGCAGGCCGCTGGGATCGACGGCGACGCGGCCGGTCAGGCGCAGCAGCAGGCGATTGGTGAGATCCTGCAGGTCGCTCAGTCGCTCGCGGATGTAGGGATCGGTCGATTGGCCGAGCCGCGTGCGCACGTCGTCGAAGGCGCGCTGCACACTCGCTTCACCGGTGAGACCCGAAGCGATCGCCTCGCGCACCCGCTCGATCCAGCCGCGGTCGTCTGCGAACATGCGGAAGGTCTCGAGGATCTCGCGGTGCTCGCCCGACTGCATGTCGTCGGCTTCGAGCAGGCGGTCGACATCGTCGCGCACGCCGCCCAGCGCTTCCTCGAAACGCTTGTGCTCGAGACCGACATCCTCGGCGACCACGCGCTGGATGACGATGCGCGGCTCGTGCAGCACGGCGTGGCCGATCGCGATGCCGGGCGTGAGCTGCACGCCGTCGATGCGCAGCGGCAGCAGGCCCAGGCCATCGACCTGCTGCACTTCGTTGGGACTGACGATGTGTCCCGCCGCGACCATTTCCGCCAGCACCATGGCGATGGTCTGCAGCGTCTCGATCTCTTCCTCGTCGTAGAGGCGCCGCGTCCGGTTCTGCACAACCAGCACGCCAAGCACCCGCCCTGCGCGCACGATCGGCACGCCGGCCAGCGAATGATAGATCTCCTCACCAGTTTCAGGGCGATAGGCGTATTGCGGATGCCTCTGCGCATCGTCGAGCGCCAGCGGACGGGCATGGGCGGCGATATCGCCGACCAGACCCTCGCCGACCCGCAGGCGCGTGCGATGCACGGCCGAGGGATTGAGCCCTTGGGTAGCGAACAACTCGAGAACTTCGCCAGCGCGCAGCAGGTAGATCGAACAGACCTCGGCCACCATCTCGTTGGCGACCAGACGCACGACTTCGCCCAAGGTTTCCTCGGGCGTGGCGCCACGCGCCATCGTGTCCCGGAGCCGCTTGAGGAGCATTCGCGGTCCGGCCAGGGGAGTCCCTCTCTCCATGGTCAGACCGCGAGATGCTTGAGTCGGATAACGACGAAGCTGCGGTCAATGATGCAGGCACAGACGCGCCATACCGCCGATTGGCGGGCGCCGGTGGCAGCCAGATGGTTGCGGGTGCCGTGCATGGCCCGCTTATAGCAAGATGTACGCCGAACTGCCTACCCGCTTATTCGGTGCCAGCATGAGGGAAGCTCATGCTTTTTCACCAGGATGCCACAAGGACTTCAATCCGCCCGAGCGAAGCGATGGATCTCGCGCCACGAACAGCGAAGGTCTTTGAAATAGACGCGAGGTCCTTCCCTTCGCTCAAGACGACGGTGGGCCTAATCCGCATCCAGCTCGTAAGCCGTATGCAAGGCTCGTACCGCGAGCTCGGTATATTCGGCGGCCACCAGCACGCTCACCTTGATCTCCGAGGTCGAGATCACCTGGATGTTTATGCCCTTGGCCGCCAGGGTCTCGAACATCTTGAGTGCGACGCCGGCGTGGCTGCGCATGCCGACGCCGATCACCGAGATCTTGGCGACGTTGGTGTCGGCTTTGGCCTCGGCGAACTTGAGCTCGCCCTTGGCCTTCTCCAGCCGCTCGACAGCGCGGGCGAGGTCGGCGCGCGGGACGGTGAAGGTGATGTCGGTCGAGCTGCCGTCCAGCGAGACGTTCTGCACGATCATGTCGACATTGATGTTGGCCTCGGCCAGCGGGCCGAATATGCCGGCCGCCACGCCCGGGCGGTCGGGCACGCGGGTAACGGTGATCTTGGCCTCGTCCTTGGCGAAGGCGATCCCGCTCACGACTGACTTCTCGAGCCCCTGGGCCATGATCTCTTCCTCATCCACGACCATCGTGCCCGGCAGGTCGCTGCCCAGCGCCTCGTCGAACGACGACAGCACCTGCACCCGCACGTGATGGTTCATTGCCAGCTCGACCGAACGCGTCTGCAGGACCTTGGAGCCCTGCGACGCCATCTCGAGCATCTCCTCGTAGGTCACCTGGTCGATCTTGCGCGCCTTCTCGACGATCCTAGGGTCGGTCGTGTAGACGCCGTCGACGTCGGTATAGATGTCGCAGCGATCGGCCTTGAGCGCCGCAGCCAGCGCGACGGCCGACGTATCCGAGCCGCCGCGGCCGAGCGTCGTGATGCGCCCGTCGGGCGAGACACCCTGGAAGCCCGGCACGATCGGCACTTCGCCGGCCACCATGGTCCTGGCCATCTCGGTCGTGTCGATCTCCTGGATGCGCGCCTTGGCAAAGGCAGAGTCGGTGCGGATCGGGATCTGCCACGATGCCCAGGAGCGCGACTTCACGCCTTCCTGGTGCAGTGCCATCGCCAGCAGGCCGATCGTCACCTGCTCACCGGTCGCGACCACCACGTCGTACTCGCGCGCATCGTGCAGCGGCGCGATCTCGTTGACCCATTTGACGAGCTGATTGGTCGCGCCGGACATGGCGGACACCACGACAGCGACCTCGTTGCCGCGAGCGACCTCCGCTTTGACCTTGCGCGCAACATTCTTGATGCGATCGGTGTCGCCTACCGAAGTGCCGCCGAATTTGAGAACGATGCGCGCCATGGACCTGCTCGAAAGCGGGGTATAGACACCGGGTGCACCATATGGGTCAAGGGCAGCAATGGCCGAGTCAGCGCATAATCAGCACGCTTCGACGGTCGATCCGGCCGAGGTCGAGCGCTTTGCGCGCATCGCCGACGAATGGTGGGATCCGCGCGGCAAGTTCGCACCGCTTCACCAGCTGAACCCGGTCCGCATCGGTTTCATCCGCGACCGCATCGCGTCCCACTGGCAGCGCGACGCCTTGTCGGGCAGCCCGCTGCACGGCCTGTCGGTGCTCGATATCGGCTGCGGCGGCGGATTGCTGTGCGAACCGATGGCCCGGCTCGGCGGGCAGGTCACCGGCATCGATGCCGCGGAGCGCAACGTCGCAACCGCCCGCCTGCACGCTGGCGGCCAGGATCTCGCGATCGACTATCGCGAGACCACCGCCGAAACGATGGCAGCGAGCGGCGCGCAGTTCGACGTCGTGCTGGCGTTAGAGATCGTCGAGCACGTGGCCGATGTCGATTTGTTCCTGAGGTCCGTCGGCCGGCTCGCCAAGCCGGGCGGACTGGTCTTCCTCTCGACCTTGAACCGCACGGCCAAGGCCTGGGTGCTGGCGATCGCCGGCGCCGAATACGTGCTGCATTGGCTGCCCCGCGGCACGCACGATTGGCGCAAATTCCTGAAACCGTCGGAAGCGGTGCGCGGCCTGCGCAACGGAGGCGTCGAGGCGCAGGAGATCGTGGGCGTGGTCTACAGTCCGCTCAGCCGTGCCTGGTCACTCAACAGACGCGATCTCGATGTCAACTATATGCTGTATGGCAGCAAGCGCATCGGCTGAAGCATAGCTGCGGGCAGCCAATGCCGATGTAGGGGGTCTTTCTAGTTCCCGCGGGGAATCCAGGGCAGGCGGCCGAACTCGATGCCTTCCTCGGCCAGCGCCTCGGCCTCCTCATCGGAGGTCTCGCCGTAGATGCCGCGCTTGTCGCTCTCCCCGTAGTGAATCTTGCGGGCTTCCTCGGCGAACTTGTCGCCGACGTGCTCACAGTTCTTCTCGACTTCGGCGCGGACCTTCATGAGCGCTTCGCGCAGCTCCTTGGGCATATGGCGGGCAAGCGCCGCCATCTGCTGCTGGGCCTGCTGATGTTCGGCTGTGGGGGCGGGCGCCGCGGGCGGCGCCTCGACCTCGACTGCGTTACCCTTCTTGCCGATCCGCGGGGCCATGATCGCGCGCGCGACCTTGCTGTCGCCGCATACGGCACAGCCGACCAGCGACTTCTTTTCCTGGCGTTCGTAGGTCTTGCTGTCCTTGAACCAGCTTTCGAACTCATGGCCCTTGGAGCAGCGCAGTCGGTATAGGATCATGAAATGACAACGAATTCCGGTGTTGGCACTCCCAAACGGGGAGTGCCAAGGATGATGGGGTGTGATGGCTGACGATGCAAGAGGGACGCCACTTCCCTGGATCGTGCAATGGGCAGGTCTGGTATCATCCCACGCTACGGTGCTCGACCTCGCCGCCGGCCGCGGGCGCCACGCGCTGTTCCTAGCCGGGCGCGGCCACAAGGTCGTGGCGATCGATCGCGATATCAGCCGGCTGCCGGCCCATTCGAACATCGAGCCTCTTGCCGCCGATCTCGAGGACGGAAGCCCATGGCCCCTGCCGGAACGGCGGTTTGGCGCGGTCGTCGTGACCAACTACCTGCACCGCCCGCTGATGCCCGCGCTGATCGAGGCGATCGCGCCGGGCGGCGTGCTGCTTTACCAGACCTTCATGGTGGGCAACGAACGCTTCGGAAAGCCGAGTCGGCCGGAGTTCCTCCTGAACGACGGCGAGCTGCTCGAGCTGGTACGCGGCGCCTTCTCGGTGACGGCCTACGAGGCGCGCCTGATCAGCGACCCGATGGCAATGGTGCAGCGGATTGCGGCACGCCGCCTGCCGTGAAGGCTATTCCGCCGCCTCGGCGACCGCCGGCTTGACCAGTGCGGGAGCCGAGTATTTCCGGTCGTGCTGCAATGACGGCACCATCTTGCGCGCCTCGGCAATCCTGGCGAGATCAACGTCGGCGATCACGAAGCCGGCCTTCTCACCACCTGCATCGGCCAGCACCTCCCCCCATGGCGCGACGGCGATCGAATGGCCGTAGGTCTTGCGGTTTGAGCCCTTGTGCGTTCCGACCTGGGCTGGCGCGAAGACGAAGCAGCCCGTCTCGATCGCGCGCGACCGCATCAGCGTGTGCCAGTGCGCCTGGCCCGTCGGCACGGTGAAGGACGACGGGATCGACAGGAGTGTCGCGCCGGCATGGGCGAGATCGCGATAGAGATAGGGGAAGCGCAGGTCATAGCAGATCGTCATCCCGAGCACGCCCCATGGCGTCTCGGCCAGCACCGAGCGCTCGCCCGGCCTGAAGGTCGAGGACTCGCGGTAGCTCTCACCGCCGGCAAGCTGGACATCGAACATGTGGATCTTGTCGTAGCTGGCGACGATGCCGCCGTCCGAATCGATCAGGTAGGAACGGTTGCGGATCTGCTCCTCCCCCGGCACGCGGACATGGATAGAGCCGACCAGGAACCACGCGCCGGTCTCGCGCGCCGAAGCGCGGCAGGCCGCGAGCATCGCGTGCTCGTCCTCGGTTTGTGCCTTCTGCAGGGTCTCGGTGCGGTTGGCGCCGATCAAGCCGGTGTTCTCGGGTGTCATGACGAAGTCTGCGCCCGCATCGCGCGCGAGGCGCACCTGCTCCCGTACGAAGGCCACGTTCTCGGCCATCTCGTTGCTGACGTTGGTCTGGATCAGGCCAGCCTTGAACGCGGTCGTCATCGAAGCCCTCCTTTAGCCTGGCTGGGCGAGCAAAGCGTCGAGCTTGCCGGCCTGCTCGAGCGCTGCAAGCTCGTCGGACCCGCCAATATGCTGACCGTTGATGAAGATCTGCGGCACGGTCGTGCGCCTGGAGCGCTCGCGCATCTCGGCGCGCTTGGCGGCGTCTTCCATCACGTCCATCTCCTGATAGGCTGCGCCCTTCTTCTCGAGCAGGCTCTTGGCGCGGGCGCAGTAGCCGCACCACATCGTCGTGTAGATTTCGATCTTGGCCATCGGGAACTCCTTGCACGAATTATTACGCCGCCCGCACGACCCGCGCCAGCGTCAGGACATCAACGTGCCGGGCCCCGCCGCGCTGCAGGGCCTGGGTGCAGGCCTCGACCGTCGCGCCCGTGGTCAGCACGTCGTCGACCAGCAGGACAGTCTTGTCCTTGACCGCCGCGGCCCAGCGCGGATGCAGCTCGAAGGCCCGCCGCACGTTGGTCCGCCGCTCCTGCGCCTTGAGACCGGCCTGCGAGCCGGTCCAGCGCGCGCGGCGCAGCAGGTCGGGAGCCAGCCGCGCGGAACTAGCCCGTGACACCGATCGCGCCAGCAGCAGGGCCTGGTTGTAACGGCGGGTGAACAACCGCCGCCAATGCAGCGGCACCGGCGCAATCAGCTCTGCTTCGGCGAGCAGTTCGCTGCCGGCGCTCGCCATCCAGCGCCCGCAGGCGCGTGCCATGTCGGTGCGGTCGCCGTGCTTGAACGGCAGCACGAGGCTCCTGCTCTTGTCGTCGTAGACCAGCGCCGACCGCGCCCGGCGAAAGCGCGGCGGCCGCTTGAGGCAGGCGCCGCACAGCGCACCCGGCCCGAGATCCTCGGCGAAGGGCACGCCGCAGCACGCGCAATGGGGTGCGGCGATGAAGCTGAAGCCCGGCCAGCAGGTGGCGCAGAGCGCACCGGGCTCGGCGACGATTTCGTTACAGCCGAGACAAAGCGGCGGCAGGACAGAATCGAGCAGCCGTCGCCCCGCCGTCGCGCACCATTGCCCCAGCATCATCCGCCGATTGAGCCGGGCAAATACGTTGGCAAAAGGGCAACCCCTACCCGCGATCCTGCTTTCGCCCTACATACAGCCGGTGACAACCGATCCCCTCCTGGTCTTCGATCGCACGACCTTGCGCCGGCGGCGCGAACGTGCGGCGCGCCGTTGGGGCGATCAGGCTTTCCTCAAGCGCGAGATCGCCAGCCGTGTCGTCGAGCGGCTCGACGACGTGCGCCGCACCTTTCCGCTGGCGCTCGATCTCGGCTGCCATGGCGACGAGATCGCGGCGACCCTGGGCCCCGATAGCCCAGTCGACGCCCTGGTGCGCGCAGACATCGGCTTGGGGTTCGCGCAGGCGGCGCAAGGACCCACCGTCGTCGCCGACGAGGAAGCTCTGCCGTTCGCGCCGCGCTCCTTCGACCTGGTTCTGAGCGCGATGAGCCTGCACTGGGTGAACGACCTGCCGGGCACGCTGATCCAGATCGGGCGCATCCTCAAACCGGACGGACTCTTCCTCGCCGGCATGCTGGGCGGCGGCACGCTGTGGCAGCTTCGCGAGGCGCTCACGGCCGCCGAGAGCGAGATCGAGGGCGGGCTCAGCCCGCGCGTCTCGCCCTTCGCGGACCTGCGCGATGCCGCCGGCCTGCTGCAGCGGGCCGGCTTTGCCCTGCCGGTCGCCGATAGCGAGACGATCGATGTCGAATATCCAGGCGCCCTCGCCCTGATGCGCGACCTGGGCACCATGGGCGAGAGCAATCTGGTGGCCGAGCGCCGCCGCGGCTTCAGCCGGCGCAGCACCCTGCTGCGGGCGGCGCAACTCTACGACGAGCGCTTTGCGCGACCGTCTGGGCGCGTCGAGGCCAGCTTCGAGGTGCTGTTCCTTCACGGCTGGGCGCCGCACGCCTCGCAGCCCAAGCCGCTCAGGCCCGGCAGCGCGGCGCATCGCCTCGCGGAAGCGCTCGAGACCACCGAATTCAATGCGGGTGAGAAGGCGGAGCGGCGATAGGATGCGATCGGCATGAAACTTTCCTTCGGCGCGATCCTGTCCGAGAGCTTCGGCTTCTTCTTTGCTCGCCTCGGCCTGTTCTTTCATCTCGTGACGATTCCCTGGATCCTCTCGCTCGCGCTGCGCATTTTCACGTCTGCGGTGACGGAACAGACCCTGCTCACGGTGCTCGCCGAGAAGGCCATCGACGTGATTCCGACCATCATGTTCCAGGTCGCCTGGATGCGCCTGGTGCTGCTGGGGCCGGAGCGCGTCGAACGGCTGCCGGGTCTCGGCTGGTCGCGGCGCGAGACCGCCTTCCTGCTCCATCTGCTCAAGGTCGCCGGCGTCACCTTCGCGTTGATCGTGGCCTTCACCCTCACGGTCGGGACCATCGACCCCACGATGCTGGGCGACGCGGCGGCCAATCCCGACCTGATGCGGCGAGAGGCGATGGCTGCCCCGCTCGGCACCGGCTTCATCGTCTCCGCCCTGCTGGCGCTGCGGGTGAGCTTCGGGTTGGCGGCGACTACCGTCGACCTGCCCTGGTCGCCGCGCCGCTCCTGGGCCTATGGCCGCGGCAACAGCTGGACGATCATCGGCAGCCTGTTCGTCGTCCTGTTCGCCGGTGCCGTGGGGACCAGCGTCGCCGTCATCGTGCCGCTTGCCCTGATGCGCAACCTCGGAGCCGACACCGCCGCCGCGGTCGTCACCTGGACGATCGCGATCCTCGTCTCCTACGGCAGCGCCGCGCTGGTCGCGACGACGCAAGCGGTGATCTGGCGACGCCTCACCGCGTGGCGCGAAGGCGTGCCGCTGGCTTGATCGCGCTGCGATGGGCCCGAGCGTCAGAGAAGGTCGCGCAAGAGCGCGACCAGCGGCACGTCGGCCGGCGGCATCGGGTAGCGGGTGAAGTCCACGGGCATCACCCACTTGAGGACCTGGCCCTCGCGCGGCCGTGGCGTGCCGGCCCATTTGCGGCAGGCGAAGACCGGCATCAACAGATGGAACTTTTCATAGCCGTGGCTGGCAAAGGCGATCGGGGCCAGGCAGCTGGTCGCCGTCTCGATGCCGAGCTCCTCGTGCAGCTCGCGCACCAGCGCCTGCTCCGGGGTCTCGCCGGCGTCGACCTTGCCGCCGGGGAATTCCCACAGGCCGGCCATCGACTTGCCCTCCGGCCGCTGCGCGATCAGCACACGGCCGTCGGGATCGACCAGCGCCACCGCCGCGACCAGCACGAGCGGCCGGTCACCCAGCGGCGGCGGGCCGCCCGGGCAGTCCTCCTCGAATACAGTGCTCAAGAACGATAGCTGCCGTTGATGTCGATGTAGCCGTGCGTCAGGTCGCACGTCCAGACGGTGGCGCGGCCGCGACCGATGCCAAGATCGATGTCGATCACGATGTCCGTGCCCTTGATGTGCCTCGCGACCGGAGTCTCGTCGTAGTTGGGCACGACCTGGCCGCCATCGGTGATCCGCACGCCGCCGATCGAGATTCTGAGCTTGTCGCGGTCGGCGCGCTCGCCCGACTTGCCGACCGCCATGACGATGCGGCCCCAGTTGGCGTCCTCGCCCGCGATCGCCGTCTTGACCAGCGGTGAGTTGGCGACCGCCAGCCCGATCTTGCGCGCAGCACCGTTCGAGGAGGCACCGCCGACATTGATGGTGACGAACTTGGTGGCGCCCTCGCCGTCGCGCGCCAGCATCTGCGCCAGGTCGATCAGCACTTCGTCGAGCGCGCGCTTGAAGTCGACCAGCACGGGGTCGTCGGCTTCCTCGATCGGCGCATGGCGGGCCGTGCCCGTCGCCGTCAGCAGCAGCGTGTCGCTGGTCGAGGTGTCGCCGTCGACGGTCACGCAGTTGAGCGACTTGTCGGTGGCGTCGGCGAGCAGCTTCTGCAGCACTCCGCCCGGCACCTTGGCGTCGGTGAAGACGAAACCCAGCATGGTCGCCATGTCGGGCGCGATCATGCCGGAGCCCTTGAGGAAGCCGTTCAGGGTAACCGTCCGCTCGCCGATCTTGGCCTGCCGGGTCGACAATTTGGGAAAGGTGTCGGTCGTCATGATCGAGGCGGCCGCGGCGGCCCAGCCGTCCTCGCGCGCGCCCTTGATCATCGCCGGAACCACGGCCGCGATCTTCTCCCACTCGAGCGGCTGGCCGATCACGCCGGTGGAGGCCATGAAGACCTCGTTACGCGGGCAGCCCAGCGCCTGAGCCACAGCGCGGGTGCTTTCCTCGACCGCCTTGTCGCCCAGCTTGCCGGTGAAGGCATTGGCGTTGCCGGCATTGACGATGATCGCCCGCACCTTGCCGCGCGCCAGGTTCTTCTTGCACCAGTCGACAGGGGCCGACGAGGTTTTGGATTTGGTCAGCACGCCGGCGATGGTGGCACCGGCCGGCACCAAGGCCAACATGACGTCGTCGCGACCCTGATATCGGACACCGGAAGCCGCCGCCGCGAGCTTGACGCCGGCAATGCGCGGCAGCGTCGGCGTCGTCTTGGGCGCAAGCGGCGATACGGCAGGCTTCATGGACATTCATTTCCCCTTGCGGCCCGCCGTGTCTCTGAGTCGGCGGCCGACGCCGCAGACTACACCAGAAACATCGCAAAACGTGAGTTTTACTTGGGAGGGGCCGTCGGCGCGGGAGCAGCCGGCCCCGCCGGCTTTGCCGCCGCCGGATCGGGCTTGCTCCCGTCGATGTTGAATTTCTCGATCTTGGCACCTGCGCGCAGCTGGTCGATGAAGGCGGTCACGGTCTCCCGAGCGAGGTCCTCGCGGATCTGCTCGGCCATCTCCTCGAACGCCGGCGGCGGCGCCTGGCGGCGGTCCTCGACCTTGATGATGTGGTAGCCGAACTGGGTCTTGATCGGGGTCTCGCTCAGTTCGCCCTTCTTCAGCGCAAAGGCGGCATCGGAGAATTCCTTGACCATGTCGTTGCGCTTGAACCAGCCGAGATCGCCCCCCTCGGCGCCCGATGCCTTGTCGGTCGACTTCTCCTTGGCGAGCTTCTCGATTGGCGTGCCCTTCTTGAGCTCGGCCAGCAGATCCTTGGCCTCCGCTTCGGTCGCGACCAGGATGTGGCGCGCATGCACCTCCTCCTCGGGCGGCATCGACTTCAGCTTCTCCTGGAACCGCTGCTGCATCTTTTCCGGTGTGATGCGCTTGGCGATCTCGCGCTGCAGCCAGTAGTCCTGGATCACCTGATCCTCGACGAAGGCCATCCGCCGCTTGAAGGTAGGGTCGGCCTCGATCTTGCTCTTCTTCGCGTCGCCCACCACCAGCTTGCTGTCGGCAATGCGGTCGAGCAGGGCCGGAAAGACGCTGGCGAGCGGCATGGTGCGGTACTGCGGCGGCAGGGCCTGCTGAGCGATTTCGAGCTCCGACAGATAGATCGGCTGGCCGTTCACCGTGGCGACCACCGGATCCTTGGTCGCCGGGGCGCTGACCTGGGGCGGCGCCGGCTTCTGGGCCGAGACCGGCGGCGCAGCGGGGGCCGGCGGCTTGGCGGCCGGCGGCGGAGCCTGAGCCGGCTGGGATTGCGCGGGCTGCTGGGCGGCGGCAAGGCCCGAGAACGCGACAGCGGCGCACAAGGGAACGACGATGCGCAGCGTGCGCAAACACAGGCTCATGGATGACTCCGGAAGACGTCTCGAGGGGCGGGGGCGCGCGGGGCCTCCGTTTACACAGCCCCGATCGGGTCAAGCAAGCATTGCCGGCGGGGCCGCGCCTCGCATGACGATGAATTGTGCCAATTTTTCGTGAGACCACTTGTCTCGCGCGCCGATCTGGGGCCGCTTGCGTTGACACTGCCGGACCCGCTCTCTATCTCTCGTGGGGCATGGCGGGCTGCGTGCCCTCCTAAGTCTTTATAATATCGAGGTTTTCATGCTCGGCGCACTCGCCCGAAGCTTGTTCGGGACAGCCAATGACAGGATCGTCAGAGGCTTCGGCAAGCCGGTGGCGAAAATCAACGCGCTGGAGCCGGAGTTCTCCAAGCTCTCCGACGAAGCGCTACGCGGCAAGACAGTCGAGTTCCGGGAACGGCTCGCCAAGGGCGAGACGCTCGACGACCTGCTGGTCGAGGCCTTTGCCACCGTGCGCGAGGCGGCCAAACGGACGCTTGGCCAGCGCCCGTTCGACGTCCAGCTCAAGGGCGGCATGGTCCTGCACCAGGGCAAGATCGCCGAGATGAAGACCGGCGAGGGCAAGACCCTGGTCGCCACCCTGCCGGTCTATCTCAACGCCCTCGAAGGCAAGGGCGTGCATGTCGTCACGGTGAACGACTATCTCGCCAAGCGCGACTCCGAGTGGATGAGCCAGATCTACGGCTTCCTCGGCCTCACCACCGGCGTGATCGTGCACGACATGAGCGACGAGCAGCGCGCCCACGCGTATCGCTGCGACGTCACCTATGGCACCAATAACGAGATCGGCTTCGACTATCTGCGCGACAACATGAAGTACCACGTGGACGCCATGGTCCAGAGGCCCTTCAACTATGCGATCGTCGACGAGGTCGATTCGATCCTGATCGACGAGGCGCGCACGCCGCTGATCATTTCCGGTCCGGCCGAGGATTCGTCCGAGCTCTACCGCCGCGTCGATACGGTGATCCCGCGGCTCGCCGCCACCGACTACGAGAAGGACGAGAAGCAACGCCAGGTGACATTCACCGAGATCGGCGTCGAATCGGTCGAGGAGCTGCTGCGCACCGACGGGCTGCTGCCCGAGGGAATCAGCCTGTACGCGCCGACCCAGGTGACGGTGCTCCACCACGTGACGCAGGCGCTGCGCGCCCACAAGCTGTTCACGCGCGACGTCGACTACATGGTGCGCGACGGTCAGGTCGTGATCATCGACGAGTTCACCGGTCGCGCGATGAGCGGCCGGCGCTATTCCGAAGGCCTGCACCAGGCGCTCGAAGCCAAGGAACATGTCGAGATCCAGCGCGAGAACCAGACGCTTGCCTCGATCACCTTCCAGAACCTGTTCCGCATGTACCCGAAGCTTGCGGGCATGACCGGCACGGCGATGACCGAGGCGGCCGAGTTCGGCGAGATCTACCGGCTCGAGGTAGTCGAGATCCCGACCAACGTGCCGGTCGCGCGGAAGGACGCAGATGACGAAATCTACCGCACCTTGGGCGACAAGACGCGCGCTATCGTCAAGCTGATCAAGGAGTGCCAGGCACGCAACCAGCCGATGCTGGTCGGCACCGTCTCGATCGAGAAGTCCGAGGAATTGTCGGAGGCGTTGAAGCAGGCCGGCATCACGCACAGCGTACTGAACGCCCGCTTCCACGAGCAGGAGGCGCAGATCGTCGCCCAGGCCGGCCGGCCGGGCACGGTGACGATCGCCACAAACATGGCTGGCCGCGGCACCGACATCCAGCTTGGCGGCAACGTCGAGATGCTGGTGCGCCAGAGCGAGCCGGAAATTACCGCGAGGATTGCCGACGAGGCCGAGCGCAAGGCGGAGATCGCGCGGGTCGAGGCCGAGATCCGCGCCGGCGTCGAGCGCGACCGCGAGATCGTCCTCAAGGCCGGCGGCCTGTTCGTGGTCGGCACCGAGCGCCACGAGAGCCGCCGCATCGACAACCAGCTGCGCGGCCGCTCCGGCCGCCAGGGCGATCCGGGCGCGTCGCGCTTCTTCCTGTCGCTGGAAGACGACCTGATGCGCATCTTCGGCAACAACAAGGTGCTCGACTGGGTGCAGAAGAAGGGCATGGCCGACGACGAGGCGCTGACCCATCGCTGGCTCAACAAGGCACTCGAGACAGCGCAGGGCAAGGTCGAGGCGCGCAACTTCGAGATCCGCAAGAACCTGCTGCGGTTCGACGACGTCATGAACAGCCAGCGCAAGGAGATCTACAAGGAGCGCGTCGAGCTGATGGCGACCGAGGACGTCTCGGACACCGTGTCCGGCATGCGCCGCGATGTGGTCGACGCGATGGTGGCGCGCGCCATTCCCGAAGGCGTCTACGCCGAGCAGTGGAAGGTGGCCGAGCTCAAGGATGAGGTCCGGCGCATCTTCGGCCTCGACCTGCCGGTCGACGAATGGGCCAAGGAAGAAGGCATCGCCGAGGACGGTATCAAGGCCCGTCTGAACGACGCCGCCGACCGGCTGTTTGCCCAGAAGGTGGCGCAGTACGGGCCGGAGGTCTGGCGCCAGGTCGAGAAGAGCGTCCTGATGCAGCTGTTCGACCAGAGCTGGAAAGACCATCTGCTGCATCTCGACCATCTGCGACAGGGCATCGGACTGCGCGCCTATGGTCAGAAGGACCCGCTGAACGAATACAAGCGCGAGGCCTTCAATCTGTTCAGCGACCTGCTGACCGGCCTGCGCGAGCAGGTGGTCAACGTGCTCGCCAACCTTCAGCTGCGGATGGAGCCGCCGCCGATGGAGCCGCAGCCTCAGGAGATGCACGAGGTCCATGAGGATCCGGCGCTCGCCCTGGCACAGGCCGACGACCCGGCGTTCGATCCCGCCGATCCGTCAGGCGGCGGCGTGACCACCCTTCAGCGGCCGCGCGCCAACCCCAAGGTCGATCCCAACGATCCCTCGACCTGGGGCAAGGTCTCGCGCAATGCCTCCTGCCCCTGCGGCTCGGGCAAGAAATTCAAGCACTGCCACGGGCGGGTATAAATTTCAGATTTTGCAAAGACTTAGGCCCGCCTCGCTATCGGTAATCGGCGATATGTGGAATCGACGCGCCGGAGCTGCGCAGACGTGCCCTGGTGAACGGCGGGTCGCATAGGGGCGACCAGCTGTAGGCGCTGACGGCAGGCCGCTTGATCGTCTGTCGGGAGACAGGAGCGGGACAGGTTCGGCCGAACAGTCGCGATCTGCGGAGCATCAGGCGAGGATCTAGGACCCATCATGGTCTGCGAAGGATTAGCCTGGGGCGTTCACTTGGTTCAGCGTCGACTATGTCGACCAGCAGCAAGAGGCCCGCGCCGCCAACTGCCGTGTCCAAGAGCATGACTCCTTACCGCGTGGGATTGGCGAACACAACAACGGACCAGAAACGCCAGGCAGCACCTACCCTCACCGGCCGAATTATGCAAATATAGTACTACCGTGTGTTGTGAGGTGGCAGAGCTGAACTAGCGTCGAAGTCTCAAGGTGCCGCGGGGGCTGCCATGGCTGATGAACTTGAAGAGCGCCGTTTTGAGCTTGATGCTGAGATCAAAAGACGAGAGCTAGCCATAAAGGAAGCAGAGATCGCCAAAAAGACGGGGCTGAGCACAGCGCAGGCGACCGTAGCTGGCGCAACACTGGCGCTGATCAGTGGTCTTGCTGGTGCCCTAATCAGCGCGTGGTCAACAAGAGACATTGAGGGGGGCAAGGCGCTAGCGTCACAAGCAATCGAGCAATCGAAGGTGCAAGGTACGCTAAAGCTCGAACAAATCCGGCAAGAAGCAACCCTCGCCCTGGAGCAGAAGAAGTTCGAAACCAACCTAATTTTCGAAGCAATCAAGCAACCCTCGCGCGAGGATTCGATACGCAACCTTCAGTTCTTTGTCGCGGCGGGCTTTATTGCTGACAAGGACGGAAAGATATCCAAACTACCACTAGACAAATTGCCGTCCAGCCCTTCGCCGGTAGCTGGTGTTGCCCCGAAGGAGTTCGACAGGCGGGCCCTTGAGACGCACGTCTTGCCGACTATGCGTTCGCTTATCGCCGATTTCGGGCTAGCGGACTTTCAAGCTGCAGCGGTCGTAGGTAACTTCGCTCAAGAAACCAATGGCTTTCGATCTCTAAAGCAGGTCGGTATGCCAGACGGTCAGGGCGGAATTGGTTATGCCCAGTGGGATGCGAGTAGGCGAGTCGCCTTTTTGAATTTTGTGCAAACTAATAGCCTGGACCCAATGTCAGCAACTGCCAATTACCAGTTCGTGAAGCAAGAGTTGCAGACTACAGAGGCAAAAGCGCTAGCCCGTGTTAAGATGGCCGCTTCCTTAGAGGACGCAACTGTCAAATTTGAAGTCGAATATACGCGCTCGGGTGCGTTCAAACACTTTGAAGCGAGAATTGAATGGGCGCGGCTGGTGCTGCAGGGCTTTCGGGAGACCGCCAAGGCGGAATCGCGATAGCCGCTCGCATAGTGGGCAAGCTGTAAGCAACCAAGTAGCCCGCGCAGACGATGGCGGGCTTCTCGGCACCAGGGCCATGCACCGACAAAGCTTTGCCAGCATTTCGGATCCCAAGAACGCCATCGAAGAGTTCCTCAGACCTGGAATGACAATCCACGGCCTTTCGCGCGGGCCCACCGTCGACCATATCTGTGAAAAGCTCTCGCGTTACCGCCAGGCGCTCGACCAGATCATGCCGGGATGTACTGCACCTCGCGGACGGAAGAGGCATGAGCGGCGTTGCTGCTGCGCGTTATGGTGACGGCCGCAGCGTCAGCTCCGCCACGCCGTCGGCGAAGTTCAGGCCGGCATCCTTCTGGGCGAAGGCAAGCGACTCGAGGATGATCTCGTTGTTGCGGCCGCCGAACAGGCCGGCGGTCCCCGCCGATGCGCCCGCCGACACCGATTGCTGGCCGCCGGCGAACTGGCCGCTGAGGGCGCCGGCGCCCCGGTCGGTGCCCAGCGAATAGACGTTCCACATGACATGCGCGGCCTTGGTGAAGCCGATATCGATGCCGAACTTCGTGATCGATCCCTGGTACGTCTCGGTCGCGCCGGACGTGGTCACGAACACACAGCTCAGGTCTTTCGACGAGCCGAAGATCAGGCCGACGCTGCCGCTCACGTTGCAGTTCAGCGTGCCGATGTAATATTTCGTCTTGGTCAGGAACTGCTGCGCCTGTGCCACGCCGCCGACGGCCTGCATCGCCACGATGGCCGCCGCAGCGGCCAGAATACGTCTCATCACCTTTTCTCCTCAGCTCACACGCTTGACCGGCGGAATGACCCACGACCCGTCGAGAATCGAGGGGGCGTCCTCGTCGGGCCAGTAGAGCCGCAGCATGAGGATGAACTTGCCAGCCGGCGCCGGCAGCCAGTTCGATTCCTTGTCGGCACCGGGCGAATCCTTCTGCAGGTAGAGGTCGACCGATCCGTCGGCATTGGCCTTGAGGGCCTGCCGCGCGCTGATCGAATAGCGATTGAGCGGATTGGCGACGAAGAAGTAGTCGCCATCGTACATCGTCAGCGACCAGAAGCCACGGACGGGCGGAAGATGTCCCTTGTCGAAATGCATCACGTACTTCTCGGTGCCGCTGTAGGCTCGCGCGAATAGCCCGCTGCCGTCCTTCTGCGAGGTCGGATAGACCGCATCCTGCGGGCGGTTGGCGCCCAGGCCGATTGCCGTGACCAGCGCACGCTGCAGGTAGTTGGTCCCGTAGATCCCCGTCTTGGTGGTGAAGGCCCATCCGTTGACGTCCTGAATGTCTCCGCCGCTGAACTTGAAATGCAGCATGATGCGGTCGAAGGCGAGCTGCGGGATGCGCTTGGCCGCGATCGCGTCGAACTTGGAAGGGTCGAAATCCTGGCCCGGCACCAGGCCGATCTGCGCCATGCGCGCGACCATCGGCGCGTCTGCGGCGGCGGGCGGGTTGGTCTGCATCAGCTGGGCAAGCAGCGTGAAGTAGGCCTTGATATCGAGCGCATTGACCTGGGTGCGCACCGCCGTCTTCATGTCGATCGACGGATCGACGGTGCCCGCGGGCGGCGTATAGCTCTTGCCGTAGGCGCTGAGCGGAACGAGCTGGCACGCATCCTGGAGCGCATGGACTTCCTTGTAGTCTTCCGGCGTGCCCGTGCAGTAGATGCGGCCGAGGATCCAGACCATGGCGGTCGGCGACTTCACCCGCTTGACTCCCGCCGGCAGGTCGCCCGTCCAGCCGGGGCCGGTGATGGCGTAGGTCTGCGCGCCGGTGCCGGTCGTGCGCGTGCCGGGGACGCTGAACACGTTGGTCCAGCCGTCGAGCATCGGCAGAAGGTAATAGCGTCCCTTCATGTCGGGGACGCTGACCACCCACGGCTCCTTGCCGACGTCGACGAACGCAGTCGTGTACAGCGTGTCGGCATTCGGCGCCGTGACATCCCGGAAGGAAGCGTTGGGATATTCGCGCAGGCGGATGAACTGGCCCATCGGACCGCGCGTGCCCTCGGGCTTGGCGACGTTGGTGAAGACGCGGCGCGTCATCTCCATGGTCACCAGCGGATAGCCGTAGGTGTAGGCCTCGATCGCGATCGCGAACTCGTCGGTGCCCTCGGTGAGATCCGCGAACAGCCCGCCTTGCGCCTTCGCGTTGGAACTCAAGCCCGCGGCAGCCGCAAGCGCCAGGCCGCCACCAGCGGCGGCACGACGTGTGATGGTCATTCGAGGTCTCCTCGTCTCGGATAGGGATCGGTTGTATGCACGACGTTCATTATCTTACGGTGATGCCCAAGAGTGGGGCATGGACAAGAAGGTTGAGGGCCGACGCGTAGGGCCTGTCGCCTATGATGCCGCGCTCTTGGCGGGGGCACGCAGCGAGCGCGTCGATGGGCTCGCCGTTCTGTGTCCTTGCACCCACTGTACCGTTTCGGCGATCGTCCGGGACTCGGACTGTCGCGGCGTGCAAGCACGGCCCACGGCGGCCACGGGTGCCAAGTTCGAACCCATCACGACGCGCCCAAGTCGGTCCGACCCAAGCCCTTCTCCCTGGAGACGTATCACCCAATGCCGCCTTCCCAAGCCGCAGCTGCAGAGCGAGCCCATCAGGCGATGCTCCAACGCCCGAGCCCTTTACGATAGGGCAAGCATTGAAGGCTTGGCACTTTGCGACAAAATCCGGCAGGCGATCCGATACGCGAAGAGTGGACGATGAGCCCTGACCAATCTGACGTGGCCCATGTTACAGATGGACACGTCCGTGTCGCCGTGCTGCGTCACCTGCCCGAGGTTCTGCGGGGTTTCGGCGTTCCGCTCGAGCCGCTGCTCGCAGGACTGGGCCTCCCGCCCGACCTGATGGATAATCCGGAGAATACGATCGCGGTCGCCTCCGGTGCCGAACTGCTCGCGCTTTGCGCCGAGCATACGCGCTGCCCTCACTTCGGCCTGCTTCTCGGCCGGCGGGCGTCGCTCACCTCCTTTGGGCTGATCGGCAGGCTGGCGCTCAATCAGACGAATGTCGGAACGGCACTGCGCGGGCTCGCCCGGACCCAGCATCTGCATGGCCGCGCCGGCGTTCCAGCCTTCGTCGTGAAGGACGACGTCGCGATCTACAGCCTCACCCTGGAAGGCTTTCTCGGGCTCGGGGCCTTGCAGGTGCAGGATCTGAGCGCAGCCATTGGCTTCAACCTGATGCGTGACCTCTGCGGCCCGGCGTGGACGCCGACCGAAGTGATGCTTCCTCATTCGACACCGCGAGATCGGCGACCGTACGACCGGTACTTCAGGGCGCCGATCAGGTTCGACGCGGAATGGACTGGCGTGGCCTTTCCGACGCGCTGGTTGTCGCATCGCGTGACGGGCGCCGATCCGTCGCTGCGTGGCCCGCTGCAGGAACGAGTCGACGCCGTGGCCGCTCGCTCCGCCGACGACCTGATCATGCGCACGCGCCGCGCTCTCTATGTCCTCGTGATGCAGGGAAAGGGGTCCATGGCCAGCGTGGCCAACCTGATGGGCATGCATCGCCGGACCCTCAACCGGCGCCTCGCGGCCCTCGGCACCTCGCTATCGGACCAGCTGGAAGACGTGAAATCCCATATCGCGCGCCAACTGCTGGCCGACACCACCATGTCGATAATCGAAATCGCGTCCACCCTCAGTTACGCCGATGCCGGCACCTTCACGCGCGCGTTTCGGCGATGGACGAGCATGCCCCCGAGCGAGTGGCGCAATCGGCAGAAGAAGAGCCCGTGAGAGCGTAACGAGCGATTGCACCGAAGGCTGTGCCGACACCCGCTCGACGTATCGCACCGATGCAGCTTCCGGCAATTGCGCAAACGCCCACCCTTCTTCGATGCCGCCCTTGAAACCCAAGCGCGGAGGTGATGAGCGACCGGCACACCGATAATTGTTTTGCTCTGGTCAGTTTGACGCAAAAATTCTGACTTCGAACCATGCTAGACTTGTCAGCATGGAGACGCCCAATTCAACGCCCGAGTTCCCCTACGTCGTGCCGCTGCAGGGCGGCTCCAACTTCCGCGATCTCGGCGGGCACCGCACGGCCGACGGCCGCAGCGTGCGCCGCGGCACGGTCTTCCGCTCGGCCCATCTCGGCGGCCTGACCGACACGGACCGCGCCGCGCTGGGCAAGCTCGGCGTCAAGACCATCGTCGATCTTCGCGGCGTCGCCGAAGCGGCCGAGACACCGCACCTGATCGAGGGCCTCGTCTGCAAGGTCGTCGGCGCGCACATCGAGCCCGGTGTCGGCGACAAGATACGGGGCGCAGTTGCCGACGGCAGCGCCAACCCGTTCGTGATGATGCAGTTCCTGACCGATCACTATCGCGACTATCCACGCCGCTGCGCCCCGGGTTTCCGCACACTGTTCGCAACCCTGAGCGACGGCACGCACCGTCCGCTGGTATTCCACTGCACCGCCGGCAAGGACCGCACCGGTTTCGCCTCGGCCCTGCTGCTCACCTTGCTCGGCGTGCACTGGGACGACGTGATATCCGACTATCTCCGCACCAACGAGCTGTGGCTCGGTCATATCGGCCGCTACCCCGAACTGGATGTCGATACCCGGGCAGCGATCATAGAGGCGCGTACCCCTTACCTCGAGGCGGCCTTCGCCGTGGTGCGCGACGATTTCGGCAGTCCCGAAGCCTTCGCCGAGAAAGCGCTCGGGCTCGACGCCGTGGCCCGCGAGCGGCTGAGGGCAGATCTGCTGGAGTAGTTTATGATGGGCTCATGCCCTACGACACGCCCGAGCCTTTCAAGGTCGATATCCCCGAACGCGCGCTGATCGATCTCGACGAGCGGCTGCGCCGCTGGCGGCCGACGACGGCGATCGCCGACAAGGGAACGTGGGCTTCCGGCACCGATCCCGAGTTCCTCGACGGCGTGGTCGACTACTGGCGCCACGGCTACGACTGGCAGCGCTGCCAGGAGGCGATCAACCGCTGGCCGAATTACCTGGTCGATATCGGCCCACAGCGCATCCACTTCATCCGCGAGCCGGGCACCGAGGTCGAGGATGCGCCGCGCCCGATGCCGCTGGTCATCACCCATGGCTGGCCGGGCTCGATCGTCGAGTTCCTCGACGTTATCGACACGCTCGCCCATCCCGAGCGGCATGGCGGCGATCCGCTCGACGCCTTCGACGTGATCGCGCCGTCGCTGCCCGGTTACGGCTTCTCCGGCCCGCCGATCCGCGCGGACGGCAGCACCGGCCCGATCGGCCCACGCGCCATCGCCGGCCTGTGGCACAAGCTCGTGCACGACAAGCTCAACTACCGCCGGCCCTACGGCGCGCAGGGCGGCGACTGGGGCGCCGTCGTGTCCTCGTGGCTCGCGTTCGATCATCCGGTGACCGAGGAGAAGGACGAATGGAAGTCGGGCGTGGCGGGCCTGCACCTCAACATGATCGGGCTGCGGCCCGGTATCGACCTGAAAACCACCGCATTAAGCCCCGCCGAGACCGCATGGCTCGGCAAAATGGGTGCCGCGCTCGACGAAAAAACCGCATATCAACGCATCCAGGCAACACGGCCGCAGACGCTGGGCGTCGCGCTCAGCGACTCGCCCGTCGGCCTGGCCGCCTGGATCGTCGAGAAGTTCCGCGACTGGAGCGACTGCGGCGGCGATCCGATCAACAGCTTCTCGATGGACACGCTGCTCGACAACATCATGGTCTACTGGCTGACCGGCACCGCAGGCACGGCGACCTGGCTCTATCGTGGCGCCACGGAGCAGAACCCTCGTGCCCTGCCCCCCGGAGCGCGGGTAACGACGCCGACAGCGTTCGCCGCCTTCCCCGCCGATCTCGCCCCGGCCCCACCGAGAGAATGGATAGAGCGCGCGTACGACCTGCGTCGCCACACCGTCATGCCGAGGGGCGGCCATTTCGCCGCTCTGGAAGAGCCCGACCTGCTGGTCGAGGACATCCGCAATTTCTTCCGACCGCTGAGATTTGGCGCCGCAAACGATTAGTTTTTCGGCAGCTCGCGAGCGCGCCCCGAATAAAAAAAAAGAAACAGTCTGGCAACGTCGGGCGGTTCTCAATAGATGAGGTCCCCTTCACGGCAAGAGGGACTGCAATGATCGCGTGCGGCTTGGATTTCGGAACGTCGAACTCGGCGATCGGCGTGGCGCGCGACGGGACGGCGGCACTCGCGCCGGTCGAGGCGAACGACACGCTGCTGCCGAGCGCCGTGTTCTTCGACTATGAGGTCAAGGGCCGGGTGCTGTTCGGCAACGAGGCCGTCTCGGCCTATGTCGGGCAGACCGAAGGCCGGCTGATGCGCGCGCTCAAGTCGATCCTGGGCTCTCCCCTGATCGACGAGGAGACCAGCCTGGGCGGTCGCAAGGTGCCGCTCCGGGACGTCGTCGAACTCTTCGTGCGGCACCTGAAGCACAAGGCCGAAGCCTTCGCCGGCCATGAGATCACCAGCGTCGTGCACGGCCGGCCGGTGCGCTTCGTCGACGATGACGACAGGGCGGACGCGCGAGCCCAGGCGGTGCTCGAATCCATTGCCCACCGGGTGGGCTTTCGCGACGTCGCGTTCGTGTACGAGCCCATCGCCGCGGCCCATCACTATGAGCAGACCGTCCAAAGCGAGGAGCTGGCGCTCATCGCCGACATCGGCGGCGGCACGAGCGACTTCTCCGTCATTCGCGTCGGCCCGCGGCGCCGCAAGCGTGCCGATCGCATCCAGGACGTGCTCGCGAACGCCGGCGTACGTGTCGGCGGCACCGACTTCGACGCCGCACTCAGCCTTGCCGCGGCGATGCCGCTCCTGGGCCTCGGCACGCAGCTCGTCGAAAAGAACCTGCCGGTGCCGAGCGCCCCCTATCACGAGCTGGCAACCTGGGCGACGATCAACTTCGCCTATACCTACAAGAACGAGCGTTCGCTTGCCGAACTGGTCCCGCTGGCCTGCGAGCCCGAGAAAGTGAAACGCCTGCTGAAGCTGGTGCACCACCGACTCGGCCATCGTCTGGCGTTTGCGGTGGAAGACGGCAAGATCGCGTTGAGCGCCCGGGACAGCGTGGCCGTGCCCCTGGCCTTCCTCGAGGCGGGCCTCGTCGTGACGGCGACGCGCCCCGATTTCGACCACGCCATCGAAGCGAGGACCGATCGGCTCTACGCGACGGCACGCGATTGCATCGCAGCGGCGGGCCTCGGCCCCGCTGGCATCGATACGATATTCCTCACGGGCGGATCGAGCCGCGTGCCGGCCGTGCGCGCCGCGATCGCGCGCGCAGCTCCATCGGCGCGTCTCGCCGGAGGCTCGGACCTTCTGTCCGTTGCGCTGGGATTGACCCAGATGGCGGGAGGGACGGCCTGAGGCTGACGCGGACTCAGGCCAGGGTCGCCGTCGCCTGCGCCGCGATGGTGCCCTTGGGTGTCACCGTCCACAGCTCGGCACCCTTGCCATCCGCCGTCGGCCGGCCGATCACGTCGAACGGCGCGGTGTCGAAGAGCGGCGCGCGGGCGCGCACGGCGAGCGTCTTGATCGCCCGGCCGGGCGTCGAATCGCGCAGCAGGTCGAAGATGCATTGCTGTGCGAACGGCCCGTGCACGACCAGACCGGGATAGCCCTCGGTCTCCATGCAGTAGGTGCGGTCGTAGTGAATGCGGTGCGGGTTGAAGGTGATCGCCGAGTAGCGGAACAGCATCACCGGCCCGGGCGTGATGGTCCGCCGCCACGGCACGTCGGTCGGAGCCTGCTCGCGCACCGGCGTGGCGCTTTTCTCGCCGGGCTTGGGATCCTCCCGAAACACCGTGCTCGCCGCCTCGGTGAGGGCCAGCCCGCGCGGCGTGAAGATGCGCCGCGTCTGGGTGGTGACGATCAGCGTGCCGGTGCTGCCCTGGCGGAGCTGGATGTCGCTGAACTCGGTCTCACGCTTGAGCTTGTCGCCGACCCGGATCTCGCCGTCGAAGGTGAAGGTCGAGCCCGCATACATGCGCCGCGGCATCGGGATTTCGGGCAGCACGCCGCCGGTGACGGCCGCACCGTCGCGCCCGAGCTGCGCCGGCCGGGCGTAGGAGTGCAGGAAGCAGAGGTGCCAGCCCGGCGCGATCGGCTGGCCTTCTTCCGGCGCCTTCTCCTGCCGGTCGAAGGTGGCGAGCATCGCCTCGAGCGGCGCCCGGGTGACGACGTCCTCGTCCTCGATCTTGCGGCCGAGCTGTTTCCGGAGCGGTTCGATGTCGATGGTCATTGGCGCTTCCTCCCACGTTGACCGACAGCGTAAACAATCCGGCGACGATCCGCGCTCCCCATCCTCACGAAACTCGCCCGCTGCCGCAGATCGAAAAGGCCACCCGCCGACGTTCAGAGCCGGTCGACACCTTCGCGCACGGACGAGCGACGTTGTCCCTGCATGGGCTATGCAACCAGTCGCTTTGCACCCTGCAGCCAAAAAAAATTCTAATAACCCTGCATGAACTTTACGGTGCCGGCCGCGACGTCCATGAGGCCAGGAACTCGAATAAGCTCGCATGTCATTGGGGGTAATCCCAAATCCCTGCGCCATATTCCTTTTAACCAATGATTCAAAACACATGAAGATCCAACTTTCGGTTATTGCGATTCACGCAAGCGTTAGGATGCGAGAATGTCAGGAACATATCCCGCCGGCTGTATTCAGTATCGGGCACGAATCATCATCGCGCGCCGCATGCAGGCTTCTGCGGAAAGGGCATTGAAAATGCTGCGTTAAAATTCATGTTTCGCGAGATAACATGGACTTTTGACAACTGCCGAAGCTTCTCGGTCAATTTTCGGCATATTAATTGTCGATTATGCAGGAGAGTACGATATGCCGACGACGAATATGAATACGCGCAATAACGGCCTATTTGACGACGATGACACGGTGCGTTCCTCGGGCAGCGGCGTCGGCGACAATGACGCATTCAACAACGGATTGTGGAATGCGGATGACGGCTTTGCTTCGACGGCAATCAGCGCGCCGGCCGGAGCGGGCGACCCGCCGGGAGCGCCCACGGTCTTTGGTTCGATTGCAACGCTCGCCGACTACCTGGTCAGCGGCTACTGGGGTTGGTCGGGATACTGGGGCACCGGTCCGCGGCACTTCGATCACAGCACCATCACGGTCAATATCCAGGATCTGACGACGGCCGAGCAGACGATCGCCCAAGCAGCCCTCCAGACATGGGAGGACGTCGCCAACGTCACCTTCACTTACACCACCGGCGCCGCCGACATCACGTACATCAATGACGGCAGCGGCTCGGCCGTCACCTCGTACAGCAGCGTGTCGGGCACGACGATCGCAAGCTCGACGGTCCATATCAGCTCGGACTGGACTGGCGGCGCAGCGACCGGGAACTACAGCTATTTCTTCCAGACCTATGTCCATGAGACGGGCCACGCGCTCGGCCTCGGCCACCAGGGTCCCTACAACGGCAGCGCCGTCTATGATACCGACGCTCTCTGGACCAACGACACATGGCGCTGGTCCGTGATGTCGTACTTCGCGCAGAACGACTACGGCAGCGACACCTACGACTATGTCCTGACGCCCCAGATGGCGGACATATTCGCCATTCAGAGCATCTACGGCGCCCAGACGACGACGCGCACGGGCGATACAACATACGGCTTCAACAGCAACGCCGGCAGCTTCTATGACTTCTCGAGCTATTCGGGCACGCCGGCCTTCACGCTTTACGATTCGGGCGGCACCGATACGCTCGATGCATCGGGCTACTCGAACACTCAGACGATCGATCTGACTCCGGGCAACTGGTCCTCGATCGGCGGTGAAACCAACAATATCGGCATCTACCTGACGACCATCATCGAGAATGCGTTCGGCGGCTCGGGCACCGACACCATCTATGGCAACGACGCGAATAACACTCTGTACGGCAACGGCGGAAACGACACGATCTACGGCTTCCTGGGCGACGACACGCTGGATGGCGGCGCCGGCATCGACACGATGTTCGGCGGGGCCGGCAACGACACCTACTATGTCGATGACGCCGCCGACACCACGGTCGAGTCGAAGAACGCGGGAACCGATCAGGTCTTCAGCTCTGTCAGCTACAGCCTGGCCGGTCAGTATATCGAGAACCTGACCTTGACCGGCAGCGGGAACACCAATGCCACCGGAAACTCATTAGCCAACACGCTGACCGGCAATTCGGGCAACAATGTCCTGAACGGCGGGACCGGCGCGGATACGATGGCCGGCGGCGCGGGCGACGACACCTACTATGTCAATGCCACCAGCGACTCCGTGATCGAGGCGGCCAACTCGGGGACCGATCTGGTTTTCAGCTCAGTCAAGTACAGCCTGTCGGGCCAGCATATCGAGAACCTGACCTTGACGGGCAGCGGGAACATCAACGGCACCGGCAACTCGCTGGCCAACACGCTGACCGGCAATTCGGGCAACAACGTCCTGAACGGCGGGACCGGCGCGGACACGATGGCAGGCGGTGCGGGCGACGACACCTACGTGGTGGACAATGCTGGCGACACGGTGGTGGAGGCCTCGGGCGGCGGGACGGACCTGGTCCAGAGCTCGGTCAGCTTCAGCCTGTCCGGCCAGTACATCGAGAACCTGACCCTGACCGGCAGCGGCAACATCAACGCCACCGGCAACGGCCTGGCCAACACGTTGACCGGCAACTCGGGCAAGAACGTGCTGGACGGCGGGACTGGCGCGGACACGATGGCGGGCGGCGCAGGCAACGACACCTACTATGTCAACGGTGCCGGCGACTCCGTGATCGAGGCGAGCGGCGCGGGGACCGATCTGGTCTTCAGCTCGGCCAGCTACAGCCTGTCCGGTCAGTATCTCGAGAACCTGACCCTGATCGGCAGCGGCAACATCAACGGCACCGGAAACTCGCTGGCCAACACCCTGACCGGCAATTCGGGCAACAATGCTCTGAACGGCGGGGCTGGTGCGGATGTGCTGACGGGCGGCAGTGGAGACGACACGTTCGTGTTCGACTCCGCGCTGGCCGGCAATATCGACACGGTCGCGGACTTCAGCGTGGCGAACGACACGATACAGCTCGACCAGAGCATCTTCGGCGCCATCACGACGCTCGGCACGCTGTCCGCCTCGGCGTTCTTCGCGGGCGCGGGTGCACACGATGCGGACGATCGTATCATCTACAACTCGGCCACCGGCTTCCTGTCCTACGACAGCGATGGCACAGGAGCGAACGCCGCCGTGCAGTTCGCCCAGCTCGCCGGCACACCCACCGTGAGCAACACCAACTTCACCGTGGTGGCTTGATCGCTGGCGACCGCTTTCAACCCTGTGCAGGCGAGTGGACAAACCTCCGCCTGCACAGGCAACATCCGGGCGTCACGAACGAGATCACCGGCTCCAGTCCGCAGACTCCAGGCCTTCGGGTGTTTCTGCCGGACAGCGAGGTCGTCCCACTCGGCCTGGCCGTCAATCACCTGATGACCAAGCCCGCCTTTGCGCGTCAGGCTTTCGGCGACTGGGCGCACTTTTTTGCAAATGGTTCAGAACAACTGAAATACATATCTTGTTGTGCAAGGGATAGGATGTGCAATTATTGATACATATCCTTCAGATTGTACTACGTAACGAGTTCGAAACATTGTCGCAAGCCGCAAGCAGGAGAATTGAAAGAAAGGTGGAAATCACTGCGGCAAATTTAATGTTTCGCGACGAGAACGAGAAATTTTGACAATCGCTACAGTGGAGTGGTAAAATTTCAGAACAGTTGGTATGTATTTATATTCTATTTAGAGAGCCACGATATGCCGGCGACGAATAAAAGCGCGCGCATTCATGGTCGATTCGGCGACGACAGCAACTCGAATACAGTTGGCAACGACGCCGGCGACGACGAGGCAATCAACACCGGATTGTGGAACGCCGACAATGGCCTTTTCTCGGCGGCGATAAACCCGCCGAGCGGAGCGGGCGACCCGCCATCTGCGGCTTCTTTTGCTTCGATTCCAACGCTCAACAGCGGTACGGCACCGTCCGCCCACCAGGCGCCCGATACGAGCGCAACCGCTGCTGTCGCGGCTAAAGGTTCGGACGCATCCGCGAGCGGATCGGTTCCTGCTACGGCGGCAGTCGACCCTGGCGCCGCCAAGGATCATGGGGTCATCCCTGCACCCACTTCAGCCGGGCTCCACATCAACCTGATCGCCGACGACAACAACGTCAATGCGCCGGCGGGATGGGCTGCGGCGATTCGGCAGGCAGCCGACATCATCGAGCAGAATTTCAGCGATCCGGTCACGATCAACCTTCGCTATGGGTATGCCTCGTTCCGTGGCACAACGAACCTGGCCGATTTTGGCCGCACCTCCGATTACAGCGACTTTCTGAACGGCGGCGTGCAGGGTAGCGTCGACCCGTTCAACGAGTTTTACAGCAGCAGCACGCTGCACTCGCTCACCACGGTCGACCTTCGTGAACTGGACGTGATCGGCTTCAACCGGATCGACGATTCCGTCCAGAACCCGACCACTACCGGAACGGTGGCTGTCAATGGTTCGTCGACCGGCACGATCAATCCGGCCGGCGAAGAGGACTGGTTCCGCGTAACGCTCACTGCCGGGACGCACTACCGATTCAACCAGAACGGCTCGCCGAGCGGCGGCGGGACCATGACTGACACCCTGCTGCGTCTCTACAGTTCAGCGACAACCCTGGTGACGTCCAACGACGACTCCTACACGGTCAACTCGGACACTCCGACGTTCGTTCACGATTCTCAGTTCTTCTTTACGCCGGTGTCATCGGGAACCTACTACCTGTCGGCCGGAGGTTTCGGCTCGAATACCGGCACGTATACGGTCCACGTCACCATCGACCAGTATGCCTCCAATGTGACGACAACCGGCGCGCTCAGCGTCGGCGGATCTACAACCGGCAATATCGAGGCCAGCGGAGATCGGGACTGGTTCCGAGCAAGCTTGACAGCCGGGCAGTGGTACGAGTTCGACTTGCAGGGCAGCCCCACCGGCCACGGCACCCTCGCGGATACGTTTCTGGACCTGCGCAATTCGGCGGGTATCGTAATCACCTCTGACGACGACGGTGGCGTCGGTGCTGAGTCGCGAATTAAATATTTGCCGACGTCGCGCGGGACTTACTACCTGTCCGCCAGGGGCTTTTCGTCGAACACCGGGACCATGCGGATCACGCAAGCGACAGGATGTTAGAATGTCAGGAACATATCCCACCGGCTGTATTGAGTATCGAGCACGAAACATCATCGCGCGCCGCATCCAGACTTCTGGAGAAAGGCCATTGAAAATGCTGCGTTAAAATTCATGTTTCGCGAGATAACATGGGATTTTGACAGCTGCCGAAGCTTCATGGTCAATTTTCGGAATATTAATTGTCGATTATACAGGAGAGCACGATATGCCGACGACGAATAAGAATACGCGCAATAACGGCCCATTTGACGACGATGACACGGTGCGTTCCTCGGGCAGCGGCGTCGGCGAAAACGACGCATTCAACAACGGATTGTGGAATGCGGATGACGGCTTTGCTTCGACGGCAATCAGCGCGCCGGCCGGAGCGGGCGACCCGCCGGGAGCGCCCACGGTCTTTGGTTCGATTGCAACGCTCGCCGACCACCTGATCAACGGCTACTGGGCTTGGTCGGGATACTGGGGCACCGGTCCGCGGCATTTCGATCACAGCACCATCACGGTCAATATCCAGGATCTGACGACGGCCGAGCGGACGATTGCCCAAGCCGCCCTCCTGACGTGGCAGGACGTCGCCAACGTCACCTTCTCGTACACCACCGGCGCCGCCGACATCACGTACATCAATGACGGCAGCGGCTCGGCCGTCACCTCGTACAGCAGCGTGTCGGGCACGACGATCGCAAGCTCGACGATCCATATCAGCTCGGACTGGAGCGGCGGCGCAGCGACCGGGAACTACAGCTATTTCTTCCAGACCTATGTCCATGAGACGGGCCACGCGCTCGGCCTCGGCCACCAGGGTCCCTACAACGGCAGCGCCGTCTATAATACCGACGCTCTCTGGACCAACGACACATGGCGCTGGTCCGTGATGTCGTACTTCGCGCAGAACAACTACGGCAGCGACACCTACGACTATGTCCTGACGCCCCAGATGGCGGACATATTCGCCATTCAGAGCATCTACGGCGCCCGGACGACGACGCGCACGGGCAACACAACCTATGGCTTCAACAGCAACGCCGGCAGCTTCTACGACTTCTCGAGCTATTCGGGCACGCCGGCCTTCACGCTCTACGACTCGGGCGGCACCGATACGCTCGATGCATCGGGCTATTCGAGCAGCCAGACGATCGATCTGACTCCGGGCAACTGGTCCTCGATCGGCGGTGAAACCAACAATATCGGCATCTACCTGACGACCACCATCGAGAATGCGTTCGGCGGCTCGGGTGCCGACACCATCTTCGGCAACGACGCGAACAACACTCTGTACGGCAACGGCGGCGCCGACACCCTGAAGGGCGCGGGCGGCGCCGACGTCCTGTCGGGCGATGCCGGCGACGATTCGCTGAACGGCGGCGACGGCAACGACTCCCTGTACGGCGGCGACGGCAACGACTCCCTGAAGGGTGTGGGCGGCGCCGACTATCTCAACGGTGGGGCGGGCTCGGATACCGCCACCTACGACGGGTCGACGGTGGCCATCAACGCAAACCTGTCGACAGGCGTCGGTTCTGGCGGCGACGCTGCCGGCGATACATATTACAGCATCGAGAACGTGCTCGGCACGAGCGGCAACGATACGCTGATCGGCAACTCGGATGCCAACACCCTGACCGGCAACGACGGCGACGACCTGATCCAGGGCTTCCTGGGCAACGACGTGCTCAACGGCGGCAACGGCGTCGACACGCTGAGCTACGACCTGGACCGGGCGGTGACCGTCAGCCTGGCCACGACGGCCGCCCAGGATACCGGTGGTTCCGGAACCGACACCGTGTCGAACTTCGAGAACCTGATCGGCTCGTACTTCGACGATACGCTCACCGGCGATGTCAACGCCAACGTCATCCAGGGCAACGGCGGCAGCGACACGATCAACGGCCTCGGCGGCAACGACACGATCTATGCTGGCGAGCCAAACAAGTATTACGTCGAGGCCCAGACCCGGAACAACTCGTCGGTCGCCACCGCGATCACCCTGGACAACCACTTCGTCCAGACCTACTCGTCCATCATCCAGAATTCGACGTCGACGCCGCATGCCACGGTGGTCGCCACGGCCGGTGGCGGGTACGAGTACTTCAAGTTCACCGTGACTGCGGGGGCCCAGGCTGTATTCGACATCGACCAGACGGTGGGTGTCGACACTTACCTCCAGTTGTTCGGCACCGACGGGACCACGCTGCTGGCGGCGCAGGACGACGGAGTATTCGACCCTGGCAGCGCGCCCCTCGCCGGCGGCACATCCGCCCGCGACTCCTATCTCAGCTACACGTTCGCGACGGCAGGCACCTACTATATTCGCGTCGACAGCTACCCCGGAGGCGCCGGGCCTGCTGCCGGCGCGGAGTTCACCCTCAATGTTTCGCTGGGCGGCGCGACGCTGGCGACCTCGACGGTCGGTTCCGTCCTGAACGGCGGAAGCGGGGCCGATACGGTCTACGGATCCAGCGGAGACGACCGTTTCATTGACGATGATGGCGTCAGCTCCGACATCTTCAATGCCGGTTCTGGCACCGATTGGATCGACTTCAGCCCGGTGTTTTTTGTTGGTGCCAACTCCGTCACCATCGACCTGTCGCAGAACCGCAGCACCTGGACAGGCGGCACCTCCGAGACCCTTTACAACTTCGAAAACGTCGAGGGCAGCCAGGGCGGCGAAACCATCATCGGCAACAGCCTCGCCAATGTCCTGAACGGGGGCGCCAGCGACGACGTCATCGACGGCTTCCTGGGCAACGACACGTTGGATGGCGGCACTGGCGTCGACACCTTGAGCTATGCCCTGGATCTGGGCGTCACAGTGAGCCTTGCCACCACCGGCAACCAGAACACCGGGGGCTCCGGTACCGACAAAGTATCGAATTTCGAGAACCTGACCGGCTCCTACTTCAACGACACGCTGACCGGCAACTCGGGCGACAACGTGATCCGGGGCGGCGGCGGCACCGACAACCTCAACGGCGGCGCCGGTAACGACACGCTCTATTCGGGAGCGACCAACGCCACCATCAACAAGCCGCAGGGCCAGAACAACTCGAGCATCGGAACCGCGGTGAACCTCGACGGTCACTTCGGGCTGCAGGACAGCGCCATCATCGCGAATGCGACGACGATCCCGCACGCCACGGTGACGGCGACCGCCAGCGGCAATTACGAGTACTACAGCTTTTCCGTGGCATCCGGCGCCACGGCGACCTTCGACATCGACCACACGATCGGCGGCGTCGATACCATCATCAGGCTCTACAGCACGGACGGAAGCACGCAGCTGGCCGTAAACGACGACGCGGCGCTCGATCCCGGAAGCGACGACGGGCACGACTCGTCCCTCACCTATGTTTTTGCCACGGGAGGCGTGTACTACCTGCGCGTCGACAGCTATCCCAGCACCACGCCACTGGCCATCGGCTCGACCTATACGCTCAACGTCTCGCTCAACAGCGCGGTCGTGACGTCGGTCGGCGGCGGGTCGACCCTCGCGGGCGGCACCGGCGACGATATCTATTATCTGGCCAATGCGGGCGATGCGGTTGTCGAAGCCTCGGGCGCTGGCACAGACACCGTCTATTCCGGCTTCACGTACAGCCTGGCCGGCCAGTATGCCGAGAACCTGACCTTGACCGGCGGCGCGAACATCAACGCCACCGGAAACTCATTAGCCAACACGCTGACCGGCAATTCGGGCAACAATGTCCTGAACGGCGGGACCGGCGCGGATACGATGGCCGGCGGCGCGGGCGACGACACCTACTATGTCAATGCCACCAGCGACTCCGTGATCGAGGCGGTCGACTCGGGGACCGATCTGGTTTTCAGCTCGGTCAACTACAGCCTGTCGGGCCAGCATATCGAGAACCTGACCTTGACCGGTAGCGGCAACATCAACGGCACCGGCAACTCGCTGGCCAACGCGTTGACCGGCAATTCGGGCAACAACGTCCTGAACGGATCGACCGGCGCGGACACGATGACGGGCGGCGCAGGCGACGACACCTACGTGGTGGACAATGCCGGCGACACGGTGGTGGAGGCCTCGGGTGGCGGCACGGACCTGGTGCAGAGCTCGGTCAGCTTCAGCTTGGCCGGCCAGTTTGTCGAGAACCTGACCCTGACCGGCAGCGGCAACATCAACGCCACCGGCAACGGCCAAGCCAACACGTTGACCGGCAATTCGGGCAAGAACGTGCTGGACGGCGGGACTGGCGCGGACACGATGGTGGGCGGCGCAGGCAACGACACCTACTATGTCAACGGTGCCGGCGACTCCGTGATCGAGGCGAGCAGTGGGGGGACCGATCTGGTCTTCAGCTCGATCAGCTACAACCTGTCCGGTCAGTATATCGAGCATCTGACCCTGACCGGCAGCGGCAACATCAACGGCACCGGCAACTCGCTGGCCAACGCCCTGACCGGCAATTCGGGCAACAATGCTCTGGACGGCGGGTCCGGCAACGATGTGCTGAACGGCGGGGCTGGTGCGGATGTGCTGACAGGCGGCAGCGGCCTGGACACGTTCGTGTTCGACTCCGCACTGGGCGGCGCCATTGACACGGTCGCGGACTTCAGCGTGGCGAACGACACGATACGGCTCGATCAGAGCATCTTCGGCGCCATCGCGACGCTCGGCACGCTCTCCGCCTCGGCGTTCTTCGCGGGGGCGGGTGCACACGATGCGGATGATCGTATCATCTACAACTCGGCCACCGGCTTCCTGTCCTACGACAGCGACGGTACCGGAGCGAACGCCGCCGTGCAGTTCGCTCTTCTCAGCGGCACACCCGCCATCAGCAACACCAACTTCACCGTGGTGGCTTGATCGCTGGCGACCGCATTCAGCCCTGTGCAGGCGAGTGGACAAACCTCCGCCTGCACAGGCAACATCCGGACGTCATGAACGAGATCACCGGCTCCAATCCGCAGACTCCAGGCCTTCGGGTGTTTCGGCCGGACAGCGCGGCCGTCGCACTCGGCCTGGCCGTCAATCACATGATGACCAAGCCCGCCTTCGCGCGTCAGGCTTTCGGCGATTGGGCGCGCATTCTTGTCGGGCAGATCAATCGCAAGCACTACTGCTTCGCGGTCGACGGCAAGGCGGTGCAGGGCTTCGCCGGCTGGGCCCTGGTGAGCCGGGAGAACGCCGAGGCCTGGGTGGAAGGGCGGCGCGGACTGTCCTATGACGACTGCGTCCAGGGCGAGTGCCTCATCTTCAACGCCTGGTCGGCCAACAATTTCCGGGTGCATCGCTTCATGGTCGACGAGGCACGCAAGATCATCCGGGACCGGGAAACCATCTACTTCAAGCGTTACTACGACGACGGCACCACGCGGCCGGTGCGCCTCAACGTCAACGACTTCGTCGGGGTCCATGTCGACCGCAAATCGGCCCGGTCTACGCCGGCGGCCGGCCCGTAGCCGCCGGCCAGGAGATCCGCGTCGAACGGCGTCCGCCATACGTCATTTCAGCGTCAATCGTCCGGCGATGATCCGCGCGGCCCATCCTCATGAAATTCGCCTGCTGCCGCAGATCGAAAACGCCGCCGACCAACGCTTCGCGCGGGTCGGGCTGCAGCGCGTGGTCGATATGCCGGGGCACTCGATCGCGGCGCTGGAACACGGCCGCCGCCACGGCCTGCTCTGGGTCGCGATCGAGCCGCGCGGCCACGTCGTCGGCTTCGCGCTGATCGAGATCAAGCGCGGCACCGCGCTGATCGAGCGGTGCGCCGCGACCGCACGCGCGCTCGGCCATGAGCCGCTCTATCTGACGACCTATCGCGACGTCGCCTGGAACAAGCCGTTCTACCAGCGCCGCGGATTCACCGAGGTGCCGCGCGGCGCGCTGGACCGCACCTTGCGCGGGGTGCTGCTTTTGGAAGTACGGCACGGCCACCCGGTTTGGCGGCGCGCGGTGATGACGCGGTGACGTTCGTCCATGCCATGGCCAGCGCGCTCTTCATCGTCGTGGCGTCGGCGGCCGGCAGATGGATCATCGTGTAGCCGCGCTGTCCCCATGTGCCGGTGACTGGCGTGAAGATCGCGGGCTCGGCGGCGACCAGCATCTCCTGCTGCTCCGGCGTCAGCTTGACCGTCGCCGAGTCCGGGCCCTTGAAGCCCATCGACGCGAAGACCTTGCCGCCGGCGCGGAAGTCGGGATGGCCGCCGTGCGCGCCTTGCGTCGCGCCGTCGAACCCGAGAGCCAGCTTCGCGAACGCGGCGGGCGTCATTCGGCAGCGACAGCCAGGCCCATCTGCTCGCAGGTCGGCGCCACGTCGGACACCGTGGCGCGACGCATGTCGCGCTTGTAGCGCTGGTCGTCGAAATCCATGCCGCGATGCATGGTGCAGCGGTCGTCCCAGATCACCAGGTCGTTGACCCGCCAGCGATGGCTATGGACGAACTGCCGCTGCGAGCCATGCGCGATCAGCTCGTCGATCAGTTGACGCGCCTCGGCGTCGGGCATGCCGCGAATCGCGCCGGCGTGGCTCGCGACATAGAGGCTCATGCGGCCGGAGTCCGGCAGGCGGCGCACCAGCACCTGCGGCACCGGCTCGAACGCCTTGCGCTCGTTCTCGTCGAAGTCGCTGAAGCCCAGCCGTGCGCGCGAGGTCATCAGCGAGTGATAGGCGACCAGCCCGTCGAGCTTGCGCTTCATCGCCTCCGGCAGCGCATCGTAGGCGGCGCGCATGTCGGCGAACTCGGTCTGGCCGCCGATCGGCGGGATCGACCGGGCATGCAGCATCGAGCAATAGGCCGGCAGGCGCTTGAACGAGGAGTCGGTATGCCAGAGCCGATTGCCGAGATTGTAGAGCCGCTGGCGGTCGTTCGTTTCGAGCACCCGGTTCTCGGTGTCGAGGTTGCTCACGTCGGCGAGATTTTCATGCAGGCGCAGCTTGTGATCCTTGCGGGCCTTGAACACCGTGGTCTCGAGCGGGCCGAAGTGGCGGGCGAAGTCGAGCTGGCTGTCATCGGTGAAGGCCTGATCCGGGAAGACCAGAACCGCATATTTCGTGAAGGCAGCGCGGATCGCGCCGAGGTCGTCGGCGCCGAGCGGGCGCGCGAGATCGACATCACCGATTTCGGCGACGAAATCCGGAGTGACAGCGTGCACGGCGATGGCCAAGGTTTCCTCCCGATCCTGTGTTTGAGCGTGATTGGACCACCGATGGCGCGCGACCGCAAATGGCTTTCATGATACGCATTCTCGGATTGTTCGCCGCATTTCTGCTCGGCACTGCCGGCAACGCCCATCCCGCGCCGGTCGACAACAAGGACGGCTTCTGGAGCGACTGGAGCGAGGCGACGTTCGAGCGCGCCGCGCACGAGAAGAAGTTCGTGATCGTATCGCTGCAGAGCTGGTGGTGCCCGTGGTGCCTGGCCATGAACAAGGAGACCTGGGCCGATCCCGAGGTGCGAGCCGAGCTGAAGGATCATTTCATTCCGGTCCAGGTCGACCAGGACAGCCGACCCGACATCTCGCAGCGCTACGAGCGCTGGGGCTGGCCCGCCACCATCATCTTCGGGCCGGACGGCACCGAGATCGTGAAGCTGCGAGGCTTCTATTCGCCGAAGTTCTTCCTTCCGGTGCTCAAGGAGACCGTGAGGGACCCCTCGCCGGTGGTTTATGGCGAGCCAGGCGGCGCAGAGCGTGAACGTATCTTCGCGACCGGTCTGACGGACGGACAGCGCAACGACATCATCGCCTTCATGGACAAGGCCTACGACCAGGCCAACGGCGGCTGGAGCAAGAGCAAGCTGGTCGACGGGCCGACTCTCGGCTGGTTCCTCGACCGCGCCAAGGCCGGCGACGCGGAGGCGGCTGGGCGCATCAAGCGCACGCTGACGTCGATGACCGCGCTGATCGACAGGGACACCGGCGGCATCAGCCAGGTCACCCTGGCGCCCGACTGGTCGAAGCCCTCGCTCGAGTTCCCGATGTTCGCGCAGCAGGCGGCTCTGACGGCCTATGCGCGCGCCGCCGTGCTGTTCAACGATCCTGCCTATCGCGCTGCGGCGGACCGGATCTACGGCTTCCTCGAATCGAAGCTCGAAGGGCCGGGCGGCGGCTTCTACGCCTCGATGGGCATGGCCGAGGGTCGACCCGGTGTCGACAAGCGGCAATACGCGCGCGAGACCGGCCAGGCGATCCAGGGCATCGCGGCCTACCATGACGCGACGGGCAGCAAGGACGCGCTCTCGCTTGCAATCGCGGCAGCGGACTGGACGCTGCGCGAGCGGGCCATGACCGGCGGCGGCTTCCGTCACGGCGACCATGACAAAGGCGGCCCCTATCTCGCCGACACGGTCGAGATGGGCGCCGCACTGCTGGCGCTGCATCGCTCGACCGGCGAGCGCAAGTGGCTGGTGATGGCGATGGCGGCGGGCAACTTCGTCGCCGCCACCTTCATCGATCCGAAGACCGGTGGGTTCTTCGCCTCGGCCTCGCCCGATGCGAAACACCTGCCCAAGCCGATCAAGCAGCGCGAGGACAATGTCACGACGACGCGCTTCTTCACCTTGCTCGCCTCCTATTCCGGCGAGGTGCGCTACCGCGAGATCGCCGAGGCCGGGATGGGCTACCTCGGCTCCCCGGCCGTGCTCGAGGCCTATGCCTTCCTGCCCGACGTGTTGCTTGCGGAGGAGGAGCTGCGCAACGAGCCGGTGCATGTAACGGTGGTCGGCGCCAGGGGCGATCCCCGCAGCGCCGCGCTCTATGCCGGCGCGCTGGCTTATCCGCTCGCCTACAAGCGCGCGGAATGGTGGGACAAGGCCGAAGGCAAGCTGACCAATCCGGATGTCGATTATCCGGATTATCCCGAGGGTCCGGCGGCCTTCGCCTGCACGCGCAGTTTCTGCTCGCTGCCGGTGACCGACGCAGCGGCGATTCCGGCCCAGCTCGACCGGCTGCAGCGCTCTCTGCAAAAGTAGGCAGCACTTCACTCTTTCCTCCCCATTCTTATGGAGAGGAAAGCCGGACGACCGATTCCGTCTTATACTCGCCGCCATGATCGAAAAGCAGGAAGTCCAGGAACTCTTTCCGACCCCCCTCTGGATCGTCGACCTCAGCCCGGCCGAGGCCGCCATGCTCAATGCGAAGCTGAAAGCCGAGATCGAGCGGCTGATCGCACCGCGGCCCAAGGTGCCAGCCGGCAGCAACTGGCAGACGCCGCAGGACCTGCACAAGCGGCCGGCCTTCGCCGACTTCGTGAAGCTGGTCGAGACGGCGGCGCGAGGCGTCGCGCGCTTCCTGCAGGTCGACCAGTATCCGATGGCGATCACCGGCTGCTGGGCCAACGTCAATCCGCCCGGCGCCTATCATCCGACGCATCACCATCCGAACAATTATCTCAGCGGCGTCTACTATGTCGCCGTGCCGCCGGTCGGCTCGCGCATCCAGTTCCAGGACCCGCGACCGTCGATGATCATGCCCAAGCCGCGGCAATACACGCGGCTGACCGCCAACGGCGCCGACGCGCAGAGCAAGGACGGTCGGCTGCTGATCTTCCCCTCCTGGGTGAAGCACACCGTGCCGGCCAATGACGGGCAGAGCGAGCGCATCAGCATCTCCTTCAACTTGATGTTCAGCAACTTCACGGAGACGATGGCCTCGCCGCTTTGGGACGCAACGGCCGGCAAGGAGAAGGCATGATGTTGAAGGATCGCTACGGCAACGAGCTGAGTACGGCCTCGACGGCGGCGCGCGATGCCTATGTCCGGGGCGTCGACAGCCTGATGGCCGCCACCGCCGGCACTGACACCGCGTTCGCCGACGCGATCGCGGCCGACGAAGGCTTCGCCCTCGCCCACATCTCGCTCGCCAGGGCCAAGCAGCTGCTGGGCCGCGGTCACGAGGCCAAGGCGCCGCGCGCGCGGGCGCTCGAGCTCGCTGCCGGCACCACGCCGCGCGAGCAGAGCCATATCGCCATCTTCGACAAGATCCTGACGGGGCAAGGCGAGGCCGCGCTCGAAGCGATCCGCGAGCACTGCAGGAGCTGGCCGCGCGACGCCATGGCGCTCGCGCCGGCGACCAGCGTGTTCGGCCTGATCGGCTTCTCCGGCAAGGTCGGCCGCGAGGTCGAGCAGCTCGCCCTGCTGGAGCCGTTCGAGCAGCATTACGGCGACGATTGGTGGTACCGCACCCAGCTCGCCTTCGCGCAGATCGAGCTCGGCCGGCTCGACGAGGGCGCGCGCAACATCGACGCGGCGCTCGCGGCCTTTCCGCAGAGCGCGCATGGCGCCCATATCCGTGGTCATCTGTTCTACGAGCTGGGCGAGCGCGAGGCGGGCCTCGCCTTCCTCGCCGACTGGATGAAGGACTATCCGCGCGATGGCCTCATGCATTGCCACAACAACTGGCACTTGGCGCTGTGGTCGATGGAAACCGGGCGCCACGCCGACGCCTGGCGCATCTACGACGAGGCGCTGCGGCCCGGCGCGGCCTGGGGCCCGCAGGTCAATGTCGCGACCGATTGCCCGGCCTTCCTGCTGCGCGCCGAGATGGCGGGCCAGGAGCGCAAGCCCGAGCTCTGGCGCGAGCTCGCCGAATACTCGGCCCGGTGGTTCGGCCGGCCCGGCCTCAGCTTCGTCGACATGCACACCGTGCTGGCCTACGCCATGGCCGGTGACGACGAGAAGCTCGCGGCCTTCGGCGACAGCCCACGCGGCGCGGCCGGCGACATGGTGCCGCCGATGGCGCGCGGGTTCACGGCTTTCGCGCGGGGCGACTACAAGACCGCTATCGAGGAGATCGAGCCGCTGCTCGCCACCCACGAGCGCCTCGGCGGCAGCCGCGCCCAGCGCGACCTTCTGGAGTACGTCGTGACGACGGCCAAGCTGCACACCGGCCAGCGCGACGAGGCCCGCCGCCACATCGAAGCGCGCCGCCCGCACAATGCAAGGAGCGGCGGCTTCCCGCTGGCGGGTCTGTAGGCCGAGGCGCCTCTCATGCTCTTCCGGACCGCGAGCCGCTGGCTCGCTCATGCTCATGAGCGAGCCGGAGGCTCGCGGTCCGGAAGATCATGACCTCTTGAGCCCGAACTCCTCCGCGATCAGCTTGTACGAGCGTTTGCGCTTTTCGAAGTCGAAGCTGATCGTCACCAGCATGATCTCCTCGACGCCATAGCGCGCTGCATGCTCCTCGATGCCGGCGCGCACCGTCTTTGACGAGCCGGTGACGCCGCGGCGGCGCATCGACGCCATGAAGGCTCTCGTTCTTGCATCCTTCTCGGCCTGCAGCGCCTCCTCGACCGGCGGGAACGGGCCGGGCTCATTCTGGGTGCGCAGCCGCATCGCCCACAGCTCGCGGCTCTTCGACAGGAGGTCAGCCTCCGCGTCGGTCTCGGCGCACATAACGCCCATCGCCATCATCGCCTTCGGCTCGGGATGGAGAGCGGACGGCCGGAAGTTCTCGATGTAGGAGCGCGTCACGCCATCGCCGCCATCGGGATTGATGAAATGCGCAAAGCAGAACGGCAGGCCGAAGTACGCCGCGAGCGACGCACTGTCCTCGCTCGAGCCGAGTAGCCAGACATCGGGCGCCGTCGCGCCGGCCGGTTGGGCCATCACGCCGTGCGCACTGTGCGTGTCGGGCAGCGCATCGTGCAGCCAGGCCACCAGGTCGCGCACCTGCAGGGGATACTCGGCGGGATCGCTCCACTTGGGCTTGCCGTCGGCCAGCACGCGCATGGTGCGCTGGTCGCTGCCCGGCGCGCGGCCGATGCCGACATCGATGCGGCCGGGGAACAGCGTCTCCAGCATGCGGAAGTTCTCGGCCACCTTGAACGAGCTGTAGTGCGGCAGCATCACACCGCCCGAGCCGATCTTCATGCGCCCGGTCAGGCTCGCGACGCGGGCGATCAGCACCTCGGGCGTCGAGCCGGCCAGCGCCTGGCTGCTGTGGTGCTCGGCGAGCCAGTAGCGGTGATAGCCCAGCCGGTCGCAGAGCTGCGCCAGCTCGAGCGTCTCGCGCACCGCATCGGCCGCCGTGCCGCCCTTTCGGATCGGCGACTGGTCGAGGACGGAGAGACGGAGCGTCATCGTCTTCCGGACCGCGAGCGTCTCGCTCGCTCGGGCGCATGAGCGAGCCAGAGGCTCGCGGTCCGGAAGAGCATGAGCAGCGTTAAAGCCCCTTCTTGCCCATGGCGAGGAATTTGTCCTGGCGCTGGCGGCGCAGCGTGTCGGGATCGAGCTCGGCGAGCTGGCCCAGCGCCTCGGACACGACCTTGCCCACGGTGTCGATCGCCTCGTCGGGCGCGCGATGGGCGCCGCCCATCGGCTCGGGGATGACGTCGTCGATCACTTCGAGCTTCTTGAGGTCCTGAGCGGTGACCTTCATCGCCTCGGCCGCGTCCTGGGCATTGGCGTTGGAGCGCCACAGGATCGAGGCGCAGCCCTCCGGCGTGATCACCGAATAGACCGCGTTCTCCAGCATGAAGACCTTGTCGGCCGAGGCGATGGCGAGCGCGCCGCCCGAGCCGCCCTCGCCGATCACCACGCTGACCAGCGGCACGCCGATCCCGAGGCAGGTATCTATCGAGCTGGCGATCGCCTCGGCCTGGCCGCGCGCCTCGGCATCGAGGCCGGGATAGGCGCCGGGCGTGTCGACCAGGGTCACCACCGGCAGCCTGAAGCGGTCGGCGAGCCTCATCAGACGCTGCGCCTTGCGGTAACCCTCCGGCCGCGGCATGCCGAAATTGTGCTTGATGCGCGAGTCGGTGTCGTCGCCCTTCTCCTGGCCCACGATCACGACGCTTCGGCCGTTGAGGCGGCCGATTCCGCCGACCACGGCGAAGTCCTCGCCGAAGGCGCGGTCGCCGGCGAGCGGCTGGTAGTCGGTGATCAGTCGGTCGATGTAGCGCTGGGCATGTGGACGTTCGACATGGCGCGCCACCTGCACCCGCTGCCAGGGCGTCAGCTTGGCGTAGATCGTCCGCAACAGCCTCTGCACCCTGTCCTGCAGGCGCATGACTTCGTCGGCGATGTCTACATCGCCGGAGTTGGGCAAGTGCCGGAGCTCGGCAATCTTGCTTTCCAGCTCCGCGACAGGCTTCTCGAAATCGAGATACGTCGTCATATGAGATCAGATGTCGCCCGGCTCCCTGTACCTGTCAACCGGCAGGCCGGCGGCGCCGCCGCGCCAGCGGATGCTTATCCTGCACCAGGGCGCGCAACTTATCGTCCAGCACATGCGTGTAGATTTGCGTGGTGGCGATATCGGCATGGCCAAGCATGAGCTGCACGCTGCGCAAGTCCGCTCCGCCTTCGAGCAAGTGGCTGGCGAAAGCATGGCGCAGGACGTGCGGCGAAACGCGCGCCGGATCGATGCCGGCCGTCAGCGCCGCTTCCTTGAGGAGTTGGGCAAACCGCTGCCGTGTCAAATGGCCGGTACGCCCACGTGAAGGGAAGAGATAGCGCGACGTTTCGTCGTCATCGAGCGTTGCCGCCCGGACATGCAGCCATGATGCGATTGCGGCGCGGGCAGGATCGGACAGCGGCACCATGCGGTCCTTCTCGCCCTTGCCGCGGACGATCAGAACGGTCGGATCGCGCTCGACCGCCGACAGCGGCAGGGTCACCAGCTCCGACACGCGCAGGCCGGTGCCGTAGAGGATCTCCAACAGGGTCGCCATGCGCCCGCCATCGCCTTCCTTGTCGCGAGTCGCCTCGATCAACCGGTCGACCTCGCCGCGCGACAGGACCTTGGGCAAGGGCCGACCGAGCTTCGGCGAATCGAGCGTGCTCGCCGGATCGTCGTCGCGCATCCTTTCCGCGAGCAAAAAGCGGTAGAATTGTCGGATTACCGACAGCCGGCGCGCCACGGTGCGCGGTGTCATGCCGACATAATCGAGCGATTTGAGGTAAGCGCGCAGCGCCTCGGTATCGGCGCCGGCGGGCTTTTGCTGGCGCCGTGCGAGAAAAGTCTGGAGATTGTCGAGATCGGCACCGTAGGCCGCCAACGTGTTGCGCGAGGCGCCGCGCTCGGCCTGCAGCATCTCGAGAAAGGCCTCGACCTCGCGCGTCCGGTCGGGCACGGGCTTCTTCTTCACAGGCGCCTTCACAAGCCTTGTGCGATCGCGACTTCGATCGCGAACAGGCGCGCCGCCTGGTCCTCGCCCGCGTCGCGCACGGCGCGTACGATGGTGCCGACGGCGGCGGGGTGGAGATCGGCCAGCGCCGTCTCGCCGATCGCGATCGAGCCGAGCAGCGCGGTCTCGGCGCGGCGGTGCCCGGCCGCCGCGGCCTGCAGCGCCTGCAGGGTCGCGGCCGGCGGGGGGATTCCCCGCACGCCACCGGGCGGCGTTTCGGGCAGCGCCGTGGCGCCCGCGGGCATGGCGCCGGTCGCGCGCAGGAGCTCGACCAGCAGATATCCGCGCCGCGGCGCGCGGGCGGGATCGTCCTGCTGCATCAGATCATACCAGCGGTTGACCTCGCCGACCGACGGGAGGCGCGCATTGTCGACACCGGCGATGGCGATCAGGGGCAGCATGCGATCCAACGCAAGGATGGCGCGTGCGTTGTTGGCGACGGAGCTCAAAGCGAGCTTCACCCAAGTCTGCGTCAGGCTCCTGTCGCCGAGCAGCAGCAGGCCACGGATCGCTTCCTGGGCGACGTTGGCGTACTCCGGTTTGGCCGGCAGGGTGAGCAGACTGGACGCGCTTGCCCGCGCAATGGTGGCAAACAACGGGCTGCCGCGCGCTTCCCCATAGACCGCGACCAGCGACTGCATGATCTCTTCCGCATTGCTGGCGTTGCGCGCCGCCGCCACGAGCCGCGCACGCCGCGCCATCGCCGCGGGCATGGCGGCACCGTCACGCACCGCCAGGACGTAGAGATCGCTCAGTCGCGTCGCCTCGATGATCGCCGACGCCTCGCCGCGCTCACCCGCCTCGACCCGGGTCACGATCGGCAGCGAACGGTCGGCGACCACGGCGCGGATCATCGGCGGGTCGTTCGACTGCAGCGCCGCGGCCGGCGGGCGGACACGGGCGAGAGCGAACATCACCATTGCGGGCCCGTCGAGCGGCCCCGCCGGCACCCCGGCCGTCGGCTTCCCGCTGGCTGCGCTCTGCAGCAGCACCGCAAGCTGCGGATCGCTGGCGCGCAAGTCCGGTGCCGCGGCCAGCGCGCCTGCGCTGTCGCCGGCGAAGGCCTGGCACGCGGCCAAGGCTCGGGCGGCAAAAGTCTGGATCAGGTCATGGCGAGTCACCACGGCGCAAGCGCTCGCAGGTTCGCCCGACATCATCAGCGCATTCGACGTCATGGTGGCGATGCCCGGATCGACGTAGGCGCCGGCCGAGCGCACCATCTCGTTCAGGCTCTCGCCCTCCCCCATCGCCGCCAGGCGCTCCACCTTGCGCCGCAACATCGTCGGCTCGGGGCTGCCATCCCGCGCCGGCGGCGTAAGCTCGCTCACCATCACGCGGAATTGCAGATCGCGTAACGCCCGGCTCCGCGGGGCAGCCGGAAGGGCCGCCACCAGCCTCTTGGCCGTGCCCAGGCTCGTTCCGCCCCAGGCGTTCGTCGGCAGGCCTCCCGTGCTGGGCTTCAGGAAGCCGGTCGGCACGTCGTCGATGCTGTCCGCCAAGACCGAGGGGCTGCCCACCGCAAGAGCCGTCAGAAGGAGCAGGCTAACGAGCGAGACGTTCATTCGGCACGGGCACTTCGAAATGTTTCAGCGGCGGACCGGGTTCGAACACCGCAAGTGCGACCAAACCACCCAACACGAGGCACAACACGACGATAACCACCAGCGGTCCGAGCCGGACGGCCGGGAGCTGCAAACGGCTCTTGGAACGGAAAAGGGGCACGCGGCGCAACCTACCTGTCCTCCCGCAAAGCGGCAATGACGGCGGCCCGTTGGTCGCAGGTCAGCGACGGGCCGCCGGCTCCCTCGCTTGAATCAAGCGGCGGAATGGGCGACATGCAAGGGCTCGAACGGATCATGCACGCCTCTTCTCCTCTTTCGCTGCCGCGCACCGTGGCCCTCGTCGGGCTGATGGGTGCCGGCAAAAGCGCGATCGGCAAACGGCTGGCGCTCCGGCTCGGTCTGCCCTTCGTCGATGCCGACGACGAGGTAGAACGCGCGGCGGGGTGCTCGATCTCGGAATTTTTCGAACGGTTCGGCGAAGCCGAGTTCCGCAATGGCGAGCGGAGGGTCATCCAGCGCCTGCTCGAGGGTCCGCCGCACGTTCTCTCGACCGGCGGCGGCGCCTATATGGATGCCGAGACGCGCGCCCTGATGCGGAGACATGCGATCACCGTCTGGCTGCGGGCCGACCTCGAGGTGCTGTATGACCGCGTGCGCAAGCGCACTCACCGGCCGCTGCTGCGCCAGGGCGATCCCAGGGAAATTCTCGCGCGCCTGATGAACCAGCGTTACCCCGTCTATGCCGAAGCCGATCTCGTGGTCGATTCGACGGCCCAGCCCGCCGACATGACGACCGAGCAGGTCCTCGAGGCGCTGCGCGGCCACCTCGCGCCGCAGGCGACCAGGGCAGCCGGATGACCGCGCGCACCGTCCCCGTCAGCCTCGCCGGCCGCAGCTACGACATCCTGATCGGCCCTGCCCTGATCGATCGTGCGGGAGAACTTAGCGCAGGCCTGTTGGCGTCGCGGCGAGTCATCGTTGTGACCGACCAAACGGTGGCGCCGCTCTACGGGGCGCGCCTTGTCGGCTCGTTCGAGAGGGCTGGTATCGCGGCAACAACGGTCACGGTGCCTGCGGGTGAGAGCAGCAAGGAGTTCGCGGCGTTCGGCCGGCTGATGAACGCGTTGCTCGACCAGCGGCCGGACCGCAAGGTGACGCTGGTGGCGCTGGGCGGCGGCGTCGTCGGCGACCTCACCGGCTTTGCCGCGGCAAGCCTGCTGCGCGGCGTCGACTTCATCCAGGTGCCGACCACGCTGCTCGCCCAGGTCGATTCGTCCGTCGGCGGCAAGACCGGCATCAACACACGTCACGGCAAGAACCTGATCGGTGCCTTTTACCAGCCGCGGCTGGTGCTGGCCGACACCGATGTGCTCGACACCCTGCCCAGGCGCGAGCTGCTGGCGGGCTATGCCGAAGTCGCGAAATACGGGCTGATCGACGATCCGGCGTTCTGGGACTGGTGCGAGGCGAACGGCGATGCGGTGCTGGCCGGCGACGCGGCCAAGCGCACCTACGCCATCGAGCAGAGCTGCCTCTCCAAGGCGCGCATCGTGGCCGCCGACGAGCGCGAGACCACCGACCTGCGCGCGCTGCTCAATCTCGGCCACACCTTCGGCCATGCGCTCGAGGCCGAGACAGGCTTCGGGCCGGAGTTGCTGCACGGCGAAGCGGTCGGCGCCGGCATGGTCATGGCCTTTGACCTGTCGGCGAAGATCGGACTCTGCCCAGCGGCCGACGCGGTGCGTGTGCGCCGGCACCTCGGCGCGGTCGGACTTCCGGTCCGGCTGCGCACGATCGGCGGCGACAATCACCGTAGTTGGGACGCCGCCCGGTTGATCGAGCATATGCGCGGCGACAAGAAGGCCGAGGCCGGCAAGCTCACTTTCATTCTCGCCCGCGGCATCGGCCAAGCCTTCGTCACCCGTGAGGTCGACGAAGCCGTGCTGCGCGGCCTGCTCGACACGGCGATCGCCGCCTGACGGCCCATGGACGCCGAAATCTCGCTTCACTTGCCGCTCTATATCGCAGTCCCGGCGGTCGTGCTCTGCCTCGCCCTGGGTGCCTACATGTCGGCGGCCGAGACGGCGATCACCGGCACCTCGCGTCCGCGTATGCATCGGCTGGCCCAGCAGGGCAGCAAGCGCGCGGCTGTGGTCAACCAGCTGCTCGACCGCAAGGACGAGGCGGTGGGGGCCGTATTGCTCGGCAACAGCGTGGTCAACATCCTTTCGGCGTCGCTCACCACGGCGGTGCTGACCTCGCTGTTCGGCGCCGCCGGCGTGGTCTACGCCACGATCATCGTCGGCGTGCTGGTGGTGATCTTCGCCGAGGTGATGCCGAAGACCTGGGCCTTGCTGCGCGCCGACCGGGTCGCACTGACCCTCGCCCCCTCGATCGTAGTCACCCTGGCGATCCTGGGGCCCATGGCGCGCGCCGTCGCCTGGATCTCGCGGATCTTTCTCCGTCTGCTCGGCGTGCGCACGACGCTCGCGCACGACGCGGAAGAGCAGGCCGACGTCCTGCGTGGCGCCATCGAGCTGCACGGGATCGGGCAGAGTGACCACGATGCGCCGACCGAGAAGGCGATGCTGCGCTCGGTTCTCGATCTCGGCGACCGCACCGTGAGCGACGTCATGACCCATCGCGGCAACGTCGTGCTGATCGATGCCGACGACCCGCCCGATGAGATCGTGGCCCACATGCTGGCGGCGCCCTACACACGCGTCCCGCTCTATCGCGGCCAGCCCGACAACGTCGTCGGCGTCCTGCACGCCAAGGACATGTTCCGCGCGGTGCGGGCGGCCGGCGGGCCAACCGACGTCAAGGTCGACGATGTCATGACCCCGCCGTGGTTCATTCCCGAATCCACCATCCTGTTCAACCAGCTCCAGGCATTTCGCGCACGCCACGAGCACTTCGCCATCGTGGTCGACGAATACGGCGCGCTGCGCGGCATCGTGACCCTCGAGGACATCATCGAGGAGATCGTCGGCGACATCGAGGACGAGCACGACGCCATCAAGCGCGGCGTCATCACGCGCGAGGACGGCAGCCTGATCAGCCAGGGCGACGTGCCGATCCACGACCTCAACCGTGAATTTGGCTGGAGCCTGCCGGAGGACATCGCGATCACGATCGCCGGGCTGGTGCTGCACGAAGCGCGGCGCATCCCCGAAGTTGGCCAGGTTTATGCATTCCATGGCTTCAGGTTTGAAATTCTGAAGCGCGAGGGCACGCGCATCGCCGAGTTGCGCATCATACCGCCGGCCGCCATACAGGCCGCCAACTAAGGGTCTGTCAAACAGACCCCGCCGAAACCACCTTCCGAAAGGGTCATTCCATGCCGCTTTCGCCGCCGGTTGGGCGACAGCATCTGCATACGCGTAAGGTTACCTGCCAGGGCTTCTATCGCGACGATGGCCTCTACGACATCGAGGGCCGGATCACCGACGAGAAGACCTACGAGCATGCCAACGAATGGCGCGGGCCGCTGCAGCCCGGAGATTTCGTGCATGACATGTCGATCCGCCTCACGATCGACCATCGGTTCACCATCGTGGACGTCGAAGCGGTGACCGACAAGTCGCCGTACAGGATGTGCGGCGACATCACGCCCAACTTCAAGAAGCTGATCGGGCTGCGCATCGGCGGCGGCTTCACGCGCGCCGTCCGCGAGCGGCTGGGCGGCACCGAGGGCTGCACCCACATCGTCGAGCTGCTCGGACCGGTCGCCACGACGGCGTTCCAGACCGCGGGCTCGCGCAAGGCGCGCGACCTCGAAACGGCGTATCGGATCAAGATCGGCAAGCCGCCGAAGCCGCACGATCCGTCCAAGCCGCAGCGCAAGCCCCACATGCTCGACAACTGCCACACCTGGGCATCTGACAGCGAGATCACCAGGCGCTGGGTGCCGCAGTTCTATACCGGCCCCGGTGCCGAAGCGGTGCGCGAGGCGGCGAAGAACAAGGAAATCGAGATGGACGGCTGACGCCTACCTTCTCCCTCCGCTCCCTCTCCCAGCCTCTCCTCCCTGGCGAGGAAGAGGAACATGACTATCGGTCTTCTGCAGGTGTCAGCGTCGTAAGTGCAAGCGCGTGCAGGCCAGCGTCGAACTCGCCCTTCAAGGTCTCGTAGACCAGGCGCTGACGGGCAACCCTGTTCTTGCCTTCGAACTCCGCCGACACGATCTCGACTCGAAAGTGCGATTCGCCGCCTTCGCGATGGCCCGCATGGCCGCGATGCTTCGACGATTCATCCTCGATGGTGAGGCGCGCCGGCGCGAATCGCGTCCGGAGCTTTTTGTCAATCGCGTTCGCCACCGCGCCCATCGCTAGCCTCTCTTGCCCGCCAAATGCGTTGAACACATATTAGCCGAATGTCCCGACGGCGAGCCAAACCTCTTGCAGCAACCGACGGCGCCCATGCATTCCAGCGGGTATGCGAAGCGCCGGGCTGTCGACTGCAAGGCGAGTACCGCGCGCCGTTCGCGCGCGACCGGCTCGACCAGCACCGCTGGTTCTGCCTTGAGCATGTGCGCGACTACAACAAGAAGTGGGACTATTTCGCCGGCCTCGACGCCAGTGAGATCGAGCGGCACATTCGGGCCGATACCACCTGGCGCCGGCCGGTCTGGCCACTAGGCGGCCGGCGCAACGGCGGACCGCAAATCCACGATCCGCTCGGCCTCCGGGAAGAGGCCGGCCTGGACGAAAAACCGCCGCCGCGAATGGATGGCAGTGAGCAACTGACCCCGGCCGAGCGGAACGCCATGGGCGTTCTTGAACTATCATGGCCGACAACGCTGGCGGATGTGAAATCCCGTTACAAGGAGTTGGTCAAGATCCACCATCCCGATGCCAACGGCGGCGCGCGGGAAGCCGAAGAAAAGCTCAAGGAAATCAACGTCGCCTATTCCACCCTGCGAGCCTCTGAACATCTTCCCGGCGAGTAATTAGCCTTCCTCAGGGCAGCCATGGCAATTGGTCGCTTGCAGCACACAATTCTGCCTGCGAGTATGGATAGTCAGCCCGCAATTTGGCGGGCTTTGTATTGTAGGACACGTGATGGCCTCCACGACGACCGCTGCCCGTCAGAACGTTTCAGGCATGCCGGATATCAAGGTTTCCGCCCGCCAGCTGTTTGGCATCGACACCGACATGGAAGTGCCGGCGTTCAGCACGACGACGGAGCATGTGCCGCCGGTGGATGACGCTTATCTCTTCGACCACGACACGACGATGGCGATCCTCGCCGGCTTCGCCTTCAACCGACGGGTCATGGTTCAGGGCTATCACGGCACCGGCAAGTCGACCCACATCGAGCAGGTTGCAGCGCGCCTCAACTGGCCCTGCCTGCGCGTCAACCTCGACAGCCACATCTCCCGTATCGACCTGATCGGCAAGGACGCGATCGTGCTGCGCGACGGAAAGCAGGTCACCGAGTTCCGTGAAGGCATCCTGCCCTGGGCGCTGCAGAACCCGACGGCGCTCGTGTTCGACGAATACGATGCAGGCCGCGCCGACGTCATGTTCGTGATCCAGCGCGTGCTCGAGGTCGACGGCAAGCTCACGTTGCTCGACCAGAACAAGGTCATCCATCCGCATCCGTCGTTCCGCCTGTTCTCGACCGCCAACACGGTCGGCCTCGGCGACACGACCGGCCTCTACCACGGCACGCAGCAGATCAACCAGGGCCAGATGGACCGCTGGTCGATCGTGACGACCCTGAACTACCTGCCGCACGACCAGGAAGTGAACATCGTCGCCGCCAAGACGCCGCAGTACGACACCGACGACGGTCGCAAGATCATCTCGGCGATGGTGGCACTGGCCGACCTCACGCGCGCGGGCTTCATCGCCGGCGACATCTCGACCGTCATGTCCCCGCGCACCGTGATCACCTGGGCCGAGAACGCCCGCATCTTCGGCGGCGACATCGGCTTCGCCTTCCGGCTGACGTTCCTCAACAAGTGCGACGAGGTCGAGCGCTCCACGCTCGCCGAGTACTATCAGCGCTGCTTCGGCAAGGAATTGCCGGCATCGAGCGGCAAGGGCGGCAAGCTGCATTAAGAGGGCCTGATGGCCAAGGACACTACGCCGATCGAGGAGTTCCGCCGGGTCACGGCGACCACGATGCGGGCGATCTCCAAGAAGGACATCAACGTGTCCTTCGTGCCGGACGGTGGCTCGCTGCTCGGGCAGGAAGCGCGGATCACCGTGCCGGCCCGCGACCTTCCGGTGGAAGACGTGAGCCGCGTGCGCGGCGAGGCGGACTCGATGGCGCTGAAGATGCGTCACCACGACCGCAAGACGCATCTGCGCCGGGTGCCGCGCGGCGAGAGCGCCCGAGCGATCTTCGAGGCTGTGGAACAGGTCAGGGTCGAGGCGCTGGGCGCCCGTCGCATGGCAGGCGTCGCCGACAATCTCACGGCCCTCTATCGCCAGCGCTCGGACCAGAAGGGCCACGCCCGGATCAAGCACAAGGACGACGCGCCGATCGCCGACGTGATCGGCCTGATCGCCCGCGAGCAGCTGCTCGGCACCGCACCGCCCGAGTCGGCCAAGGCGATGGTCGACATGTGGCGCGCCGACGTCGAAGCCGCCGCCGGCCGCGACTTCCAGAAGCTGAAAGACACGCTCGGCAACCAGGACGCCTTCGCGCGCGCCGCCCGGCAGCTGATCCGCGACCTGAAGCTCGGCGACGAATCGTCGGACCTGCAGGACGACGACCAGGAAGAGAGCCAGGACCAGGAGAACGCCGACGGCCAATCGAACGAGACCGGCGACGACCAGAGCGATTCGAGCGAGAGCCAGGGCTACGGCGCCCAGGGCGAGGAGACCGAGGACTCCTCCGAGCAGGACGACGCCTCGGAGACCACCGCCGACCAGGCCCAGACCGAGATGCAGATGGGCTCGGGCGACGAGGAGGAGCCGGGCCGCGCCGAGCGTCCCTGGCTCCCGCCGGGCGCGCTCAGCAACGAGCCGCTGGGCCAGCAGTATCACGCCTATACGGTGAAGTTCGACGAGATCGTCGACGCCGACCAGCTGTGCGATGCCGAAGAGCTCGGCCGGCTGCGCAACCATCTCGACCAGCAGCTGAGCCATCTGTCGGGCGTGATCGGCAAGCTCGCCAATCGCCTGCAGCGCCGCCTGATGGCGCAGCAGAACCGTTCCTGGGACTTCGACCTCGACGAGGGCACGCTCGATGCGGCGCGCCTCACCCGCATCATCACCAATCCGATGCATGCGCTGTCCTTCAAGAAGGAGAAGGACACCAACTTCCGCGACACGGTCGTGTCGCTGCTGATCGACAATTCGGGCTCGATGCGCGGCCGGCCGATCACGGTGGCGGCGATGAGTGCCGACATCCTGGCCCGCACACTCGAGCGCTGCGGCGTCAAGGTCGAGATCCTGGGCTTCACCACCCGCGCCTGGAAGGGCGGCCAAAGCCGCGAGCAGTGGCTAGGCGCCGGCAAGCCAGCCAACCCGGGCCGCCTCAACGACTTGCGCCACATCATCTACAAGCCGGCCGACGCGCCGTGGCGGCGTGCGCGCAAGAACCTCGGCCTGATGCTGCGCGAAGGCATCCTCAAGGAAAACATCGACGGCGAGGCGCTGCTGTGGGCGCACAACCGGCTGCTGCCGCGGCCGGAAGAGCGCAAGATCATGATGGTGATCTCCGACGGCGCACCGGTCGACGATTCCACGCTGTCGGTCAATCCGGGCAACTATCTCGAGCGCCACCTGCGCGATGTGATCGACTGGATCGAGACGCGCTCGCCGGTCGAGCTGGTCGCCATCGGCATCGGCCACGACGTCACGCGCTACTATCGCCGCGCCGTCACCATCGTCGACGCCGACCAGCTCGGCGGCACGATGATGGAGCAGCTCGCCGCGCTGTTCGACGAGGAGGACGTCAAGGACGTCCGCGCGGCACGCGAGACCAAGCGGGCCGGCCGCGGCATGGCAAAGGGCTCGAAGGGCGGCGGCAAGCGCGCCGCTTAAGATGCTTCAAATTCTTCGGTGCCGCGAGCCTCTGACGCGCCGCACCGAAGACCCCAACTGTGATACAAGCGCCACCCATGCGCCCTGCCCTCCGATCCGTCGTCGGCTTCTGCCTTCTCGTCGCGGCCGCCTGTGCGGGCGTGCCGCCCTCCTCGCCGGTCGGCGCTCAGCCCCTCGACCTCACAATCCGGTCCGAGCCGCTGCAGCTCAAGCTGGACGAGCCCAGCCTATTCAAGATCGGCAAGCTGATCTGGCGCGGCGGCATCTCGATGACGGGCAGTTCGTCCAATTTCGGCGGCTGGTCGGACCTTCACATCTCACCCGACGGACGCACCCTCACCACGATCTCCGACCTCGGAAGCTGGCTCACAGCAACGATCGAGTACGATTCTGCAGATAATCTTGCCGGTCTCGATCACGCCCGGATAGGCTCGCTGCGCGGTCTCGACGGCAACCCACTCGCCAGCAAGGTGGAGGCCGACTCCGAAGGCATGGCGCATATGCCCGACGGCTCCTGGCTGGTCTCGTTCGAACGGGACCACCGCATCTGGCGCTATCCGACGCTCGACGGCACACCGGTGGCAATCAACCTGCCCGAGGACTTCTCGCGCCAACCGCTGAACGGCGGCGTCGAGGCGCTGACGGCGCTGCCGGACGGCCGAATCGTCGCGATCAGCGAAGAGCATACGCTGACGCCGAAACTGCTGGTCGGCTGGATCGGCCAGCCCGAGGCGGAGGGTCGCTATTCCTGGCAGACCTTCCAGTACGCCAAGATCCCGGACTTCAATCCGACCGCGCTGGCGCCATTGCCTGACGGCGGCTTCGTGATGCTGGAGCGCGCCTTCGACATGGTGCACGGCGTGCGGATCCGCGTGATGCGCTTCGATGAAGCCGAGCTTAAACCGGGCGCCACGATCAACGCCCGAGAACTGGCACGGTTAGCGTCGCCCCTGGCGGTCGACAATCTGGAAGGTATCGCAGCGACCAAAGGGACGCGCGGCGAGACGCTATTATGGCTGATCTCGGACGACAATTTCAGCTCGCTCCAGCGCGACCTGCTGCTGCTGTTCGAGCTCGAGAAGTAAGCGGCGGCTACGCTTCCGGCGGCACGTCGATCAGGCCGCCGCAGCGGCCTTCGCATCCTTCTTGGCCTTGGCCAGGACAACCCGGCGCTTCAGCACCGTCATCTCCGGCGTGAGCTTGCTGTCGTTGGTGCCGAGCAGGTAGGCGTCGATGCCGCCATTGTGCTCGATCGTCTTCATGCCGCGCGGGGTGAGGCGCAGACGAATCGAATGGCCCAGCACGTCCGACAGGACCGAAGCGACCTGCAGGTTCGACATGAACCGGCGCTTGGTCTTGTTGTTCGCGTGGCTCACATTGTTGCCGTACTGGACGGACTTGCCCGAGAGGGCGCAACGACGAGGCATGGCTATTCCGCTAAAAAACGATCCCGCCGGGAGGGCGGGAAGGCCGGTTTATTAAGGGTGAGGGCCGGAGCCGTCAACCCCCTGAAGAACACAACGCTCGGACCGCAAGGATACCCCGAATGCCGAATGCATCTTAGCCCACGCGAGGCTTCAGGCGAGAGGTCGCGGCGGCACCCTCAGAGCGGCCAATCCACCACGCGCTCGGTGATATCGTCGACCTGATCCTCCGGAATCACCCGTCCCCGGGCCGAGATTCCCGCCTGGTGCACGGTTTCCGGGTCGCCGGAGATCAGCGGATGCCACCAGTAGAGGTCCTGCTTGAAATGGACCAGGCGGTAGCCGCAGGTCTTGGGGAGCCAGTCCATCTTGGCCACTACCTTTGGGGTGAGCTGGATGCACTCCGGCACGATCTTCTTGCGATTCTTGTAGTCCTTGCAGAGCGCCGTCTTGGGATCGAGCAGCTTGCAGCAGGTGTCGGTCTGGACGATCTCGCCGGTGCCCTCGTACTCGAGCTTGTTGGTGCAGCACATGCCGCAGCCGTCGCATAGCGATTCCCACTCCTGCTGCGTCATCTGGGCGAGCGTCTTGCGCTTCCAGAACGGGAGTTCGTTCTCGGCAGCGGCTCGCCGGGCACGTCGGACGAAGGACTTAGCGGCCATGAAAGGCTTCTAGCATACGCCGGGCCGCCGCGGCGGGGGTCGCTCGCCCGGCTTCGACCTCGCGCTCCAGCCCACCTACGAGGCGCTTCACCTCGGGGTGCCTGCGCAGCTCGGTGAGCAGGGTTTCGCCGACCTCGTTCCACATCCAGGCGCGGGCTTGCTCGGCGCGGCGGCGGGCGATGCCCTGGGGGCCGACAGCCGCGTTGAAGCGTTCGACGACGTCCCAGATCTCGACCACGCCGTCGCCGGTCTGTGCTGAGCAGGTGGTGACCTCGGGCGTCCAGCCAACCGTCGGAGAGCGCAACATGCGCAGCGCATGCTGATAGTCGGCAGCGGATCGCTTGGCCGCTGCCTTCAGGTCGCCGTCGGCCTTGTTGACCACGATCAGGTCGGCGAGCTCGATCACGCCGCGCTTGATGCCCTGAAGATCGTCGCCGCCGCCCGGCAGCAGCAGCACGATGAACATGTCGACCATGTCGGCGACGGCCGTCTCGGATTGGCCGACGCCGACCGTCTCGACGATCACCGTGTCGAAGCCGGCGGCTTCGACCAGGAGCATCGCCTCGCGCGTGCGCCGCGCCACGCCGCCCAGGGTCGCCCCTGCCGGCGACGGCCGGATGAAGGCCGCCGTCCGGCGCGACAGCTCCTCCATGCGCGTCTTGTCGCCCAGGATCGAACCGCCGCCGCGCTTGGATGACGGATCGATCGCCAGCACCGAAAGCGAGCGGCCACGCTCCAGCAAAGACAGGCCGAAGCGCTCGATGAAGGTGGATTTGCCGACGCCCGGCACGCCGGTGATGCCCAGCCGCACCGACCTGCCGCTGTGCGGCAGCACCTCGGCAAGCAGCGCGTCGGCGCGTTCGCGATGATCGGCGCGAGTCGATTCGATCAGGGTGATGGCTTGGGCCAACGCGCGGCGGTCGCCGGCGAGCAACGGCTCGAGCAGGGGGTCGCTCATTGCCCGCAGCAATATCAGCCGGGCCGGCGCAATGCCAGCAAGGCGCCGATGCCCGCGAACCCATAGACGACCGCAAGCGACAAGCCGAAGCCTGGCCGGCCGAGCAGCTCCAATGCACTGCCGGCGATCGGCGGCCCGACCATGCCGCCGAACGTGTAGATGCTGGTGAGTGCGGCGTTCGCGCGCGCGATGTCGCCACCCTTGAAGCGCTGTCCGAGCAGCGCCAGCCCGACCGCATAGATCGCGAAGGAGATGCCTCCCCACAGCACCAGCACGACCAGGATCGCCTGCGAATGCGGATCGATGGCCGGCAGCGCCGCGGTGAGCCCGGCGCTCGCCAGCGCACAAGTCGCCAGCACCACGCGCCGGTCGACGTGGTCCGCCACCCAGCCGATCGGCCATTGCAGCGCGATGTTGCCGATCACGAAGGCCGACAGCCACAGCACGGCGGTCTCCGCCGGGACGCCCGCCTTCAGCCCGTAGATCGGCAGGAAGGAGAACGCCGCCTGCTCGCCCAACCCGCAGGCCAGGGCGCAGATCAGGAGAGCCGGCACCATCAGAACGATCTTGCTAAACCCGCCTTCGGAGTCCGGGGCGATCGCCGGCGCTTCGTGGACGAGGAGCAGGGGCAGCGCCACCAGGAGTGCGAAGGCGGCACAGGTGAGAAACGGCTGCGGGCCGTAGACACCAACGACCTGGAGCGCCAGCGGTCCCATCGCCAGGCCGATCGCCATGATCGCCGAATAGAGCGCGGTCGCCCGGCCGCGCTGGCGTTCGTCGACCACGATATTGATCCAGATCTCGCTGACCACCCACGGCACGCCGCTCACCATGCCGGACAGAAAGCTTAGCACGAACCACAGCGCGAGGTTCTCGGTGAAGGCGAAGGTCACATCCAGGGTCGCGCCGCACAGGAGGGCCACGAGCACCAGCCTCACCGCACCCAGACGCGCAGCGATCGCCGGAATGCGATGCGCCGTGGCGATCATGCCGATGCCCCACACCGCCTCGATCAGGCCGATGGTAATGGTGTCCACACCGCGATGCTCGAGCGCCAACGGAATCAGCGGCATCCCAGTCCCTGCCAGGACGCCATACCCCAGGCAGGTGAGGTAGATCGGCAGCAAAGGCCGCCAGCCGACCGCCGTCGTCACGTCTGGGTACGGCGCCAGGCGACGACCGCGGCAACGCAGGCTGCGAGGTAGAACACCGCCAGCGTCCAGCCGAGGCCGGGATCGCCGAACTCGTCCATGGCTGCGCCCGTCAGCGGCCGGCCGACCAGCCCGCCCAGGACGTAGATCAGGCTGTAGGCCGTGTTTGCGCGGGCCATGTCGCCGCCGCGAAAGCGCTGGCCGAGCAGCGCCAGCCCGACCGGATAGATCGCGAAGGAGATGCCGCCCCACAGCATCACCACGGCGATGACGCCGGGCGACTGTGCAGGTACCAGCGGCAGCGCCAGCATCAGGAGGGTGCTGGCCAGAGTGCAGCCGGCCAACACGATCCTCCGGTCGGCGTGATCGGCCAGCCAGCCGATCGGCCATTGCAGCAGGACGTTGCCCATCACGAAGGCCGATAGCCAGAGCGTGCCCGTCTCCGCCGACACGCCGGCACCGACGGCATAGACCGGCAGGAAGCTGAAGGCGACCTGCTCGCCCAGCCCGCAGGCGAAGGCGGTGAACAAGGCGAGCGGCGCCACCACGATAACGGCCGCGAAGCCGCTCTTCGCATCGATCCGGATACGGGGCGCCGTGTGCCAATAGGGTAGCAACGGGACCGCCACCAGCAGGGACAGGACTGCGCCGGTCAGGAACGGCAAAGGCCCGTAGACGCCGACCACCTGGAGCACCACCGGTCCCAGCGCCATGCCAAGCGCCACCATCGCGGCATAGAGGCCCATGACCCGGCCGCGGTGCTTCTCCTCCGCGACGACGTTCATCCAGATCTCGCTCACCACCCACGGCACGCCGCCGACGATGCCGTGCAGGAAACTCAGGATCGCCCACGCCACCGGACCGGAGGTGACGGTGTAGGCCACGCTGAGCAGCGCGCCGGCGACCACCGAGCCGATGATCGCCGGGACTGCGCCCAAGCGCGACGCGAGCTGCGGGATGCGCGTGCCGAAGGCGAGCATGCCGACAGGCCAGGCGGCGGAGACGATGCCGATGGTGAGCTTGTCGTGGCCCTGTTGCTCGAGGGCCAGCGGCACCAGCGGCATGCCGATGCCGGCCTGTAGCCCGATCGCGGCGCAGGCAGCGAAGACCGGCAGGAGCGTGCGCCAGGGATTGGTGACGGTTCCGCTACTCGGCGACACGGAGATGTCCCTCCGCGCGGAAGGACGGCGGCTCGGGCACCTCGACCTTGCGTTCGGCTGCAGCCGCCGCTTCCTGCTGGCGGCGCCACATGTCGGCATAGAGGCCGTTCTTCGCCAGCAGCTCGCCATGCCGGCCACGCTCGGCGACGCGGCCGCGATCGAGCACGACGATCTCGTCGGCATTGATGATGGTCGACAAGCGATGGGCGATCACCACGGTGGTGCGGCCACGGCTCACCTCCTCCAGCGAGCGCTGGATCTCCTGCTCGGTGCGCGTGTCGAGCGCGCTTGTCGCCTCGTCGAACAGCAGGATGTGCGGGTTCTTCAGGATGGTGCGCGCGATCGCCACCCGCTGCTTCTCCCCGCCCGAGAGCTTCAGGCCGCGCTCGCCGACGGTCGTCTCGTAGCCCAACGGCAGGGCCATGATGAAGTCGTGGATGCGCGCCAGGCGCGCGGCCTGCTCGACCTCCTCGCGGGTGCAGTCGGGCCGGCCGTAGCAGATGTTGTAGAAGATCGTGTCGTTGAACAGCACGGTGTCCTGCGGCACCACGCCGATCGCGGCGCGAAGGCTCTTCTGTGTGACGTCGCGGATGTCCTGGCCATCGATCCGCACACTGCCGCCGGCCACGTCGTAGAAGCGGAAAAGAATGCGCGACACGGTCGACTTGCCGGCGCCGCTCGAGCCGACGATCGCCACGGTATTGCCCGGCGCGACGCGGAAGCTGACATCGTGCAGGATCGGCCGCGCCTTCTCGTAATGGAAGTCGACATGGTCGAACACGATTTCGCCGCCGTGCACGCTGAGCGCCGGTGCGCCGGGCTTGTCCGCAATCTCGCCTGGTATCCTGAGCAGGCCGAACATCATTTCCATGTTCACCAGTGCGCTGCGGATCTCGCGATAGGCGAAGCCCAGCATATTGAGCGGCATGTAGAGCTGGATCAGGAAGGTGTTCACCGCCACGAAGTCGCCGAGCGTCATGGTGCCGTCGACCACGCCCGAGCCGGCCATCGCCATGACCGAGACGAGGCCGAGCGCGATTATTGCGCCTTGGCCGACATTGAGCAGCGACAGGGTTCGCGCGGAGCGGATGGCAGCGGTCTCGTAGCGCCGCCGCCCGATGTCGTAGCGCCGAGCCTCGTGGGCCTCGTTGCCGAAGTACTTCACCGTTTCGTAGTTGAGCAGGCTGTCGATCGCCTTGGCGTTCGCCTCGGTGTCGGCATCGTTCATGGAGCGCACGAATTTGATGCGCCATTCCGAGAGAACCACCGAAAAGACGATGTAGAGGGTGATGATGCCCAGGGTCACCGCCGTGAAGCGCCAATCATAAAGATGCCAGAGGATACCGCCGACCAGCGCGATCTCGATCAGCGTCGGGATGATGTTGAAGGTCGTGAAACGAATCAGGAAGTCCATCCCCTGGGTGCCGCGCTCGATGACCCGGCTCAGCCCCCCGGTTTGGCGCTCCAGATGAAAACGCAGGCTCAGTGCATGCAGATGGTCGAAGACCTCGAGAGCAAGATTGCGAATCGCACGCTGCGCCACCGGCGAGAAGATCGCGTCGCGCACCTCGCCGAAGGCCTGGGCCAGCACCCGGGCGAAACCGTAGGCCACGATCAAGGCGATCGGCACCGCCACGACCTGGGCCTTGTCGCCCAGCATGTCGACCGCGTCCTTGTAGAGGATCGGGACGTAGACGTTTGTCACCTTGGCCAGAACCAGCAGCACGCCGGCCACGACAACACGGGCGCGCAGGTTCCATTCGCCCTTTGGCCACAAATGGCGGCCAAGGGTTGTCAGCGCGGCGCTCGAGCGCTCGAGACTGATGGCAGGAGGGCGGTCGTTGACCGGAGGCGACATGAGAAAGGCCGTTCGGGGCACTGATGACAGGTGACGTGGGGGGCGTGGGCCTTCTATCGTGCCGGCCAGCCCAACGTAAGTCCCCCAATGGAGATCGATTTCATGAGTTTTCGTAGGGCCTTGCTGGGATTCTTGATATGCTGCACCGCACCCAGCATCGCATTGGCCCAGCAAACCCGTCAGGTCGAGATCAGCTACGACATCACTTTTCTGGGCTTCACGGGCTTTCGTATCGATTTCAGCGGCACCCTTACCGGCAACCGCTACGACATGCGCAGCCATACCTTCAAGGAAGGCATGATGCGCGCGCTCACCATCCAGTACGATGGCCAGAATCGGGCGTGGGGCGGATTTTCGCCGCAAGGCGTCCTGCCCAGCGGCGGCTCACTCTCGATCGTGGTCGGCGGCAAGCCGCGAACATGGCTTGTGCAATATGGGCCGGGCGGCTCGCTTCAGGAGCAGCACAATCCGGAGTGGAAGCCTCAACCTGACCAGACCATTCCAGAGGACCAACGATTGGGTTCGCTCGATCCGCTGTCGGCCGCGATGTCGGTTGGCTTGGCCGGCGACGCGGCGTGCGACCGCACCGTGCCGTCCAATGACGGCAAGCGGCGGATCGACGTCATCCTGAAGAAGGTCGGCATCGAGCCGGCCGCGACCTCCGGCATACCGCAAGCCAAGAGCGACATGCTGGTCTGCGAGATCTACACCAAGCGCATCGCCGGCGAATTCTTCGACGCGCCCAAGGAAGCCGAGACCGAGCGCGAGCGGCCGATAAGGATCTGGCTGGCGCGGCTCGACAACTCGCAGTTCCGCTATCCCGTCAAGCTCGAGGCCATCACCGGCTTCGGCACGATCCGTGGCCGGCTAATCAAGTTCAGCGAGACGATGAAGTAAGTACCGCTGGGGCGGATCATATTCTTCCGGACCGCGAGCCTCTGGCTCGCTCATGATCATGAGCGAGCCAGAGGCTCGCGGTCCGGAAGAGCATGACGCACGCCCGGCTCAAGCCGCGCGCTTGTGGTTCTTCTGGCGCAGGATCGAGAGGATCTCGGCCGCCGCCGCAGGGATGTTGGTGCCTGGTCCGTAGATCGCCGCGACCCCCGCCTTCTTCAGGAAGTCGTAGTCCTGCGCCGGGATCACGCCGCCGACCACGACCAACACTTCCGACCCACCCTGCCGGGCCAGCTCCTCGATCAGTTGGGGCACCAGCGTCTTATGGCCGGCAGCCTGGCTCGACACGCCGATCACATGCACGTCGTTCTCGATCGCCGCGCGGGCGGCTTCCTGCGGCGTCTGGAACAGCGGCCCGATATCGACGTCGAAGCCGAGGTCGGCGAAGGCGGTGGCGATCACCTTGGCGCCGCGGTCGTGGCCGTCCTGGCCCATCTTGACGACCATCAGACGCGGCCGGCGGCCCTCTTCCTCGGCGAAACCGGCGATGTCGGTGCGGATGCGCTCCAACCCTTCATCGCCCTCCCACTCGGCGGCATAGACGCCGGAGATCGAGCGGATGGTTGCCTGATAGCGGCCATAGACGCCTTCCAGCGCCGAGGAGATCTCGCCCACCGTGGCACGCGCCCGCGTCGCCTCGATCGCCAGCGACAGCAGGTTGCCGGTGCCGTTGCGGGCCGCCTCGCCCAGCACCTTCAGCGCGGCGACGCACTTGGCCTCGTCACGGGTCTTGCGGATGTTGGTGAGGCGCGTGACCTGGGATTCGCGCACCATGTCGTTGTCGACATCGAGGATCTCGATCGGCGCCTCTTCCTTGAGCTGGAACTTGTTCACGCCGACCACGATCTCCTCGCCGCGGTCGATGCGCGCCTGGCGGCGGGCCGAGGCCTCCTCGATGCGCATCTTGGGCATGCCGGCCTCGACCGCCTTGGTCATGCCGCCCAACGCCTCGACCTCCGCGATCAGCTTGCGTGCCTCGGCGATCAGGCTCGCGGTCAGCGATTCGACGTAGTAGCTGCCGGCCAGCGGATCGACGACCTTGGTGACACCCGTCTCGTGCTGAAGGATGAGCTGCGTATTGCGTGCGATGCGCGCCGAGGTCGGCGTCGGCAGCGCGATCGCCTCGTCGAAGCTGTTGGTGTGCAGCGACTGCGTGCCGCCCAGCACCGCCGCCATCGCCTCGTAGGCGGTGCGGATGACGTTGTTGTACGGGTCCTTCTCGGTGAGCGACACGCCCGAGGTCTGGCAATGGGTGCGCAACGACAGCGAATCGGCCTTCTTGGGCTCGAACGGCTGGATCAGCTCGGCCCACAGGAAGCGCGCGGCGCGCAGCTTCGCCACCTCCATGAAGAAGTTCATGCCGATGCAGAAGAAGAACGACAGGCGCGGCGCGAAGGCGTCGATGTCGAGGCCCTTGGCCTTGGCTGCGCGCACATACTCGAGACCATCGGCGAGCGTGAAGGCGAGCTCCTGCACCAGCGTCGCGCCGGCCTCCTGCATGTGATAGCCGGAGATCGAGATCGAATTGAACTTCGGCATGAACTTGGCCGTGTGCTCGATGATGTCGGCCACGATGCGCATGCTGGGTCCGGGCGGATAGATGTAGGTGTTCCGGACCATGAACTCCTTGAGAATGTCGTTCTGGATCGTGCCGCCCAGCTTCTCCTGCGGCACGCCTTGCTCCTCGGCCGCCACGATGTAGCCCGCCAGCACCGGCAGCACGGCGCCATTCATGGTCATGGACACGGTCATCTTGTCGAGCGGGATGCCGTCGAACAGGATCTTCATGTCCTCGACCGAATCGATCGCGACGCCCGCCTTGCCGACATCACCCACCACACGCGGGTGATCTGAGTCGTAACCGCGGTGAGTGGCGAGATCGAACGCCACCGACAGGCCCATCTGGCCGGCCGCAAGGTTGGCGCGATAGAACTTGTTGCTCTCCTCGGCGGTCGAGAAGCCGGCATATTGACGGACCGTCCAGGGCCGGCCGGCATACATCGTCGCCTTGGGGCCGCGCGTGAAGGGGGGAAAGCCCGGCACCGTGCCGACCGTCTCCAGGTTCTCGAGATCGGCCGCCGTGTAGAGCGGCTTGACCACGATCCCTTCGGGCGTGGTCCAGTCGAGGGCAGCGAGGGGCTTGTCGCGCAACTCCTTGGCGGCAAGCTTCTCCCAGTCGGCGAGGGTCTTCTTCGGGAAATCGGCCATGTTCAATCGCTTGCTGTCATTGACGCGTCATTGTCATCCAGAGCGCAGCGCGGATCCTGGCTCATCGCCTCGAAGGTGCCTCGCTACGCTCGGCATGACAACCGGCATTGGGGGAGCCAACAATAAACGCTCGGGGAAGCGAAAACAGCCCCGCTAATCGTTGGCGAGTATCGTGTTCCGCACCAAGGGATAGATCTGGCCGGCCCAGCGGCGCCCGGCGAAGACGCCATAGTGGCCGACGCCGGCCTGCATATAGTGTTTCTTGCGGTAGGGCCGAAGGCTGGAACAAAGATCGTGCGCCGCCACGGTCTGGCCGATGGAACAGATGTCGTCCCGCTCGCCCTCGATGGTGAACAGCGCCGTGCGCCGGATCGCCCTGGGATTGACCCGCCGGCCCTTCCAGTCGAGCTCGTTCTTGGCCAGCAAATAAGTCTGGAACACCCGCTCGACCGTCTCGAGGTAGAACTCCGCGGTCATGTCCAGGACGGCGAAATATTCGTCGTAGAAGTCCTTGATGGTCTTGGCCTGCTCGGTCTCGCCCTTGGACAGTGCCTTGTAGAGGTCCACCTGCGCCTTTATGTGCCTCTCAGCGTTCATGCTCATGAAGGCTGTGAGCTGCAGGAAGCCGGGATAGACCCGCCGTGTCGCGCCCGGATAGCGCAACGGCACCCGGCTGATCAGGTTCTGCTCGAACCACGAGATGGGCTTGCCGGTGGCGAGATCGTTGACCTTGGTCGGGTTGACCCGCGTGTCGATCGGTCCGGCCATCAGGGTCAGGCTGCGTGGCTGCGCCGGATTGTCGTCCTCGGCCATGATCGCCGCCGCGGCCAGCGCCTGGACGCAGGGCTGGCACACCGCCACAACGTGCGCACCCGGCCCCATCGCTTCGAGGAAGGTGATCAGGTGCTCGATGTATTCGTCGAAGCCGAAGCGGCCATTCCACATGCCGACATCGCGCGCATTGGCCCAGTCGGTGATGTAGACGTCGTGTTCAGGCAGCAGCACCCGCACCGTGTCGCGCAGCAGGGTCGCAAAATGACCGCTGAGCGGCGCCACCAGCAGAACCCGCGGCTGGGGGCCCACGCCTTCCTTGGCGAAGCGCAAAAGCGTGCCGAACGGCATCGCAAGAGCCTCTTCTTCATGCACCGGCACGAGCTGGTTGCCGCATTTCACCTCGTCGATGCCGAAGGATGGCCGGCGGTGGCTGAGCGCCGCCCGACTCATCATCTCGCACAGCGCGCTGGCCGCGCGCCATCGTTCGGCACTCGCTTCCCCGCCCAATGCAAACCCCTGGCCTGCCACCGCAGCCCAGATTCGCATGGGCAACATCACGTCGGCGGTGGTCTGGTACAGGGCGTAGAGCATAAGGGGGCAATCGGCTCGGTTTTTGCTTCCCCGCCGTCATGGCCGAGGCTTCTCTTACGATCAGTAGCAAGAACTATTCCTCTTGGTCCCTTCGCGGCTGGTTGCTGTGCAAAATGGCCGGGATCGATTTCGCCGAGCGACTGGCGCCGCTCGACGATCCGGCGACGCGGGCGGAATTGCTGCTGCTGTCGCCGTCCTTCCTGGTGCCCTGTCTGGAGCATGGCCCGGTCAAGGTCTGGGACACGCTCGCGATCGCGGAGTATCTGAACGAGATCAAGCCCCAGGCCGGTCTGCTGCCGGCCGACGTTGCCGCCCGCTCGCATTGCCGCGCGGTGTGCGGCGAGATGCATTCGGGCTTCGCCAACCTGCGCTCGGCCCTGCCCATGAACCTCAAGGCCCGGCATGAGGGTTTCAAGGTCTGGGCCGGCGCCCAGGCCGACATCGAGCGGGTGACCTCGATCTGGCGCGAGTGCCTGCAGCAATACAAGGGCCCCTACCTGTTCGGCGCGACCCCGACGATGGCCGATGCGATGTACGCTCCGGTCTGCACCCGCTTCGCCACCTACGACGTGAAGCTCGATCCGGCTTCGGCGGCCTATCGTGACCTGATTCTGCGCTGGGCACCGATGCTGGAATGGACCAACGCGGCCAAGTCCGAACCCGAGGAAGTCGAGGAACTCGACGTCGAGTTCTAGGCGCGGCAAGCTCCGGTCAACGAACCGGAGGAAACAATGTCCATCAGCCGACGCGCCGCGTTGGGCGGCCTCGCAGCCTTGTCTGCGGGGCAGGCCCGCGCTCAGGCGGCCTTTCCGACCAAGCCGATGACCCTGGTGGTTCCATTTCCCGCCGGCGGCCCGTCCGACGTCTTCGGCCGCCACCTTGCTCAAGGCATGGCGGCCCGCATCGGTCAATCGGTCCTGGTCGAGAACAAGAGCGGCGCGGCCGGGGTCACCGGCGTCGACTTCGTCGCCAAGTCGGGCAGCGATGGCCATGTCATGGGCATGATGAGCGCTTCGGCCGGCGCCATCATGCAGCATCTCATGCCCAGGATGCCCTACGACCCGGCCAAGGACATCGCGCCCATCACATTGATGGTGCGTGTGCAGGAAATCCTGGTGGTGAATGCCAAGCTGGGCATCACCGATTTCGCCGGCTTCCTCTCCGCCGCCAAGGCCAAGCCCGGCAAGCTGACCTGCGGCTCGGCCGGCACCGGAGGCATCACCCATCTCGCCATCGAGTTGCTGAAGCACGAGGCCGGCATCGACATCCTGCATGTGCCCTATCGCGGCGCGGCGCCTGCGACCAACGACCTGATCTCGGGCACGGTCGACTCGACGCTGCTCGACATCACCGTCTCGCTGGCGCACATCCGCTCCGGCGCAGTCAAGGCGCTGGCGGTGACCTCCGACACCCGTGCACCCCTGCTGCCCGACGTTCCGACCATGCGCGAGCTCGGCCTGCCCAAGGTCAATTCAGACAACTGGTACGCGCTGATCTCGCCGGGCGAGGCGCCGCCCGCCGTACGCCAGAAGATCCATGCCGCCGCCGTCGCGACCTTGCACAGCAAGGAGGTCGTCGACGCCTATGCCGCCGTCGGCGGTGTCGTGGTCGGCGGCACGCCGGAGGAACTCACCAGGTTCCTCGCCGCCGAGAGCGCGAAGTGGAGCGAGGTCGTCCGTTTCGCCAAGGTCAAGCTCGAGTGACCGCCCACCGTCCCCGTCGTCCCGAGCGAAGCCGCCAATTCGCGCATGCCGGCGGTGCGCCCGCCCTGTTCGCCTACCACTACCTGTTCGACTGATCCGGAGACCGACATGCTCGATGCCGAAGCCCGCTTCCTGCTCGACCTGATGGACCAGGCCGCCAAGGAGGGACGGCCCAAGCTGCAGACGATGCCCTACGACAAGGGCCGCGCTGCCGTCGACAAGATGTCGGAGGACAGCGAGGCTGATCCGCCCGAGGTCGGTGAAACGGTCGACGGCAGCCTCGCCGGTCCCGGCGGCGCAATCCGCTACCGCCGCTATCGCCCGCTCGGCGTCGAGCCCGGTTCGCTGCCGACGCTGATCTACTATCACGGCGGCGGCTTCGTGATCGGCAACATCGAGACGCACGACTCGACGTGCCGGAGGCTGGCAAACAGGAGCCGCTGCCAGGTGATCTCGATCGATTATCGGTTGGCGCCCGAGCACCCCTTCCCCGCTTCGACCGACGACGCGCTCGCGGCCTTCCGCCATATCCGCGACAACGCCGAGGCGTTCGGTACCGATTCGAAGCGCATCGCCGTGGGCGGCGATTCGGCGGGTGGAGCGATCTCGGCCGTGGTTTGCCAAGCCTGCAAGCAGAACGGCGAGGGAATGCCTGCTTTCCAGATGCTGATCTATCCCGCGACCGACTCGCGGCGGCAGAGCGAATCGCACAAGCTTTTCGGCGACGGCTATTTCCTGACGCAAGAGCTGATCGACTGGTTCTGGAAGGCCTATATCCCGGCCGGCACCGACCTCGCCGACCTCCGCCTGTCACCGCTGCTCGCCCCCGACGTCACCGGCCTGCCGCCCGCCTTCGTGCTGACCGCCGGCTTCGACCCGCTGCGCGACGAGGGCCGCGCCTATGCCAACCGCCTGATCGATGCCGGCGTGAAGACAACCTATGTGAACTATCCGGGCACCATCCACGGCTTCTTCTCGCTGACCCGGTTCCTGAAGCAGGGATTGAAGGCCAACGACGAAGCGGCGGCCGTGATGGCGGCGCATTTCGGCACGTGAGTCGGAATGTCTTCTCTTCCGGACCGCAAGCATCCTGCTCGCTCATGCTCATGAGCGAGCAGGATGCTCGCGGTCCGGAAGAGCTTGAGAAGGTTCCTTGAAGGTCACGATTCGCGTGGCAGCACGCGAACGAATCCGACAGGCCGGTCGAAGCCTTTCAGCGACACGCTCTCGTCGCGCGTCGGGACGGACTCGAGCAGCGGCTTCACGGCGGGATCGTCGGCAACGGCGCGGCTCAGCACGATATCGCCGCCCGTGCTCTGGCCCTGCAGGCGGGCGGCCATATTCACGGTCGAGCCGAAGTAATCGAGCCGGTCGTTCAGGCTCACCATGACGCTGCTGCCGACATGGATGCCGAGCTTGATCGCAAGCGCGCGTTCGGCGGCGTTGGCGCGGTTGAACTCCGCGATGCGCGCCTGCATGGCGAGCGCCGCCCGCACCGCGTCGGCCGGATCGCCGAACGAGGCCATCACCGCATCGCCGATCGTCTTGACCACCGCGCCGTTGTGATCGCGCACGATCGAGCCCAGGAAGGCGAAGTGCTCGCGCACGATGTTGAAGGCCACCGCGTCGCCGACCCGCTCGTAGAGCGCCGTCGAGCCGCGCAGGTCGGTAAACAGCAGCGCGATCTGCCCGACCGCCGCGTCGTCGCCGGGCCGCAGCGTCGCCTCGGCGAAGAGGTCACGGAAGACCTGCAGCGAGATCACCTCGGTCGCGGTCAGCACGTCGCGCGTCCAGGTCCGGTCCTCGATCAGCGCAGCGAGCTCGAAATCCGCGTCGTTGCCAAAGCTGATCCTGCCCGCCTCGCCCGCGGCCGTCGCCTCGACGCCGGTCGCCGTCGCGCGCAGGCCGGGAAAAGCGCCGCCGTCATGGTCGATGTCGGCGACCGCGCCGGGATGCAGGGTGCGCATCCGGTAGCGCCCCGGCGGCAACGCGATGTCGATCGTACGCCGCTCGCCCGGCGCCAGCAGGAGCTGGACCGGCACATGCGGCGTCGCCATCGGACCGCTCAGGCAATAGCCGCCGGCCATCAGCGGCCGGATCGCCGGTGCCGGCGTGAAGGCGAGCTCGACATTGCGCTCGAAGTCGCGGTCGTAGTCGATGTTGCACGACGGGCAATGCGCGCCGCGCGGCAGCTCGGCGAGCGACACGGCGCTGAGCTTGGGCCCACGGCAGTTGGTGCACAGCAGATCCCATTGCATCGACAGCAGGCCCGCGCTCACCGCGGCGAGGCACGCCTCGATGGCGGATCGCTGCGCGACGCCGAACTCCCTCGCCAGCAGCTTGGGCTTGAGGTGCGCGAGATCGCTCGCCATGCCGCCCAGCACATAGTCGCTGAGCCGTTTGCCGAGGCCATTGCCATAAGGGCTGCTGTCGATCGTCGTGGCGAGCGCCGCCGCCCGCTCGCGCGCACCAGGCGGCAGCTCGGGCGCCGGCATGTCGAACATCGTCGGCCGCTCGCCGCTCGCGAAGGCCACGGCCTGCAACACGCGCTTCTCGACCGCGGTTCCTGCCTGTTCCGCGAGCTTCCTGCCGAACAACCGCCCGACGAAGGTGAGCGGCTCCCATTCGAGCGCATAGCTCACCTTGCTTCCGCTACCCGCCGGCTCGATGTCGAACACCGGCCCGAAGCGGCGGAATGGTCCCTTGGTGAAGAGGCGGGCCTGGCGGAAGTGACGGTTCGCGATCCACTCGTAGGGCTTCTCCTCCCAGGCGAGGGCGAAACCAGCCGCCTTGCCGCTGCCGCGGCGCAGCACGGTGCCGTTGGGCTGCGGCGTCTCCTCCAGGACATAAGGCGGCAGGCCCATCGCCTCGTTGAAGCGACTGGTGTCCGCGAGAACCGGCCACAGCCGGTCTGGCGGCAGGTCGAAATGCCAGGTCCAGGTGCGCCGCATGATCTACATACTGGACCCACGCCGTCCCGGATGCATCACAGGCCGGTGAAAGGACCGTCAATGGATTTGCGTCTGGCGAGAGAGAGCAGGCTCCTTCTTCGCCTCGCGATTCCACTGTCGCTGACGACTTTCGCCCAGCTGGCGATCACTACGACAGACCTGATCTATCTTGGTGCACTCGGCGCAGAGGATCTTGCCGCGGCAGCCATGACCGTGGCGCTCTACCAGGTTGTCACCATGTTCGGGCTCGGCGTCGTGACGGCGACGATGCCGATGCTGTCGAAGCTGCGAGGCAAGCAAGAGAACTCGGCGGCGGCATTTCGTGACGTCATGCGACAAGGCCTGTGGTCGGTGGCACTGTTCTGCCTGCCCTGCTGGGTGCTGCTCTGGCATGCCGAGAGCGTGTTCGCCGTCCTGGGGCAACCGCCGGCACTCGCCGATCGATCGATCGAGATGATGCGCGCACTGCAATGGGGCATGGCGCCCTTCCTCGGATACGTCGCGCTGCGAAGCTTTTTCGCCGCGCTGGAGAGGCCAACGTGGACTCTCCTCGTGGCCGTGCTCGGCGTTGCCTTCAATGCCGCAGCGGCCGGAGCGCTCATCTTCGGATGGTGGGGCCTGCCGGCGCTCGGCCTCGCCGGCGCCGGCCTTGCCACGACGCTCACCAACTTATTCATGTTCGGTGCGCTCCTTGGCGTGGCGATCCTTCACAAGCAACTACGACACTACAGTCTCCACACCGATATGCGCTTTCCCGGCCGCTCCGGGATGACCGCCTTCTGGCGTCTGGGTTTGCCGATGGGCATCACGCAGGTGCTCGATTCCTCCATCTTCTATGCCGCCTCGAACATGATGGGTTGGCTCGGGGCGGAAGCCCTGGCGGCGCATGTGATCAACCTGCAGATCATGAACATGCTGACGACGATCTCGGTCGGCCTCAGCCAGGCCGCGACCGTCCTGGTCGGGCAGGCCTTTGGCGCCGCAAGCCGGCAAGGCATGGTGCGCGCGAGCCTTGCGGCCTACCTCGTGACCACTGTCATGATGGCGGCCGCAGCCATCGCGCTCCTCGTATACCCGCGCCCTCTTCTCGCGATCTTCATCAGCGTCGGCGATCCGTCCAACGCGCACGTCGTGGAGGCTGGCCTCGCCCTGCTCGCCATCGGCGCCGTCTTCGTCATCGCGGATGGATTGCAGTTCATCGGCCTGGGAGTCCTGCGCGGACTGCACGACACGACCGTCCCCATGATCATCGGGCTTGTCGGCGGCTGGGTCGTCGGCCTGCCCCTCGGCGCGCTCCTCGCGTTCACGCTGGGAATGGGTGCCGCCGGGATCTGGCTCGGGCTGGCGGCAGGCCTCGGCGCGGTCGCGCTGCTGTTCGCCCTCCGCTGCGCGAAGCTCGTGAGCCAGGACCGAACGTGACGAACACTTTCCTCCCCATTCTCATGGGATGAAAGCTATGAGCGGATGCGTCTCGACCGCGACCGTCACTCCGCGATGACGCCGCAGGCGATGCGGTCGCCGGCATTGCCGGCCGGGTCGCTCTTGTAGTCGTCGGCCTTGGCATGGATGACGATCGCCGAGCCGTCAGCGTCGAACACCGAATTGGGCTGGCCCTTGACCAGCGAGATGGCGGGATTGGCGATCTCGATGACCAGTTCGCCGTTGGCCGGGACGTGCAGGTTCGGCATGTCGCCGGCATGGGCGCCTTCGGCCGCCTCCATGCCGTGCTTCTTGCCGTGCGGGTTGAAATGCCCTCCTGCGGTGGTGAAAGGCGGCTCGCACTTTCCAACGGCATGGACGTGGAAGGCATGCTCACCCGCAGGAATGCCTTTCAACGACATCTTGAGCAGCACGCCATGCGGTGTCTGGATCAGATCGACGGTGCCGACCTCCTTGCCGGCGGCATCTTTCAGCGGCGCTTTGGCGGTCTGCGCGTGAGCTGAGAACGACGCCAGACAGGCAACGCCCAACACGGCGATGAATCGGCTGAAAAGCATCGTTCCTCCATTATGATAAGCGAGCTGCAGCCTAAGGGAGACACCCGGCCATGACCACGTCTGATATCGCCTACACACCCATCCTGCCCGAATGCTGGACGCGCCCGCGCGGCTTCTCGCATGCAGTCGTCGCGACCGGCACGAGGAGCGTGCGCATCGCGGGCCAGATCGGCCGCGAGCCCAGCCAGGCCCATATTCCTGCGGGCACGGACGCCGGCACGCAATGGAAGGTGGCGCTCTCCAACGTCGTGGCGGTCCTGAAGGCCGCCGGCGGCCAGCCCACGCACCTGGTAGCCTTGCGAGCCTACGTCACCGACATCGCCGAGTTCAATGCGGCCGGAGCGGCGATCGGCGCGGCCTGGGGCGCCACGCTCGGCCGGCACTTTCCGGCGATGACCCTGGTGCAGGTCTCGGCTCTGATCGATCCCAACGCGAAGGTCGAGATCGAGGCCGAAGCGATCCTGCCCTGAGGCGAAGCATTTTTTGCTGGGCGCGCGACATTCCAGTGGCGCGCGTCCCAGCAGAAACTACTTCTTCAACACATCGGGCACACGATACAGCGGAAAGCCGTTGAACGGCTTGGAGCGCTCGTGGTCCGGCACTTCGTAGAAGTTCGACTTGGCGTTGTTGTGCAGGCCGCCGTCGACCCTGAGCCCGATGCCGGTGACGTAGGCCGCGGCCGGACTCAGCAGATAGACGATGGCGCCGGCGATCTCGGACTCCGTGCCGTGGCGCTTCAGCGGCACCTTGCCCTTCACGTTGCGCAGCACATCGTGCGCACGCTCGGGGTAACGATCGAGGCCTGACGAGGCGATGAAGCCCGGGATCACCGAGTTCACGCGCACGCCGGAGTGAGCCCATTCGACCGATGCGGTGTAGGTGAAATTGGTCTGGCCTGCGCGCGCTGCACCGTTATGGCCCATGCCGGGCATGCCGAGCTCGAAATCGGCGCCGACATTCACGATCGCGCCGCCGTGCCGCTCCATCGAGCGCAGATAGACTTCCTTCGACATCAGGAAGGTCGCCGTCATGTTATTGCGGATCACCGCATTCCAACCGTTGAGCGAGATGTCCCTGAGAGGCGCCGGAAACTGGCCGCCGGCATTGTTCACCAGCCCATCGATCCGCCCGCCCCATTTGATCACGCCGTCGACCGCGGCCTTCACCTGGTCTTCCTCGCGCAGGTCGGCGGCGAAGGTGAAGGCGTCTGGATCGGCAAGCTCTTCCTTCACGCGATCGAGCTTCTCCTGCGTGCGGCCGACCAGCGCAAGCCGGGCGCCGAGCGATTTCAGTTCATGCGCGGTACAGCGGCCGAGGCCCGAGCCGCCACCGGTGACGATGATCGTCTGGTCCTCGAACAGGCCGGGACGGAAGATGGAGTGATAGTGCATGGTTCACCGATTCCCTCACCCTGAAGGCCCGAAGGGCCGTCTCGACGGGTGGCAATAGACAAGGTGTTCGTCCCACCAGATAAGGTGGCCAACTCCTGCGGCGTCGAGCCGATCGCGTCGGCGCCGAGATCGGCGAACTTCGCCCCGATGTCGTCCATCCGCATGATCTTCGCCATCTCGGCGTGAAGCCACGCGATCGTGGCCGGCGCGCACTTGCGGCAGCGCCGCCGACATGTTGCCAAAATGAAATGGCGCATAGCCGGCCGCGACATTGGCCACCGGCGGGCCGCCGCCCGGCAAATAGGGCACAGCGAGCCTGACCGGCCTGGTCGGAAACGATTGTGCCTGCGCGTGCGGCGCAAGCACCGACAGCGCCACGCCGAGCAGCGCGTCGCGCCGGGAGGGACTCTCGAACTTCATGGGATCCTCATGCGGGCATCATGCGCCGGCCGAGCTCTCGCTGCAGCCAGCGCATGAAGGCGAGGCCGAGCTGGAGCGGGACGCCGAACAGCACGATACCGGTGGCGAAGACGATCAGACGGTCGCCGAGCGTGGGCAGCACCGCGGCCTCGCGCAGGATGATCGAAATGCCTTCGGGCACGCCGATCGCCGCCGCCGCGCCCGACGACATCACGATGACGAAGAAGGCGCGGGTGATGTTGGGCAGGAACAGCAGGGCCCCGAGCGGCGAGCGGCGGCGGAGCTGGCGCAGTGCCTCGACGCCGGCATCGGCCGCGTAGGCCGCCGAATAGGGCACCAGGGATACCGCCACCGTCATGACGCCCGACATAGCGAGCTTGACGCCGAACAGGCTGATGTCGCGCACGACGTTCAGCAGGAAGAACATCACCACGAAGGTCGGCGCCGCACGCATCAGCGAAATGATCGTCGCCGAAAGGCCGGCGCCCACCATGCCACCTCGGTCGCGCAAGACCGCGAGCGGCAGGCCGAGCAGCAGGCCGAGCACGAGCGCGATGAAGGAGATCTCGAAGTTCGTGACCATGGCGGACAGCAGCGTCGGCACGAAGTCGATCCACAGATCGCGCAGCAGCACGTTCATGCCCGGGCCTCGCCGCGTTCGAGCCAGTCCCTGAGCTTGTTGCACAGCCAGACAACGACCATCACCACGACAGTGTAGAAGACCAGCAACAGGCAATAGGTCGTCACCCGGCCGCTCGAAAACGAGGTAATGTCGGTCAGCGCGCTCAGGAGCTCGGGCGCCCCGATGAAGCTCGCGATCGGGGTGCCCTTGGCGGCATTGACCAAGAACGACACGATCGAAGTGGCCGAGCGGCCGAGCGCGCGGACGAATAGGCTCATCCCCGACGAGTGGCCCTCGTGATGCAGGCTGACCACCGCCTCCGACACCGCCTGGCCGGCGTTGCTGCCATTGCTGAGGCCGAGCGCCAGGATCGCGGCGGCGAGCGCCACCGCGGACGAATAGGGAACGATCGCATTGGCGAAGGCCGCGGCGATCACCAGGGTGAGCACGATCGGCGAGGATTGCAGGGTCACGGTGACCAGGCGCGCCGGCCAACGCAGCAGCCGCCATTCCGAGCCCAGCGCGAAGCCGAAGGCGATCGCGAAGCCGAGCGTCGCCGTGAGCGCGCCGGCGATCAGGATCAGCGAATTGACGACGCCGTTCAGGAACAGCGACAGGGCCGGCACCGTCTTCAGCATCGGCAAGGTGAGGTCGAGGCCAAGATCCCTCTCGAACCACTCCTCGACCGCATTCACGCGGTCCGCGAACGGCGTCGGCTGCAGCGCCGCGTTGAGCGCCGGCAGCACGCAGGCACCATTCGTGCTGCCGATTGCCGTGTTGCAGTCGGGACGCTGCCAGACGCTCCTCTGATGCTCGAGGAAGGCGGTGCCGATGCGATTCTTGCGCGCGATCTCGAGGAACACGCCGTCGCGGTGGAAGATCTGGCTCAACAGGTCGAGCGCGCGGGCAAGCTTGTCGCTACCGGTCCGTGCCACCGCCATGCCCCACGGCACCTGGGCAAAGCCCATCTTCTGCTCGAACTGGGCAGCAAAGGCCGGGTCGGTGAAATAGAAGGCGAAGAAGCTGTCGTCCTGAGCGGCCAGGGCGCAGGTCTCGTCCTTCAGCCGGTCGGGCAGGACGCCCGCCTCGTCGAAAAGCATCAGCCGCGCATTGTGCGAAACCAGCTCGGCATTGGAGCCGTTGCCCACGGTGACGCAGATTGTGCGGGCGGCGACATCCTGCCAGTTTCGGATCGGCAGCACCTTCGCGGCGACCAGCACGCTTTCCGATTGATAATAATGCGGCCGAACGAACCGGACCTGGCCGTCGCGCTGGGTGTTGTGACCCATGGTCGCGATGGTGAGGTCGATCCGGTCCTCAGCCAGCAAGGGAATGCGGCTCGCGGCGTTGACGCGGACGAAGTCGACTTCAACACCCAGGCGCCCAGCGATGGCGCGGGCGACGTCGGGTTCGTAGCCTTCGCGGACCAGGCCCTCGCGCGTGCCGAACAGGGGATAATAATCCCGCACGCCGGCGCGTATGCGGCCGCCGCACAAGACGCGCGTCAGCCGGTCGGACGGCTGGGTACAATCGGCCCGCACCTCCTTCAAGAGCTCGGCGAGCGCCGCGTCGGGCGTCTCGGCCCGCGAGGACGCGACCGCAACCAACAGAGTCAGCAAGCCGATCCAGAGACCGTTCAGAAACGGCCGCCTCATCCCGCCGCCGCGCCAATCTCGACGATATGCATTTCGCCGAATGTATAAGGGCCATGACGATGAAGCGACCGTCCTTCTTCGGCACGCAGCACATCCGGCGTCATGCGAGCGAGCTTCTGTTCGGCGATATAGACCAGCACGGTCAGAACGATGCGGAGCGACAAGCCGTGATCATGGGCAATGTCGCGGGAACGATCGAGACCGACGAAGGCGTTGTGAGAAAGGACGGCCCTTCCGCCGGGCGCGAGATGGACGGACAGGCCTTCGAGGAAGGGATCGAGCAACCAGCGGCCGTCGGCGCCGCCCGAACTCCAGGTCGAAAGGCGACCGGCGACCGGTACCGGCTCCATCGGAAAGTGCGGCAGGTTGGCAACGATCAGGTCGAAGCGACGGCCCGCCACCGGCAACCACATGTCGCCGCGGTGGAATTCGGCCATCGTGCCGAGGCCGCACTCGCCCAGCAGGCGGCGACCCGCCGAAACCGCATCAGGCTCGATGTCTACTCCGCACAGGGCCGCGGCCCCCATGGCGCCGAGCGCCGCCAGCACGATGCCGCTGCCCGAGCCGATCTCGAGCACACGTGCGCCGCGCACACGGTCGCGGCTGGCCTGAAGAGCCTGGATCAGGGCAGCCGTATATTCACTGGGACGGAGCACCGGGACGATCGGTGGGCCCGCTTCGGAAGCGCCCGTCATGGCTCCGCCAAACGCTTCAACATCACCGAGGCCACGGGATCGTCGGGGAACTCGTTCAGCACGGCACGATAACGCTCGCCTGCCAGATTTCTGTCCTCACGGATGATCGCTTCATGCGCCAGGCGCGTCAGAGTGGCAAGGCGCAGCACGGACGGGCTCGGCTCCAGCTCCTCGCCTGCGCCATAGGCGCCCAGCAACTCGTAGATCGGGATCAGCCCACGGCGACCTTTCACAGCGACCTCGTCGATCGGCCGCACACAGAGCCGCTCGCCGGCCTCCTTGAAGACGGCATGGCTGATGCAGATTCCGGTGCGGAATTCCTTGTTGATGCCTTCCAGGCGCGCCGCAATGTTCACGCCATCGCCCATCACGGTGTAGCTCATGCGCTGCAGCGAGCCGATGTTGCCGACCAGCACGGCGTCGGAGTGAATGCCGATGCGCACCTGCAGCGGCCGCGCACCCTCGGCCCGCCACGAATCGTTGAGTACGTCCATGCCGCGCTGGATTCGCAGGGCGGCGACGCAGGCGCGCCAGGCATGGTCCTCGAGCAGGCCCGGCGCGCCCCAGAAAGCCATCACGCCGTCGCCGATGAACTTGTCGATCGTGCCATGTTCGTCGTTGACCGAGCGGGTGACCAGCTCGAGGTGGCGAGAGACACGCAGCAGCAGAGTCTGGGTCGGCAGCTCCTCCGACAGCGTCGAGAAGCCTGCGATGTCGGAGAAGAAGATGGTGAGGAACCGGCTGTGCCCGCCGAGCTCCATCTTCTGGTCGGTAGCGAGCAGCTCCTTGACCAGTCCCATCGGTACAAAGGCGGCAAACGACTTTACCGCAACGTCGAGCGTGTCGATCGCGCGGGACAGCACGGCGATCTCGCGGACCGGGCTGTGCACGACGGGCAGCGGCTCGGGATGCAACTCCTGAATTTTGCCGACCTTGGCGGCCAGCCGTTCGAGCGGTGCGGAGACCGCGCCAGCCATGACGTAGATGATGACGAGCGCCAGGATCGTCGCTGCCAGGCCGAGCGCAAGCAGATACTGGTTGTTGCGGTCGAAGGCACCGGTGAAATCGGCGATCGGGGTGATGATGAAGAGCTGCCATTTCTTGCCGAAGTCGGGCGGCAGCGTGCTGAGGCTGGCAAAGTACTCGCGACCGCTATAGTGGAAAGCATAGAATGTCGCGCCGCTGCTGCGCGGATGCGCCCCGTAGGCGATCGCCGGCAGCTCGTTGTCGAGCTGGCTGATATGGCGCAGGTCGACCCGGCCCTTCTCGCTCGTGTAGGTTTTTGACAGGTCCGATGCAGAGAGTACGCGACCCTGCTGGTCCAGCACGTAGCTCAGCGCGTTGGGGCTGATCTTGTGCTCGGAGATGTATTCCGACAGTCCCTCGAGCGTTATGTCGGCCGCGACAACACCCTTTACCGCGCCGTCTCTCGAGAACGATTGGCCGACCGTGAACCCGATCAGCCCTAAAGTCGCGAAGACATCGGGGTCCGTGATGAACAGGCCGCCCGACTCGACGGTGTCGCGGAACCACATGCGGTTGCGAGGATCGTAGGCTGTCACGCCGGACGAGACGCCGAGCCTCTGGCCGTTGGCGTCGAGGAACAGGTAGCGGTCGATTGGCTTCTCGCTCCCCTTGCGCTCGATCCAGCGATAGGCGAATTGCGTCCCCGGCGGCGGCAGCGCATCGTTGATCGGCACCTTCGGGTCGATGCGGCGTGCCTGTCGGAAGGAGCCGTCGGACAGCCCGACATAAACGCTGACGATCTTCGGGCTGTGTTGAAGGATCGCGTAGAAGTACTTGATCGAGCGATTGTCGGCGTAGAAGTCCGTCTCCTCGTCGCCGACGACGGCGGCCGCCCGGATCATCGACTTGATCGGATCGAAGACGTCGCGGATGCTGTTGATCGCATCGCCACGGAAACGCTCGACCAGCTCCTGGCCCTTGATTCGCGCGATACGGTCGTTCGAGACGTAGTTCAGCGCGATGATCGCGGCAAGCACGGGAACCGTCAGCAGCACGAACAGCGTCAGGATACTGGGCTTTAGTCGCAGGCTTGGCCTGAAAGATTTGATCATCCGCCCCGCTTCACCCCCGTGAAGTATCGTACAGCAGGCCTGAATCAACCGTCCAGTGGCGGGCGATCGAGATGCCAACCGGACGCCTGCTGATAGGCGTGGCCGGCGGCGAGGATACCGGCCTCGTCGAAGGCGCGTGACACGATCTGGAAGCCGACCGGCATGCCGTCGGGCGTCATGCCGCCAGGCAGCGTGAGAGTCGGATGGCCGCTCATGTCGAACGGCGCAGTATAGCGCAGGCGCATCGCAACGGTCTCCGGATCCCGGCCGGCAGCGGCCAATGCTTCGAGCGACCAGACCGCCCGCGGCATCACAGGCATCAACAGCAGGTCGACCGAGGCGAGCAGCCGGCTGAGCGCGCCGGTGATCGCGGCACGACGGAGCTGCAGACGGGCGAACTCGGTGCCTGACAGCCGCCGACCCATCTCGATCAGGCCAGCAAGCACGCTGCCGTACTCGCCGGCGCGCGCGGGATAGGTCATCTCGTGCGCAACGGCGCATTCGACCGCACACAGCGGCACCCAGTCGACTGCGGCCTGGTCGAAATTCGCCGGCAGCACGACATCGACGATCCTCGCGCCCGCTTTGCCGAGCACCTCGACCGCCCCGTCGAGCGCGCGCCGTCCGTCGTCGTCGAGGCCGACGAGATCGACGGGCCGGCCGATGCACTTGCCCTTCACGCCGTCTGTGACGGCTGCGGCATAATCCGGCACCGGCAAGGTGACCGCGGTCGGATCGCGATCGTCGGCGCCGGCGATGACGCCGAGCACGATCGCGCAGTCGAGCGCGCTGCGGGTCATCGGGCCAATATGATCGAGCGACTCGGCGAGCGGAAAGACGCCGGCGCGACTCACCCTGCCCCACGTGGGCTTCAGGCCGGTGAGCCCGTTCATGGTGCTGGGAAAACGGATCGAGCCGCCCGTGTCGGAGCCGAGCGAGGCGAAGCACAGGCCGGCAGCGGTCGCGGCACCGGAGCCCGAGGACGACGAACCGGTCCAGTACGCCGCATTCCACGGATTGAGCGGCGCCGGAATGCTGGGATGGTGCGCACCAAACGCGCCCTCGGTCATCTGGAGCTTGCCGAGGATCACAGCGCCGCTGGCCTTGAGCCGCGCAACGACGGTGGCGTCCTCGCTCGGTACACTGGCGCGATGGATCGCCATCCCGGCGGCGGTCGCCACTCCCTTGGTATCGCAGAGATCCTTCACCGCGATCGGAACGCCATGCAGCGGACCGCGCGACCTGCCGGCCACGGCCTCGGCATCGCGCGCGGCGGCATCCGCGAGCGCCTGCTCACGCGTCAGCGTCGCATAGCTTCTCAGTGTGGGATCGAGCCGCTCGATTCGGTCGAGGATCGCCTGGGTGACGTCGACTGACGTGAACGTGCGCGCCTTGAGGCGCCGCGCGACTTCATCGAGCGACAGATAATGAATATCGACTGGCATGCCTCTCCCCTCGAGCGGACCGCCCCGCAGCCATGTACGCCGCAATGGACGCGCCGCTCAAGGTGAGCGTCAGCGCAAAAAAGAGCGGCGGTGTGATAGTCACACCGCCGTTTGCCCGGAGGCCGAAAGCGCTTAGTCGCCCGCCTTGAGATTCACCGCCGCAGACCGGCCCCGCTCGGTTGCGATCTCGTAGCTGATCTTCTGGCCCTCGTTGAGGCCGTTCAAACCGGAGCGCTCGACGGCGCTGATATGAACGAACACATCCTTGCCGCCTTCCTGCGGCTGGATGAATCCGAAGCCCTTGGTCGCATTGAACCACTTCACGGTACCGGTTGGCATCTCATCCTCTCCTTAGCCTAGTCTAGTACGTACGAGCACTCTCAACGTGCAGCCGCTGCGCTTGCTGCATCGACCGCGACAACTCGAAGAATTTGGGAAATTAGCGCGTTGGGAGAGTCCGAGGCCGCAAAGGGCTGGGCCGCCAAAGCCAAGGCCAAGTTCGTGAAGTCGTAAGTCGTTAGGGCCGCATATGTGAAACGAACGCTTTCAAGTCAAGTTGGTTGCATGAAATTCGCGCTCACATCGTCGCGCCGATCTTCCACGGCTCGAACTCATCATCGCCGATACCCATGGCTTCGGATTTTGTCTTTTGTCCGGACGCTGTCTTCACGATTAGTTCAAATATCTTCTTTCCGTTCTCCTGAATCGTTTCCTCGCCCTCGACGATCGTACCGCAGTTGATGTCCATATCGTCCGTCATCCGCCGGTAGAGTGCGCTATTGGTCGCAAGCTTGAGAGAGGGCGCCGGCTTGCAGCCAAACACCGAGCCTCGGCCGGTGGTGAAACACAGGACGTTGGCGCCACCCGCGACCTGGCCTGTGGCAGACACCGGGTCATAGCCCGGTGAATCCATATAGACGAATCCCTTGGCGGTGATCGGCTGGGCGTACTCGTAAACGTCGACGAGGTTGGTCGTGCCACCTTTCGCAACGGCCCCAAGGGATTTCTCGAGAATGGTGGTAAGGCCGCCCGCCTTGTTGCCGGGCGACGGATTGTTGTTCATCTCGCCGCCGGTGCGGGCGCAGTGGTCCTCCCACCATTTGATGCGCGCCACGATCTTCTCGCCGACCTTGCGGCTTACCGCGCGGCGCGTCAGCAGATGTTCGGCGCCATAGATCTCCGGCGTTTCCGACAGCACCGCCGAACCGCCGTGCCGCACCAGCAGATCGACGGCCGCGCCCAGCGCCGGGTTGGCCGAGATGCCGGAGTAGCCGTCCGATCCGCCGCACTGCAGCGCGAGAATCAGGTCGCTCACCGGAAGTGGCACACGCGTCACGTTATTGACCTCGGGCAACAGGTCCTTGAGGAAGCCGACGGCGCGCATCACGGTCTTCGACACCCCTCCCTCGTCCTGGATCGCCATTGGGATAAGCTTGGGCCCTTCCCGCAGGCCTTCGGCATCCATCAGGCCGGAGATCTGATTGGTCTCGCAGCCCAGCCCCAGCACGACGACGGCCGCCATGTTGGGATGGCGGGTGTAGCCGGCGAGCGTGCGGCGCAGCACATCCATCTCGAGGCCCGAGGCCGCCATGCCGCAACCGCCGCCGTGGGTCAGCGGCACCACACCGTCGATGTTGGGATACTGCGCCAGCAGGGGCTCGATCCTGGCGGCGATCATGCGGCTGGTCGCGGCCGAGCAGTTCACCGTGGTGACGATGCCGAGATAATTGCGCGTGGCGCTGCGGCCGTCGGCGCGGCGATAGCCCATGAAGGTCGCAGCCGGCGTGATGAAGTCGGTCGGATGAGCGTCGGCGCAGAAGGCGTAATCGCGCTCGAAATCACCCATTACGCAATTGTGCGTGTGGATGTGCGTGCCGGCGGCGAGATCGTCGCTCGCGAAGCCGATGATCTGGTTGTACTTGCGCAGCGGCTCGCCCTTCTTGACAGCACGGGTCAGGATCTTGTGCCCCGGCGGCACACGCGTCTGCGCCGCGACGTCGCCCTCGACCTTGGTGTTGGGCAGGATATCCATGCGCGCCACGACGACGTTGTCATTGGGATGCAGGCGGATGGTGATCGGTGCAGGCATGGCGGTCCTCCTAAAGCGCGCTTGTTTGCTCATTGGACCGCTATGAGCGAGCAGGAAGCTCGCGGTCCACCGAGCATGAACGAGGAGTTCATGCCGCGCGCTCAACGTGAGGATAGCAAAAAAGAAAGCGGGGCGCCCAAGGCACCCCGCTTCCTGAATTGTCACCCAACCGGTACTAGCGGCGATAGGGGTTGTCCGGTCGGCTGTCGTAGCGGTTGGGAACACCGTCGTGATCGCGGTCGCCCCACGACCGGTTGTCGGCGCGATGCTCGTAGCGGTCGGGAATGCCGTTGCCGTTGCGGTCCCATCGGCCGGCTATGTGATACCAGCCATTGGGGCCGTGATCCCAGCGGTCGGGGATCCATCGGTAGCCGACGCGCTCGGGCATCCAGTAGCCCGTTGTCCAGACGTGGCGGCCGCCCTCCCAGCGATAGTAGCCCGGCGCCCAGACGTAGCCCGCGCGCGGTGCAGGAACGACCTCATAGACCGGCGCCGGCGGCGGCGTGCCGATGACGACATTGAGACTGGCCTGTGCGGCCGCCGGCGTCAGCATCGCCGGGATGAGCAGCGCCGACGTAGAAACTGCGGCGGCGGCAAGAGCGGTGAATACGGTGTGCTTCAACATGACTTGCCTCCTGTGTGCACGGGCTCGTGGCACCCGTGTCTGTCTGCAAGGAAGTACGTTGGGGCGACCATTTCCGTGCCCACGCCGATTGGGGTATTCGCGCCTTGCGTGTGCCGAGATTCCGCCACGGTCAGCGGGCGACCAGCAGCACTATGACACCGGCCGCACAGGTCACGACGCCCAGCAGGCCGATCAGCGGAAGCCGCTCGCCGCGCAGGAAGATCAGGCTCAGACCGACGGCAAGCAACGGAAAGAGCGCAACCAGCGGCGCGACCAAGGTGATCGAGCCAAGACCGAGCGCCGCATAGAGCAGGAAGGTCGCCGCGCCGTTGAACACGCCGACCAGCGTGAACCACATCACGCCCCGTCGGTCCGCCGGCCCGGTACGCCAGGCCCGGCGTCCGACCAGCAGCAGGATCACCACCGTCGACAAGGTGTAGCCGATCGCCGCCGCCGCCATCGGTTCGTGCCACAGCGCGAGCGCCGTCTTGATCGCCGGCTGGACGGCGCCGCGTACCAGGGCGGCGGAGAGCGGCAGGACGAGCACCCAGAGCGGCCACTGCCGCCCGCCGCTACCGCCGCGCAGTGCGAGCAGCGCCACGCCGCCGATCACCATCGCCAGCCCGGCCATCTGGCCCGGACCAGGGCGCTCGCCAAGGAAGAGCACCGCACCCAGCACGGCGAACAGCGGAGACACATTGCCGACCGCGGCGGCGACCGCGGGCCCGAGCTTCTCGTTGGAGCGCACCGACAGGATCGACACCAGCACCGGGAAGATCAGCCCGACGCCGGCAAAGATCGCCACGGCCTCGAGATGGACCCGCCCGAAGTCCACGAAGATCAGCGCAAACAACCAGGCGAGGATCGCCGAACCGCCGATGCTGTAGAGCGGCGAGCGCCACGACGGGACGGTGCGCAAGCCGTACTGGATGAGAATTTGCGCGATGGCGAAACATAGCGCGGCGGCCAGCGCCAAAAGGGCTGCCGCGCTCATGGGAATCTGCTATTCCCGCCCGCTTCCGCAACCGAGGATATGATGGACACGCTCACCTACTGGAACGGCACGTGGCACGAGGGCAACCCCGCGATCCTGGGCCCGCGCGATCACGCCTTCTGGCTGGGCTCCATGGTATTCGACGGCGGCCGCGCGTTCGAGGGCTGCGGACCGGACCTCGATCTCCATGCAGAACGGGTGGTGCGCTCGGCCAGGGTGCTCGGCCTCGAGCCGACCAAGACCGCCGGGGAGATCCTGGCGCTGATGCATGAAGGCGTGCGCCGCTTCGGTCCGAAGGCCGAGCTCTATGTACGGCCGATGTTCTGGGCGACCAAGGGCGGGCCCGGCCCGATCTCTGTCGATCCAGGGTCTACCCAGTTCCTGCTCTGTGTCTATCTCTCGCCGATGCGCGCCGGCACGCCGCTGACCTTGGGCATGTGCCGCACGATCCGGCGGCCGACGCCGGAAAGCGCGCCGACGATGGCGAAGGCGTCCTGCCTCTACCCCAACTCCTCGCGCGGCGTCGCGGAGATCCTGGAGCGCGGCTTCAACAACGGTGTGGTGCTCGATTCGGCAGGCAATGTGGCCGAGACCTGCAGCTCGAACATCTTCCTCGCCAGGGACGGTGTGGTGGCGACGCCTGTGCCGAACGGCAGCTTCCTGGCCGGTATCACGCGCAACCGCACCATCACCCTGCTGCGCAACGCGGGCGTGCGGGTCGACGAGCGCACCGTGACGACCGCCGAGCTCGACGACGCCGACGAGATATTCACCACCGGCAACGCCGGCAAGGTACAGCCCGTCAGCCGCTATGAAAGCCGCGACCTGCAGCCGGGCCCGATCGCCCGCCAGGCGCACGAGCTCTACATGGCCTGGTCGCGGACCCAGCGCGTGATCTGACAGCCCCACGCTTTTCCGGAGATGGTGGGCTGTTGCGGAACTCCCCGCGGAACGAGGCGTTTGCCGAACCATGCGCATCCAGGTCGTTCACTGCCACCCTCTCGTCACCGGCTACAACCATGCGCTCTACGAGGCGATCGTCGAGACGCTCAAGGCCAACGGCCATGACGTCGTCGCGACCGACCTCTATCGCGAGGGCTTCCAGCCGGCGATGACGGAGCGGGAACGGCAGACCTACATGGAAGAGACCTACGACTACAGCGCCGTGGCCGGCTATGCCGACACGCTGAAGTCGGTCGACGGCCTCATCCTGTGCTTCCCCCACTGGTGGTTCTCGATGCCGGCCATGCTCAAGGGCTGGGTCGACCGCGTCTGGGGGCCAAGCATCGCCTTCGACTACGATCCCAAGGATCGGCACCTCGAGCCGGCGTTGCGCAACATCAGGCTTTTCGGCGTGGTGACCAGCTACGGCTCGCCGTGGTGGGTCGTGACCCTGTTCGCCGGCAACGCGGGCAAGAAAGTGCTGATGCGCGGGATGAAGCCCCTCTGCGCCAAGGGCGCGCGCTCCTTCTATATGGCACATTACGACATGGACCATTCGACGGCGGAGTCGCGCCAGGCCTTCCTCGAGAAGGTCCGCGCACGCGTGGCGCGCCTTTAGGTTGGACACAACTTCGCCACGCCATTTGCCGAGCTTCTGCCGCAATCTGCCTCGTATTGGCTAACCGAGAGCACCCCTCGCTCTCAATCAGCCCAACGGGGAGCCTTCTGTCATGCGTAATCTGATCGTTCTTGGTGCAATCCTGCTGACCGCGACGGCCTGCGGCGACACTTGGGGCCAGCGCGCCGTGACCGGCGGCGGCATCGGCGCAGGAACCGGTGCCGTGATCGGCGCCGTGACCGGCATGGGGCCGCTTACGGGCGCGGTGATCGGGGGCGCCGTCGGTGCCGGCGCCGGCGCCGCCACGACGCCGCGCCGTTACTAGCCCCGGCGGCCGGCGCTCTTGCGGCACTCCTTTGCGACGGTGGCAGCCAGCTGGCGGGCGAACTTGAGGGCGCCTGCTTCGAGAAAGTGCCCGTTGTCGCGATAGGGTCTCGCAAGGCCCGCGTGTCTCAGTATCCAGCTCGACATGGCGGCGGACCATCAATGGCCCGCCGCCGGCCGTCTTACAAGGCCAGGCCTAGCGCGAGTGCAGCTCGCGATGCTCGCCCATCCTGGGCGGCACGCCGGTCACTGCCGCCTTCTTGATCTTGAAGAGCTGGACGACCTTGTTGGTGTCGACATCCCAATAATCGACATGCTCGATGGTCACCGCGATCAGCGCCACGTCCGGATCGGTGACGCCGCCGGGAAACCAGGCCTGCACTCCGGTGTTCCACAGCGCCTTCTTCTTGGCGATATCGTCGACGAGGCGCGCGCGGCCCGCCACGGAGACATAGGCGTCGCTGGCCGGATCGGCATAGGCTACGTTCACGCTGGCATCGCGCGCGATATCGAGCACCGGCTCGCTGCTGCGCGCCATGAAGAACCACAGGACATTGGCGCGATCGTCGCTCCTGTTCTGCGTCGTCATCGGCCGGGAATGCATGTGACCGTCACTTGCGTGCGCGGTGAACATCGCGAACTTGATGTCCTTGATCAGTTCCCAGAATTTGGTCCAGTCGGCGGCGGTTTCGGCAGGCATGCTCTCGCTCCTTGTTCGGGTTCGGGAATCGGAACGGCCGGGCCGAGCAGCTTGTTCCCCCGCCGTCTCTTCCCGCACAGTGCCGTCATGAAGATCTGCATCTATGGCGCCGGCTCGATCGGCGGGATCATCGGCGCCCATCTTGCGCGGGTGAAGGGAGTAGAGGTGAGCCTGGTCGCCCGCGGCGCGCATCTGGCGGCGATCCGCCAGAACGGCCTGCGCCTCCTGTCGCCGCGCGAGGATTTCACGGTCCGCCTGGCCGCGACCGACGATCCGACGCAGCTCGGACCGCAGGACTACGTCATCGTCACCCTCAAGACGCATCAGTATCTGGCGGCGCTCGACGGCATCATGCCGCTGCTCGGGCCGCACACCGCCCTCGTGCCGCCGACGACCGGCGCACCCTACTGGTTCTTCCACAAGCTCGGCGGTCCGTTCGAGGGCAGCCGGCTGAAGCGCTCCGATCCCGGCGGCCGGCAATGGTCGCTGTTCGGGCCGGAGCGCGCGTTGGGCTGCGCCTACTGGGCCGGCGGCAAGATGCCGGCTCCGGGCGTGGCGCAGCTCGAGAACGAGATCTGCTACCTGCCGCTCGGCGAGCCCGACGGGTCGAACTCGCCCAGGGTGACGGCGCTCAGCCAGGCAATGAGCGAGGCCGGCCTCAAGGCGCCGGTGAAGCACGACATCCGCGCCGAGCTATGGACCAAGATGATCAACAGCCTGACCTGGAATCCGATCGCGGTGCTCACCCTCGCGAGCAACGGCGAGATCGGCCGCTCGCCGGGCGCGATCGAGATCGCGCGACGCATGATGATCGAGGCCGAGGACGTGGCCGCGCGCTTCGGCGCCGCGATGGCGACGCCGAAGGAGAAGCGCATCGCCTTCACCGTCGGGCTCACCCACCACAAGATGTCGATGCTGACCGACCTCGAGGCCGGCAAGCCGCTCGAGATCGACGCGCTGGCCTGCTCGATCGCCGATCTCGCCGAGCTGGCCGGTGTCGCCACGCCGACGATCGACATGATGCTCGCTCTCCTGAAGCTGCGGGCAACGAAGCAGTAGAATCTTCGCTGGGAGCGCGGCTCTCCAGAGCCGCTCTTCCTTCAGTTTTGCCACATCCCATGAGCGGCTCTGGAGAGCCGCGCTCCCAGCCGTTCGATGACTCTTCGTTGCCTGGTTGAAGAAGCGAAAGATCCCTCGCTACGCTCGGGATGACAACTTCCTTGTCATCCCGAGCGCAGGAGATCAAGTCATGGCGGCCCGAGCGCGCAGCTCCTTGGTCGTCAGCCCCCGGCCGTCCGGCCGCCAGCCGGGCGCGCCGAACAGATAGTGCCACGCCTCGTTCAAGGACCGCGCGCCGGCGAGGTCCTTGGCCATGCCGATCCACGGTTCGAAATTGATGCGGATCGGGTTGTAGGTCGTCACCGGCGAGACCAGGCCGTACTCGCACGGCCGGTCGGCGCGCTCGGCCACGTAGGTGCCGAACAGGCGGTCGAAGACGATCAGCACGCCACCGAAATTGGCGTCGAGATACTCCGGATTGCGGGCGTGATGCACGCGGTGGGCCGAGGGCGTGTTCAGCACATATTCCAGCACGCCCAGCTTGGGAATCCAGTCGGCATGGATCCAGAACTGATAAAGCAGGTTCAGGAACAGGGCGCTCAGGATGGTCACCGGCTCGAAGCCGAGCAGGGCCATCGGTGTGAAGAAGATCGTGGCGCCGCTGAACTTGCCGAGCCAGCCCAGCCGATAGGCCGCCGACAGCGTGAAGCGGTTGGGCGAATGATGCACCGAATGGGTGTTCCAGAACCAGCGCACGGTGTGGCTGGCACGATGGAACCAGTAATAGAAGAACTCCAGGCTGATGAAGAGCAGCAACACCCCGCCGACCGTGCCGAGATCGGGCGTGAACAGGCGGTGGTCGTAAGCCCACGCAAACACCGGCGTGGCGAGACTGTATGGGATGATGGCAAGCAGCCGGCGCACCGTGAGATCGGCGAACGAGGTTGCCCACTCCTTCCAGTCGTAGCCTTCGGGCCGCTTGCGTGAGAGCCACAGGCCCTCGATCAGCGCGGCGCCCAGCACCACGGGCAGCAGGATGAAGTAGAGCGGGCCGAGAGCTTCCACGACGGAATCCTTTCCTTTCGATGCAAGGGAAGATATGAGCACTACTCATGTTCTTGTACTCGCCTTGCGACGGCAGGGAGCATCATGGGCAGGCCTCGGCAACCCGTTGAAACAAAGCGCCGAATCCCGCGGCAGACTCGTGCCGAGGAAACCGTGACGGCGATTCTCGAAGGGGCGGCTCAGGTTCTGGAGGCTGGCGGACTGGCGGGTTTCACCACAAACGCCGTGGCCGAGCGGGCCGGCGTCAGCATCGGCACACTTTATCAATACTTCTCGGACAAGGGCGCCCTGCTGCGCACCCTGGCCGAGCGCGAGATGCGACTGACAATCGTGAGTGTGGCCAAGGCCCTGCGCGGCGAGGGCGAGGCTCCGCTCGAGGAGCGCGTCCGTGCCGTGGTACGGGCGATCGTGCATGCCTTCCACGGTCGCCAGCGCGCCCGCAAAGCGGTGGTGCAAGCGGTGCTGGCTCAAGGCATGGCGATCGAGATGGTGGCGCCCGTCGCCGCCTTCATCGCCGAGGCCGGATCAATCCCCCAGCACGGCATGGCGCGCCTCAGTCGCGAGCAGCAGTTCGTCGTCTCGCGCGCCCTGATGGGCGCAATCCGCGCCGCGGTTCTGGAGGAAGCGCCCTTCTTCAAAGGCCGCGCCTTCGAGGACGAACTGGTGCGGCTGGTGCTTTCCTACGTGGGATCGGTGTCAGCGGCTCGCGCCTAGTCAGCTGCCACTCCGACGTTCTTCGAGGAGCATGGCCACAGCGGTTATGCCGGCCCGAACGGAGGGGAGGTCGAGAGGCGAACAGCGATTCCGAAGGCGCCGATCGCACCAGCCTGATGATGCCATGCTGCACCACATGCTTGAGCCTGTCGCCCTCCGGCACGCCCGGCGCATAGGCGTCGGACTCCTGCTGCACGCCCACGCGCGGTTCGACGATTTCTACCCTTTTCATCCGTGCCCCCAGGGGGCGACATCGCAGCTTCATATGACTGGCGCAGATAGGGCTCGCAACAATTGCGAGAATTGAAAAAATGCTGCTGTCCCGTCGTCTCGCGCTCGGCCTTGCCGGCGCCTCCGCCCTGCCGCGTTTCGCCATCGGTCAATCGGACAACCGGCCGAGCCTCACCGTGGCGGTGCAGAAAATCTCGACCTCGAACACGCTCGAGCCCATGCGCGAGCAGTCCAACGTCGGGCAGCGTGTCTTCTACACCTTCGCAGAGACGCTGACTGATCACGCCTGGACCGGCGATCTGGCGCTGAAACCCGGCCTCGCCGAAAGCTTCAAGCGGATCGACGGGCGCACTCTCGAGCTCAAGCTCCGCCAGAACGTGCGTTTCCACAACGGCGACGCGATGACCGCGGAGGATGTGGCGTTCAGCTTCGGGCCGGAGCGGATGTGGACCGGCAGCCCGGTCGATACGCGCGGCATGTGGACCAACACCACGCCCGGCCTGACCAGCAAGGTCCCGCCGCCGGAGGCGCCCAAGATCGCGATGGCCGCCTATCCCGGCTTCGAGCGCATGGAGATCGTCGACAAATACACCGTACGTTTCATCAACCGGGTGCCCGACGCGACGCTCGAAGGCCGGTTGACCCGCAACACCGGCGTGATCTTCTCCGCGCGCGCCTTCGCCGAAGCGCCGACCTGGCTCGACTGGTCGCGCAAGCCGGTCGGCACCGGCCCCTATCGCATCGTCGAGTACAAGCCGGACGTCGAGCTCGTCCTGGAAGCGTTCGACGATTATTGGGGCGGCCGGCCGCCGATCAAGCGCCTGCGCTTCGTCGAAGTGCCCGAGGTCGCCTCGCGCGTGAACGGCTTGCGCTCGGGCGACTTCGATTTCGCCTGCGACATGCCGCCGGACCAGATCGCCGCCATCGAGTCCAGCCCGAAGCTCGAGGTCGTGGGTGGGCCGATCATGAACATCCGACTCACCATCTTCGACAAGCATCATCCGGTGCTGAAGGATCCGCGCGTGCGCCGGGCGATGACCCATGCCGTGGACCGCCAGGCGATCGTCGACGCGCTGTGGTCGGGCCGCACCAAGGTGCCCAAGGGCCTGCAATGGGATTTCTTCGGGCCGATGCTGCTCGGTGACTGGGCGCCGCCCGCCTTCGATCCCGCCGAAGCGAAGAAGCTGCTCAAGCAAGCCGGCTACGACGGCGCGCCGATCCCCTACCAGATGCTGAACAACTACTACACCAACCAGCTGCAGACCGCGCAGATCATGGTCGAGCAGTGGAAAGCCGTCGGCCTCAACGTCGTGATCGAGATGAAGGAGAACTGGGCCCAGATCCTCGGCCGTTTCCCCGGCCGCGGCATCTGCGAGAACTCGAACTCATCGTGGTTCAACGATCCCGTCGCCTCGCTCGCGGCCTATGCGCCGGGCGGGCAGACCTGGGAGGCCGGCCAGTGGGAAAACGACGAGATCGTCAAGCTGATGGCAACGCTGCAAAGCGAGGTCGACCTCACGCCACGCCGCGATGTCTTCCGGCGCATGCTGACGATCGTCGAACGCGAAGACCCCGCCTACAACGTGATCCACCAGAACGCGACCTTCACCGCCAAGCGCCGGGACTACAAGTGGCGCCCGGCCCAGTCGTTCGTCGTCGACTTCCGGGCAAGCAACTGGGGGTGAGGCATTGATTCCTCGCTGCGCTCGGATGACCCGGAAGTTTGCAACCAGAACAGTGTCATCCCGAGCGCAGCGAGGGACCTATGCTCTTCACGCCGTCTTCCACTGCACCAGGGTGAAGGGCGGATTGGCGTCGTCGTGCGGCTCGAAGACGGCCTCCACCTCGGCGCCGATCTTCACTTCTTGATGTGGATCTCCCAATAGATTGCCGAGCATGCGGACGTTGCCGGCCTCCGGCAGCTCCACCAGCACGACAATGTAGGGGCCGTGATCCTTGAGCGCGGGATGCACCGGATGCCACGGCCGCTCCCAACTGTAGATGCGGCCCCTGCCCGACACTTTGTGCCAGTCCATGTCGAAGGACAGGCACTTGTGGCAGATCCACTCCGGTCCCCACTGGAACGTGCCGCACTTGCGGCAGCGCTGGACCATCAGCTCGCCGCGGCGCGTTGCCTCCCAATGCGGCTTGTCGAGCCCGTCATTCTCCGGCACCGGCGCCGGCAGTCCGTTCGGAAGGTAGCTCATAACGTCGCCTCCGAGCCCAGGATCATGCTCGACACCGGCGTCACCATCGGGCCGGAGATCACCATCGCCACGTCGGCGTCCTTGACTTGCGCCGTCGACTGGCCGCGCAGCTGGCGCACCGCCTCGACCTGCAGCTCCAGCCCGTGCATGTAGCATTCGGCCAGGTTGCCGCCCGAGGTGTTGAGCGGCAGCTTGCCCGTCGGCGCTATCAGGTTCTCCGGCGTGAGGAAGTCGTTGGCCTCCTCGGCCTTGAAGAAGCCGTGCTCGACCAGGCTCATCAGCACGCCCCCGGTGAAGTTCTCGTAGGACTGAACGACATCGACGTCGGACGGCTTCACGCCGGCCATCTCGTAGAGCTGCGGCGCCACCGTCGTGAAGCTCGACGTGCCGTAGAGCGGTGCGTTGTGCACCCGCGCGGCATTGCGATGCTCGGAGCCTTGGGTCGAGCCCAGCAGAAAGGCCGGCTTCTGCTTGAAATCGTTGGCCTCCTCGGCCGGCACGATGATGAGCGCGGCGGCGCCATCGTTCTCCTGGCAGCAATCGAACAGCCGCCACGGCTCGACGATCCAGCGAGAGTTGTCGTACGCCTCCGCCGTCAGCGGCCGTCCGTGCATCACTGCGCGCGGATTGGACTGGGCGTGATGATACGACGCGAGGGCGATGGCGCGCTGCGCCGAGGGCGCGATCTTGTTCTCGTACAGGAAGCGCATCGCCCGCATCGCGTAGCGCTGCGCGGGCGACATCACGCCATAGGGTGCGTTGAAGGCGTTCTCGCCCGAGGCGGTGCCGCCCGGCGGCGCCGCGCCGAAGCGCTGGAATTGGCCCTGAGCCAGGGCGCGGAACACCACGACGCAGTTGGCGATGCCGCAGGCCACCGCCGCCGCGGCATTGCCGACGGCAGCCGAGCCGCCGCCGCCGCCGCCGCCCCAGTTCATGTTGGAGAAGCGCAGCGCCGGCAGGCCCAGCGCCGCGGCGAGCCGCGACGGATCGTTACGGTCGTTGGAGTACGACGCGAAGCCGTCGATGCGGCGCGGATCGATGCCGGCATCCTCACAGGCTGCGAGGATCGCCTGCAGCGCCAGCGTGAACTCCGACACCGGCGCCTTGCCGTGCCGGTAGTAGGTCGTCTCGCCGACACCGGCGACCGCCACCTTGCCGCGGAGAGTGCGCTTGCTCATTGACGGTACTTCGCCGGCACGTCGATACCCAGGAACCGCGCGCAGTTCAGGCCGAGGACCTTGGCGCGCGCGCCATCGGAGAGCTGCCCCATGGTGCGCTCGATGGCCTCCGCCGAATGCGGCCAGGTGCCTTCGTGGTGCGGATAGTCGTTCGCCCACATGAAATTGTCGGCGAGGTTGTGGCTCTCGGCCAGGTCGAGACCGGCCCTGTCCTCCTGGAAGGAGGAGAAGCCGTGCATGCGATAATACTCGCTGGGCAGATGCCTGAGCTTGGGCCGCACCCAGAAGTGATGCTTCTTGTAGGCCTCGTCCATAGCCTCCATCAGCCACGGCACCCAGCCGATGCCGGCCTCGATGGTGGCGAAGCGCAGGGTCGGGAAGCGCTCGAGCACGCCCGAGGCGCAGAGGTTTGCCACTGGCTCGATGGTCGGCGACAGCGAGTGCGAGACGTAGTTCACGACCGCTCCGCCGTTGCCGCGCGCGGCGCGCGGATCGCGGCCGGTCGAGACGTGGAAGGTGATCGGCAGGTTGGCGTCGGTGATCGCCGCCCACAGCGGATCGAAATGCGGCAGGTTGTAGTTCACATGGCTGCTGTCATGCGCACCCCACACCGGCTTGCACGGCAGGGTCAGGCACTTGAAGCCGAGCTTGGCCAGACGCTGCACCTCGGCGATAGAGCCTTCGAGGTCGGCGGTCGCCAGCGAGCCCGCCGGGATCATGCGGTCCTGGTGGGTGCCGAACTGCTCCCAGGCCCAGTCGTTCCAGACACGGCATTGCGCCATGGCGAACTGCGGATCGGGCGTCGCCCACATCGCGAGGCCCTTGTTCGGGAAGATCAGCTCGACGTCGATGCCGTCGAGATCGTGGTCGGCAAGCCGGCCGAGCGGATCGGCGCCCGCCTTGTTGCGCGCCTGGTCCTCGCCTTCGAGCGTCGAGAGCCGCAGCCGGTCAGGCCGATGGCCTTCACTGACGCGCCACTGCACGCCGTCCTTGTCGGTGATGACCCGCGGCAGGCGCTCCTTGTATTTCGCCTCGATGCGCTCGACCCACAGGTTGGCCGGCTCGTTGGCATGGCCGTCGGCCGACACCATGAAGTATTTCTTCGCAGCATCCGGCCGTGCACTACGCGGCCAGCCTGTGGCGCCGGGAGATTCGAGACGCCAGCGGTTCGGTTCGTTGACGACGATCTGGTTCATCGCTTCCTCCTTTTGGATGGTTGTTCGGCCGCTTGCTGCGGCTCTTCCATTTCACGTTCGAGCGTTTGCAGCACACGCTCGCAGGTTTCGAGGTCCGCCAGCGGCACGCCGGCCATCAGCCGGCCCTGGATGGCGCCGCCGATCTTCGCGGCCCGCGCCGCGAGCTCGCGGCCGGAGCGCGTGAGATGAATGCCGCGCGCGCGGCGATCGGTCTCGTCCTCGCGCCGCTCGATGAAGCCGCGGCGTTCGAGATTGTCGAGCAGCCGCACCAGCGACGGCCCCTCGATGGAGAGCGCCGTCGCGAGCTCCTTCTGTCGCACGCCGTCGCCCAGACGGCGGACATAGACGAGCGGCCGCCACGTCGCCTCGGTGAGCCCGATGAGACGCAATTCGGCATCGACCGCCTGACGCAGCCGCCGTGCGATGCGGGCGACGAGGAAGCCGAAGTCCGTGTGCTGGGCCGGTGGCATGGCGAGAAAGATAGGACGCTAATCATCTAATCGGCAAGTCGCTCTTGACTCCTTTGGTCCGACCAATAATTCTCCGGACCAACGATAAGCACGAATAGGGAAGAAATGCCGGTCTCCACCAAACAGTTCGCCATGGGCGAGATGCTGGCCGTGCTGCTGGCGCGCGACATGGCCGACGGCGAAAAAGCGATCGTCGGCACCAACTCCGACATCCAGGTCGCCGCCTGCAACCTCGCCCGCCAGCGCCAGGCGCCGCATCTGTGGTGGGTGTCGGGACCCGGCGGCATGACGAACCCGACCGAAGGCATCGTGCGGCCGGCGGCCGATGCCGAGAACATCGCGGTCGCCTCGGCGGTGATGGACCTGCCGCAGATGATCGATTTCATCGACTGGCAGGTGCACTTCTTCGACTTCGCGATCCTCGGCGCGCTGCAGACCGACCGTTTCGGCAACATCAACACCGTCTGCGTCGGCGATCACGCCAGACCGAGGCTGCGCGGCCCCGGAACGGTGGGCATCAGCGCGCTGTGCGGCCTGTCGCGCCGCTTCTACATCATGATGACGCGGCATGATCGCGGCGCCTTCGTGCCCCAGGTCGATTTCATCTGCGGTGCCGGCCACATGCAGGGCGGCACCTCGCGCACCGACGCCGGGTTGCCCGAGGGCGGGCCGCGCCTGGTCGTCACGCCGCTCGGCGTGTTCGACTTCGAGCCGGCGAGCAAGGCGATGCGAGTCAGGTCGCTGCACGAGGGCGTGACGCTCGACGAGGTGCGCGACAACACCGGCTTCGACCTGATCGTGCCCGACGAGATCGAGCGCACCGCAGCGCCCAGCGATGAGGAGCTGTTCCTGCTGCGCCGCACCGTCGATTCGACCGGCGTGCTGGCGCGCAAGTTCCCCTGGCCCAAGGCGCATTGAGAGCAGGACCAATGAACAACTATCATTTCGAAGAGCATCACCTGCTGCTGCGCGACCAGGTGCGCCGCATGGTCGAGAAGCACGTCGCCCCGATCGCCTCGGAGATCGACGAGAGCAACCGCTTCCCCGAGGAGCTGGTCGAGGTGTTCGGCGACATGGGGCTGCTGCAGCTCTGGGTGCCGACCGAGTACGGCGGCCCGGGCGCCGACCTCACCTCGGTCTGCATCGTCAAGGAGGAGATCGCCAAGGTCTCCGAATCGGCGGCGCTGCTCGCGGCCAACAACTCCTTCGGCCTCATCCTGCCGATCCTGAATTTCGGCACCGAAGAGCAGAAGCGGCACTATCTCGGCATCGCCGCCAAGGGCCGTACGATCACCTCCGTGGCGATCACCGAAGCGGGCACCGGCTCCGACGTGTCGTCGATGAAGACGCGCGCGGTGAAGGACGGCGCGAGCTGGGTGCTGAACGGCGGCAAGATCTACATCACTTTCGGCTCGGTCGCGCACTACATCCTGGTGTTCGCGCGCACCAGCGAGGGCCGCGGCGCCAACGGTATCTCCGCCTTCATCGTCGACACAAAGACACCCGGATTCTCCTTCGGCAAGGAGGACCGCAAGATGGGCATCCGCGGCGTGCCCAACGTGCCGATCTTCTTCGACAATCTGCGCGTGCCCGAGGAGAACATGATCGGGCCCGAGGGCCAGGCCTTCAAGACCTGCATGCGCATCCTCGACCTCAACCGCCCGACCATCGGCGCGATTTCGGTCGGGCTGGCGCAAGGCGCGATCGACCAGGCGGTCAGCTACGGCCGCGAGCGCAAGCAGTTCGGTCAGCCGATCACCGGGTTCCAGGGCATCCAGTTCATGCTGGCCGACATGCAGATGCAGACCGAGGCGGCGCGCTGCCTGCTCTACGACTGCTGCCGCATGGCCGACAAGGAGGACTGGGACGGCTTCCCGGCCAAGGCCTCGATGGTGAAATGCTATGCCAGCGACGTCGCCATGAAGGTCACGACCGACGCCGTGCAGATCTTCGGCGGCGCGGGCTACATGCGCGACTTCCCGGTCGAGCGCTTCATGCGCGACGCCAAGATCAACCAGATCTTCGAGGGCACCAACCAGATCCAGCGCCTGGTGATCGCCCGCCACATGCTGCGGGGCTGATACCATGGCCATCAACAAGATCGTCGATCTCGATACCGCCCTGTCCGCCGTCAAGGGCGGCATGACGCTGGGTATCGGGGGCTGGATCTTCCACGGCCAGCCGATGAGCCTGGTGCGCGGCCTGATCCGCCGCGGCGTGCGCGACCTCACCCTGATCCCCTCGCCCGGCAGCGTGGCGCCGGACATGATGATCGGCGCCGGCTGCGTGAGGACCACCGGCTGCGTCTTCATCAGCTTCGAGCATCTCGGTCTCGCGCCCAACTTTCGCCGTGCCGCTCAATCGGGCGCGGTGAAGGTGCTGGAGATGGACGGGCCCGGCATCGCGGGCGGCTTGCGGGCCGGCGCTTGCGACCTGCCCTACGGGCTTATCCCCGATCTCGGCACAGACCTGCCCAAGGTCAACCCGGAGACTTACCGCAAGGCAAGGGTGCAGGAGGGCGCGCGGCCTCTGCTCGAAGTGCCGGCGATCAAGCCCGACGTGGCGATCTTCCACGGCCAGCAGGCCGACGAGGAAGGCAACGTGCAGTATTTCGGCGCAGGCTACTTCGACCTGCTGATGGCGCAGGCGGCCAAGTACGTGATCTGCTCGGTCGACCGCATCGTGCCGGCCAGCACGGTCCGCCACGACGCCCGCCTGACGAAGATCCCCGCAGCCTTCGTCGATGCCGTGGTGGTGACGCCATTCGGTGCTCATCCCGGCGCGAGTGCGGGCCTTTACGATCAGGACGAGGCGCATCTCAAGGCCTATGTCGCCGCGAGCCGAGACCAGAAGAGCTTCGATGCCTATCTCGACAGCCACGCCCGCGTAGGCGAGGACGCCTATCGCGAACGCATCGGCGCCAAGGCGCTGACCGGCCTCACCACCGGCATCGCGGCATGAGCCAAGCCTTCGATCCGATCAAGCGCCGGCGCCTCTCCGACCAAGTGTCGGCCGAGATCCAGGTGCGCATCGCTTCGGGCGAGCTGAAGAGCGGCGACAAGCTGCCGCCCGAGCGCGAGATGGCCGAAAGCTTCAAGGTCAGCCGCGGCGCTGTGCGCGAGGCGCTGCGCAATCTCGAACGATCGGGCCTGGTGGCGCTGCAGGCAGGCGCACGCGGCGGCGCCTTCATCGGCCATGGCGATCCCAACCTGATCAGCGACAGCTTCCGCAATCTGTACCAACTCGGCAGCGTGTCGCTCGACGAGCTGACCGAGGCCCGGCTGTGGCTCGCCTCGACGGTCGTACGCATCGCTTGTGCGCGAGCCACCGAGGAGGACCTCGATGCGCTGACCGCCAACGTCGACGAGGCCGAACGGCTGATCAAGGCCAAGCGCTTCGAGGAGAAGATCGACGTCCAGATCGAGTTCCACAACATCCTGGCGCGCTGCACGCGCAACGCCGTGATGCAGATGCTGATGGGCGCGACCATGGAGGTGATGCGGGATTTCGCCCACGCCGCCGGCGGCGAGCGCAACGATCTCACCATCAAGGCGCGCCGCCGCCTGCTCGCCGCACTGCGTGAACGCGACGCCGAAGCGGCGGTGGCGGCGATGACCGATCATCTCGAGGAGCTGCGCGAGCGCTATCGCGACCGCGCCCGGCCGCGACGGCCGTCGTGAGAGTCATGCTCTTTCGGACCGCGAGCGTCCCGCTCGCTCAGACTCATGAGCGAGCGGGACGCTCGCGGTCCGGAAGATCAATGAGAAAAAAGAAAAACCTTGGAGGAAACGATGACGGTCGGGAGACGCCTGTTCCTTAGCCTTGCCCTGACATTGCCCGGCGCCGCGCGGGCGCAAACGCAGTTTCCGGACAGGCCGATTCGCCTGGTGGTGCCCTATGCGCCCGGCGGCACGACCGACATCATGGCGCGCACCCTTCAGGAGCCGCTGTCGAAGATCCTCGGCCAGCCAGTGATCGTCGACAACAAGGCGGGCGCTGCCGGCGCCATCGGCACGGCGCAGGTCGCCCAGGCCGCGCCCGACGGCTACACGCTAGTCTTCGGCAACAATGGACCGAGCGCGATCGTGCCGCTGACCCAGAAGGACGTCGGCTACGACCCAATCAGGAATTTCGCGCCCGTCTCGCTGGTCTCGATCGCGCCGCTCACCCTCGTCGTGCACTCGAGCGTGCCGGCCAGCAATGTGAAGGAGCTGATCGCGTACGCGAAGACATTGCCAAACGGCCTCGACTACGGCTCGGCCGGCGCGGGATCGCTCGGTCACCTGGCGTCGGAGCTGTTCGGCAAGGAGGCCGGTATCAAGCTGGTGCATGTGCCCTACAAGGGCCAGGCTCCCTCGACCCTGGCGGTGATGAACGGCGAAGTGAAGATGCTGCTCACCACCTCGTCCGATACGCAGGACGCGGCGGTGAAGGCCGGCAAGCTCAAGCTGCTCGCCGTCTCGACCGCGAAGCCCTCGCCGCTGATGCCCGGCGCGCCGACCATCAACCAGTCGCTGCCCGGTTACGAGACCGTCGTGTGGTTCGCCATCCTGGCACCAGCCGGCACCCCCGCGCCGGTGGTCGCAAAGCTGAACGGCGCGGTCCGCGAGGTGCTGTCCGATCCGGAGATCCAGAAGAAGTTCGTCGGCTACGGCTGCGTGGCGACAGCCAGCGCGCCTCAGGAGCTCGGCACCATGATCGCCAACGAAGTGCCGAAGTGGGCGGAACTGGTGAAGTCCGGCCGCATCGTGACGCAGTGAGAGAGGCCATGAGCGAGCGTGCAGAGACGATCGAGCAACTCATCCAGACCGTGCGCCGCTTCGCGCGCGAGCTGCTGATCCCGGCCGAGCGGGAAGTCCAGGAGACCGACGACATCCCCGAGGGGTCATCCGCCAGATCAAAGAGCTTGGCCTGTTCGGCATGGCGATCGCCGAGAAATACGATGGGCTCGGCCTGTCGCTCCACGAGGAGGCACGGGTCGTGGCGGCGCGCGACGGCGACCACTACGTCATCGACGCGACCACTACGTCATCGACGGCACCAAGCGCTTCACCACCAACTCGCCGCATTTCGGCCTGTTCAGCGTGTTCGCGCGCACTGCGCCCAAGGAGGCCGGTGTAGCCGGAATCTCAGCCTTCCTGGTCGAGGTCGGCGTGCCCGGCCTCGCCGTCACCAAGCTTTACAAGAAGATGGGCTTCCGCGGCGCCCATACCGCCGACGTGATCTTCGAGAGCTGCCGGGTGCCGGCATCGGCGCTGCTCGGCGGCCTCAAGCCGGAGTAGCGGACGCGGCCCGGATCGCCTGCCATACGCGCTCGGGCGAGCAGGGCATGTCGATGTGGGTAACGCCGAACTCGGCCAGCGCATCGACCACGGCATTCACGATCACGCCCAGCGCCGGCGTGATGCCGCCCTCGCCGCCGCCGCGCATGCCGAGCGGATGCGTCGTCGACGGCACCTCCGAGAGCGCCGTGACGAAGCGCGGGAAATCGTCGGCGTGCGGCATGGCATAGTCCATGAACGAACCGGACAGGAGCTGGCCGTTGCCGTCATAGACGACGCGCTCCATCAGCGCCTGCCCCGCCCCCTGGGCGATGCCGCCATGGGTCTGGCCGTGCAGGATCAGCGGGTTCACCGCACGGCCGACGTCGTCGACGGTGGTGTAGCGGTCGAGCCGCACCACGCCGGTTTCGGCGTCGATCTCGACCTCGCAGACGTGCCAGCCATAAGGATAGGCGCCGACCCGGCTGTTGACCTCGCCCGCATCGGCGATCGGTCCGTGCGTTGCGGCGAGCTCGACGAGGGCGACGCTCCGGTCGGTGCCTTTCACGGTGAAGCGGCCGTTGGCGAACGCGATGTCCGCCTCGCTCGCCTCGAGCTGCTCGGCGGCGAGCTTGGTGCCCTTGGCGATGATGCCCTGCGATGCCTTGTGGATCGTCGTGCCGGCATGTCGCATTGAACGGCCGGAATGCGAGCCGCCGCCGATCGTGAGGCGATCGCTGTCGCTGCTCTCGATCACGACCTTGTGGGCCGGGATGCCGAGCCATTCCTCGACGAGCTGCGCGAAGCTGGTGGCATGGCCCTGGCCGGCGGACAGCGTTCCGATCAGCACCTCGACCGTGCCGTCGGCGCGCACCGTCACTCCGGCGCGCTCCTGCGGCGCGCCGCTCTGCGATTCGATATAGCCGCCGAGGCCGAGGCCGCGCCTGAGGCCGCGCGCCGCCGACTCTTTCTGCCGCGCGCCATAGCCGGTCCAGTCGGCCAGCTTCAGCACGGCCTCGAACGTGCCGGCATAGTCGCCGCTGTCGTAGGTCACTCCGAAGGCATTGCGATAGGGCGTCGTCTCGATGAGATTGCGACGGCGCAGCTCGACCCGGTCGAAGCCGCATTCGCGCGCGGCCATGTCGATCAGCCGCTCGATCACGAACATCGTCTCGGGCCGGCCGGCGCTGCGATAGGGCGCCGTGGACTGGGTATTGCTGAGCACCGCGCGCGCCCGCGCCGTCGCCGGCATGTCGTAGACGCTGGTCATGAGCTGCGTGCCCTTGGTCAGCGGAATGTATGAGGCGGTGTAGGCCCCGACATTGCTGATCGCCGTCGCATGCAGGCCGACGAACTTGCCGTCGGCTGAAATCGCCAGCTCCGACTCGACCCGCAGGTCGCGGGCGGCATAGTCGCTGGCGAAGGCCTCGCCGCGTTCGCAAGTCCATTTGACTGGACGGCCGACTTTCTTTGCCGCCCACGCGACCAGCACGAACTCGGGATACAGGAAATTGCGCGTGCCGAAGTTGCCGCCGGTCTCCCTGGCGATGACGCGGACCTGCTCAGGCTCGATACCGAGGATGATCGCCAGCTCCTTCTTCGGCCGCACCACCGCGCCGCCGCCGGCGTAGAGCGTGTAGCGGCCGCTCGCCGGATCGTAGGTGCCCAGGGCGGCGCGCGGCTCCATCGGCACGCCGGCGATCCGCTGGATGTCGGTCTCGATACGGACGACGTATTCCGCCTCGGCGAAGCCCTCGCGCGTCGCCCGGGGATTGCCGACGCGGGCATCGACGGCGATGTCGTCCATCGGCGGCAGGGCCTCGTAGACGACATCGATGGCCTCGGCAGCGTCCTTGGCCTGTGCCACGGTCTCAGCGACAACGAAGGCCACGCCCTCGCCAACGAAACGCACGCTGTCCGTCGCGAGGACCATCGGCCGCTCGAGCAGGTGCGGCGAGCCGTCGAGATTGTCCAGCCGGATATCGGGCGGGCTCATCGCCTGCGGGATGTGCGGGATCGGCTTCAGCCCTTCGGCGAGCACGTCGGCGCCGGTCAGCACCAGCAGCACGCCCGGCATCTGCAACACCGCCCCGGCATCGATCGACACGATGCGCGCATGGGCGTGCGTCGAGCGCAGCACGAAGCCGCGCGCCTGGTTCGGCTGGGTGAAGTCGTCCGAGTAGCAGCCGCCGCCGGTCAGCAGCCGCGCATCCTCCAGCCGCGGTAGCGACGCGCCGATGCCGTTGCCGGCCATCCGCTACAGCGCCGTCGGCAGCGGAACGTTCAGCATCAACCCGAGCTCGGTCCTGAGGTCGCAGCTGATGCGGCCGTGCACCTTGCCCTGCTTGTCGAAGTAGCGGCCGCTCGGCGCGGTCGGAAACGGGCCCTCGTGCCAGACGTCGGGATGGAGATAGATCCCGAAGCTGCCGTCCGACCAGAAGGCGATGAACTTTTCCGGCGCGGGATCCTCGCCCGGCGGACCGGCCGGCACGACGAACGGCTGGCCGTCGATCGGCCAGAAGAACTGACCGCCATCGGGATGGTAGTTGATATGCCAGAGATGGACATGGCCCGGCGCGGTGCGATAGCCGAGCACGTAGTCACCTCCAACCGCCGCGTTGACGCCGCGCAGCTCGTTGCCCTGCCATTCGCAGGCGAAGATGCCCTCCGTCGTGCCGCCTTCGTCGCCGGTGCCGGGATCGAGCTTGCGATGGCCTTTCACCGGCCACGGCACGATCTGCACCTTGTGGTTCTTGGGGTCGTGCACGATCTCGCCGAAGCCCTTCAGGCTCTCGGGCGTCGCGCGCACCAGCGGAACATCCATCAGGCGTGTCATGACACCAAGGATATCGTCTCCTCGACGCCGCCGTCGAGCACGAGGTCGTCCCATGCCGCGAGCAGCCACAGCGCATCGACCTGCCAGCGCAGGATCGGCCAGTCCCACCAGCGCTCGATCAGCGCGGCGAGCGCCGCTGCTTCGGGAGCGTCGAGATCGTCGGTGAAGTTGTGCAGGCCGACGAGATAGAGGCCGGTCTCACGGCCGCCGGCCAGGCGCTGGATGCGTTTGAGCTGGTTCTCACTGCCACGCTTCTCCGAATAGGCGCGGAGATAGAGGCGGCCGTGATTGATGTTGCCCGAGAACAGACCGCGCACCTCGACCGTGATCGGCCCGATCGCCGCCAGCGCCGCGCGATCAATGGTCCCCGGCGATCCGCAGAGCGTGGCGTGCAGCTTGCCGCGCCGGAGTTCGGCGATGTCCCAGGCGATCTTGGAAGCGAATGGCGCGGCCTTCAGCTCCGGCTCGAGCAGGTGGCCGACATCGGGCACGGGCAGCACGAGCGAGAGGGCCTTGCCGTGCCGTCCCATCTCATACGCCGCACCCGGCTTGCGAGCGATCACCCTCGGATGATGCGGCGCGACCAGCGGCAGGTGGGCGAGCCTATAAGCCTCATCGAGGACAAACCCCGCGCCCGGGGTGAACTGGGTCCGGCTCGCCTTGTAACCCAGGTCGTCGTCGTTGCAGAGCAGGATGTTACCCAGCCAGACGGTAGCGCCAGATGCCCATCGGCGGGAAATTTCGCCATTCGCGTCCGATGAATGTCGCCTCGAATGTCGGCCCTGTCACCTCCGGATCGACCGGCGGACGCAAGCCGTAGGTATACTGGATGATGGCGCCGCCCGGCGGCATCGCCTCGAATGCCTCCGAGTAGCAGCGTCCGGCAGCGTCGGAGGGAATCGCCCGCATCGGCAGACCGCTCACCACGACGCAGACGGATGCGAGGCCCGCCTTGCTCAGGACCGTGCCGATATCGAGGGCATCGCCGTGCAGCACCTGCAGCCCTGGAAATCGCCGCTCGAGTGCCCGACAGAGCTCGACATCACGCTCGACCGCGACGATCCCCTCCACCGCGCGGCGGCACTCGATCAGCGCCTCCGTGACGGCCCCGGTGCCGGCGCCGAGTTCGAGGACGGGTCCAGTGCCGGGAATGGCCGCGTCTACGGCCGCCCGTGCGAGCCGCCGGGCCGTCGCGCTGCTGCTGGGGAATGGCAGGCCGACACCGACCGGGTCGCGCAACCAACCTCGGACGAACGGCAAAGGAGTCGATATCGGTCGTTCGTCGATGCTCATGTCCCTGCCTAGGCATCAAGGCTATGCGAGGCCGCACGGTCTTCTACGGCCCGGTGAGACGACGGTTCCATGCGAATTCGCAAGCAGGGCAACGCCCGGAGCCGCATGGAGGAACGCGTAGAGGGCGGGTGACGGCCGATCAGGCCGCCTGGCTGAGATCTTCGCCGGCCAGCGCGCGGTCGATCAGCCGCACGACATTGTCGCGCCCATAGAGCTTGATGAAGGCACCCATACGCGGCCCCTGCGTGCTGCCCAGCAGCACCTCGTAGAGCGTCGAAAACCACTGCCGCAGCTCTTCCTTGGCGAAGTGCCGCTTGCCGGCCTCGTAAACCTCGTTCTGGATGAACTCCGCGCTCTCGCCTTCGGGAATCCTGCGCAAGGTGTCGGCAAGATCCTGCAGCGCCGCGCGCTCCTTGCCGACGGGCAGGCGGAACGTCTTCGTGCTTTTCACGAAGTCCTGGTAGTAGGCCACGGCGCCCTGCAGCAGCCGATCGAGATAAGGCGCGCTTTCCGGTGTCGCCCCCGGCACGTAGCGGCGCAGATACTGCCAGAGCACGTCCTTGTCGTCGGTGTGCGCCACACTCGCGAGGTTCAGCAGCATGCCGAAGCTGACGCCGCTCGCGTGATGGTCGACCGTCTCGCCGTTGTGGATGTGCCAAGCGGGATTCTCGAGCACCTTCGCCGGCTCCTCCTTCGGCAGCTTCTCGACCGCCGCGAGATAGTCGTCGATCGCGCGCGGGATCACGTCGAAATAGAGCCGCTTCGCGCGCCGCGGCTGCTGCTGCATGTAGAGCGCCAGCGACTCCGGCGGCGCATAGCGCAGCCAGTCCTCGACCGAGAGCCCGTTGCCCTTGGACTTGGAGATCTTCTTGCCTTCCTCGTCGAGGAACAGTTCGTAGTTGAAACCCTCCGGCGGCCGGCCGCCCAGGATCTTCACGATCTTCGCCGACAGCTCGGCCGACGGAATCAGATCCTTGCCGTACATCTCGTAGTCGACATCGAGCGCGAACCAGCGACCGGCCCAGTCGGCCTTCCACTGCAGCTTGACGTTGCCGCCGGTCACCGGCGTCTCGACCATCGTCCCGTCCTCGTCACGGTAGACGATCGTGCCGGCATCGACATTGGTCTGGATCACCGGCACCTGAAGCACGCGCCCCGTCTTGGGCGAGATCGGCAGGAAAATCGAATAGCTGGCGCGCCGCTCCGGTCCGAGGGTTGGCAGCATCACCGCCTGGACCTCGTCGTAGTGCTGCAGCATCGTCAGCAGCATCTTGTCGAAGCGGCCCGACTTGTACCAGTCGGTCGCCGACTGGAATTCGTACTCGAAGCCGAAGGAATCGAGGAACGCCCGCAGTCGCGCGTTGTTGGCCGCGCCGAACGAGGGATGCTCGTTGCTGAACGGGTCCGGCACCGAGGTCAGCGGCTTGCCGAGATGGGCCGCCAGCATCTCCTTGTTGGGTACGTTGTCGGGCACCTTGCGCAGCCCATCCATGTCGTCGGAGAAGCAGAACAGCCGCGACGGGACGTCGCTCAGGCGCTGGAAGGCTCGGCGCACCATGGTGGTGCGCACGACCTCTCCGAAGGTCCCGATATGCGGCAGGCCCGACGGGCCGTAGCCGGTCTCGAACAGGACATAGCCTTTCGCCGGCGCTTTGCCGCCGGTGCGGGCGACCAGCTTGCGGGCTTCTTCGAATGGCCACGCGCGCGCGGCCTCGGCGAGGGAACGATCAATCTGGGACATGGAACCGCCCAATTTAGGGCATCCGGCCAGCTACCGCTACCCCCTCCCCTTTCGTCATCCCGACCGAAGCGCCGCAGGCGCGCAGTGGGACCTGTTCATGTCGGCAGCAGCACATGAACAGCTCCCTCCACTGCGCCTCGCTACGCTCGGCTCCGGTCGGGATGCCGATGCTACAATGCGTCACCCATGAACAAATCTCCCCTCTCGCTGGCAATCGGCGGAATGCTCGCCATGGCCGCGGGCCTCGGCATCGGACGCTTCGTCTACACGCCCATCCTGCCGGCGATGGTCGATGCGCTCGGCCTCAGCAACAGCCAGGCCGGGCTGATCGCCTCGGCGAATTTCGTCGGCTATCTGCTTGGCGCATTGTTGGCAGCGGTGCGATTGCCCGGCTCGCGCCGCAGCTGGCTGATGGTCGCGCTGGCGGTGAATGCGGCGGGACTCGCGGCGATGGCGCTGACGACCTCGCTCGCGGCGTTCCTGCTAATGCGGCTGATCGGCGGCATCGCCAGCGCCGTCACGCTGATCTTCGCCTCGGCGCTGGTGCTCGACCGCCTCGCGGCGGCAGGACGGGGAAGCCTGAGCGCGGTGCATTTCGCCGGCGTCGGCACCGGCATCGCGGTCTCGGCCGCACTGGTCGCGACGCTGCACGACTGGCGCACCATGTGGCTCGCCAGCGGCGCGCTGGCGCTCGCGGCCGGGCTGGCCGTGCTGCTGCTGGTACCGCCCGACCACGCCGGCTCGCAGGTCAAGGCGACCGGCCCGCGCCAGCCTTTGCCGCGCGGCTTCCTGCCGCTCGCGTTGGCCTACGGCCTGTTCGGTTTCGGCTACATCATCACCGCCACCTTCATCGTCGCCATGGTGCGCGGCAGCCGGGAGATCGCCGGCCTGGAGCCCTATATCTGGGTGATGTTTGGCTTGAGCGCCGCGCCGTCGGTCGCGCTGTGGACCGGGCTTGCCGCGCGCTGGGGCATTCGCCGGACCTTCGCCATCGTGGCCTTCATCGAGGCGACGGGCGTCGCCGTGTCGGCGCTGTGGCTGACGTCGGCCAGCGTGATCGTGACCTCGGTGCTGGTCGGCGGCACATTGATGGGGCTGACGGCGCTTGGCGTGATGGGCGCGCGCGAGGGCGGCGGCGATCCGCGCGGCCGGATCGCGCTGATGACCGCAGCGTTCAGCGCCGGCCAGATCGTCGGCCCGAGCTTCGCCGGCTATTTCTACGACCTGACCGGCAGCCTCTCGGCTCCGTCGTGGGCGGCGGCGGGAGCGCTGGTAGTGGCGGGATTTCTTACTTTCTTCCGGACCGCGAGCATCTCGCTCGCTCATGAATCTGCGCGAGCGAACCGCTCGCGGTCCGGAAGAGCATGAGCCAGCATCAACCTCGCCCCAGCACCGCCAAGGCCTCCTTCGCGGCACGCAGGCCCGACGCATTCGCGCCCACGACGCCGCCGACCGGATCGGTCGCCTCGCCGGCGAACACGACGCGCTCGTGGTGCGGCTGAGCAAGCGCCCGCCGGGGCGGCGGTGGGCCGTCGACCCAGGCGCCGCGCGCGAAGGGGTCCTTTCCCCACCTGGTCGAGGCGCCGCGCAGGAAGGCTGTCCGCACCTCCCTGCCGAACAGCTCGGCCAGCGCCGACACGGCACCCGCCGTCGCGGCCATGGGCCCGTCGGCCTCGAGCCGGCGCGCCTCCCCGTCGCGATAGAACAGCAGCGCCGCCTCCTGACCGCGCGGCCGCAACTGCGCCTCGATCACCGTGCCCGTCGCCGTCCAGGCGACCAGCCGGGCATCGTCCGGCACGTCGAATACCCTGCGCGAGAAAGTGACGAATGTCTTGGCAGCCTGCACCATCGGCAGCGACTCGATCGCGGCCAGCCGCTCAAGCCACAGGGGCGGCGCGAAGGTCAGCCCGCCCCCACCCAGCACGCCGGTGGGCACGGTCACGATCACGACTTTCGCGGTGAACTCGCCGCCCTGGGTCATCAAGCGCACGAGCGCACCGGTCGAGTCGATCCGCATCACCCGCGTGCCGATCCGCACGGGCACCTTGCCCTCGGTTACCGGCAGCGTCGCAAACGGCGCGAACGGCACGCGGCGGAACAGCTCGGCGATCGCGAGCTTCTCCAGCGAATCGTTGCCCTGGATCACGACTTGCGGATCGACGCCGGGAAGCTGCGTGCGCAACTTCTCCAACGTGCGCTCCAGCTCGGCCGAGACCCGGGCGTAGCGCGCATACTCCTCGCGGGAAAGCTCGCGGCCGTCGATCACCAGGGCGGGCGCGCCCGACTCGGGTCGCGTCGGCGCACCCTCGTCGAACGGCAGGCCGAGGCTGGTGTTGGTGAAGACCCGTCCGCCGGTGCGTTCGCGCGCCTCCAGGACAACCACGTTCTTGCGGGCGCCGATCAACGCGCTGGCGGCCGCGAAGCCCGCCACACCGGCGCCGATGACGATGGCATCCAGATCGGCGGCCCGGGCCGGATGGACGAAGCCGGCAGCCAGGGCGCCGGACAAGAGGGGACGTCGGCCGAGCCTCATTGTTGCGCGATTGTATGCTATCGGGCTGGGGTGCTCGACGATCTCGTGCGGCCCCCTCTCCTGGCCTCTCCCCCTGGCGGGGGCGAGAAACATGAGGCCGCGCGCTTCTGCATCGTGAGGGGGTCGTGATGGCTCCCTCCCTCCTCGCCACGGCGCGCGGGGCGTTGTGGCTGAGCGCCGATGGCGAGATCGAGCGCCTCAGCGGTCCCGACGCCGGCCTGCGCGCGGCGGCGGCGCCGCCGCTGGTCGTGCATGCGCCGGCAACGGCGGCCCGGCTGGGGCTCGACTCGTTGGCTGCGCGGGACCTGCTGGAGCTCTATGCCTTTGTCCGGCCGGCCAGCTTCTGCCTTCCGACGCCGCGCGGGCTGGCCGCCGCGCTCGACATCGCGGGCGATGACGAGCTCACCCTGCTGCCGCGCATCGGCGACGCACTGATCGACGCGCTCGAGGACATGGCGGCCCTCGCCTCGCCCGAGATGAAGGAGACCGCGATGGCCATGGCGCGCGGCAACTGGGCGTGGGGCAGCGAGGTGCTGGCAGCCCTCGGCCTCGACCAGATCGCCCCGAAGTCGCGCCCGAATTTCCGTCCCGGCGCCGGCCTCGACGTGTGGAAGAGCCTTCCTGCCTGGGAAGAGCCTCCGCCTCCCACGCCGCCCGGCAGCCGGCCGGTCGAGCCGCGCGAGGCGCGCCTGCGACTGGCGCAAATGATCTCGGCCGGCCCCAACCTGGCCGAGGCGCGGCCGACGCAGAGCGACTACGCCTCCGCCGCGGCGGAAGCCTTCGCGCCGCGCGAGGCGGAAGACAAGCCCCGGGTCGTGCTGGTCGAGGCCGGCACCGGCGTCGGCAAGACGCTGGGCTATGTCGCGCCGGCCAGCCTTTGGGCGGAGAAGAACGGCGCGCCGGTCTGGATCGCCACCTACACCCGCAACCTGCAGCGCCAGATCGATAACGAGCTCGACCGGCTGCACCGCGATTCCGCCGAAAAGCGCCGCCGGGTGGTGATCCGCAAGGGCCGCGAAAACTACCTGTGTTTGCTGAATTTCCAGGAGGCGGTGATGCGCACCGGCCTGGTGCCCGAGAATGCCGTCGGCCTCGGCCTGCTGGCACGCTGGGCGCTGGCCAGCCGCGACGGCGACATGATCGGCGGCGACCTGCCGGCCTGGCTGCTCGACCTGCTGGGACGTAACCGCATTACGCGCCTCGCCGACCGCCGCGGCGAATGCATCTACTCGGCGTGCGAGCATTACAGGAAGTGCTTCGTCGAGCGCACCGTCCGCCGCGCGCGGCAGGCCGATATCGTGATCGCCAACCACGCATTGGTGATGGTTCAGGCGGCAATGGGCGGCCTGGACGATGCAACCCGCCCGCTTCGCTACGTATTTGATGAGGGACATCACCTGTTCGATGCCGCCGATGGCGCATTTGCCGCGCATTTGAGCGGGGTGGAAGCGGGGGATTTGCGGCGCTGGATCCTGGGTTCCGAGGGCCGGCGTGGCAGCCGCGCGCGCGGGCTCGAACGCCGGGTCACCGACCTGCTGGGCGAGGACGTCGAGGCGCAGAACGCGCTGCGCCGCCTGCTCGACCTCAGCCGTCGCCTGCCCTCGCCCAACTGGCAGACGCGGCTGGCCGACGGCACGGTGATCGGCCCGGCCGAGGAGTTCCTGGCCCTCGTCCGCCTCCAGGTCCGGGCCCGCGCCGCCGGCGAGGACCAGGGCTTCGGCATGGAATGCGACATCCGCCCGCTCAACCCCGGCCTGATCGAGGCGGCCGACAAGCTCGCCGCGCTGTTCGAGCAGATGCTGCTGCCGGTGCAGCGGCTGAAGCAGGCGATGAAGGGCAAGCTCGAGAGCGAGGCCGACAAGCTCGAGTCCAGCCAGCGCGGCCGTATCGAAGGAGTGATGCGCTCGCTCACCAACCGCTGCGAGATGACCCTCGCGGCATGGCGCGCGATGCTGCGCGGCCTGCACAACGACGCCGACCCGGCCTTCGTCGACTGGTTCGCGGTCGAGCGCGCCCAGGCGCGCGAGCTGGATGTCGGCATGTTCCGGCACTATCTCGATCCGACCGAGCCGTTCGTGAATGCCGTCGTCAAGCCCTCGCACGGCACGGTGATCACCTCGGCGACGCTGCGCGACAGCCTGGGCGTGCCCCAGGCGGCGAACGACGAGCCGCCGGGAGCGATCGACTGGTTCGCCGCCGAGGCTCGCACCGGCACCCGCCACCTGCTCGCACCCGCCACACGCGCGGCGATGGCCTCGCCGTTCGACTACGCCGCCTCTACCAAGGTCCTGATCGTCAAGGACGTGCGCCGCGACGACGCCGAGCAGGTCGCCGCCGCCTACCGCGAGCTGTTCCTGGCGTCGGGCGGGGGCGCGCTCGGGCTGTTCACCGCGATCGGCCGCCTGCGCGCCGTGCACCAGCGCATCGCCCGGCCGCTCGAGGACGCCGACCTGCCGCTCTATGCCCAGCATGTCGGCGGCATGGATGCCGCCACTCTGGTCGATATCTTCCGCGCCGAGGAGCATTCCTGCCTGCTCGGCACCGATGCGGTGCGCGACGGCGTCGACGTGCCCGGCCGCTCCCTCCGGCTGATCGTATTCGACCGCGTGCCCTGGCCGCGCCCCGACATCCTCCACCGCGCGCGAAAGGCCGCGTGGAAGGCGGCCGGCGCGGGCGCCACCGCCTACGACGACATGCTGGCGCGGCTGCGGCTCAAGCAGGCCTACGGCCGGCTGATCCGCCGCGCCGACGACCGCGGCGTGTTCGTGATGCTGGATTCGCGGCTGCCGTCGCGGCTGCTCGGCGCGTTCCCGGCGGGTGTCGCCGTCGAACGCACCGGCCTCGCCGAGGCGGTCGCAGCGGTGAAGCAGTTTCTCGACGAGACGGTTACACCGGCCTGACTCCGATCCTTCATTTCTCCGCAACAGAAGCGGGTTATCGCACCGTGCAGTGTCTGGCCCCCTGCTCCTGCCGCTCGCGATCTACCTTCTGAGCTTCTGGCACTACGTCTTCTACTGGCGGGCCTTCGCGTTCGGCACGGCGGACTTCGACGCCTTCAAACGCAAGGCAATCGTCCTCAAGACGATCTCGGTTACCGCCCTCGCGCTGGTCTATCTGCGCTTCCCGCTCGATCCCGTCTCGCTGGCCGTGATCGCCGGCGGCACCTTCCTGAACGTGCGGGCCGCGATGGTCCTGGGCATCGACCGGACCTACTACGGCCACGAGGTCGCGAACCTTCCGCCGCAGCGCATCACCGCCTTCCCCTATTCGCTGACGGCCCATCCGATGATCCTGGGCAACGTCGCTGCCTTCGGCGGCACCCTGCTCAATGCCGGTTTCCGCGAGCAGTGGTGGCCGCTCGCGAGCCTGCATGTGGCGGCCAATATCGGGCTGCTGGCCATGGAGCTGACCGGCCCACCACGCCGCAAGCACAAGAAGGAGAGCCGATGACCGCCATCCTGAAAGACGCCGAACCGCAGGCCCGTCCGGCCCAGCGTTTTCCCGCCACCGTCGGTCGCTTCGGTGACGCCGCCGACCGCGCCGTGATCGACGGGCTGGTACGCTGGGTCGAGGATCGCTATCGCGCCGAGCTGCAGGACCGGCCGTCCAAGCACGTCTACATCCGCACCTTGCCCGCCGTGGTGGTCGAGCAGGTCGACCGCCTGCGCGACAGCTCCACCATCCGCTCCCTGATCGCGCTGCAGGTCCGGCCCGGAAGCGCGATAGCGCCCATGAAGCACACCGACGAACTCTACATCTCGCACTACAACAAGGACCGCGGCGGCGACCAGGGCCTGTTCGACAAGCACTACGACGGCAACCTGCGCTTCCTGTCGTCGAGCATCGTGGTCCGCGCGCTGATCTACCTGCAATCGGATGCGACCTACACGGTCGTGTTCGACGACAGCGGTCTCGCCAAGGCGTTCGGCTCCTACGAGTTCGGCCTGCTCGACTTCCATCGCGAGCTGCACTGGGTCGAGGGCGCGTACAACCCGGCCGACCGCCAGCGCATCCTGCTGAAGTGCAACTACCTCGTGACGCCGCCGAACGCTGCCGTAGCGGAATGGGGCGCCCTCGCCGCCAACACCGCCGTGTTCTATGTCGTGAAGGCGGCGATGGAATATTCCAAGAGCCCGCGCACACTGCCGCAGCGCGCCGTCGGCCTGCTGTGCAACGTCTTCCGCCGGCTCAACATCATCCACCCGCTGATCCCGCTCGCCGTCGTCGCCGGACTAATCGCCGCGCTCGGGGGAGCAATCGTCGCCACCGTCGCTTTCCTGTAACCGCAACGCGATATCAAGGTCACTGGCGTGAAAAGAAATGGATCGTCCCCCCACCAAGGAACGCGCGCATGAATGGCTTCTTCAATGAACTGAAAGTGCAACGTTGGGACGATCACCGCTATTACCATCACAGCAAGGTCAACCAGGCGCTCCACTTCCTGAGCGCGACCAGCTTCCTGGTCGCCTATGTCGTGGCCTTTTCCGATCCCGCCATGGCGGCGCTGATCGGCTGGCTGGTCGCGATGACCAGCCGCCAGGTCGGCCACCTGTTCTTCGAGCCGCGCGGCTACGACCGGGTCAACCAGGCGACCGACGAGTACAAGGAAGAGATCAAGGTCGGCTACAACATCAAGCGCAAGCTGGTGCTGCTCGCTTTGTGGGCCGCCTCGCCGCTGCTGCTGGTCGCCGATCCGACGCTGCTCGGGATCTTCGCGCCGCATGACGGCCCGGGCGAGTTCGCCACCCACGTCGGCCAGATCTGGCTGGTGGTCGGCCTCGGCGGCATCGCCTTCCGCGTGGTCCAGCTCTTCATCCTGAAGGATGTCCGCACCGGCCTGGTGTGGGCGACCAAGATCGCCACCGACCCGTTCCACGACATCAAGCTCTACCACCGCGCGCCGCTCGAGCTGTGGCGGGGTCAGCGCAAGGAGATCGAGGAAGTGCTCGACGAGGTGCTGGGCGAGGAGATCGCCGAGCCGGTCGCCGTCGAGGCCTCGAAGTCGGGCGTGTAGATCGTCAAACGTCTGTAACGTAGCGGCTTGAGCTTGCTTCAGCCTCCCTCCCCCGCTGCGCGGGGGAGGTGTCAGCGTCTGACGCTGACGGAGGGGGCGTGACGCGAGATGGTGCGTCACGCCCCCTCCGTCGCGGATTACCGCGCCACCTCCCCCGCAAGCGGGGGAGGAAGATGAGCTTGATGCGGTGCGGGAGTGGCGTGCCACCATTGGGCCAGCATCTCGCGCAGGATGCGGCGCTTGATGGCGCGGTCGGTGGCGAGCGCGCCGGTCTCGAACCAGCCGTCGGCGCGCATCGCCTCGGCAGCAGCGAGGAAGCGCTCGGCCACCGCCTCGAAGTCGGCGTCGCTGAAGTTGAGGCTGAACACCAGCCGGCCGGTGCCGACCCAGCTCAGCGCCAGGCCCGCGGCCTTGAGGTAATACTGGAACATCCAATTGTAGCGCGACGAGGCCGTGTAGCAGACGGTCCAGATCGACGAGAGCGCGGCGACCTGCAGCGGCAGGCCGCGCTCGGCGAGCCGGCGGTTGAGCGAGGCCGTGCGCCGCTCCCAGGTCGCGTCGAGGTCGCGATAAAGCGCCTCCATCTCCGGGCTGTCGAGATGGCACAGGAACTCGTTCATCGCCGCCATGACGTAGGGATGCGAGTTGAACGTCCCGCGCGCGAAGCAGATGTCGGCCGGCCGATCGTCACGGAAGCGCTTCATCAGCCGATGGGCGCCGCAGACGACGCCGATCGGGAAGCCGCCGCCGACCGTCTTGCCGTAGGTCACGATATCGGCCTGGACGCTAAAATATTCCTGCGCTCCGCCGCGGCCGAGGCGGAAGCCGACGAAGACCTCGTCGAAGATCAGCACGATGCCGCGCTCGGTGCAGATCGCCCGCAGTTCCTTCAGCCAGGCCGAATAAGCGGCGCGATCGACGCTCCGGTCCGGGCGGCTGTGGACCAGCGTCGAATCGGCGGGCGCCCCGAGGTTGGGATGCATGGCCTGGCACGGGTTCACCAGCACGCAGGCGATGTCGCGGCGGCTGCGCAGCACGGCCAGGGTGCGCTCGGACATGTCGGCCAGGGTGTAGGTGTCGTGCGCCGGCACGGGATTGCCGATGCCGGGCTGCACGTCGCCCCACCAGCCGTGATAGGCGCCGCAGAAGCGCACGAGATGCGAGCGCTTCGTGTGATAGCGCGCCAGCCGGACGGCCTGCATGACCGCCTCGGTGCCGGACATGTGGAAGGAGACCTCGTCCTTGCCCGAGATCCGCGCCAGCCGCGCGGCATTGTCGGCGAGCAGCGACGGGTAGGCGCCCAGCACCGGCCCGAGCGCGCCGACGCGCTCGGCGCCGCGCGCCATGCAGCCCTTGTAGAAATCGTAGCCGAGCAGGTTCACGCCGTAGGAGCCGGTGAGGTCGTAGCGCGCGGTGCCGTCGAGATCGGTGACCTGCACGCCGTCCGAGGACGCGACGAACGATCCGGCCGGCAGCTGCCGCTGCACCCTCGGGCTGAACTGGAAGGGCACGCGATAGCTCTCGGTGAACTGCAAGTCCGAGATGAAGGGCGTCGCCTCGGCGGTCTGGCCGACCGTCCGCACGCCCGCCGTCCGGATCTCGTCCGACAGGCGCTCGAACGCCGCGCGGCGCCGGCCGGCGATCTCCGCGCTGGCATCGTCGGCGGAAAAGAACATCGCGTCGTCGTAGGCATAGCGCGGCAGCAGCGCCGCGACCCGGCGCGACATCCGCGAGTGACCGGCCAGCGAGCGGTGCTTGGCGCGCGACAGCATAAGCCGAGCGCGCAGCTTCGGCCCAGCCAGCGCCACCAGCGCGCCTGCCGCCACGAGGGAGGCGATCGTTCCTGTCATCATGGACATCTCCTGACTTTCTGCATGCATCGCCCGCTCGCCAACGTTACCAGCAGTGCAGGGGTACACCTCACCCTGAGGAGCGAGCGCAGCGAGCGTCTCGAAGGGTGGCAACCCGCACCGTGCCCGTTGCCACCCTTCGAGACGGTCCGCTTCGCTGCGCTCCTCAGGGTGAGGTCAAAGCCAAGGCTGGCGCCTATGCCCCCTCCGCTCACCCGCGCCGACATTGCCGGCAGTGCAGACGTAAACCTCACCCTGAGGAGCGAGCGCAGCGAGCGTCTCGAAGGGTGGCAACCCGCACCGTGCCCGTTGCCACCCTTCGAGACGCTCCGCTTCGCTGCGCTCCTCAGGGTGAGGTCAAAGCCAAGGCTGGCGCCCCTCCGCTTCCCTCCAGTCGGAACGGCCGTGTCATGAGCCTGCGTTCGGAGCTGCTGAAGATCCTCCACCAGGAGGACATCAACTTCCTGCTGACCAACCGGATCCCCCGGCGCCTCGCGACGAAATGGATGGGCTGGTTCAGCAAGATCGAGAACCCGGCCGTGGCGCGGGCGGCGATCGCGGTGTGGCGGCTGTTCGCCGATCTCGACCTCAGCGATGCGCGGCGGCAATCGTTCGTTAGCCTGCATGCCTGCTTCACGCGCGAGCTGAAGCCCGGCGCGCGGACGGTCGATCCCGATCCGCAGGTGCTCACCAGCCCGTGCGACGCGATCGTCGGCGCCTGCGGGACGATCCGCGGCACCGAGCTGCTGCAGGCCAAGGGCTTCACCTACACGCTGCACGATCTGCTGGCCGACCCGGCGCTGGTCGAGACCTATCGCGACGGCACCTACGTCACGCTGCGGCTCACCTCGAGCATGTACCACCGCTTCCACGCACCGCATGACGGCACGGTCGAGCGGGTGACCTACATCTCGGGCGACACCTGGAACGTCAATCCGATCGCGCTCGCGAGGGTCGAGCGGCTGTTCTGCAAGAACGAGCGCGCGGTGATCCGCACGCGGCTCGCCGGCAGCGGTCACCTCGTGACCCTGGTGCCGGTGGCGGCGATCCTGGTCGCCAGCATCCGCCTGCATTTCCTCGATATGACGATGAACATGAACTATCGCGGCGCCGCCGAGATCGACTGCGACGCGAGGATCGCCAAGGGCGACGAGCTCGGCTGGTTCGAGCATGGCTCGACGATCATCCTGTTCGCGCCGCCGGGTTTCCGTCTGTGCGAGGACATCACCCAGGGCACGGCCATCCGAATGGGCAGGGCGCTGATGCATCTGCCGACCGCAGTCACGTGAACAAGGCTGGACGGGCACTCGATCAGACGTATGAGCTTTCGGGTTGATGGCCATTATCTTTGGAGGGAACTCGTTGCCGAACTATGATTCTGGCGTGTCAGTTAAGTGACAAACGGCTCCCATGTAGATCTACCGCGCATGCAATGTTGCTTGGGGTGCCGCCAACGCGGGCACCATCTAGCCGATGGCGATAAGTTTGCGCACGTGGCCACAACACGACCCACCATTGGCCGAGCCCGCGTCTTCTCAATGCGTATTAGCGACCACTTTTAGACCGCTTCGGCGCCTCATGCGGGACGAGTACAGAGCGGGCGAGCTAGGAACGCCTATTAGATACTCGGAGTCTGCTGATCAAATCTTTCACACACATTCTAATCCCGACGACGTCATACCCCATGGGTTGCCCCGTTAGTCTTCATCAACATCGACCTCCGCATCTGATGGTTCGATCTGCTCTCCGATATGCAATCCAAACTTCGCCAAGAACTCTTCCTCCTGCCTTTGCATTCGTTCTTCGCGAGCATTAACAAATCCTTCCATGTCCCTCTCCCCTAGAGCGATCCTTGCGGCTCGCCCAATTCCATGAGTCCGAAGTGCGTCGTGATGTTCGATATTCTCCGCCAGAATACTTCTCACCACACTTCCATATTTCTTGTCCAATAGGATACGATTACCAGGCCGGCGCGCCGGCCGAGTACCATCCGAAGCAAATACATGAGGAATATCTCTCCGGTCAGGATCAGCGAGCAGGGCTGACCCATCGACTGGTAAATTGGTGACCGGATCTAACAACTGTTCTCTAACGATCTGCACCAAAAGTAGTGCGCGGATGCGGGCGGATCTGCGATCAAATGTCTTCGGAAATGGACGAAGCGGCCTGTCGCTGAAGAATGCATCAAATGCAGCGATGTTTACGGCAGAAGTCGGCGCTCCAGCAAATCGCTCCATCACCTCCACTGCGCGCTCGATTTCGGCAGAATTTGCTGAAGCAAACCAACCGGAGAACGATGTAGCCCAAAACCATCGACTCAATGCGTCCACAGTTCTTCTTCGAAGCGCTTCAACAGAGACCGGGTTCTTATGAAAGAAAACCCCAAGCAAAAATAACTGCAGTGCATATGGTAGAAGCCGACCGGTCTTGAAGCCAATCTTCTGGTTCAAGAAACTCGACGCACTTGAAAGTGCCGAAAGTGTGGGCTCTTTAGCCTCCTGCAATCTTTCCTGTGTTTCCTTCTTTCGCAAGTCATCAAACTTGGGTTTTGTGAAATTTTGTCCCGCATTATGTAGCAGACTTTGCAACAGAATCGTTCGGCTCACATCCCCAAATCCAAACGGAGTCAACGCGCCGAGAATTTCATCAAGCGCTTCCTCCAAATTAAAGCCGTCATGGTACGTGAGCGCAACAGCCATTTGATCGCTTGTCATTCGCCTACCGCTGCGATTGATCCGCGAAAATATAGCAACCGCATCGTCGACACTGCCGCCTCGCATTATAGTAAGTGCAATCCTATAGTCTCTCAATGCGCGTTGCACTTCGTCGGCGCGATCTAAGTATCGGGACTTCATTGCTCGGCTAAGAGACGGGCTTGAATCTATAGCTCGGGCAAACCGAACAAATTCAGCCGTCTTTAGAACCGAGCGTAACGGCAAAATTGAAGGATCTCTAAAATCTTCCGCCCTCCTCAGCTGTCGCGGTTCTTCCGCCTTCAAATCATATCCCAACCACCAAGACAAGGTATCAGCACTAGCATTCTCATCGCGGGGGTGATCTTCGGGCAGGCGCAGAACGCCGTAAAGTGTCGCTAGACGCTGATGGCCATCGAGCACCAAGGAAATCTGTGACTTCGAGGAACTCTTGAAAGATTGGATTGGCCCAATCCGATCCATTGTCCTCACATTAAGTTCTTCTTGTGGTGTCCATAGGAGTAGAGAACCGATCGGATAGCCGCTGAGCACGCTTTCAAAGAGTTCGCGCATCATCTGGGGCGTCCACACGTAAGGCCTCTGAAAACGAGGGATTTTAACACGGCCTTCATCAACATCATTGAGTAGAACATCGAGGGAAATGATGTCGGGCCGGGCGCTAGCGGCGAGAGCTTGTGTCTTCATGTTTTGGTCTGCCTGTTCCGCTAGAGATGCTCGACGATCTTAGACAGAAGGTCGTCCAGTTCATTTGCTTGAGCAACCGTCAGGATACGCCTCTCATTAGGAGCACAACGATACTTCGATTCTACGTAGATCGCGGCGAGAGCATCTCCAAAACCACGAGCAATGAGTGCCCAATCGGCAGGAGGAACAGTCTGATACAATGCACGTTCCTCCCGTTGCCAGTCTGGATCTACCAAAAAGCCCGCGTGAGGTTGAACGATATTGCCGCGAACAAATCCGCTCTTTAGCGGGTAGTGATTCCGCTGAACTTCGCCCATACGGAAATACGCCTCGCAAGAGTTCAGCTGGCCTCCTAGTTTTTGAGTCACATAGTATTTCGGGGCGTAATTCTCTATCGTCCTGCCTTGCAATACGTGCACAAACGCGACGAAGGGGCGAAGCCGGCTCTGAATTCTCATATTTACTGTGTCACCAGGAAAACGAGCGTCGCTGTCCAACACCGCCACCGCGCGCAACGTCAGGCTCCTAATTGCTTTCTTTCCGCGAGGCCAAACTCCATGAGTTAGCGCGCGCGCTGATTTTATCATCTGTCCCTTGCCGCCTGCATGCCGGAAAACTAAACTACCGCTGTTATAACTCTCCCTGATCGTGTCGTGACCCAGCGCTCTCGCCATCCACAATAAGAATCCACCATCTGTAGTCTCGTCCTCAACTATGACTGACAGCGGTTGGATCAGAAGCACCAAGGCACCAAACGGGTCAATGCGAATCGTCTTTCCCTCGACTTTTCCCTGTCTAGTGGCATTAGCATCAATTTTGACTGATACAGCGTCGCTAGGGCGGCCTCGAAATGCTCTTACAGAGAGAGATCGAATAAAATGGACCGTATTAGCCCTTATGCCCGTAGCATCCACCAACCATTTACTCGTGCGCAACTTTTCGAACTGCGCGATGTCGAACGAGTGCCTGCAGCCGTCCTGCTCAAGCAACTGGACAATTGTATCAAGCAACGGATGCCACGTGGAGTTTCCGAGAACGTTTATCTCAACTTGTATAAGCACCCGGCGCCGCCTGTTCTGCACTCTGCTTTCGCCTTATCGCTTCTCTCTGATGAACCAAGTCATCGAAAGCCTCTTCAAATACTCCAATAGGCCAAGAATCCAGGTTGCCTAGTTTGTCGATGTGAATAGTTCTCAAGCTCTCTATGGGATCGTTGGCAGATGCTTGGTGACCTACGGAAACAATCTTCACCGATTCCGGCGGCAGAATACCTTCCGCTACGCGACGACGAATTCGGCTAATTATTTGTTCGGAATGCGTTTCGCAGAAATAGCGAAGGCCGCTTCCGCATTTTTTTACTGTAGCGATGATAAGATCAGCAACACCGCCGTGAGCCGCAGGATGTAAATGCAATTCTGGTTGCTCTACTATTATAAATGGACTTTGAAGTTTTCCCGATTGGCGCGCCAATGCTTGCACCACGATGGGAAGAACCTGAGCGAAGCCCACACCCGTATCAACTAGGTCAACGCTGATTTTTCGCAAAGCGTCGTAGACCATTATTCGCGGGAAACCTTCGTGGACTAAATCTACGCGATTGCCACCTAGGTTGGTCTCAAACCAACTTGCAACTGCACGAACAAGATCACCGTTTCCCCGGAGAGCGTCGTCTCCTACGAGATCGAGAGATCGTTCGCCTCGGGGCCCCAGATCTTTAACCCCTTGGTGTGGCATCCTAGAAAGCGATCCCTGTTCGGCTCGGAAGGGACCTAAATAAGACGGTCTATTAAAAGCTTTTTCAAAGTACGACCGGGCGTCTAAGAGCTCCGCGGTTCGTTCTTGCTGTCCGAATATCTCGGCAGGAAATATCCCAATAATTCCCACTTGATTCTCAGTTGCCGAACCGCTTGCGAACCGCACTTGGAAATTTGCGGTGGGCTTGCCGAGGTCTTCGAGCGTGCTCAAATTCATGGCAACGACATTCTCGCCATTTTTCTGAAGCTCGAATGCAACTATGCCAAGTGCATGTTGCTCTACGATGTGCTGAAGAGTCGTCTTGAATCTTAAAGTAGTCGAGCCGTCCGAAATCTCAGCTCCTAGAGAAAAAGGCAAGCCCGACCTCAAGAATATTAAGTCCTCATAGCGAGTTGCGTGAGTAATACCACCAGCGGTCAGGTTTAGAGGCGCTTCGGCTACTGACGAGAGACCGCTGGCGAGTAGAAGCGGCAGCCTCGTAAGCACACTCTTGCCTCCGCCGTTTTTCCCAATGATCAGAGTTAGTGGCGCAAGCTCAACGCGGCTCTCTTCGCGGAAAGCGCGGTATCTTGAAAAGTTCAACGCCACCGGGATCATCAGATCATTCACCCTCAGTATAAGAACGCGTTTCAACGTACGTCAGTCTGGCATGTCAAGAACCGGCAACCAAGCTCGCCGTATCGTTCGGTGTAGCTCGAAGTGCAGCTTGATCGGCCGTTCTTTCATATGCTCTGGAGCCGGAGCGGGGGAGGCAGGCTCTGTAGGGAAGCAGTGTCTATCGTTGCTGCGCGTAGAGGGCTTTTTGACTAGGTGTGGCCATCAGCGTCGGAGACGATAGGTAGTGCGCGCCCTCAAGACGAACAGGAGTGCGCCACCGTCCGGCTTCCCTGCTGCCGCCCTTCTCCAGGGCCTCCCTGAGCTCCTGCTCTGCCTCGTCCCGCGGCGGCCGGTGGCTCGGCTCGCGCGCGGTCGCGATCGCCTAGACCAGAGTCGGGGGATCTCGCTGTGCTTCAGCTCCAGCACCTCTCGAGCATGGCGGCAGTCTAGGGCATTCCGAGGCGATGTGCGGGGGCCAAGAGAGGTCGGGGTTTCGGGTGAGCTCTTGGGCTGAGCGGTGCGTCACGCCCGTCCGTCGCGGATTACCGCGCCACCTCCCCCGCAAGCGGCGGAGGAAAATAGGGTCCTGATCTCCAAGTCAGGCCGGTTCGCCTAAGCGCGAGGTATAGTTGCGCATAGGTATGGTGCTTGCGCATAAATTCTATGCGCAACAAAACCCCTAAGCATCGAGATCGGACTGGCAAGCCAGTACAAGGGCAGCTTCCCACGTTACCAGATCAGGCCGCCCGAGTTCGAGGCATGGCGGAAATCGTAACAAAGGGTACGAAGGACCGCGCCGCCGTTTGCGCAGAGTCAGTTGAGGCTCTTATCTACACACAACCCACTATCAGGTCCGACACAAAGCACAGGGTGGTTTCACCGCATTGTCTGCGGTGAAACGTGTGCGTTGCGGAGAAGTTCCAGCATAATGTCCGCATGTGATGCGGTGTTTATGGCAACTTACATCCACCAGCTGCCAAGTTGGCCCAAGTTCCAATCGGATGCGGGCGCCCTGTCGGCACTCTTGGCGGCTGTGCGCCATCGGCAGGGCCGGCTCCTGGGCACGATGACGGGCCTCGGATTCCGCCTTCAGGAAGAAGCCGTCCTCCGCACGCTGACCCAGGACGTCGTGAAGTCCAGCGAAATAGAAGGCGAGATCCTGGACGAAGCGCAGGTCCGGTCCTCGGTCGGACGGCGGCTGGGCATGGATATCGGGGCGGCACTGCCTGTCGATCCATACGTAGACGGCGTCGTCGAGATGATGCTCGATGCGACCCAAAGATACCTGGAGCCGCTGACCGCCGAGCGCTTGTTCGGCTGGCACGCCTCTCTTTTTCCGACGGGCCGCAGCGGCATGTTGCGGATCACCGTCGGCGGATGGCGCACCGACGAAAGGGGACCGATGCAGGTCGTGTCGAATCCCTATGGACGGGCGCGTGTCCACTACGAAGCCCCCGCCGCACCGCTTCTGGACGGAGAGATGCGTGCCTTCCTGGAATGGTTCAACGGCCCGATCGCTCTCGATCCGGTGCTAAAGGCCGCCATTGCCCATCTGTGGTTCGTGACCGTTCATCCGTTCGACGACGGCAACGGCCGTATCGCCCGGGCCATCGCCGACATGGCGTTGGCGCGCGCGGACCAGACGCCTCGGCGCTTCTACAGCATGTCGGCGCAGATCCAGCTCGAGCGCAGGCAGTATTACGACCTCCTCGAAAGCACGCAGAAGGGCGATCTGGACATCACCGCCTGGCTTCGATGGTTCTTCGAATGCCTCGATCGGGCGTTGACGGGCGCCGAGCGACTCCTGGGGGCCGTGCTGGCGAAGGCCGAGTTCTGGAAACGTCACGGCACGTCGTCGATGAACGATCGGCAACGCGATATGGTCAATCGCCTGCTCGACGGGTTCACCGGGAAGCTTACGTCGTCCAAGTGGGCGAAGATCGAGAAGTGCTCGCCCGACACGGCGCTCCGCGACATCACGGACCTCGTCAACCGAGGCATCCTCGCCAGGGACGGGGCGGGCGGCCGGAGCACGAGCTATTCGCTTGCCGATTCGGACCCCGACGATCAGAAGGCATGAAGGGCCGCGCCAGCGCTTGCGCAAGGCCGCGCGACCGCCGATGGTCGTCCCCGTAACCCCGATCCTCCAGGCCCGTTCTCCCATGATCAAGATCAAGCCCGACCCGAAGCCCAAGGACGGCCCCAAGCAGGCCGCCGAGAACGAATCGACCAAGCACATCGCGGAGAACGCGGTTAAGGGCGGTCCTAAGGATGTGAAGAAGGACAAGCGCTCCGGGGCCGGCCGGGGGCAGAAGGGCTAGGCTTCGGGCTGGCTTCTTCGCGGAGATGGTGCGGCACGCCCCATTGATGCGAGTTACCGCGAGCGCCAACGCTGTCCGGAGTGAGCTCCCGGAGAAGGCTCTGGGCTCTACGACTGTGTCATCCCGAGCGCAGCGAGGGATCTACGCCGGTGTCGACCATAGATCCCTCGCTGCGCTCGGGATGACACGCTTCGCAGGGTTACGCATAGAACGGTGAGTTGCGCATAAACCTCTATGCGCAATAACACCGGCTTCTTCACTTACGCTACGGAGGCTGGCTCTGCGGGCGGGCCGGGCTTATCGTTGCAGCGTGCAGAAAGTCTTCCGACTGGCCTTCTGCGCGATGCTGTGGATGCTCTGCGGTGCCTCCATCGCCCGCGCCGACGACGAGCCGCCCCCCAATTACTGGCCGGCGCCGTTCGGGGGCCGCTTCAACGCCAATTTCACGTTCGCCTCGGATTACGCCGCGAACGGCATCTCCAACACCCAGCTCGGGCCCGCCTTCCAGGCCGGGATGGATTATCGCTCGCCCAATCTGCTGCCCAGGGACCAGCCGCCGCTCTGGCTCTACGGCTCCGTCTTCGGCAGCAACGTGAGCTTCCCCAACATCGGCGGCGGCACGGAAATCGATCTCTCGGCCGGGCTGAAGATGCGGCTGCTGGCGGACAGGCTCAGCCTGTCGCTCGGGTACATCCGCTACCTGTTCCCCGACATCCCGGCGCACTTCGGTTGGAGCTACGGCGAGGTCGAGCTCAAGGCCGACTACGATTTCGGCCCGGCCACCGTGAGCGGGCGGCTGCGCTACAGCTCGAACGCGCAGGGCGGCGTCGGCCGGAGCTGGAACAAACGGGCGCTGGTCTCCGCGCCGCTCTCCTTCGTCAAGCTGCCGTTCGACGCCAGGATGAGGCTCTACGGCTCGCTCGGCGACTTCTGGGGCGAGAAGCCGGAGGCCGTCGGCCTGCCGGCGCACGATTACCTCTACTGGCAGGTCGGGCTGGTGACCTCGGTCTGGGGGCTCGATGTCACGCTGGCCTATACCGACACCGACATCGCCTACGAAGGCTGCGGCTACACGCGCCTGTGCGCGGCGCGGGCGTTCTTCTCGGTGACGAAGGTGTTTTGACCTGTCATCGCTGGGAGCGCGCCTCTCCAGAGGCGCTCATGATCATGAGATGAGCGCCTCTGGAGAGGCGCGCTCCCAGCCATGAGGCCGTCACTTGAACGCCGGGATGACCTCTTCGCAGAGGAGGCGCAGCGCGGTCATGACCTGGGCGTGGGGGATGCGGCTGCCGGGGTTGAGCTCGGCGAGGATGCCGTCGAGGCCGAGCTCTTCCTCGAGCTGCTTCAGCCGGGCGATGACGGTGGCCGGCGTGCCGACGATCATGCGCTCGCGCAGAACCTCCTCGTAGTCGATCGACATCATCTTGGCGCCGCGCTCGGCGCGGTTCTCGATCGCGCGGGCGCTCGCGAGATTGGCCGAGGCGGCGAGGTTGGCGCCGATGGTGCGCAGCAGGTGGAGGATGCTCTCGCGCGGCTCCTCCTGCGCGGCCTCGTCGGTGGCGGCGACATAGACCGGGACGCGAAGATAGACCGCGCCACGGCCGGGATGGCCGGCCTTCGCCCACGCCTCGCGGAAGGTCTTCACGTTCGGCGCCAGGTCGGAGAGGTTGCCGATGCGCGCGGCCACGAAGATCGGATGGCCCATCGTGCCCATCTCCTCGTAGGTGTCGGGGCTCGCCGCGGCGACGCGGATCTCGGGCCACGGCTGCTGGATGGGGCGCGGCGCGAGGCGGACGTTCTCGTAGGTGAAGTACTTGCCGGCGTGGCTGAAGCGCTCTTCGGTGAAGGCGCGCTTCACGATGTGCAAGGTCTCGCTGAAGCGCTCGCGGCTCTCGCCGTAATCGACGCCGTAGGTCCGGTAGGTATGGGCGAAGCCCGAGCGGCCGGCACCGAAGATCAACCGGCCGTTGCTGAGCTGGTCGACGGTGGCGAGCTCCTCGGCGAGCCGCAGCGGATGGCAGAGCGGCAGGACCTGGACGGCGGTGCCGATCTTCATGCGCGTGGTGCGGGCCGCAATCGCGGTCGCCAGGATCAGCGGCGAGGCGAGCACCGAGCGCTCGGGGTTGAAATGCAGCTCGGCGAGCCACATCGCATCGAGCCCCAGGCGCTCCGCCTCGTCGACCTGGGCCAGCGAGTCGGCGAAGGCCGACGGCTCGCTCGCGCCGGGCAGACGCTGAAACTCGTGGAACATGCCGAATTCCATTTTGCTTCCTCCTGCAAGGAGCATAGCGGGCTTTGGCATTCGCCGCGCGTCCCGCTAAGCTTCACAACCAGTGAAAAAGCACAGGAGGAAAACGTTCAAATGGTTCGAGTAGCATTTCCGCGTCGTCGTGCGTTCGGCCTGTTGGCCGCTCCGTTCCTCGCGTCCGGCGTCGCCCGCGCGGCCGACGGTTGGCCAGACAAGGCCGTGCGCTACATCAACGTCTTTCCGGCGGGCGGGCCGACCGACACGCTGTCGCGCATCGTCTGCGCCGAGATGAGCGAGCTCACCGGCCAGCAGTTCATCGTCGAGAACAAGTCGGGCTCCGGCGGCAACATCGGTACCGACGCGATCGCCAAGGCGGCGCCCGACGGCTACACGATCGGGCTCTACACCATCGCCTCGCAGTCGATCGCGCCGACGCTCTACGCCAGGCTGGCCTTCGACGTCGACAAGGACTTCACGCCGATCGCGATGCTGTGGTCGGTGCCCAACATGCTGATGGTGCGGCTCGACCTGCCGGTGAAGACCCTGGCGGAGCTGATCGCGTTGGCCAAGGCGCAGCCCGGCAAGCTGTCCTTCGCCTCCTCGGGCGCCGGCACCACGCCGCACATCAGCGGCGAGATGTTCAAGCAGATGACCGGCGTCAACCTGCTGCACGTGCCCTACAAGGGCAGCGCGCCGGCCTACCAGGACCTGCTCGCCAACCAGGTCGACATGATGTGGGACAACATCCCCGGGCCGCTCGGGCTGATGCGCGGCGGCAAGGTGCGCGGCATCGCGGTGACGTCGAACTCGCGGCATCCCGCGGCGCCGGACATCCCGACCATGGCCGAGACCCTGGCCGGGTTCGAGATCACCTCGTGGGGCGGCCTGTGCGGCCCCGCCGGCCTGCCGCCGGCGATGGTCGAGAAGTGCGCCGCGCTGGCCAAGCAGGCGCTCGAGAGCCCCAAGGTTAAGGCGGCGTTCGCCCAGCAGGGCGCGACGGCGTTCTGGATGAGCCCGAAGGATACCGCCGCCTACCGCGCCGCCGACGAGAAGAAGCTCGCGCCGGTGATCAAGGCCTCGGGCGCGAAGGTGGAGTGATCATCTGCTGGGAGCGCGGGTCTCCAGACCCGCTCATGATTCCGAGCGGGTCTGGAGACCCGCGCTCCCAGCGCATCACGTCCCTTCGCGCTTCACGGGCTTCCACTTGCGGGCTTCGCGCTCGCCTTCCTCGACCTCGGCGCGGGTGATCTTCTTCGCGAGCTCGTCGCGCGAGCGCGCGGCGCGGTCGAACACGTCCTGCTCGTACTCGCCGTCGTCGACACTGGCGAGCGCGTACCACTTGTAGGCCTGCACCACGTCCTTCGGCACGCCCCTGCCGAGCTCGAACAGCGTGCCGAGCGCCAGCATCGCCGAGGCGTCGCCCTGCCCGGCCGACTTGTCGAACCAGCCGGCGGCGGCCTTGAAATCGACCGGCGTGCCGCTGCCCTCCATCGACATGTAGCCGATCCCGGCCTGCGCAAGCGGATTGCCCTTGGACGCGCCGAGTTCGTACCACTTGGCGGCCTGGACCGGATCGCGCGGCACGCCCTCGCCCATCCAGTACATCGAGCCGAGGCGCGCCGCTGCGGCCGCATCGCCCTGCTCCGCGGCTTTCAGATACCATTCGGCCGCCTTGCCGGCGTCCTTCGGCAAGCCCTTGCCGCGATGATACAGGCGGCCGATCTTTTCCTGCGCCCGCGCATTGCCGTCCTTTTCCGCGAGCGGTTGCAGCAGCTCCACGGCCTTGTCGAAGTTCTTCGCATTGTAGGCGGCGATGCCATCCTCGAGTGGGCCCGCCGAGGCCGGCAGGGCGGCTCCGAGAAGAACGAGCGACAGCGAAATCGACAGGCGCATGAGCCGACTCCAGGGAGTGCAGGACGCGGACGAAGCGCTATCCTCTAGCCCGAAAAGAGGTTCCCCCGGAATGCCCAAAACCGTTCTCGTCGCCGGCGCCACCGGCCTGGTCGGCTATGCCTGCCTCAAGCACTTCGCCGCCCAGCCGGGCTGCGAGGTGATCGCGCTGTCGCGGCGGCGGCCCGACAACACATTCGGCGCGCGCTGGTATCCGCTCGATCTGGCCGATGCCGCGGCCTGCGCGGCGCTGGCACCGCAGCTCGCGGGCGTGACGCACCTCGTCTATGCCGCGCTCTACGAACGGCCGGGGCTGGTCGCCGGCTGGCGCGAGGACGAGCAGATCGCGCTCAACGAGGCGATGCTGAAGAACCTGTTCGAGCCGCTGGAGCGTGCGGCGACCGGCCTGCGCCACGTCGCGCTGCTGCAGGGCACCAAGGCTTACGGCGCGCACGTCCGGCGGATTCAGGTCCCGGCGCGCGAGAACCGCTCGGAGATGCACGAGCAGCCCAACTTCTACTGGAACCAGGAAGGCTTCATCCGCGCACGCCAGCCCGGCAAGGCTTGGCATTGGTCGATCCTGCGGCCGGTGCTGATCGTGGGCGACTCGGTCGGCAGCGCGATGAACGTGATCCCGGCGCTCGGCGTCTATGCCGCCTTCATGAAGCGCGCCGGCAAGGCCGCGCTCGACTACCCGGGCGGCGCCGGCAGGGTGGCGCAGGCGGTCGATACCGACCTGCTGGCGCGCGCGATTGCCTGGTCGGGCGAGTCGGAGAAGGCGGCCAACGAGATCTTCAATGTCACCAACGGCGACGTGTTCGTGTGGCCCAACGTGTGGCCCGCGATCGCCGACGCACTGGGCATGGCGCCCGGCGTGGCGGTGCCGCTGGCGCTCGACAAGGAGATCCGGCCGCGCGAGTCGGAATGGGCCGCGATCCGCGGGGAGCACGGGCTGGCCTCGGGCACGCTCAAGGATTTCGTCGGGCTGTCGTTCGAGTACGCCGACTACCAGATGGGCTACGGCCGCACAGAGCCCGGCCCGCCGGCGCTGGTCTCGACCATCAAGCTGATGCAGGCCGGCTTCACCGAGGTGATGGATACCGAGGCGATGTTCACGAAGGCCTTCGCCGAGATGCAGGCCAAGAAGCTGCTGCCGCCACGCTGAACATCATTCGACGGTGCGGCGATGGGTGAGCGGGCCCGGCGGGCGATCGTTTTCGATCGCTCCTGCCGGACCCGCCCAACGCCCCCTCGTAGGCCGCGAATTCGACGAGGGGGATGATAGGGACGCGGCGCGGCCCGCGGCCAGCATCGCTTGGTATCAATTGTTGTAACCGACCGCCCCGCGGCCGGCGGTGAGGAACGCCGCGCGAACATGCTCGGCGAGGTCGCGCGCGGCGGGGCTGGGGCCGGGCGGCGCATAGAGGTTGATCTGGAACTCGGGCAGTGCCGGCAGCCGCGCCTCGCGGCCCAGGATCTCGAACCTCTCCGGCACCGAGGAGCGCAGCAGGGGCGCGACCGCGAGGCCCGCCTCGATCGCGGCATGCACCGGCTCGAGGCGGCTCACCTCGCAGACCGCACGCCAGTCACGCCCGGCCTTGCCCAGCGCCTCGATCGCGACCGGCCGGAACACGCAGGTCGGCGCGCCGAGCGAGACCGGCAGCGGGTCCTTGAGATGCGCATCGCCGCCCGGCACGCCGACCCATACCAGCCGGTCGGTGCGCAGCGTTTCGCCGTGGCGGCCGCACTCGGTCTCGGTGGTCAGCGCAAGGTCACAACCGCCCGAGCGGAGCTGCTGGCGCACGACCCTGGAATCCTCGCACACGAGGCTGACCCGCACCCGCGGTTGCGCCCTGGCGAAGCGGCGCAGGATGCCCGGCACGAAGCTGCCGATGATGTCGTACGGCACGCCGAGCCGCACCTCGCCCTCGAACGCCGGCCGCCGCATGGTCGACAGCAGCTCGTCGGCCTGGCTCACCAGCCGCTGCGCCTGCGCCAGCAATCGCTCGCCGGCCGGCGCCAGCACCAGCCGGCGGCCAACCCGCTCGAACAGGCGGCAGCCGAGCATCTCCTCCAGCCGCTTGACCTGCTGGCTGGCCGCCGCCTGGCTCATGTTGAGCGCCGCCGCAGCCGGCGTGACGCCGCCGCCGTCGACCACGGCAAGGAAGGTGCGCAGGAGGTCAATCATAAGCAATTCCGAATGGTGTCATTCAAACAATTAGATATTCTTATAGGATCGCCTGCGCCATCCTGCCACCATGAGCACACGGATCTCGGGCCTCTGGCTCCCCCTGGTGACGCCGTTCAAGGACGGCGCGGTCGACTACGCGAGCTACGAACGGTTGGCGGCGCACTACATCGCCGCCGGGGTCGACGGGCTCTTTCCGCTCGGCACGACCGGCGAATCGCCGGCCCTCGACGAGGCGGAGACCGAGGCGCTGGTCGAGCGCACGCTCGCGGTCGCGGCTGGCCGCGTGCCGGTCTTCGTCGGTGTCGGCGGCAACGCCACGCACAAGGTGACCAGGGCGCTGAAGCAGCTGGAACGGCTGCCGTTCGAGGGCATCGTCTCGGTCTGCCCCTACTACAACCGGCCGAGCCAGGACGGGCTGATCGCGCACTTCCGCGCCGTCGCGTCGGCAACCGATCGCGACGTGGTGATCTACAACATCCCCTACCGGACCGCGGTGAACCTCTCGAACGATTCGCTGCTCGAGCTCGCCAAGGTGTCCAACATCGTCGGCGTGAAGGACAGCTCGGGCAGCCTCGCCCAGTCGCTCGAGCTGCTGGCGCGCAAGCCCGAGGGCTTCTCCGTCCTGACCGGCGAGGACGCGCTCTACTTCACCATGATGGCCAACGGCGCCGACGGCGGCATCCTGGCGGCGAGCCACATCATGACGGAGCGCTTCCTCGAGGTCGGCCGCCGCTTCGCCGGCAACGACATCGCCGGCGCCCGCGCCGCCTGGGCGCCGCTCGCCTCGTTCGTGCCGCTGCTGTTCGCCGAGGCCAATCCGATGCCGATCAAGTACCTGCTGTGGCGACAGGGCCTGATCGCCTCGCCCGAATGTCGCCTGCCGCTGACGAAGATCTCCGACGGCCTGGCGCGGCGGCTCGACGGCATGCTGGTCGATCGCCTGGCCGCGTGATCGGGCCGCTATTTCAGGCGCGGGCTTTCAGGAGATCCCTGATCTCGGTCAGCAGCTCCTGCTCCTTGGTCGGCGGCGCGGGCGGCGCCGGCGCTGCCTCTTCCTTCTTGAACAGGGTGTTCATGCCCTTGATCACCAGGAACATCACCCAGGCGATGATGATGAAGTTCACCGTCACGGTGATGAACTGGCCGTAGCCCAGCGTGGCGCCCGCCTTCTTCGCCGCATCGTAGGTCGGTGCCTGGCTGGCCGCGCCGGTGAGGCCCAGGAAGTAGTTGCTGAAATCGAGCCCGCCGAAGACGCGGCCGATCACCGGCATGATGATATCGGTGACCAGCGAGTCGACGATCTTGCCGAAAGCGGCACCGATGATCACACCGATCGCGAGATCGACGACGCTGCCGCGCATCGCGAACTTCTTGAACTCCTGCAGCATGGTTCCTCCGTTGCTTCAGGTGACGCGAAGCCAAACCAGCAAAGCAGATACCGTCACCACTGAAAAGCCGGTCGTCAACAGGACCGAGGCGGTGTTCTGCTCGACCTGGATGTCGAACTGCCGGGCCAGGACGAAGGCGTTGGCCGCCGTCGGCAGCGCGGCCATCAGCAAAGCCACCTGACCCGGCACCGATCTCAGATCAACGAAGAAAGGCAACACACAGGCGGCGAGCAACGGCTGCAACAGCAACTTGATGACGGTGGCGAGGCCCGCTTCGGCGAGGCCCGAGCGCACCGACTTGTCGGATAGGAACAGCCCGATGGCAAACAAGGCGCACGGTGCCGCGGCACCGCCCAGCAGATCGATCCACTTCTCGACCGGTGTCGGCAACGGCAGCGCCAGGCCGGACCAGGCGATGCCGGCCGCGATCGAGACCGGCAGCGGATTGCGCGCCACGTTCCACGCCGCGTTGAAGAAAGTGAGGATCGGCCCGCGCCCGGCCGCGACCTCGAGCTCGATCAGCATCACGCCGAACACCATCGCGACCACTGCGGTCACGATCACCGTCAGCATGGCCGGCGGCAGGCCCGCCTCGCCGAACGCCGCGAGGCAGAGCGGCACGCCCATGTAGCCGACATTGCCCCATGACGCCGCGATGCCCTGCAGGCTCATCTTGGCAAGCCCGCCCCGTACCGCGAGCCGCGTCGACAGCATGCCGACGAGGAAGGTCGCCACCACGACCAGCCCGAAGCCGGCCATCAACGAAGGATCGAGCACCGTGTCGACGGGCGTCCGCGCCAGGGTGCCGAAGAACAGGATCGGCAGGGCGAAATAGCTGACGAAGGCGTTGAGCGCGGCGGTCGCCTCACCGCCCAGAATCCGCCATTTGCCCGCCAGGTAACCGGTCAGGATCACCCCAAAGATGGGCAAAGCGACGTTGAAGATGGCCTGCATGCCCGATCATCCACCAAGACATTAAGAATTTGACATAAACCTTCGGAACAACATAATATTTTCGCCTGAAATCGAGGCCGCACCGCCCCCTCCGCACGGCGGCCCAGGAGATATTGATGCGCTTGTTGATCGCCTCCGTCGCGGCCTTTGCCGCCGTCGCGTTCGCCGCTCCGTCTTTCGCCCAGGAAGCGGCGGCGCCCGCCCCGACCCCGTCGGCCAAGCCCAAGCCCGGCACCTCCGCCTATTGCAACACCCTGAAGAGCTCCACGTCGAAGTCGTCGTGCCTCAAGCGGGTGCATGCCAGCGCCAAGACGCCGCACAAGACCAAGCCCAAGAAGGTCGACCCGGCCAAGACCGACTCCTCGGCCCAGTACGCGCCGCCGGCCGCCACGCCGGCGCAGGCTCCTTCGACCTCGCAGACGGTCGCCATTCCGCCGCTGCCGCAGAAGACCATCTGACGTAGTCTCGCTCTCCCCCAACCCGGGAGAGCGACGTGACTCATTCTGCGGCATTGATTTCCACTGACGAGCTGGCGCGCCGCATGGGCGCGCACGCGCTGCGGATCTTCGACTGCACCACCTACCTGCGCCCCAGGTCCGAAGGCGGCTATGCTGCCGAGAGCGGGCGCGCCAACTACGACAAGGGTCACATCCCTGGCGCGGGCTTCCTCGATCTCGGCGCCGAACTCTCCGACCGGAGTTCCGATCTTCGCTTCACGCTCCCGCCGCTCGATGAGCTGACCAGGGCTTTCGCGGCGAAGGGCATCGGCCACGGCACCTTCGTCGTGCTCTACAGCCACGCCTCACCGGTCTGGGCGACGCGCATCTGGTGGATGCTGCGCGCGGTCGGCTTCGACGATGCCGCGATCCTCGACGGCGGCCTCGACAAGTGGAAGGCGGAAAACCGACCGCTCTCGACCGAGGCGACGAGTTATCCGCCGACCACTCTCACCCTGCGCGGACGCCCCGGGATCTTCGTCGACAAAAACGACATCAAGGCGGCAATCGGCAAGAGCGACACGCTGACGTTGAATGCGCTCAGCCACGATCAGCACACGGGCAGCGGCGGCGTGACCTACGGGCGCGCCGGGCGAATCGCCGGCTCGTCCTGCGTGCCGGCGGCGAGCCTGTTCGGTGCCGACAAGACGCTGAAGCCGATCGCCGAGCTGCGGCGGGCGTTCGAGGGCGTCGGCACGACCCCCGACAAGCGCGTGCTGGTCTATTGCGGCGGCGGGATTGCAGCCTCGCTCGATGCGTTTGTGTTGACGGCGGTCCTCGGCCACAGGAACGTCTCGGTCTATGACAACTCCATGCAGGAATGGTCGAACGACCCCAGCCTGCCGATGGAAACCGGCTGAAAGAGGAAACGAGAGATGGCTGCCTATATCATCGTCGAAGTGGAGACGACCGACGAAGCGCTGATGGCCGAGTACCGCAAGCACACGCCGGGCGCGATTGCCAGGTTCGGCGGCAAGTTCATCGTGCGCGGCGGCAAGACCCGGACGCTCGAAGGCGGCTGGACGCCCTCACGCGTCGTCGTGCTGGAATTCCCCGACTACGAGAAGGCCGAGGCGTTCTATTTCGGCGAGCACTACAAGCCGATCCTCGAGATGCGGCTGAAGGCCGGCAAGTCGAAGGCCATCCTGGTCGACGGCCATAGTGGCTAGCTCCGGGGCCGAGCTCGCCGCCTACAAGGCGGTCGGAACGCTCTACAACGCGCTGATGACCTCGCTGGTGCTGGGCCTCGTGACCCGGCGCGGCGAGGACACCGCGCGCGAGTACGTCTTCCGCCATTTCCGCCGCCAGCACCTCGAGAAGTTCCTGCCCGGCCTGCAGAAGCTCGGCCTCGCGGACCAGCCCGACGCACCGGCCTGCGCACTCTATCACTATCATTCGAATGCGCTGGGCGGTGTGAAGACCGGCTATCTGCGCGAAAGCGACAGGAAGGCGTGGGTGCGCTATCCACCGCCGCGCTGGATCTGGCGGGGCACGGCGATCGCGGCCGTCCCGCACGCGGTCTCTGCCGCCATGCTGCACGGCTGGCACGGCCATAACGGCGTGTCGCTCGGCAATCCTGGCCTGGGCTTCGTCTGCACCGGCATGACAGTCGACGGCATGCCCGGCCTCGAGGGTTATTATTTCGACTACGGCCGCCCGATCGAAGAGCACGAGCGCGTGCGCTTCGTCTATGGCACGGAAGAGATGCCGAAGCTCGACTGGGCCGCCCAGCCCAGGCTCGAGACGGCGAACTGGCCGGAGGAGCGGCGGCTCAAGACGTTCCGGGCCTATGCCGTCGAGTATCTGCGCACCATGCTGCCGACCCTGCAGGAGCTGCTGGGAGCCGACGACGCGCAGACGGAGCTCGGCCGGGTCGCGCGCCTCGTCGGCCTGCAGTTCCACGAAGAGACCGCGCGCGAGATGGACCTGCCGACCGACGTCGAGCGCGGCGATCTGCAAAGCGCCCGCGACTTCGCGCGCTGGCTCGCCAACATCCTGCGAGCCGAGGGCGAGGAGATCGAAGCGGCCGAACGCGACGGCACCGTCGTGGTGACCGCCACGGGTTGGCGCGCCGTGCGCGAACTCACGCTCGCCGATCCGCTGAAGGCGTTCGACGCCTGGAACGAGCTGTGGATCGGCGCCGCCGCGGCGCACGACCGGTTCCTGACGGTTCGCACCGAACGATTGCTCGGTGAGCGCGGCTGGTCGATCTCCTGGACGATCGGCCCGCGGGCGACCGCATGAAGCCACCATGCGTGAGCTGATCCAGGGGATCGTCGACTTTCGGGAGCTGCACCTTCCCATGCTCGCCGACCGCTTTCGCAAGCTGGCGTCCGGGCAATCTCCCGACACCCTGTTCATCACTTGCGCCGACAGCCGCGTGGTCCCCAACCTCCTGCTGTCGACCGATCCCGGCGATCTGTTCACGATGCGCAATGTCGGCAACCTGATCCCGCCGGCGACGACCGACGGGGTGTCGACAGGTGACCTGTCGGAGGCGAGCGCGATCGAATATGCGGTCTCCGTCCTGAATGTCGGAAGCATCGTCGTCTGCGGGCATTCGGGCTGTGGAGCGATGAGGGCCGTGCTCGAGCCGAGCACGGTGGCGGGCTCCCCCAACCTCAGGCGATGGCTGTATCACGCCGACACCGCCGCATTCCGGCTCGCGCAGGAAGGTCCGCTCGACGCCTCGCGGCCGTCCCATGATCAGCTGTCGCAGCTCAACGTGCTGTCGCAACTCGATCACCTGGCCACCTACCCCATCGTGCGCGATCAGGTCGCCAAGGGATTGCTAAAGCTGATCGGCTGGTGGTTCGATATTGCCACCGGCGACATGCATGCCTGGCGCGAGCGCGACCGGCGCTTTGTGCTGATCGATCGGAGGTTCGCTGAGTCGGAAGCAGCTGAGTCCGAGTAGCTCTTTCGCCAAGGGGCGCCACGCCAGTGGCGCCGCGAAAGAACTAGCCAAAGGCTGACTTGATGGCGCGCAAATAGCCGGATGGCAGCCGGTGGCCGGCGACCACCCCGGCAAGCTCCGTCAAAGGCGCCCAGTGCATCCGCAGGTGCTCATCGCTCAGCGTGATATCGGCCGCGCCTGTCAGGGTGCAGCCATAGGCAACGATCCGCACGAAGCGCTGCGGCAGCACCTCGAAAAGATGTTCGTCGAGCAGTCCGCCGACGTCGACGGCTAGCCCTGCCTCCTCGCGCACTTCGCGCGCCAGCGCCGCGCGATGGTCTTCGCCCGGATCGGGCCGCCCGCCCGGCAGGTCCCATTCGCCGCGTTCGTTGAGCAGCAGCAGGACGCAGCCGTCGTGGATCAGCACGCCCTTGATGGAGAGGGGGTGGCTCACATCTCGTCCCCGACTTTCCCCTTCCCAGCCTCCCCCGTCTGACGAGGGAGGTGCCCGAAGGGCGGAGAGGGAAGGCCACGGTGACGGTGCCGGCGCCAAAAGAAAAGGCCGGGGATCGCTCCCCGGCCTTTCCGCTTGTCTCGAGGTCGGCTGGACTTAGAAGTCCATGCCGCCCATTCCGCCGTCGCCGCCCGGCGGCATGCCCATCGGGGCCTTCTTCTCGGGCTTCTCGGCGACCATGGCTTCGGTCGTCACGAGCAGGCCGGCCACCGAGGCGGCGTCCTGCAGCGCGGTGCGCACGACCTTGACCGGATCGATGATGCCGGACTTGATCATGTCGACATAGTCACCCTTCTGGGCGTCGAAGCCGAAGTTGGGATCCTTCTGGTCGAGCATCTTGCCCGCGACCACCGCGCCGTCGAAGCCGGCGTTCTCGGCGATCTGGCGGACCGGCGACTGCAGTGCGCGGCGCACGATCTCGACGCCGACCTTCTGGTCGTCATTGGCCGTCCGCAGCTTGTCGAGGGCACGGATCGCGTAGAGGAGAGCAGCGCCGCCGCCGGCGACGACACCCTCTTCGACCGCCGCCTTGGTGGCGTGCATGGCGTCGTCAACGCGGTCCTTCTTCTCCTTGACCTCGACTTCGGTCGCGCCGCCCACCTTGATGATGGCGACACCGCCCGCGAGCTTGGCCAGGCGCTCCTGGAGCTTCTCACGGTCGTAGTCCGAGGTGGTCTCCTCGATCTGGGCGCGGATCTGGCTGATGCGGCCTTCGAGATCCGCCTTCTTGCCCGAGCCGTCGACGATCGTGGTGTTTTCCTTCTCGACGATGACCTTCTTGGCCTTGCCGAGCATGTCGAGCGTGACGTTCTCGAGCTTGATGCCGAGGTCCTCGGAGATCAGCTGACCGCCGGTCAGGATCGCCATGTCCTCGAGCATCGCCTTGCGGCGATCACCGAAGCCCGGCGCCTTGACGGCAGCGATCTTGAGACCGCCGCGCAGCTTGTTGACGACCAGGGTGGCCAGCGCCTCGCCCTCGACGTCCTCGGCCACGATCAGCAGCGGCTTGCCCGACTGCACGACCGCCTCGAGCACCGGCAGCATCGCCTGCAGGCCCGAGAGCTTCTTCTCGAACAGCAGGATGTACGGCGAGTCGAGCTCGGCGATCATCTTGTCGGCGTTGGTGATGAAGTACGGCGAGAGATAGCCGCGGTCGAACTGCATGCCCTCGACGACGTCGAGCTCGGTGTCGAGGCTCTTGGCCTCTTCCACCGTGATCACGCCCTCGTTGCCGACACGCTTCATCGCTTCGGCGATCATCTTGCCAATCGACTTGTCGCCGTTGGCCGAGATGGTGCCGACCTGGGCCACTTCGTCGGTGCCGGTGATCTTCTTGGCGCGCGCCTTGATGTCGTTCACCGCCGCCTCGACCGCCAGGTCGATGCCGCGCTTGAGGTCCATCGGGTTCATGCCGGCCGCGACCGACTTCACGCCCTCGCGCACGATCGCCTGGGCGAGAACGGTCGCCGTCGTCGTGCCGTCGCCGGCGATGTCGTTGGTCTTCGAGGCCACTTCGCGCACCATTTGGGCGCCCATGTTCTCGAACTTGTCGGCGAGCTCGATCTCCTTGGCGACGGTGACGCCGTCCTTGGTGATGCGCGGAGCGCCGAAGCTCTTGTCGAGAACGACGTTACGACCCTTCGGGCCGAGCGTGACCTTCACCGCGTCGGCGAGAATGTCGACGCCGCGCAGCATGCGCTGGCGGGCATCGCCGCTAAAACGGACTTCCTTGGCTGCCATTGTTCAAATTCCTCTTTGGATATGTCTGGATTGGTCGGATCGGAAGCGCTCGCGCACTTCAGGAAGTGCTCAGGCCGCCTTCTTCATGGCGGGGGAACCTTCGACGATCCCCATGATGTCGCTTTCCTTCATGATCAGGTACTCGATGCCGTCGAGCTTGACCTCGGTGCCCGACCACTTGCCGAACAGGATGCGGTCGCCAGCCTTGACGTCGAGCGGCACGAGCGCGCCCTTCTCGTCACGGGCGCCCGGGCCAACGGCCACGACTTCGCCTTCCATCGGCTTTTCCTTGGCGGTGTCCGGAATGATGATGCCGCCCTTGGTCTTGCCTTCTTCCTCGACGCGCTTGACCACGACTCGGTCGTGAAGCGGACGGAACTTCATGCTGTAGCCTCCTAAATCCCTCGGTGTGCCTATGCCTGTCAGCACTCTCCTGCGATGAGTGCCAAAGGCGCAGGGGATTTAGGATTGTGCGCAGGTCGAGTCAAGGCAAACGCTGAAAGGTTCCCTCATCTGGCTGTGCAGGTGCGAAGAACCCCTTCGCATTAGCAGCAATCATGCGAGATGGCTGCTAATCCATTGATATGGAACGATTTTTGCTGACTTTTCGTTAAAGGCGCGTGACTATTTCGTTACGTGTAACGTGTCAAGGAGCGACTTGATGGACCGCAGCTTCGTGGCTCAGCTCAACGATTACCGCATCACCACCGCTGAAATTCTGTACTGGATGCCCGACCATAAGCACGTTCTGCAAAGCTATGTCTGGCAGAACCTGGACAAGGCCCCCCGCTTCCCCAACCTGACCAAGTTCCTCGAATTCTGGGAGACCAACCTCGACGGCAAGCTGCACCGTGTCCGCGTGGCGAGCACCCAGCTCATCAAGCCGGCAGAATTCGGTTTCGCATCAGGACTTTATCACCTGCATTGACGGGCGGGCGCAGGCGGGCGGTTTTCGCTGGCGGCATGAACCGGAGAATCGCCCTCCCCCTTTCTGAGCGCCCTGCGATATCGTCATCGGCGGGACCTACGTGCGCGCGGGCCAAGTCCGCGCCCTCGGCATGACGTCCTCCCGACGCGCGCCGCAATATCCCGAAACAGAGGCGATCACCCTTCTGTCCTTCACGGTGCGCAGGCAAGTGCCGGTCGAGATCCAGCGCAAGCTCCCCGGCTGGGGGATGGAGGCGCTGCACAAGCCCGAGGTGCACAAGCGCCCGCTTGAGATCGGCATCACCACGCCGCCGCGCGACTGGGAGATCGCCAGGGCCGAGGCCTTCTTGAAGCGCGAGCGAGAACTCTGGACGAAGTACATCAACCTTGCGAACGTCAAACGCATCACCCGTTCTTCTGTCGCCGACCGCCTCACGGCCGACTAACGCTCGAATAACGCGATGCATGCGAGTGTCCTCCCGCAACAAGCCGGGGGGCGACATGCATTCATCTCGAAGTCTCTTACTCGACCTAAGTCATGGCAAAATCGAAGGCGAGCGCATGGCGGCTCTCGCCTGCATCAATCGGGTCCTGCTGCGGGCAGCCGAGCTGGACTGGGAAAGCGCTTCACTCGACACGCTCGAGGAAATCAAGGACCGGCTGGAAGGGGCCACGCCTTGCGCCAGCCATGACGGGGCCGCGCTTCGCGGCACCTTGACGGCCCTGCGTAGCGCGACCAGCCGGCTGAACGCCGTCGCCGACGTCATGAAGACGCCGACCGACTTCAGTCATCGCATGCCCGTCCTGGTGACCAGTGCCTCGGCGATCGTGGGACAGGTCGCGAAACTCAGGAACGGTAAGCACTAGCCGCCTGGTATTCGGTCGCCGTCCGCTCGACCAGTTCGGCGACCGACGGGATGTCGGCGACGCCCGAGACCGAGTGGCCGGCGCTCCAGATGTCCTTCCAGCGCTTGGCGTTCGGCCTGTCTCGTTCCGCGGCGTTGATGTCCTTGGCGATATCGATCGCGCCACGTTGCGGCAGGTTGTCGGGATCGAGCCCCGCGGCGGCGATCGACGGGCGCAGCATGTTGGTTTCCAGGCCGGTGAAGGCGCGGGTCAGCAGCACGTCGTCGAGCCGGCTCTTCACCAGCATCTGCTTGTACTCGTCCTTCGCCAGGCTCTCGCGCGTAGCGATGAACTTGGTGCCCATGTAGGCGAGGTCGCAACCCAGCGTCTCGGCCGCAGCGATGGCATGGCCGTCGGACATGCCGCCCGCCATCACCACGATGCCGTCCCAGAACTGGCGGACCGCACGGACGAAGGCAAAGGGATTGACCCAGCCGGTCTGGCCGCCCGCGCCGGCCGTCAGCAGCACCAGCCCGTCGACGCCCGCCGCAACCGCCTTCTGTGCATGACGCACCGAGGCGACGTCGGCCAGCACCAGGCAGCCCGCGTCCTTCAACGGCTTCATCACCGGCTCGGGCGAGCCTACCGAAGTGATCACGATCTCCGCCTTCGCACGCAGCACGGCGGCGAGATCGTCCGCCACGCGCGGGTTGGAGCGATGCACGATCAGGTTCGGGCAGAAAGGCGCCGCGCCTCCGGTCGCGGCCTTGATGTCGGCCAGCCACGCATCGAGTTCCTCGACGCTGCGGCAGTTGGCGGTCGGGAAGGAGCCGATCACGCCGGCACGGCACGCGGCTTTGACCAGTGCCGGGCCGGAGACCAAAAACATCGGCGCCGCGATCAGCGGCAGCTTCAGGCGGTTCTTGAGAGCAACAGGCAGTGGCATGGTCGGAGCTTACCTCAAGACGGCGAGAAGCCCGATGCCGGCGACGACCATCGACGCAGCCGTGATCCGGCGCAGGCCGAAGCCTTCCTTCAACACCAGCGTGCCGATGACCGCGCCGAAGATCACGCTGGTCTCGCGCAGCGCCGTGATCGGCCCCAATGGCAGGCTCCTGGCAGCCGCGAGATAGGCCAGGAAGCCGATCACCGAGAGGATGCCCGCCAGCACACCGGTCGCGGCGTGGCGGCGAGCATAGTCGACGAACGCCGCGCGCCGCGTCAGCAGCGCAAAGCCCACCATGACGATGCCGTTGACGATCTCGAGCCATGCCTGGAAACCCAGCACGGTCCCGCCGCTGCGCACGCCCATGCCGGCAAGGAAACTGTAGGCCGCGACGGTGGCGCCTGTAGCCAGCGCGAAGCCCACCGCGGACCGGCTCGCGCCGGCGCCGAGCGACAGCATCATGATGCCGAACGAGATCAGCGCCACCGCCATGATCTGGCCGGCGCCCAATGTCTCGCCGATGACCAGGAACGCCGCCAGCGTGGTCAGCACCGGCGCCACGCCTCTCGCCAGCGGATAGACGACGCTCATGTCGCCGATGCCGTAGGAGCGGATCAGCAGCGCGTAGTAGCCGAACTGCACGAGGGCGGTCAGCGCCAGCCACTTCCAGCCGGATGCTGTCGGCCAGTCGACGAAGGGCAGAGCGGCCAGGCCGAGCAAGAGGCCGACGACACGGATCGCCACCATCGTCATGGTGCGATCGGCGGCCGACTTCACCATCGCATTCCAGACGGAATGCGCGATCGCCGACAGGATCACCAGGCCATAAAGAAACGCCGCGGACATGACACCCGATTAGCGAGTGTCCGTCCGCGGCGATCAATGTCGCTTCTCGCGGCGAGCCGCTGAGAGAAACCAGGAAGAGGAATCAGACCGCGGCCGAGAGGCCTTCCTGCTCGACGGTGCGCTTCACCGCCGGGCGGTTCTTCATCCGCTCGTAGTGGGCGGCGACGTTCTTGGGCAACGGCATCTTCATGCGGCCGGCGGCCCAGAAGGTGACGTAGAACAGCGCGGCGTCGGCGACCGAGTATTGGCCGGCGACGTATTCCTTGCCCTCGAGCGCCTTGTCCATGATGACGAGGCCCTTCTCCATGATCTCCTTGCCGCGTGCCTTGACCGCGTCGTGGTCGGCTTCGCTCGGGGCATAGTTGCCCGGGCGGAACATGCGGCTGAAGCCCTGCATGTGCATGGTCGAGACGACGTAGTCCATCGCCTCGAGCGCCTTGGCTTCGCTGTCAGGATCGGCCGGCAGCAGGCCCTTGTCGGGGTTCTTCCGAGCGAGCCAGGTGGCGATGGCGGGGAACTCGGTCAGCACCGATCCGTCGTCCTTCTGCAGCGTCGGCACCTTGGACTTCGGATTGAGCTTCACGAAGTCGGGGCCGTACTGCTCCTGCTTGGCGCCGTCGATCTTCTGCAGGTCGTAGGGCTTGCCGATCTCCTCGAGCAGGACGTGAATGCCGATCGAGCAGGCGCCGGGCATGTAATAGAGCTTCATCGCAGTCTCCCTTTCGTGGGTGTCAGTCTCGGACGGGGGACGCTAGCATTGGCGCCACAACGGGGGAAACCACGCAATGACAACAAACACATTACGGTCTCTCATCGGCACGCCGGGCCCGAAGATCGGCACGTTCCTGTTCGAGTTCGCGACGCCGGGCATCGGCCAGATCCTGAAGGCCGCCGGCGCCGACTACGCCGTGCTCGACATGGAGCACACCGGCTTCGGCTTCGACACCGTGCGCCAGGTGGTGCGCTACTGCCAGGCGGCCGATCTGCCGCTGATCGTGCGCGTGCCGAGCCAGCAGCGCCATCACATCTCGCGCGCGCTCGACGCCGGCGCCGATGGCATCATGGTGCCGATCGTGTCCTCGGTGGTCCAGGCCAAGGCAGTGCTCGACGCCGCAAAATACTGGCCCGACGGCACGCGCGGCGTGGCGCTGGGCCTCGCGCACGAGCGCTTCGCGATGAGGAGCGATCCGTTGCTCGATCGCTTCGCCGAACAGAATGCGCGCACGGTGGTGATCCTGCAGGTCGAGGATCCGCGCGGCGCCGACGCCGCCGGCGAGATCGCTGCTCTTCCCGGCGTCGACATGCTGTGGCTCGGCCACAACGACCTCTCTGTGGCGATGAACAAGCCCGGCGCCTTCGACCACCCGGATTTCCTGAAGCACGAAAGCGACTCGATCGCCGCGGCCCGCAAGCACGGCAAGTCTGCCGGCCGCCTCGGCGTCGATGCGCGGCAGTGCGCAGACTTCGTAAAGCTCGGCTATGATTTCGTGGCGATCGCCGGCGACGTCTGGCTGCTGCAGCAGGCCTTCGCCGCCGGCGTGGCGACGGTACGCAAAGGCTAGCGTCGTCATGCTCTTCCGGACCGCGAGCCTCTGGCTCGCTCAAGCTCATGAGCGAGTCAGAGGCTCGCGGTCCGGAAGAGCATGAGAGTGACACACTCCAATGAGTCCGTTTGGCCGGAATCGGTGTTACAATTATTGTCGCTGAGGAGGAAAGACGGCAATGACCAGCCAGCCTCATACGCCAGCCAACAGCCGCATCCTGAGCGAGTTGCCGACGCGGCTTCACCACAATGCCTATGTCTGCGCCGACCAGGAACGCACCCGGCACTTCTACGAGGACATCGTCGGATTGCCGCTCGTGGCGACGTGGATCGAGCAGGGCCAATCGCCCGACTTTCCCGGACGGGAGATTTCGTTCGCCCACACCTTCTTCGCGATTGGCGACGGGGGAGCCCTGGCCTTCTTCCAGTTCGCCGACGCCGACGTCGCCGCCAGGTTCAAGGCCCAGCAGCAGCCGTTCTACGTGCATCTGGCCCTGGCGGTGAGCGAGGCGACCTTCGATGAGATCAAGCGGCGCCTCACAGCCGAGAGCATTCCCGTGCGCGAGCGCGACCACGGCTATTGCAAGTCGATCTACGCGTCCGATCCCGACGGATTGATCGTGGAGTTCACCGCCGATCCGGCCAATGTCGCGGAGATCGACGCCTGGCAGCGCGCAACTGCCCACGACTCGCTGAAGCGGTGGATGGCCGGCGACCGGACCGTCAACAACGAGTTGCGTCTACACGGATAAGTCAGGCCGCCGCCCGTCGGAAGGCATCGAGCGCGCCGCCATGGAGAAGCTCGCTGGGCAGCGGGTGACCGACGATCTCCTCCGCCATGCGCCCGACCTCGAGCAGCCGCTCGAGGTCGACGCCGGTCTGCACGCCCATTTCCTCGCACAGCATCACCAGCTCCTCGGTGCAGATGTTGCCCGCCGCCCCCTTCTGGCCGGCGAACGGGCATCCGCCCAGGCCGCCGACCGTGGAGTCGAAACGGCGCACGCCCAGGCGAAGCCCGGCCATGGCGTTGGCCACGGCCATGCCGCGCGTGTCGTGCAGGTGCAGGCTGATCTGCTTGTCCGGCCAGGCGCTGCGCACCTCGCCGACCACCCGCTCGATCCTCGGCGGCGTCGCCCAGCCCATGCTGTCGGCCAGCGACAGGCGACCGATCTCCACGCCGCACTCGGCGGCGATCTCCAGTCCCTCAGCGATTGTCCGCACGACCTGGGCGGGGGCGATATCGCCCTGGAAGTTGCAGCCGAAGGCGGCCATCACGCCGATCGCCTTGACCGGCACGCCCTTCTCGACGTGCAGGCGGGTCTGCTTGCGCATCGCTTCGAGATTCTCGGCATGGCTGCGGTGCAGGTTCTTGCGCGTGAAGGCTTCCGACGCCGTGAGCGAGATCGCGCCCGACAGCGTGAGCTTGTCGCGGAACGCCAACGCCCGTTCGAGCCCCTTGTCGTTGAACCACAGGGCAGAATAAGTGATGCCCGGCCGCTGCCGGAACTGGGCCACCACGTCTTCAGCGTCGGCCCAGCTGGGCACAACGCGAGCGCTGACGAACGAGCAGACCTGGATATGGCGCAGGCCGGTCTCCGCCAGGGCCTCGATCAGGCGGATCTTGTCGGCCGTGGGGATCGGGCCAGGCTCGATCTGAAACCCCTCGCGCGGGCCTTCCTCGTGGATCTCGATCGACGTCGGCAGATCGGACATTTCGGCACCTTGGGAACGAGTTTTCGAATACGGCTATTCGCGGATCATCACCGGCAGGGCCCGGATGCCGCGGATGAAATTCGAGTAGAGCCGCACCGGTTCGCCGACGATCTCGGGCCGCATCCGGCGCTTCAGCATCTCGCGCCACAGGATGTGGACCTGCAGCTCGGCCAGCCGGTCGCCGACGCAGCGATGGATGCCGGCGCCGAAGGCGAGATGCTGGCGCGCCTTGGGCCGGTCGATGCGGAAGAGCTCGGGATCGTCGATCGCCGTCTCGTCGCGATTGCCCGAGACGTACCACATCACCACCTTGTCGCCCTGCCGGATGGTCTTGCCGCCGAGCTCGGTATCGCGCGTCGCGGTGCGGCGCATGTGGATGACCGGCGTCTGGTAGCGGATCATCTCGGACACCGCCGACGACATCAGCGCCGCGTTGGCCTCGAGCTTCGCGCGCTCGCCAGGATGGTCGGCGAACGCCATCAACCCGCCGCTCATCGAGTTGCGCGTGGTGTCGTTGCCGCCGACGATCAGCAATGCGAAGTTGCCGATGAACTCGTTGAGCGGCATGTCCCGGGTCGCGTCGGAATGCGCCATCATCGAGATCAAGTCGAACTTGGGCGGCTGCGCCGCGCGTTCCTTCCACAGCTCGGCCATGGTCGCCGCCATGCTGCGGAGCTCCGTCATGCGCTCGGCGTCGGTCTTCACCACGGCGTCCTCGGCGGCGATATTGCAGATTGCCACGTCGGACCACCAGGTGAGCTTGCGGCGCTCGGCGAACGGAAAGTCGAACAGCGTCGCCAGCATCATGGCGGTGAGCTCGGTCGAGACCTTGTCGACCCAATCGAAGATCTCGTTGCGCGGCAGGCCGTCGAGCAGCGCCGACGTCCGCTGCTCGATGGTCGCCTGCAGATTGGCAAGGTTGGTGGGCGCCACGATCGGCGCCACCGTCTTGCGCTGCGCGGTGTGGCGCGGCGGATCCATGCGGATGAAGTTCGGAAGTTCCTCGCCGGTCGGCTGGTCGGCGATCTGGATGCCACCGAGCTGCGAAGCCGAGGAATAGGTCGCGTGGTCGAGCTCGACCTTCAGGATGTCGGCATAGCGCGTGACCGACCAATAGGGCCCGTACGGGCTCTCGGGATGATAGTGGACGGGGTCCTCGGCCCGCAGCCGCGCGAAGTGCGGCCGCCACGTATCCTCCCGATAGAGCCTTGGGTCGCCGACATCTTCATGTGCCGTCATGGACCCATAGCCGGCCTGCAGGTTGCCTGCGAGTCAAGCGCTTTCATCGCAACGACCCCCCGTTTGACGCGTTGACAGCGCGGAAGGGCAGGCGCAAACCCTCGCCCCGCCGCCCCCCCTTAGGGCGGCGTTTCACCTATGGCCCCTGACGACCGCACGTCGCCCTTGTCTGCCGTCACCCTGCCTCCAGCCAACGGCGCGACGGGCCACGAGCCCGCCAAAGCCGCTGCGGCTGCGCTGGTCGTTGGTGCGCTCGGCGTCGTGTTCGGCGATATCGGCACCAGCCCTCTTTACACACTTCGTGAATCATTCACCCACGGCTCGGGAATGACGCCCACGCCCCGCCACGTGCTGGGTGTGCTGTCGATCCTGTTCTGGGCCGTCACCCTCACCGTGACGATCAAGTACGTCACGCTGATCATGCGGGCCGACAACAAGGGCGAAGGCGGCGTGCTGGCCCTTGCCACGCTCGCGACACAGGGCCTGAACGGTCGCAGCCGAAAAATAAGGCGGTCCATCACGGTGTTCGCGGTGATCGGCCTGGCACTGTTCTACGGCGACGCGATCATCACGCCGGCCATGACCGTGATGAGCGCGATCGAAGGCCTGCATTCCGTTGCACCGGGCATGAGCCACTACGTCGTGCCGATGTCCCTGGCCGTCCTGGTCGGCCTGTTCATGCTCCAGTCGCGCGGCACCGCCGACGTCGGCCGGCTGTTCGGCCCCGTCATGCTGGTCTGGTTCCTGGTGCTGGGTGTCCTGGGTGCCTGGCAGGTGGCCAAGCACCCCGGCGTGCTGATGGCGCTCAATCCCATCTACGGCATCGACCTCATTGCCGATCGCGGCTGGCCGATCTTCCTCGCGTTCGGCTCGATCGTTCTCGCCGTCACCGGGGCCGAGGCGCTCTATGCCGACATGGGGCATTTCGGCCGCAAGCCGATCCGGATCGCCTGGCTGTTCATCGTGCTGCCCGGCCTTATGCTCAACTATTTCGGCCAGGGCGCCCTGATCATCGAAGACCCGAAGGTCGTGCGGCAGGTGTTCTTCGAGATGGTGCCGAAGGACATGGTGCTCGCCCTCGTGGTCCTCTCGACCATGGCCGCCGTGATCGCCTCGCAGGCCGTGATCTCCGGGGTATTCTCGCTCACCCGGCAGGCGATCCAGCTCGGCTATCTGCCGCGCATGGAGATCCAGCACACGTCGGAAACCGAGATTGGCCAGATTTACGTCCCCCGGGTGAACTGGATCCTCATGGCGGGCATCATTGCCCTGGTGGTCGGCTTCGGTTCCTCGGACAAGCTGGCGGGCGCCTACGGCCTTGCCGTGACCGGCGCGATGCTGGTCGATGCCGCTCTCGCCCTGGCGGTGGCGATCCTGGTCTGGAAATGGAAGTGGCCGGTGGCCGCCCTGGTCTTCGGGCTGCTGGCGATCCCCGACATCGCCTTCTTCATCGCCAACGCGCTCAAGATCCCGGACGGCGGCTGGCTGCCCTTGCTGGTGGCCGGGCTGGTGTTCTTCACCATCACGACCTGGCGCCGCGGCCGCGAGATCGTCGGCGCCGAGTTGGCCGAGAGCGCGCTACCATTGACCCAGTTCCTCGACCGCATGGAGCGCGCGCCCGATCGCGTCGCCGGCACGGCGGTGTTCCTGACGGTCGACGCCTCCTCGACCCCGCCCGCTTTCCTGCACAACCTCAAACACAACAAGATCCTGCACGAGCGCATCATCATAATGCAGGTCGACACGATGGATGTGCCGCGGGTGCCAGAGGCACGGCGAGTCGAGGTCGAGCGCCTGGGCAAGGGCTTCTATTCAGTGATCGCCCGCTACGGTTTCATGGAGCAACCCGACGTGCCGGCGGCCTTGCGCGCCTGCCGTCCGCATGGCATCGCCTATGATGAAATGGAGACCAGCTTCTTCCTGGGCCGCGAGACGCTCGTGCCCGCCAGCCGCTCGCGGCTCGGCCGGTGGCGCCGCGACTTCTTCATATCGCTGAGCCATAGCGCCTCGGCAACCAAGGCCTTCTTCCGCATCCCGCCCAACCGCGCCATCGAGCTCGGCAACCAGATCCAGGTGTAATGGCGCGCCAACCGCTCGTCCTGCTGCCGGGCCTGCTCAACACGCGCCGCGTGTACGAGAGCCAGATCGCCGAACTTTCCGACATCGCAGACGCGATCGTGCCCGAACTCTGGCACTACGATTCGATCGGCGCGATGGCACAGGCGACCCTCGACGCGGCGCCGGAACGCTTCGCGCTCGGCGGCTTCTCGATGGGCGGCTATGTCTGCTTCGAGATCCTGCGCCGCGCACCCGAACGGGTCGAGCGGCTGGCGCTGATGGACACGCAGGCCGTGCCCGACACGCCCGAGGCCAGCGCACGCCGGCGCGGCTTCATCGAGCAGACCAAGCTCGGGCGCTTCCATGGCGTGCAGCCCTCGCTGCTCCCGACCATCGTTCATCGCAGCCGCCTGAACGACCAGGCGGTGGTGCAGCCGATCGTCGAGATGGCGGCCGAGGTCGGCTCCGACGGCTTCTGCCGTGAGCAAACCGCGATGATCGCCCGCCCCGACAGCCGGCCGATGCTGGTCGACATCGACTTACCGACCGTCGTGATCGTGGGCCGCCAGGACATGGCCACGCCCCTGGCGCGCGCGCGGGAGATGGCCACCGACATCGCCAATGCGCGGCTGGTGACCCTCGAGGACTGCGGCCATATGGCGCCGCTGGAGAAGCCGGCCGAGGTCTCGGCCGCGCTGAGGAGATGGCTGACGCAATGACGACGACCGTTTACGCCACCGAGGACTATCTCGCGGCCGACGAATACATCGACGTGGTGAGGAAGTCGGGCCTCAACCGCCCGGTCGAGGACCGCCCGAGGGTCGAGCGCTTCCTCAAGCACAGCAACCTGTTCGTGACCGCGCGGCAGGATGGCAAGCTGGTCGGCTTCGCCCGCTCGCTCACGGACTTCTGCTTCTGCTGCTATCTGTCGGACCTCGCGGTCGACAAGGCCTGCCAAGGCCAGGGCATCGGCAAGCGGCTGATCGAGGAAACGCGCAAGGCAGCCGGCGCCGAGCTGACGACGACGCTGCTGCTCTCGGCGCCGACCGCGGTGACGTTCTACCAGGGCATCAAGATGCCGCACGCCGACAACTGCTATCTCTACCGACGCACCCGGTAACCTTGGGTGGTTCGTCGGCCTTGATCTGGATCAAGGCCGGTGGAACTCGTCCGCTCGACCCTGTCGGGATCGAGACAACCGGAGAGTTCGATGCCGCACAGCCATGCCGTCGTCTGGATGGATTTCAGGGAAGCGCACGTGTTCCGTTTCGGCGTCGAGGATGTGCAAAAGCAGCGCCTCAAGGCGCGCAATCCGTATCGCAAGGTCCATCACAAGGCAGGCGCCATCGGTGGAGGCCACGCCCATAGCGATCGGGCCTTTTTCGACGAGACCGTCGAAGCGCTGGCCGGTGTGACCGAATGGCTGCTGGTTGGCCCGGGCGTCGCAAAGCACGACTTCCTGCGGCACGTCGGCGGGCACGCGCAGGACCTGAAGGCGAAGCTCGCCGCCGTAGAGACGATGGATCATCCGACCGATAGAGAACTGGTCGACCAGGCGCGCCACTTCTTCAAGGCCTTCGACAAGATGCAGCCCTATGTGCCGGTGCGCGCAGGCTGAAACGAGAAAGGCCGTGCCTTCGCGGCACGGCCTTCGCTTCGAGGCCGGGTAAAGGAACTACTTCTTCATCACCTGCCCGCGAATCTCGCCGCCCTTGTTCTTCTCGGTGTGGATGTTGAAGTACCATTTGCCGGCTTTGAGATCGGCGGCCTGGGCGTCGGTCAGCGGGCGCCTCCGTTTAGGCTCGCGGATATCGCGAGCACGCAAATGCATCAGCCGGGCGATCGAACGCGGTGCACATGCAGTCACGACGCCTTGATGGAACCTTCGCCCGATAGGATAACCTCCTGCCCATGATTGCCGAACAGGAGCGCGCCGTTGCGACGGCAGAGCGGGTCCTCGGGGTTCCGCTGCAGCACGACACCGCTGAGTAGCGACGACAGACGCAACCTCATCCTGCGTGCGTCCGCACCGTCTCGCTCGGTCATCATCAAGGCGACGCGCGACGAGGACTACAGGCCACAGGATGCCGGAGCCTTCGAGACGGGGCTGGTCAAGGAATGGGTGGCGACGGCATTTCTCTCGCAGCACGCGCCGGGCAACGCTCCAGCATTCCTCGGCGGCGACGCGGAACTCGGCCTCATCGTGCGCGAGGACCTTGGAGTGAGCCTCGGCAGCATGGTCGCACCATTGCTCGGGGATTCTGCCCGGCGCTGCGGAGCGCGCGCTCGTCGCCTATGCGACGGCGATCGGGCAACTGTATGCCGACACGCTTCATTGCATCGACCACCACGCCGATTTCCTGCGGCGCGACTTTCCCGCGGCGGTCAGACGGCCTTTTGACTCCGAAGCGTTCTACGACGCGGCGACGTCGCCGACGACCCGCACCCTCACCCGCACGGAATTGCCGGGCAGGTAGGCCAACGGCATGTCCTCGCTCTCGATCGTCGCGAGCGAGGCACGCGCGGCACCCGCCGCCACGGCGCGATCGTTGGCGATGCCTTGCGCGGCGGCCAGCGCATCGGTGCGGCTCAGGTCCTTGAAGATCTGGTCGCATTCGCCCGAGACCTGGGCAATCGCGGCGCCGACGGCATTGGCGCAATCGCCGTGCTGCACATGGATCACCTTGGACACACCCGGCAGCTTGTCGGGGATCAGGAAAGCGCCGCCGCCGACCGCGATCAGCGGCACGTCGCCCGCCTCGGTCTTCATCCGGTCGATCGCCTCCTCGGCCAGGCGCGCGGCTTCATCGAACACCTTCTTGCAGGTCGCCGCATCGAGATGCGCGACCTTCTGCTTGTCGCCGAGCGTCAGCACGCCCGAAGCGATGGCGATGTCGGTGGTGGTGAGCTGCTTGCCGCCGAAGGCGATGCCTTCCTTCAGCAGGCGATAGCCGACCGACACCGGCCCGACCTTGAGCGGATCGAGCTGCACATGGCTTCCGCCGCCGAGGCCGATCGACAGCAGGTCGGGCATGCGGAAGAGCGTACGCACGCCGCCGACCTGCACTACCGAATTGGCCTCGCGTGGGAATCCGTTCTTGAGCTGGCCCACGTCGGTGGTCGTGCCGCCGACATCGATTACCATCGCGTCGGCCAGGCCCGACAGATAGGCGGCGCCGCGCATCGAGTTGGTCGCACCGGAGGCGAAGCTGTAGACTGGCAGGCGACGCGCCTGGGCTGCCTCGGCGACGGTGCCGTCGTTCTGGGTGATGAACAGCGGCGCGGCGATGCCCGAATCCTTGATCGCCTTCTCGAAGGCGGCGATCGTCTCGCGCGACAGATCGGCCAGCGCCGCGTTCAGCAGCGCGGCGTTCTCGCGCTCGAGCAGGCCGATGCGGCCGAGATCGGACGAACAGGTGATGACGGCATCGGGAATCACCTTGGCCACCAGCTCCGCGGCCCGCCGCTCATGGCTCGGATCGAGCGGCGAGAAGATCGCCGAGATGCCAACCGACTTGAGGCCGGCCGCCTTCATCTCCTTGGCCGCCTTGGTCACCGCCGCCTCGTCGAGCGGCATGAAGGGCCGGCCGTCGTATTCGTGGCCGCCTTCCACCATCCACACGCCGCCGCGCACCAGCGCCGCGAGATCTTCCGGCCAGTCGCAGAACGGCGGCAGAGACGCCGAGGCCGGCATGCCCAGCCTGAGCGCCGCCACCTTGGTCAGGGACCGGCGCTGCACCACGGCGTTGATGAAATGCGTGGTGCCGATCATCACGCCGTCGAGCTTCTTCAGCGTGCCGCCAGCATCATTCAGGACGCCGGTCCCCGACAGGCTCTTGAGAGAGTCGAGGATACCGGTGGTCACGTCCTCGCTGGTCGGCGCCTTGACGGCGCCGGAAACCTTGCCGTCTTCGATCAGGACGGCGTCGGTATTGGTGCCACCCACGTCGATGCCAATGCGTCTCATGCTGAAAACACGCTCCTGAAATCGAGGTCATAGCCGAAGGCGCGCGGGCCGACATGCTCCAGCCCCTTCGGCGAAAGGAAGATGTCGGGGGGCGGCAGGGCGATCACCGTGACCCGCTGGCCGTAGCGGATCGTCTCGCTGCCGACCGCTTCACCGGTATCCGAATTGAGCACGCAGATCAGGTCCGGCGTCATGGCCAGCGGCTCACCATCGCGGAACGACACGATCCACTCGTTCTGGAAGTTGATGCTCATCTGCGAGCCGCGCCAGTCGTCGAAGCCGTCGAACCGGACCACACCCCGCAGCCAGCCCTCGGCGGCCCGGCGCTGGACGTCCGTCACCTTGCCCCGGAAGAGAAGCTTGCCGGGCTCGACTTCCAGGATGGCGGCAATCGGATCGTCATGCCGGCGCTGCGCCTCGCGAACGGCCGCGCCAAGCGTCATCGCCTTGGTCACGGTGCCGTGGATACCCCATTCCTTCACCTCCGCCCCGGTGCGCGGCGGCTGGCAGGTCGCGGCGGATGCGCCATACTCGGTGCAGATCTTGCGCGCGACCCGCTCGGCCCATTTCCAGGTCGGCACCTTGTGCACGATGCTTTCGAAGCCGCGCACGTCGACGACGCTGACCGGACAGGGTTTCAGCCCGCCGATCGCGACCGAGGTCATCTGCAATTCGGGATAGGCGCGAGCCATCGTGTCCGAATCGACGATCGGCCGTTTGAGGTGCGCCGCCGCCATCAGTGGCCGCACGCCGTTGGCACCGCCGATCTCCATGCTCATGAGCGCGGCAAAGCGCTTGCCGATATGCTTTTCCATCACCGACACGGCGCGTGCCAGCGTGAGGCTGTCGATCAGCCGCTCCTGACCGACCAGCGGCGCGCCCATGTTGGCGACGGTCCCCACCCAGTCGTCATCGGCGAGGTCGGCGGCGTCGATGAGCTGGATGCGATGGCCTTCCTTGTAGAGCGCGCGCATGTTGAGCAGCGGCAGATAGGGATTGCCGCCGCCGCCCGTGCCCAGGATCCAGGCGCCGAGAGCCAGCGATTCGATGTCGTCCATGGAAAGATCGCGCCGGCTCACGCGAACACACTCCTGAAATCGAGGTCGTAACCAAAGGCGCGCGGACCGACATGCTCTAGACCCTTGGGCGTCAGGAAAATCGCCGGCGGCGGCAAGGCAATCACCGTCACCCGCTGGCCGTAGCGGATCGTCTCGCTGCCGACGGCCTCGCCCGACACCGTATCGAGCACACAGATCAGGTCGGGGCTCATGGCGAGGGGCTGCTCATCGCGATAGGCGACGATCCATTCATTCTGGAAGTCGATGCGCAACGCAGCACCACGGAACTCGTCGACGCCATCGACGCGCAGGACGCCACGCAGGTAGCCTTCGGTCACCCGGCGCGCCACGTCGATCACCTTGCCTCTGAACAGGAGCACACCGTGCTCGGCAGCCAGGATCGCCGCCACCGCATCCTCGTGCAGGCGCTGAGCGCGGCGCACTGCCTCGCCAATCCGGATCGCCTTGGTCGTGGTGCCGTGGATGCCCCATTTCTTGATCTCCGCGCCGGTGCGCGGCGGCGTGCACATGGTGGCGGTCGAGCCGTACTCAATGCAGATCTTGCGCGCCACCCGCTCGGTCCACTTCGCATTGGGCGTGCTGTGCACGATACTTTCGAGGCCGCGCACATCGACCAGGCTGATCGGGCAAGGCGCCAGGCCGCCGATGGCGGTCGACGACATCTGCCCTTCGGGGTAAGCGCGCCCCATCGGGTCGCTGTCGACCACGGGCAGCTTCATGAGCGCCGCCGCCATGAGCGGCCGCACGCCATTGCCGCCGCCGATCTCCACGCTCATCAGGGCCGCAAAATTGCGTTTGATATGGGCTTCCATGACCCGGACCGCGCGCGTGAGCGTGTGGGGGTCGCCCATGCGCTCTGCGCCCACCAACGGCGCGCCCATTCCGCCCGCGCCGGCCACCAAATCGTCGTCGGCAAGGTCAGCCGCCGGCATAAGCTGAACGCGATGGCCCTCCTTGTAGAGCGCGCGCATGTTCAGAAGCGGCAAATACGGATTGCCGCCTCCGCCGGTGCCGAGAATCCAGGCCCCGACGGCGAGCGATTCGATATCGTCGATGGAAAGCGCGCGCAGGCTCACGCAAACACACTCTTGAACTCGAGGTCGTAGCCGAAGGCGCGCGGGCCGACGTGCTGCAGGCCCTTGGGCGAGAGGAATACCGGCGGCGACGGCAGCGCGATCACCGTGACCCGCTGGCCGTAGCGGATGGTCTCGCTGCCAACCGCCTCGCCCGAAACCGAGTCGAGCACGCAGATCAGATCGGGCGTCATCGCGATGGGCTTGCCGTCCACCCAGGCCACGATCCATTCGTTCTGGAAGTTGATCTCCATCACAGCACCACGGAACTCGTCGATGCCGTCGAAGCGTGTGCGGCCGCGCAGAAATCCCTCTGTCGCGCGGCGCTCGACGTCCATCACCTTGCCCTTGTAGAGAAGCTTGCCCGGCTCGACGGACAGGATGGCCGCGATCGGATCCTCATGCTTGCGCTGCGCCTCGCGCACCGCCGCGCCAATTGCGATCGCCTTGGTCGTGGTGCCGTGGATGCCCCATTTCTTCACCTCCGCGCCGGTGCGCGGCGCCTTGCAGGTCGACGCGATCGAGCCGTACTCGGCGCAGATCTTGCGGCTGACCCGCTCCATCCATTTCCAGGTCGGCACTTTCTCGACAACCGATTCGAGACCGCGCACATCGACCGTCGTCAGGGGACAGGGCACGAGATCGCCGACCGCCATCGAGGTCATCTGCGCCTCGGGATAGGCGCGCCCCATCATGTCGCTGTCGATCACCGGGCGCTTCAGGTGCGCGGCCGCCATCAACGGCTGGATCGAATTCCCGCCGCCGATCTCGAGCGACATGATCCCGCGGAACTCGTGGCCGATGTGGCGTTCCATCAGCTCGACCGCGCGCGCGATGGTCCGGCTGTCGGTCAGCCTCTCCTGGCCGACCAGCGGCGCGCCCATGTTCGACACCGCGGCGACCCAGTCGTCGTCGGCGAGCTCGGACGCCGGCATGAGCTGCACGCGATGGCCCTCCTTGTAGAGGGCGCGCATGTTCAACAGACCGAGATAGGGACTGCCGCCACCGCCGGTTCCCAGCACCCATGCGCCGACGGCGAGAGATTCAATGTCGTCCGAAGTGATGTCGCGTAGCGGCATTGCGTTGCCAATCTCCCCTGCGGCTTCTATGTAGCCCGCTGATTCCCGCCTGACAAAGGAACCCTACGCAATGTCCGAGCCAATCAAGTTAGTCGCCTTCTGTGGCAGCCTGCGCAAAGGTTCGTTCAACCGCATGGCGCTGCAGGTGTTTACCGAGCGCGCGCCGGCGGGCACGACGATCGAGACGATCGAGATCGGCGATTGGCCGCTCTACGATGCCGACATCCAGGCGCAGGGCTTCCCCGACAAGGTGCAGGCCGCGCAGAAGGCGATGCTCGCCGCCGACGGCATCGTGTTCGCATCGCCCGAATACAATTACTCGGTGTCGGGCGTGCTGAAGAATGCCATCGACTGGCTGTCGCGCATGACGCCACAGCCCTTTGCCGGCAAGCCGATGGCGGTGTTCGGCGCCTCGGGCGGCCCGCTCGGCACGGCCCGCGCGCAATATCACCTGCGCCAGATGATGATTTTCCTCGATGGCCGGATGGTCAACAAGCCCGAGGTCATGATCGGTGCGGCGCACACCAAGTTCGTCGACGGCAAGTTCACCGACGAGGTCGGAGCCAAGCTTCTCACCGATCTCGGCGCGGCGCTTGCGCTCGCCATTCGGCAAGCGAAGGCCGCCGCCTCTGTGAAGTGACGCAAAATATCTATGACAATGCCGGATTCTTTGCCGGCTACAGCCAGCTCAGGCGCTCCGTCGACGGACTCGACGGCGCGCCGGAATGGCCAACGCTCCGGTCTCTGCTGCCGGATTTCGACGGCAAGCGCGTGGTCGATCTCGGCTGCGGCTTCGGCTGGTTCTGCCGCTTCGCGCGCGAGGCGGGGGCGCAGGACGTGCTGGGCCTCGACGTGTCGGCGAACATGCTGGCCCGCGCACGAGAAACGACGTCGGACAACGTCATCCTCTATCGTCAGGCCGATCTCGAATCGCTCGATCTTCCGACAGGCGCATTCGATCTAGCCTACAGCTCGCTCACCCTGCATTACCTGAAGAACCTCGGCGCGCTGTTCGCCACGGTCCATCACGCCCTGGTGCCGGGTGGGCACTTCGTCTTCTCGGCCGAACATCCGCTCTATACCGAGCCCGGCCCGGATTATCTCGACGAGGGCCCGCGCACGAGCGACTGGCTCGCCGAGGGTGTCGTGAAGCAGCACCGCACGCTCGCGACCTATCTCAATCTGCTGATCGGCGCGGGCTTCGCCATCGATCGCGTCGAGGAATGGGGCGCGAGCCGCGAGCAGATCGCCGCCCATCCCGAATGGAAGATCGACCACCGCCGGCCGACGTTCCTGCTGGTCTCCGCCACGCGCGAGGGCTAATCCAGCATCTCACGCAGCACGCGACCGGTCGCGGTGATCGCGAGCAGAGTCGGCACCCCGAGCGCGGGCTTCACCTGCGCCTTGGTCTCAGGCGAATAGCTCATGCAATCCATCGCGACCAGATCGGGCTTCTTGGCCGCAAGGCGCTGCGCCGCCGCCTCGGCGTCGCGCGCATCGGCGCTCGGCGCCAGGGCCTCCGAGAAGACCTCCAGTCCCGGCCGCGACCATTTCGCGCCAAGCTTCTCGGCCTGCTCGGCGACGGGAATCAGCAGACCGAGCCGGCCGCGCGGCAGCAGACCGGCCGCGAGGCCGCTCAACACCCGCGAGGGGAACAGAATGCCCTCGTCGCCCTCCATCGGCGGGAAGTCGCCGGTGCAGGCATAGACGAGCACGTCGCACCCGTCGGCCCGGAGCTTGGCGAAGGCCTCGGGCGAGCGCGCGATGACCGCCTTCTTGGAGAGCTTCACGTCGCGGCCGCCGCGCAGCTTCGTGTAGAGCGTATCGGGGCCGTTCTCCGGCGTCGCCGCGTCGATCTCTGCCTCGCTCAGCCCGTCGAGCGCGCCGCGCAGGATGACCTTCGTGCCGGGCGGCGCGTGCTCGGCGAAGAGGTCGGCCATGTCGTCCCGCGGCGCCTGGCCGACGGTGATGATTCCAAGGGTGCGTGCCATGGCGCGATCATACGCCGTCATCGCGGGTTGGCCATCCCCCGGCCGCGGGAGTACAGTTAGAGCATGTTCGACCGCATCACCTTCGATCCTAAGATCATGGGCGGGCGTGCCTGCATCCGGGGCATGCGCATTCCAGTGTCTGTGATCGTGTCCCAAATCGCCTACGGAGCATCCAACGACGAAGTCCTGCAAGAGTACCCCGATCTTGAGCGCGAGGATATTTCGCAGGCCCTCCAGTATGCGGCGTGGCTGACTCGAGAGCAGGTGATCGCTTCCTAGCCCCAGGATGCGCTTCCTTGCCGATATGGGGGTCAGCTTATTCTGTTGTGCTGCATCTTCGCCTAAAGGGGCATGACGTCCTCCATCTGCGAGACATCGGCATGCAGCGCATGCCCGACGAAGAAATCTTTGCACGAGCGATCTATGAAAGACGCGTGATCCTGACTTTCGATCTCGACTTTGCGCGGCTCGTTTTCGACGCTCGCGCAGCGTTCCCAAGCGTCGTCATCTACCGTCTAACGGATCCTCGTGCGCATGATCAGATCGAACGCCTGATAGCAGCTCTGCGTGTCGCAACATTGGCGTTGGAAGCGGGAGCAGTTGTCGTCGTCGACGACACGCGCGTGCGGATTCGTGAATTGCCGATTGATTAGCGAGGCTCCTCAGCTGCAACTTGCAAGCTTGATGCTTCGGTCCGCACCGAAGGACAGTCCGCTTGCTGCGTGATACGCGGGCACCGATGGCCTCCAAAGTGCCGCTGCTTTTGCTGCTGATCGCAATCACTTGCCTCAGCCAGTTCTATCGCGTCTCCAATTCCGTGATCGCGCCTGACCTCGTGCGCGACCTCCATCTCAATGCGCGGGAGCTTGGCTGGGCGGGCAGCGCGTTCTTTCTCGCGCTGTTCGCCGTTCAGCTTCCGGTTGGGCTGTGGTTCGACCGGTTCGGTGCGCGGCGCACGGTGTCCGCGGTGTCGCTGCTCGCGGTCGTGGGGGCGGTCGGCATGGCGCACGCCACCGACGCCGCCGACCTGATCGCGGCCCGTGTCGTCATGGGGCTGGGGTGTGCCGCCTCTTTCATGTCGGTGGTGTTCCTGTGCGCGCGCTGGTTCGAGCCGGCCAGGCTCGCGACGGCGTTATCCTGGGTATTCGCCGCGTCCAACCTCGGCACCTTGGCCGGGGCCACGCCGCTTGCCTGGATCGCCGCCACCGTCGGCTGGCGCAACGGGTTCCTGGGCCTCGCCGCGATCACGCTCATCGTCGTCGCGCTGTTCTATGCCGTGGTGCGCGACCGGCCGCCGGGATCGGCACTGCCAGCGACGCATAAGGAGTCTCTGCGCGACGTGTTCCGCGGCCTGTGGGAAGTGTGGCGTACGCCCGGCCTGCTGCCGCTGCTGTCGATGCACTTCTTTGCCTATGCCACCATGCTGACGGTGCTCGGCGTGTGGGGCGGGCCGTATCTGTTCGATGTCCACAAGCTCGACGGCGTCGAGCGCGGCAACGTGCTGCTCGCCATGGGCATCGCCCAGGTCCTCGGCATCCTGGCCTACGGCCCGATGGATCGCGTGCTGAAGTCGCGCAAGAAGGTCGTGATCGGCGGCACCTACATTTCGGCGAGCCTGTTCCTGGCCCTGGCGCTGATCGCGCGGCCGTCGCTCGCCGTCACCATCGCCCTGCTGGTTGCGGTCTGCTTCTTCTGTGCCTTCGGCACGGTGATCGTGGCGCAGGGCCGGACGCTGTTCCCCGACCGGCTCGGTGGCCGCGCCGTCACCACCGTGAACCTGGCGCAATGCCTCGGCCTCACCGTGCTGCCCGCCGTCACCGGCTACATCGTCGAGGCCTTCGGGGCGAGCGACCTCGCCTATCGCGTGGTGTTCGGCACGTTGGCCGGCGGGCTGGTGCTGGGTTCGCTCGCCTACTTCCGCTCGCCCGACAATGCCTCGCGGTGAAAGACCATTGGGAACGGCAAGGACGCTGCCTTATTGACGCTCCTCGGTCATGCCGGCCGAATCGGCACCGACGACCTTCACGTGTCGGTTCGGCTGAAGGCGCACCGTCTTCTCGCGCTCGATATGCTTGGCCACCACGTCGTAGACCGCCGGGCCCTCGGTGCCCTCGTTGACCGAGGCCCAGCCGCTCACCGTGTACTTCCGGCTGGCATCGATCCTCTCGCCGGTGCGCAGCAGGACCATGTCGGAGATGCGCTGGCCTGCCGGTCTGTCGATGGTCAGCGTGTAGGCGAGCCCGCCCGCCCGCACCATGTCGCCGCCCTGCTGGTAGTAGGGATCGGGATTGAACAGATTGTCGGCCACGTCCTCCAGCACCTCCTTGAGATAGGCGCCCGTCATCTCGGTGCGGTACGCCGCAGGATAGGTGATGGCCGTCTGGTTGAAGAGATCGTCGCCCGTGATCTCCTGGCCGGGCAGCAGGCTCGCGCCCCAGCGAAACCCCGGGGACAGCGCGATCTCGACGTCGCGCCCGGCGAGCAGCGCCTGGCAGATCAGGTCGTCGAACGTGCCGTTGAAGTTGCCGCGGCGGTACAGCAGCGAATCGGTGCGGCCCAGAACCTTGTGCAGCTTGTCGAGATGCGGTTCGCGCACCTCGCGGATCATCGTCGCCATGTCGGGGTCGGGCTCAATCGCTTCGGACAGCACGGGGATGAGCCGGAACTCGTAGCTCTGGATGCGCCTGTCGCGCACCTCGAGATCGAGCCGCGCCAGGAACTTGCCGTGGCTGCCGGCGGCGATCAGCAGGGTGTCGCCGACCTTGACCGGCGCGGGCAATGCGTCGTGCGTGTGGCCCGTCAGGATCACGTCGATGCCCTTGACCCGGCCGGCCAGCTTGCGATCGACGTCGAACCCGTTGTGGCTCAGCAACACGACCAGATCGACCTTGTCGGTACGCAGCTTCTCGACGTTGGCGGCGATCTTCTCTTCCTCGATGCCGAACGACCAGTCGGGGATCAGGTAGCGCGGGTTGGCGACCGGCGTGTAAGGGAACGCCTGCCCGATCACGCCGACGCGCAGGCCGCCGCGCTCGAACACCGCGGAGGGCTGGAACACCGGGTCGCCCCAGGTCGCCTCCTTCACGTTGCCGGCGAGGAAGGGAAACTTCAGCTCCTTGACCAGCTCCTCGACGCGCTTGGCTCCGTAAGTGAACTCCCAGTGAGCGGTCATGGCATCCGGCTTCAACGCATTCATCAGGCGCACCATGTCGGCGCCCTTGCTCTGCAGCGCGGTGTAGCTGCCCTGCCATGTGTCACCGCCGTCGAGCAGCAGCACCTTGTCGCCGCGCTCGGCTCGGATCGCCTTGATCAGGGTCGCCATCCGGTCGAGCCCACCGATCCGGCCGTACGTTCGCGCGAGCCCCTCGAAGTCGGTACAGGCGAGCGCATAGGCCTCGGCGCTACCGCGGCCGAGCTTGTAGGCTTCCAGCAGCTTCTCGCCGACGAGATGCGGCGGCAGGCCTTTGTCCGCGCCGACGCCGAGATTGGCCGACGGCTCGCGGAAGTAGAGCGGCACGAGCTGGGCATGCAGGTCGGTGAAGTTGAGCAGCGTCACCTGCCCCGTCGGCTTGAAGCGCAGCAGATCTTCCTGCGTCGGTTCGCGCCGCTGGGCGAATCCCGCGCGACTCGCCCCCAGCGCCGCGGTCGCAGCCGCGACCTGCAGCAGCTCGCGGCGGCCGAGGCTCATGCCTCACCACAAAGATGGGAACCCTCATGCTCTTCCGGACCGCGAGCCTCCGGCTCGCTCAGCTTCATGAGCGAGCCGGAGGCTCGCGGTTCGGAAGAGCATGACATGACCGTGCTACGCTACCTCGATCTTGCTCTCGGCGGTCCAGCTCTGCTTGTTGTCGTCGGTCCAGGTGAACTTGAGCGTGCCGCTCTCCTCGACCTTCACGAAGAAAGAGAGGTAAGGGTTCGCCGCCACCGCCGGCTCGAGCTTGGCGTTCAGCACCGGCTTGCCGTTATAAGTGACGGCAAGCGCGCTCACGATCAGCCGAGGCACGAGCTTGCCGTCGGCGTCCTTGCGCAGGCCGGTTTCCATCGGATGGGTGATCAGCGTCTTGACCTCGACCAGCTCGCCCTTCTTGGCGGTGGCCGGCACGCGCAGGCGCGGCTTGATGTCGTCAGCCATGTCTTCCTCCTCAGCCGCCGCAGCCGCCGATGGTGACCTTCACTTCACGGCTTGCCGTGTAGAGCGTGCCGTCGTTCATCTCCGCGACGGCGACGAGCTTCTGGGTCTGCTGCATGCGCACCCTCAGCGCGACCTCGGCCTTGCCGGAGAGCGGCGTGAATTCATAGACGGCGACGCCCGGACTGGGATTGCCGTCAGCCGCGATATAGAGCGCCTTGACGTAGGACTTCTCGCTCATCTCGCTCTCGACCGAGACGGTGAGCGGCACGGCGTTGCCGTTCTCCGCGATCTCCGGTGCCTTGAGGCTCACCTTCCCGTCCTTGGGTGTTCCCTTGGCCATCGCGGCGATCCAGTCCCTCGCCTGGTCGGGCGTGGCGAAGGCGTTGCGGGCGACCAGCGCGCCCGCCAGGGCCGCCATCACCGTCCCCAGCGCCGTCCGTCGTGTCAGTGTCGAAGCAACCATGGTTCCCCTAGTGCCGGATGTTCGGCGCGGTGAGTTTCTGCCCCTCGTTCATCTTGCGCAGATAGAGCTCGAGCTCGCCATATTCAACGGCGTCGGGCGGCAGCTCGTTGGCGCGCACCTGCACGTTGCACCATTCGAAGCGCTTGCGGATGTCCCAGATCTCGTTGCGGCTGGTACGCCACAACGGAAAGTGATCGAACTGGCCCTTCGGCTCGCCAAGCCACTGGCCGCGAATCCATTTGTTGGCCGCCTGGCCATGGCAATCGACGCAGGCGAAGTCGAACTGGCCCACCTTGAGCTCGCTGAGCTTCACACCGCGGTCGTAAGCGGCCTTGGCGTCGGCCGAGGAGAGATCGACCTTGATCGCCTCGCCGTTGGCCAGGCTGTGCAGATAGACCGACATGTCGGTGTTGTCGCGCGACTGCATCAGCCAGTCCTTGCCGGCGGTCGCCTTGGCGTGGCGGGTGATGAACTCCTCCACGCCGAGCACCTTCTTCAAGCGCGGCTCCCACTTCGGCATCTCGACCGCCCAGCGCTTGAAGCTGGTCTCGGGTGTGGCGTGGCAGGAGACACAGGCTTGCTTGAACAGCGCCGCACCGGCCTCGATGCGCTCGGCGGCAGGATTCACGAACGGATCGAGCGCGTCGCGGTCTTCCACCGGCATCGGCCGCTTCTCGGGATCGTCGAGCGGATTGGCGAACCTTGCCGGCGTCTTCAGCGTCCTGAGGAACGCGACCATGTCCCGGATCTCGGCCTCGCTGTAGAAGCCGTGCTTGCCCCAGGGCGGCATGACCGATTTCGGATTATAGACCCGCGCATCGAACAGGTAGTTGAACAGCCACTGGTCGGTGCGGCCGGCATTGCCGATCTCCGAGAGATCCGGCCCGACATTGCCCGGCGTTTCCTGCGTCCGGGGTCCCATCACGTGGCAGGCGAGGCAGCCGCCGCCGCGGCTGCGATCGAAGGCGAGCTGCTGACCCTTTGCCGCGTCGCCCGTCACTTTGTCGACGATGATCTCGCTGCCGCTGGCCGGCGTCGCCCTGGGATTGGCGAGCGTGTTGTAGTTATCCCAGTTGGTCTTGTTCCAGCCGGGATAGCGCTGCCAGGGCGAGGGCGCGGCCGAACCATCCAGAGCCAGCGGCGCCTGGGCAAAGGCCGGCGCCGTCGAGATCATGAGCGCAACGAGCGATGCGAGCAGACGCACCTACTGCGTCGCCTTCTTGAGGAACGCGATCATGTCTGCCTGCTGGGCTTCCTGCTTCAGGCCGGCGTAGACCATCTTGGTGCCGGGCACGCGGCCCTTCGGGTTCTTCAGATACTCCACGAGCGTCTTGTCGTCCCAGACGATGCCGGAGTTCTTCATCGCATCGGACGACGAGTAGCCTTCCGCCGAGCCCGCTTTGCGGCCGATCAGGCCGTGCAGGTTCGGGCCGACGGTGCTGGCGCCGTCCTTGTTCAGCGTATGGCAGGCCTTGCACTGCTGGTTGAACAGCCGCTCGCCGCGTGCCTCGTTGCCGCTCTGGGCCGATGCGCTGCCTGCGACAAGAATGGCGGCAATCGACACGGACAGTGCGAACGTTGTCTTTCTCATGACCGTCTTCCCACTCTGTGAGGCTGGAGATTGCTGACGTTTCGTCGGGATTCAAGTGATAGATTGTCGGCCATGCGCAAGCCCCTTTGCCTGGCACTGTTCCTGTTGGCGGCCGTGAGCGGTGGCGCACACGCCGAGCCCGTCCAGATCAAGCCCGGCCTGCAGAGGCTGAACGGCAACCTGGAACTGCCGGCGGGGAAGACGGCGGCCGACGGCGTGGTCCTGATTGTCCACGGCACGCTCTCCTGGCATGGCCAGGAGACGATCGCGACACTCCAGAAGAACCTCAAGGCGAGGGGCGTCGGCTCCCTGGCCATCACCCTGTCGCTCGGCGTCGACGACCGCCAGCGCACCCGGCAATGCGATGTCGTGCACGATTATGCGATCGCCGGCGCCAAGCGCGAAGTCGGCCTCTGGCTCGAATGGCTTGCCGGCCAGGGCGCCAGGACGGTCGACCTTCTCGGCTTCTCGCGTGGCGGAGCGCAGGTAGCGTCTTTCGCGCCGGAACTGGCGCGGGCTCGCCGCGTGGTGCTCCTCGCACCGGCCTTCGCCACGGCCGACGAGCAGGCGGAAATCTACCAGCGCGCCTTCGGCCATCCGCTGGCCCCCGAGATCGAAGCAGCCCGCAAACAGCCGCTGCAGAAGCGCACGATCGACTTCCTGACCTGCAAGCAGGCGCCGGTGCTGAACGCGACCTTCCTCGACGGCTACGCGGAGGTTCGGCCGAGCCTGGCAGCGAAGACCGGCCATCCGACGCTGGTCGTCGTTGCCGGCAAGGACGAGGTCGTGCCCGACCTCTCCGCCAAGCTGCCGTCCGAGGTGAAACCGGTCGTCATCGACGGCGCCAGCCATTTCTTCCTCGACCTCTACGGCGAGGAAGCCGCCGACGCGATCGCCTCCTTCCTGAAGAAGGAATAGCGCGCGGATGGGCTACTCGCCCTTGATCCCCTGTTCCTTGATCAGGGTCGTCCAGACCTTCTCTTCCTTGAGATAGAACGCCTGGAGTTCCTCCCCTGTCAGGCTCTTGATTTCGACGCCCTGGATCTTGAAGCGCTCGATCACCTCGGGGTCGGCGGCGACCTTCACGATGGCGGCCCGCAGCTTGTCGACGATCGGCTTCGGCGTTCCGGCCGGCACGACCATGACCTGCCAGAAGATCGACTGGAAGTCGGGCAGGTTCGCGGCCTCCGCGACCGTCGGTATGTCCGGGAAGGCGGGCGAGCGCGTCAGGCTCGAGATCGCCATCGCGCGCGTCTTCTTCGAATCGAGGAACGGCTTGGCCTCGAGCGAGGCGGAGAACATCATCTGCGCATTGCCGGCCGCCACGTCCTGGCCGCCCTGCGCGCCGCCGCGGTAGGGCACGTGGGTGATCTGCAGTCCCGCGCGCGCCTTGAGGAGCTCGGCCGACATGTGATTCATCGCGCCAATGCCGGAGCTCGCGATGTTGAACTTGCCCGGATTGGCTTTCACGTACGCGATCAGCTCGGGCATCGTCTTGGGCGGGAAGTCTGCGTTCACCTGGAGGATGAACGGCGTGAACGACATCAGCGAGACGAGCTCGAAGCTCTTGTGCGGATCGTACTGAACGTTGCCCTGGAGCGTCGGATTGATCACGAGCGACGTGCCGCCCGCATAGATCGTGTAGCCGTCAGGCGGCGCCTTGGCGACGAAGTTGGAGGCGACCGTCGTCGCGGCGCCGGCGCGGTTGTCGACCAGCACCGTCTTGCCGAGGATCGCCGTCAGCTTGTCGGCATAGACGCGAGCGACCGCGTCGTTCACGCCGCCCGGCGGATAGGGGACGACCATGGTGACCGGCTTGGTCGGCCAGTCGGTCTGTGCCGTCGCGGCAAGCGGCAGCAGCGCCGCCGACACCGCGGCGGCCAGGAATGTCGAACGCTTCACTTCAGTCCTCCCTGATTTCCTTCGTTACGCCGCGACGAAGAACGGCAGCGTCACCTCTTTACTGACCGGCTCGAACTGCAGCCGCACCTTCTGGCCGAGCTTGAGCCCCGCCGCATCGACTCCGCGCAACGGCGCATTCACGCGCACCCCGGCATCCATGTCGACCAGCGCCACGATGTAGGGCGCCTGAGCCTTGAAGAAGAAATTGAACGGGTGATGGCATACCGTCCAGGCGTGGATCGTGCCGCCGAGCGGCGCTTCCCGGAACTCGCTCTCCATCGAGAAGCAGTGAGGGCAGACCGGACGCGGATAGTGCCGCACCTTTCCGCACGACGCACAGTGCTGGAGCATAAAGCGGCCCTCGCGCATGCCGTCCCAATAGGGCTGGCTCTCGCGCGTCGGCGTCGGCAGGGGCCGTTCGGGCAATGGCGCGGGCGTCGGCGCGGTGCTCATGCCGCCCTCCGCAGGATGGCGAGCGAGCCGTCGCCCATGTCGCCGTAGCCCGTGACGAGGCCAACCTCCGCGTCCTTCACCTGCGCCTTGCCCGCCTCGCGGCGCAACTGGCGGGTCAGCTCGATCACATGGTTGAGGCCGACGACATGGCCTTGGCTCAGCAGCCCGCCATGGGTGTTGATCGGCAGCTCGCCGCCCAGCCCGATGCGGCCGTCCATCACGAACGGCCCGCCCTCGCCTTCCTTGCAGAAACCCAGGATCTCGAGCTGGCGGATCACCGTGAAGGTGAAGCAGTCGTAGACCTCGGCGACATCGATGTCCTTCGGGCCGACACCGGCCATCGCGTAACCGCGTTTCGCTGCCTTCACGAGGCCGAAGTCGAGCAGGTCCGGACGCTGTGCGATCGAGGCCGGCGATTCGGGATGGCCCTCGGCCACGCCCATGACCGTCACCAGCGGCTTTCGCAGGTCGCGGGCGCGGTCTGCGGCGCTGATGATGATCGCCGCGCCGCCGTCGCTTTCGAGGCTGCAGTCGAACAGCCGGAACGGATCGGAGATCATGCGCGAGGCATGATGCTCCTCGACGGTGAGCGGCTTGTTCATCACCACATTGCCATTGAGGATCGCGTGCTGCCGAATGGTTACGGCCACTTCGGCGAACTGCCGCGGCGTGGTGCCGTAGAGTTCCATGTGCCGCCGCGCGCCCTGGGCGTAGAGCTGGGCCGGCGCGAACATGCCGATCGGCGCCTCGAACTCGTTGGCGAGGGCGAACTGCGGAAACTGCTGCAGGCGGGTCGACACGCGCGCGCCGGAATAGCCGGTGCGGCCGACCGCGATCAGAACGTTCTTGCAGACTCCGGTCGCCACGGCCATCGCCGCACTCTGGATCGCGGCAACGCAAGTCGCCCCGCCCATCGGCACGAACAGCGAGAGCGTAAGATCGGGCAGTCCGAGATTGGCGATGAAGTCCTCGGCGATTGCTCCGCCCGGGAAATAGGGGACGACGCCGTCGATGTCGCGTGGGCTCAGGCCAGCGTCTTCTATCGCCTTGAGGCTGGCCTCGAGTTGCAGGGCAAGCCCGCTCTTCTGGGTGCCGCGTGTGTAGGCCGTCTCACCGATGCCGCTGACCGCGGCCTTCTCGCGAAGCGCATGCGCCATATGTTCCTCCGGCGCGCATCGTGCCTCAAGGAACCGGCGATGTCTCGTGCACTCGCAGGGGTTCAGTCCGCGCGGATGTTTGCGGCGGTGATGACGTCGCGCCAGCGCGCAAGCTCGCTGCGGATCAGGGCGGTGTAGCCTTCAGGGCCCAGCGTGCCGGGCCGGACGCCGATCTTTGCAAACTTCTCCTTTATCTCGGAACTTTGCAGAGCGGCGCCGATCTCGGTCTCCCAGCGCTTGGCGACCTCCGGCGGAATGCCGGCCGGCGTCGAGAAGCCGAACCAGTTGGTCGTCACGACGCCCGGAAATCCCGCTTCGCGAAAGGTTGGCACGTCAGGGAGCGATGGCGAGCGTTCGTTCTCGCTCACCGCCAGCGGTCGCATGCGTCCGGAGGTGAAGTAGCCGATTGCCGTCGGCAGGCTTTCCATGAGCGCCACGATCTGGCCGCCCATGAGATCGTTCATCGCCGGCGCCGAGCCGCGATATGGAATGTGCGTCAGCGGCACGCCCGACTCGCGTGCGAGCAACTGCCCGGTGAGATGGTTCATCGTGCCGTTGCCGCCCGAGCCGTAAGTAACCTCGCCCGGTTTTGCGCGCGCTTGCTCGATCAGCTGTGCCACGGTGGTGATCGGGGACGAACCGTTGACCGCGAGCACCGTCGGGAACGTGCCGACCAGGTGAATATGCAGGAAATCCGCCAAGGCGTCGTACGGCACGTCCTTGTAGAGCACCGGCCCGATGCCGTGCGAGGCGGCATTGGACATCATGACGATGTGCGCGTCGCCACGTGCCTTGGCGACGATGTCGGCACCTACCATGCCGCCGGCGCCGGGCTTGTTCTCGACCACGATCGGCTGGCCGAGCCGCGTACCGAACCATTCGGCGAGCGTGCGCGACAGGATGTCGGCGGCGCCGGCCGGCGGAAAGTTGACGATCCAGCGGATCGGCTTCGACGGCCAGGAAGCTTGCGCCGACGCGATGCGCGGGGCGATCGCGGACGCTGCCGAGGCGGCGATGACGAATTGCCGTCGAGAGAGCATGGACGACGAACCTTCTATAAATGCAGAGCAGTGTGGTGCAACATGTGTGCCGCCATCAATGGGGGCAGAATTTTCGATGGATTTCGATCTCGTGTTGCGCGACGTACGGCTTGTCGACTTCAAGTCCGATCAACCCTCGACCGACGTCGGCGTGCAGGACGGGCGCATCGCCGCCATCGCACCGAAGCTCGGCGGCAATGCCAGGGAGGAAGTGCAGGGAGGCGGCCGGCTGGTCTGCTCAGGCTTCGTCGATACCCACATCCATCTCGACAAGGCTTGCATTCTCGGCCGCTGCGAACACACAAAGAGGCGCAACCCCCATCTCGCGATGGAGCGCGTGTCGGCCGTGAAGCACACCTTCACCGTCGAGGACGTGTTCGAGCGCGCCTCGGCGACCATCGAGAAATGCATCGGCCACGGCGCCACACGCATGCGTCCCCATGTCGAAGTCGACCCCAAGGTCGGCCTGCGCGGCTTCGAAGGCGTGAAGGCGCTGATCGACAAGTACAAGTGGGCGATCGACATCGAGCTCTGCGTCATGCCGCAGGAGGGGCTGACCAACAATCCCGGCACCGACGAGCTGATGGTCGCCGCACTCAAGAACGGTGCGACCGTCGTCGGCGCGGCGCCGAACTACGACACCGACCGCGCGGCGCAGATCCGGCGCGTCTTCGAGATGGCACGCGAATTCGATGTCGACATCGACATGCATCTCGACAGCGGCGCGTCGGCCGAGGAGCTCGATACGCTGCTGGTCTGCGACCTCGCCGAGAAATACAAATGGGGCGGCCGGGTCGCCGTCGGCCATGTCGGCAAGCTCGCGACGATGCCGTTCAAGGACCTCGAGAAGGTTGCCCGGCGCATGGCGGACACCGGCGTCGCCGCCACGGTGCTGACCGCGACCGATCTCTATCTCGGCGGCCGCCACACCGACCACAACGTGCCACGCAACGTGGTCGACCTGAACTTCCTCACCGAGCGCGGCGTCACCTGCTCCGTCGCCTCCAACAACATCCTCAACCCGTTCACGCCGTTCGGCGACGGCCAGCTGCTGCGCCAGGTCAACATGCACGGCATCGTCACCCAGCGCGGCAACGACGACGAAGTGCGCGCGCTGTGGGACATGACCACGTCGAGCGCCGCGCGCCTGATGCGACAGGACGACTACGGGGTCGCCGTCGGCAATCCCGCCGATTTGGTGATGCTGGACGCGCCCGATGCGATCATGGCGCTGCGCACCGTGGCGCCCGTGCTGGCTGCCTTCAAGCGCGGTCGGCGGACGGTGACCCGCGAGCCCGTGCGCCTGCACAGGCCGTAATCGACAGGGACGCAATCGACAAACCAGGAGCAAAGAATTGGCCAACGAAGAACTGCTCGCGCTCTCGTCCGTGGAGATGCGCCGGCGCATCGGCACCAAGGAGATCTCGCCTGTCGAATTGCTCGAGGCGTGCCTGCAGCAGATCGAGCGGATCAATCCCGCCGTCAATGCGGTCACTGCGATGTGCATCCCCCGCGCCCGCAAGGAAGCGAAAGCCGCCGAGCAGGCGGTGCGTCGTGGCGAGGACCTGCCGCTGCTGCACGGCCTGCCGACCGGAATCAAGGACCTCGAGGAGACCAAGGACCTTCTCACCACCTACGGCTCGCCGCTCTATCGCGACTTCGTGCCCAACCACGACAACGTCATGGTCGCGCGTGTGCGCGCCGCCGGTGCCGTCGTTGTCGGCAAGACCAACGTGCCGGAATTCGGCGCCGGCTCGAACAGCCGCAACCCGGTGTGGGGCGCCTCCGGCAATCCGTTCAATCCGATGCTCAACCCCGGCGGCTCGTCGGGCGGTTCGGCGGTGGCGCTCGCGACCGACATGCTGCCGGTCTGCACCGGTTCCGACACCGGCGGCTCGCTGCGCAATCCGGCCTCGTTCTGCGGCGTGGTCGGCTTCCGCCCCTCGCCCGGCATGGTCGCGGTCGAACGTCGCGCGCTCGGCTGGACGCCGATCTCCGTGCTCGGACCGATGGGCCGCAGCGTCGCCGATGTTTGCCTGCTGTTCGCGACGCAAATCGGACAGCACGACATGGATCCGCTCAGCTTCCCGCTCGAGCCGGAAGCCTATGCCGAGCCGTGGCCCGTCGATCTCGGCAGCCTCAAGGTCGCCTACACCGAGGATTTCGGCGGCGCGCCGGTCGAAAAGGGCATCCGCGTCACCTTCCGCGAGAAGATCAAGGCGATGAAGCCGCTCTTTGCCCGGCTCGACAAGGTGGAGGTCGATTACGGCGGCGCCGACCGCTGCTTCGACGTGATCCGCGCCGTCGCCTTCCTGTCGCGCTACCAGGAACTCTACACCAACAAGCGCGAGCTGCTCGGGCCCAACATCATCGCCAACTACGAGCTCGGCGCGAAGCTCACGCTCACCGACTTCGCCTGGGCGCATGCCGAGCAGACCCGGATCTTCCGCCGCTTCCAGGAGCTCTACAAGGATTACGACCTGGTGATCGGCCCGACGGTCGGTTTCACGCCCTTCCCGTGGAAGCAGCTCTACCTCGACGAGATGGATGGCAGGAAGCTCAACAATTACTACCACTGGATGGCGACGAAGTACTTCGTCACGCTGACCACCAATCCCTCCGTATCGCTGCCCTGCGGCCTCGACCACATGAAGATGCCGTTCGGCCTGCAGGTCGTCGGCCGCTTCCGCGGCGACGGCGAGGTGCTGGGCGCGGCGCACGCCATGGAGCAGGCGTTCAAGGCCATCCCCGGCCTCGCCCGGCCTCTTCCCAACTTCAGGAAGCTTGAAAAACCCACACCCGCGCTGAAGTCGATCGTGACCCATCCGCCGAAGCTCGATGCCAAGGCGAGCAAGGGCCCGGCACCGGGGGCGCTCTAAAGCCCGTTACATCTTGATTGTGTCGCACGCTGGGAGCGCGGCTCTCCAGAGCCGCTCATGAGATGTGGCAGCCGAGGAAGAGCGGCTCTGGAGAGCCGCGCTCCCAGCAGGTGTGAGGTTCCCCTCCAACGACTTATTTTAGTCACCGGGATGTTGGCACTTTCCCCTGCGTATCTCGTTCCATCACCGTCCCCTCAGACGGGCTGAAATCGATGGAGTTAAAGATGGGAAAGACCCTATGGCTCATCGCCACCCTCGGAGTGGTCACGCTCACGGCGGGCTGCGTCGAGGACAACCGGTACTATCCAAACACTGGCTACAACGCCCCGCGCAGCGGCAACTACTGGAACTCCGCCCACCGCGATGCCGACCGTGACGGTGTTCCCAACCGCTACGACCGCGACGCCAACGGCGACGGCGTGCCGGACCGCTACCAAAGCCGGCCGCGCTACTAAACAGGCCGCAAGGACGCCGCTCCTCACGTCGATGTGAGGAGCGGCGGTTTTCTTGACACATTTAAGTCACCCCGCGCCTTGGTCGGCTGCGTATGTCCTGCAAGGGAAAGACCGATACAGGGGCTCCCCTCAGGAGGGCGAAATGCGCAACGTCAAATGGCTCGTCGCGGCGGTGCTGGTGGCATCGACCACGGGCTGCGTGGAGTCGGTGAACCAGGGCTACGGCTATAATGGCGGCTATGGCTACAGCAACGCCTATCCGAGCGGTTATTCGAACGCCTACTATCCATCAAGCGGCAGCTATTACAGCCGGCCGGCCCCTGTGAACAATTACTACTACAACCCCCAGCCCACGGTCGTGACCCAGACCCGCTACGTGCCCGTGCCGACCCCGGTGCCGGTGCGTCAGCCCGATCGCTGGAACGATCATCGCTGGGGTGGCCGGGATAACGACAAGGATTACCGCCGCCAAGCGCCGCGGACGGATCGGCCGAACAATCCGCCGCCGCAGGCGAACAACAACAACGGACCGAGGCCCGGCCCAGGCGGTGGCTATCGGCACGACGGCGGCAACAATCGCGATCGCGACGGCGACGGCAAACCCGACCGTCGGGGCTGATTTCATCCGGCGGATGCAGACCACTCGGGCGCCGGCTGATATGATGGCGCCCGATGAGGTTGGTCGTTGCGTTGATGTTGTGCGTGGTCGGATTGTCGGCATCGACGTTGCAGACCAGCACGCGCGCTGCACCCCTGCCGCACGACGCTTACGTCTGGCAGCGGATCTGGACTCCCAAGGTCGTGGCAGCGGCGCAACGTTCCGCGGAGCTGGTGCGGAGCTGGCGCATTCTGTTGGCCGAAGCCGATCGGTCCGGACATTGGTCCAAGGCGTCCATCCCGTGGGGTGAACTCCGCGCGATAGGCCGGCCGATAATCGCCGTGCTGCGGATAGACGGCCGGCTGGATGAAGAGCGCATGCCGGCGCTGCTCGGCCAAGCCGCTGCGATCGTTGCTGGCGCCGATGGCCCGCTGTCCGGCGTTGAGATCGACTACGACTGTCCCACATCGAAGCTCTCGACCTATGCGCGCTTCCTCTCAGGCTTGAGGATGCGGCTGCCGGCGTCGCTCGAGCTCTCCATCACCGCCCTGCCGACCTGGATGAATTCGGCCGATCTGGAGAGGCTGGTCCCGCCACTCGACGAAGTGGTGCTGCAGGTCCACGCAGTGGACGATCCCCGCCGGGGCCTGTTCAACCCGACCCTGGCGGAGAGCAGGGTGCGAGCTTTCGCCCGCCGCATCGGCCGTCCGTTCCGGGTGGCGCTCCCCGCCTATGATGTGCGCGTGACCTGGAGCCGCGACGGCGGCCTGGCGAGCGTCGAGGGCGAAGTCCCGCTGCTGACCGGTGCCGCCCCGGGCGAAACGTTGCGCGCGGCGCCCGACGCGATCCTCGCCTTCCTGCACGCGATGCAGCGTGCCGCCCCGGACAATCTGATCGGCATCGCATGGTTCCGGCTGCCGACCGACGCCGACAGGCGCGCCTGGAGCCACGAGACCTGGCGCGCCGTCCTGACAGATCGCTTGCCGCCTGCGCGGTTGAGCGCGTCGCTCGTGCCGGCCGAAGCCGCGGATCTCTGGACCGTGACTTTGTCCAACGACGGGGCGATCGATGCCACCGTCCCGCGCCGGGTGCAGCTCGATCCGGCGTGCACGCTGGCCGACGGCGCCAACGGCTTCCGCCTGGTCGATGGCGCACCGCTTGCGCTGGAAGGTAGTGGCACCGGCCGCCTTCGCCCGCACCGCACGCGCGTCATCGGCTGGGCACGCTGCACCGAACCTCGGAGGCATCTCGATGCCGCGCCATGAGATTGCCCTCGCCGCGCTGGTCGCCGTCGCGGCGGTGGGCGGCGCGCTCGCCTGCGGCCCTGATTTTCCCTGGCAACTGCTCGACGACCGCCACACCACCATGACCGAGCCGGTCGCCTTCGGCTTCTCGTTCGACGCCGGCCGCCTGGTAGCAGCGCCTCGGGACACCCTGCGCGCCGTGGAACAGTCCGACAGCAGCCCTATGCCGCCGCCCGAGCCGGAGATCGTCGTGATCGAGCGGCACGAGGCGGAGTCCGGGGCGTGGCAGGCGCTTGCGACCGATCTTCCCGCCGAGCGGCGGACCGCCGAAGCATTCCGGCAGCAGCTGCAGGCCGCGCGCGCTGCCGCGGATGGCCCCGCGGCACTGGCTGCAGGGGCCGGCCTCCCGTCCGCCGTGGTTAACTACATTGCCGGCGCCGTCGAGTTCCGGGCCGAGCGCTATGATCGGGCGGCTGCCTATTTCGATGCGATCGATGCGTTACCGCCGGAGCAGAGCAAGATCCGCCAGGTCGCTGCGGCTTACATGAAAGGCCGCATCCATCAGCTTCGGGGCGAGGCTGCGGCTGCGCGCGGCGCCTTCCAGGCCGCCCGCGCCGATGCCGAGGCCGGCGCCCCCGACCCGATGGGCCTCGCGGTCGCAAGTTTCGGCGAAGAGGCAAGGGTCGACCTTGTCGAGGCGGGGCTGATCACCCCCGCGCCATGGCCGATCGAGGTCGTGGACGATCCTGCGAAGGCGTCATCCCTCATCAGCCATGCCGTGCGGCTCTATGCCGAACAGGCCGCGCGCGAATCGAAGATCGCCTTGCTGTCGCTGCGCCAGGTGGCGTCGCTCCTGGTCGCCGACGCCGACGTACTGGACCGGATCATCGAAGACCCGCTGACGCGGCGGCTGCTCGTCGCCTACGCCGTCTCGCGCGAAGGGCCGTGGGACGAGGAAAGCAGCGACGTGGTCAGCGCGAGCGTGATCGACGCGGCGCTGAGGCTGCCCACGCCGGCAGCCGGCGAGGAGATCGACCGCCTGGCCGCTCTCGCCTACCAGACCGGCCGCTACGACGTCGCCGAACGGTTGACCGCGAAGACCGATCGGCCGCTCGGCCTATGGGTGCGGGCGAAGCTCGCCCTTCGTCACAGCGATCGGGAGGCGGCCGTGCGCGACTGGACCGCGGCGTTGACGGCCAGCCAGAAGGCCGGCGATGCCAGCGATCTCGACGACGAAACGCGCACGCGCCTGCGCGGCGAAGCTGCCGTCGCCAAGCTGAGCGCCGGTGCTTACGAGGACTCGCTGCGACTGCTGTTTCCAGCCGCGCAAACCTACTGGGGCGATGTCGCCTATGTCGCCGAGCGCATCCTGACCGTCGGCGAGCTGAAGAGCTTCGTCGATGGCCTGCCCCCCGCCGATCCGAAACCCCGGCGCACCTCGTCGGACGAGCCCCCGCCGAGGGATCGCACCGAAGACCTGCGCGCACTGCTTGCCCGTCGGCTGGCGCGGCAGGGAAGGATCGCCGAGGCGCTTCCATATTATCCGGCATCGCTCGACCGCTGGTCGGACGATCCCGCGGAGCGCGAGGTACGGCTCGCCGCCGAGGCGCGCATCTACGCCGAGGCGATCGAGGCGGCGCAACCGACCTGGCGCTGGCGCAACATCTCGCGTGCCGAAGCCCTGTTCAACGTCGCCATGCTCTCGCGCAAGCGCGGGATGGAGCTGCTGGGCACCGAGGGACCGCCCGACGTGGCCGCGGTCGACGGCAATTTCAGCTGGGGCTACGGCCAGCAGAGCCCGCGCGGGATTGTCGACACCACGACCCGCACCGACACGCGCGACCCCTTGCTCGGGCCGGATGAAACCACACGATTCGCGGCGAGCGCTCCCGATCCGAACCGGCGCTTCCACTACCGCGTCATCGCCGCCGACCGCGCGCTCGAGGCCGCAGACCTGTTGCCGCAAGGATCGCAGGCTTACGCGGCGGCACTATGCTGGGCCACCCGCTTCGCCTTCGACAGTGACGACGCGGACCGCGCCAGGAGCATTTATCGCCGCTACATTGCGACGGGGCCCCTGCAGCCTTGGGCCAAGCTCTTCGGCCGTGAATGTCCGCATCCCGACTTCGACGCGGCGCGAGATTACTGGCCCAAGCGCATCAAGCACCTGGTGCAGCGGCACACCGGCCTCGCCGCGGCAGCCGCGCTCGGCGTCGCCCTGCTGCTCGCCGGATCAGTCCTCGTGATCCGGCGCCAGCGTCAGTCGGCCGCCTTGCAGGCGAAGTTGGCCGCGTCGTCGGGGCTGCCCGAGCCCGAGTAGCGCGCGACCTGCGGATAGGGGCAGAGCGGACGCGTGCGGACCGGCTTGCCGTCCGTCACCTGCGTGGCGGTGATCGTGGCCGGCGCGGTGCCGTTCTCGACCCAGTTGATCAGGGCCGTCAGCCCGTCGAGCCGATCCGGTCCGACACCGCCGCGGCAATGGAACATGCCCGGCACCATGAACAGCCGGAAGAAGTCGGGTGTGTCGGCACCGTTGGCGGCAACCGCCTTCTCGTAATAGTCGATGCCCATCAGCGGCGGCAGCGCCGTGTCGGCCCACCCGAAATACATCAGCAGCTTGCCGCCGCGCGCGCGAAACGAAGAGAGGTTGGGGTCGGTGGCGTTGAGGAGCGTGCGGGCATCGGCGAACTTCGCCATGTCCTTGTCGAAGTCGAACTTGGTCGAATCGAACGACGGATCAGCCTTGGGCGAGGACCAGTAGCGCACGAAGCTGTCGCCATAGGCGTGCTGGTTGGACTTCCGACCGGCGCGCGGTGTCAGCCACATGTCCCAGCCGCTGGTCATCGTGCCGCCGGCGGTGAAGGACATGCCGGTCGCCTCGGCACCGACCGGATAGCCGAACAGGTGCGGCTTGCCGTTGACCTTGAGCCCTTCGTGGATCTTCTTGACCGCCGCGCTCTGCGCCGGCGTCAGGCAGTTGTCGCCATCCTGTCCTGCCGGGCATTGCGCCACGTCGCGCGCCGGATCGAAGTCGCAGCGCCGCGGATCGTCGATCAGCCCGTCCTTCAGGCCGTCCTTGGCATCGCAGCGCGCGTAGGCCGCATCGGCGACCAGCTTGAGCTTGACGAGCGACACCGGAGTCTCGCTCAGCACCTGGCCGTTCCACAGGCTTTGCGTCACCGTGTCGACGAAGTTCAGGACCGGCGCGCCGGCCAGGATGCCGTCGAAATCCTCCGGAAAGCGCTGGGCACTGATCAGCCCCTGGCGGCCGCCGGTCGAGCAGCCGTCCCAATAGGAGTAGGCCGGCGCGCGCCCATAATAGGCGGCGACGATCTTCTTGGTTTCGGTCACCGTCATGTGGACGGCGCGGAAGGCATAGTCGACCCGCTTGGCGTAGTCGGCGGCGAAGCTGGCCAGCGGCTCTGCGGCGGCATCGTGGCCGGTGTTGGTCTGGACGGCGACGAAACCCTGCTTCAGCGCATTGGCACGCACCATCAGCCGCGGTCCGGACTCCGGATTCTCGCCGGCGAAGCCGCCGTTGCCATGCATGTAGAAGCGCCGGTTCCAGTTGGCCGGAAGGTTGAGCTCGAAGCGCACTTCCGGCGCGATCATGCCCGCTACGCGGCAATGCTCGGGGACACCATCGGCGGCGGGAATCACGCGGGCAGAGAGGATGGTCATCGACGCCCAGGCGAGGTGAGCGACCGCTGCGCACGGCATCGCCGCCTTGGTGCCCGCCACGCTGTAGCGCACCGGCGACTGTGCAGAATCGAGGAAGCTGTAACCGTTCTGCGCCGATGCGGCGGCCGGCATCAACGCGAGCGCTGCGAGGACTCCTGCGACGCGGGCCATGATTTCTCTCCCTTTGCCTTTTTCTTCTTCTTCAGCTCGGCATTGTGCTGGCCGAGCGTCGGCGCGGCGCGGCGCACGCCGCCCGGTGTCGCCGACATCTTGATCGGCACGCCGAGCGTCTTCTGCTTGCCGGCCTTGGCATGCTCGACTTCGGCCACCATGCCGCGTGCCAGGATCTGCGGATCGGCAAAGACCTCGTCATGATGCAGCACGGGGCCGGCGGGAATGCCCGCGGCTTCGAGCGCCGCCATCCAGTGGGCGGTCGAGCACTTGACGATCTCTGCCTGAAGCAGGGCGACGATTTCGCCGTTATTCTTTACGCGCAGCGCATTGGTCTTGAAGCGCGGATCGTCGGGCAGCTCCGGCTTGCCGATCAGCTCGCAGACCTTGCGGAAGAAATTCTGCTGCGCCGCGCCGATCGTCAGCCAGCCGTCGCTGGTCTGGAACACCTGGTAGGGCGAGGAGCCGCGATGGCCCTGCCCGAGCTTCTCCGGCCGCACGCCGGTCGCGAAATAGTTGGCCGCTTCGTAGACGCCGAGCGACACCGTCGCCTCGAGCAGCGAGGTCTCGACCCACTGGCCCTCGCCCGTCTTGTGCCGCGCCTGCAAGGCCGACAGCACGCCAATGGTGAGATAAAGGCCGGCGCCCACGTCGGAGATGGCGAGCGGGATGCGATAGGGTGGGCCGTCCTTCGGCCCCGTCACCGACATCAGCCCCGACATCGCCTGGATCACCAGATCGAAGCCGCCGCGCCTGGCGTAAGGCCCCGTCTGGCCGAAGCCCGAGATCGAGCCGAGGATCAGCCGCGGGTTGCGCGCGTGCAGCGCGCTCCAGCCGATGCCGAGCTTGTCGAGCACGCCGGGACGGAAATTCTCCAGCACCACGTCGGCACCATCGACCAGGTCCCAGAAAATCTCGAGATCATCGGCCGCCTTGAGGTCGAGCACGATGCCGCGCTTGTTGCGGTTCCACAGCATGAAGGGCGCGCCCTCGCCCTCGACGAATGGCGGCGCGCCACGGATCGAATCGCCCTGCGGGCTCTCGATCTTGATGACATCGGCGCCCATGTCGGCGAGCTGCATGCCGCAGAACGGGCCCGACAGGTGCGTCGTCAGGTCGAGGACCACCAGCCCGTCGAGCGCGGCTACCATTCGATCACTCCATGAGCTGCTTGAGGTCGGCCAGCGTGCTCGTCCACGCGGAGACACCGAGCTGGTTCGACACGATCCTGCCGTCCTGCACGATCAGGAAGCGGGGCGTCCCCGACTTGTGGGGAACCTGCGCCAAGACCGCCCGCAAGCCCCGCGGCCAGCTTCGCTCGTCGTATGCGTCCTTCAGGGTGATCGGCTCGATCTCGAAATAGCTTACCTTCTGGATCTCTTCCGATGCCAGCCAGCGCGGATGGGCGTTTGCCCGCCAGCGCTTGCAGCCGCCGCAGTCCTGGCCACCGATGTAGATGAGCTGGATGTCCGAGGCCGCGTGCGTGGCGCACGACATCCCCGACCACGTCGAGGACGCGGCGAGGCTCGCGAAAAGAAAGGCGCGGCGATTCATGTAGAGTAATCTAGAGCCGCATGGTGACCGCCGCAAAACCCTCTCTCGTTACTCTGGGCGATTTCTTCCGTCTCGCGGTGCGACGTTTCCGCGCCGCGCGGTTGGCCTATGGCCATGGGACGACGAACGCCGTGGACGAGGCCGCGTTCATGATGCTGGAGGCGTTGCGCTTGCCGATCCACAACATCGATCCGTGGTTAGATCTCAAGCCCACGGCAGCCGAGCGCGCGCGGCTGCTGACGCTGATCGATGCGCGGGTGAGCCTGCGAGTGCCCGCCCCCTATCTCCTGGGCGCCGCCTATATGCGCGGCGTGCGCTTCCACATCGACCGGCGCGCCCTGATTCCCCGCTCGTTCATCGGTGACATCCTGGCCGATGAGGTGCTGCCGATCGAGCCGGGAAAGGTGAAGCGAGTGCTCGATCTCTGCACCGGCTCCGGCTGCCTCGCGATCCTGGCGGCCTTCGCCTTCCCGCGTGCGACGATCGACGCCGTCGATCTCTCGAAGGGAGCCCTTGCCCTCGCGCGACGCAACGTGGCCACGCACCGGCTGGGCGACCGCATCACACTGCATCGCGGCGATCTCTTCGAGCCGCTCGGCGCGGCACGCTACGACCTGATCATCGGCAACCCGCCGTACGTCGATGCCGGTGGCATGGCGATGCTGCCCCCGGAGTACCGGCACGAACCGCGCATGGCGCTGGCCGCCGGCGCCGATGGCCTCGACCTGGTCCATCGGATCCTCGCCGAGGCGCCGCGGCAACTCCGCAAGGGCGGCGCGCTGCTGTGCGAGATCGGCCGCGGCCGCGCACCACTCGAACGGGCTTATCCCAAGGCACCGTTCGTCTGGCTCGATACCGAGCAGAGCGAAGGCGAAGTCTTCTGGCTGTCAGCCGCCGCTCTTGCTGGGAGCGCGGGTCTCCAGACCCGCTCATGATCCTGAGCGGGTCTGGAGACCCGCGCTCCCAGCAAGAGCTTGGCAAGCAGAAACTCAGGCGGAGTCGCCGAGGCAGATGCCGAGGGCGCGGGCGGTGCGAAGCAGGGCGCCGTCCGGATCGACGGTGCGGGAGCGGCCAACGACCTTCTCAAGCGGTACGTCGATGACGGTGCGGTTCCACCAGCCGACCATGCGGTCGGCCTTGCCGGCGGCCAGCAGGTCGACCGCTCCGACGCCGAGCGCGGCGGCGAGCAGGCGGTCCTCCGCCGTGGGCTGGGCACCGCGCTGGACGTGGCCCAGCACCGTGGCGCGCGCCTCCGCGCCAGTGGCGGTCATCAGCCGATGCGCCAGCCATTCGCCGACGCTCGCGTCGCCGCGCGCGCCCTCTTCGTGCGAGTCGCCCGCCGCTTCGGCGACCACCACCAGCGCCGACGTGCGGCCGGCGCGGCGCAGGGTGGCGATACGACGGACGACATGGTCGAGGCGCCAGCGCACCTCGGGGATCAGCACGATGTCGGCGCCGCCCGCGATGCCGGCGGCGATGGCGATGTGGCCGGCGTCGCGGCCCATCACCTCCAGCACCATGACCCGTTCGTGGCTGGCGCCGGTCGGCTGCAGCCGATCGAGCGCCTCGGTGGCGATGGCGACGGCCGTCGAGTAACCGATCGCTCGCTCGGTCTGGCCGACATCGTTGTCGATGGTCTTCGGGACCCCGATGAACGGCAGCGTGGTCTTCGACATCAGGCGGCGCAGGATCTCCAGGCTGCCGTCGCCGCCGACGCCGATCAGACCGTCGAGGTGCAGCTCGCGCAGGCCCTCGACCATTTCGGCCGAACGGTCCCTGATCGTGCCGTCGGGCATCGGGAAGGCAAACGGGTTGCCTCGGTTGGTGGTGCCGAGAAAGGTGCCGCCCTGGCGGGCAAGCGCCGCGCCCAGCCGCGCCGGGTCGAGCGGCTCCGCTGCCACCGGCCGATGCAGCAGGCCGTGCGTGCCATGGCTGATGCCGATCGTCCTCCAGCCGTAGCCGTGGTGCGCGCGCAGCGCCACCGCGCGGATGGTGGCGTTGAGGCCGGCGCAATCGCCGCCGCTGGTGAGGATGCCGATGCACTTGGTCATGAAGACCTCCACGGCTAGTGTAACGCATGGCGAGGACCCCGAAGACAGCCCCGATTCTGCAGACCGACCGGCTGCGGTTGCGGCCCTTCCGGGCCACCGACCTCAAGGCGGTGCATACGCTGTATGGCGATGGGGAAAACCTGCGCTACTGGGGCGTGGAACCGAGCCCCTCGCTCGACAGCACCCGCAAGATGATGCGCTGGCACATCACCGGCGCCCCGAGGCATTACATGATCTGGGCCGTCGAGGAGAAGAAGGGCAAGCGTGTGGTCGGCATGATCAACTATTTCCGGCGGGACCTGCGCGAGCGCCGTGTCGAAGTCGGCTGGCTGATCCGGCCCGAGGCGCAGGGCAAGGGCTACATGACCGAAGCCGGACGGGCGCTTCTGCGCTACCTGATCGACACGCTGAAGGTGCACCGGGTCGAGGCCTTGATCCGGCCCGAGAACAAGCCGTCGGCGGCGCTCGCCAAGCGGCTGGGGTTTCGATTGGAGGGCGGGCCGCTTCGCGACCGCTGGCTGGTCGATGGCCAATGGCATGGCGTCATGCTCTATGGCCTGATTGCTGGGGAGGAACGCTGATGGGCGCCGTTGTACGGAATTGGACACGCGACACGATCGCGCCGGCCGACTGGATCGTGCCGCTGCCCGACATCGCGGTCGCCGAGCTGCTTGCCGTGCGCGATGAGATCCGCCGTGCGCCGGTGCCGACCTTCCTGCTCGATCCCAAGGACTTCGCGCTCGATAGCTGCCGCGCGACGATGGACGAGGTCCGCCGCAGGACCCAGGACGGACCGATGTTCGCGGTGCTGGACCGCCTGCCGTTGGACGACGTGACGCGCGATGAGGCGATCCAGCTCTACTGGCTGATGTCGAGCCTGCTGGCACGGCCGGTGGCGCAGAAGATCACCGGGCAGATGTTCTTCGACGTGACGGACACCGGCGCGACGCTCAAGCCCGGCTCGGGCATCCGGCCGACCGTGACCAACGTCGACCTGCGCTTTCACAACGACAATTCCTACAATGAGACGCCACCGGAATATGTCTGCCTGCTCTGCCTGCACCCCGCGAAGCAGGGCGGCGTCAGCCAGGTGATGAGCGTCGCCACCGTCCACGAGGCATTGCAGGCGCGCTATCCCGAGCTCATGCCGCGGCTTTACCAGCCATTCTGGTACGATCGCCATGCCGAGCACCACGCCGGCGAACCGACCACCTACGCCGCGCCGATCTTCGAGCGCGGCGCGGACGGCACGATCAAGGCGCGGCTGGCCCTGGGAGAGATCCACGCCGGCTACGAGCTGCGCGGCGAGCGGCTGGACAACGAGACGGCCGCTGCACTCTCGGCCGTGCAGTCGGTGTTCGATCAGCCCGAGCTGCATGTCGAGCTGGGCTTTGCGCCGGGCCAGATCCAATACGTCAACAACCGAGCGACGGGTCACGCCCGCACGGAGTTCGTCGACTTCCCGGAGCGCGAGCGCAAACGCCATCTGGTGCGGTTGTGGCTGCGAGATGCGGGAAAACGCGGCTATTGCGGCTGAGAGCAGGAAGCAAGAAAAGATGCATTTATGCTCTTCCGGACCGCGAGCCTCTGGCTCGCTCATGCGCATGAGCGAGCCAGAGGCTCGCGGTCCGGAAGAGCATGAGATGTCTCCTGTGCCGCCGTCCTATCGACAAAGAAGCTTGAGCGGCTGAATCAATCTTGCCGCCCGTCTCCGCTGTCACATGATGGCGGCATGAAAGCCCACTACGCCGCCTTTGCCCGTTACAACGCCTGGGCCAACCGCCGCCTCTACGACGCCGCTGCCGAGCTTTCCGATACGGACTACCGTGCCGACCGCGGCGCCTTCTTCAAGTCGATGCACGGCACGCTGAATCATCTGCTCACCGCCGACTGGGTCTGGATGCACCGCTTCACCGGCCAGGGACCTTCACCCGAGCGGCTCGACATGATCCATCACGAGCAGCTCGCCGACCTGCGGCGCACGCGCGAGGCCGAGGACCGGCGCATCGTCGACTATGTCGACGGCCTCACCGAGGCGCAGCTCGCCGGCACGATCCGCTATCGCCGCGTCTCGACGCCGGAGGAATTCGTGCAGGCCCTCGAGCCGGCCCTCGCCCATTTCTTCAATCACCAGACCCATCATCGCGGCCAGGCACACACCATCCTGTGCGCCCTCGGCCATCGCGGCCTGGTCCTCGACCTGCTCTACCATCAGCGCGAGGTCGAAGCGGGACGGGCCTGACCGCGCCGCCTCACGGCAGGGCGCGGGCGACCTCTTCCATCTGCTGGATCATGGTGCCCCAGCCGTCGAAGAAGCCCATCTCCTCGTGCTTCTTGCGATCGGCATCGTCCCTGTGGAGGCAGCGCGCGGTGTAGCGGGTGCCGGCCCCTTCGTCGGCCAGGAGGAAAATCCCGGTCATGGGAAGCCACGGCGTCGCGGGGCGCCAACCGCCGAGGAGCATGGACGTCCAGACGATGCGCTCCATCGGCACGACCTCCAGGAACACCCCGGGATTATCGCTCTCGCCGCCGTCGGGGCCGCTCATGAAGGTATGGAAGGCGCCGCCGCTGCGGAAGTCATGGGCGCGCACCTCCGTCTTCCACGGCCTGGGGCACCACCACTGCTTTAGGATTTCCGGATCCTGCCAGGCCCGCCACACCTTCGCGCGCGGCGCCGCGACGAGGCGCACGATCTCGAGATCAAGCTTGCCGTCACTCATCGTTCCTTCCTTCCACCAATGCATCGAGCCGATCGAAGCGCGCCTCCCACAGGGTGCGCTGTTCGGACAGCCACGCATTGGCTGCCATGAACGCATTCTTCTCCAGGCTGCAGGTCCGCACGCGGCCGACCTTGCGTGTCTGGATCCAGCCGCTCTCCTCGAGGAGGCGGATGTGCTTCATGAACGACGGCAGCGCCATGCCGAACGGTTTCGCCAGCTCGCTGATGCTGGCCGGACCCTTGTTCAATTGCCCCAGCACGGCCCGCCGCGTCGGATCGGCAAGCGCCTGGAAGACGCCGTCCAGCCGCTTGGAATACTGTTCCATATGGCTAAGTATCAGGAAGAAATACTTAGTTAAAGAGCTAACTGATTGCCCAGCAAAAAACCCCGCAAATGCAGGGCTTCTCTCTATCCTTCCGGCGAATGGTGGGCGCAGTAGGGCTCGAACCTACGACCCGCTGATTAAGAGTAGGCACTGTCCAACAGCGCAAAACGCACGCCGGCCTGCACTTTCGCCACGTCGCGAGTTGGACGCGAACCGCCCGAAAATGCCCTCCCGGCGAGCCCGGTTGGACGCCGTCACTGCCCTCGGCGGAAGAAGTTGACCGTCACCCGCGCGGTGCCCTCGCGGATCAGGAACGACATGTGGGTCGCGCCCTGGATGTCGCGGCCCAGCAGGTAGATGGAGGGCGGGCCGGCCGGCGCCACGACCGAGGCGAACGTCGCGAGATCGCCCGCAGCGCCGATCGCGAACCACACGTCCACGCCGTCCTCGCAGTAGACGGTCATGATGTCGCCGAGGTTGCTGTAGCTCGGCTCCGGCAATGCCACGGAGTTCGCCGCCGCACCGGCCGTGACCGCCAGCCCCGGCATGGAGCGGTTGATCTCCAGCGGCACGGTGCTGTTGTAGACGATGTCGCCCTCGGGGATCGGCATCACGGGCCCTCCGTCGGCTTGAGGCAGCGCTTGTCGCGCTCCTTGTTGAAACCCAGCAGCCAGTCGACCAGCGGTTCCCACAGCGGCTTGTCGGCCTTGAAGGCGGCGACCTGGGCATCGGTCGCGTGGTAGCGCGTCGTCACCACGCACAGCGTGTCGACGGTGGTCACCACCGGCGCGCCCTCAGCGCAGGCCGTCAGCGCGATCGTCGTAAGGAGTGCGGTGCACTTCTTCATCGGTCCTCTCTTTGGAAATGCGGGCGGCGTCGAGGGTCTTGACCGTCTCCGTCGCGACCCTGGCCTTGATCTCGCTCGAACCGGCCCGCTCGCCCTTGCCGTAGATGTAGACGATGGCACCGCCGACCAGCGCGACGGCGAGCAGGCCGGCGATGATCTTGGCCTGTATGGTGCCGAGGAAGGCGAACATCAGGCCCGCCCGATCGCCGCCAGCGACTGCTGGTAGACGCCGGGCCACGCCTCGGGATGGGGCAGGCCCGGCCGCCAGGTGCGCTGGTAGTAGGCCCAGCCCGCCTCCTTGTCGCCGACCGCCGGCAGCGGCGCGGCATCGCTGTAGAGCAGCAGCCGCGCCATGGCGCAGGCCAGCGTGTCGTTCCAGATCATCGCCTGGTAGACGACGTCCGGGTCGTATTCGATGTCGAGGGCGGCGCACACCGTGCCGAGCTTGAGCTTGGTCGCCGGATGGCTGAACAGCCCGGCCACGCCGCCGCCGCGCTCGAACTGCCAGTAGCTGTGCGCCGGGCCGCCGATCTGCTTGCGGTATTTCCAGCGGCTCTCCTGCCCGGCGATCGCCATCACCTCCACGCGGGCGGCATCCGTCACGGGGATGCCGATGCTCGGGCTTGCCGCCATGAACTGCAGCGTCGGCTCGACGATGCGGGTATTGAACAGGTCAGGGGTCATCTCCGATACCTCCGTTGCAGTTGCAGGTGAAATCGCCGCCGCCGGGCCAGCAGGTAGCCGGCGACCAGCGCCCAGATGAACAGATCGATGCCCGTCATGTGCCGCCTCCTCTGCCGAGAATCGCGTCGAGCCAGCGCCGGAAGACGCCGGCCGGATCGCCCGAGAACTGCCGCAGCGCCGCGAACAGGACGGCCGTCAGATCCGAGAGCCCCATCGCGATGATGATCGTCACGCCCGAGGTCGAGGCCCGCCCGAGCGACCAGTATTCGCCGACCGCCTGGCCCAGGAAGAGCGCGAGGAAGGCCGAGCAGAACCAGGTCGTGACCTGCTCCTTGCGGGTCCGCTCGATCGACTGGCGCAGCCCGAAGTAGGCGCCGATCGACGGCGGCACGAACGGCCACAGCACGTCCCACAGATCGCGGAGATCCTGGCGGTTCATTGCATCGCCCTCACCTCGAGGAGCGAGCCGCCGTTGCCGATGGTGCAGCGGCACCGGAATTTGTGGCCGTTGGTGGTGGTGAAAGAATCGCCGGCGACCTTGGTCCAGCCGCTCGTGGTGATTGCGCCGGCGCTCGCGCCATTGGTGATATCGAGGGTGAAGTCTCCCCCGTCCGTGCTCGGCGCCAGCGTGTGCGCGCCGTTGTTGGTGTAGTGCTGGATGTCGCAGCCTGCAGGATCGAGCGTGAGCGTGCCGCTCGTGACCGTGCCCAAGCTGCGAGACGTGATCAGGGAGCCCGGCCGCGCGACGATCTTGCCGTTGACCTTCAGCGTGCCTTTAATGAACGGCATCAACTCGTCCAGAACGAGAAGCTTGCCCCCGAGATATTCGGAGAGCGTGCCTTCGATCGTGACGTTGCCGATGCTGCTACCCGCTGACGGGACGAAGCCCACCGAATTGCGGAACAGCGACAACATCGAGTAGCCGGGGTTGATGATCTTGAGGTCCCGGATACGCAGGATCAGGTCGCCGGTATGTGTCGTGCGGTAAGTCCATGCATCGATAAAGTGAGGAAGATCACTCGCGGCGAAGATGGTCAGATTGTCGATGTCGATGAGCCGCGTTTGTGCGCGCACCTGAATGACACCCCGCTGACCGGTATCCGGGATGGTGACGGTGCCGAACCGCCAGTTTTCATCCTTGATGTACAACTCGCGGCCAGCCTCGACGATGTTGACGCCGATCGTGCGGCTGCTGAAGCGGTTCCCCTGCATCTCCTGCACACCGGCGTTGCTGCCGCCAAGGAAGGCCGTCTCGAAGTCTTCGCCGGTGCAATTGACCACGCGGAGCTCGTCGCTGAAATCGAACCCGGCGTCGAAGAAAGCCTCCTGGATCGACGAAGTGGACGTGAAGGTCGAGCCCTCCAGATCGAAGCGACCAACGTACGTGCTGCCATTCCAGGTGCCGGTGGCGTTGAGGATGTACCAATCCTTGTTGATCGTGCTGGCGCCCGAACCGGCTGTGCCGGTCGCACCCATGAGCCGGATCTTGTCATCATCCAGCATCGCGATGTCGCACTCATAGTTCACGCGCACGAGACCGGAGCCGTTGTTCTCGATCGACGTGATCGTGCCCTTGTACTGGCTGAAGCCTGCGAATCCCGTGCCGTTGGACACTTGCACGCCATCGACGGTGCAGCCGACGCCGCGAGCCGATGCGCCGCCGCCGCTCAGGGTTTGCCCCACACGGACATCCTTGATCCTCGTGCGGTACTGCGCGTGCATTGCAAACGGCGCTACGACCGCACCCAGGCTGCTGCCGCGCACGGTCATGTAGGAGGCCACGCCAGCACCGGCGAGACCGACCGCGAAATCGCCGGACGGCTCGTTTGTGTCGAACCCGTGCCGAACAGCGTTTACATGCAATTCCCACTCGGTCCACGAGCCGCCGTTCGCACGCCCGATGTATCCAAGCGTGTTGCCCGCCTGCCCGGTCGCGCCACCGCGCGCGCCGATCTTGCCGCCGTAGCACGCCGTTGTGGTGATGACGGGCGTCCCGCCGCCCTTCGTGATGAGCGGAGCGGTGATCTCGTCGATCTTGCGCGCAACGACCTGGATCAGGATGCCGGGGTCCACGATAGACTTGTCGGCCAAGAAAAGACCGGACTTGATCCGCAGCACGTTGTTGCGCAGCTTGCCGATCTTGAGCCCGGCCGCCGCATGCGTCGAATAGGTAAGCGCTTTGCGGATCGTGCCCGAGGTGACGCCAGACCCGATGTACGTCGTGCCGACGAGATCGACGGTCGTCGGGTTGATGACGATAACTTGCTGATAGCCGTTCGCCAAAGGCGTGCCGGTCAGACCGGCAACGAACGAATTCAAGCCGGTCGTCATCCTGTGCGGCTTGGTGGTGACGATCCGAACCAACCCCGAACCGTTGTCCGATACCGAGCTGATGTCGCGGTTCATCAGCGTTGCGAGGTACGGCGGGACGCGATCGCTTGCCCACTCCGGGGCCTTGGCCAAGGTCAGCGTCGATCCACTGCCGGCGATGGCCACGACGTTCTCACCCGCGCGGAAAGCCCCGCTGTAAACGCCTTGTACGGTAGTCCGCTGATGGAAGTAGTGCGGCGTGATCCCGTCGGAGATCGCCGCCACAGCACCTTTTTCGAACCAGTCTGCAGGGCCGGTGCCGCCGGGCGGCGTGGTGCCGCCTGAAAGCGTCAGCACGTTGCCGTTGATCGCAGTTACCGTCGCTTCGCCCTCGAAGTCGCCGACGACCTGAATGAACGTATCCCCGCCCTCGACAGGGACTATCTTCGCTTTGCTGTAGTCGACGTCGAAATCTTGATTCGTCGCCGATATGACGGGCGTTCCTACTGTCGTAGACGTGTAGGTGGCTGGCGTGACCTCAATGTACTGAGCATTCGGACCAAGCGCGACGGAGCACGCGCGGATCGCCGCCATCGTGTCGCCCCACCAGCACGTCTTGGCTCGGCCGCTATACTGACGGAGCCACGCGCCGCTCGCGCCGGTCGGCGCGCTGGCGGGGGCGGCGGACAGGCCATTGAGCGGGTCGCGCGCGACGAGTGCGGAGCAATCGGCGGTCGAGAACATCCAGTCGCCGCGCCCGCCGTCGCCCGCCGCCAGGCGGCCGCGCGTCGAGGCGACCGTCCCGTTCGCCGGGATGGCACGGGTCTTCAGGATGGTCACGGTGGCCACTGCGACGGCCGCAGTCGCCATGCCGGTCTCTAGATCGGCCACAGAAGCGTTGAGCGCGGCGAGCTCGTCGGCGGTGTCGAACGACGCGCCGAGCTGCCACGTCGGGTTGCGATAGGCGATGGCGACGTTGCTGACCGCCGTGCCGGCCGCGGTGTCCAGCACGCAGGCGGTCGCGATGTTGGTGCCCGGCGTCAGGGTCACCGAGACGACACGCCCGACGAGATCGGCCGACGCGACGCCGGCGCCGGGCACCAGCAGGTACATGCCCCGCATGACCTCGAACTCTTCGACGCTTGCCAGGGCGAGCACGTTGGAGGTCGCCGCGATCGACCCGGTGACGCCGGTCAGCGTGCCGATCGTTCCCGGCACCGTGCAGATATGCTTAGTGACCGACCCGGTGCGCTGCCAGGTGTCGAACAAGCCGATGTTCTGCCGCGGCAGGGTCGGCAGGTTGTTGCTGTAGCCGACGTTCCGCTGCTCGCGCCTGTTGTAGCCGGAGATCTGCGGACGCGCGGCATGGCGGCCGAGCTCATCGTCGAGGTTGACGATGTCGTTCGGCACATTGCCGACGACGGTTATGCCGTCCACCCCGTAGCTGTAGCCGAAGAAGCCCTGTCGGAAGCTCGCGACGGCGGACGGCGTCGTTGCGACGTTGATCATGGTCGTCGCCACGAACATGATGGCATCGGCCGGATTGGCGGCGTATCGGGTGCCGGCGATCCGATAGACGGCCGTGGCTTCGATCGCCGTATTGTCGTTGCCGCCGATGTTGAACAGTGTCTCGAGCAGCGGGATATCGCTGTAGCCGAACTGCACGGCGTAGCGGTTCCCGACGCGCCGGGACATGTCGAAGGTGTTGCCGTTGAACTGGAAGTCCCGGAACGACTTGCCGTAGGCGTTGACGCACGTCCCGTTGCAATCGAACTGGTTGCTCTCGACGATCAGGCCGTCGCACGAGTTGCGCAGCACGACGCCGTTGGCGCCGCGGATCTTGTTGGCGATGACGCGGCAGATGCCCATGTTCGGGCTCTGGTCGTATTCCAGGGTGCTGTAGCCGTTGCCGGCCACGATACCGCCGCTCGTGTCGGTGCCTTCGCCCGTCTCCTCGTCGAGCGAGCCGCTGGCGTCGAAGTCGCACGCGATGACGGCCCAGTTCTTGCCGCGCATGTAGGCGCCACCGCGCTGCGCGCCGCACCCGATCAGCCGGTGGTTGTCGCACACGTGCCCGCCGAACACGCAACCGACAACGCCGTCCGCGGTGACACCGATGACGATCGTGTTGTTGCAGATCGGCGTCGTCGATGTGGACGACAGGTCCGTCGCGTGGCGCACATTCTCGATATTGCCGCCGGTCCACAGGCCGTCTTCGCAGCCCACCCACTGAATGCCGGCGTGGGCGTTGTCGATCAGTCCCGCCGCGTTCGGATCGCTGTAGTCGATACCGATGACGTTGATGTCGCGCAGATTGCTCTTGCGCACGTTCGTCATGTTGACGCCGGCGCTGTTGAACCGCCGCGCGTCGATGCTCTCGGCGGTGAAGCCCTCGACGTGCAGGGCCTGGATGAAATGCGAGCCGGTGTAGCCGTTCCAGATGTTGCCGGGTCCGGGGCCGAGGCCAACGCCGCGGAGGCCCGATACGCTTACGTTGTTGAGCGACGACACCTTGTAGATGTCGACCACGACACCTTCGGCGACGGCATAGGGGTAGCGCAGCGCCGCCGCCAGCTTCAGGAGGCCGTCGGCCGTATCGCGCACGCGAACGCTTTCCGAATAGTAGACGGGCGCGAAGCCTGGCCGGTTGGAGATGCCGTAGAAATAGTTCGACGCGTGCGGGCGCGCCTTGATCATGACGAGATCGCCGGGCGCGAACGGGGCCTCGCTCGACACGGATATCTCGTAGGTGTTGCGCGGGTCGGTAACGGACGTCGTCAGCGTCGCGAGCGGGCTGCCGATACCGGCACCTGATATCTGGATGAGGCTGGCGCCGTTCGCCGGAAACGCCTGGTCGGCGATGATTTCCGTGCCGTTGACGGATGTGATCTCGACGTTGCCGACCGTGATGGCGGCCATGCCGACGCGCAGGAGTGCCTTGCGTTGTGGAAACACGAGCCGTCCACCGCCGGCGGCATTCAGCTCGGCGACAGCGTCGACATAGCCCTGGGTGACGGGACCGACATGGGACTCGGGACCTTGGACAACGAACGTCTTGCCGAAGCGATTGTCCAGCGTCGCGCCGAGCGTGTCGGGCGAGATCGCGGCGTGCTTCAGCTCGGCGGCGATGGCCTGTTCGCGGGTGGCGTAGCGGGTGCCGGCATCGCGCTGCATGGTCAGACCCTCGCCAGGTATGCGCGGAGCAGGGCCGCCTGCATCGCGGATAGAATTCTTGTGAAGAGCCGGTCTGCTATCGCGGCGGTCGCGTTCGAGGCCGGCGTGGTCGCCTGGTTGGCGCCGAACCGGACGCGCACCGTGCCGATGTTCGGCGTGCAGGCGGCCGGCGTGCCGGCGACGCCGTTGATCTCGGCGTTCAGCGTCGAGCCGGTCGCGATCGAGCGCACGACGCACGGGCCGCTGAAATCGACCGTGCTCACGGTGACCGATACGCTGGTGTCGCCGACCTGCAGGCGGTTGACGCCGGACACGACCGCGCGGTTGATCCCGCGGCGTGTTCCGGTGCTCGTGCCGCCGGCGGTTCCGAGCACGGTGGTCGAGGTTGCCGCGGCGAGCGACCGCTGATCGACCGCCATCCACTCTTCGCACGGCGTCGCGCCGGTCGGGAGGCCCTCCATGCTCTCGTAGGCCATGACGTTGGCCGAGCCGTCGAAGGAGATGGCGTTGCGCGTGCCGTAGCCGGTCTCCTGCCACGTCGGCCGCGCGCTGCCGGCGGCCGTGGCTTCATAGCCGTGCACCGCATCCCGCCACGACGTCACGACGTTGCTGCCGTCCTTCGTGACCAGGTCCGGCCGATCGGCCGGCCACCACGCGAGCAGGTCCTCGTCGAGGTCGAGCGGCGACCAGGCTTCGAAAACGCTCGGCCTCGCGAAGCGCAGCGCGGGCGGCCGGTACATCATGCGACGGCGAAGGTGTAGTTGCCGGGCGTGCCGCCGCTGGTGACGACATAGCAGCCGACGTTGAAGATGTAGCCTTCGCAGAACACCATGCCGACCGTCGCGCCGGTGATCGTCGCGATCGGCGTGCCGGTCGCCGAGAGCGCGTCGTACACCGTGACGGTGTCGCCGGACCCCGACTTGTTGCACTTGCACGAGCCGATCATGCCGGGGCCGTTCTTGACCGGCGTGCTGGCGCTGGTCGTGATCTGGGTCGGCGTGAAGCCGTAGGTGACGGGACGGCCGGCGACGGTATCGACGAGCTGCACGGCCGCCGCAGCCTCCGCCCCGAGGCGGCCCATGTAGACGTTGGCCGTGCCGGAGGTGTAGCTGCCCGACATGGTCGCCCGCACCAGCGGCGTGCCGATCGGCTTGACGGTGATTCGGCCCGGCGCGGCGAGCACCGCGAGATCCTGCCAGGTCGCGTCGTTGTCCTTGCTCGACTGGACATGCACGACGCCCACGAACGTGCCCTCGACCAGCACGTCGAACGGGCCGGCGCTGGCGTAGCTGTCCGAGGTCAGCGCGCCGGTGGTGAGGCCGGCGGAAATGGTATCGGGAGGAGCTTTGGTGGCCATGAGTCTTCCTTTCCGTGCTCAGCGCGCGTCGATTTCGAGCCAGAGGTTCCACTTGGAGGGGTCGATCGCCGCCGTGCCGTCGCCGGCGCTGCCGTAGACGATGCCCAGCCCGTCGACCGCGATCTGGACGGTGACCGTGGTGTCCGACACGATCGACGCCCAGCCGAGGTTCTGCTGCACGCCGCGCTCGAACTCGATCCGCTTGCCGCCGCTGAACATCGACGGCGTGTAGTTCGCGTCGTCGTCGGTGCAGGCGCCCATCAGGCGGATGGCGCCGACCCGCTTGCCGAGATAGTGGCTGACCGGCGACAGGATGGTGCCGTTGGCCACGCTGAGGTTGCCGGTCTTCCACGACGGCACCGCATCGAAGCCGATCTCGCGCCACTGGTTGGTGCCGATGCGCAGCAGGGTCACCGAATCGCCGCTGCGCATCACGATGTCCGACGCGGTGCGCGAGATCAGGTTGCTGGCGTGATGGGTGAAGGTCACGCCGTTGGCGCCGGCCGTCAGCCGCACCAGCGGCTGGGTGCCCTGCACCGTCGCGATCGCGGTGGCGGCGTCGCTGATCGTGCGCTGGTAGCCGTCGGTGCCTGCGGTCAGGTCGAGGGTCGCCGCGCTCGACAGTGCGCTGCCGCTCTGCCACAGGCCGAGCAGCGAAGCGGGCGTCACGGTCTTGACCGACGACACCGCCGCCTGCACCTCGGCCGCCGTGGCGTAGTCGATGCCGAGCGCAGCCTGCAGCGCGGCCACGTCGGTCAGCGACAGCAGCGTCTGGACATAGGCCGAGATGCCGAAATAGGTCAGCAGCGCCGCCGCGCTGCTCTTGCCCAGCGCGGTCTGCATGTAGGCCGCGATCGCCACCGCGCCGGTCGGCACGTTGGACAGCAGCGCCGGCAGGCCGTCGGCGTCGAAGCCCGCCACCTTGTTGGCGCGCAGCAGCGCCACGCCCAGCTCCTCGACCGCGGCATCGGCTTGCGCGATGCGCAGCGAGCGCTCGACCATGGCGCGCAGCGCCTGGATGTCGGCGAAGGCGCGGTCGAGCTGGCGCTCCACGCTCGGCGCCGGGAACGGCCCCGAGGGGTTGAGCCGCTGCGGCTGGGTCTGCATCGGCACGCGATGGACGACGACGGTGTGGCCGCTGGTCAGGCCCGCCGCGACGGTCACCGTGGCGCCGCTCAGATCGGCCGCCAGCGTGACCACGGCCGCCGGATGGTAGGTTGCGCCGGTCGCGGGATCGAAGGCGTACAGCGCCAGCGCCGCGGCATCGTAGACCGGGGCGTTCACGACGAACGAGCCCGACGCGCCAGACGCCGTAAAGGTCCACGGGCCTGTGGTGGTGGTCAGCATCAGGGCGTCCTCATCGGCGAGATCGACGGCGGCGGCGTCGCCGGCCGGCCACCCGGCGGCATGGGAATGGGCACGTTCGGTGTCGAGGGCGGCGCGATGCCCTGCAGCGGGGCGCGCCGCTCGTTCTGGAGATCGAGCTGCTGGCGCCAGGCATCCTTGAAGGCGCCGAACTTCGGATCGGCGAGGATGGCCTGCTGCGCCAGCTTGCGGCCGGTCGCGACGATGCCCCGGATCAGCTCGGCCCGGCCGCCCTCGGGGCCGTCCGTGGCCATGCGGTAGAGCTGGCCATCGACGCCCTTGCCCTGCACCACCTCGTTGAGATGGTCCATCGTGCCCTTGTCGCCCCACAGCGGGTTCTTGAAGCCGTTGCCGGCGAGCACGACCCAGCGATCGTAGACCTCGGGCCAGTCGCGGAAGTTGATCTGCGCGCCCATGAAGGCGGCGCGCTTGTCGATCTTCTCGATACCGATGTTGAGCCGGCCCATCTCGGCGTCGATCGGCGACGGCTTGAGCGCCGAGACCTGCACCGGGGACAGCGTGTTGAACCACGGGCCGTTGCCCGGGTCGGGCTGGCGCTCGCGGCCCCACAGGTCGCGCGCCGGGATCAGCCCTTCGGAGAAGCCGGGAATGCGGCCCTGCACGTAATCCCACAGCTTCATGTGCTCGCGCGCCACCGGATCGCCGAGCTGCCGCATCATGTTGACGCCGGCCGGCACGGTGCTGCCCGCCAGACGGCCGGCGTAATCGAAGGCCCGCCGCTTGGGGTCCTCGATCATCCACATGAAGTCCGAGAGGCCCTGCAGGTACGTCTTGTTGACCGTGGTCTGCGAGACGGCGGCGATCGCGCCGGCCCAGATCTCGGAGAACTCGTCGAGCTTGTCGCCGTCGATCTCGAAGCGGTTGGCGTATTCCGCCATGTCGGCGGCGAAGCCCAGCAGCATGCCGTAGGGATCGAGCCGGTCGTAGGTCACCCACTGGTCGCCGGACCGGATCGAATAGGGCTTCCAGCCCTGCCGCTCGAGCGCCTCGCGCTTGCCCGGATCGGTCGGGCCGCGGCCGGTGACCAGGCCGCGATCGGCGTAGTCGGCCGCCAGCAGCATGATCGAGGTGCCGGTCGCGAGCCGCGCCAGGGCGAGCTCGCCGCGCGCGCCGCCGGCCGCCACGTCGGCGCGGAAGCCGCTCATCAGCGGCGCCACCGGCGTGCGCTCGAAGCTGTAGCGCAGGATGTTGATCGGCGTCTTGATGAACGGGAGGATGTAGACGGTGGCGGGCCACGCCTCGCGCAGCCGGGTCAGCGCCCGCGCGGCATCGCCGGCGGCATTGGTGAAGGTCGTGTAGAGCGCGGCATCGGTCGCGGCGAGGCGGATGCTCTCGGGCGGATGGGCGACCAGCTCGGCATAGCGCTCGCGCAGCGCCTGGCCGGACAGGCCTTCCATGGTTGCCTGGCGCTGCGCCTGGGCATGGACCTCCATGCGGTAGCCGATCGACTTGAAGAACTCGTCCTCGGCGCCGAGCAGCCGGCCCGGCACGCGCGCGGTGGCGCCGATGTAGTCGACGAAGGCGGCCATCGGCCCGCCCTCGAGCCGGAAGTTCTCGGCGCTGATGGCGGCCGAATGGGTCTGGTCGACCTTGCCCAGCGCATGGCCGGTCTCGCCGCTCTTCACCGCCAGCCAGGCCGCCTTCCAGGCATCCTTCTGCGCCGAGATCAGCCCCTGCATCATGGCCATCGCCTCGCCCGGCGCGACGCCCGCGACGGTGCCGCCCTCGGCGCGCAGCACGCTCGCGACCTTCTCGGCGAGGCCGCGCTCGAGGATCTGCTGGCCCAGGGTGACCGTGTTGCTGGTGATGTTGACCAGGTGCGTCTTGGGGTTCGACAGCAGCGCGTTGACCCAGGCCTCACTGACCATGTCCCAGCGCGTCGCCAGCGCCGCGGTGCGTGCCGTGGCGTTGATGCCGGCGGCATCGGCGCCGGTGTCGGCGAGGATCGAGATCCGGCGCGCGAGGTCGCGGGCGAACTCCTCGCCGTTCATCGCCTTGCCGGCGGCGTCGCGCCCGACGCCCTGGTCGAGCGCCTCGATCACGGCGCGCGAGCGCTCGACGTCGCCCTTGGCGGTCGCCGGGATCTTCCACGCATTGAGCGCGCGGCCCGCCTCGGCGCGCGCCGCCAGCACCTCGTTCTGGATCGCCGCCTGGGTGGCCAGCATGCGGCGGAAAGCGAACAGGTCGACCGGGCCGGCGTTCGGCGCCGCCGCGGCGCGCGCCGCCTCGAGCAGCTTCTCTGACGCCATGGCGAGCAGCTGCCGCGCCGCCAGCGTCTCCTCGGCATTGAGCGCCTGGCCCTGCCGGCGCTGCAACAGCTCGTCGACCGTGAGGCCGAGATCGTCGGCCAGCGCCTTCGTCTCGCCCTCGCTGATGCGCCCGCGCCGCGCCGCCTTGATCTCCTCCCGGAAATGATCGGCCATGTCGCGCATGGCGACCTTGACGTCGTCCGGCGTGGCGATGCGCGCCCAGTTGACCGCGATCCGGCCGCCCGGCAGGTCACCCGCCGCGGGCTTGGGCTCGGCCTTCAACGCCGCCTGGCGCGCGGGATCGTCGGCCGCCGCCGCGAGCTGCTCGGCGCTCGGCCCGGCTTTGGCATCGACCTTGGCGCCGAACTCGACCAACTTGGCTTCGGGATCGGCGTTGCCGCCGAGCTTGGCCGCGAGGTCCTCTTCCTTCAGCTCGCCGTACTTCACCCTGTCGGCGGCCATCGGATCGGCCGGCCCCTTTTGCGCATTGGGGGCGCCCTCGCCCTTCAGCGCCGCGCGCTGGGCGCGGTAGGCGCGCAGGCCGAGCAGCAGGGTTTCGGTGGCGGCGCCGAGGCCGAGGCCTTCGACAGCGCGGCGCAGGCGGTTGAGGGCTTCGTTGTCGTCGGGGTTGGTCGCCAGGAATTCGGTCACCGGCCCGTCGAGGGCGGGGACCTTCTTGAGCAGCGCGGAAAGGTTCTCCTCCTTGGGGTCGAAGAACAGCGCGTCGCTCATCACGCCGGCGGCGAGCGTGCCGCGCGCGCCCTGCGTGGCGCCGCCCATGCCCTTGAGCAGCTTGCCGCCGGCCACCATGCCGGCGAGGAACTGCGCGATGTCCTTCACGATCGGGCCGGTGGCGGTGTTCGGCGTGTCGGGCTGCGGGATCGCCGCGGCGATCGCCTTGGCCGGATTGGCCAGCACGTCGTCGACCGTCTCGCTGCCGGTCTTCGGCACCTTCAGCTTCAGGTCGGCGACGTTGTCGTTCAGCCAGGTCGCCAGCGAATCGACGGCGTTGAACAGCTCCTTGCCGGCCGCCGCCACGCCGGCCGCCGCCGCCCGCGGCGCAGTGACGACGTTGCGACCGACGGCGCGCGCCAGGTCGGCGGGCGACCTGTCGCCGCCCATGGAGGAGACGTCGGCAGGCGGGCCGTCCATCGCGGTCGAATCGACGGCGGCGCCGGGCGCGCCTGTTACACTAGGCGTAATAGTGGAAAGAGGCTCTCCCCCCGCCGCCACGGACTCGGCGGCGGGGGAAGCCGGCGGGGCAGCCGCGGGGGAGGTTGCCGCGGCGCCACCGGACTGCAGCCATTGCAGGAGGCGCTCGCCCTCCTGTGTCTGGCGCTGGACCATGTACTGATTGCCGGCATCGTCGCTGCGCGAGGGGCCGCCCGGCAGCTGGCCCTCGCGCAGGATGTCGGGCGCGAACTGCTGGTCGGGATTCGATCGCCGGATGGTGATTTCGAGCGGCGGCGTGCTCATTTCGCACCGCCCGGCTTCGCAGGCTCACCCGGCACCGCCTTGCGCGACTGCAGCGCCGCCTTCCACTGCTGCAGCAGGCGGGCCTGCACGATGGCCTCGGCCGGCGTGATCTCGCCGGCCTCGAAGCGCCGCTTGGTCTCGGCGGTCGCCGCGTCCAGCGCCGGCTCGTCGAACTGCGCCTTCGGCACCTCAGTGAAGCGCGGCAGGCCGAGGGTCTGCGTGGTGCCGGCGAACTCGGCCAGCTTGTAGCGTCGGCCGACCTCGAGGGCGTAATCGCTGGCGAGACGCGGATCGGCCTTGATCTTGTCGCGGTTGGCGTCCGCCCAGGTGTCGTATTCCATCAGCGCATCGGCGCGCAGGCCGGCGGTGATGCCGCCCAGCGCCCCGCCACCGCCGAACCCCGCCGCGGCCGGATCGAGCACGGTCTTGATGTAGTCGCGGCCCTGCCGGTACGGGCTCTGCGGCTGATCGTCCTTCAGCGCCGCGCGGTTGCGTTCCAGCAGGCTCTTGTAGGTTGGCCCCGTGATCTCGTTCTTCAGCAGCGCGTCCGACAGATCCTTCGACACGTCGCGCGTGTCGATGTCGGGCACGATAGTGGCCAGCGCCGCCTTGCTGTCGACATCGCCGCCGCCGACCTTGAGCTTCTTCGCCGCCTGGTAGTCGTGCCACGGCACCACCGCCTTGGCGCGCGCCAGCAGATCGTCGGAGATGCCGTCCGGCGTCGCCGCCGCGTCGACCACCTCCTTCATGATGGTGTTCGAGTTGAGCGCCGTGGCGCGCCGCTCGGCGACCTCGCGGCGGGCTTCCTGGGTGTAGGCGAGGTTGGTCCGGCGCAGCACCTCGGCGCCGGCGCGGTCGACCAGGTTCTGGCGCGTCACCGGATCGAGGTTGGGCAGGAACTCGGCCTTGCCCAGCGCCGCCGCCGTGCCGCCCGGATTGTCGCGGATCAGCTTCAGCGCAAAGGCCTGGTCGGCCTTGCCCAGGGTCGCCTTGCGCGCCGCCTGGTACTGCGCCTCGCTCAGGATCTGGCCGTCGCGCGCCTGCTTCAGCAGCGTGTCGGCCTGGTCGAGCAGCGCGGCGCGCTCGTTGGCGTTCCGCGCGTCGCCCGACGCCGTCACCAGCTTGTCGGTGCTGTCGTTCAGCGCCCCGAGCGCCTTGTCGAGCGTGTCCTTCTGCGCGCCATGGCGGACCGACGACGACATCGCGTCGGCCATCGGGTTGGCGGTACGCTTGAACAGCGCCGCCGTCTCGCGGTCCATGCCGCCGGACGCCTGGGCATATTGCGCCTGGGCGAACTGGCGGAACTTCGCCTCGCGGCCGGCGATGTCGGGATCGGTCGACAGCTCGATGCGCTTCTGGTCGAGCGCGTTCTGCAGCCCCGAGGTCGCATCGGCCAGGGCGCTGACCCGCGAGATCGCCGCCTCGCGCTCCAGCGTGTCGTTCAGCTTGGCGGTGAAATAGAGCAGCGCGTCGCTGCCGCCGCCGTCGGCGATCGGCACGCGCGAGGCCGCCGGCCGGGCGCCGCCACCGCCCACGGGATCGACCGCGAGGAGCTTGAGCGCCATCAGCTCCCCCCACCGTTCAGCAGGCCGTACAGCTTGCTGCCGCCGGTCAGCAGGCCGGCCGCACCACCGGCCGCCGCGGCATAGCCCTTCTGCGCCCCTTGCCAGCCGCGCACCTGCTCGCCGTAGGCGTCGACCATGAAGCCGCGGGCTTCCTGCTCGCCCGCCCACAGGCGGCGCTGGCGGTTGAGCTCGCCGGTGGCGGCGTTGTCCATCAGCGCCTCGAGCGGCGAGCCGTCCTCGATCAGCAGGCCGGAGGCGCCGGCCGCGGCGCGCGTGCTGCCCAGCGTCTTGCGCGTGTTGATCGCGATGTCGGCGGCATCGGCGGCGGCCACGTCGCGCGCCGTCCGCGCGCGCTGCAGCGCCAGGGTCGAGTTGACGCTCGCCGCCTGGTTGGCGGCGCTCGCCTGCTGCAGGCCGCCGTAGATCTGAAGGCCGGCACTGGCAACGCTTCCGACGGCGGCGGCGGTCTGCATTAGGCAGCCCTCCGCTCGCGCATCGCCTGCTCGACCGGCCACGGCACGTCGCCGCCCAGGCTGTCCTCCCACAGGCAGCGCTCGGCGGTCATGTTCATGCAGCGCACGCGGATCGGCAGCGCCGCCACGTCGCCGCGCACGCGGGCGTAGATCGCGGCATGGCGATCGCGGCCGAAGGTGCCGCGCGTCAGCCCCTCGTATTCCATGCCGAGATGCAGCAGCAGCTTGTGGCCGGCCGCCCAGTCGTAGACCGTCTCGGCCCACACGCGATGCGCCCAGCCGGCGTCGGGATCGAGCGCCTTGCCGATCTCGGTGCGCATGCGCTCGACCAGCGCCGGCCACGCCGCGCGCGGCATCGCCTCGCCGATCAGGGTCCACGCCTTGGCCCGGCCGGCCTGTTCGTCGAGCAGGCCACCACAGGCCACGGGGAACCCGTCACAGAGCAGCGTTTCCGCCGCGCGTCCGGCCGCCAGCTCAGCCGCCAGGGCATCGTGCAGGTCGATTTTGACGGTCTGCTGCGCGCTCTGCGGGCGAACCTGTTTCACGTGACACGCTTCGAGCGGGACAAAGGCGAACTGTTTCATCCCAGCTCTCCGACCGTGTAGTCGGGCGCCAGCGCGGCGATGCAGAACGGGTAGGCGCCATCGGCGACCAGCAGCGGCCCGACCGGCGTATCCGACGCCGGCAGCGGTTCCAGCTCGAGGTCACCGGTGTAGAACGGCGGCGCCACGCCCATCGGCTGGGTGCCGTGGCGCAACGGGCGCAGGCCCGACAGCACGCCGAACTCGCGCGCCTGCTTCAGCCCGCCCGAGCGCACCACCGTGGCCCGGTTCTGGCCCGACACCGGCCGGCCGAGCGCGCTGCCCTTGCGGGTCTGCGGGTTGGGCGGCATCGGCTGGACCTCGCTGCGGTAGGCCAGCCCGGCGGTGGCGTAGAACAGCTCGACCTCGGTGGTGACCGCGCCGGCCGCGACGGTGTACGGCCCAAGCTCGGCGCCATCGCCCAGCACCAGCACCGACTGGCCGTCGAGCGTGTCGAGGCCCTCGATCGTGGTACGCGACAGCAGCCACTCGCCCGACGCCACGGGCGAGGCCGGCGCGGCGGCGCTTTCGACCGTGACGGTGACCGTATTGGCCGCAGGCACTGTCAGGATGCGGAGGGTGCGCGCGAGCCAGGTCGGCATGTTGAGCGCATCGGGCTCGCCCGGCTCGAGCACGCGGATGGCGCGGCCGGCGTCGCCGGCGACGAACACCGCGGCCGAGGCCTGCCAGGTGTCCGGGCCGGTGCGGGTCAAGGTCGCGCTCGGCGCAACCTTGCTGCTGATCGCCGAATCGAGGTTGACCGCCAGCCGGTCGGGCTGGTCCTCGCGCAAGAGGTTGGTCTGCACCTCGAGCCCGCGCACGCCGCCACGCTCGACCAGCATCCACGGCTCGTTGCCGTCGGCGGTCGGCAGCACGTTGACGCATTCGACCCGGCCGTCGGCCGCGAGCCGCCCGGGCGTGAAGTTGACCACCTCCTGATCGGGCGCATAGGTGCCGAACACCAGCCCGCCGTCGGCGCGGGCCATGATGATCAGGCCCCACGGCTTGTCGGCCCACGCCATCGACACGATCGGCGACTGGCGCAGCAGGTGGCCGTTGCGGATCGAGATCTCGCGATAGCCCAGCGAATCGGGATAGACCGCGCTGGTCGGCCGGATCTCGCCCAGCGAGCGGCCCTGCAGGTCGAGATAGAGCATGCTGCCGCGCGCGCCGATCGTCGGCACCGTGCCGCAGCCGGTGCTGCCCAGCACCGGGCCGACATCGACATTGAGCGGCGTGAGCGTGGTGGTCGAGCCCGAGGCGGCGATGCGCAGGATGCCGGCGCCGGTGGCGACCAGCAGCGCGCCGATCGACGGCCGGAGGTCGCGGATCACCGGCACGCCGTTGTCGTCGACCGTGATGGCGATCACCGCCTGGATGCCGAAGTCGTCATCGGTGCCGGGCGAGGAGGTGAGGAAGTTGCCGGACTTCGACAGGTCGACCCGCGGGAACGAGCCGCGCACGTTGCTGCCGCGCGCCAGGCGTTCCTGGAAAATCGCGATCGAGCTGGCGTAGCCGGTGCGCTTGGAGAACAGGCCGAGCCGCCACGCCGCAGTCTGGGTCGCGCTGATCACCTCGGTGACGAAGGTCACCGTGGCGTGCTTGCGGTCGGCGACCGACTTGATCGTGCCCCATGCCCACGACTGGTTGTCGGCATGGCCGCGCTTGACCCGGAAATGCCGGCCGATGTCCTTCGACGGCGAGGAGTCGTCGAAGATGTTGCGGCTGCAGGTGACGACGAGGTCGCCGGTGCCGGTGCCCGACAGGGTGACGAAGGCCTCGGTGCTGTTCTCGCTGAAGTAGGGGCCGTCCTTCTCGTCGGCCTCGGCCAGGGTGAAGGCCTCGGCCGGCGCGAGCGCCGTGCGCTTCAGCTCCTGCATCGGGAAGTCGGGATGGACGAACCACATCACGTCGCCCGAGCGCACCCAGCGCAGCGCGCGCGCCTGGCTGGCGGTCCACGGTGTGCTCACCTCGAGCGGCGACATCGGCCCGTCCATCACGCGGCTGCCGTCGCTGCGCCAGAAGCGCAGCTTCCTGTCGAGGAACTCGATCGTGTAGGCGTCGCCGACACCGAACACGAACGAGGCCGTCCAGCGGGTCGAGCTGGCCGCAGTGCCGGCGCGGCGGTTGCCCGGCCGGCGCACCGTGGGCCCATGCGGCAGGGCGATGCAGTTGAGGCCGCGGCGCAGGCCGGTGGCGTAGGACGGCAGAGAACGCCTTCCGAGCAGAAGGGGGTCGAGCTCGCCGCTGTTTCCGGCTTCGATCAGCTGCACGGTCATCCCGTACGCCTCCCCCGCAGCCACGAGCCCTCATCGAGCTCTTGCGGCGGGTTCTCCTGGCCATCGTTGGTCTTCGCCTCGCCGACATCCTCCTTTGCCAGCTTGCGGAAGAAATCGGCCGCCTCGAGCGAGCCGAGCACCGCAACCGCGCTCTTCTTCGCGATCTCGCCGGCCAGCGCCTCGGCGAAGTCGTCGGTGAACTTCGACGGGTTGCGCTCGTTGCGGATGTAGATCAGCAGCAGCGGCGCGGTTTCGTCGGTCAGCAGCCATTGGCCCTCGACGGCGTATTTCGGGTCGCGGCCGTGGCGCGTCTCGTCGAGCTTCCAGACGCGGGCGCAGTCGGACGGCAGCGGGAAGCGGCGGGCGAAGCCGAACGGCGGCGCGGTGGCGTCGGCGTCGAGCGACACCCGCGCCATGGCGAAGTTCCACGGGTGCGAGCGCAGCACCCGGCCGATGCGTTCGTCGTAGGCGCGCACCACGGTGGCGGCGATGCCGTATTCCTGCGCCGCCCCGCTCTCGGCGTCGCGGACAAGGTCGGGCTTGCCCAGGATGCCGAGGCCAGAGTTGCAGATCGAAGTCTTCGACCAGTCGCCCACGATGCGCGCCTGTCGGTCAGGCGTGGCCGGTGTAGGTCGCCGTCAGCGCGAACTTCGCCGCCTGCGACGCGCCGATGTTGGTCGCCGTCAGGCAGACGTCGACCCACTTGTCAGCAGCGCTGGCCGACATGCCGAGCAGGTCGCGCAGCTTGGTGTTGACCTTGTCGGGCGCCTGGGTGGTGGCTTCCATCACCAGGTCGATCTTGGCCAGCGCGGCCGAGACGTCGACCGCCGAGGCGAACACGTCGGCGTCGATCACGGCGCCGCCGTTCTCGGCGGTGTCGTAGCAGCCGATCTCGACCACGCCCGAGGTGCCCCACGCCGCCGTCTGCAGCGTGAGCGAGTTGATCACCCAGCCGGTGAAGAGCCGCAACACCGGGTAGATGTCGTTGGTCGATTCGCCGGCGGCCTTGGCGCCGTTGGCGGCGATGCGATGCAGCGCGCCGCCGAACTTCTCCGTGCCCTGGATGGTGTGGGCATCCAGCTCGGTGATCATGGTGGACTTGCGAACAGCCATTGGAGTCTCCGTGAAAGAGGGTTGCGGGAGGGGCGACCGAAGCCGCCCCGGCCGATCAGGTCACAGCGGTCTCGACGCACGGCACCTCGACCACCTTCACGTCTTCCGTGCGGGTCGCGCCCATGTTCTGGTCGAGCATCAGCCGTTCGATGAACGAAGAGCTCGGGTCCCTGCCGATGTTCACGCGGGGCTCGAGCTCGCTGAACAGGCCGACGCCGCCGGTCGCCATGGCGAAGCAGCGGCGGCGCGAGGAGCCGTCGACCGGCAGCAGCTCGCTGCGCACCCAGTCGAAGCCCATCCAGTGCGTCATCTCGCCGGCGACCAGGATCTCGGCCGGGCCGACATAGTCGCGGCTGGTCGCCTTGGCTTCGGCCAGCAGGTCCCACGCCTGGGCAGCGGTGTAGACCATCACATACTTGCCGCCTGGCGTGTTCTCGAGCACCTCGGCAGCGTCCAGGAGGCGCTTGGCGCCGCGCACCTTGTCGAAGGTCATGCCGGCCGAGCCGTGAGCGATGAGCTGGGCTGCCGGCAGGGCATTGTCGGTCGTGGTGCCGTCGGCGTTGTACGACACGCGCGTGCCCAGCGCCGCGGTGATGATGATCGAGTCCTGTTTGCGCTTGAACCCGGCCATCGCCGCCATCTTGTGCTTGGCCTGCGGGTTGGAGACGAGCGTACGCAGCTGCGCCTCGTCGAAGCTGCCGCCCCATTCGTAGGGCACCACGTTGCCGCGGATGCGGCTGTGCTGCGGGTTCATGTTCGGCGTCGGCCCGCCGAAGCCCTGCTTCTCGCGCGGGGCGGTCTTGCCGATGAAGTCGAACCAGAAGTAGCGGGCGTCGATCGCCTCGGGCTCGGGATCGCAGTAGGGCACGAGCCGTGCCGTCATCTGCTGCGACAGCAGCATGTAGTCGCGCCTGTACTTGTCCTGGAAGCTGATCCGATCGGTGTCGGTCAACATGGTTGTGTCTCCGTCCAAATCACTACTGGACGGTCAGGACTCCCCTGCGATTTGCAGGATCCGAGACCTCACGGGGACACCCCGTGTCGGCGACGGCGCTCGCTGTGCGCCGTGATCAGGCGGATGGCCGGCCCGGCCACTCCCCGCGTTCGTCGTCTCGCCCGGTGGCGGCCGGACCCTCTTGCGAGGGCTGCCCGGCCGCCTTCGGGGCGGGGGTTATTTCGGCGGCTCGGTCGACTTGGCCGTGAGCTTCATCACGCGATCCTGCCAGTGCTTGTGCTGCGGGCTGGACCGGTCGTTGTAGGGATGCTTGGGATCGGTGAAATCCTTGGCATAGAGCTTGTCGAGCTCGGCCTTGGCCGCGGCGGGCGAGGTGAAGGCGCCGAAGCCGCTGCCGCCGCCCCCGCTGCCGCCGGTGAAGCCCGTCTCGCTGATCGCTTCGCCCATCGCGGCGAACAGCTTGACCATGCGCGGGTTGTCGCCGACGAACGTGCCGTCGGCGAGCTTCATGGTGGTGAACTCCGCGACCGGGATGCCCGATGCCGTCAGCACCATGGCCAGCGCCTTGTTGGCGTTGGCGGACTTGGCGTCGAAATCGTTGCCCCATTCCTTGCGCAGGTCGGCCTCGGCCTTGGCATAGCCTTCGGTCGCGGCCTTGATGCCGGCCATGGCCAGGCCGGTCTGGAACTCGGCGATGCCGGCGACCTGCTCCTGGGTCAGGCCGAGCTTGTGGGCGATCGGCGCGAACTCACTCTGCAGCGCCTTGTCGGCCTCGGTGTAGGGACGATCCTTGACCTCGGGGAAGCTGTAGCCCGCGGCGTCCTTCGGCCGGCCGAGCCGGTCCCAGATCGCGCCCAGCGCGGCGTCGCGCTCCTCGGGCTTGGCGTCCTTCGCCGGCAGCACCAGCTTGTCGGCGCCGACCATCTTCTCGGCGTTCACGCCCCACTTGATGATGTCGTTCAGATCCTTGGCGGTCTTGACCTGATGCACCTCGGCATATTCCGGCGCGATGGCGGCCCGCCAGGCCGCAACAGATCCGGTCTCGCCGCCGCCAGCACCAGCACCAGTCCCAGCCCCACCGCCAGTCCCCGCTGCGGTGCCGTTGCCGCTATCAGCAGCACCATTCCCAGCGCCAGCACCGCCGCCCGCGCCAGCCCCTTCGCCATCGGGCGCATACAGAAACCTCCTACGCAGCAGCACGGACATCCTCCTTCAGGAACGGCGCGACCAGCGCCTTCAGCTCCTTGACCAGCGGCGCGATATCGCTGCGCGCGACGTTGGTGTGCAGCTCGCCGGCGATCGCCGACACGATGCAGGCGACGCGCTCGATCACGGCGAGGCGCGCATCGGCGGGGGCGAGCTCGTCGAGCTTCGCAGCAAGGCCGGCGATCAGCTCGCGCAGGTCGACGATCTGCGACTGCAGCGCGGCGAGCGCCAGCGGATCGACCTCGGGCTCGCCGTCACTCATGCGCCACTCCATCGCTCTCGGCCGTCGCCTGGCGCGCCGGCGCCGCGGCCGCGGGCGGCTTCAGCTCGAGTGTCCAGCCGAGTTCCGCCAGCAGCTGCCGCGCGAAGTCGCGCGCCGCGCGCTGGCGCACCAGCTCGATACCGTCGATGCGGTCGACCTTGTCGGCGATGCCGGGTTCGAAGTCCGTCAGCCCGCCCATGCTGGCGATGCGCTCGGCCAGCGGGCGGTGGCTGAAGTGGCCGTAGGTATCGCGCAGGGTCACGCTGCAGCCTCCGCCGGCGCGTTGCCGTTCTGGTTCGCCGCCGCGCCGGTCAGCGCCTGCACCATCGGCGCGGCGTTCTTCAGCGAGGTGGTGAAGTCCTTCGCGTTCTCGAGCTGGGCGCGCTCCTCGGCGATCTGCTGGCGCTGGACGCGCATGCGGTCGCGCACCTCGACCGGCTTGATCTGCCGCGCCGGCATGCCGACGCCTTCGGCGATCGCGCGAACGTTGTCGTCGAGGTCGAAGTTGTCCCACAGCGCGGTGTCGCCGGTCGCCGTCACGATCGGGCCGATCGAGTCGAACGCCTGGGCGATGGCGCGCGCGGTGCCCATGCGCATCGCCTGCGCCGCCTCGCTGTCGAAGTTGGGCTGCAGCGGCTGGTCGCGCAGCTCGGGCGGCGTCGGATCGAGCACGCCCGGCATGCGGGCGAGGATGTTGAAGGTGCGCTCGACCAGCGGGCCGAAGCGCTCCTGCTGCTGGCGGCCGAGGATCGGCGCCAGGCCGCGCTTCTGCTCGCCCTCGATCGAGAGGAACTGCGTGGCGGTGAACTTCGGATCGCGCACGATCTCGATCAGTTGCTTGAGGAAGCTGCGGCGCACCAGCTCGCGGCGGTCCTGGATCAGCTCCATGCCGATGTCGACGCGGGTGTTCGGGTTGAGCGCGCGCGGCGCCGCGCCGTTGGCGAGATACTCGGCGCGCACCGAGACGATGGCGCGGGCCTTGAGCGAGATCGCCCCGGTGATGCCGTCGTCGGGCGCCAGGATGGTCGGGTCGATGGTGCGCTCGCCCGCGAGCAGCGTGACGCGGTTCATGCGCTGCAGCACCTCGACGTCGCCCAGGCCCTTGTGGCCGCAGCCGCGGGCGTAGATCTCGCCGGCGCGGCGGCGCCAGCGCGAGCAGACATACTCGAGCTCGTGGCTGCCGCCGTCTTCGATGATCGCCGGGAAGTCGAGGCAGATGTAGATCGAGCGGAAGGCCATGTTGGACCGGTCGCGCTTCGACGCATCGCGCTCGCGCCGCGGCGCGTTCACGTGCAGGAACTTGACCGGGTTATAGGCCTGGCCCTTGGCGTCGGCCATCTTCAGCACCTCTTCGGGTAGCTGACGGGCCCAGCCCGGTCGCTCGACAGCGGCGATCGCCGTCAGCTCGAACTCGCGATGCACCTCATCGATCATGCCGTCGCTGTTCTCGTCCCACCAGATATTGGCCATCGGGCAGGCGCGATAGAGCGGCAGCTTGCCCGAGCGCTCCTCGACATGCAGGCACGAGTTGCCGAGCATGATGAGCTGCGTGTTGTCCTCGTCCATCGCGAGGTTGAACAGGGTCGAGGGGTGGCGGAAGTTGCGGAACAGGCGCGAGGTCTGCTCGTACAGCCAGGCGCCGCCGTAGGTGTCGCGCGCCCACTGCTGATCGAACACGCCGAGCTCCATCCAGCGCGTCGCCGGATTGGTCGTCATGGCGTGGAACGCCGCCGTCGCCGTCTCGGCCGCATCCTCGCCGGTGTTGTCGTAGATCTCGCCGCGCGTCGCCTGCCCCGCCGTGCCGATGCCGAACGGCGAGGTGCCGTCGGGATACAGGATCTCGGTGATGTGATGCCACGACGCCTCGTGCCCGACGCGCTTCGATTTCATCGCGTCGTGGTCACCGAGAAGGCGGTCGAGCTGTTTATCGGGCATGGGAACCATGCCCGATAAAGCAGCGGCGGGCGGCAGCGCCTTCTGAGGCGCGAGAGCCCGCATCGTGCCCCTTGCGCACCTCGCCCGGCCCGGGGCGAATTCCCCGGGCCGGTAGTTGCTCGCGGGGGTTATGCCAAGGGGAGGCGACCGGCACGTACACGCCGGCCGCCTCCCTGCGATCGCCGACTTCTCCGGCGACCGTCACGAACGGGGGCGCGAAGCCCCCTCTCAGAATCGATGTTAAGATTTGCGCCCTCATCCGAGCGCCCCGAAGTCGCCGAGCAGCCGCGATCCCACGCGGCGGGTCGGATCGGTCTGCGCCCCGCCGGCCAGCAGGGTCGAGCCGCGCCCTTCCAGCCCGGCCTCGATCACGCGCTCGCGCCGAGCGGCCTCCTCGACCGACGGGTCGGTCTGCGCCGGCGGCGCCGAGGGCTGCTGCCAGATGAACGCGGGAGGAGAGGGTGCCGACTGCATGTCGACCGGTAAACTGTCCCATGTCCGTGTTTCACCGCAAGAGGGTCAGGCCGGGCGAAATTGCCCGGGCGGCACTCTCCCGCTCGAAGCGCGCGACGAGCTCCTCGAGCCGGTTCTTCGGCCGGCCGCTCAGGCGCTCGAGGAATTTCCACGGCACGCCCATGCTGCGATAGACGATCACCTGCGGCGCCAGGTCGGCGGCGCGGTCGATCACGATCTCGAGGCGGTGGATGGTCGACATGGTGTCCCCCGTGAAGGCGTTCAGTCGGTCTCGGCTTCGGTCTGGCGCGGGCCGTTGGGCTTGGCGCCGGCGGCGCGGCCCTCGAACTCGCCATAGGCTTCATCGTCGAGGGCGAGGTATTCCGCCGCCTCGCAGACATGGCTGTGATGGTTCTTCGCCGGCGTGTCCGAATCGCGCGAGCCGAGACCGGCGCGGATTCGCGGGAAGTGGAAAAGGCCGCCGAGCCCGGCGCGCAGTACCGGGCAGCCGTCGGGATCGACCACGATGCCGGGATAGCCCTCGATCATTGTCGTCATCGGCTTGCGCAGCGCCTCGCGCCGCGGCGCGATCTTGTTGGTGCGCGCCGGCCGGATGCGCAGGCCGGTGCGCGCCTCCATGCCCATGATCCAATTGGCCTGGCCCGCCTTGGCGTCGGCGCCCCATTGGGCCGACGGGTCGACGGTGCAGATGATGGTTTTCCTGTCGAGCACCCACGGCGCGTAGATCGGCTTGCCGAGCTCCTGGTTGACCGCCGCGGCGAACCGCTCGACGCCGGTACCGTGCTCGACCGTGATCTCGGCCTTGAAGCGCAGCTGGCGCGCCATGCCGCGCTGGCCGATCGCGGCCGCGGGGTTGACCGTCTGGGTGCCGCCGTCGAAGCCGATGCGCAGCGGCAGGCGAGGATCGAGCACCACCGGCTTGGAGTGCGTGAGGTCGGCGAATTCGGGATAGACCGGCTTGCCGGCGTTCGGCAGCACATGCTCGTTGTCGACCTGGCGCCGCACGGTACGCTCGTCCGACTTGGCGACCATGATCTCGTAATAGCCCTCGCTGAGATTGTGCAGGTTCTCCGCGTTGGGCGAGCGCGCGCCGGGCTGCTCGAACAGCTCGAGGCCGGGCCGCCAGGCGCCACTCATCTTGAGCAGGTAGGGCCACGAGCCGATCAGGAACTGGTTGCTGATCACGAACAGCGTCGGATGCCGCGCGCCGATCCCGTCGACGGCACGCGCGGGATAGCGGCCCAGCCGCGTGATCGATTTGTTGTAGACGGCCTCCGGCAGGCTATCGCCCTCCTCGAGCCAGATGTCGGTGGTGGGCAGGCCGCGGAAGAATGTTTCGATCGCTTCGTCGCTGCGATGGTCGCCCAGGGCGCGCAGCTTCAGCATGTAGTCCACGTTGCCGATCGGGTCGGGGAAGCGCAGGTTCAGCGTCACGTCGAGCGGGCCGCCCTTGGGGCCGGTGTACTCGATCCCCGGCTTGCCGTCGGGCCACCACTCCTGGAAGAACGGCACGAACTGCGACCAGGCGTTCACGTAGGTGTCGCGCAGCACGATCAGCTGGTAGCGCCTGATCCCGTCCTGCCAGCGCGGCTGGCGGGCGGCGTTCAGCATCGTGGCGCCCATCCCGCCGGTGCTCTTGCCGCCGCCGACCGGGCCGGTCAGGATCCGCACGTCGCGCGAGGTCGGCAGCGCGCGCGGCCGGACCATCGAGTCCATGAAGGCGTCGATCGTCGGGCCGGGCGAGATCCACTCCCGCTGCTCGTACAGCACGCCGTTCAGCATCGCGCCGACGCCGCTCATCGCCGAACCCCCGTCCCCCGGGCCGACCCTTGGAATTTTTTTCGCGTGGCCCGGGCTCCGCTACCGGGTGCCGGTGCCCGGCAATACACCCCCGCACCGAGCCGGCGGGGCGCGAAATGGGGGGGCCGGGTGGCTTGGGGCCCCCCTTGGGCGATCGAGGGCGGGGGCGGTGGCCAGCTGATCACGAATGAGCGGGGCGCGGGCACATAAGCCCGCTGAAACAAGGGCTTAGCCATCCGCGTCCAACTCCTCCGCGTCCAACTCTAGCGCTGGCGCGTCGCCAACCTGTTGATTTTGCTCGATACCCAGCAGGCCGGCCAAGGTCGCGCCTGCGGCCTGCACCTGGCCGGGCGAGGGCGTGCCGTTGGTGAACATCGCCACGCCGATGCGGGTCACCGCCGGCGGTGCCGTCATCGGCTGCGGCGCCTGGGTGTGCTGGTACGGCGCCACGTAGCGCCTGGCCTGCAGCTGCAGGCTCTTCGCGAACTGCACCCACTCCGAGATCTGCGCCGACGTCGGCTCGACCTCGCGCCCGAACACCTGGCAGGCCGCGATGTACGCCTGGGCGAGCTCGGCCACGATCGCCACGATCGGCCGCGTCGCGTCCTGCGCCAGCCCCTCGATCGCGCTGCCGTAGCGCGCCACCAGGTACTCGCGGAACGCCTGCGGCACCAGGTTCCTCGCCCCCGGCGGCCGGCCCGGCCCGCGCTCCACCGCGTCATCCGGCAGCCCCGCCACGCCCACGAACCGCTGCACGCCCAACCCCGCGAGCTCGAGCTGCTGCCCGCCCTGCGCCCACGCCAGCGCCTCCAACGCCGCCGCCCTGTCGAACGCCTCCCGATGCGTCCCGGCTTGCGCGGTTTTTCCCCTATTTCCGGCATTCTTTGCCATCGCCTAGACCACGCGACCAGACACGCCAGACAGTCGCGGGACACAGCAAAGACACCTAAGCCATTGATATATATATCTATTAAGTATGTGTCTGGTCTGTCTGGCCATGTCGCTCCGTCCTTACGCGCATGCGCACGCACGCGCGCATGTCACGCGACGGCCATTTGCGACCAGACACGCCAGACAGACGGATTTATCCTTATGAAACAATGGCTTGAGTGTCTTCCCCCTGTCCCGGGGGTGTCTGGTCTGTCTTTCCGACCAGTGCGCTCGAGCGGCGAGGATGCTGCCGCAAGCGCGAAGCTCTGTCTAGGAAGGAATGGGAACGGGTTGGGGTCGAGCGCGACCCCGACTGCGCACAACTTAACGTTGAATTCAAATCTTGCCTTGGGATCAGGGAGAGGGAGCGGAAGCGGCGCGCGCAGCGATCGCCAGCGCCACGTCGTCGCCCAAGGCGACGACGTGACAACATCCGTGCGGTCACCGCGCCGGAGTTATTCTCATGAGACGCGCGGCCGAGCCGCGCGTGCCGTTACCAAGCGCGCGAGCGAACTATATGATGGCCCAGCGATGCTCACCCGCCTCAGCCAGAGCTTCTCGAAGAATCCCCTCGCATGGATACTGTTCGTGCTGTTCCTGATTGCCGAGGGCGGCAACTGGCAACGAGGCGTGGAGCTTAGCCGGCTGTGTGAATTGACCGGCCTGGACGATGACCTCGTCGCCAACCTGACCGCGAACCAACGTGAGATCCGCCGCATATGCGTCGGCCGCCGTCCCGAGGAGCGGGCGGACTAAGATGGCCGACAGCTGCGAAGCCAGACGCCCTCGTAAGTTGAATGAACTAACCGCCGACCAGGTCGCCGCGCGCGGCGATCGCCTGCGCGCGAAGTGCCTCGACTGCGATCGTAGCCGCAGCGGTAGTCGGCCGATCGACCCTAGGCGACTGGAACTTCTCGATACAGGCGCCCCTCGAGCATGGCGCCGGCCGCCTTCTTGCCGACTCTGCGCATCTGCACGACCGGGTCGCCCGGCAGCTCATCTACCCAGACGGGCACGTGCTCGCCCCATTGCTTGAAGAAGAACGGCACACCGCCGGAAGCGCAGGCATCGCGCGCCGCGCGGAACCAATCGGGCTGCGCCGGCCGGGCATGCGGTCCGCTTTCGCCGCCCGCGATCAGCCAGCCGATTGCGCCCCGCTCGATCCACGGCCGCCAGTTCACCGCCCCGAGCGCCGGCTCGTAGGACACGAACGTGCGCCACCCGTCATCGGCCAGCTGCGCCAGCCGAGACAGCCGGATGCGGGCCAGCGTCTCATTCTCGACCGTCATGCCGATGCGAAGCCGGCGGCGCATATCGATCCGTTTGTTGAACGAGTGTTCCAGCAGGTAGCGACGGGCGAGCGCGTGGCGCTTGGTCAACAGCAGGATGTCGAGGTTCGTCGTCTCGCCCAAGGCCTCGAACAGCTCGCGACGCCAATCCTCAGGCACCTCGGGATCTGCCCAATCGGCGAGCGACGCACAGAACACGCTGCGACGGACTCCCGCCCGTCGCGCCGCCTTGTCCCAGGCTTGGAGCTTTTGCCAGTTCGAGCGGGCCGTGCGCTTGCGTGGCTTGCCCACCCCCCATTCGGCCCAGCCGCGAAAGGTCGCCAGCTTCTCGGCGTAGCAATGGTCGCAGGCGGGCGAGACCTTGGTGCAGCCAATCCACGGATTGAACGTGTGGTCGCACCACTCGATCGCGGTGTTCTCACCCATGGCTACTCCTTCGGCCCGTGCTCGATGATCCAGGCGGCGTTAGCGCGCGCGGCGGCGACGCCCGGCCCGCCCACGATGCCGTGAACCATCAGGTCGCAGATCCGCGCGCCGTCGGCGCTCTTGATGCGGATGAAGGCCGGACCGGGTTCGCCGCCCAGCAGGCTGCCGATCTCGATCGCCACCCAGGGGCCGGGGGTTGGCTTGTCTGCCATTGCCTTCTCCTAATGCGCCAGATGAATGCTCGCGAGCGCTTGCGCCGTGCAGCGCTCCCAAAGGTCAGTCACGGCCTTGTAGGCCTCGACCTTCTCCGGCGTGTCCGGCGGGCCGGGCAGGCGGTCAGCAGCGGAGGCCTTGGCGTGCGCTGCGTTGTAGGCACGCCACGTCGCCCGATCGACACGGCGCCAATGCGCCCGGCAGATGAACTCCTCCTGGTCAGGATCACCGCGACCGGTCTTGGGGCAGAAAGGGACGATGCATCGAAGCGTCATGTGAACAACCCCTCGCTCCCGCCCTCCGGTGGCAGCACCAGGTCGATCGGGATCATCGCGCACTGCGTCTTGTGGCGGGCGATGCGCTGTTGCGTCGACCACGCGCCGGGGATGCGCAGCAGCGTCTGCGTGTAGACGCCGCGGCCCCATTTGGTGTCCTTCAGCAGCTTGTTCAGCTCGGTGTGGTTGCTCGCGATCGCCACCGCCCAGATCTTCGCCGGCGGCGGTGCCTTTTCGTCGGCGTCGTCCGGCCTGGGCGGCGTCACCAGCATGTACTTCATTCCCAGGCTTTCCAGCCCCGACGCCGCGCGCTCGTGCGTCATCTCGGGATCCTTCGACGTCGGGTCCTCGCCGCTCACGCTGCGGCTTGCCGTGATCGACAGCAGGGTCGACAGCGGCCAGCGCTGGCCCTTGGCGAACGGATCGACCGTCGTCGTCAGCAGCGTCTGCAGCAGCCGCGCGTGATCGCTGCCCGCCTGCTCGACCAGCGCATCGAGCCACGGCTTCAGCTCGTCGGCCCACACGTCGAACGTGTCGGCCGGCGCCTCCTCGGCCGAGGGCTCGGCCGACAGCAGGTGGTCGGCCATCGCCAGCAGCGTGCCCCACGTGTCGGCGATGCGCGCCTCGAAGCCCTTCGTCCGCAGCGCCTGGCGGTGCCGCTCCAGCCGATCGGGCCAGTAACGCCAGCGCTCGACCAGCAGCGCGCGTAAGAGTGCGCCGGTCTCGAGCATGTCGGCCGCCGCGATCTTCGGCTCTTTGCGATCGCCCAGCGCCCGCAGGTCGAGGATGCCGATGCGCATCGCCAGCTCGGGCTCGAGCCGCGGCACCAGGATCGACGAGAACAGGAACGCCGCACGCGCCACGAACTCCTTGTGCGTGCCGTCGGGCGTGCCGCGCACGATGCGCGCGCCCGAGGCGCTGATCTTGGCCAGCTTGATCGTGGCCTCGATCCGCGCCCGCAGCTCGGGATCGGGCTCGAGCTCGTCGAAGATGACCGGCGTGCTGCGGCTCTGCAGCGCCTGGTACAGGCCGGGCCCGGTCGCGTCGGCGGTCTGCACCACCGACGGCGTGCCGCCCAGCACCGGGTTCAGCACGGCATCGTGCAGCGTCGACTTGCCGGTGCCCTGCCCGCCCGTTGCCCACACCGCCGGCCGCCACTTGAGCGCGCCGCCGATCAGGGCGCAGCCGATCCAGCCGAGCTGCAGCCGCGCGTCGAGCTCGCCGCGCTTCCAGTGCCAGCTTTGCAGCAGCGTGTAGAAGCGGTCGATCGCCGCGCGCGCATCGCGCCGCAGCAGCGCCGGCCGGACCTGCGGCACCCCCTGCGGATAGACATGGTCGCCCACCGTGCCGATCGGCTCCATGGTGTGGCGGCCATCTGCATCGACCACGAGCACCACGTCGCCCAGGTGCCAGATCAGCCGGCCGTGCGCATCGGTCCAGGCACCGACGCCCCGGATCTTGTTGTCCGAATCGAACACGCCCTTGAGCGCGCAGGCCGCCATCAGCGAGCGCGCCGCGCGATCCTTGTCGAGCCCCAGCGCCGTGCCCTTGGCATTGGTGCGGGGCCAGGCGCTGTCGAGATAGAGCTGGAACTTGCCGAACAGCGCCGACAGCCCCTGCCCGCCGAAATCGCGGTGATGGACCTTCACGTATTGCCGGTTGGCGTCGATGAACAGGAACTCCTTGCCGTCGATGCCGAGCGGGATCACCGGGCAGCCGCGCGGCACGCGGAAGTAGCTGTTCTCGCCATCGTCATCGCCGCCGCCGTCATCGTCGGGCGGATCGGGCGGCGGCGGCTCCTGCGGCGGATCGGCTTCCTTCGCCCGCCGCCGGCGCGGCCGTGGCTCCGCCTTGTTCAACGATTCCGACAACTGCGCCGCCAGCTCGTCGAGCTTCGGCCTCTCGGGGGGCTTGCTGCCGTCAGGCATGGGCCCTCGCGAGCAGCGGGCCACCGTCGAGGCCTTCGTGTGCCGCGTGGTTGAGCCACAGGACCTCGGTGCGCTCGCGCGCGCCGTCGGCAAAGGCGCGCTTGGTCACGCGCCGCCAGCCCTTCAGCGCCTGGTCATACAGATCCGACGGATAGCCCGAGAGCACCACCATGCCCGACAAGCCGCGCACGACGTCCAGCAGCCGCCTATGATCTTCGACTGTCAGCTCGTGCCGGTACATGCGGTACTTGAGATCGTAGCGGTTCGACGGCGAGCGCGTCTCCGGCAGATAGGGCGGGTCGACGTAGTGCAGCGTCGCCGGCGTGTCGTGCTGCGCCATCACCTCGAAGGCATCGCGATGCTCGATCACCACGCCCTGCAGGCGCTCGACCAGCGCACCGACCGCGTTCGGATAGTTCGCCCAGTCCTGCGCCGGCGTGGTGCCGCTGCGGTTGCTGTTGGCGCGAAAGCCGGTCGACCGGAACCCGGTTCGTGGATCGTTGTGGTTGACACCGCGCACGATCGACCGGAAGCCGGAACGCGACGCCGGCGCCGAAGCGTGCGCGTTGGAGCCGAAGCCCATGAACGCCCGTATCACCATGCGCCTGGCGTTCTCGACGGCATCGTCGGCCAGCTGATCGCTTTCCTCGAACTCGAGGCGGGCAAACGGCGTCAGGCGCAGCAGCTCGATCAGGCGTGCGGCCTGGTCGCGATCGCGCAGCACCTTGAACAGGTTGACGATCCAGTCGTCGAGATCGTTGTAGATCTCGGCATAGGCGCGCGGCTTACGCAGCAGCACCGAGCCCCCCCCTCCAAACGGCTCGATGTAGATCCGATGCGGCGCGAAGTGGCCGATGATCCACGGCGCGAGGCGATACTTGCCACCGTACCAGCGCACCGCAGGCCGCGTGATTTCGAGACCGTCCATCAGCGCACCAGGTCGCTGCACAGCGCCGCGACGTGCGCCTGCCAGCCTTCGGACGGCACGCCGTTGCCGATCTGCTTCGTCACCTGCGTCTTGTTGCCGGCGAACTGGTATTCGCCCCACTTCGGCGACGAGAACGACATGGCGCGCGCCAGCTCGGGCGGCTGCAGCATCCGGTACAGCAGGTCGTCGTCCTCGGCCGCCTGTGCCAATGGCTTGTAGCCCGACGCCAGCACCGCCGGCATCGGCTCCTCGAGGCTGTGGACGCGCGGCAACTGGCCGTCGCGCTCGCCCATGCTCGACGTGATGAAGGCGAGCTCGCCGCGGTTCGCGGTCGTGATCGTCGGAAAGGGGCGCTCGAGCGAGTGCACGCGATCGAAGCCGCCGCCGTGCATCACCGGCACGATCAATCCGAATCGCGCCAGCGTCGTTATGGCCGGCAAGGGCCGGTCGATCGACTGCGCCGTCGTGCCCGAGCCGCTGCCGTAATAGGGCGCGATCAGCGCATGCGCGCCGCCGCACGGGATCGTCGGCATGGGCTGGTCGACCGGGCGGCCCTCGCTGCCTTCGCCCTGGGCTAGGATGAACGGCGCAACCAGCGCATGATGCGTGCCACCCGCCGCGATCGTGCGCAGCGGCTCGTCGCACGACACGCCGTGCGCGTTGTTTCGCGCAACGTCGATGAAGGCCAGCGAGCCTTGCGAGGTCGCCCGCCGCCGCGCCGGGATCTCGATGCCGCGCATTAGCATGTAGTGCTCGAGCCGGCGGACATAGCGTTCCGGCCAGTCGAACTTCGTCACGCCGGCATGGATGCGCAGGATCGTCTTGGCCGACAGCGGACGGTCGCGGGCGTAGATGCTGGCGCCGCGAATGGTCCAGTCGATGCAGACCCGCGCCGGCACCCAGCGGTGCAACTCGCCCGTCGGCCGACGGGCATGCGTCGCTTCCGGCCAGGTGATCCTGGACCGAAGGCGGCGGTGGCGCGCCATGCCGACGAAGCGCTCGCGCGTCGTCGGGTCGCCGAAGTTGGCGAAGTTGATCTTGCGGAATTCCAGCGCCATGCCGCAGGCATCGAGCGCGCCCAGCCACGCGCGGAAGTATTCGCCCTTGCGGCTCTTGATCGGCCGGCCCGTCCGTGGGTCGACTGGCCCCCAATCGACGAACTCCCACACGTTCTCGATCATCACCCGGTCGACGCGCAGCTCGGTGAGCCACTGAAGCACCTGCCACGGGTCGGCACGCTGCTGGTCGCTGGTCGGCCGGCCGCCACGCGCCCGGCTATGGTGCGTGCAGGTCGGCGACGCCATCAACAGGTCGAGATGGCCGGACGGCACATGCTCCGTCGGGCGCGCGTGCTCGATCGGCAGGCAGATGTGGCGCGCGTTCGGATGGTTGCGGCGATGGGTTTCCAGCGCCAGCTCCCAATGGTTGAGGCAATAGAGCTCGACGTCGAACCCCTGCGGTTCCAGCGCGCGCACGGCGCCGGTCGAGGAGCCGCCAGCACCGCACAGGAGGTCGGCGACACGAACCTTGCGCATGTCAGCCCTTCTCCGGCGTGAACCACTTGATGACGGGATCGCCCCGGAAGCCGCGCTCGAAGACGTACCAGGCGTAGGCGATGATGCCGCCCTTGCCGGTCGACTTGGCGCCGGGCGGCAGGATGTCGACCCGGCCGGCCGAGACCAGCACACGCGCCAGCCCGCGCCGCTGCATCAGCGCCGACGCCGCCTTGCCTTCGAGATTGAGCACGCGGCCGAGCAGCACCACCTTCTCGGCGCCGAGATCGAGCGCGTGGTTGGCGAACTGCTGCCACAGCTTGAACGGCGGGTTGGTGACAATATTGGGCGCCATCAGCTTCTGCTCGAGCAGGAAGTCGACGCCACCGGCGTAGCCGCCTCGGGCCACGAGATCGGTCGCAAATGTTATGTTGCCTTCCGCCAGGATGCGCGACATAGCGCCATCACCGCAGGCACACTCCCACACCGGCCCGTCGAACTGTTCGAGTTTCACCAGTGCGCGCGTGAGCGACGCCGGAGTCGGATAGAAGTCGTCCTTCTCGCGATCGAGGCCGCCGACCAGCTTGCGCACGTTCTTCCGCCCGCGCGTCGGTTGCGGCATGCCGCGCAGGCTGCGGCCGATGTTGTAGGGTTCGTCGACCGGGAGGGTCATGCCGCTACTTCCGCGTGCCCGACTGCGCCGCGTATCTCGGCGGCTTCGGATCGGCACCGACGATGCGCTCGACGACGTTGACCTTGATGACGGGCGGCGGCGCGATCGTCGGGTCGAGCCGCGGCGCCGGCGCGATCGCCTGGGCGTGAACCGGCAGCGTGATCTCCAGCGCGCCGGCCGAGGCCACGTGCGGCACCACCACCCGCTCGACCTCGCGCGCCGGCAACTGCGGCACGCGATGCCCGAGGTTGACGTAGTAGACCTCGTCGCCCTTGTTGAACTTGCGCAGCTGCAGCAGCCCCGCGTTGTCGCTGACGAGGCGCAGCTTCCCGGTGTGGTCGCCCCCCCCGATGTACAGCTTGAGCTTGTCGCCGAGCTTCCAGCCGCACTCCTCGACGACGCTCGCCGGCACCATCACCTTGAAGCCCTGTCGCTTGGTCACGCTGTAGCGCACCAGGCGCTTGGCATTGACGGCATCGCCGCCCAGCATCGGTGTCACTTCCTGCCAGCTCATGCCGCCACTCCCCTCAATGCCGCGTTGGCATCCTTGAAACCCTTCGGCGGGCGCGCGATCGAGACCTCGCGGTCCTGCTCCTCGAGCCGCGTCAGCGCGCGCTCGATCAGCGGCGGCGTCTGCTTGTTGTCGCCGTCGTCGTCGGCGAACCACACCACCTTGCGCGCCCACTCGGGCAGCTTGATCTGCATGAAGTTCGGCACCGACAGCGCCGCCGCATAGCGCCGGTCGGGCTGCACCAGCGCGAGGCTCAGCGCATCCTCGACGCCCTCGCAGACGATGACCTCGCCGTGGCGCACCGTGCCGGCGCGCGGGTCGCGCCACGGCCAGCCCTCGCGCACCTCGCCGGTGCCCTCGTCGGTGCGGCTGCCGCGCCACACCGCGCAGAAGCCGCCCTCGATCGCGCACCAGGCGAGCTTGCCGTCGAGCCCGTCGCGGCCCTCGCGCAGCACGTCCCAGCGCGCGCCCGCCTTCACCAGATAGTAGCGATGCACCGTCGCGATCTTGCCGTCGCCGAACTGGCACAGCGCCAGCATCGCCGGCCAGCCGCGCTCGCGCGCGTCGTAGGGATGCTTCAGCGCGGGATGGTAGCGCAGCGCGGACAGCCCCCAGCCGAGATCGAGCAGGGTCGCGAAGCCCGGGATGCGGCCGGCGAGATACTGGCCGGCCGGGTTGTCGAGCGACAGCGGCTTGCACGCCAGCCACAGCGCCTTGGCATTCTTGCGCGCCCGCGCCGTCGCCTCGAGCTTGGCCCGGTAGCTCTCGGCCGCGGCCTTGCGCGCCGCCGCCTCCTCCTCCGGCGTGCGCCGGAACTCGACGGCGCCCGGCGCCAGGCCGAGCCAGCGCAGCGCCCACTGCTGCGCCTCGTGCTTGTCGAGCCGCTGCGTGGCGATGATCAGGTCGAGCATGTCGCCGTGCGTCAGCCCGTCGAGATCGCCGCCGTAATGCACCCACTTGCCCTTCTTCGACCCCGACACGAACACCGTCAGGCTGTCGCCCGGCCCGCCCTGGCTGCGCTTCGCCGCGCGATAGAGATCGCCGCGCGACGTGCCGCCCGGCAGCAGCGCGCGCGCCAGCCGCAGCGCCTCGTCGCGCAGCCGCCCGGCCAGCCGCTCGACGGCGTCGCGCGAGAGAGGGCGGGCGTCGCTCACGGGCGAACCGCTACGGCCATCGCGAGCAGCAGGATCAGGGTGAGCGGCAACAGCCACAGCCAGGCCGGCACCCGGCCGGCGCGGCGCAGCCGCGCGCACCGCACGCAGCCCGTCGGCGCAGGCTCGACGGCCGGAACCGGCGCCCGCTCGACGACGCCGCGGCGCTGGTCGACGGTGACCCGTTCGCGCTGGCCGTTGTAGTCGGTGAGGTCGAAGACGATCATCGCGCTTTCCCGAAAAGACCCGGCGCCCTTCCGAAGAAGGGACACCGGGCTAGGCTTCGCTGTCTGGCGTGCTGTCCGGCCCGCGAGCCGGTTGCACCCGCGGGGCCGCCGCGTCGGGTTGGGGCGCCAGGACGGGCGCCCGGTTCACAGGATCCTTCTCGAGCCGGCACAGCTTGATGCGCACGCTGCGCACGCTGCGGTTGGTCGCCTGGGCGAAGCGGCGGCACACGCCGGCGCGCTGCATCGTGGCGTTGAGCAGCAGCAAGGCTTCCTCGCGCGGCGTCCACAGCTTCATGTCGCGGGCCATCAGTCGCGGTCCTGCCAGTAGTAGCGCGGCGGCTGCGGCGGCTCGGCCTCGAGGTCGATCTCCGCGACGGCCGGCGCCGGCGCCGCGAGCTTGCGCCACCGGCCCTGCACCCTCTGCCAGCGCTCGCCGGTCTCGCGGTTCTCGGCCTGCAGGTTGAACGCCGGCAGCCGGGTGTCGGCATGTTCCTGCAGGTTGGCGATGCTCGACCAGCCGTACACGATCTCGCGCCCCAGCGTGCCGCGCGGCACGCTCAACAGCATCCACAGCCGCCACGGCTCGGAGGCGGGCGCGGTCATGCCACTCTCCGCCGCCGTGCGAGGCGCAACTGACGCGCAGCATGCTGGTACCAGCTCGCGGGCGCGACGGCGCCGCCGGTCTCCTGCTCGATCGCGACGACGGCGAACGGGCTCGGGATCGAGAATTCGTCGTGATCCATGGGCCGCGTCCAGCGATACACGTTCTGCTGACTCACCGGTCGATTGAGACGCTTCGACAGGCGTGCCGCGAATTCGCTCGGCGGGAGCGCGTTGGTCTCGAGATATTGGGCCAGCGTCAACATCTGCCGGTCTTGTTGGTGAAGGGGCACAATCTGTAGCGGATTGCACTTATTCACGTCAAGCGTGAATATGGCTCCAGTTTGTCCGCGTACCTTTCACTGGATGGGCTCTCGCCCACGTTCACGCACGGCGTGATGGTCCGTCCCATGCGTGGACGCACCCCAGCCGAGCCCATCAAAAATTTTCCCAATCGCCTGCGAGAATGGCGAGAGGCGCGCGGGCTGTCCCTCAAGCAGCTCGCCGAGTTGACCAACCAAAAGCATCAGAGCGTTCAGCGCCACGAGATCGGCGAGAACCAGATGACAATGGTGCAGATGGAGCTCTATGCCAGAAAGTTGAAGATTAAGCCGGAAGAGCTATTCAACCACAGCCAGCGGATCGACCCGCAGCTGCGAGAATTGGCCGAAGTCTTCGACCGTTTGCCGGGAACCGAACGGCAACGTTTGTTGCGCCTGGCGCATGCTTTCGCTGATCCACCGGCTCCGTTCGCCGCTGAACCTCCCGCACCGCAGCGCGCCACAAGACGCCGCTGAACAAACACCCTACGAAACTCGATTAACGTACAGCGTGAAAAGTGTTCGCCGTTTGACTGTACGTTCACGTATGGCGTGAATATCGCTTGACGGCGGTTTGCACTTGTGGCGTGAATATGCGCCATGACCACCGCTGAAATCCGCCCTGACACTTTCGTCCCGGTCGAGCTGATCCGCTGGGCCCGCGACGGCAAGGTCCAGGTGAAGTACCGCCGCAAGATCGGCCGCTACGCCGTGTGGGGGATGTACTTCGCCGTGCCGGTGATGAAGCTGATCCATGCCGAGGGGCGGCCGGCGCTCGCGAAGAAGCTGGCCGAGCTGCCGCGATGAGCGCCGGGCTCTCCGCCGGCGCGATCGGCACGCTGCTCGGCGTCTCGGCCGACACGGTGCGGCGCCACCATGGCGAGTGGACGCGCACCCGGGGATTTCCGCGACCGCTGTTCGACGACGGCATGCTGCGCTGGGACGGCGAGGCCGTCGTGGCGTGGAAGCAGCGCGCCTCGCGGCCGGCCGACGAGCCCGCCGGGATAGAAACCGATTGGGCCGCGATCGCGCGGCGCCGCGGCGCCGCGCTCGACGCCGGCGCCGATCCTGACCTTTCCTGAGGGAGGCTGTTGATGGTTGACGGACCGATCGCGAAGGCCATGGAAAACAGACGGACACAGCGGCTGATCGCGCAGCTCAACAAGTGCCTGCCGCCCGGCACGGCGCTGTTCGTCATCGCCGTGAGCGCGGCCGGCGGCCTGCGAGAGGAGCGCGAGGTCTCGATCTGCACCAACAGCCACGACCTGCCGATCCGCGAGGCGGCGATCTGGGCACTGGCCGAAGACTCCGAGTTGGCCGAAGACTCCGAGTTGGCCGAAGGCGCCGAGCCGGCCCAGCCGGCGGCGCTGCACTGATGCGCGCGCCCCGCCGGAAGGTGGTCCACAGCGAGACCCTGCGCGAGCGGCTGCGGGTCCACCTGGCGCTGCTCTGCGCCAACCTCGGCTGCGACGCGATCGAGGCGCGGGTGCTGTTCTCGGCCGGCTCGTCGAGCATCGTCGAGCACGCCGCGGCCGGCGCCGCCGACGGCGACGTCGCCCGCCTCAAGCGCTGGCCGCGCCCGCCCGAGCTGCCGCGATGAGGACGGTCATCCCCTTCCTCACCTGGCTGACCGTCGGCGCCGCCCTGACGTGGCTGGCCACCGAGGCGCTGGCCGCCTTCCTGATGAGGGCGCCGACATGACCGCCGGCTACGTGCCGCACTGCGCGGTCCGCGCCAAGGAGCGCTACGGCCTCGACCTCACCTGGGACGACGTCAACGCCATCGCCAACCGCTGCGCCGACGGCGAGGGCCGCACCGGCGGCAAGCCGGACGGCACCCAGTTCCACATGATCATCTTCGCCGACCATGTGCTGTGGGTGGTCTACAAGCCGGGCACGGTGGCGCGCAACCGGCGCGGCATGGTGGTCACCATCATGCCGCCGACCGTCGCCCTGTCTGCCGTCAAGAACGGCTGCCGCCACAAGGCGCGCCGCACCGGCGACTACGAGCTCCGCCGCCGGAGGTGGTCATGACCCGCCTGGGCCACCAGCTCCTGGCCTTCACCTGGCTGTGGGGCTCGCTCGCCCTGTGGGCCCTGATCGGCGGCGCGGTCCTCCTCGCCCGCGACCTGTTCTGAACACCCCGTCAGGCGCGCTTCCGTGATGCCACGCGCCTGACAGCCCGGCCGGCTGCTGCCCCCACGATTGGCCGGCCGGGCACCCTCTTTCCCCGGAGATGCCGATGTCGATCACGTTCGCCGTCACGCTCGAGGAGCACCAGGCCCAGGCGCTGGCCCAGCTCGCCAAGCGCTTCGGCCTGCATCACGCCAAGGCGCTGTCGAGCGAGTTCACGCGCTACGGCGCGGAGGCCGAGCACGACGTGATGATCGACGCCGTCATCGCCCTCGGGCGCGCCCTGGCGGACAACGGCTTCCGGCCCCGCTAGGCTTGCCCCCATGCGCGTGACCATTCCCTACCTGGTCGAGAAGACGAACCGCGACGGCACCAAGCGCTACTACTGGCAGCCGTCGGCGAAGCTCGCCAAGGCGGGCTGGCCGACCGTGGCGCTGCCGCCCGATCCTCGGCTCGCCGCCGAGCAGGCACAAAGGGAGAACGCAAAGCTGCGGGACTGGTACCAGCAGGGCCGGCCGAGGCTCCGCACGTCGGCCGGCGACGTCGAGCCCGACGGCGCGGTGGTCCGCGGCTCGGTGCGCGAGCTGGTCAATCTCTACCGCCGCCCGCCGGCCGGCGTGCTGGCCGATCCCGAGGCCGATCGCGAGCGCCGGCGCGACGGCATCGTCTACGGCTACGACTACGCCACCCTCAAGGCCAAGACCAAGACGAGCTACGATTCCTGCCTCGACTACATCGCCGCCTGGCTCGGCCCGCTGCCGGTGCGCAAGGTCGACGAGTCGATCGTGCTCGAGCGGCTCAAGGCGATCGCCGCCCAGGTGCACGAGAAAGGCCCCAACAAGGGCCGGCGCAAGATCGCCACGGCCAACCTGATCGGCCGGGTCGGCCGCATGCTGTGGCACGCCAGCCGCACGCTGGTGCCGCCCAGCCACCCCTGCTACGTGCCCAAGGCGAGCAACCCGTGGGCCGGCCTGCGTGCCCGGGAGCGGCGCCAGGTGCCGGTGCTGTGGACGAAGGAAGCCCGCGACCTGGTGATCGACGCCGCCCGCAAGCTCGACTGGATCTCGATCGCCACGGCGATCCGCATCGAATGGTGGATCGGCCAGCGCGAGGCTGACATCCTCGCCCTGCCGCAGAACCTCGACCCGGCCGCGCTGCTGCAGGTCACCCAGGGCAAGACCGCCGGCGAGGTCCGCCTGCCGGTCGGCATGGTGCCCGAGATCGCCGAGGCGATCGCCGAGCTGCGCGCCGACCAGAAGGCGCGAGGCTTGGCCGGCATCAAGCTGCTGATCGACGAGCGCAACGGCCTGCTGTGGGACGAGCATCGCTTCCGCAAGGCGTTCCAGGTGATCCGGGCGTGCGCCGTCGAGGAGGCCCTGTGGGCCATACGCACCCGCCAGCCCGGCTGGGAAGGCCGCACAGAGGCGTGGGTCGATCGCCACCTGGCCGGCCTCACCTTCATGCGCCTGCGCCACACGGTGGTGACGATGCTCTACAGGGCCGGCGCCACCATCCCCGAGGTTGCCGCCATCACCGGCCACACCATCGGCAGCGTCTCGGGCATCATCGAGAAGTACGGGCTGAGGGATGAGGAAACGGCGGGCAACGCCATCCAGAAGCGGCTGGACCGGGAGGGAGCATGACGGATTGGATAATCTCGTATCGGCACTGGAGCTACGACCGGATCGGCCAGCAGGGCAAAGACGAACCCGGCTTCCATGGCGAGGCCATGGAGATCACCGACGTTCATCCCGCGCGCTGGCTGTGGGCGGCAGCGTTGCGATATAGCCAGAGGGCTCGCAGTGCGATGCAGCCCGGCGAGAGCTTCCGACGGGTAACCAAGGTTGTAGCCATCCTGAGTGCCGTCGAGATTCCGGACGGCACCTTTAATCGTCAGGAACGGAACGAGCTCGAAGACCTGATCTCTTGATCGGTCTGCGCTGCTCCGGCAGCCTTCGCCCACAACTAGGGGGAGGCACCATGCGCAAAGCGCTCGCGCTATCGTTCATCCTGCTGCTCTCAGCCTGCGAAACACCCAACGACCAGGCCAGGACATGGATTGGTCAGCCGGCCAGCCAGCTCATGGCCGCACGCGGCGCGCCCGACCTCGAAAGCCGCGCGGCCGGCGGCCGGGTGATGACGTGGAACCGGCGCATGGGCACCCTGATCTGCCGCTACAACTTCACCGCCGATGCCCGCGACATCATCGTCGCCGCGAACAGCGATTGCCCCCTGATTCCGTGAACGAGTTGGACGCCAAATCCCCGCGTCCAACTCTGTTCTTCCGGTGTTCTTGGGGATAGATCGTCTAACCCCTTGAAAGCAATGGTGGGCGCAGTAGGGCTCGAACCTACGACCCGCTGATTAAGAGTCAGCTGCTCTACCAACTGAGCTATGCGCCCCCCGACTGGCCGGGGGCATTGCCCGGAAGAGGCGCGGGTTTAGCAAGGCGATCCCGGCTTGTCGATAGGCCAACATCGCGGAATTTTGCCGCCCCGATTCAGCGCGCCAGCGGCAACTGGGCGTCGCGGTAGACGTTCACGCCGATCAGCAGGCCGCAGGCGAACATCACGGAAACCATCGCGGTGCCGCCGTTGCTCACCAGCGGCAGCGGCACGCCGACCACGGGCAGCAGGCCCATCACCATCGAGGTGTTGATGAAGACGTAGAGGAACATCAGCGATGTGACGCCGAGCGCGACCAGCCGGCCGAAATGGTGCTGGCTGCGCAACGCGATCGAGAAGCCCCACATCAGCACGAGCAGGAACAGCCCGAGCAGGACGCAGGCGCCGATCATGCCCCATTCCTCGACAAAGGTCGTGAAGATGAAGTCGGTCTGCTTCTCCGGCAGGAAGTTCAGCGCCGACTGGGTGCCCTTGCCGAAGCCCTTGCCGAACAGGCCGCCCGAGCCGATCGCGATCTTGGACTGGGTGATGTGGTAGCCCGCGCCCAGCGGATCGCGGTCGGGATCGAGGAATGTCATCACCCGCTTGCGCTGGTACTCGTGCATGAACGACCAGGCGAACGGCAGGAAACCGACGGCCGCGACGATGGCGCCGAGAAACATCCAGATGCGCACGCCGGCCACGAAGAGGAGCGCCGCGCCGCCCATCAGCACCATCATCGCCGTGCCGAGGTCGGGCTGGATCATCACCAGCCCGACCGGGGCCATGATGATGAACAGCGGCGGCAACGTGTAGACGATGCGCCCCGCCTGCTCGCGGCTCAGCCCGTGATAGTAGCGCGCCAGCACCAGGATCACCGCCACCTTGGCGATCTCCGAGGGCTGGATCTGGATCGGCCCGAGCACCAGCCAGCGCTGCGCGCCCATCCCGATCTTGCCTGCGATATCGACGGCGACCAGCATCAGCATGGAGACGGCGTAGATCGGCCAGGCGAGCGCCAGCCAGACCTTGGGATGGATCAGGGCCACGACCAGAGCCAGGCCCAGCGACACGCCAAAGCGCATCGCATGGCGCGCGGCCCATGGCTCGAAGCGGCCGCCGGCGGCGGAATAGAGCGCCACGACACCGACGCCGGCGATCGCCGACAGCACCAGTACCAAACCCCAGTTGATGCGCCAGATCTTCTCGCCGAAGCCGACCGGTACGGGAGCACCAAGTCCGAGGGACACCAGGCTCACGGCGATCCCAGGCCGAGGACGCCTACTGCGGAGACGTCGCTCCCAGCGGAACGCCCTCTGAAAACAGGAAGCTCACGCTCTCTCGGGGTGAACAGGCTCATCGCGACGCCATCTTCTTGAAGCGGTCGATCCGGCGCGACGGATCGCGCTTCATGGTCTCGACCAGCACGTCGCGGCCGATCGGGCCCGCCGTGGCGCCGCCGGCCTGACCATGCTCGACGATGACGGCACAGGCATAGCGCGGACTGTCGAGCGGACCGTAGCAGACGAACAGCGCATGGTGGCGCAGGTGCCAGGGCAGAGAGGCCTGGGTGATCCCCATCGCGCGCTCACGTTCGGTGATGCGCTTGACCTGGGCCGTGCCGGTCTTGCCGGCAAAGCGCAGGGCGGGCTCCAGCAGCTTACCCTTGGAATCGTTGCGCAGGGCGTTGGCGGTGCCGTTGGCGCTGTTCACCACGTCGCTCATGCCCTGGCGGACGAGATTGATGAAGCGCGGGGTCAAGCGCAGCGACGGAGCCTCCGGCTTGTCGCGCGGGGGTGGCGGCACCAGCTCCTCGCGCGGCGTCGCCTTGGCGAGCAGCAGATTGGGTTGCACTTCGTAGCCGCCGTTGGCGATACGCGCGGTCATCACAGCGAGCTGCATCGGCGTCGCCGTCATGTATCCCTGCCCAATGCCGAGGTTGAAGGTGTCGCCGTGCTGCCACGCCTTGCCGTACTTTTCCTGCTTCCACCCGCGCGTCGGCTGATTGCCGGCCGATTCACCGGGCAGCCCAAGCTCGCTCAGTTTGCCGAATCCGAGCTTGGCCGCGACCTCGCTGATGCGATCGACGCCGGCGCGCCGCGCCGCTTCGTAGAAGAAGCAATCGCACGACGCCGCAAGCGCACCCTGTACGCTCAACCCGCCATGGCCGCCCCTCAGCCAGCAATGGAACTTGATGTCGCCGAGCTCGATGAAACCGTTGCAGGGCAGCACGGTCCACGGCTCGATTGCCCTGGATTCCAGCGCCGCGAGAGCGGTCACCATCTTGTACGTCGAGCCTGGCGGATAGACGCCGGCGATCGACTTGTTGTTGAGCGGGCGCGCGGGATCGTCGAGCAGCTCGCGCCATTCGCTCTGCGTAATGCCACGCGCGAAGGTGTTGGGATCGAAGCCCGGCGTCGACACCATCGCGAGGATGTCGCCGGTGATCACGTCCATCACCACCACCGAGCCGGACTGATGCTCGGCGAGCTTCTCGGCGGCGAAGCGCTGCAGGTCGAGATCGACGGTGAGCAGAGCGTTGGACCCGGGCTGGCCCTCGCTGCGGTCGAGCTCGCGAACGACACGGCCGACGGCATTGACCTCGACCTGCACCACGCCTGCTCGGCCACGCAGATCGTCTTCCAACGAACGCTCCACGCCCTTCTTGCCGAAGCGCATGGTCGCGAGGGACAGCACCGGGTCGTCTCGACCGTTGAGATCCTCCTCCGAGACGCGGCCGGTATAGCCGACGATGTGGCTCATCAGCTCGCCTTCGGGATAGTCGCGCGACTGGCCGAGATCGATGAATACGCCGGGAAGGTCGGGCGCATTGAACTCGACCCGCGCCACCTCCTCCCAGCCGAGGTTCTCGCGCACCACGACAGGCTGCGCGTTGCGGCTGCGGCGCAGCTCGCGCAGCAAGCGCGCACGCTCGGTTTCGCCGAGGGCCAGGATCTGGTCGAGCCGCTCGACCAGCACTTCCGCGCCGCGGCCGCGGTCCGAACTCGCCATTGCCCGAAAATTGTTGCGATTGATGGCGACCGGCCGGCCGGTGCGATCGAAGATCAGGCCACGCGAGGGCGGCAACAGGCGGAGATTGATGCGGTTTTCTTCCGCCAGTGTCGAGAATCGGCCGGTCTCGAGGACCTGGAGCTGATAGAGGCGGCCGACCAGCGCCGACATCAGCACTGCCTGCGCGCTGCCCAGCACCAGGGCGCGCCGGGTGAACAGGCCCGCACGTTCGCCATCCCCCTTGCGATGGCGGATCATGTCGTGGTCTCGCCGGGCTGCGCGGTGCCGCGCGAAGACTCGGGGACGTTAAGCGGATCGCGCGGCCGCACCCTTGCGAGCAGGGGCGCCACGAGCGGATAGGCCACGACCATGACGAGATACTGGGCAAGCGCGGGACCAGCGTCGAGGTTGGTCCAGGTGAAGAGCGCGGTGAAGACCCAGACGATGACGACGTAACCCAGGGTCAGCAGGCAGAAGCCGATCCACTGGAAGAGGAAGGGCACGCCCACGAGATAGCGTCGGTTATTGACCACGGCGGCGCGGATCAGCACGAAGCCCAGCGCGCTCACCCCAACTGGAGCCCCCGGTCCGCCGAGCAGCAGGTCGAGCAGCACGCCCATCGCCAGCAGAAGCGGCCCCGGCATCCGCTCGGGCGTCACCAGGCTGAACTGGAAGACCGCGAGCGCAGGGAGGAGCGGCAGGATGTCGGAGACATAGGGCACGCGCAGCGGCGCCAAGGTCAACAGCACGAAGAACATCAGCACCACGCCCGGCAGCAGCAGCCGGCCCCAATGGTCGAGCCTGGCGAGGACGCCGTCGGCCCTCATCTCAGCGCCCCCGCGGGCCGGCGGGCGGCAACGGGGTGGCCGAAGGGGGCCCGCTCCCGACGAGGCCGGTCACGCCGTAGTCGACGACCCTCACGAACTCCAGGCGCGAGAAGTCGGCGAAGGGCCGCACCTTCACGCTGGTCCCGTCGCCCGCCTGCACGACCTCGCCGACCGGAATGCCGAGCGGGAAGCTGCCGCCGTGGCCCGAGGTCACGATCCGATCGCCACGCTGCACGCCCTGCACGGTCTGCGCCAGGGTGAGCCGCATAAGGTTGGAATTGTCGCCGGCCAGGATCGCCCGCTCGCGCGTGCGCTCGATCTGCACCGGCAGGCGCGAATTGACGTCGGTCACGAACAGCACGCGCGCGCTGTTGTCGCCCACTTCGGCGATGCGGCCGGCCAATCCCTCGGCGGTCACCACCGCCTGCCCCGAGGCGACCCCGGCCTTGCGTCCGACATTGAGCAGCGCGCCGCGCACGTAGGCGCTCACGCTGTCGCCGACGATACGTGAGGTGATGAAGGAGGCTTCCGGCCCTTCGTGGAATTGCGACAGCTCGCGCAGGCGATCGTTCTCGTTCTCCAGCCGCCGCGCCGCCGTCTGCCAGGACAACAGCCGCGCATTCTCCTCACGCAGTCGGGCGTTCTCCTCGCGCAAGGTGGCGAATTCCCTCAAATCGGCGATCGTGCGATTGGCGACGGCGACCGGCTGGGCGATCGCCTCGAGCGCCGGGCTGGCCAGATCGAGCGCCAGCACGCGGGCATTCTCGACCAGCACCGTGTCGGCCTTGCCGATCAGCATGGCGGCAAAGGCAGAGACCACCAGAAGCGCGAGGGCGAATCGCTGCACGGCCTGGCGAACCTGGCTGGCAGCTACCTCGAAATCATCGCGGATCGCCATGTCCGGCCATTCTACCCCAAGCGGGCGGCGCCGCGTGGAGGATTAGTACATCGTGGACAGAACGCCGCGCAGCCGGACGATATTCTCCACGGCATGCCCGGTTCCCAGGGCAACGCAGAGCAGCGGATCCTCGGCGACCGACACCGGCAGGCCGGTCGCCTGGCGCAGGACGGTGTCCATGTTGCTCAGCATGGCGCCGCCGCCGGTCAGCACGATGCCCTTGTCGACGATGTCGGCGGCCAGTTCCGGCGCCGTGTTCTCCAAGCAGACCTTCACGGCCTCGACGATGGCGCTCACCGGCTCCTGCAGGCTCTCCGCGATCTGGCGCTCGGTGATGACCAGCTCCTTGGGCACGCCGTTCATCAGATCGCGACCCTTGATCTCCATGGTACGGCCCTCGCCGTCATCGGGCGCACAGGCCGACGCAATGGTTTTCTTGATTCGTTCCGCCGAGCTCTCGCCGACCAGCAGGTTATGGTTGCGCCGGATGTAGCCGATGATGGCTTCGTCCATCTTGTCGCCACCGACGCGCACGGAGCGCGGATAGACGATGCCGCCGAGCGACAGGATGGCGACTTCGGTCGTGCCGCCGCCGATATCGACCACCATCGAGCCGGTCGGCTCGGTGACCGGCAGGCCGGCGCCGATCGCTGCGGCCATCGGCTCCTCGATCAGCCAGACCTTGCGGGCACCGGCGCTCTCGGCCGATTCCTGGATGGCGCGGCGCTCCACCGCGGTCGAGCCCGACGGCACGCAGACCACGATCTGCGGATGGGCGAAGGAGCGGCGGTTGTGAACCTTCGAGATGAAGTGCTTGATCATCGCCTCGGCGACTTCGAAGTCGGCGATGACGCCGTCGCGCAGCGGCCGGATCGCCTGGATGTTGCCGGGCGTGCGGCCGAGCATCATCTTGGCCTCTTCGCCGACGGCGAGGACCTGGCGCTTGCCGCTTTGCGTAGTCAACGCAACGACCGACGGCTCGTTCAGCACGATGCCTCGGCCCTTCACATAGACCAGCGTATTGGCCGTTCCGAGGTCGATCCCCATGTCGGCCGAGAAGAGCCCGATCACACGCGACAGCATTTGCGCTAAGTCTCTGTATTTATTGGCAATTTGTGAAAAGCACGACGCCTTGCCAAAGGCGTAACGCCGAGGGTGCGGGCCGGTTTAGACCGGCATGCCGGGTGTCGCAAGGCGATTCCGGTGCACGGCAGTGGCAATTAGCCTCGCCGCGATTTCCACGGGAACAGGAGCAGCGTGCCCCCGATCGTCAAACCGTAAACCGCAAGGCTGACGGCGATGGCGACGAATACGCCATCAAGGCCGAGCCCCATCGCCTCGACGGCAAGCCAGCCGCCGCCGGCCGCGGCGATCAGGCGCGCGACGCTCGCAATGACGGGCACGGTCATGCGCCCCGCCCCCTGGCTCGCGAAGTTCAAGGTGAGGCCCAGGCCGAACAGGCAATAGAACGGCGCGATGTGCACGATGCAGGCGACGCTCGCTGCAATCACCGCCGGGTCGGACGCGAAGGCGCGCGACCATGTCTCGGGCAGGAGCGCGATCACCCAGCCAATCGCTCCCATGGCGAAGAAGGCGGTCAGGCCGCCGGTCCAGGCAACCTTCACCGCGCGCGACCATGCGCCGGCGCCCGCCGCGATGCCGACCAACGTCGTCGCGCCCGTGCCGATGCCGAAGGCGAGCGGCGCCAGCATGAATTCCAGCCGCATGCCGATGCTGTAGCCGGCCAGCGCCGCGGTGCCGAAGCGGCCGACCAGAGCGGTCACGAGCATGGCGGTGACGGTCGAGGTGACCGTCGTCACCGAGCCCATCGCGCCGACGCGAAGGATCTCCCCGAACAGCCGCAGCTGCAGGGGCGCACGTGCAAGGGTGCGCCAGAAGTCCTGGCGGCCGCGCCCCACCGCCTGCGCGAGCAGGAGCACGCTGGCGATGCCCGTGATCAGAGGCGCAATGGCGCAGCCGACGAGGCCGAGGCCGGGCCAGTCGCCGATGCCGAGCGTCAGCACGCCCAGCAACGGGATGTAGAGCACCGCCAACACGAAGCCGATGCGGCCGGGTGTGCTCGAATCACCGCTGCCGCGCAGCAGGGCGGAGAGGAACGCGCTCAGCCACAGCACGGCGGCGCCGCTGAACCAGACCGTGCTAAAGGTCAGCGCCTGCTGCAGGACGGGGCCGCTCCCGCCCAGCCAGCGGAACACCGTCGGCAGGGCGGTCCAGGCAAAGCTCGTGAAGACCGCCGCGCACCCGAGGCCGAGCAGCAGCGCATGCAACACCAACGCCCGCGCATCATCGTGCCGCCCGCCGCCGAGCGCGCGGGCAAGCGCGGAGGCGACACCGCCGCCCATGCCGCCATTGGCCATGTTCATCATCAGCGTGACGAAGGGGATGACCAGCGCGATGCCTGCCAGCGCCTCGATTCCCAGGCGCGCGACGAACCAGGCTTCCGAGATCGCGACGAAGACCTGCACGGCCATGACCGCGGTGGTCGGACCCGCGAGCCGCAGCAGGCTCCGCCCGATGGGCGCCGTGAGAAGAGGATGGGACAGGACACGCTCCAGACGAGACAACCACGACGACGCCAGCCCTCATCAGACGGCGGCGAAATAAAGATCGTGGTTATCGCTGGCTCATGCTCTCAATCTGCCGGGCTTCGTGGGCGCAGGCAAGCCCGCGATCCGGCAAAGGCGCTCAGCCCATCACGACCGCGGCGGTGGCGGCACGGTCCAATTCTTTCCCCTCATGAGGGATTCGAGCGTGGCGACACCCTTCTCGTATCGGCCATTCCGGCAATCGATCTCGGCGCCTATCCGAATGAAATTGCGGTTGCCGTCGGTGTCTTCGCCGCGGCTCGTCCCATAGCGGGAGTAATAGGAGAGAAGCTGGCTGCACCGTGCCCTGAGGTCGGGCTGTGCCGATGCCGGAGCGTCAGGCACGAATTCGACGCTCAGGGCGATTGCGACGGCCAACGCTGAACGCATCAATAACGGGTACATTGCTGGGCTCATATCGAGGGTTTAACTTCAGGATACCTGCAGTGGGCAGCCCTTCTCTCCGAGCCGCCACCACTACCGCGAGAGCTAGAAGCGCAGATCCATGCCCATCAGGATGGCCCAGGATTGGCCGACAACCGCATTGGTGGGACCCACGGCATTCCAGTAGATGCCGCCGAGCGCCACCTTGATGCCCGTTCCAAGCGAGTAGTTCACACCCACCTCGAACTTGTCGACCGAGGTCGAGCCGAACGTCAGGGAGCCGTTCACATACTGGTTGCTGAAGGCGAGGGCGTTGCTGCCCGCGACCGGCATCGTCAACGCCTGGTTGGTGCCCTGCGCGATGGCCGTGAGCTGCGGCAGGCCATTGCCGGCGGCATTGCGCGCACCGCCCCAGCCGAACGACATCTGCCACGGGCCGGTCTCGTACATGATGCCGGCCGAGAACTTGCGGCTGTCATTGTCCGCGCCGGTATACCAGTTGCCGCCAAGGCCATTATTGTCGTAACCCATCGAGCCGCCCAGCGTGAAGCCGCCGTAGCCGAACTGCGCGCCGACGACCCATTGCTTCCACGAGGTCAGGTTGGCACCGGTAGCGGAGTTGATGGAGGTCCCGTTGTTGAAGCCCGGGATGAACGTGCCGTACAGGAAGCCGCCATAAAGCGCGACGACGACCTCGCCGAACTTGTTCAGGTAGTTGGCGCTGATGTCGAACACATTCTGCCAGGAATTGTCGTTGGTCGGGCAGTTGCTGGCAGTCGTGGCGTCACTGTAGCCGCAAACGCCTGCTGTGTTGCTGCCTGGCCCTGAGCCGATGCCCGGTGACAGCACGCTTGGGCCCGGCGCCAAGTTCATCTTGGGTGCGTAACCGACGCCAACCTGCAGGCCCATGTAACGGGGCGTGAAGTAGTTTATGCGGTTGGCGTCCTGGAACTGGTGCCCAACGCCCTGGTTCTGGGTGCTTTGGAAAGCAGGGTTGTTGATCATGGTGCCGCTCGCCCAATTGAACGAGCTGTTGGCATTGATGAAGCCCCAGCTCGGAAGAGCCGACGGCGTCCCATAGTACATGCGGAACGACACCATGTCGCGGGCGCCGAACTCGATTCGGCCCCAATTGCCGAACGCGAACATATAGGCTTCGTCGATCTGCCGGGCTGAACCGCCCGACGCGACGGACTGGTTCCAGCCTTCGAGTTCGACTGAGATCCCGACCGTGGTGCCGTTGTCCAGCTTGCTCTGGCCGGTGAAGTGTATTTCACCTTCCTGCTGAAACATCAGCCCCTTGTACTGAGTCGACGTCCCGTTGACGTAACCGTACTGGCTGCTGATGTTGCCGGCTACGACATAGAAGACGTAATAGCCGCCGACACCGATCTTGATGGGGTCGGCCGCCATGGCTGGAGTTGCCAACACCGCACCGACGGCTGTCGAACACAGGGCAATGCTTCTAGCAAGGTACATTAAACCTCTCGCGCGATTGCGTCTTCAGAACGCGGTCACGTCCTGCGCGTGCGAGGAACGATTATCGACGGACTGTTACGCCACGGCGACCAGGTCAAGCTGTCTCGAAAAGTTCGCCCAACCAACCGCAAACCGCAACGGTCCGGCTGGCGTACAAGGTCGTGTTGCCCGCAACACTCGCGTCACGGTGAAGTCACCGAACTTTCATCCCACGTTGCGGCCCTCTCGCTCGCCAGGCCTAAAGCCCCATCATCTTGGCGATGGTGTTGCGCTGGATGTCGTTGGTGCCGCCGCCGATCGATCCGACGCGGACGTCACGGAAGAGGCGCTGGATGTCGTGCGCCATGGTGTAGCCCGCACCACCCATGATCTCCATCGCGAGGTGGGCGCATTTGAACTCGCCGTCGGTGCCCTGGATCTTGGCGATCGCCGTCTCCTCGACCGGATCGAGGCCGGCATCGAGCATGTCGGCCAGGCGGTAGGTCAGCGCCTGCGTCGTCTTCAAGAGGATGCGCATGTCGGCGAACTTGTGCTGGATCGCCTGGAACTTCGAGATCGGCTGGCCGAACTGCACCCGCTCGACGGCGAAGGCCTTGGCGTACTCGATGGCGAAATGCATGTTGCCACAGGCCTGTGCGGCAAGGCAGAGCCGCTCGAGGTTGAGGCCCTTCATCAGGCCCGACCAGCCGCGATTCTCCTCGCCGATCACATGATCGGCCGGCACGAAGACTCCGTCGAAGAAGATCTCGTTGGCATGGGTCGTGCGGCGGCCGAGCGTCTCGAGCGGCTTCATGCTGAGGCCGGTCGCGCGCGCATCGACCCAGAACAGGGTGACGCCCTTGTGCCTGGCCTCGCTGTCGGTCTTGGCGACCACCATGAGATAGTCGGCCACGTGGGCGGCGCTGATATAGAGCTTCTGGCCGGTGAGACGATAGCCGTTGCCGTCGCGCACCGCTCGGGTCTTGATCCCCGAGGCATCCGACCCCGTGCCGGGCTCGGAGAGCGCGAAGGCCGACTTCAGCCTGCCGGCGCAGATCTCGGGCAGGTAGCGCCGTCGCAGATGCTCGCCCGCGGTGAGCTGCAGATGCATGCCGCCATAGACGACCGTCGGCAAGTAGAGCGACGACGCCCCGCTGTAGTGTCGCGCCAGCGCCTCGACCAGGATGACCAGGTCCTTGCGGCTGCCGCCCATGCCGCCATAGGCGGGATCGTAGGGCAGCGCCATGTAGCCGGCCCGCGCCAGGGCGTCGAACGCCGCATGCGGAAACTCCGACGCGGCATCGAGCCGGCGGATCTCTTCCGCCGGCAGCACGCGGGCAAGCAGCTCGGCGACGTTGCGCCGGACCAGCAACTGCTCTTCGCTGAGACCGAAATCGTCGATGCTCAATCGGATACCACTTCACTCTCATGTAGTAAGAGGCCGCACCGTACTGACAGACGGCCCGCTTCTGGGGTCAATGTTGCCGGCCATCCAACTGCAGATTGCAGCTGTGAAGCAACCACTGTAACGTCTATGTGGCAACTTTGCCAAGCACAGGGCATCGTTGATTTACCATGCACTAGAGTCGATATGGGCAAAATAAAGAGACGCACTTCTGGCGATCCGACTTTTCCGCTTCAAGAGAAGTCCGTCCCAGATGGCCGCACAGACTTTGTTTTGGCGCACGTAACGCCAGTCGGAAGAGCGAGAGAAATTATTCGAAGCGGCAAGATTGAAACTCGTCACTGCGATATATTCGGTCGCTCGCTCAATTACTTTTTTGCTCTACGCCCAGCCTATCGACGAAAGGATAGCGGCGAACAATCGGACCAACTCGATCGTTTTCCGTTTGTGTTCTTGTTGTCATCAAACCATTTGCCCCCTCCGCATCAAATTTATCCATTCGATACAGGTGGCGCAATAGATGGGGCGTTTGATGAAAAGGCGAACGAGTACGTATTTCTTGAAGACTATCGACTCGGACCTACTTACGAAGCTATTTCCGGTCACATCCAATGGGCGTTCGGCAGCCGAGAGAACTACTATGATGGCACCCTTCAGCTGGGTTTGGAAAATTCACTTCCATTTCATGAAACAGCTGCACTTTCGTATTTGAACATTGCCGGGCTAGCCACTATCGGCAGCAATAAGCCAGACTACCGAGCATCCGCATTGGAGGTGTCATTTGACAGACATATTCCAATTACGGGGAATGTAAATTTCATCATCTTGCCGCGACAATTTCTTGAGGATCCGCGAGGCGATAACGACCAGATGATAAGGTCCCTTAAGGATGCGAACATAGCATGGGATTTCTACGAATGGGAGCCGAACCGTGCGCCCGATGAATTCCGGCGGGAGATAAATTCATTGGTAAAAGCTCGCTTAATCGCAATTGGCCAGCTATGACTGAACAGGATCAGGAGCTGCCATTTAAGCTGGTCGGGTACATCGCGCATGTTAGCTTTGGGTTCGCGCTGCCAGCATATGCCCGTCATCGCTACGCTAACGAGCTATACGTTGCAGATTGTTACCCAAGCGGAGACCACTCTGGTAAAATAGTCGACTTCCAATCATATGAACCAGACTCATATACTCGGCTTCCTTTTGAACGCTGGGAGGTCGTCCGCGTCGGCAGCCGATGGATTGACGTGTTTCAATGGGACGAACACGTATTTATTGGTGAATCAGATTCTTTATGGAATCAAATAAGTCTACTCAGAGACGATATTGAACAGAGAGCTCCCCTAAGTTTGCTCGACGCAGCACTACACGCCTCTGCGCCAGACACAAATAAAATTGCAAACCGCGCATTAGCTCATGTAACAAATCGCTTCAGCATCGCGAAAGCTGATGACTGGCGCAAGCGCACCCTGACGAAACAGTTCACCGTACTTCGTTCGCGAATTGCACCAAGCCAAGCCTCTGTCGGCAAACTCTCTTTTTCCTCAAAGACCGCACGACTGGTACTAGAGCAATCCGTCTTAGCAATGGACACAGCCATAGCTAGAATGGCAGAAAATTTGGAGACGCTTGCGGCCGGCTTAGAATTGGCTTTTAGCATTGATACCTATTCCGGAAGTGAGCACGAATCTCCCATACAGTCGGGCAGAAGTTGGCCTATGGAAGATACGCCCAGCCACCTAAAGGATTCACTTCAAAAAGCGGACGACGAAACGTCTATGCGATTAAATCGACGCGATGATTCCTTGGCAACCGCACACTATGCCGTCAACTTCAATCGCAAGCTTGCCGTTGACCAGCACAAGTCCTTTACACCGGAGCTAGCGGGTTCACTTGGCTATTTGGCTAGAAGATTGAAGGGTCAAGGTCGCCACTCTGAAGCACTCATCGCCATTCAGGAAGCAGTCGATCTTTATCGACGACTAGCCGACACAAGGGATGACGTCTTTGCTCCCGATCTAGCAGGCTCACTCGATAATCTCGCGAGCGCGCTGAGCGACCTTGGCCGGCGCGAGGACGCACTGGCTGCTGCCCAGCAGGCAGTCGAAATCTTTCGGAGTCTGACGAACACACGCCCCGACGTCTTCACGCCCAACTTGGCAATGTCGCTCAATAATCTCGCGAACAGGCTGCGCGGCCTGAATCGGCGAGAGGAGGCACTGGCCACCGCACAGGAAGCGGTCGATCTGCTTCGCGGCCTCACGACTACACGACCCGATGTCTTCCTACCAAATTTAGCCATCGCGCTTAACAATCTCGCAAATATGTTGGGCGACATGAACCGGCGCGAGGAGGCGCTGGCCGTCTCCCAGGAAGCTCTCGATCTCTTTCGGAACCTGGCGGTATCAAGCCCCGAGGTCTTCACACCTGATCTCGCAAAGGCGCTCGATAATCTTGCGAACGGGCTGAGCGATCTAAACCGGCCCGAAGAGGCATTGGCTGCTACACGAGAGGCAGTCGAACTATTTCGGAGACTGGCGGCTTCGCGCCCCGAGATCTTTACGGTCGGCCTGGCAATGTCGCTCAATAATCTCGGGAAGAGACTAGGTGATCTCAACCGTCTCGAGGAGGCATTGGCCGCCGCGCAGGAGTCGGTCGATCTTTATCGGAGACTAAGAGTCGCAAGGCCTGAAGCCACGATACCCGCGCTGGCAATGTCGCTAAACAATCTCGCAATCAGGCTAGGTAACCTGAATCGGCCCGACGAAGCACTGGACGCCGCGCAGGAGGCGGTCGACCTCCGCCGGAGCCTGACGGCCGCACGGCCCGAAGTCTTCACTCCGGACCTGGCAAATTCGCTCGGCAATCTCGCGAACCGGCTGAGTGATCTGAACCGGCGGGAGGAGGCACTCACCGTCGCCCACGAAGCGGTCGAACTCCTTCGGGGCCTGACGGCCACACGGCCCGAGGTCTTCACACCCGATCTGGCAATGTCGCTCAACAGTCTCGCGAACAGACTGAGTGACCTCAACCGCCGCGAGGAGGCCCTGAGTGTCGCCCAAGAGGCGAACGATCTCTATCGAAGCCTAACGGCCGCACGGCCCGAAGTCTTCACACCTGGTCTGGCGGCCTCGCTCAACAATCTCGCGGACCGGCTAAGCGACCTCAACCGGCGCGACGAGGCACTAGACGCCGCCCACGAGGCGGTCGAGCATTATCGGAGTCTCACTGCAGCACGGCCCCAAGTTTTCACACCTGATCTGGCAAAGTCGCTCAATAGTCTCGGGAACCGGCTGGGCGACCTGAACCAGCTCGAGAAGGCGCTGGACGCCGCACAGGAGGCCGTCGATCTTTATCGCCGCCTGACTGCCGCGCGGCCCTCAATCTTCACGCCCGATCTGGCAATGTCGCTCAACAATCTCGCGAACCGATTGAGTGCCCTTAACCGGCACGAGGAAGCACTCGTCATTGCACGCGAGGCGGTAGAACTGTTTCGGAGCCTGGCGGCGGCGCGCCCCGAGGTCTTCACCCCCGATCTGGCAATGTCGCTCATAAATCTTGCGGACACGCTGAGCAACAGGAAACGGCACGAAGAGGCGTTGCTCATTGCGCGGGAGGCGGTCGACCTCTATCGGACCCTAACGGTCGCGCGCCCCGAAGTATTCAAGCCCAATCTGGCAACTTCGCTCAACAATCTCGCGAACGGGCTGAGCAACATGGACCGGCGCGAGGAGGCGCTGGACGCCTCTGAAGAGGCAGTCGATCTTTATCGGGGCCTGACGGCCACACGGCCCGAGGAATTCGCACCTAGCCTGGCAACATCGTTGGGAGCGATGGGCAAGATTAGCGAAGCAATGGGTTCATCAAGCAATGCAATTCGCCTATTTCGAGAAGGTCTGTCCTGCCTGCTACCGCCATTCAGGCGTTCGCCGGCTGCGTTCGGACCATTGATCGCACGGCTCGCAGGGGATTATGTAAGGGTTAGCCTTGCATCAAATTCGGCACCCGACGAAGAACTGCTCCGGCCAGTGAGACAGTATCTCTCCAGCCATTCAACCGGTGGATTCGGTTCCCGTTGACGACTTAGCGCTATTTGCGCTCCCTTGCTTCAAGCATTGCTTGCTGGAGATCTCACGAGTTCGATAGGATTTCCTACTTCGGCTGGGAAAAAACGAGCGTCAATCGAACACAACTACGCCGCGCGCGACCTCGCCGCCCATCATGCGCTTGAAGCCCTCGTTGATGTCGGCGAGCTTGTAGGTCCGGCTGATCAGACCGTCGATGTTGAGCTTCCGGTTCATGTAGTGATCGACCAGGATCGGGAAATCGAGGTTGGGCCGCACCGAGCCGTAGAAGGTGCCGCTCATCATCTTCTCGCCGAACACCATCATGAAGGGCGAGTACGTCGCCTTCACGCTGGCCGCCGAGATGCCGACGGCGACGGCGTGGCCGCCGGGCGCGAGCGAATCGAAGGCGAGCGCCTGGGTCGCGCCGTTCGAGACCGCATCGAACGAATAATCGACGCCGAGGCCGCCGGCGATCGCCTTCACCTTCTTCACCGGATCGTTGTCGGTCGCCGTGTTGATCGTGTGGGTGGCGCCGAACGTCTTCGCCATCTCGAGCTTGTTGTCGAGGATGTCGGCGGCGATGATCGTCCCCGCGCCCGAGATCATCGCGCCCTGGATGGCGTTCAGCCCGACGCCGCCGCAGCCGATCACCAGCACCGTCGAGCCCGCTTCGATCTTGGCGTGCCGTGTCACCGCGCCGACCCCGGTCGCGACGCAGCAGCCGACCAGCGCGGCCTGGGGCCACGGCATGTCCTTGCGGATCGGCACGACCATCTCCTCCGGCACCACGACTTCTTCGGCGAAGGTGCCGATGCGCGCCATCTGGTTGATGCCCTGACCGTTATGCTTGATGCGCAGGGTGCCGTCGTAGAGCGCGCCCGGCGGCACCGAGGCGCGACCGATGCACAGCACGGTGCGGCCCTGGCTGCAGTATTTGCAGCGGCCGCAATGGGGACGGAACGAGAAGATCACGTGGTCGCCGGGCTTCACCGTGGTGACGCCGGGGCCGACCTCGGCAATTTCGCCCGCCGCCTCGTGTCCCGGCACGATCGGCATCGGCGACGGCCAGTCGCCGTTCATGATGTGCCAGTCGCTCTGGCACACGCCCGACGCCTTCATCTTGACGCGCACTTCGCCCGCCTTGGGTGGATCGAGCTCGCACTCGACGACCTGCAACGGCTCGTTGGGCTTGAACAGAACGGCTGCCTTCATTGCTTTCCTCCGTGGTTCCCCACTCTAGCGGGGAAATGGGAAAGCGCTAGCGAGGCTGCGCCTCATGCTCTTCCGGACCGCGAGCCTCTGGCTCGCTCATGCGCATGAGCGAGCCAGAGGCTCGCGGTCCGGAAGAGCATGACAAGACCAGTTTCATCCTTGGCCGACAACTCCCCGCCTGACCGGACGCTCGATCAGGCGCAGGAAGCGCTGCGTCCGCTCCTGCGTCGGACGGTCGAGCACCTCCGCCGGCGTGCCCTGCTCGACGATCAGGCCTTCGTCCATGAAGACGATGCGGTCGGCCACTTCGCGGGCGAAGCGCACCTCGTGGGTGACGACGATCATGGTCATGCCGGCCTCGGCCATGTGGCGGATGGCGGTCAGCACCTCGCCCACCAGCTCGGGGTCGAGCGCGGAGGTCGGCTCGTCGAACAGCATCAGCTTGGGCGACACGGCCAGCGCCCGCGCGATCGCCACGCGCTGCTGCTGGCCGCCTGACAGGCGATGCGGCAGATGGTCGACGTGCCGGGCGAGGCCCACCGCTGCGAGGAGACGCACGCCGCGGGCGCGCGCCGCCGCCTCCCCCTCGCCGTAGACCTGGACGGGTGCTTCCGCCACGTTCTCCAGCGCCGTCAGGTGCTCGAACAGATTGAAGCTCTGGAACACCATTCCGATGCGTGCCTCGGCACGGGCCCCGGCAAGATCGCGCACCGGCTGGAGCCGGCCGTCGGCGTGGCTCTCGTAGCCGACATGCAGGCCGTCGACGACGATCTCGCCGCCGTCGACATGCTCGAGGTGGTTGATCAGGCGCAGCAGCGTGCTCTTTCCCGAACCGCTCGGCCCCATCACCACGACGACCTCGCCGCGGCCGACCGTCAGGTCGACGCCGCGCAGGATCTCGCGCGGACCGTACGACTTGCGCACGCCCCGGCAGGTCACGAAGGCCGCCTCGGACAAAGCCGCCGGCGGCGTGGCATCGATCAGCGTCCGCCAATCCATCGCCTCGACCTGCTCGTCGGGCACCACCGTCGCAATCCGGCGGCGCTCGATCTCGGGATTGAAGCGGCGCTCGAGATAGCGCTGCAGCGCCGCGACCGCGCTGGTCATCACCAGGTAAATGATGCCGGCGGCGGCGAAGACGGTGAAGAACTTGAAGTTCTGGCCGACGATCTGCTGGCTGCGGAAGGTCAGCTCGTTGACGAAGATCACCGAGGCCACTGCCGTGCCCTTGATAACGGTGATCGCCTGGTTGGCGAGTGCCGGCAGGATAGCGCGCATGGCCTGCGGCAGGACGATGCGCCGCAAGGTCAGGAACCACCCCATCCCGAGCGCCGCCGCCGCCACCGTCTGGCGGCGGTCGACCGAGATGATGCCGCCGCGGATGATCTCGGCGCAGAACGCCGCCTCGTTCAGCGAGAAGCCCAGCACCGCCGTCGTGAAGCTGTCGAGCTTGATCCCGAGCGGTGGCAGCGCGTCGTAGAGGAACACGAGTTGCAGAAGCACCGGCGTGCCGCGCATGAACCAGATGTAGAACCAGGCAAAGCCGCTCACCGGCTTGAAGGCAGAGAGCCGCATCAGGGCGAGGCCGAGGCCCAGCACCACCCCGGCGGCGATGGCGATCACCGCGATCTCCAGCGCCGTCAGCGCCCCCTTCAGCAGGAAGCCGGAAACGCTGTATTCCAGCGTCTCGCGAATCGACTCGAGTGCCTCCGAGCCCACGTTCGGAGACCTACTTGGTCAGGATCTCGGGCTCCGTCACCAGCTCGTAGTCGACCTTGTTGGCCTCGTAGATCTTTTTCATCTCGCCATTGGCCTTGAGCACGACGAGCGCATCGAAGATCGCCTTCACGAGGTCGTCGTTGCCCTTGGCCGTGCCGACGGCGATGCGCGCGCCGGTCACGATGCCGGCTGCCACCTCGATGGCGGGCGTCGAGGCCGCCGCGATGTCGCCCACGAACCTGTTGGTGAGCGTCGCGTCGGTGCGGGAATTCTGCAGCAGCCGCAGCCCGGCCGGCATGTCGGTCGAGGTGATGATGTCGATCGGCTTCTTGCCCGCCGCCACGCACTTATCGTTTCCCGCCCGCAGCATCGCCTCCTGCGTCGTGCCGAGGTTGGCGCTGGCGGTCAGGCCGCACAGGTCGTCGACCGACTTGACCTTCTTCGGATTGCCCTTGGGCACGATGATCGCCGTCGCCGAATTCATGTAGGCCACGAAGTCCATGCGCTTGGCGCGCTCCGGCGTGTACAGCAGCGTGTCCCACATCACGTCGATCTGACCCGACATCGTCGCCGGAATGAGACCCGACCAGGCGCCGGTGCTGAACTCGATCGGCACGCCGATGCAGGCGAAAGCGGCGCGTGCGAGGTCGGCATCGAGGCCGATCAGATGATCGAAGTTTTTCGGATCGCGATGGCTGAACGGCGCGCTCTCGCCATCCTGCCCGATCTTCAGCTTCTTGCCGGCGAGCTTCGGGTACTTCGCCGCCAGCTTGTCGGGCTCGCACGCCGGTGCTGCATGGGCCGGCGACGCCATCTGCACGCCCGCGAACATGACCGTGAGCATACCGATGCCGATTGCATGACGCAGACGCATGAACTCTCCCTATTCCAAGCGCAGCGATGCAATAAGGAGGCCAGCACTTGACCCTCCCCACGAAGCGCGTTCAACTCGGCGAAAAGCCGAACGGCAAGAGCTATCTTCCGGGGAGGAGACCGAGATGAGCGGAGTCAATCGTCGTACTGTCTTGGGTGGCGCACTCGGTGCCCCGTTCGCGACTTTGGCCGCGCCCGCGGTCCATGCCCAGAGCGGCGGCAAGCCCTACAACGGCGTGACCATCAACGCCTCCTGCTTCCAGACGACCTACTTCGAATACCTCAAGAACTATTTCCCGCAGTTCGAGGAGAAGACCGGCATCAAGGTGAACTTCACCATGCAGGCCTTCCCCGTCTATAACCAGCGCACCGACCTCGAGCTCTCGACCAGGGGTTCGGCGCTCGACGTCTGCAACGTCACCTTCATCTATTCCGGGCGCTGGATCGGCGCGGGTTGGCTGACCAACCTCGACACCTTCACCAAGGATCGCAAATACACGCCAGCCGACTGGGCGGCGGAGGATTTCGTCGGCGGCCCGCAGTCGGCGATGCAGAATCCCAAGGGCGAGACCTTCGGCTACGCCTGGCTGGCCGGCGCGATGATCCTGGGCGCCTCGCGCTACGACCTGATCGAGAGGGCGGGGCTTGGGATGCCCAAGACCTTCGACGATCTGATCAAGCTGTGCGACGCGATCCACAACAAGGACGGGGTCGCGGCCTTCACCGCCGACAAGCTGCACCACTGGAACTGGATGCCCTATCTGATGGGCATGGGCGGCGCGGTGTTCAAGGCGCCGCCGGAAAACCTGACGCCGACGCTCAACACGCCGCAGGCGGCCAAAGCGGCAGAGTGGTATGCCAACCTGCTGATGAAATACGGCCCCGACGGCATCCTCTCCTACTCGGACGACCAGGCGATGCGTTCGCAGATGTCGGGCCGCGCAAACATCCGCACGCAGGACACCGCGTGGCAGGTGCCGCTCGCCAAGGATCCCGAGAGCACCGTGCAGAAGACGGTTCGCTACGGCCTGATGCCGGCCGGCCCCGACGGCAATTTTCCCGGTTCGAACAGCCACGCGCTCGGCATCCCCGCTGGGGCGAAGAAGAAGGAGGCGGCCTGGGAGTTCATCAAATGGGCGCTGGCCAAGGACACCATCGCCATGGTCGTGAAGAATCACGGCTATCCCGGCGTATGCCGGCTGTCGATCATCCAGAGTCCCGAGTTCAAGCAGGTATTGACCTTGAACGGCCAGGATGTGGCGGCGCTCTATCTCGAGGTGCTGCAGCTCGGGGGCAAGACCGGCTACATGAAGTATCGCACCGTGCCGGTGTTCCCGCAGGTCGGCGACAAGATCAACAAGGCGATCGAGCGCATCGCGACCAAGCAGCAAGGCGCGGCCGACGCCATGAAACAGGCGCAAGGCGAGGCGATCCAGGATCTGCAGAAGGCCGGCATAAAGGTTGACCAGGGTTGATCGCTGAGCGTACCGCGGGTTTCGCGCGCCAGCAGCACCGCTTCTTCACCTTCTGCGTGGCGCCGTCGCTGGCGGTGCTGGCGATCATCACGCTGCTGCCGGCGCTCTATCTGCTCGTCACCAGCTTCACGCCGCTCAGCTTGACGCGGCCGGAGACGCTCTGGGACTTCTCCCAGCCGCTCGAGAACTATCGCCAGCTGTGGGCCGACGGGCGGCTGCACAACTCGGTCTGGGTGCAGATCAAGCTGTCGTTCTGGACAGTGCTGCTGCAGCTCCTGATCGGTCTTGGCCTTGCCCTGCTGCTGAACGTCAAGTCGCGCCTGCTGGAGGCGCTGCGCACCGTGTTCCTGATCCCGATGGTGCTGCCGCCGATCGTCGTGGCGATCATCTGGAAGGTGATCTACACGCCCGACATCAGCCCGATGCACGGTATCTTCAAGGCGATCGGCTGGAACGTGCCGGCGTTGATCACCGATCCGCAGTGGGCGTTGACCTCGATCATCATCGCCGACACCTGGGAATGGTTCCCCTTCACCATGCTGATGGTGCTGGCGGCCCTGCAGATGCTGCCGCAGGAGCTGCTCGACGCCGCCAAGGTCGACGGCGCCTCGCCCTGGCAGCTCACGTGGCACGTCACCCTGCCGTTCATCCAGGGTGTGCTGCTGGTGGCCGGACTCTTCCGCCTGATCGATTCGATCAAGGCGTTTCCGCTGATCTACATCCTGACCGACGGCGGCCCCGGAAGCCTCACCGAGGTGACGAACTACTATTCGTTCCTGCAGGCCTTCAATTTCTCCTATCTCGGATTCTCCAGCGCCATCACCGTCGTCCTGCTGGCGGCGACCCTGGTGCTGAGCTGGCTGATCGTACGCGTCGTCGGGTGGGGCGTCCGTGTCGACTAGGGCGCGCCGCGACCGCGGAATCATGACCGCGTTGGCGGTGGTGCTGGCGGTGCTGGCACTCGCGCCGTTCCTCTGGCTGCTCGTGATGTCGTTCAAGACCAACGCCGAGATCTTCCGCTTTCCGCCGCGCGTCTTCTTCGACGCGACGCTCGCCAACTATGCAGCGCTCTGGACCTCGGAGTTCCGCAACTCCTTTTCCAACAGCCTCGTCGTGAGCGTCGGCTCGACCGCGCTGTCGCTGCTGGTTGGCGTGCCCGCTGCTTACGCCCTGTCGCGCTGGACGCGGCGCGGCGGCGGGGCGATCACGCTCTGGATCCTGGCCAGCCGCATGGCGCCGCCGATCGCCTTCACCATCCCCTACTTCCTGGTCTACCGCCATCTCGAGCTGCTCGACACGCTGACCGGCCTCGCCATCATCTACCTCACCAGCAACCTGTCGCTGGTGATCTGGATGATGCGGCCGTTCTACGACCAGCTGCCGCGTTCTCTGGAGGAAGCGGCCTGGATCGACGGAGCCACCATGTGGCAGGGCTTCACCCGCATCATCCTGCCGCTCTCCGGGCCCGGCCTCGCGGCGACCGCGATCCTCTGCTTCCTGTTCGCCTGGAACGACTTCTTCTTCGCCCTGATCCTGACCCGCACCGAGGCGATGACCGCGCCGGTCGCGGTCGTCAACTTCATGAACTACGAAGGCTGGGAATGGGGCCGTATCGCGGCCGGCGGCACGATGATCATGCTGCCGGTGCTGGTCTTCTCCTTTATCGTCCGGCGCTATCTCGTGAGTGGCCTGACCGGAGGGGCGATCAAAGGATGACCGGCGTACTTCTCATAACCGGCGGGGCATCGGGCATCGGCGCCGAGACCGCCCGGCGCGCTGCGTCCCGCGGCTACAGCATTGCCCTCAACTACCGCACGCGCGACACGGAGGCGAAGAAGATCATTGCCGACATTGAGACCAAGGGTGCCAAGGCGATCGCGATCAAGGCCGACATGGCGAGCGAAGCCGACATCGTGCGCATGTTCGAAGAGACGACGAAGGCGTTCGGTCCCGTGACGCACCTGCTGAACAGCGCCGGCATCGGCCGGCAGATGAGGGTCGACTCCTACGATGCCGTAGTGCTGGCAACCCTGTTCGCCACGAACGTCACCGGCCTGATGCTGTGCTGCCGGGAGGCCGCAAAGCTCATGTCGAAGAAGCACGGCGGCAAGGGCGGTGCGATCGTCAACGTCTCGTCGATGGCCGCGACGATCGGCGGCCGCAGCGGCTCGTCGGCCTATGCCGCGACCAAGGGCGCGGTTGATGCCTTCACCAAGGGCTTCGCGCGCGAGGTTGCCCCGGAAGGCATCCGGGTGAACGCGGTGCGCCCCGGCATGGTGCTGACCGAGATGACGGAGAAGCGGCTCGCGGACGCCACCTTCCGCAACCACATCCAGGCATCGATCCCTATGGGCCGCGTCGGCAAGGCCGGCGAGATCGCGGATGCCGCGCTGTGGCTGCTGTCAGACGAAGCCGCCTTCATCACCGGCGCGATGCTCGACGCAGCCGGCGGCGGATACAACATCTGACAAGGCTGGGCCTCAGCCCCCATTCGGTCATCCTGAGAGCTTGTGAAAAAATCGAACTAGCGATTCAAAGATGATCTCGCTCCCCACTCGCCTCACCCTGAGAGCTTGTGAAAAAAATCGACGTCGCGACTCAATGACGATCTCGCCACCCACTTACCTCACCCTGAGGAGCGCAGCGCAGCGGAGCGTCTCGAAGGGTGGCAACGCGTACGACCTTGCTAAACTCCCGTGTTTCCAGCACCGTTGCCACGTCCTTCGAGGCGCCATCCTTCGAGACGCTCCGCTGCGCTACGCTCCTCAGGATGAGGCGGGAGGGTTGCCACACCGGTCATTTCCCCGCTGACCAATAGATTCACAAACTCTGAGCTAGGTCGATGTCCTGTTGCCGGGAACGCGGCTCTCCAGAGCCGCTCCTTCTTCGGTCTGCCACAGCCCAAGAGCGGCTCTGGAGAGCCGCGCTCCCGGCGTAACGCCGGTCGGCGACTGGGCCGGGCGACACGATGGTCATGCTGCCCGTGCTTGTCTTCTCCTTCGACGTGCGGCGTTATCCCGTCTCCAGATTGACGGGGGAGAGATCAAGAGATGAGTGGCGTACTTTTGATCACCGGCGGTGCGAGCGGCATCGGCGCGGAAACGGCGCGGCGTGCTGCCAGCCGGGGCTACAAGGTGGCGATCAACTACCGCTCGCGCGACGCACAGGCGATGGGCGTGGTGGCCGACATTGCCGCCCAGAACGGCGAGGCGGTCGCGTTCCCCGGCGACATGGCCAACGAAGCCGATATCGTGCGGCTGTTCAACGAGACTGAACGGGTGTTCGGCCGCATCACCCACCTGGTCAACAGTGCCGGCATCGGCGGCGGCGGCATGCGGGTCGAGGCGTTCGATGCCGCCGCGCTGCACAAGCTGTTTGCCGTGAACGTCGTCGGCCTGATGCTGTGTTGCCGAGAGGCCGCACGCCGCATGTCGACCAGGCACGGCGGCAAGGGCGGCGCGATCGTCAATGTCTCGTCCATGGCCGGCACGATCGGCGGCCGACCGGGCGCATCGCACTATGCGGCGAGCAAGGCCGCGGTCGATTCCTTCACCATGGGGTTCGCCAAGGACGTCGCGGCCGAGGGCATCCGGGTCAATGCGCTGCGGCCCGGCATGGTGCTGACCGAGATGACCGAGGACCGCCTGAAGGACGATGCCTTCCGCGCCGGCATCGAATCGACCATCGCCATGGGCCGCGTCGGCCGCGCCGAGGAGATCGCCGACGCGATCCTGTGGCTGCTGTCGAACGAAGCGTCCTTCATCTCCGGCGCCCGGGTCGACGCCTCCGGCGGCGGCTTCGTGTTCGGGAAAAGCTGAAGACAGAAAAGAGGCGCCGGGTTGCGGCGCCTCTTTCCTTTCTGCTCGGTGCGGAACAGGCGCGCTGCGCGCCTAATTCCGCGCCTTGTCCACCAGCGCCTTTTCCTTGATCCACGGCATCATGGCGCGGAGCTTCTCGCCGACTTCCTCGATCGGATGCTCGGCCATCTTCTTGCGCATCGACTTGAACGAGGCCTGGTTGACCTTGTTCTCCAGCATCCAGTCGCGGGCGAAGCGGCCCGACTGGATATCGTCCAGCACGCGCTTCATCTCGGCCTTGGTCTCGGCCGTCACGATGCGCGGGCCCGAACGGTACTCGCCGTACTCCGCGGTGTTGGAGATCGAGTAGTTCATGTTGGCGATGCCGCCCTCGAAGATCAGGTCGACGATCAGCTTCACCTCGTGCAGGCACTCGAAGTACGCCATCTCGGGCGCATAGCCCGCTTCGACCAGCGTCTCGTAGCCGGCCTTGATCAGCTCGACCAGGCCGCCGCACAGCACGACCTGCTCGCCGAACAGGTCGGTCTCGCACTCTTCCTTGAAAGAGGTCTCGATCGTGCCGGCCCGGCCGCCGCCGATCGCCGAAGAATAGCTGAGGCCGATCTCGAGCGCGTTGCCCGAGGAGTTCTGCGCCACCGCCACGAGGCACGGCACGCCGCCGCCGCGGACATACTCCGAGCGCACCGTGTGGCCGGGGCCCTTCGGCGCGATCATGAACACGTCGAGATCGGTGCGCGGGCTCAACAGGTTGAAGTGCACGTTGAGGCCATGGGCGAAAGCGAGCGCCGCGCCCTGCTTCATGTTGGGCGCGAGGTCGGCGTTGTAGATGTCGCTCTGCAGCTCGTCCGGGGTCAGCATCATCACGATGTCGGCCCACTTGGCGCCTTCGGCCGGGCTCATCACCGTGAAGCCTGCCCCTTCGGCCTTCTTGATCGTGGCCGAGCCAGGCTTGAGCGCAATGCGCACATCCTTCACGCCCGAATCGCGCAGATTCATGGCATGGGCATGGCCCTGGCTGCCGTAACCGACGACCAGGACCTTCTTGCCCTTGATCAGGTTCACATCGGCATCACGATCGTAATAGACACGCATTTTCCTGCTCCCTCTGAATGGCGCGCTGTCTACCGGGCGGACAGGGCGAGGCGCAAGCCAAGAAGCGCCAGCGCGACGCCGCCCGAGAAAACTAATTTCTTTCTTCCTCCTCTCCCGCTTGGGGGAGAGGTGGGGTGAGGGGGTGCCACACCCCGGTTGGTTGCCGCCCCCTCACCTAGCCTCTCCCCTGAGGGGGAGAGGAACATGAAGTGAGAGCGGTGTAGTCCCGACACATCACAGCGACTCGCCGCCACGGGTCATGGCGACGATGCCGGTGCGGCCGATGTCGACCAGCCCGAGCGCCGACATCAGGCCTATGAAGCTGTCGACCTTATCGGTCGTGCCGGTGACCTCGAAGACGAACGAGTCGGTCTTGGCGTCGATCACCTTGGCGCGGAAGACGTCGGCGAGACGCAATGCCTCGACGCGCTTCTCGCCGCTGCTCCTGACCTTCACCAGCGCGAGCTCGCGCTCGATATGTGCGCCTTCGAGCGTGAGGTCATGCACCCTGTGCACCGGCACCAGCCGGTCGAGCTGCGCCTTGATCTGCTCGATCACCATCGGTGTGCCGGTCGTTACGATGGTGATGCGCGACAGCTTCTCGGCCGCATTGGTCTCGGCGACCGTGAGGCTTTCGATGTTGTAGCCGCGGCCGGTGAACAGGCCGACCACGCGCGCGAGGATGCCGGGCTCGTTGTCGACCAGAACGGAGATGGTGTGGCTCGACGCCGGGGCAGTCGCGCTCACACCAGCACCATACCTTCCTCGGACACCGGACGGGCGGCTCGGTCGGCGGGGCCGAGCAGCATGTCGTAATGCGCCGCGCCCGACGGGATCATCGGGAAGCAGTTCTCCGCCTTATCGACGGCAACGTCGACGATGACCGGGCCCTCGATGGCGAGCATCTGCTGGATCGTCTCGTCGAGCTTGGCCGGGTCGGTGCAGCGCAGGCCCACGGCGCCGAAGGCGTCGGCGAGCTTCACGAAGTCGGGCAGCGCCTCGGAATAGCTCTCGGAGTAGCGCCCGCCATGCAGCAGCTCCTGCCACTGGCGGACCATGCCCATGTACTGGTTGTTGAGGATGAAGATCTTGACCGGCAGCCGGTACTGCGCCGCGGTCGAGAGTTCCTGGATGTTCATCATGATCGAGGCTTCGCCCGCCACGTCGATCACGAGAGCGTCGGGATAGGCGATCTGCACGCCGATCGCCGCCGGCAAGCCATAGCCCATGGTGCCGAGACCGCCCGAGGTCATCCAGCGGTTGGGCTTCTCGAACTTCAGGAACTGCGCCGCCCACATCTGGTGCTGGCCCACCTCGGTGGTGATGTAGTGATCGCGGTCCTTGATGTGGTGATAGAGCCGCTCGAGCGCATACTGCGGCTTGATCGTCTCGGCGTCCTGCTTGTACGCGAGGCAGTTGCGCCCACGCCATTCGTCGATCTGCTTCCACCAGGCCTTGAGCGCCTTCTGGTCGGTACGCGGCTGCTTCTTCTGCCAGATATCGATCAGGCCCTTCAGCGCGCGGCGCGCGTCACCCACGATCGGCAGGTCGACCCGCACGTTCTTGTTGATCGAGCTCGGGTCGATATCGATGTGGATCTTCTTCGAGTTCGGCGAGAACTCGGCGAGCTTGCCGGTGATGCGATCGTCGAAACGCGCGCCGATGTTGATCAGCACATCGCAATTGTACATGGCGAGATTGGCTTCGTAGGTGCCGTGCATACCCAGCATGCCAACGAACTGCGGATCGGATGCCGGGAACGCGCCGAGGCCCATCAAGGTATTGGTGATGGGAAAGCCCGTCATATGGACGAACTGCGCCAGCAGCCTGCTGGCGGCCGGGCCGGAATTGATCACACCGCCGCCGGTGTAGAAGACTGGGCGCTTGGCCTTCACCATCAACTCGATCGCCTGATGCAGCAGCGCGCGATCGGGCTTGGTCTTGGGCTTGTAGCTCTTGTGCTCCACCGGCCTGGTAGGCGCCACATAGTCGTGCTTGTTCATGAGCACGTCCTTGGGCAGGTCGATCACCACGGGGCCGGGCCGGCCCGAGCGCGCCACGTAGAAAGCCTCATGGACCGTCCGCGGCAGGTCGGCGACAGCCTTCACCAGGTAGTTGTGCTTGGTGCAGGGTCGGGTGATACCTGTGGTGTCGGCCTCCTGGAAGGCGTCGTTGCCGATCAGGTGGGTCGGCACCTGGCCGGTCAGGCAGACGATCGGGATCGAATCCATCAGCGCGTCGGTCAGGCCGGTGACAGCATTGGTTGCCCCCGGGCCGGAGGTCACCAGCACAACGCCGACCTTGCCGGTCGAGCGGGCGTAGCCCTCCGCGGCATGAACGGCCGCCTGCTCGTGGCGCACCAGTATGTGGCGCAGCCGGTTCTGCTTGAAGAGGGAGTCGTAGATTGGAAGGACAGCACCGCCGGGATAGCCGAAGACGACCTCGACTTCCTCGTCGATCAGGGCTTTCACCAACAGATCGGCGCCGGTCGTGGCGGACTCCTCGGGCTTCATGACAACGCTCTCCTCTATGACAAATGCGCCGCAAAACAGGGCGTTTTGCGGCGGCGCGGAACATAGGGGTGGTCGAACTAAAAGTAAAGTTTCAGACCCCGATTTTATCCAAATATTTCTCGGGCCCCTCCATACTTTGTTCATTAGAGGGGTCAACCACCAGATCTGGTGTAAGCTGATGCCGGAACCACGTCATCTGGCGCTTGGCATATTGGCGGGTATGATCGATCGCGATTCGACGCGCTTCATCCAGTCCAAGCTGCCCGCGGAAATGGGCAAAGAGCTCCGGGGCGCCGTGCGCCTTGAGGCAGGGCGCGGTCGGATCGGGCTTGCGGTCGAACACGCTTCGGGCTTCGGCCAGCACGCCCTGGTTCAGCATGGCGTCGAACCGGGTTTCGATCCGAGCCCGCAGCCAGGCCCGATCCGGCGCCAGCAGGATGGTCGCGAAGCGGTAGGGGGCGGGTTCGCCCCGGGTCTCCTGCCAGTGGCTGAGCGGCCAGCCGGTGGCCTGGACGACCTCCCAGGCGCGGATATGGCGCTGGCGGTCGCCCGGCTTCAGCCGCGCCACGATCGTCGGATCGCGTTCGGCCAGCCGTGCGCGAAAGGCCTCGGCGCCCATCGACTCCCATTCGGCACTTGCCACATCGCGCAGGCCGGCGGGCACCGCTGGAATCTCCGAAATGCCCTGCATCAGCGCCCGCAGGTAGAGGCCCGAGCCGCCACAGAGAATGGGCACCTTGCTGCGCTCGATCTCGGTCGACGCCAGGTCGCGCCACCGCGCGGCCGACAGGATCTCGCTCAGCGGCAGGATGCCATAGAGCGCGTGCGGGGCCCGCGCCCGCTCCTCCGCCGAGGGCTGCGCGGTCAGGATCGGGAAGGCATCGTAGGTTTGCATGGCATCGGCGTTGATCACCGTGCCGCCGCGTGCCTCAGCCAAGGCGAGCGCCAGCGCCGACTTGCCGGAAGCTGTCGGTCCCGTGACGACGATGACGTCCGGCTTGGCCATGTGCGCGGCAGTTTGCTAGAGCCTGAGGGTGAAGAACACCCTTGTCCTGATCTCCAATCGCGCGCAGCCCCTGCTCGACGACAAGATCGTGCAGCGCGCCGCCGAACTGCTGTGGAGCAACGGCGGGTCGGTCGGCCTGCCGGACTGGCTCGCGCCCGGCGTCGCCTGCGACCTGCCGTTCGACGGCAAGGCGGCGGCACCGTCGTTGCCCGGCATCGACACGGTGGTCGTTGCGAGCGCCAATCGGCGCAAGCGCCTGCTGGTGGCCGACATGGAATCGACCATGATCGAGAACGAGATGCTGGACGAGTTGGCGGACTTCCTCGGCCTTCGAGAGAAGATCGCCGGAATCACGGCGCGCGCCATGAACGGCGAACTCGATTTCGCCGCCGCCCTGAACGAGCGGGTCGGGTTGCTGGCCGGGTTGCCGGTCGCCAGGCTCGACGAAGCGGCCAGACGCATCCGCTACACGCCGGGCGGCGCCACGCTGGTCGCCACGATGAAGCGGCACGGCGCCACCTGCGCCTTGGTCTCGGGCGGCTTCACCTACTTCACCGCCATGGTGAAGACGGCGCTGGGTTTCGACTTCGAGGCGGCCAACGTGCTGAAGCACGACGGCACGACCCTCGCCGGCGCGGTCGAGCTGCCGATCTTGGGCAAGGAAGCCAAGCTCGCCATGCTCGGCCGGCTCTGCCAGGAGCGTCACCTGCATGCCGGCGAGACTATCGCCGTGGGTGACGGCGCCAACGACCTGCCGATGCTGAAGGCCGCGGGCCTGGGCGTTGCCTTCCACGCCAAGCCCGTGGTCGCGGCCGAAGTCGCCGCGCGCATCGACCATGGCGATCTCACCGCCCTGCTCTATCTGCAGGGCTACCGTCAAAGCGATTTCATCGAAAGGCCCGACCCGTCATGACCGATGCCGTCCAGATCGTCCTCGCCAAGCGCCCTACGGGCGACGTTACCGCCGATTGCTTCCGCCAGGAGAAGGTGACGTTGCCGGCCCTCGCCGACGGTCAGATCCTCGTGCGCCAGCTCTTCCTGTCGCTCGATCCCTACATGCGGCCGCGCATGACCGAGCTGCGCTCCTACGTTCCCCCGTTCAATCTCGACCAGCCGTTGACCGGCGGCTCGGTCGGCGAGGTCGTCGATTCGCGCAACCCGAAGTTCGCCAAGGGCGACCTGATCATGGGCCTTCTGAACTGGGCGACACACACGGTCCATGACGGCAAGGGCCTGCGCAAGCTCGATGCCGGCGGCGTGCCGCTGTCTGCCTACCTCGGCGTGCTGGGCATGCCCTCCTTCACCGCCTGGTACGGCATAAAGCACATCTGCAAGCCCAAGGCGGGCGAGACGGTGTTCGTGTCGGCCGCTACCGGAGCCGTCGGCCAAGTGGCGGGCCAGCTGGCCAAGCTTGCGGGAGCGCGGGTCGTGGGCTGCGCCGGCGACGAGGACAAGTGCGTCTGGGCGGTGCGCGAGGCGGGCTATGATGCCTGCTTCAACCATCGCACGGAGCGCGACTACGGCGCGGTGCTCGACAAGCTCTGCCCAAAGGGCATCGACGCCGACTTCGAGAATGTCGGCGGCAAGCTGTTCCACGCCGTGTTCGAGCGGCTGAACAACTTCGGCCGGGTCGCCTTCTGCGGCGCGATCTCGGAGTACCAGGACACCGACCCGATGGCCGGCCCGCCCAAGATGTTCTCGATCGTGCAAAAGCGGCTCACCCTGCAGGGCTTCATCGTCTCCGACCATGTCGCGCTGATGGGCGACTTCATCAGCGACGTCGCCCCGCTCCTGCCCTCCGGCCAGCTCAAGAGCCGCGAGACCGTGGTCGACGGGCTGAGCAAGGCGCCCGAAGCCTTCATGGGCCTGCTCAAGGGCCAGAACTTCGGCAAGCTCGTGGTGAAGGTCGGGTAGGGCTGGGAGCGCGGCTCTCCAGAGCCGCTCATGGGGCGCGACAAGAAGAAGGGAAGAGCGGCTCTGGAGAACCGCGCTCCCAGCCCTACTTCGTCAGCCTCAGCGCCGCGAAGCGCGGGTCGCCCTGGCGTTCGACGAACAGCAGGACCGAGCGCTTCTTCTGCGCCTGCAGCTTGCCGACGATTTCGGTGACCTCCTGCGGCGTCGTCACCGGCTTCTGGTCGACCTCGAGGATGACGTCGCCGGCCTGGAGCTGCTTCTCGGCCGCCGGGCTGTTGGGCACCACCTTGGTGACGACCACGCCCTTCACGTTGTCGCTGAGCCCAAACTTCTCGCGCAGCTGGTCGTTCACCTTCTGGAGCGTGAGGCCGAGCTGCTCGATGGTCGAGGTCACGGCCTGGTCCGGCTCGGGCGGTTTCTTGCCCGATCCCTGCGCCGAGACGTTCTGCTTCTCGGGCTCTTCCTGCTCGCCGATCCGCAGCTTCAGCGGTACTTCCTTGCCGCCGCGCCAGACTAGGACGTCGACCGTGCTGCCGACACGGGCATTGGCGACGATGCGCGGAAAGCGGCGCAGGTCGGGAACTTCCTGGCCGGCAAAGGACAGGATGATGTCGTTGCGCTTGACGCCCGCCTTGGCGGCCGGGCCGTCAGCGGTGACATTGGCCACCAGCACGCCGCGCGTGCGATCGAGGCTGAACGAATCGGCGATGTCGTCCGTCACGCTCTGGTAGCTGACACCGATCCAGCCGCGTCGCACCTTGCCGAATTCGCGGAGCTGCTCGGCGACCTGCTTGACCAGGTTGGACGGGATCGAGAAGGCGAGGCCGGCATTGGTGCCCGACGGCGAGTAGATCGCCGTGTTGACGCCCACCACGTCGCCGTCGGCGTTGAACAGCGGGCCACCCGAATTGCCCTTGTTGATCGCGGCGTCCGTCTGCAGGTAGTCGTCGAGCGAGTCCGACAGTGCGCGTCCACGGGCCGAGATGATGCCGGCAGTCACCGAGTGGCCGAGGCCGAACGGATTGCCGATCGCGATTACCCAGTCGCCGACCCGGCTCTTATCCGAATCGCCGAACTTGGCGGCCGGCAGCGGCTTCTTGTTGGGCGGCTCGACCTTGAGCACGGCGATGTCGACCCGGCTGTCCGAGCCGATCAGCTTGGCCTTGAGCTGGGTGTCGTCGCGCAGGATCACCGTGATGTCTTCGGCGCCTTGGATGACGTGGTTGTTGGTGATGATGTAGCCGTCGCCGTCGATGATGAAGCCTGAGCCGAGCGACGTGCCACGGCGCTGCTGCTGCTCGCCGCCCTTGCGGTCGAAGAACTCCTTGAACAGCTCCTCGAACGGCGAGCCCGGCGGGAGCTGCGGCATGTCACGCAGGCGCGGGCCCTGCTGGGGTACGTTCTGGGTGGTGGTAATGTTGACCACCGTGGGGAGCAGCTTGTCGACCAGATCGGCGAAGCTGTCGGGCGCATCGCGCGCCACTGCCGGCTGAGCCAGCACCGTACCAAACGCCAGCACCGCCGCCACAGCGACAGCCCTCGAAAACGCTGAAAACCCGGAGAGAATCACGGCCGACCTCCAACGGCGCTCAAGGCCAAAAGTGGGTCAGGCAAGCAGTTTTGGCCGGCGCCGCGTTCACGTTCCTGTCTACATGCCGACCGAATGTGGCGCAAATAAAGAGGGCGTCATGTTGCCGTGTATTTCAGTGTTTCCCGGACTTTCGCAAAAAAAACCCGGCGGCGTGGCAAGGCTGCCACAGCCGCCGGATCGTATCCGCCCGGCCTGCTTCTTGACCCTATTTCTTGAGCACCCCGGAGGGGTCGTTGAAGTAGCGAAAGAAGTCGCTGTCGGGGCTGAGGACCATGCTCCCACCCTGGCTGAAAGCCTGCTTGTAGGCCTCCATCCGGCGCCAGAAGGCGTAGAAGTCCTTGTCCTTGCTGAAAGTGTCGGCATAGATCTTCGTCGCCTCGCCGTCGGCCTCGCCCATGGTGATCTGGGCCTTCAGCCCGGCATCGGCCCGGATCACCGCGACCTCGCGGTCGGCCGTGGCTTTGATGCGCTGGTTCTCCTCGTCGCCTTCGGCACGGAGCTGACCCGCCTCCCGCTCTCGGTCGGTCTTCATGCGATTGTAGACCGACTGGGAGTTGGCCTGCGGCAGGTCGGCACGCTTGATGCGGACGTCGATCACCTCGACACCGAGGTCCTTGGTCTTGCCGTTTACCCGGCGCGTGATGTCGTCCATCAGGCTCGCACGCTGCTCGGTCAAAACTGCATGCAGAGGCACCGAAGACAACACGCCGCGAATCTCCGAGTTGATCAGCGAATCGAGCAGCCCGCGCAACGCCGGCTCGCCGCCAGGTACCCGCTCGACGAAAGAACGGGCATTGACGATCCTGAAGCGGGCGTAGGCGTCGACCACGAGACGCTTCTGGTCGCCGGCGATGATCTCGAACTCCTCGGCTTCGTAGTCGAGCAGGCGGCGGTCGATACGGACGATATCCTGGATCAGCGGCACCTTGGCATAGAGGCCAGGCTGGGTCTTGGGCTGGCCGACGATGGCGCCGAACTGGCGGACCAGCACCTGCTTGGTCGGGTCGACGGTGAAGAAGGTCTGGGTCAGCAGGAAGACCGCGATGGCCGCGACAACCAGCAGAACGATCGAACGATTGCTCATCGCGTGGCTCCAACAGCCGGAGGAGCCACCGGTCGGGCCGGCAGCGATGGCGTCTGACCGGAGCGCAGCTCAGGCAGCGGCAGATAAGGCACGACCCCCGAGCCGCTCTTGTCGATCAGCACCTTGTTCACGTTGCGCAGCACCTCTTCGATCGCCTCGATGTAGAGACGCTCCGAGGTGATGTCCTTGGCTTTGACGTACTGGTCGTAGACCTGATCGAAGCGCTGGATATCGCCCTTGGCACTGGCCACTTTCTGCGCCTTGTACCCCTCGGCCTTCTGAATGATGCTTTCCGCCTCGCCTTTGGCGCGCGGCAGCACCTGGTTGCGGTAGGTGTTGGCCTCGTTGATGTTCTTCTCCTTGTCGGCGCGCGCGGCCTGGACGTCGCGAAAGGCGCCGATCACCTCCTGCGGCGGGTCGACCCGAAGCAGCTGTACCTGGGCGATCTGAACGCCCAGCCCGTACTCGTCGAGGATACGCTGCAGCAGGTCCTTGGTATCCTGCTCGATGCGCGTGCGACCCTCGGTCTGGGCATATTGCAGGTTGGATTTGCCGATCACCTCGCGCATCGCTGCCTCGGCAGCCTGACGCACGTTCTCCTCGCCATTGCGCACATTGAAAGCGTAATCGAACACATCCTTGATCTGCCACAGCACCGCGAACTCGATATCGACGATGTTCTCGTCCCCGGTGAGCATCAAGTTCTCCGATGAGGTCGGGCGTGCTCCCCGGCCATACGGGGTGCGCTCGGCCGCGCCGCGCGAGCCGAGCACCGTGCGGCGCTGGTCCTGCACATTCACGACCACCACGTTGCCGACCGGGGCAGGCAGGTTGTAGTGCAGGCCCGACGCGACCGGCCCGCCGTAAGGCTTGCCGAACACCAGCTGGATCGCCTGCTGGTTGGGCTGCACCCGGAAGAAGCCGGTGACCAGCCAGATCAGGACGGCGGCGAGCGCGATCAGCAGGAAGCCCTTGAACGACCCCAAACCGCCCGGCATCAGATTGCGCAACCGTTCCTGGCCCTTGCGGATGACATCTTCCATGTCGGGCGGCCGGCGCGAGCCGAACGGCCCGCCGCCGCCACCGCGGTTGCCGCCGCCGCCGCCCCACGGGCCGCCGCCACCGCCGCTGTTGTTTCCCCCGCCGCCCCATGGGCCGCCGCTATTATTATTCCACGCCATTCATCACCTCGACGCCGCCTGCGGGACCTTTGCTTTCGCGCCGCGCTGCATATATGTGACGACGGGCGTACCTTCAATCAAGCGGCGAGCGAGCGACATGGCGGAAATCACGGAATCAGCCGTTCGCAGCATTCTCGAAACGGTCATCGATCCCCTGACCGGCAAGAATGTCATTGCGCTGGGCATGGTGAGTGGTGTCGCCACACGCGGTGGACATGTTGCAGTCACGCTAGAGGTTGATCCGGCCCGCGGTCCGGCCCTGGAACCGCTGCGCCAGGCTTGCGAGCAGGCGGTGCGGGCGATGGCTGGCGTGCTGTCGGCAACCGCCGTCATGACGGCCGAACGCGCCGCAGCCGCAGCCAAACCCGCTGCTCAGAGCCATGGACATGCCCACAGCCACGGTCCCGCCGCCAAAACGACAGGTGGCAGCGGGCGGATCGACGTCCCGGGGGTAAAACACATCATCGCCGTGGCATCCGGCAAGGGCGGCGTCGGCAAATCGACCACGGCCGTCAACCTGGCGCTGGGGCTCGTGGCCAACGGCGTCAGCACCGGCTTGCTCGATGCCGACATCTACGGTCCCTCGATGCCGCGCATGCTGGGGGTGAAGGAGAAGCCCGAATCTGCCGACGGCAAGATGCTGAAGCCGATCGAGCGTTACGGGCTGCGCACCATGTCGATCGGCTACATCGTGGCCGAGGACACGCCGATGATCTGGCGCGGCCCGATGGTGTCGAGCGCGCTCGAGCAGATGCTGCGGGACGTGCAATGGGGCGAACTCGACGTGCTGGTAGTTGACATGCCACCGGGTACTGGCGACGCCCAGCTCACCCTCGCCCAAAGGGTGGCACTGTCCGGCGCCGTGATCGTCTCGACGCCGCAGGACATCGCCCTGATCGATGCCCGAAAGGGCCTCAGCATGTTCCGCAAGGTCGCCGTGCCGGTGCTCGGCATCGTCGAGAACATGAGCTATTTCCTCTGCCCCAAGTGTGGCGAGCGCTCTGAGATCTTCGGCCACGGCGGCGCGCGCGAGGAGGCCGGGAAGCTCGGCGTGCCGTTCCTCGGCGAAATCCCGCTGCATCTCGATATCCGCACGACCTCGGACAGCGGCCATCCCATCGTGGTCGCCCAGCCCGGGTCGGCCCATTCGCAAGCCTACAAGAACATCGCCGGCCGCGTGTGGAAGCAGCTTTCCGCACCGCAGCGTGGCGGCCGTCCGCCGCCCAAGATCGTGATGCGTTGATCTTCGCTGGGAGCGCGGCTCTCCAGAGCCGCGCTCCCAGCTATGAACGCTTCTTCTTCCGCCGCGTCTTCTTCACCACCGGTTTGCCGATCATGCCGTGCACCCCGATCATCGATCCGGCGACCAGCTCGAGCGCCAGGAAGCGGCGCTCCTCGACCCAGCCAGGCAGGTGCAGGAGCAGCGCGAGGTCGCGGCGAAAGCCGAACTGGTTGTAGTACTCCGGGTCGCCGACCAGGATGATGCGGCTGTGCCCCTGCAAACGCGACTGCGCCATCGAATGCCACATCAGCGCCTTGCCGTAGCCCAGCCCGCGGAGCTCGGGTGAGATCGCCAGCGGCCCCAGCATTACCGCCGGCCACTTCTCGTTGATCAGGACCGGCCAGTTGCGGATCGAGGCGACCAAACGGTTCTTCTGGTCGAGGCAGACGAAGCACAGCTCCTTGATCGGCGGCACATCCTCGCGCAGGCGATAGACGGTCTTGTGGAAGCGGTCGGGACCGAAGGCCGCGGCCGTCATCTCCTCGATCGCGTCACCATCGCGCGGCCGCTCCTTCAGCAGCCGCAGCAGGTCGGGGGATTTTTGCATGGCGCCAGTTATGGCAGCGCGCGACGAAGGGCTCAATCAGCCGGCGGCGCCGACTACGAGCATGATCATCGAGGAGACGACCGGAAGACAGCGCGAGCTTCAACGCGCTCTCCGTCTTCATCTGGACGGACGGACGCTGGGTGTGGCTCTCGGGTCAGGCGATGCTGTCGAAATCACCCTGGACCGAGCACCGCCAACAGCTCGCGCCATTCGCGCGGATTGAGGCCGCTCGACCTCTGGTCGACCTTCTCGCCCGCGATCATGCGCTTCACGGCGGCCAGGCCGGTCCTGGAGAGATGCGCGCCACCCATGCGGTATTCGAGGAACGCATCGGCGCAGATCGGACACCAGCGCTTCAGCGTGTCGATCATGACGTCGGCATAGACGCGGATTTCATACTGTGCGTGAGCATCGGCGCGCAGCGATAGGAAATGCATCAAGTTGTGGAGGTTCGTCTTCCAGTACCACTGGGTATAGAAGGCGAGCGACAGATTCATGCGCGCGAGCTCGCGTGCCAGGCCAGAACGTTCGGGATCGAGCGGCTCGCCGTTCTCGCCCTCGTTCAGCATCTCCATATAGTGCTCGTAGACCAGCTCGGCGTCCTTCTTGAGCAGCGAGAAGACGCGCTCGGCCTCCTTGCCGGTGATCACCGTGTCGCGACCCTGGCGGTTGGCCTTGCTCTGGGCCGCAAGCTGCTCAGGCCTGGGCAGGTAGAATTCGTTGTCGAGGATCGAATAGCGCGCCGAGTATTCGTTCACGTTCGCGGTGCGATGGCGGATCCACTGGCGCGCCACGAAGATCGGCAGCTTCACATGGTACTTGATCTCGCACATCTCGAACGGCGTCGTGTGGCGATGCCGCATGAGATAGTTGATCAGCCCGCGATCCTCACTGACCTTCTTGGTGCCGCGGCCGTAGGACACGCGCGCGGCCTGCACCACGGCGGCATCGTCGCCCATGTAGTCGACCACGCGGACAAAGCCGTGATCGAGCACCGGCAGGGCCTGATAGAGGATCTCCTCGAGCGCCGGCGCGACCGGCCGCAACGTCATCTGCGCGCCGTCCCGCGCCTGGTCGATTTCAGCCTGCTGATCGGTCGTGAGGGGCATTCGCTCGTTGTCCTCGGTTGGCTGCGGACTCTATGGGCCGGAAGCTGCCCCTTCCATGGGGAAAATCCTGAGCCTTCAAATCGCCCGCGCGAGCGCCTATATAGGTCGTGTCGGGCAACCGACTATGGCGATAAACACCGCGTGACATAAGCGTTTCGGACCCGGGGGCAGTACCCGGCGCCTCCACCATTCACCCAATCGTTCGCGAGCGGGATCGATGGGGGCGAACCAGGATCGACGGGCGTGGTAAAGGCGCGGTTTTTGCCCGGTATGGTTCCGCCGTGACGGGCCACACACAAGTGCTAACGATAACACCGTTACACTCGCTGCTGCCGCCTAAACAGCGGACGTAAGCGCGGTTCGGGGGGGCACCGGGCAACAGAAGCCCCCTCACTTTCATCGCTTTCCTTTCGGTGCATTCACGGCTATTGCCGCGTTGACTCTCCTGCATCGCGGGCCGATGCTTTTGTGAAGGTTCTGCTTGTCCATGAATGACCGCTTTCACTATGACGCTCTCGTCGACGATGCGCTGCGCAGCGTCGTGCGTCGCGTGCTGCGCCAGGTCGCGGACAAGGGCCTGCCGGGGTCGCACCATTTCTACATCTCCTTCCGGAGCAACGATCCGGGTGTGCAGCTGCCCGAGTATCTGCGCGCCAAATATCCGGAAGAGATGACGATCGTGCTCCAGCACCAGTATTGGGATCTCGTCCTCACCGAGGAGTTCTTCGAGGTGACGGTGAGCTTCAACAAGCAGCAGGAGCGCATAAGGGTGCCGTACGCCGCGCTGTCGGCCTTCGTCGATCCCTCGGTTCGCTTCGGCCTGCAGTTCGACCGCAAGGACAAGGCGGGCGTGGCACCCGACAAGGCCGGCGGCACAGCCGCGGCGCCGACGCCGCTTCCCGCGCCGGACAAGCGCCCGTCTCTCGGCGCCCCTCCGGCCGCCGACGCCAAGACCGAAGCCGGCGCCAAGCCCACTGACGGCGAGGCGAAGCCCGAGGATCCGGCCTCCAAGGTCGTCAAACTCGACAGCTTCCGAAAGAAGTAGGGCTTCCGAAAAGAGTAGACTGGCCGCGCTTTTTGCGGTTTGAGGGCGCTTCCCGTCAGGAGAAGCCATGCCCGAGTTCCAGTTCCAGGAGATGTTCCCCAGCGGTAAGGACAGCACGACTTACCGCAAGCTCTCCTCCGATTTCGTCGGCACAGCCAAGTTCAACGGCAAGGAGGTACTGACCGTAGAGCCGGAGGCGCTGACCCTGCTCACCGCCCAGGCCTTCAAGGACATCTCCCATCTGCTGCGGCCGGGCCATCTCCAGCAGCTGCGCAACATCCTCGACGACGGCGAGGCCTCCTCAAACGACAAGTATGTAGCGCTCGAGCTGCTGAAGAACGCCAACATCGCTGCCGGCGGCGTTCTGCCGATGTGCCAGGATACCGGCACCGCGATCGTCATGGGCAAGAAGGGCCAGTCGGTGTGGACCGGTGGCGGCGACGAGGCTGCGATCGCCAAAGGGGTCTACAAGACCTACACCGAAACCAACCTGCGCTACAGCCAGGTCTCGCCGATCTCGATGTTCAAGGAAGTGCAGACCGGCACCAACCTGCCGGCGCAGATCGACATCTTCGCGACCGACGGCGATGCCTACAAGTTCCTGTTCGTCGCCAAGGGCGGCGGATCGGCGAACAAGAGCTATCTCTACCAGCAGACGCCGGCAGTGCTGAACGAAGCATCGCTGCTCAAGTTCCTCGACACCCAGATTCGCACCCTCGGCACGGCGGCCTGCCCGCCCTATCATCTCGCCATCGTGATCGGCGGCACGTCCGCCGAGCTCAACCTCAAGACGGTGAAGCTTGCCTCGACGCGCTACCTCGACGATTTGCCGAGCGAGGGCAACGACAAGGGCGTCGCCATCCGCGACCGCGGCATGGAGCAGAAGGTGCTCGAGCTCACCCGCCAGATGGGCATCGGCGCGCAGTTCGGCGGCAAGTATTTCTGCCACGACGTGCGCGTGATCCGCATCGCCCGCCACGGCGCATCGGTGCCGATCGGGCTCGGCGTGAGCTGCTCGGCCGACCGGCAGGCCGTCGGCAAGATCACAAAGGACGGCATCTTCCTCGAGGCGCTCGAAACCAACCCGGCGCATTACCTGCCCGACGTGGAGCCCCAACAGCTCTCGGGCGACGTCGTCTCGGTCGACCTCGACAAGGGCATGGCGCACACGCTGTCGGTGCTGACCAGGCATCCGGTGAAGACCCGGGTGAACCTCACCGGCACCCTGATCGTGGCGCGCGATTCGGCACATGCGAAGCTCAAGGAGCGGCTCGATCGCGGCGAAGGCCTGCCCGACTACTTCAAGCAGTTCCCGGTCTACTACGCCGGCCCTGCCAAGACGCCGACCGGCATGGCCTCAGGCTCGTTCGGCCCGACCACGGCCGGCCGCATGGATTCCTATGTCGACCTGTTCCAGGCCAACGGCGGCTCGATGGTCATGCTGGCCAAGGGCAACCGCAGCAAGCAGGTCGTCGATGCCTGCAAGAAGCACCGCGGCTTCTACCTCGGCTCGATCGGCGGCCCGGCCGCGATCCTGGCCCAGGACGTCATCAAGAAGGTCGAGGTGCTTGAGTATCCCGAGCTCGGCATGGAAGCGATCTGGCGCATCCAGGTCGAGAACTTCCCCGCCTTCATCATCACCGACGACAAGGGCAACGATTTCTTCAGCGACCTGCGAATCTGACGGGCTCGGCCGGGAAGCGCGGCTCTCAGGGCCGTGCTTCCCGGCGAGCCAGCCTAGAAGATGCTGCTGAAGTTGGTCGACAGCACCACGGTCTGGTCGAGGAAGATGTGGCGCTCGAAGATCCGGAAGCCGTCGCCGATGCGCCGCAGGCGATCGCGGCGCCTGCCGATCCAGCTGTCGATCTTGTCGTTGAGGCGCGAGCGATGGAGATGGATCGCGGCTTCGAGCGCGATCTCGTCCTCCTTGACCTCCAGGATCCTCACGTTCGACACGAAGTGCCGGGTCCGCGACGGCGGATTCTCGGACCATGAAGAGTTCGATTGCAGCTTCTCCACGCGCATGCGCAAATCGTTCCGATCGTCGTCGAAATAAGCCATGCCGTCGGACGCGGCGTATTCGAGCCGCAGGTTCTCGACGGTCACGGTCCGGCGAATCGGCATCCAGTAATGGATATCGTCCGCGATCAGCTCGAGCCACTCGCCGAATCGGCGGTCGTCGAGCAGTGCTGCTTCGCGATACAGGAACTGCTCCACCTCGTATTGCAGCTCCGGACCGACTTTGCGCCCCGTCATCACACCCGCCCGGTGGGCGACGGCGAGCGCGTTTGCATCAGCTCGGGCCAGTCACGCGCGCGCAGCCATTCCGCCCAGCAGCGATAGGTCCAGCGCTGGGCATGCTCGTTGACCCGGGTCTCGATCGCCTTCTGTCCCGTGGCATCGACCATCACCTCGTCCTGTCCCATCGCCATCTGCATGTTGTGCGGATAGCGGCGGCTCGCGACACCCCGGCCGGCCATCGTGCTCTGGCTCCAGTTTTCGCCGTCATCCTGCTCCAGCAGCCCGGCCGGTCCGAACGAATGGATGATGAACTTCTTCGCCGCGCGCCGTTGCTCGGGCGTGAAGCTCTTCGGCATCACCGTGAACCACCAGATCTCCGTCGCCGCCGGACCGCGCGGCAGGCGCAGGCTCATCTGCATGCCGCGCGTCGAGATCCACAGATTGGGAAAGATGTTGGGATGGCCGCTCGCACGCACGCCGACCGGCCCCATGGCTGCCTTCGTCGCGGTCGACCGCAAGGGGCGGCGCAGGGTCGGCGCCACCTTCGGCCGTTCGGCATCCGGCAACCTGTCGATGGCGAGACGCTCCTCGTCGCTCAACGCATCGATTTTCGCCTGCTCCTCTCGCGTCACCATCGGGCCGCCGATGGCATGACCCAGCTCGCCCAGCATGACCATCTGCGTCATGGGCATCATTGCAGCCTGGTTCAGAAAGCCGACGCGCGAGGCCGAGTTGTGGCTCACCTTGACGTGATACCAGTCGAACAGGTTATCGACAGCGATCTTCCAGTTGCAGTCGATGACGTTCTTCTGCACGCCATCGAGCACGACAACGTCGCCGTAGGCCAGCATGCTCTCCATGCCGACGCGGCCGACATCGCCCAGATAGTCGAACAGGCTGGGTGCTTGAGGATCGAGGGTGGCGAAGTAGAAGCCCTTGTAGTGGTCGACCCTGGCGGCCGGCACGAGCCCCCAGTCGGCCTGGTCGATCCGGTCGCGATAGAAGTCGGCCTTGCCCGGAATGCCGATCAGCTTCCCGTCAAGACCGTACGTCCAGCCGTGATAGCTGCAGACGAAGGCTTTCGTATTGCCGAGCTCCGCGCGGCACAATGCATTGCCGCGATGACGGCAGGTGTTCATCAGGACGTGGACGGTACCGTCCTCCCCGCGCACGACGATGACCTGATCCTCGCCGATATAGTTGATGAAGTAGTCTCCGGCGTTCGGGATCTGCGTCTCGTGGCACATGAAGTTCCATGCACGAGCGAAGATCCGTTGAAGCTCCACTCGATAGAGCGCGGGATCGGTGTAGACCGAGCGATCGATCAGGCCGTCGGACACGTCGGGAATTCGAATCTCCGCCGCGCCATCTGCGTCTGGATCGGGCTGAACGTGATCGGGCATGGTCCGGCTCCCTGAGGGGCACCGCAACTCTGGCACGGGCCTGGCGGGCCCGCCAGTTGCCTCATGGCGGCATGCTGTGCTGACCTCCTCGCGGCAACGGAGGTGCGGCGTGCGGTACAAGCAGCTCGGTCGAACCGGCGTGAAGGTTTCGGCAATGTCGCTCGGCACCGCCACGTTCGGCGTCGCGCCGCTCGAAGCGGCGTGCGACCGGCTGATCGGCCGGGCGATGGAACTCGGCATCAACATGATCGACGTGGCCAACTCCTACGGCAACCAGGCCCGGTTCGATCGGCCCGGCGCACCGGCCTGGACGCAAAGGCGGTCGGCCGAAGAGATCGTCGGTCGCGCGATCAAGGGCCGGCGCAATGCGCTCGTCCTGTGCTCGAAGGTCATGGAGCCCGTCGGCGAGGGCGTAAACGATCGCGGCCTGTCCCGCCGGCACATCGTCGAGCAGCTCGAGCAGAGCCTGCGCCGCTTCGGCACGGATCATCTCGACGTCTGCTACGCCCACCATCCCGATCCGTCGGTGCCGATCGAGGAAACCATCCGGGCATTCGACGATCTCATTCGACAGGGCAAGCTCCGCTACTACGCGCTGTCGACCTATCCGGCGTGGCAGGTCGTCGAGGCCCTATGGAAGGCGGACAGGCTCAGGGCGAGTGCGCCGGCCTGCCTGCAGATCCAATACAGCCTTGCCCGCCGGGATCCGGAGCTCGACATCGCGCCGATCTGTCGGGCCTACGGCCTTAGCCTGACCGTCTTCAGCCCGCTGGCCGGCGGCCTTCTTGCCGGCGTGTCAAAGCGCAGCGAGTCATTCGTGGGCCGGCGGCGGTGGGGCGGCACGGACTTCACCGCGCGCGAGATCGCGCTCGCCGAGGAACTGGAGCGGCTCGCGGCGCGACACGGTCATTCCCCCTCGACCCTGGCGCTCGCCTGGCTGATGGCCCAGCCCTTTGTGGCCAGCGCGATCGTCGGGGCCGAGGCTCTCGCCGAGCTGGAAGCCAACGCCTCCGCGAGCAATCTCGACCTTTCGGCCGACGTCATGGCTGCTCTGGACGAAATCGGCAGGCCGTAGCGCCCGCCATCGACGAATTGCGTTTTCGCCCTGATTCAACCGGCGCTTTGCTGGCGGAGCGGGCCGGACGCGGGAGACGGGGGAAGTGTGGTGCGGGCCGGCCATTCGTGGAATCCTCCCGCATGAATCTCGCCAAGCAGCACCTCGATATCGGCCTCTTCTCCACCAAGCGCGACGAGCAGCTTGCTTTCTGGCAGGGGACCGTCGGCCTGCCCTATGACCACATGGGGAAGGTCGGCGGCGGCATCCAGCAGCACCGCCATCACATGAACGGTTCGATCCTGAAGATGAACCATTCGCGCGATCCCCTGCCAGCGATGGCGCCCTCCGGCATCATCGGCCTGCAGATCGCGCGCGAAGGGTTGTCGGCGCCGCAGACGCTCGACGATCCCGATGGCAACAAGGTGACCCTGGTGCCCAAGGGACGGGACGGCATCGAGGGCATCGCGATCCTGCTGCGGGTGACCGACCCTGTCGCGCATGACCGCTTCTGGACGCACGCCATGCAGTACGAGAGGGTCGGCGAAGGCCGCTATCGCTGCGGCGATTCGCTGGTCGTGATCGCCGAGCAGGGCAAGGTGGAGCATCGCGGCACGGCGTGGCGCGGGCCGGGCTACCGCTACACCACGGTGCAGGTTTGGGACTGCGTTGCCGAGTACGAGGGCATCCTCGCCCGCGGCGGCACGTCGGGCGGCGAGGTGCGCATCCTGGGCGAGACAGTGCGCTATGCGTTCGTATGCGATCCCGACGGCAATCACATCGAGATCAGCCAGCGGGCCAGCCTGACGGGCGGCCGGCTCTGATCCAAGGATCATGATCACTGGACCGCGCGCAGGATGCGCGGGGTCCAATGAGCGTAAGCTCCTTCTACCTCTTCAGGCGAGCCTTGCGCGCGGCGTAGCGCGCGTCGCGGGCGGCCTTCTGCTCTTCCGGCGTGAGCTGGGGCTTTGGCGGCTTGGTTGAGATGTCGCCGAGCTTCGAGATCGGACGGCCGCCACGGCGGATGCGCTCGGCCTCCTTGGCAGCTTCCTCGGCGGCGAGTCTCGCCTCCTCGGCCTTGCGCGCGGCCTCCGCCTCGCGCTCGGCGCGCTGCCGCTCGCGCTCTTCTTCCTTGGCGATGCGGCGCTCGAGCTCGCGCTCCTCGCGCACCTTGGCAGCCTCGATGCGCGCCTGCTGGCGGGCAGCGAATTCCGGATCGTTCGTCGGATCCTTCTGGCGTGCCTTCTCGAGCAACGTCTGCCGGGCCTTGGCCTGGGTCTCCAGGCGGTCAGTGAAAGTGTCGCCTCTGTTCTTCAACGTCGTCCTCTGTCCTCTATTCGGCCGCTTGAGCGGCGGCCTGCTTCTTGGCGCGCTTGCGGTCCTCGGGATTGAGGAAACGCTTGCGCAGCCGAATCGACTTGGGCGTGATTTCGACCAGCTCGTCTTCCTCGATATAGGCGATCGCCTGTTCGAGGCTCATCTTGCGCGGCGGCGTGAGGCGCACGGCCTCGTCCTTGCCGGCAGCCCGGATGTTGGTGAGCTGCTTGCCCTTCAGCACGTTGACTTCGAGATCGTTGCCGCGGCTGTGCTCGCCGATCACCATGCCCTGATAGACGGGCACGCCGGGCTCGATGAACATCGGGCCACGATCCTCGAGGTTCCACATCGCGTAGGCGACCGAGGTGCCCTCGGCGTTGGCGATCAGCGCGCCGTTGCGCCGTCCGGCGATCGGGCCGCGATAGGGACCATATTCGTGGAACAGACGGTTCATCACGCCGGTGCCGCGGGTATCGGTCAGGAACTCGCCGTGATAGCCGATCAGGCCGCGCGACGGGGCGTAGAACACCAGCCGGGTCTTGCCGGCGCCCGACGGCCGCATGTCCTGCAGCTCGCCCTTGCGCAGAGAGATCTGCTCGACGACGGGACCGGTATAGGCATCGTCGACATCGATCACGACCTCCTCGATCGGCTCCAGGCGCTGGCCCGTCTTCGGGTCGGTCTGGAACAGCACGCGCGGGCGGCCGACGGCGAGTTCGAAGCCCTCGCGACGCATCGTCTCGATCAGCACGCCGAGCTGCAATTCGCCGCGGCCGGCGACCTCGTAGGAGTCGGCATTCTCCGTGTCGGTGACGCGGATCGCGACGTTGCCCTCGCCTTCGCGCATCAGGCGGGCGCGGATCATGCGCGTGGTGACCTTGTCGCCTTCGCGGCCGGCCAGCGGCGAGTCGTTGACCATGAAGGTCATGGCCAGCGTCGGCGGATCGACCGGCTGGGAGGCGATCGGCTCGCTGATCGTCAGGTCGCCGATGGTGTCGGCCACGGTGGCGACCTTGAGGCCGGCGACGGCGACGATATCGCCCGCCTCGGCCGATTCGAGCGCCACGCGCTCGAGGCCGCGGAAAGCCAGCACGCGGGTGATGCGGGTCTGCTCCAGCTCCCTGCCGTCGCGGCTCAGCGCCTTGATGGTCGTGTTGGGCTTGATCGAGCCCGACAGGATGCGGCCGGTCAGGATGCGGCCCAGGAAGCTGTCAGCCTCGAGCGTCGTCACCAGCATGCGGAACGCCGGATCGGGATCGACCTTGGGCGGCGGCACGTGCCGCAGCACCAGGTCGAACAGCGGCTCCATGTCCTTGTGCTCGGCTTCGAGCGATGTCGCCGCCCAGCCCTGGCGGGCGGACGCGAACAGCGTCGGGAAGTCGAGCTGCTCGTCGCTGGCCTCCAGCGCCGAGAACAGGTCGAACACTTCGTCGTGCACCTCATGGGGGCGCGCGTCGGAGCGGTCCACCTTGTTGATCAGCACGATCGGCTTCAGGCCGAGGCGCAGCGCCTTGCCGAGCACGAACTTGGTCTGCGGCAGCGGCCCTTCGGCGGCATCGACCAGCAGCACCACGCCGTCGACCATCGACAGGATGCGTTCTACCTCACCACCGAAGTCGGCGTGGCCGGGCGTGTCGACGATGTTGACGCGCGTGCCCTTCCAGACGACCGAGGTCGCCTTGGCGAGGATGGTGATGCCCCGCTCACGCTCGAGGTCGTTCGAATCCATGGCGCGTTCCGCAACCTGCTGGTTGTCGCGAAAGGTGCCGCTCTGCTTGAGCAGGCAGTCAACCAGCGTCGTCTTGCCATGGTCGACGTGCGCGATGATCGCGACGTTGCGGATGTCCATTGATCGTCCAGTAAGGGGGGTTATGGGGGCGGTATATACGCATGGCTCATGACATCGGCAAGGCAGGTTGAGCGCGCGTCTTGCCGCTGCAACAATTCACGCATGCGCAAACGCTCGATCACGATCCATGGGCATCAGACCAGCATCTCGCTGGAGGACGAGTTCTGGCAGGAGCTGTCGGCGCTCGCCCGGGCCCGCGAGCTGTCGCTCAACGCCCTGGTGACGGAGATCGACAAGGTCCGGACGTCGCCGCCCGGCGGGGGCGCCAACCTTTCCAGCACGCTTCGGGTCTACGTCCTGAAACAGCTGAAGCGGAAGATCAGTCGAGCTTGAAGCCTTTGCGGCGCACGAAAGCACCGAAATCGGCTCGCTCCGGCACCGAATATTGCCGGGCCTTGTCCTCCGACCAGCCATAGTCGGCACTCTGGCCGAATTTATCGGTGTAGCGCTGGGCTTTGTACGGCTGCACCGCCTCGCGTCTCTTGTCGTAGGCGCCGATCTTTTCGCGCAGCCCATCCTCGTCGTAGCGGTCGCGATGAATCGTGACGTCGAGGCCAAGGCGCGGGCTCATCACGCCCTCGAAGGACGGCCAGCCGACGCCCAGGGCTGCGACAGGAAAGACATGGTCGGGCAGCGACAGGATGTCCGACACCTGCTGGGCATGGTTGCGGATGGCGCTGATCGGGCAGCTTCCCAGCCCGACCCGGTCGGCCGCCGCCACGAAGGTCGCCAGCACGATGCCGGCATCGACCGAGGCGTTGAAGAAGGGGTCGAGATAGTCGTTCACGAACGGCCGCTCGCGCCACTGGAAGAGCAGCCGGTGCCGGCGGTTGTTGGCGCAGAACACCAGGAAGAAGGGCGCCGCCTTGACCCAGGGATTGTCCGGCAGAAGCGCCTCGAGCTTCTCGCGCTGGCCCTTGTCGGACACGATCACGATGTCGGCCTGCTGGAGGTCCGACTTGGACGGCGCCGACAGCGCCACGGCGCAGAGCGTCTCGAGCAGCGCATCGTCGACCGGCCGGTCGGTGTAGCGCCGAATCACGCGGCGGTTGGCCATGTCGGCCAGCACCTCGACGCCCCTTGCCCCGTTGGGCAGGTGGGTTTCTGCGAGAGCAGGTGCGGTTCCAAACCGGGCCCTGAGGATGGCTTTCAATCGTTCGAGCATCAGCGTCCAAAAATGTTGGGAATGGGGATGTTGATCGGCGGCCGCTGGCCGCCGCCACTGCCACCGCTGCCGCCCCCCGTGCCGCCGCCCAATCCTGGAATGATATTGGGAATTGCGTTGGGGACGGTCGTGGTCGGCGTGTTGGCTATGCCCGGCGGGTCCTTCGCGCTGCCGCGCACGACATTGTAGCTCAGCTTCGAGAACGGCCCGCGGGCGGTGGCGATGATGTACGGCGCCGACCCGTCTTCGGCGATCATGAAGTTGACCGTCGTGTCGGTGGTCGAGGCGGCGAGGTTGGTGCGTGTCACGATATTGGCGGTGGCGCGGTTGCCCGATACGATCAGGCTCTTGTCGGACAGCATGCCGCCCGCGATGTCGAGGTGACCGGAAATCGGATTGTCGCGATTGACGAAGCGGTTGAGCACCACGGAAACTGCGGTCAGCAGATTGCTGATTCCGATCCCGCCCTTCATCCCGGTCACGCCCAGCGCATTGCCCAGCGCGTTGTCGATCACGCCGCCGACGGCGCCGGCCGCCGCCGTGCCGAGTGTCGTCAGCGCCTTGTCGGCACCGACGAAGACGTGGCCGCCGAGCTGGGCGCCGCCCGCCACCGAAGCCTTGATCTGCTCCGCGGTCGTGCCACCGCCGCGCAGGGCGATGCCGGTGGCGCTCAGCTTTCCGTCGACCGTGACCCTCACCGCGCCGCCGTACTGGTTGGAGCCGGACAGGCTGCGCAACATCTCGCCGAGATAGATGTTGCTGGCGTCGCCCCTGAGGTCGAAGGCGAGCGCGGGCTTGCTGCCGTTGACGGTGCCCGACAGATTGAGCGCGCCGCCATAGAGTCCCGCCTTGAAGTGCTGCAGGGTAAGCACGCCTTCCTTCAACGTCACGGCGATGTCGGCGTTGGACAGGCGCAGCGGTGCGCTGACCAGCGTTCCGGCGCTGAGCTTGAGCGAGGCATCGAAAGCGCGCATCGCCGAGGTGTCGATCGTCGACGAAGCGGCCGCGGGCGCCGCCCGTCGAGCACCCCGCGCCGGCGCCGGCGCGGGCCCACTCAGCTTGTCGAGATCGAGCAGCGTCGTCCTGAGGTCGGCCGTGATGCTGGGCCGTGCTGCGACCTTCGCGTCGACCGTGCCTTCGATGGTCTGGCCGCTGGCCGCGACCTTGCCCTTGTAGCCTATCGAGGACGGCGGACCGCGAGAGGCGCCGGGCATCGCAAGCGTGCCGTCGATTTGCGCGCTCTGGCCCTGCGCCGCGACCCGAAGCTCGCGGAAGGTCAGCGCCTCGACCGTGCCCGATACGCCGCCGCTCGCCGTCACCTGGCCGAACTCGGTCGGCGCCGTGGCGCCCGCGACCTTCAGCACGCGTGCCATGTCGGGCGCCTCGAAGTTGAAGGCGATATCGGCCTTTGGCAGTGCCGAATCGTAGTCGACGACGTTGCCGCGCACCGCCAGCCGCGCACCAACCAGATTCGAAACCTTGATGTCCTTCAGCTCGAGCGTGCGGCCCTTCAGGGCGAGATCGACGTCGATGCCGCCGATCGTATCCTTGTTGTAGATTGCCCTGTTTACCTTGAGCTTCAGCCCGAGCGACGGGCCGGGCGCCGCCGGCCTGGCCGTCGTGGCGGCGGGCGCCGCTGCCGGCGGCTTCTTCTGGCCAGCTGCCGGCGTGGCGAGGAAGGAATCGAGATCGATCGTGTCGATCTCGAGCCGCGTCACGATCGACAGCGGCACCGAGAAGGTGACGACCACGCCGCCGGTGCCTTTGACGTCGTCGAGCTCGAAGGCCGCGTCGTTGACCTGCACGTTGCCGCCGTTCGAGCCCAGCCGGCCCTTCAGGCTGAGCCGGGTCAGCTTGTTGGGCGGCACCGACGAGACATCGACCGCCAGCCAATCAAGCGTCTCGCGCAGCTTGGGGCCCACCAGGCTGAATTCTCCGGCGACCGTCGGCCTGGTCGGATCGCCCGACATCGTCGAGCGGGCCTGCAGCACCATATCCCCCGGCAAGGTCGCGGCGAGCTTCGGCACGGCGACCGTCCCGCCCTTGGCATCGAGCTCGATCGCGACATTTCGGATCGGCTGCTTGTTGTAGATGACCTCCGCCGCCTCGATCGAAACCTTGGCGCTGAGCGTGTCGAGCACGCTGGCGTCGCCGGTCGTCGTCGGTGCGGCAGGCGGCGCAGGCTTGCCTGGCGCCGCGGACGGTACCGCGAGCCCGGCCAGCGTCCGGTCGAGGTCGATTTTCGGCAGAACGAGCTTACCCTCGACGGTCAGGGCAGGCTTCAGGACCACGGCGATCGAGCCCGAGCCGCTGTCGCCAGCCAGCGCCATCTTGAAATCACGGGCCGCGAACTCGGTCTGTGATATCTCGACGCCGCCATCGAAGGTGAACTTGCTGGCGAGCAGCTGCGGCATCGCCGGCGCCGGCTGGCCAGCGAGGCCCGCGAGCGTAGCGACGAAAGCGCTGAGCGAATCGGCCGACGCATTGGCCAGTCCCGCAACCTTGGCGTTCGGGCCGAGCTCGCTGATCGTGCCCTTGAAGCCGAGCTTGCCGCCGCCCGCTTCGAGCGCGAGGCTGGCTGGGAGGACGTCGCGCGCCTTGGCTCCGACGTCGAGATCGATCTTGAGGGGCGTGCCGTTCACCGACGCGGCGCCGACCACCGAATATGGCCCGCTCATCGAGCCGACGGATGCCGTCACCGTCGCGTTCTCGGCGGCGATCGACAGGCCCGCCTTCGAATCGCTGAAAATCAGCGTGCCGTTTTCGACCGTGAGCTTGCCGAGGGAGAGCGGCAGGGGCGAGCTGGGCTTCGGCGCGGCCGGCACGGCCTCCGCGACCGACGGCGTGAATTCCCAGTTCGGCTTACCCTCGGCGTTGATCTCGAGCACGATCCTGGGCTCGACGAGCTTGACTTCCGTCATCTCGATGTCGCCGCGCAGCAATGCGAACACCGAGGGCTTCACGGTGGCCGACTTTACCTCGACCATGTTGGCGTTTCGGGAGCCCGGCGCATTGGAGAGCTTGATGCCAGTGACGGTCACGCTCGGCACCGGCAGCAGCGACAGCGCCACCGGACCGTCGATCGCCAGGTCGCGGCCAGTCGCCTTCTTCACCTGGGCGGCGATCTGCGGCTTGAAGCTGTTCAGGTCGAGGACGAACGGCGCAACCAGCAGCGCCACGATCAGCACACCGAGCACGCTGCCCGCGCCGATCAGCACCTTCTTGCGTACGGAAGGGGTCACCCGCATCTCCATCGGTCGCTTCGGAAACACTAGCGCATCGCCCCTGGCCACGGCATAGAGAAATCGAGATCAATCAATGGCCGAGATCGTCAACCTCAAGCGCGTCCGCAAGGACAAGGCCCGCCGCGAGCACGAACGCGAGGCCGAGGCCAACCGCCTGCGCTTCGGTCGCACCAGGGCGCAGAAGGCCGCCGACAAGGACGCGAAGGAACGGGAGCGGCGTTCGCTCGACGACAAGGAACTCAAGGATTAGCTGGGGCCGCACGGAGTGGCGCGGTCCCAGCAATGAAGACTAACGCTGGCTCGGCCGCGTCAGCGTCAGCCGGTCGAAGAAGTCGCGGGTCGCCTGCACGGCGCCCGGTCCGGCCACGGCGCGTACGTTGGTGAGCTCGAGCCGTCGGCCGGTCAGCACGTCGATCAGCGCGGGCTCGAGCGCATGGCCGTCGGCTCGGTCGACCAGATCCATCGGCTTGCCGTTCTTGGCGGCCGGGCCGAAGCGGTCGCCCCACTGCTTGAGGCCGACGATCACGGTGAACAGCGCCGCGCCCTTGTCGGTCAGGCGATACTCGTGGCGCAGCGGCCGCTGGCGATAGGCCGACTTGCGGAAGACGCCGGCCTCGACCAGCTTCTTCAGCCGCGCCGTCAGCACGTTGCGCGCGATGCCGAGATTCTCCTGGAAGTCGTCGAAGCGGCGCACGCCGTAGAAGGCGTCGCGCACGATCAGCAGCGTCCACGGCTCGCCGACGACGTCGAGCGCGGAAGCGATCGAACAATTCAGCTGTTCGTACGATGTGCGCCGCATCGCCAAAGTATAGGCCCGTGCCGACGCAGTGCAATCCGGCCGGCCCAGCCGGGTCCGACGAAGAGGGTCACTGTCTCCGCCCGTTTGGGAGACAGGGTCGTTCCAGGTGAAGGCGGCGCAGATCGCCGCCGGCACCAGGGTGCCGCCCGGCGCGCCGGCGATCGCGCCACCTGAGCCGGCCGGGACAGCTCGCCAGTGCGTCAGCGATTTGGTCGCCACTCGACGTGCAAGGCGTGCACGACCGTCGGCCAGAGCGATGAGTTCGCGAGCACGAGAACGAGCACCGTTGCCGCCAGCAGTAGCACCGCACTACCCCGCCTCGCTCTGCAGGAATGCCGCCCCAGCGATTCTTTATGACGCCTTATGCATCTTCCCGCTCCCGGCCAGGGGGAGAGGAGAGAGAACCAGACAGCAAAACGCCCGGGTCTTTCGACCCGGGCGCCTTGCAGCGGAAGCTTTGGTTCGGTGACTACTCCCGGTTCTGGCCCATGAAGCTCATGAGGAACTGGAACAGGTTGACGAAGTCGAGATAGAGGCTGAGTGCACCGAAGATCGCCATCTTCTCGGCAACGTCAGTCCCGTAGGCGTCGGCATACTGCTCCTTGATCCTCTGGGTGTCGTAGGCGATCAGGCCCGAGAAGATCAGCACGCCGGCGGCGGAGATGATGAAGCTCATCGTGCCGGACGGGAAGAACATGTTCACCAGGCTGGCCAGGATCAGGCCGATCAGGCCCATGAACAGGAACTTGCCCATCGCCGTGAGGTCGCGCTTGGTCGTGTAGCCGTAGAGGCTCAACGCGCCGAACGAGGCCGCGGTCACGAAGAAGGTGCGGGCGACCGAAGCACCGGTGTAGCGGAACAGCAGCAGCGACAGGCTGACTCCCATCAGTGCCGTGACCGCCCAGTAGACTGCCTGGACCGCGCCGACGCTCATGCTGGCGCCGCGGAACGAGGTCAGCAGCAACAAGCCGAGCGGCGCGAAGATCGCGACCCAGCCCAGGACGTTCAGCCCGACGACGGCGCCGCGTGGCGACACCTGGAAGAACAGTCCGGCCAGCTCAGGTGAGCTGAACAGCGCGAAGGCCACGATGCCCGAGAGGGCCAGGCCCGACGCCATGTAGTTGTAGACGCGGATCATGTGCGCGCGCAGACCGACATCGAACGATGCCTGGTCGGCAATCACGCCGCCGCGGCCAAAGGTGTTGAAGTTCTGGTTTGCCATTTTCCCTAGCCTCCGAGAGACCTCGTTATCGAGCCCCTTCGCGCTGCAATGTGGCTATTCAGCTCGACTGAATCAAGGCCGTAAACGTGTTGTATAGAAGCATCCATGAGCGCGAGATGCACTCATTCATTGCGTAATAAGGCCAATGGGCGCTGCCGCAGCGCCGCCAGGGTGCCGGCCAGCCCGAAGGCCAGGGTCAGGGCCATTGCGCCGACCGCGACCGCCACGGCGACCGTAGGCAGGAAGGTCCAGCTGAGATTCATGAGATTGCGGACCACCAGATAGGCCGCGACCGTCCCCACCGCCAGCGACGCCAGGGCCGTCGCGAGGCCCAAAGTGGCGAATTCCCACGCAAAAGTGCCCGCAATTCGCCCTCTTGTGGCCCCTAAAACCTTCATGACGACCGCTTCGTGGATACGTCGGCGCTGGGTTGCCAGCATGGCGCCCGCCAGCACCAGGATGCCGGCCAGGATGCTGAGCAGCCCGATCAGCCGGACCGCCAGCCCGATGTTGCCCAGCACGTCCGACGCGGTCTGAATGGCATCGCGGATGCGCACCACGGTCACGTTGGGGAAGCGGTCTGTGACGTCCTGGAAGATCCTGTCCTCTGCGTCGGGCGTGGCCTTGACCGTCGCCAGGAAGGTGTGCGGCGCCTTGTCGAGCAGTCCGGGCGAGAAAACGAAGACGAAGTTGATCGACAGCGTCTGCCATTCGATCCGCCGCAGCGAGGCGATCCTGGCCTCGATATCGCGGCCGAGGACGTTGATGGTGATCGTGTCGCCGACACCGATCCCGAAGGCGCGCGCGAGCTCTGCATCGAACGAGACGAGCTGCGGCCCGCGATAGTCCGGTGCCCACCATTGGCCGGCAACGAGGTGCGAGCCTTCCGGCTGGGTTGCCGAATAGGTCACGCCGCGATCGCTGTCGACCGCCCAGCGGGCGTCGGGCGGCACCTTCGACTGGACCACCGGCTCGCCGGCGATCTTGACGATGCGGCCGCGCAGCGAGGGCACCTCCTCGAGCTTGCCCGCACCCGGCACGGCAGCGATGGTCTTCTCGAACTCGGCGATCTGCGAGCTCTGGATGTCGACGAAGAAGAAGGCCGGCGCATCCTTCGGGATACGCTGCGTGATCTGCTCGCGCAGATTGCCCTCGATCAGCGCCGTCGCCACCAGCACGGTGAGGCCGAGACCGAGCGACAGCATGACGATCGGCGTCGGCGAGCCGGGCCGATGGAGATTGGCGAGCGCGAGCCGCAGCGCGGCGAACCTGGGCTTGCCGACCCTCGCCGCGGCCCACATCAGCCCGCGCGCCAGCAGCGGGAAAGCGATGAAGGCACCGATCGCGCCGAGCACGAACCATCCCGCCGTACGCCGTTCGGGCGCCACGTAGACGGTGAAGCCCGCCAGCACCACGGCCGCGCCGGCGATCAGCACCAGCTCGCCGAGCGCCACCCGGCGGTTGCCGACGACCGCGCCACGCATCAGGGTCGCCGCCGAAACGGCGCGGGCGCGCAACAGCGGCAGCAGGGCGAAGAGCAGCGAGACCAGCAGGCCGAACGTTCCTGCCGTGACCAGCGGGCGGATGTAGACGTCGATACGCGCACGCAGCGGCAGGAGATCGGCGATCGCCGACTGCGCCACGAACGGCAATGCCGCGCCGATGACCACGCCGACCACGACACCGAGCAGGGACAGCGCGGCGATCTGCAGGAAATAGGCGAGGAAGACCAGCCGTTCGGGCGCGCCCAGGCATTTCAGGGTCGCGATGGTACGCAGCCGCGCCGTCAGGAAGCTCGAGATGGCGTTGCCGACCCCGACACCGCCGACCAGCAGCGCCGAAAGCCCGACCAGGCTCAGGAACTGGGTGAGCCGGTTCAGCCAGAACTGGATGCTGCCCCCGGCATCGGCCAGCCCGCGCACCCGCCAGCCGGCCTGCGGAAACTCGGCCTTGAGGCGCTCGATCGCCTGGAGGTCCGAGACGCCCGCCGGCAGGCGCAGGCGATATTCCCAGGTCAGCAGGCTGCCCTGCTGCGCCAGGCCCGATTCGGCGATCGCCGCCAGCGGAATCATCAGCCGCGGGCCAAGGCTCGCGAAGGCGTTCACGCCGCGATCGGGCTCGCGGGCGATGATGGCGCGCAGCTCGACGATCGCGTCGCCGACCTTCAGCCGGTCGCCCAGCGCCACGTCCATGCGCTTGAGCCCCACGTCCTCGATGGCGGCGCCCCATACGCCCTCGCGCCTGGCGAGCGCGTCGGTGAGCGAGCCTCCGCCCTGGAGCTCGACCGTGCCGTAAAGCGGATAGGCGGGCTCGATCGCCTTGAGCTGGATCAGCGCCGGATGCCCGTCGGGCTTCATCGGCCGCGCCATCGAGCGGCTGTCGATCCAGCGCGTCATCTCGCCCTGCTTGCCGAGCCAGGCGATCTGCTCGGGCGTGGCCTCGCGATAGAGCAGCGACACCGCGACGTCGCCGCCCAGGATCTCGCGGGCGTCGGCGCGCAACCCCTCCTCGACCGCACGGCTGAACGACAGGATGGCGGCGATCGCGCCGACCCCCAGCGCCAGGCAGGCGATGAACAGCCGGAAGCCGCCCAGCCCGCTGCGCATCTCACGCCGCGCCAGGGTGAAGGCGAGACGAATATTCGTCATGCCGACCGGGGCCCAGCGCGGCGAGGCAAATGGGAGAGCTTTCCGCTGGGAACGCGGCTCTCCGGAGCCGCTCTTCTTCGCGTTGCCACATCCCACGAGCGGCTCCGGAGAGCCGCACTCCCAGCAACCGGATCTGAGCGATACGGCTTCGTCATTGCGCTGCTAACGCGTGCGGTGTGCGCCGGTCGTCGACCACCAGGCCATCGGCAATGCGCAGGATGCGGTCGCAACGCTCGGCCAGCGTCATGTCGTGGGTGATGAGGATGAGCGTCGCGCCCTCGGACCGCGCAAGCTCGAAGAGGAGGTCCATCACTTGCTTGCCGGTGGCGCCGTCGAGATTGCCGGTCGGCTCGTCGGCCAGCAGGAGCCTGGGGCTGCCGACGAAGGCGCGCGCCACGGCTACGCGCTGCTGCTCGCCGCCGGAAAGCTGCGCCGGATAGTGGCGGAGGCGATGGCCGAGCCCGACCCTCTCCAGAGCCCCTTGCGCCGCCTCGAACGCGTCGGAACGGCCGGCGAATTCCAGCGGCAAAGCGACATTCTCATGCGCCGTCATCGTCGGGATGAGGTGAAAGCCCTGGAAGACGATACCGAGATGATCGCGCCGCAGGCGAGCGCGGGCGTCGTCGTCGAGCGGCCCGAGATCACGGCCAACCACCTCGACCTTGCCCGAGCTGGCGCGTTCCAGCCCGCCCGCCACCATCATCAGGCTCGACTTACCGGCGCCCGAGGGGCCGACGACGGCGGCGATCTCGCCGGCTGCGATATCGAGCGTAATGCCACGCAGGATATTGACCATGCCGGCATCGCTTGCCATGTCGAGATGGACGTCCGTGAAACGGACGATAGGGTGCGGGATTGTCACGGCCATGAGTCTTGTCATTGCATATGGTCGTTTTGCGGCGGCGGTCAATTCGCTGCTCGCGGTTCTTTTGCTGGCTGTAGTGCCTCTTTCTCAGGCGCATGCACAAAGCACGCCCATCAAGATCGCCGTCCTGGGCGACAGTTTGGCGGCAGGCTTCGGCGTGAAACCGGCGGAATCCTTCCCGGCGCGGCTCGAAGTCGCGCTCAAGGCGCAGGGCCGTAACGTGACTGTCTTGAACCACGGTGTCTCGGGCGACACCACGGCGGGCGGGCTCGACCGGATAGACTGGATGCTGGCCGACAAGCCCGACATCGTGTTGGTCGAGCTGGGCGGCAACGACGCCTTGCGCGGCACCGATCCGAAGGTGACGGAGAAGAACCTCACGGCAATCGTCGAGAAGCTGAAGGCCGCCGGTGTCACGGTGTGGCTGGCCGGCATGCTGGCGCCGCGCAACCTCGGATCGGACTACGTCACGGCCTTCGATGGCCTGTACAAGCGGATCGCGGAAAAGTATCAGGTGCCGCTCTATCCATTCATCCTGGACGGCGTCGCCCAGGACCCGGCCTTCATCCAGGCCGACGGCATCCATCCCAACCCGAAGGGCGCGCAGGTCGTGGCCGACAGGCTGCTGCCCTTCGTGACCAAGAACCTCGACGATCATGCCGCGGCTGTTCATCGCCCTGCCCGTCCCTGAAGAAATCGCCGATGACCTCGCGGCCCTGCAATCGGGCGTGCCCGACGCGCGCTGGGTGCCGGCGGAGAACTTGCACGTCACGCTCTGCTTCGCGGGCGAGGTGCAGGGCAGCGTCATGAAGGACCTCGAGGAAGAGCTGTCCGACATCGCCGGGCCCAAGTTCCCCGTCGCCGTAGCCGGCGTCGAGCAGTTCTCGACCGGCAAGCAGCCCAAGGCACTGGTCGCTCTGGTGGAGAGGAGCGACCGGCTCGACTGGCTGCAGCAGAAGGTGTCGACGGTGGCGCGCAACTGCGGCCTCTCGATCGACCGCCGCAAATTCCGCCCGCATGTCACCCTGGCGCGCTTCGCCAACAGCGCAGAAACCGGGCATCACATCGCCCAGTTCATGGCCAGCCATTCGACCTTCCATGCCGGGCCCTGGGTCGCCGACCACTTCGCGCTCTATTCCAGCCGGCGCGGCAGCAGCGGCTCGGTCTACCGCGAGGAAGCGGTTTACGATCTGACGTTCTGAGGCGTCATCGTCTTCCCGGACCGCGAGCTTCCAGCTCGCTCATCGATCATGAGCGAGCTGGAAGCTTGCGGTCCGGAAGAAGAAGAACATGACCAAGAACGGGACGCTCCGATAAGGGAATCGGTTAGGCGAACGTCAGCAGCCGTCGCGGGTTGCTCACCAGGATGGCGTCGATCTCCTCGGCGCTGTAGCCGCGCTTCTTCATCATCGGTACGACGTTGCGGAAGATGTGGCCGTAGCCGTGGCCGCCGAAGCTGGCGAGCCGGGTGCGGTGGCAGATGTCGTGGCTGATCACGACCCGATCGAGATGGCCGTGATCGATCAGCGCGCGGATCAGCTTCAGACGCGTCGCGTCGTTCGGCATGTCGATGTCGCTCAGCCCGTAGTAGCTGGACTCCTGGCCGAACAAGTCGAACTCGACCGTGACGCCGGAGTCGGCGAGCTTCAGTAGGCGCGGCTCATCGAAGATCGTGCGGTCGATGTGGCTGATGACGATCCTTTCGGTCGGATGGCCGGCCGCCTTGATGAAATCGGCGACCTGCCGCGGCTGGTCGGGATCGCGGCCGGGATGGACGTTGATCGACGATCCGGTCTGCTCTGCCGCGATCAGTGCGGCCTGCATCACGCGCTTCTCGGTGTCGGTCCACGGCGACTGGCAACCGATCTCGCCGATCATGCCGGCACGCACGTCTGTGCCCCAGGCGCCATGCAGGATTTGGCCGATCATCTCCTCGGCGAAGTCGTCGACGGGACGATCGTGATTCTTCGGGTCCTGGTAGTCGTTGACGTAATAGCCGCAGCCCATCACGAGATGCACGCCAGTGCCCTCGGCGATGCGTTTCAGGCCGGACGGGTCGGGCGAAAGGCCGCCGCAGGTCAGCTCGACGATGGCGTCACCACCGTCGTGCTTCATCATCTCGACTTCGCGCGTGGCGATATCCTCGAGGTCGAGCATGTACTTGCGGCCGGCGCGCTTCAGCCCGCGCCCGTAGTTGATCTGCCAGACGTTCTCGAGGGTGATCTCCGGCCCGAGGTCGTTGTCCGAGCGCGTGCCGGGCGGGCGGATGTCGCACAGCACATGCTCGTGCATCAGCGTGCGGCCCAGCGCCTCCGGCTCGATCAGGCCGAGGACCGTCTGGATCTTGCCCTTCAATTGGTCGCGGGTCATTGCGGCTCCAGCTTGGCGGCCTCGACCACCTTCTTCCACTTCACCGTTTCCTTCTTGATGTGCTCGGCGAGCTCATCGGCCGTGCCGATCAGGTCCGAGGCGCCCGCGTCGCGGATCTTCTTGACCACGGCCGAAATCTTGCCACCCTTCACCAGCTCGTCGGACAGCTTCTGCACGATCTCCTTCGGCGTTCCGGCGGGAGCGGCGACATACCACCAGGGCGCGGCGTCGAAGCCGTCGAAACCCTGCTCGGCAATGGTGGGCACATCGGGCAGCGCGAACCAGCGCTTGCTCGAGCTGACGCCCAGCGCCCGCAGTGCGCCCGAGTTGATGTGTGGCAGGTAGGGCGGCAGGTTGTCCATTGTGCTCGGGATGTTGCCGGCGAGCAGGTCCTGCAGCACCAGCGAGCTGCCGCGATAGACGATGTGCTCGACCTTGAAGCCGGCCAGCGCCTGGAAATATTCCATGGCGAGATGGCCGGTGCCGCCGATCGCCGGCGAGCCGAAGCTCACCTTGTTCGGCCCCTGCTTCTTGCAGTACTCGACATATTCCTTGGCCGTGTTGACGGGCATGCTCTTGTTCACGGCGAGCACGTTGGCCACCTCGCCGAACAGCGCGACCGGCGCGAACGCGGTTGCCGTGTCGTACGGCATCTTCTTGTAGAGGAACTGGTTGGTGACAGCGGTGCCAACCGTGCCGAGCAGCAGAGTGTAGCCGTCAGGCGGCGCCTTGGCGACGATGTCTGCGCCGATATTGCCGCCGGCGCCGCTCTTGTTCTCGACCACGACATTCGCGCCCCAGGCATTCTGCAGGTGCTCAGCCGCAATGCGGCCCAGAATATCCGTGGTACCGGCGGTCGCGAACGGCACGATCATGCGGATCGGCTTGCTGGGAAACGCCTGGGCCCAGCTCTGCCGCGCGATCAGTGGCGCGCCTATTGCACCGGCCATCAGGGTTCGACGGCCGAAATACTTTGCCATGGCGATTCTCTCCTTGTGCAGCGACTATACCGGCCGATGACGGGGAGACAACGTGACAGCACCGCTCACTGGCTACGCCAATCGCGTTTCGGTACGTGCCGGCAAGACGATCTCTTTCAAGGTTTCGAGCCACGGGCCCGGACCATTCAATGCCGCGCTGGTGCGCATCATCTGCGGCGATCCCAATCCCGCCGGCCGCGGCACCACGCTCGAGGATCATTCCGAGCAGTTCGACGGCCGCTTCCCCTCGAAGGTCCAGCATGCCTGCCCGGGTTCCTACGCCATCGTCGAGGGCGCGGCGTCCGTTGCCCTGCCGCAGGCTCTTTCGGTCGAGGCCTTGATCTGGCCGACCTTGCCCGGCGATGGACCGCAGACCGTGATTTCTCGTCGCGACGGCAAGACGGGCGCAGGCTTCGCGCTGGTGCTGACGCCCGAGGGCATGCAGCTCGAGATTGGCCATGACAGAGTCGTGGTTGGCAAGGGCCTGCGCCCCCACACCTGGTATCGCGTCTGGGCGAGCGCCGACGGGAGCACTGGCATGCTGCGTGTCGGCCAGCAGCCCTTGAAGCGCGCCTTCGCTGTCGAGGACGAAGGCGACGCGAGCCTCACGGCCGCAACGCCGCTCGCCATCGAAGCGGCGCTGCCGATCCTGATCGGCGCGGAAGCCGGCGGCGACCGGCCGGCGCAGCGCTGCTTCAACGGCAAGATCGAGGCGCCATCGATCGCAGGCCTCGCAGCCTGGGATTTCTCGCGCCGCATGGAGTCCATGGAGATCGAGGACACCGGTCCCAACGGCCTGCACGGGAAACTGGTCAACCTGCCGACGCGGGCGATGAAGGGCGCGGCCTGGACCGGCGCCGAGCGCGACTGGAAGCGCGCGCCGCATCACTACGGCGCCATCCATTTCCATGATGACGATCTGCATGATTGCGGCTGGGAGGATAGCTTCAGCTTCACGGTGCCGAAGGACCTGAAGAGCGGCGTCTACGGCATGCAGCTGACCTGCGGGCAGAACCGCGACATCATCCCGTTCTTCGTGCGGCCCGAGCTCGGCAAGCCGACGGCGAAGGTCGTCTATCTGGTCTCGACCTTCACCTATCAGGTCTACACCAACTTCGCGCGCGGCCTGTTCGACGACGCCTTCCGCCAACGGGTCGCCGACTGGAAGGCCGCCCCCAACAATCCGGACGACCACAAGGATTACGGCCTCTCGACCTACAACCATCATCGCGACGGCTCGGGCGTGGCCTATTCCTCGCGGCTTCGGCCGCAGCTCACCTGGCGGCCGAACTTCCTCGCCATATTCGACACCAAGGGGTCGGGCCTACGCCACCTGCCGGCCGATTCGCATCTCACGTCCTGGCTCGACCGTATGGGCATCGACTTCGACGTGATCACCGACCACGACCTCGACCGCGAGGGCGTGGCGCTGCTCGAGCCCTACAAGGTCGTGCTGACCGGCGCGCATCCCGAGTACCACACCGCCAACACGCTCGACGCGCTGCAGAGCTACATCGATACCGGAGGCCGGCTGATGTATCTCGGCGGCAACGGCTTCTACTGGCGGGTCGCTCTCTCGGAGAAGGTGCCCGGCGCGATAGAGGTGCGCCGCACCGAAGGCGGCATCCGTACCTGGGCTGCCGAGCCCGGCGAATATTACCATGCGTTCGACGGCAACTACGGCGGACTGTGGCGGCGCAGCGACCGGCCGCCCCAGATCCTGTGCGGCATCGGCTTCACCAGCCAGGGCACTTTCGTGGGCGACTCCTATCGCCGTGCGGCGGCCTCGCGCGACAACCACCACGCCTGGATCTTCGAAGGCGTGAAGGCCGACGCGTTGTTCGGCGGCTACGGATTCTCGGGCGGCGGCGCGGCGGGCTTCGAGCTCGACCGGCTCGACCATCGGCTGGGCAGCCCGCTCAATGCCGTGGTGCTCGCCTCGTCCGAAGGCCACGATCGCAAGAACTTCGTGGTGGTGCACGAGGAGCGGCTGGGCTTCGACACCACGATTCCCGGCGAGACGCTGGAGCAGCTGATCCGCGCCGACATGACCTATATCGAGAAGCCGATGGGCGGCGCGGTCTTCTCGACCGGCTCGATCACCTACTGCGGCGCGCTGCCGGCGCAGAACTTCGACAACGACGTGTCGCGGTTGACCTTCAACGTCCTCAACCGCTTCGGCGAGCTCAACCGGACCTGGCCGCTTTGAGCTCGGACTGGAAGCCCGCGAGCAGGCCCCTGCAGGCGGCCTCGATCAGGTTCAGCGCCTCCTCGTAGCCGCGCGCCGGTCCGCCGTAGGGATCGGACACTTCCTCGATGCCAAGCTCGGGCGCGAATTTCATCAGCAGGGTCGGTCGATCCTGCCGGTCGCGCGGCGCCATCCAGCGCATCGCCGCGAGATGGGTGCGATCCATCGCCAGCGGCAGGTCGAATTTCAGCAAGTCCTCGTTGGTGAGGAGCCGCGCACGATGATCGTCGATGTCGTAGCCGCGCCGCCGTGCCGCCTCGATCGCCAGCATCGAGGCCCGCGCCCCGACATGGCCGTCATAGGTGCCGGCCGAATCGATCGTGAAGGCATCGGTCATGCCGGCGCGGCGCACCAAGGAGCGGAACACGCCGGCCGCCATGGGTGAGCGGCAGATGTTCCCGGTACAGACGAAGAGAACGCCGATGACCATGGTCCGGTACCCTAGCACAGGGCTAGAGTGCCGCCATGCACCAGGATTTCTTCCCGCCGGGCATCGTCGTGCTGACGGGGGCCGGCATTTCGAAGGAAAGCGGCATCGACACGTTCCGCGACGAGGATGGGCTATGGACCCGCGTCGATCTCGAGGAAGTCGCCACGATCGAGGCGTGGCATCGCGACAGGAAGAAGGTGCTCGATTTCTACAATGACACCCGCAGGATGTTCCGGGCCGCGCATGTGGCGCCCAATGCCGCTCACAAGGCGCTCGCGCATCTCGAGCAGAAATACGAGGGCGAGGTCACGGTGGTGACCCAGAACATCGACCCGCTGCACGAGCAGGCCGGATCGAGGCGCGTGATCCACATGCACGGCCGCGACGGCGAGATCCGCTGCATGAAGTGCAGCACGGTGACGGAGTCCGACGACGATCTCAGCCCCGCCTCGATCTGCCCGCACTGCAAGGCGGTCGGCGAGCTCCGCCCCAACATCGTCTGGTTCGGCGAGATGCCGATGCATATGGACGAGATTTACGCAGTGCTGGAACGCTGCGGCCTGTTCCTGTCGATCGGCACCTCCGGTGAGGTCGATCCGGCCGCGAGTTTCGTCATGCATGTCCGCCGGAGCAACCGTCGCGCCCACGCCGTCGAGCTCAATCTCGAGCCGACGGGCAACCAGATGCTGTTCCATCAGCACATCTACGGTCCCGCCACGCTCACGGTGCCGCCCTATGTCGAGCGCGTGCTGGCACGCGGGTGGAAATGAAGAGGAGGAAACCATGCCCGACATGACGCTGCAGGCGCACGGCGCCCACTACATCGCGCCCGACATCCACGGGCAGAATTTCTTCGCCGTCGACCGCCAGTTCCAGGACCTTATGTCGCTCTACATGGAGCCTGGCTTGCGCGCCCAGATGACGCCGCACTTCGATCGACTCGGCGCGCTCGCCGGAAACCGGCTCGATGAGCTGGCGCAGACCGCCGACAAGCATCCGCCGGTGCTGCAGCCGCGCGACCGCTTCGGCCGCGACGAGGACTGGATCGACTACCACCCGTCCTATCGCGAGATGGAGAAGATCGCTTTCGACGAATTCGGAATGCACGCCATGAGCCACCGCGCCGGCGTGCTGGGGATGAGCGAGCCCGCGCATCCGCTGGTGAAATACGCCATCACCTATCTCTTCGTGCAGGCCGAATTCGGCCTGATGTGCCCGGTCTCGGTGTCGGACACTTCCAACTTCATGATCAAGCGCTACGGCTCGCCGGCACTGAAGAAGCTGCTACTCGACCGGCTGTTGAGCCAGGACCCGGCGACGATGCTGAAGGGTACCCAGTTCATGACCGAGAAGGCCGGCGGCTCCGACGTCGGTGCGCTCGAGACCGAGGCCGAGCGGATCGGCGTCGGCGCCGACGGCATCGAGCGCTGGAGCCTGCACGGCCAGAAATGGTTCTGCAGCCATGCCGATGCCGATGTCGCGGTGCTGCTCGCCCGCCCGCGTGGTGGGGCGCCGGGCACGCGCGGCCTCGGCATGTTCGCCCTGCCGCGGCGGCTCGAGGACGGCAGCCGCAACCGCTACCGGATCGTGCGGCTGAAGGACAAGCTCGGCACCAAGTCGATGGCCTCGGGCGAGATCATCCTCGATGGCGCCACGGCCTATCTGGTCGGCAATGTCGACCAAGGCTTCAAGCAGATGATGGAGCAGGTCAACCTGTCCCGTCTCAGCCACGGCGTGCGCGCGGCGTCGATGATGCGCCGCTGCCTGAACGAGGCGCTGGCGGCGGCGCGCGGCCGCCGCGCCTTCGGCAAGGCGATCGCCGAATACCCGCTGCTGCGCCGCCAGCTGATGAAGATCATGCTGCCGACCGAGCAGGCGCTGTCGATGTTCGCCTTCTCCGCCGACACGATGGGCAAGGCCGACAAGGGAGACAAGGAGGCGGCGACCCTCCTGCGCATCCTCACGCCGGTCTACAAATTCCGCGCCTGCCGCGACAACATCCCGGTGGCGAGCCACGCGCTCGAGGTGCGCGGCGGCATCGGCTACATCGAGGAATGGGTGACCGCGCGGCTGGTACGCGACGCGCAGATCGGCACGCTGTGGGAAGGCACCTCGAACATCAACGCGCTCGACGTCGTGCAGCGCGCCGTCGGCAAGGCCGGTGGCCACAAGACCCTGACTGCGGCGTTGAAGGCGAAATACGAGGCGAGTGGCAGCCTGCCCGGACAATACAAGGGCCTGCTCGGCTCCACCCTCGACCGGGTCGAGCGCTTCGCCGAAACCGTCGCCTCCGATCCGAAGCACGAGAAGCGCGCCCGCCTCGCCGCCGGCGCGCTCTACCACGCCACGACCGCCGCGCTGATGGCCTGGGAGGGCGCCACGCTCGGCGCCCAGGGCGGCGACGCCCGCCGCCTGCTGCTGTCGCGCCTGGTGATCGAGCACCGCCTCGCGCCGCAGGACCCGCTGTCGCTCGCCGAATCTTCCTGGGAGCAGGAAGCGATGGACCTGCTGCTTAGCGACGCGCCCGTGCCGCTGGCGAAGGCGACCACTTTGCTCTCATAACGACCGCAACTTAACATTGAATCGTAACTGGCACGCCTCGTGCTAAGCGCGTATTCTCAACCTTGGCTCGAGGAATGGCGTTGCATCTGAGGAGGTGCGTCATGAACGGGACAACCGACATCTTCGGCAACAGCCTGAAATACTGGTCCGACATCGTTGCCATCGAATTTCGCAACCTGGAGGCGCTGGGACTTGCCCAGCAGAAGATGCTGGAGGGCTGGGGCCTGCTCGCCCAGCGCCAAGCCGAGATGGTTCAAGGAACGCTGCACCGGGCCTTCGAGTCCCAGGGCCAGGGGACACCCACGGCCACCGTGGGGCCGGCTGCCATGATCGGGCAGATCGATTCACTCAAGACCTCGATCCTGGAAAATCAGGCGAACTCGAACATCCTGACCGAGCTTGCGACGCGCAGCAGCGGCGAGGCGGCCAGCATCCTGCAGTCGCGCTTCGTCGCGGCGCTGGACGAGTACAAAGCGGCGCTGGGGCACGTCGCGCCCGCCAGCGTTCCCCAGTGACCGTCGGACGATTTGGGCGCACGGCAGCCGCTCTGCTGCTGGCGGCGTCGGCATGGCTTGCCGGAGAGGCCCTGGCGGCCGATCCGCTGGGGCGCTTTCCGGTCGACCCCCAGCAGGTTTCCGTCTCGGGCATCAGTTCGGGTGCCTTCATGGCCAACCAGCTGCATGTCGCGCACTCCGCCGGTATCATGGGCGCGGGCATCGTGGCCGGCGGCCTGTTCGGATGCGCCGTCGACAGGGTGTCGAGCGACGGCGTCGCGGGGCTGGCAAGCCTTGCCGTCGGCCCGTGCATGTCGGTGCCCAGCTTGTTGAAGCCGACCACGTCCTATGCCCAGCTGGTTTCCGATCTTGCGGCCCGAGGCTGGATTGATCCGCCGTCCAACCTGGCGCGCAGCCGCGTTTATCTCTTCACCGGGAAGGCCGACAGCGTCGTCAATTCCAGGACGGTCGAGCTCGGCGCCGCCCTCTACAAGGCGCTCGGCGTGCCGGATGGACAAATCAAGTTCCGCGACCGCGATCTCCCCGGCGCCGGGGCCGGCCATTCCTGGGTGACCAAAGCCTTCGGCAATGCCTGCGACGCCAATGCCTCGCCTTTCATCAACCGCTGCGATTACGACCAGGCCGGCGAGATGCTGCAGACCATTTACGGCCCCTTGGAAGCACCGGTCGGTGCGCCCGGTGGCCGTCTCGTTCCCTTCGACCAGAATGAATTCGTGCCGGCTGGAGCGACGGCCGCCAACGGCCTGTGGCACACCGGCTATCTCTATGTCCCGAAAGCCTGCGAAGCGGGCGCTGCGAACGCGTGCCGGCTGGCGGTGGTGCTGCATGGCTGCCTGCAGTCGGCGGAAACCCTTGGCGCGGAGTTCTACACCAGGATCGGCGTCAACGAATGGGCCGACACCAACGGCATCGTCGTCCTCTATCCGCAGGCGCATGCGACGACGGTGGCCGAGCTTGCGGTCCAGAACGCCCTCTCCATCCTCAACACCAATCCGAACGGCTGCTGGAACTGGTGGGGCTACAGCAGCGACGCTCAGTTCCTGACCAAGCAGGGCGTCCAGATCAGTGCGATCTGGTCGATGGTGCAGCGCGTGACCGGACAGGGGAATCGCTAGCCCGCGATGATGAGGCGCGACGCCGATCGTTTCAGCTTCCCTTCACCGTGACCCCGGCCAGCTGCTCGAAGACCTTTACGACCGCCGCCCCGTCCTGCTTGTTGAGACCCTGGGCGCGGGCCATCTGGTAGACCTGCTGCGTCACGTTGGCGAGCAGGACGGGCACACCCAGGCGCTTGGCGAAAGCGGTCTCGAGCTCCTGGTCCTTGTAGGAGATGTCGATCGTCCCGCCGGGCACGTAGTCGCCCGCGAGGATGCGCGGCACGCGCAGCTCCCACGCCGCGCTGCCGCCGGTCGAGACCTTCACCACCTCGTAGATCGTCTGCGGGTCGAGGCCCGCCTTGACGCCCAGCACCAGGGCCTCGGCAACCGCCACGGTGTTGACCTGCACCAGCATGTTGTTGACCAGCTTCATCGCAAGCCCGCTGCCCAGCGGACCGACATGGAAGGTCCTGTTGCCCATGACGGTGAAGAGGTCCTCGCATTTGGCGACGATCGCCGCGTCGCCGCCCACGATCACCGACAGGTCGCCCGACTGCGCCCGCCCGGTGCCGCCGCTCACCGGCGCGTCGATCATCGCGATGCCCTTGGCCGCCAGTTGCTCGGCCAAGGCACGCGCCGCGAAGGGATCGATCGTCGCCATGCAGATCACGATGTGTCCCGGCTTGGCGGCCTGGATGATGCCGTCGGGACCGGCGATCACCGCCTGCGCCTGCTCGGTCGTTTCGACGATCACGATGGTACGGTCGACCGCGGCCGCCACGTCCTTCGCGGATTTCGCGACCTCCGCGTTGATTTTCGCGGTCTTGGCGGTATCGATGTCGTTCACCACCAGCGGCACCCCCGCCTCGATGAGATTGCGCGCCATGGGCCCGCCCATGGCGCCCAATCCGATGAAGCCAACCTTGCCCGCCATTTTTTCCTCCCGTATCGGTCTGGGGACTGTAGAGGGATAATCATGAAGCTCGATGGAAAAGTTGCCCTTGTGACCGGCGCCAGCCGCGGCCTGGGCGAAGGCGCGGCCCGCAGCCTCGCCCGCGAAGGTGCCGCCGTGATGCTGCTGGCGCGCGACGGCGACCTGGTCCAAACAGTCGCGCGCGAGATCGTGACCGCCGGCGGCCGTGCAGAGGCGCTGGCCTGCGACGTCTCGGATTACGCCAGCGTCGAACGCGCGGTCGCCGACACGCGCAAGCGGTTCGGCGGCCTCGACATCCTCGTCAACAATGCCGGGGTCATCGAGCCGATCTCTCCGCTCGCCGACTCCGATCCTGCCGCCTGGGCGCTCAACATCCAGATAAACCTCGTGGGCGCCTACAATGTCGTGCGCGCGGTGCTTGACGGCATGCTGGCGGCGGGCGGCGGCACGATCATCAACGTCTCCTCCGGCGCGGCCCATCGCCCGCTCGAAGGCTGGAGCGCCTACTGCGCCGGGAAGGCCGGCCTTGCCATGGTGACGCGGGCGGTCGCCCTCGAAACCGCGGGCCAGGGCATCCGCATCTTCGGCTTCTCGCCCGGCACGATCGATACCGACATGCAGGTCAAGATCCGCGCCTCGGGCATCAATCCCGTCAGCCAGATCCCGCGAGGCGACCTCGCGCCGGTCGAGCACGCCGTGCGCGGCCTGCTCTATCTCTGCGACAGCGCCGCCGACGACCTGATCGGCCAGGATGTCTCAATCCGCGACGAGGCGGTTCGCCGGCGCGTCGGCCTTCAGTAGGTCATCGTGCTCACCCAATAGCGGCTCTCGATAGAGCGGCTGCGAGGGCTCGTCCTTGAAGCGGACGACGGGGGCGAAGTGCTTGCGGCCGTCGTCGGTGGTCACGATCGCTCCGCGCTTAAGAAGGTTCGGTTCGGCGATCGCTTCGGGCAGCGTGTTGACCGGCCCGTAGCAGAGATCGAGCGGGGCCAGGAATTCCATCCAGTGTGCCAAGGGCCGAGCCTTGAAGGTCGCGGCGAGGAACTCGTGCACCGGCTTCTGGTGCGCGCCGGGCCATTCGCAAAGTGGGATCATCTCCGGCCTGCCGAGCGCGGTGAGCAGGTTGCGGATGAACTTCATCTCCTGGCCAGCGAGCACGAGCTGGCGGCCGTCCGATGTGTCGTAGGTCCGGTAGAAGGCCGCGCCTCCAGTGGTGCGCTGGTTCTTCACGTCGGGCTGCTTGCCCTCGGTGAAGGCTTCGGCAACGACGTTGGCGCAGGACGCCATCAGCGCCTCGTGCATCGAGACGTCGATGTAGTCGCCCTTGCCTGTGGTCGCGCGGCGCAGCAGCGCCATCAGCACGCCCGAGAGGCCGTGCAGGCCGCTCACCAGGTCGGCGATCGGGATGCCGGGCACGGCGGGCCGGCAGTCATCCCCCAAAGTCAGGCTCAGCACGCCGGTCATCGCTTCGAGGGCCAGATCATGAGCGGCGCGGCCGGGATAGGCGCCATCCTGGCCGAAGGCGCTGATCGAGCAATAGACGACGCCGGGGTTCACCGCCTTCACCGCGTCGTAGGAAATGCCGAACCGTGCGGCGACGCCGGGCCGGAAGGACTCGACGATCACGTCGGCTTCCCTGCACAGGCGGAACAGATCGGCGCGGCCCTGCTCGCTCTTGAGATCGAGCACGACGCTCTTCTTGCCGCGCGCCATGTTGCGGAAGAACACCGAGGTGCGCTCATCGGCCGGACGGATATGGCGGCCGGGATCGCCCTCGCCCGGCGGCTCGACCTTGATCACGGTGGCGCCATGATCGGCCAGCGCGAGGGTAAGATACGGCCCCGGCAGGAACCAGGAGAGGTCGACGACCTTGATGCCTTCGAGCTTCATTGCGCTTTGTCCAAAAGAGCGTTGTCGGCGCCGAGCGGCGAGCAGGCAGCTTGCGCCAGCCGCTCGCCGTCGATGCGCAGGGGATTGGCGATCACTCGCAAGTTGCCTTTTGCCGGATGCGGCACGGCGGAGACCATGCCAGTGGCGCGCGCGAAGTCCGAATCGAGTGCCTGGTCGAGGCGATAGACCGGCGCCGCCGGCAGCACCCCGTTGAACTTCTCCAGCCAGGCCGTGGTCGTGCGCGTACGGAACGTCGGATCGAGCGCATCGGTCAGCGCGGCGCGGTTCTTCGCCCGCGTGTTGGGATCGGGGAAGCGCGCGTCCTCGAGCAGGTCTGTGCGGTCCATCGCCCGGACGAGAGACACCCAGAATTTCTGCGTCATGCACATGATGAAGATCCAGCCGTCCGCCGTCGGAAAGGTCTGCACCGGCGCAAGCGACAGGTGCGCGCTGCGCGGCACCCGCGGCGAGACATCGCCCTCGTTCAGGTACCACAGGCCGGGATAAGTGAGCTGGTGCATGGCGACGTCGTAGAGGCAGGTATCGACGTCGCAGCCAATGCCGGTCGTTTTGGCGCGCAACAGGCAGGCCAGCAGGCCGACCGTGCCGGTCAGGCCGCTCATGCTGTCGATCAGCGACACGCCGACGCGCGTCGGCGGCCCGTCGGGATCGCCGGTCAGCTCCATCAGGCCCGCCTCGGACTGCATCAGGAAATCGTAGCCCGGCCAATCCGCGCGCTCGTTGCCGCGGCCGTAAGCGGAGATGTGCAGGCACACGATCGACGGCTTGAGGGGCGCGAGGCTCGCATAGTCGAGGCCGAGCTTCCCCGGCTGCGTGCCGCGCATGTTGTTGACCACGCAGTCGGCGGTCTTCACCAGCGCCTCGAACTGCGCGCGCCCGGCCGCCGACTTGAGATCGAGCGTCACGCTCTTCTTGCCGAGGTTCCAGGCCTGGAAATACTCGCTGTCGTCCTTGCCCAGACGATACGGCCCGACCTGGCGCGACGGATCGCCGTCCGGCGCCTCGACCTTGATCACCTCGGCGCCAAGCTCGGCCATGAACATGGTGCCGTACGGTCCCGCGCCGAACTGCTCGAGCGTCAGGACCCGAATGCCCGCCAATGGTTTTGAAGCGGGCGGCTTGGCGCTGCTCATGCCGAAGCGTTCCGGCGCGTCCACTGGCGCGCGATGATCAGGCGCTGCATCTCGTTGGTGCCCTCGCCGATGCAGGTCAGCGGCGCGTCGCGATAGAGACGCTCGATGTCGTATTCCTTCGAGTAGCCGTAGGCACCGTGGATGCGCATCGACTCGGTGCTGTTTTCCAGCGCCGCTTCCGAGGCGAAGTACTTGGCCATGCCCGCCTCCATGTCGCAGCGGTCGCCGCGGTCGAAGGCCTGCGCGGCGTCGAGCGTCAGCAGGCGCGCCGCCCGAGCGCGCGTGGCCATCTCGCCGATCTTCAACGCGATCGCCTGGTGCTCGATGATCGGCTTGCCGAAGGTCTGGCGCAGTTGCGCGTAGTCGGTGGCAAGCTGGAGCGCGCCCTCGGCAATGCCGACGCCGCGCGCCGCGACATTGATGCGGCCGAGCTCGAGCCCGCCCGCGACCTGAGTGAAGCCGCGGCCCTCGACCTCACCGATCAGGTGATCGGCCGGGATGCGGTAGTCCTGGAAGATCAGCTCCCCAGAGTCGATCGACTTGTAGCCGAGCTTCTCGAGCTTGCGGCCGACGGTGAAGCCCGGTCCTTTGGGCGCGATGAACAGGCTCATGCCGGAATAGCGCGGCGATGCCTCCGGGTTGGTCTTGACGAGCAGGGCGAAGCACGAGCCCTCGATGCCGTTGCTGATCCAGGTCTTGGTCCCGTTGATGACGTAGTCGCCCTTGTCGCGCCGCGCCGTCATGCGGATCGCCTGCAGGTCGGTGCCGGCGTTGGGCTCGGTAAGCGCCAGCCCGCCCCTCACCTCGCCGCTGGCGAACTTCGGCAGCCAGTGGCGCTTTTGCGGCTCGGTGCCGAATTTTTCGACCGCCAACGCCAGCATCAGGTGCGAGTTGAAGATGCCGGTGATCGCCATCCACACGGCGGAGATCTTCATCACGATCTGGGCGTAGGTCGTGGCCGGCAAGCCCAGCCCGCCATATTCCGGCGACACGGTGGCGCCGAACAGGCCGAATTCCTTCATCTGCTCGACGATCTCGGCCGGCCATTTGTCGGCGTGGTCGAACTCCTTGACCCGGGGCCTCACCTCGCGCTCGACCCAACGATCGATCGTCGCGAAAAGCTGCGCCTCGTCCGCCGGATCGATTTTGTTCATTGCATTCTCCCAACACTTGCGGCGACAAGGTGAGAAGACGGACATTCAGAGTCAATGTTGCGGTGAGCAAGGAGGACGGGACGCAATGAAGAGGCGGGTATTGCTGGGAGCGTTGGGCACAGCGCCGTTCGCACAGCGCGTTCTGGCGCAGGGCAATGACTGGCCGACGCGCAATGTGCGCATCGTTTGTCCCTTCACGCCGGGCGGTTCGCAGGACCTGATTGCGCGGCGACTCAGCGTCAAGCTCGGCGAGCAGTTTGGCCAGTCCTTCGTCGTCGACAACCGGTCCGGCGCCGGCGGCTCGATCGCCGCAGACAGCGTCGCCAAGTCCAATCCCGACGGCTATTCAGTGCTGCTGGGCAATATCGGCAGCCACGCGCTGGTGCCGCATCTCCATGCCAAGCCACCCTACAACGCCTTCACCGACCTCGAGACCGCGTGCTGGATCGGTACCCAGCCCAACCTGCTCGCCTGCCATCCCGACTTCCCGCACGACACGCCGCAGAAGCTGATCGCAGCGGCAAAGGCGGCCCCCGGCAAGTATTCCTACGGCTCATCCGGCGTCGGCACCTCTCCATCTTTGACCATGGAGCTGGTCAAGCAGAAGACCGGTGTCGATCTCACCTTCATCTCCTATCGCGGCGCCTCGGCCGCCGCAGCCGACGTGCTGAGCGGCACGATCCCGATGGTCATCGCCAACATCGACTCGCTGATGGGGCAGGTGAATGCCGGCAAGCTGAAGCCGATCGCCAGCACCGGGGCCCAGCGTTCAGGTGCTGCACCCAACACGCCAACCTTCGTCGAAGCCGGCTTTCCCGACCTGATCGTTACCTCGTGGTCGCTCTGGGCAGTGCCGGCCAAGACCCCGGCGGCGATCAAGGAAAAGCTCAGGCTTGGGACGGAGAAGGCTCTGCAGCAGCCCGACGTAATCGAGAGCATGAAGGTCGGCGGCTTCGACCCCGGCACCCTGTCGGTCGCCGAAGCCGACGCCTTCATCAAGACCGAGTACCAGCGCTGGGGCGAGGTCATCCGTGCCGCGGGCATCAAGCCTCAATAACCAGCAGCTGGTGCCGGATCTGCTGGCACCGGGCCTCGACCTGGTGTTCTGCGGGACAGCGCCCAGCCCCGCCTCGTTCAAGGCGCGCGCCTACTACGCCAATCCCGGCAACGCTTTCTGGCCGACGCTGCACGCCGTCGGCCTCACGCCCGAGCGCTACACGCCGCAACGCTATCCCGAGCTGCTGGCGTGGCGCATCGGCCTCACCGACCTCAACAAGACCGAGTACGGCTCCGACCACGAGCTGAGCCCCGGCGCGATGGATGCGGGCTCGCTGCACGCCAAGCTGCGCAAGTACCGGCCGGCCGCGATCGCCTTCACCAGCAAGAATGCCGCCTCGCTCGCGCTGGGCGTCAAGGCGCCGGCCTATGGGCGACAGACCGGCCTGCTGGAAGGCGCGGTCGCTTTCGTGCTCGCCTCGCCGTCGGGCCGCGCCCGCTCGTTCTGGACGATAGAGCCGTGGCGCGCCGCCGCTGCGTTCGTGATGGAACGCCGCCTCGCGCGCGAGCGGACGACATGACGCTTGGCCGGCGCGCGCTGCTGGCCTCGCTCGCCGCGCTTCCGGCACGAGCGGACAGCCCGTTGCGCGTGCTGGCGCGTCAGGCCGCGATCCATCTCACGCCACCGTGCGAGATGTACAGACGTCGCCATCGCGACGTCGTCGAGCGTGGCGAGCGCCTCAATCGGCTGGTGCGCCAGCTCTCGCCCGAGGCGCGCCTGCTATCGGCGTGGGCGTGGCTCGATCTGTCGGGCGAGCCGCTGTTCCTCTTGCTGCCGCGCATGGAGGGCCGCTTCTACAGTGCCGTCCTCCTCGATCCTTTCGCCAGAGCGTTCGAGCAGGTGAGCAACCGCACGGCCGGCGACGCGCCGCCGCCCTGCATGATCGTCGGGCCAACATGGAAGGGCGACGTGCCGCGCGAGGTGGCGCCAATCCAAGCGCCGGCGCCGTCGATGTGGCTGCGGCTGCGCATCGCGGTGACCGACGATGACGAGGACATCGACGTTGCGCGCGGCCTGCAGGCGCGCACGCTGCTCGAGACGCCCGACCAGCGCAACGAGCGCCGCATCCTGGAGATGCGCGAGCTGATGCGCTTCCGCACCATCGCGCCGCCGGAGCCTGTCGCGGACTGGCCGGAGCCGCGGCCTGCCGAGCGCTTCGCCCTGTTCGACGAAGGCGTGGCGATGCTCGCTGGCTACGCCTTGCCCGAGTCCGACCGGCAAATGGTCGACACGCTCGCATCGCTCCGCCTGCGACCGGGCCGCCGCTTCGACGCGCGCGCCTTCGACGAGGCAGACCGCGCGACGATCGTCGCTGGGATCGCCGATGCCGAGTCGGCAATACGCGACAACGGACCTCGCGCGCCTGTCAACGATCCACTGCATCGCGCCTGGACCGCAAGAACGGCGCTCAGCGCGCCGACCGACGCGGAGAAGCCTTGATCGAATGCGGGGGCAGCGCCATCGAGTGGCGCGGCTCGGCAAGGATGTTCAGGCGCCGGGCTGGGCGCGGCGGGATTCTTCCTCGGCGCGGGCTTCGATCGCTTCCATGTCGTCGTCGCTCATGCCGAAGTGGTGGCCGATCTCGTGGATCAGCACGTGGCGCACAATGTGCGGCAGGTCGTCGTCCGACTCGCACCAGTAGTCGAGGATCGGACGGCGGTAGAGGAAGATGCGGTCGATGTCGTTGGCGACATGGCCGGCGCCACGCTCCATCATCGACACGCCCTGGTAGAGGCCGAGCAGGTCGAACGGCGTATCGAGCTCCATCGCCGCCTCGACTTCGTCCGACGGGAAGTCGTCGACCTGGATGCGCACGTTGCCGACATGGCGGCGGAACTCCTCGGGGATCGTCGCGAGTGCCTCCGCGGCAATCGCTTCGACGTCCTCGAGGCTCGGCGCCTTGCTGAAGCAGGGCGAGGATCGCGGGTTCGTGAAGACCGGCATCACTCCCCCATATAGCAGCCGTGCGCCCTCGCCAAGGTCCCGCGGTGACGCTTCATCTACCGGCGTTGGCGCAGGATTCGCATGGTCGCGTTCCGGAACGAACCACACTAAGCTCGGAATGGCATGCTGCGCTTCTTTATCCGCCGATTGGTCGTCGCCCTGCTCGTGGCGGCGACCGTCATGACCCTCGCCTTCATCATGACGCGCCTGTCGGGTGATCTCGCGATCTCGATCGCGGGCCCGAACGCGACGCAGGCAGACATAGATGCCATCCGCAAGGCGTACGGGCTGGACCGTCCGGTGATCACGCAGTTCTTCGACTGGGTCGGCCGCGCCTCGATGGGCGATCTCGGCGACAGCTTCTTCTTCAAGCGGCGCGTGGCGGAGCTGATCGGCGAGCGCATGCCGGTAACCTTGACGCTCGGCGTGACCGGTCTGGTCATCGCGCTGGTGGTTTCGCTGCCGCTCGGCATCCTGGCCGCGGTGAAAGAGAATACCGCTTTCGACCGCGCCGTGCAGGTCGTGGCACTGCTCGGCCAGGCCATGCCGTCGTTCTGGCTTGGGCTGATGCTAATGATCGTGTTCGGGCTGCAGCTGGGCTGGTTGCCAATCTCCGGCACCGAATCCTGGGACAGCTTCGTCATGCCCGGCGTGGTGCTGGCCTTCTCGGCGATCCCCGCGCTCACGCGCCTGACGCGGGCCGGCATGATCCAGGCGATGGGCTCGGACTATATCCGCACCGCGCGCGCCAAGGGCCTGTCGCGCACCTCGATCCTGCTGAAGCACGCGCTACGCAATGCGGCCATTCCCGTGGTCGCGATCGCGGCGGTGCAGCTCGGTTTCATGCTCGGTGGCTCGATCGTGATCGAGCAGGTCTTTGCCCTCCACGGTGTGGGCTTCCTCGCCTGGGAGAGCATCGCCAAGAACGACTTCCCCGTGGTGCAGGCCGTCGTGCTGGTGCTGGCCGTGATCTATGTCGGTCTCACCATGCTGGCGGACATGATGAACGCCGTGCTCGATCCGCGGCTCCGCGCCGCATGAAACGCGGCTGGAAGAACATTGCCACCTGGGTCGGGGCGGCCATCGTCGGCTTGGCAGCTTTCGCCGCGCTGTTCGCACCATTGCTCGTGCCGCACGACCCGTTTGCGCAGGATCTCGGCAAACGCCTGCTGGTACCGTTCTGGATGGACGGCAGCGACCCGCAGCATCTGCTCGGCACCGACCAGCTCGGGCGCGACTATCTCGCCCGCCTGATCTACGGCTGCCGCATCTCGATGATGATCGGCGTCACGGTAACGATCGTCTCGGGCGTAATCGGTATCACGATGGGCGTGCTCGGCGGCTTCCTGGGCGGGCGGGTCGACGATATCGTGCTGTTCGCCATCACGACGCGCCTGTCGCTCCCGGTCGTGCTGGTCGCCCTTGCCGTGGTCGGCCTGCTCGGCAGCTCGATGACCATCCTGATGCTCACGCTCGGCCTGTTGCTGTGGGAACGCTTCGCGGTCGTGGCGCGCTCGACCACCATGCAGGTGCGCAACCTCGACTTCGTCGCAGCCGCCTGGTGCGCCGGCTGCTCGCGCTTCCGCATCCTCGCAGGCGAAGTGCTGCCCAACATCGCAAGTCACCTCGTGGTCGTGGCAACGCTCGAGATCGCCCTCGCCATCCTGCTCGAGGCAGCGCTCTCCTTCCTCGGCCTTGGCGTGCCGCCGCCGCTGCCGTCCTGGGGCCTGATGATTGCCGAGGCCAAGGACTACATGTTCTTCAGCCCGTGGGTGATCATGATCCCCGGCGTCTGCCTGTTCGTGCTGGTGCTCGGCATCAACCTGCTGGGCGACGGGCTGCGCGACATGTTCGGCGCGAGGACGGACCCGTGAACGCCCTGCTCGAGGTCGAGAAGCTCGAAGTGGGCTTCGGCCGCACCGCGGCGGTGCGCGGCACTTCCTTCACCGTCGAGCGCGGCGAGACTCATTGCCTGGTCGGCGAATCGGGCTGTGGCAAATCGGTGACGGCGCTCGCGATCATGAATCTGCTGGCGCGCAACGGTGTGCGACGCGCGGCGCGGCTCGCCTTCCAGGGCGAGGATCTGCAGAAGCTGAACGATGCCGGGATGTCGCGCCTGCGCGGCAATGCGATGGCGATGATCTTCCAGGAGCCGATGACCAGCCTCAACCCGGCCTACACGATCGGCTCGCAGATGACCGAGGTGCTGCGTCGGCACAAGGGCGCCAGCCAGCGAGTCGCGACCGATCGCGCTGCCGATCTGCTCGCCCGCGTCGGCATCACCGCGCCCGGCCTGCGGCTTGGCCAGTTCCCGCACCAGCTCTCAGGTGGCCTGCGCCAGCGGGTGATGATTGCCATGGCGCTGATGTGCGACCCCCAGCTCCTGATCGCCGACGAGCCGACCACCGCGCTCGACGTGACGGTGCAGGCTCAGATTCTGCGTCTGCTCGCGGCTCTGCAGCGCGACCTCGGGCTCGGACTGCTGCTGATCACCCATGATCTCGGAATTGTCGCCCGAGTCGCCACGAAGGTCTCGGTGATGTACGCAGGCGAGGTGGTCGAGAGCGCGCCGACGGCCGAGCTCTTCGCCAATCCCAGGCACCCTTACACGCAGGGCCTGCTGCGCTGCGTGCCGGTGCCGGGCAAGATCCGGCGCGACCAGCCGCTCGGCTCGATTCCCGGCACCGTACCGAGGGTCGGTCCGGGCTTCGGCGGCTGCGCCTTCCGCGACCGCTGCGGCTTCGCCGACGAGACCTGCAAGCATCCGATCCCACGCCACCTCGCGACGCCGACCCACGATTTCCTTTGCCGGCTGCCCGCATGACGACGGCGATCGATGTCCGCAACGTGCGGCGAACCTTCAAGGCCGGCAAGCGCACCGTCGTGGCAGTCGATGACGTCTCCTTCTCCGTACCGATCGGCGGCGTGCTCGGGATCGTGGGAGAGTCGGGCTGCGGCAAATCCACCCTGGCGCGGCTGATCCTCGGCCTGCTGCCGCCCGATTCGGGCGTAATCGACGTCGAGGGCAAGCGGCTGGGCGACATGGACCGCAAGGCCCGGGCGCGCCTGATCCAGCCGGTCTTCCAGGACCCGTTCGCGTCGCTCAATCCGCTGGCGCGCATCCGCGACATCGTCGGCATGCCGCTGGTCGCGCAAGGCACGTTCTCTCGCGCCGAGGTCACCAGGACGGTCGAAGAGATGCTGGCTCGTGTCGGCCTCACGAAGGAGATGGGCGGCCGCCTGCCCGCCGAGCTGTCGGGCGGCCAGCGCCAGCGTGTCGCGATCGCCCGCGCTCTGGTGCTGCGCCCGCGAATTGTTGTGTGTGACGAGCCGACCTCGGCGCTCGACGTGTCGGTGCAGGCGCAGATCCTGAACCTGTTGTCCGAGCTGCGCCGCGACCTCAACCTCACCTATCTTTTCATCAGCCACAATCTTGCGGTCGTGGAGCACGTCGCGAGCGAAGTGGCGGTGATGTATCTCGGCCGCCTGGTCGAGCGCGCGCCGACCGAGACGCTGTTCGCCCACCCCGAACATCCCTACACCAGGGCTCTGCTCGCGTCGGTGCTGACGCCCGAGCCAGGGCTGGGTGTGCCGGATGTCGGGCTGGGCGATACCCTGCCGGATCCCGCCAACATTCCGCCCGGCTGCCGCTTCCATCCGCGCTGCCCGATCGCCGAGCCGCGTTGCGCAACGATCCCACCGCCGTTGAAGCCACGACCTGCCGGTGGTGTAGAATGCCTGCTGGCATGACAAAGAAACTCGACATCGCGATCGTCGGCGCCGGCATGGGCGGTCTCGCCTCTGCCGCTGCGCTGCGCAAGGCCGGCCACGACGTCACCGTCTACGAGCAGGCGCGCCAGTTCACCCGGCTCGGCGCCGGCATCCAGATCGGCTGCAATGCCATGCATGTGCTGCGCGGCCTGGGGCTCGAGGAGCGGCTGCGCGCCGACACGTTCTACCCGCGCTCGTGGAACAACCGCGACTGGAAGTCGGGCGAAGTGCTGTTCGACATCCTGTTCGGTTCCGATGCCGAGCAGGCCTATGGCGCGCCGTACCTGCTCGCCCATCGCGGCGATCTCCACGCGGCGCTGGCAAGCGCGGTGCCGCCGGAGCTGGTGAAGCTCGACCATCGTCTGATCGGCATTGACCAGGCGGCCGCGGGCGTGCGCCTCACCTTCGCGAACGGCCATGTCGCGACGGCCGATGCCGCGATCGCGGCGGACGGTGTGCATTCGGTCGTCAAGGCGGCGCTGTTCGGGGACGACGAGCCCAACTTCACCGGCCGCATCGCCTATCGCACCGTCTATCCGATCGAGCGGTTGAAGGACGTCGACGTGCTCAATTGCACCAAATGGTGGGGCGAGGATCGCCACGTCGTGATCTATCCGGTGAAGCCGGATCGCTCCGAGATCTACTTCGTCACCAGCCAGCCCGAGCCCGGATTCGAGCTCGAATCCTGGTCGGCGACCGGCGACGTCAAGGTGTTGCGCGAAGCGTTCGAGGGTTTCCATCCGGATGCGCGCGCGGTGATCAACGCCGCGCCCGAAGTGCACAAGCGTCCGCTTGTCGATCGCGATCCGCTCGAGCGCTGGGTCGACGGCAAGGTCGCGTTGCTGGGCGACGCCTGCCACCCGATGACACCCTACATGGCGCAGGGTGCGGCGATGGCGATCGAGGATGCCGCCATCCTGTCGCGCTGCCTGGCCGGCGTCGACCGCGACGGCGTCGAGGCGGCGCTCCGCCGCTACGAGGCAACGCGCAAGGCGCGGACCTCGAAGATGCAGTTCACCTCGCGCCAGAACATCTGGGGCAAGGGCGTGACCGACGTCGACTGGGTCTACGGCTACAACGCCTGGGAAGCACCGCTGGCGTCATGATTCCTCCCCTTCGCGGATTCCGAGAAGGGGAGAAATTCGATTCGCAAAGCGCGGGAAGCCAGCTTTTCGGCTTCGGCTTCGGCTTCTGCTTCTATTTCCACTTCGCCCAATAGAAGCGCGGTAATTCGTCGGGATAGGTCTTGAAGTCGAGCGCCTTATTGTAGGCGTAGGCGTTCACGTAGGTGAAGAGCGGCATCCAGTACGCCTTCTCGGTCATCAGCTTGACGGCCGCCGAATAGGCCTTCATGCGAGTCTCCTTGTCGTTGGCGACGCCGCCGTCGGCGACCAGCTTCTCGAGCTCGGGATCGCGGCTGTAGTTGTCGTTGGCGTCCTTGCCGTACATCACCGGGAAAATCGCCGAGACGTCGTTGATCGAGTAGCTGCCCCAGCTGGCATGGTAGAGCGGCGCCTCGCCACGCCACGCTTTCTGGATCGCCGGCGCGACCTGCATCTGGTTGATCTTGGCCTTGATGCCGACTGCGGCGAGATAGTTCTGGATGGCTGCCGTCCATTGGGTCACCGGCACGTAGGACAGAAGCTCGGTCTCGAAGCCGTTGGGGAAGCCCGCCTCGGCGAGTAGCACCTTTGCCTTGGCCGGGTCGTACGAATATTTCACCGCCGCGTCGGCGTCGCAGCCGAACTGGCTTGGGAAGCAGGGCGCGATCGGCACGCGGCTGCCGCCCTGCACGAGCTTGTCGGCCATCTCCTGCCGGTTGACGGCGTGCCAGATCGCCTGCCGCACCTTGACGTTGGTCAGCGGGTTGCCGGCGCCCGAACGGCCGGCCGCGTCGATCGACAGATAGCCGATGCGCATCGATTCCTGCTGGACGGCCTGCAGAAATGGCATCTTGTTGAAGTTCGCCATCTGGTCGGGGTTGAAGTTCCAAATCCAGTCGGTGCGTTGTGCCAGGAGTTCCGTCATCGCCGTGGTGATGTCGGGCACGAAGCGCACCTGCAGGGTCTTGATCGCGGGCTTGCCCTTGGGCGAACCCGCCCAGTAGTCGTCGAAGCGCTCGAACACAACTTCCTTGCCCTGGTCGTTCTTCACAATCTTGTAGGGGCCGGCACCGACCGGTTTGGCGGCGAAGCCCTCCGGCCCGACCTTCTCACGGTACGCCTTGGGATGGATCGGCGTCACCATGGCGAGATATTCCAGGGCCGCCGGCGTCGGCTTCTTCATTTTGATACGCACCGTCCAGTCGCCCGTCTTCTCGGCCTTGTCGATCCAGGCATAGTTCGAGGGCGTCGCGACTTTGCTGTCGGGATTGGCCGCCATGTTGATGGTGTAGACCACGTCGTCGGGGCTGAGCGAGCTGCCGTCGTGGAACTTCACCCCCTGGCGGATGGTGAGGTCGAGTGCGTTGTCGCCGACGAACTTCCAGTCGGTGGCGAGAGCGGGCTTGATCTCGAAGGTCGCCGGATCGCGATGGACGAGCATGTCCCAGGCCTGGTGCGCGAGGATCAGCCCGGTGCGCTGGCTGTTGAAGTACATGTCGAGGTTGGGCACGGCGTCGGTGAACAGGATGCGCAGTGTGTCGGCGGCCTTTTGGGCATAAGCGGGCGTCGCCAGCGCCAGTGATGCGGCGGCAATAAGGGCGGTGCGGCGAGCAAATTTCACAAACGGCCTCCTGATGACTGGCGCGAGCCTAGGCTCCTGCAGCGCAATCAGGCAAGCTTGGTGCCACATCGAAGGAGAATCGCATGACCGCCAAGCTGACCGAAAAGGCGCGCAGCGCCGCGCTCGCGACGCTCCAAGGATGGACCGAGGTGGCCGGCCGTGACGCCATCGGCAAGAGCTTCAAGTTCGCCGACTTCAACCAGGCCTGGGGGTTCATGACCCGCGTGGCGCTGGCAGCCGACAAGGCAGACCACCATCCCGAATGGTCGAACGTCTACAACAAGGTCGAGATCGTTCTCTCCACGCACGACGCTGGCGGCGTCAGCGAGAAGGACGTGGCGCTGGCCAAGTTCATCGATTCGATCGTTTGACGGACACTGGCGGCACGCGACCCGCCCTCGGGCTCGCCCGCTCGAACGCGACTGCGGCCCGCAGCACGGTGCCGTCGGCAGCTGCCTGCCAACGATCTGCAGCTCTACCGACGGCCTGGATCCGGGCGTGCCGGATACGGGCCCCGACCTGAACTTTCGCCACCACCGTAGGTAATCATGTCTTCCAACCAGGTCCTCCCGCGGTGCGGCACGGAACATTGTCCAGCACGTCCCGTTGTCATTCACGACGGAGGCCGACATGGAAAACCAGACTGGCGAAGCCCCGACCGGCACACTCGACAGGTTCCATATGGGCGTGAGCGCCGACGGGCAGAGTTGCATGATGATCTTCGTCGACGAGGGTCAGCGCACCATCAAATGCGTGGCCGATTTCGCCGAATTCAACGCCTTCATCGCCAACCTCAACCGGGTGGCCGGCGAGATGCGCCGTCGCCGGAGCGCCATGGGCGACGCGGAGTCACCGGCCTGCGGCACCCTCAATGTGGCCTTCGCGGAATTCCAGCTCAGCCCGACCGACTCCTATATCGAGGGCGCCCTGGTCGGCGACAGCGGACAAATCGTCGGCATCCGCATGTGCCCCGAGGTCGCTTGCCAGCTTACCAAGGCGATGCTGATGACCGCGCCCGCCGCTTCGACCTGCTGATACCAAAAAACGCCTCCGGCAATCCGGAGGCGTTTTTCGTCGTTGGTGTCGAGCACTAGCTTGACTTGCTGCCCATGTTGCGCGGATCACCGGCCTTGCCCTTTGCCTCTGCGGCCTTCAGCTCCGCCGCTTCGCCGGAGTCCATCGCCTGCCTGGCATCCTGAGCGGCCTTGTCGACCTTGCCCTTCTTGATGAAGTCCGCGGTGCGCTCGTTGTAGTCGCGCGTGCCGCTGTAGCTGCCTTCACCTTCGATGCCGTCCTTGGTCTTCTTATCGTCCATGTCTTCTCTCCTCTGCGTTCTTCGACCGATAGAACGTTTCGGAGCGGCCAAGGTTACGGGCTGAGGCCCGCCTGCCGGTAATAGGCGAGCACGCCGGGATGCAGCACCGATGGGCTCGTGATGGCCGACAGCGTGTTTTTTGCCGTGGTTTCGCCCAATTGCTGCGATGGTTTTCCTTCGGCCTGGTGCAAAGCCTTGGCAAGCCGCGTCACGACGGCAGCATCGAGTTCAGGTCGCGCCATCACGAAGCTCCACGAGCCGACGGAGGGAATCGCCTCCGCCTGCCCCGGAAAGCTGCCGGCCGGCTGGCTGATCGGCTTCAGGAAGGTGTGCTTGGCGAGAATGCGCCCGATCTCGTCGGCGCTGGGTGCAATGAACCGGCCGCCTTGCTGGCTCGACATCACCGCCCGGAAGCCCGGCCAGCCCGCCCCGCCACCCCACAAGGCGGCGACGCGGCCGTCGAGCACCATCGCCGGCCCATCGCCCGCGCGCTCGAGATAGATCGGCTGAAAGTCCTTGGCGGCATCGAGGCCGAGCCCGTCCATCACGTACCGGCCCAGGATCACCAGGCCCGAGCCGCCGGCGCCCCAGGCGACCGGCTTGCCCCGGAGATCGGCGATCGAGCGGTAGGGACTGTCGGCGCGGACCACGAACAGTCCGGCGGTCGGATACATCGCCGTCAGCACCTTGAGGCTCGCGGGTGGCCGGCCGATCCCGGAGAGGACTTCGTAGGCGACCTCACCCTGGACGAGGGCGATATCGAGGCTGCCAGCCTCGAGCATCGGCACGTTCTCGGTGCTGCCCTTGGTGTTGACCGCCTCGATCTCGAGCCCGGGATCCTGCGTCTTGACCGCGGCGATGAAGGCGTCGCCATAGACGGGAAAGCCGCCGCCCGGCGTCGCGGTGCCGAGCCGGACTTTCACCGGCTGCGCCCTGGCCTGGGAACCGGCGAGAACAGTCGATGCCAATACCAGGGTCGTACGTCGCGTGAGCGCCATGGCACCTCAGGTCCTCCCCTCTTGCAGATCATCTTGTGCAGTCGCGCGTGGCAGCGCGCCGGGAGTATGGCGCAACCGCGCGAGAGAAGACTATGCCCGATCGTCCGGAGCTGATGGCCATCGGCGATCCGATCTGCAACGGCATGCGCTCGCTCACCACCAACGCCGAGCTCGCCCGGCTGTCAGTGCCTTCGGATTGCCTCATTCCATGAGCGGCTCTGGAGAGCGGCGCTCCCGGCAAAGATCATGAGCGGGCCAAGAACGTCAGTGCGGGTCGGGGCAGCGATGGATCTCGATCGTAAGGTGGCTGAGCTGCGGCAATGTGTCGAGCCGCGCCTTGTAGTGCTCCACCGGCTCGGGCGCGTCCGACACCAGCGAGACGATCGCGCCCTGATGCCCTGGTCCCAGGCGCCAGACATGCAGGTCGGCGATCCGATCGTGGCCGACCTCGAGCCGCTCGCGAATCGCCCGCTCCAACGCCCGATCGGGCGCGGCATCGAGCAGCACGGCGCCTGACTCGCGGATCAGACGCCACGACCAGTGCGCGATCACCAGCGCGCCCAGCACACCGACCGCCGGATCGAGCCAGGTCCAGCCGTAGGCCCACGCGGCCAGCAACGCCGCGATCGCCAGCAACGAGGTAAGCGCGTCGGCCAGCACATGCCAATAGGCAGCCCGGAGATTGTGATCGTGATGATGATGGTGGCCGTGATCGTCGTGATCATGGGCGTGCTCGTGAGCATGTCCATGGTCGTGATGATCCTCGTGGCCGAGAAGCGCCGCACTCACGAGGTTCACGGCAAGACCGGCAATGGCGATTGCCACCGCCTCGCCGTAATGGATCACGGCCGGCTGGAAGAGCCGAAGCACCGATTCGTAGGCAATCCCTACGCACACCATGGCAAGTACGATCGCGCTGGCGAAGCCCGCGAGGTCGGCAAGCTTGCCGGTGCCGAAGGCGAAGCGAGGGTCGCGCGCATGACGGCGGGCGTAACGATAGGCGAAGGCCGCGATGCCGAGCGCACCAGCGTGGGTCGACATGTGCCAGCCGTCTGCCAGCAATGCCATCGAACCGTAGAGGGCGCCGCCGGCGATCTCCGCCACCATCATGCCGGCCGTCAGGCCGACCACCCACCAGGTGCGCCGTTCGTTGCGGTCGTGCGCCTCGCCGAGGAAGACATGTTCGTGGCGCCAGGACGAAAGCGTATGGGCGTGCATGATCGCTATGCCTTTTGCTGATATGGCTCGACCTTGCCCTTGAGCTTGATGGTCAACGGATTGCCCTTGCGGTCGACCGTCTTGCCGACGGCGACGCGAATCCAGCCCTCGCTGATGCAGTATTCCTCGACGTTGGTCTTCTCCTGGCCGTCGAACTTTATGCCGACGCCTTTCTGCAGGAGCGCCTCGTCGTAGAACGGGCTCTTGGGATTGGTCGAGAGACGGTCGGGGAAC